>CAWHNA010000002.1:0-1548067 GCA_963830585.1 uncultured Chloroflexia bacterium | reverse complement strand
CCTCGTGATCGTCACCGTCGGCAACTCGAAGTCGACCGTCGCGATCCCGACCCTGTCCGAGGACCTGCATGCGACGACCTTCAGCCGCAGTGGGCGGTCGCCGGCTACTCGTCGGTCTTCGCCGGCACCTGTTCACCGCAGGCGCGATCGGCGACCGTTTCGGCGCAGAGGGCGCGCTGCAACTCGGGCTCATCGGGCTTCTTCTTTGCCGCGTTGCTCGCCACCTTGTCGACCGAGAGTGCGCAGATCATCGGCTCGCGGGCCCTCATCGGGTGCATGTGCCGCGTTCATCATGCCGTCGACGCTGTGCGATCCTCGTGAGTCTTCGGCCCTCACAGCGGACGAAGGCCATCGCGATCTGGGCCGGGGTCGCGGGCGTGCGGGCGCGCTCGGACCGCTGGCGAACGGCTGGTTGCTCGGCCACCTCCGGGTCCGTTGCTTCCGTCAACATCCCGTTCGTCTCATCGCACTCGTGCTCGGGGCGTTCCTCGTGCCCGTGTCGGGCGATCGGCGGAAGCCAGCTGATCTCGTCGGCGCGGTCTTTCGATCGTCGGCATCTCGGCGATCGTCTACGAATTGATCCAGGCGCCCGACGTCGGATGGACGAACGGCGAGCCACTCGCCGCGTTCGGCGGCGTGCTCACCCTCGCCGCGTTCGTGTGGTGGAGTCGCGTGTCGACGAGCCGATGCTCGACATGAAGTACTTCCAAATCCCGCATTCAGCGCGGGGACCGCGGGGCTGACCCTCGTCTTCCTGCTCATGTTCGGCGTGATGTTCCTCTCCACGCAGTATTCCAGCTCATCCTCGGCTACAACCCCTTCTCGGCCGCGGTGCGGTTACTTGCCGATCGCGCCGATCATGATGAGTCGCGCCGCTCACACCGCGGATCAGCGCCCGCTTCGGCTCGAACCGAACGGTTGCCGCCGGGATGACGCTCGTGTCGATCGAATTCCTCTTGTTCGCTTTGATCGGAGGTCGACACCGGGTACCCCTACGTGCTCGGTGAGCGCGTGCTCATCTCCGGCAACTCGCTGACGAATGTCGCCGATGACCGCGGCGATCATGTCGGCCGTGCCGCCTCGCCGTGCGGGTGCGGGCTCGGCGATGAACGACACGTACGGTGAGCTCGGTGCGGCCCTCGGTGCGCGGTGGTAGGCGGCGGCATCGCGCTACAGCGCGGAATCGCCGACGCGATCGCCGCCTTGCCCGCGGCCGACCAAGCAGCGCCGGGCGAGTCGCTCGGCGCGGCGCTGCAGACCGCGGCCCGCCTCCCGCAGCGCTCGGCGCCGAGCTCGCCAGTGCGGCGCAGCACGCGTTCGTCTCCGGCATCCACTTCGCTGCGATCACCGGCGCACTGCTCGCCGCCGGCCGCCGATGATGTTGAAGTTCCCCTGCGCGCCACATCGTTCAGCGAGGGCGATGCACGACGCGGTCTCGGCGGCCGAAGACATGGCCGAGCTCGGTCTCGGTGGTGCACCTGCCGTGTTCGCGGACACGCCGCTCGGCGACGACGATGTGGTCGAGGTCGAGGTACGCCCAGCTCGGCCGGTTAGCCGAACACCTGCTTGAGCTCGGGGAAGATCTCAACGGGCCTGCCCGTCGCGTCGAACGATCCGGTCGAGTTCGTGATCACCACGAGGGTGTCGCCCGTGTCGGTGTCGTACATGGCGAGTGACGTCCAGCCGAAGATCTGGCCGCTGTGGCCGATCCATCCGAGGCCGAAGTCGTCGATGCCGAGGCCGTAGCCGCCGCCCCCGCCTGGATACGGGTTGACTTGAGACGCGCGCCGCCGGTGTCCGTCGTGAGCAGGCTCGTGCCCATTCCGCCGGCCGTCCACGCGCCCATGTCGGCGATCGTCGAGTACTTCTCGCGCCCTGCGGCGCCACCGTAGGAGACGCCCAGTCGGTGACGTCTTGAGGTGTGCGCTCCCTCGACTCCGAGCTCGACGAGCTGGTCCACGCCCGGCTCGTCGAGTACGCCATGCGAGAACGGGGCGGGCAAAGCGGCGTCGGTGCCGGGGCGAGCGCTCGGTCAGTCCGGCCGCGGTGGCGACCGAGGTCAGGATCACGTCGATCGGCACTCCCTCGATCTTCTCGAGCATTTCGCCGAGGATGACGTAGTTGGTCGACGAGTAGGCGAGGGTGCCCGGGGATCCGAGCGGCAATGTCGTGAGCACCAGGTCGATGATCTCGTCGGCCGACCACACGCGGGCGAGGATCGGCGACGACGTCACCGAGCACGAGCCCGGTGCTCGCGTAGTCGGGATGCCCGACGTCCATGCCGAGCAACTGCTCCACCCTGATGTCCGCGATGCGGATAGGCGGCGGCGAGGTCGGGCAGCACGTCGGCGATCGTGTCGTCGAGGCGCGAGCGCCCCGACCTCGACGAGCTGGAGCGCGCACGTCGCGGTCAACGTCTTCGTGACCGGGCCACTCCGAGATGCTCCTGACCGGGCGCCAGCTGGAAGTGTTATCCCTCAGCGCCGCCTACCCGGACCTGCCCACTGGCGTACTGGCGCAGAAGCTGTCCATCTCCTCTTCCACCTTCCGCAACCTGCTTTCGGGCGCCTACCTGCGCCTGGGGGTCAGCACGTGCACCGCCGCCATCGTGCGCGCCAACGAGCTCGGGCTGCTACGGACGCCGGGGAGACCCCCGACCTGGGCAAATGATCGTGGTGTTTATAGTCACTTGTTTGTGTTTTGGGGGAAAATCCGTACAACTGCCTACCTGATTGACTAGACAGCCTATTCTATTACGCGGGGGAAACCGGTATAAGAATACCGGCATGATTTACCATAAATTCACATGTTTTCATCGTTTTTTTACATTGGTATGTGCGCGGGAAGAAGGATCCTTATGAATGAATCAATGGCTCAAGCCGGGGGGGAAACCACACCGATCATGAACGTGCACGACGTCGCCAATTATTTGCGGCTGAGCGAAGCAAAGGTCTACAGGCTGGCTAACGAGGGAAGGGTGCCCTCCTTTCGCCTAGGGAAAAGCTGGCGTTTTCGAAGAGATCTCATCGACGAATGGACTATCAATGAAACTTTATCGATCCAGGAAGGAGGCGGTGGGTAACAATTTCAGCATTATTTCACCATCCTGTTCGAACAAGTCCTATTTGGCAAGTCCTATTCAACTATTTGAGGAAAAAGGAGAATGCTGTAATGAATAAGAAACTTATGATCGTTTTTGCCTTTGCGGCAATCGCAGTAATGACGGTGGGATTAATCAGCTCTGGTGCTTGGTGGAACGTAATAACTACGGCGACCGACAACAATTACCAGGCTGCCACCTTCGACATGACCATTGGCAACACCGGTACCCACACAGTTAGCGGAGCTTGCCATCTTGAGAATATGGCCCCGGCGATCCCGCTACTGAATGCAAAATCTGGCTACATAACGCCAGCACGATACCGATCAATATTGTCTGGTCTGGTTTCGCTCTCACTGGCAGCCCCGTCATGCAGGATTGGCTTTATGTGACAGCCTTTGCTGATTCAAATGGTACAACAAACTTGTCTGATATTATGAGTTTTGACACTAATGCCGATGGTCACTTGTCATTAAAAGAAGCTGCTGTGCCTTTGGGCAACGGCTGGTTCTCTGATCCCAACAATGTCAACAACTACACCTCGATATTCCTCGATCCTGGACAAGATGGCTGGGTTAGCCTGACCTTCGCCTTCGGCGCGGCTGCCCCCATCACAACCCAAGGATTAATAGCTGGTTTCACTTGGACGTTGACAGGTGAACAGCTTAACGTAAATGCGGCTCCGTAAGCATTGGAACGACTAAGTTAGCACTCAGCTAATTAGCCTTAGAGGGGCAGTCCCTGAAATTTAGGGATTGCTCCTCTGACCAGAGGAATATATGAAAACATTATTTAGTTTTGCAGCTTCGGTTGTTCTCTATCTCGTTCTCATTGTTCTTTTCCCATTGGCGTATGGGACCCTCAATAACCGCTGGTACAAGGTCCTGCTGATCGATGGGAACTCGATGTACCCCTGCCTGGGGTTTGGGGACCTGGTCGTGATCACCCCCCCAACCTCGGATATTCCCTTCGGGACGGTGGTCACCATGAGCGTGGATGGCAGCCTGGTCACCCACCGGCTGATGGAAGCCTATCACGGCGGATTGCCTGAAACCAAGGGGGATGCCAACGATATTGCCGATGACTTTTCAGGCAGTAATCTGAAAATTGTCGGGATCGTCCGTTTGTACTTTCCTTTATTGGGATATCCGTTTTTTTACCTCCGCTCCCTGTTTGGCAGGACCTGATCGAAAAAATGATTCGGTTCGGTTAACCACAATAATTATTTCTCTGGTTTTTTTAAGGAGAACATGGATATGAAAAAATTTATGATCATCGGGCTGGCTGGACTGCTTGTGCTGGTATCCATCCTGGTTTACGGTCTCACCGGCACGGGCGCGTGGTTTTCCGATACCGTCTCGAGCACCGGCAACCAACTGACTGCTGCTGCTTTGAAATTAAACGTGAATGATTCCAGCGGCACCAGCCAGACCTTTGTGCTGGACAAGATCAAGCCCGGTGACCTGGCTCCCGGCGGGCAGGTGCTCCTGACCAACGACGGCACCATTCCCGGGCATCTCTGGTTCGAGATCGTCAATGTTTCACCCGCCAGCGGCCTGCTGGGTGACCTGATCCATCCAAAATTCCGGGCGGATGTGGAACCCTGGACCTCCTTCGGGGAAGATGTGACGATCAACCAGCTTGTTGGCATGCGCATAGACGTTATGGACCTTGCGCCCGGAGATTCGATCCCGCTGGCCGTCTTTTTCAACTGGCCGCTCAGCGAGCAGGACAACGACGCCCAGGGTGCCACCTTATCCTTTGACGTGACCTGGCACCTCGATCAGCTTCCCGACGTTCCATAAGGCAGGAACAGAACCCATTTTGACTGTCCTGTTTATCCAGGAATGGTTCGAAAGTAAATGAAAAGGATCCTCGTTTTAGCTTCGATATTATTGATCGCCCTGGTGACCTGGGGGTTATATAAGTCCCAGGCGTTACTGGAAGATACCTCCAGGACGAGGGTTTCGGTTTCCGCGGCCTCCCTGGACCTCAACCTTGACGTGGATGATACCAGCAGCAGCGCAATGGACCTGGGCGAGGTAAAACCGGGCGATATCGGTGTGGTGAACGTCACCGTAAACAATACCGGCACCATCCCCGGGACGCTTTGCGTGGAAAGGGAAACCGTCCCTCCCCAATTCATCCTGCAGCCCGTCGGGACGTGTGACGTGGTGATGGAACCCGGTTCTTCAACCCACTTTGAGCTGGATTGGTCGCTCCCGATTTCAGCGCATGATACTGAGATCGATGGAACGAATTTTGAATTTGTCATCAACGTTTTCTTCGAGAACGGATTTAAGGTCACCAGGAAGTTGATCCTTACAGGGAGCATTGGCGATCCGGTCGACACCCCCACTGCCACGCCAACCAGCACGCCTACATATACAATGACGAATACTGTGATAGTTCCGTATCCGCTCGCGACCGACACAGTCGCGCCGCCAGCCATTGATACCGTTACCAATACTCCCACACCCACCTGCACTGCCACCGACATACCCACCCTCGCACCTTCCGAGACACCGGTCCCGACCCAAACTCCCACCCTGGTACCCAGCGAGACTCCGCTGCCGCCGACCGAGGTCCCCACCGACCTCCCGACCGAAACACCGCTCCCGACCGA
This sequence comes from uncultured Chloroflexia bacterium, assembly GCA_963830585.1. Classification (GTDB taxonomy): domain Bacteria; phylum Chloroflexota; class Anaerolineae; order Anaerolineales; family Villigracilaceae; genus UBA877. Next base: position 1,542,341 of record CAWHNA010000002.1, on the reverse strand, counting down.
ACCGGTGCCGTAAATTGAAGCTCCCTTCGAGCCTGTCCCGTCGATATTGTTCCTCTCTTGCCCTGGTTATCACGATTGATTTGAAAGCCCCGTTTGATCCCCGTTTGCGAAGATCGTTGGCAGATAATTTTTTTCGCAAAACAAAACCATGGCTGGAAAGGTCATGGATTTTGTTAATATAGTTGGATAAGCATTAATTTCATTAAAATCATAATTGCAAGGTCGGTTTGTTGTTTTTTGCCATGTTCAGTAGTAATATTATTAATATGCCATTAATCGATTTTTCAAGGAGTTCCCATGCCTCGTAACGATTGGAAATATTGCCCTTCCTGCAAGATGAAAAATGATCTCGAAGCCACCGCCTGCATCTACTGCGGTGTGCCTTTCGAGATCGCCAGCGGGGGGCTGACCACCACCACCACCCAGATGCCCACCTTTACCTACCGTCCCACGGTGGAAAATGACGGGCTGATCGACCAGTTTGTCCGGGAAATTCCCGAAAACGGGATGGCGGTCTATCGCGCCAACTTCATGTATCCCTTTGCGATCCGCGAGGATAGTGACTTCGTCATTGGCAGGAAAGCAGAAGGAGCCCCCGAGGGGATCCTGGACCTGGCGCCGCTGGAGGGCTATATCATGGGGGTTTCCAAGCAGCATGCCAGGATCCAGGGGACGGGCAATGGCTACCAGATCACCGACCTTGGCAGCACGAATGGCACCTGGGTCAATAAGGTCCGCTTGAAATCGAACCAGCCTGCGGCCCTGCCCAACCCTGCCACGGTGCGCATGGGGCGCCTGGAGCTCTATTTCATCTACCGCCTCAAGGATGACTGAATTGGGTTTCCAGGATGATCTAAATGGTCGCCCCCGGCATTCCTGAAACGGATCCCCTTGAAGCGGCCGCCCGCGCCCTTAAGACCGGCAGGATCAAAGAAGCCCGGGACATTTTACGCGGCGTGATCGCCAGGGAGCCGGGAAACGTCAAAGCCTGGGAGCTGGTTTACCAGGCATGTGTCAATGACGAGGAACGCATCTACAGCCTGAACGCGATCCTGAAGCTGGCACCCGCTGACCGGATGGCGCAGGAAAAGCTGGCTGCATTGCAGGCCGCAGCCCGAAGCGAACCTATCCCGGGGGATAATTTCAAAGAACCCGACACCAAGCCGCTAAAGAAAGCAAAAAAACGCCGCTCGTCGCTGGCTCTCGTTGGCGGGTTTGTTGGCATCGCCGGGCTGGCGTGCGTCGTATTATGGGTGGCGGTCTTTTACCGCTCGGGCGCCATCCCGTTCAGGCTGCCTGCCGATCGAACTCTCACCGTGCTGGCAGTGGGGGAGGCCGACTGCCAGGCCTTGATCGAGCGGGCCATGTCTGCCTCCAGCGACCTGTGCGACCGGGTCGGGTCCGACCAGGCCTGCTACGGCAACAATACCGTCAGCGCCCGGCTGGTGCCGGGGACCGCCCAGCAGTTCGCGGTGCCCGGGGATATCGTCGGCATCAACCAGATCCAAAGCATTTCAGCCTCCATGCTCAACCCCGTGCTCAACCAGTGGGGCATCGCCATCTTCAAGGTGATCAGCAACCTGCCGCGCTCCCTGCCCGGTGAGACCGTCACCATGGTGGTGTTCGGCAACACCACCCTCGAAAATTCCGGCAGCCTGGAGACCTATTATTTCTACAGCGGGCTCGGGCAGGTTTCCTGCGCCCAGGTGCCCTTCGACGGCCTGATGGTGACCATGCCGGAAGGCACCGGCATCCGCTTTACCGTCAACGGCTCTGAATTGACGCTGATGGGCAATGCCAGCCTGCGGGCGCATCAGAACGGCAGCATGGACATCACCCTTTACAGCGGCTCGGGCTCCATAGTCTCGCAAGGTCAGCAGCAGGTGTTCACCGCCGGGCAAAGTGTCTCCGTGCCGCTGGGTGGACCGAATGGTACCGATCCGGTCGGTCCGCCGACCACACCGCAGGCGCTCTCACGGGACGACCTGGACGTGGCTTGCAGTCTCACCGGCAGCTACTGCGATCCTGCGAATATCACCCCGGTGGCCTCGGACGCTGCCGCTCAATCCATGCAGACCGCCAACGCCCCCACCCGGACCAGCACACCGACCCCCAGTCTCACCCGCACTCCCAGCGCTACAGCCTCCCCCACCGCTACAAGGACCGCCACGGCAACCGCCACGCCTACCGCCAGCTCCAGCCCGACCGCCACGCGCACGGCAACCCGGACTGCATCGCCCACCCGCACGCGTACCCGCACCCCTTCGCCTCTTCCGCCAGACACCCTGACCCCCAGCGCGACAGCTACTCCAACAGGCACGCTCGCCACCCCAACCTCCACGTCCACGCCCACCGCGACCGTCCACCCACACTGCCACGTCCACGACCGGGATAGGCATCGTGAACGTTCAGATCATTGTGCCGACCAATGGAGACATCATTACCGATGTCGGTCAGACCAAATTTGAAGCCATCGCCTGGGACACTGCGGTGGGAACGACCAATGGCGATGGGATCACCCAGGTTGATTTTTGGTTTAGTGGACCAAATGATCTCGGTCACCCGGCTGGCAGCCCATTCGTTCAAAATGCAGTCCGCTATTGTGCATTTAACGGGTCGGGCACCTGCAACCCGATGGGCTCGATTTTTAGCACTTTGCACCGCCCGGCACCTATACCATTTATGCCCAGGCGACCGGGGGTAGCGGCGTCTCGAGCATCGCCACGGCAGACTTTATCATCCCTTAACTGGTGAATAGTAAATACCCAGCGTTGGACCAGCCATTGCCACGGCAGACTTTATCATCCCTTAACTGGTGAATAATAAACACCCAGCCTGGGACCAGCCGCCTGGTCAATGCACCGGGCTCAAGGGATCATCGGGAAATCCAATAATAGAACCAACTTGTGATGCAAATAGCGCTTTTTCTAAAATCCTCCCGCCTCGCCGCTAAAATAATCTGCTCGCCCGGCTGATAATCAACCCATGGGTATGCCTGGATCTCTGCCTCTGAACATTGATGAACTCCGTCCCGGGATGCAATTTCTCAAGTATGAATTGCTTGAGCAGATTGGCGCGGGCGGGCAGGGCGTGGTCTGGTCTGCCCTGGAAAAAGAGATCAGCCGTATCGTTGCCATAAAATTCCTGGAAGCAATCGACAAGCAGGCCCAGGCGGTCTCGGACAACGTTTTTGACCAGCAGGGGGAACTCTTCAAGCGCCTCGAGCACCCGAACATCCTGCCGCTTTACGATTTTGGCAGTCTCGAGGGGTTGCGCTACCTTGTCTCGCTTTATATCCCCGGCGGATCCCTGCAGGATAAACTGGCAGCCGGTCAGCTGCCCGTGGAGACTGCCCTGGACTTTGCCGCGCACATCGCCTCGGCCCTCGATTACCTGCACGCTCACGATATCATCCACCGCGACCTGAAACCCGGCAACGTGCTGATGGATTACAGCCGGAATATCTATGTTTTCGATTTCGGGCTGGCGCGCGTCCTTTCCAGCAGTACCATGGCGATGCACACCGGGCACGGCACGCTGCCGTATTCCCCCCCCGAGCAAAGCAGCCATTCCGAGATCACGGTCCAGTCCGACCTTTACAGCTTCGGCGTGGTGCTCTATCAATTATTTACCGGTCACCTTCCCTGGGATGGGGAGATCGCCCTGGGGATCCAGCAGCTGCATACCAGCGATGAGATCCCCGACCCGCGCGAATACAATGCCGGGTTACCCCCGGCACTGGTAAAAACCTTGCGTACGATCACCGCTGCCCAGCCCTCATCGCGCCCGCGCTCGGCTTCCGCAGTGATGCAGATGCTTTATGATGATTTCAACATTCCGCCGCTTCCGGTCGACATTTCCCGAAAAAATGATATCAGCCCAACTGGGTTGGGTGCAAATGAGATCATCCAGGACGCCATGCAGGCTTGGGATATTTCCAGGCCTGAAGTCCCATTGACCCTGACCAAGTTTGCCCTGGTGGATGTGGCCGAAAAGCAATCCGGGGGAACGGGCGGACCGGGGAACCTGGCATCATTCATGCTCCACTGCGCCCTGGTATACGCTTACGATATCGATTTCTGGTGGAAAAAAGTGGCAGACCCCCCGGAGCGGCTGCGGATCGCAGCGGCATTTATTCGCCGCGATAACCTGGCGCTTACCAGCCGGGCGCTGGGCCTGCTCCTGCACGACCATGCCATCCTGCACTCGAATGCCGACCTGCCGGACGGTCTCACGGACTCCCTGCTGGAAGTTGCCGGCAGCAGGGTCAGCCAGGATTTGAAACTGGCCATCTTTGATTTTCTCGAAAGCATGGTTCATCCCCAGCCTCATTGGCAGACCAGCTTCCCGGATATAAAGCAAGCCCAGGCACTTGCCGCGCTGGCTTGCGAAGAGACGGTCACCGGCGACCGGGCGGCCCGGCTGATCGGCCGCCTGCATTCAACGGAAGCGGTCACGCGGCTGCTCGCTACTGTGAAAGAGGACCGCCGTGATCGAGCCCTGCTGGGCGTGCTCGCAGCCGCTGGAAGCCTGCCCGCCTTCCTTCCCCGCAGCACACGCCTGGCGCTTTCATTGGAAAGCCTCACGAATTGGCTGGCCTCCAACCTGGCAGCTCTGCTGGGTGTCTTCGGGCTGGCAGCCCTGGGAGTTTTCCTTGGTTTCGGTGCCCAGGTATACCTCACCTACCAGCTCCCCAATTACATGGATATAACCCGCATCAGCATTGCCGTCGAACGCGGCTTGTTCATGGGGCTTGTCTTCGGAGCCGGAATATTTATTACCCGCTTGCTTTCAGAAACCCTTCCTTTTTCAAAAACCCTGCTGCGGATGGCATTGGCCGCGCTCGTCGGCGGGGTGGTGCTGACTGCCGGGCTTTTGCTTTATGACCTCCTGTTCCTGAACACTCTGCCTGGGGGTGTATTGTTTGCAGCCGGTTGTTTTTTCATTTCTGCCGGTTATGCAGTCTCCCAGTGGGTGAGACCGGTGGCTGCAAAAATGATCATCGCCATCATGGTGTTATTCCTGGCACTCGCCGGATCCTGGTTTGGTCATATTGCGGTGGCAGGCTCTCCCACCGGGATGACGCCGATTTTCTTCTATGATTATGCCTGGCCCATTTCTCAAATCCTGGGCACCATGCTGGTCGCAGCGCTGCCAATGGGTATTTTCGGTTCCCTGGGGAAAATTCCCCATCGGTAAGCTTCCATTTTCGAAACAGGCCCCTTCCTTTCAACCCACAATTGCCACTGGCGAAACCAGCTGGGGTTGCAGCCAATTCGAACACCTTTATAGTTGGGCTTCCTGGAAAAACTGGTAAATCGCCCCCCGGAAATGCAATATTAATCGATTGTTATCTAGATTAACTCAATCATTGCAATAGGTTCTTATGAACATTGCTTTCGCTGCAAGACAAAATAGCCCCTCTATCAAGCGAGTCGAAAATTTGGTTAGCGGGATTTTAAATCAAAACAGCGGTTTCTGAGAAAGACAACAACCGGACAAATTGAGGGTTCCAAGGGCTTCTATTTGAGCCAAATATAAATGGCGATCGCTAACCCAACGATCCCAAGGATCCCTAAAATTATTTTGAGCTTGGAAAACAAATCATCAAAAAACTTTGTTGCCTCTATTTCTTCATTTACGCGCGAAATCGATTTCATCGAAAATTCCGTCCATAAAGCCGCTCCCCTCTATTTGATTAAAAGAGCAACAGCAACGATTACTCCAGCTGTTCCGACGATCCCAACGATCCCCAATAGCACGTTGGTCTTGGAAAGTAAATTATCTAAAAACTTGATATTTCCCCGGATTTCTGACACAAGTGAATCAATGGGGCTGAAGTATTCATTCATAATGGTTCTCCTCTCACTCTATAACCAAACAGGATATAAAATCACGTAAAAAACATATTTATAATTACGTTTGGAAATAAATTATACAATGGAACGTTAAGATAGCTCTTAACAAAATTGTAAGGATTCCATAGGATTTCATTGGGTGGTCCTGTTTTTTGCCAAATGAGCGCTTTTATTTCATGCGAAGAACAGGAAATCAACGAGCAAGCTCCCCTGTTTGGATGATCTGTTTTCTGTTTTGAAAGAAGCAGCTCTCCAGGGTTGCCCTGGGGCTGCTCCGCCATTAAACAGCGAGGGTGCGCATCAATACGCCTGGTTTTCCTGCCGGATTATTGTCACGTCAGGGTATCCGCACTCTGGAGGAATTCTCGAGGAAAATTTTGTCGAACCCTGGGATTTTTGGTGAACGATGCAGTTGCCTCGGAGACCCCGAGGGGGTTATTTTGCTATCAATCCCGGAAGGCTGTTCCTTTGGAATTGCGCGATAATAATCAGGAGGGATATCATGATCAGGAAAAGGAATTAGATATGGTTAAAAAGCTCTCTATATATATCTGTTGCTTGGCCATACTAATAATGACCGGCTGCGCTCCTGCTCCTCAGGCCGTCACGCTTACCCAGGCACAAACACAGGACGCGAGCCCAACCTCGTCATATACTCCCATTCCCCCAACCGATACCCTGCCACGAACGATAACCGCGACACCGAATGCGACGCCAATTAAAACCAATACACCTTCAGCCACCCCCGGTTATTTGTCCCTTCAACAAAATCTTAAAAATTTTCTGCTTGAGCCTGCAGACTTTCCCCATGATGCCAATTATTCTTCGTTATATGATTTGCCGGTACATATTCCCAATCAGGAAGTCGATAACACTTTTGTGAAGGACGCCGGGCGTGTTGATGGATGGTCAATCTGGTATGGAAAAGATTATGGCAGCGGGGGCTGGCTTGTAGTATTGTCCGATGAAATCAGTCTTTATGAAACTCCCGGTGGAGCTCAACTGGCGGTTAAAAATTATTCATTGCACGGTTTTTTTGAGGAAATCAACCCGCCCATCATCGGAGACGCAACGCGCGCCTTTTTTATAATGCCCGATACCAACTCTCAGGTTGATTACGTGATAATTTTTTCTTACCGAAATTTGGTACATGTAATTGATGAATATGGATATGAAAAAGAGGTTGCCGGGATTGTAAAATATTACGCACGGATTCTGCTCGACAAACTAAAAGCCTCTCCGCTCACATCCCCATAAGGGGAAGTCGACCTCGCCCATCGATTACGTCTTTTTCCTCCCTGGCTACTTCGGCAAGATCAGTAGGCTGATAAATATAAATTCACAAAGATTAAAGGTTCCCAGGATTCCTTTGTCAATGACGGCAGCCTTGTCACTCAAGTGACATTGCAGCCCAAGGATGGGATCATCCTGCTCAGGCCCTAACAGACTTGCTTATTTTGGGGACGGGGATTCTGATCCAGATGCATTTCGATTTGTAAATCATTGACAATATTTTTATTTCGCCGCGGCGAAACCTTCTCTTAATAGTGGGTGTAAGCGGGAAAAATTTTGCTGCTAATTTGCAGTGAGACTAAAATCGTTTCCCCCAAATGATGTCTGTTTAGGTTTTAAGCTGCATCCAATAACCGATCAAGAAAATTACCTGCTGAAGGAACTATAGATCAAATACCCAATTTACCTAATACCCTACGTTCCAGGTACTGTCCGCACTGACATAGATCCAGTAGCCCCATCCCGGGGTCATCTGGGTCAGGTCATTGCCAAATATGGCTGACCGGTTATACAGCTTCCACGGGCTGCCGGTATCGTTGGCGTGATAGGCGTAGACCAATGAATAGGCAGTGCCAACGCCGTGGTCACTGAGCGCACCCGGGAGTGCCAGGCTTGCAGCCGAGGGATACCCAACCAGGTTCCAGCCGCCGGCGTTATCGTACAATGGGATGATTGATGTCGCCGGCAGGCTGCCGATCACATCCAGGGTGGCAGGGGCGGTCATGTGGATCCAGAATCCCATTTTCTCATTCAGATTGGTAAGGGTGTTCCCAAATACATGGTTCGGGTCATAGATCATCCAGTTGCCGCCGCCGGAATGCGCACCGGTCGCATCCCAGGCATAGACCAGGTCGTAACTGCCGGTGATGTTGGCAAGCACGGTGGTGATGGTGGTGACGACCGGGTGCAGGTTGAACGAAACCAGGTTCCAGCCGGTGTACCAGGCTGATGCTGTTGACGTTCTGGGTGAAGCTGGCTGTGACGGACCTGGCAGCGCTCATCGTAACGACGCAGGTGCCTGTGCCCGAGCAGCCCTCCCCGCTCCAGCCGGTGAATGTAGAGTCGGGGTCGTTTGTGGCTGACAACGTCACACCGGTGTTGTTGTTGAAGAAGGCTGAGCAAGCAGAACCGCAGGTAATACCAGCCGGGGTGCTGGTGACTATCCCGCTGCCGGTACCGCTCTTGGAAACCGATAACGTCTTAACGATCGAAGCAAGAGCAGTCCCAGCATTCACGATCCCGCTTCCGCAAATGGATGGTTCGCACGAACTTCCTGTCGGAAAGGTGGTTGCCGTATTTTGTAAGATCTGAAGCACCTGGCTGGGTGTTAGCGATGGGTTCAGCGAGTAAAGCAGCGATGCCACACCGCTAACGTGAGGGGCTGCCATGCTTGTACCTTGATAATAAGCATATGCGTCGGCAACAGGTCCCTGCGTGCCTGTGTTCAAAGTGGAAAGGATGCCGTTACTGGAATCTCCGCCAGGAGCGCTGATTTCCACGCTTGATCCATAGTTGCTGTATCCCGCACGATTTCCATTGCGATTTGTGGCTGCCACGGTAATGACTCCGTTGCAGTTTGCTGGAGTGAAACCGCTGGCATCTGCATTACTATTCCCCGCACTGACAACTATTGTTGCGCCCGCCGCGGTGATGGCATTGATGGCATTCTGAAGTGTTGTCCCACATGGTCGCTGAGCCCCCCAGGCTGAGGTTCTCAACCTTGGCAGGGTTGGCATTGGCAGGCACTCCCGGTACATCCAGGCCGGCTGCCCAATTCATCGCGTCAATAATATCGGATGTATATCCACCACACTTCCCCAGCACGCGCACCGGCAGGATCTTCGAATTCCAGTTGATACCTGCCACACCTGTTCCGTTATTGCTGGCAGCACCTATTGTTCCCGCAGTATGGGTCCCATGCCAGGAACTATTTCTTATTGCGCAACCGGCAAAAGAACCTGATGCGTTTTCGCCGGCTGTGATCCAATCCCCTGGATCGCTCGGGTCGCTGTCTCGACCGTTGCCATCATTTGCAGTTTGGACATCGCTGATGAAATCATACCCGGGCACGGTTCGACCAACAAACTCGATGTGATTGGTGATACCGGTATCGATCACGGCCACCACGATGCCAGCCGACCCTGTCGTGATATCCCAGGCTGCCGGAGCATTGATCCCATAATTGCCCGCAGTGGGAGCCAAATAATGCCATTGGTTGGAATATAGCGGGTCGTTGGGTTCCAGCGTATGCTCTAAAATGACATCCGGCTCGGCATATTCCACTTCCGGGAGGGTCATGAGCTGGTCAACGATCTCCTGCACTTGATCTATGGGAAGTCGTTTAGGTAAGCCCAGGACAATTGAATCATCCGACATGCTGCGCATGAAATCAAGAGTTGTGCTGACCCTGGCGTTTATTCGGTCCATTTGTCCCAATTGTGAAGGACTCATGGAGGCGGTTGAGCTTGACTTGTATTTCAGAATAATGCGGTCAGTCGGAACGGGGGGCAACCCATCCTGGATTTGAAGGTTTTTTCCAAGCTGGCTATTGGATAAACCTGACATCCCCCTGGGAGAAGCCTGTATTCCTCTTCCTGACCAAACAAGGGTAATTAGTGCCATCGCGGTCAGGAAGTTTGAATACCATCGACCCGTCAAAATCCCCTCCTAATTATATAATTGTGATTGTTCTTCGATGTATGGCTTAACTTACCACGTGTTAAAAAGAACACCCACAATAATAATTTCTTCTTAACCACACAAACGGTTATCTAGCAAAAAGAATGCGCATGCCAATACAAAAGTTTAAAGAATTAAAACATAATATTATTACTTGACAATATCTAATTTTTGGGTAAATGCTTGAAAAAGTGGAACAAATGTATCTGACACTTAGCCCGGCCTAAATACCGCGCTTATTTGTTGTGGATGATTTTACATAGGTCTCTTGAAAACCCATAACTCATCAGTTGTGGTCCCGGTAGTTCCGGTCGACACAGGCAGCGAGCGGGGACATATGGCTACTAATTCCCAACCTTCCAAACCCAATTCCCTCGAGATACCCATAATATCCAGGGTTTGGTCCAGGGGTTTTCCATCATCGAACCACACTGGCATAGTATCGTAACCACGTATAAATTCTTCGCCTGTTCTTGAATCATTAATAATAATTGGATCTCTCTGACCCTTAAGAAATTTATACTCCCACTTCTGACTCATATAATCTCCTTTTTAGTTATAAATGATTATCGCGCAAACCAGGACTGCAAGTCAATGAAACACCCTGGCATAATCGTAATTTATTTCTACTGTTGATATTACCTTAACATTCCCCTTTCTTCAACAGCGTGTCCTGCGAAAAGGTACATTCACGTCATGAGCGAATCTCTATGGTTATTATTATCCCGAACATATTTTATGGATTTCTACGAAAATTCAAAATTTGGTCTGGTAAGCGGTAGAATAGGGCCATTGCCATGCTGGAAGATACCTAAGAACTGCTCCAAATGAATCATTCAAAATGACCCGATTTCCGTCCGGGAACCGCACATTGATATTATTTTTGGATTTTATATTATTGGATATATTCTATTGTTTTGACCGAGCCAGCTAATTGGAGAAATGTAAATGGATGAATCAAAACCAATCTCGGTGCTGATTTTTGGATCGGGAGCAGTTGGAACCTATGTGGGCGGATCGCTTGCAGACGCCGGTCATCGCGTTGTATTTTTAGAGCAGCCCTCTGTTGCAGCCGATTTGCAGGCGCATGGACTGAGGTTGGATATCTCCATCGACAAAACCAGGAAAGCATTCAAGCCGCTCATAATTCCTTCAACTTCGATTGGGATCGCAGCTTCCCTGGATGAGGCATTAAAGCTCGGTCCTTTCGACATTGCCATCTTTGCTATGAAATCCTTCGATACCCGGGCAGCCCTGGAAGGGATGCAACCATTCGCGGATAAGATGCCGCCCATCCTTAGTTTGCAAAATGGCGTTGAAAATGAACCCGCGATCGCAGCCGTGGTTGGTTCCGATAGTGTTATTCCAGGCACGGTGACCTGTTCCATTCTCCGCAAGGGTGCGGGTGATATCGTTCTGGAAAAAGCGCGCGGGATCGGTATCGGAGCCGGACATCCCTTCTCAAAACAACTGGGACAAGCGTTCAATTCCGCGTTTCTTAATGCACAGCTTTACCCGCGTCCGGCGGACATGAAGTGGTCAAAGCTGCTGGCAAACCTCCCGGGGAGTGCCACCTCTGCAATTACCGACATGAGCCCGGCGGAGGTTTTTGCCCACCCGGGTTTATATGACCTGGAAATTCGCGCAGCTCACGAGACCCTGGCGGTTATGGCAGCCCAGGGCGTCCATCCCGTGGACCTTCCTAAAATTCCGGTAAGCCTGCTTGCACTGTCATTACGCCTGCCGCGCTTCCTTGCCAGTCCAATCCTGAAGAAGATCGTCGGCGGAGGCAGAGGCGGGAAGATGCCTTCCTTCCATATCGACCTGCATGCCGGGCGAAAGAAGAGTGAAGTAGAGTGGCTGCAGGGGGCAGTCGTCCGGTTCGGGGAGAAGTTTGGCGTTCCCACGCCGGTCAACCGGTTGCAGGTGGAAACCCTGTTGGGGATGGTGCGCGGGGAGATCCCGATCGCTGAGTTTTCCCACAAACCGGAGAGGCTGATCAACTTGCTTGCCAAAGCTCCCAGCGTGTGACCATGCCAGGAAGTTGCATCCTTCCTTATCCCACCTTATCACCTTGCACAATCATGACCCTGCTTCCAGTGGCATAACTCACCCGTTCGGCGGGGTTATGATATAGCAGGTGACTATTTTCACGATCTGTAAGATCTAATAGGAGCGGCACTTGGAAAAAGAACCCTATATCCTGGCGATCGACCTGGGCACATCGGCCCTGAAAACTGCATTGATTTCCGTTTCCGGCAAGGTGGTGGGCTGGGAGGTCGAAGAAATTCCTCTGATCGTACTGCCTGATGGCGGAGCGGAACAGAATCCGCAGGATTGGTGGCAGGCTTTTATGACAACTGCCAGGCGGCTGGTTCAGAAAAATCTGGAACTGGTGGAAAACATCGTCGGAGTTTGCTGCTCATCCCAGGGGGAATGTACCATCCCCGTGGATGCCGATGGCAAAGCCTTGATGAACGTCATCTCGTGGCTTGACATGCGCGGTGCCAGGCATCTGTCCAAGATCATCGGCGGTACATTCAAAGTGTCTGGTTACAACGCTTTCAAGCTGCCGCGCTGGATCAACCTGACCGGTGGGGTGCCCACCCAAACTGGCACTGACCCGGCGGCGCACATGCTGTTCGTGCGCTATGAGTCTCCTGATATTTATAAAAAGACCTACAAGTTCCTGACTGCCTTGGACTACATGAACCTGTGCCTTACGGGGAAGTTCGTTGCCACGCCTGATTCGATCCTGACTTCCTGGGTCACCGACAACCGTGATTCTGCGCATATCACCTATCACAATGGGCTGCTCAAAGACTGCGGCATTGCCGCCGACAAATTCCCCGAGCTGGTCCAATGCACCACGGTGATCGGTGACTTAAAAAAGGAGGTTGCCGCTGCCTTGGGACTGAAAGACGGGGTCAAAGTGGTTGCCGGGGCGATTGATGTCAGCGCAGCTGCTATCGGAGCAGGAACGGTAAACGATTTCGATGCCCACGTTTACATCGGCACTTCCAGCTGGGTCGCTGCCCATGTCCCGGCTAAAAAGACCGACCTTTCCACGTTTATGGCCTCGGTCCCTTGTGCCATCCCGGGCAAATATCTGCTGATCGCCCTGCAAACCACGGCTGGCGGCAATCTGAATTATTTGCGCGATAAGATCCTTTACCATAAGGATGAACTTTTACAAGCTGAACAGGCGCCGGACGTTTTCCAGATCTTTGACCGGATCGCTGCCAAAGTGCCGGCAGGCAGCCATGGCTTGATGTACATGCCGTGGATCTATGGTGAGCGTTCTCCAATTGACGACCGGAATGCGCGTGCCACCTTATTTAATATCTCCCTCGAGAATACCCGTGAGGATATTATTCGGGCATATTTGGAAGGCATTGCCCTCAACACCCGCTGGCTGCTTGCGCCTTCTGAGAAGTTCATCGGGCGGAAAATAACCCAATTGAATTTCGTCGGCGGGGGCGCAAGATCAGACCTATGGAGCCAGATCCTGGCGGATGTGATGAACTTAAATATCCGCCAGGTGCGCGACCCGATCCAGGCCAATGCACGCGGCGCAGCTTTCATCGCCGCAGTCGGGTTGGGACACCTGGAATATAAAGACATCCCGAAGAAGGTTCAGATCAAGGCGACCTATTCCCCGAACCCTGCGAACCGGGCGATCTACGATAAACTTTTCGGCGAATTTGTCCAGTTTTACAAAAACAACAAGGGAAGCTATAAAAGGTTGAATGGCTGAATATTTACACTCCTTGCCAACCAGTGACTCTATAAAATAAATTCAGATGTGAACTATCGCCTGTACCTAGCTAAAACAAAAAGGCAGCCAAATGACCGAACAGCAATCCGCCATTTCTCAATACCCCGACACCGTTGAGATCTATGCCCGCTTGAAAAACCTGATCAACCAGCCTCTCCGCCCCATTCGACAGGAAAAGATGCGGGACTACCTGGGTTATTTCGACACCCAATGCTCCCGTTCGAAGGCGCTCAATGAAGAGGCCCGCAAGCTGATCCCGGGCGGGGTACAGCATAACCTGGCTTTCAACTATCCTTTCCCAATCGCGATTGAAAAAGCCGAGGGCGCCTACCTGTGGGATGTGGATGGAAATCGCTATATTGATTTTCTGCAGGCGGGTGGTCCGACCGTGCTGGGCAGCAATTACGCCCCGGTGCGCGAAAAGGTTATCGAGCTGCTGCAGACCTGTGGACCGGTGACGGGGTTGTTCCATGAATACGAACTTAAACTGGCACAGCTCGTCCACCGATTAATGCCCTCCATCGAAATGTTCCGCATGCTTGGCTCCGGCACCGAAGGGGTTATGGCAGCCATCCGTGCTGCCCGGACGTTTACGAGGAAAAAGAAGATCATCAAAGTGGGCGGAGCCTATCACGGCTGGAGCGATTCGATGGTCTATGGGCTGCATATCCCCGGGGTGGGCCGCATGGAGGCCAAGGGGATTCCCTTCGGCGCGACCGCCAATACGCAGGAGTTTTTCCCGAACTCGTTGGGGGCGCTAAGAGCAAAATTGATCATGAACCGATTGCTGGGTGGGACAGCCGCCGTCATCCTCGAGCCGGTCGGTCCCGAGAGCGGCACCCGCCCGGTACCATTCGATTTCAATCAAAAAGTGCGCGAGCTGTGCGACGAATTTGGCGCGCTGTTGATCTTCGACGAAGTGGTTACCGGCTTCCGGCTCGGCATGGGGGGAGCGCAGGGATATTTCGGGATCAAACCTGACTTGACCGTCTTTGGCAAGTGCATTGCCGGTGGTTACCCGATGGCAGGAGGGGTGGGCGGACGCGCCGATGTGATCCAGTGCTTTGCAGCCGGTATCGGGGGCACGGGGGAACGGGCATATGTTGGCGGGACACTTTCAGCCAACCCGCTTTCATGCGTGGCAGGCTATCACGCCCTGCTCGAAATGGAACGCACCAATGCCCCTGTCCTGGCAGGTAAGGCAGGTGACCGCCTGACCCATGGACTCCAGGCGATCATCGAAGAATATGGATTACCGTTCGTGGCCTTCAACCAGGGACCGATTGTTCATCTTGAAACCTCCGGTGTGATGCTGCTTGACCTGCGCCATCCTCTCAAGCTTTTAAAGGAGATGAAACCTCGCAGGCACATGATGGAGGAAATGGGCGCGGCCTATATGGCCAACGGATTGATCACCCTGGCTGGCAGCCGGATGTATACCAGCATGGCTGACACGGACGAGGTGATCGACGAGGCCTTGACCAATTTTGCGACTGCTCTCTCGAGCGTGGAAGGGTTATAAAGAATGAAACTCCGGGTTTGGGAATCGACCCTTATTAAACCAGCAGGGGTATCGTCCAATCCTTAATGATTTCTTATCAAAAAAACCTAGTGAGGTGGTATGGATCAAAACAAGTATTGGTATAAAAAGGTTGTCCTGGTCACCGGCGGTTCGAGTGGGATCGGGTTGGCTGCTGCAAAGCAATTGGCGGCAGCCGGTGCCCATGTCTGGTTGGCCGCCCGGCGGGAGCAGCTCTTGCAAACTGCACTCAAAGAGGTGGAAGCTGCCCGCCAGGATCCATCCCAACTTTGCGGGATGATCCCTGTTGATGTGTCCGACTCACAGCAGGCAGCCAGGCTGGTCGAGACCGTGGTGAAATCAGCCGGGGTTCCGGATGTGGTCATTAACTCGGCGGGCATCACCCAGCCCGGGTATGTCCAGGAACTTTCGCTGGAAGTGTTCGAGCGCTTGATGCAGGTCGATTATTTTGGAACACTATACGTAACCTTGGCGGTGTTGCCATCAATGCTGAAGCGCGGTTCCGGGCATATTATCAATATTTCTTCGATGGCGGGGTATATGGGTGTATTTGGGTACAGTGGTTACGGGGCAGCGAAATACGCCGTGACCGGTTTCTCTGAAGTCCTGCGGGCAGAGATGAGACCGCACGGTATCCGGGTCTCGGTTGCCTTCCCGCCCGATACTGACACGCCGCAACTTGCATACGAGGAACCGTTTAAACCTGCAGAGACGAAGGCAATCTCGGGAAACGCAAAAGCCCTCTCCGCTGAAAAGGTGGCTCATTCCATATTACAGCAGGCGGAAAAAGGGAATTTCATGATCTTCCCAGGGACCGACTCGAGGTTGTTCTACATCCTTTCCAGTAAACTGCCAAAGAGCCTGGTCTTCACAGTCCTGGATATGATGGCGGGTTCAGGAAAGAAAAATAAGAAAACCTAGCTTTCACCTATTTGAAAATTAAAGGCTCTCAAAACGACAGGCTCAAAATAGAAACTTGGCAATTCCAGGGAATGACAACATTCTGACGATCGGGAGATTGAATATGGATATCTTTGAAAAATGCTCGAGTTACACCACGGCCAGGGAGGCCATCGCAGGGGGGTATTACCCTTACTTCCTTGCCTTGACTGAAAACGAGGGTACCGAAGCGGTATATAAGGGACATCGCCTGATCATGTGCGGGTCGAACAATTACCTCGGTCTGACGACCCATCCCCAGGTCCGGCAGGCTGCCCTGGACGCCATTCAGCGCTATGGGACCTCCTGTACCGGTTCTCGTTTCTTAAATGGGACGATCGAACTGCATGAACAGCTCGAGGGTGAAATTGCCGAATGGGTGGGCAAGGAGGCAGCCCTGGTTTTCTCGACCGGGATGCAGACCAACTTGGGTACCATCAGTGCAATTGTCAGCCGTGATGATGTTGTCATCCTCGATAAACAGGACCATGCTTCCATCGTGGATGGCGCAAAACTCAGCTGGGGCAAGACAATCCGTTTTCGTCACAACGATTTGGCGGACCTTGAGCGTGTTTTGTGCGCAGCAGGAGAAGCTGGAAAACTGGTGGTGGTGGATGGGCTGTACAGTATGGAGGGTGACATCGCCCCGTTACCGGAGATCATTTCCCTCTGCAAGAAACATGGTGCGCGCCTCATGGTGGATGACGCCCATGCAACAGGTGTTCTCGGTGGGGGACACGGCACCGCTGCCCATTTCAATATGACCAGTGATGTGGATCTCATCATGTCCACCTTCAGCAAATCCTTCGCCTCCCTGGGCGGGTTCATTGCAGGCGATGATAATGTTATCCACTATATCAAGCACCACGCGCGTGCCATGATCTTCAGCGCCAGCATCCCGCCAGCCAATGCAGCCGCGGCCCTGGCTGCCCTGCATGTCATGCATGCCGAACCGGAACGCATCCAGCGCGTGAACGATGTAGGCGCATATATGCGCAAAGAATATCTCCGCCTTGGTTTCAACATAGGCAAGTCCGAATCCCCCATCATCCCAATCCATATTGGGGACGACATGCGTACTCTCGCGATCTGGAAAGCACTTTTCGACGCAGGCATCTTTGTCAACCCGGTGATATCGCCGGCCGTTCCCGAAGGCAGCCAACTCCTGCGCACCAGTTACATGGCCACTCACACGGATGAGCAAATGAACCGCGTCCTGGAGACTTTCGCAAAAGTCGGTAAACAGGTTGGGTTGATCTCCTGAGGAAGGTTCGCTTCCTCTATTGGCTTGGTTTTCAGATCGGGGATGACGTGTTGCCCGTCGCATGTTATTTTTAGAAATTGCTGCATGCCGACCCTGGATTTCTGCTTGAAAACCAAAAACCATGACTGAAATGGTCATGGTTTTTGGTTAAGAAATGCTGGTAATTTCAAGGTGCGTCCAATAACGATTCGCAGGGAAGTAGAATAGGGCTGTTATCTGGGAGCGTTAGTCTTCGCAAAGAAGTATTTTGAATCTTCTCACCCCGCCAAACAACCTCTCCGCCTTCGATGATCATGGAATCTTTATATTCGAATTTACGTATGTGGATAGTGTCAATAGATATGAAGTTGAGGTCGTCCTGATGCCTGCCGTTGAAATTGATGACCAAATGAATACCAACCTGCACTTCGATAATATTGTCAGCGACCTGGTTGTCCACATCAAAGAGATGTGGTGGGGCTGCGATTCCCACCTACCCGACCTGGGACCAGTCTACAGTCAGGGTGAGAAAAAAAACCGCGAAGTCGAAATTGGTAAAATTCTTGGACAGGATGGGAATGGAATTAAAGCAGGCATCCGTGGACCGGCCCAGCCAGCAGGAATTAACGGACCGGTTGCTCCCACTTGCAGGAGATTTCCTGAAAACAACCTTCGCTTTGGAAGACCGGCATGTGAACGCCCTTACAACCTACGGGTTTGCCGAGTCGATCCAGGAGTTTGTCCGCCAGGCGCGCCTTTTTGACCCGCACATTTCCGCAGCAGATATTTACCAGGCTGGTCGTAATGCCTGGACGATGACCTTTCTCCAGTACCTGATGGGATTGCCGGTGAAGATGACTCCCAGCATCGTAGCCTTCAGCTTGCTTTACCCATACAGCGATAACTACCTCGATGACCCTGCCATCCCGGCAAAGAACAAGGCTGAATTCAGTCGCCGATTCAAACAGCGGCTGGAAGGGATGACGGTATCATCTACAAATGAAGGCGAACGAAAAATATTCGCATTAGTCCAGATGATCGAGGGGCAGTTCGACAGGCAGCTATTCCCGAATGTTTATGCCAGTTTGATGGCAATCTACCAGGCGCAGGTCAAAAGCATGCGTCTCCAGTCACCGTGCTCTTCTCCCTACGAAATGGATGTGCTCGGGCTTGTTTTTGAAAAGGGCGGGACGTCCGTGCTGGCGGATGGGTACCTGGTCGCCGGGGACCTGGATCTCAACCAGCGCATGTTCTGTTTCTACTACGGGGCTTTTACCCAGTTGATGGACGACCTCGAAGACGTTGAAAAGGACCGCCAGGATGGGATCATGACCATTTTCTCCCAGACCGCCCGAAGCTGGCCTTTGGATGCGGTCACTAGCCAACTGATTGTTTTTGGGAAAGGCCTGTTGGATAAACTTGCCCTCTTCTCCGTCCCAGGACTGGAGACGCTCGAAGAGATCATGCGTAAATGTATTACGCCGCTGCTGATCGATTCAGCCGGTCAAATTGGACACCTCTACAGCCGGGAATATTTAAAGGAATTGGAGCGTCATTCCACCTACCGGTTTTCGCAGCTCAAAAAGGTGCGCAAGCAGCTGGAACGCCGTTTCTCTGTGGAGGAGATTGTTGAAACAATCATCCGGGCGGGCGAGGGGATTTCCAGCTGAAGTTTTGGAGAAATTAATTATTTCGTTTGCCCTGGAAAATCAAAACTCCAAATCTGAATTTAGATTTGGAGTTTTGATTTATTCATTGTATTCGGCGTACGCTGGCAGGGTTACTTTTTCTCCAGGGCTGCAATGATCTTCGCCATTTCAACGGAGATTTTTCCTTCCAGCGGGTCGGGCTGGTGCTTTTCCAGGGTGGTGCGCGCCTTTGCCAGGGCCCAGTCACGCGCATCATCCTGCTTGCCTTCCCATTCATTGAACGGACGCCGGTCCATGAATTGTGGCAGGAACACCTCGCGCATATGCTTGAGGGTATGCTTCTGCTTCAGGAAATTTCCGCCCGGTCCCACTGCGGCGATCGTATCGAGCGCCAGGGTCTCGTCATCCACCACGATGCCCTGCATCGTCTTTTGAATGATGGCGAAGATCTCGCAGTCCATCATCATCTCGGCGTAGGACCAGATGCGGCTGCCGTGCAGGAAACCAACCCCCGATAGCATGTCTGCCATGGAGATGCTCGCCATGAACGTGGACAGGCTGTTTTCGATGCCAGCCTGCCAGTTGGGTTCCTTGGCTCCCGTGGCGAACGACCCCATCGAGAGCGGGATTTGGTAATAGTTGCATAACGAGTTAATGGATGCGCCGTAAAGGAAATCTTCCGGACCGCCGCCGGTATAGCCACCCGTACGAAGGTCGGAGGCGGTCATGGCAGCCGCGTAGAACACCGGTGCGCCCGGGAATGCCAGTTGCAGCAGAGCAATCCCAGAAATCACCTCGGCGTTGCCCACTGCCAGGTTGCCTGCCAGTGTGGCCGGACCGGTGGTCAGGTTGGCTGCCATGGTCATGAACCCGGTGGGAATGCCGTACTCGGCTCCCACCAGGGCGGCTTCCAGGTTGTTGGCATCATGCATGAGCGGGGAAGCGGAACACTGCATCAAGGAAAGGATCGGCCTCTTCCGCAGTTGTTCCTTCCCGCCGGCGATCAGGGCTGCCATTTCAATGGCGGCGCGTGCCTCGCGTTCGTTGTAGACCGATTCGGTCTGGACGTGCTTGCTGGAATTCTCCCAAATGGCCTTGATCTCGTGCAGGCCGCGCGTCTCAGGAGGCATGTCCTGCGCCGAGACCGGCACCCAGTGGAAGCCCACCTGCTCGGTGGCATCCGCAATGCGGGCAATGTCGCGCACATCCTGCAGGCGGGATACCCGCCGTTCGCCGGTCTGGATGTCGATCACTTCCACGCCGCAGCCGTCCGTGCCCACAAAGACGTGGTTGCCGTCCAGCGGCAGGTCCTGCTGCGGGTCGCGCGCCGCCAGCGCATAAGCCGGCGGGCAGGTCTTCAAGGCTTTCTCGATCAGCTCGCCTTTGGCGCGCACGACCATCTTCTCGTGGTCCACTTCGGCGCCGTGGGCAGACCAGATCTCCAGGGCTCTTTTGGAAGGGAAACGTACCCCCACTTTTTCGATGATCCACACCGTGGCGTCATGGATTTTTTTGACTTCCTGCGGCGTCAGTATTTCCAACCGCAGTTTCGGGTTGGTGATGGACTGGATCGTTTTCGACATGGCAGGTTCCCTGCGCTCAGGCGGCGCCCATCAACTGTTTCGCCAGCCCGACCGCCCCGATGGCGTCCTCGGAATACCCGTCCGCCTCGATCTTCTGCACCCAATCGCGCGTCACCGGGGCACCCCCCACCATCACCTTGACCTTCTTGCGCAGCCCCAGCTTATCCAGCTCGTCGATCACTTCTTTTTGCTTGACCATGGTGGTGGTCAGCAAGGCGCTCAGACCCACCAGGTCGGCTCCCACTTCCTGCACCTTGGCAATGATCCTGGCTGCCGGAACGTCCACCCCCAGGTCGTAGACCTGGAAGCCCGAAGCCGAGAGCATCGTCCCCACCAGGGACTTGCCGATCTCGTGAATGTCGCCTTCCACCGTCGCCAGGACCACCTTCCCCAGCATGGTGCGCTGCACCCCCCGCTTCTGCATTTCCGGTTCCAGGGTGGCAACTGCAGCTTTCATGGCTTCCCCCGCCATCACCAGTTCGGGCAGGAAGGCCTGCCCGCAGGCAAAACTCTCCCCCACGCTGTTGACCCCTTTGACAAACCCCTGGGTGATGGCCTCCAGCGGGTCGATGCCGGCTGCAACCGCCTGGCGCGCCAGGGCTGCGGCTGCATCGGAATCCCCATCCAGCACGCTCTGTGCCATCTTCTGGTATAGATCTTCGTTCATGAGTCACTCCTTCTGCTATGTGGGATCAGAAATGTTAAAGGATGCTGCTGAAATATTGTAGCACACAACATTTTTTATTTGCCTGGTACCACTCCTGCAGCAACTTCATTATGCCGTTGGGGTTAGAATCGGAAATCAAGATGTCATTATGAGATGGATCTGAAAATTGAACCAGGCAAGAAATGCAAGTCGAGTTTATCTTAGGGAATTAATTCAAACACATAACCATATGGTAATAGAAATGGACCCAGTAAAAAAAATATTAGACAGCCCACTCTGGCAATTTTTAAATTCGTTTGCAATTAAGAATGCTAAGGGGGTGACATAAGTCACTTGATGGGCGGCAGGGAATAATATAAGATTAAACTCGTATATTCGAGTGGTTAGCGAAACCGTGGGGGGTACCACAACAGGAAAAGGAGGCCCATATAAGAAAAATATAGATTGATTTTCATGTCAATTTTCAGGGGATAGGTTACTGATCACGACAGCGTCATCACAACATTCATTGAGGAGGAGACCTGATCCTATGACAGGAAAAACGATCTATGGTCAACTGACATGGCTGGAACAAAAAGAGGCCATTGCAGAAGAACGAGTGGTGCTGCTTCCCACGGGCAGCATCGAAGGTCACGGCCCTCATTGTCCGCTGGACACGGATACAGTGATCGCGGATGGAGTTTGCAAGCGGGTTGCGGAATTAATCCCGGACCAGGTGCTCTTGCTCCCTCCTCTCTCGATCGGTCTGGCGAACAATCACATGGATTTCCCCGGTACACTTACATTTACAGAACCCACTTATATCAACATGGTATGCGAGATCGGATTGGGTCTTGCTCATCATGGGTTTAAAAGGATCCTGATCATTAATGGCCACGGGGGCAATCAGCCAGCCCTGGATGTCGCTGCCCGCATGGTCAACAACCGCTTCCCGGGGGCATTATGCGGGGTGATGACTTATTATTCCACCCCAAAAGCAATGAAGATCGATGCAGAATACGCAAAAGCCCAGGGTCTCACAGGGTCGCAGGATCACGGCGGGTTCGGTGAAACTTCGTGTTACCTGGCGTTTAATCCTGGTCCGGTTAATATGGACAAGGCCCAAAAAGCTGAAATACCCTATAGTTCTGCGTTTGGTTTCGGCGCAGAAGATGCACCCGTCATCCTGATGCCTTATTGGAGCACAGTCACTTCACTGGGCATGATGGGGGATCCGCGTAAGGCGAATGCTGAAGACGGCAATAAATATCTGAATGTTGTCGTGGAAGAAATTGCCCAGATCGTGCGGGATTTCAAGAAGATGAAACTTCCCTCCCGCAATGATCAACACGACCCACCCGCCCCCGCCTGGGGGACCCATTTCTTTGCCAAAGGAGAGAATTAATGACCCCGTACAAACCAATTTATAAAACCATCATTACCCTGCTCATTCTGGTGATGGTGGTCACGGCCTGCGCCCCGGCTGCCACCACGACTCCACCGAACGCGGCTGTGCCAACCACGGCTTCTGGACCTCAGCCCACCGCGGTCCCTCCAACCCAGGCAGCCCCGCAATATGTGGACACCTTCGTCTTTGCAACCAGCCAGGAACCAACCCTGGTCGATCCCGCCATTATCTATGACGGCTCAGACCGCATCACCCGACTGATCTACGAATCCCTGTTGAATTACAAGGGTTCATCCGCCAGCGAATTGGAACCCTCCCTGGCTACCGGGTATACCATGTCTGCGGATGGATTAACCTACACCTTTACCCTGCGAAAGGATGTCACCTTCCAGGACGGGACTCCATTTAACGCGGACGCCGTCAAGTTTTCCTTTGACCGCATGGTAAAGATTGGGAAAGGCTTTGCCTGGGCTTACTGGATGTTGAAGGAAGTCGATGTAGTCGATCAATACACGATCAATTTTGTGCTCACCCAGCAATTCCCATTCTTCCCGGATTTGATCGCCAATCGCTATGGATCTCCCATCGTTGCCCCAAGTGTGATGGCGCATGAGGTCAGTGGTGACATGGCGCAAACCTGGCTGCAGGACCATGCTATCGGGACCGGTCCGTATATGCTCACCCGTTGGGACCGGCAGCAGGACGTCATCCTGGATTACTACCCGGGCTACTGGCGCGGCTGGACGGATAAAAACATCAAGCATGTGATCGCCCAGGTCGTCCCGGATTCATCAACCATGCGCCAGATGCTCGAGCGTGGTGAAGTCATGTCCGCCAATTACCCAGGCGTCGACGACACCATCACCTTGATGAACAACCCGGCCATTAACGTGGTCCAGGCTCCAACTGGTACAAGTAACTTCAACTGGTTCATCCTGTTCAATACCAAGAAGGGTATTTTTACAGACCCCAAGGTACGCGAAGCCATCTCGTGGGCCTTTCCTTACGAAACGGTTGTGAACACCGCCTTCAAGGGACAAGCCACCCAATCAGTCGGGCCTCTGCCAAACGGGGAGCCCGGTTTCGCCTCTGACCTCTTCCAGTATCACCAGGATACAGCCAAGGCGCGCCAAATGCTGACCGACGCAGGAATCCAGGCGGGCACACCCATCAAGATCACTTACGGTGGTGCTGATTGGGGCACCAAGATCCTGGATGCCCTTACCGTCACTCTGACCGATCTTGGGTTTACAGTCAATTCGGAACACCTTGACTGGACCCCAATGACTGAAAACATGTCCAACCAGGATACTGCCCCCGACCTGGTTATTGCAGACTGGTGGGATGATTATCCTGATGGTGTCGGTTACATCCAGGGTGTGGCTGCACAATTCTGGTGGGGGCTTGGGAGAGCCGAGAAGGATTATTTCTACTACAACCAACAGGTTGCCGACCTTCTCAACCAGGCGGATGCCGAAGTGGACCTGACCAAAAAATATGAAATACTTCATCAGGCTCAGCAGTTGATCGTTGCGGATAATCCTGCTATTTGGGCGTTCGATTATTATGCTGCCATTCCATTCCTCACGAACGTGAAGGGTTATGTCTTCAACGCGCATTACATTTACACATTCAATATGTATGACATGTGGGTTGAGAAACCATAACCTTTTATATCGATCCTGACCTGTACCTGTTTTCAACCCATGCAACAGGTTTGTAACCTTAAGACGAGGGGTCTCACTTGGGAAACCAAGTGAGACCCATTCGGTATTCTAAAATATTATCCGTGGAAGTTTTCTTCCATTAGCATTGCCATTTCGATGAATAATCGATACTCAGACGAGCACCCACCATATGGAGGCTTCTCTTGGCAAGTTACCTGATTCGAAGGTTTGCCTATACAATCATCATGGTGTTCATCGTCACCACGATCACCTTCTTCTTATCGAGGGTCATACCCGGGAACCCCGCCATGAGAGCAGCCGGCCCGCACGCCACCGTGGCTCAAATTGCTGCTATGACGAAAGAAATGGGGCTGGATAAACCACTGTATGTTCAATATCTAAAATACTTTGATCAATTGTTGCATGGTGATTTGGGGACATCTCTAGAGACTCACCGCCCTGTATTGACCGACATCAAGGAATATTTCTCCGCCACCCTGGAACTGTCCACCGTCGCGATGATCCTGACCGTTCTTATTGGAATCCCGCTGGGGATCCTTTCCGCAAAGTACCAGAACAGCTGGATGGATAACCTTACCCGGATCGTATCCCTCGCCGGGGTATCGATCCCCGTCTTCTTATTGGCGCTCCTGCTTCAAATGGCAGTAATGAATAACCATAGCATTCCAATTGCCGGCCGGGTGGATACCATCATATCGATTACCAACCCGCTTAAACAAATCACGGGTTTATACCTGGTCGACTCTCTGTTGACACACAACTGGCCATTTTTTAAGAGTGCCCTCCTCCATATTGCGCTACCAGCCATTACCCTGGCTTGTCCGACCCTGGTCATCATCGTCCGGATGGTACGCGCCAGCATGATCGAGATCCTTCAGCTTGACTACATCCGGGCCGCTCGGGCGCGCGGCATCCCTGAGCGCCTGATCGTCTTCAGACATGCCATCCGCAACAGTTTGTTATCCACGGTCACGGTGATCGGATTGACCTATGGTTATGCCCTGGGTGGAGCCTTCCTGATCGATGCCATCTTTGCCTGGCCTGGGTTGGGCCGCTATGCAGTCAATGCCTCCCAGGAGGCGAATTATCCTGCCATCATGGGGGTTACCCTACTTATCGCTCTGGTCTATAACATTGTCAATTTCATCGTCGATACTAGTTATGGTTTTCTCGATCCACGCATTCGCCTGGACAGGTAAAACATTATGACAACATTCGATCAACCGGTTATTCCAGGAATTGTTGTTCAGATCCCCGTCAAAAAGAATGCGTTCCAGATCATGGCGCGCCGTTTTCTTAGGAACCCTCTATCTGCATCTGGGTTCATCCTTGTCCTGATCCTGGTTCTGGTCGCGGTTACTGCAAAGCTTTGGGTGCCCTACCCGCAGGATATCATGACCGCCAGGCGCATGGATCTGAACTTGCTGCCTCCCAGCGCAACGTATTGGATGGGCACAGATTCCCTCGGTCGTGACATTTTCACCCGTGTGATGGTGGGGACCGGACTGTCTTTACAGGTTGGCATCATCGTAGTACTGCTGGCTGCTACCATCGGGACTTTCATTGGCGGGATGGCTGGTTTTTACGGCGGGTGGATCGATCAGCTTACCATGCGCATCACGGATGGCTTCCTTGCTTTTCCCTCGCTGGTCCTCGCCCTGGGAGTAGCCGCTGCCCTCGGGCCTAGCCTGACCAATGCACTCCTTTCGATCACCATCACCTGGTGGCCCTGGTATGCGCGCCTTGTGCGCGCCCAGGCGCTGTCAGTCACCAACCTGGAATATATAGAAGCTTCCCGGGCCCTGGGTGCCAGCAAATTCCGCATTTTGCTCAGCCATATTCTCCCGAACGTCCTGGTGCCGGTCATTGTCCAGGCCTCGCTGGATTTTGGGTATGTGATATTAACTGCCACCAGCCTGAGTTTCCTGGGGTTGGGTGCACAAAAACCGTACCCGGAATGGGGGTTAATGGTCAGCGAGGGAAAAAGCGTTTTCCCGGCAGCCTGGTGGGTTTCCATTTTCCCCGGGCTGGCAATTTTCATTACCGTTGTGGCATTCAATTTGCTGGGTGATGGCATCCGTGAAATGCTCGACCCACGGCTGCGAAACCGTATTTAATTGCCTTATTTTCATTTTTTATAAAAAAGGGTGATCAATCATGCTGCAAAATATTCTGTGCGGGACAGTCATTGACGGGGAAAATGAAGAGACAATAAAAGGTGCCTGGCTTACCATTGAAAATGGTTTCATTAAATCCATCCGCGAACGCAAGCCTGCCCGGGCTGGCACATTCCTGGATCTCAGCCGGTTTACGATTCTGCCTGGGTTCATCGACTGTCACGACCACGTCTGCCTGGATCCCGGGGATGAGATCGCCCAGGCTCAGGAGTCATCCGCGTGGCTGGCAGTCCGCGGGGCTGCCCGGGTACGCTCGATCGTCGCGGCCGGTGTGACCACGCTTCGCAATGCCGGGGAGCATGAGCGTCTCGACCAGGTCCTTAAAAGAGCCATCGACGATGGGACCATCCCGGGACCCCGTCTTTTGACTGCGGGTTTGTGGATCTGCCGGACCGGTGGCTCAGGATGGTGGGATGAGAAAGAGGTGGATGGACCCTGGGAGATTCGCAAGGCGATCCGGGATGAGATCAAGCATGGGGCTGATTGGATCAAGATCATGGTCACGGGGGATTACACCACCCCTAATTCCGATGCCATGATTTCCGACTTCACCCGGGAGGAGATATTTGCGGCGGTGGAGGAAGCGCACCGTTTGGGAAAGAAGATCGCCGCCCATGCCCATGGAGGCGAGGGGGCGGACAGTTTGATCGAAGCGGACGTGGATTCCATTGAGCATGGTTTCTACCTGACCAGGGCGCAGCTGCACGCCATGGCAAAAAAGGGGATCACCCTGTGCAGCACCTACGGGATCATCGCTGCCATTATCAAGGAACCCACCAGCCCGGATTATTCCCGGAATGGTTGTCTAAGGTACATCACCAACATCCCGGTGGTATTAAGCAATGCCATCCAGGAAGGAGTCCCAATTGTTGTGGGCACGGACGGCAACCATGGGAAAATGGCGATAGAGCTCGATACGTTGATTCGCTCCGGTTACAGTCATTTCCAGGCGCTCAAGGCATTAACCTCTGTC
This sequence comes from uncultured Chloroflexia bacterium, assembly GCA_963830585.1. Taxonomy (GTDB): domain Bacteria; phylum Chloroflexota; class Anaerolineae; order Anaerolineales; family Villigracilaceae; genus UBA877. Next base: position 1,514,887 of record CAWHNA010000002.1, on the reverse strand, counting down.
GCAGCCGGGTTGCTTGGACTGCAGGACCAGGTTGGCACGCTCAAGGAGGGGTTGAAGGCGGACCTGGTAGCCATTAGCGGCGATCCTCTCAAAGACATTCATGCCATCGAAAATATCAAGCTGGTCATGCGTGCCGGGAAGATCATCTACCAGGATCTCCCGTTATAAGGTGCAAACAAATGACACAAACCATCCTGTGCGGAACCCTTTTTGACGGGGAAAATGAAGAACCACTCAAAGGAGCATGGCTTTCCATCGAGAAGGGTGTCATCGCCTCCGTTCTTGACCGGAAACCTGCCCGCAGCGCTGACTTCCTTGATTTAAGCAGGTACACGGTTTTGCCGGGGTTCATTGACTGCCATGACCACGTCTGCCTTGACCCGGGAGATGAGATTGCCCAGGCAAAAGAGTCCTCACCCTGGCTGGCGCTGCGGGGAGCTGCGCGTCTCAAGACGATCGTCGAAGCGGGCGTGACCACCCTTCGCAATGCCGGGGAACATGAGCGGCTGGACCTGGTGCTAAAAAGGGCTGTCGAGACCGGCTTGATTCCTGGCCCACGCCTCCTGACCGCGGGCATGTGGATCTGCCGGACCGGCGGACACGGCTGGTTTGATGAAAAAGAAGCCGATGGACCCTGGGAAATTCGCAAAGCGATCCGTGATGAGGTCAAGCACGGGGCAGACTGGATCAAGATCATGGTCACGGGTGGGATCTCCACCGAGCACTCGGACGCGACCATGTCTGACTTTAGCAGGGAGGAGATATTTGTAGCAGTGGAGGAAGCGCACCGCCTGGGAAAAAAGATCGCCGCCCACGCTCATGGAGGCGGGGGGGTGGATGGTTTGATCGAGGCGGGCGTGGACTCCCTCGAGCATGGCTTTTACCTGACCCGCCCCCAATTGCATGAAATGGCAAAAAAGGGAATCCCCCTCTGCAGCACCTATGGGATCATCGCTGCCATTATCCAGGAGCCAACCAGCCCTGAGTTTTCCCGCCAGAACTGCCTCAAGGTTGCCAGGGTCATCCATAAAATGCTCTCCAATGCCATCCAGGAAAATGTTTCCATCGTGGTGGGAACGGATGGAAACCACGGGAAAATGGCGGTCGAATTGGAGGCCTTGATCAGGGCAGGCTACAGCCATGTTCAGGCTCTCAAGGCGCTCACTTCGGTTGCTGCCCGCTTCCTTGGGCTGCAGGACCAGCTGGGCATGCTCAAAAAAGGGTTGAAAGCGGACCTGGTTGTCGTCGACGGAGACCCATTTAAAAACATTAATGCAATAGAGAATATCAAGATGGTCTTCAAGGATGGGCAGGCCGTTTTCAAGGATAAATATTTATAGCTTCTGTTTGGTCACGGCTGTTGGGTCTGCACCACGCCTCCCGCCTTCGCCATTATTTTAAATTAAAGGAGAGACTGAAACATGAATGAAACCGAAGCGCAAAAGATCATAAAACACCTGGATGGAGAGCTCGAAACCTTCGACCGCGCTTATGAAGAGGGACGCTGGTTGAAAAATCAGGGGCTCTTATCCGTATCCAACCAGTTTGACCTGGAGGTCCGCCGTGCCGGTATTTTGCTGGATCATAAAGTCCAGGAGGTCGTCGACGACTTCATCAACGTTGCCGAAGACCCCTTGTTCCGGCGTGTTCTGGTTGTGCTCGACAGGTTGATCAAGTATTCAAAAGTTGAGTCAAATCAATCGGTTTATCAGATCCGTTCCAAAATTGAACAGGCAATCGTTAATTATCCAATCACCATCGCGGGCAGGAAGACCACCCGCACCGACGCCCGTCAGATTCTAAGGACTGAAAGTGATGCCAAACTGCGCCTCCAGGCACTGCATTGTTATGATCAGCTCTCCAGCCTGGTGCAGGCAGACTTGAAGGAATTGGTTTTGCGCCGGAATTCGATCGCCCGGGAAATGGGATATGAGCATTTTGGAGTCCTGGGGCTGGGAGTGCAGGGTTTGAGCCGGGAACTATTGAAGTCCTGGTTTGAGCCGATCCTTCAAAAAACGGGATCAATGTACCAGGATTTCCTGGCTGAATCCGCTCTAAAACTTAAGCAGCCGCGTCTCAATCCCCAGGATATTTCTTTCGCGCTGACTCAGTTTAAGACACTGCCTGATGTCTATTTTCCAAGTGATAAATTGATCGAATCCATTGTTTGGCTCGCGGATCATCTTAAACTCAGTGAAGCAGTGTCGCGCGTACGGATCGATTTCGTTGACATTCCCTTCCAGGGGCTGTGCGTGACGATCCATGTCCCGGATGTCATTCGCATTTTGATCAACCCGAGCAATGGTCACTCTTTTTATTCCACCTTCTTCCATGAGGTCGGTCACGCCATGCATTCTTCGCATATCACCCAGCCTTACCATCTTCTGCGAGATGAGGTGGGTCCATTCTGCGAGGGCATGGCTGAAAGCATGGCTCGTTTCGTGGACGATCCCGAATGGCTATTAAAAGTGGGGGAAAATACCCGAGGCGACTGTCAATCAAAACAAGTCGGTCTGGCGGTTTGGTGAGATGTATGAAATGAGGCGCCTGATCAGCCTGGCAGATTTTGAATGGCAGATGTACGCGCACCCGGAAGCTGACATGCTGAATGTTTTCCAGGCTGCCAGGCAGGATAACTTAATGATGTCCGCCCAGGAAACCATCGCCTGGGCTGACAATCCCTACTGGTCATCCTATCCCTTCTATGCTCAGAATTACCTGGTTGCCGAGATGATCGCCAGCCAGACCCACCTGGCTCTCCGTAAATTATTCGGTCACGCCATCCAGCCTGAAAGCAGCAACTGGCTGAAAGAGAATTATTGGAATATTGGCGGCTCGATCGAATGGGGTGAGAAGATCAAGCAGGCCACGGGCGACGCTCTTTCCCCGCAGGAACTCATCCTGGAAATGACTGAAGGATTTCCTCCGCAATAAGATTAACTAACTCCGCACGATCCGGTAATATTCGCTCACTTCCGGTGCCCAACTATTAATCTTGAGGGTACAATTTGGCTTGTGGTGACCTTGACCACTGGTCGGGAGAATTGTTGCCTTTTTTCCATGGTTGGGAAAGGACCGGTCATATGGCTAAGACAAAGCATGTGAAAAAGCGGGATGGACGGGTGGTCCCGTTTACGCAGGAAAGGATCACGAATGCCATCTATCGGGCGGCAGTCGCCGTGGGCGGCAGGGATCGACAAACCGCCCGGAACCTCAGCGACCAGGTTGTCGCCATGCGTGGATGATACTTTTCCATCGGATATGATCCCTTCGGTGGAAGATATCCAGGATATTGTCGAAAAGGTTTTAATTGAAAATGGTCACGCCAGGGTTGCCAAGGCGTACATTTTGTATAGGGACGAGAGGAACCGCAGCAGGCTCCAGGGTAAATCCACCTCCGAACAGAACAAGGAAAACATCCCCTGGGCAAAGTTATGGTCGGTCCTGGATTGGGCAGTGGACCACCGCGTAAATACCGTTGAAGGATTGAATAAAAGGATTGGCAGCGGGGAAATCCAGGATATCGTCATGGAGTCGGAAACCGCCTATTCCCAGGATATTAATACAGTGGAAGGCGCGATTTTGAAGAACCGGGCTGAAATCAAGCTGGTGATCGTTGCCGGTCCATCCTCATCCGGGAAAACCACCACCACCAATAAAATTGCCCTGAGGCTGGCCGAAAAGGGGCTCACCTTCGTCGAACTCAACCTGGATAACTACTATTTTAATCTTGAGCTCCACCCCAGGGATGAATTTGGGGATTATGATTTTGAGACTCCCCATGCCCTGGAGATCGAGTTGATTAATCGACATTTAAAGGATCTGCTGGATGGGAAAGAGATCCAGATGCCGTTTTATGATTTCAAGACCGGCAAACGCAGCCCAAAGACCACTCCCACCCGTCTTGGTAGGAACGATATATTACTGATCGACAGCCTCTACGGCTTGTATCCCCCGCTGACCGAGGGGCTGCAGGACAAATTCTACAAAGTTTATATCGAACCGCTGCTGCAGCTTAAAGGGAACGATGGAGAATACGTCAGGTGGACGGATATCCGTCTCATGCGCAGGATGCTCCGGGATGCCGCCACGCGTGCCTCCGATTACGGTCAGACCCTGACCCATTGGCATTACGTGCGGTCTGGAGAGCTGCGCAGTATTCTCCCTTACATCTCCTCTGCCGATTATATTGTCAACAGCGGGATGCCCTATGAGCTGCCGATCTATCAGCCCAAGCTGGTGGCATATTTCGAAAAATGGGCTCGGGAATACAAGGACGACCCCCTCAGGCAGGATGCGTATAACCGGGCATCCCGCGTTCATGCCTTGCTTGACTCAATTACTCCGCTGACAGACGACTCCATCGTCCCGGGTGACTCGGTTCTGAGGGAATTCATCGGGGGATTGGAATTGGAAAAATAAAGGGACACTGCTCGTACAGTTACTTTTATCGAATGCGGTCTAGTTTTCCCCCGAAACCGCTTTTCCGGATTGCACCTTGCGCAGCGTCACAGCTCCCAGCGCGGCCGCGGCCACTGCTGCCAGCCCGCCCAGCGCCAGCCCCCAGCGCGCCCCGGCTATCTCCGCCACCCAGCCGACAATGGGTCCGCCGATGGTGGTGGTGCCCAGGAACGCCACCGTCCAGAAGCTCATCACCCGCCCTCGCATTTGTGGGGAGCTTTCCAACTGCAGCAGGCTGTTGCCGAGCGAGGAAAAGTTGATCGAGCTGATCCCCACCAGCACCATCACCAGCCCGGAAAGTACCAGCGTGGGCATGAAGGCCGCCCCCAGCACTGCCAGCCCAAACAGGAGCGAGGCGCTCACCAGCTTGTAAGGCACGATCCCTTTACGGCTTGCAAAGAAGATCCCTCCTGCGGCTGCCCCGAACCCCATCGCTGCAGAAAGGAAAGCGTAACTGCTGGCATCCCCCTTGAATGTAAATTGAGCGATCAGCGGCAGGCTGACCTGGAACTCAAAAGTGAGCGTTCCAATGATCGCCATCATCAGCAGGCTCGAGCCGATGACCGGGGTGGAGATCACGTATTGGATCCCCGCCTGGAGCTGGCCTTTTGCGCTCGGCACGGGTGGGGTGACCAGCAGTTCGTTGGAGTGCATCATCCCGAGCATGATCACCACCGCAAAATACGAAACGCCATTAATGATGAAACAGGGTGCCAGTCCGAAAAAGGCGATCAACCCAGCGGCTATAGCCGGCCCGATGATGCGCGCCAGGTTGACCAGGGTCGAATACAGCGTGACCGCGTTCCTGAGGTTGTCCGCTCCTACCATTTCAATGTAAAAGGTCTGCCGGGTGGGGTTATCGAAAACATTGGTCATCCCCAGGCAAAATGCCAGGACGTAAACCATCCAGACCTTTACCAGGCTGGTCGCCACCAGGACCCCCAGGATCAACGCCAGCACGCCGGAGATCGTCTGGGTGATGTACAGGATTTTTCGTTTTGAAAAGCGGTCGGCGATCACTCCGCCGTACGGGCCCAGGATCAGGATCGGCACATACTGGAAGGCGGTGGTCAGCCCCAGGGCGGTGCCGGAGTTGGTCAGCTTGAGCACCAGCCACGCCTGCGCGATCGACTGCATGAAGGTCCCGGATGTTGAAATGATCTGTCCGATGTAATACAAACGGAAGTTGCGTACGTGCAGCGACGAGAAGGTCTCCTGGCTGAATTGTCGCAGGTATCTGGAAATATTTTCCATCATGGAATGGATTTATACACCAAAATTGGATGGAATTGAAATTATTATTTTTTTATGTTCCTGGATTTATCTCCCATGAATCTGGATCTTTCAGTGATAGAATTTTATATTGAAAGCTTGGGTGGAGAATTCAGGAGGAATCTGATGATTATATCGGTCCGAAGAAGTACCATCGCGGCCGTTTTATCGATACTGATCGAATTCTATCCATTCGACTTCTTACCGGGAAATATTGCCATCATGGGCAACCAGAGTTATGCCATCCAGAAGGTTAGCTAAGCGGACTATCCCGAAATGAACCCACCACCTGTCGAACGCATTCCTCTCGGCCTTACTGACCTGCGCATCAGTTCGCTCGGCATGGGTACCAACGCCTGGGGCTTCCGCAACCGTGCCGATCCGGAAAAAGGTCCCAGCCTCTATGCCGCTCTCGAATCCGGGGTTAACTTTATCGACACCGCCGAAGTCTACAACTTCGGAGGTTCCGAACGCACCATCGGCCTGTATATGCAAAAATCCCGCCCGGAAATTGTGCTTGCCACCAAGTTCTTCCCCTATCCCTGGCGTCTCTCCAAATCAGCTCTTGCCGCTGCCCTGCGCCTCCAGTCTCAAGCGCCTGGGCATTCCTCGGGTTGACCTGTACATCCTGCATTTCCCGGTTCCGCCGGTCCCGCTCGAAACCTGGGTTGAAGCCCTGGCAGACGCGCACCAGGCCGGTCTCACCCGTGCCGTTGGCATCTCCAACTGCAGCCTGGAGCAGATGCTCAAGGCGTATGCCGTCCTTGCCCGGCGCAGCATTCAATTGGCAAGCAACCAGGTCGAATACAGCCTGCTCCACCGTACACCCGAGCACACTGGTTTGATAGGAACCTGCCGGGAAATGGGCGTGACCATGGTCGCCTACCGTCCTTTAGGTTACGGTCTGCTGACCGGGAAATACAAGCTCGAGGATTTACCCGCCGTCTTGCATGGACGCCTGGTCAGGAAAGCCGACCTCCTGCGGGTCATGCCTCTGCTCGATCTGCTGCGCGAGCTTGCCGGGAATCACACTAAAACTCCTTCACAGGTGGCATTGAATTGGATCGTGTGCAAGGGCGCAGTCCCCATCCCGGGCGCCAAGAATCCTCTTCAGGCTGCCGAAAATGCCGGGGCATTGGGCTGGCGCCTGGGACCTGGCGAAGTCGCCGCCCTCGACCGGGTCAGCGAACCGTTACAAAATGAATAAGCGATTACACGGTGAATAATTCGATGTCATCTTTGGGGGCATGCTTTGATATGAAGGAATCAAATATAAATCATCCTCCCCCATTTTTTGTACACCTGCCCCGCGTACTTGGCGGGGTGAAAATGGGGGAGCCCGAAGGGCGGAGGGGGCTGGTATCGGCTTAGGTTGATACCAATTCTCCGGTTATTAGCAGCGGTAGGTGGAGTGAATTATGTTAGTAGGAGCACGCTATATCGTGCCCCTACCCTTGTAGGCCGTAAAATACAATCCACATTTAATCAATTGGGAAAACCATCGGTTGGTTCATTATCCACAATCGTTCGAACATATAAGGCCGCTGTTACCCGCACGGGCGAAACAATCATTGCATTCCAGTACCGTCTGGCAAAGAAATTGCTTGGCCCAGTTTTTCGGGGCTATGAGCATATCCTCCGTGACCAAACGGATTACGAACATAAAGCCGCCTATATCCTCGCCAACCCGCTCAATTGGAAACAGGACGAAGAAAATCCCCATACTATTCGTAATTGAATCAGTCGAAGCCTTTATTGCTGAATATAAATGAATTCTGGGAATTGGGGGATTGGTTGGGCGATTGGCACTCGCGCCAGTCACCAGGTTATTCCCCGGTCTCCCTGCTAACGATTGTTAATATTTGATTTGCATTTATAGGCGGGCCTTCCCTTTTCGATCAGAACGTGCTATCCTTTAAATAACTAAAACCACCTTATTTGTCCATATCACGGGAAATTACTGGGATCATGGATGATTTGATATTGTGAATGGACCGTGGGAATATTCACAAGGAGATGACTATGATAAAAAATGAAATCAGTATTCTTTTCCATCGACCTGTCCAGGAAGTGTTCGATTATCTCAGCGACTTCCAGAATGGACCGCAGTGGCAGAGCGGGCTGCTGGGTATAGGAAGGATAACCGAAGGTCCCATTGGTGTGGGTACCCGCTTTACCTCCGTTCGTAAAGCCATGGGCCGCAGGATGGAGTCTGGCATCGAGTTCACGGACTTTCGAGCTGAATAAGAAATTTACCATAAAAAGCTACTCGGGTTCTTCGCCGTTCAAGCAAACCTTTCAATTTGAAAAAGAAGGTGAAGGCACCCGGCTCAACACCACGTTTGAACTTGAACTGGGCGGCTTGATGAACCTGGCGGAACCGTTGGTCGCACCCAGGATCAGGCGCGAGATGAAGGCAGACTTTGACACTTTAAAGGAAATCATCGAAAGCCGGGTGATCGAGGCATTTCAGCTGCTTGAGTGACCGGGTCCAGCCTCTTCTGGAAGGAGCGAATTCTTTATTCAAGGAGAGGCGTTGAATGTTTCGATGTCCGTCCGATCAGCAGGCGTCATCTGCCAGTATGACCTTCCTTTTTGCGAACAACAATCCCCCGCCCAATCAGGGCGGGGGATATCTTTTAAATTCAGGAGGTTGCGCCTGGCACTGCTGTTTATGGCTCCCGTTTACTTGACAATGGTCGGTTTGATCAGCACCCATTTCTTGCCGCCATCGACCGTGTTCACCAGGGCTTTGCTCCCCGGGTCGCCGCCGGTTGCCCAGCCGTGCAGCGGGTCGACGAACGAGACCTTTGCATCCCAGGTCACCGATTGGACATAGTTCCAGCTTTGCCCACCGTCTGAACTCGAGTAGATGTCCCGGCCCATCAGCAGGGCATGAACTGCATCGAAGAAGAACAACCTGTCATTTGATAGCTTGCACTTTTGGTGGCAAATGGACGGTGGTCCAGGTCGTCCCGCCGTCCTGGCTGCTGTACAGGTAACTGGTGAACTGTTGGGGTGGAATATTGTAGTCGAAGCACTCCATCAGCATGCGCACGGACAGGCTTGACAGCAGGACGGGCTGGTAGCTTTCGCAGTACGGGTACTGGTTGAAAAGGTCGGCTGCATTTGATGGCGGCGGCAGCTCGCGGCTCTGCCAGGTGACGCCTCCATCGATGGTAATGTCGTAGTTCGGCGCTCCGGGACCGTATGCGCCGGTCGTCTCCAGGGTCCGCATTCCAACCTTCGTGTCGGCAAATACCATCCCGGTATAGTCGTCGCTGATCTCCCCGTCCAGTGAGGTCCAGGTTTGTCCGCCGTCGGTTGTGTGGAAAAGCTCGTGGTTGTAATGGGTGCCGGCGCCGAGGTAGACCGCCCGTGCCATCACCCATACGTTCTGCGGGTCCAGCGCGGCGAATTCCGCCCAGGTGGCGTCCCCGTTTGCATTGGGATAGATCGGTGGGCCCGGGTTGTAGGTCCAGGTGGTCCCGCCGTCGTTGGTGTGGTAGACCGTCAAGGGGGTATTGAGCTGGTTGTTACTTGAGAAAACAACCCACGCTGTCTGCGTCATCGAGAAAGACACCCGTGACTGTGTCCCCTCGCCCCGCCTGCCGGGGTCACCTCGCGCCAGGTGCGGCCTCCATCCAGGGTCTTCAATAGCAATCCCCCGCTGATGCCCCAGCCGTCGGTCAGGGTGATCATTTGGATGTCGTCCAGTTGGACGGGGCTGCCGGGTGGGAGCGAAGCTGCTGCCGCTGGTTGGGGTGCGACCGTTGGCCAGGGCGTGTCCGCCGCGCCGGGTGCTTCGCTGGTGGGAGCAGTTGTGTCCGTCGGGGCAGCGGTCACCGTCGGGGTGTTGACTTCGGGTGTAGGTTGGGGCAGGGCGGGCTGTGTTGATGGCGGCTTGGTCGGTTGCTCTGCCGTCGGGAAGACGACTGGCGTGGGTGCAGGCGATAATGTGCACGCAGCCAGGCTAAAAATGAGCAATAAGATCGTTGCCGTTACTAAGATATTATTTTTCATGTCGTTCTCCTTTGCACTGCTGCGGGAGAAGGTTTCAGGACCTGGATCTGTTTTCCGACTCTTGATTCTACCCCAAAGGGCAGGCTCCCAGCCTGTTTGACTTGTATCTACTCACCACTTGTGAGAATGGTCTCTGAAATTTGGTATTTGAAGCGGCGAAGCCGCTTCAAATACCAAATTTCAGAACTTCTCCCTCCCCCGCAGGGGGAGGGTTGGGGTGGGGGCGCGGTGTGAGTAGATACGTTTGACTTACCAGAACATGTGTGCTAATATCATTACATGGAAAGAGATCGCCGCTGGTACTTCTCCTGTTTGGTTTCATTGCATGGTGCGGAGGCGTCAAAGGTGGGATTTGGTTTTTCAGCAATCTCCCTCTATCATGGCAGACGCCGCCGTCCCCGGCAATCTATAAAAGTATTCGTTCCGCGACAAATGCCGCAAAAGTGACTTTAATTCAATAGGTTAATTTACCCAGCCACTATCATTCAGTGAACGGGTTTGAGTTTTTTATGTCTTCGTGTCGCCTGCCCTCGCACGCTTGTCCCCCGAATTTTGGGGGATTGGGGGTTGTGGATAAAGTTTTTCATCTCCTCGTAGGGGCGGACGGAGTCCGCCCTGGAAATATTGGAAGGGTCGGCTGCCCACGGAATATGGACAGATTGTTTGATTTGCAAAAAACAATTACAGCCCACCTTATTTGTACCTGCAAGCTATCTTTATAATGAAGAACCACACGTGGCAAATTGTGGATTTCAGAAGGAATTGTTTGTTCCTCTAAATCAAACAAATAGCGCGCTGAAATGTCGTTCGGAGCAGCATTTTGGTCTCCTTGGCAGGATGCGCTATAATAAAATTGGAGACTGGGCATTATGATCCAGATCAAGCGAGTCTACGAGCCGGTTGCACCCCAGGATGGACAGCGTTTCCTGGTGGACCGTCTTTGGCCGCGCGGCATCAAAAAAGAAGACCTGGCTCTCACCGCCTGGCTGAAAGACGTGGCACCGGGCAACGACCTGCGCCATTGGTATGCTCATGACCCGGCGAAGTGGGATGAGTTCCGCCGCCGCTATTTTGCAGACCTGGATGCCAATCCAGGGACCTGGCAGGTGCTCGTAGAGGCTGCCTCTCACGGTGACATTACCCTGCTCTTCAGTTCGAAGGAATTAAAACTCAACAATGCCGCTGCCCTGAAACTGTATTTGGAAGCTCACTCCAGTCCAAAAAAGGTTGCCGGGAGCCCCAAATGACCGATCCCCGCGCAGACGCCCTGGCAGCCAGGTTGGAAAAAGGCAGCAAAAAGACCTTTGAAATTTTCGAAGCCCTCACACCGGGGCAGTGGCAGCAGGTTCTGTATAAAGATCCCAGTTGGCGTGTGTGTCAATTGCTGGCGCACTTTGTATCATCTGAAGAACAACTGCTCGCCCTGGCGAAGGATGTAGCGGCAGGCGGTCCGGGGGCTCCCCGGGATTTTGATTACGATCGCTTCAATGCGACGGAACAAAGACGTTTGGAGGGGTTATCCGTGTTGGAGCTGCAAGGCATGCTTGATCAGGCCAGGCAGCGCACCATCGCCTGGGTCCGGACGCTGGATGCAGGTGGATTGGAGCGGATCGGGCACCACCCCGTGCTGGGGCAGGTGACCGTCGAGACCCTGATCCTGTCCATCTATGGTCACCAACTGCTCCACATGCGCGAGTTGTCAAGGGTTTTGGGTAGTGTTGTATAATACCTGCGATTATTAGGATTTTCACAAGCTCCAGTCGCGAGTAAAAATTACAGGAGGATGTTGCATGAAAATTGTTGTCTGTATCAAACAAGTGCCCGATTCGACCGCTAAAATGTCGGTCGAGGGGGGCAAGGTGTCCTGGGGCGACGCGCCCCTGATCATGAACCCGTGGGATGAATATGCCGTGGAAGCCGCCCTCCAGCAAAAGGAAGCACTGGGCGGTACCGTCACCGCGATATCCATTGGTGACGAAAGCACGAAGGAAGCCCTCAAGCGCGCCCTTGCCATGGGTGCCGACGATGCTATCCTCATTTCCGATCCCGCCCTGGGTTACCTGGATACCCAGGCAACCGCCGCAGTTCTTACCGCAGCCGTCAAAAAGATCGGTGCGGTGGATGCGGCTTTCTTCGGTCGCCAGGCCATCGACGCCGACGCCGGGCTCGTCCCGGTGCAGACCGCCCGCCTGCTTGGCTGGCCCGCCCTCACCCTGGCCTCGGTCATCAAGATCGAGGGGACGAATGTCCGGGTGGAACGCGGCGTTGAAGAAGGGCGCCAGATCGTCACCTCCAAACTTCCCGTGGTCTTCAGCCTCACCAAGGATTTTGGCGAGCCGCGTTACCCATCCTTCATGGGTATCCGCAAAGCCGCCCGTGCTGAGATCCCTTCCTGGTCGCTCTCCGGGCTGGGCATCTCTGCCCCCGTCTCGGTCATCGCCTGGCCTGAGATCATTAATCCACCCGTCAAGGAAGTCACCTGCGAGTTCATCACCGGGGCCAGTCCCGAAGAGATCGCTGAAACGCTTGCCACCCGGATCATGGCGGAGAAAGTCCTATGAACACACTTGTATTTATCGATCACTTCAAGGGCAATGCCCTCCCCGCCTCCTGGGAAGCTGTCGGCGTTGGTAAAACACTTGGAAATGTCACCGCCCTGATCTGTGGCTCGGGTGTCGAAGCTCTGGCCAAAACCGCCTTCGAGTTCGGTGCGGATGAAGTTATCCTGGTGGATGATCCTGCCCTGGCTGACTACCGGGCCGAGGCCTTCGCCGCCACCTTAAGCAAAGTTGCTGCGGAGCGGACTCCGGACGTGCTTCTGTTCCCCACCACCACCCGCGGCCGCGAGCTGGCTGGCATGGCTGCCATCGACCTGAAGACCGGTGTGATGGTCGACGTGACCGCCCTCGAGGCTGCCGGAGATAAGATCACCGTCACCCGCCCGATCTATGCCGGGAAGTTGCTCACCAGGGAGACCTGCTCGTCCAAGCCGCAGATCATCACCCTGCGCGGGCGCGCCTTCCCGAAACCGCCTCAGCAGGCCGGAAAATCCGGGACGCTCACCAAGGTCCCAGCTGCGGCCGGTGATTTCCCCACCAAGGTGGAAGGTTACACCACCAGCGAATCCGGCGTCAGCCTGGCGGATGCGAACGTGATCGTCTCCGGCGGGCGCGGCGTCTCCAACAACCCCACTCTCACCCCTCCGGCAGGTTTGGACGAGAAAGCTGCCGAGATCTGGCGCGCCCAGCAGGGTTTCGCCCTGGTCAAGGGCCTGGCTGAAGCACTGGGGGCTGCCGTTGGTGCCTCGCGCGCCGCCGTGGACGGCGGTTATATTCCCTACGCCCACCAGGTCGGTCAGACCGGCAAGGTGGTCTCTCCGGATGTCTACATCGCACTCGGCATTTCAGGCGCCATCCAGCACCTGGCCGGGATGCGCACCAGCAAGGTGATCGTTGCCATCAACAAGGATCCCGAAGCACCCATCTTCAAGTTGGCGCGCTACGGCGTGGTCGGCGACCTGTACCAGATCGTTCCCGCCCTGACTGCTGCTTTCAAAAAGAAATTGGGTAAATAACTCCTCCTTCATCTCCCTATACCCCCTTCCGCTGAGGAAGGGGGCTTGTTTTTCACCATCTTTTTGTTTAATTTTTGATTACACGGGTGCGGAAGTGACGTCGTTGGACTGGTAACTATGAAAAGTCATGAAGATTCGACGAGACCCTATTGACTCTGGTTTCCAATTCTGGTATTCTTATTTTACCGACCGGTCGGTAGACAAATGAATCGTGAATTGATCCTGGAAGCCTCTGCTCAGATCATCCGACAAAAAGGCTATCATGCCGCCTCGATGCAGGATATCGCCGACGCGGTCAACCTTCAAAAAGCCAGTCTTTACCACCATTTTTCGAGCAAACAGGACATCCTGCTTGCTCTGCTCGACCAGGCTCTAGACCTGCTGATCGAACGTGTGTCAGTTGTCACTTCCGGCGACCTCCCGGCTGATGAAAAATTGCGCCAGGCCATGCGCGTTTACCTGGGGTGTTTGGAGGAGCATGCCGCCTTGGCATCCGTCCTTCTGCTCGAACACCGTTCGCTCAATCCCGAATACCATGACCGTCATATCCCGCGCCGCGACCGTTTCGAACAGTTGTGGCGCGACCTGATTCAGGAGGGGATGGACAGCGGTGTTTTCCACAAGGTAGATCCGGCCATGACGGCACGTGCCCTGCTGGGCGTGATGAACTGGACGATCACCTGGTTCCGTCCCGAAGGTCGCCTCTCCAGTGGGAAGATCTCGGATACCTTTGCAAGCCTCTTTCTGGACGGGCTGAGGGGAAGTGGATGATGGCTGTCACTTCCGCCAAACTTGTTCCCACCTTTCAGTCCTTCGAGACCTCCGCGGGGCGCGCATTTTCCGCATCCCTATGAAGGTTTTCCCGGACCTCTGGTCTTACGCTTACCTGGTCCTTGTGGATGATCTCATCGTGTTGATCGATACCGGGTCAGGGTTTGGCGATTCCAATTCCCACCTGGAAGCTGGCATCGCTCAAGCTGCAGCTGCTGCCGGGCGGACGATCCGGATTGAAGACCTGACGCATATCCTGATCACGCACGGTCACATCGATCATTTCGGAGGCCTGATTTTCCTGCGCGAACGTACACATGCCCTCGTTGGGATTCATGAACTCGATATGGGCAACCTGACCAACTACGAGGAACGTGTCGCCATCGCCGAGAATCGTCTCAAGGCATACCTGGTGGAGGCCGGAGTCCCCGAAGCGAAACGCGAAGACACCCTGAATATGTACCGGGTCAACAAGATGCTTTTCCATTCGGTGCCGGTGGATTTCACCTACGAAGCCAAGGGAATGAAACTCGGGGCTTTCGATCTGCTGCATGTCCCGGGGCACTGCGCGGGGCACGTAGTCATCCGCCTGCATAATTTCCTTTTCAGCGGTGACCATGTGCTTGGCAGGATCACCCCTCACCAGAGTCCCTGAACGGCTGACCTACTCCACCGGGCTGGGGCATTACCTGGATTCACTCACCTTGGTTGAAAAGTGGGCTGGTAATTCAGAAGTGACACTGGCTGGTCACGATGACCCCATCCTGAACCTGCCCGTACGGCTGGCTGAGATCCGCAAAAGCCATGCAGCCCGCTTGAACCTTACACTGGAATTCCTCAGCCAGCCGCATACCATTGCCGAGGTCTCCCAGGAACTCTTTGGACATGTGGATGGATACAACACTCTCCTGGCGATCGAGGAGGCGGGTGCTCACGTGGAATACCTTCACCAGCGCGGCCAATTGCGCATTGTGAACCTGGACGATTTCGAGAACACCGAAGGTCCGGTGGTCACACGCTACCAGAGCATTAATGATAGGGGTCGATAAGAAGGTCAAATAAAGGTACATCGCTCCCAGCACGCCGATACTTTCCGGAGCGCACTATCAGGCAACACGACGACTGGGAGTTTGGGCAGGTTGATAGCCTGGTCATGTAACGAAGTAAGCCCTACCAAAAGGAGGAGCCATGTATTCTTTCGAACCGACTGAAGAACAAAAAATGCTGATCGATGCCGTCAGCCGCTATGCCACCAGCGACTTGCGGACCGCGGCTCATGATGCAGAGGAGAATAAAGAACTCCCGCCCAAGCTGATCAGCAAAGGCTGGGAGCTTGGCATTCTTCAGGCATCCATCCCTGAAACCTATGGGGGGTTCGGGGAACGCTCTGCTGTGACAGGTGCGCTTGCTGCCGAGGAACTGGCTTGTGGTGACCTGGCGGGAGCGCTGGCGGTGGGCACTCCAGGTCTTTTCGCCTTGCCTATCCTGCTGGCTGGCAGCGAAGAACAAAAGAAACAGTATTTGCATCCGATCATTGAAGCGGATTGGAAGCCCTTTACCGCAGCCTTGATCGAACCCACCTTCGACTTTGACCCCAACGAATTGAAGACAACCGCCAGAGTTGAAGGCAGCGATTTCATTTTAACGGGAGAAAAGACCTTCGTCCCATTTGCCGATAAAGCCGAGGCGATGGTCGTCTATGCCCGGCTTGAGGATAAAACCAGGATGTTCATCGTCCCAAAGGGAGCAGCCGGTTTGAAGGTGGGGCAGGAACGTGAGAAATACATGGGGTTGAATTCCATCCCGTTCTTCAAGGTCACACTGGAAGGAGTAAATGTTCCAGGCGCTAGCCTGCTGCCAGGCGATTTCTCTCCGGTTTTGGCTGCAAGCCGCGTGGCATTGGCCGCCATGGCAATCGGTGTAGCCAGGGCAGCCTTTGGATATTCGCGTGATTATGCCAAGGACCGCGATGTATTCGGGGTAAAAGTGGGTCAAAAACAAGCCATCGCCTTCATGCTGGCAGAGATGGCGACTGAAATCGAAGCTATCCGGTTGCTGGTTTGGGAGGCAGGTTGGGCGATCGACACCCTGAAAGAGGATGCCAGCCAGAAGGCCTACCTTGCAGTAACGGGTGCCATTGATATGGCCATGATGGTCACTGATAGGGCGGTACAGATCCTGGGTGGGCACGGGTACATCCGCGAGCACCCCGTCGAACTATGGATGCGGAATGGACGCGGGTTTGCTACGTTCACCGGTTTGGCCATCGTATAGCGTCAAAGGAGGAATAATATGATTGACTTTGAAATACCTGAAAAAATAGCTGGTACCCGCCTGGTCGTCGAGACGGTGGCGGTCAACATGATGCGCCCGGTCTCACGCTACTTCGACGAGCACGAACATGAAGTCCCCTGGGATTACATCAATTTCATGCACACAGCCACAAAGGCAATGGGTGGTGCTTCGATGGCTGCGGGGGATGGTAAAAAAGAAGGCCCCCACTTTGGATTTCAGCGCTTGGCGGTGATGGTTGAGATGCTTTCCTGGGGTGACGCCGGGATTTACCTGGATACCCCCGGAGGCATGCTGGGTTCAGCGGCCGTATCAGCCACCGGTTCCCCAGAACAGAAGGAGCGGTTTCTCAAGCGGTTCCGTGGGGAAAAACCGGTTTTCGACGCAATGTGCATGACCGAACCGCAGTGTGGCTCGGATACCTCCGCCATCCGCACCAGCGCAGTATTGGACAAGGCAAAAAATGAGTGGGTGTTGAATGGGGAGAAGATCTTCGTCACGGCCGGGCATAAAGCTATGCTCGATTCAGAAGGTTTCATTGTCGTTTGGGCAACGATCGATCCTGCGGCTGGACGTGCCGGGATGCGCCCATTTGTGGTTGAGGCAAAAACAACCGGCTGCCAGGTTACAAAGATGGAACATAAATTGGGTATCCGTGCCAGCGATACGGTTTCAATTGTCCTGCAGGACTGCCGCGTCCCGTTCGAGAACATCCTCGGCAGTGCAGAAGTTGTAACAACTGATAAAGCCACCACCGGTTTTAAGGGTGCCATGGCAACCTTCGATGCCACCCGTCCAATCGTGGCTGCGCAGGCAATCGGCCTGGCACGCGCTACTTTGGAAACGCTTAAAGAGATGCTGGCAGAACGCGGGGTCACCATTCGTTATGGATTGCCAAGACAAAAGCTTTCCTCGGTCGAAAAAGAAGTGATCGAAATGGAAATCCAACTGCGGTCAGCCTGGTGGCTGGTTCTCAAGGCGGTCTGGATGATGGATAACGGCAAACCGAACTCGCTCGAGTCATCCATGTCCAAGGTGCGCGCGGGCGATGTGGTCAACAGGATCACGCAGAAAGCCGTTGAGATCATGGGTCCCATCGGGTACAGCCGCGAGTTTCTCCTTGAGAAATGGTTCCGGGATGCCAAGATCAGCGACATTTATGAGGGCACCGGGCAGATCAACCGGCTGGTGGTAGCCCGCCAGATCCTGGGTTACCGCTCGAGTGAGTTGAGATAAATTTTCCTTCAACCCAACCCTCTTTGCCATGGAGGGATGGGGAGATGGATCAGAGGAGGAAAAATGACCTACAAAATTCATTCCACAGTCGTTGTGGGGGCGGGGACGATGGGTGCGGCACTGGCTGCACAATTAGCCAACATTGGCGTTCCGGTGACCCTGCTGGATATTGTGCCCAATAAACTAAAACCTGAGGAAGAAGCTGCCAAGCTGACATTGAAGGACAAGATGGTCCGCAACCGCATAGTTAATGAAGGTTGGGACCGCTGTGTTAAATCCCGACCGGCTAACCTGATGTCCTCCGATTTGGGGACGCTCGTGAAGCTGGGAAACCTCGAAGACGATTTCGATGCGATCGCCAAGGCAGATTGGGTCATCGAAGCCATTGTCGAGAACCTGAAAATCAAGCAGGACCTGATGAAGCGTGTGGATGCCGTCCGCAAATCGGATGCTATTATTTCCACCAACACATCCGGCATCCCGATCAAGGACGTGGCCAATGGCCGCTCGAAGGGATTCAAGCAGCATTTCCTGGGAACACATTTTTTCAATCCGCCGCGTTACTTGAAGCTGCTGGAGATCATCCCAACCGCAGATACCCTGCCGGCGGTGACGAAATTCATGGCATGGTTCGGGGAGTACCGCTTGGGCAAGGGGATCGTGCTCTGCAAGGACACGCCCAACTTCATCGGCAACCGGGTTGCCTTCGGGACGGGCGCTTTTGCCTTAAACTACATCCTCGAAAACGGCTACAGCGTGGACGAAGTGGATGCCCTCACTGGGCCCTTGATGGGACATCCAAAAACGGCCACTTTCCGCTTGATCGATCTGGTAGGCGTGGATGTCTGGGAGCATGTGGGTACCAACCTTAAGGAACTCATTCCTTATGATAAATTTGCCATGCCATCCCTGGTTGCCGAAAAGCCGAACAAACTTATTCATACCTTGATCGAACGGGGATGGTTGGGGAATAAAACGAAAGTCGGCTTTTATAAGGAGGTCCGCACCCAGGAAGGTAAAAAAGAGTTTTGGTCACTTAACCTGGAAACGCTGGAACATGCCGCACCGTCCAAGCCGCGCTTCGAGTCGGTGGGAAAAGCCAGGGATATCGATGGTCTTGGCGAAAGGTTGAAGGTGATACTGGGCGAACCGGATCGGGGTGCAAAATTAATTAAAGACCTGACTTTCCAGGGATTTCAGTATGCCTCGGTCATCATCCCCGAAGTCGCTGACACCCCCAAGCCGATCGATGATGCCGTCCGCTGGGGATTCCAGCATGAAGCCGGGCCGTTCGAAATTTGGGACATGCTGGGAGTTAAGGAAACTGCCAGGCAAATGAAGGCCTCAGGTTTCATCCCTGCAAGTTGGGTGGCGAAAATGCTCAAGGCAGGCTGCGAAACATTCTATAAATACAAGGGAACCAACAAGGTCGGTGTATACGATGTAACCAAACAGAAATATGTCTCCATACCTAAAACACCGGGACTAATTGTTCTAAGCGATTTAAAGAAAGCGAAAAAAGTTATCTCCTCAAACCCCGCAGCATCCCTTTACGACATTGGCGACGGGGTGGCGCTGGTGGAGTTCCACACCAAGATGAATGCACTGGATGATGAGATTTTCGCCATTGCTGAGCAAGCGCTCGACCGCGCTGAAACGGAATTCGATGCCGTCGTGGTCGGCAACGAAGGCGAGAACTTCAGCGCGGGCGCAAACATCGGCCTGATCTTGATGGGTGCTAAGTCGCAGCAATGGGAAATGCTTACCCAGGTGGTGAAGAGATTCCAGAACCTTAACATGCGCATGCGCTATTTCCCCAAGCCGGTGGTAATTGCGCCTGCGGGGATGACCCTGGGTGGCGGCTGCGAAATAACCATGCACGGCAGCCGGGTTGTGGCAGCGGGAGAGACATATATCGGGCTTGTCGAACTGGGAGTGGGTGTCATCCCGTCCGGCGGCGGTACAAAAGAACTGATGCGCCGCATCGTCAACCCGTCCATGCGCCTGCCGGGTGTGGATGTGTTCCCATCCCTGCAGCGGGTTTTCGAGCAGATCGGGCAAGCCAAGGTGGCTACCAGCGCTGAAGAGGCTCGCCAAATGGGCATCCTGGGACCTGCCGACCGGATCGTGGTCAACCGCGAACACCTCCTGACTGAAGCCAAGCGGGAGGCTGTGCATATGGCGGCGGCAGGGTACCATCCACCCGCGCCTGAACTGATCTACGCCGGCGGACGCGAGTCCCTGGCTGCCCTGAGAATAGGTGCCTGGACGTTTAAAGAGGGCAAATATATTACCGAATACGATGCCGTGATTGCAGGGAAACTTGCCAATATCATGGCTGGCGGCGACCTGAGCCGCCCAACCTGGGTCAACGAACAGTATATCCTCGACCTGGAATGCGAAGCTTTTCTTTCATTGTGCGGAGAAGAAAAGACCCAGGCGCGATTGTTCAATATGCTCCAGTTTGGGAAGCCGTTACGGAATTAGGAGGTAAAGATGACACGCGAAGCCGTAATTGTATCTGCAGTGCGTACTCCAGTTGGGAAAGGTAAACGCGGTGGACTGGCTACTGTCCGCCCGGACGAACTGGCGACAGCGGTGGTAAAAGCGTTACTTGCCCGAACCCCGGGGTTGGACCCAAAGGAAATCGACGACGTCATCCTTGGCTGCGCCTTCCCCGAAGGCGAACAGGGCTTGAACATGGCGCGCATGGTGGCGCTGAGGGCTGGTCTCCCGGATTCCGTACCGGGCGAAACCATTAACCGGTACTGCGCTTCCGGCGTCCAAAGCATTGCCCACGCAGCATTTGCCATCCAGACAGGACAGATGGATGTAGCAATTGCGGGCGGGGTAGAGTCGATGAGCATGGTGCCGATGATGGGTTATAAATTCTCGGTAAACCCCTATTTTGCTGCGGAACTTCCCCACTACTACACCAATATGGGTCTCACCGCTGAAAATGTGGCCATGAAATACGAGATCAGCCGTGAAGAACAGGACGCGTTTGCCTTGCGTTCCCATCAGAAGGCGGCAGCTGCCGTCAATTCTGGCAAATTTGATCCCGAATTAATCCCGATCGAGGTTGAACTGAAGGAACTTGGAGCGGATGGTAAACCCGTGACGAAGAAATTCACTGTGAAACGCGATGAAGGTCCGCGCGCCGATACCAGCCTGGAAGCGCTAGCCAAACTCAAGCCGGCTTTCAAGGACGGCGGCACGGTCACTGCTGGCAACTCCTCTCAGGTCTCCGATGGAGCCGCGGGAGTCGTCATCATGTCATCCGAAAAAGCCCAGGCGCTGGGACTTAAACCATTGGTCCGTTTTGTAAACTTCGCAGTGGGTGGGGTTCCGCCTGAGTTGATGGGCATAGGGCCGGTAGTTGCCATCCCGAAAGCGCTAAAAATGGCGGGTTTATCGCTAAACGATATAGACATTTTCGAACTGAACGAAGCCTTTGCTGCCCAGTCGGTGGCAGTGGCGCGCCAGGTAGGCCTCGATATGGAGAAAGTGAACCTGAATGGAGGTGCGATTGCACTCGGTCACCCACTTGGCTGCACTGGTGCCAAACTGACCACCCAGTTGATCTACGAAATGAAACGACGCCAGTCAAAGTATGGCATGGTATCAATGTGCATCGGAGGAGGTATGGGCGCGGCAGCCATTTTTGAAAATTTGCAGAATTAATATTGGTATCCCATCACCCGCCTCTGACGCAGGCGTGGAAGAAAACGGAGAGAATGACTCCCCGTCTAATAACTAAATAATTAATAGGAGAAAATTATGACCCTAACAGTTGTCGAGCTCATGTCCAAAATGCCGAAAGCCTTTCTACCGGAAAAAGCTCCCGGGCTGGACGCAGTCATCCAATTCAAATTCAGTGGTGCCGAAGCGGGCGACTGGTTCGCCACGATCAAGAATGACAAATGCACCGTCGAACAGGGTGCTTCTCCTACTCCCAAGATGACCTTGTCAGCGGATTCCGCAGACTATGTCAAAATATTCACCGGCGAACTGGACGGTATGCAAGCCTTCATGGCGGGCAAACTCAAACTCGCAGGCGACCTGAACCTGGCTATGAAACTGATGACCATGTTCAAGATCCGCTAAAAATCATTTGTATTTCCAAGAATTTCTGGGACCGGTTGCGTGGATTCTTCCTTTCCAACGCTCCCGGACTTCCCTTTTCCAACCCAACCTCATTGTCCAGGATAACGACAACCTCCCGTAGAGTGTAGAAATCCACGGGAGGTTTATTAGTAATTAAAGCGATTTTACGGGCAATTCCATCACATTTTGTTTTTTCGTGGCTTCGACCTCGTTATGCTGCCTGACCAGTTCACGTCGCAGGACCTTCCCGACAGTCGTTTTGGGTAATTCGGTCCGGAACTCGATCTGCCTGGGGACTTTATAAACTGCCAAGCTCTTTTTAGACCAAACCTTGAGCTCGTCCTCGGATAATGTTTCGCCGGGTTTTAAAACCACCCAGGCTTTAACCACTTCACCGCGCAGGGAGTCGGGAATACCGGCAACGCCAACTTCCAACACTTTCGGATTAGCAGCAATGACTTCCTCCACCTCGCGCGGCCAGACTTGTTCTCCGCCGGGTTTGATTAATTCCTTCTTTCGATCCACGATATAAAAATAACCGTCTTCATCCATGCGGGCGATATCACCTGTGAAAAGCCACACTTTGCCATCTTTTAATATACGCAAGGTATTGGCAGTTTCAATGGGCATGTTGTGATAACTTTTCATCACTTGTGGACCGTGTATGGCCAGTTCGCCGATCTCACCAAGTTTCATTTCTGTCTCACCATCATCCAAACTGATGATTTTTGCATCCACATCGGGAAAAGGCATGCCAATCGACCCGGTTTTATTCATCCCCAATTGTGGGTTGCAGTGAGTTGCGGTTGGAGCTTCTGACAGCCCGTAACCCTCAAAGACCTTGCCCCCGCTCAGTGCTTCGAACCGTTCTTTTGTTTCGCGCATCAAGGGGGCAGAACCGGAAATGCACGCCTTGATGGAACTCAGGTTGTATTTTCCGGCTATCACTTCAGGACGGTTATTTATTGCGTTATATAGCATTGGGATACCGGGGAAGACAGTAGGGTGGAATTTTTTGATATTGCTTAGCAAATCCGGCATGTCCCGCGGATTGGGAACCATAACTAAAGGAGCTGCCTTAAAGATGCCAAACAGCATCCCCACCACCATACCATATACATGGAAGAGGGGGATTGCCATCAGGACGGTTTCCTTCCCGGTCAATAAGTTGGGCATCCAACTACCCACCTGGAGAGTGTTGGCTACCAGGTTGCTGTGCGTGGCAACTGCAGCCTTGGAGACCCCGGTGGTGCCGCCGCTGTATTGGAACAGGGCAATGTCATCCGGACCAATTTCCAGTTTGGGGCGGTCTTCCTGCGAGTATTTGGCGAGCAAGTCACTCAGCCAGAGGTCTCCGGGCGCTAATTCCACCCGGAATCCATCTTTTTTCTCCTTGGCGATGGTAAACAGGATCTTCAGGACGGGTGGAAGCGTCTCCTTGATATTTGTTACAATCAAGGTTTTAATCTTTGTATTCGGCTGGGCAATCTTCATGGTTTTGTAGAAATTGCTCATCACGAACATCGTCTCAATTCCGGCATCGTTCGCTTGATGCACGATCTCAGGAGCTGTATAGCGGGAGTCGATGGCGACGACTACTCCGCCAGCCTTGAGGATCCCAAAGTAGACCATCACGAATTGGGGCGTATTTGGGATAAAGATCCCAACCCGGTCACCCTTTTTTACCCCACGTTCTACAAGGGCTGCGGCCAATTTATCTGTGGTTGCATTCATTTCCCGGAAAGATATTGCCGCGCCTTTGAAAATGGTGCATGCCCGATCAGGATAATTCTTCGCAGATTCCTCGAGGAAATGAAAAATCGGGACCGGGGGGTAATTAATTGACTCTGGAACCCCCATATCGTAATGTTTTAGCCAGGGATGTGCATCCATTATTGCCTCCTCCTGAATACATGGCGAAATCCTACTAATAGTATAGGATTATTAATTCGAAAAGTCAATGTTTTTTGTTTCCCTGATGATATTTAGGCAATAATATTTAATCGATTTCTTAATGAATTCTTGACTTCGAGTCTCTGCTGTGCTAGAATGTAATTGATCCCAAACTTGCGTATAGAAGTATTAATGTGACCAACCTTCGTCGTCCTCTACGGCTCAACGTCGGATTTTTAGTCAAATCTCCGATCGGTACACGCCGAGACTTTAACTTTGACTATGAGAAAATGCGCCTGGGCGAGGACCTGACCGTGCTTAATTTTACTGGTATGGCACGTTTTGACAGGACCCAGCAAGGACTGCTACTTCAGGGTGAATTCAAAGCTTCAGCAGACCTGGAATGTGTGCGTTGCCTAGACCCCTTTTCCCAACAACTCAAATGGTCGTTTTCCGACTTATATGCATTCGATAAAAGGAATATTACCGATTCGGGTCTTCTGGTACCGGAGGATGCACAAATCGACCTGGAACCATTACTACGGGAATATGCGTTGCTCGAATTCCCCATCAACCCGGTATGTAGACCGGATTGTAAAGGACTGTGCCCGGTCTGTGGTGAGAACCTGAACCTGACCGATTGTGGACACAGGCCCGAGCCCGAGACGCCATTTTCGGCGTTGAAAGACTTGTTGGAGTAATATGCGCCGGAAGAGGAGGGCAACCAATGGCGCCGCTTGATAGACGACACCACAACCGTGAAGTCTTGACCCTCCTCCTGGAAAAAGCCTCTGTTCAGGGGTATTTAACCACAGACGATTTGCTGGAACTCTCTCCCGAAGTAGGTGAGGACGCCGAGCGACTTTCTGTCATAATGCTGGCATTGCGCCACCGGGGGGTGGACGTTCTGGATCCTGATTCATCAGAAGCTACTCCAACCGACCTTGTCATGATCCCTGGACTGGAACCATTGATTGAACCGGAACCTGTAGTCAGCGATACTATGAGTGATGACACTGTGGGGATGTATCTCAAAGAAATGTCACGCGTCCCTTTACTGAAAGCAGACGAAGAATTCGAAATAGCTATCCGCATCGAAGATGGACGCAATGCCAAAAGAGATTTGCTTTACATTCCCAGACCCAAAGGGACCATCGAACGCCAGCGTTTAGAAGCCCTTGTCCAGGATGGGATCATGGCACGAGAGCATATCATAAAAGCCAATACCCGCTTGGTGGTCAGCATCGCCAAGCGGTACATGGGTCGCGGAGTACCATTCCTGGACTTAATCCAGGAAGGCAACCTTGGTTTGATGAAGGCAGTTGAGAAATATGATGCCCATAAAGGTTTCCGTTTCTCCACGTACGCCACATGGTGGATCCGGCAAACCATCACACGGGCCATTGCCGACCAGGCACGCACCATTAGAGTCCCGGTGCACATGAGCGACCGCATCCGGCAGACGTACAAAGCCACCCATGACCTGGAGCAGCGGCTGGGACGCGTCCCAACACCCGAAGAGTTGGCTGCTGAATTGGGCCTGGATCTTCAAAAAGTACAGTGGATACTCCAAGTTTCTTGGCTCCCACTTTCATTAGAGAGTCCCGTGGGGGATGATGAGGATTCCGAGCTGGGGATGTTCATTGAAGATGAACTGACACCCACCCCGATTCAAAGTGTTTACCAGTCCATGCTTAAAGATAAAATCGATGAAGTGCTGGGCACGTTAACTCCGCGCGAGGCTCGCATTTTGCGCATGCGTTTTGGATTGGATACAGGAACACCCTTTACATTGGAAGAAGTGGGGGAGAAGTTCGGGCTCACCCGTGAACGCATCCGCCAGATCGAGGGAAAAGCGCTACGGCGGCTGCGTCACCCGAGGCGTGCGAGGCAGTTGAAGGAATATTTGTGAATAAATCATGAAAAGACGAACTTAAAATGTTAATTTCGGTAATCTTCCATTTCAAAATGAAATAATTTGATAATATGGTTTTGATCGTCAATCAAAAAAGCCTCCCCGTTTTTTGGGAGGCCTTTACTTTATGGATTGAGATTTCCCTGGACATTGGAAAGCCTTCGATATAACCCATCCTGAGCCATTAACTCTTCGTGCGTCCCCATCTCGCGGATGGATTTATCCTCCAACACCACAATCTTATCGGCATTTCGGATTGTGGACAAACGGTGCGCAATAATAATAGTTGTCCGTCCCAGCATCAGTCGTTCGAGTGCCTGTTGGATGAATTGCTCGGTCTCTGTATCCACGGAGGAAGTGGCTTCATCGAGAATCAAAATTGGGGCATCTTTCAGGATGGCACGTGCAATCGACAGGCGCTGTTTTTGTCCGCCGGAAAGCTTGACACCCCGCTCGCCGATAAGAGTGTCATAGCCCCCGGGAAGGTCGGCGATAAAATCGTGGGCATTAGCGGCTTTTGCAGCTGAGATCATCTCAGCCTCGTCTGCGGTTTGTCGACCGAAAAGAAGGTTTTCCCGCACTGTTCCATAGAAGAGGAACACGTCTTGCAGCACAATACTGATCTGTCGCCGTAAACTATCAAGCGTATAATCGCGCAAATCACGCCCATCAAGCGTTATTACCCCCGTGGTGACGTCGTAAAAGCGGGGGATGAGGCTGACCAGGGTGGTTTTTCCTACCCCTGTCGGTCCGACCAGCGCCACCACAGATTTGGCTGGAATCTCCAATGACACATTCTCCAGTATCATGACGCCTTCGGTGTATTCGAAACTTACGTTTTGAAAGGCGAAATCACCTCGTACCCGATCCGTGACTGGCGCAGCTCCGCGTGCTGTTTGAGGTTCGTGGGGTTCAGCCATCAGGTCAGCGACCCGGTCTGCCCCGGCCAGCGAAGACTGGACAGCTTCCCACGCACCACTCAGGTTCTGGACGGGTGCATAGAAACTTTGAAGGTACAGAAAGAAGGCTACCAAGTCCGCAATTGGTAGCTTCCCCTGTAATGCCAGCCGTCCCCCGAAATAAATGACGATTAATGTCCCCAGCGAGGAGGTAAATTCAACGAATGGCTGGAATGTTGCCATTAATTTAAGTGCCCCGAGTTGGGATTTGCGGTAGTTCTCGATCCCTTCATGTACCCGGAGTGCTTCTTCATCTTCACGGGTGAACGCTTTAATTTCACGGATGCCCGAAAGGTTATCGTTGAGCAATGCATTCAAATCCCCCAAAACTTTCTGGCGATTGCGGAAAGCCGGGCGGACATACCTGGCGTACACCCGAAGTGACAGTAAGACGAATGGGATGGGGATAAGACTAAGCAGGGTCAAGGTCCAGTTCAAGCTGAGCAGCACAACCGTGACACCGATTAATGTGACCAGGTTAACGACCACATCCGGGATGGCGTGGGCGATCAGTTGTTCAAACAAGTCGGTGTCGTTCACAACGTTGGACATAAGGTTGCCGACCTGCTTATCCTCGTAAAAGCGAAGGGAGAGGCGCTGCATGTGTTCGTAGATGTATTCCCGCACGTCGGCAACCACTCCCCAGCCGGCGACGTGGGCAACGTAGGATCGCACAAACGCCAATCCTGCCCGAACGAAGTAAGCTCCCAGAACCACCAGCGCCAGGATGGTAACATAATTCATGCTGGCTAGGCTGGCGCCTGGAGCCGTGACATTTGCGACCAAAAGTTTGATAACCCAAGGGATGAGTAGTTGGATGCCAACCAAAACCAACATACTGAAAGCGGTCACGACCAGGGAAATTGTATACCGACGGGCATAGTTAAAGATGAGTTGAAATGGTTTCATTAATTTCCTCGGAATCGATTGTAGAACCGTTGCCTCAATCCAAGATGAAAATTCTACCCCAGTAAAAAAGGACCGCCGGAGCAAAGGGCAGTCCTAATTACATAGAACCACTGCGTATGAATAATATATTACTCGGTAATTCCAACTTCTTTCAGGTATTTATTCAAGCGATCATGTTCTACCTCTAGGCGTGCAATCAGAATTGGAGCAGACCCTAGATCGTCCTGACGCCCAAGAGTCTCCATTTCAGCACAAATATTGGTTACTGGAACTGCACTGAAGTTGGCTGAAACACCTTTCAAATTATGGGCGTGCCGGCTGAAATCGTTGGCATTATGAGCTTCAAGGGCGGTTCTTAGATCCTTGATGCGTTCCGGGAAGCCTGCTATGTACTCGCGGCTCATTTCATACAGGAATGGCCGATCGTTGCCGAATCGTTCAAGGGCACGTTCCACATCCATGGGGAGTTCATCCACCAGGGGGAGGGAGGGTTCCATCGGAGCCGCTATGAATTGAGTAGCTGATGTAGACGATTCTTCGATCCGATCCGGCTGGGTATCTTCAGTTCCTGATGGTTCCAGCCATCGATCAAGAACATCAAGCAAGATGTGGATCTCCAAAGGCTTGGGAACATAGTCGTCCATTCCGGCAGCCAGGCATCGACCACGATCCCCCTTCATGGCATGAGCAGTCATGGCAATGATGGGAATTCGCGGATGTGTGCCCCCTTCCCATTCACGGATGCGGCGGGTGGCTTCAAAACCATCCATCTCCGGCATCTGCACATCCATGAGTATGGCATTATATTTCCCTTCTTTCGCCTTTTCAACGACTTGCAAGCCGTTCTCGACCGCGTCCACGGAATAACCGGCCTTGTTGAGTAAAATTGCAGCTAATTTTTGATTAATTGGATTATCCTCTGCAACAAGAACACGCTGGTTGGAATGCTGCTTCTGCTCGGCGAGCAGGTGGCGTGTGATGATGGCTGGTTCTTTTTCTTCCCCCCTTCCCATGACAGCTTCCAATGCCTCATAGAGCATGTGCTGGCGCACTGGTTTAAGCAGGTAACCCGAGCAACCTAAAGCTTCCATGTGGGAAGCATCCCCTCGCTGACCAATCGAAGTCATAACGATTATTCGGATATCTTTTAACGCCGGATCCCCTTTGAGGGCGCGAACGATTTGCTCGCCATCCATCCCGGGCATTTGCATATCTAGCAAGACCACCTGATAAGGATCACCATTCCGCAAGGCGTTGCGTAGGACTTCGATGGATTTAGAACCACTCGCAACGGTATCCACCCGGCATCCGAAACCTTCCAGGGTCTTGGTCAAAATAGTGCGGTTCGTGGCATTATCGTCCACCCCAAGAATACGCATACCTGACAGGTTGACCGGTTGAAGAATGAGTGGAGCTGTTCCGCGTTTTTCAGCGGGTTGTTTTTCAAAGGTTACTTGAAACCAGAAGGTACTCCCCATCCCGGGACTGCTCTGCACACCAATTTCCCCGCCCATGGCTTCTACAAGTTGCTTGCAAATCGTCAGGCCCAACCCGCTTCCGCCATACCTGCGCGTGGTGGACCCATCAGCCTGAGTAAAGCGTTCAAAAACTGATTGCTGCCGTTCGATCGGAATGCCGATGCCGGTATCCTGGATAGAAAAATAAATTGTTGCATGTGAAGCAGTTTCGTTGACAGGCTCTGCGCGAATAACAATTTCACCCTGGTGGGTAAATTTGACAGCGTTCCCGATCAGGTTAATAATGATTTGGCGGATGCGACCAGGGTCGCCCTTCAAGTCGATCGCCAGATCCGGAGAAATCAGACAAGCGAGTTCCAGACCCTTATCCTGAGCACGCTGGGCAAGGGATGCGGCTGCATCCTCCACGGTTGTACGCAAATTAAAGCTGATAGATTCCAGCTCCATTCTTTTAGCTTCAATTTTTGAGAAATCGAGAATATCATTTATTAGCGACAACAATGCTTCGGCACTCTGGAGAGAAATATTAAGATACTCCCGCTGTTCATCGGTCAGACTCGTATCAAGCGTCAGTTCGAGCATACCGATTACACCATTCATGGGGGTGCGTATCTCGTGACTCATGTTTGCCAGAAACTCGCTCTTGGCGCTGTTTGCATCTTCAGCTTCCTGGCGGGCGCTGATGAGTTCAGTAATATCGTGGTAAATTGCCAAGGCTCCGACTTTTTGCTCACCAACGATTACCGGGACTGCCAGAATTTCCACATCCACCATAGTTCCATTCTTCCGCCGTCTTTTGCCGATCCCATGAATAGTGCCGCCGGTGAGGGTCTGCTGAGTATATTGGGAAGCTTCTTGGAGAGTTGCATCCGTTGTAATCAACGTATCCAAATTCGCCCCCACAATTTCATCTTGCGTATAACCGAATAACTTTTCAAATGCCGGGTTGCACGAAGCAATCCGTTCTTTTTCATCAAGGACGATGATGGCACCCGGGTTGTTAATAACAAGAGATTCAAAAAATTTCTTCTGCCGGGCAATATCATCTTCGATTTTCTTCCGCTTTGAAATATCATGTAAAACATAGATTGAGCGCGGGGGAACTTCGAAAGCTCCATTCTCGATCAACACCTCGAAAAACCCGCCCAGCCGAGGGATTTCCATTTCACCGGCATGAAATTCCGTGAAGACTGGTTGATCAATACCTCGTAATGCTTCCAAAAACGGAGTGCCAATTAATTGCTTATATGACGAATTGAGTTTCTTAATAACTGCTTTATTGCAGCGGGCGATATTCCCAACAGAATCGACAATAAATATCAGGTCAGCAACTGCATCAAATGTGCTTTCCCATTCTTTCTTGCCGCGGCTGATGACCTCTTCAACTTGGTGAAGGGTCCCAACTTCCTTGTTTAGTTTCTTATTTACGTTCCACAGTTCCTCGGTTCGTTGGTCAACCTTGGTTTCCAGCTCATTTTTTAACCTTGTCAGGCGGTTCTCCCGAATGCCTACCAGGATAAATACCACCCCGAGAACCAATGGAGCGCAATCAATTATCCATAACAGAGGTTGAGCTTGCTGAACCAATAATATCGAGGACCAGGATATCGGCAAACTGTCTATAAGTATTTGAAAAAATGTCCCGATGGCGGGAAAGAGCAATCCAAAACCAACTCCCAAAAGAAAATACAGGAAAATGATCGGATGGAATGCATTTCGGGTCTTCATCTTTGTGACTCCACGTCCAGCGAGCAATGATATCTTGCTTCTTCGTAGTATTATAGCAATAATGCTACCAAAAAGAGAGGTCTTTTAGCATCACCATTTTAGATTCCAGATTCCACTTGCAACTTATTGCACAACATAGTAAACTCGATTGATGACCAGCACTTCCTCTTCTCACGAAATGACTATGCCTATGGAAATGTCGTGCCACCAACAGACAGCTAACCGGAGAAGGTAAGGATTTTTTGAATCCCCAAAAGGCTGTCCGAAACAAGGACAGCCTTTTTGTTTGACCGAACGATTAAATTGGTTCACAATTGATATCCGTAGGAGAACTAATGCCCGAAAACATTTTAATTGCCATTGCCTGGCCGTACGCCAATGCTGAGATCCATGTGGGCAATATAACCGGTTCGCACCTGCCGGGGGACATCGTCGCGCGCTACCACCGCTTGAAAGGAGATCACGTGCTAATGGTCTCTGGCACGGATTCACACGGCACTCCGGTGACAATAGCTGCAGATAAAGAGGGAATCCCGGTAGAGTCAGTATATAAAAAATACCATAGTGGCTTCATTGATTTGTTCATGCAACTGGGTATACAGTATGACCTATTTACCAGTACCCATACTGAAAACCATTTCAAAGTGGCACAATCCATGTTCCTGGCATTACAAAAGAACGGATTCCTGTTCACCAAGAAATCCATGCAATGGTACTCGCCCGCTTCAAAACGCTTCCTGCCGGACCGATATGTAGAAGGCACCTGCTATATTTGCGGTTTCACAGGCGCACGTTCAGACCAGTGCGACCAGTGTGGAAACGTCCTAGAACCAGAAAAGCTGATAAATCCAAAATCAAAAGTGGACGGTTCCACACCTGAACTGCGGCAAACTGAGCACTACTTCCTCGAACTATCCAAACTGGAACCGGAAGTGACCAATTTCCTACGAGATCGTTCAGGCTACATGCGCGAAACCGTGCTGGGGGAATCACTCGGGAAAATCGAGGCTGAGGGGCTAAAACCACGGCCTATCACGCGCGATCTGGATTGGGGGATCCCGGTACCCGTGGAAGGTTGGGATGATAAACGACTTTACGTCTGGTTCGAAGCTGTCATCGGGTATCTTTCAGCAGCTATAGAGTGGGCAAAGCTGAGTGGTCCGAATGAAAATTGGAAAAACTGGTGGGTGAATCCGGCAGCAAGATCTTTTTACTTTATTGGGAAGGATAATATATTCTTTCATACCGCTCTATGGCCGGCCGAACTTATGGGTGCTGGGCAGCAATTTTTACAGATTTTTTCAGAGGAGGAGGGGATTCTCAACATGCCCTACGACGTACCTGCCAACCAGTTTATGAACCTCGAAGGTCAGAAGATTAGCGGCTCGCGCAATTGGGCAATTTGGGGAAGGGACGCCCTGACCCGCTACGACCCGGATGCATTGCGTTACTACCTGACCATCAACATGCCGGAGAACCATGATTCAGATTGGGACTGGAAAGAGTTCGTTGCCAAAAATAATGGAGAACTGGTGGCTACCTGGGGTAACCTGGCGAACCGTGTGCTTTCATTCAGTTATAAGAACTGGGACGGATTCGTTCCGAATATTGACTTGAATGCTTTACGTCCCGCCGATATAACCCTGTTGAACTCCATTGAAGCTGGTTTTGCAACCGTGGGGGAATTCCTAGATACAGTGAAATTACGTGCGGGTCTCCAGGAAGCCTTCCGCCTTGCAGCCACAGTAAACCAATACCTTGACCAGATGGCCCCCTGGCAAGCGGTTAAGACGAATAAAGATTCAGCCGGCCTGACCATCTATACAGCTCTAAAGGCGATTGACTCGTTAAAAGTCATTTTCGCTCCCTTCTTGCCATTTACTTGCGAAAAGTTGAATGGATTCTTCGATCATGAGGTTCCATTATTTGGGAAATCCTATACGGAGACAGTGCAAGACAACTTGGGGGAGCATCTGGTCTTGAAATATCAGAGTGATAACCGCACAAAATGGAAACCGAGCCAATTGAAACCCGGTGGGAAACTAAACACCCCCTCACCGCTTTTCAAGAAGCTGGAAGAAAGTGTGATCGAAGAAGAAAGGGCGAGATTGGGAAATTAAACCCGCATGAAAAGCAGCGCACTTGAAAAAGCGCAACCCTTTTTTTATTCGTTAAGCAATTGTTTCCAACCAAACTGGCAACTGGTCGATCAGGGTTTTCATGATCGATTTTGTATTCAAGTGGAATAAAGAGATATTTCCATACGCTTCGCCTGACTGCGAATTGACCAGGTCGGTGACGCCGCGCAGGATAAGACAGCGAATGTCGTTCTTTTTAGCTACCCAGGCGATGGATCCTGACTCCCAATCTGCAGCGACCGCCCCATACTTTTGGGTCAGAATAGGGATATCCTTCGGGATGATATCCCGGTCTGCTGAAATGAGCAGCCCGGGTTGTACCTTGTAAGGTAGCGGGTCGGGCAACCAGGAATTGTCAATTTCAGTGGAATAGTGGGTGATGGCATCTTCCGGATCAGACATCTGCTCGAAAATGTCGTAAATGATCGTTTTTGTCACAAGGATGATCGACCCACGTTCTACCAATCCTTCGAAACCACCGCAGGTACCCAAGTTAACAAGCAGTTGGGGATGGAAAATGTCGATTGCATATTGTGTTGTTGCGGCAGCAGATACCTTCCCCCAGCCTCCTTGGAAATATTTAATATGTCGAATATCGAAAAATTCACCAAAAGACGAGGTTTGCACTTTTGGAGGTTCAAGGATTTCCTTGACGGCCTTCCATTCTGAGTTGGCAGAAATCAGGATGAGGATGTGCTGATCAGGCATTTTCCAGTTTTTTGTCCAGGTAATCCAGCACCAATTGAAGGGCTGCTTGTGCAGAAGATAGTTTATTAGCGCGACGATCGCCATTCCAGACAAATTTCCGTGTCCAGTCTCCGTCGGGACTTGAAAGACAGATCCATGTGGTGCCGACCGGATTATCTGGCAGCCCACCTCCTGGTCCGGCGATACCGCTTACGCTGATCCCTAAATCCGCTCCCAAAGCGGTGCGAACTCCGCGGGCCATCTCGATCACGGTTTCCTTGCTGACAGCGCCATTCTGCCTCAGCGTATCCCACGAAACTTGCAGGAGAGCTACTTTAGCCTCATACGCGTAGGCTACCACCCCGCCCAGGAAGTAGTCGGAAGATCCTGGGATGTTGGTGATGTAGTCTGCCACAAGCCCACCGGTGCATGATTCAGCCGTCGCGAGTTTCAAACCTCGGGCACGCAAGAGCGTGCCAATTGATTGCTCGAGGGGAATGCTCATGCCGGCATTTATACCACGCTTGAATAGGATATATGGAGACTTTTTCAGACCGATATGAAAAGTCTTAAACCAATTCTACGGAAACTTTTTTTTCTAAGCTCCCGAAAGGGTCCTGCACAGGGTGATAAAATTAGCCCGATGGAAATACCCGAACACATCAAAGGTATCCTGGATACCCTGCCACCCAAACCCGGCTGTTACCTGATGAAAAATGCCGAGGGGACGATCATCTACGTCGGGAAAGCGATCAGCCTGAAAAACCGGGTCCGATCGTATTTTCATGCTGATTTAAGCCATGATCAAAAGACGCGCCGCCTGGTGCGAGAGATCGACCAGATCGAATGGATCCTTGTAGGTTCAGAACTAGAGGCACTAATCCTCGAAATGAACCTGATCAAGAAACACCGACCCAAATACAACATCCGGTTGAAGGATGACAAGCGCTACCCGTACATTAAAATCCATTGGCAGGATCCATTCCCAAAGGTTACGGTTACGCGCCTGATGCTGGACGACGGGGCGCGTTATTTTGGACCTTACACATCAGCCTGGGCGGTATATCAAACCCTGGATGTGCTTCGGCGGGTGTTTCCTTACCTGACTTGTGACCGGGTAATAACGGGGCAGGATAAACGAGCGTGTCTATATTACGATATTAAGCTATGCCTGGCACCCTGTATTGGTGCAGTGAACCAGCAGCAATATCGCCAAATGATCTCGGATCTTCAAGAGTTTCTTAACGGCCATTCTGAGCCGATCATGAAGCGTGTCGAATTGGAGATGGAAAAAGCAGCTGAGGACATGCGCTTCGAAAAAGCAGCCGCCTTACGTGACCAGCTGAAAGCCATGCAGTCAATTGTCGAGCGTCAGAAGGTGGTGTTTTCAGCAGATTACAAGGATTCGGATGTCATTGCCATGGCGCGCGCCGATAACGAAGCATGTGTGCAGATCTTTTTCATTCGGGGTGGCAAATTAATCGGACGGGAATATTTCGTTCTAGAAGGCACGGAAGGTGCTGCAGATAAAGAGGTTATCACCGAGTTTATAAAGCAGTTTTATACAGAGGCTGCGGTAATCCCCCAGCAGGTACTTCTTCCGCAGGAGATCGAAGAATCCCAAATCATCAGTCAGTGGCTGCGAACCAGACGCGGTGGTGAAAAAACCGAGATGCGAGTGCCGCACAGAGGCCAGCCGCATGACCTGGTCTTGATGGCTGCGGAAAATGCTGCAGAGACTTTGCAGGCTTTGCGAACTCAATGGCAGGCAGACACTCACAAGCAGGAACAAGCCCTGGCCGAGCTGCAGTCTGCCATGCAATTGCCTAATCCACCCAACAGGATCGAGTGCTACGATATATCCCATACCCAAGGAGTGGCAACTGTAGGGAGTATGGTTGTATTTACCCAAGGTGTCCCGGATAAAAAACTTTATCGTCGGTTCAATATTGAGGGGACGGTCGGCCTTCCTGATGATTTTACCAGTATGGAGGAAGTATTAACCCGGCGCTTCAAGCGCTGGGAGTCAGCAAAAGAGATCGATCCTGCCACATCGCTTAACGCTGCTCCCGGGGCCAAGCTGGATGAATCGTTCTCTTTTCTCCCAGATCTCCTAATTGTCGATGGAGGAAAAGGTCAGTTATCAAGGGCGATCGAGGTCCTTGAAAAATACCAACTATTTGGCAAAGTGCCAGTAGTTGGCCTCGCAAAGCAGAAAGAGGAGATTTTTTTTCCTAACAAGCCCGATTCGTTGCTCATGCCGCGCCATTCACAAGGGCATTACCTTATCCAAAGAATCCGTGATGAGGCTCACCGCTTTGCCATCACTGCCCACCGGGCGCGGCGTACGAAACAAGGGATGGCTTCCGCGTTGGATTCCCTGCACGGAATAGGACCGGTGAAACGAAAAGCCCTCTTGAATCATTTCGGTTCTGTGGATAAGATTAGAGAGGCATCGGTGGTAGAATTGAGCGCCGTGCCGGGAATTAACACGTCATTAGCAGAGAGCATTAAGGCACAATTGGAATGAAAACTGTTTGGATCGTTGATGATGATGAGGAAATGATCTATGCCGTCCGGATGATGCTGAAACTGCTGGATTGCGAAGTCCGGCATTTCTTTTCAGCCCGCTTGGCAAGTCAAGCCCTTTTTGATGGGCATCGACCCGATCTGTTCATCCTGGATATTAATATGCCTGGGGTAAGCGGGATCGACTTCCTGGAATTTTTACACCGCCGCGAGGATTTTGAGATGATCCCGGTGGTCATGCTTTCTACCGAAGCTGCCGACTTGATGGTAGATCATGCCATGAATCTTGGCGCGGATGCGTACGTGACGAAACCGGTGGCTTTGGAAGAATTGGAAGAAGCCATGAATAAGGCTTTTAAGGCGCATAGCGATATTAAATAAGAGAGTTTCAGGGATTTCCTTTAAAGAAACACAGAATACCCCCATGATGGCTCGTGAGGATTAGAGATGCAAAAAGGAAAAAAAGCAAAAAAAATGACCTGGGAACAACGTCAATCGCGCACGTATCGGGTCATTATTATTGTTATCTCAGCAATCGTCCTCCTGACCATGATCCTGTCATTGACGATTACTATTAAGTGATTATGAAATTACTAAGAGTCCATTGTATGAGATTACCATTTTACTAGGGCGACCATATTAATCTGACTAAATTTGGGCTGGCAATCGCAAAACCTGGTGGACCCACGGTAATTATTTTCCCGACCCTTAACAATAGTAAGACCAGGTCAGAGAGGAATAATATTAGGCCCGTCAAATATTCATAAAGGTGGTTTATGCTCGATAAACTTGTTGGGATCGAAAAGAGATACGATGAACTTCATCGTCTGTTATTGGAAGTGGGTAACGATTATCAGCGTGCTGCAGAACTGAACAAGGAACGCCTCGACCTGGAACCCATGGTCGAGAAGTCGAAGGAATACCGTAGGGATGTCGAGCGCTTGGAAGAAGCCCATTCGATAATTGAATCTCAAGAAGATGATGAAATGCGGCTACTGGCGGAGTCTGAGATTGCCGACCTGGAACCGCGGGCACAAGTGCTCGAAAAGGAACTCAAGCAAATGCTGGTGCCCAAAGACCCACGCGATGATAAAAATGTGTTTGTCGAAATCCGCGCGGGAACTGGGGGAGAGGAAGCGGCAATCTTCGCGGCAGACCTTTACCGTATGTATACGCGTTATGCTGAACGCCAGGGATGGAAAGTGGAATTGATGGACTCGAATGCAATTGGCATAGGGGGATTCAAGGAAGTCGTTTTCCAGGTCAAGGGTAAGGGCGCATTTTCGAAATTAAAGTACGAGTTTGGTGTACACCGAGTCCAACGAATCCCCGCTACTGAATCCTCGGGCAGGATTCACACTTCAACAGCTACTGTTGCTGTTCTCGCAGAAGTGGAGGACGTGGATATAGAAATTCCAGAGTCAGATATGAAAATCGATGTATTTCGTTCCTCCGGTGCGGGGGGACAAAATGTCCAAAAAAATGCTACTGCCATCCGAATCACTCACTTGCCAACCGGGATGGTAGTGGCCGTGCAGGATGAACGCTCGCAACTACAGAACAAACTACGCGCCATGTCAATCTTGCGGGCGCGGCTGTACGAAATCGAACAAGAAAAACGACGCTCAACACAGGATGCAGATCGGCGCTCACAAGTGGGAACCGGGGAACGCTCCGAAAAGATCCGCACGTATAATTATCCGCAGAACCGTGTCACTGATCACCGCATCAATGTCTCGATCTTCAATCTGCCAGTAGTGATGGAAGGGGGTATTGATCCATTTATTGAAGAATTGTCCTCCCGCGACGAGGCTGACCGCTTGTCATCCAGTGGGGTGGAGGATGGTGACGAGTAAGGATGAGGGGCAGACAATTGAAGAAACCTTTAATGGGTTTCGTTCGCGCTTGGAGATGATCAGCGACACTCCTAGCCTGGATGCACAGGTGTTGTTGGCACACCATTTACAAAAACCGCGATCATGGGTGTTATCTCATCCCGAAGTGCGATTGACCGTGTCCCAGCTCAGGTCACTTGAAGAAGCAGTTACCCAGCTGGAGAGTGGTCAGCCACTTGCGTATGTTCTCGGAATATGGGAATTCTTTGGTTTACAGTTCGAAGTGACACCCGATGTGCTCATCCCCCGCCCGGAAACGGAATTATTGGTTGAAAGGGCGATTAAGTGGCTAGAAAAGGATTCCTTCCAGGAAAAGGTATTGAAAGTGATGGATGTGGGGACAGGTTCCGGCTGCATTTCCATTGCGCTGGCAGTAAATGTATCGGATATCATCATCACTGCTACCGATATTTCCGCAGCTGCCTTGAACGTGGCACGCAAAAACGCTAAAAGGATGCATGTGTCTGAACGCATCGACTTTATTAAAGCTGACCTGTTTCCACTCTTTTCATCTTCTAATCCATGCTCGTTAATCGTAGCTAATCTTCCTTATTTACCTAGTAAAACGCTGTATAAAAGTAGTGTTTACGGCCGCGAACCAACCATGGCTTTGGATGGTGGGCCAGACGGGCTGGTATACATACACCGCTTTCTGGAAGAATCCATCAAATGGCTTCTCCCGGGTGGTTTGCTGCTTTTTGAAATCGAAGCTTCAAAAGGCCCTGCTGTACTATTATTGGCATCCCGCATTTTCCCTAATTCGCTAATAACGTTGTTCAAGGATCTGGCAGGGCGGGACCGGCTGTTGGAAGTTCAAACATGAATACGATCATCATGCCGGCTGAAGACCCGCGGGCAATGCAGCTTGCCATGGAAGTATTAAAATCAGGGGGGTTGGTAGCCTTTCCGACAGACACGGTTTACGGGGTGGGTGCACTTGCCTTTGACCGGATTGCTGTGGAGAGCATATATACCGTTAAAGAGCGTCCGGTCGAAAAAGCTATACCAGTGTTGATCGGAGACGTAAATGACATGGCAAGGGTTGCCATTTCCATCCCGGAAATTGCCTTAAAGCTGGCTGCACATTTCTGGCCCGGACCTTTGACGCTGGTCATACCAAAAAACCCGGAATTATCGGAAACGGTCTCAAATGGACCCACGGTTGGCGTGCGCATTCCGGACCATCCTGTGGCGCGCAGCCTGTTGCGCATAGCAGGACCAATGGCAGTTACATCTGCAAACCTGTCCGGACAGCCCAGCCCCACGACCGCAAGGGAAGTCTTTTTACAGCTCGGAAAGAGGATTGCCTTGATTATAGATGGAGGCATCACCCCAAGTGGCGTACCTTCAACTGTCGTGGATTGCACGAGCAGAGAACCGCAAATACTCAGATCTGGACCGATACCTGATGCGGAAATATTTGCGATCATTGAAAATAAGCGTTGAATCCTCCCAAATATATTCAGCCTAAATCTTTGTTTCCTTTTATATTTATTCTCTCATCTGGGTCTTAACCTTTGTTCATCCCGTTCTTATCTCGAAGCATATAATAATAAATATTCTCCTCCTTAAACAAACCCCGCCGGGACTAGGGCCAGTCCCCCCAGGGGTTTGTATTTTAATTCTTCCTCAAGTAGATTTTAAGAACAAGGGAATAAATAGAAAAAAGGCGTCACCTACCTCAGCGTGACTGAAATCCGGGAATTCATTGATCAGGATAAAGGCCAGGTTGGCATAATATCAATTTCTAACCCGTCTGTATGACCGAGCGTGTAACGGAAATATCCGGCAGAAGCAATCATGGCTGCATTGTCTGTGCAAAGCGAAAGTGGAGGAATATTTACCGGGAATTCCGTCTGCGCAAGAAACGCGTTTCGCAGAGGTACATTAGCTGAGACGCCACCCCCGACTACAATTTGTTTCACTTTGAATTCACGAGCTGCATTCATGGTTTTATTAAATAACACATCGACGACTGCCGCCTGGAAACTGGCAGCAAGGTCTGCCACTGGCAAAGGTTGCCCTTCGAGTCGTTTCGTCTCTTTGAGAACTGCGGTCTTGAGTTCCGAAAATGAAAAATTCCATGTCCCTTCAAGCCAGGCACGCGGGAATTTGAACGCAGCTGGATTTCCGTTTTCGGCTGCCTCCTGGATCGATGGCCCACCAGGGTAGGCGAGTCCCAGCAATCGGGCGACTTTATCGAAAGCTTCACCGGCTGCATCATCAAGGGTTGCGCCGAGACGTTGATAGCTAAGGTGGGCATCCATTAGATTTAATTCAGTGTGCCCGCCCGAGACAAGCAAGGCAATCAGGGGGAAATGAGGCTTGGGTGAAGGCTTATCATCTGCATTGTATACCCAGGCTGAGTAAATATGTCCTTCCAAGTGGTTTACCCCCACCAAAGGTAATCCCGCCCCGAGAGCCAGTCCTTTGGCTGTATTTAACCCAACCACCAGGGAGCCTGCCAGCCCAGGTCCGCGGGTTGCGGCGATGGCATTGATATCCGAAAGTGCCAGGTGCGCTTTGGCCAGGGTCTCTTCGATAACCGGCAGGATCGTCAGTACGTGTTGGCGGGCGGCCACTTCCGGGTAAACGCCCCCGTATCGAGCATGGATATCCATTTGGGATGCAACGGTGGATGCGAGTAATACCCTGCCCTTTTCAATGACAGCTGCGGCAGTCTCATCACACGAGGTTTCGATAGCCAGGATGCGGGCGAGTTTTAGATCGGTCATCGGGATGATTATAGCTTTATCCACCGATACGTCAACGCCTGATTTGATCCAGCTCCCCTTATCTCTTTTTCCAGGTCTTCATTTTCAAAACAAAATCATATGGATACTCGGCCAGGACCTCAATCCTTCCATCCGGTCTAACCCAGAACGTATCTTCGATACGGACACCCATCCCTTTTTCAGGATAGTACAGTCCAGGTTCGCTGGTGATCACCACCCCTGGTTTCAGGATGTTATCATCCGTTGCAGTAAGCCCCGAAAATGGTCGTTCGTGGATGTTCAGCCCCACACCATGCCCCACCGAGTGGACGTATCCCTGCACCGGTGCTTGGGTATTAAGTGGGGTCTGGTGGCCATACTTTTCGAATTCCTCGCAAACCAGACGGTTA
Organism: uncultured Chloroflexia bacterium; assembly: GCA_963830585.1. Classification (GTDB taxonomy): domain Bacteria; phylum Chloroflexota; class Anaerolineae; order Anaerolineales; family Villigracilaceae; genus UBA877. The sequence continues at coordinate 1,473,896 of CAWHNA010000002.1, read as the reverse complement.
TAGTTTTTAAATGGGGCGTTCAGGTCAAGATTCTCGTGAACCTTATCAAAAACAGTCTTGACCTCGTCATAAAGTTTTTGTGCATCCGGAAGGGCATAACCCAGACTCCAGGTGCGCGTAAAATCATAATAGTAACCACCACCTGCCTCACACGGGAAGATGTCGAAAACGATGGTTTTACCCAGCCGCAGTAGGTCCGTGGAGGTGCCCGTAGAATGAGGAACACCAGCGTCGCGCCCGATCGCAAAGATCGTCCCCTCCGGGTTCTCCGCGCCAAGCTCAGCCAACCACAGATTAATCCTGGATTTAACATCAGCAATGGTCAAAGGAATTCCATTCTCCCCCAATAAGACTTCATCTTCCCTGACCTGGCAGTTAGTGAGGTAATCCGCGACGCGCCCAACGACCGTTGTGGTAATTTTTCCCATAATACGGATGCGGTCTACTTCTGCTTCGTCTTTCGTCTCCATGATATACATGAAGAGGGAATTGTCATGCGGTTCGCCGACCAGTTCGACCGAAGGTATGAGGTCTTTTAACCGGGAAAAAATTGGGTATGCCGAACCAAAATCCGTATTTCCATAAATGCCGACCCTCCCTTGGACTTCCTGATCCATCAGCATATGTTTATAGCGGATCGCTGAAGCCAATAACGAATCGCCTTGAGCTTCCTTTAGAAGGGAGTCGCTATTATATGTACTATATGGGATCACTTTCAACCCAGATTTGGCAGCTTCCCCGCGCTCCATGTCATTGCAATAGAGCACCGGATCGTTACCTCGTTTCTTTATAAGAGTCGCGCCGGAAATGTGTCCTCCACCTGTTAGATAATACATGGGAGGATTATGTGTTGCATTTCCGATGACAATAATTGCGTCGAGGTTGTTCATTTGCATGCGCGCGTCTAGGTCGGATTTCATTTTGCATTGCTCCTTGAGGTTTGGGGATCCAGGATCGAGTTTTCTAACGTGAATAATCTGGCAATACGCTATTTTATTAATTTGCAGGGGGAGATACTGTCAGGTTGCTGGGAAGGAATTGTTCCCAGACGACTATGACACTGTCCCAACAATTTCCAATACCTGTTTTCTTGAAAGTTTTCCCACCCCATTTTCGATGGCTTTTAGCGTACCCTCCGCCAGGAGCAAGGGGATCTCTACGAAATATTTAAATGAGCTTTTTGGCATCGATGCAACGCCAACCCTGGCAAGGTCAAGATTTTTCCTGGCGTATTGAAACATTTCCTTATCCGTCCAGCCAATAGGAAAGAAATTCACACCGCGCAAAGCATCTTCTTTGCGATTGCGCAAGATATTAACTGCCTGCAGGCCGCGCCCGAATTGGATTGCGCACATCCGGTCAATGGCTGTACCGTCGAACCAGCTCCAAATATCGCAGATCAACAAACCCACTGCGCCTGCCACGCTAAATGTATATCCATCCAGGTCGGCTTCAGTTTGAATCTGCCAATGGTTGTCCACCCAGTAAGCCATGCGCTCTGCCATCGCGATTGTCGCGTCCCAGACACGCGGGGCAATATCGGTAGGTACATTTAGAAGCCAATCACCTATCCGTAATGTTACTTCAGGAAGGATGGAGTTATAGGGTGAAAAAAAGAAATCAAGCTCGGCAAGATCGGAATGTGCGTTTCCCACACCAATTCGGGCTTGTAGAATTGGTCCCAGACCATGCAATAAGGCTGCCTTTTTCGAATCATCCAAACTGGGATGATCTTCGATCTCATCTATCGCGCGCATGCACAAATATGCGCTGGCAACCGCCTCCTGAAGCCTGGCAGGTAACCGGGCAATTGGAATGAAAAAGGTCCGGCTGTTCTCTTTCAAGACGCGGGTAAGATCTAAATGTAAAGTCATAGGCTCATCTGCCACACTTGTAAAGCTCCCTTAAACTTTTTCTTTAAGTTGGTAAGAGTGAAAAACGCTTCCTAAATTCGCAATCAATGTTTCGTCCTGTTCAGGCAGGACTGTTCGTGGGTCAAGCAATATGCAATCGTTATCAGTCCTGGCTATGATCGGTGGCTGCTGCAGGCGCAATTTTCTTAAAAATAAGTCAAGCCCTTTCACTTTCAAGGCAAGAACCCAGGTTGAGATGGATTCCCCCGGCAGGCTCCCACCGCCAACAGTGGATTCACTTTCCACTACATCGCCCTGCCCAAGACGGGCTGCCCAAAATTCAGCTCGTGCTTTTAATTGCTTCGATGTTGCAGAGATCATGCGCCAGACGGGGATCTCACGTTCAGCTTCATCCTTAAGATAATGCTGCAAAGTTGCCATCAGCGCAGCCAGGCAAAGTTTGTCAGCTCGCACGGCCCGAGCCAGGGGATGTTTTTTAATCTTTTCCAAAAGGACAGCCTTACCTACAATGATGCCTGCTTGAGGTCCACCTAGTAGTTTATCTCCTGAAAAACAGACCAGGTCTGCACCCGCTTTGATGGACTCTTGAACGGCCGGTTCATGGACCAAACCAAACTTTTCCGTTGCCAGGAGCGTCCCGGAACCCAGGTCATCTGCGAATATAACCCCTGATTTGTGCGCTAGGTCCGCGATTTCTGAAAGTTCAGGTTCCTCTGTAAAGCCGGTTATTTTAAAATTAGAGTGGTGAGCATGGATTACCAACGCAGCAGGTGCGGTTAGAGCGTCTTCATAATCGGAAATATGGACGCGGTTTGTGGTGCCGATTTCGACCAATTTTGCCCCCGACTGCCTCATCACATCAGGAATGCGGAATCCTCCACCAATCTCGATCAATTGTGTACGGCTAATAATTACGCGTTTTTTGTTAGCAAGCGCACAAAGGATCAACAGTACAGCTGCAGCATTGTTATTGACCACTAATGCGGCTTCTGCACCCGTTAATTGCTGGAGCAGAGATTCTGCGTGGATCAAACGGCTGCCGCGCTTCCCCGTCTCTAAATCGAATTCAAGCGTAGAGTAGCCTTTTACCACCGCATGAATTGATTGTATGGCTGCAGCTGACAATGGGGCACGCCCCAAGTTTGTGTGCAAGATTACTCCACTCGCGTTGATTACAGGGAGAAGGGTGGGGGCTGTCCAGCATTGCAGCAATGCTGCAGCGTCTCTGAGTAATGATTCCAAGTCCGGAAGCTTGGACTCGCGACCCGTTCTAGCCTGTGTCCTTGCATTATCAAGGGAACTGCGGATGGACCGTAATGTTAATGGGCGGCCGTAGCTCGCGACAAGCTCACCCGCATACTTGGTTTGGAGAAGTTGCTCAACTGAAGGGAGTCCGTGCAGGTTCATTCTTTCGACTGATCACTGTCCACCGGAGTTTGTCCACTCGTTGTGGAAGGGATGGTCGTGGGGGGCTGCCAGCGTGCGTTTTCCCGCATACGGATGAAATATTCAATGGCAATCAATCCGGCAGCCAGACCAAGACCCGTCCAAATTGTAACCAGGCGTTCCTGCTGTAGCCAGATCAGTAAAGCCACATACACGCCGAACCAAATTGCCTGGCGCATAATGACAGTTGCTCCGACGGGAGGCTTGGAGGGAAAACGCAGGTTCAGGAACCAGGTAACTGGAAGGGCCAGGCTTGTGACTCCAAGAGTGCTTCCAAAAAATAAAAGCCAGCGTGCCCAGACTGTTGGGGTGAGCATGAAAACAGCCAAGGCTGATCCGCTCCACCCAAGGACAAAGAGGATGATGCTTGAGGCAATATATGAGCGAAAAGATGAATTGGACCGATTTTCCATTGTTTGAATTATACCCCAGCCAACATAAGCGCCTGATTGATAAAATCAGATTAATTCTTATATACGCCTCTTGATCAACTGAAAGGCCCATACTGGATTTGAAAAACTCCAGTATCCTTGCGTCAATTAAAAAGCCTAAAATTTTAGTGGGGAAATTTACCGAAAATTCCGTTTAGAGGAAGTATGAATTATTAGCAAGTAGATTACTTTATTTTCCGTTTCATCTCGTCAATCTGTTCCTGGGTCAAATCAGGAATTTCCTCCAGACGTGTGATGCCAAGGGCTTTGCGCTGGGCCGCCCGCCAGCGTGATAACCGGTCTGATATCTGCACTTCGTATCCAACACTGGAAGGCTTATAAAAATAAGTTCCCAGAAGTTCTTGCGGCAGGTATTGCTGTGGAGTGAAATGGTCTTCCGACATGTGGGGATAAACGTAACCTTTCCCATGACCCAGGGCAATTGCATCCCGCGTGTTGTCTTTCAAATGATTTGGCACCTCCCCAACACCTTCCTGCTCGATCCGCTCAAACGCTTTGAAATAAGATGTGGCTGTATTAGATTTTGGAGCGGTTGCGAGATAGAGGGTTGCTTCCACAATCGGGTAGACACCTTCCGGTAGACCGATAAACGTAAATGCCTGCATGGCTGAAGCGGCTACTACAACTCCCATTGGGTCAGCGAGACCTATATCCTCTCCAGAAAGGATTATCAGACGGCGCAGGATAAAGCGCGGATCTTCCCCCGCATAAAGCATTTTCGCCAACCAGTAAAGAGCCGCATCGGGGTCTGAACCACGAACGGATTTGATGAAGGCGGAGATGGTGTCGTAATGCGCATCGCCATCTTTATCGTAAAGAACAGCACGGCGTTGGATGGATTCCTGGGCAACCTCCAAGGAAATGTTGATGATTCCTTTGCCGGGAGGTGTGGACTCTACTGCCAATTCGAGAGCGTTAAGCGCATTTCGCGCGTCCCCGCCTGAAACATCGATTAAATGCTCGCGTGCGTCGGGATCCAATACAACACGACGGCTGCCATAACCGCGCTCGACATCTGCGAGTGCTCTGTCCAGGATCTTTCCAGTCTGTTCACCGGTTAGTGGAAGAAGTTGGAAGACGCGGCTGCGGGAGACCAGCGCTCCAATAACTTCGAAATAGGGATTTTCAGTGGTGGCTCCGATAAGGAGAATGGTGCCGTTCTCAACATGCGGCAGGAGTGCATCCTGCTGTGCCTTGTTCCAACGATGGACTTCATCAACAAACAGGGTGGTCTTTTTTTGGTATAGGCGTCTTCGTTCCAGGGCAGCGTCAATAACATCTTTAAGTTCGGCTTTACCTGCCAGCACCGCTGAAAGCGTCTCGAAATGAGACTGGGTGCGATTGGCAATTACTTGTGCAAGGGTGGTTTTACCCGTCCCAGGCGGACCCCAGAGGATGATTGAGGAAAATAGTCGGTCGGATTCGATGGCACGCCGAAGTAGTTTGCCTTGTCCGATGATATGTTCTTGACCGACATATTCGTCAAGTGTGCGCGGACGCATGCGGGCAGCCAGAGGGGCCTCCTCCAATAATTTTTGCTGCAGGGCGTGATCAAACAAGTCGGTCATAAAATAATTATAAACCCTCCTCTCAAAGTCATAAACTTGACAAAGTAGATAATATTTGATATATATAAGCCAGGTTAACTAGATTGGAGTTCCATGTCACCGTCCACGGATCAATTCTCAAACGTCTTACACGGGTGGGTCAAGGTTTTTATGCGACGCAACGGGCAGGATTATAAACATTTCATGGACGAAACAGGTTTGTCCTTCTCTCAAGTGAATACATTAATGCGCTTGCATTTTGCGGGGCAGGCGGATATTTCAGATATAAGCGAGCAGATGGGCATTACCAATGCAGCTGCCAGCCAGCTGGTAGAACGCATGGTCCGGTTGGGCGTACTTGATCGTATGGCAGATCCAATTGACCGCCGGATAAAACGCCTTGCTCTCACACCCAAGGGACATGCTCTGGCGGAAAAGCTGGTGGACATGCGACGGAAGTGGGTGGAACAATTCACTTACTCGTTAACCTCCCGTCAGCGGGAAGCCATATCCGATGCGCTGCTGGTGATGACAGATGCAGCGCAAAATATCGATGCAAAAAAATAATATGAGAGTATCGGAAAGGATTAATAAATTGAATCGACGTCGCGCATCGAAAGATAATCCATTAACACAAAGGAATAGTATTAGGCGTGCAGCCCAATACCTATTAAATTACAAGGGGCAAGCAGTCTTACCCTACTTTTTCCTAGTAATCGCCACACTCTCCCAGCTTGCTGTCCCAAAATTGATCGCAAATGTGATTAATGCTGTGACGAATGGCGTTATTGCCAAGACCATCCTGGATGCTCTTGGGAAGATTCCAGTCGCATTTATGTCGCAAGCTTTGCCAACCATCCTGGATTTCCTTAAATATCCGAGCACCTGGACGCAAGAGCAATTAGCAGCGCAATTGAACAACACGAAAACCAATGCTCCCCATAACCTGATTGTGGGAGGCATCATCCTCGTAGTTTTTGGGATCGTGTTCGGGGTTTTTTCATTCCTCCAGGCATACTGGGCCGAAAAAAATTCACAGGCAGTTGCTTTTGACTTGCGCAATGATTTATTTGCCAAAATCCAGCGGTTGTCGTTTTCTTACCATGATCGCAACCAGACCGGCCAATTAATGATCCGGGCAACCGATGATGTCGAAAAGGTCCGTTTGTTTATCGGGCAGGGGTTGATCCAACTGGTAGGCGCTTTCATCCTGCTGGCGGGCACATTGATCATTATATTTTCCACCAACGCAAAACTGGCTATTGTCACCGTTTGGATACTTCCGGTGGCGCTGGTATTGTTCTTCGTTTTTGGCAGCCTGGCAAGGCCATTGTTCACACGGATCCAGCAAAAGCTTTCGATCTTGAACACCACCTTGCAGGAGAACATGGCTGGCATCAAGGTGATCAAGTCGTTCACGCGGGAAAAAAATGAACGGGCTAAATTCGGACAGCAGGCTGACCAATTAATGCGTCAGCAAATTGTTGTCTCCAGGGTTTTTGCATTCCTCATCCCTGTAATTTTCCTGGTTGCCAACCTAGGACAGGCAACCACCCTGTATGCCGGCGGCGTTCAGATCGTGCACGGGACACTGACCATTGGCGACTGGCAGGAATTCAGCCTGTATTTGATTTTCATGTTCCTTCCAATAGCTCAGTTCGGTTTCATTATTACCCAGTTTAGCCAGGCCTCGGCGTCCGCTGCACGCATCTTTGAAATCCTGGATGCCAAGAGCGATGTAACCGATAAACCGGAAGCGCTGGCACTTCCTTCAGTCGAAGGCCATATTAAGTTCGAAAACGTCGGTTTCCGATATTTTGGAGCCGGCGACCCGGTCTTAAAAAATGTGAGCTTTGATACTCTTCCGGGACAGGTTGTGGCTCTGCTGGGTGCTACCGGTTCAGGTAAAACAACGATCATCAACCTCCTGCCCCGGTTTTATGACCCCACTGAAGGGCGCATCACGATCGATGGTCATGATCTGCGGGATTTGTCTCTCCAATCCCTGCGTGCCCAGATTGGGATTGTATTGCAGGAGACCACTTTGTTCCTTGGAACGATCAGAGACAACATTGCTTTTGGAAAACCGAATGCCACCGAGGGAGATATCATCTCAGCTGCAAAAGCAGCTGCAGCTCACGACTTTATCATGGAATTTCCGGATGGATACGATACCCGGGTGGGCGAGCGCGGGACGACTTTGAGTGGTGGACAAAAACAACGTATTGCCATTGCCCGCGCTCTCCTGCTGAGTCCACACATCCTCATCCTGGACGACTCTACAAGTTCGGTGGACCTGTCAACTGAAGCTCAAATCCAGGAAGCCTTGGATAAATTGATGAAGGGACGGACATCATTCGTTATTGCCCAGCGCATCAGCACGGTCATGAATGCGGACCTGATTCTGGTAATGGACAAGGGTGAAGTGGTCGCAAGAGGCAGGCACAAAGATTTGATGGAGGAAAGCGAGATTTACGCGGAAATCTATAACTCTCAACTGGTTGGTGATGTTACCTCCGATATGGAAGTAGCATAGCCACTATTAATTTTCATATTATGATAGCAGGAGATTAAAAATGTTTGGTGGTCCAATGGGCAGGGATTTCCTTGCTACTGAAGTACGAAAACCGCAAAATACAGGCCAGACTCTTACACGGTTGGCACAACGTTTCGGTCCATGGTGGCCGATGGTGCTCATTGCGGTTTTATGCATAGTCATCTCCACCTGGGCGCAGGTCACTACACCTGAGCTGACCGGTCAATTGGTGGATTGCTACCTGGCACCTACAGCCGGAAGTGGACTGGGGAATTTTCCTGGAATTTCCAACCTGGTTTCATCTTCCCAATCGAGTTGTTGGCTGGCTCAAGGGAGTAAGCCTTCCGGGTTGACTCAAACCTTGATCAGCAATGCTTTTTCGATAGGAGGATTTGCCGGACCGAAAGCAGATGGCAGCAATATGGATTCAAATGGCCGTGTGGCGGGTTTGCTGAGGATGGTATTGATCCTGGTTACACTTTTCCTCATCAGCAGTGCACTTACCGGGCTTACCTTTTTCAGTATGACCTGGGCAGGTCAACACGTCCTGCGATCCTTGAGGGAGGCAGTATTTGAACATTTGCACCGGTTGCCAATGAGCTATTATGCAGAACATGAAGCTGGGGATTTAATGAGCCGGATAACGAACGATGCAGTTGCCATAGAACAAGCCATCAACTTTGCGTTGGTCAATGTTGCCGGAGGTATTTTATTGCTGGTCTGGATCGTCTATAACATGCTGACGACGAATGTGCCATTTGCCTTGTTAAGTGTTGCTGTTGCACCCATCATGCTGGCAGCAACCCTGTTCTTCTCATCCCAGGCGCGAAAAATGTTCCGGAAAACACGCAAGTCGATGGGCAATGTCAACTCTGAATTACAGGAAAATATCTCCGCGGTAAGGGAAGTGCAGGCATTTAATCGTGCTGAAGAAAATATCGAACAATTCCGGGTAACGAGCGGAGATTATCGTGATGCCAACGTGGGAGCGGTGGCGTTTTCCGCTGCCCTGGCTCCCACTCTCCAGGCACTCGGCTACCTTGCCCTGGCGATCGTAACATGCGCTGGTGGGATTGCTTTGCTGGGGAATGGGACTCTTTTTGGGACTGCAGTATCGTTGGGCCTGGTGATCACCTTCCTCGGTTACGTCCAGCGTTTTAACCAACCCATTCAGCAAATTGCAGTTTTATGGACAAATATTCAAAGCGCGATTGCCGGAGCCGAACGTATTTTCGGCTTGATGGATGAGACTCCCGCCATCCAGGATGCTCCGGATGCCAAAGCCCTGGCTCCCATTCGCGGTGAGGTTGAATTCATAGATGTATCCGCAGAGTATGAAAAGGGTCAGCCTGTATTGAAAAATATTAATTTCAAAGCCCAACCAGGCCAAACGATTGCCATCGTTGGACCAACCGGCGCTGGAAAAACAACGATTGTCAACCTACTGTCCAGGTTTTACGATGTCACCGGGGGGAAAGTCCTGATCGACGGGACCGATATTCGCACTGTAACCGCCGAATCCCTCCGCAGGCAGGAGGGCATCGTACTCCAGGATACATTTTTATTTAGTGCCACCGTGATGGACAATATCCGCTTTGGCCGACCGGATGCTCCAGATCAGGATGTTTTCGCCGCGGCAAAACTGGCTCATGCTGATACCTTCATTGATCGTCTGCCGCAAAAATATGAAACTATCCTGGGGGAACGCGGATCCGGCCTGAGCCAGGGGCAACGTCAACTGCTCGCCATCGCCAGGGCTGCCTTGGCTGACCCTCGAATTCTTATCCTGGATGAAGCGACTTCCAGCGTGGATACTCGCACTGAGCGGTTGATCCAGGAAGCCCTGACCACTCTGTTGAAAGGTCGCACCAGTTTTGTCATTGCTCACCGCTTGAGTACGATCCGCAATGCGGATATGGTTTTGGTGATCAATGATGGCGAGATAATTGAACGTGGTAAACACAAGGAACTGTTGGATAATGAAGGGTTTTATTACAACCTTTATATGAGCCAATTCCGGCGTGACCCGCAGTTTATTGAAGCAATGGAACAAAACCATAATGGCCATAAACCTGAACAAAAATTCAGCCCCTTGCCTTCGTCTTGAAATGAGCACAGGACCGAAAAAAATTTTCCGGTCCTGTTTCTAATATTTCCAAACTGCCTGGAAATAGAATTATAACCTTTGTAAAATGGAAAATACCTCCAATATTTATGGAGAGCTCTTTCCACCTAAATTATTTTGATCGGATATATGGCAAAGCGGACCGTTCCACTTTCTCTAACGGCAGGACATCTTCCAATTCATATTCACGACTGCCGAGCCCGAGATTTTCTCCGTATTTGGTGACCATGTAGGGATCTTTGAGCGGGCCATGGATCTGCTGGAAAGGGTGTCCAACCCGGGTGTGGATTTCCATCGCCTGTGGCAGGTTCTCCTCGATCAACCGTAATCCAGCGGTGGCATCCAGCACTGCGCACTCAATCGCTACAATGTCATCAGACCCAAAAATGCCGACATCCGGCAGGATGGGCATCGAAGTAAATCCGAAGCAGTCACACACAGGAGTCATATGGGTTGCCAGCGAAAGGTGGGTGACTTTTTTTACATCAAAGGTGGATAAGGTTATGCTGGTCGAAATAGCACATGCTTCCTGAAAGGTGTTGAAATTTACTGCATCAATTTTTAGACTCCCAGGAGGAGCCACCATGAGGCAACGCCCGCATTGGTTGCATTGTTCCATATGCAAGTGCATCTGTCCGGGTTCTTTCTTGTCTTCAACAATGGCTTCAAAGGGGCATGAGGCGGCGATTTTTTGGATCGTGGCAGCATCCGGGCATTTTTCCGGGAACCAGTATTGGTCGAAATGAGTGGCACGGTGCATGTCACCACGGGTGTCACCCGCCATGCAGCCGAGAGCCAGGTTTTTGAAAGCGGCACCCAGGCTGCAGGAAGGGTGCCCTTTGACATGAGAGAAATTAATAAGAAAGGAAGCGTCGTGGATCAACCCAGCCAATTTCCATTTTTGGATACTTTTGTATGGCTTTTCGTACTCATAATAATATTTTTCATCCGGACCAGCTGCAGGATAAATCGGGCACCCGATCGTCTCTTGAGTGTAGCCGCGCGTTTCAGCTCCAGCCACGTCCCAGTTAACATCGGCAATGAAGGGCTTGCCTCCACCATCCTTGACAGCCTGGACGACCCGCCGAACAAATACAGGGTGGATGGTCGAATATCCGATGTTATTACCGGTATGCATTTTGATAACCACCATCTCATCTTTGACACGATCCCGGATCTGAAGCTTTTCAAGGACAAGATCCAGTTTTGCTGGTAATGTTTCCTTTGCCTCCAGGCGGGATTGGTGCGCTGAACCGAAGAACACTTTACTTGGCATGACGAATTCCTTTCAGGGTTGATTTATAGAAGTAATGGTGAAACAATATCTTGGCATTTTTAATCCCAAGGCAGTCTATTCGTCGCGGTCGCCTTCGACCTCAGCCAGCAAATCTGGGATTTGAAGGAGGGCAGGTACGACGGCTTGCGGTTGAATCTCCAGGTCTCCGTCACCCGGAAGATGTGCCCTGCGGGTAATCCATATGCTGTAAATTCCAGAGAGGTTTGCGCCCAATACGTCGGCATCCAACAAATCACCTACCATTGCAGCAGATTCTGGCGGGAGTTGAAAATGCTCCAGTGCCACCTGGAAAATGCGTGGATCCGGTTTTCGGAATCCGAGGGCGGCCGAGGTGACTATCGTTTTGAAAAAATTACGCAACCCCCACCGATCGACTATCCCTTGCACATTTTTATCATCCGAAGTATTGGAGATCAATCCTAATTGATACCCGCGATTTTTCAGTGTTTCGAGAGTTGAAATTGCATCTTGTTCCAGATACCAATTTTTTTGGGTCACCGCGTACATAGCTGCCAGGGCAGAGCGTAAGACCGGTTCGGATATATTTATGAAACCTTTTTGTGACAAGGTTTCCGTCAGGAGGGAAAATGTTGTTTTTTCAAAGCTTTCCCCTGAGTATTTTTCGTAATAAGCCCCAAGGAAACCACCGGACTCATTCATGAAAAGCATTTGGGTCAACTTGAACCCCTGCGGAGGACAGAGATTCTGCGAGAGCACGATTCGCACGTTCGTAGAATGGCAGCCATGGATCCTTCGAGTAAACGAGTGTGGATCCCAGGTCAAAGAAAACAACTTTAATCATCGACATGTCAGAGTTATTATAATCTGCAAAGATTCAAGAAATTGTTATTTCTAATGATCTTTATGCAAGATATCCCCAAAAGCGAGGAGGTTGAACCGGGCTTTTCTTTGAAATTCCGAGAAGTAATGAATTATTGTTGGGTGTTTAGGGGAGAACTGGCCTCTAAGATGGCGGTCCGGGTATATTTATCCTCCCTTTAAGTAAATACCAGTTGGATCCAACTCCTGGCGTAAAATAAAAAGCTCTTTATCCGTGACCGGGTCCGTGATCCGAATCTGCGCTGTCACTTTCAACGGCCAGCCGGTGTTGCTGATGGCTTGCTCTGACGTTTTTCCGGGATGGAGTGCAGTCAGGACTAATTCACCAGATTCGTCGGGTTCCATGAGGCCAATATCCGTCACCACCCCAATAGGACCTTTTCCGCGCAATCCCGCTTTCTCACGCCCGCCTTTACCATCCAGGTACCCTGCAGAAGTGATGAAATCCACCTTTTCCGGAAAGCGGCGCTTCTGATGAGGGGTCATTATATAACACCGGTTGGCCCACGCGGCAATTTCCTGTGCTCCGCCTGAACCGGGCAAACGCACTTTTGGGTGGGAATAATCACTTCCGATAAACGTGGCGTTAATATTCCCATATTTATCTATTTGCGCCCCGCCCAGGAACCCAACGTCTACATTTCCGCGTTGAAGGTAGTTGGTAAAAATATCATACATACTTACGACCGACAATGCACCACTCACCAGGGTTGGGTCTCCAATCGAAAGGGGTAGGCGGGCAGGTTCTGCACCAATCACACCTGCTTCGTAGATCATTACAAGATTGGGGGCATGCGTGCGCTTGGCGAGGTTGCAGGCGAGGTTGGGTTGCCCCACCCCCACAAAGACCACGTCACCATCTTTAAGCATCCGGGCAGCGTTTACGATCATCAGTTCAGCAGATGTCAGCTCGGTCATAAAACCTCCAGTAAGAAATCCTGTATTGCATTGTAAACTTCAGCTGGACGTTCCAGCGGCACAAGGTGCGTGGATCGCGGGATGGTCACAACCCGGGCGTGAGGAATTTTGCCAACCACCATGCGGGCGGTGGTCGCCCAAAACGTATCAGTTTCCGCTCCGCGAATAATCATCAGGGGGATGTTCAAGCCAGGCAGGCCGCGCCAGAGGTCCATATCACGCCACATACTGGTCGCGTAGATATGCATTTCCCATTCGACGCTGTAACATAATTTATAGCCATGCTCTGCAGGGCATGCAATTCCTTTAACATAAGTTCGCAAGGATTCATCATCCATATACCTGAATACCGGTTTACGGCGGTACCCATTAAACAACCGTTCCAGATCGTCGAACTGGCTGCGGCGATTTCTGGCAGCCCTGACGAGAGGATGCATTTGATATCCTAATCCCAGGGCGCAAATTATCTGCCAGGAGTGAATTATATACGGCGGGAATAGCACAGGATCAATCAATACCAAAGCACGAAACCGATCCGGTTGCTGCAGCGCTGCCCGTAATGTTACGTTGCCTCCTACTGAGTGTCCAACGCCAATCGTGATGCCGGTTGAATATTCATCGAGGAATCGCAGGTAGTCATCTGTCAGTGGATGCCAGTCCGTGATTTCCTCAGGCCTCGAATTTGGCCAGAGTGGGCGCTGGCTCATGGAAATAACCTGGTAATGTACTGCTAGTCTGGTAATTAAAGGGCGGTAACATTCTGGAGGGTAACCGTTTGCATGCAGGAAATGGAGAGGCAAGCCGGTCTCCCCGAGAACCATGAACGGAATGCTCATAAAATCCTATTCGCTAATAATTCCCGTAATTGACTTTCTCACTGAAGCGCGCCTTGACCTTTAGCCGTTGGTGAGTCTCCGAGCCAAGTTTCTGCCAGAATTCAAAACGATCTTTCACACCAAATACCCATTCATCGAGGTAGGTTTTCACAAAATCTGGGCTCTCACTGATCTTGTCCCATTTTAAATAGAAATCATTATCGCGATCGTAGTAGCCCTGGGCATAGGATGGATGGGCCGCGCCCGGGACGTGGCACACCGCACTGACAATAAATCCAGGGATCAAGGTCCGGTTTGGATCTGAGCGGATGACAGCTTCATCCACGATTTCTTCCGCCGACAAGATGACTCGTTTCGAGGCAAAGGCGACTTCCTTCTGCTCCCCAAGGATGCCCCACAAGTGAGCATTCCCATCCTTGTCGGCGCGCTGGACATGAACAATGGCAACATCCGGGTTCAATGCCGGGACCGCGATCAGTTCGCGACCCGAATATGGATCTATGACGCGTTTAACCAGCGGATTGGCACGTTCCAAATCCACGGTTCCGGTTTGATTCATGGGCATGAATGGAAGTCCTGCAGCGCCCGCCTGCAGGCGTGAGATCATGCCAAAGTGGGAGTATTCTTCCCAATCAAGCCTGCCGGCTTCTATTTCAGAACGGACAATACGAAGGGAACCGACCCCCGGATTTCCCATATATGAAAAGATGACCTTTCGGGCACACCCTGCCGCAACCATTTGATCGTAGATCAGATCAGGAGTGGCGCGCGCTAACGTCAAGCCTCGCCTGCGCTGTCGAATAATCTCATGCCCGGCCGCAAAGGGAATCAGATGAGTAAATCCCGCTGCATAAACAATATCCCCATCCTGAACGAACTTGGACACTGCTTCTGATAATGGAATTAGTTTTGTCATTTTTCGTTGTCTTCCTCAGGGTGTTTTTCTTCTTTACGTTCATGTGAACGCTGACGCATCTTACGAATCGCAGAGAATCGAGTTGGTTCAGGGTGGGGTGCCAGGCGGTGGAACATAAATCCAAGAAAAAAAGCAGCTGCCGAAAAAAGCAAAAATAAAATACTAAATTCCCCGGCAAATGTTGACCCGATGAACAATATAAGCAATCCACACCCCATAAGGATAAAAAATGTGCCAAGCCGGGGGAGCAAGTGACCATTCATACTGGCATATTATAGATGATTCTCCCCCTGAAATGGTAAAGAACAGGACGGCTTGCATGAGAAAAGAGGACGGATGTCTCTATCCTTAGCCGGTGACGGTTATTACACTATACAGTTGGAACCATTCCATGAAAAGGAGTTGTTTATGAGGCTGTATGTTGATAATTCCAAATGTTCCGGATGTAATGCCTGCCGTGTTGCCTGCTCGCTGAACCTTTTTAGCGAGAACAACCCGAAAAAGTCGGCATTGGTCATCGAACCTCATTTCCCTTCGCCAGGCGTCTACAGCGTCAGGGTATGTACGCAGTGCGGCGACTGCGCGGCTGTCTGCCCCACCGAGGCTATCAAAAAGAATGATAAGGGCGCCTATTACGTTGACTTTGCTGAATGCAACTTATGTGAAGCGTGCGTCCCGGAGTGCCCTGAAGAAGTGATGTTCGTTCGCTCCAAATTGGCAGATACTGCCTGGAAATGTGACCTTTGCGGTGATTGTGTGGATGTCTGTGGCACAAGTGCGCTCTGGATCGCTGAAATCGAGACAGCGGCAGCTTAAGGAGGCAGATATGAATGGCTATGCTGGAAAAATATTGCGGGTAAACCTTACCAATGGTACCTTTACAAAAGAATCGACTCCTGCAGACCTTGCCCGCGATTTCATCGGCGGACGCGGTTTCGGGATCTATTTCCTTTTAAAGGAAGTCCCTACAGGCGCTGATCCACTGGGACCTGAAAATAAAATGATCATTTCCAGTGGACCGATCTCTGGCATGATGATCCCCGGCGGTGGCAAATGCGACTGGACAACCAAGGCTCCACTAACCGGAGGGTACGCTAGTGCTTCGATGGGTGGTCACTTCACAGCCGAGATGCGCTATGCCGGGCTGGACAGCATTATTTTGGAAGGAATCAGCCCGAAGCCGGTAACTCTTTTTATTGATGATGACAAAATTGAATTGCGAGATGCCTCCGACTTGTGGGGTAAAGCCACATTTGCAGTAGAGAAGCAGTTCAAGGAAAAATTAGGCGAAGAATTCCAGGTGGCAGTCATCGGAGTCGGTGGTGAAAATCTGGTCCCATTTGCCTGTGTCAACCACGATTACGGCCGCCAGGCTGGACGCGGTGGCGTGGGCGCAGTGATGGGGTCCAAGAAAGTGAAAGCCATAGTAATTCATGGAACAAAATCTGTCCCTGTAGCGGATATGGACGCCTACCGAAAGGCCGGAAAAGCGCTTTATAAAGCCTGCAAGGATGCCGAGGGGCTGAAAGAATGGACGCGTTATGGCACCACGGTTGTAACATCCTGGTGTAATGAGGTAGGTGCGCTGCCCACTCGCAACTTCAGTGCCGGTTCCTTTGAAGGCGCAAAAGGTATTTTTGGGCAAACCATGCGCGAAAAAATTGTCATCACCGACAAGGGCTGTTTTGGCTGCCCGTCGCCGTGTGGAAAATATAGCCGAAACAAGAAATATGATAGTTACGTGGAAGGCCCGGAATATGAGACGATTGGGTTGATGGGTTCCAACCTCGGTATTGATGACATCGAGGCGGTTGCTCAGGCCAACCTGCTTTGCGACGACTTTGGGGTCGACACCATCAGTACGGGGAATGCCATTGGTTGGGCGATGGAATGCTATGAAAAGGGAATATTCTCCAGGAAAGACACCGATGGACTGGACCTTAAATTCGGGAACGTCGATGCTACATTCAAGCTTATCGAGAAAATTGCCCGTCGTGAAGGATTAGGTGCTCTCCTTTCAGAAGGCGTCAAACGAGCCTCCAAAAAAGTTGGCAGGGGTAGTGAGAAGTTTGCCATTCACGTAAAGGGGATGGAACAATCTGGTTACGCAACGCATAATGCCACAGCCATGCTGCTGGCATATATGACCTGCGATGTGGGCGCGCATCACAACCGCTCCTGGGCCATCACCTATGACTTGCAGGTTGGCCGTGAACTGGTCACCCCTGAAAAAGTGGCGCGGGTAATCTGGCTACAAAACTTCCGCCCCATGTTCGATGTGCTGGGTGGCTGCCGCCTGCAATGGGTGGAGCTCAACATCGACCGTGACCTTTACGTTCCTGCCCTTGAAGCCATAACCGGCATTAAGCGCACTTGGGCAGACTTGGAAAAGGTAGGAGAACGCATCTGGAACCTTACCCGTTTGTATTGGGCGCGGGAAAACGATGATTTTGGCCGCGATTGGGATTTACCCGCTCCACGCTTCTATGAAGATGCTCCCAAAAGTGGCGCAACCAAGGGTCAGATCACTAAAATCGAAGATGTAAACCATCTACTGGATATGTATTACGAACAGCGCGGTTGGAAACCCGACGGATTACCCAGACCCGAAACCATAGAACTTCTTGGTCTGCAAGCGATTCCAGCTTAATAAAATGGCAGCAACCCTTCGACTTGGTGCGTCACTCAAGAATCTGCTCGGGAGTAAAGGCGAATATACCGTTGCCCCGGGCCGAAATGTGCGCGACACTCTCATCTCGCTGGGTATCAAGCCCGAACTAATCGCCATGGTTACAGTTCACAATGAAATGCAAACAAAAGATTATCTCATTCAAGAAGGGGATACAGTCATGCTTATGGCTGTTATTGGCGGCGGATAGAAAAGCATTCGGGCGGCAGTTACACTGCCGCCCGAATTATATATCAGCGTGAAAATATACTTTAAAAAGATATTACCAATCCAACTTTCAGCTTACTTTTGTGGTGAGCTGCCCCAGGATGGTCTTTTACCGAACTTATCTAGCGGATCGTGGTGCGGATCTGCTCATGCATATATAGAGGCAGATAGTAGCGTCCGCCTGAATTCTTACCGCTGGACCCGGAAGCTTTCCACCCACCGAAAGGTTGAAACCCAGGCCATGCCCCTGTGGTAGCGCCTTGTGGTCTATTGGCATAGGCCACACCCGACTCGATGTGGTCGAAAAACCACTCTGATTCCTCTTCACTCCCATAAAATCCTGCTGTCAACCCGTAATTTACTTCGTTGGCGTGCTGCATAGCTTCATCGAGGTTTTTGACCTTGCTGATGGTTGTTATTGGGACGAACATCTCATATTTCCAAAGGCGGTGTTCGAGAGGCAGATCAATCACTAGGGTTGGTTCACAGAACCAGCCTTTATCATACAGACCGCCAGTCCGAACATGCCCACCGGTAAGAAAATGTCCTCCACCAGCAGTAATTTCTGAGCAGTAACCCTGGAATTGTTTGTAGGAAGCTTCATTAATAACCGGTCCAAGATAAACATTGCGATCTGTGGGGTCGCCCACGATCAATTTCTCGGTCTGGGCCTTGAGCCGAGCAACCAAATCGTCATAAACGGGAGCCTCGGCAAATACACGCGAAGCGGCAGAACATTTTTGCCCCTGGAGGCCAAATGCTGATCGAACGATACCCAGTGCAGCTCGTTCAAGGTCGGCATGACGCGAAACGATTGCTGCGTTCTTTCCACCCATTTCAAGAATGATCGGGCGCACCCAGTTGCAATCCGAAAAGTCGCGGAAAATTTTTGAACCAACATCAAATGATCCAGTAAATGTAGCTCCATCCACAGCACACGTAACCAGTGCCTGGCCCAAAGAGCTGCCAGGTCCGGTAACAAAATTTAGCACTCCGTCTGGCAATCCAGCGTCCCGAAAGCATTCTGCCAGCAGACGAACAAACCAGGCAGTATCGGAGGCAGGCTTGATGACCACCGTATTCCCCGCAACTAGTGCTGCCCCGGTGGGACCACCGGTCAACGCGGCAGGAAAGTTGAATGGGCTGATCACCAGCCATACACCGTAGGGTTTTAAGATTGAAAAGTTGGTCGCGTCATAGCCTACCAGCGGGTCCTTGCCCATTTGAACCGTGTAACCCTGGTTGGTCTCCATCTGATCGCATGCATACTTGATCAAATCTGCGGATTCCTGGAGGTCCCCGAAGGCTTCAATTCGATTCTTGCCGACCTCCATTGATAAGGCCGCGCTCATTTCATAAAAACGTTCTTCGATTATCGAAGCGACTTTTCGTAGCAATCGGACCCGTTCCTGCCATGGTGTTCGGCTCCAGCCGGGAAAAGCATTGCGCGCTGCCTCAAGTGCCTGCAAGGCATGCTTTTCGTTTCCCTTTTGCATTTGGGCCAACGTCCAGTCTCGGTTAACAGGTGAAATGTCTGCGACCTTTTCATTTGCGAATACATCCTTATTATTAATAATCATTGCATATTCTTTGCCCATGTTGGCTTTAACTGTCTGAAGGGCAGCATCGTATTTTGTATGAAGTTCATCGGGTGGATTGAATATGGTCGCATAAGTAATTTTGAATTCCATTTTCTGTCTCCTTGGTCGTGCCTTAAAATCATCTCTTTCTATTTTAATTTCCCTTGAATAAAGTATAAAACAGGGAAGGTTCAATGTCAATGAAAACTGATAATATTTGTCCCAATTTTGACAAATTGTTAATACCAGCCTCCCAAATGAGGAGAATATCTGCCAATAGTATTATTCGTGACGTATAATTCCAGCCATGAAACCTGAGCGAATCATTTCCATCGACCAGTTTCGCGGGTTTGCCATCCTGACCATGGCCCTGGCGAACTACATGGACGTGGTGGTTATCATCCCAGCTTGGCTAAAACACGCGCCCGATATTGGTTTGACTGTGATCGATTTGATCGCCCCATTTTTTATTTTTGCAATTAGCCTAACTTATGGTTTATCCTTCCATCAACGGTTGGAACGCGAAGGAGCTTTTAAAACCTACAACCAGTTTTTTGTAAGATACCTTGCCATCATTGGCCTGGGAGCAATTGCATCTGCGGGGGAAACGGCTGTCGGTAAGAACCCAAGTGGAATTGACTGGGGGGTGCTCCAAGCCATTGGCATGGCAGGTCTGATTACATTGGCGGTCATTGGCTTGCCATCAATTTATCGTTGGCTCATCGGGGCAGGCATCCTGGTGATGTATCAAGTCATCCTGGATCATTTCCTGCTCAATCTGACCATCCTTTCCCCACACGGGGGATTATTTGGTTCGCTCAACTGGGGTGCAATGCTGATCCTTGGCACAGCCCTGGCAGACTTGTTTCACGACCAGGGGCGGTGGAAAAAATATTTTCCCTGGGCTTCGCTGGCAATATTGGCTGCCGGGATCATTCTGGCTTTGTTTATTCCTGTCAGTAAACATCGTGTTTCTTCTTCCTACGTACTAATCAGCCTGGGTACAAGTGCGCTCTTGTTCCTCATATTCCATTGGCTGAGTAGGCGGTTTTCCTGGAAAGGCTGGTTCCTGGTCGCATGGGGAAAAAATCCACTGGTCCTTTATTTCCTGCATTACCTGATTATCGGGATTTTCTTCGTCCCAGGGATTCCAGCCATCTACCAGGATGCGCCGGTCTGGCTGGTGTTTCTGGAAATGGTCGTTCTAATTGGAGGGGTCTCGGCGGTAGCTTTCTGGCTTGACCGCAAAAATATTGTCATCACCCTTTAAATTGATGGTAACTGACATGGTTAATTTACTTAAAAGGCAGTTTGCCACATGGGGGAGAGTATCACTGATACTTCTTTTCCTGGCGGGAATAGCTATAATCACGAGTCAGCTGTCTCAACCTGATCCTTCTGTTCCTGTGGCAAATTTGAAGCCGATCAATCTCGACGGGTATCATCGCTTGCTGATCTTTGCCCCGCATTGCGATGATGAGACTCTAAGTTCTGCAGGGCTGATCCTGGCAGCTGAGAGGGCGGGAATAGAAGTCAAGGTGGTCATAGCAACGAATGGCGATGGCTATCTATTCGCCACGATACAGGATTTTAGAAAAATATATCCCCGCCCAGCAGATTTCATTCGGATGGGTGAAATTCGCCAGCAGGAATCATTGAAGGCTCTGTCAGTTCTGGGAGTAAAACCTGACCAGGTCACTTTTTTGAGCTACCCCGATCGTGGTACTCCAGCCCTTTGGAACGACCATTGGGCAGTCTCCAACCCTTACCGCTCCCCTTACAGTGGGGATACACATAGCCCGTATACAATTACTTATAATCCTAGATCAGTTTATACCGGTCAAGATTACCTTGCTGATATCACCTCCATCCTGGAGTCATACCGCCCTGACTTGATCGTTTACCCTCACCCCCAGGATGTTCACCCTGACCACTGGGGATTGAACGTTTTCACCCGCTTGGCGATCACCCTCATTCATCACAATGACCCAACATTCCTACCGACTCAAATTACCTATCTCGTCCACC
This sequence comes from uncultured Chloroflexia bacterium, assembly GCA_963830585.1. GTDB lineage: Bacteria > Chloroflexota > Anaerolineae > Anaerolineales > Villigracilaceae > UBA877. The sequence goes on along the minus strand of CAWHNA010000002.1, from coordinate 1,452,605 downwards.
GGCCGGATTTCCCGGAAATTAAGGGGTTGAAACCGCAGGATAGTTTGACTCCACCTACTATGATTTATTCTCTTTCTCCCGATTGGTACCGGTTGGATTTGACCTCCTCAGATACATCCCTAAAAGGTCAGGCTGTACTGGCGTACCGCAGCCAGTTGCCACTTCTGCGTAATCTGCTGGAAAGCTTCGTGAGGGCAAATGAAACTTTTTCTGCAGTACATGACGCAACCCTGGCGATGGTAACACAAGGTACCATTAACAATCCTTTGGATTGGAGGGATCCATACGGGCGGCCGATTGAACCGGTCCAACTCGATCCCGTTGGAGACTATACCACCCGCAGTTTCGTCCCTGCCGGGGATCTGACTGCTGTTTATGCTGCCAGGGACATGCAAGGCAACCTGCAGGTATGTGCCCAATTAAGGGAAGGTACCATTCCGGAAATCACTTACTTTTTACGGCTGAAAGCGCTAACCAATAACGGGATTGTTTCCTACCAGGCGCGGACGGGTAATATTCCAGCGGGATGGTATCCAGTCCATCGTTCAGGAATGTATGCCTGTTCCACTATTTCCCTGGTTGCCATCGGAAACCCCTGGGCAGTTTTCGTGGGTGCTGCCACCGAAACAGCAGGACGCATAGAGGACGAATCTGCGTGGCAAATGATTTATATCACCCAACCTTAAAACATTCCTGATCTCATCATACGTTCCTTCAAGTCTACTGATCGCAACGCAGTCTTCCGAATTGGAGGAGACACCGCTTTTTTCGGTGCCCCCATCGAAGCGTATATGGAGGATCGCAATGCTTTCCTGGATGCGTTCTATGCATATTATACAGACCTTGAACCTGAGCACACCTGGGTAGCATCCGCAGACGAAGAAGTGGTCGGTTTCCTGACCGGATGCGTGGATACCCGTGTCCATGATAAGAAAATCCAAAGGGTGATCATCCCGCGAGTGGCGGGCAATTTACTACGCGGCAAGTACCATTTTGGGAAACGGTCCATGCGTTATTTCAGAGGTTTGGCGGGAGGCTTATTTCACGAGGAATTCACGCATGTAGACCTGGACATATATCCCGCTCACCTTCATATAAACGTAGAACAAGCATGGCGTGGGCGTAAACTTGGGCAGCGCTTGATGGAAGCCTACCTGGGGCAGCTGCGTGAATTGAAGGTACCTGGGGTTTTCCTGGATACAACCAGCCTGAACGAGGCAGCCTGCCGCTTATACGAGAAAATGGGATTTCGTTTGCTGGACTCACGCCCGGACCGATTTTGGGCGAAATGGTTTGGGCACCCGGTCGACAACCGCTGTTATGCGTTATTGTTGTAGCTCGGGCTCATTCAGCATAATTGTCAGAACGTAGAGATAAAACGCCTGGTTTCAACCGACCTGGCGTTTTGCGATTGATCAATGCTGTAATTAATTTGTAAATCCAAATTTTCCCGATTATCGATTCAATTTCACATGGAGAGCAAGACAATTTGAAGTGAGGTAAAAAATAAACTGATTGGTCATAAACATGACGATTTAAAACCCACCTTATGGGATTACAAATTTGTTAAGTGACGGATAACATGAATAATGAATATTTAGCACCTGACGATGTTTTGGTGGTTTCACTACCGAAGATCGAATGGAAAGCTGACCATCATCCTAAACATGGAAAGGTAATTATGCGAATCCATCAAAGCAATGCTTTACCAGGCTTTCCATATAATTCCAACGGCGAATTCGGTTTTAGATTCAGTTTCGCATTCCAACCCATAGTGGATGCCTGCAACCAGGAAATCATTTCGTTTGAAGCACTGGTCCGGGGACCTCATGGGGAACCTTCCAATTCGGTCTTTGCCCAGGTTAATCATTATGATTTTGGGAGATTTGATGAAATGTGCCGTCAAAAAGCGATCCATTTGGCGAGCAGGTTAAATATCCCCAATAACTTATGCTTGAACCTTTCCGCCCAGGGCTTATATCAGATTGATTCCAGCATCATAACAACCTTCCATGCCTCCATGGAAAGTGGCATCCCGACGGAGAATATCATATTTGAAGTTCTTGAGACGGCTAACCTGACTGATCAACATTCCTTACTCCAATACTTAAAACTTATCAACGAATTTGGGTTTAAAACTTCCATTGACGATTTTGGCGTCGGGTATTCCGGTTTAAAATTACTTGTAAAATACCAGCCGACTTATATTAAACTCGATCGTCATTTAATTGGCGATATTCAGGATAATCCGGTCAAGCAAAGTGTTTTTATGGGAATTCAGCAGATCTGCAATCAATTAGCCATAGAAATTGTCGCAGAAGGGGTGGAACAGGCTGCAGAATATCGCTGGTTGAGCCAGGCAGGAGTAAAAATCTTTCAGGGGTATTATTTTGCTCGACCTGCTTTTGAAGCATTGCCTGAAGTCTCAAATAAAGCTTATGCTATCTGAAGACTGATCATCCACGAATTATTTATTTTATTCCAGTCCCTATATTCTCCGGCTAGCAAAAAAAGCTGGAGAATTTCTATAAGAAGAAAATAAATTAAGTCTCTTTTGAAAATGAAGGAGCAATAGGAATATCTCCTAACCCGGTTGTCCCCGCCAATGAAGAAGATTAATACCCTAATATGGAGGCCGTTCTCCAAGAATAGGTTAGAATTGAAATAGACGGTTTTTGCTCCTCTGCCTTCTTGGCTAACGCGATTATATATATGCCCACCCTGACCCTCACAACTGATTTCGGATCCAAAGACGGCTTCGTCGGTACTTTGAAGGGCGTCATCTGGGGAATTTGTCCTTCAGCACAAATTGCCGATATCAGCCATGATATTTCTCCGCAAAATGTGCTTGAAGGAGCATTTGCTCTGTGGAGAGCCTATTCTTTTTTCCCTCCGGGATCTATCCACTTGGCGGTAGTAGACCCTGGCGTTGGGACCCTCCGCCGCCCATTGGCGCTGCGACTGGGTGACCATACCTTTGTCGGTCCCGATAATGGGTTATTTACTCCTATGTTTGAAGATGCCGAAAAAAAGGGTTGGCGGATGGAAATGGTGCATCTCACCAACAATAACTATTTCCTATCGGAGGTAAGTCATACTTTCCATGGACGGGATATCTTCGCACCGGTGGCAGCCCACCTCGCCAATGGGGTCCAATTTACGGACCTGGGACTGCCGATCACCGACCCAATCCGTCTGAAAATGCCTATACCAGAAAAGACTTCGGAAGGTTGGCGAGCCCATATCACGGTAATCGATGTTTTTGGAAACTTGACAACCGACCTCCCGGCTGCCTACTTAAGTGGATTTGAAAAAGTCATTTTTCAGATTAAAGGAAAGGAAGTCCAGGGCCTGGCGATATCTTATGGAAGCAAACAACCTGGTGAATTGGTAACCCTGATCGACAGTGAAAATTATATCGAGGTAGCCATAGTCAACGGGAGCGCTCAAAAAATATTGGGTGCGCGGGTGGGCGATGAAATCGAAGTCGTCGCGACTTAAGCAGGGTCGATAATTTATTAATGAATGACGTATCCTTGGTTATAGAAAACCTTACCTTTCAATACACCCGTCGCTCTGAACCAGCGATCGAGAGGATCAATTTTTCTCTCCAGCCAGGTCAGGTGATGCTCATCGCTGGCTCGAGCGGATGTGGAAAAACAACCCTGATGCGCTGCATAAATGGACTAATCCCGCATACTTACCAGGGGGAAATGAGCGGTGATATCCACCTTTTTGGTGAGTCAGTGGTAGGAATGGGGTTGTCAACAATCTCTAAAACTGTTGGTACGTTGCTCCAGGATCCGGAAAGACAGATCCTGGGCAGTTACGTATTGAACGAAGTTGCGTTCGGATTGGAGAGCCTGGGTATTCCGCGTGAAGAAATCACTCCGCGTGTCGAGAAAGCCCTTGCCCGGCTGGGAATTCTCCATCTACGCGACCGTGAAACATTTGGCACTTCAGGTGGAGAGAAGCAGAAGATTGCATTGGCTGGGGTCCTGGCGATGGAACCAAGGATCCTTTTATTGGACGAACCGCTTGCCAGTCTCGACCCGGCCTCAGCACAGGAAGCTTTGCAGGCGTTCCGCATATTGGCCGATGAAGGTATTGCGGTAATGATCGTTGAACACCGCGTCGAGGATGTGCTTTCCATCCAACCGGACATTTTTATGTATTTGGACGATGGAAAGATGACCTACCTGGGCGGCACGGAAGGCCTGATGGATGTTGTCGATTATCGCCGCATCAAACTCCCGGCGCGCGTGGTGCTTGACCGTGCCCGCCAGGATCCAGCACCCGTGTTCATCCCAGCTGCCAGACCCCAGCTCCAGGCGGAAACTTTGGTCCAATTCGAAGGAGTTCATTTTCGATACAACGAGGATGGACCTGAAGTCCTGAAAAACCTAAATTTTAATATTAGCGCTGGTGACGTGATTGCGATCTTGGGACACAATGGTTCAGGAAAGACGACCATGGTTAAACATACCCTTGGTTTGCTAAAGCCGACCGAAGGACGCGTCCTGCTCGAAGGGCAGGAGACCCGCAAAATGACCGTAGCCCAGGCGGCTCATACAGTTGGGTATGTCTTCCAAAGTCCATCCCAGATGCTATTTGCCCCAACTGTACGCGAAGAACTTTCATTCGGCCCCAAAAATTTGGAATTTTCAGAAGACATGATTACCCAAAACGTGGACTGGGCAATTGACACCGTCAACCTAAAAAGTGAAATGGATATGCCTCCTCTGGCGCTTTCGTTCGGCCAACAAAAGCGAATCAGCATTGCTGCGATCCTGGCAATGCGTTCCCGCATCCTGATGATGGACGAACCCACTGCTGGGCAGGACTACTGGAACTACCGGGCTTTCATGGATGCGATTTTACAAATGCCAGGATTCGACGCGGTCCTTTTCATAACCCATGACGTGGATCTGGCAGTGATATATGCAAACCGGATTTTATTAGTTTACAATGGTGAAATCGCCGCGGATGGGAAGCCGCAGGATGTACTTAAAGATGAAAAACTCCTTCGAACCTGCCGTGTTTTACCGACCTCTTTGCTGAAATTAAATATCGAATACCTGCCGCAGACAGGCAGGTTCTATCGGGCAGAAACTCTGGCGCACCTTCAGAGTTAATGTATATGTAATTCATTCTCATTTCTCAACAGGAGGAAGACATGCAAAAGAAGTCATGGAAGTTCGGGACGCGAGAAGTGGTCTATGCGGCAATCGGCGCCGCCCTGTACGCTGTTCTGAGCCTGGCCACCAATTGGATCCAGCTGCCATCCGCAGGGAACGTTTCATTCCGCCCAGCGATCGTCATTCCCATGTTCTTTGGAGTTGTCTTTGGCCCGATTGTCGGGTTCATTGCCGGATTCCTGGGCAACATCATCAGCGACCTTATCGCCGGTTATGGCTTCTGGTTCTGGTGGGATCTAGGGAACGGTATTATCGGTTTGATTCCCGGTCTGATCGCTGTCTGGATGACAACATACAATTCTTCTAAGGATATAGTTTGGGGCGAAGTATTCTCGATCATAGGCGTACTGGTGGGAATGGGAATTGCTTCGATCTCGGAAATGTGGGTCTCCGGCGCAGATATGAGTACGGTAATCTTTGCCAATTACCTGCCGGCAATCATCCCTGACTTGATCAATGGACTGATACTTTTACCAATCCTGATGATCGCTTACGCTGCTATCGTAAAACGTTCAGGGCGTTAAAACCCATCATCTAAATCTTGGAGGCAATCATTTTGATTGCTTCCAGGATTTAAATATAATTCCGAAATGTTAGTTACCTGGCGTTATCGTCTTCGCAATGGGTTAATGGAGAAATTTGATCCACGGGCACGCTGGATCTTCTCTTTGGCGTTCCTATTTGCGGTCACACTTTTTTGGGACGCACGTTTTCTCGCATTTTTCTTTGTTATCGCTTTTGCCTGGTACTTTTCATCGAGAGCAAAATGGAAAGAAACCCGGCGGGGCTGGTATCTGATCGGATTTATCCTTTTTATGATGATTGTCATAAACACGATCATCACGGGTGGAGGGGCGGGAGGGGTTGTCCCCCCAGGGGGTCATTTGGTTTGGCCTCAGGGAGGCACCATCCCATGGGTCCGTTGGCAATTCCACTTTGGTTTGACTTGGGAACGCCTCTGGTTTGCAATTTGCCAGTTACTGCGGATTGGAGCTATTTCTGCCATATTCCTGATCATTCCATACACCATGGACCCGCGTGTTTATGGGGTGACATTTCGCGGCTTGGGGCTGCCTGACCGGTTTGCGTACTCGATGGAACTTGCATTTCGTTACGTTCCAACCTTGGCGCGTGACTTCGGTACAACCCTGGACGCTCAACGAGCGCGAGGTTACGAGATCGAACGGGTAAAAGGTGGGATTATCAAGCAAATCATGCGCATCGCCCCCCTGATTGTCCCGGTGACGATGAATTCAATCCTGACTGGGGAAGACGTAACCAATGCGATGGACCTGCGCTGCTTTGGAACGCGACCGCGCACTTGGCTTCAAAAATTAACGTTTCATTGGCAGGATTATGCCTTGGTGGCTATTTCGATAATCCTTTTGGGAGGAGGAATCGTAATTTTATACGCATTCCACTTGGGCAATTTTTGGGTTCCGGAATTTTGGCTAAAGCTTGCTGGTGTATAAATAAACGAAGCCTGTGGAAATTTCCGCTGGCTTCGTTTATTATTTTTCATACCAGAAGGGATTTCCAGTCGATTTCCTTCGCAGTCTTATGCAACCGGTGGTCATCATCAACAACCAGGTAAGTCAGATGGGTAAAGACCTTTTCAGCCAGTTCCCGCGCAACCGGTAATCTGATAAGTTCATCCTGTGTGCCCTGGACGATGATGGTGGGAATGGCAATCGAAGCTGGTGGAAGTTCCACGAACTCGAATAAGCTCACTGCCGGTGCCAGTAGTATCAATTTTCGCACCTGCTTGGGAGCCTGGTAGGCAAAAAGTGCAGCTATCAACCCTCCCAGGCTGGACCCGATCAATGTCCAGCCGGTTTGGTTTCCGAGGATGGTTTTTAGTTGGGTCATGCGGGTGGCGATATCCCCGTCAAATTCAGGAGTGACTATCCCTGGAAAAAGACTGCGTAAAATCTGGGCTTTATAAGTCTGACTCTTATCTCCGCCTGATCCATGAATGAAAACGATGCGGGAATTTTCCATACGTTCATTATAAAACAGCCCGGATCTCTGCGCGAAACCCAGGTCAATAATTTAGGAGCTGGTTAACTTTATTTCGAAATAACGAAAACCACGGCAACCATCCCTGCACCCGTGTGGACGGAGAGCCCTGGGGTGATGTCAGTAAAAATTATGTCTTTTGGACAGGGCAGGGTCGAACGAAGCAGGGTTTGGAACTTGGTCGCCTCCTCCCGGGCTTTTACATTTAACACCGCCATCTTCTCAATGCTGTGTCCAGCCACTTTTTCCGCCGAAAGCTCAACAGCCCGCTTCCATGACTTGGTTTGTGTGCGAATTTTTTCAAGGAGCTCCAGTTTTCCATTTTGAATGGTCAAAATTGGCTTGATATCCAACAAACCAGCCATCCCAGCCGCCAGTTGACTGACGCGACCGCTCATTGCGATGTACCTTAATGTCGCGAGAGATCCAAAAAGAAACGTGCGGCTGCGCATATCTTCTGCGGCAAGGATTGCTTCCTCGATGGAAGCTCCTTGTGCCGCGGCTTCCGCGGCGGCTAAAACCATGTACCCTTGTCCCATCGCCAGGCTGCGGGTATCGAGCACTTGGATGTGTTTCCCAGGGAACATCCCAGCAGCTTCCCGGGCTGAGGCAAATGTAGCGCTCATTTCGCTGCTGATGGTCAGGCACAATACCTCATCCGCTCCAGAATCAAAGGCCTTTTTAATAGCTTCAACAAATTGCCCCGGGGAGGGAGCGGTGGTGGTGGGGAGTTTACCGGTTCTATCGATGCGGGCAAAAAGTGCTTCATTATCGATTTCATACGTGTCCCGGAAACTCTCATCTCCAAACTGGATGAGGATGGGAACGAGGATAATATTGTTTTGCTTTGCCAGGTCAATAGGGAGGCTGGAATCTGTATCTGTAATAATGGCAATGCGTGTCATTTTTCCTCCAATCCAAGGTTGAACGTATTAACCCTGTACTCAGTGCACAGGTACGGCAATCTTGTCCTAGGTAAACGGAATTTCTTCCACGTATGCTCTTCCATCGGATTTTCAGGATAGGAAACTGGCTGGGTGCAAAATTATGGTATAAAATACGCGTCATTTGCCAGCATCTGGAAAGCTGATTCTTCCAATATATGGTTAACTTGACAGGACTGGGATGGTTGGGGTATTATTACTCAGTACCCCACCCCCCTGGGGGGGATAGGAGCGAAAAATGAAGAACGAAGAGTCCCTAAAACGGCTAAAGATAGTCGAAGGTCATTTGCACGGCGTGATCCGCATGATCGAAGAGGATGCGTATTGCATTGATGTCATGCGACAGATACAGGCAGTCCAGTCAGCGTTGAACAAAGTCAGTGCAGGTATACTGGAAGACCATCTGAACACTTGCGTTACCACTGCCCTGCGCGGGGAGGACCCGGCAGAACGTGTAAGGGTGATGAAGGAACTAACCGATGTCTTCGAGACCGCTACAAAAGTGTAGCGTTTTACCAATTATTCCTACAAGGAGAAAATCATGAATACCGTAATATATCAAGTTCCTGCCATTAATTGCATGCACTGCGTGCATACCATCCAAACCGAGGTCGCTGATTTGGAAGGAGTCAAATCTGTAAAGGCGGATGCAGCTACGAAGAATGTTGAAATCGTCTTTGATGTCCCCGCCTCCGAAGAAAAAATCAAGGCCTTACTGACCGAGATCAATTATCCGGTTGCAGCGTAACCAATTTCGATTAATCAGGCACGGGGACACAGTTTCCGCGTAAAATATTGGTGAATGATGGCAGAAACAAAACAACTTACTCTTCCCATCACGGGTATGACATGCGCAAACTGTGTCGCAACGGTCGAACGCGGGTTGAAGAAGCAGGGAGGTGTTCAGGCTGCAGTAGTCAACCTTTCTTCCGAACGTGCAACTGTAACATTTGATCCCTCAACAGCTGGTTTATCTGATTTTGTGGCACGAGTGGAGCGAGCCGGGTATGGAATCGCAACCGGTGAAGCCGACCTGGTAATCAAGCGACTTTCTGATGATAACGATGCCCGCCGACTGGAAAAATCCCTTTTAAAAATCGAAGGTGTGTTGGTGGCCTCAGTTAGTCTTGCTACTGAAAGAGCACGAGTGAAGTATGTTCCAACCGTGGTCAGCCAGGCTGAGATCCGCCAGGCAATATCACGATCCGGGTTCGAGGCGGTTGAATTGGGCGGCGTAGCTGTAGATGCGGAAGCCGAGGCTCGCGAGCATGAAATTTCCCGGCAATGGCATTTTCTGGTAGTGGGTTTGTTGTTTACCATTCCATTATTCCTGCTCTCAATGAGCAAGGATTTTGGCTTGTTACCGTCTTTTGTATATGTCCCGCGTATGCCGGGAACTCCCCCTGGAATGCTTGAAGCCCAACCCTGGTTTAACTGGGTGATGCTGGCTCTTGCTACTCCGGTGCAATTTTATGTTGGCTGGCAATACTATGTTGGTGCATTCAAATCCCTGCGGAATGGCTCTGCCAACATGGATGTTCTCATCGCCATGGGATCATCGGTCGCATACATATACTCTGTGCCGATCACGTTTGGTTTATTGAGCGGGGAAGTATATTTTGAGACTGCAGCAGTTATCATCACACTTATCCGCCTGGGAAAGTTCCTGGAGGCACGCGCTAAAGGCCGCACCAGCGAAGCAATCAAAAAATTAATGAGCCTGCGCGCCAAGACTGCTCGCATTATGCGGGCGGATGTGGAAATGGAAGTACCGGTGGACGATGTTCGCGTCGGGGATCTGGTGATCGTTCGACCGGGGGAGAAAATCCCTGTAGATGGGGTGGTAGTCGAAGGCCGCTCAGCCACAGATGAATCAATGCTTACGGGGGAGTCCCTCCCCGTTGAAAAAGGCCCAGGCGACCCAGTCATTGGGGCAACCCTCAACAAACTTGGTCTGCTTAAATTTGAGGCTACAAAGGTTGGAAAAGAAACTGCGTTGGCTCAAATTGTCCGACTTGTAGAAGAGGCCCAGGGTAGTAAGGCGCCAATACAAAAAATTACAGACCAGATTTCAGCGATATTTGTTCCTGCGGTGATTGGCATTGCTGCAGTCACATTCCTGATTTGGTACTTCGTAGTTCCAATAAACCCTGCCGTCACGCAATTTACGCGGGCACTAATTGACATGGTCGCAGTGCTGGTGATCGCCTGCCCATGTGCGATGGGGCTGGCAACACCGACTGCAGTCATGGTCGGGACAGGGAAAGGTGCTGAAAACGGTATCCTGTTCAGAACCAGCGAGGCATTGGAACGAGCTGGTAAGGTAACCGTGGTAGTTTTAGATAAGACTGGGACAGTAACAAAAGGTCAACCTGCGGTAACTAATGTTATCACCCAGGGCAAGATATCCGAAACAGAACTGCTGAGAATGGCAGCATCGGTGGAGAAGGGAAGTGAGCATCCGCTTGGGGAAGCGATTTGGGCTGAAGCTACTAATAGAGGTATCCGCTTATCAGAATTGAGCGGCTTCAAAGCTGAGGCCGGACAGGGAGTGGAAGCGGTAGTGGATGGGCACAATGTTGTGATCGGAAATTTGCGTATGATGGATGCCCGCCAATACCCCCTAAATGGTCTCAAAAATAAAATTGGGCAGCTTCAATCTGAAGCTAAAACTGCGATGCTGGTTGCGATGGACGGGCGGGTTTGCGGAATTATTGCCGTGGCGGATACCGTCAAAGATGGATCGAAAGATGCGATCGCCGATCTACACCACATGGGGCTCAAGGTGGCAATGATCACTGGCGATAACAGGAAAACGGCAGATGCGATTGCAAAACAGGTTGGGATCGACACCGTCCTTGCAGAAGTACTGCCTGAAGGTAAGTCTACCGAAGTAAAAAAGTTGCAGGATTCCGGAATGCTGGTGGCAATGGTTGGCGATGGAGTCAACGATGCTCCAGCACTCGCGCAGGCGGATGTGGGACTGGCGATAGGAACAGGTACGGATGTCGCAATGGCTGCAGCTCCGGTCACGCTGATCAGCGGCGATTTGCGCGGAGTAGCGCGGGCAATTTCACTTTCGCGGGAGACACTTGGTACGATCAAGCAGAACTTGTTCTGGGCATTTTTCTACAATATTGTATTAATTCCGGCCGCTGCGCTGGGTTACTTGAACCCAATGCTGGCTGCTGGGGCAATGGCGTTCAGTAGTATCTTTGTCGTTTCGAACAGCTTGCGGTTGCGCAAATATCGACTGGAAACGCTTAGCGTACAGAATAGCCTTTTTTCTCAAATTAAAGGAATTGCCCCCCGTCTATTAGCAGCAGCTGCTGGATTAGCAATTTTAGTTTTTTTAACCATTGGCAGGCAGCCAAAACCAACGAGTTTTAAGGCATTTATCATCCCACAGAGGTCAATTGTCGCCGGGGTTTCCACTCCTCTGAATATCAAGATCGAAGACCAATACGGTCAGCAGTTTACAGATTTTGAAACACTTTATTTTGGACGGTTTACTTATAATGTTTATCTTGCGGTTGCTTCACGAGATATGACTTTCATGGAAGCAGACCCTTTGCTGCTAAATCTTGATGACCTTATGGCAGCGGGAATGGGTGGTTTGGTTGGGGGTGGTGGCAGTGGCATGATGGGGTCAGGAGCCTCCGCTGGGCAAGCAACTCCGGGAGCTGGCCAGCTGCAAGGTCCTGTTGAAAATGGAACGATCTCAATTAATGTTACTTTTCCAGCTGACGGGCAATATATAATGTTTTTAAATTTCTGGCCGCGTGGCGGCGATCAAGTAACAATGACGGTTCCCATTGATGTCGGTTCTGGTATTACTTCAAACACTCCGGTGGTGTCTGATACATCGCTCACCCGAAAAGTTGAAGATCTTAGCATAACTTTGAATTATAGCGGGGCAATAAATGCAGGTGAGTATAAATATTTAAGCTTTGATGCAGTTAATGCAGCAGGACAGACGGTTACGCAACAGATCGAAATGTTTTCAGGAAATCGTGTAATTACTTATGCGATTGACGAAAAATTAACCAGTTTTCTTAGGCCGGATATTATTGATCGAAGCAAGTTGCAATTCTCAGTAAGATTCCCAAAACCAGGCAAATATAAAGTGTGGTTTGACTTTATGTATGCTAACCAGCCGCGTCAAGTATCTTACATCTTGGACGTAAAGTAACTTTGCTTGATCTGTCAAAAGGGATTTATGGAGAAAATAAATAGAAATAAAAAAATACGTGGATCGGTTTTTGTTATTGTGCTGACCTTGAATATTTTGCTAGGTGCGTGTAATTTACAATTGTTACCGACTGGCGATCCAAACACACAGACCGTTACTTCATTGAACACTATTAGAATTGGAGTCGATGCCATCCTTCCGCCGTTTGAAGTGACAGATTCTGTATCAAATGATTTAGTGGGATTTGACATCGATTTGATTAAGACAGTTGCTGCTCAGGCTGGTCTCAATGTGGAGTTTGTTAATAATTCTTATAGTCAAATAATCACCATGGTTGGCAAATGTCAAATTGATGCGGCCATATCTGCGATCGCGAATACAGATGTGCTCAAGCAACATATGAATTTCTCTGATAATTATTTCACTACCAGTAATGTACTCGTGGTAAAGAAATCGAACATAACCGTTACAAGCCTGGATACATTAACTGGGCTGACGGTAGGCACACAATCAGGATCACCCGGCGAATTGGAATCAAGAAAGATTTCAGGAGTTCTACTGAAAACGTACCCGTCTTTTGGTCTGGCTTTTCTGGAAATGGTTTCTGGCTATACTCAGGCAGTAATAGCAGATAAGCCACATGCACTAATATATGTTGACTCCAAGCCGAATAACCTTAAAATTATTGGTGAAGGGTTTGGCAGCGTCAATTACACGATCGCGATTTGTAATAAACGGGGGGATTTGGTCGACAGTTTTAATCTCGGTCTCAAAACGGTCAAAGAAGACGGAACGCTGGAAAAATTATCTAAAAAATGGTTAATTAACGTAGGCCAATAAATCTTCGCAGAAAAAGCCCTTTGTTGACCCTCTTTTATGAATCGCTTAAGAATAACAGCTGAGTATGATTGGAATTGATCATATTCCAAAATCACACATTTAAAACATTTTGATATGTTTGTTTTATATTTTTCGATGAGATCATGGTGAAAAGAGCATCTATCGGCTCACGCTGAACAATGGAGACTAATTGAATCAATTTTTGATTGCTTTTATTACCGGTATAACTACGGGCGGATTGTCCTGCTTGGCGGTCCAGGGTGGTCTGCTTGCTGGTTCCCTCGAACAGCAGTTGGAACACCAGCTCGACCTGCAGATCGAACAGGAGATTGCCGCGCGCCGAACACGTCAATCCGGGAAGAATAGAAATCGAATTCTGGTTCATCCCAAACTGGCCATTCCGATCCTGTTGTTCCTGGCTGCTAAACTGGTTGCTTATACCTTCCTTGGATTCCTGCTCGGTGCTCTGGGATCAGTACTTCAACTGACCGCCACAACACGCGCCATACTTCTCGTAGCAATCGGTGTTTTCATGGTCGGTAATGCGCTGCGTATGTTCAATGTCCACCCAATCTTCCGTTATTTTTCAATCGAACCGCCCAGGTTCATTACCCGTTACATCCGCCGGAAAGCGAAGAATGGCGAAAGTTTTTTTGCCCCCCTGTTGCTGGGTGCGTTAACAGTTTTCATCCCTTGTGGAGTGACGCAAGCCATGATGGCTGTAGCGGTCGGAACTGGCAGCGCAATACAGGGTGCTGTCCTGATGTTTGCCTTCATTTTCGGCACAAGTCCGGTGTTTTTCGCGGTTGCTTACCTTGCTATGAAGCTGGGGTCCCGCCTCGAGAAGTGGTTCATGCGTTTCGTCGCGGTAACTCTCCTGGTATTGGGGCTGGTCTCGGTTAACTCCGGGTTGACCCTTATGGGTTCTCCACTATCCATCACAAATATGATCCAGGCTGTAAAAGCAGCTCAACCAGTCGCTGCAGTTGATCCTTCTTTACCTCTATCGAGTGCAACCACGCTGTATCTGAGCGCCGGGAACGGGGGCTATTCGCCGCAGGTTCTGCATGCCCAGGCAAGCACTCCGATTACGTTAAATCTGGTGACGAACCAGACCTATTCCTGTGCCAGGTCATTCGTCATCCCCTCCCTCGGATTGGAAAAGCTGTTAGCTTCCTCAGGGACTGCAAGCATATCGATCCCAGCCCAGGTCGCAGGCACGATCCTGCGTTTCTCGTGTTCGATGGGCATGTATACCGGGGAGATCGTATTTGATAAATAAGGACTAAGGAGGAGGCCAAATTGGTGAAAAAGATATTCCGCATAGATGGGATGCACTGTTCCAATTGTGCGATGAACATTGAAGGCATCGAGGACGACCTGCCAGGCATCAGGCAAATTTGTGCGAGTTACCAGAAAGGGCAAATGGTGGTCGAATTCGATGAGGCAAAAGTGACCGAGAACCAAATTCTTGCGGCGGTAAAAGAACGCGGTTACCAGGCTTCAGCTATATAAATACCGGTTGTCGACCCCTGCAACTCCCTGCTAAAAAAGATGAGGGGAGTTTGGCTCTGTTAAGAAGTATTCATTAGCTTTGCTGACGATCAACAGTACTATCTTCTGCACAAAGAAAAAATACCAAATCCTGCAAACCAATTCCAAGTTATCGAATATCAAATTAGCTCAAATTTACTGACCATTTCCCCCGCGGTCATGGGGTATTTGGACAAGTCGCATTTTGGGAAGGGATCAGGTTAAAGTAATAGCGTACCGGAAAAGGTCCAGAATAGCCTTTAAACGCCACGTTATCTGTGCCTGTCATCGTCAGGCGCAATGTACCATCGGAGCTAACCTGGCTGATATTGTAGCTGCCAGCAGCGTCATGCGTTTCACCGGCCTTTGTGATCGAATAGGCGTATACCCAGCTGCCATGAACTGCGTCACTTGGAGTATATATGAAAGTCCAGGAGACCTCTGGAGCGACAGCACTAACTATAAATGGTCGAGTCAAGGTGCATACCTGGCCGGAAATCGTTTCATGGCCCTGGCTCACAATCTGCTTGACAACATAAGGAATTTGATTGGGATCAGGGGTAACCTCGATTTGCGAGTTTGAGCCATTACCGGTACCGCCTCCAGTCCCTCCATTTCCTCCACTTCCTCCACTACCAGCCGATCCACCTTGTCCATTTCCTGCTCCCCCTCCAACTCCGTTCTGCACGATTCCTCCTCCAATATTTATTGGAGATGATGTAGTTGGGGTCGAAGTGGGGGTCAACGCCCGCTGCAAAGAAAGTGGGAGAGCACAACTTAGCATTAGAATTGTTGCCAAAATAATGATCATCACTCGCCAACCAGATATCTTGCTTATCATTGAAATACCTCCTGCGCAAGGTTCATGACCCGATAAAATATAAAGATTGGCTACAATAGAAGACGATACATTTAGTAAATTTTTCTTGCAGTGGGCTCTACATACACCCAAAAAAATGTGCATAATGTGTTTGCACATTTTCGCTTTAACTATCTAAAATAAACAGCCATAAAATAATGATAGGTGTCACAGTGGTGTCACCGATCAAAACTATGACCTTATTAATGAGGTTGTTAAGAAGAATTATTATTAAATACTCAACCTCAGTCTAAATATTCCTGATATGACGTGAAATATTCAGGAGATGAAATGAAGAGCAAACACATGGCCTTCATACGCAATCGGTACAAGGATCACAGATGTAGCCACGCTTCCGCCAGACTTCTTTTTCCAGGTCACCTTGATATTCGCAGGGATTAGTTTGTCCATCGCTTGTTGGTAAGCCGAGACAAGCATTTCCTGGCTGCTGGGATCGACGAACGCCTCGGGAAAAGATGTAGTTACATCTGCCCATTCCTCAGGCGAGCGGTACCCAAGCAGGGAGGCGAACTTCCCATTACAGACCTTGTGGATGTCATCCAGGTATATATAGATGGCTTGTTGGGAAGAATCCAAAATAGTTTTCATTTGTTTTGCGATACCGCTGATTAGTTCCATGTGAATTTGCTGTTCACGTATCATTTGGATATCCTTTCTCTAAATTATCCAAATTATAGCAAACTTTTATTCAACCGGCAAGACTGTTTTAACGGAACAAATATGATGACGCATAATTTACGATTTACTTTTGGGGTATACTTCCCGCCGGCATAGGAGATTACATCGCATGAATAAAGGCATCTGGTACGCGCTTGGGGCGTATCTAACCTGGGGGTTATTTCCGATCTACTGGAGACTACTCGCAGGCATCCCGGCATTGCAGCTTTTGGGTCATCGTATATTCTGGTCTTTCATTTTACTATTCGGAATTGTCGTGGTCGCCAGGCAGACCAAGGTGTTCAGGGCATCCTTGAACCGGCGAGTGCTGCTCATCTATTCAGTTGCAGCAGTGCTAATCGCCGTCAACTGGGTGACCTATGTTTGGGCGGTGGGAGCCGGGTTCATCGTGGAAACCAGCCTGGGATATTTTATTAATCCGCTGTTGGCAGTACTGCTGGGGGTGATTTTCCTGAGGGAACGACTGCGTCCAATGCAATGGTTCCCGATTGGGCTGGCAGCTGCAGGAGTACTGTACCTGACTTTTGCTTATGGTTCTCTTCCGTGGGTGGCTCTCACCCTGGCTTTTTCCTTTGCTTTCTATGGCTTGGTCAAGAAGACGGCACCCTTGGGTGCTTTGCATGGTCTTACCCTTGAGACAGGTATCCTGTTCTTACCTGCAATCGCCTTTTTACTTTTCTCAGAATTCAATGGGACGGGTGCATTCATGCACACATCGCCGCTCTTGGATGCCATGCTTATTGGTGCAGGACTAGTGACGGTCATCCCGCTATGGATGTTTTCTACAGCTGCACAGCGCATCCCGTTGACCATGATCGGTATTTTGCAATATGTCAACCCAACCATGCAGTTCCTGCTGGGAGTGCTCATTTATAAGGAACCCTTTGATCACCGCCGGTTGATCGGCTTTGGTGTTGTCTGGGTGGCATTAATCCTTTTTGGATTGGAGGGTTACTTAGCACAACGCAGGTCAAAAGTCCTGGCAGCTGCAAATTGAAAATAAGGACCGCAGACGATGATCTCGTCCGCGGTCATTTTTTTTAGAGAAGCTGCAACTAATTTCCCTGAGGGTTGGCAGGCTTTTTGAGCAGCGCCGAAAAAACCAGAAGGATACCCAGGGCAAGCACAATTCCGGGACCGATCAGGCGGGTGATCCAGAGGGAGGTGACCAGGAGGGAAGTCATTGCGGCGAAGGCAAGCCCGGCAAAACCGCACAGGATAACGCCTGCCATTTTTACTCCATCAATCTTTTTGAACATGCCAATGAGCAGTAATGGTAGACCTACTGCAAAAGGCTCCACTGTCCAAAGTACCGCCCATGCACTCCATAAGCCAGAAGCCGCACAAAATTGAAGTACCAGTCCATTCAGACCAATAATGGATGCTGGGATTAAAAGCCAGGGCACTTTCAGGAAGATTGCCATCAGGACGAAACCGAGCCCCACGCTGATCACTTCCAGCGGCCACAGGGTTGCCCAGATCGACCAGTTGCTGGAAATACTGGCGATGAAGAGTAGGAACCCTGTTGTCAGAGTGGGGATTCCAGGAATGAACAAACCGCTCAAACCGGGTATTTTTGAAAAAATGAATGGAGGCAGGCAAAATAACAACCCTGCGCCTACAACAAAAATCGGCCAGGCACGAAAACCGAGCAAGATTCCACCACCAACCGCTCGCATGAGCAGGTTGCCCGCCAGTGCCAATACCCCTAATAGGATCAGGGTCACCCCAAACAGTAGAGAAGTTTTCTTTTGCATTTGAACCTCCTTTTGGTTCTTTTTTTGAATGGGCCGCGTTGAATAGTTCTGGCGGCTGGTGCTTCCAGAGTATGATTTGTATGAAGCCTGGTTAAAAGGACGAGTATTACCTGGAAAGTATCCCGATGCTCAGCGATACAACGAAAACGATTCCAGAAAGGATGATGAGGGAATTCCCAATCCGGCGAGTCAACCAAAGACCGGCTGTGCCGCGATGATTTAATACGAAGGGTGCAATAATTGATAAGGCGATAAGCAGTGGTTCCAAAGGCCAGAGAAAAGTCCAATGCTGCCACAATCCAGTGAGAGCATAATATGAAAACAGGATTCCATTTCCGAGAACGA
Source organism: uncultured Chloroflexia bacterium (assembly GCA_963830585.1). GTDB lineage: Bacteria > Chloroflexota > Anaerolineae > Anaerolineales > Villigracilaceae > UBA877. The sequence continues at coordinate 1,434,219 of CAWHNA010000002.1, read as the reverse complement.
TCCCGCCTGGAATCAGCAGCCAGGCACTGGGCAGGGAACTCATCAGCGCTGCTAATAGTATTCCGACCGAGATTAATTCTAACGGCCAGACATGCCCGAAAATTTTCCACCCAAAGATCCCACTCACCCATAGCATCAACATGTTTGCAATGACGATCCATGCGACAGATAAAAGAACTGCTTTTCTAACGTTCTGCCTTGGCACCTCGGTCAAACCTGGCGGAGGGTTGAAAATGATTTTGGATTTGCTCAGAAACTCTCCGCCATTAAATCTCGTATGGCTTGGGACCCTGCCTGTTGTGATATCCGTATCGCCGGAGGCAAAGCTTGCGTCACGGATTTGTTGGCGTGCCGAGCCCGAGAAAACGGCTACTCCGCCTGAACGTATAGAAGGATTGCTGCTGACTTGAGGCAGGTTGATATTTTCCGGGATCGGGATACCCGATTCCTGGGCTGCGGTCTTGAGAGCTTCAATCATCAAATCGGCGGACTGATACCGGTCATCAGCGCGTTTTGCCAGGGCTTTAAGAGCTACTCTTTCGAATGGTTCCGGAATATTGGGATCATACCGGCGGGGCATGGGTAATGGGTCGTGAATGTGCTTCATTAAAATTGCTAGGGGTGTATCGGCATCAAAGGGAACGCTTCCAGTCAGGGCTTCGAAATAAGCGATCCCCAACGAATAGATGTCACTGCGTGCGTCACAGTGTCCATCCATTCCCTGTTCGGGAGCCATGTAATTCAATGTGCCCATCAACGCACCCGCTACGGTGTATTGCGTCCCTCCTACGATCTGGGCGATCCCAAAATCGGTTAATACTGCCTCTCCATGCCTGGATAACATAATATTGGCTGGTTTCAGGTCCCGATGAATGATCCCTTCTCCATGTGCATAGGAAAGCCCATCCAATACATCCAGGAAGATGCGTACGATTTCACCTAAATGCAGGCGTTCACCTCTCACCCGCAAGGTACTTAAATACGCCTTGAGCGTATCCCCTTCGAGCAGTTCCATGACCATGTAGTATAGGTCATCCTGCACATCAAAGTCATAGATTTGGACAATATGGGGATGCCGTAATGCGGCGACAGCCCGTGCTTCTCGCCTAAATCTCGCCAGGAACTCAGCGTCTTCAACAAGGTCAGACCGCAGGATCTTTATAGCCACGTATCGATCCAGTTGAGGATGGTAGGCCTTGTAAACCTGTGCCATGCCACCCCGGCCCAATGGCTCAAGGATACGGTATTTCCCGAGGTTTTGTCCTTCTAAAACGATGGGTGCCATTTCAACTTTCTGTGCGTGGAATACTGCGACAGGGTTCATCAGGGCAGATGATACCCGGGATGGTAAAAATCAACCTATCATTCAGCTAATTTCGGGCTACTGGGTTGCGATGAGAAGAATATCAAATCAGGTTGCTCAATTTTGAAAATAATCTTTTGATGGTGTCGACCATGGAATTGGTACTGGCTCTGCTTTTCTAAGCTTTAAGCTGTCATCAGTTTATATCCCAGTCCACGTATGGTGAATAGAAGTTGTGGGTTGGCGGGATCGAATTCTATCCTGGTCCGTAATCTGCGTACGAGGTTTTCAATTTGATAATCAAATATCCCCCCTGCTTCATACTCCGGCCAGACTGCCCGCCCTATTTCATCTTTTGAGCAAACCTGGCCGCGGCGCTCATACAGGTACGCCAGGAGCAGGTGTTCTTTGGGGGAAAGGCTGACGGCTTTCCGGTTAACCCGCACCACACCGGCTCCAGTGTCCACTTCAACCTCGGGCATAGGATTATCACGTGTGGTTGTATCCGGGTCATGGAAAATAAAAATAACATCCCCCACTTTAATGGCATCACCATCACGCAGGTTCATTGCTGTCAGGATGCGCTCCCCGTTTAGATAGGTGCCATTGGTGGAACCTAAATCTTCCACGTACCAATGCCTGCCCTCCCGTCGAATTCGGGTGTTCTCCCGCGAAATGGCTTTACTGGCAATGACAATATCGCACTCCATCGCGCGCCCGATCGTTGCGGTTTGCCCTGGCAGTCGGTGTTCCTGGCTATTTGGATCGGTTAGAAATGGGCCGGAATTTTCCAATGGCATGGGTCTCTCGCTCTTCCTTGTAATTATACTCGCGAGGATTATAATTGCCGCCAATTGCCATATTATTATTTTTTTAAGGAGAAGATCATGGTCAAAAAAAAATCGGGAGTGATCGGAATATTAACTGGGGGAGGCGACGTCCCGGGACTTAATCCCGCCATCCGTGCCGTTACCATTCGGGCGATCCGTGAAGGATACAAGGTGATCGGCCTGCGGCGTGGTTGGGCAGGTGTAACGGAAATCATTCGGGACAAGGATGCTGATAACAGTAACAATTTTCAAATTCTAACGGAGGAAATAGTCAATAAAGCCGGGCGCACTGGGGGAACTTTTCTGCACACCTCACGGACAAAACCCAGTAAGATGGCAAAAGGAGATGTGCCTCTCCATTTGAAGGATTCATACAATGCAGACGAGAATGATCTGACTCCGGAGGTGATCAAAAACCTGGCTTGGTTGGGTGTTGATTACCTGATCCCGATCGGTGGAGACGATACTTTAAGCTATGGCGTACGCTTGTATCAGGAAGGTTTAAAGGTCATCGCCATTCCAAAAACAATGGATAACGATGTGCCGGGCACCGATTATTGTATCGGTTTCAGTACCTGCGTAACCCGCACGATATCCCTGACCAACAGTCTCCGTACCATCGCTGGGTCCCATGAGCGCTTCCTGGTCCTTGAAGTTTTCGGGCGCTATGCTGGCTTTACCGCAATGCTGCCAACTATGGCAGGCGCCGCGCACCGATGTGTCATCCCAGAGTACAAGTTTGACATTGAAAAATTAACCGATCTTCTAATTTATGATCGCACTCACAACCCGAGCCGCTACTCGGTGGTGCTGGTCTCAGAAGGAGCCATGTTCGAGGGGGGTGAGATGGTCTTTGCAGACCGCTCCACGGACGCCTACGGTCATGCCAAATTGGGTGGAATCGGTGACCTGGTAGCCAGCCGGATAAAGGAACTATCCGCGCAGCATAATAACGGTAAAATCATCAACACGATTGACCAGAAATTGGGGTACATGGTACGTGGAGGAGATCCGGACGCAATCGACTCGATCGTCCCAATGGCCTTCGGCAACCTGGCACTCGACTTGCTCTTGAAAGGGATCCATGGTCGCCTGGTGGTGCTCAAGAATGGCCGCTACGATAACGTGCCACTGGACGTTGTGACCGGCACCAAGAAAGTTGTCGATGTTAATCATTTCTACGATATCGAAAGATACCGCCCCAAGTATGAAAACTTCGAGATGAAGCCCTTGTTTATTATGACCAGTGAAATTTGAACCAGCCATTAAAATTTAAAAGCGCTCCGAATTCCACTCGGAGCGCTTTTATTTACCAAGAAATTATGATGTCCTCATGATCAGGATGATTAGTACAGCCGCACAGGAAAGAATGCAAGTCAATAAGATGATTGTCGCGGCAATAATGATTGCCCTGCTGTGATCATTTGCATTTTGCGTTGGAGGAAGTTGGTTCATTTTATTGCTCCCAAAAAAGAGGTGGTTGTCATTAAATATACGCTGGTAAACCATTCCTGGTTTCATGGATGGATTGACATCCAAAATAAAAAAAAATAAAACCGCGTAGTGTGACGCGGTTATGGTATTTGGAGATTGAGGCATTACGAGGAAATCATGCCCTGGCAGCAGCCAATTCAACCTGGGTGTATTTTAGACGTTCAAGCACAGCAGTAGCCACATTGCTCATCAAGGCGTAGCCAAGCATTTTGTCCACCTGCATCAACGCACGTACACCCACCCCGTCAATTTCAACGACCTTGACCGGCATGGTCGCCCGGGCTGATGAAATATAGACATATGGTTCAATAATAGATGATACTCCCAACATTTCCCCGGGAGCGATCGAACCTACCAATGCATTGGAAATAGCTCCTTCACCTCCCCCGCTGTATATGAGGTCAACATCGCCTTCGAGCAGAAGGATCAGTTTGGTGGCCTGGTTGTTCTCCTTGACCAGTAGAGACTCCTTGGGATAGTTTTTTTCTTCGGCGATCATGGCAACCGCTTTAAGCTGGTCATCGGTGAGCATGGAAAAAAATGGATAACGGCGTAAAAGTTCAATGGAAATCATCTTTCTCTCCTTATTTTGATTCAATTAATTGTAGCACAGCCTTAACTGCCTGAGGCACGGCTGCTTCGACCAGAGGCGACAATATTTCGGAGAATTCATAGGCGTTCTCCGCTTCTATAGAAACAATTTGGACATCTTCGTCCCGGGGTAGGGGGATATCCATACTCCGCCCAACACTCAGCGCGTTACGAAGGGAAGTATCATGGATCGCTGTAGTATGCCCTGAAGACTGGTCGGGCAGTTCTGTCAAAGGGAAAATGCTGACAGTTCCAATCGGTTTTTTTCCAGTGAAAAATGAATCAACCAGGATTATTCGTGCATAACCAGTGATTCGTTCCATCAGGCTAAGCCCTCCCAGTGACACGGTATCCACCTCGATATCGTTTCTGTCTGCGGTTTTGCGGGCAATTTCCTCCACCACGCGCCAGCCTACTCCGTCGTCGCCTAATATGGGGTTGCCGAGTCCGATTACAAGTGTTTTCATATCGCCAGCTTAAAAAGTTGGAAGGTTGAAGCTTGCGTCCTTCAACCTTCCATTATTCAACTTATTTGCAGAACTGCTTCATGACATTAACTGGATTGCCCTCAGCATCATGGATGGTGACTTCCAAAGGCATTTGTCCGGGTAGGGAGTGGGTTGCACATCCGAAACATGGATCGTAAGCGCGAAAGGCCATTTCAACCATGTTCAGTAAACCTTCATTGACGTTGCCTTTCTTGATCAGGCTGTCTGCCGCCTTTTTAATGGACATGGTGATCGGGGCATAATTATTCGTCGTGCCGACGACCAGGTTGACCTTGGTTACCACGCCCCGTTCGTCGGTCCAATAATGATGGGTAAGCGTGCCGCGTGGAGCTTCGACGATCCCTACACCTTCAGTGGGAGTGGCTGTTGGGATGGCATGGAAGTCAGGCGAAGTTATTTCAGGGTCTGTGGCTAGTTCCACCCAGCGTTCGGCGGCATACAATAATTCGATGAGCCGGGCCCAATGTATCGCCAGGCGCTGATGGACGGGTTTACCGCCCAAAGTGCTGTAGAATTTCTCATATTCAGCTTGGGCGAGTGGAGTCGCCATACCGTCAGCAGCATTGAGCCGGGAGAGCGGAGTGGCCATGTAGACCCCGGAATCGGGTCCATCCACAAAGCCTTTCCATCCGACATTTTTAAGGTATGGGAATTTCAAATAGGTCCAGGGTTCCACATGCTCGGCGATGTGTGCAGCATAGTCCTTCGGCTCGTATTTGATATATTCCTTGCCATCCGGTCCGACCACGCGTACTTTACCATCATAGAAGTTGACTTTATTGTTTTCATCCACCAGGCCCATATAATAAGTCTTGTGAGTGTAAATATCCCCAAGGATCAGGTCCAGGTAGGTCTTATTGCTTAAAACGATATCGCTGAAAGCTTTCAAGGTGAACTGGGCGAATTCGATTGCCCAGTGTCCCATTTGTTCGATTTCCTTGCGTTGTTCTTCAGTAATACCCTTGGTTAACCCACCAGGGATGGATGTGCAGGGATGGACTTTACGACCGCCGATGATTTCAACCACGTTATGGCCGTACTTGCGCATCTGGATGACCTTGCCACCGATCTCCAATCCAACCTTGTGGATGACACCTAAAATGTTGCGTTCAGCCACGGGAGCATCCGGACCCATGATGAAATCCGGTCCACCCAGGGCATAGAAGTGGGTGGTATGGTCGGTGCAGTAAAAAGCACTGTAAAGCAGTTCACGCAGCATTTTGCCCGTACGGGGTACTTCCACGTGATAGACGGCATCGCTGGCCTTGGCAGCAGCCATGTGATGCGCTTCGGGGCAAACACCGCATATGCGGTTGGTCAGCAGGGGCATTTCCTCAACCGGCCGCCCAACGCAGAAACGCTCGAAGCCGCGCAGTTCGGGGATCTGGAAGTATGTGTTGGCAACATTTCCTTCCTCATTCAGGAAGATTTCGATTTTGCCATGGCCTTCCAGTCGGGTGATAGGATCAATCGTAATCCTTTGCATGTATCATCATCCTTTCTGTGCGGACTTGCTGGATCGTAACAGGGAACCAGCCAGGTTGAATCGATAAAACTGGCCGGCAGGGTCCACCAGCCCGTCAAGGATCCGGTCAATTTCCTCAGGCTTATCGCTATCGATAACCGAGGCAAATGCGGCGATCAAGCGGGCACCATAATCCACCACACCTTCCGCAGGACCATAGCAGCCAATGCATTGTGCACCTGCTGTTGGACAGCGACCGTTGCATCCGCTGCGCGTGGCTGGGCCGTTGCAGGGGATGCCCTGTTCGAGCAGGCAGAGTTCTGGATCAGTTTGGGTTAATTGGATGCGACCAAATGCTTTTATGGTTTTTTCGTGACGCTTTCGGGGACATTCATCGCAAACTGTTGAATCTCCAGCTCCGATCGTGGCACCCTTGGGAGGCAGTTCTGCCTTACCATTCAGAGCGGCGATCACGAGGTCGACGACAGCTGCGATCTGGTGAGACTCAGGTGGGCAGCCAGGCATGTAGTAATCAACGTCCACCACCTGGTCAAGAGTCTTCAACACCGGGTTGAGGGTTGGGATGGTGATGATTCCCTCGGGCATCGAGTAGCTTGTCTGAGGACGAATATTTTCTGGGTTGTCTGTCGTGATTGTCGAGAAGGCGGTGTCCACAATTTCGTGGATATTCGAAAAGTTAGCCAGGCCGGGGATGCAGCCTTCGCAGGCACATGAACCGAATGCCACCATAATCTTGGACTTCTTGCGTAGCAAATGTGCAATATGTTCGTTCTCATCGTTGCGCATTCCGCCGTTAAATAGGCATAGGGTGATCTCTCCATCGGCCATGGCTTCCACATCTTTATACTTGGCGTCCATGGCGACCGGCCAAAAGACTACGTCAAATGCAGCATCGACGTCCAGGATTTTTTCATGGATATTCAAGACTGCAATTTCGCAGCCGCCGCATGAAGCAGCCCAGTACATGGCAAATTTAGGCTTGTCGCTCATGCGGGCACCTCCTCGTTAATTCCATCCGGAACCTTAATACCGGAATTATTCCAGTTCAAGGGACCGAGAGCCCGGATTTCCTCGACAAATTTGGTGATCTCATTGGCGAAAATTTGCCCTTCAGCTGCACTGGCCCAAAGTAGTTTCAGGCGTCCGGGTTCAAGACCCATCTGGGTTAGGACGCGTTCCATCAAGTGGAAGCGGCGCATTGCTTTGTAATTCTGGGTGGAGTAATGGCAGTCACCCGGATGGCACCCCGAAACAAGAACACCGTCAGCGCCACCAGCGATAGCCTTGAAAACAAAAGTGGGGTCAAGTCGTCCGGAACACATAAGCCGGATCAGGCGCACGTTCGGTGCGTATTTCATCCGGGCAATACCGGCCATATCAGCTGCCCGGTAGGAACACCAGTTACAGGTGAAGCCGATGATGACAGGTTCAAAGGGTTTGGTTTCTTCAGTCATTGGGTTTCCTCAGCAGGCGGAACGGAGACCGTTACGCAACTACTGCCTCCTTTTTCTTGTCGAGTGTCAAGAGCAGCAGACCGTCAATTTGTGACAGGATTTGTGCATTCGAGAAACCTGTACCGCTAATGGCTCCAGCTGGGCAGCCAGCCACGCAGGTACCGCAGCCTTGACAGAGAGCTGGATTCACTTCGCTGACCATCGTATCTTCATGGAAAAGGATGGCGTTGAAGGGGCAGAGGGTATTACAGATCCGGCATCCGGAACACTGTTCTTCATTGATGGTTGCGCGCACTGGTTCCAGGGCGATTTCTTTCTGCTGGATCTTCCCCAGGATGCGGGCCGCTGCAGCCGCACCTTGAGCCACGCTGGCGGGGATGTCTTTCGGTCCTTGAACACAACCAGCGATGTAGACTCCCTCGGTCATGGTCGCCACTGGGTCCAGCTTGGGGTGGCGCTCGATGTACCAGCCATCTGCTGAGCAGGAAATGCCGAAGGTTTTAGCCAGTTCCTTTGAACCGGCCCGTGGTTCGAGACCTGCGGAGAGGATGACCATGTCCACCGGTATGCGGCGTTGTTTGCCAACCAGGGTGTCTTCCACCTGGATGATAAGCTTACCATCTTCGCCTGGGTTGCGTGCCGCATCGGTAATTTCAGCTACCTTGCCGCGTACGAACAAAGTTCCTTCCTCGATGATGCGCTGATAGAACTCATCATAGGCCTTTGCAGGAGTACGGATATCAATGTAGAAGTTGTATACTGTCGCCCCGGTTTTCTCATGAACAAGGTGAGCGAACTTCAAACTCTGCATGCAGCAAACGGCCGAACAGTAGTTGTTATAATTTTTATCGCGCGATCCTACGCAATGGACGATTCCGACACTCTTGGGAGTGGTCTTGCCGTCGCGTAAAACGATATTGCCGCCTGTCGGGCCGGCGGAGTTGCTCAGGCGTTCGAACTCCATATTGGTGAAAACGTTTGCCAGTCTACCGTAACCATAATTCGGGACACGGCGGGCATCGAAAAGATCCCAGCCGGTTGCCAGGATGATGTTGCCCACTTCAACGGTCATGATCTCGTTTTTCTGGGTGAAATCGATGGCATTGGTTGGGCAGAATTTCTCACAAGCCTTGCAGGTTCCTTTTTGGAAATAGGTGCAATTGATATCGTCAATGACCGGGTATTTTGGCACGGCTTGTGGGAAGGGGGTATAGACCGCCTTGCGGTATCCGAGACCGGCTTCAAATTTATCGTCGATCACTTTCTTTGGACATTTTTCCCAGCAAATGCCGCAGCCGGTGCAGTCGGCGGTTTTGACATACCGGGCATGTTTGTTGATCGTCACCGCGAAGTTCCCGACGTATCCGTCCACTTTCTGGACTTCGGAGTACGTCAGCATGGTGATGTTGGGGTGATTGCCCACGTCTACCATTTTGGGCGTCAGGATGCAGGCTGAACAGTCAAGAGTGGGGAAGGTCTTATCGAACTGAGCCATATGCCCACCAATGGATGGCTCACGCTCCACTAAATAAACGGGAAAACCAGCATCTGCAATTTCGAGGGCTGCCTGGATGCCGGCGATGCCTCCACCTACGATCAGCGTTGCAGGATGAATCGGTACTTTCAGAGGGGTTAGTGGCTCATGATGAACCACGCGTGAAACACCACCCGCGACGATTGCCTTGGCTTTCTCGGTGGCGGCAATTTTGTCAGTATGAACCCAGGAGTCCTGTTCGCGAACGGAAACCAGTTCGCACAGGTAAGGATTCAGATCCGCACCTTTGCAGGCATTGCGGAATGTCTTTTCATGCAGGTGAGGCGAGCAAGCTGCCACCACGACCCGGGTCAGTTTTTGTTCCTTGATATCCTTCTGGATCAATTCCTGTCCCAGGCTTGAACACATGAATTTGTAATCGCGGGAGACCACTACGCCTTGATCTTTCAGGTTATCCCCAGCCCACTTGCTGACCTCAGCAACATTAACCACTCCGGCGATATTACTGCCGCAATGGCAAACATATACGCCAATTCGCTCTTTGGGCATTTTCTCTGCTGCGCTCATTGACTCGCCTCCTCACTACCAATATTGACTTTCTCCCCGGAACGAAGGCGCGGCGGGGGCATCGGCAACCCGGCGGGTTTCTTGGCGGCGGGTTTGGCTGGTTCAGGCACTGGGGTTTTGATCCCGATCCGTTTCATGGCGTCATGGGCACTGACAAATTCAGAGCCGAAGCCCAGGTTCTCAGGTTTCTCTCCGAAAGCTAATCCCATTAACTGGGTAAAGAACAGGATCGGCAAATGGTAATCGGTGTGGAAGTATCCGTTCATTTGACCCTGGAAAGCGTCCAGGTTCATCTGGCACATCGGGCACAAAGCTACCAGCACGTCAGCTTTGTAATCATCCGCGGAAGAAATCAAACGCCTGATCAGTTCGAATGCAGTTCCCGGCCCGATTTGGGTCATATGACCACCACAGCATGCGGTTTTAAGCGGAAAGTCGATCACTTCTGCCCCCAAGGCACGCATCAGGTCATCCAACTCGTAAGGATGTTCGTTGTCCGAATATCGGTTGTTGTAGTCGGGGCGGGGGAGCATGCAGCCAACATAAGGTGCCACTCGTAGACCCGTCAGTGGTTTAACAACCTTTTCTTTGATTTTATCCAACCCGATTTCGTTGATGACCACGTCAAGAAGATGACGGACAGCCAATTTGCCTGGATCGTAATGCATACCCCCGGCAGCCAGGGCGGAATTGATCTTTTCTCCAAAGGCTTTATTCTCGTGCATATAATGATCAGCCTTTGACAGGTTTAGGTAACAAGCGGAGCAGGGTGCAACGACCGTTTTCGACCCGTTCGCCTGCTGCTCAGCCAGGGCAAGGTTGCGGGCGATCAGGGCATAAGCAGGTGTCAATTCCAGGGACAGGTATTCGGTGGCGCCGCAGCAGTTCCAGTCGTCGATCTCCTTCAACTGAATATCCATTGACTTGCATACGGACATGACTGAATGATAATAAGCCTTGGCGCTGCTTTCCATCGAACAACCGGGGTAGAAGAGGTACTCGCTCATGCGGCCTCCATTTCTTTTGCGCGCTTCAGTATTTTCTTTAACCCGTCCATACCCTTGATACGTTTGGGAGGGAAGGGTGACATGCCCTTTTTGGTTAACATTCCAAGGGCCATGGGAGCCATGTTTGGCAGGCGGGTGGCAAGCCGCAAATGGGTAACATTGTGAATGCCTGCCAGGCCAATTTCAAAACTGCGCCCATAGTTTTCAACATAGCGAATGAATGTCTTGGAGAAATCAGACGCAGTGGAATCCTGCACCATTTTCGATTTCAGTGACATATTCTTGAGCGTATACATGATATCGGTGATGTGGATATCTTGTGGGCAGCGGACAGTGCAGTAATAGCATGATACGCACATCCACGGGGTGTTGCTCTTTAATACCTCATCACGCATGCCAGCACGCAGCATGGCGAAGATGGCGCGTGGGGTGTGGTCCATGGCACTGGCAGACGGGCAAGACCCGCCGCAGGTACCGCATTGAATGCACATCTCCAGGTGCGAATCTCCTGGTGCTAGCATGGCCACCTGGTTTAGGAGTGCCAGGTCCTCGTGCTTGACCGGGCCTGCGGACGGCGGACTGTTTACGATAACTTCTTCACTCATAGCATTGCTCCACCTCATGAAAGAGTTCCCGGGCATATTTTACGATTTGGGCCTGGGTGACATACTAAATGAAGTATGTTTTCTTCGGCGGTTATCTACCAGTGGGGGAAGTCATTCGTTTGTGTGACAATACTCACAATCAAATTTAGCGGTTTTCAGCCAGGCATATTCGGGTATAATCTGCCCGCATTCTGACAAGGAGAGTACGAAATGAATTACGCAATGTGGAAAAAAGCTTTAACGGTAATCCCCAATGTGACTAAAGAAGAGTGGGACAAACTTGATATTATCTCAAAATGGCTGATAAGTACACGCGCTGCAGTATTGCTAATGACCCTGCTCTCTGCTGTATTGGCCGGGTTGTTTGCCTGGCATGATGGCTACAAGATCAATTTACTTACCTGGTTCATCCTGACCATCGGATTGGTGCTGGCACACGCTGCCAATAATATCTTCAATGATTACACCGATTACACCCGCGGGGTGGATAAAGACAATTACTATCGTACACTCTATGGTCCCCAGCCGGTGGCAGACGGCTTGTTAACGAAGAGTCAGCACCTGATTTACTTTGCGATCACTGGGTTCCTTGCGCTGGTTTGTGGCATTGCCCTCGTGCTAACGAGTGGTGGGGGTCTTACCTGGTTGCTGCTTGGGCTGGGTGCTTTCTTTGTTTTGTTTTATACATGGCCTTTAAAATATATCGCCATGGGTGAGATCGCGGTCTTGATCGTATGGGGGCCGCTGATGGTCGGTGGGGGATACTATGTGTTGACACACGTGTGGTCGTGGAATGTTATTTGGGCGAGTTTACCCTACGTGCTGGGGGTGACCACCGTCATTTTTGGCAAGCACATCGATAAAATGCTGATTGATAAGGCAAAGAAGATTTTTACCCTTCCGGTGCTCATAGGAGAGAAAGCAGCCCGATATGCGGTTGTGGCAATGATGGCTCTGCCATACTTGCTGGTTATCGTTTTCATCTTTACCCGCTATTTCACACCCATCCTCCTGCTGGTTTTTGTTGCGGTTCCCACCCTGCTGAAAATGGTCCCCCAGTTCCTTAAACCCAAGCCCGAGACGCGTCCTGAAGGTTTTCCCGATGGGCAGGGTGGATGGCCGCTATACTTTGCTCCCCAGGGGTTCGTAAATACCCGGGCCTTTGGCACCTGGTTCATGCTCGCTATGATCCTGGAAGTCATTATCAGAGTCGTTTTTCCTCATTTTTGGGTGGCATAGAGGAACCATTATAGTAATGCCTGTATCATCTTTGATGAAACTGGCATTACTATAAACATTGGTTTATTCAGTCAATAGCTTGTTTATTGATCATTTGATATTCAACACGCACAGATGCGTTTTGTTAAGATTGGTGTATAATGTTTGAAACTCCTGGACGACCCTTCATCATATAAATCATGAATGATGCCATACTTCTGCTCATAGAGGGCAATCACGCAGATCATCCCTCATTCACTCCAGCTCTGCGGAAAAAAGGATTTGTAGTTGAGCTGGCCTCCAGTGGCACAGAGGCTTTGGCACGCCTGGCAGACGGTTTTACACCGGAACTGGTTGTTGTGAATGCCGCGACCCTGCGAAGCAGTGGCAAAAGGATTTGCCAGTCCTTGCGGGGCAAAGCCGCCGCTCTTCCCATCCTGGTCATCCTTGATGAAGATAAGGGAGTGGAAAAAATAAATGCGGATGCAGTTCTCTCCCTTCCATTTACTGCACAAAAACTGGTCAATCGCATTCGCCATCTCCTCCCAAGTGACGGCAAAAACAGCATCCATGCAGGACCTATTAGATTGGACCTGGAAAAACGCATGGTGCGTTGTTCTGGGAAACAAGCCCGCTTAACCCCTCGCCTGGTAAATTTGTTGAAATTATTAATGGAGCATCGCGGCGAAGTCATCGAGCGAAACGTGCTTTTTTCGAAGGTATGGGAAACGAATTACACTGACGACACTCGCACCCTGGATGTACATATATCCTGGCTGCGGCAGGCAATTGAAGCCGACCCGGACTCTCCGCAATTACTGAGAACGATCAGGGGTGTGGGATATCGCTTGGACGTGTGACTGAATAACTGAACCGTCCACAGTAACTGCCCTAACGCAGACGTTTGTCGGCGCGACGGGTATTTTTAATTCCAGGGGAATATCAGCAGATCGGTTCGAACGCCGCACCTGGCATGCACTCCGAAAGATTTTTCCATCCCAGGCAGGGTCCACCTCCCAATAATCCAAGGGGGGTGGATTTTTTAGAGAAACCGATAAGTTTGATACAATCACCGGACAATCAAGAGCATTGGGTGGAATTGATACATTTGCATCGCGACTTAACGAAAATGGTTTTTTCAGGCACCCAATCACACGCTCCCGGGTGGTATGGATCGCCCGCCAGGAAACATCCCCGGCCAGGAAGCGCCTATCATGACGGGCTGCCGCGAGTGGAAACGTCCCTGAACCGCAAAAGAAATCAGCGACCAGGTCACCTGGGTTCGAAGATGCCAACAGGATACGCTCGATTAGGGCTTCAGGTTTTTGAGTTGGGTAGCCGGTTCGCTCATTGTGCAAGCGGGCTACCACCGGAAAATACCACCAATCTTCGGGTACTTTTCCTCGCTCCAAATCTGGGACTTTACCAAACCCGGCTTTGGTTGAGGATGCAAACGTTTTTAAAGTGTTTGGATTATAAGGTTCTCTCACCGCATCAGCATTGAATGTGTATTTGTCACCTTTGGTGTAAACAAGAATGGCGTCATGCTTGCGATTGAAGGCACGTCGGATGGGAGACGGTCCATGGTATGTCCAGATGATTTCATTAAGTAAATGTTCTCTGCCAAAAATCTCGTCAAGCAGGACTCGGGCATAAGCATCTGCATGCCAGTCCAGGTGCAGGTAGAGGGTACCATTCGGAGCCAGCAGTCGGTAGATGATTGCCAGCCGCGGGAAAAGGAAATCCAAATACTGGTCGAGGTTTTCCCAATGATCGCCGTAACCTTCTGCCATTTGCCAGTCCTGGGGGCGGCGTGAATCCTCACCCCGCCCTATGCGCGTCGAGAAGTGCTTGTTGGTAAAAAAGGGGGGATCAGCATAGATCAAGTCTAGTTTATTCTCGAATTTCGGGAACAGGGCAGCCATGATGCGCAAATTATCCCCCATGAAGAGATGGCTGTCGGGTGCCAGGTTTGGATAGCCGTAACCGCCCGGGAAGACAATCGAGTCGAGCCTCAAGTCAGCAGGCTCTTGCACAGGGATTGTCTTGGAGGGCCAGTTTAAAAGGGGCATTTTAGAAATGGATATCTACAATTGTGCCGTAACCGTGGGTATCCAGGGTGCTTTTGTTAATCTGGTCGAATCCTGCTGATGGCAGGCTCCAGCGGAAAAGCCACTTTGCTTCTTCAGTGCGCATATTAACACAACCGTGGCTCATCGGCAGACCGAAATTGTCATGCCAGTAGGTGCCGTGGAGGGCATGCCCTTGTTCGGTAAAGAAGCTGGTCCATGGCACCCCTGCCAGCACATTTTCCTGGTCGTTGGCAAACAGGTCGCTCCCATGCATGCGCCGGGAAGGAAGTTTATCCTGAATGTGGAACTGACCGACCGGAGTATCATAAAGCCTGAACACACCAGTGGACACATCCGCGGTTAAAACAGCTTGTTTATTTTCGTAGCAAACCAGGGTCTGGGTTGACAGGTTTACATCGATATGCTTCTCCCCCGCAGGGACATCCGGTGAGAGGGGTGTGATTTCATC
This sequence comes from uncultured Chloroflexia bacterium, assembly GCA_963830585.1. Lineage (GTDB taxonomy): Bacteria > Chloroflexota > Anaerolineae > Anaerolineales > Villigracilaceae > UBA877. The sequence goes on along the minus strand of CAWHNA010000002.1, from coordinate 1,419,119 downwards.
CGGTGAAATTGGGCGCAGCTGCGCAGTCGAAATAAAATATGTGCTTTCGTCAGCTTCATCCTGCAGTGTATACCAGGCTTTTCCATCCGGTCCGGTGGCGATGCCGGTAATCCAATGGATCGTGCTGTAATAGGTGCGGTAGTCAGTTGTCCAGCCATCCATTTGGTTATAGCGGTAGATCTGGGTATAGGGAACGGTCAATTCAGCTAGTTGCTTGGTCTCCGGCACAGAGGCAAGAGGCGGGTTGTAATGGATTTTTACTTTTTGCAGTCGCATACGGTGCATATAGCCACCGTAAACCCGGTACCAGATCGGGTTGAAAACTGGTGCCGCTGCCGTGACTGTTTCATATACATGCACCAAGTCATCACGGTTCCACGTCCCAACGATCCGGCTCTTTTCATCAGGTTCAGAGTAAACACTCACCGAATGGTATGCCACGCGAACCAGGTCTATATCATTAAAATCGGTATACTCCGGTAAGAAAGGGTTGAAGGCCAGGCTTGCCAGGGCAAGGCCCCCCAGTTTTAGAAAATCCCGTCTGGTAATTGATTTCATGGATGCGAATTGTACCTGAAAACATCCGAATAGGTATATCTGTAAGAATTAAAAAAAACCTCCGAGGGTAATTAAGCCTCGGAGGTTTTTACTTGAATTTTTCCTTTTCCTTAGCTCGCTTCCACGGGAACGGGAACCATATCTTTGAGGATGTAATTGGTAATGGATATTGTATGGGTGCAAACTCCCCTGGAGCGGAAATAGTCGCAATCACAATCCCACTTATTGTTGGCAAATTTGACCACGTGAGAATTATTCTCACCGTCTATTTTCACTGTGAACGACTCAAAGTGAAAGCGATGCGGTTCTTGTGCGTAGCGCTTGGCTTTGTCAATCTTGCCGATCATTCCAGAGTCCATTTTTACTCTCCTGGGTCAAGAAATGGTGAAAGGCACGCGTTACATCAGCGTGCCTTTCAAGTAAACAACGGGTATGTGATAAAAAACACTCGCATAGGCAAGTACTCTATACCCAGTATAGTGCGAATTCCCCCTAAAGTCAAATGGTGCTCTGTAATTTCCCCAAACTGTATGGGAACCGTTAAGGAAGGGTAGGGGAAACGTCAATCTATTACGACCTTTGCCTGCATATGTTCGTCACCGTTATAAGTCCGCAGCTGCGGCCACTTCAAAACGATAAGCACCGTACCCACAATACATCCAATCCCTCCTGAAATGATGGCTGCTGGGACTCCAAATAAGGCTGCAACGATCCCCGATTCCACTTCCCCAAACTGGGGCCCTCCCTGGAAAAAGATCTGGTTGACCGCAGTCATGCGACCCCGGATATAGTCTGGAGTATTCAATTGGCGGATCGTATTGCGGATGATCGTGCTGACCGCGTCAGCGGCTCCCATCATGATTAATGCGATCATGGCGATTGAAAATAAGGTGGTGCTGCCAAATAATATTGTTGCTGCGCCGAAGATGACTACTGCAACCAGGAAAGTCAATCCCTGTTTGTGGAGTTTTTGTACCTGCGAAACAATAATTCCTGCTGCGACCGAACCGATCGCCTGGGCAGAAGACAACCAGCCGTAACCGATCTCGCCTACTTTCAGAATATCTTTGGCAACGATCGGCATCATGGTATTGGCTGACGCAAAAAACGTGGCAACAAAATCCATCAGCATGGTCGACAGAATGATCGGCTTGGTAAATATAAAACGGACCCCGTCCATCGCTGCGCTCAGATGGATGCCGGATTTCTTGGAATCCTGTAAGACCGGTCCGATCAAAACCAGGGCAATGATAACTGCCAGGAACGAAATGGCATTAAAAAAATAGGCGTATCCCTGCCCGAGTGAGACAATGACGATCCCACTCAGCGCTGGGCCAACAATCGAGCCGGTATTCTGGGCAATCGATGACATGCTGAAAGCACTGGGCAGATCTTCCGCGGACACAATATTTGGGATCATTGCCTGGCGGGCAGGTCCATCAAAAGCCACAGCAGTAGCTTGTACGGCTGTCAATAGATAGATGTACCAGATTGTGATTTGTCCGGTAAAGGTCAGGACGGCTAATATAAGCGCCACCAGTGCCATGGCTGTCTGAGTGACAAATAGGATCCTGCGACGGTTTAGCGTATCTGCCGCAGGCCCTGCGATGAAAGAAAATATGATGATCGGCAGGATGCGCGCCAGGCCTACGCCCCCCAGGGCAAGCGGTTGAGGATTACCGGTGAGTATACGGATATGCCAAAAAAGTGCCGCGATCTGCATTTGCGAGCCGGCAATGGAAATGAGTAATCCCACCCAGAGATAAAGATAGCGTCGGTTGAGGAGTGCCGCGGGGATGGAAAATTTCAAAGGAAGCCTCACAATTAAAAAGGTTTGAGGACATGTTCCACCCCAAACCTTTTACGGATCGAATAATCCGCCTAGGTTCCCCAATCGCGTAGGTACAGAAAATCATACCCAACGGTCCTGCTGCTTAGCTTGGCAATGGGCGGCATGATCCGTTTGAACTGGTTCCTGCGGACACGTTCAATAACCGATCGAACGAATTTCTCGGCAAATCCCGCTTCCACACATTCTTCAGGTCGGTAGCGCTGGTCTACGAGCAAATATAGCAGTTGATCCACATCCGCATAGGTAAAACCAAGCTCGCCCTCATCCGTTTGACCGGTCCAGAGGTCGGCAGAAGGAGGTTTGGCGATGATCGCCTCCGGGATTCGCAACGCATGTGCCAGTTGCCTTAATTGCGTCTTGTACAAGTCGCCAATCGGGTTGATCGCGCAGGCCGAATCGCCGTACAGGGTGGTATATCCAAGCAGAATTTCAGTTTTATTCCCCGTCCCGATTACTAGTCCCTTAAACGCTTCCGACTGGTCGTAGGCAACGACCATCCGGGCGCGCGCCATGATATTCCCCTTGCGTATATCCGACATTCCAGGCTCATGGGCAATCAACGCCTCGGTCATATCTGTGATGGGGATGGTTACCGATGGACATCCATACTGGTCGATCAGGATTTGGGCATGTTCCAGTGAATCAGGTGAAGAAGTTTTGTAGGGGCAGCGCACTGCCAGTACATTCTTTGGTCCCATTGCTTCAACTGATAACGCAAAGGAAACGGCTGAATCGATTCCACCCGACAAATTAACCACGGCACGCGAGAACCCGGCGCGGCTGATTTCCGAACGGATAAATTCTGTCAATATTTTTCGTACAAGATCTGGGTCAATGGATAGATTAATTTCCATAAGCTGCTCCGGGAGGGTATCAATCCGCGGTTGTCAATGATCGATAAATTAATGATTAAGTATTCTCCCCAATTCCTTTAATACCAATTCGGGCCGCTCGTCTCTCAACAGTGGTAGTCGGACGCGCGTTCGGCGCAATTGGTTCAAGTCTATTTCGGTCTTGATCAAGGCTTCCTCAAAATATGGAGCCTGGGTCAGCAGTTTTCCATTTGGATCGAAAATGGTGGAACCACCCATGAAATTGAGACCGTCCTCAAACCCGGATCGGTTCGTATGGGCAACAAAGATTGTGAAAAGGCTGGCATAAGCCTGGTTGATCCGTTCCACCCAGGTCGATGTTTCCAGCTTTGGTGCTCCGTTCAATCCCCGCCCCGGTGCCGCAGACGATAAGAGCAGCATATCTGCCCCGTCCTGCCAAAGCAGGTAAGGTGGAGAAGCATGCCAAAAATCTTCGCAAATCAGCATCCCAAAGCGACCAAAGCGCGTGTCGAATGCTCTTACAGAATTTCCTGGAGCGAAGAAACGACCTTCGTCGAATAAACCATAGGTCGGCAAATACAGCTTGTGATGTACATGGACGACTTTTCCCTGAGAAAGATATGCCGACCCTACATAGAACCGGTGACGGGTGTCTTCGTCCACAAAACCGATTACCATGTCAATGCTATTACTGGCAGACAGCAGTTGCTTGAAAATCGAATCGTTGGTTTCAGCCCGGCAGGCTACTGACGGAACTAGATCCTGAAGAACATAACCTGTCAATGAGAGTTCTGGAAAAACAAGGATATCCACCCCATCCTGGGTGGCTTGCTTTGCCAGGGTAAGGTGCTTTTCCAGGTTGACCTGGAGATTGCCAAGCTTGGTGTTGATTTGGGCGAGAGCGAGGTTGAGTTTCATATTCTGATTAGCAAAAGGATTGGTAAACTTGATTATACTTGACCCCATGAAACTAATAAAAAGCATTCTCCACTGGTTGCCTTCCGTCGCAGTGATGGCAGCTATTTTTGGCCTTTCATCCATCCCCTCCCAGGAATTACCTAGTTTTGGTTTGTTGGACCTGGTGGTTAAAAAGGGTGCTCATATGCTCGGGTATGGCTTGCTGGCATTGACATTCTGGTATGGACTGCATTTGGATAAACGCCTCTGGTGGCTTGCGCTGTCTCTGGCTGTGCTGTACGCCATATCAGATGAATATCATCAATCTTTCGTACCGGGTCGTCACCCGACTTGGGTGGATGTGTTTATATTTGATGGAGGCGGAGCTTCATTGGCATTGCTGGCAGTTTCAGGTATTCGAAAAAGGATGCCCTAGGAAGCGCATCCTTTTTTTTGAGATCATCTTCCCCATGTTAAGTTGCTGGCGGCAGGTCTACCGGGGGTTCCATGGGTGGAGGCGGTAACTTGGTTTCCCGGAAACCCATAACGAACGCCAATACTATCAACAGGATTCCCAGGAATAGCGCAGGACCGGTGATGCATGCATACGTGTAATTTAAGGTATCGAAATTGGCATTAGAGTTATTCCCCAGTACCCGCCACACGATTACATCCAGGGATGGCTCGATACCCAGGAAAATAAATCCTACCAGGGCAAGAATCCCTGGCATCACCTTTTTACGGGTAAAGAGAAAGACAGCTCCGCCCAGACCGACCAGCACCCCCAGGCAGGCGACAGCATCTCTCACATAGTAAAGGATTTCAATATTATTCATTGAGGTCTCCTTCTCGTTCTGGATGATTTTAGTATACAGCTAAATTGGTAGGAAATAAATACAGGAAACATCCCCCTGCAAAATTATTCGAATTCGATTTCCAGGTCTTCGTTGGTCCCCCACTCCTCCAGCCTTTCAATTTGAATGTCACTGAACAACCGCTCCTGCCTGGCGGAAACACGGTAGCGTTTGACCAGTTCCAGGAGTGCCAGGAAGGTAACTACCACCTCCAGGCGGCTCGGTTTCTTTCCCAGCATTCTGTTGAAAGAGGCGCTGTGTTCCTTTCCCAGGCGTTCGGCGATCAATGCGATTTTTTCACGGATGGTGATGCGCGGTGCCGAAATGATCGTTCCCAGTGCCTGTTTCTCTGCTTCATCAGAAAATATTTCTACGGCGGCAGCCAGCAGGTCGTTTAAGGTAAGGTCGGAAAGATCCAGGCGGCTGTCGACTTTTGGGGGAGGCGCTACCCGTAAATAGGTGCGCAGATGCCGCGTCTCCCGGTCATCCAGCCAGTTGGACAGTTCTTTGTAACGCTTGTATATTCGCAGTTGATAAGCCAGGGCTTCCCCCAGGTCTTCCTCGCCTGCTTCCCTGGTCGGGGGTCTGGGTAATAAAGCTTCTGACTTGATCTGGATCAACTTTGCTGCCACCACCAGGAATCCTGAAATCTCGTCCGCCGGGACCTGCATCTGATGGATGTACCCCAGGTATTGGTCAGTGACCAGCGCCAGGGATACGGCGGTGATATCCAGTTCTGCGCGTTCGATTAATTGCAGGAGCAGATCGAGAGGCCCTTCGTACACTGGGGTTGAGACCGAGTATCCGCCGGGTTGGTGGGGGAGTTGGGTTTGTTGCAGGTTTGGTTCCATGGGATATTGGGATTATATCATCCCAGTCTTTGGGGATATCATCCCCGGGATTTGGGGACATCATCCGTATTATTTATTTTGAAATGCCGTCCCAGCACTTCTGGGACATCCTCCCCATAACTTGGTGTTGAAATAATTGCAGCTCTTGAAATTCTGACAATAGTTTTTACCAGGCCCGAAATTGCTCGCTACCTCGGGGTAGATTATTAAGCGTACCCATGTAAATCACCCGTAAGATTTCATTGTAATAAAGCTGAAGCGGCGTACCCGCAGGAGTATAATCCTTGCCTATGATAGACCACATCTACTTGGACTATGCCGCTACCACCCCTGTTCACCCGCGTGTGATGGATGCCATGTCCCCTTATTTCAACGAAATCTTTGGAAATCCCTCCTCGATCCATCACTATGGACAGCAGGCTGAGGCGGCAGTTGAATCTGCGCGTGAATCGATCTCATCGGAACTCAATTGCCTTCCACAGGAGATCGTTTTCACCTCCTGCGGAACTGAGTCCGATAACCTCGCCTTGCGTGGGACTGCCCTTGCCATGCGCGAAAAGACGGGAGCCACCTGGATCCTTGCCAGCCGGGCGGAGCATCATGCGGTCAGTAAGACCGCCATCCAATTGGCGGATCATTATGGTTTCCAGGTCGAATGGCTGGAAACAGATAAATATGGAACGATCTCTTCTGAAACAGTGGCAAATGCAATTTGTAAAGATACTGCCCTTGTCTCGGTCATGTATGCCAATAACGAAATAGGTACGATCAATCCTATTAATGACATTTCTGCGGTATGTCGCTCCCACAATGTTCCATTTCACACCGATGCCGTCCAGGCGGCTGCATACCTTCCGTTGGATGTCCAGGCACTGAATGTCGACTTAATGTCCCTTGGCGCGCACAAATTTTACGGGCCAAAAGGCGTCGGAGTACTTTATATCCGTAAAGGTATCCCCAGTTTTCCTACCCAGACTGGCGGCGGACAGGAGCACGGGTTGCGTGCGGGGACTCAAAATGTCCCGTATATCGTAGGATTTGCAGAGGCACTCCGTTTGACGAAAGAAGAACGCGTTCAACGCACTGACCATGTTCGCCCATTGCGCGACCGCATCATCGGGACGATCCTTGAGGAGGTCCCGGATTCCTGCCTGACGGGTCATCCTGTTGATCGATTGCCAAACCACTGTTCTTTTGCATTCAAAGCTGTAGATGGCAACTTGCTCCTTTCCTTGCTTGATGCTGCCGGCTTCGCATGCTCGTCCGGGTCTGCTTGTAAGACTGGCAATCCTGAACCCAGCGAGGTGATGACTGCAATTGGGCTGTCCCGGGATTGGGGGTTGGGATCGCTGCGTGTGACATTGGGTACCGGGACAACTCCTGCCCATGTTGACACATTTTTAAAGGCATTACCGGACCTTATTCACCAGGCGAGGGTATTAACTGCGGATAATCAGGGATAATTTATTAAAATGTCTAAAATCGTTGTTGCCATGTCGGGAGGCGTAGATTCCTCGGTCGCGGCAGCCCTGCTTAAACAACAAGGTCATGCTGTAACCGGGATAATGTTGCGCCTTTGGAGTGAGACTGGCAGGGAAGATTCCAATCGTTGTTGCACGCCGGATTCCATGGCACTCGCCCGCCGGGTGGCAGCCAGGCTTGATATACCTTTCTATGTCGTGGATGCAAAAGAGTTATTCAGGACCATTGTCGTGCAATCTTTTCTGGACGGGTATGCCCGCGGCATTACTCCCAACCCCTGCGTAGTATGTAACCAGCGCATAAAATGGGATTTCCTGCTCAACCATGCATTGGCCCATGGAGCGGAATACCTGGCAACTGGGCATTATGCCCGGACTAGCAAACTGCCGGATGGAAGCTGGCAGCTGTTGCGTTCTGTTGATCATTCTAAAGACCAATCTTATGCGCTGCACGTATTAACGCAGGAAAAATTGGCTAAAGCTATTTTTCCGGTGGGAGAATATTCCAAGCCGCAGATCCGCAAACTTGCCACTGATTTTGGCCTGCCCACTGCCACAAGGTCAGACAGCCAGGACTTATGTTTTTTAGCTGGAGAGGATTATCGTGGTTTCCTGCAGCGCAATGCCCCGCATATTGGTTTTCCAGGTCCCATTGTAAACTCCCAGGGGAAAATTATAAGCAAACATCAGGGGCTGGCGTATTACACGATCGGTCAGCGCAAGGGATTGGGTATTGAATCTCCCGTTCCCCTCTATGTGCTGTCAAAAGATATAGCGACTAACACCCTGACGGTCGGGCAGAAGGAAGAGTTGGGATTGCGCGATCTGGTAGCCAGGGAAGTCAACTGGATTTCCGGGAAGTCTCCTTTGGAATCTTTTCGAGCCCAGGTAAAAACGCGTTATACGGCCAAGGAAGCCTGGGCGGAGGTCAGCCCCCAGGAAATTGAAAATCTAGGAAAGAATTCCAGCAGCTTCAACGTGAAGTTTGATGTGTCTCAGCGGGATATTACTCCCGGTCAGGCCGCGGTTTTCTATGATGGCGACTTGGTTCTTGGAGGGGGGATGATTGAATAATCTGCGTATAGCCAGTATATGATATAATCCTGGTCATCGAGATAGTTATGACTTTCCCTGCCATTGTATTTGGGATTATCCTTTCTTCAATTTATGGCACCGCCTTTCATTTCTGGAAGGGTGGCGGTTTGAGCAAGCTTGCTCTATATATATTAATATCCTGGCTTGGTTTTTGGATTGGACATGGCATAGGCAGCGCAATCGGCTGGACTTTCGCAGCCGCGGGTCCCATCAATGCTGGTATGGCTACACTTGGAAGTGCAGTTTTTCTTTTCGTGGGAGAATGGTTGAGCCGGGTCGAAATTTCCACGAAAAGATAAGTCTTGCATAATAATTTCTTTATTAATAAATGAAATCCCTCCCAATCAACGGGGAGGGATTTTTTTGGTTCAATTGAAAGATTACATGGGTTTTACGTGAGCTGCCTGGAGGCCTTTGGGACCTTGCTCGACTTCGAACTCGACCGCCTGGCCTTCCTGAAGGGTGCGGAACCCATCAGACTCTATGGCGCTGTAGTGGACGAAAACATCCGGGCCGCCTTCGCGTGCGAGGAAGCCGTAGCCCTTCGACGCATTGAACCATTTGACCGTACCGGTCACACGCTCTGCCATTTTATTGCTTCTCCTTACGTGAATAAAAAAGAATAGGATAACGGTGCTCGGTATTCATGCGGTCGAGGTGCCTTTGCGATGGTTTATTTAAAAAACACCGACCCTCGTGGATTGCTCTTGGGCCGGCTCCCTGCGATTCCAGCACGAACACTTACCACCTAACGGCTACATTTTATCTGGCGGGTTGAAATTCGTCAAGACTTTCGTGATAATATTATTTATTCATAAAGAAAGGACAACCACATGGCTGCTAGGATCGAATCATTCTTATCTGCTCGTTTGCATCTTTCTCCTCAACTGATTGGAGACCGGATATTTTTTGTGAGCAATCTTTCGGGACACTTGAGCCTCTATGCAATGTATTATGGTGGATCCGTTCCCGAACCACTTCTGCCTTCCAATATATCCATGCAGAACCCGGACCTCGTGGGCGGCTATTCATTTTATGTTTTCCCTCTCCTTGATAAGATTCTCGTCATGCTTGATCACGACGGGGATGAAAACTACCAGCCAATGCTGATTCCCATTAATGGCGGGTTTCCAGAACCAGCCTTTGACGGAGCGCTTACAAATCACCGCGTGCATTTGACAGAATGTGACATCGAAAAAAACATCATCTATTTAAATGCCGAGCGGCGCGATATAGGTCTCCAGGAAGCGTACCGCGGCGACCTGCGGTCCAATGTGCTCACGAAACTTGCCGAGTCCGAGTGGGGCGCAACCCCTTCCAGCCCGAATGCTGATCACACCAAGATCTTGATCTGGGATGGATATTCTGCCGGCGATACCGTCTTATGGTTGCTGGAAGGCGGAAAGAAAAGCCTCTTGTTCGGTAAGCCGATCGAAAAGCGGAAGAAAGGGGAATCGGTTCCCCCCAACGGGCTTGGCGCGGGCGTTTGGTCGCCAGCCGGGACTGCCGTGCTTGTTACAAGCGCCCTCTTTGATGATAAATACAGCTTGGGTGTTATTGATCTTGATAAACCCGGCGAGATTCAACCTGTCCAGCTAAAGGGAGTTCTGCATTCGGGGGTGGGTGAGATGAGCGGCCTTTTACACCTGAAAGGGACTCATTATCTCGTTGCGTTCAACATTGACGGGTGTTCATGGGAATATGAGGGTACCTACAGCGAAACCCAGCGGGTGATGACCCTCAAGCACACTCTGGTGGGTGAGGGGGATCTCTCAGATGGCAAAATGGAATCCATTTACCATGATAGGAGCGGTGATCGTTTCATCCTGACATTTTCTACTGCGGTCAGCCCCACCCAGGTTTATACCGTTGAAGGCAAAGACCGTGAAACCATCGTGATGCACACCGAGGAACGCATCCTGGGGATCCCGGAAAATCAGCTCTCGAAAGGGGAGGATGCTTCATTTATTTCTCATGATGGGCTGCGGATCTCAGCCCGCCTTTACCTTCCCGCCGATGGCCTTGGTTTTAGAGGCCCCCGACCACTGGTTTATTATATCCACGGTGGGCCGCAGAGCCAGGAACGTCCTGATTTTGCCTGGTTTTCCATGCCGCTCATCCAGGTTCTCACACTGCGCGGGTTCGCAGTCTTTGTGCCTAATGTACGCGGGTCCAGCGGTTATGGGTTGGATTATATGAAACGGGTGGACTGTGATTGGGGCGGGCAGGACCGTCTTGATCATGTGCACGCGATGACTCGGATCTTGCCAAAAGACAAACGCTTGGATGTGAAGCGATCCGCCGTTGTTGGGCGTTCTTACGGCGGGTACATGACGCTTACCCTCGCAGGACGTCACCCGGACTTGTGGTCTGCTGCCTGTGACATGTTCGGACCCTACGACCTGATCACCTTCTTCGAACGCCTCCCTGAGACGTGGAAGCCTTTTTTCAAAGTTGTCTTAGGAGATCCGGCGACCACCACTGGTCGCTCATTCATGCAGGATCGGTCGCCAAAGACCTACCTGGACAAATTGTCCTGCCCGATGCTGGTTATCCAGGGCCGAAATGACCCCCGCGTGGTTGCCAGGGAATCTGAAGAATTGGTGGCTGACTTGAAGCGAAAAGGCAAGGACATTGATATTCTCCTTTTCGAAGACGAAGGTCATGATGTTCTCAAGCATGTCAACCGGGTTACTTGTTATAACGCAATTTCCGATTTCTTCGTAAAAGTCCTAAATCCATAAAAGGAGGAATGAAACCTTGTAACTGTATAAAGGCTTCCTCTTTCACAGTTGCTAGATTTCCGCTGCATACCCGATGCCTTGGAATTTGACTACCACCCACGCTGCTGCCGGTGACCTTGCCTTGCTGGTTGGATTGCGCCACAAGCATTTTATTTTCCCCCTTCTCCCCGGTGGGACATTTCACACTCATCGCGGCATATTGACCCATGACGAACTGATTGGCAAGCCCTGGGGCTCGCAGGTATTCAGTCACCAGGGAGCGCCATTTTTTATGCTGCAGCCTTCCCTGGCAGACTTATTGGTGGACCTGAAGCGCAGCACGCAGATAATGTATCCCAAGGATATTGGCTTTATCCTAACCAGCATGTCTGTTGGACCGGGACAAACCATTCTTGAAAGTGGCACCGGATCCGGGTCGATGACCGTGGCATTAGCCTATGCTGTCGGTCCGCAGGGGCGGGTGGTTACGTATGAAAAGCGCCCTGAATTTCAGAACCTGGCACGTAAAAATCTTGAACGGCTTGGGTTGGATTCACGCGTGGATTTCAAGCTGGGAGATATTGGTGACGGTATCACCGAGGTAAATGTGGATGCTTGTTTTCTGGATTTACCGAATCCGTGGGATTACGTCCGCCTGGTACGCGCGGCCCTCAAACCTGGTGGTTTTTTCTGCAACCTGGTGCCCACCTTCAACCAGGTGGAAAGACTGCTCTATGTTATGAGGCGTGAGCATTTTGCTTTTGTGGAAGTATGTGAGCTTTTGCTCCGCTATTACAAACCGGAACCAACCCGGTTGCGTCCCACCGACCGGATGGTGGCTCACACTGGTTTCCTGACTTTCGGCAGGCGGATCGAGCCCAGCCTGGATGAACGCGCCAGCGAATTATTGGAGGAGCAGGCTGGAGTGGAATCGGAAGAGCAACCCGCACACGGGGAAATGGACACTGCCCCTGGAGATGAATCTAAAATGGACTCAATATCATAGACTTTAAAGCTGTTGAAATTATCCTAAAAATTATTACAGTGAATTATTAGGCAATTCACGCTCATGTCCCCTCAATTGACCGAAGCCACCATTGCGAAATACCTGCGCCTTGCATACCATCCCGGGTTGGTCGCATCCACGGACGGATACGCCGATATGTACACTGGGTTGCAATTGGTCTGCGCAGCAGTACTGATTCCTCTCATTGTCATTAAAGAAGAGTGGCACCTTGTCTTCACTCGTCGCACGGAGGCTGTGGAACATCACAAGGGGCAGGTATCCTTCCCCGGTGGCGGTTGTGAAGTGGGTGAGTTGACCCCCGAACAAACCGCCTTGCGCGAAGCGGAGGAAGAGATCGGAATTAAACCTGGAGATGTCCGTTTGCTGGGAAAACTGAATGATGTGCTTACCATTACCCACTATCGGGTCACTCCGGTGGTTGGCGTGATTCCCTGGCCATTTGAAATCCACACTGAACCGGCAGAGGTGGAACGCGTATTTACACTTCCATTGGCTTGGCTGGCAGACCCGGATAATTGGGAGGAACGTCTGATTACTCCCACTGGTTCCCTGCGCTCTTTCCCCGTTATTTACTACCACCAATATAATGGCGAAATTCTATGGGGAGCCACCGCCAGGATGACCCACAATTTTCTTTCTGTGTTGGGATTAATGAATAATAAAGAAATCAGCGATACTATTTCAAATAAACCTTAAGCCTTCTTCATTGGTTGTCGGATGGTGGTACGCAGTTTCTCGGGAGCGGAGCGGCGCGGGTCACCCAGGTAGATCTCGTGATGTTTCCCCTCCCGGATATGCCCGTTTTCTTCTATAAATTTATGCAGGCGGGCGATGGTCGGACCTTCATCAGCATATGGACCGAAATACATGATTTGCGCAGCTATTCCTTCGTGGAAGGTTTCAAATCGCAGGCGCGCCAGGGCAGGGACCTCTTTTTCTTTGCCGCCTCAGCAACTGCCAGAAAGAACAATCCGGGGGTGACAATTTCCGGCTGCATGATCATCATCGTCCATTTCCAATCATCTTTGCGCGCCACGCTGAATTCGCGCATGTCATCCATCCACCATAGCCCCTCGGATGCCATGACAGGATAATCCACCCCCAATTCCTTTTTGATCATGAACTTGAGCGTGTAAGCGGATGAATATAGGGCTTGTATCGCTTCGGCATATTCCACTGAAGTGTTGGGGTTACCCTGCCCGTCGACCATGATGAAATTCATGGATGGCACATCCACTATTGAAAATGATTTCGCTGACGGCTCGTACAGGTATTTCAGGTCTTTTTTCAAGTCGAGTTTTTCCATGCTGCCCTCCTCTTAATCATACACCCTACTCTATCAAGAGAGTCAAGGATAAGGTGTCCTTCAAGTTTTTATGGGGCTGGTTAACTAATGAATGAAATGAATATTTGCAGGAGAGTCACAGGAATCCTGCGGCGTTGAGTAAAACTTTACCACATTTTAAGCACCCATGATCGAACGACAGAATATGCCAGGAATGGTAACAACAAAAACAGGGACGCACTTAAGTGCGTCCCTGCCGGTATTCCCAACCAGGGGGAAGTTACTTCTTTTCTTCCTCTGCGCCTTCTCCTTCTTCCTTTTTACCCTTTTCGAGAACTTCTGGTTCAGCACCTTCTTCAAGCACTTCAGCCTCAGGAGTAACAACTTCCTCGACCTCTTCCTTGGCAGGCGCCGTCGCAAGGACGATCATCTCGTCAGGTGTATCCATTACTTGCACTTTGTCAGATAAGACGATATCGCGCACATGGATGCCATCGCCAATTTTAATGAGAGTCCCAATGTCCACTGTAATGCTCTCCGGTAGGTCTTGCGGGAAAGCTTCAACATCGAGTTCGCTTAAGCCATTAATAAGCATGGCGTTGAAATCTTTTACAGCCGGGGAATTTCCGGTCAGGAGGATACCCACCTTGGCTCGAATCTTTTCGGTCAGTGAAACAACCATGAAATCCACATGGATGAGATTGCGCTTGATATAATTTTGCTGTTTCTCACGAACCAATGAGGGATATTCTTTGCCCTCGAGATCTATGGTGATCAAGCTCGAAGATGATAACCGCCCCAGCACTCGACCAGCCTCTCGGCCTTCCAGTGAAATACTGATGGGTTTCACGTTATGTCCGTAAATTACAGCCGGTAGCAGTCCACTCCGGCGCAGGGCTGCTACCTGCCGCCCGGTTGCGGTTCGAGTTGTTGCTTTTAATACGACTTTCTCCATCTTTACCTTCCTTGAGCGCCTCTCACCCCATTATTTCGGTGAATTCTTGAAAATCCAAAACGGATTTTCGTACCATCGCTAATAAGGGATTACCTTCGCTCTCGCATGAATTTTCCAGCGTTGCTGGATGATGACCGGCCTATGCCGGAAGCGGGCGGAATTATACACGTCCTGCCTTGATTTGACAAGCAGACGCCTCCCTTCATCACGGTTATAATTCACCAATGCGCAAATACATCTACTTTACGGTTTTTGCCTCGGGGATGACCTCCATGGCAGCAGAATTTGGCGCATCTCGGTTGATTGGCAATATTTTTGGCACAAGCAACCCCGTTTGGGCTGTGATCATTGGTCTGATCCTGGTTTACCTGACCGTCGGTTATTTTATTGGCGGGCGTTGGGCTGACCGGACGCCTCGACCAAAAACGATGTATGCGATCCTGGCATGGGGCGCTTTTACACTCGGCATCGTTCCTTATATTGCCAGTCCGGTGTTACGGTTGGCGGCGAATGCATTTGATAACCTGCAAATAGGGATCCTGGCGGGGGCATTTGCCGGAGTGCTGGTTCTGTTTACCGTCCCGGTTACGCTTTTTGGGATGATTTCTCCTTTTGCAATCCGGCTTTCGATCAACGACTCCGGCAAGGCGGGGAATGTCTCAGGAACAATCTACGGTATTTCGACGATTGGCTCATTCATCGGTACGTTCTTACCAACCTTGCTCTTGATCCCCACCATAGGTACTACCCTGACCTTTCTCGTTTTCAGCCTCACACTTCTTATGGTCGCGCTGGCAGGCTTGGCTTTGAGTTCAGGCACGCGGACCGTTATCCCTTATTTTCTCATGGTCATTGCTTTGGTTTTATTGGCGGTTTTTGGGGGCAGGGGAGGGATCAAGCGGACCAACGGACAGATTTTCGAGACTGAATCAGCTTACAACTACATACAAGTACTTGAAATAAATGGCACCCGCTACCTTCGACTGAATGAGGGGCAGGGTGTTCACTCGGAGTATAACCCGCAGACCCTCGAATATGGTGGTCCCTGGCAGCAATTCCTGGTGGGACCCTTCTTTTACGCTGACCGCAGACCTGAGAATGTTCACCGAATTGCGATCGTTGGGTTGGCTGCCGGTACTACCGCCCGGCAGGCTGTGGCAGTCTTCCCGAATGTAGTGATTGACGGGTTTGAAATCGATCCGAAAATTGTCGAAGTGGGCAGAAAATATTTCGATATGAATATGCCCAACCTGAATGTCATCATCCAGGATGGGCGTTGGGGGCTGTCCAGCAGCCCGGAGAAATATGACTTGATTTGTGTGGACGCTTATCGTCCGCCTTATATCCCCCCGCACCTGACCACTCAGGAGTTCTTCCAGATCGTTGCTGACCACCTCAACCCGGATGGAGTGGTGGCGATCAATGTAGGCCGGGCTCCCGGTGACCGTCGGCTGATTGACGGGCTGGCGACCACCCTTGGCACGATTTTTCCATCAATTTATGTGATGGATATTCCCGACACCTTCAACTCGCTGATTTACGCCACCCTGCAGCCAACAGAAAAGATCAATCTCGACCGTAACCTGTCTGCACTGACTGCTGGGCAAAATCCGAATATGCTCCTGATCAATTCGATGACGCTGACAAAAGACAATTTACAGCCAGCCCCGCAGCATACGGTTGTTTTCAGTGATGACAAATCACCAATAGAATGGATTACCAATACCATGATCCTGAATTTTATCCTTCAGGGCGAAATAGGTAGCATGCAATGAAAATCGTTTCCAGGATACTTTCTTGGCTGGTTACCATCCTGCTCCCGGTGGCTTTGACCTTCCTTGGTCTGCGACTCCTGTTGACACGTGCCTTCCCGGCCATTGAATATCGCCTGCCGGGTTTCCCTGCTGATGGGTATGGCTTTACCCTTCAGGATCGCTTGCATTGGTCGCAATTGTCCATTGATTATTTGCTCAATAATGCGGATATAGCCTTCCTTGGTGACTTGAATTTCCCTGATGGCACTCCTTTGTTCAATACACGCGAACTAAGCCACATGCACGATGTCAAGAATGTTGTCCAACCTGTTCTATGGGTTGGGTACGGGGTTTGGCTCCTTATCCTCGCCCTTGGGATATGGGCGCGGTTCGGGGGCTGGTGGGATAAATTTGTGATGGGCATCCACCGCGGGGGCTGGGTGACGGTCGGGTTGGTGGCAGTCATCGGTATATTTGCAGGGATCAGTTTCTGGCAATTCTTCACGGTTTTCCATGAGTTATTTTTTTCCGGTAATTCCTGGCTCTTCCTATACTCGGATACCCTAATTCGACTTTTCCCGATGCAATTCTGGCAGGATGCATTCCTGTTTGCTGGTTTGTTGGATGTCGTTTGTGGGTTGGCGCTTGCACTAAGCCTTCCACTTAAACGGAAATAAATGGTATTTTCAGGTGATATAATTCCCGTTCTCTTAGGAGGTACCCATGACCGATTATCGTTCTTCAGGAAAAACCACTCTTACCCCCGATGTTTTATTGACCATCGCCCGCATGGCTGCCTTGGAGGTAAAGGGTGTCAGACGCATGGCCCCTATCAAGGGTGGAGTCAACAGTTTGTTTGGACGTGGCAATGATGGTATTCGGATAGTGGTTGAAGATGGTAACGCTTTTGTTGACCTTTACCTGATCTTGGACAGTGATGTCAACATCCGCGATGTCAGCCGGACCGTTCAGCAGACGGTCGGGCGTGCCATCTCCGAGATGACGGGAATGGAAGTGGGCCACGTCAACATCCATATTGAGGATATTGATTACCAAGCCGAGGCTTAACTTTTTATGAAAGCACGTACCAGAGCGCGTGGCACTGCTCTGCAAGCACTTTACGAAGTCGATATGGTTGGTCACCCACCGGTGCAGGTCTTGCAAGACCGGCTGGAGGAGGAACCATTTCCTGACGAACTGGCGGAATTTATCCGCCAGATTATTTTTGGCGTCATCCCCCTGCGCGAACAACTGGACCAGGTAATTGCACGCTACGCCCCAGAATGGCCTCTTGATCAAATTGCAGCCATTGACCGGAATATCCTCCGCATCGCCACCTGGGAGTTTGCCGCTCAACGTGATACTCCTGTCAAGGTGGCAATAAATGAAGCGGTGGAACTTGCCAAAGCTTTCGGGTCAGACAGCGCCCCGCGTTTCGTAAATGGTGTTCTTGGCAGCCTGGCTGAACATGAAAATGAAGTTGTTCAATTTCTCCTGCCAAGGGGTCAATAACGCAGGTGGTTTTTTTCGACCATTTGCCATTTCTCGACAAGAATATGGAATAATATTTTGGGGGAATTTAATACCAATGTAATTTTCGAAGATATACATTAATTTATTTCCACGGATTTGGGGGATTATATTGGAAACATCCGTATACGAAAATCTCACCCTATCTATTCCCCCTTTTCCCTTGTAAAATACAGGCTGATCGCCTGCTCATTGATCCAAACCAACAACGATTAAAGGAGGGGCATGCGCATTCGATTTGTTCATCGAACAATTTCATTCCTGGTACCACTGGGCTGCATCCTTGTCCTTTTGCTCAACGGATGTTCTCTTACCCTATTAAACATTCCAGGTCTAAACTCATCCACCTCTACACCGGGTCAACCTTCTGGACCAACCGCCACACCCATACCTGCTGCTGCGGTTACTTTTCGGGTGGCTCTCCCGTCGCCGCTGCTGCCGGGTGAGACTCTTTCGCTTTCTGTGGTGGATGAAGTCACTGGTCTGGGGTTGAATGCAGTCACCTATGCCATGCAAAGCATGGACTCCTTGCATTACACCGTCGCCATCCCCTTCCCTTTGAACAGTATCATAAAATATCGCTATATCCGCCAGGGCACGATCCCGTTCCAGGAAAATGACTCCTTTAATAAACCGGTTCGCTATCGCATATACGCGGTTACGGGACCTGGTGCGGTGGATGATGTGATCGCCTGCTGGAGTGATGGTAGTTTCTCCAGCCCCTCCGGTCGGCTGACCGGTCAGGTGTTGGATGCCTCCGGCAATGCGCCTATCGCAGATGTCCTTATATCCGCAGGTGGACAGCAGACCTTGACCGACTCCAACGGGTCTTTTGCCATTGAAAACCTCCCGGTCGGAACCCATAACCTGGTAGCCTATGCCATCGACGGGGCTTACCAGACCTTTCAGCAGGGAGCCCGCATCGAAGCAGGACAACGCACCCCGGTCACGATTTCTCTCACCCCTGCGCAAATGGTCAATGTCATGTTCACCATTTCCGTACCTGTTGATACGGTGCAAAATACACCCATCCGGTTGGCAGGCAACCTCTACCAGTTGGGTGATACATTTGGCGACCTGCAGGGTGGCCTGAGCACGGTCGCTGCTCGGATGCCGGTTTTCACTCCTCAATCGGATGGCACACTCACGCTTTCCTTAATGCTCCCGGTCGGAGCTGATATCCGCTACAAATATACTCTTGGAGATGGCTTCTGGAACGCCGAGCATAATTCCGACGGAACGTTCATCCTCCGCCAGTTGATCGTGCCAGCTTCGTCGGGACCAATTCAGGTGCAGGATGTCATCCAGACTTGGCAGGCGGGAACATCCTCACCCATCCTTTTTGAGGTTAGCGTGCCGGCTATCACTCCTGTGAGTGACATTATCTCGATCCAGTTCAACCCTTATGGTTGGACTGAACCCATCCCAATGTGGCCCCAGGGCAACAACAAATGGGTCTATGAGCTGTATAGTCCCCTGGACATGCTTGGCGATTTTCAATACCGTTATTGCCGCAATGACCAGTGTGGGGTGGCGGATGATTTACAGACCTCAAATGGTCAGCTGGGTAGGTTGGTTTCAACCAGCCTGGTCCCGCAGGATCTGCAGGATACCGTTTCCACCTGGAGCTGGTTGCAGGCTCCGCTCCAGTCAACCTTGATGGGTGTTCCGGTCACTGCACGTCAGGGATTTATGGCTGGGGTTGAGTTTCTCCCAGGGTACAACCCCACCTGGCAGGCCTGGACTTCGCTCGCGATCCAGGATGTACAGGGTCGTTATGCCAATTGGGTGGTGGTTGACCCTTCCTGGACGATAGGTCAGACCGCGCCTTTTGTCTTTTCGCCCGTCCCCGGTGTTGACCCGCTTTGGGCGGACACACTTGATACAGTCAGCCGCGCCCGCGCTTCCAACCTGAATGTCGCCCTTTTCCCCGCTGTAAATCTACCTGCCGACTTGACCTCCTGGTGGAGTTCCGCCCCACGGGATCCAGCCTGGTGGAATTCATGGTTTGAACGCTATGCAGCCTTCGCCGATTACCATGCTGACCTGGCTGCGAAAGCTGGTGCCCAGGCACTTATCCTGGGTGGTGATTGGGTTGCCCCTGCCTTGCCGGGTGGTCAGATAAACGGGACCAGTTCCGGGGTACCGGCGGATTCAGCTGCACGCTGGCAGGCCATCATTTCGGATGTCCGCGCCCGCTTCGGTGGCAGTATTTATTGGGCAGCCTCGTATCCTGGTGGGTTGAAGGGTGTCCCTGATTTCGCCGGCACTTTGGATGGGATTTACCTTCTCTGGTATGCCCCCATCCCAGGTTCCGATGTGGATCATATCAAGGCGGCAGCCGGGCAGTTGCTCGACACGGATGTGCAACCCTTCCAGTCCAGCTTAAATAAACCGGTCATCCTGGCTGTAGCCTATCCATCTGCGGATAATGCCGCCAGCGCTTCATTGCCTGTGAGTTCAATGTTCCAACCGGGCGGAAGCCAGGGGCCGGTCAATTTACAGGTCCAGGCGGATATTTACCAGGCGTTGCTGATGGCTGTAAATGAGCGACCTTGGTTGGGAGGCTTCGTCAGCAGGGGATACTATCCCCCGGTTGTGCTGATGGACGCCTCTGCTTCCATTCATGGCAAACCTGCAGCCGATGTGTTGTGGTATTGGTATCCGCGCTTTTTTGGAATTACCCCCTGATCCATTCCATCGTGGTTGGATTGATCAAAAGGTCTCCTTTTTCAGGAGACCTTTTTTGTTGATTAAATTTCGCTTTTGACTTTTTGTGCTTTTATTTCCTGCCTGGTCTTCACAACTTCCAGCACAGCCGGGATAAATGAGATGAGCACCATGGCAATGATGACCAGTTCGAAATTCTTCTGGACGAATGGGATATTGCCGAAAAAGTATCCCAGGGATACGAAGGTCGTCACCCAGGTCACTCCACCCACCAGGTTCCAGGTGATAAAGTGCCCGTACGACATTTCACTCACCCCGGCCACAAATGGTGCAAACGTGCGGATAATGGGGACAAACCGTGCCAGGAAGATTGCCATGCCGCCGTGTTTCTCGAAGAAGGTATGTGTGCGGTCCATGTATTCCTTCTTGATCCATTTGACCTCCCCGGAATACGCTTTTGCGCCAATGGTATGACCGATCCAGTAATTGGCCGTATCCCCGCTTACTGCCGCAATGGACAGGATAATTAATAACAGCCAGGGGTTTAGTGGTCCCTGCTGGGCTGAGAATGTTGCCGCTGCAAAGATGAGCGAGTCACCCGGGAGGAAGGGCGTCACAACAAAGCCGGTTTCCATGAAAATTACAAAGAATAACAGCCCGTACGTCCAGGCTCCGTAGCGGGAGATGATATCGTTCAAGAAAGTATTAATATGAAGGACGAAGTTAATTGCTTTTAGAATCCAATCCATTGGTTTCCCTCGCGTTTGTGCTTGAAATCGGAGCGATTATATCAGATTTCAATGGGGTCTGGTTGGGTGTTGAGGCTTGTTTCCGCAGGGCGCGGTTGATCAGAGGAAATGCTGTGAGCATCACAACCAATTCCAGGATTAGGATCCCTATTCCACCCACCACTAACAATGCACTGGGAAGATCAAGCTGCAGGGTGTTCTGCGCCATCACCCGCAGCGAACCATAGACTGCCAGGATTGCTGCCCCATTCCACAAACCATGGATGCTTACCGCTGTAAAGTAGCTCAACGCCAGTCGCCCATACCTTTTTTCCAATCGGGCGGAGGCGATCCCCCAGCCCATGATCCCACTTCCGGTGATATGCATCAGCGAAGCTGCGCCTCGGCCTGCCAGGCCAAAACCCCATAACTGGGTGGCTCCGCTGGCAGCCAGGAGTCCCTCCAGCATTGCGAATCCTGCTCCGCACAAAGCGCCTAATACGAACCCTTCAGCTGGGGAACGCAGCTGTTTGCCCATGAACCAGAGCACCGCTGGCTTTGCGGCTTCCTCGATCAGGGGGGTCAGCACGGAAGCAAAAACAAGGATGGATAGGATAATCAGGGGGTTGGTCAGGTAGGGAGCCAACGCAGTCATTAATGCCTGCATGTCCCCGGCATTGGCATTTGACACCTGTGTTCTGATCTGGTTAATTACGGTGCGTAGTTCGGTGTTTGACACCGCCAGGGCTCCGATCAATAAAATGGCTGTACCAATCACCAGGTATTCCAACAGTACCGCCGCTACAGTGCTTCCGACCAGTCCGGAACCGAAAACCGACCACACCCGCCGCCGGGATCCAACAGGAATACCGCCCATTCCAATCCAGACCAGGCAGAGGATCGGGAGAACGATGCCCAGCAGGAACAACGGTGCGGCCGCGATCCAGCCATAGGGAAACGAATTGGTCAGGATTGTTCCGATGATTACCACCACTACCCATCCTGCAGTCAGCCCGGAAACTTGCCAGAAATTGATTGGTCTGACGGCGGTTGGCGGGATAACCTTCCCCCTCCGTCGTCTAGCTGAGTAAACCAGCATTGGCACAAGCAGCCCTGCACAGAATAACATGGCGAGTGCGTCCAGCATACTGGATGCCAGGCTTGGTACATCTGCCGGATCAAAATAGATGATCCCGGTAACCGTCACGTAGGCCGCGCGGATAAGCAAGCCTAGGATGCCAAGACAGCTGAAAATGATCAGAATGTTATCCTGCTTATGGTTCAGGTTAAGGTTGGGTTCCATGGAGGTGCCTATTGTTCCTGGATGCTGACACTGATCAGTTCATCACCTGGTGGAAGATAGTTGCCCGGCTGAGGGTTCCGGGGAGTAAGTGCAGACAAAACCTCCAGGCCGCTCAGCATCTTCCCGATGATGGTGTATTGTCCATCTAATTGCGGATCCGATCCCAGGGTGATAAAGAATCGGCTGCCGTTGGTGCCCGGACCATCGTTGTCCATTGCCAGCATGCCTGCTTGGTTGAAACTCAGCCCGGCAGCAATTTCTGTCTCGAAGAGATAACCGGGGTTACCCAGCCCGGTGTCGCTGGGATCGCCGCTCATGACTCTGTCTGTGGGAAGTACCCGGTAAAAAGTGATCCCGTCATACCAACCGTTCCTGGCTAAAAATATGAAATTATTAACCGCCGCGGGGACTTTTTCCGGGTAGAGCTGGAAAACCACGTCCCCCTTGGCTGTATGCATCGTTGCTATATATTGTTTTAGCGGGTCTATGCTGTTGGCAGGACACGCGCTGAATTGCCGGGCGACCAGTGCGTCCATGCGCACGACTGTATCCAGGCTTGCAAAATCGGCAAGCCCGGTGTATGGCGAATTACTGTTCACGAACAAACGCGGCGAGACAAACGGTTGTTGGGCAACTGATTGAACTGCCAGCTGAAGGCGGTCTTGCACAACTTTCCCCTCGAAATCTGTTTTATATACGATCGGATTCATTCCAAGACTTGCGGCTTGTGTGATCGTCCATCCTTCGAAATCTTGGGGCGGTAAACTCAACCAATCGGTTTGTTTCTCAAAGAGCAGGTCGCTCATCTCCCAAAACTTGTCTTGCAGGTCGGCCGCCTCCACCGCCTGGATGGCGAAATTATCTTTATCGTTCCCTGTTTGGGGAGCGTGAATATACACAAGGCGCACATCGTTTGGATGAGTCAAACGGATTTGTCTGAGGCTGGCTGCTAGGAAAGCGCACTGCAGACATTGGTAATTGCTGAAAGCGATGATGGTGACTGGCGCATCCACCGGTCCGCTGACATGACTTCGACCTTCAAACTCAGCACCCAGGGCTGCTTGGGGAGTGATCGGATAGTGAAGTAGTGTGCACTCACTGGACGTCGGGGTGGCTGGTGGTCGTGTAGGGTTGGGGATGGCACTATTAACCGGGGTTACAGAAGCAGGTGTCGGGCTGCAAGATGGCAGGATAATCGCACAGGCGAGCAGCAATCCTATTAATTTTCGCATTTGAGTTCACCCTCCCGGAGAAACCGCGGCTTGAAGTTGCTGGAAGGAGTCCATTTGGGAAATGGTTTTCAAGAAGTCGGTCAGGCTGGCGCTCTTCGCTCGCAGGGCTCGTACAGCCGGCCCTACTGGGTCTTCCCCGGCTGCTCCACCTGGAACATCCGCGTAAGCCCCATAGAAAGCAAAGTAGGCCTGGTTGAGTTTCCTGATGGCGTATCCGTTATCAAAAAAGAACTGGCGGCGCTGTTCCATGTAAGCTTCAGCCTCGGTCACATTACCCTGGGCGAGCAGTTCGTCCACCTGCACGCGGGTGACGTGCATTTCGTTATTAAAATTGAAATCGGCCTGGGGTTGATTGAGCGGCAGGCTGACGTTTTGAATATTGTATTCAAGTGCCAGTTCCGGGTAATACTTTTTTAACACCAGGGCGGATATCTCATTTCCTGAAATGGATGCAGTGGTTTCGTTCATCGTGCGGAGTTCGGGTGTGGTATCGTAGTTTAGACCAAGCGGTCTCAAGGCAAGCCAGTTATGGGTCCATTCGTGGGCGATCGTATCTGAAAGCCAGTCCAGTGCCGTGGTGCGCATTACCATGGTGGGGTAGGATCCAATTCCTCCTACCGGTACAACCAGGGAAGAAACGTTTAAGCCGGAATCCACCTGGGATTCAAGGTTATTTTGCTGGTCAACGCTCAGATCTGGAACCAGGGATATCGCCGCATCCTGCTGGATTTTGTCCCGCGGCGATATGATTAGGTCATATGGCAGGGGGGAAATATGGAACAGGACCGGGGGCAGCGGCTGCCCGCCGGTGGTCAGGTCCAGGCTTGCAAGGATGGTTGAAATTTGATCCTGGAGTACGGCTTCTGCCAGCGGGGCAAGCTGGCGCTGCTGGGCTTCGAGCCCGTTAAGTTGTTCCTGCAATGGCAGTGAAGCCGTAGGTGGATCGGATATCTTCGGGTCTGAAAACATTAAATTTATTTTGTTTTCGTCGGAGAGGATCGCATCCATCAGGTGCAGGTAGTCCACAACGATCTTGTGACGGGATGTTTCGGGGAAATAGTAAGGAGTTCCCAGGACTGCCTGGTCCAGCTTGACCGCGAATGCTTCCAGCGTCCATGAAACGTAATCGAACTCAACCGACCGGGTATAACGCCTGGCAGCCTCTGATGGCTTGGTGGAGAGCATCAAGCTGCTGCCCCCCAGCAGACCGGCAAAGAAAATGGCATACAGGCTGATTTCGATTCCCCGTAAAATACGCAAATACCATGGCATGTGAAAGATTATAACATTCGCTCCACCCTGGCACCTTTAACACACATCCTTGTTTAATATTCGAAATTTTCAAGGCACCGCTTAAGCCGTAGTATCCCTTGCTCCAATTGGTCGGGTTCGTAAAAAACAAAACTTAACCGGACGTGGTCCTTCATTCCATTCTGGCAGGAGAAAAGCGCTCCCGGTCTGAATCCGACCTTGAAATCCTTTGCCCGCTGCTGAAGCTCCATGGTATTGATTCTATTTGGGAGTTGGATCCAGAAAAAATAACCGCCCTTTGGAACGCTGTATTCAGCCTGGGGGATGGTTTGGTGAAGAATGTCATCCATGATTGAAACGCGCTGCCGGTAGATCGCTCTCAATTTGGAGATATTCTGGTCAAGGCTGCCATTTTCCAAAGCCTGGCGGACGATCGCGGATGTGAAAGGGTTCATCCCACCGCCGCTGTCGAGCAAGCCGCTTTTTATAAAGCGTTGCATATTTTTTTCATCGGTCTGCATCCATCCCAGGCGCAAACCGGGTGCTAGTATTTTCGAGAAGGATCCCAGCGAGATCACATTCCCGGATTTGGCATCTGCTGCAAAAGGTCTGGGCGCGTCTCCAGCGTAACTCAAGAAATGATAGACTTCGTCAGCCACCAGCAGGAATTCATGCTCGCGGCTCAAGCTCAATAACTCTCATGCGCCTCTCTGCAGGTAAGGTATGTCCGCTGGGGTTTTGGAATGTCGGGATGAAGTAAAGGAATTTTGAGTGGTATTCGGATAGCTTTTCTTCAAGGTCTTCGATGACTAATCCGTTTTCGTCGGTGCGGATCGGGACCACCTGCAATTCATGGTCGGCAAATATCCGTAAAGCCAGGAAATACGTTGGCTCTTCAACAAAAATCGTGTCGCCGGGTCGGGTAAACAGGGTGCATATGAGATGAAGTCCCATCGAAGCGCCGTTGGTTATGAACAGGCTGTCTGGCTCTACCGGGGACAAATACGCACGGGTTAAAAATGCTGCCAGCGATTGCCTGAAGGTGCCATCCCCCTGTTCAGTACCGTATTGGAGGAACTCGCTGTCGTCTTGCTTGAAACGTTCTTCCGCAGCCTTTCGCAAAAGGTCCAATGGCAAAAGTGACAATTGGGGATCCCCGAGCCCAAGGTCTATGAAACCGGGGGGTATATTAAATTGCGAAACTTGAGAAAGTGGATTCAAATTATCCCGCCCTGACGCGCTGGGCTTCCAAAACGTTGGGGAGGTTTTCAATGCGGGCTAGCATGCGGCTCAATTGGTTAATGTCTCTCACTTCGATCACAAGCCGCAAATCCGCCAGGTTTTTACTGACACCCACCTGCACATCCACAATATTTACGCTTTCGGAGTTAAGCAGGGTGGTGATATCGCCCATTAACCCCTGCCTGTCGAATGCGCGGATGCGGATTGGTACCGGGTAGGTCCGGACATTTTCACCCCAGGAGACTTTGACCAGCCGCTCTCGATCCTTGATTCGCAGTATGTTGGGACAGTCCTGTCGATGGATGGTCGCACCGTGCCCGCGTGTGATGTAACCGATGATCTCATCCCCGGGTGTTGGGTTGCAGCACTTCGCCATGGCTGTCAGCAGGCCTTTTAATCCCAGCACGGTCACAGCTTCGGTTGGAACAGCCTCACTGGTCGCCGGAACAACGACCAGGATATCGTCGCTTTCTTTGGCTTCCAGCAGCTTGTTGACCACCCGTCCGATGGTCAGGTCCCCGTCGCCAATCGCGTTGTAGAGGTCTTCCGGGTTGCGTTGGAAATTTTGGGCAAGAGCTTTTAGCCCGTTATCATCCAATACCGCCAGGCCTAGTCGCTGGATTTCATGCTCGAGTATTTCCTTGCCCTGGGTGACGTTTTGATCGCGGTTCTGCTTCTTGAACCATGCCTTGATTTTTGACCGGGCTCTCTGGGTGCGGACCAACCCCAGGTTTGGATTGAGCCAATCACGGCTGGGTCCGCCCTGCTTGGCGGTCAGGATTTCCACCTGTTCGCCGGTTTTTAGTGTGTAATCCAGCGGGACGAGTTTATTATTGACCTTCGCACCCCGGCAGCGGTCACCCACCGTGGTGTGAACGTGGTAGGCAAAATCGATCGGCGTGGACCCGGCCGGGAGATCGATAATATCGCCGTTGGGGGTGAAGACATACACGCGGTCTTTAAACACGTCCGTCTTCATGCTGTCGACGAATTCCTGGGCGTCGTCCACGTCCTGCTTCCATTCCATCACTCGTCTCAGCCAGTTGATGCGTTCGTCGTATTTACCCCGTTCGCCGCCTTCCTTGTACCGCCAGTGGGCGGCAATGCCAATCTCGGCATTTTCGTCCATCTCGCGTGTGCGGATTTGGACCTCGACGGGTTTCCCGTCATCGTAGATGATGACCGTATGCAGGGATTGATAGAAATTATCCTTCGGAGCTGCGATGTAATCATCGAACTCACCTGGCATGGGTCGCCAATGAGTGTGGATCAAGCCCAACACGGTATAGCAGGCTGCTACATCCGGAACGATGAGCCGGATGCCGCGCACGTCGCGAACCAGGTCGAAGGATTTTCCTTTTTCCATCATCTTATGATAGATGGAATAGATGTGCTTTGAACGCCCTGAAATCTCCACCTTGATCCCCGAGGCTGCCACCAGTTTGGAAATTGCCTTGGATATTTCTTGGATTTCGGCTTCTCTTGACTCGCGCCGTTCGGCCAGTTGTTCAGCAATTTCCTTGTATTTATCCGGGTTGGTGTATCGAAAGCTCAGGTCTTCCAATTCCCATTTGATCTGCCAGATCCCCAGCCTGTTGGCGAGCGGAGCAAAAATATCGAGCGTTTCCTGTGAAATCCGGCGGCGCTTGGCTTCCGGGAATGCTCCCAGGGTTCGCATATTATGCAGCCGGTCTGCCAGTTTGATTAGCACCACGCGCACATCGCTGTCCATTGCCAGGAAAGTCTTGCGCAGGGTTTCCGTGGCAAGATCGCGTTTGCGGTTGCGTTTGGCTGCTTCATCCTCGATTTTTGCTACGGCTTCATCTGATTTGCGTAGGGCTTCTTCTTGGTGTTCGCCGCGCGATACGCGCGGTAATTGTGTTAGCTTGGTCACCCCCTGGACGAGGTTTGCCACCCCATCTCCGAAATCGCTGCGTAACTCCTCGTATTTGATGGAAGTATCTTCTACCGTATCGTGCAGTAGCCCGGCCGCGATGATGTCGGCAGGCATGGAATATTCAGCCAGGATGGCAGCAACTGCCAGGCAGTGGATTACATAGGGCTCCCCCGATGCGCGTTTCTGACCTGCATGCGCTTTTTCTGCTTTCCGGTAGGCGTGCTGGATTAATTCCCGGTCGGCAAGTGTGTAATATTCGGGAAGCTGGTCAAGCAGTTCCTTGAGGCTGAGCGGGCTCGACGTTTTCATTTTCACTCTATTTTACTTCAACCAGCCCGAACAATATTCCCCACAGATCGCAGCCGGTATGATTAACCCTGCAAAGGCATCCACATTGGTAAGATATCCGATGACAAAGCTCTGTTCGTTTTCGTGTAAAATTTGAGGCAATATTACCAGTTTATAGGGCAAAGGATTAAATCCATGCCGATCGTGAATAACGTGACCCGTTTGCTCGATTCAAAAAAAATCAACTACACAGCATTTGAAACTCCCCCGGAAAAACTGGGTGCCGGTGAAACTGCCCGGTTGCTTGGTTTGGATCCGAACCTTGTTTACAAAACCATTGTGGTCACCCGCCCGAAAGGTAAACCCATTTTGGCGGTGGTACCCGGTCCAAATCATGTGGACTTGAAATTGCTTGCAGCTGCACTGGGGGAAAAGAAGGTTAACTTGCCAACCGAACATGAAGCCGAAGAATTGACCGGTTTACTGGCGGGAGGGATTTCGCCGCTTGCGCTGGTAAACAAGGGCTTCCAGGTGATGATCGATACTGAAGCCCGCACCCGGGTTCGAATTCATATCAGCGGCGGGCAGCGCGGGCTGAATATCCAATTACCCGTCGATTCCCTTGTGGAATTAACCCATGCTAGGTTTGGTCGCATCAGCACCCGGGATCCCGTGAACTCCTAGGCAATCCCCGTTGCAGTCAGCAAGTTTTGACCTATAATATATGCAGTTTGTTGTTCGATAATCTGTTTGACAAAAACGCATATTGGGAGTGGATGATGGTTTCTGCGACACCGAATGATCCGATCATAATCTGCCGAAACGTCCAGAAATGGTATGGGAAGTTCCAGGCATTAAAAGGCGTCAGCATGGAAGTAAATAAGGGGGAGGTCATTGTCATTTTTGGCCCCTCGGGTTCGGGTAAATCCACGTTTATCCGCTGCATTAACCGGCTTGAAGATCATCAGCGGGGAACGATTATCGTGGATGGGATCGAATTGACCAAGGATATGCACAATATCGAGCAGATCCGCATGGAAACCGGGATGGTCTTTCAGCAATTTAACCTGTTCCCGCATTTGAATGTAATGGCGAATATCACCCTTGCTCCGATCCAGGTGCGAAAATGGACCAAAGAAAAAGCCGAAGAAAAGGCAAAGGAATTGCTTGACCGTGTTGGGATTCCCGAGCAGGTCGATAAATTCCCTGGACAGCTCTCGGGCGGGCAGCAGCAGCGGGTTGCGATCGCCCGTGCCCTGGCGATGGAACCAAAGATCATGCTCTTCGACGAACCGACTTCCGCCCTCGATCCGGAAATGATCAAGGAAGTCCTCGACGTTATGATCGGGTTGGCAAAGTCGGGCATGACCATGCTGGTGGTCACCCACGAAATGGGTTTCGCCAAGGCCGTCGCAGACCGCATGTATTTCTTCGATAATGGATTAATCGTTGAGACAGGTACGCCAAAGGAGATTTTTACCGATCCTAAGGAAGACCGGACGAAGTTGTTCCTGTCGCAGATTTTGGAAAAGTGATCCTTGAAAACTAATATGAAGAGCCGGAGATTTTATCTTCGGCTCTTTTTTTTGGTGGGACAAAATTGAATTGGTAAGGTTTTTTAGGATTTAAATTCTCCAACCTGGACTCCATTGATCCAAACAGTGTACTGACCGGTCGGGAAACTCCCTAAACTGATCGTAGCTTGTTGTGGAGTTGCTAGTGCCATCAAGCTGCAGGGTTTGTCTTTTGGGGCAACCCCGTATAGTTCCATTTGGATCCGCTTTGCGCTGTCAGGTTGGCTGATGGTCACCCGCAGGCTGTTGCAGGGAGTGATCAACTTGTAAGCGATTGACACGGAAACCTGGGGCGGAAATGATTCACTGGTGATGACCGAGGCAGAAACAATTTCTGCGCTGCTCTGCATCATCGCTGTATCCCCAGGTTGAGGCGCATAAGGGTTGTCGCCTTGTGGTGGAATGGGAGCGGGGGATCCGGTTGGTTGAGCTCCACACGCGACCAGGACGATTCCGATCATCACCATTAATCCGAACGACTTTCCATTTTTTAACATAATTTTCTCCTTTTTTTACCCGAATTATTAGGTATGAAAAGAAGACGTCTTTACCCTCGGATTTGTTCCCATTTATCCTTTAACAACAACGAGAGGGCGCAGTTGTGCCACCTTGCGTGCTATCCCGGCAGCAACCACCGTTTCAACCACAGAATCCACGTCCTTGTAAGCCTCTGGAGCTTCTTCTGCGAGTCCCGGCATGCTGCCGGCGCGTATCCTGATGCCGCGCCCTTCAAGTTCCCGTCTTAAAACATCGCCTCGAAAATCGTGCTTGGCCTGCGAGCGGCTCATTGTCCGTCCGGCACCGTGACAGCTGGAACCCCAGGAACGCAGCATGGAATTTTCCGTTCCTGCCAGGACCCAGGAGCTTGTGCCCATCGAACCGGGCACCAGCACCGGTTGACCGGTCTGCTGGAATTCTGGTGGCAGTCCGGGTGTGCCCGGGCCGAACGCACATGTCGCTCCTTTGCGGTGAACGCAAACTTTCACTTGTTTACCATCCACCGTGTGTGTCTCGATCTTTCCCATGTTGTGGCAAATATCGTATACCTGGGTTAACTGCCAGTTTTTCAGCTTGCCCGTGAAAGTTTCTTCGAATGCGCGCCGGGCTGAAAATGCGAGCAGCTGCCGGTTGACAAAAGCATAATTTGCGGCTGCCCGCATTGCTCCCAGGTATGCTTGTCCCTCGGGGCTGTCCATCGGTGCGCAGACCAGCTCCCGGTCGGGTAATTCGATCCCGTATCGCTTGACTGCAGACTGAAAATCTTGCACGTAGTCGCTGCAGACCTGGTGACCAAGCCCCCGTGAGCCGCAGTGTATCTGGACTGCCAGGCAGCCTTGGTGTAATCCGAAAACTGCGGCGGTCTCAAGGTCGGCGATTGTTTCCACCATGTCCACTTCCACGAAATGGTTGCCTGCTCCCACCGACCCGATTTGCTCGAGCCCGCGTGTCTTTGCACGCGCGCTGATCTTGGTTGGGTCTGCATCCTCCAGGCAGCCGTTCTCCTCGCTGCGAATAATGTCATTTTCACTTGCATATCCGTTTTTGAGAGCCCAGCGTGAACCACTCCGCATCAAACGTTCAAGTTCAGGAACGTTGACATGCACCACACCCTTTACTCCCACACCGCTTGGGCAGTACTGGTTCAAAAGGGTTGCCAGGCGGTCAAGATGGGGCAGGGCGGCATCTCTTTCAATGCTTGATGTCAGCAGGCGCACACCGCAGTTGATGTCATAACCGATCGCTCCTGGTGACACCACTCCATGTGGAAATCGCGTGGCAGCAACACCGCCTATGGGGAATCCGTAACCCTGGTGCATGTCGGGCATGACGATCACGGCTCCCACCAGCCCAGGCAAAGTGGATGCGTTGACAGCCTGCTCGAGCGATTTGTCACCCAGGATTTGCTCGAGTAGGCTGCGTGTTGCGAATATGCGCACCGGGCCGCGCATGTCATCTCGCAGTGATTGCGGGATTTCCCATTCGTAGTCGGAGATCCTTTTTAAATCTTGCATGCGGATCATGAGCTTCTCACTCCGTAATCAATACTGCTGGCTCTTGCCTGGAGGGCGCATCAAACATCGAACACGATCTCCACTTCGTACCCTCGCTCGGTCTGGCGGATCTGTAAATTATGAAAAGTCACCGCTTTAATGGATTTGTTCGAGGATAGGATGGATGCTCCGTTTAGAGTTGCGGACAGGCTGTAGGACTCGCCTTTTCCATCCTCGATCTTCAGATCAATTTTATCGAATGCCAGGGCTTCCTGCTCGGCAAAAAAGACCAGTTCCGAAAGAAAGGAAACCAGCAAGCTTTCTGCATCATCCGCGCAAGTGGAAAATGCTCTCTGTGTCCGCGGGCTGTCAGCCAGCATCATTCCTGCCAGGGCATTCATCCCACTGGCGCTCTCCACAAAGAGCTGGGGTAGATCCGCGGCCCACACCCGCAGGGACAAATCTGCCGTGTGGTCGAGTTCTTCGAAAGGCATTTTCAAATTGTAATCCGTTTTTAAGATGCTCCAGGATCGGCGAATGTGCTGTGTTAAAAATCTAGAACTGAACAAAGGTTGCCTCTTGACAGCACAGAACAAATATTCTATTATAAAAAGGCAGTATTCTTCTGGGATCAGTTCATCCCACCTGTACCTTAACAACCGATATCTTCACCTATTATCTTTATATGAGCGCTGGTTACCTGCTCCCGGTTTCCCCCGAAATGTTTCACACAGGCATCATCAAAAAAAAGATGCTTAAATCCCGTCAGTCGTTTGTATTCGTTTTCTCACATTTATGTGATAAAAGCGAAATGTTTCACGGACTGCGTAGCCTTCAAATTGCTGCAAGGCGATTTGTGCATATGAGAACTCGGAATCTCCTGTGATTTCTTCTTTATCGCCCATACGTGCACCTTATCAACGTTTCCCCCTCTCCATTATTTCGGCCGGCATCCACCCTTTAAAACAGCGTATCCTTTTCAGCCCGCTTGAAATGTGCCCGGTACGCCGCCGATTCCGCCAATAACGCCTGGACTTCCATCCTCAACCGCGCTGCTCCCCCCAGGTCGTTGATGGTCTTGCCGGGTGCTACGAACAGGTCATCTTTTTCCTGGCGAACCAGCGTTATTTTTCCGCTTGAAACCAGCCAGTTCAACCCTTGCTCTACGGTGATCCGGCGCTGTGCGGTCCCTGCCGCTAATTCTGCATAGGTGATTTTTCCCTCGTAGTGTGTGATTGCATATTTTAACAAACCTGTCAGGCGGACCATGAAGGCATCGGTGATCTCAAGAAAGGGATGCGCGCATACCAGGCTGACGATCTTCGGTTTGACGATTTCCATGGCATCCTCCAGTTCCTTGGGCGAGGGGGGCATGGTCCAGATCACAAGGTTGCTGGCAGGTCCAAGTTCGTTTCGATCTTTTCCCCCGACCTCTTTTTTCGCGTCCGACTCTGCCCAGATCATGGTGGATGGGTCACGGCTAAAATCCGGGAGCAGGGTGAGTGGTTCTTTTACGCTGCGGAAGTCGATGATTTCGAGTTTATGGCTGTTAACCATCACCGGGGCTGCCTCGATTACCCTGAAATCAATCAACTCCATCTGTACCTCGCGGCTGCCGCGCCAATCCCTGGCACGCACGGAATATGCCATGTCGAATATTCCATCGGGAACAGTCTCTCCCGCACCATTCCACCACATTACCGAATGTGTATTTCCTGACTCGTCGGCAATATTCAGTTTCAAATGCTCTTTGTTTCGTCCGATCGTCGTGGAGGAGCGCATCTTCAGATTACGCGTGGCAAGGATCAGCTTTTCATTACCCGCTCCGAAAGGCGCCAGGCTTTCGATCGTAGCGGCTAGCTCGGAAGTTATTTCTGGCAGGTTAAGCCAGGCATCGATCTGGAGTTCTCCCTCCGTTACCTCTGCGTCGACCAGCATTTCCTCCACGGTTTTGCACAGTCTGCGCTTGAATTCTTGCAGCTTATTCCCTTCCAAGGCCACTCCGGCAGCCATGGGGTGCCCTCCGAAACTCAGCACGAGGTCTTTCTGGGCTGCAATGGCGGCTGTTATATTCAACCCTTCCACCGAACGTGCAGACCCGCGGGCTGGT
Source organism: uncultured Chloroflexia bacterium (assembly GCA_963830585.1). Lineage (GTDB taxonomy): Bacteria > Chloroflexota > Anaerolineae > Anaerolineales > Villigracilaceae > UBA877. Next base: position 1,385,138 of record CAWHNA010000002.1, on the reverse strand, counting down.
CCGTTATCGGGTGTCGAAAAGAGGATGGCAGGTTTCCTATAACGATCCACCAGGCGGCTGGCAACGATTCCCACCACCCCTCCTGGCCAGGCCGGATGACCAAGCAGGATCACCGGGTCTTCAAGGACTGCGGGGTTTGCTTTCATCTGGGCTTCGGCAGCCTGGGTTACCTGGTTGCACAGGAGTTGCCTTTGGGCATTATAGTTTTCCAGTTGTGTCGCCAGCACACGCGCCCGCCCGGAATCATTTGTGGTCAACAGTTCTACGGACGGGTTGGCGTCTCCGAGCCGGCCCAACGCATTGAGCCGCGGTCCCAGCACAAAACCAATATGCTCCTCGTTTAAAGCTGCTGGATCGAGTTCGGCCATTTCCATCATGATTTGCAGGCCGAGTCGTTGGGTTTGTCGCAGGGCAGCTAACCCCTTTTGTACTAGGTATCGGGTATCCCTTTTTAGGCTGGCAACATCGGCGACCATGCCCAACGCAACGAGGTCGAGCAGAGAGTCAGCAGAGCAATCCGAGGATGGGAAACGTTTGATTAGCTCCTCGACCAATTTAAACGCAACACCCAACCCCTGAGAGGGTTGCCAGGGGATGGTCGGGGATCATTAATTTTGGGTCGATGATCGCTGCCGCTTGTGGAATAATTTCTGGTAGGTCGTGGTGGTCGGTTATCACCATATCCACGTGGCGGGTCCGGGCATATTCCACGGCTTCAACCGCACTGATTCCTGTATCGCAAGTCAGGATAAGCTGCGCCCCGAGATCGATGATTTCTTTAAGCGCTGGGATATTGACCCCGTGACTCTCATGTTCCCTGACTGGAATGTGAAACGAAATCTTTCCCCCCAGGTCCCCCAGCGTCTGAACGAGCAAAGTCGTGGAAGTTTGTCCATCCACGTCAAAATCCCCCCAAACGCAAATGTGTTCTTCGGACCTGATGGCTTGCTCAATGCGGTTGGCTGCGGCAACCAGGCCTGGCAGGGCAGTAGCTGGTGAGGGGGAGTATCCATCCGGATCCAAAAAGGCGCGAGCTGCCTCGGGGGTGGTTATCCCTTGTCGGGCAAGCGTCCTTGCGACGAGTGGGTGCAGCTCGGGCAGCGAATTCTGTAATTGGACGGGAGCAGGATCTATCCAGCGCATACTTCGTCAAAACTCGATTTCGCTGATTTGTTCAAAATTTATATCGCTGTTGGTCTGGTTCAGTCTTATCCAAATCATCCATCGTCCCAGCCTTCCCGCCGCGGTTGCAGTACGAGCGGTAGGGACAAAATGAACATTTCTTTTCATCCTCTGTCAACGGGAAATGACGGTGGTTGCTGATTTCTGTAATGAGATCGGTCAGTGTCTCCCAGTCGCGTTTGTACTGGGTGTCGTTGTAGGCAAACCTGGCAGGTTCATTTGGGTGATCCGCATACCAGTAAATCATTTCGACTTGTTCTGCAGGAATTGGATTTCCACCGTTCAGGGTATCGCCAGCCTGGACGAGCATCGCCCTGTAGACGCGTGTTTGAAAACGGGCAGCCATCCATTCATTCCTGGGGCGCTTGCGGGTCGTTTTCCAATCATAAATGATAGCCCGCTCTCCCTGTTTTACTGCGATCAGGTCGTATTTTGCCAGCAGCCGGTAGCTCCTTACCGGTGCAACCAGGGTCAGCTCCGCGTTGAGTTTGAAGCCGTCCAGGTCAAACTTGGTTCCCAGGTAATTTTCCCACCACCTGGAGAGATCGGGTGGTCTTGCCATTGGAGTAAGTTTTTCAACGGGTAAACCGATCAGGTGTTGGTGGACCATCCGATGGAAAAGTTGCCCCTCTTGTTGACGACGTTCATTTTCCAGGACCGGTTCTGTTTCCACGGCAGGCCACTGCAATTGTTCGATATAACGTAATTGAAATCGCCTGGGGCAGTCACTGTAATCTTGCAGGGATGATTGGGAAAAAGCAAAACCGGATGGCAGGGAAGGAGAGTCCATACTTTATTTTACATGTTCTTGTGTGGTTTTAGTTGTACAACCAGCGTCCCGATACCCACTAGCGCCAGCCCAGCAATGGCTTTACCGGTTAACCCTTCCCCCAGGAAAACGAAGGCCAGGATGGCAATTTGGGGCATCATCAAGCTGTTAAGAATAGACGACTCCACAGCTGTCAACACTTGCAGGGACCGGTTCCATAGAGTGAATGCCAGGGCTGTGTTTGTCACAGCCATCCAGATGATGATGATCCAGTCCCATCCTGAAGGCGCACCAAATCCCTGGAGAGCCAGCCCGGTGATGAGCATCAACACCGATCCGACTCCCATGCTGACAAAAGTTACCACCAGTGGCGGAAGGGTTGCATCCCGGTTCATTTCCCGGCCAAAAAGGGAAGATGCCACATTCATCATCATGCAAAACATTCCGATCCCCAATCCGATCAATTGGACCTGTGGAAGAAAAATTGGGACGAAGTAAACACCAACCCCTAGCCCTGCCAGTCCTATTCCGAACCATTGCAGCCGTGACGGAGATTCCTTAAGCAGGCTGATCCCTGTAATTCCAACAAAGATCGAAGTCAGGTTAAGCAATAAACTGACCATGTTGGCAGGCAAATATGCGAGTGCCAGGAACATGGCTCCCTGTGTGAGGGTGTAATAAACCAGTCCAAGCAGTGCAAGTTTGACCCAATTTTTGGTTGTCAGTCGTTTCAGTGCGTTCCGGTGAGATGACTTGACAAATACAAAGGGTGCCAGGCAAACAAAAGCTAGCGTGTATCGCAGCCCCGCAAAAGTAATTGGCGGTAGGTTGTTACGCAGACCCACCTTGATAAGGATCCATGAGGTGGACCACAGGATGGTGACAAAAAGCGCTTGCAGAATCGCTTTGGAATGTTGTGATTGGGCAGGCATGGGTTGATTATACAAGGCAATTTGGACGGCAAAACGAAATATGACAATCAACACTAGACTTTCTCATTTCAAAAATGGTATTCTGTAACTGGTAAGACCACTTACCAGTTAGGAGCGCTAATGGATTGGCAACCTCTTCATAAACCTGCTGAAATGGCTGAAAGCCGCCTGCTCGAAGCCATCTTATCCGGACATTTCCCGATTAACAGCACTCTTCCCGGCGAGCGGGACCTTGCCGACCAGGTGGGCGTGACCCGTCCGACCCTTCGGGAAGCTCTTCAGCGACTGGCTCGCGATGGGTGGCTGGACATTCAGCATGGCAAGCCCACACGTGTTCGCGATTACTGGAAGGAAGGAGGATTGGCCGTTCTTGCAGGTACTTGCTCAAACTCCCGCAGGCCTGTCACCAGATTTTGTGACCCATCTTCTCGAGTTCCGCGTCCTGGTGGCTCCAGCGTACACCCGCCAGGCGATTGAGGTCGCCTCAGAGGAAGTAGTTGCTTTGCTGGAAACCTATCCACATCTGGAAGATGACTCCATCTGCATTTGCTCGAGCTGACTGGGAGTTGCACATTCGGCTTACCCAGCTTGACTCCAAATCCAATTTTCCGTTTTCTCTTCAATGGCTTCCAGAAACTGTCCATAACAATTGGCGAGCTATATTTTGCCTTCCCGGACTGCCGTCAGCATTCACGACATTTCTATGTTGAGTTGCTTAACTGCGCCCGTTCAAGAGCAGCCTTCGATGCAGAAACGCTTACCCGTCGGATCATGGAAGAGAGTCTGGCGTTGTGGCAAAAAATGCAAAAGGAGAACCTTATGAAGCGCTGGAATGGATGGGGAAATATCAAAACCGAATACCCGGTTCCAGACTTCAGCTCAGGCATATCTCATTTCCTTATTTGGAACCCTGGATCCGTCATCCGGATGCCATACTTCGAAACTGTTCTTAAATCAGTGCCTCCTACTCGTCTTCCCCCCCATAATCTGGTCGATTGTTCTCCAGAAGCACGACTAACCCATGCCCGTGGTCAATCCATGCCCGACTGGGTGGCTCTCCGTTCCGGTCGAATCGGTGCGTTTCCTGATGGTGTCGCCTTCCCCCGCAATGAAGAGGATGTAATTGCCCTGATGAATTATGCTCAAAAAGTGGAAGCCAATATTATTCCTTATGGCGGCGGGACAAGTGTCGTTGGACATATTAATCCCGTCAAATTCGGATGTACCGGTGCTGACGCTTTCACTGGAACACATGACGCGTCTGCTTTCATCTGGATGAATTTGGGCGCACGGCAACGTTTCGAGGCCGGAGTCACCGGTCCGGAATTGGAGAAGGTGTTGAAAGATAATGGTTATACACTCGGACATTACCCGCAATCACACGAGTATTCGACACTGGGAGGATGGATCGCCACCCGGTCTTCGGGTCAGCAATCATATAAATACGGGACGGATTGAACCGTTGTTCGCTGGTGGACATATGCAGACCCCACGCGGGATGTTGGAAATTCCCCATTTCCCAGCCTCTGCAGCAGGACCAGATGTAAAAGAGATGGTCCTCGGATCGGAAGGGCGCATGGGAGTCATAACCCAGGCTAAGATCAAGCTGCGCCGGGTGCCCGAAGCAGAAGAATTCTACGGAGTCTTTTTCCCCTCTTGGGAGCAGGGTTCTCAAGCGGTCCGCCAGGTTGCCCAGGAAGAAATTCCGGTCTCGATGCTGAGACTCTCCAACCCGCAGGAAACGGAGACCACTTTGATTCTTTCTGGTAAGTCCTGGGTCGGAGCCGCAGATAAGGGTCTGCGTTTGATCGGTTATGGAGGTGACGCGCTGCCTCCTGGTTTTTGGAGCGACGGGATCTGCTGTTCATGTGCGAAAAGTTAAAGAGCGCAGCCTCGTCCGTATGTCGCAGTCAGGGAGGACTTTTTGTAGGCACGGTTGTCGGACACGCCTGGGAAAAAAGTCGTTTTTACTCTCCCTATCTTCGCAATACGCTCTGGGATATGGGCGTGGCGATTGATACAGCTGAAACCGCTCTCCCCTGGTTAAATGTAATGGAGGCCTCAGAGGCAATACCAGCTGCCATCACGGAGGCAGCAATTAATTTCGGAGGGAAAGTGCTGGCTTTTGCGCACCTCTCTCACGTATACCGCGATGGTGCCAGTGTCTATACCACATTTCTTTTCAGGCGTCTGGCTGACCCCGATGAACTATTATCGCTATGGTATGCGATGAAAAAGGCAGCCAGCCTGGCTATCCAGAAACATGGCGGGACGATCACGCACCAACATGGAGTTGGTACTGATCATGCTCCATACCTGTCAGCAGAAAAGGGTTCCCTTGGCATGGATGCCATCCGCGCTGTATGTAAATCTTTTGACCCGGATGGGATGATGAATCCGGGAAAATTACTTTAGGCGTTGGACTTGGGTTTCTGATACCTTGATGGCATAAAGAGGTTCAGGAGATCGATCATGGATTGGACAACAGGCTGGCGCGAACGGGCTTGGTCGGAACTCAACCAGGAATGGGATGTAATCATCATTGGCGGCGGTATCACTGGTGCCGGGATTCTGCGTCAGTGTGTTCATTCTGGACTGAAAGTTGTTTTGCTCGAAGCGGATGATTTTGCCTCAGGAACCTCTTCCCGTTCTTCCAAGCTTGTCCATGGTGGCATGCGGTATTTAAGAAATGCCCAGGTTCGAGTCACCCTTGAATCCGTGACTGAGCGCGAATATTTATTAAAACAAGGTAGAGGCCTGGTCAACCGCTTGGGATTCCTTTATCCCATCCTCCCGGGAGATCACATGCCAGGTTGGGTTTTCGGTGCTGGGCTTGTCTTATATGATTTGATGGCGCACCAATGGAGTCACCGTTCCTATGATAACGAGGATTTGCGCGAACTCTGCCCTTCACTTACTGACCCCCAAATGCGCGGCGGGTACCGGTTTTTTGATGCCCAGACTGATGACGCCCGGTTGGTCTTGCGATTATTGCGCGAATCTCTATCTGCTGGGGGGAAGGCTCTCAATTATGCGCGCGTCGAATCCCTTCTCAAAACTAATTCTGGGCAGGTATGCGGCGTGGTCGTTTATGACACTTCCGGAGAGTTAGCCAGGCAGGCGGAAATTAAAGGGCGGGTGGTAATTAATGCCACCGGAGCCTGGGCGGATAACTTGCGTGGTCAAGTGGGGAAGACTCCGAGGTTGCGCCCAATTCGTGGCAGCCATTTAATAATCCCCTTTCAGCGTCTTCCATTGACCCGCGCCGTTACCTTTCTTCACCCTGTAGATGGTCGTGCAGTCTTTGCCATTCCTTGGGAAGGGGTCGTCATTTTCGGAACTACGGATGTCGACCAGGATGGAGATCTTGTGACAGATCCTTCCATCAGCGACCTTGAAGTCGAATATCTGTTAACAGGCTTGCAAAAAGTATTCCCCGGCCAGGAACTGACCTCTTCTGATATAACCGCCACTTTCTCCGGGATCCGTCCGGTCGTGAATACAGGCAAGTCAAACCCGTCCAAGGAATCGCGCGAGCATGTCCTTTGGGACGAGAATGGTCTCTTGACTGTCAGCGGGGGAAAACTTACCACGTTCAGGATTATGGCGCGTGACGCGTTAATCGCAGTCCGCCGCCACCTTGGGAATATTCCGTTCGATCCGAATGTCCCTGTGTTGGACGTTATTCCGAAGGAAGCTGTGGCTGTCTGTGCGGCTTCAAATTTCAGTCCCACCCAATGCCTGCGCCTTTTAGCTCGCTACGGACCTGGATCAGCAGCGTTATTTTCCGCCCCGGGAAAAGACCTCGAGCCTATTGCAGGAACAATTTATTGCTGGGCAGAACTCCGCCAGGCAGCCCGGGAAGAAGGCGTCGTCCACCTCAATGATTTGCTTCTGCGTCGGGTCAGGCTTGGGTTGCTTGTCCCCAATGGAGGTATGGATCAAATGACTCACATACGCGCTATTGTCCAACCGGAATTGGGCTGGGATGATACCCGTTGGCAAAGTGAAGAAAAATCATACTCGGAGTTATGGAACCGGGCCTATCGTCTATAATTCTCTTTGTAAAAGCTAATCCCCTGAACTGATAATGTAGATTTGGCCTCTTCCCTATAAAGGAGTCCTTCATGCCCGAAAACCTGCTTGCGATCGATAACGGTACTCAATCCGTGCGTGCCATCGTATTTGATCCACGGGGAAAAATCCTATATAAATCCCGGATTCCAATTGAACCTTATTACTCCACAGCTCCTGGTCTGGCAGAGCAGGACCCCGAAGTCTTCTGGAAAGCTGTTTGTGATGCCTGCCAAAATTTATGGGCACAAGGTGTGGATAAATCCAGTCTCGCCGCGGTCAGCCTCACAACTCAACGCAGTACGCTCATCAATGTGGACAAAGTGGGTAAACCGCTGCGCCCGGCAATTCACTGGCTCGATCAGCGTCGCACCGAGGGGCTCAAGCCGCTCAGTGGGTTTTGGGGGGCAGCATTTAAGGTTGCAGGTGCCTCAGAAACGGTCGCATATCTTCAGGCTGAAGCTGAGGCCAATTGGCTGCAGAAGTACCAACCCGAGATTTGGAAAGCAACATATAAGTATCTGTTTCTATCAGGTTATTTAACTTACCGGCTGGTCGGAAGGTTCGTAGATTCGATCGGCTCCCAGGTTGGGTACATCCCCTTCGATTACAAGAAACAGGATTGGGAAGCTTCATGGGGCTGGAAGTGGTTGGCAGTGCCGGTTGATAAAGCTCTTCTTCCAGAGCTTATCCCGGTAGCCTCCAAGCTTGGAGAGATTACTGTTGAGGCCTCAGCTGCAAGTGGTTTGCCGTCCGGTCTCCCGCTGATTGCCGCTGCTGCAGATAAGGCTGCTGAAGTCCTGGGTGCAGGCTGCCTGGAACCGCATATCGCCTGCCTTAGTTATGGGACGACTGCGACCATCAATACCACCCATAAAAAATATATAGAAGTCATCCCGCTTATTCCCCCTTACCCTGCAGCGGTTCCGGGGCAGTATAGTTTTGAAATCCAGATTTACCGCGGCTACTGGATGGTGACCTGGTTCAAACAGGAATTCGGCTTGCGCGAGCAGGGACTTGCTGAGGCACAGGGTATCGAACCTGAAACCTTGTTCGACGACCTGGTACGAACCATCCCTCCCGGCTCGGATGGGTTGGTACTTCAGCCTTATTGGTCACCTGGTTTGGTTTTCCCAGGTCCGGAAGCACGCGGTGCCATCATCGGCTTTAGCGACGTGACCACGCGTGCCCACATTTATCGTGCCATCCTGGAGGGTCTGGCTTATGCGTTGCGCGAAGGCGCTGAGCGGACCACCAAACGTTCCGGTGTCCCCATCACTGAATTACGGGTGGCGGGTGGGGGCAGCCAATCTGCAGCTGCGCTGCAGTTGACCGCAGATGTATTCGGCCTGCCGGCCTCCCGTCCGCACGTGTACGAGGCTTCGGGGCTGGGCGCGGCGATGGATGCTGCTGTGGGGATTGGTGTCCATCCGGATTTTCCGATCGCCATCCGGGAAATGACGCATGTGCGAGACACATTCGAGCCGGATGTAAAGGTGCATGCACGCTATGATGAGTTATATTATGGCGTTTACAAACAAATGTATAAACGACTCCAGCCTTTGTATCAGGTGATGAAGAAGAAATAAAATTCAACCTGCCCGGGTAGTCCTATCGGGCAGGTTGATTTCAGGGACTAATTTTTAATCAGCTGGTGCAGTTACGGGTTTTCTCCTGAAGGAGTTGATCAGGATGACCGAGCCGATGATGATTGCTGCTGCCAGGGCAACTTCCCAGTTGAGCGGTTCCTGTACCAGCCAATTTCCCAGCAGGATTGCGACCAATGGGTTCACATAGGCATAGGTCGAAACGAGTGAGATGGGAGCGTTTCGGAGCAGCCAGGTATAGGCAACAAACCCGACCAGGGTTCCCAATAAGATCAAGTATAACAACCCCAATAATGATTGCTGGGAAACAGCTCCTACGTTAAAGGTTTTCCATTCACCCGTTATCAGGCTGGCGAAATAAAGCCCAGCGCTCCCCGCAAGCATCTCGATGCTTGTCCCCAGCAGTGGTGAACGGGGCAGGTCAGCGTCCCGGCTGTAAATGGAACCAATCGCCCATAAAAATGCCGCCAGAACGAGAATTCCAATCCCAAGTAGGTCATAACGCGGGTGTTGGCCGAAAAGACTTTCCGGACCGATCAGGAAAATAATGCCACTAAATCCTGTCAGCAGCCCCACGATCACCTGCCAGCGAGGCCTTATGCGGGTCAATACTGCATCGAATATCACCATCCAGATTGGAACCGTGCCGACAATAAGTGCGGCAATCCCTGATTCCACCCGTTGCTCCGCCCAGGAGACGAGTCCATTCCCACCCAAAAGTAGAAAGAGTCCCACGATTGCACCTGCCAGCCACTGCCGGCGGGTCGGAGCTGGATCTCCTGCAAGTCTTCTCCAAACCATGAGAAGCAGACCGGGGAGCAGGTAGCGCGTCCCGGCCATGATGAAGGGTGGAATAGTTTCGACAGCGAATCGAATCGCGAGGTAAGTCGAACCCCAGACTAGATAAATTGCAAGCATCGCGACGGCAATGCGAAATTTCATTGGAAGTTGTTTCCTTTCTACAATTGGCATATTTTATTGCTTTTTGATGTTGTAAGCAACCGGGAAGTTGCTATCTTTTCATCAATTCCGCCCAGAATTGCTATTAATATTTTCCGGCAGTTTCGCCATATTAACCCATAGACTCTTCTGGCAATTCGACGCTTATTTATTAATCTTTTGCTATACCGGTCTTGACAAACTTTCCAACCATCCCTGCATCTCAACGAACGGGATTGCAGGAATCTGGTCACCCTGACGTCCCGTATTCCATGTAATGAAAAGCTCCTTTTTCGCACGCGTAATGCCCACGTATAACAACCGCAATCTCTCCCGAACGTAATCCAGCCGGGCGGTTTGGCTGGCTGAGCCCTCTTTGTAGAATTGGTATTCGCCGGTCGATAACACCGATTCTAGTTGTGCCAGAGTTTCAGCTTCCACGTTAAGGGTGGAACGCACGAACCACTTTTCGGAGATGTAACGATCGTTGGGTTGCCCGGAAGGGAAATCGTAATTATTGACCGACATCAGGTAAACCCTGTCCCACTCCAAGCCTTTTGCCTTGTGCATGGTTGTTACCACCACCTTTCCAGGATGGTGTGCCGGGTCGAACCCAGAATCGTCTTCGCTAAACCCAAGGAAGCGTCGTTCATTCCGGGAGATCATGCTGAGCTCGCTATTTAGTTCTGGAAGTCGCCAGTCACGGTGATCATCACTGGTTTGGCGGAGAACTAGTGCAAGCTTATGTGCCAGGGCTAGGTCGTTTGGGTCAATGAATAAGTCCTGTGAGAGTGTCAGCACCATCTGGTCGATTGGAAGGACGGTCGTCCCCTGCCAGCGGCGGACGACAACTCGAAATTCATCCAACTCTGCAATGGCTCTTGTGTCAGCCCCTTCAGTCTCCAGGTCCGCCAACCAATCCCGAGCTTTCCTGGGACTGATAAAAGTCTCGATCCGGCTGCATCCTTGGATATTACCGGCAATTTGACGCTGAAACTCTGTATTGGATTCCTCATCATCTTCGTAGCGCCAGGCAAGATAAGCTTTTGCCAGCCGGGCGGATGACTGAGGATCTGCAAGTGAACTGACGATATCCCCAAGACGACCGGCTGCGAGCCGGGTGGACGAGGTGCTGCCCAGTAACTCTACAAAATCTATATTACGGCGTTTAAGGGAGTTGATAACGTCCACCCCGCGTTGGTTGCGTGGCACCAGCACGGCTGCAGTCGCATTCATGTGATCCGGCAGCCAACGTTCAATGGATTTAACCACCGCTTCCACTTCTTCGTCAGGAGTGAATTTTTTTCCAATTAGCTTTACCCCATCCGGATTGTTGGGAGGGTTGGGCTGCGGGTCATTATTGGCAGTGGGATGGATATACGGTACGGTCAGAGCGTCGCGCACGGCTGGTTCGGGGTGTTCACCATTCACCCATTTAATCAACCTGGTTCGCCAGGTCAATAATACCGGGCTGGCAGCGTCCGGAATCGGGCAGTTCTCTATATTGGTCAGCTTCGACTTGGATGAAATTAAGCAGGTGTTTGGGAGAGGCAGTAGTAAATGTTTCGAAAATGGCTTGGTTCGGGTCCCCCACACGCACCCAGTTTCCCCCGTTTCCAACGAGAAGTCGCAGAATTTGCTCCTGCAACAGGCTGGAGTCCTGGGCTTCATCTTCAAGGATGAATGGCCAGCGGTAGCGCAGACGTTCTAGGAACTCGGGGTCGTTTTCAAGCAGATCTATTGACAGGCGGATCAAATCGTCGAAATCGACCGCGCCGCGGTAAGTCAGTGCGCGTTGGTAATCGGTATAAATTGCCAGTCCCATTTCGGCAAGCTGTAAATGAGCAGGGGCTTCTTCTAGAAGGCTGCGAAGTTTATCCGGTGTTAAACGGTTGTCCTTTGCGGAACGGATGAATGCCAGGGCAATTCCTGTCACCAGCTCTGGCAACTGCTGGCGATGGACCCAATCGCGTCTTGCCCTCGTCCATTTCCATCAGAAGGAAATCGTCCAGTTCATTCGGGTTGGCTTGCAGCCAGGCTGCTGCGGCATCCTTGCGGATTAAATCAGCTTCACGTTCATCGATGATGGAAAACCGTTCCTCCAACCCAACCGATGAAGGTTTCTCCCTGACGATGTCGTGTGCGAGTCCGTGCAGCGTACGCACGCGGTACCCAAAGGGCAATGGCATTTCGAGGAATTCTTTAATACGGCTGGCGAAATTGTCCACAGCTGAGTTGACCAGAGTGACGATCAGCACTTCTTGCTCGTCAGCCAGGGCTCCGGAGCGGATGAGTTTTGCCGCCAGCGCGCTCAATGTATGGGTCTTTCCCGAGCCGGGTACAGCAGAAATACCCATTTTCCCGCCTGTATAGGCGAGTATTTTAGATTGGGCTGGGCGGGGGATAAACTCAGTCATGGAACCTTATTGCGATGGTCTTACTCTGAAAAAGATAAGGGATTAGCATTTATAAATGCTTTGAGAAAAAATGATTAGTCGAGGATGATTCCCACAATGGCAATGAAATCAAATATTGTGTTGGAGTTTATCTTACGCTCCTAAACGTTCACGGCGCGAGCAACGTCTCAATGCCATGCGCATTATCGATTTTGGTAAGTGCAGGTAAACCATTCTGAATAAGCACTGGAGTGTAATCATAACTCTGAAATCCCTGCCGGGTTAAGACCACTTGAAGGATGATCGTTGCGTTTGAAATCCCCTTGTAATCGTCAAAGACGAAATTGCCCAGGCTGAACGCGATCAACCCTCCGTGATACTTTTCGATGGTTTGTAGGATGTGTGAATGTGATCCAATAACCAGTGCAGCTCCGGCGTCGATGGCAGCATAAGCTTCCGCTCGTTGATTGGCTGAAATAACTGTACTGTTTTCCAACCCGGAGTGGAGCATTACTACCACGATGTCAGCCATGAGTTTGGCTGCAGCCACCTCGGATTTTAATTATCTCCGGGTCTGCCCAGGCAATCCCTGCTTGCGTGTCAGTGGAAATCCATGAGTGGGCGTCGAATCCGCCATTTTCGTCCGGCACATCCGCGTATCCAAGGAAGGCCAATCGAAGCCCGTTCCGCTCAATGATAACCGGGGCATGAGCTTCCTTTGAATTAGTCCCCGCGCCCAGATCAGCAATACCAAATTGCCTTAAGGTATCCTGAGTATCGATCAACCCCTGGATCCCGAAATCCATGGCGTGGTTGTTCGCCTGGTTGAGCACATCAAACCCCGCCAGCGCCAATGCTTTGGCGCTCTCCGGTGGTGCGGCAAATGTATAAGTTTTTTGCTGCTGGTCCGTACTATTTGTAAGTGCACATTCCAGGTTTCCAATCAGTATATCCGCAGAATTTAGCACAGGCTGCACTCCAGAAAAAACAATTCCCGCTCCTCTTGCCTCCATCTGGGACTCAATTGTACGCGCCAGCATAATGTCTCCCACCGCCATCAGCTTAACCACCAGGCTGGGCGTGGATGTACTGGTTGCAGTGACAGTTGCTGTTTCAGTGGGATTGGCAGTCGGTGTGGGCGTTGCCGAGGCGGAGGTGGGTGTGCCGCTTAACGGCAGGAACGGGGTCCGGGTTGGACTGCCGGTTGGGATGGTGGGTGTATTAATAATGGGTATGTCTGGCGCGCCACAGCTGGTGACAATCACGCTTGTGAAAACGATGCTTACCAATAAACGCCTAATTCTCATTCCGTTTCCGAATCTCCATTTGCATCATCCAAATAGCCTTCAGCAGCGGACCGCGCTGCTCGAACCCTGCTTCACCCAGGTCACTTAATCCGAGAAAAATACGACTACGGCAGCGTCTCAGAAGTCCGGTGATGAGACGTGCCAGGGTTTGCTGGTTGGCTGCCTGATCATCAGCGTCAGTCCACGCACGGTTCCGCTCCCAGGAACGGCTAAGCACATATGGCTGTGTTAATGGCTGGAACAAACGCTCCCACCAACCCCCTGACCCCGCGTCCAACCAGAATTGGACCGTTGCAGGCTTGTTCATCATTAGGAAAGTATGGGCTGGGGCAAGCAGTACAGCCTCATTAATTCCTGCCTGCCACGCTTCCACATATTGGGCTGCGATAACACCGTCCTGAAGCATTTCAATATATTCCTTGCCCATCTCGAGGTTCTTTGTCAGGCTTCCAGCCTCTGTGCCTGTTTTATCATATAATGCCGGATCCAGTGCCTGCCGGAATTTCTGTACTGAATCGACCAGGCTTGCTGCGGTCCGGGCTGGATCATTGTTGCGATGAAATCCGAATCCTTTCTGTGATAATACTTCACCGAACATGCGCCTCAGGAAGTGATCGAGTGGATCTGGAATACTTTGTTGGCGATAGGATTCTATCCATTCTCGTAAGACTTCAAATTGCTGTCCGAATATATACGTTATTCGCTCCTGGACTTCCGTGCGAATCTGGGCAAAACCAGAAAGGGAAATGTCCTTCGAGCGGTAGACGATCTCTGCTAACAACTGAGCGCGCACAAGATCCATACCATCAATTGCATATAAAAATGCATACGCGACATCAAATTTGGTCGGGCGGATATTCCAACCCGGATGGGCTAGTTCCGCCAGGGTCACCAGGCATTGACTGGCAGGTTCCTCCCTTAATGAACGCGATGGCCGCAGGGAGCGCCAGGGGATTTGCAATTCATCTAGGCGGGTGCTGAGTGAGAACCGCAACGCGTCCGAGAGATATGGACCCAGGACAACAATTTCTTCCAGTGGGACCCCTTCTTTAGTGACCAAACTCCTAATTTCTTCAGCAACCCAATCCAACATCTGCGGATAAAAGCGTGCGGGATGATCGCTTGGTGGGAAGGTGATTGCGTCCAGGCTATCCGTATAGATCTGCAAAGGGTGGTCAGGCAGGAGTTTGGCTGAAAATGCCCTCTCGAGGGATTGGATTTCCCGCGAAGTAACGAAAGAACTCATGGAGATCGAATTTTAAAGAACAAAATTCTGCCAAACGGCTGGCAGAATCTGGATCCGCGCCCAGGAAACGTCTATAACCTGCGTCACTGTCAAAAATGACCAGTGCAGAATCAAAATTCGGCAGCCACTGTGCCAACAGGTCGTGAGCTACGGGAATATCTTCTTCAACATTGTCGTAAATCAGGTGGATGTACTGTTTAGCCAGGTATTCGTGGCATTCTGGTGAACCCCAAAGTACATTCCAGAAAATTTCTAATTGGAGCGAAAAATCCAGAAGATTGTGTTCAAGACAATATAGGCGGAAACGGTTGGCACTTTCTTGCGCATCCGAATAAATTCGCTGCTGCCCCGGATCGCCAATCCAGGCTCCAGACAATCTCTCAAAGATTTCCGTATGAGGAAAACCCACCGAAGCGGCCTTGTTCAAGTTATCGATCACCTGGCTGTACAATCGGTTGCGATCGATGGTCACAGAGCTAAAATAGCCTTCATCCAGCATGGGACGGACAGTCCGTGCCATGTAATACTGGGCAGTTTCCAAAGTAAGGAAAACGGGGGGCTGATTTGGTTGGGCAAATCCCATAGACCCGGCAGCGAGTGGCCAAAAAAGGTCCACCATCCGCCGCGCTAATCCACCGACAGTTGCAAGCGTCACTTGTCCACCCGGACGCATATCTGGTGCTTGCAACGCTATCTCGAATGGGGTCTGCAAGGTTCTTTGTGGAGTTAGCACCAGGATGGTATTCCCGTGCAAGCCAGAGGCGAGCATTTTCCGCATTCGTTCGACGCCAACGGTTGTTTTGCCGCAGCCGGCGGGACCGGTTAGGTACGTTTTGGAATCTAGGGGGGCATTAATAATATTTAGTTGTGCATTTGTGAGGTTCACTCATCAAGATTATCGGAAAGCCGGGAATTTGTCAACCAAATAGATGGATTGCGCACTGGTTTACAGATGCAGTTAGGTTTACTCAATGGTAAAAATTTAATAAAGCATTAGGTTGATATTCGAATAAGAAGGACCCATGAATTTGACCCAAAGTATTATCCTTTTATTTGACCCAGGTATATCCCCCTCATTTGCTCATCATCCCCTTCCCGAGAGAGTCCTGCGTCGCTGACGAGCGTAAGGGAAATAAACTACCTCTAAATATTCTCGCCAGCGGTTGACACACCCGCACCTCGCAAGTATAATATCGTCCTGTTCTGCCCCGGCAGGTTGCTGGGGCGTCAGTTTGTATCCCGGCTTCCCCGCTGACCGGCGTAGGGATTCGGTCTCAGGACCTTTACGAGGTCCCAATCCGAATTTGTATCGCAGGGACGGTGGTGAAGCGAAGACCAGGAGAAAAAAATGAAGTATGTTATTGTGGAAAGTGGCGGCAAACAGTTTCGAGCCGTCGAAGGTGGTACCATCGAAGTGGACCGCCTGCAAGTAAAATCTGGTGCCAGGGTAAAGCTTGAACAAGTCCTTTTGCTGGCGGACGGGGAAACCATCACCGTCGGCAAACCTCTCATCAAGGATCTTCTTGTATGGACTACGGTCATGGAGCATTTCAAAGGGCCGAAAGTGGATATTTTTAACTACAGCCCCAAGAAGCGTATTCGCGTTAAAATTGGACACCGCCAAAACTACACCCGTCTTCTCGTGGAACAGATCGGTGGTTCCGAATTTGTGAAGAAGGAACCCGTTATGGTGGCAAAGGCTGTCGAAGTTCAATCAGAGCAATTAACTCCCACAGCGAAAGCTGAGAAAGAGGAAGAACAAGTGAAAAAAGAACTAAAAAGCAAGACAACCACCGCCAAGAAGATATCTTCCACTGCGGCGAAGAAAACCACTTCAAAGGCAGCCACGAAACCTACACCTCGGAAGACAACTTCAAAACCAACCCCTAAATTATCTTCGAAGACGACAAAACCAGTGAAGGGCAACTCATCATCCAAGGGTGCTTCCACTGCAAAAAAGACACCATCATCCAAGACGAAAACAGCTCCTAAGAAAACTTCTGGGAAATAGTTCAAAAGTGAGGTAGTGGCATGGCACACAAAAAAGGCGGCGGTTCTGTCCGCAACGGTAGAGACTCAAATGCCCAGCGGTTGGGCGTAAAAAAATACGCTGGTGAGCATGTCCTTTCTGGCAACATTATTGTGCGGCAGCGGGGAACGCACATCAAACCTGGTCTTAACGTGGATGTTGGCAAGGACGATACAATTTTTGCTACGATTGAAGGTCTGGTTGTTTATGATGTGGTGAAAGGGCGCAAACGCGTCAACGTGATGCCGGAAATGGAATTGGAACCGGCGAAAGGATCCGATTAATGAAACAGGGCATTCATCCCACTTACTATGCGGATGCCAAGGTGACCTGTGCCTCTTGCGGCACCACTTGGACTACCGGTTCAACCAAAAAGGAAATCCGCGTCGAAATTTGCTCGAATTGTCATCCGTTTTTCTCGGGCGAACAGGCACGCATCGTGGACATTGAAGGTCAAGTCGACCGCTTCTATAAGAAGCTTCAGGTTCGCCAGACTTTTGTTGAAGAGAAGAAGTCCCGTGCTGAATCCAAGATTTCTCCGAAGCGTCCCATTGCTGAATTGGAATTAACTGCACGCCCAGTCGCCGCTTTGGAAAAAGCAGGGATTACTGAAGTTGGTCAATTCCTGGCGAAACTTGGTGAAGGTGAAGCAAGCGTGTTGGCGATTGAAGGTTTTGGACGAAAATCCTTGATCGATATAAAAAAGAAACTGCGCGCTCTAGGTTATGAACTTCCCGAAAGCACGGAAACTCCCGCTGCTTAGGACTTGTCGAAAGACAATAATCAGGTAAACTTAACAGGCAGATGCATCCCGCATCTGCCTGTTTGATTATTCTTTTCCCCGCCTCATTCCCCCGCAGAGAAACCTGCCTGGAAAGGCATTTGAGGAGATTATGACACCCCACATTCATGGATCGGTTGAGGTTATTTGCGGTTCGATGTTCAGCGGTAAAACCGATGAGCTTATTCGCCGTCTGCGTAGGGCAACCATTGCACGTCAGCGCGTGCAGGTTTTCAAGCCTGCTATAGATGTTCGCTATGCCGTTGAGAAAGTTACCTCCCATGCCGGAGGGGATTATGCCGCCATCCCGGTCGCAAAGGCGGCTGATATTCGCCAGCGGGTTGATGAGGATGCTACGGTCATTGCCATTGATGAAGCGCAATTTTTCGATAAAGAGATCATCCCGGTGGTGGAAGAATTGGCTGCCAGGCAAATTCGGGTGATCGTCGCAGGATTAGACACGGATTTCCGCGGTGAACCTTTTGGTCCAATGCCGGAATTGATGGCGCGTGCCGAGCATGTGGATAAGATCCAGGCCATATGCATGGTCTGCGGAGAACCTGCCAGCCGAACCCAGCGCTTGGTCAATGGAAAACCGGCCCGATTCGATGACCCGGTGGTTATCGTCGGTGCAGCTGAGATGTATGAAGCCCGCTGCCGAACTCATCACGAAGTCCCTCGCTAGTTGAGTGTTGTCTCAAATCAGGTTTGGAATAAGGTACCAGGAGTGATCATGCAGGATTATAAGGATTTCCTTGCTGAAATACTTATCGACGAAATTACTCTCCAAAAGCGCATTGCAGAATTGGCGCAGGAAATTAACCGCGAC
Organism: uncultured Chloroflexia bacterium; assembly: GCA_963830585.1. Lineage (GTDB taxonomy): Bacteria > Chloroflexota > Anaerolineae > Anaerolineales > Villigracilaceae > UBA877. Next base: position 1,367,047 of record CAWHNA010000002.1, on the reverse strand, counting down.
TATACTGGGAAAGATCTTTTACTTATTTGCATTTTACGAGGTGGGATTGTCTTTTTGGTAGACCTGATGCGGCACATTACGGTCCCTCTTCAATTGGACTTCATGGCAGTCACTTCTTATGGGGCCGGAGTGCGTCAATCGGGGGGCAGTGTGCGTCTTTCTCTCGATTTGAAAACTGATATTCGCCACAAAGAAGTTTTATTGGTGGAGGATATTGTGGATAGCGGAAATACCATTGCCTACGTGTTGGAGTTTTTACAAACCCGACAGCCGCGAAGTCTAAAAGTCTGCACGCTGTTGGACAAGGAAGAACGTCGCGAAACATCCATTCCGGTTCATTACCGCGGGTTCAGTATCCCTAATAAGTTTGTCTTTGGATACGGACTGGACCTCGATGAGTATTATCGAAATTTGCCATTTATTGCTGTCGTTGATCAAAACAAATATCACCAGCCTGGATAATGGGATTTTCTATGCAAGATTTCCATGAGTTTATGGACGAAATCCTGGTGGATGAAAAGACCATTTGGAAGAGGGTGGCGGAACTTGGCGCGCAGATCAGCAATGACTATAAAAATCAGACTCTCTTGGTCATTTGTTTGTTGCGAGGCGGGTTAACATTCACCGCCGACCTGACCCGTCATCTCACTATCCCGCATTCCCTTGATTGCATGTCACTCTCTTCTTATGGCGTGGGGCATTATGCATCAAGCGGTAATGTACGTGTCAATCTTGACTTGATGACCAACATCGAAGGTCTGAATGTTTTACTCGTTGAAGATATCGTCGATAGCGGTAGAACACTTGCACATGTCCTGCAAATGCTAAAAACACGCGAACCCAGAAGCTTGAAGGTCTGTGTTTTACTTGATAAAAAATATCGCCGCGAGGTTCAAGTGGAAGTGGACTACGTCGGATTCGATGTGCCTGACAAGTACGTTTTTGGCTATGGGATCGATATTGATGAACATTATCGCAACCTGCGCTTCATCGCCTCTGCTGACATGCAGAAATACAAGAAATCTTCATGATTTTGCAAGGAGTGCTGGATGGCGAATGATGATGAGAAATTGTATGCCGGACGCTGGGTCGCTCGTTTACGCGGCCGTGTCATCGCGCAGGGGGGTACCCCCGACCAGGCCCGCCAGGCAGCCCAGTCTCGTTTCAAGGAAACGCCTGAGATCATATTTATGGCGACTAGTCCTCCATTGATTTTTCCCCCGATCCTCGAACTCTGTGCGACAGGCTTTACCGGAAGGAACTTCCATTTATCTGGTAGGTGGAGCGGTGCGAGATGCATTTCTTGCTCGCCCCATACATGACTTGGATTTTGTGCTGGAAAAGGACGCCATAAAAATCGCGCGCCGAGTAGCAAATTCCCTTAAAGCTGATTTTTACCCCCTGGACCCTGATCGTGATACCGGTCGTGTCATTTTGACGAATGTTGATGGCAGCAGGACTTCCATGGACTTTGCCGCTTACCGTGGTCGGGATTTGGGTGCGGATATCCTCGGTCGCGATTTTACGTTGAATGCCGTCGCTTATGACCTTCTGGACAACACGGTTCTCGACCCGCTCGGCGGGGCAATCGACCTTAAAGAGAAACGCCTGCGCGCTTGCTCTCCTTCCACTTTTAAAGATGATCCTGTACGCATCCTGCGCGGTATCCGCTTTGCAGCAAATTTTGGCTTTCACGTCCTCCCAGAGACTCGTGAGGCAATGAAAGAAGCTGCCAATCTGATTGGCCTAATATCTCCTGAGCGTGTACGTGATGAACTATTCCGTCTTTTGGAGGGTCTCCAACCTGCCACCTGCATGCGCGCCCTCGACCTGCTCGGTGCACTCGACAGGATTTTTCCAGAAATTTCGGCTATGAAGGGTGTCGCCCAACCCCCACCTCATGTCCATGAAGTTTGGGAGCACTCGCTTGCGGTGATGAGCCACTTGGATGCTCTCTTTTTGGCTTTGTCACCCGACTATGTGCCCGATACTGCCTCAGACCTGCTAAATAGCCTTCTGGTTTTACGAATTGGCCGGTATCGCACGCAAATTAGTGAGACCTTCAACAATCCATTGTCTGGTGACCGCTCCCTGCGCAGTTTGCTCTTCCTCGCTGCGCTTTTCCATGATGTTGCCAAGCCACTGACTAAAATAACAGATGATGATGGGCAATTAAGGTTTTGGGACCACGATCAGCAAGGCGCAGAAATTGTTGGGAATCGAGGACATTCTTTGATCCTTAGCAATGATGAAATTGCCCGTCTTGAGACCGTTGTCCGTAACCACATGCGCATTCTATTCCATATTAATCGGCTGGTGGGGGAAGGCAAACCGCCCTCCCGGCGAGCCATCTATCGGTTTTTTAGAGATACGGGCTCTGCTGGAGTGGATATCTGTCTTTTGGCTCTAGCCGACCTGCGCGCGACCTATGAGCAGACACTTCCACAGGACGTTTGGTCTGCCGCATTGGATGTAGTTCGCACGATGCTTGAGAATTGGTACGAAAAACCTGCTGAGTTCATCGATCCTCCTTCGTTGGTAAATGGGGATGAATTAATGCATGAGCTTAATCTTGAACCCGGGAAAATAATCGGTGACCTGCTTGAGACTCTTCGAGAAGCCCAGGCAATGGGCAAGGTTTCCTCACGTAACCAGGCTCTGCAATTGGCACGCGAAAAAGTGGAAGAGTTGAAGGAATGACGATTTCAATCGTCACGATAAAATCCTGGGTCGTTTTCTCGGGGAAGAGTAAATCAAATGAACATCATTGTGTTTGATCTTGAAACCCAGAACTTATTCGAAGACGTCGGTGGGAGGACAAATATCGGAGCGCTAAAAGTCTCCTGTGCCGTCACCTGGTCTTCACTCCGGAAAGATTTTGCGGTTTACTGGGAGAAGGATATTCCGGATCTCATTACTGAGTTGAAATCCGGGAGGGTGGTTGGCTTCAATGTAAAGGGGTTCGACTATGAAGTCCTCCGACCTTATGTCCCAGGGGAGCGCTTGCAATCTTTACCCACCCTTGATATCATGGACGACCTGTTCCGAACGTTGAGTTTCCGCGTCAGCTTGGATGCAGTGGCACGCGCCACCCTTGGGGACACGAAATCTGCCTCTGGTATCCAGGCTGTTGAATGGTGGCGTTCCGGTGATTTGGAGAAGCTCGTTGAATATTGCAAGATGGATGTGGAAGTGACCCGCCGTATTTACGACTTTGGATGTGAGAATGGATACGTTCAGTACTTTTCACGTTTGGGTAGTAAACAAAAAGTAAAGGTGAATTGGAAATGCTAAGCACGTGTCAATGCAAAGAGCATGGCGGCGAACAAGTCTCCATGTTAGTATAGGCATTGCAGCATTAAGAAGAAGACCTGACTCACCAAGACTGCTTCAAGAGGCTATATGAATATCATAACCATTAGCGGAATTGAATTTGCTTACGAACGACGCGGCCGCGGGACACCATTGGTGCTGATCCACGGCTACCCCCTCGACCATTCCATCTGGTTCCCCGTCGTTCCCCTCCTGGAAAATGATTTTGACATTATCATGCCTGATTTACGTGGCTTCGGTGAATCTGGCACGCAAGGGAAATCACCGACGATGACCGATATGGCTGGGGATTTCTCAACCCTGTTAGATTCGCTAAAGATAAAAAAGGCTGCAGTCGTCGGACATTCGATGGGCGGTTATGTGGCGCTGGCATTCGCGCGCAGTTTTCCAGAAAGATTGCTTAGCTTGGGACTTGTCGCGTCACAAGCTGCAGCAGATGCCCCTGAGAAAAAGGTGGGTCGATATCAAGAAGCGGAACACATCCTTTCTCATGGAGTCGGGGACATTGCTGAAGATATGTCATTCAAGTTTACAGATAGTCCCAAGTTGCAGGTTGAACTTAAAGCACTCATGAGCAGACAAAATCCCCAGGGATTGGAAGGTGCGCTGCACGCCATGGCCGAGCGTCAAGATTTGGTGCTGCTGTTGGCGCAAATGGAAATTCCGGTCGTGCTGGTTCATGGCTTGAATGATAAATTAATCCCCGTGGAACGCGCCCGCCAAATTAAAAAAACCCTAAGGAATGGTTTCTTGATAGAAATTGAAGGGGTTGGGCACCTGCCGATGATGGAAGCGCCTCAGGTAACTGCAGATGCTATTCAGATTATGAAAAAAAACACACTTCCTCCATCGCAGAGGAGGGAAAATTGATCCTTACCTTGCCACTTTTCCAATGATGGCGGTTTCTTCCAGCACCGGTTCGTAAAAACACCGGCACCCATTTTCGTGTGAACATCCTAGGTGGGGCAGGGGAGGTACCTCGTTTTTTGCATAAGTTTTAAGCATTTCATAACAATGTGGGCAGGCGTCATCCGATGCAGAAACCCTGATGCTCCTAACGCGCGGGTTGGCTAGCAAACGCCTGAGAGCCGCATTGGTCGCAGAGAATTCGGATAAATTGGCGTTGCACGATATGCAGTTTAAGGCATCATCTGGGGAAATTGCATTGCATCTTGAACATGTCTGCATGTTATTACTCCATTGGATTTATTTCTGGCGATAGCACTACTCTTGAATGGTCATTTTGATTTTAACATAAATATAAGCTCAGGCTCCCAGCCTGAGCTTATATTTATTAATATTCTTAAAGGGATATGGGGGCTGTCTGCGTTTTGAATTTGTCGCCGTTATTCATACCTGGTCTGCGGGTTAGTTTGTTCAAGTGCGCGATCAACACCCCACTGGGGACGGGTTTAACCAGGTAATCGTCCGCGCCTGCATCGAGAGCGCTCGCCACCATCCCGGGGCTGTCGAGTGCGGAAAATACAAGGATGGGCACGGTACTAAAAGTGCGAATTTGGTTACACACTTGCCATCCGTCCATACCCGGCATCATCAGGTCCAGGATGATTACATCCGGTGTCTCTTTCAAAGCAAGCGAAATACCGTCTTCGCCAGTGTTGGCTGTGACTACATTAAACCCGTGCGTCTTTAATAGCAGGGTGAGTAATTCAGTCATAGCATGATCATCGTCTATTGCAAGCACTTTTAAGTTCATTATTAGCTCCACCAGTATTGATAGTATTATCCCTCATTGAGGTCTGTCTGCGCTTTGCAGATGGTTTACAACTTGTGTTTTTGGTTAATCCACCGCTAACCAGGTTTATCCCTTTATTCACCTGTTCATCCAGGAACTTGAAAATATCAGCAGTTGTAAGACAAGTTTGTGGTAAACTTTGGGATTGTGTTTTTAGATACAACCTGGTCGAATTGAGCTGCGTTCGAGGATGGATCCGAATGTAGTCAACATTTTTGTTATGTAGGAGGCTGGTGTGGCAAAAAATACGAAATGGGTTTATCTTTTTGAAGAAGTGGCACAGGTTGAAAATGTCGCCGGTTCATGGGATGGTGTCCGTGGACTTCTAGGCGGTAAAGGTTCCGGCCTGGCCGATATGACCCGTGCCGGAGTCCCGGTACCGCCCGGGTTCACTGTCACAACAGAGGCATGTAATGAATTCCGCAAGACAGGCAAGTTCCCGGATGGATTATGGGATCAGATGCTCGCAGCGCTGAAGGTTGTTGAGAAACAAGCCGGCAAGACATTTGGTGATCCGTCGAATCCACTGCTTGTGTCTTGCCGTTCCGGGGCAAAGTTTTCGATGCCCGGAATGATGAATACAATCCTAAACATCGGTCTGAACGATAAAGTCGTGGACGGCATGATCAAGCTGACTAAGAATCCTCGCTTCGTCTATGATTCTTATCGCCGCTTGATCGAAATGTTCGGTACAACCGTTTTCAATTTCGACGATGAGGTTTTCGAACATCCCATGGCTGAATACAAGGCCTCCAAAGGTTACAAGCTTGACACCGAAATGATAGCAGATGACTGGAAGGCTTTGGTTGAAACATTCAAAGAGGCATTTAAGAAACAGGCTGGGTTTGATTTTCCCCAGGATGTTTTCAAGCAAATGGAACTTGCCACCAAGGCTGTCTTCGAATCTTGGATGGGCAAGCGCGCCATTGATTATCGCAAAGCCACCAATATCTCAGATGATCTCGGTACAGCTGTCAACATTGTGACCATGGTCTTTGGGAACATGGGTGATGACTCTGGAACTGGAGTCGCTTTTACTCGTAACCCATCCACAGGCGATAAGAAAATGATGGGCGAGTACTTGCTGAATGCCCAGGGTGAAGACGTGGTCGCAGGGATTCGCAATACCGACCAGATCGAGAATCTTATAGGTACGATGCCCGCTGTCTACAAACAGTTTATGGATATTACCGGCAAGCTGGAGAAGCATTACAAGGACATGCAGGACGTCGAGTTCACCATCGAGCGCGGCAAACTTTGGATGCTACAGACCAGGAACGGCAAACGAACTGCAAAATCCACGATCAAGATCGCGGTTGACATGGCTAATGAAGGTCTGATCAGCAAGGAAGACGCGGTTCTGCGCGTTACTCCCGAAGTTGTGGACGCGCTCCTTCATCCTCAATTTGATGAAAATGTGAAAAAAACGGCAGTTGTTTATGCAAAGGGTGTCAATGCTTCACCTGGCGCAGCAGTCGGTCAGGCATATTTTGATGCTGACATGGCAGAGAAAATGGCGAAGGAAAACAAACAGGCCACCATCATGGTTAGACCCTTCACCAAGCCTGATGATGTCCATGGCATGATTGCTTCCCAGGGCGTCCTGACCAGTGAAGGCGGAGCTACCTCCCATGCCGCGGTGGTCGCCCGCCAATTTGGGATTCCTTGCATTGTTGGAGCTTCGATGATCAAGATCGATCTTGAGAACCGCATCATGGAAGTTGATGGAAAGATTGTCAAGGAAGGCGAATGGATTTCTGTGGATGGTACAACCGGACAGGTTTTTGTTGGCAAAATTCCGACCAGTGCCCCCTCTCTCGAAGAACAGACCGACCTGCTGACCCTCCTGAACTGGGCAGACGATGTCGCTGCCCGCCCTGATATCCGCATCCTGCCCGACGGTCGGAAAGCTCCGGGCTTACAGGTGTGGGCCAATGCGGACTATCCCAAGGATGCTCAGCGCGCTCGTTCATACGGTGCAAAAGGCATCGGCTTGTGCCGGACCGAGCACATGTTCTTCGAGACTGAACGCCTGCCGATTGTACAAAAGATGATCCTGGCTGAGACTAGCGAAGAGCGCACAGGATATCTGAACCAACTTCTACCGACTCAACGCAAAGATTTCGATGGCCTGTTTGAAGCCATGAATGGCTACCCCGTCATTATCCGCCTGATTGACCCACCTCTTCACGAGTTCATGCCCGACGAAGAGAAACTCTTCGAAGAAGTTGTGACAATGCGCGTCAAGGGCGAGACCAAGGGTCTGAAGGAAAAAGAAGGTCTCCTGTCCTCCATCAAGAATTTACACGAATCGAACCCGATGATGGGTCTGCGCGGTGTCCGCTTGAGCATTGCCATGCCCGAGATCGTCGAGATGCAGGTGCGTGCCATCTTCGAAGCCGCTGCGGACTGCACCAAGCGCGGGATAGTCGTCAGGCCCGAGGTCATGATCCCCCTGACAGGTACGGTGAAGGAATTGGAATGGATCCAGCCGCGCCTCGTCCGAATTGCCAAGACGGTCACGGAAGAGAAGAAAGTGGATTTCCATTACAAGTTTGGGACAATGATCGAAATTCCGCGCGCGGCAGTCACTGCTGGAGAGATTGCCACACTGGCTGAATTCTTCTCCTTCGGGACCAATGACCTCACTCAGATGACCTTTGGATATTCACGCGACGACGCTGAGCGCAATTTCCTGGTAACCTATGTGGCTGCGGGCATCCTCCCCAAGAACCCCTTCCAGACCCTGGATAGAGAGGGGGTGGGCAAGTTGATGCAAATGGCCATTAATGATGGTCGAAAAACCCGCCCTGAGCTGGAAGTTGGTATCTGCGGCGAACATGGCGGTGACCCCGATTCAATCGAATGGTGTCATATGATCGGGAACAATTATGTATCTTGCTCGCCGTTCCGTGTCCCGATTGCACGCCTGGCTGCGGCACACTCAGCTCTCAAGTACAGTGGTAAGAAGATTGCTGAAGACAAGTAAATAATTCCTGACTAAAAAATGCCCGGCTTCTACCGGGCATTTTACATTATTACCCCAACTTGAGTCTGTTTCTCCTCTAGATCAATCTGGATTCCTTCTAAGGTTTGTTACAACAAATGTTAATGGTTTTATGGGGGCCATGGGATATCTTCGGGGCTTGTATATCCGTGCTTTTCCACGGTGTATATCTGGCCACCCGATGGTTGTGCGCAGCCAGGCTGGTCTGTGAAAGTATAAGTGGTATCGTATTGAGTCTCCATGTGGGTCGGCATCCACACATGGTTTCCATTTTGACATACAAACACGTCTAGGAAGTAGCCGTTGTCATCGTCTTGGGTCATCCAGACCGTGTCCCAGGAAACGGTGACACGGTCCCCTTCTCGACGGGCTACAACGTTATTAGGTGAAGCATACAGGGCATTTGTAATCGGCAGGATTACTTGATGTACTCGAAGCTTGCTGAGGTCGCCGGTTACATCAACGACATAGGGTGAGATCCAGCACCACTTATCCGGTCTATCCATGTGAACGTACAGCCAAGTACCTACCGGGGCACGTCCGTAGACTGTCCCGGTATCTCCGGCAAACAAGTCCCAGCCGTAAAGGTAACTACTGGCTGGCCCCCAGTTGCATCTCGCAAGCGGTTTATTTACCCTGACATGCGGGAAATCATAGGTGGGTGACGGGGTGAAAGTGGGAGTGCTGGTAAACGTAGGGGTAGATGTATTTGTAGGTGTGGAAGTTGCGGTAGGTGTAGAAGAGGGAGTAAAGGTGAAAGTTGGAGTGGAGCTCGAAGTGGGCGTGTAAGTGATAGTAGGGGTAAAGGTAAAGGTGGTGGTAGAAGTGCGCGTCCAGGAAGCTGCTGTGACAGTCTCAGCAGCAAAGGTCATGTTCACCTGAGCTTCAATGGAAGGTCCGCATCCTGCCAAAACGAAACTAAATGCAATAACTATTAAACCAACCAACTTGATAGGATGCAGGTATCGCATGATTCTTCCTGCAGTATCCGCAGGATTTACTCCTTTATTCGTGGACGATTGTTTATTCAGAGTGTCTTCAGATTGCACTCTGGATGAATTTTGCCAGGGTGTCTTTCAGCACCCGAATGGATGGCTCATGGATGTACATCATGTGTCCTGCTTCATAATAGCTCATGCTTATGTGGTCTTGCAGCTCTCTTTCCAGCCCAAGCCGGTTGAAGGTATATTGGGTGGCAAAGTATGGGGTAGCCAGATCGAAAAAGCCGTTTGCCACGTGGACCTTCAGGTGTGGGTTGACACACATGGCGTGGCGGAGAGTTTCAGCTACATTCACGTATCGGTTTTCGTGATCTGAATAGGACCAGGGAGATACTTTACCTGTTAATATCTCATAGGGGAGGTCAGACTCGAATTTGAGCTCGTTGCGTACATAATTGTATAAAGCTGCCGTATAAGGACCGATAATCGCATCCATGCTGGGATCTGATTCCCAGACCTCCCCGGCGGCATCCCGGTCCATCCCCAGGAAGCGACTGTCGAGGCGGCCGACTGTGCGGCGTTTGTCGCGCAGGAGTTGTTTGCAAAAGCGGTAGATCACTGGGCGCAGGTTGGTTTGTTCGATATATTCCTGGCTCAGGCCTGTGTACCATGCCAATTTCTCCGCCACCAGCGTTTGCTGGCGTTTGTTAAGGGCTGCTCCCCTGGCTAGTGCTGCCGCATATTCTCCTGCTGCGAATTTCTCAACTTCGGCAAGGAACTTCCGCAGGGGACGTCGGGTATGCACCTTGCCGTGATAGTAAGCGGTGGCAGCATAAGTGGGCAGGAAAAGTATATAAGGAAGGTCATTACCCGGCTCGAATTCAAGTGTGCTGAAATCCAGTACTGCTGAGATGAGCATAATGCCGTTCAGATACAACCCGTGGCGGTCTTGGAGATAACCTGATAGGCCGGCAGACCGTGTTGTTCCGTAGCTTTCTCCAGCCAGGAATTTTGGTGAGAACCAGCGACCGTAGCGGGTGGTATACAAGCGGATGAAATCCCCTACGCTTTCAATGTCTTTCTTGAAGCCATGGTATTCTCTTGCCTTCTGGCCTTCAACCGGGCGGGAATATCCGGTGCTGACCGGGTCGATGAAAACCAGGTCAGTCTCATCGAGCAGGGAGAACTCGTTATCTTCCAGGCCGTATGGTGGCGGTAGGAGTGCACCAGCATCTCCCATTACCACCCGCTTTGGACCTAGCAAACCAAGGTGCAGCCACACAGAAGAGGAACCGGGGCCTCCGTTATATGAAAATGTAATTGGTCGTTTGATTTTATCCTTTTCATCATTTTTCGTATAGGCAACAAAGAAAAAAACGGCTTTTGGCTTCTCGCCTTCCGACTCCTTTTCCCGGTCAGTTGTTTCTTCTTTCATTACCATCGTACCGGCTGTGACGGTGTAATTTATTTCTTTCCCATTTAGGTTGAAACTGTGCTTGGTCTCGACCAGGTTATCTTTTACCTCGGGCTTAATTACGTCATGTATTTTCTCTTCTGGTTTCTTCTCTACTTCGCTCATGGAAATCTCCTGCTGGAATGTCGTTTAACCTGGTGCAATTATAAGCGCACCAGAAAGCAGCTTAGTTAACAAAATTGTCCGACTTCAATTCCCCCCAACGCTCTCGATAAATCTGCCGATTTCATGATGATTGCAACCCCTCGTACTCCAGATCCAAGGGAAATCTCTTCAACAGCGAATACAGAGTTATCAGCCAGGGTGAGGATGGGTCGTGCAAGTCCCAGCGGAGAAACCGATCCCACGGCATACCCTGTGATTTCCAATACCTCTTCTTCGCTAGCCATGGATATGCGTGAAACCCCCATGTGAGCGCGCAGGTTACGCCAGGAAACCTGCTTTGAACCGGCTGCCAGCGTCAGAAAGAATTTTTCCTTCTGCAAGCGGAATAAGATGCTTCGTACGACTTGGTCTGGGGATTGTCCGCGTTCCATCGCAGCCTGTTCCAAAGAGCTGGGTCGCTTAATGTGCTCGAAAATGATGTAAGGAATTGAGAGCTGATCTAGGGTATGGGTGGCAGCCGTGGAAATTGTCACATGATGGACTATACCATACCGGTGACGGAATCCCAGATTGTAGAGTCGGAGTTCCTCATGCGTGATAGTCATCGAGATTTGAGATTAAGTGACCTATATCTCAAAATTCCATTTTGGGATAAGAGTATTCAGTTTAATGGTTTATGTCACTCTAAAAAATCCATAAAGAAAACATGAATTTCAAACATAGTTTTGATATTAATTGTATATAATTACACGGATATTCAGGTGTCTTTGTACCCAACAAGGAAGTTGCAATGGATAAGCAAAAATATCTTGATTTATTTTCCCAAATGGTTCTCATCCGCAAGCTTGAAGAGCGTGGGGGCGAATTGTACCAGGCAGGGAAGATCGGTGGATTCATGCACCTCTATATTGGTCAGGAGGCCGTCAGCACCGGTCTGATCGCAGCCCGGCAACCCCAGGACCGCGTTATCACCGCTTATCGTGACCATGGAGTGGCAATCAGTTGCGGAATTCCAGCCAACCAGGTAATGGCCGAGCTAATGGGGAAGACAACCGGAATTTCAAAAGGTCGTGGTGGTTCCATGCACATGGCTGATGTGACCAGGAATTTTTGGGGTGGACACGCAATCGTGGGTGCCCAGTTACCGGTCGCAGCTGGGTTGGCTTTGGGGGATAAATATGCCGGTCGGGATGGTGTCACGATCTGCATGTTTGGTGAAGGCGCCACCAACATCGGATACTTTCATGAAGCCCTAAACCTGTCCAAGGTCTGGACACTGCCCGTGCTATGGGTCTGCGAAAACAATAAATATGGAATGGGGACTTCAGTTGGTCGAGCTTCAGCGGTTTCCGAGATCCAGCAGAAAGCAGAAGGCTATGGGATGGAACACGAGCGCGTCGACGGGATGAATGTGATTGCGGTTTATGAAGCCGCCCAAAAAGCGATTGAGAAAGTCCGCGCAGGGTCCGGACCGCGCATGCTGGAGATTCTCACCTATCGCTTCCGGGGACATTCAATGGGTGACCCCGAGCGATATCGCAAGCAGGAAGAGGTGAAGAAGTGGGAAGAGCACGACCCGATCGGAGCGTATCACACTTACCTGGTTGAGAACAAAAAAGCGACTGTAAAAGAGCTCGAGGATATTGAGGCTCGTGCGATGGATGAGGTCCAAAAAGCGGTCGAGTATGCTGAAGCCAGTCCGGAACCAAGCCTGGAAACCCTCTTCGACAATGTTTATGTGGAGGAGGTTTAGTATGGCACGAATTACCATGCGCGAAGCCATCTCCCAGGCTATGTGGGAGGAAATGGAAAGGGATCCGAACATCTTCATTCTCGGCGAAGAAGTCGGCGTTTGGGGCGGTTCCTATGCAGTAACCAAGGGTTTTTATGATCATTTCGGAGCGGATCGAGTCCGGGATACACCCATTTCAGAAGCTGCCATTATTGGCGCAGCGATTGGGTCGGCCCTTACGGGATTACGCCCGGTTGCGGAATTGATGACCATCAATTTTGCTTTCTCCGCCATGGAACACATTGTCAATGAAACCGCGAAACTTCATTATATGTTTGGCGGTCAGTTTGTCCTTCCTCTTGTGATCCGAGCTGTTGGCGGAGGTGGGCGGCAATTGGGTGCCACCCACTCACAAACCCCGGATGCGGTCTTTGCACATTTCCCCGGTCTGAAGGTTGTCTCACCAGGGACGCCGGTAGATGCAAAAGGCTTGTTGAAAGCTGCTATTCGTTCAAATGACCCGGTGTTGTTTATCGAAAACGCCACTCTATACCAATTGCGCGGGGAAGTTCCCGAGGGGGATTATATAATCCCGATTGGACAATCCACTGTTCAGCGGACAGGCAAGGATGTTACCATTGTCACCTACTCTAAGGGCCTTGAAATTTCCCTTATAGCTGCAGAAGAATTGGCAAAAGGTGGTATCGAAGCCGAGATCGTAGACCTGCGTTCGCTGCGTCCGTTAGATATGGATCCTGTGATCGAGTCTTTCAAAAAGACCAACCGGGCTGTGATCGTTGAAGAAGGTTGGAAGTCATTTGGTGTTGGTGCGGAAATTTCCAGTCGCATCTATGAGCAGGCTTTCGATTATGTGGATGCACCGGTGCTCCGAGTGGCACAAAAGGAAGTCCCGTTGCCTTATAACCGAGCTCTGGAGCAGTCTGCGTTACCGCAGCCAGCAGACGTGGTCGCAGCGGTCAGGGAGGTACTGTAATGGCGTCTATTATTAGCATGCCTAAACTTGGTTTTGACATGGCTGAGGGCACCCTTGTTCGGTGGTTGAAAAAAGTTGGCGAGACTGTCAATAAAGGTGAAGTTCTGGCTGAAATCGAGACCGATAAGGCAACCGTGGAAGTCGAATCTTCCGCTTCGGGGGTCGTCCGCAAATTATTGGTCGATGAAGGAGCGGTCGTCCCTGTGAATTCACCCATCGCTATGGTGGGAACAGCCGATGAAAAGCTTGAAGAACCACTGAAGCAGGTTCCTGAGATTGCCTCCCAGAAAACCGATACTGCTGCTCCGACAGTTGTTTCAGTTTCTTCACCAGTTCCAGTTTCTGTTTCTCAACCGGATTTAGCTCATGCGGTCTCACCGCTTGCACGCCGAATGGCTGCAGAAAAACAGGTGGATTTGTCTTCAGTAAAAGGAACCGGACCGGGAGGACGTGTCGTGCGTCGGGATGTGGAAGCCTTGATTTCAAACCCATCAATACCAAGCCATGGACGAGTGATTTCTCCTTTCCCACCTCCAGGTATTCCTATGGTGAAACTTCCTGACGAGACCTTGCCCTTGAGCAAATTGCGCGCGGCCATTGGTCGTCGTATGTCGGATGCTAAAACTACTATCCCCCATTTCTACGTCACTCATGAATATATACTGGACCGGTTGGTGGACCTGCGTAAGCAGTTCAACAACCTTGTACCAGAGGATGAAAAGCTCTCGATTAATGATTTCATTATCAAGGCAGTGGGATTGAATCTGCGCCAGTTCCCCAACCTTAACGCCTCGTTGAATGGGAATGCCGTCCTTCACCACGGGGGGATTAATGTCGGTGTGGCTGTTTCTGTCGAAGGTGGCCTTCTAACGATTGTTTGCAGGGATGCAGATCAGAAACCTCTCCGCCAGATAGCAGCGGAACTTAAAGCCATGGCAGCTCGCGTACGTACAGGCAGGGTCAAACCTGAAGATATTGAAGGGTCCACCTTCTCAGTTTCCAACATGGGTATGTATGACGTGGAGAATTTCTCTGCCATCATCAACCCTCCGGAAGCTGCCATCCTGGCTGTCGCATCTGCCCGTGAGCTGCCCGTAATTGTAGCTGGAAAGGTCGTCCCAGGCTGGCGGATGAAGGCTACGATAGCAGTGGACCACCGCATCAGTGACGGAGTCGAAGCCGCCAAATTTATGCAGGGACTCGCTATTTATCTGGAAGAGCCATTAAGCTTGGTGCTTTAGCAGCTCGAAGAATTAGATGGAAATAGCTCGTTATTAAGTTGCACCCTCCAATGATGAATTAAAGGGGTGACGATTTGGTCACCCTTTCACAATTAATTGATCTCTTTGGCCACCTGACCCTTTGCATTACGGGTTTTCGAATGTCGCTCCGTATGCCAAATATTGAAAATCATTGGAGTGGATGCTCAATGCCGGTGTCTGCCTTGTTATTCATCGCTCATTGCCTTATGTGACAATGTCGGCTCTCGTTGTTATCGTTGGGGACATCTAATATTCCCAATACCATTAATCAAATCTGTTATGATTAGATTTACATCCACGAGCCAGAAAAGGTGTGTAAACATGATTTCCAGCGATGAGCTTAGCCAACATAATAATGAGACCCGGGAGACTTGGGACGCCAATGCTGTTTTCTGGGACGAAAAAATGGGCGAGGGCAACGATTTTGTCAATCTCCTCCAATGGCCTGCAATTCTGCGCCTGCTGGATGTCAAAGCGGATCAAAATGTCTTGGATATTGCCACCGGAAATGGTCTCACTGCACGCCGGTTGGGTGCTCTTGGGGCACATGTCACTGCTTTTGATTTTTCGCCCGAACTTATCAGGCTGGCACGTACACATTCTGTCAGCTCTACCTCTATCACATACCATGTCCTTGACGCAACCGACGAACCCGCCTTGCTTTCCCTTGGTAAAGGTGCATTTGATTCTGCCCTGTGCAATATGGCACTATTTGATATGGCCAATATCGAGCCACTTTTCCACGTTCTTCCGAAACTGCTCAAGCCAGGAGGCATTTTTGTCTTCACATTAACCCATCCGGCATTTAATAATGCTTCCTGTGTTCATGTAGCTGAGGAGACGGATAACGAAGGGGTGATCAAAACTGTCTACTCGGTAAAAATATCACGGTATATCACCCCTCACCAAATGCACGGTCTTGCCATTCGCGGCCAGCCGAAACCTCAGCTATATTTCGAACGACCGCTCCAGGTCTATTTCAACCTGGGCTTCTCCAATGGTTTCGTTCTGGATGGATTTGAAGAACGAGCTTTCCCATCTGGTACCCCTCAAAAGAATCCGCTAAGTTGGGGAGGAAATTACAGTGAAATTCCGCCTGTACTTGTAGCTCGGATGAAATTGACAAGTAGTCAACCTTCCTGACCGATGTTGGGATTTATTGTTCGCTTGTGACTATTATAATTTTCCTGGTTATCGAGTTCATTGACGAACTCATCTTTGGTGTGACCGATGCAGCTTGGCCGCTCATCCGCACCGACCTGCATTTGAATTACATTCAGATTGGGTTGGCCCTCAGTCTGCCCGGTATTATCGGGAACATGGTTGAACCAATCCTTGGTATTTTGGGGGACACATGGAAACGCCGTGTATTGATTCTAGGCGGGGGGGTTTTATTCGCTCTATCTAGTTTATTGACTGCAGTTAGCCACAACTTTTTATTCCTGTTGATTTCTTTCATGGTTTTCAATCCCTCTTCCGGAGCTTTCGTCAGCCTCTCCCAGGCTACCTTAATGGATTTGGATCCGACCCGTTACGAGCACAATATGGCGCGTTGGACCTTTGCTGGTTCTGTTGGTGTATTCCTCGGTCCACTCCTGTTGGGTGGCGCTGCTTACATCGGTTTTGGCTGGCGGGGGGTGTTCATTATCCTAGTTGTTTTATCCGTCCTGATTCTGGCAGGAGCATGGCGTATCCTGCCGGTTTCCTCTCAGCTTCATCCAACTTTCCCTTCTTTTTTATCTCTTTGGGAAGGGATTCAAAATGCCTTGTACAACCTTAAAAGAGGGATGGTGGTGCGCTGGCTGGTTCTGCTCGAATTCTCGGACTTGATGCTGGATATACTCTATGGCTTCCTGGCTCTCTACTTTGTCGATGTGGTTGGGTTCTCAGCTTCGAAAGCTGCCTTGGGAGTTGCCCTTTGGACCGGGTTCAGCTTGCTCGGCGATTTCCTGCTCATTCCCTTGCTCGAGAAGGTGCGCGGACTGAATTATCTGCGTTTCACCGTGATCGCTGAACTGGTTCTGTTTCCAACTTTTATGCTTGTACCAAACCCATGGGCAAAATTGGTTGTGGTAGGATTATTAGGTCTGTTTAATTCAGGTTGGTACGCCATCCTGCGAGGGAACCTATATTCTTCCTTGCCGGGTAAAAGTGGTACAGTGATTGCGATCAGCAATATCGTCGGACTATTTGGGAAACTTATCCCATTTGGCATTGGCTTGGCAGCCGAGCGCTTTGGTCTTGGTTCTGCGATGTGGTTGCTGCTGGCAGGTCCAATTGCCCTGTTTATTGGTTTACCTAAAAATATCTCTGTTGTTACACCTCATAATAAATAGCATGACAGGAAAACTAGCGCTCTATTTCCATATCCCGTTTTGCACTCACCGCTGTGCATATTGCGACTTTAATACTTATGCCGGACAGGAGTCCTTGATACCGCAGTATGTGGAGGCTTTATGCCGAGAGATTGAAACGGTATCGCGGTCAAGTCCTGAACGTTTAAGTGCCTATACCATTTTCTTTGGTGGTGGGACTCCCTCTTTGCTGTCTCCAACCCAATTCGAAGTCATCCTGAAAACTGTCCGGGACAATTATGATCTCTCCAGCGATTCAGAAATATCCCTCGAAGCCAACCCTGGCACGGTCTCATTGGATGCATTGCGGGATCTGCACGCTCTCGGGTTTAATCGCATTAGCCTGGGAGTCCAATCGGCGAATCCTATTGAACTCCGCCAGTTGGAACGCATCCACGATTATTATGATGTGATTGACGCAGTGGCTTGGGCACGTCGCGCCGGGTTCGATAACCTGAATCTTGACCTGATTTTTGGTCTGCCGGAGCAGACTCTCCACACCTGGCAATCAACAGTCAACTTGATTCTCGGCCTCCACCCTGAGCACCTTTCCCTCTACGCGCTCACGGTGGAACATGGCACCCCCTTTGGACGCTGGTCTCAGCGGGGTTTGCTGCCTGTATCCGATCCCGATGCCGCTGCTGATATGTACGAGTGGGCAGGGGAGGTGCTCGAAAGGTCTGGTTTTGAGCAATACGAGATTTCCAATTGGGCGAAACCAGGTAGACAATGCCGCCACAACCTTCAATACTGGCGGAATCTGCCATATCTCGGCTTTGGAGCGGGAGCGCACGGATGTGCAGGCAGATTGCGTATATCCAATGTGCTGAGAATTAAAACTTATCTCGAGCGCCTCCAACTTGAAGGGTTAGGCTCCCATTACACATTTCCCATGTCCCCTGCAACTATAAATCAAATTCAAATTTCTAATCATGTAGAAATGCAGGAGACGATGTTGACTGGTCTGCGGTTGACCCGCGCTGGTGTTTCTGCCCTGGATTTTGCTGCCAGGTTTGGAGTCCAAATGCAGAACGTTTTTAATAAGGAGATTACCGAACTGATAACCCTGTCGTTGCTGGAATGGTCAGGTCCGATTCTTCACCTCACAAAACGCGGGAGACTGCTTGGCAACCAGGTTTTTATGCGCTTCGTGGATTGAAATCGAATTCGGGATTTTAGTCTGTCCCTGGTTTTCGTCGGATAATCTTAACTCATCTTAGCCGTGTTATCCCTTTTGATACCATAACCACGCGCTGGGACGTTTCATTTTCTCCATTCCATCCTGGCGATTTACTAGTTTGAAATGGAATCTTGTTTGATCAAGCGGGTCTATGTTTGGAATGGGACTTTCTTCGGGTTTGAAAAACCCATATAGAAGCCAGTTTCCTTCGGGGGCAAGGAGATACTCCAACTGGTGTAGATAACAAGTTCTCTCAGATGGGGAAAGACCGTGAAAACAGCCAATGTCGAGCACCAGGTCATTTCGGTGAGCGAACAATGATGAGGGGAGTTGAGTTACGTTTCCAATCAGGAATTCAACGTTAAGACCCGCCGCTCTGCCTTTACGCTTTGCGATGTTGATCGCCCTCCGGGTGAAATCTACCCCGGTTACCTCCCAGCCTGCCCGGGCTAGTCCCAGGCTGGAGGTACCCGTCCCGCAGCCGAGGTCCAGCGCTCGACCCGGTTGGGCGACTCGAATATATTCCTCGACTTCCGGCGGGACGATGCCGCTGTCCCAGGGTGGTCGCCGTAGATACCACAACTCGAATGCCAGGCGTCGGATGGTATTCATTTAATTGAATTCGCTCATCTTTGTAGTATCCAATTGTCCGATCGAGCGCCATAATTCTTTCCCGCTGGCATCGAAGAAAATGAAAGTAGGTGTATATTGGAAACCGTAAATCGAGGCTAATGCTCGTCCTGTTGCGCTTTGGATATCCAGCCGGATCACCTGTAGCCGCCCTTGATATTTTTTTTCGATCCCATCCACGATGGGTTTCATTGCTGTGCAGGCAATTCAGTATGGTGATTGAAATTCCAGCAGGACGGGAATTCCCTGCCCGATACTTCCTTGGACCTGCCCGGCATCCAATACCGGTCCGCTTTGGCGTGGGTGAAGAAATATCCACACCGCCACGAGTCCGATTACAAGGATGCCAAAAATGGTTATTTGGGGCCATTTGGGTCGCCTGCGCAGTAAAATGACCCCCGCAATGATTACCAGGAAAACTGCGATCCAAACCGCAGAATATTGATTGAAGATCGACATTTTCACTCCTAATAAAGGGTGTTGGCTTTTCAAGGAGTAGCTGGGACTCTTTGACGGTTGTGCGAACTTCCCTTATAATCAGGCGGCTGGCATCACAGCCTATCCTTCACGCGAGGTCGTCACATGAAAGAGTATACTACCGAGTTTATCCGAAATATTGCCTTGGTTTCGCACGGCTCCGGTGGAAAGACCATGCTGGCTGAAGCTTTTTTACACTCCACTGGAGCGACCACCCGTCTGGGCAAAATTGACGATGGTTCAACCGCTTCTGATTTTGAAGATGAAGAGATTCGCCGCAAGTTGTCACTTTCCACAAGCGTAATCCCGGTGGAATACAAGGATTACAAGATCAACGTTCTCGACACTCCAGGATATACCGATTTTGTTGGCGAGGTCATCTCTGCCCTTCGTGTCGCTGATGGAGCCTTCATCCTGGTTGATTCGGTAGCTGGTCTTGAAGTTGGAACTGAGATCGCCTGGAGTTATTGCGACACGTTTAAATTACCCCGCTTCTTGGTGGTCAATAAAATGGATAGGGATAACGCTGACTTCAAAAAGGCGTTGGCATCCGTGCAGGAATTTTCCCCCATCCGTTTGATTCCCGTCCAGTTACCGTGGGGAGAGCGTGGATCATTCAAAGGTGTGATCGACCTGCTTTCCATGAAAGCCTATGCTGGAGAAGGCAAAAAAGCCGAAGAAATCCCGGCAGATCTTGGACCGGCTGCTGAGGAAGCCCGTACCAAGTTGATCGAAGCTGCTGCCGAGGGGGAAGATGCCTTGCTTGAAAAGTACCTAGATAGTGGCAAACTTACTGACGAAGAATTGATGCGTGGTTTGAAGGCCGTCATCCGCTCAGAAACTTACATTCCTGTATTCGTTGCCGCGGGAGCTCACGAGATTGGAGTTCTTCCATTGCTGGGTGCTGCCATCAGCCTTGTTCCCTCTCCCAGTGAAAAGGAAGTGATCGCCCAGGGGAAAGCCGGCGAGGAGAGACTCCATGCTGTTGATTCAGGTCCTCTCGCAATCTATGTTTGGAAGACTACTGCTGACCCATTCGTAGGAAGATTAACATACTTCCGTATCTATTCTGGCTCTCTCCAGGGCGATTCCCGCATCTGGAACCAGGCCAAAGGTGCCGAGGA
The DNA here is from genome assembly GCA_963830585.1 of uncultured Chloroflexia bacterium. GTDB lineage: Bacteria > Chloroflexota > Anaerolineae > Anaerolineales > Villigracilaceae > UBA877. The sequence goes on along the minus strand of CAWHNA010000002.1, from coordinate 1,346,678 downwards.
GCGCATGGCGGGTCTTTCGCTAATGCGTGGCAAGGAAACCACCCCGGTCAAAGTGATTCATAGCGGTGACATTGCCATTGTTGCCAAGTTAAGTGCCACCTCCACCGGGGATACCTTGAGCGACAAGGCTCATCCCTTGACCCTCCCCGTCCCCAAGTACCCAAATGCCCTGTACCGTGTAGCCATCAAACCCAAGACCCAGGCTGATGCAGCCAAGATTAGTCCAACCCTCACCCGCCTCTGCGAAGAAGATATGACCCTTTCATGGTTCCAGGAACATGCCACCGGTCAGACAATTCTACAAGGCATGGGCGACCAGCACATTGATGTGGCCATCCGCCGGGCTGAGGGAAAGCTCCAGGTGGGACTGATGACCGCTGAGCCAAAAGTCCCCTACCGGGAAGGGATCACTAAGAAAGCTGACGCCATGTACCGTCATAAAAAACAATCCGGGGGGTCTGGTCAATTTGGTGAAGTCTGGTTGCGGATTGAGCCGTGCCCGGAAAAAGAGTTTGACTTTACCGATGAATTAGTTGGCATGAACCTGTCGAAATCATATTTGCCAGCGATTGAAAAAGGGATCAGCGCCACCCTTCAAACTGGAGTGGTGGCAGGCTTCCCCTTGAGCAACGTCCGGGTCATTGTCTATGATGGCAAGGAACACCCAGTAGATTCAAAACCGGTGGCATTTGAAATTGCCGGGCGCGAAGCCTTCAAGCTTGCTGTTCGGGACGCTGGTCCGGTGTTGTTCGAACCGATTATGAACGTCCGCATCGTTGTCCCCGATAGCAACATGGGAGATGTGATGGGTGACCTTAACAGCCGCCGCGGTCGTGTTCAGGGCACGGAATCTGAGCGAGGTCGGACTGTAGTCGTCGCCCAGGTCCCGCAGGTGGAGATGCTTCGTTACACGACGCAGTTACGTTCCATTACCGGTGGGCGCGGGGTCTTCACCATGGAATTCGACCGATATGAGATCATTCCGAACCATCTGGCCCAGGGCATTATTGCAGCCCACCAGAAGGAATTGGAAAAAGCCAAGGAAAACGAATAGATTATCAAAGGGTGGGGTACAACCCCGCCCTTTAGATAACTATTTTTGCGCTTGACATAATCACGATTTATCGTATAATATTTTTCATATAACTTATAAATATTATGGAGAACTTTAATGTTAGTTTGCATTTGTCTGAGGCGGGGATCTTGACCACCGCCTCTTCGTAGAAAACCAAAGAAACCAACAGACGAAGGACGGTGAGCGAACCCCCGCGAAAGTTTTTCCGCAGGCGTCACGCGCCGTCTTTTTATTTTCCTGTTGGTTTTTAGATTTATATTGGAGTATTGCATGAAAATCGCAAATAATGTTACCGAGCTGATTGGCAACACCCCGCTTGTCCGCCTTAATCGTATCGCCCTTGGGTTAAAGGCTCAAATTGTATTAAAGCTGGAATTTTATAATCCTGCCCATAGTGTCAAGGACCGTATCGGTGCTGCCATGTTAGATGCTGCAGAAAAAGCAGGGATGATTAAGCCGGACACGATCATCCTTGAACCCACCAGTGGAAACACAGGGATTGCTCTGGCAATGGTTTGCGCCGCACGCGGCTACAAATGCGTCCTGACCATGCCTGAGAACATGAGCAAGGAAAGGCGAATGCTCCTGCGTGCTTATGGTGCCGAATTGGTCCTGACACCTGCTCCTGAAGGCATGGTAGGAGCCATTAACAAAGCTGAAGAGTTGGCTGCCTCCGATCCCAAGTATTTCATTCCGCAGCAGTTTAAGAACCCGGCCAACCCGGAAATTCATCGTAAAACTACTGCCGAAGAAATTTGGCGTGATACGGATGGGAAAGCGGATTTCCTTGTAGCTGGAGTCGGTACCGGGGGAACCATTACCGGTGTAGGTGAAGTGATCAAGAGTCGCAGGCCTTCCTTCCGGGTGGTGGCTGTTGAGCCGGATGCATCTCCTGTACTTTCTGGCGGAGCAAAAGGTCCGCATAAAATCCAGGGGATTGGTGCCGGATTTATCCCGGATGTGTTGAATACAGGAATTTATGATGAGATCGTGCGAGTCAAGGACGATGATGCAATGGATACTGCCAGGCGTATGGCAAAAGAAGAAGGCTTGCTGGTCGGGATTTCATCCGGCGCAGCCACGTGGGCTGCTTTGCAGGTTGCCACCCGGGCGGAAAATTCCGGAAAGCTGATCGTTGTCATCATTCCCTCCTTTGGCGAGCGCTACCTGTCCACACCCCTGTTTGCCAATTTGGCAGATTAATTTCAAAATATGGATGGGGCGACTCTATCTGGTCGCCCCATCAAAGGATGTTTTATGGCAACTGAAGTGATTCGATCTTATCCCGTCGAACGACCCGCCACGCGGGTTAAGAGGCTTATTTCGCCATGATAAATCGCGATATTTCTTCTGTCCTCGAACGTGATCCGGCCGCCCGTTCGCGGCTTGAAGTCTTTTTGGTGTATTCAGGATTGCATGCTCTCTGGATTCATCGGATTTTGCACTGGCTCTGGATTGCACAACCTTCGCCTGCCGGCACGCTGGTTTTCACAAATTGCCCGTAGCAATGACCGGCATTGAAATTCACCCGGGTGCCGTCATTGGTCCTGGAGTGTTCATTGATCATGGTATGGGGGTTGTCATCGGTGAGACCGCCGAAATCGGGGCGGATGTGACCTTGTACCATGGCGTAACCTTGGGTGGTACCAGTCTTGAAAAGGGGAAACGCCACCCAACCATTGGCGACCGGGTCGTGATCGGGGCAGGTGCAAAAGTGCTCGGCGCGATCAATATTGGTGAGGATAGTCGCATCGGCGCTAATGCCGTAGTGGTCCATTCAGTCCCTCCCAACTCGGTCGTTGTTGGAGTGCCTGGGCAGGTGGTGATACGCTCACAGCCGCACCATGCCGGGGACGCCCCCGACTTGAACCATACCTCTCTTCCCGATATTGTCGGAGTCACAATAAAACAATTACTGGAGCGCGTCGATCAGCTTGAAGAACGTCTGGACGGTCATGATCAGAAGACACATATCCACCCACCCGTGGGAGATGTTTGGGATGGGCAGGATTTTTCCATTTAGTCTCTGGCATCCTTCCAATCCTCCGGTTAGACTTTTCAAGCCTGTTGGGCTACAATTAAGACATGCCCTATGTGAAAATTCCAAATACTTTGCGCTCTTATGTAAATGGTCAGGGCGAAGTTTCCGTGCAAGGCACCACTGCGGGTGCGGCTTTGCAGGATATGCTTACCCAGTTCCCGGCTTTCCGTCCTCATTTGTGCAAGGAGGACGGTTCGTTGCGATCATTCGTTAATTTATACCTGGGCAGGATTAATGTCCGCGACCTGCAGGGTCTGGATACTCCTTTGAAATCGGACGATATTATTAATCTTGTTCCTGCCATCGCAGGTGGTTGAAATGTTACCTGAACTATCCCGGCCTGAGATCCTCCGCTATTCCCGTCACCTCCTTATCCCTGAAGTAGGGCTTGAAGGTCAACGCAAGCTAAAATCAGCTTCTGTCCTGGTTGTCGGGACGGGTGGTCTTGGGTCGCCAGTTGCGCTCTATCTTGCGGCAGCCGGGGTGGGTCGTATCGGACTGGTCGATTACGATGTCATTGACGAGTCCAACCTCCAACGTCAAATCATCCACGGCACGTCGAGGGTGGGTACGCTCAAAGTTGAATCTGCCCGCGCCCGTCTTCATGACCTTAATCCGTCCATTCAGGTCGAGGTTTTTAACGAACCTTTCACCTCTGCTAATGCAATGCGGATAGCCGAATCGTTTGAAATCATTGTTGACGGAACTGATAACTTTCCCACCCGTTACTTGATCAATGACCTGTGTGTACTCACCGGCAAGCCGGATATTTATGGGGCGATCTATCGTTTTGACGGGCAGGCTAGTGTTTTTTATGCACAAAAGGGTCCCTGTTATCGCTGCCTCTTTCCTGAACCGCCTCCACCTGGAATCGTGCCATCATGTGCTGACGCTGGAGTTCTGGGGATTCTCCCCGGGACTATCGGTACGATCCAGGCTACTGAAACGATAAAATCGGTCCTTGGCATTGGATCCTCCTTGGTTGGGCGTCTGCTGCTCTATAATGCGCTCGATATGTCGTTTGAGTATGTCAAATTAAAAAAGAACCCCGCCTGCAAGGTTTGTGGTCCGCATCCGGAAATCACAGGATTAATTGATTATTTTGAATTCTGTGGTGTGCCTGGGCTGGATCATCCCGAAGCTCAGACGGCTGCTGAATGGAACATTTCCTCTTTGGAATTGGCATCAAGGCTTAAGCGCGGCGATAAGATCCACCTTGTTGACGTCCGCGAACCACATGAATTGGCCATCTCGCACATTGCCGGTGCTCAAAATATGCCGCTTGGAATTCTGGCAGCGCACTTGGGGGAGCTGGACTCAGCCCAGGAGATCGTGCTCTTTTGTAAAACCGGCACTCGCTCTGCCCGCGCTCTGGAGTTGCTTCTAAGCGCTGGCTTTCGAAAAGTTAAAAATTTGCAGGGGGGAATTAATTCGTGGGCTCTTGAAGTTGACCACAGTCTGCCACTGTATTAGAAATAAGCATAATACAGGTCCGAATCCCGTCTTGATTGTAAGTGAATTAGTATTAGTATCAAAAAAGCCTTCGGATGGAAGGATTTTTCATTTACTCAAATTCTCAATGGATGCATGATTTAATTATTAGAGTATTTTGGAATTCCAAGATAATTGGTAATTAGTGGGTGGTCTTGTTTCGAGTACTTGAGCTAACCTATTCGGCAGCGAGTTGAGCAACTGTCTTTTTGTTTATCAGTCGAAAACAATATATGCATATAGTAATCCAAAGCTTACGATTCCGCTTAGGAGGAGAACACCGAAATCTGGCAACAATTTTCGTTTCCGGCGGCTGTCAGTTACAACCGCAGCTCCGCCCAAAAATAAGGCTGGTAATGCAAGCAAAGCAAGGATACTGATGGAAAATTCGCCAAAAATGCCCAGCCCTAATAACCCACCGCTCGCTATCCACGTAAGAATTGCCCACTTGGAAGCTTGCAGGTTGACATCAGAAACGATCCCAGATAAGCCCAAAACTCCCAGGAGAGCAACCACGATTAATATGAGAGCAGGCATAGGCCACAGGGAAACCCCCGGTGGGTTTGATGCAGCTTGTCGTATCCAGATGCTGGTCGCTCCTCCTACACAGAGGATTGCTCCAATCGCAGCTAATACCCATTCGATAATTCGTCTCATTCGAATACCCATATAGTATAAAGCCTGACATTTATTTTGTTGATGTTATCATATTTAATTGGATGGTTTGTATTGATCCAATACGAGGTAAGTTTTCGAAAACCCCACTTGAATTTTATGTATGCGATGTTTATTGGCTAATCGTTAATTTTTTGTTATATCTTGCCTTGAAATCTGGAACCCACAAATATCCGGGATGTATAATGGACAAAATGAATCCGATTTGGAGAGTGCATGACTGAAACAAAAACCATCCTGGCTGTATTGGCTCACCCCGACGATGAATCCTTTGGGATGGGCGGCACGTTGGCGTTGTACGCCTCACGCGGGATGCAGGTTCACTTGGTATGTGCCACTCGCGGCGAGGTTGGGGAGGTTTCCCCGGATCTGCTGGAGGGGTTCGAATCGATTGCCAATTTGCGCGAATCTGAACTTCGCTGCGCCGCAGGCGCTTTGGGACTCACAGGAGTTCACTTTCTCGATTATCGTGATTCAGGTATGCCCGGTTCTCCTGATAACTCCCACCCCCAGGCATTGGCTGCCCAGCCGCTCGATGTTGTAGCTGCGGAAGTGGTACGCTATATCCGCACCTTAAAGCCGGAGGTTGTTCTCACCTTTGACCCGATTGGCGGATACCGGCATCCGGATCATATCGCCATTCAACGTGCAACAGTGCGTGCCTTCGAGCAGGCAGGAAACCCTGATTTTGCGCCAGATTGCCTTCCTATCCACGACCCTGAGCGCTTGTATTTCCATAAGTTGCCAAACGGGCTCTTGAAATTTGCTGTCAAGGTCCTTCCGTTAGTTGGCAGGGATCCGCACAAGTTTGGTTCCAACGGGGATATCGATCTTGTTCCGATTGCTGAAGTGGATTTTCCCACCAATGCCCGCATAGATATTCGCCCGGTGTTGGCGAAAAAGGAAAAAGCAGGTGCATGTCACGCCAGCCAGGGTGGTGGCCGCATGGGCGGCGGTATCGTTACCCTTGTGTTGCGCCTGTTCAGTGGTTCGGAATTTTTTATGCGCGCCTCTCCACCTGTGGTAAAAGGGGAAAAACTTGCGCACGACCTGTTTGCCTGACGTCCTGCTTCAGACGGGTTTTGAATAATCCTGAATATCTTGACTAACAGAAAATATGTTCTATAATCATCGTGAATAAATTCAGAAAAGGAGCATCTTATGTCAAAACGAAATGTAGTCCATATTGAAATCCCCGCAGCTGACCAGGCCAAGGCGGCGAAATTTTATGAGACCCTTTTTGGCTGGAAAATGACTCGGGATGAGAAAATGAATTACACCATGTGGGATCCAGCTGAAGGTCCAGGTGGCGGGTTTGCCCCGCTTGGAGAGCAGCAGGGCGGTGGCCAGGTAAAACCGGGAGATATCCTCATCCATATTGACAGCCAGGATATCGAAGCCGATCTGAAACGGGTGGTTGAACTTGGCGGGAGGGTCGTCCGCCCAAAAAGCGAGATCCCCGGCATTGGTTGGTGGGGAGAGTTCAAAGATCCCACCGGAAACAAGATCGCCCTGTATACTAGTAAAAACCCAGACTACAATAAATGACCCTGGGGAATAAAACCCCAGGGTTGGATTTTGATAAATTTCCAGTGAACAAAATCCAGGGATGGCCTGAAGGTCTGTCCCTATTGTTTTGTTTGGGGTAGGGGGGGCATGATATTCATCGCCTGCAATTGATATCCGGATTCGTTTGCGTGAAGGATCGTGATCGACCCGGCATTGATTGTCAGCCGCTGAAAATTGTCCATTGGCAGGCCGAGATAATTTGCCACCGCCAGCTTGATCGGGTCAGCATGAAAAAACACAGCGATCAATTCTTCTTTTTTATGGACATCTATGATTGCCTTCAGAGTGGTCACTACCCGAACCTGAATTTGGACGAAAGATTCCCCACCGGGGAATTGAAATTGCGATGGTTTCTGCTGAATGATTTTCCACAGTTTTGTTCGGCGCAGTACCTTCCAGTAGCGACCGGTCCATTCACCAACATCGCCATCTGTTAAATCCGGCCTTATTTGGATTTCCATCCCCAAGGATTTCGCCAGCGGTTGGGCGGTCTCAACTGCACGCTCCAGCGGACTACAATAAACGGCTTTAATTGGAAGCTTGCTCAAACTTTGGTCCAATAGCGCAGCTTGTTCAATTCCACGTTTATTTAAATGGATACCGGAGGTGTGCCCCGGCAATCTGTTTTTTGCCAGGTAATCATTTTCGCCATGACGAATGAGAAGTAGGGTTGGCATTATGTATTCCTGATGAAATGAGATATTGGATTGTAACCGATGCCTGGACTTGAGGACACTATTCTGCAGATCGCGCAAACCCTATTCTAGATAACTTGGCTTGCTTGTAATCAAATATATTTAACGATATACTAGATAATCATTATCAAAATATAATAATGGAGGTGTGGTATGAAGTGGGTTCTCAATATTCTCGGTGTGCTACTGTTTCTGGTGGGCACTCTATGGATCTTGCAGGGGACTGGTATCTATGCGGTTGGTATGATGGCAAATCAAATGAAATATGCCTATGCCGGGATTGTTGTGGATATTATCGCGATCGGGTTGATTATTCTAGCCAACCGGCGGCGCAAGAATCTCCCGACCACATCTAAAACTCCACCCTCCTCAAATCCTTGAGATGGAAGTTATTCACATTAGTCACGCATAAGTTTCGCTGCTTTTCTTCCAATCTCTACGGCAAAATTAGTCCCGCGGTCCCAGGGATAAACCTGGCTCATTGAGGCAAAAAAGACTCCCTTCACCGGTGTCTCGATCGCAGGGATGTTTCGGGAATGGTTAACCATCGGCACTGGCTGTGCGTACGGAGTACGGTATAGCCATGCCTTGCGCACCCACGACGACTTAAAATGGGGATTGAATTTTTTCAGTGACGGTAAAAAACGCTCCAGCAATTCTTCCTGGTTCAAGCGAAAGTACTCGTGTTCTGGTTCCAGGTAGTCGCCGATGTAAACAATATGATCTCCGCCGAAATGCTCTTTCCCCACAAAATTGGTATGTTCAACCAGCGCCAGGAACGGGTAACCCGCTGACTTTGGCAGGTTGTACCAGTAATACCCTTCCTCAGATAATTGGTGGGTGAGTGCCAGGGTCATAACCACTGCGCCCATCGATTTCATGTTTTTCAAGCCGTGCAGGTATTCTTCAGGCAATGATGGCATCAGGCGCGTCATTGCTTCCGGCGAGAGCGTCACCAGGACCCTGTCGTACGTTTCGGGTTTGTCACTTTGTACGAACACCTCTTCTGAGTCCTTTTTCCGTTCGATCAGTGACACAGATGCCTTGAGTCGGATCTCAACTCCCATTTCCCTCAATCTCCCCGCGAACATGTCCGCGAAATTCTGAAACCCTCCCTCGAACGTTCCCAATCGCGTCGTGCGTGCTTTGAGTCTCGCCCACATCCACGCCATCGTCACTTTTTTGTAATATTGCTCACCAAACTTACCAATAACGAGGGGTTCCCACATCAGCCTGTAAACTTTTTCCCCCGCCCACTTGCATAGCCACTCATCCACCGTATATTTTTCAAGGGCTTTCCAGTTATTCGTCAGGCGCAGGAACAGGCCTACCAGTCCAAAGCGGATTTTATTGAATCCGAAGCCCAGTCCTGGGAAAAGCAGCGCTTTGATGATGGAATCGAAGGGATAAAATTTCCCTTGATGATACATAACCGTCAACGGGCGTGGGAACACCACTTTATCCTCCCATCCCAGCTCCTTGATCAGACCGAGTATGTGCCGGTCACTAGCGAACCAGTGGTGGTAGTATTTTTCCACCCACCAGTCCCATCCGGGTTCTTTGAACCCACCTGCCAGCCCCCCAACCGAGTCCCCGGCTTCTAAAATGGTCACATTGTGACCGGCATTTTTAAGATCGAACGCGGCTGCCATTCCGGAAAAACCGGCTCCGATGATAGCAATCTTCATTAATCTCTCCCGTCTCCAAAGTCCACTAATAGCAGGAATAGATCTTGGTGTTTGAAATAATTAAGGCTGGTTTGGCGGTTCAGTCAGCACTTCTTGTTCTTTTGTTTCTGTCCTCAGTGAGTCGTTCCACTTGATTCCTTCCCGCGCCATGAAATATGCTCCCAGCACTGTGATTGGCAGCCAGAGTGCCACGTGAAGTACCAGAGTATATCCTGTCGCCAGTGATTGTTCTACCCCAAATGCGCTCAATACTGCAATTCCCGGCGCGTCGAAAGTTCCGATGTATCCAGGTGCGGAGGGAATGGTCGTCGCCAGGTTGACAATGCCGTTCATCAGCATCAAGGCAAAGAAACTTACCGTGAAGGCAAATGCGTGCATAACAAGCCAGTACTTGACCGTTTCGAGCAGCCAGATTACTACCGACGTCAGGAAGACCATCAATACATTGAATGGGGATCTCAGGGATGCCAGACCTTCCAGGAATTTGAGCATGATTCCCGATGTTTTTTCCCGGAAGCGTTTTGGGAGGATTCGCTCGATAAACCATTGTCCGATTTTTGCGGTGAATTTCGGGAACATGGCTGCTAAAAGAAAAATAATAAGAGCTGCCGCGAATATTCCCACTCCCACTAGGGATAAGGTTTGAATATCTCCAATCAATCCTGAATTGGAATTCGCCAGTTTCGCTAGTTGGGGCAGGTTGACAAAGACGAATGCTAGTGCCACCACCCCATCGAATATCCGTTCCACAATGGTGGTTGCCAGGGAGGCGGAGATCGGTACGCCTTCCTTGCGTTTCAAAATAACTGCCGCGCAGCACTTCCCCCGCCCGGGCTGGGTAAATATTGTTCCCCATGTACCCGATGCAGGTGACCGGGAACATCCGCCTGGTTGGGATCTTCTTGATCGGGCGGAGCAGGTAGTGCCAGCGCCAGGCACGTGCCAGGACTGCAACAAAATAGACCGCCACACCGGGCACGATCCACCAGTAATTAGCCGTTTGAATGGCTTTCCAAAATTCACCTAGTTTGAGCCCGCGCAGGGAAACATACAGGAATACTGCGCTTATCAGCACCCCAACCCAGAGTTGCCATTTTTTCATATAGACGATTTTACCATGCAGAGGAATTGGGTAAGATTGAATATGATGAGGGTAAAAGTTTCCCCTGTGATTTATGTCAAAGCCCGTGAAAAGGGTGTGGAAACACCTCATTTCTAAGACTTTCGCAAAAACTGTTTCGTGCTAGAATAAAAATGCATAAAAACAAAGAATTTCCTTAAGTGACTGGCAGTTTCTTGTTTTATCATTTGAAAAAGTTTGAATTTCTTTGGTAAAAAAACCAAACTGGGTCTTTCATGACTAGTTCGACATCGCTGTGTAGAATATAAATGCAGGAATCGGGTTGCATGTCTATTGATCCTTCTGAACGGGTTAAATTTCTCAACCAAATACATCTCTTCAACGGTCTGGATGAGGTTCAGTTCTCGGCTGTGGCAGATGAATTTATAGAGGTATCCTTTCCGGCGGGGAAGGAGATTGTCCAGCAGGGGATTGCCGATGATCGCTTGTTTTTGATTTGGAGCGGAAAAGTAACGGTTTCCCGCGCAGGGAAGCAGCCTTGGTCAGCAGCCATGGTCCCTGGGGATCATTTTGGGGATGAAGCCATGCTGGTCGAGCACCACCGGCAGGTGCCTTCTGCCGTAGCTGCCGAGGATACTACCGTGTTGATGCTTACTCGTCACCAATTCCAGGTTTTGGCAAAACAGGCTCCCTGCTTGATAACGAATATTACGGCCGCGATTAACAGCCATCGTTTGGAACAGCGTGTCCATTTCAAGTGGCTCCAGGAGAACGAGGTCGTCTATTTCCTGGCGCGCAAACATTCTGTGCTGCTGATTGAAGGTCTGACTGGACCGGTATTGCTGGAAATGGCAGCGATTGCGGGCATGCTGGTTACTTGGTATTATTCCCTTTGGGTGCCTGCTCTGGCAGCCCTGTGGTATGTGTCCCTGTTGTTGAGTGTTTGTGCTGTCGGCTGGGGCGTCTGGAATGCAATTGATTGGGGGAATGACTATTATATCGTCACTGACCGGCGTGTGGTCTGGGTTGAAAAGGTAGTGGGGATTTACGAGAGCCGGCAGGAGGCGCCTCTTTCCGCCGTCCTGCGTGTGAATGTGGAGACAGATTTTTACGGACGGCTCCTCGATTATGGTGACCTTGTTATTTCAACCATCGTTGGGAGTACCCTTAAATTAAAGAATGTTGACCACCCTAACCAGGCTGCCGCATTGATCGACCAGCACTGGAAACGTTCTAGGGAGTCCTCCCGCAAGATGGAACAAGAGGAAATTCAGTCTGCCCTGCGCGCCCGTCTGCTGGGCGAACAGCCCAAGCCTCCCGAGATCAAGGGCGTTATCGCAAAGCCGGTCGAGGCGAAAAACCCCTACGAGGATCAGCGAGGCATTATCAACCTTTTCCGCTTGCGCTTTGAACACTTCGCTACCGTTACCTACCGCAAGCATATTTTCGTCCTCTTGGAACAGACCTGGAAACCAGGGTTGATCATGTTCATATTGTTTTTATTCCTGGTTCTTGAGATCCTTAGGCCCACATCCAACCTTGCATCTTTCCTTAAGGCGGATGCTGGATTAATTTATCTTCTGTGGGCACTCCTATATGTTGCCTCCCTGCTTTGGGCGATTTACGAATATGTGGATTGGAGTAATGATATTTTCCAGGTAACACCCGACCAGATCATGGATATAGATAAAACTCCGCTGGGTCAGGTAACCAGCGACATCGCTGCCCTGGAAAACATTCTCTCCATAGAATATAAGCGAATTGGCATCCTGCAGTTGTTCTTTAACTTCGGTACCGTTTTCATCACGATCGGCGGCGGCAGGGAAATGGCCTTTGAAAATGTTTTTAATCCATCTGCCGTCCAGGAGGATATTGAGCGTCGACGCTTGGAAAAAATTACCAAGAAAGAACAGGAAACCATCAAGGCAGAGCGAGAACGTACGGCCGATTGGTTCGCAGCATATTTTCACAATGAACAACAGCTCCGCCAGGATGAAGGGGTCCCTGACGAAAAAAAACCGGATGACACCTTGCATGTAAATGATGTAAAATAGGCTCTCCATCCTGTTCATTTACTGGTGAAATATGCCGCTTCGAAAAATTGTCACTCTTCCAGATCCCATTTTGCGCCGTAAATCGCATCCGATTACCCATTTTGATGCTGATCTGCAATCCCTGGTTGACGACATGGTCGAAACCATGCGCCTGGCACCCGGTGTTGGCTTGGCTGCGCCTCAGGTGGGGATTCCCAGCCGGGTCATAGTAGTTGAGTATCCGGAAGACGACGAACAGGAAGATTCTCCTAAGAAACTTTATATTGTGATTAACCCTGAAATAAAAGAAATGTCCCCCGAAACTGAACCAGGCATCGAAGGCTGTTTGTCTATCCCCGGTTTGCATGGCGAAGTGGAAAGGGCTTTGGGGGTCACTGTAAAAGGGCAAACACGCCACGGGCAGCCCTTTAAAATAAAAGCCAAAGACTGGCTGGCGCGCATCTTTCAGCATGAGATAGATCACATCAACGGTGTGGTTTTTACTGACCGTGCAACTAAAGTCTGGAGACCTGAACCGGAAGAACCGGTGCTTGACAATGTATAATCTTGATATTGAATAGTTTCCCGGGTGAACAACATCCGGGAGTAAGTAGATCATGCATCTTACTCATCTTTCACTGACCAATTTTCGCAGTTTCGCCCGCCTGGATATGGACATTCCCCGGCGGGTTGTTTTGTTGACCGGCAGCAATGCCCAGGGGAAAACGAGTGTGCTGGAGGCAGTCTATTTCCTGGCAGCCTTCACCTCTTTTCAGACCCATGTGGATCGCCAATTGGTTAACTTCCTCGAAGCCAAAAAAGAATTGGCGGTGGGTCGCTTGGTTGCTGATTACACCCGCGGTATTTCCAAACACAGGCTCGAGGTTCGACTGGTACTGGAGCCTTTTGGAACCACCAGCCAGCGCTTGCGCAAGGAGATCCTGCTCGACGGTATCAAGCGTCCGCTTTCAGAAGTCATCGGTCATTTCAACGCAGTCATTTTTGTGCCCCAGATGTCACAGATTCTCGAGGGCGGACCTGAAGAACGCCGTCGTTACCTAAACCTTGCTTTGGGTCAAACCGTTCCCGGGTTATGCCCGTTTATTGAGCGAGTATGGACAGGCACTCACCCAGCGTAACGCTCTCCTCAAGCTGCTGTCCGAGCGTGGCGGTGACCAGTCACAGTTGGATTTCTGGGACGAGACCATCACTCGCACCGGTGCCATCATAATTTTGCGGCGCATTGAGGCGGTACATGAGATCGAGAACAGCTTGCCGCGCGCATTCACCGCGACCTTACCCATGGATCGGAAGTCCTTCGTATTCATTACCACCCCGCCTACGATCCGCTGCCCTCTCCGGATGGGCAGTTGGCTATGCCGCTGAAAACCACTGTACAGCGTAACGGCCTGAGCGAGGATGATATCCGACTGGGATTTTCTGCCGCTTTGAAAAGCAACCGTACTGAGGAGATCCGCCGAGGAGTTACCGTGCTCGGGCCTCACCGTGATGAGTTGCGTTTCCTCACCAATGGGATTGATCTTTCCGACTTCGGCTCGCGCGGCCAGGTCCGTACGGTCCTTTTAGCCCTGAAACTTGCCGAGATCGAATGGATGAAAGCTCGCACCGGTCAGTGGCCTGTGCTGCTCTTGGATGAGGTTTTGGCTGAGCTCGACACCTCCCGCCGATTGGATTTGCTCGGCTACCTGGATAAGATCGAGCAGGCCATTCTGACCACCACTGATTTGAATTTGTTTTCTCCTGCCTTTATTGAAAAAGCCGAAAGGTGGGAAGTTTCAGCTGGGTCCGTGAAGGTTCGCCAGGATGGAAAGGACGGGTAAATGTCGGTCAAACATGCTCGGGATATTGAATCCCAGGTTGTGAAGTCAGGCGACAAAACCACCATCCAGGTTTTGATCTCATCCCATGAAGGACCGAACTTTGCCCTCCGTCGTTTCACCATGGAACCCGGCGGCGGGATACCCGAACATACCAATACAGTGGAACATGAGCAGTATGTGCTGCAGGGTCATGCCAGTGTCGGCATCGGCGGTGAAACGATCGATGTTCACGCCGGAGACGTTGTTTTCATTCCACAAGGCGTCCCCCATTGGTACAAAAATATAGGTGCGGGGAATTTCGAATTCCTTTGTATCATTCCCAATAAACCGGACGAGATAAAGCTCATCGAAAAGGGGTGCTAGCTTGGATTTCGATGGTATCGTCATTGGCTCAGGCGCGGGTGGGTTGACCGCGGCTGTCGCGTTGGCACAAGCCGGTAAAAAGGTTCTGGTCCTCGAACAGCACGATCGGCCTGGAGGCTGGACCCATTCCTTCACGCTGCAGGGCTACCGCTTTAGTCCAGGCGTACATTATATTGGTGACCTAAAGGACGGCGGCGGACTGCGTGCGATATATGACGGTTTGGGGGTTTCACAGGATCTTACCTTTTGCGAACTAAACCCCGCTGGCTATGACCACATCATTATTGGCGATCGGCGCGTTGACTTCCCTAAAGGCAAAGAGAATTTAATTGAAAGGTTGAAAAGTCATTTTCCCCGGGAGACCGAAGGGATTGACGGCTATTTTACCGACCTCGTCGATATGATCCAATCCCTCTCCCGGATTGGAGACCTGACCCATCCTCTGAAATCCGCTGCTAGTGCTCCCACCATCCTCAAGTGGATGCGCGCCACGGGAGCCGATCTCATCAATGCACACGTCACCGATCCGGTTTTAAGAGGTGTCCTTGCTGGTCAATCAGGTGACCACGGGCTGCCTCCCTCCCAGGTTTCGGCATTTATGCATGCCGGCATTACCAATCACTATCTCGATGGGGGTTATTATCCATTGGGTGGGTCGTTCTCCATTCCCCGCGCTTTTGTAAAAGCCCTCAACCGCTTCGGTGGTGAGGTCAGGCTCAATTCCCGTGTAAAGCGTATCCTTCTCGAAGGTAAAAAGATTGTGGGAGTTCAACTGGATTCCGGAGAGGAGATCCGCGCGGGAGTTATCATTTCCAATGCTGACCCCGAAGTGACCTTTGGGAAATTAATTGGACGCGACCGCCTTCCCCTGCGCCTTCTGAAGAAAATTGATTCCGTTAAATATTCAACCTCCTGCATCAGCCTGTTCTTCGCCACCGATATGAATCTGCGCGCAGCCGGGCTTGACTCTGGCAATTTCTGGTTTTACGACCATGCTGATGTGGATAAAATATACACCGATGGGCTCACTGACGCGATGCTTCAGAATGAAACTCCTCCCGGCATGTTCCTCACTGCTACAACTTTGAAAGATCCCTCGAAAATCCATTCTGGGCATCACACTTGCGAGGCATTTGCTTTCGTGGGGTATTCTGCATTCGAGAAGTGGGCCTACTCCAGCTACGGCGCTCGTCCTGCTGATTATGAAGCCATGAAGGAAGACCTTTCCTGGCGCATGGTGCGGGGGCTCGAAAAACACCTTCCCGGGTTGAGCAAACATATTGTGTTTTCCAGCCTCGGCACCCCACTGACCAACGAGCATTATCTCAACGCTACCCGCGGGAATCTTTATGGGATTGAGAAAAGCCCTTCCCAGGTCGGTCCCTGGGCTTTCCAGCCGCGTACCGGTTTTGAAGGTTTGTATTTGTGCGGAGCCAGCACGCTCAGCCATGGTGTGGCGGGTGTCACTGCTTCTGGGCTCGATGCTGCCAAAGCTGTGCTCAAATGCCGAACCGAAGATATCTTGACCCAGCATGGTCCAGGCCCAAGATTCCTGCCCTCGGAGAATATTTCTGTTTGGCCGGAAGATTTACGGAAGAAGGTAGAGCGCGGGGAGATTGCTCGGGAGGAAGATGAGAGGCAATTTACCGATTAATATTCTAGGTAGTTTGATTTGGTTTTTTCTTTAAGAATATACAGATTGAAAACAGGGTAACCCCCCCAAAAAAAACTCAACTAATAAACACTACGATAAACACTCCTAAAATCATTCGGGTATCCATTTTCTGAGCAGGGCATGTATTATTTTGGAGTTATAAAGGCTTTTTTGCTGGGATACCCGGCTTGCGCGGGTACAGCGGGGGGGTGGCTGCCACCTTATCCACGATCACCAGGAATC
Organism: uncultured Chloroflexia bacterium; assembly: GCA_963830585.1. Lineage (GTDB taxonomy): Bacteria > Chloroflexota > Anaerolineae > Anaerolineales > Villigracilaceae > UBA877. The sequence goes on along the minus strand of CAWHNA010000002.1, from coordinate 1,330,229 downwards.
TCTCGTCTGCCACCCCCGGCAATGTGACCGGCAGCAGTTGGCGTGTGCACCCTCCCAGGATATTCAACGCTTTTTCAGATCGGTGGGTTTCCGCGGGTCCACTTGCACCTTTTTGTGCCAACATCGCCCCTCCCACCTGCACCAGTGGCAATAGATATTCTGCCAGCACGGGCAGGGTTGCCACCGAGCGTGCCACTGCCCATTCAAACGATTCGCGCACTCCGGGTATTTGTCCCATGTCTTCAGCCCGGGCGGTTACCACCTCGGTGGACTCAAGGCTGAGTGCATCCACTATATGTCTGCAAAAATTTGCTTTCTTCCCCACCGATTCAACCAGCGTTAGCCGCATGGAGGGGTACAGGATTTTAAGCGGAATGCCCGGGAAACCGGCTCCAGTGCCGATGTCCACCAGTCTTCGTGGCGGGTTTTCTTTCCATGCCATCACGCAGGAAAACGAATCCAGGAAGTGTTTTGTCCGGATTCCCTCTTTATCCCGGATCGCGGTCAGGTTAAATTTCTCGTTCCATGCCAGGAGTTCTCGTTCGAAGGTCATCAGCGCTACCACCTGTCGCCCGGTTAGGCGGATCCCAAAGAGCTGACGGGCGTCTTGGACGAGTTTTTCCATGGGCAAAATTATACCCCCTCTCTTTTTGGGAGAGGGGGTCTGGAATTCACTGGTGCTGATTATTGCTTGACGATTGCTGCCTTTTTCCTCTTTTGCCGTTTGATCAGGGCGATGATGCCCCAGATCACCAGTACGATCGGCGCCAGGATCGTGATCAAGATCGGCAAGACCAGCAGGAACAAGTTGATCAGGAAGTTCACAAAACCCTGCCAGAAGGTGATCAATGATTGAATTGCATCCCGAGCCACACCTTCGGGTTTCCAGCCCCCGATTTCGATTGGTTTTATGGTCTCTTCGGCGATCAGGGTCACATTGATCAGCGAGTAGGAAGAAGCCTGCTCATAGTACTTCATCTGGCCCTTGATCGACTCTGATCTGCCCCCGCACTGAGACGATTTGGTTATATACATCCAACACGTCCTGTGTTTTTGAGGTGGTGCTGCTGTTGGGGTTGTTCTTGGCTTCATCCATGATCGCCTGCAGGTCTGATTCTGCCAGTTCAAGGTTGGTTAACTGGCTTTGCAAGTCCACGTAAGACGCCGTGATATCCTGGCTGTTGCGTGTGTCGCTGCGCACTTCAACGGCATCGGACTTAATCTGGCTCAGTGCACCGTCTAATTTATCGGCTGGCACGCGGATGGAGATGGTTCCGGCTGGGACTGACTGCCCGTTTTGAGCAGTGGTTTGGTACATATTCAAGGAAATGACGAAGCCGCCCAGGGTGGTTGCCATCTGGCTGATCGCGTCCACTTTTGCTTGCGGGTCGGAGACGACAATGGTCAGGTCGGCATTCATGATCACCAGCCGGTTCTGCAATGCTGTGCTGTTGGCAGTCAAATCTCCAGGTCCTTTGTAGGCGTCGGAATAGGCTGGGGCTGCTGTAGGTGCAGGTGCAAATTCATTGGATGGACCTCCGCCAACACCTTGGGAAATAACACTCGGCGTTGAAGCGGCTTTCGTACCACAAGCTGCCAATACCAGGGTCAGGACGATAAATGTAACTAGGACTATTTTTTTCATGGGTTTCTCCTCCTTCAGGTTGCACGACTTGTCAGGTTGCTTATAAGACGACAAACTGCCTTTGAATGTTCCCTCTTGGATAGGACAAAAAAAACACCAGCAATGATAAATGCTGGCGTCTAAAAATTAATAAATCGATTCTGTTTACCAACCACCGGACAGACGTTCTGCATGTCTGGGTGGCAGACCAGCATCCAGGATCATTTTCTGAACGGCTGGGATATCATATTCCACCCGGCGTGGCTCCCAGGTGTGCCCATCCGGAGAAAAGATCGCATATGCTGCTCGCGGGTCTCGGTCGCGTGGTTGTCCTACGGAACCTGGATTGAGGATTGCACGTTCCTTGAGATCATAAACTTCGCTTGGACGCGGGACTACAATGGACATATCATCGGCTTTGGCATGGTACTGGAACACGGCTTGGAAGTGCGAGTGTCCCACGAAACACCAGGGAGTATCGAACGCAGCCAGGTTTATACGAGCTACCAGCGTGTTCATCACGTATTCCCAGATCGGGTCACGCGGGCTGCCGTGTGCCAGGGAGACCTCCCCATGCACCACCAGTTCGTCAGGCAGGGAACTTAGAAAACTCCGGCTTTTCTCGCTGAATAATTTACGTTGCCACAGCAGGGCTTTCCGTGCATCGGCATTAAATGTTTCCAGCGCCATATTCCCGATGGCAGCATAATCATGGTTTCCCATGATGCAGATTAAATTGGATAATTGGCTGATGCGGTCGATGCATTCGTTGGGTTGCGGGCCGTAGCCTGCCACATCTCCCAGGCACCAGGTTTCGTCAACTTCTCCCGCATCCTTCAGGACGGCTTCCAGCGCGATCGCGTTGGCATGCACGTCAGAGATCACCAGAACTTTAGTCATCAATTCTCCAGGAGTTCCCCTAAATGTGTGATGATTGTCTCTGCCACTTCTGATTTGCTCATCAGAGGCAAGACTTCTTCTTTTGCGTTCGGGAACAGGAGCGTGACTCGATTGGTGTCCACGCTGAATCCTGCATCGGGAGCGGATATGTCATTGGCGACAAGTATATCTAACTTTTTGGATTTTAACTTGCGGGATGCATTCTCGATCAGGTCTTTGCTTTCAGCGGCAAACCCGATCACCACCCGCGGCTTATTGGACTTCATCCCGGCTACCGCCAATAATATGTCTGGCGCATTCTCAAGTTCTAGCAGTGGGATGCCATCCCGTTTCTTTAGCTTGTTTTTTGCTATCTTTTTTGAGCGGAAATCTGCCACAGCAGCAGCCATCACCAGCGCTTCTGCCCCGATACTTTCGGCTATCACTTCTTCCTGCATTTCCTGGGCGGTCCGCACCTGGATGACTTGAGCACCTACGGGAACGCTCAGACTTGTGGGGGCTGTGATCAGGACAACGTTTCCACCTGCATCCACCGCAGCTTGTGCGATCGCGTATCCTTGTTTTCCAGAGGATTTGTTTGAAAGCATTCGCACTGGGTCGATCGGTTCCTGGGTCCCCCCTGCGGTCACAACGATCTTTTTGCCTTTTAGCATCCCGCTCATCCCCAGCGTTAGTCGGATGTGACCGATCAATTCCGCTGGTTCAACCATCCGCCCGCGTCCGCTCAGCCCGGAAGCCATGTGACCTTCATCCGGGCCGGCAAAATGGATTCCCCTGTCTCTTAGGATATTGATATTATCCTGGGTGGCCGGGTGTTCAAACATGCCGGCATCCATGGCGGGTGCAATAAGTATGGAGGAACGCATCGCCATGGCTGTAATCGTGACGAGGTTATCCGCCAAACCGTGAGCCAGTTTTCCAAGAGTATTGGCTGTGCAGGGGGCGATCACCAGCAAGTCAGCGCTCTGACCCAGTCCAACATGCAGCACATGTGCTTCGCCCCCCCATAAGTCCGCGTCAGTAAAAGCCTTCCGCCCGGTAACGGATTGGAAAGTTAAGGGACTTATGAATTTCTCAGCTGCAGGAGTGAGGATAACATCCACCTTTGCCCCGGCTTGGGTCAGTTTTGAAGCCAGGTCGGCGGACTTGTAAGCGGCAATCGAACCTGTCACGCCGAGGAGGATGTGCTTTGTAGTGAGGATGGACATACGGGCGTATTATAATGCCAACCGGCATTGCAGGGGCATTGCAGTGGCATTGCAGACCTTTTTCGTTATGATTTATCCCATAGCTGCGGGTGGAATACAACTTTGTGGCTCAGGAAATTATCTCCATTGTAAATAAATTTTGCAGAGAAAAACTTGTCTCCTTTTAGCCATGGCAGAAAAATGTGGTCACTGGGCCAAAGCTCCAGTGCTTCCAGTTTTGCGTCCGGGATCCACTGCAGGAATCCTTCCTCATTTTCTTTAAGGTCGCCGTTGAAAGATTCCGCAGTATAAACAAAAACATACCAGTCATTGCCTTTGAATCCAGGGAACATAACCATCCCATGCAATCGAGGATGATCAAGCTCCAGCCCGGATTCTTCACGTACCTCGCGTATCACGCATTCTTCTGGGCTTTCCCCTTGCTCTAACTTACCACCTAATCCATTCCACTTTCCTGCATGGATATCATTAGCCCTCTTGACGCGGTGGATCATCAGCGTGGAACCCTCATGATGGATGTAGCAAAGTGTGGCCAGGATCATAGCATTATCGGAGCTGCAATACCGGTCTTTGGGTAAGTATTGTCAATTCGGTTATTTCTTGCGGATTCGGTCTGCCACGCGTTTCCACGCTATGCTTGGTTGTTCGGGGCGTAAATTGCGTTGTGAGTCCGAGCTGAGCGCCATGGCAATTTCCTCAAAAATGGCACCCACCTGCCCGGTCGGGTTGGATAGGACAGGCGGCATGCCCACATTCAACGCGTTGACAAATTCGTCTGCTGCGTATGGCAAAATTAAGTCGATTTTGGATTTGAGCATCCTTTCGATATCCTTTACGACCAATCCTTGCCGCGGGAAGGTCCAGTTCAGGATGATGTAGACTTTCTTTTGATCCTTGTATTTCAGAGCCTCGAAAATCTCCAATGCCATGCTCGCCGCACGTAGGGAGGCAATCTCAGGTTGGGTGATCACCAGGATTGTGTCACTTTGGTCCAGCGCAGCCAGGGAACGCTCGTTCAGATCGTGAGGCATATCGAGGATCACATACGGAAATGCTAATCGGAGTACTTCCAGTGTCTTTTTGACTTTTTCTGGGGTAAGCAGTTCGCTTTCTTCAGGGCGGCGTGGTGAGGCCAGCGTTCGGACCCGGCTCTCATGTGGGAGCATGGCACTTAAAACGGATTCCTCGTCGATCACATCCATGCTGCATACGTCAGCCCAGGTATTCCGCAGAGATTGATTTAAGAATAAAGCTGTTTGCCCGGCAACCGAAACCATGTCCACCAGCGCAACCTTCATTTCCCATAATTGGGACAACCCGGCTGCCAGGTTGACCGCAATGGTCGACACACCCGCGCCACCCCGCAATGAAAATACCGCAATGGTCCGTGCCGTTTCGCGAATTGCGGGTTTGACCGGTTCCTTGATCTGCGGCGTGTTCCCCTCTGCCCGACGGGTCATTACATTGATCCGGGCAACCAATTCTGCTGTTTCAAATGGTTTTGCCAGATAATCGTCTGCACCGGCTTCGAATCCTTTGACCTTGTTCTCAACACTATCAAGGGCGGTCAACATGATGATTGGGACGCCTGCCGTGGCTGGGTTGGCGCGTATTTCGCGGCATACGGTAAATCCATCCATGTCTGGCATCATCACATCCATAAGAATCACGTCGGGGAGCATGAATTTTAGCTGTTGCAGGGTCTTTGATCCATTCTCAACTGCGGTGACCTCGAATCCTTGCTTGCTCAGCAAAACTTCCGTCATTTTTCGCAGCATATCATCGTCATCGACGAGGAGCACTTTTTTTGGCATCCTCCACCTCTTTGAGTATTTAATTGGATCCAACGATTTTAATATTTCCGGGGGCGAATACCATTATCTAATTCCCTTATGGTCATTTACGGGGTTCACCCGTTTTGGTTAATATCGGTAAAGAGTTTCCAAACCCCGCCAGATTTCGTTGCGCCAGGATGTGAAATTGTGCCCTCCTGGAAACTCGTGATATTTTACTTTGTAGTTCTTCTCTTTTAAAAGGCTGTGAATCTGTTGGTTGTTTTCCAACAGCCATTCATATTTACCCGCGTCCATCCATATTTCCATTTTGGGTCGTGGCATATACCTGATTAGGTCCGCCACCACGGTTTCATATTCTGACAACATGAACGCTCCTGACTGGCTTAAAATTTTCCCAAATATCTTGGGCAGCCGCAGTCCGGTATACATCGCCATCAGTCCGCCGAGCGACGCTCCTATTACTCCATATGATCCTTCGCATGGAGATATCAATGAAAGATGCTTTTGCGCCAATGGGATCACACAATCTTGAACAAATTCCAGTGTCGATTCAGAGCAGGAGTATTCCAGGTTGCGCGCTCGCCCCCCATTTTTTATCAACGCCATGGCAAATGGGCGGACACGATTCTGGGCGATCAGATTATCCATGATGACGTTCAACCTTCCCCGTTTCAAATAATCTGAGCCATCATAGACTACTACCAGGGGGACGGGTTCCTTTATCGCTGGTTGGTAAAGCATCACACTGCGCGTTGTCCCGGCGATTAACTCTTTGGTTGGCACCTGGAACTGGCTAACTTTTCCAGCTGCAACTCCTTGTACCGTTTGTATATGCGGACTGGGTTCTCCTCCTGGCATATAAAAATAGTTATTATATGCATTGATCCCATTCCATATCCGCCTTCGGTTGAGTGGGTCAGCGATGCGTTCACCACTCTTTGGGTCAAGGAATCCATATTCCATATAGGCATCCTTAACCAGGCACATCGAAAAAGTCCATAATCCCGGCCCAGCACGCCGCATTGTCTGGGGGTTATCTTCCCAGCCGTGTAGATCGTCCACCAGGCGAGGGGCGGTTCGGCCTTGCCAGGTGAAAATTACTTTTTCGCCTTCGATGACGGGGTTGCCTTTAATTTGGGCCTTGATAAGCAGTGAAGGGGTGGGCAATTCAGCGAGCCTGTTTTTGATTTTCCAACCACACCTGGATATCATCCCGGTGCTGTTTATAATGACGGTTGGTGTTATCTGCAATTCCTTCCCAGAGCAATCCCATCGGCCAAATGTCTGGGTAATTGGTCTGTAGTTGTTTCTCGCTTATGCTTTCAGCCAGTGCGACCGAATCCCAGTACGATAAGCGGAATTCTTGCAACACATCTGCCAGCGCGAATTCCTTGACCCGCGCGAAGGTCTCGGCGTTCATCCGGTCGACATCCCATGGCTCGGGAGTATCCGGCCTTTCTCCCCGCAGGAGGCTGTTCGTCCAGCGGATCATCCATCGTTCCCACGTGGAGATGTGCGCCAGGGCGTCCTTGACACTCCATTCGCCATCCACGCCGGGGAGCATCATTTGGGCATGGCTTAGACGCGCCAGGGTTTCTTCAAGCAGTCCGTGCTCGCTGCGGATTTGGTCGAGAAGTTCCGTCTTGTTAAGTTTTTTAACCGTATTGTTCATTTGCTGTCAATTCCTATTAACGATGCCTTTTCAGAAAGGAGACCGATTTTTGGTAGTTCGGTTCACTTTCTTTATTGGGTTGCGATCGAGGCTAATAGTTTATTTCCAAATGCTTCCGGTTCACTGCGCTCGATGATCAGTTCTTTGGCTTCGTGGAAAGACATAAAATCGCGCATGGCTGCTGCAATATCATTGACTAGTCTCACACTCAATTTTACTTGCGGCTCCAGGTACAGGGCACGCAGGAATAGCGTACCGGTCTTGCGATCGAGTTTTGGGTCGAAGCGCCCAACCAACCGGTCTTTGTGCAGGATTTGCAGGCAGTAATAGCCGTATACCCGCTTGGGGCCAGGGATATAGGCTTCTAGCACTCTATGAAACCCCCACAGCATTTCATCTCGTTTGGACGCCCAGAATAAATTATCGAACGGGCTGAGAAAGGTTGTTCGCTCAGGTTTTAAAGTGCCATCTGCCGCTTGCTCCAGCAGGGACAAGTTATCTCGGTGAATGATCAGGTCGGCGGTTTGCCCATTCGCCTGCCGCCCTTTGATTGGCAGCAGGATTCCATTTTTTATCAAGTTTTCAACGTGTGGACGTGATTTGGTCACCTTCATCCAGGTATAATCCCCTGCCTGCTGCCTCGAACACACTCCCAGGCTTTTCGCGCCCCTTTCCACCCAGAACCGATCCCTTTCTTCAACGCTTGGCTCGTTGGTATCCACCCATTTTGGCAGCACACGATCGGTTAGATCGTATACTCGCTGGAATTTTTCCCGATTTGCGATCATCAGTTCGCCTTGGGAAAATAAATACTCCAGTGCCACCTTGGCCGGACGCCAGTTCCACCAGCTGCCTCCTTGGTGTCCGTCCGACTCGAATTTGCTGACCTTTAAACCCCCCTCGTTGCGAACACGTTCCAGCACTTGCGGGACGAAATCCCTTTTGAACCTGGTCATTCAACCAGTTGTTGTACCAGCTGGTGGGGTGCTCCCTCAGGTTGCGCTGATGCGGCATTTGATAGCGATATTCGGATAATGGGATGATCGAGGCTGCGTGTTCCCAACCCTCGAATAATTGACGCTGGGATCCGAACATTAGCTCATCAAAATCCGCCGGAATGTAATTCCCCAGCCGGCTCCATGTTACCAGGTAATGGCTGCGGCGTACCATGTGAAGCGTATCGATCTGAACGCAGCCGATCTGGTCCACCACCTGGAAAAGGGTCTCAGCGTTCGCGGGAGGCTCGCTCCCATTTGCCGTGTGAAGGGCTTGGGTGCGCAGCGCAACTGCCCGCAGCGCTGATAAGGTAAATGTCGTCATTTTGCCTGGATTGAAATACGAAATGGATGCAGTTCCGCCACCATCACGTTCTTCTTTACGCTTGGGTCGGCGAACATAAATGCGTTTGCAGCTCGTTCATTCTCCGCCTTGAAAATGACCAGCCCGAACGTATCGTCTGTGCAGGGTCCTGCCAGCAGGACGGTTCCTTCAACGGCTCCTTTTTTAAGGATATTCGTAATGCTCATCCATGATGGCTTCTTCTTCCCCGGTCGGGTGATCAAAGAAGTCGTGACGGAAGGGATGGATCAGGTAGAGGTAATCAAGCATAATGCCGTTCCTGCGAATAATTTTCGCCAGGACTGAATGACCGCCTCTGGCGTAATGAATTATATCCCCTATTTTTATCCACCTTTAATCCCCTAAAAAAACCCCTGCCTTTTTGAACTAAATTAAGGTACTATTGCTGGATATATGACTACCCCACCACCCCTCAGGCTCTCCCGGGCAAACTCAGGTGCTCCGCGAACGGGTCGTATTTTACAGACCACCTTCAGCGTGGCCTTTTTGCTTGCCACTCTTTTTACTGGTTTTTCTCCCAAAATGTTTTCGGGCAATTTTGGGACATTGATTTCGGGTCTTCTGACTCCTCAGCCGGTTGGAGGCGAGGCTGTCCCAACGATTCAAAGTAATAATATTCGTATAGGCATAGTTTCTGGTCACTGGGGCAATGGGGATGATCCCGGGGCAGTCTGCCCGGATGGTACCAGTGAACTGGATGTCAATCTGGCGATCGCTTCCCTTGTCAGCCAGCAGCTCGAAGCCCGCGGTTATGTGGTTGACTTGCTCCAGGAATTCGATCCCCGTTTGGATGGCTATCAAGCAGCTTTAATGCTTTCCATTCATAGTGATTCATGCGATGCAACTAATCCCGATGCCACCGGTTTCAAAGTCGCAGCTTCAAGTTATACCCATGACAGCAACCTCACCGATCGTCTTTCAGCTTGCCTGGAAGATCGATATGGGAAAATTACTGGCTTGCCATTTCAATCTGGAAATATTACTGTTAACATGACCGATTATCACGCCTTCCGCGCCATCGATCCTTCAACACCTGCCGCGATTATTGAAGTAGGTTTCCTTTATCTTGATCACACCCTCCTGGTTGATCACCCTGACGTGGTGGCAAATGGACTGGTCGCCGGAGTGCTTTGTTTTGTCAGGAGCGAAAGCGTCCAACCGGTACCGACGCCATGAACAATGATTTTGAGTCCGCACAACAAGCCCTTTTAAATGCCCAGCAGGCTATCCGCCAGGGGGATCGTCAGACTGCCCGCCGTTGTGCGGAGATCGCTGCTTCCCTTTCTCCCGATTTGGAAGAACCTTGGCTGATCCTGGCAGCGGTTGGCAGCCCGCGCGCCAGTGTTGCCTACCTTGAACGGGCTTTGCAGATCAATCCTCAGAGCGAACGCGCTCGTTTGGGGATGCACTGGGCTGTGGACCGCCTTCGCAGGGAAACGACCCAAGGGAAAAATCCGGGATCGCCAAGTGGACCCACAGGGGGTGCCGTATCTCAAGCTAATTCGTTCTTGGAACCCGAAACGAAACCATTGCCAGGAAGGAAAGCTTCCTTGGGGGAAAGTGTCTCACAGGTTGATTCAACTCAACAAGCTGAAACACGCCCACTCGTAATAAGAAAAATACCGCGCAACTGTCCCTACGGCAGCACCTTCAACTAATCTGCCGTTATTTAAGTCTCTTGCAAAGCACCGCTGGTCGTTTCTGACATTGATCGTCCTCGCCCTTTGTGTTACTGCAGCTCTAGCATTCTTGCCTGGTAATACTTTTCCGGCGTTTGCTTTCCTCCGTCCGCCCCTGTCTTCTTCACCTGTATTTGGTGCTCCGGTCAAGCTGGATAAACCAACCTACACTTCCACTTTTACGACAACATTTACTCCAACGGAAACTTTTACACCCTCGCCTACTTACACTCTAACTCCTACACCCACCGAGACCTTCACCCCCACTTTGACCTTTACTCCCACCCGTACACCGCGTCCCACGAACACCCCTCGTCCTCCTTCTACCAGCACTCCTGACACTGCCGATTATAGTGGTCGATGGATCGAGGTGAATCTTTCCCAGCAGATGTTATATGCCCACGACGGTGATAGCACGGTTGCGAGTTTTCTGGTTTCCACCGGAGTCCCGGCTTTTCCAACCGTCATCGGTCGCTATTATATTTATATTAAATTGGTATCCACTCTTATGGCGGGGGACGGCTATTACCTTCCGGATGTGCCGTATACGATGTACTTTTATCGAGGTTACGGTATTCATGGCACCTACTGGCATAATAATTTTGGGCATCCAATGAGTCACGGATGTGTAAATATGTACACGCCTGATGCACAATGGATGTTCAACTGGGCCTCCGTAGGGACCATGGTGGTTATCCATTATTAGGTCAAATTTCCGATTTAAAAATCATTTGCAGCCCATTCCCCGGGTAATTTTATTTCTATGTCAAAAGGATTTCTATCCAGGCGAGAATTTATTAAACTGACCGGTGGAGCCTTGCTGGGTTTTTTTCTATCAGATCTCCCCCTCGATAATGTCCAGGCTGCCCATCCTCCCCTGCAGGGACGTGTTGTTTATCGCAGCCTGATCGTGCGTGACGCTCCAGCTTTCAGTGGAATGCAAATTAATTCCATCCTCCGCGATCGCACGGTGGATATAATCGACCAGGTGTTTGGTGGCGCGGAGGGTGATTACAATCGCATCTGGTATAAACTGGGAAATGGAAGTTTTGTCTATTCCGGTGGCGTCCAGCCAGTCAACACACAGTTAAATCATCTCGTTCCTGATATTCCTTCAACCGGGGTTCTCGGTGAAATAACCATCCCCTTCGCCGATTCATTTTGGGCGATTAACCGCAGTCCGTCACCGGGTCCACGGCTGTATTATGGAAGCACACATTGGATCGATGGATTGGTCACGGACCAGCGTGACGGCACCTTATGGTATAAGGCTTACGATAACATATATAATTCACATTATTTCACCCGCCCTGAATGGATCCATATCTATTCAGCAGGAGGAACTTTCCCCGCTTTCACCCCAGGTGCCGGAAATCGAAAAACACATCGAAATTTACCTGGATCGCCAGGTCTTGCTGGCTTATGAGTGGGACGTCCTCGTATATGTTGCCCGTGTGGCAACTGGTCAGAATAAATTTCGAATCTCCCACCGGCTGGTTTCACACCTTTCACAAGCGTCCAACCTTCCATATGACTGGCGGTGCAGATGAGTTCTCGGTGTTCGATTTACCCGGTGTTCCATGGGACTCATACCTTACTGATACGGGGGTTGCCATCCACGGCACTTACTGGCATAATGATTTTGGACATCCCCATAGTCACGGCTGCATCAATATGTCGATTCAGGATGCAAAATGGATTTATCGCTGGACTCTCCCGGCTGTTCCGCCTGGGGAACGCCTTATACTCCAGCCTGGTGTCGGGACTCGGGTGCTGGTTGCTCAAAGCTAGCGAATCCGCTGTTTGAAGGGAGATTATCTGACAATGCCACGTCAACCCATATTTGCCGGCCTCGTCGTGGACGAGGCAGACCGAATTGCTGGAACAGCTTATGTCGGTGAAGAACCCTGTTACGTCGTTGACGACGGCGGTTTCAAGCGCCATATCCCCTCGGAGCAGGTGGACCGCAAAGTGCTTGAGATGATGCGTGAGCAGATCAGCGGGAATGAAGGGTTGCTCAGCGAGCAGGCAGCCAAGATGCTCGGCACCGACGACATTTTCTCGAAAGCCATGTTGGAAAACCAGTTGAAGAATATTGAGCAGCAGTTCGATAATTTGTTGAAGATGGGCATCCCCGAAGAAAGTCGTGCATTCATGGGCATGTCTGGTTTTAAGGTGGTCATCAACGTTCACGGCGAAGTCGTTCGCCTCGACCAGCCATCTCAGGCCGACGGAGGGGATGACGGCGGGGAAGAATGATTGCGAATATTTAACCCTGATCGTTTATTTCGTAGAATCCCCTTCCCATTGGGAAGGGGGTAGGGGGATAGGCGAAATTAAACTAAATGTCCCCAAAATTTGCCCTTCCCGCTTGACTCAATCATGCTGGAATTGTATGATAAGCACATGGCAAACCCATTAACCCCTGAAGAAAAAAACACCCTTCTCCACCTTGCTAGAGAGGCTCTCGAAACCAGTGTCCACGGTACCCCCTTGCCTCCCATCGACAAAGTCTCCCTTACCCCTGCCCTTCTAGCTGATGGTGCTTCTTTTGTCACACTGACTATACATGGCAGCCTGCGCGGTTGCATAGGAGCGCTGGAACCCTACCAGCCTTTGGCAGAAGACGTTCGCGAACACGCGGTGGCAGCCGCCCTTCAGGATTATCGCTTTAATCCGGTCCAACCTGGCGAACTTGGAAAAATTGAAATCGAAGTTTCCCGGCTTACACAGCCTGTTCCGTTGGAGTATACAGATTCCACGGGTTTGCTTGCCAGGCTGCATCCAGGGGTCGACGGGGTAATTTTACGCGATGGCAGTCGTCGTGCCACCTTCCTTCCGCAAGTGTGGGAGAAGATCCCCGATCCGTCCGAATTCCTGGAGAACCTGTGTTATAAAATGGGCGTTGCTCCCGATACATGGAGAAGGAAAAAATTGCAGGTCCTTGTTTATCAAGTGGAAGAATTTCACGAATGATGCTTGTTGGTGTAATGATTTTGGTCGTTAATATTAATTTTCATTTTCACACATTCCTCTTGAATATTTTTTGATAGAATCATCTATTATTTAGTTTATCGGAGGCACGAATGAATGATACCCCTTTTATTCCACCTTCAGGCAATCTTCCCGATGCAAGAAAACATTCCCGGCTCGGGATCGCTTCTTTCGTAATTGGCATTATTTCCATGCTGGTTTTTTGCTTGGCGATTGTGCTCGCATTTGGATATGGCATTACTATCGCGAGCTCTAACCCCTCTATTCAAAGCCTCCAGGGTTCTCCAACGTTTCTGGCGCTTGGTCTGGTATTGTTCCTCAGCCCCATCCTGTCGCTGGTTGGAGTTGTATTGGGTTTCGTTGCTGTATTTCAGAAAGACAGCAAAAAGCTCTTCGCTGTCCTTGGATTGGTTTTCAACTTTTTAATTATTCTGGTATTCTGCGTATTGTTGGTGTTCGGGCTGCTGGCGCCGTCCGGTTCTTTTGGTCTCTAAACAATTCCGCCCCGGGATTAAACACCGGGGCGGTTTTTTCACAGGTTTTTAGCCTCGATTTCCTGCCAGGTCTCTTTTGGCACGCGCAGGAATTTTCCTAGCAGGGGGTGTACTCGCTTGATCTCTTCTGTCACCTTTTGTGCCACCCGCCGCATGGAGAAATGGGCATTCGCGGATGCGCGTAGTTCGCAGAACGCAAAGGCTTCCCGTAAGTTCATGGTGAACAACACTCGCCGATTAAATCCATTGGGCACCACGTAACTCGCCACGGATGAGTTCCACCCCACCAGTTTCTCAAAGGTCTCCGCTGCGGTTTCCATGGCAGATCGATACTGTGCCTCGAATCCGGCTTCCAAAACCAGGTGTGGTACGGTGTATCCCAGCCGCGTTGTCAGGCTTTGCGGAGTTTGCGTCATCATCCGGTGGCGCTTGAATTCGGCGTATGCGCCTTGGTCCAGGATCAGGTCGAAGGTGTAGTGGGTGTATTCTAGTTCGCGTAAGGGAGTGTCGTGTTCTCCCATCGTGCCTAAAAGTGACTCGGCCATTTGGGTACGTTTGGGCTCGTGGGCCTTTCGTACGGTATCGATTGCCTGTTCTTGGGACATTTCTCCAAATCGGTAAAGTGCAGCTGCCAGCACTTTCATCTCACCTTCTGGATCGAAGTCGATCAGTCTGCACCAATCTCTTTTTCCATCTTCTTGCTTTTTGTGCCCCAGGTGTTTAAATTCATTTCCCATACCTTCCCAATAAGGCACCGCTTCGGCATACTTCACCAGGGTTGGTACTTCTGTCAGCGCCGCCGCCTTGACCTCCTCGCCAATTTCCTTCACTTCTGCCAGCGGGTGTGAAAGCATTTTGCTGATGGCATGTTCTAATACCCTGGCGTTTGCGGTCATACCCACGTTGGCTAGGCTTGCCGCTGGGAGCAGGAACCGGCACGAATCGACATATAGCGAGCGGATCCTTCTATCGTGTGCCTCTGCAGATTCACTCTCGGAGGCAGGGTTATTCTTCTTGACCACCTCCCGCAAAGGACCCAGGCTTTTCGCATAGGTATCAAAAAGCTCTCGGCAGGTCTGCAGATAAGTCGTTTTCTTCCCTGCATGCCCGTCCAGTTCGGAAGGAACGTAAAAATCCTCCGGTCCCTCCTTGGGATGGTAGCGTTCTGACTCGATTCCCTCGATTTCAGGGAGAGGCGGTTGGTAGAATAAGTCCTTGGGTCCCCATTTTTGGTAACGGGTTGATTTTTCGGTATAAGATGCCAGCCGGTTTGAACTCGATGCATTCCACTGCCAGTCGCGAAACGTTTTCGATCGCAATGTGCAGCACGGCATGTTCCGCTACCGAGGCATGCCCGTATCCCACCACCCATTTCTCATGGAATTGAGCGCTCTGCTTGTCGCTTAGTTCGGCTGCAATTTCTCGGAAGGATTCTGGTGAACGCGACGTCTTGGCAAATGCCACCGCGATGGTTTCGGGGCTGAGTTCTTTTGGAGAAAGCAGGTAAACCTGGCGTTTTGGCATCCCCCGTAATATAGACGAAAAGCCCCCGCTCGTCAACAGACCTGGGGGAGGAATCGGTTATTAATTTTCGTGGACCTGGATTCCAATAGGTTCCTATTTCCAAATAGCACTGGGCGGCTGGGAGGCTGCCCTTTAATCTGTCAATAGCTGTTTATTCCCCGCATCCTCATCCATATTTCTCAATAAACGCCCGTCTCGACATCCAGAATTCCGTTCTCTCCAGGTTGAACATTGACCTTCTCTTCGTACTCCCGGGGTTAAAGGTCCACATTAGCCACCAGGTAAAAAAATTCTCCCAAAATTCCCCGAAAGCTCCAAACGGGCGATGGTAGGGGATAACCATGAAACCCAGGTGCTCGAGCATTGCCTTTCCGCCATCGGCCTTTCCCAGGACAACATGCGCAGTGATTCCCCCTACAGCGTGGATTTCCAGGCAAGTGGCATTATCTTGTAAAAACCTGGCGATAAGCCTCAGGCTGTATCGCATGGACCGGGTGGTTTCCAGCGCCCATGCCAGTGTAGGTCCTTCTGGTGGAATTATTGAAGCCCGTTCGTTCCACCAATGGATCATGAGGGCTTGGTTTCCGTCCGCGATCGTGCCGTCGGGTAGATCAATCCTGTGTGGAATGGGACAAACTTGGATTCGCAGCACGCATTTGGGGTCTTGCGAAAACTCTTTGACGGAATACTGTCGGCTCAGCCAATCGTCGAAATGGCGTAGGACTGCCCGCAGGGGGTTCATGGTCCATCCTCTTTTCATCAACCATTATCGCGCAAATTGCTGTATCTGGTTCAGGATCGATCATTCTATGGCGCTGCTTATGTTTCCCTGTTTCTCCACTTCCTCCGTCTCATCTTTGCCCTGTTACCGCATTCCTCCATTGAACACCACTTCCGCAAGTGGTTTCGACTGGTGTCTACGAATAGCCAGTCGCAGCCTTCTCCTTCGCATTGTCGCACTTGGTACACTTGTGGCGATGTCAATAGCTGGATTGCCGATTCGGTTACCGCCCGCAGTGGACGCTCGAGGCAGGGCTCGTCGTCCCATCCGAGCGCAAAACCGCCTGCGGATCGGACCAGCTGCGCGTGACCCATCCCCTTTATCCAGGTGGAGTTAAGGTTCTTTAGATCCCCAATATCCGCACGCTTCCCTTTTGCTAAGGATGAAAACAACCTGAAGATCGTCTCGCGCAATTCAAACCCACGTCGGTAAACTGCTTCCGCTTCTGCAGAGTTTGTTCGCGCCTCTTTTAGTAAAAGCTCCATTTCTTTTGAATTCAAAACGCCTGCATGTCCTCCCCACAACACCAGGTCCCGATAATCCTGGAGATATTCGTGGTGGAGCAGGCGTGCGTGTCCGTTGACCGTGTTGGCAAAATCCAGGCAGATTTCCCCGCCGATTAATCGCTGGGTTTCAGATTCCCGTTGTTTATGCATGATTAATTCTTGACTCTCTTTCCGGGTGGTGTTATCCTCATTTTTACACTGGTTTAATCGATTATACCAGTGTCTGCCTGGTCGGTTGAGCGGACCGGAAGGAGCAACTTTATGAATGGGAAATTCTTGGTTTTGATAAAAATGGCATTCTTCGCTGGATTGCTGGGGTTGCCTGCCTGCTCCGGCACCAGGGACCTGGTCTCTGTTGGCAATCTCGATACTCGCTGCAAACCGAACTCGTTTGCGTGTAATGTGATTGCCGGTTATTCGGGCAATTCGGTCGCCGCCGGGATCGCTGGCGGGACCATCGCCGGAGGCGGTTTGGTAGGACTTCCCAACCTGGTCAGTGGGAGCGGCGGAACCGTTGGGGGTGGCACGGGAAATGTTGCTGGGGAGGGCTCCACGGTCGCTGGTGGGTCTGGCAACACTGCCCTATATTTCCATGCTTCGGTGGGTGGAGGAGCCGGCAATACCGCAGCATCAGAAGAAGCTCTCGTGGCTGGGGGATTAAATAACACGGCGGTTGGACGCTTTTCCGCGGTTGGCGGTGGGGCTGTAAACCTCGCCAGCGCTGATTATTCCACAATCAGCGGCGGCTCCGGGAATACGACCAGCTATCAATTTTCCACCATCGGTGGGGGCACAGAAAATAGATCCACCAGTGAGGCTTCGGTCGTCTCTGGGGGGGAGCATAATTATGCCCAGGGATCTTACAGCGCTGTCCTGGGTGGAGTGAATAACATGGCTTCTGGTCTGGGGGCCTCGGTCGCTGGAGGTGCGGGGAATGTCGCTTCAGGGTTGTATTCAGTAATACCGGGCGGATTTTCCAATACTGCTGCCGGGGATTACAGTTTCGCCGCCGGGCGCGCTGCCAGGGTGGATGATAAAGATGCTGGAACGATCTTATTCTCGGATTCCATTAATTACCCATTTCCGTCTCTGGTACCCAACGAATTTGCAGTGCGCGCTACGGGTGGGGTTCGCTTCGTCACCGCAATTGACTCCTCGGGAGCGCCTTTATCTGGTGTACGTCTCAGCCCGGGCAGCGGGTCATGGGAAAGCTTGAGCGATTCCCAGGCAAAATCTGCAATCTTGCCAGTCGACGGGAGTCAGGTCCTGTCAGCTTTGATGTCCATCCCGGTCAGCACCTGGTCCTATCGCGGCCAGGATCCTTCCATCCGTCATATCGGGCCCATGGCTCAGGATTTTTATACAGCTTTCCATGTCGGTACCGACAATCGCTACATCAGCACGATCGATGAAGAGGGGGTGGCACTTGCTGCCATTCAACAACTGTATCGCCTTGTTCAGCAGGGGAATGGCACTTTTGCATCTCCTTCTGCGGGAGCAAGCCTGTCTGCGCAGGTCGCATCCCTGCATTGGCAGCTTACCTTCTCGAATTGTCTGTCACTTGCCGCTCTCGTAGTTGCTGCCATTGCACTCAAGCGCAGAAAAAAACTGAATATGTGATCCATTGGTTCATTCCCCCATTGCTTGCCGTTCACTCGGTAGGACCGGAATACATGAAAATTCATTCAGGGATACTGGCTGCACTTCTGATTAATCTCACCCTCATCGGTTGTGCTTCCGGCGTGTCCATGCCATTTTCCACCCCCACACCGGCAGGCTCACTGCCTCTTGCTGCCGGGACGCCCCTCCCGGGAAATCTTGCCGTCATTTCCCCCCAAAACGCTTCGCAGGTAACCCAGTTGGCGCGTTGGGGGCAGGGCACCCTCCAACAAGTGATCACTTCCCCTCGTGCCAAATTGTTGGCTGTGGCGACCTCCTTGGGCATTGAGTTGCTTGACTCAACCAGGCTGGACCTGGTTCGCTTCATTCCAACCCCCGCATTCATCACGTCTCTCGCTTTTAGTCCCGACGGGAATACTCTTGCCGCGGGAGCGGAAGATGGCAGTCTCTATCTATTCCGTATTCCTGGCGGAAAATTGCTCCACACCCTTATCGGGCATAAGGGTATGGTTATCGCAGTTTCCTTTATTTCGAGCGGGCGGATTCTTATATCAGCGTCAGCCGATCAAAGTGTCCGTTTGTGGAATGTTTCCAATGGAGGCATGCAGCATGAAATTACGGGGTTGAGTTATGGCGTTTTGAGTGCTGCTTTCAGTCCTGATGGGAAGGTCTTAGCCTGGGGCGCGAATGATAACTCTGTAAGATTGTATAAAACCTCCAATGGCAGCTTGCTGTCCACTCTTCAAGGTCACACCGGTCCAGTGGAGGGACTGGCATTCAGTCCCGACGGGCGATGCCTGGCCTCAGCCTCCGCAGACAATACAGCCCGGTTGTGGCGTACTTCAGATGGGACTCTATTATTTACTCTCACGGGACACTTTGGGCCGATCCTGAGTCTGGCATTTAGCCCGGACGGAAAAACCCTGGTCACCGGGTCTGCCGATCGCTCGATTCGATTTTGGCAGGTTTCCGACGGCGTAGTTTTGCAAAACCTGAAAGGTCAAACCGGGAACGTTCTCAGCCTTGCCTTCGGACCTGATGGAAAATCCCTTTATTCGGGTTCGGACGACGGGACCATACGCTCTTGGAATTCAACCGATGCCAGCTTGTTGATTACGCGCTCTGGGTATTCTTCTCCCGTTAACGGCATTGCCTTCAGTCCGGATGGTCAGACCTTGGCTGCCGCTTCTGAGGATGGTTATGTGCGCCTGCTGCGTGTCTCTGATGGTTCCCTCCTGCATGCAATTGGAGGAGACAAGGGTCCCATCCATGGAATTGCTTTTTCCCCCGATGGGCTGGTCCTGGCATCAGCCTCGGAAGATAATGTCGTTCAGTTATGGCAGGTCTCCGATGGAAGTCTCCTCCGTTCTTTGGTAGGGCACACTGGCTCCGTCCGCAGTGTTGCTTTTTCTCCGGATGGAAAGCTCCTGGCCTCGGCTTCTGAGGATGGTACCCTTCGCCTTTGGTCAGTCGTCGACGGATCCTCTCTCTTCGTCTTGGGTGGAAAAATCTACCGCACTCGAATTAACAGTGTTGCCTTCAGTCCCGATGGATCCACGGTTGCGGTCGGTCTGGAAGACGGGTCTCAGATAACCTGGAATGTTTCTACCGGCAGGCAAATTCACATCATGGAGGGACATTCCAGCTGGGTGAACAGTGTGGCCTTTAGTTCGGACAATGTGACCATGGCCACCGCTTCCGATGATAATAGTGTCGGGTTATGGGATTTCGCAGCAGGCAGCCAGGTAGGTTCATTGCTTGGGCATACCGGTTGGGTGAACTGCGTGGGCTTCAGTCCTGATGGAGCACTCCTGGCTTCGGGTTCCTCCGACCTGACTGTTAGGTTGTGGCGCGTTGGCGATCGGCAGTCTCTTGCAGTTCTCATGGGTCACACGGGTGCTGTTCTGAGTGTCACCTTTAGCCCGGACGGGAGCCTCCTTGCTTCCGCTTCCTCCGATGGCACTGTTCGACTTTGGAGTGTTCCGCCAATTTCTCCCAACCCTTAGGGGTGCATGATTTGCGCCCATTCAACAGACATGTGTCAGTTCGATCCCCCAGGTGGCGGCACAACTCGTTGTGAAGCATTTCTTTCCCCTCGGGGTTGCCTTGCGGAGGGTGCCCTTCCAGGTGGCAGTCTCTCTGCAATGCTTTTGGTTGGTTTTCGGATATACTTGGCTCCGGGAGCCTCCGCTCCCGAGCTTTTTTGTTATGAGGTTCCATGGCTAATATTGGTGAAATTGCAGCTCTATTTACCTCTTTCTGTTGGTCTCTGTCAGCCGTAGGTTTTTCCAAATCTACCCAGCAGGTCGGTTCCCAGGTCACCAATCGCGTGCGGGTCTTCATCGCCATGCTGTTGTTGATCCTGATCAACGCCCTCCTATATCGGGAACCCATCCCCCTCCATGCCGGAGCCACCCGCTGGGCTTGGCTTGGTATTTCAGGCATCATCGGTCTTTCGTTGGGTGACGCGTTCCTTTTCCAGGCTTATCAGGAAATTGGTGCCCGTCTCGGGCTGCTCCTGCTCAGCCTGGCGCCGGTTTTTGGAGCAACTATTGCCTGGTTATTCTTCGGGCAGGCTCTCACCTTGTTGCAGATCTTCGGGATCGTTGTCACCCTAGGTGGCATCTCTTGGGTGATCATGACCCGTCCGACGGAAGGCGATAAAAATGCCCGCAAGGTTACCGGGCGCGGTGTTTTGTTCGGGACGCTCGCTGCCCTTGGTCAGGCTACTGGGTTGGTTTTCTCCCAACAGGGCATGTCTTCCGGGTTTTCACCTTTTGCTGGCACCCTGATCCGCATGTTCGCTGCGGTTGCCACGCTCTGGGTATTTGCCCTGTTCCAGCACCAGGCGGGCTCAACCATTACCACCGTCCGTCGCCAGCCTGCCGCTCTCGGCTGGATCGCTTTCGGAGCTCTTTTCGGACCCGTTCTGGGTGTTTCTTCATCACTTCTCGCGGTCCAATACACAGAGATTGGTGTGGCTAGCACCTTGATGGCATTACCGCCAATCTTTATGCTTCCCATCGCCTACTTCATCTTCAAGGAACGCTTTGGTTGGCAGGCAGTCACAGGGACCTTGATTGCTATGGCAGGGGTTGCCTTATTATTTTCCTGAAATGCAATATAGTTGTCCCCACCCTCCGTTAATCATTGAAATTCCCCACTTGACAAAACAGAACATTAATTCTATTATTAAATTTGCATTTTATATTGTTATTAAACCTGCATGTCATGCTGGATCTTTAGATTTTGGATGAAACCTATTCGTTCCTCGAATATTAATTATTTTATACGCGAAATTGTATGCCTTGATTCGGAACCATCAGTTAAATATTCGTTTTGAGCTCGTTTTGAGAAACGAGTTCACTAGCCGGGTATATAAATATGAAAAGGCAGCTGGATGTATTCGTTCCTCACTCGTCCCTCAATATCGATGAACCGAGGCGGGATCAGGCTGCAATCGGACACGCCGATGAAATGAGTAAGCACCGAAATATGGACCTCGGTTTTTTATTAGAAGTTCTAAAATTGACCACTTTCCCCTGGTCTATTCACCCTGCTTATTTACTGTTGTGATAGGGATTTTCATAAAATTAAAAATTCTCTTCTTCTCGCCAATTATTCGCCATCTCATAGTAGAATACTGTATCCCCTTGAGGCAAACGAGGTCCAATGAAAAAATCATCACTTACTGCTCTCATAGTTGTCGGCATCGTGCTGATCCTGTGTTGCTGCTTGGTTATTGCCGTGGTTATAGGGTTTTATGCTTTTAACCAGGTTCGCAATGTCCTGCCTACTATTGCCGCCTACACGACCCTTATTCCAAGTGGGGTTACTCCAACACCTTTCGAGCTTACCCGTCAGCCTGTGGATGATGGCAACTCCAGTACCCAGCTCTTGCTTGAGCAGACCATCATTCCCGATCGGGACCTCGACGCGCTTGCGTGCAGCCTTAAGGATATCTGTAATGTGCCTCCCACGGAACCTCCGCCTCCCTCCCCACTGGTCAAGGGTGCCCAGACTCAACTTTGGGTGTTAAATACCGATACCAATCAGAATTCTCAAATTACGGTAACTCTTCAATACCTTACACCTCACGTCTACTTCTGGGTGGAAAATGGCGTCGATTTTATCCCTTCCGACGCTAAAAGCTTGATCGATACCTTTGAAAATAAGATTTACCCCACCGACCGTGAATTCTTTGGCTCGGAATGGACTCCAGGTGTGGATGATGATCCCCACATTTATATTATTTATGCACACAATCTCGGCGGTAATGTCGCTGGTTTTTTCAATTCGGGTGATGAATTCCCACCTGAGATTAGCCAGTATTCCAATGCGCATGAATCTTTCTATATCGACTCTTCACAGAATTTGTCGGATGAATATACATATGGGACCCTTGCTCATGAATTCCAGCACATGATCCATTGGTACCAGGATAGAAATGAAGGTTCCTTCCTGAATGAAGGCTTCTCTGAGCTGGCCACCTTCCTCAACGGCTATAACAATGGCGGGTTTGATTACTTCTACACAATTAATCCTGATATGCCTCTTACTGATTGGTTGGGTGGCGCGGGGGATAATAGTGCTCATTATGGTGCAAATTTCCTTTTCGTCACCTATTTCCTTGACCGTTTTGGGAAGACTGCCACCCAGGCTGTTGTCCATGACCAGCAAAACGCCCTGGCGAGCCTCGACGATGTATTGCAGCAGTTGAATATTACCGACCCTCTCACCAATAAGCCAGTTACTGCCGACGATTTCTTCCTGGATTGGACGCTCGCCAATTACATCCACGACTCCAGCGTTGCTGATGGGCGTTATGTTTATAAAAATTACCCCGCCTCGCCAACCACATCCGACACCGAAGTGGTCTCGCAGTGCCCTTCTGGTCCAGGCTCCCGTACGGTTAATCCGTATGGTGTTGATTACATCCGTTTCACCTGTCCGGGCAGCTACACGATCAACTTTACTGGCTCCACTCTCACGCACCTGTTACCGACAGATCCCCATTCTGGGCTTTATGCCTTTTGGTCCAACAAGGGTGATGAATCTGATATGACCCTTACCCGTCAGTTTGATCTGTCAGGCGCTTCCTCTCCTGTGCAGTTGTCCTATTGGACCTGGTATGATCTCGAAAAAGACTATGATTATCTCTTCTTGGAGGCTTCCACCGATGGTGTCTCCTGGAAAATATTAACCACTCCCTCCGGTACCGCTGACAACCCTTCCGGAAATTCATATGGCTGGGGATATAACGGTCAGTCAAGTGGCTGGATCCAGGAAAACGTGGATCTGTCGCAATTTGCTGGAAAGGTTGTCTCGTTGCGCTTCGAATATATAACAGATGCTGCAGTTACTGGTCAGGGGTTCCTCCTTGATGATGTTTCCATCCCCGCCATCAACTACACCGAAGGCTTTGAATCCGGTGAGGGCGGTTGGGTGGGCGCAGGCTTTGTCCGCATCCAGAATGTCCTCCCCCAGACATTCCGCCTCGCACTGATTACCCACTCCACGGCTGGTACTTCTGTGGATATCCTCCCCATCAACGCAGACGAGACCGCACAAATCCCCGTGACCATTGGCAGTAATAATGTTCAGGATGTTGTCCTGGTGGTCACCTCAACTTCACGTTTCACCCTGCAAACGGGTGCCTACCAGTTTGAGATTCGCTGATCGTCATCCCTCGCGAGGCAGCCAAGATTGGAGAATTTTTGCTGCTCTGCTACTTTTCAGTGCATCCCGAAGTTTCTTTCCTCGCAGAGGTGTGAGAATCCAATCCTTGTTGTTTCTTCCTTATGGCGGCACAGTCACCGTCTCCTGAATACATTCGAGGCATCTTTTCTAGGTAATACTAAAGGCGGAGTCCTCGCCGCCTCCTTTGTTCGCAATGCGATTTCGGGTTACCTTTAAAAAATTGGAGAAACTTATGTCTACTGCTCCGTATTCCGAAGTCTTGAATATTTCCAGTCTGGCAGATTACCAGGTTGGAGCAGTTGTTTCACGTCAAATTACCAAGGCCGAAGGCGGCAATGTTACCTTGTTCGCCTTCGACGTGGATCAGGAATTGAGCGAACACACCACACCCTTCGACGCGCTCGTCCAGGTTCTGGATGGGGAGGTGGAAATCAAGATCTCGGGAAAACCCTTCCTCCTGAAAGCTGGCGAATTCCATCCTCATGCCTGCCAATCACCCGCACGCTTTGAAGGCCGTAAAAAAATTCAAAATGCTGTTGACGATGATCAAGGCTTGACCGAATAATATTGCTCATCCGAAATTCTCCATGTATTATCTAATGAGCCGGGTTCCTGATTCCATCCTCTCTTTTTGATGGAATCCTCTCATGTCTTTGGGGAGATCAAATTGGAAAAATTCCTAAAAATCGTTGGTTGGGTGCTTGGCATCCTGGTAGCTGTTCTCGTACTCTTGTCCGCACTTTTTGCGTACTGGTACCTTCGTCCAAATCGGGCTAATGTAGATACCCGTGTTGTCGTGGACTCTTGGGACATCGCCAATGATGGGTTGCATAACTCCAACACCGATATGATCGAATGGCAGGACAAATTTTATCTTTCCTACGTTTCATCCCCATTCCATTTCGGCAGTGTAAAATCCGTCCTTCATGTAAAAGTCTCCTCTGACTTGGGACATAATTGGCTTGAAGTGAACTCCTTTTCCCCTTTTGGAGAGGACATCCGCGACCCTAAATTTGCCGTGATTGGAGCTCGCCTGTTCCTTTATGCGCTGAAAAACACATCCTTTGTTGCCGAGCCCTATATCACTGTTTATTCCTACACGGAGGATGGGATCAAGTGGACCGACTTCGCTGTTGTCCCCGGACTGGATGGCTGGTTGTTTTGGCGCCCCAAGACGCAGGATGGTGTCACCTTCTACAATGGTGCTTACTGGTTTCAGCATGGTAGATCCGTCCTGATTGAAGTCAACGGATGGGATAAACTGGCAGATCATCTCCACCATCCACGAAGGCGACCGGAATGATGAAACGGAGATCCAATTTCTCCCCAATGGGGACATGCTGGCAACGGCTCGTCTGGAATTTGGCGGTTTTGCTGATGGTGCCTTTGGTGATCCGATGGGAGCAACCCTCATCACAGTTTCAGCGCCCCCATATAATACCTGGACCGATCAACTTCAGAGCCGTCTCACCCGTTTGGATGGTCCATACTTGTTCACCTACCACGACAGGATCTACGCAGTGGGTCGCTACCAGCCGAATCTGGGTCACTCCGGTTTGTTGACGGCACAGGGGAGTGTTCTTGCCCGCAAAAGGACCTCTCTTTTTGAGGTCCGCACAGATGGCCTCGCTTATCTCACGGACCTTCCCAGTGCCGGTGATACCTCCTATTCCGGAGTTGTGATCGCAGGAGACACTGCCTACATCTCCTACTACACCAGTCCAATCGACCGCGATTACTCATGGATTCTTGGGATGCTCACCCCATCTGCGGTTCGCATGGCAAAGGTGGATCTTTTGGCTCTCGAAGTCGTTGGCAAATCAGGCTCCGTCTCGATAAGATCGCTCGCCCGGAAGGGTTTCTTGATGGAGATAAGAAATCAGCCTCGGGATGCGATCTCGAGGCTGATATTTCTCATTGGGAAGGGGGTAACCTTGCTCCAGTTCTTTATAAAAGATTAAATATGGATTGGACTGCCTTCCGCGACGTGTGCGGCTTCCATCAATGTTTCGGAAAGCGTCGGGTGTGCGTGGACGTTTCGGGCGATTTCAGCTGGCGTCAATTCCATCATATGCGCCAGGGTCAGTTCAGGTAGCAATTCGGTAACTTCCGGCCCAACCATGGTTGCACCCAGGATTTCCCCAAATTTCTCATCCACGATCAATTTAACCCACCCTGTAAAATCTCCTAACCCCAATGCTTTGCCGTTGGCAAGGAAAGGAAAACGCCCAATTTTTACCGTCAATCCTCGTTCTTTTGCCTGGGCTTCTGTCAGTCCGAAAGAAGCCACTTGTGGGCTGCAGTAAGTTGCCCTGGGCATCATTTCATAATCCAGAGTGATAGTTTCGTGGTGGGCTATATTCTCGGCACAAACGATGCCCATCGCAGATCCCACGTGTGCCAGCATCAGTTTTCCGGTCACATCGCCGATCGCCCAGATACCTGGAATGTTGGTAGCCATTTTTTCATCGATTTCCACGAATCCCCGCTCACTGATTTTCACTCCGGCTTCCTCTAGCCCCAAACCTTTGGAATTTGGGCGGAAACCGATGGCTATCAGCGCCTGGTCTGCTTCGAGGACTTTTGTAACTCCCTCTGCGGATACGGTCACCTTAGCGCCTGTATTGGTCGTCTCCACGGTTTCCACTTTATGACCTGCTAATATTTTTATACCGCGCTTTGTGTACGCCTTTGCTACCTCACTGGTGGCTTCCTCGTCCTCCAGCGGCAGGATATGGGGAAGCATCTCCACCACGGTCACTTCCGTCCCATAGGAGTTCCAAACCGTGGCGAATTCCATCCCAACCGCGCCTGCTCCGATGATGATCACCCGGGAGGGCAATCTTTCCTGTAGGATCGCCTCCCAATATGTAACGATTTTCTCTCCATCCACCTTCCAGGCATTGGGGACAGCTGCTGAAGCGCCGGTTGCCAGGATGATGTTTTTTGCGAAAATCTCGCTCACCTCCCCGTCCTTATCCGTCAAAGAAATACTTTTAAGTTCTGCTGTGCCTCCCGGTTTTAGGGCGGCTGTCCCCATGAGTACGGTAATGTTGTTCTTCCTCATTAAAAATCCGATCCCCTTTACTAGCCTGTCCGAAACCTGTCGCGAGCGTTTAACCGCTATCGGGTAATCCAGTTTCAGGTTTTCGAAGGAAAAACCAAATTCCTTGCCTCGTTCCCGCAAGGTATGGGCAATTTCCGCATTTCGCAAAAGCGCTTTGGAAGGGATGCAGCCAATATTCAAACAAACACCCCCCAGCCATTGCTTGTCAACGATTGCAGTTTTTTGTCCCAACTGAGCGCTGCGAATCGCTGCTACGTACCCGGCTGGTCCAGCCCCGATTACAAGCACATCAAATGTATCAGTCATGAAAATTCTCCGGTTTAATGAAATTGGCAACGTTGGATAATTACTGGTTGACAATATTTTTTCGATATCCTGTCAGGCTATGGTTAAGTCTTCCATTCAACGATTGTTTCGCTTGACCTTAGCCAGGAACGCATCCGCGCTTGCTCCGTCGAGGATGCGGTGGTCGAAAACGAAGGACAAGTAAACCATCGGTAGGATTGCGATCGCATCGTTGCCTGCAGCATCGCTCACAACGACCGCTCGCTTTTGGATCGCACCTACTCCCAGGATTCCGACCTGGGGTTGGTTGATGATTGGCATTGCGAACAGGGATCCGCTGATCCCGTGGTTGGTCAGCGTGAAGGTCCCGCCCTTCACCTCTTCGGGATCAGCTTTTTTGTTCGTGCCCGCTCCGACAGGTCATTTACTCCCCTGGCAATCCCCAGAAGGGATAGTTCATCCACCCTTCGCAAGACTGGAACGATGAGTCCATCTTCGCCTAGCGAAGTCGCCATTCCGATATTTACTTCCGGGTGGACGAGGATGCCATCCTCGGTCCATGAGGAATTTACAAGAGGGTATGCTTTCAAGGCAGCGGCAATCGCAGCCATGAAATAAGCAGTGAACGTAAGATTTACACCATCTGCAGAATAGATGGATTTGTTGGCTGCCCTGTGGGCCACCACCTGACTCATGTCTGCTTCCATAACGGTCAGCACATGCGGGGAGATATCCCTGGATTGCAGCATCCGTTCTGCGATCTGTTTACGGATGGTTGAAACAGGCAGGAGAGTCTCACCTGCTATCGAGGCGAATTTCCTATTATCCTTGGGTCCATCGGTTTTTTCCATGGATGCAAGCAAGTCTTGTTTCGTGATCCGCCCATTCAACCCGGTTCCCTGAACCCGTGACAGGTCCAGGTTGTTCTCTGATGCAATTTTCCGCACAACAGGGGATATAGAATCCCAAGTTGCGGATACTGGCAGGGGCTGAAACAACTGTTGACGGTTTCTCAACTCCTGTTTGGGTTTTGACATTCGATATCTGTTTTTCTGATAAGGCTATACCTGATACTGGAATATTCTCTCCTGCTTGCCCGATCCATGCCATTACTTCCCCAACTTGGGCGGATGTATTCTCGGGTACCATGATCTTCAGTAAGATCCCCGATGCCGGGCTTGGGATTTCGGTCACCACCTTGTCAGTTTCAACTTCCAGCAGTGACTCTAGTTCTTTCACCGAACTGCCTTCTGCCTTCAGCCATTTTACAATGGTCAATTCATCAACACCTTCACCCAGGCGGGGGACTAGGACTTTGGTTGCCATAATTGAGTAATCCCTTAATTCGAAATCTTCTGAAATAGTATTTTTTGGATTGGCGATAAATCAAAATTAGTTAATTTCCGGGTAGGTTGTTGGTTTTGCCTCGTGCATCATTCCATATATGGAATCAAAGATTGCTTCCGCATTCGGCTTTGACCAGTAATCTCCATCGGACCCATATGCCGGGCGGTGTGCTGTACCTGATAGTGTGCGTGGGGCAGAGTCCAGCCAGGCGTACCCTCGCTGCTTCTCCAGGACTTCCTGCAGCATATATGCCGTTGTTCCACCTGGCACGTCTTCATCCACGAAAAGGATCCGGTTTGTTTTTTTCAAAGATTCTACGATCTTCCCGTCGACGTCGAAAGGCAAGAGTGATTGCACGTCGATTACTTCCGCTTGGATACCGCACGCTGCCAATTTATCCGCAGCCTCTAGTGCGATTCGAACGCACGCTCCATATGTGACAATGGTGGCGTCCCTTCCTTCCCGGACCACTTCTGGGATTCCCGGAGGGACTGTTAGTTCACCGATATTCGCAGGCATTCGCTCCTTAACCCGATAACCATTTAACACTTCAATTACGATCGCCGGTTCCCCAGCCTTTAAAATGGAGTTATAGAACCCGGCTGCACGAGTCATATCGCGGGGAACCAGGACATGCATGCCGCGCAGCAAATGGATGATCCCGCCCATTGGTGAACCTGAATGCCAGATGCCTTCGAGGCGGTGGCCGCGTGTCCGCACAATGACCGGAGCTTTTTGCCCTCCTTTTGTTCGCCAGAGGAGGGATGCCAGGTCATCAGACATCAACTGCAAGGCATACAAAAGATAGTCCAGGTATTGGATCTCCGCGATCGGGTCGCAGCCCCCGCATGGCCATGCCGATTGCCTGCCCCAGGATTGTCGCCTCTCGGATTCCGGTATCGGTCACACGCAGGGCACCGAATTTTTCCTGCAACCCATGGAAACCCTGGTTTACATCTCCAAGTTTGCCCAGGTCCTCCCCAAATGCGATCAGGCGTGGATCGCGCGCCAGAGCAGCATTGAAGCCAGCATTGACAACCTCGAACCCCATTACCAATGGTGCATTTGTCGCATATTCCGGTTTTATTTCCTTAATGCGTAGGACAGAGTCGGCAAGGGGAGAGGTAAGGAAAGTCGCGTAGCGGTCCTCCTGGAGACCAACCAGATCGTGTTCCCAGTTCAATAATTTTTGTCTTACGGCTGGTGCCTCATCCCTTGTCAGGACCAGTGCTTCGTGCACAGCATTGGACGAATCCCTGCGTATCGGATTTTGAATTTCTGTTAATCGGACCCGGATCTTCTCCAACTCGTCTGCATGATGTGACAGGCGTGATGTCCCCGCCAGGAGATCCAGGATTTCTGCCCGCTCATGCAGGAGTGGCGTCTGGTAAGCATCCCAGGCCCGCTTGCGGGCATCCTCAACTCCCTGGTGTTCTTCCTCTTCTGCTTTTGCCAGTTCCGTTTCGGTGGCGACTTCGTTTTCAAGGATCCATTCCCTGAATTTCCGGATGCAGTCCCATTCTTCTTCCCAGGCTAGTCGTTCCGGTGTTTTATAGCGTTCCTGTGAGCCTGATGTGGAATGACCGAGGGGTTGGGTGAGATCGGTAACGTGCACCAGAGCCGGGATGTGATACTGTCTGGCTGCTTCTGATGCTGTATTATAAGTAGCCAGCAGGCCGAGGTAATCCCATCCGGGTACGGTATACAGGTCAAAACCTCGGTCGCATTCCTCTGCTGGGCATGGGTCCCGTTGGAAACCTTTTAAGATCGTGCCGATGTTCTCCTTGACCATTTGAAACTGGTTGGGAACGGAAATCCCGTAACCATCGTCATAAATAGAAATAATCGCCGGAGCATGCAGGACCCCGATGGCATTGACAGCTTCCCAGAACATCCCTTCTGCTGTGGAGGCATTGCCGATCGATCCCCACGCAACTTCATCTCCATTATGTGAGAATTTGTCAAACTGTTTGAGAGAATCCATCTTCCGGTACAGGACCGATGCATACGCCAACCCTACTAGGCGTGGCATTTGCGCGCCTGTGGGGGATACATCCGCAGCAACATTAAATAATTTGGTTTGATCTTTCCAGGTGCCGTCAGGGTTGATAAAACGGGAAACAAAATGACCTACCATCGAGCGCCCCGCAGTCGCGGGATCAGCTTCCAGATCTGCATGGGCGTAAAGTTGTGCAAAGAATTCCTGGAACTGAAGAACCCCCAGGGCATTCACCCAGGTCTGATCGCGATAGTAACCGGAACGCCAATCGCCCTTCCGGAATGAATGTGCCATGGCAATCTGTGGCAGTTCTTTTCCATCGCCAAAGATTCCAAACTTGGCTTTCCCCGAGAGCACCTCGCGTCGTCCGATAATTGAGGCCTGCCGCGAACGATATGCCAGGCGGTAGTCGGTTAGGATCTCGCTGGCGGACAACGGCAGGGAGGTTTCTGATGTGCTTTTCGCCATATGCCAGACCTTATCAGATAGATTAAGTCAGATTATATACGGAAAGTGTAAAAATTCTATTATAAATTTCCGCTCTTGCAAATTGAAATTTATTTGGTATCGAATACGGATATGGACGTATAAAAAAAACGGCTCTTACCGGGTCGATGATTTGAATGAACTCGCTAATTTTATTAGTAAATATTCAATAATTACAGTATTGGAACACATTTTTTTATCTCACGATCTCCTCATCCTGCATCCTGGCCTGGTTGGTTTCTGCCGATAATTGGCAGCGTCAAAAGTGAGTGAGGGACCACTAAAACGTCGCTTGACTTTCCCAACTTTTTTTCAGCAATCGCAAACGCCTCTGTCATCGTTGTAGCTGGGATCATTTTACAGGCAGCAATGAGATCGGGGTATTCACTTCCTACGACCACCACTCTCACTTGCTCAAGCACCTTTGCCATGATAAATGCGCGTTGCTGCCCTGGCGGATACCCATTTCTGCGGGCGTCCTCCAATATGAATTGAACATTTGGCGCATCCCGCATTGCAGCTAGGAATCGTTGCTCTCCCACTCCGAATCCGGCTCCTTCTTCGCATTGGGCGGGAATGATTATTACTCCACCTTTCCGAACCACTGGTATTGGTGCGAAGAATAGATAAGATGCGGCTCTGCTTGCCTGGTAAAGGTTGGTATCTTTGGGGTACCCAACGCCACCGATGGCGATATCATATTGTTGACGAATGGGGACTTCATATATGGATTTGGCAAAATAGACTAGCTCCTGGAATGCCAAGCTGGGTTCACCGGCTTGAACACATAAGACACGCTTTTCATCATCCAGTACAACATTAACTATGAAAGATAGTTTTGCGCGCCGGGCAACTTCGCTTACAGCTTCCTGGAATGGGTTCCCGTCTATCCTCCCCAGGCGGGTATGGGGGTGGTCAATGAAGGCCGGCCCATGCGTATAGGCAATGAAACCTTCTCCAGCTGCCCCAATTGCCACGGTTTTATTTCCGCCTGAATAACCGGCATATTGGTGAGGTTCCACGATCCCTGTTGCGATGACCAGGTCTGCCTCCACCACAGCCCGGTGCAGTTTTACGATCACATTACCTTGTATCTTCCCTAGGTCGCTGAGGACCTGCGGATTTTGTGGTTCATTATCTATTACATTGAACCGGTTTACTATTTCGGCCCCCAGCTTGGCAATCTTTTCTGTCTGGGTTGAGACCCGGTGCATGCCGGTCGCACAAAGCAAAGTGATATCTTCGTTTTTTACTCCAGCTTTTTGCAGTTCGGTTATAAGGACCGGTACCAGGAGATGGTCGGGGCAGCTGCGGGTGATATCAGTAAAAACGATGCATACATGTGTTCCAGGATGTGCCAGATCCAGCAGAGGTTTGCTTCCGATCGGGTGAATTACTGCTTCATGGATAGCCGCGGGCACATTCTCCAGAGGTTCTCCTGGGTGAGACCCGATTTCGGTTCCACGCATAGAATCGGGAAGGGTAAATTCCAGAAATGACTTGCTGTAGGGGACTTTATATAATTGATTTTGCAATGTTTTCGCACATCCTTTGAGAGATAGGCTGTATTATAAAAGCAATTACGGAGACATTGTGCCTCCGCAATAAGATTAACCTTTAATTTCGTTTCGATTTATTTCACAGTGATTGTAACGGAAAATGTATCAACGGGATCTACGCCTGCTTCCCAAGGTCGGTGGTAAACGAGCGTTAGCGGCGCTGTCCCTGCTTTCAACACACTAAACGTTAGGGTGAGAGATCCACCTGCACCGACCAGTCCAGGGTCGCTGCTTACGAATGTTGCCTCACCAACCTGCTTAAAAATGGTCGTATCCAACGCCTGTGCTTCCCAGGTGTATCCTGTGGATGGATTACCGTCCAATGTAATAACGACTTGTCCCCCTTCCTTCAAACTTATCTGGCTGCCATTGTCAGTTGCTGTCAGGTTCACGGGTTTGGCGGGGCTGCAAGCTGTTGCGGGGATGATCGTGAATCCAAGCATGCATATAACCAGGAATTTGTGTAACATATTCTCTCCTCACATTAATTTGGTTATTGCCAGGACGATGACCTGCTCTTTTTTGTTCCGCGAACCAGTCCCCGGTTTAAGGAGAGGCATTGCTGATATCGGTGACATAATCCAATGCACCCTGGCAGACGGCTGTCAGGTGAGTGGAAACATGAGCCCAGTCCAGAGGTTCACCCAATGCACTGGTTTTATTAATCGCTAGGCCCAGGCAACCAGGGCCTGCGTTATAGTTCACCAGGGTAAATCGCCACAGGTCTTCGTACCCAACTGATGTGTTTCTGGTATTGTTGAGGTCGGTAACCATGCCTGCCTGGTTACAATTTGCGAGCAGGGTGTTGGCAAAAATGTCCACGCTGTTCTCCGCACGTGCCAGGTCAACTCCAAGCGCACAGTCAGGACAGGATGCCTTCACGTTATCAACCAGGGCATTACGCAATATTCCTTGCTGGGTGACAGTCAGATGAACATACCCTCGACCGCAGATAGCTCCATCTATAACCGAAGGACAGAACTGCTCAAAGAATGTTCGGTTCCACATTAATGTGGTATCCGCCCCTCCATCCGTCATTTGTCCCAGGCCGGCTTCCGGTTGACCCACTGTCCCATCCGGCCAGAATTGGCTTTCCCTGCTGAATATACTTTTTAATATTTGCGCGGGGACCCCGGTTTGCCTTGCAGCGGTAAATATTAGACTGTCAAAGCGGTTTTGCCAATCTATGACCGCACTTCGGGCTGCTTCCAACCCGCAGGGGCTGACTTGTCCATTGTCGAGCAGACCCCCGTCAGTACATGTGGAAGCATCCACCACACCGTGTTTAATTAAATTGGCTGCCAGGTATTCATAGGGGATATTTGTTGCCATGTCTTCTACGGTCGACGGGAGTGGAAAGCCAGGCTGGTACCCCACCGACTGGAGGAAAGACACTCCAGGTTTCCGAGCAACCAGCCAAAGGTTCCCCTCGCCACTGCGTACTTAAAATGTCCGCATACCAGGAGTGGTCGGTTGGGTCAGCCGACGCTGCAACACGGACCCTTGCCGTGAAAAGAACACTGCTGTCTCCGTAACTGGAATATGCCCAGAATTCAAGATTCACACCGGTGTCTTTAGTTGGTGCCAAATCCAAAAAGCAGGTCGGGTCGCAAGTAAATTCTACACCATCCACCCGACCCGCCAGGCTGGTGATATGCTCTCCATCCATGGGCTCCTCACTGGTCAAGACGAGCGTCGGTAGTTTATCACATCGAAAAGTTGAATTGTAGGGAACACAGTCGTTGAGGGATACCCATACCACTGGGGGCGGCTGGATCACACCCACCTGCCGTTGGGACGGTTCGGATTTTACATATATAAGGTAATATCCCCTGCACGTCGCAGGATCATCTTCTGACGTATCGCATGGTTTGGTTGCTGCCCAGCTGCTATAAAGTGTGGCGCCGCAGATTGAATATATTTCCCCATTGGTTGGTGAACCTGCATGGTCAATGTCCATCGAACAGGCAACTTTATTATCCTCCCAGTTAGTCAACCACCAATTATAAGATGTGTAATCCTGTTTGATTACCTCAACCCTGTCAGGACCTGGAGGCTGTTGCCCCGCGGCGGAAACGCGCCAAGTCCTGACTGCGGACATTGCCGCAACAACAATTAGGAGGGTGGTGGCCGCCAATCCGGCCCGGACGCGCATCTCCATGTTGATAATATAAGAGCCCACTACCATTATAGCGGACTCTTGTCTTCTATGGCAATATTATTATCGTTACGATGCCTACCTTACTCAGAGTCAAGGAAGCACTGTAATTTTCACGCATGAGTTTATTTCGGATTCTTATTATGGATCTCTTTCAAGGTTTCTAAATCCCGTCGAAGGGTGCGCAAACGAACAAAGAGACTGATAAGGTAAACAGCAGGGATTGCGAGGAATACTGAGTACCCGGCAAGCATATATTTAATCGAAACAGAGTAATCTAGCATGGCATCACCTTTACTGTCATTCTTCAAGTTTAAGTTGTTCAACCTGCTGAGCGAGTTGGCCTAAGCGGATGCGGTGCCAGAACAGGGTGACAAAGATGGCGGAGAAGGTAAATAGCGCAAAAAACATGGTAAAAAGCATGGCTGGAGCCATATTAAAACTGCCCGTAGCAGTCCCATTTGTGGCCCCAATAACTACCGGGTGGATTGTCCTGCTAACAATCCGGATGGAAAGAAAAGTGATTGGGACGCTTATCGCACCGATAATGGTATAAACTGCTCCGAAGCGGGCGCGGCGGTCAGGGTCTTCTATTCCCTGTCGCAGTAGAAGGTAAGCGATATAAATCATTTCGAGGATTGTGGCTGTAGTTAATCGTGTATCCCAGGTCCACCAGGTGTTCCAAACTGGGCGTGCCCAAATTGAACCTGTGATGATGGTGGTTATGAAGAATATCAGGCTGATTTCCACGGCGGCTAATTCGATAATATCCCATTTTTGATCGTGCTTGACCAGGTAGATTACACCGGCAACGGCTGCTGCAATGAAGCCCAGCATCCCAACCCACGCGTTGGCAATGTGAAAATAAAAGATTTTTTGGACATAGTTCATGGTCTCTTCCAGTGGTGCGTATAAGAAAACTATCCCAAGAGCAGCCAGGAAGAGCAGAATTGAAACAACGTTAAGCACTTTTAGAGCGATTGGTTGAGGTTTCATTTTTTCTCCAAATGTACATCCAGATATACTTCCTTTATTCCTCGACCACAAAATCGAAAACCATATAAGCTGCCGCAATAAAGATTACATCGTACACGACAAGCAGGTTAATGTAAGGCATGACATCAGTCAATGCCAGGCCTTGCAGAAAACCACCGCTGGCCTTGACTGCAGCGATCAGGATGGGAATCACCACCGGGAATAATAGGATTGGTAGAAGTACATCCCGCGTACGGGTCTGGACAGCCATACTTGATAGCAAGGTTCCCACACCAACATATCCCACCGACCCAAGCAGGATGACAACGATTAACCCGGGGTTGAAAAGGTTGGTGTTGTACAACACGCTGTAAATTGGCAGGACCACTGCTTCGACAATAAGCATGAATGCCAGGTTGCTGATAGTTTTACCAAAATAGATGGCTGATCGGTCTACTGGGGCAAGTAAAAGGCCGTCCAGGCATCCGCGGTCCTTTTCAACTGCCATGGATCGGTTCAAGCCCAGTGTTCCGGCAAATGCAAATGTTGCCCATAAAATTCCTGGTGTGGCTACCCGTCTCGTCCCCGCATCTAGTTCAAGCGCGAAATTGAAGATCAAAACCACCAGTAAAGCGAAAACTAACATGGCTGACAGCAGTTCCCGCGAACGCAGTTCCGCCGCCAGGTCCTTCCAGATGATTGCGCCAACAGCTCCAAAAAAACCGGGTTTAGGTCTATTTTTTGTGATATCTTGAATATTATTCATACTGCTGTTGCCAATGCCTTGCGGTAAAAATCCAACAAATTACTTTTCCCCATTTCATTTCGTTTTGAAGACGCAGAAATGATTCCTCGCGACAATACATCGAACCGCGACGCCAGGTCTTCCACCCTTGCTAGGTCATGCGAGGTCATGACCACCGTTCTTCCCTGTCCAGCCACCTCCCGCAGGAGACCGTCAAGCATATCGCATGCATCCTGGTCGAGGCCGGTATGCGGCTCGTCGAAGAGCAGTACCTCCGGGTTGGGTAATATGGCTCTTCCTATGGCAAGACGTTGTTGCATTCCACGTGAAAAATTCCTAACGAGGTCTCGTCTACGGGACGTTAATCCCACCAGCTCAATCACTTCATCAATGCGTTTGCGCAATTCGACCACCCCATACATCCTTCCATAAAATTGCAGGTTTTCCTCGGCAGTCAGATCTCCATACAATAATGGCTGGTGGGATACCACCCCTAGGGTGCTTCTCACGTGCGCTGCCTCTGCCGGTAGACGGTAACCTGCAACCCGCACTTCACCGAACGAAGGCCGTGAGAGTGTCGCCAGGATGCGAAGAAATGTAGTCTTCCCGGCACCGTTTGGACCGAGCAAAGCCACAAATTCTCCTTCCTGCACTTCGAAATCAAGTCCGCGCAGGACGGTTTTTAACCCGAAGCGTTTTACAAGCTTTTTGACGGTAATCATGTAGTTTTATTGAGAGATACGCGTGCTCACCCTACTTTCCCTTCATCATGGATGAGTCCGCCGTAAGTCCTTAATTGATGGTTTTAAGCCGTTCTTTCAATTCATTCCTGCGCTTTTCGTAAGCTTCTTGGGATATATCCCCGGCTTTATATTGGTCGTCCAGGGTGATGATCGCATCCATGATTCCTTCGCGGTCATCTCCCAAAGAATCATCCTCGCTTTCTTCATCCTCTTCGCCTAGTTCATCCTCAAGTCTTTTGAGTTTGCGGTCTCGCAGGAAAAGGAAGACTCCCAGGCCTATCAGTACCACGCCTAATGCGCCTACACCGATTAAGAGCCAGGCATGTTGGTCCAGGACGAACCCGCTGCTTGTTTTATCACCCGGCATGCCGGAGACCGTCAAGTTAAGCGTGGTACCCGATGCTAGACTGCTGCCTGAGTACAAATGGTAAGTTGTCCCGGTGGAACCCTGCGTACCCGCATCCGTTAATTGGTCGCTGGTTACTTTAACACCTTCCGGCACAATGATGGTTGCCGAAGATACCGGCAGGCTGAAAGGCTGGGAAAAATCAAGCTTGTTTGTGTAGGGTAGATTATAAGTCGCGATAATCCCATATTGTAAATTGGCACCCGGCAGAAGGGCAAACCCGTTTGCAGCACTCATCAGCGGAGAACTGCTCTGGGCTAATTGGAAATTTACACTTTGTGCACCAGTAGGGATCTGAATGAACGGCACATTGGTCCCATCGCTTGCAACAGTGACAGCATTTGTCCCGGGATTACTGATCACGTAAAGTACCATTACCTGGACCGTTCCCGCAGTTGAGAAATCAAACTGCAGGTGAGCCTGGGTAATAGTAAGTACATTTAGGTCAGTAGTGGTTTCATAGACGGTAAGGGGTAGGTCGAAATTGGTTGAGGTTACCTTGAAATTCACCGGGGCGGAATCATATACCACACCGCTATAATCTACAGTGACAAGGAACACCGTATTAGTATCTGCCGGGACATTGGCAAATTCATATTTACCATCTGGTTGTATCGGAGTGGTCAGGGTAAGGGTAACATTTCCAACGCTGGAGTCATATACTAACAGGGTCGCAATTGTG
Organism: uncultured Chloroflexia bacterium; assembly: GCA_963830585.1. Taxonomy (GTDB): domain Bacteria; phylum Chloroflexota; class Anaerolineae; order Anaerolineales; family Villigracilaceae; genus UBA877. The sequence continues at coordinate 1,291,920 of CAWHNA010000002.1, read as the reverse complement.
CCATTCGGCAGGCTTGCCCCCGATGCAACCGATACCTTCCCGCTGACGATTGCCAGGTTTGCTTGGGCTGTTGGGCTGACCTCTGCCAACGGTGTGGTCACTCCCGTCGCTGCAGGGGTGGATGCCTCACTCGATTGAGCGATTGGACTTGCTTCAACGGACGGAGTACCAGGACCAATGGTCCCTAACGCGGTTGAAGTATTTGCATTAACCGTTGAGGTCGGGATTGGTGTTTCTGTTGCTGTAGGGGGTACCTGGGTTTGTGTGATCTGTAAGGTTGGGATGACCGTCTGTTGAGCGGTCGGGGCGACATAATTTGGCGGTGGGGTAATATCCTCGGCCAGGGAGCAGGCAGCCAGGGAGAACGAAAGGAGAATAATAAAAATGCTCAAGCGGAATTTCATGAAAGATCCTTTTCCTAATTTACTAATAGCGGCACTTATTGATTCTACGATGGGTGATGGGATGTTTTTTGCAAACTCATGCTGATTTCAATGAATTTCCGCAAGACGGGCAAAATACATCTGATTGCATAACGGGTTTTCCACACTTTGGACAAAAGCCGGCAGTTTTATCTTTGCGGGTATTTCGGCGCTTCGCCAACAAATCTTCTAGGTCATCATCGTTCAATATGGCCACCGGTTTAGGTGTGCTGATGGCACTCTGGTTTAATTTCTCCGGCTGAATTTTAGTTTCGGTTGCTAGCGCATCCAACTGCCTTAATACTTCTGAACCCTTTTGGAGCAATATTGCACGCTGGGTGGGGTAATCTTCAGCAGGGATTTTCCCGAGGGATTGATCGAAATCCAATTCCTCAAGCGCTGTAAATAATCGTTCTCGTTCAGCCAGTAGTGACGATATTTTCCGGTTGCTCTCTCCTGCCCGGACTCGCCGCCGTTTAAAAAATGGTCGGGTTACGAACAACACGATGACGCCGAGTAGGATTACAAGCAGAAAAAGGGCAATTGGTTCCATAAAACTTATTTCCCCGCCAATAATGGGTCGACAACTGAATTTATTTCCGCAACGGATTGGAACGGTCCGATTTGGATGAAGCGCAGGATGCCTTCTTGGTCAATCACGTATGTTTCTGGAACCCCCAGGTTTCGGTTGAATATTTGCGATATACGCGTCCCCATATCAGGTCCGTTGGGATAACTAATATTAAAATCTGACATGTAAGCGCGGGCTTCCGGTTCGGTATCCACGTAATCAACTCCCAGGAATACAACCTTTCCCTTTTCTGCATTAAGATTCCCAGGCGGATTCTAAGTCCGCTGCTTCGGTTCGGCAAGGCTGGCACCAGGATGCCCAGAAATTGACCACGACCACTTTCCCTTTGAGTTCCGAGAGTTTAACTTCTGATGCGCTGTTGTACTCAAATCCGCTGAATAAGGGTAACGTGAAGTCAGGCACTTTCGACTGGACTGCCAGGATTGGGTTCTTGGCTTTCAACAGTCCGGCTGCCAGCAGACCAAGCAAGCCTAATAAGCCGATCCAGACGAGGATCTGCACCCAGACCGGGACTCCGCGTTTTGGTGCGGCTACGTTGATTGGTTCTTGTGTCATTTTCCCGGTCTCCTACTTTCGTTTTTTGAGTTCTTCTTCGATGCGGGCTATGTACTGATCGTCCAACGCAATTTCTGGACCAGTTACTGGCGAAGAACCATCATTGGATGGAGGTGACGAATTTGTTGGTCCCATTGCAGGTTCTTTTTCCATTCGTTTCCATGTCCGGAACGCAAGGAAGAGAAGGATTGCTCCAGCAATAAATGCCACGGGCGGAACGATATATACCAACCAGTTTATCCCAGTTACCGGAGGTTCCGATAATACCCGGGCTCCATAATAATCCACGAAGTACTGCTTGATTGCGGACGGCGATTTCCCTTCTGCAAGCATTTGTCGGATGAGTTCCCGCCATTGGTGGCAGGCAGTGGTTGGGCAAACGTCTAATGGGGTATTTTCGCAAACCGGGCAGAATAATTGGCTGGCGATGGCATTCACCTGGTCATCAGATGGAGTTGGTGCCTGTGCGGAAACCTTCCTCGTCAGGAACGCGGCACCAGTTAATACCAGGACAGTGCCACAAACCAGGAGGATGATCTTAGCTTTCATTTATTCCCTCTTCATTTTCTTTCTCGCGCACCGGCCACGCAGCTACAAGGAAGCCGAAAATGAACATCAAGCTGCCGATCCACAGCCAATTGATCAACGGGTTATGATAGACCTTAAAGGGTGCTTGCGCTTCTGACACGTTTTCCCAATTGACGAGCACAACATATAGATCATCGGATAGTGTGGATCGGACTCCAGCGATCGTTACTGGCTGTCCATCCGGATAATTATCGTAACGAGGATAGAGTTCGCCCAAGTATCGATCTCCTTGGAAAACGCTCATCACCGCACGGGTCACGATCCGTCCGTCATTATATGGGAATTGCGCCAGCGAGTCATAACGCAGGGTATACCCAGCAAGTTGAATATTTTGGCCTACCGCCAGCGTTTCTTGTGTGGTTGTTTGGTACACCTGCATCCCCAGGATGCCAATCGCCATCACCACCATGCTTAGGTGGATCACGTACCCGCCATACCTGCGGGGATTACGCCTGGCAAGCACCCAGATGGCAATCATGAAATAGGTGAGGAGCATGCTTACGAATGGTATCAACCAGTTGCCGGGATCTATCAAGGCCCATGCTGCAAAACCGATCGTCACCAGGATCAAGAGCGCAATTACGATCCATTGAGTGCGTTTGGTTATTTCAAGGTTTGATTTTCTAAACGCCCGCCAGAATTCATAAAGCGTTACGAAGATAACGAATGCTACTAGCGTGAATCCCACCAATGCGACCCAATTTCGGACTCCCAGGATCGCTAACACTATTGGAACGATTATTGTGGGAATGGAAGGTTTCCACAGAGCACGTCCCAGTGTCTTGTAGGTAGACCTGCCCCAGGCTGAAAGTGGAGCGATGCCCATTAATGCCAGCAGTGCACCGAATAAAGGTCCGTTGGCGCGTATATAAAATGGAGGCCCCACGGTTACTTTCTGACCCGTTACCAATTCTGAGATCAACGGGAAGATTACTCCCCAAAAGCAAACGATAAGGACACCCATGAATAGAAGGTTATTGAGCAGGAAAAGTGCCTCCCGGGAAAACAAGGAGTGCATTTCCACCTCGGCTTTCAGGTCTTTCCAGCGATAAATAAGGAGAGCCACCGATGTGACAAATGTGATCCCGATAAAGACAAAGAACATGGGTCCAATTGCGCTTTCAGAGAAAGCGTGCACCGAAGATAGTACGCCCGAGCGGGTCAGGAAGGTCCCAAAGATGACCAGGGCGTAAGTCAGGATGATAAGCAGCATATTCCATTGCTTGAACATTCCGCGCTTTTCCTGGATCATCACGGAGTGCAGGAAGGCCGTTCCGGTCAGCCATGGCATAAAGGCAGCAATTTCCACCGGATCCCAGGCCCAATATCCGCCCCATCCTAATACATCGTAAGCCCACCGCATTCCTAACACCAATCCCAGCGATAAGAATACCCACGCGACTAAGGTCCAGCGTCGGGTAAGACGGATCCACCGATCATCCGATCGTCCGGTGACCAGGGCAGCCATTGCGAATGCAAACGGGATGACGAACGCCACGAAGCCCAGGTATAACATTGGCGGGTGGATAATCATTCCGGGATGGCGCAGGAGAGGATTTAAGCCTTGTCCATCAGAAGGTATTAACTGAAGGGCTCCAGCTGGGGCGAACATGCGAGCAATAATATCGCCTCCGGAGGTTTGCCACCAGCGCGCAAAGGGGTTTTCATAAAAAATGGATAAGGCAAGGAAAAACGCCAGAGTGACCGATGTGACCGCGATCACCCATGGCAGTAACTCCCGGTCACGTTCCCATTTTCGGAGGGTTACGGCTGATGCGAAAGCGGACATCAGCCATGACCACAGAACAAGCGAGCCTGCCTGTCCGCCCCACAAGGCGGTTATTTTTAGATAGAACGGCATCTCGTTGCTCGTCACCGAATAGACATATTGGAGTTCATAATGTCCTGTCACCAGCAGGTAGATCAATGTGACTACCCCCACGGTGATAAGCGGGAAGGTTAAAAGCATTGCTAACCGGGCGGTTTCCACCCACCGGTCCGACTTGCTGAAATATCCTGCAACAGCTGCACCCACGCTAAAAAGTGCCAGCAGGAATGTCAGCACGAAAATGCCAAGTCCTAATTGTGCAAGCATGAAAACTCCTGGGAAATTACTCGGAAGCAGGCTGACGCCAAAATCGCATCTTGCTTTAATCTATTAATTTTTACTTGATCGGGAGAATGCTGGCTAAATGGAAGGTTGGTAATAGGATTACCGGTACTGGATAAATCCATGTTTCAAATATCCTAATTTCCGTTGTTCACCTGGCTGGGAACGGCTTCCTGGTACTTGGTCGGGCACTTTAGTAATAGTTCATCTGCATAAAAAATACCATCATCGCCCAAATGACCTGTGATGATTGCCTGGGCCTCGTCGCGCAGCAAATCGGGTTTTGGCCCGTTATAAACAATTGTTAATCGTGCCCGTGTAGAGTCGATAACTGCGCTGTGCAGCACAGCAGCCAATCCTCCGCCCATCTCTATGGCCGCGTTGTCACCCGGAACATGCGCAATGTCAAATGTTAAATCCATCGTATTCGGATTGTACGAAATGGTGGTCCCAATTACTGCACCTGAGATTCTCAGGCTTCGGTTTACCAGGGTATTGCCTTTTGCTTTCACTTCATTAACCGTCATAAAATACTCAGCGTTCGCCTGTGTGGCCGAAACGATCAAGTAGATGATTGCCGCCAGGATTAGACCCCCTCCGATAATGAACTTTCCGCGCCCTTTTAGACCCGTTTTCAGGGAATTCTTCATCTTTACCTCCTAAATTATTTCTCTCTGGTTCCAGTGTAATTGTACATAAGTAGATTAACGTAAGGTTAGAATGGGCAAAATAATTATCATGATTAATGTAATTGAACTAAACCCGTGCGGATGGCAAACTTCACCAGCTCGGTCCGGGAATGCATGTTGAGTTTATGCATTATTCGTTCGCGATGACGGGCAATGGTTTTGGGACTGAGTTCAAGTTGTTGCCCGATTTGCTGGTTGTTGGATCCATGTGCAACGAGTTCCAGGACTTGGCGCTCGCGCAAGCTGAGCACGTCCAACCCGATCATGTCTAATTCATCGTTTTCTGATTGCACCGAAGGTTGGGTTTGCCCGGACTGGCGCGCCAGGCGCTGATAATCTTCCAGGAGCCAGCGAGCCAGGGCAGGCTGGAGAAAAACATTCCCGACCGAAATAGCATGGATCGCCGCAACTAGGTCGTCTCCGGCGGCCTGCTTCGTTATGTAGCCTGATGCGCCAGCCGCCAGCATTTGCATGAAATACTGTTTATCATCGTGGACGGTGAGCGCCAGGATCAGGCATTCCGGGCACAACACCCGTAGCCGGCGGGTGGCTTCCAACCCATCCACTCCAGGCATCGTGATATCCATCAGGATGACGTCGGGATGAGCTGTCATCGCTCGGCTGACGGCTTCTTCCCCATTGCTGGCTTCCGCTACGACCTCAAAATCTTCCTGAGTTTGCAGGAAATTTTTTAACCCCACGCGCACTACCTCATGATCGTCCACGAGCATTAACCTGATTTTTTTCATGCTTTTATTAATCCTTTTTTGATGACGGTTAAGGAAGGATATCAAACACGGGGACTACAACTTCTACAACCGTCCCGATGCCTGGCTTCGATTCAATGCTAAGTGACCCGCCCACCGACTCGACCCTTTCCCGCATCCCTGCCAGGCCCCAGCCGCGCGGTGGTACGAAGGATTGTACGGGGTCAAATCCTGCCCCAGAATCTTCAATATTTAAGGTGACTTCTTGGGGTTTGAATTCCAATGAAATTCGTGCTCGTCCCACTTGTGCATGACGCACAACGTTGTGCAAAGCTTCCTGGGCCACACGAAAAAGGACGGTCTCTATGATGGGGTCTAGCCGCCTCGCCTTGCCCTGAGTTGTGATAGTCACATCCAAACTGGCTCCTGCGCTGTCGTCCTTGAGGTATTCTAGGGCAGGGATCAAGCCCAGGTCGTCCAGTTGAGCAGGGCGCAGATCGTGAACCAATCGATAAAGCCCTTGTGACATCTGTTTGCTGAGACTTTGCAAGCGGTCCACCATGGTTTTAACTTCTTCACGGTCGCATATTACGGTCTTTAAGGTTGCCAGGTCAAGGGAAAATGCAGTTAGTACCTGGGATGTTTCATCATGAAGCTCACGGGCAATTCGTGATCTCTCATCTTCTTGTGCCCTGACCGTGTGCCTAAGTAATTCCCGCCGTAACTCTTCTCGCTTGGTCAACTCCTCCTGGATGCGTTCCATTGCTTCGAGACGCGCTTGTTGAACTGCGAACAATTGCATTTGCCTGTCCTTTTCCACGATCTGTGTCGCACGCAGAAGACTGAGCGTGATCACCACGGCTAACAGGGCTCTTAAAACCTGGATCGGGAAGCCAGCAAAGGTTTGGAATCCAGTTGAATTAAGCAACCGGGCTGGGAACATGTCGATTGCCGGAACAAATAATTGTGTAAGTCCATACAATCCAAACCCGATCGCTGCCCATGTAAGGAAAACCATCACCCGCCTTTTACCAGCAGACAGCGCGCTGAGTGCTTCAGCCCTCAGAGCCATGGCAGCCAACACCGCCCCGGGTACTGCCAGCAGGTATCGGCTTAAAACATCATAAAGGTTGACCAGGAGCGTGGTGCCTACGCGGTAAGTTAATATTGCACTGCCAAGGATGAAAACTCCGTAAACGATCAGCACCCCCCAAACGAAGTACATGGAAATCCCGGGTTTTATCGTTTGCGCACTCAGGGTCTCGATCCCATAAATCAGGAGGGAACAGAACGATGCTACCAGCAGCCCCAGCCGCAGCCAAAGAACCCAGGGGGGTAATTGAAGCCCGCCTGACAAGGGTTGCAGAAGATAGGAGTCGAGCCATTCATGCACCCCATGGATCATCCCAAATGCAGCCAGCGGGCGCAGCAGGCGCGCCTCTGTCAGGGCGGGGGATCGCTCGGATTCAAGCGCAAGCGTGAGCCCCATTCCAAAAAATGCAAGCCCATACGCAAAATATACGATCAATAACACCAGGTTAAAAGATTGACCAGACATTGTCCCTGTCTCATTGGGTATTTTACACCAATATCTATTTTCCAATTGTGCATACTATCACGGATAGATAGTGACAATAGTCACGATGGTTTGTCTCATCTTTCACTTGATTTTAATCATTGTTGGGGTTATAAACCCAACAATTGGTTTAATAACCCCAATGATTGTTGGGGCGTTGATAATAAAGCAACCTAAAACAAATTATTTATGGATACCCAGTTAAGTCAGTTGTTTGTTCGTTTCAATTCGTCATGTCCTTGAATGAGTAAATAGTACCAATAAGTAGTTATTTCCCCAATTACTTGCGGTCGCTAAAAAGTGAAGTTGCCATCATTCATTTTGGTTCTTGCAGGAGAAGACCATGCGGATAATAAAAAATAATCACCGCCTGAAATATGCGATCCTTGTTTTCGGTTTTGGGCTTGTAATTTTTACTGTAGGTCGACTGGTGACTCCAGTTGGAGCGTCCCAGGCACCGATCCCTGTTCAAAATCCGGTTTTGGATCAAAATATCTTACCTGATAATTCTGCCTGCCTAACCTGCCACGCTAAACCGGGCTTGACGAAAACACTCCCTAGTGGGGAAATCCTTTCCTTGACCATCGATTCGAGCCATTTTTCAGAATCTGCCCACAAGGATATTGCCTGTACCGAATGCCACACGGATATCAGTTCCTTCCCTCACCCCGATTTGAAGGCTCAAACCATCCGTGACTTTTCGCTGCAAATGTACCCAATCTGCCAAAAATGTCACCAGGATCAATTTAATAAAACCTTGGATTCTGTTCACATGAAGGCAGTTGAAACGGGGAACACCAATGCAGCCGTCTGCACCGATTGCCATAACCCCCATTCACAGCCGGTGATCACGGATTCATCGGGTGCGCTGCTTCCCGCCGCGCGCCTCAGTATTCCAGAAATATGCGCTCGCTGTCACAGCGCTATATACAATGCCTACATCCAAAGCGTACACGGTGCCGCTCTCACCCAGCAAGGTAATACGGATGTTCCAACCTGTATTGATTGTCATGGGGTGCATAACATTGTCGATCCAACTACCACCGCATTCAGATTGCAATCCCCTCAGATTTGTGCCAAATGCCACACTAATCCTGCCATCATGGACAAATATAGTATCTCCACGCAGGTTTTAAACACTTATGTTGCAGATTTTCATGGCACCACGGTGACTTTGTTTGAGAAGCAGTCCCCGGACCAGGCTACCAATAAACCGGTTTGTTTTGACTGTCACGGGGTCCATGATATCAAGCGTGTGGATGATCCGGTATATGGTCTCCAAATGAAACAAAATCTCCTCTTGGTTTGTCAGCGCTGTCATCCTACAGCCAATCTCAACTTTCCGGACGCCTGGATGAGTCACTACATTCCCAGTCCCACTCATGACTCGATTGTCTACTTTGTGAACCTGTTTTACAAATTCTTCATTCCGGCAGTGATTGGTTCAATGGGAATATACGTGATCAGTGACATTGTTCGGCGATTGATTAACCGTCGCAAAGGAGTGAACCAGGCATGACTACGAAGATGGTCGTCAGGAAACAATCTCGATCTAAAAATATACCGATGCGCATATACAATCGATTTCATTGGACTCAGCGTATTGAGCATGCAGTTCTGTTGGTTACGTTCTCAATGCTGGCTGTCACCGGGCTCCCGCAGAAATACTCTACCACCGGCTGGGCGCAGGCGTTGATCGGTTTCTTTGGTGGAATTGAAACCACACGCTTGATTCACCACATCTTTGCCATAGTGGTCATGTTGTTGGCTGTTTATCACATTTTTGATATCGGTTATCAGATTTTCGTCCGTCGCACACCATTGAACATGCTTCCCGGTATTCAGGATGTTAAAGATGCCTGGCAGGCGTTCATTTATAACTTGGGTTTTTCCAAGAAACGTCCCCAGATGGGGCGTTACACCTTCGAAGAAAAAGCGGAATACTGGGCATTAATTTGGGGAATAGTAATTATGGGGTTTACCGGTTTCATGATGTGGAATCCCATCACTACAGCCAGGTTGCTGCCCGGAGAAATAATCCCGGCTTCCAAGGCAGCCCATGGCGGGGAAGCACTTCTCGCTGTCATGGCGATTGTAGTCTGGCACATGTATGGAGTTCATTTGAAGCGCTTTAATAAAGCCATGTTTACCGGCAAACAAACCGAAGCTGAAATGCTCCATGAACATCCCCTCGAATTGGCGGATATAAAGTCTGGCATTGCAGAGCGCCCGCTTGATCCAAAAACCCTCCGCAGGCGTAAGACGATATATTATCCAATTGCCGGCGTTCTTGCGGGAGCCATGCTTTTTGGGATATATGGATTTATTGGCGGTGAAAAGACTGCCATTACAACGGTCCTCCCGATATCAAACCCGGTTCCGATTTATGTCCCACAGACTCCCACCCCTATCCCAACTTCGGAACAATCGACCATTCCTGCCGGATCATTGTCCTGGGATGCCTCGATCGGGTCAATTTTCCAATCCAGGTGCTCCTTGTGCCACGGCGCAAATTTGGCTACCAACGGGCTGTCATTTGCGACTTATGCCGATGCCATGCACGGGGCAAATGATGGACCGGTGATTATTCCTGGCGATGCTGCAAATAGCAAGCTCGTGGTGCTCCAATCTGCAGGCGGGCATCCGGGTCAATTAAACGCGGGGGAATTAACTGCCATTGAAAATTGGATAAATGCCGGTGCGCTTGAGAAATAAGGTACAAAATAAATACAGAGTCTGGTAATATATTAAATTACCAGACTCTGTATTTCTGTTGGAGGAATTTATGAAGAATTTTTTTAGATGGGTAAAGCATTTCTTTTTCCCACCTGCTCACACTCCCCTTTCCATTCGAATTCTCCCCTATGCAATTTTAGGAATTTTGTCACTTGGTGTGTTGATCGGAGGAATTTACACCTGGGATTACACTAACTCACCCGGCTTCTGTGGGACTGCCTGTCACACCATGCCGCCTCAAAACGCTACCTACCTGATTTCCCCTCATGCCAATGTATATTGTACTGACTGTCATATTGGGCGGGGATTCTTGGGTGTCGAGCTTGGTAGAAAAACTGAAGACATTTACGAGATATATTCTTTCGTTTTTCATACCTACACTTATCCAATTCAAGCCACTCGCACTCGGCCGGCGCTCGTGACCTGCGAAAAATGCCACCAGCCGGAAGCTTTTTCAGCTGACAGCCTGCTTGAAATCAACCATTTTAAAGATGACCTGAATAACACTCCTTTCAATGTATACCTGGTCATGAAAACGGGTGGCGGAGCCAAGGAGCAGGGACTTGGGAAGGGGATCCATTGGCATATCATCAGTAAAGTGGAGTATTACTCTACCGATCCATTGAACCAGAATATCCCTTATGTCCGTGTCTATAACGATGACGGCACCACGACGGAATACGTGGATATTACCGCGAATTTTGACCCATCTGCAATAAAAGAAAGTGATCTTAAGGTCATGGACTGCATCACTTGTCACAATCGGGTCACCCACGATTTTCGTCCCCCGGCAGATTCGGTTGATGAGGCCATGGGGACCGGTTTGATTTCACCCTCGATCCCGGAGATCCGCAAGAAGGGAGTGGAAGTACTTAGCGTCTCTTATACCTCCCAGGCTGAAGCAATGTCTGGAATTGCAGGTCTCAAAAATTACTACACCCAATACTATTCTGATTTCTATAATAAAAATACTCAGTTGATTTCCTCCGCGATAAAGGAACTTCAGGGTATTTATAACCAGACGGTTTTTGCAGACCAAAAAGTCGATTGGACCACTCATCCCAACAACCTTGGTCATATCAATTCTCCGGGTTGTTTCCGATGCCATGATGGGAAACACTTGGATGCCCAAAATAAGGCCATCCGCTTGGAATGCAACCTCTGCCACTCCATCCCTGTTGTAGCTACTTCGCAGGACTTTGTCGCCAATATTGAGATCAGTCGCGGGCCAGAACCCAATACTCACCTTAACCCCAATTGGATCAGTCTGCATAATGGCACCGTCGATGCAACCTGTGCCAATTGCCATACCACTTCTGATCCGGGCGGCACTTCTAATACTTCATTTTGTTCCAACAGTGCTTGCCATGGTACCGACTTTACCTTTGCGGGATTTGACGCTCCAGCATTGCGAGCCATCCTTCAACCGCAGCTGCCAGTCTCTACACCTGTACCAACCCCCGCGCCGGTCGTTGGCACTCCGACATTCATTGCCAATATTGAACCGGTTTTTACTGCTCTTTGTATCGTTTGTCACAGCGGACCTGGTGCTACTGCTGGTCTTGATCTTTCGACGTACGCAAGTGTCATGCGCGGCAGTATCAATGGCCCGGTTATCATACTTGGTGATTCAGCGGGCAGTAAGTTAATCCAGATTCAAAGTGCCAAGCATTTTGCTAATCTGAGTGTGGATGAATTGGAGCTGGTGGAAAAATGGATTGATGCCAACGCACCTGAAAAATGAACTAAAAACCGGGTCTCGCCAAAGGAGAAATGAAAATGGAGCATAAGGAGAAAAAGGAGTATTCGCGGCGCGAGTTCATGAAATACACGATCGCCGCCTTGGGGGGTCTGATCGGGCTGGGATATGGTATCCCTGCCATCGAGTATGTTGTTGCGCCAGCCCTCGCCAAAAGTCAGGCACAGCAATGGATCCAATTGGGAGCAGTCTCCAAGGTAGACCTTGGAACCCCGACGCTTTTTAAAGTGAATATTTCCCGTCAGACCGGCTGGATCGTAAACCAGGAAGAACTCTCGGTGTATGTTCTGACAGAAAACGGACGTGATTTTGTCGCAATGTCCAATGTCTGCACTCACCTTGGTTGCCGAATTAGGTGGATTACAGACAAGGGACAATTTTTTTGCCCTTGTCACAACGGGATTTATGACAAGCAGGGGAATGTTGTCTCCGGCCCTCCACCTCGACCGCTTGATAAATACCAGACCAAGGTCGAGAATGATCAGTTGTTCATCCTGGAGGTTTGACCATGCTGACTCGATTCGGTAATTGGCTGGATGAACGCATGGGTTGGCGGGCTGTTTGGGAAGCTATCTTTCTTCGCAAGGTCCCTAAAGTTAATTGGTTTTACACCCTCGGAAGTGCAACCTTGTTCGTCGCGGTTAATCAGGCGGTCACTGGGATCCTGTTGATGATCTATTATGTTCCGACTCCTGACCATGCCTACGACAGCGTGCAATATATTACCACCCAGGTGGCAGGTGGTTGGTTAATTCGAGGTCTGCATCATTGGGGCGCTAGCGTCATGGTTGTCCTGGTGGTTTTACACATGCTCCGCGTGATCATTTATGGCGCTTACAAATACCCTCGTGAAGTCACTTGGATGACGGGCGTGGTCCTCCTTCTCGTTGTGATTGGTTTTGGGTTTACTGGGTACCTTCTCCCGTGGGACCAAAAATCTTATTGGGCCACTACAGTGGGCACCCGCATTGCAGGTGTTGTTCCATTTCTTGGGGATTGGATTTTGCGCATCATGCGCGGCGGGAATGATCTTTCCGCGGTGACACTCGCTCGATTTTTCGGGGCACACGTATGGGTCCTGCCTGCCACCCTTTTGATCCTGGTCGGCACGCATCTGTTTCTTGTCATTCGAAACGGTATTAGTGAGATCCCGAAGAGGGAGGCACGCAAACAATGAACAACCAGGAGAAAAAGGAATCCCAGGAAAAATACTTGGAAGCCAAGAAAAAAGGCGTCCCGTTTTTCCCGGACATCATATTCTCTGATGCGTTGATATCCTTCGGTATTTTTATTCTGCTGATCGCATTGGCATATTTTATTGGGGCTCCGCTGGAGGCACGCGCCAACCCTGCGGATACCACTTACACCCCGCGTCCCGAGTGGTATTTCTTGTTCCTTTTCCAGCTTTTGAAATACTTCCCCGGAAAACTGGAAGTGGTTGGGGTGATCGTTATACCCACCTTGGTAATACTGGCTCTATTCACGTTGCCATTCCTGGATCATAGCTCTCGCCGCCATTTCTTGGATCGGCCCGCAGTGACCGGGGTGACTGTGTTTATCCTGGCTGCCGTTGTTTTCCTCTCAATTCAGGCCGCATTGGAAGCCCCCCCTCCAGCCTCAGTTACTTTTGGAGACCAAACCGCGGCTCTTTATGCAGCGAATTGTGCTTCCTGTCATGGGGATTCCATCGTGGTTCCTCCCGGAACTAACTTGCACGATGTGATTGCCCAGGGAAAGCATGAAGGCATGCCGGCATGGGGAGCAGACCTTTCCACGGATCAAATCGACGCCTTGGTGGGATTCATCTTATCCCCAGGTGGAAGTACTTTGTTCACTCAAAAGTGTGGGAGCTGTCACGCCGCCACGGAATTGGTGGCAATAAACCCGTTGGAGCTTCAGAAGGCGATGGATGAAGGCGCAGCATACGCACCTCATGCCGCTGTGGCTATCCCGGATTGGGCCACCGTGATGAACGCTGATGAACGCACTCGGTTGCTGAATTTCCTGGTAGCTCCGGACGGTGCTAGGTTATTTGCAGTAAACTGCTCACCCTGCCATGGTGAATCGGTGGCATTTTCAGGTTCCGAGACCGATCTTCGGACTCTTATCAGCCAGGGCGGTCTGCACCTCGAGATGCCACCTTGGAAGGAAAAACTTACTACCGATCAGATCAATGCGCTTGCACTTTATGTGGTGGACCCTGCTGGCAATCCATCTGCGCAGACTCTATTTACCCAGGATTGCTCTACTTGTCATGGGACTCGCATCCCTGTGGAAACCAATGTCGATCAAGCTCGGCAGGCGATCTCAGCTGGAGGTGCTCATCAAACTATGCCCATTTGGGGTCAAATACTGACTTCCGCACAATTGGACGCATTGGTGCAGTATACCTTCCAGGCTGCCCAGGGCTCTCCCATCCAGCTTGGACAAGGTCTCTTCGCTCAGAATTGTGCCTCTTGTCATGGCGAATTCGGCCAGGGTGGTCCCAACCCGGCAAACGCAAGCGAAATAATTCCACCGATTAGCACCGCAGGGTTCTTGCAGACGCGCGATGACGCCACGATTCGTGCCATCGTTGCCCAGGGGCAGTCAGATCTCGGCATGCCTCCTTTCGGAGCTTCCTATGGTGGTCTCCTCAGCGACGACGAAATTGACGCTGTCGTGGCATTTGTTCGATCCTGGGCTGCTAACCCACTGGTGATTGAACCTACGCCGCCGCCAACCCCGTCTCCGACTCTCGCAAGTCTTTCCGCAGCAGAGTTGTATTCTAGCCTTTGCGCTCAATGTCATGGCCAGTCTGGTGAAGGGGGATCGGGTCCGGCTCTAAACGATGCGGGTTTCCTACAATCCAGCACAGACAAAAATTTATATGATGCGATCAGTAACCTCGATGAAGCCTTCACCCCGATGATTGCGTGGGGAAAGCTGCTTACTTCGGGTCAGATCGACCAACTAGTCCAATATATCCGCGGGTTTGTTGCCACAACCACGGCAACACCCTCAGTTGGCACCCCCACCTTCTCTGCGGATATCCTCCCGATTTTCCAGGCGAATTGCACGGTTTGTCACGGAACCTTGGGAGGCTGGACGGCTACCAGCTACACAAGTGTCATGACAACCGGCACTCATGCCCCTGTTGTTGAACCAGGTGATGCCGATAATAGTCTCTTGGTCCAAAAACTTCTAGGGACACAGCAGGTTGGGGGTCTAATGCCTCCCTCGGGGAAGTTATCGGAAGCCCAGGTTCAGATTATTATCAATTGGATCAACGCTGGTGCACTGGAAAAATAAATGTCGAATCTCTTAAGAATAGGCTGCTTTTTAGCAGCCTATTTTAAAATATGGCGATTGGCGAATATGAAATATTTCACACAATCCAGTAGTGACATTAATCACGAATCAAAGTGACAGAAGAGGGTGTTTGGGGTTATTAGCCCAATGATATAATTCTAATGTGGTATTAATCTTATTGAGATTGTGTTATAATACACAATGGCAGGAGGTGCCTCACTCATAATAGACTAATGAATCCCTTGCCCGATCAACATATCTTATTCTCAGGAGAATGAAGAAATGTCAATGAAAAAAGGATTTTTTATCGTAGGTGTTTTGATTGCCGCAGCCTTTGTGTTGGCAGCTTGCGCCGGACCTGCTGGTTCAGTTGGTCCAGCCGGTCCTGCCGGTCCTGTCGGCCCAACCGGACCCGCTGGCGCTGCAGGAACAAACCCAAAAGCAGCTGATCTGACCTGTACCCAATGCCACGATTCTTCCGATACGATCCCCAGTAAGGACGAGCAGTGGTCGTTGTCGTTGCACGGTACCGGTGAAGCTTTTGAGGGAGAGGGATATAACCCAAGTTGTGCTGGTTGTCATTCCGGTGGCGGCTTCAGCACCATGATCGCAGATGGCCTCACACCTGATAAGGTTACAAATGGCGATCTGCATCCTTCCAAGCAGGATTGCCGGGCTTGCCACCAGATCCATACCACTTATACTTCTGCTGATTACGCCCTAGAGACAGTCAAACCTGTGGCAATGTTCGCTACATCGACAACTTTCGATGGTGGAAGTGGCAACTTGTGCGCCAACTGCCACCAGGCACGGAAAGTTATTCCAGCTCCCGCCGCCGATGGAACTATTGCAGTTACTAACCGCTTTGGCCCCCACCACGGTCCTCAGAGCGACATGCTCCTTGGCATTGGTGGCGCAGGTGGCGTTACGGGCACTCCCAGCCCGCACTATTCAACAGTCAAGGACACATGCGTGACTTGCCATATGGGTGGTGCCGGACCTAATGCCGATCATACATTCGCACCTAACGTCGCCACTTGTGTAACCTGCCATCCGGACGCCACTGATTTTAATATGAAGGGCGCACAGACGGATCTCGATGCCAAGATCGAGACCCTCAAGGCAGATTTGACAACCGCCGGCTTGCTTGATAAGACTGGTGCCATCGTCTCTGGTAATTTCCCCGAAGCCCAGGCAAATGCCCTTTGGAATTACCTGCTCGTGGCTGTTGAAGACAAGAGTAATGGCGTTCATAATATGCCTTACGCTGAAGCCTTGGTGGATGCCTCTATTGCAGTTTTCGCCAAGTAATCTCCTTTACGAGGTAATTTAACGGTATCACCATACCCCATCCTAATCTAGGATGGGGTATGGTTTATGGATCACTGAAATTCAAAGGAGCCGCCATTTTGGCAGCTCCTTTGAATTTGCGATCGGTTCTTTAGTCCCCCGGTACCGGGATAGCCTCGATGACCTTTGCCTCCACTTCATGGACCCTTGCAACATTATGGTCCACTACTTTCAGATAGCGGACTCCCAGGCTGAAAGCCAACAAGCCATAGCTCACGATTCCACCACCTGCCAGGAATTCGATCAGAGAGGGATGGTAAGCTGCATATGCCATCGTGGGTTCGCCAGGCAGGTAGGACAGGTAGATCAATAAACCTGACAGGTTGGTGTCCCAGCGATATGCTACCACGCCGCCAACCACAAGGACCATCGCCAGCATCCTCCACAAGGGAAGGGCTCTCGTCCGTTTGTTTAGCAGCAGCAGGATTGGCACCACCGCCCCGAGTAGGATCTCGCCGACCCAGAAATTGAAGGACAACAAGCCTCCGGTAAGGAGATGTAAGCCTTCGGTTCGCCCAGGTTCGTAAGTGTAGGTCATTGCCAGGGCATCCCAAAATCGGAAGTAAAGGTATACGACCAGCACCCATCCGATGATATGAGCTACACGGTCCAAAAGATTATTATCCACATTGGCTTGCTTGGTTAAGCGTGCTGAAATCATGGAGGCAAAGACTGTGAGCGCCATACCGGCTGCGATTGCTGAAATGATAAATAGAACCGATATATCTGGTCGGTACCAAAGCGGGCGGGCTTTTAAAACCCCGTAAAGTGCCCCCAGAGATGATTGGTGCAGCATGGAAAGCCCCAAACCAGCAATGGCCAGGTAGGGTGCTAACCGGTGCGCCTGCGACATTTTGCCTGTCAATTTTGGCAGGTGTGACCGCAGCCACTCGAACCTGGCAAATATTGGCAAAGCTTCCAGGGTCAGCACTCCCAGGTACAAGGTGACGCACATGGTCACCTCCCAGAGCAGTGAATGTTCATTCCAGTAGACCATGGAGTGCCAGAATCGGTCCGGGCGGCCAATGTCAAGTAATAATGTTAATACCGCCATCGTGTAACCGATTAATCCAATGAAGGTCGCAGTTCGGGCAACCGGTTCGAAGCGCTTTAAGCCCAACAGGTAAACTACTGCGCACAGGCTGAAAGCCCCGGCGCTGACTGCGATCGATGATAGGTCAATGGTGATCCATAGTCCCCACGGCACTTTGTCCGAGAGGTTGGTCAGTGAAAGGCCTTTCCATAAAACCATTACGCCGGCGGTTGCGCCTGCTGTAAGGAAGATCGCGAGTCCCAATATCCACCCACTCCAGGGGGTGATCTGGGGCAGTCTGATTTTCAACGACCTGATCTTGGGAAGCTTGATTTTCATGATTGTGCCTCCTCAGTTGCGGGTAAATAGTAGACGTGCGGCGATGTGCCCAGGTCTTCGCGCAGGCGGTACGATGTTCGACCTTTAAGTAGCTTGCTTACGTTCGATTCCGGGTCGTTCAAGTCACCGAATAGGCGAGCGCCTACCGGGCATGCCACCACGCAGGCTGGAGTTGCATCCTCGTCAACCCCGGGCTTAAAACCGAGAGCCAGTCCCCGGTCAATGCGTTGGTAGCAGAAGGAACATTTCTCTACAACCCCTCGCGGGCGGCGTGCCACCTCCGGTTGTCCCCATTGGGGAACGGATGGATTTGAGCCATCGAATTGTTTCCAGTTAAAAGACCGCGCTCCATATGGGCACGCTATTTCGCAATAGCGGCAGCCTATGCATCGGTCATAATCCATTTGCACGATTCCATCCGGTCGGTAGGTACTCGCCTTTACCGGGCAGACATCCACGCAGGGGGCATGCGCGCATTGCATGCATGGGCGGGCGATGTAAACGTCCTGTGCCCCTACTGTGCCCGTCTTGGTCACCACGTTCCATGAAATTTCAGGTGGAATATCGTTATGAGCCCGGCAGGCTAATGTGCAGTATCCGCAGCCTGTGCATTTGGATTGATCGATTACCATCGCCCATTGGCGCCCATTAGGGGTTAGGGTTTCGAGCGCTTGAGCCTGCCGTATGATCTGCGGAACGGCTAACACTGCCACTCCGGCAACGGTCAACTTGATAAAGTCTCGTCGGTTGATTTTGTTGCTCATTTTTTATTCCCCTTCTTGTTGATGTTCCGGTAGGCTTTTTCCAACCATGGCTGAAGGACCATGCCGCCGGCTAACCCGAAGAGCCCGGCTAATCCTGCAAACCCGAGTGGGCTGACGGGGCTTGGGTTCGTGGCATTTAACCCATCCGTGGATATATTGGCTGGTTGCGTGGCAATTACTGCAGCCTGGGTCATTGTTGGGTCTGTCGGCTCGGCATGCATCTGGTCAGCATGGCATGCAGAGCAGGTGGCGATACTGGCGGTGAAACTATGATCGGGGATTGCATGCACATCTGTGGTGCCCGTTTCAAAATGACGCAGGTGGCAGTCCACGCAGCTAACCCCGGCTTGGTTGTGCTTTGAATAGGGAAAAGCCATTGAGACCTCGCTGTGGCAGTTGATGCACAACGCTGATGGACCTTTATCTTCCTGCCCTTGCACGGTCTTTAATGTTGCAGAATGGGGATCATGACAAACTGTGCAAGTCATCCCCCGTTGGAAATGAGTACTGGATTGCCAGTCTGCAACATTGAATCGATCACCACTATGACACCGCCCGCACAGGTCGCTGGTCCGGTCAACTGGCACCGGGTTGGCGACCGGGTCAGACGAATGGGCCGACGGCACAGGGCCGTGGCAGGCTTCACAGGAAACGCCGTCCTCCTGCCAGGTTCCGGTCGCTGGGTCATACCCGGTTACATGACAAACCAGGCAGGCTCCGGGTTTTCCCTGGTCGGTCCACATTTGGGTAAACAGGGGATCGCTAATCGCGTGACCGTGCGACCCCGATTGAACTGCATCCATAAATTTCGAGTGACAAGCGCTGCACGCGACCTGTTTCTGAGTGATTATTGGCTCGCTTGTTTCAATAGGTAGGGTGGGCTGCGGCTGCGGGGTTGATTGTGACTGTGGCATTACTCCACCCGCTTCAGCCCCGGCTCGTGCGATCATATAAGTCGCCGCGGTTACGATCATGGCGAAAAGGACTGCAATGAAAGTGCGTTTGATAAATTTCATAATAGATTCTCCTCTGGGATTTAGTGATTATTAAGCGGGTACTGGTGCCTGGCGGAACACATCACATTCCAGACATTCTTCCTTTAGCAGGCCGTTTTTCGTGCGGAACACCTGCCAGCAAGGCACGCCTGTCTGGGAAAATGCCGGACAATTCAGGCGTTTTTCTTCACTGCAGCCTTTCATTTCCCAGCAGGGCCGCTGGGAAATGATGACTGGGATCGCTTCCGCTTCTTTCTTCCACCGCTTGTCCAGTCGGCGCAGCAGGTAGAAGATCAGCGCAGTTGCTGTGACCGGAATTCCGATTCGCAGGAGAACGCCAAGAAAGATTGTTATGACAGTATTCATTAATTACCTCAATGTTTCCGAACGTGTGTGTTCGTAATGATGTTTTACCGCCTCACCAATGAGTAGGAGAATGGTGGCGGGTATGCCAAGTCTCAGGATTGTCAACAGAGAAATTACCAATATGCTTGTCATGGGAAACCTCCTTTTCTATTTGTTCCTAATTTCACTATCAGTCTAGTCCATTGGTTGGATAAATACAATTCGGCAGCGATACTATCTTTGATATGGGAATCGCACCCCATATACGTGCCTCATCCGCATGCAAAATACTATTGGGACCCCACCCATAAAAGTACTGTTGGGTAATAATTGTGTCATTTGCCCCAAAAAAAATACCTGCTGGATACCCAGCAGGCAATAAATTGGCCATAAATTATTGTTATGGTTTGATGATTCCTTTGCGAATGGCATAGCGGACCAGCTCAGCTCGAGAATGTAGTCCCAGTTTATGCATGATATTTTCCCTGTGTCGCGCAACTGTCTTGTTACTGATCACCAGAGCTTCTGCGATTTTTTCATTATCGTCTCCCTCAGCCAGGTACCGTAGCACCTCCTGCTCACGGTCTGTCAAACCGTCCAGGGTGGAGGCTGTATCAATGTTTCGATCCTGCGCAAGGTAATCTTTGACCAGTAATTTTGCCAGGGAGGGGTATAGGTAAACTTCACCGGCAGCTGCAGCCCGAATTGCCGTTAATAATTCTTCCGGTGCCGCGCGCTTCGGGACATAGCCCTCCGCGCCTGCTTCCAGCATCTTGAAGAAATACTCTTCGTCCTCGTGGATTGTTAGGGCAACGACTGCGACCTCGGGGTTGGTCCGTTTGATTTCGCGTGTAGCGTCGATGCCGGATAAGTCTGGCAGTCCGATATCCATAAGGACAACGGTAGGTTTTAGTTGTTGGACAGCTTCAATCGCCTCCCGTGCAGTTCCAGCCTCTCCCACAATTTCCACGTCGCTTTCACTTGCTAAGAGCATCCGCAGCCCTGACCGGACTACTTGGTGGTCATCCACCAGCAGCAGGCGAATTTTCATCTGCTTCCTCCTGATGATACGGGATGGATACTTCAACGGTTGTTCCTTGCCCCAGTCGTGATTGGACTTCGAACTTGCCTCCCAATAGGGAGGTGCGTTCCTCCATACCTTTCAAACCCCACGAAACTCGTTTGGCCGACCCAGCCGTATCCATGTCAAAACCTCCTCCATCGTCCGTCACCCGCACTTGGACGGATTTTTCATCATAGATGAGTGTAACCAGCGCTGACTTGGCTTGAGCATGTTTGATGACATTCGTCAGGGCTTCCTGTGCGATCCGAAAAAGAGCGATTTTCACCGGAGACGCGACCGTCCGTTCTTCGCCGCTAATTTCCACATGTACTTCTAGTTTGACACGCTCTTGCAGTTGATTTGCATACCAGCGCATAGCCGAAGATAATCCTAGGTCATCAAGGTGCGAGGGACGTAGATCTGCGATCAACCGCTGCAATTCGTCCAGTGAATGGGTCGTCAGCAGCTCAAGCTGGTGTAAATTCTTTTTTGTGCTTTCCGGATCTGATATGCTTAAAGAACCGGTCAGCCCGCGCAACCCTAATCCGATTGCGGTTAAGGCTTGTCCTGTCTCATCATGGAGTTCGCGAGCGATTCTTTGTCGTTCTGACTCCTGCGCAGCCACCACCCGCTTGTATAATTCCCGTCGCAGGCTCTCGCGTTGTTTCGCTTCTTTCAATCGTGCTTCCTGTAATCCGGCAATTTGGCTTTCATTTTCAACCTGGAATGCGCGTAGAAAACGGATCACGAAAAAAGCTGCCACACCTGCCATGATAGCCCGGAATAATTGAACCGGGATGCCGGACAAATTTGTGAATAATGAATCATTTATCACGTTTGATGGCGGAAGGGGTGATGATTGAACAAATAATTGTCCCACCAGGCCGTACCATCCGAAGGCCACCGCTGCCCAGAGCGCGTCCCGTCCAAATGATATCAACCCAGCCTTGCGGAAGACACGCTGTTGAACCACCAGCCCGATCGCTGCCAATAGGGCAGCTGGGATGGCTAATGAATATCTGGTCCAAACATCTGCCACATTCCACAAGGTCGGCAGTGCATATTGTCCTTTGAGCAGGACAAGCCCCAAAACCCAAACTCCTTCCAGTCCCAGCGGGACTAGCAGAATCAATCTCCAGGCAGTTCGCGATACCACCAGCAGGTAGCTTCCAAAAGCTGCCAGGGATATGAAAGAAAAAGCCAGGGTGGCCAGTCTTACTCCCGAGAGCCAGTCTGGCGTCACATGTCCCCCCGTTGCTGCCACTACACCGAACATCTCTAGCCATTCGTTTGCTGCATGCACCAGTCCAAAGGCAGCCAGCGGACGTAAAGCGCGGCGAAGGCGGGCATCTGACGACCTCCCGCCTTCGACCATGACCAATAAGCCCATGCTGAAAAATGCCAATCCATAGAAAAAATAGATCGGGATGATCGGGGAAATATTCACCTCAAGGAGCCTTTACCCAACCTGTTCTACTCGTCTTTCTGTAATCGCATCCCGCAAGTCCGGCAGAATACATCGCCCGGTTGTGCGCGCTTCCCGCATTGATGGCAGTAGATCTCTTCTGACTCGCTTTCCTGTTGGGGTTGTCCGTGCCGTTTGCGTGTGCCTCCAGGCCTGCGGGTACCATTTTTCCACATGTAATATCCCCCCACGATCCCGACCACGATCAATGCACCACCTAGCCCCGCCAGTACCCATGGCAGGACTGCATTCATCGTTACTCGCCCGGGTGTTTTTGAAGTTAGCGGTTGTGTTGGTTGGACAGGGAGCCCGGTAGTGCTTAAGGTGTCGGTGGTTTTTTGATAGTCAGCAGTCAGGGAAAAAGTCTGTCCCGCCGCTAACGGCTGCGGAGTGGATTCAAAATAAATGAAACCATCCTGTCCAATGGGACTTGGTGGCAGGGATGGGTTTGTGACCATATTTGTCGCCCCTGTTGGCTGTTGGATGTCGACCGCAAAAGAGTCAACCGCATAATCCCCTGCCCAATCATACACTATGTGCCGTTCGCTCCCATTTTTCACCAGCGTATCGTAATATTCCACTTGAACTTCAGTAGCGTTGACAGTGATTGCCAGTGTTGCTAGGGTGCCTTGCACAGTTCGGTCATACGGAGCATTTAGCAGCCCCTTGACCGGGTCTGAAATGGCGACTGCATAAGCTTCTGCCTGGGCTGGTATTCTCAGGTTTAAGGTGATGGGAAATGAAGTACTCGTTGGCAATGTAATGTGATAAATCACTAGGATGGCTGGCTGGTCGTATTCCGGCCAGACATCGACGCGTACCGAGCTCAGGCGTAACTCGCTCTGAGCCCGCGCTGGCAATACGACTAGGAACGCGATCAGAACACCCAGCGCGGTAACACATTTCCTCATCAAACACCTCCAATAAAATAAAAATTGTCTATATCTTAATATTACCACGAACAGGAATTGCTTTGATGAGGGACCACATTGTCCGATTGACCGGTACCTGGAGGCCTTTTTCTTCTGCCAATTGAACGACCGCGCCATTGATCGCGTCTATTTCGGTAGGCACTCCCCGCAGAACGTCTTGCAGCATGGATGACAAGTTCTCCGCTGTTTTTCGCGCGACCTCTTCGACGGCATGTTCGGGGTTATTAAATGGGAGGGATATCCCCATTGTTTTTGCCACTTTGGCAGTTTCATGTGCCAAGTTACCCATCAACGCCAGCCCTTGCGGGCTTTCGAGTATTTCCCCATTTTTTACTCTTAAAAGTGCAGTCAGAGGGTTGAGCGCTGAACTGACCACGAGTTTTCCCCAGACCAGCGATTGGATGTTGTCTACCACGGATACATCAAATCCTGCTTTACGCATCATCATTCCCATCGCTGTCAACCGTTCGTCGGGTTCCAGATTCACCGAGCCCACACCTCCCTGGCACACCTCGCTAGGAGCATTTAACGTTGCTCCAATTGTCGTTACCCCCTGTGAAACCCGCACCGAGCCTAGTATTGCCGCCAGCGTTGAATCGTTCCCGAGTCCATTTTGGAGTGTCAGCGCCACACCTTCTTCAGCTAGGCACTCGGCAAGTTGATCCGCCGCTCGTTTCGTCTGCCACGCTTTGACAAGTACCAGCGCGAATCGCATCCCTTTGCATTCTGACGGGTCGTCTGTTGCATGTACCCGGTGCACCTTCCCCTCTCCCTCCACCCGGACCCCAAATTCGTTGATGGCTGCTAATCCTTCCGCCCATGTTCCCAGCATGGTCACGGAAATTCCCGCATCGCTAAAACGGGCCGCGAATAAGGTTGCCAGTGCCCCGGTTCCGATAATGAGGATCGAGTCGTTCTTCATCCCCCGGTTTGTCCTTCGTGGTTCAGATGTTTGACAAGTGCGTTCCATTCTTCCTCAGGCATCTCTACTGTATGTTCTTTCGCTGGAAAAGCATGGTTTTCCACGTCATTAATAAATGCTTTGAAGGCATCCTCCATCTCGGAGTGCAGGTTGGCGTATTTGCGGACGAATTTGGGCGTGAATCGGTCGAACAGCCCCAGCAGGTCGTGTGTTACCAGTACTTGCCCGTCGCACCCGCCGCCCGCCCCTATCCCAATCGTAGGCATGGAAATCCGTTTCGAAACCATTTCAGCCAATTTGGCAGGCACGGATTCAAGGACCAGGCTGAAACACCCTGCTTGATCTAGCAGAATTGCATCTTCGAGCAACCGTTCAGCGCTGATTGCACTCCGTCCCTGCGGGCGGAACCCGCCCAACATATGTACGGATTGAGGGGTTAAACCAAGGTGACCCATGACTGGTATTCCCGCCCCGATAATGGCACGGACCGCTTCCAGTCGTTCCCGACCTCCTTCCAATTTGATTGCATCCATCCCCCCCTTCTGTAGGAACCTGCCGGCATTTCTTACCGCCTCTTCCGTTGAGGCTTGGTAAGACATGAATGGCATGTCTCCGATTAAAAGGGATGTTTTGGCTCCCCGTGCTACCGCCTGGCAATGATGAAGCATATCCTCCATCGTGACAGGCAGCGTGTTTTCATATCCTAGCACCACCATCCCAAGTGAATCACCTACCAGGATGGCGTCGATTCCAGCTTGGTCGAGCGCTAGGGCAGTCGGGTAATCGTATCCCGTCAGCATGCTGATAGGCTCGCCGTTTTCCTTTTTTTGGCGGAGCGTCAGGGTGGTTATTTTTTTGCGAGCGGTTTTTGTGATTGGATTTGTGGGGAGTGCGGACATGGTACCCTCCTTTCAGGTAGGGGCCTGGTTGGAACGATCTGGCAAATGGAATTACCCTTTATCAGGTCGCGTTCTGGACGATACGCGCATCAAGTTCTATTATTCCACAATTATTGTGCTACCGCAATCTCAAAATTGGTTGAATGCTCGTTTCAATCCATCCTACTGATAGCGTCTCCTTGCGCTCGAAGGTAAAGGAAACGAAAACATCCAATTTTCACCACACGAGTTTTATGTATGGTTCTTACATTCCAGTCCGGGTGGGGTCGCTCGAAAAACCCCCAGATAATGCACCACCCATAATCTACCAATGAAATTAATTATGCTCTATAATAGGTACGGAAAATAAAACGCTAATAATAGGAGGCATCTATGCGTCGGGCTGTTGGTTTTTTGATTGGGGCGTTCATTGGTGGGTCCATAGGCGCAGGGGTTGCTTTACTTTTGACCCCCATGGCTGGCAAGGATTTGCGGGTTCAGATTAACGATCGCGCCCAGGGTGTGGCTGCCAGTATTCGCGGGGCTGCCACTTCGAAACGGATTGAATTGCAGGAGCGCTTGGAAACCTTGCGCGCCCCTCGTTAAATAATTGATCAGGATTTTCTTGGGGGGATTAATTTCGAATTTGGCTGTAAAACGCCTCGGTCATTGCCATGCACTCTTTGTAAGTGGCTCGTTCGGCAATGATTTGGGCGTTTATCTTTTTTGCCTTTGCCCGCATTGCTGGGTTCTCAAGCGCGGTTATGATCGCGTTTGCCAGGTCGCTGGGGGAGGTTGCATCAATTAGTAACCCATTTTCTCCGGATGTCACCCACTCCTGCATGGACTCAATATTCCCTGCGATCGGGAAACATCCGCTCGCAATCGCTTCCAGCATGGAATTGGGCGTCCCATCATGAATGCTCGGTGAGACAAAGATGCCGGCTTTTTTATACAGGGTCCACATTTGAGTGCGCTCCAGTCTCGGCCACAGCTTTGTGTTTGACTGGATGTTAAGCGAATCCACCCAGTGTTCCGCCTCCCCATCCTTTGCCAGGTTGGGGCAGATGAACAGCGCTGTTGGTATTTTTTCCAATACCAGCGGGATCGACCGGAAAAAGGTGTCCTGTCTAAGGCTCCCAGGGCGCTGTCCCCGAGGGTTGACTACGATCGGAACTACCGGTAATTCTTCTGGTAGGACTTCAAGCATCGAAGGGTTCTCAAGTTCTTCTTGCCGGATTCCTCCAGCCCCTGGGACGACTAGTGTCGGTTTACCATGGGCATACCCCCATTCCTGCCCGAGTCGGATGTCGCGCTTTGCATCTGCGATTAAACCGTCAGCTCTGCGTAGGGTCTTTCGGGTGAACATCGCCATGAAGATCGATTCGCGAGCATGCAGGGTCAGGTCGTTTCCCCAAATTGATACTACCAGGGGGATCCCATCCGGTGTGTTGCTGGCCAACATCCCCTCGAAAGGGATACGCAGCGCATGCACTAGGTCGGGATGGATCTCTTCCACAATATTTCGGAATCGTGTCTGAAAAAAAGGGAGACTGATCGGTCCTGCCAGGCTCCGCAGTGGACGCAATAAGTTGCGGAAGCGTTTGGATTTTCCGTTGCCCGATGATATTCTACCTGCCTGGTCTTTGTGAGACCCTTTCCATATGTCGCTGAATGCGATCGGCAGAATGTGGAAGCTTTCCAATCCCTTTGGAGGCTCGCAGGGAAAAGTTGACACAAGGTGGGTCTGATGCCCACTTTCGGTCCAATGACGCAGCCAGGACAGAGTAGTGGAAGACCGCCCATCCGCGACGAAAAGCAAACGCATGGTTGCACTATACCACAAACCTTATCGGTATTTGTTTGACGAAATGCGTCAGGTTGAGTATATTGTTACTTGCGGAAAGGGCACTTCAATGCCGCATTCTGCTGATTGTAAGTCACTATGAAAATAACGAAGCCCGGGAGCGTAACTTTGCTGAATAAGAAAATGCAAGAAGAAAAACGACCTCCTGTTTGCGACTATGAAGGCTCTGATTATCAGTCTCGGTTCTGGGAAAGGGGCGGGCGTGATTATGAGGACCGTTGCGAAGCGATCGCCTTGCAGCGTTTACTTCCTCGGCGGGGAAGCTTGATGCTGGAACTTGGCGCAGGGGCGGGTCGTAATACTCTCCGTTACCGAGGTTTTGATCGTGTCGTACTTTTGGACTACTCTCGTACCCAGCTCAAGCAGGCTCAGGAGCGTCTGGGTGGTTCGGATCGTTACATTTATGTGGCTGCGGATATCTACCGGCTCCCATTCGTGGATGCACTTTTTGACGCATCTACGATGATTCGCACGTTACATCACATGGCCGATGCACCTGCTGCGCTTAAACAGGTGCGCAGCGTTCTCCAACCTGGTGCCGCCTTCATCCTCGAATATGCCAATAAGAGAAATCTGAAATCTATCTTCCGTTATGCCTTCCATCGCCAGGCTTGGAGTCCTTACGAGCTCGAACCGGTTGAATTTGCCCCCCTAAACTTCGACTTTCATCCCAGCGCTGTTCGGGGATGGCTTAAACTGGAAGGTTTTCATATTGAAAAGATTTTGGCTGTCTCCCATTTTCGTGTAGATATCCTAAAGCGTACTATTCCTCCAGCAATTCTGTCTGGAATGGACTCTCTTTTACAGTGGAGTGGCACGTTGTGGCAATTAACTCCGAGCGTGTTTATCGAGTCTAAGGTGGAAGGGAAATCTACCGGCTTGATTCCCTCAGATCCTGTGGCTTTTTTTAAATGTCCCGAATGTGGCAATAGCCCTTTAAAAACCGACAGACCAAAAACTATTATGTGCTTCCTGCGGAAGGAATTGGAATATCGTGGATGGGATCTTTGATTTCCGCGGTGACGAAACTTGACAACCTTCTGACTATTGGAAACTCTTCATGCTGAATCGTTTTTGACACACGTCAAGGGACTAAAAAATATATTTGATTTACCAATTTGGATATTATTTCCGACTTCTTTCATAATTATTTTCTCATTTTGGCTGGTTTTCCTATTGTGACCCTCACAGCCTTGCGTGCCTTTGGATTTTGTGTTAAAATCATGATTGTCTGATAAACCAATACCGCACGCATCGAAAAGTGGGCAACCCCCACTTTTCTGCATGTTACAGGAAACTAGGTTCTGGGGAGTAGGTTAAGTATGAAAAACGAATTTGCATTGGCTTTCAACGAGGTTTTGGAAGAAAAACAATTGCCCAAGGAGATTATCATGGCTGCCATTGAGTTGGCCATGGTTTCAGCATACCGTCGGGCGGTTAATGCCTCCAATGCCCAGGAAGTTACAGCCAGGATCGACCCCGAATCCGGTAAGGTCACCATTTTTGCCGAGAAGGAAGTGGTCGAAGAAGTTCAGGACCAGCGCACCGAAGTGACGCTGGACTTGGCGCGCGTCGTAAATCCCGAAGCCAATCTGAGCGATATGGTGCTTGTTGAAACCACTCCCGGAGATTTTGGGCGGGTTGCCGCACAAACTGCTCGCCAGGTAATCCAGCAGCGCATCCGTGAAGCTGAACGTCAGATGCAAGCCGATTTCTTTACCAAGCAGGTTGGCGAGATTATCAGCGGCGTGATTTAGGCTGTCAGCATGACTCAGGGGGTCACCATCGGGCTCGATATGAAGGCTGAAGGGATCATGCCCCCCAATCAGAAAATTCCCGGGGAAAAATTCAAGGTCCACGAACGGGTTCGATCGATCGTTTTGGAAGTCAAGGATAGCCCGCGCGGTCCGCAGATCATCCTCTCTCGATCACACCGCAACTTTTTGCGTCGCTTGCTGGAAAACGAAGTCCCCGAGATTTACCATGGCATTGTTGAGATTCGCGCCATTTCCCGCGAACCGGGTCAGCGCGCCAAGGTCGCCGTATCTGCCACCCAGCCGAATGTGGACCCGGTCGGTGCATGCGTTGGGATCAAGGGTGTTCGCATCCAGGCGATTGTAAAGGAACTCCACGATGAAAAAATCGACATCATCGAATGGAATGCTGACCCGGTCATGTATATTTCCAAGGCGATCAGCCCGGCGAAAGTATCAGGAGTTTATCTAAACGAACCCGAGAAGACCGCCACGGTTGTAGTGCAGGAAGATCAGCTCAGCCTCGCCATCGGTCGCGATGGACAGAATGCACGCCTTGCAGCCAAGTTGACCGGCTGGCGAATTGATATTAAATCCTTGATCGAAGCTGCCGGTGACGCCATCTCCAAATTGCAGGGCGACGCATCTTTTGCGAACATTGCAGAAGCGGAGCATAAAAACGTCCCCTTGGTAGAGGATATCCTTACTAAGAAGACTGAAGGTCGCCCGGTCACTCCTGAAGAATTTATGACGCTCATCCAATTTGTGGAGCGTGTGGAACGGCGCACGGTCGAGCAAAAGAAAGCCACGGCTGCCGCTGAAGAAGAGCGAGTTTCGGCCGCCCGCGCTGATATCCCGAATGCTGCGTTCGAAATGGGAGTTGATGCTTTGGGTCTGGCCGACCACATTTATAACATCCTTACCGAAGCTGAGCACCGCACGGTCGGCGACCTTATGCTGGCGTTGAAGCTTAACCCCGATAGTGTCCTCGGGTTGGCTGGCATAGGACCCAAGTCCATGGAAGCCATCCAGACTGCATTAAATAATGTCACATTCCCCGAACCTGTACCGGTGGTGGAACCTGTTGTTGAGGCGGTCGCCCCAATGCCGGTCGAAGGGATCCCTGAAACACTTGCAGAACCTGTCCAGGAGATTGTTGCCCCTACAGAAGGTTTGCCTGAGTTTGTTAATCTGGAAGCAGAACCTGTTCTGGCTGTGGCTGAACCCCTCGCTGAAACTGTTTCTGAGAAACCTCTTGAGGAAATATTCACCCTGCGTCCCGATATGCTCCAGCCTGTGACTATCGCAGCAGATGAAGAAGAGGATGAATCCGATAAGAAAAAGGGCAAGAAAAAGAAGAAGAAAGTTGTCGAGATCGTATATGATGAAGACCTCAACAAAGCCATTGCCAAGAAGAAGCATAAGCGTGGCGATGAAGGTTGGGAAGAAGAATAAATCACCGATTATTAGTAGAATTGTCTTCCAACTTGGAGAACGATTTCTTTAATACTTGTTGGGTTCTGCACAATACCTTGAGCCCGAAGGAATCCATTGATTCGGTTTTTTGCTTCTCAAAACTGAATGGATAAAGCCGCTGGCAGTTTTGGAATTGAAGGTGTCTGGCAAAACTGGTAAACCACTCAAGCATATTCCTCAACGCACCTGCGTTGGCTGTCGCACAGTTCTCCCCAAGCGCTCATTACTCCGCTTGGTGCGTCGGCCCGAAGGTGTGCTTGTGGACCCCACCGGAAAACTCGCTGGGCGCGGCGCTTATCTGCATGATCGC
Source organism: uncultured Chloroflexia bacterium (assembly GCA_963830585.1). GTDB lineage: Bacteria > Chloroflexota > Anaerolineae > Anaerolineales > Villigracilaceae > UBA877. The sequence goes on along the minus strand of CAWHNA010000002.1, from coordinate 1,261,402 downwards.
CGTTCCTGTTGGGAAAAGGGTCTAAAGGGCCCATTGGCACATGCCCTTAAGGTCACTTTAACAACTGCTGAAACTGAGTTCCTCCGCCAGTTTATGCAAACGCTTCCGGAGGAGCAGGTGGAAGATGGTGGCCAGACATAAGGCCCAAATGGACTGATTAACCGCTGAACGTTCAACGGCAGGCTTGAGGGTTTTGGCTGCACCCGGTCAGCTCACGGGGATTTCCGGGCTGGTATTATGATTAAGGAGATGCCGTATGACCGTTCCTGAACGTAAGAAGATCGAACTTCCCGCGAATATTTCCATTCGCGATTTTGCCCAGATTATTGAAGTCAGCCCGATTCAGATCATTAAAAAATTAATGAGCAATGGTGTCATGGCAAGCATCAATCAAACCATTGATTACGATACGGCTGCTATTCTGGCTGATGAAATGGGGTTTGACGTAAAACTGGAAGACCAGGTTGCCCCATTGGAAAAGGAAGTCGGTGATGTGCCCCTTTGGCGGCAAAAGATTGCCGGCGAAAAAGAAGCTTCGCTTACCCCTCGACCTCCCGTCGTGACCATCTTGGGGCATGTGGATCACGGCAAAACCTCTCTGCTGGATGCTATTCGAAAAACTGACGTTGCTGCCGGGGAGGCTGGAGGAATTACCCAGCATATCGGCGCTTACCAGGTGGAATTAAAAGGGAAACAGATTACTTTCCTGGATACACCCGGACATGCCGCATTTACCGCCATGCGTTCGCGTGGCGCCCAAGGCGCGGATATAGTCATCCTGGTGATTGCTGCGGATGATGGGGTTATGCCGCAAACAAAGGAAGCTATAGCCCACGCAAAGGCCGCTCGTGTTCCTATTATTGTTGCTTTAAACAAGGTGGATAAACCCAATTCCAATCCCGATCGTGTTAAAAAACAGCTCGGGGAAAACGACTTGATGCCTGACGACTGGGGTGGGAATACCATGGTTATCCCAGTTTCCGCTAAACAAAAACAGGGGATTGAAGATCTTCTGGAAGCCATCCTTTTGGTCGCCGATAACACGGATATTCGTGCGAATCCCAAGGGTGAGGTTATTGGGACTATCATCGAAGCCGAATTGGATAAATCCAAGGGACCGGTTGCCACGCTTTTGGTTCAGAATGGGACTCTTAACTCGGGAGATATTGTGGTGGCAGGTAACACCTATGGTCGCTTGCGCGCCTTGTTCGACTTTCGTGGTCGCAAGGTTCAAAAGGCTGGACCCTCCATCCCCGTCTCAGTAATGGGGTTGAGCGCATTACCATCTGCCGGTGATGTCTTCAGGGTTGTCGCAACTGAGAAAGAAGCCCGCCAGGCGATCCTCGAACGTCAATCTGCAAATACAAAACAAGCCGTAGCGGCCAAAAAAATCACATTGGAAGAACTCTTCTCCAAGATTAAAGCGGGTGAAGCACAGGAACTAAACCTTATCCTGAAAGCCGATGTGCAGGGTTCTCTTGAACCCATCATCAACGAGATCAGGGATCTTGGAAAAGGCGAGATCAGGATAAATATTTTGTATGCAGAGACCGGTAACATCAGCGAAAACGATGTTTTGCTCGCCTCGTCGTCCCAGGCCATTATTTTTGGGTTCAGCGTTCAGGCGGATGTCGCTGCCCGGCGACTGGCAGACACTGAAGGAGTCTCCATCCGGCTATATGATATTATCTACCGTCTGATCGAAGACGTGGAAAAAGCGCTCAAGGGCATGTTGGCACCAGAGTTTAACGAAAAAGCCTTGGGTAAGGCAGTCGTGTTGCAGGTCTTTGCTCTGTCCAAAGGCACCAATATTGCTGGCTGTCGCGTCACGGAAGGCGAGATTCGTCGAAATGGCAAAATCCGGGTAACTCGCGGTAAGGATATCGTTTTTGAGGGAGATGTGAGTTCCCTGAAACACGAGAAGGAAGATGTGCGCGAGATGCGCACGGGTTTCGAATGCGGGATCGGTCTGAAGAATTTTAACGATGTCCAGGTTGGTGATGTGATTGAGTGTTACTTGCTCGAAAAGGCCGAAGCTTAATTAGAATGGACCAATGAGGGAGAGATTGGGTTTATGCCATCCGGTGTCCGTCTCCAACGTATAGCTGACCGTATTCGTCAGGAAATCTCCGAGATGCTAATCCGCGAGATTAGTGACCCGCGCCTGCATCAGATCTTTATCACGGATGTAAAAGTGGACCGCGAATTAGCCTTTGCCGACATCTATGTTTCAGCTGTCGAAGGCGCTGTTCGTAGTCCTGAAATTCTGGCAGGTCTCGACCACGCCAGCGGATTCCTGCGTCACGAACTATCCTCCCGCATCGAACTGCGTGTCTTCCCGCGCTTACGGTTCTACTGGGACCCTACCCCTGAAAACGCAGACCACATCGAACGATTATTGGCAGATTTACGCAAGAATGAACGACCTTCAGAAAAAAATTAAAAGCCGCATTCAAGCGGCCCACCGCGCTCTGGTAACTTCCCATGTCCGCCCCGACGGGGATGCCATTGGATCCAGCCTCGCCCTTTCCCTAGCTTTGATTGATGCTGGGAAACAGGTCCAGGTGGTCCTGGCAGATGGGCTCCCCGATGGATTCAAATATCTCCCGGGTTCGGAATTGATACGCACTCGTGCCGAGGGGGTCTTCGATTTGATTGTAAGCGTTGATTGTTCGGATTTACAGCGCATTGGCTCAGCCCTGGATGGTTACCGCACTCCTGATATTATTATCGATCATCACGTCACTACCGAAGATTTCGGCATCTTGAACCTGGTTGAGTTGGCAGCAGTTGCCACAGCCTCAGTTCTTACAGAGCATATGCCAGAATGGGGGTTGGTGATTACTCCTCCGATTGCATCCAATTTAATAACGGGTCTCGTCACCGACACGCTTGGGTTTCGCACATCCAACACGACACCCGATTCTCTCCGCCAGGTGGCTCATCTGATGGAAATTGGAGCTGATTTAAGCCAGCTATATTATCGCAGCATGGTTCGTCGGACATTCGTGGAGGCAAAATACTGGGGGTTGGGTCTGTCCAGCCTCCAGCGTGCTGACGGGATCATATGGGCTACATTAACTCTGGCTGACCGCAAAGTTTCTGGATACACCGGTAAAGATGATGCGGATTTGATAAATATCGTCTCGTCCATTGATGACGCTGATATAGCGATCATGTTTGTTGAACAGTCATCAAATTCAACCAAGATCTCCTGGCGCGGGCTGAAACCGGGTGTGGATGTTTCTCAAATTTCTCTACAGTTTGATGGCGGCGGTCATAAGGCCGCCTCTGGTGCGGAATTAACCGGCAGTCTGGCAGAAATACAGGAGCGTGTCCTGGCAGCAACGCGCAAAATACTAGACCGATCCCATTGATTACCTGGGATGATCCATGGAGGAATGACATATGGAAAGTCAGGATATTAAAAACGCAATTTCCGGAATTCTCGTGGTGGATAAACCTGTTGGCCTCACCTCTCATGATGTTGTCGACCATATCCGCCGCGGCACCGGCATCCGCCGCGCTGGTCATACCGGTACGCTCGATCCACGTGCTTCCGGTGTACTGGTCATCTTGGTCGGACCCGCTGTCCGCTTAAGCGAATTTGTTTCAGCTTCCGACAAGCGTTACCAGGCCATCTTGCGGCTCGGAAATGCCACCGATACCTATGATGCCGAAGGACACTTTACCCGTGCCCCTTCCGCGACGCCTGTTGATGTAACCGAGGATCAATTCAACGAGGTTCTCCAGCGCTATATTGGTGAGATTGAACAAACTCCTCCTGCCTTTTCCGCCGTCAAGGTCCACGGGCGCAAAGCTTACGAGATGGCGCGCCAGGGGGAAGAGGTGGAACTCGCTCCTAGAAAAATCAACGTTTATCACCTGGAGATTCTGGAATGGGCTCCTCCTGAAGTGGTTATAGACGTGCATTGCTCGTCTGGCACCTATGTTCGCTCTCTGGCAAACGACGTGGGTGTCGCCCTCGGGTGCGGAGCTTATCTGGTCGGGCTGCGTCGTACCAAGTCTGGACGCTTCAGTCTGCGGGATGCCACCCCGTTGCGAAAATTGGAAGAGGCCTTCACGGCCGGTAATTGGTACCAGTACTTGATCCCCGCCGCAGAAGCTCTCGCTGAATGGCCCGGTGTGGAGCTTTCTCCCGATGAGGTCGAGGAAGTCAAGCACGGGCATCGCATCAAGGCTGCACCTGATACCAAGCCGGGGTTGGTGCGCGGAGTCAGCATGGCTGGAGAGCTTATTGCTATCCTTGAACTTGACGAAGTCACCCTGGAGTGGCAGCCAAAAAAGGTTTTCTTCTCATAGATTTTCAGGGATTGGTGATTTTCCTTCTTCATATCCATGCCCAAGCGGTGGGGATGGAGGACCCTTTGGGTTTTCGTTATTGGGATCCATCACTTTAACGGGGTTCGTGTAGTTATAATTTTGGTCATTGCTCTTCCTGGGATGACTGAATGATGCCTTTACCGCGTGTTCCTTCCATACTCTCTTGTATCCCTTGTATTTTAGACATTCATTTTATTAATTCATGATTCATTCTCATTCCATCGACGAACTATCCCTTCAGAATGCCTGGTTGACCATTGGTATCTTTGATGGAGTCCACCTTGGACACCAGCAGATTTTGCGTCCGCTTATAACCGGATCTCATCAGGCAGGTGCGCCAGCAGTTGTGCTTACTTTTTCCCCCCACCCCGCGGTCGTCTTGGGCGGGAAAAAGGATTTCAAGTACCTGACAACACCGGATGAACGTCTCTCCCTCTTGGAATCCATCGGTATCGATGTGGTCATCACTCAGGCATTTGACCGCGCTTTCGCCGATCAGACCGCTGATGACTTTATGCATCTCGTCGTGCAATCAATGGGTTTGCATCGCCTCTTCATCGGTTATGACACTGCCCTTGGCCGCGGCAGGGAGGGGGATGCCGGTCGTCTGACCGAAATCGGGAAAGAATTAAATTATAGTGTTCAGGTGATTCCGGCTCTATCGGATGAGACGGGGATCATTTCATCCACACGTATTAGGCGTGATATTGCTTCAGGGAACGTATCTGCTGCCGCTGATGGGTTGGGACGTTATTACTCTATTTCCGGGCAGGTCATCCACGGCGATGGGCGCGGGCATCGCATTAATGTCCCTACCGCTAACCTTGCTGTTCCCGATGGAAAGATCATCCCCGCTAACGGCATTTATGCCTGTTGGGCTTGGTTGGAGCCTTTCCATGAAAAGCGAACTGATGCTCCCGGGTTGGACTCATTGGTAATTAAATCATCGAAATCCTCGGATAATGGTTTGGGGACTAATCCTCCTTCTATCCGGTCAGTGTCTGAAAATTCTTTCCCCGCAAGTTGGGGAATTCCCGTGAGGGCAGAAAATAGATACCTTGCCGCTGTAAATGTCGGTGTCCGCCCCACCTTCACGCCGGACCTTCCCGCGCCTGCCATTGAAGCCCATCTCTTGGATTTCACTGGCGACATTTACGGGAACCACCTCAAGCTGGAATTTGTAGAATACCTTCGCCCCGAGGAGAAATTTGCCACGGTGCAGTCGTTGGTTGACCAGATTCGCCTCGATATTGATCTCACCCGAGAGATATTATCTTGAGTCATTTTTGTGTTCTTTCCTCTCCCTGCTTTTGTATAGGGGGGAAAGGGGAAAAGTGAAATTTCTCTAGTTCTTATTCTTGGGTCCCTTTTGATCTTAAGCTTGATAATGACACTGCTGAGAAACTCACTTGAATTATATTTCCACGAATTCGGTTGCATTTTGGCAAAGTTACTAATATAAGAAAAATATAATCCTCCTTTCCCCTCCTCTTGCCCCTGTCCTTTGAGTGCGCTATAATGTGCCGCCAGTAATAGAGTAAGCAAGGAATAAAGAATGCCAGTTTATACCTACCACTGCACTAACTGCGGTGTACAGTTCGAAAAACAGCAATCATTCACGGACCAATCGTTAATCCGCTGTCCCGAGTGTGGTAAACGCGCATTAAAGAAGGTGTACTTGCCTGTCGGCATTGTTTTCAAAGGCTCTGGTTTTTACGCCACTGACCACCATTCCCCGTCCGGCATGGCTTCAATGAAGGCTGATGAAAAAGCCGAGGCAAAAGCGGGAGAGAAAAAAGATAGCAAGGATAGCAAAGATGTTAAAGATGGCAAGGATAATAAGGAGATCGGTGAAATCAAGGAACCCGCAGCAAAGATCGAAAAAAGCACTGAAAAGGTGATCGATAAGAACTCTGGAAAGTCTGAGAAAAAAGATTAAAATATTTGTTGAATGATAAGGCGCACCAACCCGGTGCGCTTTTTTGTTAATCCCTGTCAAGGTTTCATTAAGGAATCAAATACCAGAATCTCACTAGGGAATGAAATCAAATTTAGTAAACTTCACCAATAAACCCATGAAAATGTGTCCGTTAGCGATTATTACTATTTCCCTGTCCCCGATCCAGAACATATGTGCTATAATCATGATTAGCTGAATGGTTGAATTAATTGGCCTAAAGTCTCTTTAGAACCTTACAAACCGAATAATATGTCTTATCGAAGATCAAAAAGCAACGACAATTGATTACCCTTTGTTCGATTCTTCATGGTTACTGACTAGAGTCCTGAAGGTGCAGCTTGGATATCTCCTCCCTTCCAGCGAAGTGAAATTGGATGAATACATCTCGAGTAATTTTATTATTGAGAGTTATTCGTTCCTCTTCGTTCCTCAGGAACAAAAAGGATCTCACTGAGCATTTGATCCATGCATGGGTTCCTTTATGGAGGGCGGCAGGAAAGTAGACATTTTTCATCCATAGATGGAAAACCTCTACCTGCCAGGAGGGCTTTTACGTACAGATGGCATCGGGCCGGCATCTTCAAAATCATTGAATGTAAGGCAAAAAATGAAATTTAGTGTTTTTACAAATTTGCTCACTCGATGAATAATACAAAATTCTGCCGTCAATATTTATTAGCCCTCAAATTCAGTCATTCGTTTCTAATCGTTTTGTCCATGCGATCCGCAAACGGGAATTTGGTAAATAAAAAACACCCCGTTAGGGGGTGAATTAAGCTCCTCACCGAGGACAAGCCGAGATGGCTACAAGCCGCCCTCGGCAGTATCGGCGCCAAGCGGCGCCGATATCAAATACTAATGAGATATAACTGCACAAAAACACCCTGCTAGGGGGTGAATTAAGCTCCTCGCCGAGGACAAGCTGAGGTGGCTACAAGCCGCCCTCGGCAGTATCAGCGCCAAGCGGCGCTGATATCAACTACTAATGCGATTTGACTGCACAAAAACACCCCGTTAGGGGGTGAATTAAGCTCCTCGCCGAGGATTTGAACCTCGAACCTAGCGGTTAACAGCCGCCCGCTCTGCCGTTGAGCTAGCGAGGAAGGCAGGCGGGATTATATAAGGAACACCATACTCTGTCAAGTCGCTTGTGGAATCACGCCTGTTCCTGTATAGTTTTAGTAACTTTGTATGATGGAGCTCTCATGGACGAACCCTCAAAACCCGCTTACCGTATCGCTGACCTCCCGGCTGACGAACGCCCACGTGAACGGCTGGCACGTCTGGGTCCCCAGGCATTATCGATTCCCGAACTGTTGGCAATCTTGTTGCGCGTCGGGGTTTCCGGAGAAAGCGCCGTCCAGGTCGGTCAGCGCCTCTTGAATAAATATAAAAACCTGGCGGGGTTGCACCGCGCTCCTTTCGAAGATTTGTGTGCCCAACGTGGTCTTGGTGCAGCCAAGGCTGCCCAGATTAAAGCCGCGATCGAATTGGGTCGGCGTATGGCGCGAGAACCGGCTGAGGATCGCACAACAATCTCAAGCCCCGCAGACGCAGCTGCCCTGGTTGCTTACGATATGTCCGCCCTTGAGCAGGAAATACTTAGCGTCATCCTTCTCGACGTACGCAACCAGGTGATTGATATAGCTGAGATATATAAAGGCTCGGTTAATTCATCACAGGTGCATGTCGGCGAGTTGTTCAAACCCGCCATTCGTCGCAACGCTGCCGCTATAATCGTCGTTCATAACCATCCCAGCGGCGACCCAACTCCCAGCCCCGACGACATTGCCGTTACCCGTTCTATTGTGCAGGCTGGCAAACTTCTGGATGTGGATGTGCTGGACCACATGGTAATCGGACAAGGAAAATGGGTCTCGATGAAAGAACGGGGTCTTGGGTTTGCCTGAGATACCTTCTCAAAATCCTTGTTTTATCCGTTCTCCTTCCCAAATGGATGGGACTAGGAAGGACAAGGAGTCGTGCGTATAGATAACTGGAGCACTATTCCATAGTAATTATTTGTAAATGGCAGCTAGGTAAGCCACTAGCGTCTGCTCTTCTTGAGAATTGAGTTGTGCTCCACGAGCGATCATCCGCTGCACACTGGTCGTCCACTGGCCAATGGTTTTGTGAGCAGATGTAACGCGGTCAAGGGAATGGCAAACGGAGCAGCGTTGTTGCATCAAAGTCTGTCCATCTAGGCTGCTGCCACCTGAGCGATTGGTCGTGTTTCCACTCGTTCCGCACGAGACCAATAGTGATCCCAGAATTAACAACAGAAGAATTATGCAGATCATGGAAATGGATTTCTTACTCATCTAGCACTCCTTAATAAATTTAAACACAATACCCCTCATGGAATTTCCATTTGGTAGAAATATATTTTCCTGATTTATCCCTGTTAATAGTACGAATTGTTCGATGAGAAAGGATTTTCTCTGGCTTTAAATGTTGTATTTGACGGTAAAACTCCGGTATTCTCCCAATGCCGTTTCCCATTCGACTTTCACATCTTCCACGTTTCCAGCGCGTGGACCGATTTTCACCAATTCTGCAAATTTCTCTAGCGACTCGCGTGGACCTTCAGCCACAATCTCCACCGTATCATATCCTACATTCCGCACCCAGCCTGTGAGCCTGAATTGAACTCCTGTTTGTTGTGCAAAGGCACGAAAACCCACTCCTTGGACCCGTCCCTTCACCCAAATGTGAATACGTTCCATCTCATTATTTTCTTGGTCTTCCATGTTATTCCTTCATATTTAAAAATACTTCAACTATTGGGGTAGAGCCATTTTTTCATCGTCCTAGAAAATATAGTAAAGGAGTTAGCGTGAGGGGACTCAAAACAGTGCCTAAAAAAACAATAGCTGTTACGAGGGAAGAATCCAGGTTGTACTCATTAGCCAGCACTGTTGTCATGACCGCAGAAGGCATTCCTGCCTCGGTGATCCCGTCTCTGCTGGCAATTTTGTCCAGGCCGAACAAGGCAGCCATGGCAATCCCGATTACTGGACCGATCAGCAGGCGGCAGACCACTGGGATGCTCAACGCCTTTATATTATTTGTCCATTCTGCCTTTTGCAACTCTAACCCAAGCAGGATGATCATCGCTGGTACGGCTGCTCCTGAGGTCAATTCCACGGTTTTTTGGATTGGAGATGGGAATGACCAGCCGGTTTGAATGAAAATCACCGCCAGGATTATCGCATAAATAGCAGGTACTTTTAAAAGACCCTTCAGGGCTTCCTTAAACTGAAGATGACCAAGGCTGGCAATCAACACCCCCACGGTGTAGAGCAGTAGGGAATTGGTTACAAAGTAAATGCTGGCATATGCCAGGGCTTCCTGCCCAAAGGCAAAAGATATTAGAGGTAACCCATAGTTGCCATTATTAGCAAAAAAACTGGTGAGCACCACGATGGTCAGCACGCTTTGTTCCAGCCGGAATAATTTCCCCACTACAAAAGCGATTCCTGCAACGATGATCATTGTCGCCGTGGCATACCCCATCATGAGCAGGATGCTTTCTACTGCTAGCTTGCTGCTGGTTAAGATATCAAAGATCAGAGCCGGACTGAGTATATAAAAGATCACCCGCCCCACTGGTCGCGAGTCTAGTTTGAGGGTTCTCCCAAGCACAAATCCAGCCCCGCTTAGGAGCAGGATAGGCAGGAGGTTGTTGACAAAAACGTTCAGCAACGCCATTGGCAATGATTAGATTCGGGATACTTACCGGATTTGAACTTAAATTACATGCTCAAACAAACCAGCGATTACTCTTCTTCGTCCGGTTCCTCTTCGATGAAATCCACCTCGTCGTCCACGTCGATCAGTGAAAAGTTGCCCATATCCTCGGTAAACGACAATGTATCGATGGCTTCTTCGATAAAATCCGCTTCATCGTCGTCTTCTTCGATCTCGAGCAGTTCTTCAAGCTTGGCTCGCACTCCTTGTCCACCAATCTTGGACAGCGCCCATATTAATTCCCGGCGTACCTCCAGGTCTTCTTCATCCTCAAGTATGTCGAGCATAATGCCACGGCTCGATTCCAATTCCAATTCACCCGCTGCATGGATAGCCTCTGATCGGACTTCTTCATCGGGTGATCGCAACTGTGAAAGGACTTGTTTCTTCCAGCGGTTGTCGCTGGATCGTCCCATCGCAAACAAGGCACTAACCACCCAATCGGTTTTTTTCTCCTCGAAAGCAGATTCGATGAGTGGAATTACTTCTTTGCGCCCGGAATATCCCAGGCTCTCCAGAGCTCGTCTCCGGATCAGTGTCTCTTTGAAGGTAGTGGTTGCCTTGAGTAATTGATCCTCTATCTCATGGTGAAGTTCGGCTGGGATTTTATCCAGTTCCCCCAGGTATATGAATTGTCCCAGTGCATTTGCTGCAGCTGCTTTTACTTCGACATCCTCATCATGATTAAGCATGTCAAGATATACGTGGACGAGTTTCTGATCTTCGCACTCCCATAATAGTCGAATTGCTCTCGCCCGGACCTGTGGGTCGGGATCAGCCAGGAGGGAACGCGCCAAATCGTCGAATGATGTAAGGGTATCAGCTTCCGCCAGGTCTTCCAGGTCTTCGAGTAACGTGTGTTTACGGCTTGGGGAGATTCCCGGCCAGTCTTTTTTTAGTTGTTTCAAATCAGCAGGCTCCATATCCGAAAAACGGTGCAGGTAACGCGCTGGAAATGGATTGTTATCGTCGAGCAGAGCGTCAATAACAGTCAGAAAAGGTGCATTCTGAGGCATACGGTTTATTCTTTCTGATTTAGGGTAAGGTAAAGTTCACCGGACTGATGATATCTTTTAGATAAAAGAAACCAAGCAAAGTTACCAGAACGAGAAATCCGATTCCGTTGATCATCGCTTGGTATTTGGCTGGAATTCGGCGTCTAAACAAGATTTCAGGTAAGGTCATAAAAATTCGTCCCCCGTCAAAGGCAGGGATGGGTAGTAGGTTTGCTACCGCAGTGGTCACTGTTATGGAGATGATGATCAGCAGGGTGTAATTTGTTGGTTTGGTCGTAGTTCCAGTGTTTGCTGCGGCTTCCCGGCTGGTCACATCCCTCGAAACAGCTTGCTGGAATAAGTTCCATACCGTGCGCGGACCACCAATCTGGGCGGCTTGTGGAGAAATAGTACCAGCGATCAGGCGACCTGGCAGAGCCAGCAGGCTGTCCACGTCTTGAACCGTCGCGGAAAAAGCTGCTGGAATAGTGCTGAACCAGGAACTGACTGGGGTGAGAGGTTCGCCGATACTGACTCCCATGGGTCCCTGTGTAGAGGGATAAACCGATCGCGGGGTAAGGGTAATTTCAAGCGCTTTACCATCTCGTAAAACCACTAGTTGGAGTGGCTTACCCAGGTTGTCATGGGTGATTTGTGTTAACTGGGAGTACCCATTAACCGGCAAGCCTCCTGCAGCTACCACAACATCCCCAACCTGTAGTCCGGCTTGTTGGGCTGGCGAAGGGGAATCAACACCTGCGATTATTGCTGTATGTGTATCCGGGATGCCGACCTGGTAGAAAAAGAAGGTGTAAACCACGACTGCGGTTAACAGGTTCATCCCAGCGCCTGCCACGAGTACTGCCAGCCGTTTCCAAGGATTGGCTGCAGCCATCCCTCCTGGAGTTTCTGGGTCGTCTTCCCCCTTGATTTTGTTAAAACCACCTAGGGGAATCCAGTTCAGGGTGAATTCAGTACCAGGCCTGATTTCTTTCAATGTCCCGCTTAAATGGATTTCCCCGGGTTGCGAGGCTGAATTTATTATTTTTTTTTCAACGGCTTGAGATTGAGCTGGCACAAGAGCTGGATTCTTTACCGATAATGGTTCTGGTAGTGGTTGTCCATTTTCCGGTGATGCAAATATAATGGAACGAAGTACAAGATTCCCTCGTTTGGAAACTGCGACTACATTTACCTCGCGATGGACGGATTGTTTCGGATCGAAATTCAGGTCAAAATTTATAGGGATGACTACACGGTCCTTTCCGATCAGGAGTGATCCCTTCCCGCGCCATAAACGTAACAAGCGCGGCGGAAACCCAAACCCGAATTCTTCCACCTCGATTTTCATTAATCGGGCGATGAAAAAGTGCCCTAACTCGTGCACTAAAATAATTCCGGCGAAGACGATTACGAATACGATTCCGCCAAGTAAACCAATGCTCATTGATAAACCTCACAAACATTAAACTGCGCCTCCTGCGAGGCGGTCTTGTTGATTATATCCTTATTGGGCTTTATCTGGTAATTTAATGAATAATATTAATATAAATCTAATCATGGATTTGGAGTGGGTTTTCAACAACTCTTGCAGGACCCCCAACTCTAGCCATACGCACTTCCTGGATTCCGGGGATGCTTCTCAACATTTTTGCTGTTTCCCCACTTTTAATCCCGCTGCATATTGCATGGACGTTTGGTCCGGCATCGACCGAATAGCATACTGGCATACCTTTTGCTCGTGCTTCACGGATTGCTTGCATTACTGCTAGGGTGGCAGGCTGCCAGTAGAATAACGCCGGCTGTGAAGTCATCATTACTGCATGCATCAAATTGGAATCTGTTTCAACAATATCGGCGAATGCAGCAAAATCTCGTGTCAGAATGGCGTTACGGCATATTTGCAGGCGGCGGGGGGCGTCACTTACCCGGGCAGCTTGAAGCGGAGATGTATAAGCCTGCGCATGCCCTTCAGTTGATCCGGTGGATTTTTGCTCATCGCTTATTATGGCAATGCAATCTGCCAGATCCCAAAAATCGGATGCTGCTAATGAAATTGCATATGAATTGTTATCACCTGTCCCCGCTTTCCACTCGACAAATCCGCCAGGAATGGATCTGCAGGCTGAACCGGAGCTCCGTCGGGCAAGCCGGGATAAATCTGTTTCGTCTAAAATCAGCCCAGCTGCTCTTGAGGAAGCTAGCGCTAGCGCCGCGAAAGCAGATGCCGATGAAGCAATCCCTGCTCCTAAAGGGAAATTATTTTGGCTATCCACGGTCGCGCATAATTGGATTCCTGCCAGTACTCTCACCTCATCCAACATCTTGGCGACTTGAGTCCGCGCATTGCCTTCGGCAATCCTCCCATTGATTTTTACCTCATCCAGGGGAAGTTCCACATTAAAGCAGACTGTACTTAGTGTTTCCAATCCATCCAGATTCATCGAGATAGACCCGTTCGCAGGCAAGCGTAATGCATCATCTCGATTTCCCCAATATTTTATGAATGCTATATTCGGATTTGCTTTGGCGGTAAATGAGTCCATAGTTAAAGTTTATCACAATTGAAATGCTGGAATTTACGCGGAACTCCTGTTGACGAAAGGGACGCTTTTCCTTGTTACCTGTGTAATATTGTCCTCCAAAGCTCAGTATTTGTCTGATCCATTCTGTATATTTGGTAGTCTTCCCGACAATTATTTCTAACTACCAAACCCAGGATATCATATTAAAAATGAGAACCGCCTAAACCAGGCGGTTCTCAAAAAATTCTTCCCTCGATATATTTTACTTTGTCAAGGCATATTTCTTGACAAAATGGACGACTAACAGGGTCAGTGCAACTGGGGCAAGGAAGGCTACAATAGCGGTGAACATGCCCGTTATGTATGGTCCAACTGCTGGGACTGCATTCAATGCACTTGCGACTGCAAATAAAAGGAGAAAGCGGATCGCGAAGTTGACCACGTCTTCCGAGTCAAGGAAAAAGATCGCAGCCAGTATTCCCATGATTACCAGGATCAGCGACAGCCATGTGTATGAAAGGCTGAACAGACCGGCAATGACCGCGATAAGCAGGCCGATTAGGTAAAGCCACTTTCCGATGGTTTTTAACATTCTAAAATCTCCTTTGGTTGGAATAAGAGAATAGGATGGAGCTCCAGACTATATAACATCCATCGGATTAAAGAGTTACCTAATTATTTGTCATAAAATATTGAGGTTGTAAAAGGTTGTTATTTCCATTTTTGTCCCCAGAATGGTAACAAGCTCCTCCTCGCAATCTCGACCGAGGATTCGGGTGTAAGTTAGTTAGGTGTAAGTGAAAGAACGACCGCACCCACCACTTGCCCATTTCGAAGTGACGCAATTGCTTCACCAGCTTGTTCCAGGGAAAATGTTGTTACATCTGTTTTCACGGGCACTTTCGGAGCCAGCGAAAGGAATTCCTCGCCGTCCCGACGGGTAAGGTTGGCAATCGACCTGATGATTCGCTCTTCCCACAACAGGCTGTATGGAAAGGAAGGGACATCGCTCATGTGGATGCCCCCGCAAACAACAACCCCGCCTTTGTTCGTCGCTTTAAGTGCTGCCACTATCAGTGGTCCGACCGGAGCAAAGATTAAAGCTGCATCTAATTTTTCGGGCGGATCCTGTGTGGAATCCCCTGCCCAGTCTGCTCCACGCCGTAACGCAAACTGTTGTGCTCTGAAATCACCGGGACGGGTAAATGCAAATACCTGCATACCATCGTATTTGGCAACCTGCGTGATGATGTGTGCAGCCGCGCCAAAACCATAAATCCCAAGCGTTTTGACATTTTCTCCAGCCATCCGATAAGTCCGGAACCCAATTAATCCTGCACATAATAGGGGCGCCGCTTCCGTGTCGGTGTAGGATGGAGGGATGGCAAAACAGAAACGTTCGTCAGCAGTTGTATACTCGGCAAACCCACCATTAATTTTGTATCCCGTAAAAACAGGATGATCGCATAAATTTTCCTGTCCGCGCTGACAATAGCGACAGGTCCCGTCGGTTCCTCCCAGCCAAGGAACGCCAACTCGCTCTCCCGGTCGATAAAGTTTTGCTCCTTTTCCCCCCTTCACAACCGTTCCAACGATTTGATGTCCAAGCACCAACGGTAATTTCGGTTCTTTTAATTCCCCATCGACTATGTGCAGATCGGTGTGACAGACACCGCAGGCATGAACTTTGATCAGTACTTGTCCAGGTCCCGGTAGAGGAACTGGCAATTCAACCAATTTCAGGGGTCTATCAACCGCTTCGAAAAGCATAGCATGCATGGTTTGCATATGGGTTCCTTTCAGGGAATGGGCAGTGGCGGCGTCACATTATGGCCTTCTCGCCAGGCGACCAGGAAGGGAAATGGATCCACCTCACCGCGTCTGGTATGCCAGTCTGTTGGATAACTTGGGTGCGAGATACCGAAGTGAAGGTGGGCTGGAGTGTTTCGGGCATCCCCTGTATGACCGACATACCCAAGGACTTGTCCCACTGTCACCCATACCCCTGGTTTAATTCCTGGTTCAATAGCCGAAAGATGCGAACCGTAATATCGCACGCCATCCTCCCCAATAATGGCGACAGACAATCCACCGCGAGTTCCTGGGTCATCTTTTTCTGGGATCCAGATGTCTTTAGTTGAAACAAAATCCACCACACCATTTGTCACTGCCACAAACTTTGAGCCTTCAGGGGCGAAAATATCCGTCGCAGGGTACCCATGGCCGGCAGTACCTTCGGAGAAATCAACCAGGTTCGATGGTTCGATGGGGAAAACGTAAGACCAGGAAATGGGTGTCTCGCTGGGAAGGTTTGTTGGTGTGGAAGATGTAGTTACGGATGGAGAAAGCGTGGGTGGGTTGGTTTTAGAAGGGGATGCTTTAGGTGTGAAAGTATTTTCAGGGAAATCGGAGACGGTTTGAGTATGAAGATTTTCTAAGGAAATAGTGGGTTGCGGAATTAAAACTCCCGCCACTGGAGAACACCCAGCCAGTAGTAAGTCCTATTACCAATAGGTACCTGATCATATTAACATTCACTTTTTCTTATATAACTTATCCAGGTCCGGAATATCTTGTGCAGCCTTGCGTAGGATATCGAAAGCAGTCTCTATTAATAAATCCAGGCGGTTCGTGGATATAGATTCTCCAGCCTCAGCCAGCTCAATTATTTTGATGATATTACCGCGCAATCCACTGGCACGATGCGCCCAATGAGAGTCGACTGAAAGGTGCTCAAGCCGGGAGGAAAGCAATCGCAGGAGATCGATTTGTTGCTGAATTTCGATCACATGAATATTATAGCGTAAGGCGATCCGTCGTCAGATTGGATCGCCAAATTATTAGATCTGAACAATTAGCTTGAAATAATTTACTCGGTAATTACGCTAAACATTTCCCGCGTGGTTTCTATTATTTTTGAGCGAACTATGCGGGCGTCCTTTCCAGCTTCCTGCATCCCTAGGATAACACCACCGACCACCGGGGGAACGGTGAGGCGGATCAGCCTGGCTTGCGGTGCATACTGTTGGATAGTTGTACGCATACTCTCGGTCATTAATGGATGTCCGTCGAATAGGCTGCCAATCAATATTACATCAAAACCTTCTTTTTGAAGATCGAGCTGGTTGACAACACTGACAGCCATCATCCCCAGTTCGTTTCCAGCCCAGCGGATGACTTCCAGGGCTTGAGGGTCGCCCTGCCGGGCTATCTCGAAAACAAGCAAGATCATTGCTGGGTTGAAGTCGAACCTGCCCAGATATACTCCTTCCACCAGGTCGTCCAGGTCTTTTGCGCCAGTTAAATTCAAAAAAGCTGGGGTAAGTGCGGTCGCAGGCCCTCTTTTATCCCACTGAAATGTGATCGCGCGCATAGCCCTGGCCAGGATGTCAAAACCTCCTGCAGCTTCCCCAGACCAATCGCTTCCACCGCCAACCACGCGACCTTCTTTCTTATGATCCCTGCTCCAACCACGGCAGTTGCAACCAGTTCCCGACACAACAGAAATTCCCCAACCTTCTTCTGCCCCTGCCAGGATCCCAAGCGTGGTGTCATTTACGATTTCCAAGGGACATGAAAGGTTTAATGGACGGAGGGCATCCAGGTGTGATGTTCGCTGGCTGGGCCAGTCATATCCAGCCAGTCCCATCCCGGTCCCGGCAATTTGATTGATGGATATTTTTGCCATTTCCAGTGCCATGGAGGTTGTATCGGCTAGGTTTTTTGTGAGTCCATCGTACCCCACTGATTCCCAGTTGCCGGGCCCAGCCAGACCGAATCCGACTGCCTCGCCAGACTCATTCGTGACCAGGGCATGAGTTTTAGTTCCACCAGCGTCAACCCCTAGAAAATATTTCATTAATATCCTCTTCGAAAATATTCTTCGATTAATTATTTCCAGAATTGAGGAAGATACTCTCGATAGCTGGTTAAATAACCATCCAGGATATTCCTGGCTTGTTCAAAATCATTGACAACCGGGTCAAGCAGGATGCATTGCATGGCTTTCTCGCGCGATCCTTCAATGGTCGCTTCAACGCTTAATTGTGCCACCGTAACTTCTCGCCGCAGGATTTCGGTAATTGGTTCAGGGAAAGCGCCAATGTGTACAGGGTGAACACCTCCGCCGTCCACAACCACAGGTGTCTCTACGGTGGATCCCAGGGGTAAGTTGGAGATTTGTCCCTGGTTAGGCAGGTTGGCAGCCAGGTGATAATGAGTACTTGCACCTGCCACATTTTCGATCATCTCCAATGCTCCTTCAGAATCGGTACCTTTCAGCCCGTCTATAGTCGCATCACCATCTGCCATGCTTTTAAGCCTTTCGTGTTCAAACTCCCGTACTGCAGCATTCAGGTCCCAATCATAAAGTGGGAGATGATACTTTTCCCAAGGCTTGGTTGCCGGGTCAGAAACCCAGGGCAGATATTCACATAAATGGCTGTCTCCAGGGACGGGGAAAAGTCCAAATGCTTCAAATACTCGCCTTGTCAAAGGTTCAAATTCGGGATCAAGTTCAAAAAAACGCTTCCTGAAGAGAGGATAAAGGTCTTCCCCGTTCTGCCTGTCACGAATTGAAATGATCCACGAGAAATGGTTTAATCCTGCCGCACGGATATCCACACGAGGTACCACTTGGGTTTTTACCTGGGTATGGAGCGGTGCTTGCATCGGGTCGGCGTGCATCCCAATAATCCCCTCCGGGACTGAAAACCCCAGGTCTTTTGCGAGAGCAATTCCCACCATCGTGTAACCGATATATATCTGATGACAAAGACCGACCGCTTTGATTTTGCTGAAACGGTTGATGGCGTCGCAGATTCGTATCATTGGATTCGTAAAATTTATATACCAGGCGTCGGGGCAAGCCTGCTCCATATCGTGAGCGATTTGCATCACGGGTCCGATATTGCGGGCCGCATGAGCGAATCCTCCAGGTCCTCCATTTTCAGCGTAAGGTTGCCTTACTCCATACTTGAGTGGGATTTCGAAATCTTTTCTCCAAAGGCCTTCACGCGCCCCTACTTCTATGGCGGAGACCACAAAACTTGCTCCTTCAAGAGCGTTTTGGTGGTTTTTATAAGCCTTGATGGTTAGATTTGAGCCCCACTCTCGGTTAAGCCTTTCCGCCAGGCGTTTTACTATATCGAGCGTGTCGGGGTTATGGTCTACCAGTGCCAATGTGCTGCCTTTCAATTTTCTACTGTTAACAAGGGCGGAAAGAGTGTTTTCCCCAAATGAAGCGCTGCCTGCACCTATAACAACAATTTTGGTCGGGAGTGTCATATGCATCACCATTTTGATTAAACACCATGAGCCTGTGTTCTTCGCGTCCCAACGCTAAAGCCTTTGGTCGCGGTTATTTAATTATTATTTCATACCAGTTTTTTCCGAGAATTTTCTCTTTGGAAGAGACTTCCACATGAAGCTTATATCTTCCACTCTGAAGAGATGGCAAGGTTAATCTTGTCTCTGTTGAAACGCTGTCTGCTGGAATATTCACCGGGAAAGAAGCAGATGCAATAATTCCCCCTGCGCCTTCCAGGTACCACTCACTCACGCCATCAGAGAAGGCTTGTAGCATGTCGTTTACAACACAGAACGTAACCTGGGTCGCTTTTTCACGGTCAATTTTTTCTGGTAAGGTAAAACTGGGTAAGACTGGTTGCATGGACCGGCGCAAGCCATCAAAAGCAAGCTTTGGGATTCTCCAATAGTCTACTACCGACCAGGTCACTGCGGGCCAGGGGTCGCAAAAATCGAATTGTATGAGACCGGTTACATTCGTGTATTTCGCTCGCCGGTAGCATTCAGTTCCAAATTGGATCAATTTACTTTGGTATGACTGACTGTTATTGATAAATTCCTCCAGTGAGCCACCCGGTTCGATCCCATTATCGAAAGTCTCTGGTGGCTGGAAGTCGTGGAAACGCCAGGTTTCCCATACTTCACGGGCGTGATGGAGTTCGACGGGGGTATCGGCAGCTGATGGGGTATTTTTATAGGCGGAGCGCACCATTTTAATACCCCACCCTTTCATCCAATCTTGAAGGGATTTCCAATGTTTCTTTTCGACGTAATTCCAAAATTTAGTTCCAAACTTGATCAAGCTTTTTCTTGCTGGACTTATTTTTTCCAAAGAGTCCAACCAACCTTTGAATTTTACTATGTCAGAAAAACCTGCGTCCGGTTCATATTGGGGGAGCATCCGTCTCATGCTCTCCAATCCTGTTAATCCTTGTGCACCATATTCGGTAATGAAAGGGGCGGAAGGTAAGTTATTAAAATCGCGCCAATGACCTACATACCACCCAGGATAAGTATGACCATCACCAGTGCCTGAATTCCGGTGCACGAATCGAGTCGGATCGAGAACACGAACAAGCTTTTCAAGCCGTTCGTCTAGGTCCCGATTATGTTCTGGGTTATATTGTTCACCGTTCTGAACTGCCATCCAGCGCGCATCCCAGGGACTTTCATTATGACAACACCACGCGATAATGGATGGATGGTTAAATAATCCGGTCACCATTGCATGCATCTGGCGCTCTGCCTCGACTTGAAATTCAGGCTCATCTGAATATCCCCATTGGAGAGGGAAATCCTGCCAGATAAGAATTCCAGCCCGGTCGCAGGCATCGTGAAATTCGCTTGGCAATACGTGAGCGTGGACGCGCAGGATATTTAGATTTGCTTGCCTCGCCAGGTTTACATCTCGGGTATAGAAATCACCCTTCGACTTTTTGCCGAGGGATCGTTCCTCGGTATTGGATTCATCCTTGAAGAGAGTTTCTGACAGCCATTGGGAAGGCAGGTAATTAGATCCTCGCAGGAAGTATCGTTGACCATTAATGATCCACTGAAACCCTGATTCTACCTTCACAGTGCGAAAACCAAACAAACTTGATTTCGAGCTGATCGCTTTGCCGGAACCAAGCGATGCCGTGATTTTATAAAGATGTGGAAAACCCCGATCCCAGGGTTGCCACCGTATGAATATCGGCTACAGGCATTTGGAGCGATTGAACACTTTCTCCTTCCGGGAGTTCCATAGTGAAACTGCTTGTTTGTTTCTTCCCTCGAAAATTCTCAGGATCGCAATGGATTTCGAGTTTTGTGCTCACCTTTTTGGATCGGTTCCGTACCCATAAATCGACGTGTAGGGAAGGGGGTTCTGAATCCATATCGGCACGCAGGAGCAATTGGCTGATTGTCATCGTGCCGTGCTGCTCAATATATACCCGGTTCCAGATGCCTCCCGTATTGTAAGATTGCCCAGTCGGTTCCCAACCGCCTCCTGGGCGGCAGTCATGATGGTTGAGCACACCCTTAATAAGTCTTTTATGCATAAACCAGCCATCTGGTCCAATTGATTCGTAGGGGCTCTCGACGCGCACCGCCAATAAATTCTTCCCAGATCGAAAGGTTTTTGTTATCTCGAATTCGAAAGGATCGAAATATCCTGTATGGTGTCCAAGAAGCTCTCCATTGAGGAATACATCAGCAAAATAATCTACACCATCGAAATGGAGGGAAATGTGCTGCAGGCGAGGTCGGAGTTGAAATTCGCGGCGAAACCAAACGACTCCATGATGATCAAGCCCGCTTAGGTACCAGTTTACTGGTACCCGCATCTCTCCCCAACTCGAATCATCAAAACTGGGCATGCAAAATATTGGATTGTCCTCTGGGGTAAAACGCCAAAAGCCGTATAAATCAGTGGTTATGGAGGACTCCTCAAATGGTGTATGTAATACGAATTATCCCTTGATCCCGGATATGACCACGCCTTGGATGAATAGTTTTTGTGCAAAGAAAAACATTAAGATTGGTGGGATCACCATTAAAGTGGATGCAGCCATCAACAGATTACCCTGGTTTGTGTAGACGGCGTTGAACGATTGCAGCCCAAGTGCCAGGGTCCAGTGCTGCTGGTTTTGCAGGTAAATCAAGGGTGCATAAAAATCATTCCACGCATATAACACAGAGAAGATGGTTACGGTCGCCAGCACCGGGTATGATTGAGGGATAATAATGTGCCAGAGGATGCCAAATGGTCCGCATCCGTCTATGCGCGCCGCGTCGTCAAGCTCGGTCGGCAAGCACATAAAGAACTGTCGCAAAAGGAACACATCCCAGGCATTTGCGAAGAAAGCTGGAACGATCAACGGCAGCAGTGTATCATACCAACCGATCTTTTTAAATACGATAAAAGTCGGGATCAAGGTAACCTGAGGTGGCAGCATGATCGTTGAAAGCAACAACAAGAATAAGATTGGCATGTATTTGGACCGGAATCGTGCAAAGCCATATGCGACCAATGTACAAGAGACCACTGTTCCAATGGTACCGAAGAATACAATGATTAAGGTGTTGAGCAGGTAATGCCCAAAGGGAACTTTGGTTACTGCAAGCAGGAAATTTTCCCAATGCAGTTTAATTTGGGTGACCCTCGTCCCGGACGCAACTGGAAGCTCGAAGATCTGGGAAGTGTTTTGGGGGTCAATAAACTTACCTGTAGCTCCCTGTTTATCGACTAGAGCTAGTTGTCGCGTTTCTCCATTTACTGGAATGTCATATAGAAAATATTCCTGGCCGTTGATGGTTACCTGCACCTGATCCAACGGGATCCATTGGGGTGGGAAGGTATTGACTGCATCTCTCGGTTTGAGTGCAGAGACTACCATCCATGCCAATGGAGTTAGGACCACCAGCATTCCAATGGATAACAGGATAGTGGAGATGGTTCGGACGATGGTTTCATTACCCTTTTTGCTTTGTCTCACGGTCCGCCTCACTTGTTCTGAAGCTCTCCTTCATAATAAACCCAGGTGGCTGAACTACGGAAAACGAGCAATGTGAGTAGCAATACAATAATAAACAACACCCAGGCCAATGCTGATGCATATCCCATTTTCATATATCGGAAAGCATTGCTGTAAAGATATACGTTATAAAACAATGTGGATTTTGCCGGACCTCCCACCCCTCCGGTCAACCCGCTGGTGAGAACGTAAACCTCGGTGAAATACTGAAAGGTGCCAATGATTCCAACGATTAAATTATAGAAAATGACAGGAGACATAAGAGGGACAGTAATTCGAAAAAATTGCTGCCAGCTGTTGGCACCATCAAGTTGGGCAGCTTCGTAAAGTGTGGTCGGGATGCTTTGCAGCCCTGATAAATAAATGATCATTCCTCCACCAACACTCCATAAACTCATCAGGATCAGTGCTGGAACTGCCCAATTTGGACTGGATAGCCACCCAGGTCCATTAATGCCAAATATTCCCAGGAACCAGTTCAGAATACCAAACTTGGGGTTAAACATTAATCCCCATAGGATGGCAACTGCCACACCTGCTAAAACAGAGGGAATATAGAAAACAGTCCGCCAAAATGCCATCCCCGGAACTTTCTGGTTTAGCAGGTACGCAAGTGCAAAACCAAAGACAAGATTTAACGGGATTGCAAGAACCGCATACTTGGCTGTGATCCCCAGCGAATGCCAAAAATCCGGGTCATTAGTGAACAGTTTGATGTAATTGGAAAATCCGAAATTTGTCGGAGCACTGACGATGTTATAGTCAGCAAAAGAAAAAACCAGCGATGCGATCATAGGGCCGACAGTAAAGAGGATAAAACCGATTATCCATGGGCTGATAAAAATGTACCCCCACAGCGACTCCCGTCGCCGCATAGACATTGGTTTGGCAACCTTTTTCATAGAAGTTTCCAGAATCATGAATTGTTGTTCCCTCTTCTGACAGGAAGAGGGAACAACGAAATAACCGACAACCTTATGGATGAGCTGCCCAATACTCATCCAGGTATCCCTGGACTTCCGCTTGCAGGTCATCCATCACCTGCTGCACGTTATTACTATCCCCGCTTAGGATTCGGCTCATCGAATTTTCTGTTGCATCCCAGACCTTTGAGTAATTGGGCACCCACGACTCATTATTGGGGGATGCGTCCATATAACCTATGGAATCGATGAAAACCTGGAAATCCACGTTTGGATAATCGGCGCTCATCTTATTTATCCAATCATTTGCGAGGGATTTCCTGGAAGGGATGCAGCCGAAGATGCCGCAAAGGCGACTTTGCATTTCAGGCTGCATTAGCCAGGTGGCAACTTGCCAAGCCTGGTCAGGGTGTTTGGAATGTGCAGGAATTGCGAATGTATCCGCGTTTACCGGTGAAACCACGTTTCCGTGCGGGCCAGCAGGAACCGCCGCGACATTCCAGTTTCCGGCGGTGGTGAAGTTGGGGAAGGCATAACTGGACCAGCTGAAGCATTCGAACATTGCCACCTTTCCACTTTCAAAAGTGAAATCCATGCCGGTAAATGTTGAACCTTCATCCACACTTGATGGTCGGATGTGGGTGGTGTAGATTGAATCATAAAGGAATTGCATACCTTCCAGGTAGCCTCCTGTATTCATGTCCGCATGTTTATAGTCCGCACTCATTCCGAGCGGGTTTCCACCAAATTTGCCCGGTACGGTCCGGAATGGTCCACACCAACCACCCCAACCCCACTGCGTGATCTTGGTCGGATCAAAATTGGGCGAGGTGGCATTATTGCCGTTCTGGTCAAGGGTCATCTGCTGACCAATCTCGACCATTTTTTGCAATGTCCAGGTGCTGTCGCCGTACTGTTTGGGTGGATAAGCAACGTTTGCTGCATCGAATAAATCTTCATTCACGAAGGTCACGGATGGATATACACCCAACGGTAGGCCGATGGTCTTGTCATTGAAATTCAACAGCTGCAATGAAGGACCATAAAAATCAGTCGTATCGTATTTGTCTTTTTGAATATAGGGACTGACATCAATCCACTCATCATAGAATTCAGCGATACCCTGGATTCCAATCGGGAACGCCAGGTCAGGCGCTAGGTCCCCTGCCAGGAAGGTGGAAAACTTGGATGTATGCTCTTCCCACGTCGAAAACATGAATTCGACCTGAATATCTGTGTGACTGGCATTAAACTCGTCTGCGATCGTATTTAGGGCAGCCATTGAATCTGGGTCCGAACCGGCGCCAAAACCGACGAAAATTGTTATCTTGATAGGCTCATTACTCACTGGCTTGGGAGAACACCCTGTAAACAAAAGTAAACCCGCCATGAAAAGTGCAAAAATTGGGTACAAACGGTTGGTAAGCATTGTCTCCTCCTTCACAGAATTTTCGGTTAATGGATGATTTTGAATGCTGGTCATTTATTTGTTTTCCGGTTCCCTCCTTATTCATGGCATGCATCCGCACGACTGGCGGATTATCAATTCTGTGGGTAAAACCAGGCGCGGTTCTATTTCCTCGCCATGGATGACGCGCACTAGCTGCTGCACTCCTTGATTCCCGACAAGTTCTGTTGGTGCTCGCACGGTTGTCAGGGGTGGAGATAACGTACCTGCGAATAAAGAGTCGTCGAATCCAACGACGGCTATTTTATCGGGTACCTTTAGGTTTGCCTGTCTCAAGGCTATGAAGTACTCCGATAGCTGATTCGTCATCACCTGTGAAAACTGCATCGAAATCAATCCCTTCAGAAATTAATTTTTCTATGGAAGACTGTGCGTCATTACGGTCAAAGTTTCCGCGCCTGATCAGCAATGGATCAAGGGTAATATGATGGTTATCCATTGCTTGACGGTATCCTTTTTCCCGCCAGGATGAATCTTCATGGCCTGCTGGACCTTGCATAAAAACAATCCGGCGACGTTTATGGATTTCGATTAGGTGGTCCACAATGTTCTGCGCGCCGGATTGGTTTTCGATCGTTATGATGGGGATATCCAGGGAGTTAGGGGATGCCTGGTGAAGCAAGACCACCGGAAACCCGATCCCGTGCAAGCGGGTTAGCTCTTTTTCATCCAGGCTCTCGGTGAAAACCAGTAAGCCATCGGTGTTGTGTTCTCCGAGGGGTCGATGGGGAGCGTTGTCAGGTCTCGATTGTGTCGCATGAATTAAAAGGTCGTATCCGGCTTTGCTGACCCCTGCCTCTACCCCCCGCAGCAGTGGTTGAAAGAATGCTCCGCTGATCTCAGGCAGAAGCAATCCAATTGTATTTGTGCGATGGCTGGCAAGCGTTCGAGCCGCAGCATGAGGAACATAATTCAGTGAAGCCACGGCGAACCGGACTCTCTCTGCCGTTTCCACCTCAACAGGGGCAGTCCCATTCAGCACGCGACTCACGGTGGCGATGGATACGCCGGCTCTTTCGGCAACATCGGCAATGGTAAGTCGGGATGCAGACATCTTGGATTATTAGTGAGAGAAATTATTGGTAGGGTGTTATGAAAGCGCTTACATAGTATAGCGAATCCTACGGCCTAAGTCAATTGATATATGGAAAATTTAAGGTATATTTCATAAACCGCTGATTTATTAACAGGTTACTTTTATTCCCCGCGCCGGGATTTACGGTTTCCCAACAACCTCCGGATTCTCGCATGTCTTTCTCGGGTCAGTGGATAAAACCATGCAGTAATAACTGCTGAAAACAGCAATACTGCTCCCAGGGGTCCAATTAATATCCTAATTGCGGTTAATGTAATCGTCGTCTGTTCGAAATTTGTCACCCCCGTTGGCGGCGTCTGGTATCCAAACCAACCCAGCACCTGTAGAGCGAGAAAGATTGCCAACGCGCCAGTCAGCTTTCGGATAAAATTCTTAACCCCATAGTAGATCCCTTCCTGTCTTCGCCCGGTCCGCAATTCATCCCATTCGATCACATCTGGGAACATTGCATCAGGCAGGATGTGGGCAGCTGAGACACTTAACCCCGCCAGGAAAGCCATCCAGAGTACCAGCGTTATTTGACCCGGATGTACCAGGAAGATGCCAATTTGAACTCCTGCCCAGAATACCATCCCAATGATATACGCGATGTGTTTTCCCAACCGGTGGGAGAGCCATAGCCAGAATGGCAGGGCAGCGATAGCAGTGATTAGAAGCAGTGCAAATACTGCTGATTCTAATGGAAGGGATACTCCCAAAAATAGCACCGAGGTCAGCATGTTTCCATTAGCGATCCAGTAGAGGAGGTAAAAGGGCAGGACGAGTGCCACCAGGTCAAAGGTGATCCAATTCAGCATGTAGATGAGTGTTGCGAATCGAAATGGAATGTTAGCCCAGCAGGTCCGCAGAGTTTCTTTGAATGTCACCGTCTCCTGGGGTCGGTCTGCAGCTCCGTACCTCTCACGAACAACAGCGAAAATAAGCAGGAATGGGATGACCGCCAGTCCCCCGAAGATTCCTGCGACGATCAAGTACCCCTGCTGTTGGCTTAATCCGGCAGCCAGGGTCGCATCGATGATCGCTGGCGCGGCAACCGCTGCAACCAGGGATGCCAACAGGTTAAACAATATTCGGTAACTGGTTAGCGTGGTACGTTCGTCATAATCCGGGGTTAATTCGGGGAGCAGGGATGAAAACGGAACCTCGCATAGGGTTTCGAATGTATCACTGATCATGAACGCCAACGTGACAGTTACCGCCAGTGCTATTTGGTTGTGCCATGGTGGCGCCCACCATAGGAGAAGGAAACTAGCTCCAAAAGGAATGGAGAAAAAGAGCAGGAAAGGTCGGCGTCGGCCCCACCGGCTGCGCATACGATCGGTCAAAATGCCCACCAGGGGATCATTGACCGCATCCCAGATTATCCCCACCAGTGCGGCGAAAGATGCCAGCCGGGCGTCGAGTCCAACCACGTCTGTCAGGAAAATTGCATAGAAGATCTGCCGCAGGGTTCCATAACTTGCAGGGCTCCAGTCTCCTGTTCCATAGGCAAGCTTTATCCAGAAGGATAATAGTGCCTTTTTTGATTCTCTGGTATTACCGCTCATGATCACTCCTCATCGTGGTTCCTGTCATCACCTTATTAACCCCACTTTTACCAGATTTCCTCGAGATGGACAGGATTGTTAAGGATATAATCGATTCAATGACAAATCTCTCAAAATCGTCCCTTGCCGGAAAATTAAAATCGATGGGAGTGAAAATCGGCACAGCGGAATTCCAACCTCGAAATTCAAAATCCAAAAAAGAGGCTGCCATCCAATCAGTTGTGGATGGTCATTTCGTTTCCACCCCGCAGGGTGAAACATTTGTGTCTGAACAAACATATCCATCTGATTACCGTCATGGTCTTACCCCTTTGCGTATATCCGTTCCTTTATTGACCATCTCTCAATGGGCTCGCGATCCACGCCTTGCTGTTATGCCCATTGAATCTTTTGCTTTCCTGGATGTCGAGACTTCTGGTCTGTCTGGTGGGACGGGCACATATGCCTTTTTGATCGGGGTTGGACGGTTTGAGGGGGATACCTTTCACTTGGCCCAATACTTTATGCGTGACCCGGCGGAAGAATCCGCTATGCTTGAAGGGTTAATGGAATTCCTTGCTCCTAATTCAGCCCTTGTGACCTTTAACGGAAAAGCTTTTGACGCGCCTCTTCTTGTCACACGTTATTTGCTTCATAATATTCCCATCCCCTTCAAGGATTTTGCACATCTCGATTTGCTTCCTCTCGCCCGGCGTCTATGGCGAGACCGTTTACCCAGCCGCGCTCTGAAATATCTCGAAGAGAACGTCCTGGCAGCACCGCGGACCATCGACGAAGTCCCGGGGTACGAAATTCCTTATCTCTATTTTGATTATTTACGAACTGGCGACGCGGGTCCTTTGAAGGGGGTGTTCTACCATAATGCAATGGATATAGTAGCACTGGCAGCACTTATGAACCATATGGCCTCCATCCTCCATGCTCCTTTTGACGGTCAGGTGCAGCACGGGCTGGATTTCATTTCTTTGGGAAAACTTTTTGAAGACCTTGACCGCCGGGAGGAAGCCGCCCGTCTTTATGAACGCGGGTTGGAGGTTGGAGTAGGGGAAGCAGATTTTGGCTCTGCTGTACAAAGGTTATCTGCTTTGCAGCGCCGTCGGGGCGATCTCGAATCTGCTGTCGCACTTTGGCAAAAAGCCGCGACCGAAGGTCATGTTTATGCATATATTGAACTCGCTAAATACTATGAGCATCAACGACGAAATTATGCAGAGGCTGTGAAATGGACGAAGGGAGCGGAAGAATTAATAGCTTCGCTTGATATCCCGCGTTATGAATACCGCCATTGGATGGAGGAATTGGAACATCGCAAAAATAGGTTACTTGGCAAGTCAGGTAAATAATTGATTAGGGCAATTCGAGTTGCTTTTTTTGGGTAGAGTATGTGGTTACCTTGACAGCACGGCAGGGGCTG
The DNA here is from genome assembly GCA_963830585.1 of uncultured Chloroflexia bacterium. GTDB lineage: Bacteria > Chloroflexota > Anaerolineae > Anaerolineales > Villigracilaceae > UBA877. The sequence goes on along the minus strand of CAWHNA010000002.1, from coordinate 1,232,555 downwards.
GCTACAATTGAAAAACATTATCAATAATAAAAGGATATTAAATGCCCGGGATTGAAGGTAATTGGTTTGACATAATGAAAAAAAATGGGTGTAGACTGACCGCACCTCGGCGGGCTGTCGTTGAGACGCTGATCGAAAGTTTTTATGCTCTCACTCCAGTCGAAGTTTATGATGCCGCCCGTAAAGACTGCCCAAGGCTCGGATTGGTCAGCGTTTACCGCACTCTTGAAAAACTTGAAGAGCTGGGTTTGGTTCAACGGGTACACCAGACAAAGGATTGCCAAGCTTTCGTTAGGGCAGGGAACGGTCACCAGCATATTATGATCTGCAATGATTGTGGAAAAGCGGTTTTATTCGAGGGCGATCAGCTGGATTCATTATTCAATAACGTTTCCAAAAAGACTGGGTTTCAAATCGAAAGCCATTGGTTACAGATCTTTGGACTTTGTGATTCGTGCCGTTCTCGCTCATAGGAGGTGGATGATGTGCATATGCTGTGTAGCCGTCCCGGTCGCTGCCGCCACAGGGTTATCTCTGGATAAAAAACAACGGAAAAATGTTAAGGAGAAGGGACTGCCACCAAAACGTGCTCGACCATTCGTGGTATTAACTGTTATTGCAATCCTTCTATTAAATGTCGGATCGGTGATTATCCATACTCGTTTTTATCAACTTGGTTTATAAAATACTTTGGTTAATAATGGGAGAGTTTTTTTCCTTCCATCTTGAAAATGATTACCATTTTCAAAGGAGGTAGAGATGACCTCTATCAAAAAATTATTATCTTTGGTAGGATTGGTTTCAAGTTTATTTATATCCGCGTGCCAACCGGCCACTTCAAAATCTGGATTACCGATCGTGTTGGCTACAGAAACATTTCTAGGAGATATTGCTCAAAATGTTGCTGGCAGCCGGATAACGATCGGTGTTTTGTTACCGGTAACGGTAGATCCGCATGAGTACCAGCCTAAACCTCAGGATGTCACCCGGCTTGCTCAGGCGCAGGTGTTGATTATCAATGGCTTGGGTTATGAGACTTGGCTGCAAAAAACAATTGACAGCCTTGGTGGTCAACTGCAGATTATTACTGCTTCGAAAGGTGTGGCTCCGAACCCGGACCCATCAGGCGAACATCCCCAGGGTGATCCACATATGTGGATGTACCCGCTGGATACAATTAATTATATCGATCAGATTCGAGACGGCCTTATCCAGGCGGACCCGGCTGGGAAAGAAGTTTACACTCTGAACGCAAGCGCATATATTGCACAATTACACGCTCTGGACCAATGGGTAAAAGATCAGGTCAACCAACTTCCTGTGGAAAAACGCCTTCTCATCACAAATCATGATGCCCTTGGGTATTTTGCTAAAGCGTATGATTTTAAAATTGTTGGTGCTGTCATACCGAGTATCACCACGGACGCTTCCCCTTCAGCTCAGCAGCTCGCCAGCCTGATAGATACGATCCGTAGCAGCGGTGCGAAGGCAATATTTCTTGATATCGGAGAGAATCAGAAGCTGGCTCAACAAATAGCAACTGAAACAGGGGTTATGGTAGTCACCGATCTTTATGTTGAAAGCATCTCCGGGCCCGACGGTCCTGCACCGACCTATATCCAAATGATCAAACATGATGTATCTGTGATCTTGGATGCCCTAAAATAATATGGATACTCTCCCAGAATCACCTGCCCGGTTGGATGTTGATAATATATCTGTTGGATATAATGGAACCCCTGTTTTGCGGGAGATCACATTTCAAATTCCTCACGGAGCCCGGGTTGCGGTGGTGGGTCCGAATGGTGCTGGAAAATCAACTCTGTTTAAGGCTTTGGTGGGTCTATTACCCCTAAGTTCTGGAAAAATATTTATTCATAACCTGCCCCTCGGTCATCATTTGGATTGCGTGGCGTATCTTCCCCAACGCGAAGAAGTGGATTGGCACTTTCCTGTTACTGTGCGGGATGTCGTTCTTATGGGTCGGTTTGGGCACCAGAAATGGTTGCAGCGCTCTGGACGGACTGACCGGGAAATCGCAATGAGTAGTCTCGAACAGATGGGAATCTCTGACATGGCGGACCACGCCATCAGTGAATTGTCTGGAGGTCAGCAACAGCGGGTTTTTCTGTCACGTGCACTTGCTCAGGAGCCTCACATCTTCCTGATGGATGAACCCTTTACTGGTGTGGATGCCACCACTCAGGAAGCCACCTTGGCGCTGCTGGATCATTTGCGTCAGAAAAAAGTGACAGTGATGATCTCCACGCATGATTTGAACCTGGCTTCCACCCGGTTTGATGCTGTCTTGCTGCTCAATCATACCCTGATTGGATTTGGCGATCCGCTTTCAGTCTTCTCTCCTGAAAACTTGACCAAAGCCTTTGGTCCTATGATGTTGAAGTTGCCGGACGGCATGGTCCTTGTTGATGATTGCTGCCCGCCCGAGGATGGTCCGCATTGAAAGGGATGGATAATTGAACTGGCTGTTCCAACCTCTTCAATATGAATTCATGGTGCGCGGTTTGCTGGCTTCTGTCATGGTCGGGATTCTTTGCGCTGTCATGGGGACCTATGTTGTATTACGAGGCATGGCTTTCCTGGGGGATGCCATGGCTCATGCAATCCTACCAGGCGTGGCGATAGCCTATCTCCTGCATGGAAATCTGTTGATTGGAGCGATGATCGCAGCCGTGATTATTGCTCTCAGCATTGGGTTGTTTTCTAAGGGCGGCACAGTCAAGGAAGACACTGCCATCGGCATACTATTTGCTGCGGCTCTTTCGCTGGGAGTGGCATTAATCAGTTCCATCCAGACATATGCCGTTGATTTAAGTCATATCCTTTTTGGTAACGTCCTTGGCGTTAGCCTGAGTGACTTATGGTTGACTGCTGGTTTGGGATTGGTGGTACTCGCATCTGTGGCATTTTTCTATAAACAATTCATGGTTATTTCCTTTGACCCGATCCTGGCAGCCACACTCCGTCTGCCAGCGGAACTTCTTCGTAACTTCATGCTGGTGTTATTGGCGATGACGGTGGTCGTTTCACTACAAACCGTTGGTGTGGGGTTGGCAGCTGCAATGCTCATCACCCCGGCAGCTACTTCCTATTTGCTGACCCGCCGCCTGTGGCCTATGATGCTGGTATCTGCAACTATTGGAGCTGTTTCAAGCCTGGTGGGACTGTACCTGAGCTATTATTTGAATATTGTCTCGGGTTCTGCGATTGTATTGACGGCAACGGCAATTTTCCTGATTGTTTTTCTGTTCCAGCCTCACCGGGGACTTTTGTGGAAAAAAAGATAAATAAATATCGCTTTTCTTGTTCCACAAGCCTCGCGATAGTCATCCTGCTTTCTTCCTGCTCAGGAGTAGGACTATCAGGATTGGTATCTACTGACCCGACTGTTCAATCCCAGTTCGAATGCAACTCCTACGCAAAAGCCAATCAACTCCTCTGGTGATATTCCAACTGATGCATACACGACTCAAATTACCTCATCCTCAACTAAGATAACCAAGCCTGTTATTGCCCACACTATCTATACTTTAAATGCAAGTCTCGATTACGATACTCATTCTCTGCAAGTGCATGAGACGATATTCTTCCAAAATGACACGGGCGTAATACTCCCCGATCTCCTATTGGCAGTCGAACCGAACTTATGGGCAGGATGCTTTGTTTTGGAAGAGCTGCTGGTCAACGGGCAGGACACCATTAAGCTAGGTCTTATAAGCGATCGATTGGATGTCCCGCTGGTTACCCCCCTGGTTCCAGGTGGAACTGTGACCTTATCACTTTTATTTGACTTGCATCTACCTGCTGCCGATATTCACCATGTCTTTGGCTACAATACCCGCCAGGTAAACCTGGTGGACTGGTACCCATTCATTGTTCCATATTTAAACGGTTGGATTCTACATCCACCTGCAAACGTCGGCGAACACCTGACCTACGGTGTTGCTGATTTTGATGTTACTGTAACCCAGCAGGCCTCATCCACGCCGGTTGTGTTGGCTGCCAGCGCTCCGGAAGAAAAAACTGCCGGGGGGGCGCACTACATCCTTAAGAATGCTCGTACGTTTGTTTTTTCCGCTAGCCCGTCTTACCAATCTAGTTCGATTAAGATTGCTAACATAATTATAACGAGTTACTATTTTCAAGGGAATGAAACCCCGTCTGGGGTTGTTTTGGATGCAGCCACCAGGGCGATTAATACCTTTACTGAACTATTTGGCCCTTATCAGCAGTTAAGTTTGAGCATTGTCGAATCGCCATTTTTTGATGGAATGGAATATGACGGTTTGTTTTTCTTGAGCCAGGATTATTACAAAACATATGACGGGAAATTGCTCAGCAACCTTGCTGACCTGGCAGTCCACGAAACAGCTCACCAATGGTGGTTCGGGCAGGTGGGGAATGATCAGGCAACGGAACCCTGGCTGGATGAAGCCCTTGCTACCTATAGTGAAGAATTATTTTATGAAAAAAATATCCCAAATGTATCGGCTTGGTGGGCCTTTCGGGTGGAGTCTTTTTCCCCTTCCGGCTGGGTGGATACAAATATTTATAACGGCATCAATTTTCGGACCTATGCCGATGCCGTCTATCTTCGTGGCGCGCAGTTCCTGGAAGAGCTTCGAAAAATTATTGGTGATGATGCTTTTTTTGCCTTTCTGATGGATTATTCGACAACGATGTCTGGGAAAATCGCCACTTCCAAAGATTTCTTCCGGATTCTTGGCACTCATTCGACCGCAAATATATCAAACCTGATTTCATCCTATTTCCAACATTTAAAATAAAACGCCTGACCTATGCTCGCCCAAGCTTATCCGGAACCAACTGTTGGTATTTTGATCTTCAATCCTAATGGAGAGCTTCTTCTCATGAAATCACACAAATGGCCAGGTCGTTACGTCGTACCCGGAGGCCACGTGGAATTAGGAGAACGTGTGGAACAGGCAGTCATTCGCGAGGCGTTGGAAGAGACCGGCTTGGCCGTATTTTGAGTTGCATTTCTTATGCTGGCAGGAGTTCATCCATGATCCGGCTTTTTGGAAAAGACGTCATTTTCTCTTTTTTGACTATGCTTGTAAGTCAAAATCAACCGAAGTGAGTCTAAATGATGAAGCCGAAGACTTCAAATGGGTTGATCCCGATAAGGCTCTCGCTCTTCCGGTCGACTCCTATACCCGAAAAGCACTTCTACAATATCTGAAAATGGATCCATTTAGAAATGGGGAATAATGATTGATATTAGGTTGGAAAATTAATTAGAGGAGTTATCTATGGAACGTATGCCTTTGCTTTTCATCGGTCATGGCAGTCCGATGAACGCCATCGAAGAGAATGAATTCAGCCGCTCCTGGATTGCTATGGGGAAAACTCTACCGCCTCCCAAGGCTATTTTATGTGTGTCAGCTCATTGGGAGTCCGTGGGTACGCAAACAACATCCATGGAAAACCCTAGGACAATTTATGATTTCTATGGCTTCCCACCCGAACTCTATGAAAAGACTTATCTTGCTCCTGGCTCTCCGGAATTGGCGGGTCGTGTTCAGGAATTGATAGGAGCGGGAGGCGTGTCTTTGGACCTCAAATGGGGTTTGGACCACGGCACTTGGTCTGTGCTGGCACGCCTATTTCCCATGGCGGAAATTCCTGTTGTCCAATTGAGCCTTGATGTGAATAAAAATTCTCAGGAGCACTACGACATGGGGCGCAAGCTCAAAACCCTGCGGAATGAAGGCATCTTGATCTTGGGCAGTGGCAATATTGTCCACAACCTGCGCATGGTTGTTTTTGAAGATATTGCCTTTGATTGGGCTCTCGCATTCGACGGCCAGGTCAAACAATGGATCCTGGACGGAAACCATGACTCGCTCATCCAATACCAAAAGCAGGGACGCGATGCTGCTCTTTCCATCAATTCTGCTGAGCATTACAAGCCCTTGCTTTATGTGCTGGGAGCGCAGGACTTGGGTGAACCGGTCATTTTCTTCGCAGAGAAAGTGTGGGGCGGGTCGGTTTCGATGCGTTCCGTCAGGATTGGGTAATAATGATGGATCAACCGGAGCATCATTATATCGAAACAAATGGTGCCCGGCTTCATGTTGTTACCCTGGGAAACCCTGCTGGAAAACCAATCATGCTGTTGCATGGCTTTCCTGATTTCTGGTACGGTTGGCATCACCAGGCCCCCGCATTGGTTACCGCCGGGTTCCGGGTTATCGTACCGGATCAGCGTGGTTATAATCTTTCTGATTGCCCGCGTGGGACGCGCCCTTATAGGCTGGATGTACTTGGCAAGGACATTGTCGGCCTTTTCGACCATTGGGGATATGAAAAGATAGACCTGGTCGGGCATGATTGGGGTGCCGCTGTGGCTTGGTGGATTGCTATTAATTTCCCGGATCGGATGAAACATCTGGCAATCCTAAATGTGCCTCACCCCTCAGTGATGCTGGAGGCTCTGCGTAAATCTCGGCGCCAGATGGTTAAGTCCTGGTATATCCTATTTTTCCAAATCCCCGGATTGGCAGACTGGTTATTACAGCGAAACAATTTTGCCTTAGCAATAAAAATGATAAAGTCCAGTGGTAAACAAACCACATTCTCAGATGAAGATTTGGAAGAATATCGACAGGCATGGACAAACTCCGGTGGCTTGACCGGGATGATTAATTGGTACCGGGCTTTGTTTCGTTACCATCTTCAGATGACAGCAGATATTCGTGTCCATATTCCTACCTTGGTTCTATGGGGTAAACAAGATATAGCTCTCAGCCAGGAAATGGCTCAAAAATCAATTAATCTGTGTGATAATGGTCGGTTAATATTTTTTGAGGATGCCTCTCACTGGGTCCAACATGATGCAGCCGATGAAATTAATCGACAATTGGTCGAGTACTTCAAATAAACTTACAATCATTATCTTTTACTAATGACTGAACCTGCCATCCACCTGCACGAATTGTGTAAAACCTACCGGGTTCCAGAACGCGAATCCGGGATGGGTGCTGCTTTGAAGTCCTTATTCCACCGTCGGATGCAGGATATCAATGCAGTGGATGGCTTGACTTTCGATATATACCCTGGCGAAATAGTTGGCTTTCTTGGCCCGAATGGTGCCGGTAAAACTACCACGTTAAAAATGCTTTCCGGGCTGCTGCATCCCACTGGGGGAGAAGGCGCTGTACTTGGATCAATCCCATGGAAGCGGGAACGCAGCTTCCTCCGCCAAATTACCTTGGTCATGGGTCAGCGTAACCAATTGGTTTGGGACATTCCCGCAGCCGATTCGTTCGAACTTAACCGGGTCATTTACCGGCTTTCGTCAACGGATTTCCGTCGTACCTTGGACGAATTGACCGAATTGCTCGAATTGGGGCCTTTGCTCAAAAAACCTGTCCGCAATCTGTCACTCGGGGAACGCATGAAGTGTGAGATCGCCGCAGCCTTGTTGCACCGCCCCCAGGTTGTTTTCCTGGATGAACCTACCATAGGTCTGGATGTGACCATGCAGCGCCGTATCCGCACTTTTATCGCCGAATATAACCACCGATCAGGAGCTACTGTACTCCTGACCAGCCATTACATGGCAGATGTGGCGGCTCTTTGTAAACGGGTCATCGTCATCCATCACGGCCGGTTGCTTTTTGATGGAGACCTATCAGCTCTTGTGCAGAAGTTTACTGCACATAAAACCATCGTGGTCCAGTTGGAGGATTGTCACGCCAACTTGCACACATATGGGGAAGTTATTAACTGTGAAGACGGTCGCTTCACCTTGCGGGTTCCCAAGGCACAAACTGCTCACGTAACCGAGCGCATCCTGGCAGACCTGCCTGTCATTGACCTGTTGGTTGAAGATCCACCCATTGAGGAGGTTATCGATCAGGTCTTTACCCAGGAGCCAGTTTGAACGCCTTCCGGGAAATCCGCTCTTTGTTGCGGTTGTATTCTCAGCAATTTAAGACCACGTTCGCTAGCATCGTCCAATACCGGATCTCCCTTTTCATTTGGATGATTTCCCAGGTACTCGAACCGCTCATATACCTGATCGTTTGGTCGACGGTCTCGAATAGCAGTGGGGGCAGCGTTGGTGGCTACACTGCGCGAGGGTTTGCTGCTTACTACCTGGTCCTGATGCTTGTCAACCAATTCACTTATACCTGGATCATGTGGGAATATGAATACCGCATACGCCAGGGTGCCCTCTCATTTGCTTTATTGAAACCGGTTCATCCAATTCACTCGGACATTTCCGACAACCTGTCATCTAAAATCATTACACTTCCCATTCTTATGTTTGTCGCTGCAGGTCTGGCATTGATTTTCAAACCTGTTGCTGCTTTCAATTGGTGGGCTGGGATTGCTTTTATCCCGGCGTTGGTTCTGGCCTTCCTGGTGCGCTTCCTGATTGAATGGACTTTGGCACTCGCGGCCTTTTGGACGACACGAGTTAATGCCATCAACCAGGTGTACTACATCCTGATGCTTTTCCTGGCAGGACAGATAGCCCCGCTGACCCTTTTTCCGCACTGGTTGCAAATCGTAGCCGATATCCTGCCATTTCGCTGGATGCTGGGATTTCCAGTTGAGCTTCTGCTTGGTCGCATATCGCCCGCCCAGGCTGTTGGAGGACTGGCAGCACAATCTGCCTGGGTAATTATCAGCCTGCTATTGATTCGTCTGGTTTGGCGGGCTGGGGTACGTATCTACTCGGCGGTGGGTGCATGAATACCTTCCGTCTGCTCTATGTTTTCTTCCGCGTTAGTGTATTAAATGAGACAGCTTACCGGGTCAATTTCTTTATTCAATTATTCCAATCACTTACTTGAGCTCGGTACTGCTCTGGCTGGGTTGGCGGTTGTTTTTTCTTATACCCAGTCTCTTGGCGGTTGGCACCCGGACGAAATGCTTGCCTTGGTGGGAGTTTACTTCTTGGTGGGAGGCATCATTAGGTCTGGTGATCCAACCAGGTATGGCTGCTCTTATTGACTCGGTCAGAGATGGGACCCTGGATTTCACCTTGACCAAACCGGAGGACGCACAGCTATTGGTCAGCATCCAGCGTGTGGCAATTTGGAGTCTGCTTGACCTTTTAATGGGGACGGGAGTATTGATAACAGCGCTCGTTCTTTTGGGGAAAAGTGTCGGGTTGGGGGAGGCGGTTCAGTTTTTCGGTATGCTGCTGGCTGGTGCCGTAATCGTTTATAGTTTCTGGCTGACCCTTGCCAGCCTGTCTTTCTGGTTTGTGCGGGTTGAAAATCTCCTCGAGATTTTCCAAAGCATGTACCAGGCTGGGCGCTGGCCGATTAGTTTATATCCAGGTTGGCTGCGATTCGCCCTCACATTTATCGTTCCGGTTGCATTCGCTACCACGGTCCCCGCGGAAGCCTTGACCGGTCGCCTGGGTGGTCCGACCTTATTGGGGGCTTTAGCGCTGGCTTTTATTCTTTTTATGATTGCCCGCATTGTGTGGCGGTTGGGATTGCGCCGGTATTCTGGTGCCTCTGCATAGTCCTACAAGTTATATAACCTGCATCACTAATTGTGTGAAAGGTTTGGTCATATCCACTTTCTGTCTTCATTTGTATAAGTGGTGGATTCGTATACTCATGGCACGGTTCGATGTTGCCCTATGGAAATGGTAGTACTGGCAGCGATTTCTAATGAAATAAACTTTGAAGCTCTGCGAGGAATGATTAGGGGGGATAATAAAATCAATAACTTTCCGAATATCAGGATTAATCTTTTATTTTATAGAAATAATATCGAGGTAAATAATGATTAGGATTGACAAAATAATAAATTGTAAATAAAATAGTTTCAGTAGTTAATCATTAATAAACTTAATCAAAGTATAAAATGGATGAAATTATGAATGAAACAATCATTTCCCCAGAGGTACTCCGGCATGTGGTGGATGCTTTCTGGGAAACTTATCCACCTCTTTGGCGGATGATTACAGCCCATATTCGCGAAGTTGCAGTGCAGCAGTTTACCATTAGTGTAGACCAGTTTCATGTACTTCGCCTCATCCGCCGTGGACGCAACTCGGTCAGCGAATTAGCGCAGGTTCGGGATATCAGCCGACCGGCTGTCAGCCAGTCTGTGAACCTCCTGGTGAATCGAGGATTAATTTTTCGTACCATTGATATTCAAGATCGACGGCATATAAACTTGGGTTTGACTGCTGATGGAAACGCCCTGTTGGACGCTATTTTTAATGATACTCGCCAGTGGATGGGTGAAAAATTCGCAAAATTTAACCCCGGGGAAATAGAAGCATTAACTATCTCCATGGATTCTTTTAAGAAAATAATATAAGTTATGAACCAGGTCATTAAACTCTTTCGCTTTCTTAAACCATACTGGAAGAAGTCGGTCGTTTCACTTGTTTTATTGACCGCTGTGGTGGTCATGGATTTGGCAATTCCCCGTTTAGTGCAGCGTGTCGTCGATCAGGGAATAATTGCCCAGAACATGCAGGTGGTGGTCAACACCTTTTTCATCATGCTTGGCATTTCTGTCCTTGATACCATTTTTGCTATTGGTAATAATAACTTTTCGGTTCAGGTGGGCGAGGGTGTGGCTCGCGATATGCGTGAAGCCATCTTCCTGAAGATTCAATCTTTTTCCTTTGGCAACCTCGACCGTTTACAAACCGGGCAATTGATGGTCCGCCTGTCCAATGACTCTGGGGTTGTCCAAAGACTGTTCCAGATCACGCTTCGCATAGGTACGCGAGCACCACTCTTAATGATTGGCAGCATCATCTTGATGTTCAGTACCGCTCCTCAACTGGCCTTGATCATGCTTCCCCTTTTGATTATCACTTCGGCCTTCATTGCAATCTTCAGTGTAAAGTTGGGTCCGCTTTTTCTGACCATGCAGCAGAAATTGGACAAGCTTAACACTGTCCTCCAGGAAAATATCGCAGGGGTGCGGGTGGTCAAAGCATTCGTACGTGCCCGCCATGAAGCTTCCCGCTTCGAGGAAGCCAACAAGGATTTTACTGAGCGGAATATCCGTGTCACGCAGCTGATGTCCACCTTGAGCCCCATTTTGAATTTTGCTCTGAATATCGGGGTTGTGATTGTAATTTGGTCTGGGGGTTTACAATCCATTCGACTAGGAAATTTGTCCACCGGACAAATCATCGCTTTCGTAAACTACCTCCAGACAACGGTCGTTCCCTTGCTCAACCTTGTAAATCTTGCTAATATTTGGGCTGCCGCCATTGCCTCAGCCTCCCGGGTTAATGAGATTCTGGGACGCGGTCACTGAGGTTAGTGACGCTCCAGATGCGATTCCATTACCAGTTTCCTCCCGCCCACAAATTACCTTCGAAAATGTTTGTTTTCATTACAACGGATCAACCGATGAATCTATCTTGCAGGGTATTACGCTCACGGTTGAACCGGGACAAAGGGTGGCAATTTTAGGGGCTACAGGATCGGGGAAATCAACACTGATTAATTTGATTCCACGTTTTTACGATCCATGCGAAGGACGCATCTTGATTGATGGAGTGGACATTCGCAAGGTAACCCAGGACTCACTGGTAGCTAAAATCGGTGTAGTTCCTCAGGAAACTGTACTTTTCTCAGGGACTGTTAGGGATAATATCCGTTATGGTCGTCCGGACGCTACGGACGACGAAGTGGTGGCAGGTGCAAAAGCAGCCCAGGCTCACGAGTTCATCTTGGATCTTCCCGAGGGATACGATACCCATGTGGAAGAGCGCGGTACTAATTTTTCTGGTGGTCAGAAACAGCGAATTGCGATTGCCCGTGCTCTGCTAACGAATCCATCCATATTAATTATGGACGACAGTACTAGTTCTGTGGATGTAGAGACTGAGACCAAAATTCAATCCGCCCTCGATGAACTCATGAAAGGTCGCACCAGTTTTATCGTGGCTCAACGTATTAGCACAGTTTTAAAGGCGGACAAGATCGTAGTGATAGATAAAGGGCAGATTGCTGCCCAGGGTACCCATCGCGACTTGTTGCGGTCGAGCCCAATTTACCAGGAAATATTTGCCTCCCAATTGGGGAATGGGATAGGGGGACAGTAGTCATGGCAGATCAACCATTCGCTCAACCGAATGCCAGTGAGATTCGTTCCCGGATGATGCGTGGGGGTCCGGGCCGGCCGGGGAAGATCGAAAAAGCGCATGACCCACGCCGTGCACTGGTCCGTTTGATACCTTACCTCAAACCGTACACCCTAATATTAATCATTGTATTTTCATTCATATTTGTCTCTACCGTTCTTGGGTTGGTCGGGCCTTATTTGATGGGACAGGCTATCGACAAGTTCATTGCGATAAAAAAGGTCGATGGGCTTGCAACGATTGCAATCTGGATGCTTGTCGTTTTTGTACTTGGCAATCTTTGCGATGCTGCTTCTGGCTGGATGATGGCTGGTGTCTCGCAAAAAGCTCTCATGGGCGTAAGGCATGATCTTTTCGGACATTTACAGAGGCTTTCGCTTAAATTCTTCGATACAAATACTGCCGGCGAATTGATGAGCCGTTTGACGAATGATATAGACGCGATCAACCAGGCAGTCTCGCAAAATGTGGTTTCTCTGGTAGCCAGCGTCCTATCGATGGTCGGTATTTTGCTTGCTATGTTCCTCATGAACATCTGGCTGACTTTGGCTGCCCTCGCGGTTGTCCCGCTGATGTTATGGTTTACTAATTTCGTTGCTAAATATACGCGGAATCGATTCCGTGAACTTCAAAAACACCTTGGTGAAATGACCAGCATAACGGAAGAAGCTATTAGTGGGCAGCGCGTGATTAAGGCTTTTCGACGTAATGATTCGGTGATTGAAGCTTTTCGTAAAAGCAACCAGGATGTTTATAAGGCTGGGGTTTATGCAAATTCTTATGCTTTGCTTTTGATGCCGCTGACCAATCAACTGGGCAATCTTTTCGTGATCACCATCGCCGGGCTCGGTGGTTGGCTGGCGCTTAAAGGGTTGGTTACGATCGGAACCATCGCCGCTTTCATTAGCTACGGACGCTCGTTTGTAAACCCTCTGCGCCAATTATCCAACATTTTCAACGCGATCCAGGGCGCACTGGCTGGTGCGGAGCGAGTCTTCGAGGTGATCGACACCCAGCCTGAAATCGACGATGCTCCTGAGGCTGCATCCTTGGAAAGGGTTCTCGGTCAGGTCATTTTTAAAAATGTGCAATTCAGGTACTCGCCGGATAAACCAATAATCAAGAATATGACACTCGAAGCGAAACAGGGTGAGATTGTGGCTTTGGTAGGTCCTACCGGTGCTGGGAAAACCACTCTTGTCAACCTTCTCACCCGTTTTTACGAGATCGATGCTGGACAGATCTGTATTGATGGTAAAGACATTCGACAGATTAAGAAGGATGACCTGCGCCACCAGTTGGGATTGGTTCTCCAGGATACATTCCTTTTTTCTGCATCTGTGACGGATAATATTCGATATGGGCGGCTGGAAGCAACGGATGAGGAAGTTATTCAAGCTGCCAAAATGGCGGATGCAGATACATTTATACGGAAATTGCCACATGGCTATTCAACCATGCTTTCAGAACGAGCCAGCAACCTAAGCCAGGGTCAACGGCAAATGTTATCCATAGCGCGGGCAATCCTGGCTGATCCAACCATTCTGATATTGGATGAAGCTACCAGCAGTGTGGACACTCGTACGGAAGTGCGCATCCAAAATGCCCTCCTGCGCCTAATGAAAGGTCGCACAAGTTTTGTCATTGCCCACCGTTTGAGTACCATCCGGGATGCAAACATTTTGCTCGTCATAAAAGATGGTGAGATTGTTGAGAAGGGCACCCACACGGAATTGCTAAATCAGCACGGTTTTTATCATCACTTATATTTGAGCCAGTTTAAGGGGGAACAGATTTAGTCGCCACCACATATCTAATTCCCAACGAAATCAAAGGTCACCCGAATTATTCCCGGGTGACCTTTTGAAATTGAAATAATAATCATCAACCGAAGGTTATTTTTTCTCTTTCCTGGCTGCCATCCATATCCCTGCTAAAATTAGAACTGCCCCCCCGATTTTTATCCACCCGGGTCTTTCCTGAAAAATAATATAAGCAAGTACGGTTGAACCCACGGGCTCCCCTAAAAGGGCAATGGAAACAAACGAAGCGGGCATGTATTTCAATGCCCAATTAAAGGTTGAGTGCCCCAATAATTGTGGGATCAATGCCAGCAGGACGAACCACAAGTATGCTAACGGCGTGAGTCCAACCGGGCTTTCTCCCAATCCAAGCATAATCATAATTAATACCACTGCAGCCATCCCATAAACGATAAATACGTATGGGATCAATTCCATTTTTGACCGTAGCTTGCGTCCCGCTAAGATGTACCCTGCAGCCATCCATGCTCCAATTAATGCCAGCGCATCTCCCAAAAAGGCTTTCCCAGCAAAAAAAGATTGAAACGGTGGGCAGGAAATGGCTCCTGCCTGCCAGGTACACGCATCGCTTAATCCAACAACTATCCCTCCGGTCAAAGCAAGGATTAGCCCTATCCCCGTGCCTATACCAAGCCGTTCACGAAGCACCACTGGCGCGAGAATTGCAACCCACAACGGCGTGGTTGACACTAACACAACCGAGCTCGCAACAGTTGTGAATTGCAATGATGTGATCCACGTGCCAAAATGTAACGCCAGGAAAAATCCGGAGAGCAAAGCTAACGCCCATTCCCCCTTGCTCAACCGGATCAAGTCGGGTCGATAACTGGTTAATGCAAAGGGAGCCAGTACCACGGCGGCTATTGTCAGGCGCGCGGCGGCAATAACAATGGATGGGGCTCCTTCTTGCTGGGCGAATCGGATAAAAATCGCCGCAGTAGAGACAGCCGCAACACCAGCCACCAGCCCTAATATCAACACGGTGCGTCTTGGAGGCTGAAATTCTTTCATAACTTTGTAAGTATACCGCTTGTGCAGTTTATTATTAGCGATATGTAAGAAACCTCATCCCAAGCTTGACTTGATTGAAATAATAAGTACAATAAAGATAATATTTATCAATATTAATTACGAAGATAAGGAGAATACAAAATGTCATTCCAACTTAACCCTCTCCCATATGCCTATGAGGCATTGGAACCGTACATTGATACCATGACAATGCAAATCCACCACGACAAGCACCATGCAGCATATGTGACGAACTTGAACGCGGCAATTGATAAGCACCCTGAACTTGCAAATAAGTCGCTCGAAGCATTGTTAATGGACCTGAATGCCGTCCCTGAAGACATTCGGACCGCAGTCCGCAATCATGGTGGCGGAACTTGGAATCATGACTTTTTTTGGCATGTCATGGCTCCCAAAGCTGGTGGAGAACCTCAAGCCGACTTGGCAAAGTCTATTGGATCTACCTTCGGGTCGTTTGCGAACTTCAAGACTGAGTTCGAAAAAGCCGCCACTGGACGTTTCGGATCCGGCTGGGCCTGGTTGGTTAGGAAAGGCAGCGGGCTGGCAGTCGTTTCAACTGCCAACCAGGATAACCCTATCTCGGAGGGAATGACTCCTCTGCTGGGGGTGGATGTTTGGGAGCATGCATATTATTTGAAATACCAGAATCGCCGGGCGGAATACCTTACGAACTGGTGGAATGTGGTAAATTGGCCAGAGGTTGCTCGACGATTTTCTGCTAAATAGATTGTTTTATTAGGAATATAATGTGCCCGGGCTTTGAGTCCGGGCTTTATATTGCACAAATTTACCAGCCTCGTTATAATATGGTCATCTAGTTAATTCCTATCCTTAGGAGGAACATTATGACGCATATTATTACCAGCCTGTGCTTGCGAGACCGTGGCTGTATAGAAGTTTGCCCGGTGGAGTGCATTGTCCCTGGCGAACCTGTCGAGAAATATCCTTGGATGTATATTGATCCGGATACTTGTATTGATTGCGGGGCATGCATCCCGGAATGTCCATTTGCAGCGATCTTCCCGGAGGACGAGGTTCCGGGCGCGTATACCGCTAAGGGTGGGGAATATATCAGTAAGGTTGGCCTTACCAGTCATTTTGAGGGTACCAATCACCTTGGTACTCATATCGCTCTGGAAACAGTAAAACAGTTGGCAGCAGGTGAAGTTGTCAACCTTCGGGACGATATTCAACCCAATTATGATTTCTTTAAATCCGGGCCTGGATATGGGGCAAAAGACCAGGATAAGGGAATATAGATATCTCCTCGAATGGTGACCTAAGCAATAACCCCGGTCCAAATTGAACCGGGGTTGTTTTATTAAATAATATGGGCAACCACTATTTCAAATCCCAATCACCTTGAGAAAATTCTAAAATTACCCTTTTCTTTTTGTGAGTATAATTAATACATAATTAATCTACTGCAAACATCTACATAAAAGGATTTTCATGTGTGTAATAGTATGCTAGACTTTCGTGTATCCAGAAATGATACTTTTTTGGATAATTAATTGTCTCAATTATAGGATTATTTATTTTATATTCATAAACCATTTTCTGCATTTCGATTCGGGGTGATTTCGGATTTTTGAAATGGAGGTATTATGCGGTTTGATCCCACATTTTTAAGCGGTTTTACGCTGGTACTCACAGGTTTTACTGGTGCCTTCATTATTGCTTTGTGGGTGGCTCTTGTAATCTGGACCTTTCGCGATGTCCGCGCCCGTCATCGCGATCGGCTGGTTCATTTTCTGGCGGCTGCACTAGTGGCACTTTTAAATTTACCTGGGGTGCTTGTTTATCTCGTTCTTCGACCGTCCCGCACTTTGGAAGAAGAATACCAGCAGACGTTGGAAGAAGAAGCATTGTTGCAATCGATTGAGGATCAGACCGTGTGTCCCGGATGTGAACGACGCATCAAGGATGACTGGATGGTATGCCCAACCTGCCAGACGAAACTTCGAAAACCTTGTCACTCTTGTGGACGCTTGATGGAGCTGCCATGGAATATTTGTCCATACTGCGGTGTTCCCGCACCTGGAATGAGAAAAGAAGGGGGGACCATGGATGATGTAGTGCGAGGTTTGCAGCCGGAAGAAGATATTTCATAATTATCCTATGAACACATTGTCTCCATCACAATCATTGGGAGTAAAAACTTGAGAATTCATAAAAACTACTATAAAACCCTCCACTTCACAATAATGTTGGTGCAATATTAAAGCTTGTATTTTTACTGTATAATGCTAATATCAACCCAGGTCGGAAGGAGTTCTCCATGAAGCGTGGACGTATTTTCATATATTTAGCACTGATTATTATTATCGTTGTGGCTGCCGGGGGAGTTTATTTATGGATGCATCGACCCCCTGCAAACCCAACACCTCCTGCAACTCAGGCAACCTTGCTGCCCAATTCTATTGGAATTATTACTGCCGGCCAGAATATCCCGCCAGGCACTCCCATCACCGAAGCGATGCTGAGTTCCATTCAAATCAGTCAATCTGACCTCGTTCAGGGAGAATTTGTTAATAAATCCGACCTTGTTAATATGTACGCAAAATATGCGCTGACGCAAGGGGTTGTTATCACGGATACGATGGTCTCTTCAACTCCGGGAGCGAATCTTCCCGGTTCCTCTTGGGCTCCAGTTATCCCGCAAGGGTTGACTGCGGTGGCAGTCCCAATGAAGGGACTTGGGTCGGTGGCGTATGGAATCCGTGATGGTGATTATGTAAATATCATTGTGACCATGCTGCTGGTGGATGTTGAACCCTCCAATCAGAGCATCCTTCCAAATTTCACTGCGAACGTCATGTCCCCCGGAGTAACGGCAAATGGTACCACTCTCACTGCAGTGATTGCATCTGGTGGTGAGGGATCGAGGGTCGGAACTACAGTACTGGACGAAACTCTTAACCAACCATTGTACCTTGTGCCTTCTGAAGGTCAGCGTCCGCGCATGGTGACCCAGATGATCATGCAGAATGTCCAGGTCTTGCATGTCGGTTCATTCCCGGCTCCCGGCGACACAACTTCTGATCAATTGTCCGCATCTTCATCTGGAGCAGTGGCAACTGCTACCCCCGCACCAGCGGGGGCACAACCTGTTGCTGTAATTACCCGCCCGGATGTTGTAACATTAATGGTTTCTCCGGATGATGCTAATACACTTGTGTACTTGATTTATAGTGGTGCGAAAATTACTTTGACCCTTCGCAATCCAAATGACACCGGTCCGGCGGTGAAAACCAATGCAGCTATGCTGGAATACCTTCTAACCCAATACAATATTCCGGTGCCTGCCAAGCTGCCATATGCCGTTCAACCACGTCTTGATTCTCTGCCGGATATAAAAATTCTCGGCGACGCGACGCCAGCACCATAGAGTATTATTTGAAAACTTCCAAAAGGTTGGTGGTGATTATCAATGGCTGATGGCGAAAAGTTTCGCGTCTTGATTGTGGATGACGTCGCTGAAACGCGCGAAAACGTGCGGAAGCTCTTGCAATTCGAGTCAGATATCGATGTTGTTGCCGCTGCTCGAACAGGTCGTGAAGCTATCCAACTTTCTCAGGAGGCAAATCCCGATGTAGTGTTGATGGATATCAACATGCCCGACATGGATGGCATTGCTGCCACAGAAGCTATCCGCCAGAAAATGCCCGCTGTACAGGTGGTGATCCTTTCGGTTCAGGGGGATCAGAATTATATGCGGCGTGCAATGCTCGTCGGAGCCAGGGATTTCCTTACCAAGCCTCCTATGCCTGACGAGCTCGTAGCAGCGATCCGTCGCGCGGGCAAGATGGCGCGAGAAGAACGGGCGAAATCAACACAGGTATACGTTACGTCACAGGGCACTCCAAGCCGGTCCACCACCACCAATTTGGTCACGCGTGGGAAAATCGTCCTTGTTTACAGTCCGAAGGGTGGAACGGGATGCACGACGATCGCTGTAAATCTCGCAGTTGCTCTTCATAACGAAGAGACACGCGTTGTGATCGTAGATGCGAACCTTCAATTTGGAGACGTCGCGATATTTTTAAATGAACAGGGTAAAAATACGGTCATTGATTTAGCTCCGCGTGTTGATGAACTAGATCCAGAAATTGTGGACAGCGTTATGATTAAAAACGCAGCCTCCGGTGTGCATGTCTTGGCATCTCCTTCTCGTCCTGAGAATGCTGAAAAAATTAATGCAGACCAATTCTCGAAATTGTTGCGCTACTTGCGTCAACTTTACGCCTATATTATCGTGGACAGTAGTGCATACTTAACAGATGTGACCTTGTCGGTTCTGGATATTGCCGATGCGATCGTTTTGATTGCCACTCAAGACATCCCATCGATCAAAAACGATCGTTTATTCTTGGATCTGCTTCTTACTCTGAATGTACCAGCAGATAAAATCGCCTTTGTAATGAATAAATACGACAAGCGGATCGCCATTTCTCCGGAAAAAGTTGGTGAGAATTTAAAGCAACAGGTGATGGCTGTTATTCCGCTTGATGAACGCACGGTCATACCCGCTGCCAATCGTGGTGTTCCTTTTATGCTCGATAACAAGACCCAACCCGCTGCTAAAGGGATCTATACTTTGGTAGAAGCCTTACGGGCGAAACTCGTCAAAAGGGAAATGGAAGAATCTGAAGCAGTAGCGAAAAGGTAACTGATTATTTGGAGGTATGATGTCTTTACTTAAACGAATTGAACAAGGGCAAGGGAAACCTTCCGAGCAGTTGCCTGGGACGCCACAGGCTCCCAGTGGAGATCAATCACGTTTGTCAACTTTGCAGGCACGTCGGGTGAGCGCTCCTAGTGCCACCCCCCAGGCTGGAACATACTTTGATCTGAAAACTCGTGTCCAAAACCGGCTGTTGGCCGAACTGGATCCCTCCATGGACATCACCAAGACCGAAGATGTCCGTAAAACGATCCAGGGATTATTTGAGCAAATCCTGGGGGAGGAAAATATTGTTCTTTCAAGGCCAGAGCGCGCGCGTCTGTTTGAACAAATTACGGCTGAAATTCTTGGGCTTGGTCCCCTTCAGACTCTTCTTGAAGATGAAACCATAACGGAAGTAATGGTAAATGGAGCAAAGAACATTTATATAGAGCGCAAGGGGAAGATTCATCGAGTACCGGTAACATTTGAAAGTAATGATCACGTAATGCGTATCATTGACCGGATCGTTGCCCCACTGGGACGGCGTATAGATGAATCCAGTCCATACGTGGATGCAAGGTTGGCAGATGGTTCCCGCGTAAATGCTGTGATTCCCCCAATCTCCCTTGTAGGTCCAGTCCTTACTATCCGTAAATTTTCAAAAGTGCCAATTACTCTTGAACAGTTGGTTCAATTTGGAACCATTACCGCGGAGTCACTCCAATTTCTTAAAGCTTGCGTTGAAGCAAGAATGAACATAGTAATTTCGGGTGGTACTGGTTCTGGAAAGACTACATTCCTGAATATTCTTTCAAGCTTTATCCCAAGCGATGAACGTATCCTCACGATTGAAAACGCAGCGGAACTCCAGCTTCGCCAGGAGCATGTAGTCACCCTTGAATCACGCCCGCCGAATATTGAAGGTCGTGGTGAAATTACCATACGAAACCTGGTAGTCAACGCCCTCCGCATGCGTCCAGATCGGATTATCGTTGGTGAAATCCGCGATGATGCCGCCCTGGACATGTTGCAGGCTATGAATACGGGTCATGATGGCTCGATGACCACGTTGCACTCTAACTCCCCACGCGATACCCTTGCTCGTCTCGAGACCATGACCATGATGGCTGGAATGGATTTGCCAGTTCGGGCTATCCGCGAACAAGTCTCATCCGCTATCGACTTGATTGTCCATCAGGAACGCATGCGTGATGGCTCGCGCAAAATTACATTTGTCACCGAAGTTAGCGGTATGGAAGGAGATGTCATTACAACCACAGATTTATTTGTATTCGAACAAACTGGACTGGAGAATGGTAAAGTGCTTGGACATATGCGCCCGACCGGTCTCAGGCCGAAATTTATGGAGAAGATTGAGGCCGCAGGTATTCATTTACCTCCTTCAATCTTTGGTGTCGGTAGCAGGCAGCGGTACTAAATGGGAGCCGGAGCGATTTTCGGATAGGTGATAAATGACTACCTCTTTGCTTATTGGTGGCGGTGTTCTTGCTCTTGTTTTGCTGGTTGTTGGTTTGGTCGTTTCTGCAACCAGTGATAAGACTTCCATGGATGACCGCCTTAACAAGTACCTGGAAGAAGAAAAACCAGACGACACCAAGGAATCTAAAGGCGCTCTCACTGATTGGGTGAATAAACGTGTCGAAAAATCATCCTTCGGGGACCGTATCTCCCGGGAATTGGCTCGAGCCGATTTAAAATTTAAACCTGGCGAGTATATGGCTTTGTACGTTATTGCGGTAATAGGTGGGTCTTTGATCGCCTTTTTACTTGGTGGGAGACTTCTGATATCCGCTATTATTGGAGCTGGGATTGGGGCTTTGTTGCCTCGCATGTATGTCAAAAACCAGCAGTCGAGACGATTGACTCGCTTCAACGATCAATTGCCTGACATGCTGAACTTAATGGTGAACGGGCTTCGCGCTGGTTATTCTACGTTACAAGCAATGGAAGCAGTGAGCAAAGAGTTGCCGGCTCCAATTTGCGACGAATTTAGGCGGGTTGTACAGGAAATGCAATTAGGCATCCCCATGGAAAAAGCCTTGGCGAACTTGCTCAGGCGCATCCCAAGCCAGGACCTGGATTTTCTTGTTACCGCCATTAACGTTCAGCGGGAAGTTGGTGGTAATTTAGCCGAAATCATGGATGTCATCTCCTATACCATACGTGAGCGCGTCCGCATAAAAGGTGATATTCGTGCTCTTACTTCGCAAGCCATGTATTCTGGACGTGCTCTGGCATTAATGCCTATTGGTCTGTTGTGCATTTTGTGGTTTTTAAACCGCAGCTATGTGATGGAATTTTTTAATAAGGATAATATCTTGTGCGGTGGAATTGCCTTGGGAGGCGCAGGCATGTTGATTGCCATTGGATATTTTGTCATGACAAGAATTGCAAATGTAGAGGTGTAACATGGTAACGACAATTATTATTCTCTTGGTGATCATCGGGGTTCTGACTACTGCAGTAATACTGGTCGTAGCGGGGATTCGAAAATCAAGATCTCAAGAGTCAGATCCATTGGCCGAGCGCCTGGCTGAGTATAGTCAGCGCGGCGAGGCGGTTTCTCTAGAAGAACTTGAACTTGCTCAACCTTTTTCAGAACGAGTGGTGATGCCCATCATGCGAAAGTTGGGAGAATTATCATCCCGCTTCACCCCTCAGCATGTTGTTGAGCAGACTCGCATTCGTCTTGAATTGGCCGGGAATCCTGGTCGGATTGACGCATCCACTTTCATGGTCTTGCATTTTGTGTCCGCTGGTGTATTTGGCGGGTTGGTTTTCCTGATCTCTCTTTTTTCGCAAACTTTTTCTCTTCCCATTAAACTGGTGATCGTATTGACTTTCATTATTTTGGGCTATTTTTTCCCGGATTTGTGGGTGAGAAGCAAGATCAATAGTCGTCAGAAACAGGTCCGTAAGGCAATGCCAGACGCACTGGATTTGTTAACCATCTGTGTAGAGGCGGGCCTGGGTTTCGATGCGGCGATGTCCAAGGTAAATGAAAAATGGGACAACGAATTGTCGTTGGCTTTTGGACGGGTTATTCGGGAAATTCAATTGGGAAAACTCCGCCGCGACGCTTTAAGAGATATGTCTGATAGACTTGGTTTGGCGGAAATGACTAGCTTTGTGGCTGCCGTTATCCAGTCTGAAATGTTGGGCGTCAGTATGGCTAAAGTTTTACGTATTCAGTCTGATCAGATGCGTCTTAAGCGCCGCCAGCATGCTGAAGAAGAAGCTCATAAAGCACCAATTAAAATGATATTCCCGATGGGCCTCTTTATTTTCCCGGCTCTGATGATAGTACTCCTTACCCCCGCTGGGTTCCGGCTCTATGGTTCTTTGAAGTACTTTATTTAATATCTTCAGACTGGACATTCTTTTGAAATATTGGCTAAGCCAGTGGATGTGGGCTGGTCTGGATTGGCTGTTTCCACCGGTTTGTGGGGGATGCAATCGGGCTGGGTACCGTTGGTGTCCGGATTGTCAAAAACAGGTTCAATCAGTTCCAGAACCAGTTTGTCGGACTTGCGGTTTACCCATATCTCACTCCGGTCAATGCTCCAGTTGTATAATATCCAACTCTCAATACGAAATGATGCGTTCTTGGTTGGTCTTTGAAGGTCCAATCCGGCATGCGTTGCATAAACTTAAATACCGCCGCAATGTGGCTCTGGGGGATGCCCTTGCTAAGCATCTTGCGGGATATGTTTCCAAGTTGGGATGGCGTGTGGATTTGGTTGTTCCGGTCCCGTTGGGGAAAGAGCGCAGGAAAGAACGCGGCTATAATCAGGTCGGGTTGGTGGCAAAGCCATTGGCGCAAATCAACCAATGGAGATATTCATCTGGTGCGCTTGTTCGCATCCGCGAAACAAGGTCACAAGTTGGATTATCAATCGCTGAGCGTAAGGATAATGTTATGGGTGCTTTCCTTGGAGATAAGAACATTGTTCTCAGGTCATCTATCTTGCTTATGGATGATGTAGCGACCACGGGTGCAACTCTTGCGTCTTGTGCGTCAGCGTTAATGGATGCAGGCGCAAAATCGGTTTATGCATTAACGATTGCTCGTGCGTTACCCCATCATGGGTTGATTATTGCTTGAGTATATAATCTAAAATTTATCAGGAGGACCTATGACAGTTGAAGTCGAATTGTATGCAAGGAATATGGAATTGGCAGAAAACTTGAAAGAATATGTTACTAAGAAAGCCTCCAAGTTGGACCGCTATCTGAGTGAGGTTGAGCACGTTAGGGTCGACCTGACCCACATCAAGTCGGCGCGCAGTGTAACAGACCGGAATGTTGCTCAAATTACGGTCCGGGGACGAGGTGCCTTATTGCGTGTTGAGGAACGAGGAGATGATATCACCGCGGCGATTGATACAGCTATCGATAAGATGCAGCGCCAGCTTGATCGCTACAAGGGAAAGCATTTCCGCGGAAGAGGTGACGGTCGCTCAGCATCTGAAGTGGCTCCGGTTCCGACTCCCGTAGAGACAATCGGGGACGAGGCGCCGGTTATCGCTCGTCACAAGACCTTTGACCTCATCCCGATGAACGAAGGGGAGGCACTGGAGCAGATGAAATTGCTGGGGCACGATAACTTTTTCATCTTTTTCAACGTCGATACTAACTCGATTAGCGTTCTATATCATCGCCGTGATGGAACTTACGGTCTGATCGATCCGAAAATCGGCTAATCTTCGCGGACCGAATAATCTGGCCTGGAGGACTTTCCGGGCCAGTTTTTTGCGAGAATCCTATGGAAGAATTTGAATTTGATGATAACACCGCAGGAGAACTGGCAGCCCAGAGCAAGATTGATAAGGTTGAGATTCAATCTGCGGTAAAAAAAATATTACAAGCCGTTGGGGAAAACCCGGATCGAGATGGTCTCAAGCGCACCCCCGAACGGATTGCCCGCATGTATGCTGAATTACTGTCGGGATATCAAATGGATCCCGTTGCAGTTGTAAATGATGCTTTGTTTGAAGTCAAATATGATGAAATGGTCCTTGTGCGCGATATTGAATTTTATAGTCTGTGTGAGCATCATATGTTGCCCTTCATGGGGCGAGTCCATGTTGCATATATACCGGATGGAAAAGTACTTGGTATTTCAAAAATTCCCCGCATTGTGGATCTTTATGCTCGTCGATTGCAGGTCCAGGAGCGCATGACACGTCAAATTGCTGATTTTATTCGTGACCTCCTCCATCCGCAGGGTGTGGCGGTGGTAGTGGAAGCTTTGCACCTGTGCATGAGTATGCGCGGGGTACAGAAACATAACGCCCGCCTGACTACATCAGCCATGCACGGGGCATTTCGCGCAAATTTGGCAACACGCAACGAGTTTCTTGAAAATATTAGCCGGGGTGCCTCGCCCTTCCAGGTATAACAAGCACTGATTTTACCTTCCTGACTTTTTGGATATTTTGCACTCAAGCATTGCATCCGATGGATTTTTCAGGATTTCATTCATGGGGGATAATAAATAGATTATTTCATTTTACTCAATGTAGATCAAATTCCGCACGAATACTTTTTTCGGGGATTTCTTTTCTCCTGTCAATAAATACTGCCTCTACCATTAAATAATCTTCGATATAAATTTGTGTAATAGACTCACATCTGTGCACATATTTGATGGCAGACTCTGTATCAGGCTCCTCAACCGATCCAAAATCAGAATCTCACAAATTAAATCATTACCGTATCTATGTTGCATTATTTACCTTTTTATTCTAAACTATGCATAATCGGTTTATTAAACATGGATAGTCAGGTACCTATGCAATCCTCAAAATACACTTTCATAGGAATTGACCTTTCTGGAGGGCAGCACCCTTTCACGTATGCTGTCCTGGATGAACAATTCCAGTTGGTCACCCTGTCCTCTGCCGAAATAGAAGATGTGCTTGCATTCCTTGGGGACCAAAAGGAAACTTTGGTGGCAGTAAATGCGCCCCGTTGCCCTAACTTGGGGCTGGTTCGCAAGCAAATGGAAAATCAAAGCCTTTCTCCCGGTCGTTTGCGCGGGGTTGATATGCGTGTGGCAGAACGTGATTTGCGGGAGTGTGGCATTTCAGTCTCGCCAACCTCATCAAGGCCTGAAACTTGCGCTGCTTGGATGCAGACTGGTTTTGATTTCCATGGAAAGTTGGAAGAGATGGGATTTAACCCATTTCCGGCGGATAATACTCCTCTTCAATGGCTCGAGACACACCCCCATGCTGCTTATTGCACCCTTCTCGGGAAATTGCCTTTACCCAAACCAACCTTGGAGGGAAGATTACAACGGCAGCTCGTCCTTTATGAGCAATCGATGGGAATCAAGGATCCCATGGAGTTTTTTGAAGAAATAACCCGTCACCGGCTATTAAAAGGGGTATTGCCGATCGAATTTATTTATACCCCCGAAGAATTGGATGCATTGGTGGCTGCTTTTACCGCTTATACAGCAGCTACCCAACCTGCGAAGGTTACTTGGGTGGGAAATCAACAGGAAGGGCAAATCGTCTTGCCAGTGCCTGAATTGAAAGAATTCTATTCATAGCAACGTTTTCATTCTAATAATAAGATGCTGCAGGTAATTTCCTGCCGCATTTTTGCATATTCTTATTATTTATAAGCGGATCACAAACCCACAGTATTCACAGGTTAGACTGTCCATCCCTCGCAACACCACTTGTCTTATGGTTCCCCCACAGCTCGGACACTGGCTTGGGGCAGCTTTTACCTTGTCCATCTGTGATTGATCGATTCCCACAGCCCGTCCGTTGTCGAAATCTTTGCTTTTCGCCCGGTTGATTAATTGCTGCCAGGTGACATTGTCTTGCCAAATATGGAAGTGGGCAACTTCCACAGAGGCCCCGCTGGCAAACCGCACCTCGATATGATCTTCGTTTTTTAGTAATCCCTGCTTGCTAAGATCAACTCTTTCCACTAAAGCGACCGGACATTCGAGTTGCAATTGTTGTACTTTCTGTTTCTCGGTTGCCACAAATAGCACCCTCTTGGTCACCACCTCTTCTTTCTGTTCGAAAAGGATACGCTGATCGGTCAGGTATAGGATTCCTTCAGGATCATCTTTCTGTTCTTTCCCAGTCTTGCACCAGATACCTTTGATTGCAGCGATACCGCCCTCGCTGGGCAGTAGTTGGAAGGTAGCCTCAGCCAGTTGTGATACAAGAAATTCTAATTCACTCAAATGGTTGGCGAACTTGGTGACCTCATTATTAATTTGGTTGTACATTCCAGTAATGGTTCTTTCGCTTGCCGAAACTTTATCCTCAAGGAGGTTTAATGAGGACTTGATGGAATTTAGCAGCCCACTGGCCGCAATCGGGTTGTTGGCCAATGCATTTAGTTGGGGCATTTGCATTTCAATGGGACGTAATAAATTTTCCATCGCCGAAGCTTGTATGTTGATTTGGGATTGAAGGTTTGGATATAAGCTCATCCAGGAATTATGAAGACTTAGCCCTTGGTTTTCCAAATCTTTTTCAAAGACATAACCGCGCGTTCGTAATGAGGAAATCCGTTGTGAGACGCTGTTGATCGTTGTCTGCAAGTCTTCGACCGCATCACGTGCACTGGCTAAATGGACACGGCCTTGCATATCACCAACTTTGGATTGAAGGTTGCCGATTTCGTCTGCCATTTGTTGAACGGGGCTGGGAGTTGCCATGGTTCCTCCTGGATAAATTTGTCAATATGAATTTATTAGTCAATTATTGCACAAGTGTCACCTAAAGACAACAAACTCTCGCGTTTCGCCTGCATGGTAAAATCAATTCACGGGCCACCTGGTTTCTACCCGCAGAAATGAATGTCATGGATGCGATCTTGAAGTCCAAATGGAGAGCTTACGATGAGAATTGCTATTGCATGTGATCACGCTGGTTATCTCCTAAAACACACTATTATGGAAACGGTGCGTGGATCAGGGTTCGAAGTTGTGGACCTGGGGACAGACAGCATCGAACCGGTGGATTACCCCGATTATGCTGAAAAGCTCGGGCATTTGATTCAAACTGGAAACGCAGATCGAGGGATTTTACTTTGTGGCTCTGGAGTGGGGGCATGCATCGCTGCCAACAAAATTAGGGGTATTTATGCGTGTGTTTGTCACGATACTTATTCAGCACATCAGGGAGTGGAACATGATGACATGAATGTTTTATGCATCGGCACCCGTGTTATCGGACCCGAACTGACAACAGAAATTGTCGAATCCTTCCTAAAAGCCCGCTTTTTAGGTAATGATCCCGGGCAGGAGCGTCACGCGCGCCGGGTGTCAAAAATAAAAATAATTGAAGAAAACGGATGAATATT
This sequence comes from uncultured Chloroflexia bacterium, assembly GCA_963830585.1. Classification (GTDB taxonomy): domain Bacteria; phylum Chloroflexota; class Anaerolineae; order Anaerolineales; family Villigracilaceae; genus UBA877. Next base: position 1,204,537 of record CAWHNA010000002.1, on the reverse strand, counting down.
GTCGTATAATTAAGGGTGGAACAAATCCAAAATTACAGTAATTGTTGAGGTTTCAAATGAGTGAATCAATAAAAAAGCTCCTTGAGCTTGGACAATCCCTTTGGTACGACAATATCCAGCGTCGCCTGTTGGTGAAAGCGCCAGATGGGACAATCGCTGAAATGGCTGCGATGATCGAACGGGGTGAAATTCGTGGGGTAACCTCCAATCCAACCATATTCAATAATGCTATCTCAAAGACCAACGATTATGATTTGGTGATACTTCCACTTGCCTGGTCAGGGTGGACTGCGGACGAGATTTTCTGGCAGCTGGCAATTGAAGATATTCGGGATACCTGTGACTTGTTTTCCTCTCTTTACCGCGCTTCCGAAGGGGCTGATGGTTTTGTCTCTCTCGAAGTCAACCCCACGCTGGCACACAACACCGCGGGCACATTGGCTTTGGCGAAACAACTTTGGGATAGGGTATCTCGCCCGAATCTTATGGTAAAAATTCCTGCTACCAAGGAAGGCCTCCCTGCCATCCGGGATGCGATCGCTGCTGGCATAAATATAAATATTACTTTGATCTTTTCGATTGAACGTTATCGTTCGGTAATGGATGCGTATCTCACCGGCTTGGAAACTCGCCTTGCTGCAGGCTTGCCGGTTGACCACATTTCTTCCGTCGCCTCTTTTTTTGTTTCCCGGATGGATACAAAAGTGGACCCTCTCTTGCCTGATGGCTCTCTTCTTCGTGGGAAAACCGCTATTGCCTATTCAAAACTAGCTTATGAAGAGTTCAGGAAAGTGTTTGAAGGGGATCGGTTTGCTCGCCTCCGAGCTTCTGGTTGCCGCTTGCAGCGTCCATTGTGGGCTTCAACAAGTACCAAAAACCCCGCCTACCCGGATACCTTATATGTCGACAGCCTCATTGGTCCAAACACGGTTGATACTGTTCCCCCGCAAACTCTAGCTGCGTTCAAGGATCATGGCAAGGCTGAGCCCACTCTCACCGCTCATCTCGATGACGCACGCAAAGTATTGACGGATGTTGAAGCGTTGGGCATTTCAATGGATACAGTTACTGCAGAATTGGAAGTTGAAGGTGTCAAAACATTTTCCGATTCTTTTGTTGCGATGCTTAAAACCATTGAAGAGCGGCGCTCAAGTGCGGTGAGAATTCTGGGATCGGAAGCAGATCCAGTCAAGCGGCGTGTTACTGGGTTAATTGCAGATGCCGCACCGTCTCGTCTTTGGGCGCATGATCCCTCGCTTTGGACTGCGGATAAGCCTGGACAGGATGAAATCAAGCACCGCATGGGCTGGCTGGACCTGCCCGTTAGTTCCCGCCTCACCCTGAAGGAAATTCGAAATTTTGTCACCCAGGTGCACGCGGACGGATTTTCACACTTTTTACTGATTGGAATGGGTGGATCTTCATTAGCGCCGGAAGTCCTGTCCATGTGCTTTCCTCCCTCGTTGCATCCGGGAATGGATTTTTCCATATTGGATTCGACGGATCCAGGGCAAATTCTAGCTGCAGAGAAAGCGTTCCCTCCTGACAAGACTCTTTATTTGATCTCATCCAAATCTGGTGGGACTGCCGAGGTCACCGCATTGTTTAATTACTTCTGGGAACTCTCTGGTCAGAACGGTAGCCATTTTGTGGCAATCACTGATCCAGGGACATCTCTGGAAGCACTGGCAAATGCACGCGGCTTTCTGAAAATCTTTCATGCAGATCCTTCCGTTGGAGGGCGTTATTCTGCCTTGACCCACTTTGGGTTGGTCCCCGCCGCTTTATTAGGTGTTGACCTTGACCGCTTGCTTGACCGAGCTGGTTGGATGATGCGCCAATGCACCACTGACGTTTCCGGCGCACGCAACCCCGGGCTCGTACTTGGGGCAATTCTCGGTCAATTCGCGTTGGATGGTCGGGATAAATTGACCTTCATTGCAGATAATTCGGTTTCGCCATTCGGTGCTTGGCTGGAACAATTGGTAGCAGAATCGAGTGGAAAATCGGGAAAAGGGATTATCCCAGTTGATGGAGAACAGATGCAGACTAATCCATCTATTGCAATGGGTGGATTGGCAGAGTTCGGTCCGGATCGGTTGTTTGTCTACCTCCGCAGGGAAGGGGAGTTGGATGGAATTGTAAAATCGCTCCAGGAATCAGGCAACCCGGTTCTGGTTTTTAATGTTGCTGATGCGTATGACCTTGGCTCGGAGTTTTATCGCTGGGAAGTGGCAACTGCAATTGCGTGCTCAGTTCTGGGTGTTAATGCATTTGATCAGCCGGATGTCCAGGATGCAAAAGATCGTACAAAGGTAAAAATAAAGGAGTATGGTCTATCGAAACATTTCGACCAGGGTTTGCCATTCTGGGAGTTAGACGGAGTCCAGGCTTTTTCTACGATGCTTTTTAGCGAAACCAGTTTACTGGAAATCCTCCAGGTATTTTTAAATGCTGCTAGGAAAGGCAATTACATCGCGGTCAACGCATACCTGCCTCGAAACCCTGGCATGATAGCTGCCCTGATGGAAATTCAGCGTGCCATTCGTTCGAAAACAGGTTGTGCAACAACCATTGGTTTTGGACCCCGTTTTTTGCATTCCACCGGGCAGCTTCATAAAGGAGGACCGGATTCTGGTTTGTTTCTACAGATCACGGCTGATCCTGAAAAGGATGTGGAAATACCTGGGCAGGGAATGAGTTTTGCAATGCTCGAAAGAGCGCAGGCTTTGGGCGATTTTGAGGCTTTGGCTGCTCGCGGAAGGCGTATTTTGAGACTTAATTTACCCTCTCCGCAGACTATTAAGTTATTGCAGGATGCTCTAAAAGAGCCTCAAAAAACAACAGGGTAATCGAATTTTGCTTGAATTTATTCTTGTAGCGACCTGTGATTGACAGGTCGCTTTGGTTTTTTACTAGACGGGATTTGCTTTGAGCATTTTCTTCAATTTATTTTTCCCCAGTTTATCAAATACCTTCATCAAGAAAGGTATGTTTGCCAGCGCACCAACCACTGCCCCCTCTAATTGGCTGACCATCCCGGGTGAATTCGGCATCCCAATATAGGGGCCGAAATCCACCTTACGGGTGCCTATCTGGTAAGATGTCTGCCCGATCCTTCGCACTTTAGCCTTGATTGCTAAATATGAAGACAGGGCAGAGCGTTCAGAATCAGTCATCCATGCAGGTACATCCGAACTCGCTTTAAATTCGCAGATTTCTGCAAGGTCTTGGAGCAGCGATTTTTGTTCAGCGGTTAGAATATTCTGCCGGCTGGAGAAATACACCACATCTGGGTCAGTTTGGACGAGCGATTTGAGCCATAATCGATTGCAGGTCGTTCTCAGTGCATTTCGTGCCCCTGGAATTGCGAAATTTAAAAGTAAGCTATCATCCCGATAGGAGCTGAAATGTCCTGCTACATCCGGACCCACCCGCATCCCATCACATAATCCGATGGATGGCAGGATGGGAGCCCCGCAGGTAAGCAGGTAGGCATCCCCCAATGCCTCGCGCATGACTTTCAAACCTTTTCGATAAGCGTTTTCCCGCGGCATTTCCCTTGCTCGCTTGCCCGGCAGTGCACCTGCATATAAAAAATCAAGCTTAATATAGTCATAACCCCAGCCACGAACCCTCTTCATCAAAGCACTCAGCCAGTCCAGCACAGCAGGACGGGTGGTATCTAGGGCGAATAATTGCTCACCCCAGTTAAATCCAGCCGATACGGGTTTTCCATTTTTATCGAGCAGAAGCCAGTCTTTGTGGTCCTTGTAAATGCTTGATGTGGGTACCGCTAGCAGGGGAGCCAGCCAGAGGCCTGCCTTGCGACCGGTTTTTTTTATTTTTTCTGCCAGGCTGTCCATACCCGAGGGAAATTTCCGGTTTGGTTCCCATTCTCCAACCCGCACTTGCCACCCATCATCGATTTGGAATATATCAAAAGGCAATCCGTGGGAATTCCCTATTGCACCCAGGTCATTCAATATTTTTATGAGTCGCTGCTCATATATTTCCGTATATAAGCTGTACCATGAACACCAGATGCTGGGATTGGGTTGGTCTCCTCCACCGCCAAAGTGGTCTTTTAGTATTTCAGCATATCGGGTCATGAATTCGTTCTCATCGCCGCCGGCAATGAACCATTCCCCAACCCCGCTTTCATAAGAACCCGTAAGCACTGGACCATCCAGTGCCACGTGGCTTTCTAACCCTAAGGCTCCAAGGAAGATTATTTTTTTATCCGCGAGTTTCACGGCCCCGTACCAGGATCCGTTTGGTATCATATCGCGCGCATGGACCGGGTCGGTCTGCCCCGAGTGGATCATGCTTGGGCGCATCGAATGGATTGGACGGTTTGTGTTTACCCATGTGGTCAGTGACCAGGATTGCCACCCTGAAATAAGGTAATGCGTCGGTGCCGTTGGCAGGCTCAAGGTCAAGCGTGGTCCTGCCGCAATGAAACCGCCCTTCGTGGTCTTTAGGTCGGTTGCGTTGGATTGCAGGCTGAGTCCGTTGATCTGGATGATCATGAGTATTATCCTTGCAGGAGAAGTGTCATGCTATTATAATTCAGCCCAACTTGAAAGCGATTAGCGATGATGGGAACGAGTACGCCCTAAAAGCCAAAAGTGAGCCCGGGTATAGTGTGAACCGGGTTGGCAGGAATGGCTGAAAATCCTCCCGGAGCTGCGATCTGAAAACTTTATGTGAGTAAGAAAGCCGGAAGCCGCCCGTTATATTGGCAGGGTATATCCTTGATGAATGTACCTGAGAGTGCCTTTTTTCAAAGGAATCAGAGTGGTACCGCGTGAGTCAGATGACTCTCGTCTCTGGGATGAGACGGGAGTTTTGTTTTTGTGGTCTGAAAAACGATTGTTGAGGTGTATATGTTCAAACCAGTTTCTTCAAAACTTGATGTTTCTGCTCTGGAAGAGGGCATCTTGAAATTCTGGAAGACGAAAAAAATCTTTCAAAAAACCATCGAACTTCGCAAGGGTGCGCCCGAATATGTCTTTTTCGAGGGACCTCCTACGGCCAATGGCAAACCGGGTGTGCATCATGTGGAAGCGCGTGCTTTTAAAGATTTGTTTCCACGCTATAAAACAATGAATGGTTTCCACGTTTCCCGCCGCGGGGGTTGGGACACGCATGGACTCGCAGTTGAAATTGCAGTTGAGAAGAAACTGGGCATTAACAACAAGCAGCAGATTGAAGAATACGGCATCGAAAAGTTCAATGCTTTATGCAAAAAGTCTGTTTTCGATTACATCCAGGATTGGGAAAAACTGACTGATCGCATCGCCTTCTGGGTGGATTTGGGTGATGCCTATGTCACTTACACCAACGACTACATCGAGTCGGTTTGGTGGATCTTGAAAACTTTCTGGGAGCGTGACCTGCTTTTCAAACGTTACAAAATTGTCCCGTATTGCCCGCGCTGCGGTACGCCTCTCTCTGACCATGAAGTTGCCCAGGGATACGCAGATGCCACCGATCCGTCGGTTTTTGTGCGCCTCCCTTTGGTGGATGAACCCAGGACTTCGCTGTTAGTCTGGACGACTACTCCATGGACGCTACCCGCCAATGTCGCTGTTGCTGCCGGATCTGACGTGGCTTATGTAACTGTAGAACGCGCTGTCCCCGAGGGCGGTACTGAACAACTTATCTTGGCGGAAGCTCTTTTGGAAAAGGTTTTCCGGGAAGAGAAGGTCAAGATAGTTGATCGGTTTAAAGGTAAAAAATTGAAGGGTACCAAATATCGGCCACTCTTTACTTTCATGCCTCTGGAAAAACCCGCCCATTTTGTGGTGATGGGCGATTTTGTAACCACTGAAGATGGCACAGGCTTGGTCCACATCGCTCCCGCATTTGGTGCGGATGATTTGGAAGTATCCCATGAATTCGATTTACCTTTGCTGATGACGGTCGGCCCCGACGGGAATTTCCTCTCGCAGATCACGCCTTGGAGGGGCGTCTTTATCAAGGATGCTGATCCTTCAATTACTGCTGATTTGGATAAGCGCGGCCTGTTATTCCGCTCTGAAACGATTACTCATACTTATCCCTTTTGTTGGCGATGTGACACACCTTTGATGTATTATGCCCGTGATTCGTGGTACATCCGCACAAGTGCGTTCAAAGACCGGCTGGTGGCACTTAACCAGCAAATTAATTGGGTCCCCGAACACATCAAGGATGGTCGCTTCGGCAATTGGCTCAACAATAATATTGACTGGGCACTCAGCCGGGAGCGTTATTGGGGCACGCCACTGCCGGTTTGGGAATGTCAGGATTGCAAGCATCGTGAATGTATTGGCTCGGTTAAAGAACTCTCTGAGAAAGCCGGTCATGACCTGTCGTCCCTGGACCTGCACCGTCCTCACGTGGACAATGTCTCCTGGGCTTGCCCAAAATGTGGCGGCAGGATGGCGCGCGTTCCCGATTTGATTGATGTCTGGTTCGATTCTGGTTCGATGCCCATGGCTCAATGGCACTATCCCTTCGAAAACAAGGATAAATTTGCCAACCAATTCCCGGCTGATTACATCTCCGAAGCAGTTGACCAGACGCGTGGTTGGTTCTACACATTGCATGCTATCAGCACCTTGCTCTTTGACCAGCTAAGCTTTAAGAATGTCATTTGCCTCGGTCATGTGGTGGATGCAGATGGGCGGAAAATGTCCAAGCATCTCGGTAATGTCGCTGACCCTTGGGAGGTACTGGACCAGTCTGGTGCAGATGCCTTCCGTTGGTACTTTTATACGTCCGCCCCGCCCAATGCTGAGCGCCGTTTTGCAGCCAGCATGGTCACGGATGTGGTCAGGAATTTCACCCTTACACTTTGGAACGTCTACTCATTCTTTGTGACCTATGCGAACCTGGACAAACCAGACCTCGTCAGGACAATGAATCCAACCAACGACCTCGATAAATGGATGCTTTCTTCATTGAACACGCTGGTCAGGGATGTTACCAAAGCCTACGAGACATACGATGTCCCTGGCGCAACGCGCCCCATTGAAGATTTCGTTGAATCTCTTTCTACCTGGTATCTGCGTCGCTCTCGCAGGCGTTTTTGGAAATCAGAGTCTGACACCGATAAGCAGGCAGCCTACTACACCCTATATACCGTGTTGGTGACTTTGGCGAAGTTACTTGCTCCTGCAATGCCATTTTTGGCTGACGAAATGTATCGTAACCTTGTCTTATCGATTGACTCTAAGGCAACGGAATCGGTGCATTTGGCAAAATGGCCCAAGGCGGATGAATCAAAGATTGATGAAACTCTCAATCGTGAGATGTCTCTTGTCATGAAGCTGGTTTCACTGGGTCACAACGCCCGCCAGAAAGCTAACCGGAAAGTCCGCCAGCCATTATCTGAAGCAGCTTTTGCTTTGGCTCGTTCGGAGGAACGTCATGCGGTTGAGACTTACTCCGCCCTGATAACAGATGAATTAAATGTCAAGAAAGTGCGGCTTTTGGATGCCAGCGGCGAGGCTGTTTCGTTTGCGGTTAAGCCTTTGTCTCGTCAGCTCGGTCAGAAATATGGTAACAAATTCCCTGGGTTGGCGAAGGCCATCACCGCTCTGGCTTCTGACTTTACAGCTCCAATATTCCTGGATGGACAGCCTGTGAAGGTCACATTGGATGGCGTGGAATATAGTATCTTGCCTGAAGAAGTGGAAGTCCGTGCCCAGGCAAAAGAAGGGTTTGCTGTCGCTAACGATGGAGCCTACTTGGCTGCCCTGGTCACTGAACTCACACCCGAATTGGTCCGCGAAGGGCTGGCTCGCGAATTCGTCCGCAGGGTGCAGGACTTGCGTAAGACCGCTGATTTGGATGTCGCTGACCGCATCCGCTTATATGTATCGGCATCGGAAGGGCTCAAAAAAGCGATCGAGGCAAACCAGGACTATGTTATCGCAGAAACCCTCACGGTTGAATTAAGCTTTGCCATTCCACCTGGAATTACTCCAACGGTATCGGACGAATTTGATGGTGAAAAAATAGCGATTTATCTGATCAAAGCATAAATTGGGATCGATAAAATATTTGTGCGGTGCATTCATGAATGCACCGCATTTATTAATTGGTAACGTCGGATTGAGATTTAATGTTGCTGCAATAAAGTGATATTGAAATTCACACTTTCACACTATTCATTGAGTAAATGTAGCACCACCTTTTTTTCTGGATTTATCGAATATAATCTCTGTAAGTATGATATTGGGATGAGGAGAAATTATGAAAGTAGCCATCCTTGCAGGCGGATTAGGCTCGCGTCTATCCGAGGAAACTACAATGAAACCCAAGCCCATGATCGAAATTGGCGGGAAGCCGATCATCTGGCACATTATGAAAATTTACTCTGCCTTCGGATTTAAGGAATTTGTTGTAGCTCTTGGTTATAAGGGGGAGATGATAAAAGATTACTTTATGAATTATCATTATCATTCCCGGGATATTACTGTCGACTTAAGCACGGGAGCTTCGACGACTCATGATGGAAGCAGCGAAGACTGGATTGTTCATTTACTGGATACTGGTTCGGATACCCAGACCGGTGGGCGCGTTAAACGGGTTGCTGAATTTATTGGTAATGAGTCGTTTATGTTGACCTACGGGGATGGAGTGGGGAATATTAACCTCCCGGCCCTTCTTGATTTCCACAAAACAAATGGAAAACTTGTCACGGTTACTGCAGTCCGTCCAACCGCGCGTTTTGGGCAAATGGTGATTGAAAACGATGCTGTTATCGAGTTCAAAGAAAAACCGCAAATTGGGGAAGGCTGGATCAACGGCGGTTTTTTTGTTCTCCAACCCGGCGTTGTTGATTTTATTGCAGGAGACCAGACCTCTTGGGAATTTGAATCGCTTGAATCCCTTGCTGCTGAAAACCAAGTCGCTGCATATCGGCATGAAAACTATTGGCAGTGTATGGATACTGTCCGCGATGTACATTTGCTTGAAAAGCACTGGTCTGAAGGGAAGGCACCATGGAAAATTTGGAGTTAAATCGATCCTTCTGGCTGGATCGCCCCACGTTTGTAACTGGCGGGACGGGTCTTGTTGGTAGTTGGTTGGTGCGCCGTCTCGTCGATGCGGGTGCAGACGTGGTGTGCCTGGTGCGCGATTGGGTGCCGCAAAGTGAACTTGTCCGGTCTCGACAGATCGAACGCGTAAAGGTTGTCCGCGGCGATATTCGCGATCGGGACCTTTTGGAACGTATTTTAGGGGAATATGAGATCGACACAGTTATTCATCTGGCAGCTCAGACCATTGTAACAATAGCTAATCGCAACCCCATTTCAACCTTTGAGACCAATATTACCGGCACTTGGAACCTGCTGGAAGCATGCCGTCGCAGCCCTCGCACTCGGCAGCTGGTTATCGCCTCTTCCGATAAGGCCTATGGGGATCAGGACAATCTCCCGTATGCAGAAAATACACCATTGCAGGGACAGCATCCTTATGATGTCAGCAAATCCACGGCCGACTTGATTGCCCACACGTATGCTGTAAGTTTCGATCTGCCGGTCGTGATCACGCGCTGTGGTAATTTTTTTGGGGGAGGTGATTTGAATTGGAACCGCATTGTTCCCGGTACGATTCGTTCTTTGTTACGCGGTCAACGCCCTGTAATTCGATCGGATGGAAAATCGGTTCGTGATTATTTTTACGTGGAAGATGGCGCTGCGGTTTATATGACCCTTGCCGAACAACTTGCAGTCCACCCGGAACTTCGCGGTGAAGCGTTCAATTTCTCCTACGGGAACCAGGTATCGGTTTTGGAACTTGTTTCTTCGATAATGGATCGGATGTCGGTGAAGGTGAACCCGGAAGTTCGGAATGAAGCAGTTAATGAAATTCGCCAGCAATATCTGGATGCCGGCAAGGCAAAGCAGGTGTTGGGTTGGGCCCCCCTTTTCACTCTTGAAACGGGTCTGGACAAAACAATTCAATGGTATCGGGATTTTTTGGCTGAGTAAGCACTAATTATGAAACGAGATGCTCAAATACGAGCTGAGATTTTAAAATTGGTGGGAAAGTATTACCAGGAGCGTTTTGCAGATCGCTCCTTTACTCCGGGATCGGATCTAGTTCACGTTGCTGGGCGTGTTTTTGATTCAGATGAGCTGATAAATCTGGTCGATTCGAGCCTTGATTTCTTCCTCACCGCCAGTCGCTACTCCGACCTTTTCGAGGCGAAATTCTCGGAATATTTTGGTCTTCCCCATGCTTTTCTGGTTAATTCCGGCTCGTCTGCCAATTTATTGGCTCTGGCAGCCCTGACCTCGCCAAAGTTGGGGGAACGGCGCTTGGTACCCGGCGATGAAGTGGTGACCGTTGCTGCCAGTTTCCCCACTACGGTCGCGCCAATTGTACAGAATCAACTTGTTCCTGTTTTTGTGGATGTAAATCTGGGAGACTATACGGCAATATCCAGCCGTATTGAAGAAGCTGTGGGTCCTAAAACGCGGGCGATTGCCATGGCTCATACCATGGGTGTACCCTTCGATCTGGATACAATCATGCGCGTGGCAAAAACTCACAACCTCTGGGTCGTTGAAGATAACTGCGATGCGCTTGGTTCACGCTACCGGGGTCAGCTGACTGGTACTTTCGGGGATATCGCCACCGTTTCTTTTTATCCTGCACATCACATGACTATGGGCGAGGGTGGCTGTGTTCTCACCCGTGATGAATTATTGGGGTCTATCATTCGCTCTCTACGCGATTGGGGTCGCGATTGTTACTGTGCTGGTGGTGAAAATAACACCTGTGGAAAAAGATTCAGTCAGCAATTTGGGAATATGCCTTTTGGTTATGACCATAAATACATATACAGCCATATTGGCTATAACTTTAAATTGACCGATATGCAGGCCGCGGTTGGCTTGGCTCAGCTTAAAAAATTGGATGGTTTCATCGCAGTACGAAAAGCTAATTTTCAGAAATTATTTAATGCGCTCGAGATCTATCAGGACCGTTTGATCCTCCCGCATCCAACCCCTAATTCGGATCCGTCCTGGTTTGGATTTGTAATTACCGTCCGGAAAGATGCTGGTTTTACCCGCAACGATTTAACTCGTTTTTTGGAAGTAAATCGCGTCGAGACTCGCACTCTGTTCAGCGGTAATCTGTTGCGTCAACCGGCCTTTATGAATATCGATCACCGGGTGGTCGGGGACCTTTTAAACACCGATATGATCATGGAACGGACATTCTTTATCGGTATCTATCCTGGTATTGATGAGCCCCAATTGGAATATATCATTTCCCTTTTTGCCCGTTTCATGGGCGGTGAACGGGTGGTTTGATGCCGCAAAAACTTCGCTGCCAGGTGACCGAAATCCTGGATCATGGTGATCAGGTCTACAGCGTTTTTCTGAAGCCGGAAAACCTTGCTCCGCGGTTTCTCCCGGGCCAATTTCTCCATTTGGCACTGGATGAGTATTCCCCTGGCGATTTCTGGCCCGATTCTAGGTCTTTTTCAATCGCCAGTGCAACTGCAGATCGCGGGCTATTACGCATAACCTACGCAGTTAAAGGTCAATTTACTCATAGAATGGAAGCGGATCTTAAACCTGGGCGGGAGGTTTGGGTCAAAATGCCCTATGGCGATTTCATCGTCGATGCAAAAAAAGATGCATGTTTGCTGGCTGGAGGGACAGGTGTGACCGCCTTCACTGCTTTCCTCGCCGGGCTTTCCCTGGATTATCCACAATTTGTCTATTTGTTTTATGGAGCCCGCTGCCCGGATTTGTTGATTTACCGGTCGTTGGTGAAGGCTGCCCGGGATCGATGTCCTAATTTGAAAGTATGGTTCCTTGCCGAACAGGATGCCGGGAAGGAAGGTTACATTTTGGGACGTGTCGATGCTGCTATAGTTTTTCGTTCCGTCACAAGTCCATTAACCCTCAATTATTACCTTGCAGGACCCCCGGAAATGATCAATGTGGTTACTGTTGGATTGAGTAAGCTGGGGGTGACCTCGGACCATCTGATTGCCGATGCATGGGAATGATAAGTGGAATCTAACCTTTCCATTTATTGCTATCATTAAGTTGCGAAATCTAGAACAAAATGCTTGATTTACCTTTCATGGTAAAATCCTCGCGTTGTTCCCCATGATTCTCAGGAAAATATGCAAAACAGTTCGATTTATGATTCAGGACAACTGATCCCTCATGCCCTCCAGGAACTAAAAGAAGCGGTGCATTATCGGCACTTGCTTTACCAACTGGTGCGGAGGGATATTCTTACCCGCTATAAACGGTCCTTCCTGGGGGTTGCCTGGACGATGCTCAACCCGCTGGGGATGATGCTCATCCTCACTTTTGTTTTTTCCAATTTGTTTGGTGCCACCCGAGGTTATCCCGCATATATTCTAAGTGGTTTGCTGGTTTGGAATTTTTTTGCGCAGAGTACGACTGGAGCCATTGGGAATTTGGTTTGGGGAGGGGGCTTGTTGCAGCGAATTTACATTCCCCGTGCATCTTTTGGACTATCTGCAATCGGGTCCGGCATTATTAATTTAATCTTGGCGTTTGTTCCCCTGGTGATTGTGATGATTGCCACTGGGACACCGCTAAAAATTACCGCGATTTTCGCACCCATTTCACTTTTCCTTTTGGCGTGCTTTACCCTTGGTTTGGGTTTGGCGATCTCTACAGTTGCGGTATATTTTCCGGATGTAGCCGAGATGTATCAAGTCATATTGGTTGCCTGGATGTATTTATCCCCAATCATTTATCCTGAGTCTGTTATTCCAGCGAAATACCAGTTGATCTTCCACCTTAACCCCATGTATTACCTGGTTAAGCTCTGGCGCTTGCCAATCTACGATGGGCGTTGGCCTGTCTGGGGTGAGTTCTGGCCTGCAGCTGCGATCGCAATCGGGATGCTCTTGGTGGGATGGTTTTTCTTTACCTCAAAATCCGATGAATTTGCCTACCGTATCTAACACGTTTCCCATAATGATCCAATCACAAAATCCCCCGCTCGATCGCGCTATTCATCTGGAGGCTGTTTCCGTTCGCTACCGCGTTCCCAGTGAGCGCATTGGCACTTTTAAAGAATACATGATCCGCTGGTTGAAACGCCAGGTTAAAATGCGGACCTTTTGGGCATTAAACGATATTAATATTGAAGTGAATCGCGGTGAGATATTCGGCATCGTTGGAGACAATGGGGCAGGAAAAAGCACTCTTCTCAAAGTAATTGCACGCGTTTTGCGCCCTACCAAGGGGCGTGTGATCGTCGCGGGAAGTGTTGCACCTTTATTGGAGCTGGGCGCCGGATTCCATCCCGAATTAACCGGACAGGAAAATATATTCCTGAACGGTGCCCTATTGGGATTCAGCCATCGGGAAATGCTGGATAAATATGATCAGATTGTGGATTTTTCAGAATTGGGGGAATTTATTAATGCTCCCATCCGCACATATTCTACCGGCATGTATGCGCGCCTGGGGTTTTCTGTCGCCACAGCCAGCGATCCGGATGTGTTACTCATTGACGAAATTTTGGGTGTAGGGGATGAAACCTTTCAAAAAAAATGTGAGGCGCGCATAACTGAATTTTGTTCTCGAGGCACCTCCATTTTGCTTGTTTCTCACACAATGTCCAAGATCGAGGCTATGTGCCAGAGGGCAGCCTGGCTGGATCACGGAGAAATAAAGTCTATTGGGGAACCGGGACCAGTGGTGGAAGCCTACCGTCAAAAGGCTCGTTGAAAATTATGCAATTTGAAAAAACATCTATTCCGGATGTAATTCTCATTCAACCGAAAGTGTTCGCAGACGAGCGGGGTTTTTTTATGGAAACCTTTCGGGCGGATGAATTATTGGCGCACGGGATTACTTCAGGATTTGTTCAAGATAATCATTCAAGTTCCCGCCAGGGGATTTTACGGGGTTTGCATTATCAGCTTCGTCAGGTTCAGGGGAAGCTGGTTCGTGTAGTTCGGGGGGATATTTTTGACGTGGCTGTTGACTTGCGCCGAAGCTCGCTTAACTTCGGTAAATGGGTGGCAGCTTTGCTTTCTTCGGATAACAAAAAACAGATGTGGATTCCACCTGGGTTTGCACATGGGTTTTATGTATTAAGCGTTGAGGCGGAGGTGGTTTATAAAACCACTGATTATTATGCATCCACGTGGGAGCGCTGCCTGCTGTGGAATGATCCTGCTTTGGGGATAGATTGGCCCATTCAAAAAGATCAACCGCCTGTCCTATCGGATAAAGATGCCCTCGGGAAACTATTATCGGAAGCAGAGCTGTTCGACTAGGAGATTCCAGATGTTGAATGTGCTTGTCACGGGTGGCGCGGGATTTATTGGATCTAACTTTATTCGGTATCTGTTGCAGACCCAGGAAAACGTAAAGGTCATCAACTTGGATTTGTTGACTTATGCCGGCAGCCTGGAAAACCTGACAGGCATTCCCAATATGGACCGATATGAATTTGTCAAAGGGGACATTTGCAGTCAATCATTGGTCGAAGACATTTTACGTCGCCATAAAATTAATATCATCGTTCATTTCGCGGCGGAAACTCATGTGGATCGTTCAATTCTTGCCCCGCAAGCCTTTATCCAAACAAATGTCTTCGGGACTCTTTCCCTTCTGGACGCTTCAAGAAAAGTTTGGTTGGACGAAAAAAGTGATAACGTGAAATCGCGTTCGATTTCATCATATATCCACGGATGAAGTATTCGGTTCGCTGGAGAAAGAATCCCCTGCTTTTGAAGAAACTACACCCTATTCTCCCAATTCACCATATGCTGCTTCGAAAGCTGGCAGCGATCATTTGGTACGCGCTTATTCACAGACGTATGGTTTACCAATTACCATCACAAATTGCTCGAACAATTACGGGCCCTACCAGTTTCCCGAAAAACTTATCCCTTTAATGGTTTTGAATGCCCTGGAGGGAAAATCATTGCCCATTTACGGGGATGGAAAGCAGGTTCGTGACTGGCTTTATGTGGAGGATCACTGCGAGGCGATTTGGCAGGTTTTACAGCGGGGAATACCCGGTGAAACCTACAATGTAGGCGGAAATAATCAATCCACCAATCTTGAAATTGTGGATGAAATCTGCGAGATTCTCGATCAGCTGAAACCTTCTTCTCCTTACCGGCCTCATTCATCGCTAAAAGAATTCGTATCCGACCGTCCCGGGCATGACCGCCGGTATGCAATGAATATTAATAAAATTGGACTTGAACTTGGCTGGAAGCCAAAGCACGTCTTGCAGGAAGGTCTCCGTAAAACAGTTAGTTGGTACTTGGATCATGGTGATTGGGTCGATGGTATCCGTAAACAAAAGGAATACCGGGCGTGGATTGAAAAAAATTATGTCGATCGGGTGGAGGCTCCAAAATGAAAGGGATAATTCTGGCTGGTGGTAAAGGCACGCGTTTGCACCCGATAACAATGGCAGTCAGCAAGCAGTTGTTGCCGGTTTATGACAAGCCGATGATTTATTATCCTCTCACAATGTTAATGCTGGCTGGTATTCGCGATATTCTGGTTATCAGCACTCCGGATGATTTACCTTTATTTAGGCGGTTACTTGGAGATGGTCAGCAGTGGGGCGTACATTTTAGTTTCGCAGATCAAGCTGAACCGCGCGGTCTTGCAGACGCTTTAATCATCGGTGAAACATTTATCGGTGAAGATTCAGTATGCTTGATCCTTGGCGACAACATCTTTTTCGGACAGGGGCTATCCGAACATCTGCTGCGGGCTGCCAAGATGAAAGAGGGCGGAATAATATTTGCCTATCCAGTCCGTGATCCTCAGCGGTATGGCGTTGTTGAATTTAACGATCAAGGTTGGGCGGTAAGCTTGGAGGAAAAACCGGAAAAACCTTGTTCGAATTTCGCCGTACCTGGTTTATACTTTTATGATCATCATGCATCATCCCTTGCCAGGTCGCTGAAACCCTCTCTTCGTGGTGAGATTGAGATCACAGACTTAAACAAGATTTATTTGGAAAGGGGGCAGTTGCAGGTCCTGCGCTTGGGACGTGGGATTGCCTGGCTGGATGCTGGAACCCATGAATCACTCATCCAGGCTGCCAATTTTATTCAGACCGTCCAGGAGCGGCAGGGGATTATGATTTCCTGTCCCGAAGAGATTGCTTATCACAACGGGTTTATCTCCCGGGAAGGGTTAATTGCGATTGCCAAATCATATGCCGACAATTCCTATCGCGAGTACCTTTTCCGTTTAACCGAATCTGAAATATAAATGAAAATTTTGCTTATAGGCAACACTGGCCAGCTTGGTTGGGAATTGCAGCGCGCATTGCAGCCGCACGGATCTGTTGCTGCAATCGATTATCCCGAGATAAATATGGCTGATGCGGGCAGCATTCACAAAACCGTGGACCTATATTCTCCCCAGGTGATCTTCAATGCCTCAGCGTATACCGCAGTAGATAAAGCCGAGAGTGAATCTGGGCTTGCAGGAGCGATTAATGAGACTGGACCAGGTGTTCTGGCTGAAGTAGCGAAAAGTTTGAACGCCACACTCATCCACTACTCGACCGATTATGTTTTTGATGGAGGCAAGGGTGTGCCTTATTTGGAGACTGACCATCCCAATCCTCTAAACACTTATGGTAAAACCAAGTTGGCAGGGGAACGTGCTATTCAAGCAGTGGGTGGTAAATACCTGATTTTTCGGACTGCCTGGGTTTATAGCTTGCGCAAGGAAAGTTTCGTCTCCAAGGTCTTGGAGTGGGCGCGAAAAAACGAGATTATGCGCATAGTTGATGACCAGGTCAGCAACCCAACCTGGGCGCGCATGCTGGCAGAGAAATCAGTCCAGGCTTTTAGCATGGTGCAGGACGACATATTTCGTGGTTCGACTGACTTCTTCGGTTTGTACCATCTCGCTGGCGCAGGTTATGCCAGCCGTTATCAATGGGCGAAAAAAATATTACTGTTCGATTCGCACCCCAGAGAACAGGTTGTCAAGGACCTTCTTCCTGCCAAAACTTCCGAATTTCCAGCTCCAGCCGTGCGTCCTTCCTTTTCTGCGCTGGACTGTGCAAGATTTAAAACTACCTTTGGACTACAAATACCTCCCTGGGAGGAGACACTTACTTTGGCGATGAATAAATCAAGGGATGTTTCGTAGGGAAAAACTGTATTTATGGGTGGAGCCTCAAAATGGCAAAAGCTAAAGTAGCTGTACTTTTATCTACGTTCAACGGGGAAAAGTTCCTGGATGAATTTCTTCTTAGCCTGGAAAATCAGGAAGAGTGTGATATTACCTTGCTCGTCCGGGATGATCAATCATCCAACTCGTCCTTGCAAATTTTAGAAAGAAAACAAAATATTTCTCCTAATTTCAAGATATTACCATCGACAAGTCGTCTTGGGGCAGCAGGCAGTTTTTTTACCCTGCTGTCTGAAGTAGGAGATGGCTTTGATTATTATGCGTTTGCTGATCAGGATGATGTCTGGCTTCCCGATAAAATCTATCGCGCAGTAAACAGGCTGTCAAGTGGGTCAGAGGATATTCCCACTCTTTATTGTTCGCGTTTGGATTACGTAGATGAAAAATTAAATCATCTGAAATGGTCGAGGTTACCTAATCAGGATAGGATTTGGTAATGCAATTGTGGAAAATATTGCTACCGGATGCACTGTTGTATTGAATCGAATCGCTCGGGAATTAGTAATATCCAGTCTGCCGGAAAAATCCATTATGCATGACTGGTGGTGCTACCTGACGGTCTCATGCTTTGGTCGGGTGATTTTTGACGAATACTCTGGAATCAAATACCGCCAGCATTCCGGTAATGCGGTTGGCGTAGCTACTGGATTTAAAGATAATGTAAGTCGTAGGATCGCAAGGTTCTTTAAATCTGATAGAGGAGTCTTTCGAATATCTAATCAGGTTTCAGAGTACATTAGAATTTTCGACGAAAAGATTCCTCCAGACCATCATAGGGTTTTGAGTTTAATTACAGCTGGGAAACAATCGATAAAGGACCGAATCCGGTTAGCCCTGTCCAGGGAGATTTGGCGTCAACGTTTTATCGATGATTTGATTCTACGAATCTTAATCTTGATCAACCATTATTAATTGAGCACCATTCTCTTAATAGTTTTTCGACTTATTATCCTGTCGTTCCCCGCCCAATCCCGATATAAGTAAAACCTAACGATTTCAAATGCTCCGGATCCCACAAATTGCGCCCATCAAGGATGATAGGGCTGCGTAAAAGGGCTTTGATCTGTATAAAGTCAATTTGCTTGAACTCGTTCCATTCAGTGGCAAGCAGGAGAGCGTCCGCACCGTCAGCCACCTGGTAAGGGCTTTCGCATAGCTTTACATTTTTCAACACTTTAGCCGCATTTTCCATGGCTTGGGGGTCATATGCGCGGATGTGCGCACCCTCATTTTTTAGCAGGTAAATGATCTCGAGCGCAGCTGCATCGCGGGTATCATCCGTGTTCGGTTTAAACGATAGCCCGAGCACGCCGATGGTCTTTTCATTTAGAGAACCCAGCGCTTTACGGAGTTTCATCACTACCCGCCGGCGTTGGTTCCGGTTTATTTCCATCACTGCTTGCAATAGTTGCGGTTGGGTACCGTTCAATACTGCCATGTGTTCGAGAGCTTTCACATCCTTTGGAAAGCATGACCCCCCCCAGCCGAGTCCTGCGTCCAGGAACGCATGACCGATCCGTTTATCATATCCCATCCCGCGTGCCACTTCCCGGACATCTGCTCCAAGTTCTTCGCAAATGTTGCCGATCTCGTTGATAAATGAGATCCGGGTGGCAAGAAAAGCGTTGGACGCATATTTGATCATTTCCGCAGTGCGCACATCGGTGATGATGATTGTACAGCGCAGCGGCTGGTAGAGTTCTGCCACCTGGTTGGCAGCGGCCTTGTCTTCGGACCCAAGTACAACCCGGTCGGGGCTCATAAAATCGTTGATGGCTGATCCTTCCCTTAGAAATTCGGGATTGGAGACTACGCTGAATTGGAGAACTCGCTCTCCCCGCCGGCGTCGGATCACGTCCGCCACCCAGTCGCCCGTTCCGACAGGTACAGTCGATTTATTAATTACCAGGATGGGCCAGTCCACCAGGTCGGCGATTGATTCAGCCGCAGACTTCACATACTGCAAATCAGCTTCTCCATCCACTCCCGATGGAGTTCCCACGGCAATGAAAGCATATTCAACCCCTTCCAGGGCATTTTGGTAATTAGTTGTGAATTGCAGTCGTTTCGCCAAAACATTTTGCTTGACTAATTGTTCCAGCCCGGGTTCATAAATCGGCATCTGTCCGTCAACCAAATTATTAATTCGTTGCTCATCCACATCCAGGCATGTCACTTGATTTCCTAGGTCGGCGAAACAAGTTCCAGTGACCAAACCTACGTAACCCGTACCAATCACACAAATCTTGCTCATCCATTTCCTCCAAAAATATGAGTAGCCTTCGCAGAACCTATTCTACCATGTTGAAAAAAAGCAGTAGATGATTGCCTAATTAGTCGCAAAAATTGTCTTGTGTAAAATATATGATGTATTCGTTGGGGTTAAATGTAGGAAATTTAGACTCCATGCTGCGGTGTAAATTTACTTTGGGTTCCTTAAAATGTTATCGTGGTAAGATTAATCGATAAAACGATTCAAATTGCATGAATATCTATACACGAAATGTTGATTGAGTCCTTGGATAAACCAATTATTTACTCCCACATGTGAGTTTTCGTGAAAATATTGCTTTTTGCCAATACTGACTGGTATCTTTATAATTATCGATTGGAACTAGCGCAGGCTTTGCGTGACAAGGGTCACGACGTTGTTTTGGTTTCACCCGCAGGGAAATTTTCATCCCGTTTACACGAGTTGGGTTTCCGATTAATTTCTTTTCCGTTTTCTCAGCGCGGATTAAACCCACTGGTCGAACTCTCGACTATTTTTCGCCTTATCAGAGTATATCGTAAGGAGAAACCCGACCTCGTACACCATTTCACCGTTAAATGCGTACTGTATGGCTCCCTGGCGAGTTTTTTTTCTGGTGTCCGGTCAGTAATTAACTCGGTGGAGGGGCTTGGATATGTCTTCACGGAAGGAGGGGGAAAACGGACGTGGTTGCGAGGGATCGTGCAGCTTGTCTACAAGTTGATCCTGCGTCCCACCTGGGTCATTGTTCTAAACCCGGATGACCGCCAATATTTTTTGGATTATCACCTCGTTAACCCGGGGAGGATTGTTCTGGTCCCTGGAACAGGGGTTGATACAAGCCGGTTTTCACCTCGTCCAGAATCAAATGGTTCCCCTCTGGTTATCCTCCCTGCACGTTTGTTATGGAGTAAGGGGGTGGGGGAATTTGTAGAAGCTGCTCGGCAGGTTCGCACTGCTGGTTTGCAAGCCCGTTTCGCCCTGGTCGGCGACCCGGATGAGGGAAATCCAGGCGCTGTGAAGGTCGTCCAGCTTCATTCTTGGGAAAAGGAAGGTGTAATAGAATGTTGGGGTTGGAGGGAAAACATGGCGGATGTATTTTCACAGGCTTCCGTTGTTTGTCTTCCAACATACTACCGGGAAGGCCTTCCAAAATCGTTGATCGAAGCACTGGCATGTGGTCGGCCGATTATTACCACGAATGTACCGGGCTGCCGGGAAATTGTCCGGCGTGGGGAAAATGGTCTATTGGTGGAAGCTCGCGACATATCTGCTTTGGTTGAAGCCTTGAAATATCTGATTCAAGATCCGGTCATTCGCAGAAAAATGGGAACTGCAGGAAGGAAGATTGCAGAGCAGGAATATTCATCGGAGCGTATCATTCCGCAAATACTGGCAGTTTATCAATCCTGTAAAATTGGATAACCTCTTTTACTTTCACCCTGCTTATCTTACAGTTTGTTCTTATATCATATCCTAATGACTTCGGATTTATCGGTGAACTCCGCAACTCATCTTGATCTGTCACCGATCGATGATCGGGAGTGTTTATCCATTTCCCAGGTATATTTGCGCATAGACATTAGAATTATCTGCATTCTACCCTTTTTTTCAATATTGGCGTGGACGATCTATAAGTTTTTTTGATAATTGATTTTATAATTAAATACTTGTTCTAAATTATCCTTTGATATATTTCCTGCTGTGAATGGAATCCTATGAATGATCAAGAATTTTCCCCATACAACTCAGCAAAACTCGTCTATTCCCGCTGGTGGATGGTTGCTGGATTTATGGTTTTGGGAGGGCTTGTTGGTTTGATATTTCATTTATTTTTTCCTCCCGTTTATGAAGGCAGGGCTGTAATTACTGTAAATATGGAATTTCAACAGCGTGAACTGACCCAGATCGAAGCCGATACTGCATTTAATGCGGCCAGCGCCATCATCACCTCACCGCCGGTGATGAACCAGGTAATAGCTGCTGCACAGGAAAAGGGTTACTCGGTGACTCCCTCTCGGTTTCTCAAGGATTTTTATTTGGAAGGCAGGCAGTCGGTATGGGACCTTAGCGTCAGGGACCGGGATCCGATTGCAGCCGCTGAAGTTGCTAATATTTGGGCACAAGCGTCCACCGATGCCTTGAATTCTGCTCTCACCCATGCCTTACAAGCTGACCAGATTCAGGCCCAGATAACGGGGTTGGAAAATTGTTTGGCTGGCGTGATCCCACAACCCGCTTCTGGTCAATTGGACTGCAAGGGTGATTCCAACCAGGTAATTGAAAAATTGTTGCTGGACCAAACAACCGCGCTTGTAACGGAAAAAAAATTAAGTTTGGGGATCATTCCGATCATGTCGATGTCATTGACAGGAACGGCGAGTGTCCCTCAATCCCCAATCTTATACGGTCAAGCTGGGATTGTCTTGGCGGGAGCATTTATTGGTTTGTTTGTTTCCTTGTGGGTGATCAATATAATTAAAGGTACCCCACCATGCTGGAAAAAATTAAAAACTTTGGTCAGCGGTCCCTCGATTTTGCTTGGGTCGCTGTTATCCTTTTAATGCCCATTACCAGCCTTCCACTTTTATCTCGGATTGCCGGGAATACAATGGTAGCGCCTGCTTCTTTCATCCCTCTGCTGTGGATAATATTTATCTGGTTTATCTCTTATTTAATCAAGCGCGGTAGGCTTCCCCGGGAAAATCTCCCTTTCCTGTTTTTTGTTTCCGTCGCCCTGGTCGCTAGCGCTGTCGCATTTTTTTTGAATACCCCCCCTTTCAAGGATGGAAACGTTTTGAGTCAGGAAATCCGCGCTGTAGGCACCCTTTCGATAGGCGCAGCTTTCTATTTGGTGACTTCGAGTTGGCTTGCCCAGTCCCGATCACGCTTGGAATCATCCTTGAAGTGGATTAATCTGAGTGGTTTGTTTGTATTCATTTGGGCGGCGATCCAGGGAGTTTACATATATTTCTATCACGGCACGTACCCTCCCTATGTAATTAATTTTCAATCCTTGATATCTTCCAGTAATCTCTTTACCACCCGGATAACGGCTTTTGCCTATGAACCTTCATGGTTGGGTCAACAATTAAATCTTTTCTTTTTACCATTCTGGTTTGCAGCAACGATAAGCGGCTGGTCTGCTCTCCACTTTCGAATCTGGAAATTAAGTGCGGAAAATATATTGCTGGGATTGGGCGTGGTTTTATTATTCGTGGTCTCACGCGTGGGCACGCTTTCATTACTGCTGGTTTTCGCATTTCTTTTGGTGAACTTAACTGTTTACTTGGCGCGCCGCATACGGTCTTGGAGTATTGCACACGTTATGAATTTTCCGCCTTATTTGGTTAAGATATTGCGTTTCATGTTACCGGGAATGATTGTGCTTGGTTTCCTCGGAGTATATTTGGGTGGGGCGTTGGTATTGGTCAGGGTCCTTTCAAATATTGACCCCAGGTTGGGAGTTTTTTTCAATATCCAGTCATGGACTCAATTTAAATTAATAACAAGTAACATTTACGTTTTTTTCAATTATCTTCAATTTGCAGAACGCTATGTTTATTGGGTTGCTGGTTGGAATATATTTAATGCGCACCCTCTCCTTGGAGTGGGTTTGGGGAACGCTGGGTTTTATTTTCAACATTCTCTCCCGGCATACGGTTGGTCGCTTCCAGAAGTCACCATCATTATTTACAGGTCTTTAGCCATTCCCAATATCAAGAGTTTGTGGGTTAGGTTATTGGCCGAAACAGGGATAATGGGGTTTTCATCATTTTTTGCCTGGTGCTGTGTTATGCTTAGAACCGCGTGGGTAGCACGCGGTATCCACCAACGACTATTCAAGGTCATTGGATGGTTCGGGTTGTTTGTTTTAGTTGCATTTATTACCGAGGGTTTTAGTACCGACACTTTCGCGCTGCCCTATTTTTGGGTATCTCTTGGAATCGTTTGTTCAGCCGGTGCGTTAATGCGAAGTACTAAATAGCCATCATGATTTGTAATTAAGATTTATATGCTTGGAATTTAATTTGGTCCGCCCCAACGGAGGGTTTCTACGGTACCTTGGGAATGAATATGTCTCAAAATCGTCTTTCTGAAGACCTTGACCATGTTTTGGATCACACGCGTGAATTATGGGAAGAATTGCGCGGCGGGCGTATCTTCATCACCGGTGGGACGGGCTTTTTCGGTTGCTGGTTGCTGGAAAGTTTCGCTTGGGCAAATAGCCGTTTGAACTTAAATGCCTCCGCTCTTGTCCTCACCCGCGATCTGGACTCTTTTCGAAAAAAGGCTCCTCATTTAGAGTCATACCCCGCAATTCAATTTCATTCTGGAGATGTTCGTTCCTTTGATTTCCCCGGTGGCACATTTTCCCATATCATTCATACCGCCGCTGATGCTACTCAAAAGCTAAATCCTGAACCTCCGTTATCCTTGTTCGATACAATCATTAACGGGACATATCATACTTTGGAATTCGCAACCCATTGCGGCGCAAAGAAACTCCTGTTCACCAGTTCTGGCGCTGTCTATGGCAGGCAGCCGCCTGAATTACCCTTAATTCCTGAGGAGTATCAAGGCGCTCCCGACCCGACCGACACACTTTCTTTCAAGGGGGAAGGGAAACGGGCAGCGGAGACTCTTTGCATGTTATTTGCAGAACAATCCGGATTTGAGGCTAAGATTGCACGCGGCTTCTCGTTTGTAGGACCTTATTTACCGCTGGATTATCGCTTTGCTATCGGAAATTTCATCCGTGATGGCTTGAAAGGTGGACCGATTATTGTCGAGGGGGATGGAACGCCTCAACGTTCGTATCTTTATGCTTCCGATTTGGCGATTTGGTTGTGGACGATTTTATTCAAAGGTCAATCCTGCCGCCCGTATAACGTCGGTAGCGATGTATCGATATCAATCTCAGATCTTGCTCATCAGGTGGCTGGACAATTTCCAATTGAAATAACGGTGGAAACCCAAGGCAAAAGAACCCTTGATAAACCGGCGGAACGCTATGTTCCAGACATCAAACGAATCAAGGAAGAGTTGGGATTATCAATACAAATTTCTCTACAAACTGGCATTTCCAGAACGATAAATTTTTACAGAAGTAGTGAAAATTATTTAATTTAATATTTCGAGCATTCGTCTATCACGTTCGACAGGTCTGCCTGGAGAAGCAATATGATTGTGGATAGGAATAAATGATATTGGATCTAAAGGCAAAATTATTTACTCTTTCGACACTTATTCTGGTGGGACTGGGGCTTTCGGTAGGCTACCATTATTACTATGGGGTTATTAAAGGATTTCCTTATCCTTACACTACTTTTCTTTTTTCTCCGTTGGCTCGCTTTACCGATTTTATTTCTGTGATGCGTGATAGTTATACTTTGAACCCGTATATTGGGTACAAAAGTGCTCAGTACCCATTTTTGATAATCATGGGATACCTGTTTTCTTTGGTATTAAGGCAATCTTATGATATATTTTTTATTCTTGTTAGTGGTGTGTTTTTGCTGCTCGGTTTTATAATGTTGAAAGGGCAGAAATGGCACACGAATGTTATCCCGGTTTTGATTATTAGCCTTTTAAATTACCCGTTTTTATTTGTAATGGACAGGGGAAATTTTGAAGCCCTTGTATTTATATTCGTTCTAATTTGGTTATTCTTTTATATCAACCGGCATTATTTAATAAGTGCGATATTTCTGGCATTGGCAATTTCGATGAAAATTTACCCGGCAGTATTGTTGGTTTTATTTTTTTCTGTCAGGAAATACCGCGAGTTGGCCGTATGCTTGTGCTGTACTGTGGCAATTACAATATTTAGTTTGATGTTTTTTAAAGGGGGCTTTTTACCAAATATCAATTTTTTGCTTCACGGTTCGAATTTTAGTTCCAATTGGGAGTTTTCGCAGTTTGTTTCCCTGGGGAGTAATATCGTGCAGCGGGGAGCATCCTTTCTTATTTTCATAAAAATATTCTATTTTGAAACAGGATTGTTGCCAGGATTTGTAATAAACCATTTTTTTATCTTGTACATGATTTTTGCTTCCATAACTGGCGTATTACTTGTCCTGTACGTGAATTTCTTGGAACCGGAACCATGGAAAAAAATAACTATATTGATCGTGGCTATTTTGCTACTTCCACCTCTTTCAGCAGATTACAAGTTATTATTAGTTTTCATCCCGTTATTATTATTCCTGAATAATAAAAGTCACTCAAAATTTGAGTTAATTTATTTACTTTTGTTTGGTTTGTTGCTGATCCCAAAAGATTATTACTTCCTGATTCCAGTTATTTCTGATGCGAAGGGAATGCCTCATGATATAAGTATTTCTGTTGTAATAAATATCCTCATTTTGATGGTAATTTCCCTAATGATTATCGCGAATGGGGCTAAGCAAAGAATACTCAAGTCTCATCAACCAATAAATGCCGTTTTGGTCACACCTTCGAGGAATCCTTGATCCAGGTAGCTGCTTACATCTCCCAGTCTCTAGCCAATTTGGGCGTCCGCCATGTTTTCATGTTAACCGGTGGTGGCGCAATGTTCCTGAACGACGCCATCGGGCATGAACCGGGCATCCAATGCGTTTTTAATCACCATGAGCAGGCCTGTGCGATGGCTGCCGAAGGGTATGCCCGCGTTACCAATACTCCTGGTGTGATCAATGTCACCAGTGGTCCGGGTGGAATAAACGCCTTGAATGGTGTATTCGGTGCCTGGGTGGACTCAATTCCGATGCTCGTGATTTCCGGCCAGGTAAAGCGAGAGACCCTCCTGGCAACTTATCAGGTTCCCGGGATGCGTCAGATTGGCGACCAGGAAGCGGATATTATCCGGATGGTTAAAGGCATTACCAAGTACGCCGTTCTGGTTGATGACCCGGCCACCATCCGCTATCACCTTGAAAGAGCATGGCACCTGGCGAAAGCTGGTCGTCCGGGTCCGTGTTGGTTGGATATTCCGATCGATGTTCAGACCAGCCAGGTCGACCCGGATTTATTAAAAGCATACGATCCTGCTGAAGATAGCTCCGCATTTCTCGATCAGGAATTATCTCAAGTTTGCCAGGACGTATTAAATAGGATGCAAACAGCGGAACGTCCGGTCATTATGGCTGGGAAAGGGATCCGGCTTGGTGGAGCGCTGGGTGAGTTTGAACAGGTCATCCGCGCTTTGAATATCCCTGTCGTTCCTGCCTGGACTGCGTTGGACTTGGTTCCGTCGGATGATCCTCTGTTTTGTGGTCGTCCCGGTGACCTCGGGACTCGCTCGGGGAATTTTACGGTCCAGAATGCAGATGTTTTACTCGTATTGGGAGACCGTCTTGGTCTGCGACAGGTGAGCTATAACTGGAAATCATTCGCCAGGTTCGCCTATAAAATTCAGGTGGAAATCGATGACATTGAATTACAAAAATCCACGGTTAAACCTGACCAGGCCATCCATACAGATGTCAAGCTTTTCCTCACAGAATTAGGCCATCAAATTACGAAGAATGGGTCTGATGCTCAAACCCATTCTGACTGGCTGAAATGGTGCAGGGACCGGGTGGATCGCTATCCGGCAGTTCTCCCGCATCATCGCGAATCAAAAAATGACCGCGTTAATCCTTATTACTTTGTTGAACGTCTTTTTGCCAATTTAGATGACAGGGATGTTGTCGTTTGCGGTAACGGAACTGCCAATGTGGTTACATTTCAAGCCGCGCAGCTTCAAAAGGGACAGCGTTTGATCGCCAACACGGGGGATGCTTCCATGGGCTACGACCTTCCTGCTGCGATTGGAGTTGCATTTGCTCGTCCTGGTGAGCGGGTTATTTGTATTGCTGGCGATGGCAGTCTCCAGCTCAATATACAGGAATTGCAAACGCTGATTAATTACCAGCTGCCGGTAAAACTCTTCGTTCTGAACAATAATGGTTATTTATCTATCCGGCTGTCCCAGTCGAATATGTTTAACCGTCTCACCGGGGAAAGCCCTCAAAGTGGCATTTCTTTCCCCGATATGGTCAGGGTGGCTGAAGCTTATAACATCCCTGCTCTGCGCTTGGGAGTTGGGCAGTTGGAGAAGGGGATTATGGATGCCCTTCAGATTGCAGGGCCGGTCATTTGCGATATCTTGCTGGATCCAAATCAGCCTTTTGAACCACGCGTGAGCTCCAGGCAATTAAAGGATGGCAGTATTGTTTCATCAAATTTGGAAGATATGAGTCCTTTTCTTGATGATAAGGAACTGGCTGAAAATATGTTGGTACCTTATAATCGTTATTAGTTGTAAAGGAGGTGATTTCTGATGGACATTAGGGATATTTTTGAAGATTTATTTGTCCTGGAAATGACCAATAATCATCAGGGTAATTTGGAGCGCGGCATCCAGATTATTCACGAACACACCCGCGTCGTTCGTTTTAATAATGTCCGCGCTGCGATCAAGCTTCAATTCCGTGATTTGGATTCTTTCGTTCATAAGGATTTTGTTGGAAGGACCGACATTTACTATATTCGCCGCATCTTTGAAAGCCGGATGTCTAGGGACGATTACGGAACATTGGTGGAAAACATCCGGAAAAGTGGATGCATTCCGATGGCTACTCCCTTCGACGAAAAAGCCGTGGACATGTGTGTGGAATATGAATTGCCGATCATTAAAGTTGCCAGCACGGATGGGAATGACTGGCTCTTGCTTGAAAAGATAGCCAAAACAAAAAAACCCGTCATCGTTTCGACAGGGGGAGTTTCATTGAAAGATCTCGATGACCTCGTGCTTTTCTTTGAAAACAGGAACATTCCCCTGGCGCTAAACCATTGTGTTGCGGCTTATCCCACGGAAGATAATGAACTGGAATTGGACCAGATCGATTATATGCAGAAGCGCTATCCGAACCATCCCATCGGTTTATCGACGCATGAGTATCAAAATTGGGCAAATTCCATGTTTATTGCCTACGCAAAAGGAGTTCGATTATTCGAGCGTCATATCGATATCAATACCGATGGGTTCGAAATCGCCAGGTATTCATCTCTTCCAAATCAAATCGATACTTGGTTCAAGGCGTTCCATAAAGCCCGCTTGATGTGTGGTACGGCAAAGGAAACCCGCCGGATTCCAATTCAAAAAGAAATTTCATACCTGGATTCTTACGTTCGGGGTGTATACGCCAGTCACGATATCGAGGTGGGGAAGAATTTAACCGAAGAGGATATATATCTCGCCATTCCCTTGCAAAAAGGCCAGCTGTCCACTCGTGAGCTCATGTTGGGGCGGTATGGGCATAAGATGGTGAAACCTTGCCTGAAGGACAAGCCCCTAACGATCGATATGGTTGATACGCCTTATTCCTCGGAAGATTTGATTAAGCAGGTCATGAACGGGGGCTGTAATACCATGCGCACTGCTCTCGTCACCGGTGCCTCCCGGGGTATTGGGGCAGCCATTGCTGAACAACTTGGGTCGGACGGCTGTAGGATGATCACCCCCAACCGTAAAGAATTGGATTTGGCTTCGGATCAGTCGATCGAGGCTTTTCTATCTACTATAAAGGACCCGGTCGATATTCTGGTTAACGATGCTGGGATTAATCGTATTGCTAATGTTGAGGATGTTCAAAACAGGGATTTATCCGACACCCTCCAGGTAAATTTGCTGGCTCCATTTCGGTTGGTTCAATTTCTCGCCCCCCAAATGATGGCCAGGAAATTTGGCCGTATCGTGAATATAAGCTCCGTGTGGAGCCTGGTAAGCAAAACCGGACGCGTCAGTTACTCAATGAGCAAGGCTGCCATCAATGCGATGACGCGCTCCCTCTCGGTGGAATACGCACCTTTTAATGTCTTGGTGAACGCTGTTGCCCCGGGTTACGTATTGACCGACCTTACTCGCCAAAATAATTCAGAGGCAGATCTGGAAAAGATTCGACAGTTGATCCCGCTAAAAAGGCTCGCCGACCCTCGGGAAATTGCCCAGGTAGTCGCCTTTTTATGCTCGGAACAAAATACGTATCTCACGGGGCAGACGATTTATGTGGATGGGGGGTATTCGTGCCTTTAAGTTTTTCGGTTCATTCGAACATCCGCGATTATGATGTCCATATCCAAACATCGCCTGGTTTTCTGTCCGATTTGGCACAGACCCAAAATGCTTGTTTTGCAATCGATGAAAATGTCTGGAGTTTATACGCTGATTCCTTGCTGAAAGACTTTTCGCCCTCAGAAACCTTGGTTGTCCCAATTAATGAAGATTCCAAGGATCTGGTTTCAGTTCAGGGGCTCTACGATAAACTCGCAGTACGTCCTGCAAAGCGAAATTTAACCCTGGTTTCTATTGGTGGTGGGATTCTTCAGGATATTACTGGTTTTACAGCTTCGACCTTGTACCGGGGTATTCATTGGATCTATGTCCCCACCACTCTTTTATCCCAGGCGGATTCCTGCATTGGTAGCAAAACTTCATTAAATTACCATGGATACAAGAATATTATCGGCTCGTTTTATCCCCCTGAACAGATTCATGTACTTCCGGAATTTCTGAAAACACTGCAGGAAGTTGATTTTTATAGTGGCTTGGGAGAAGTCATTAAACTGCATCTCATGGGTGGGGACGGTTTGTACCGCGACCTTTCTGGGAATCTTTCAGGGATTAGTTTCCCGCCAACCCGATCGACTTACTCATGCAATTCAGTCTTCGCTGAATGTCAAACTTGGTTATATTTCCGGGGATGAATTCGATACCGGGCGCCGGAACTTGCTTAATTATGGTCACGATTTTGGTCATGCGTTGGAAACCACGTCTGGTTTTGAAGTCCCTCACGGACAGGCGGTTGTTTTTGGGATGCTTGCTGCCAATAAAGTGGCGGGAACCCGCGGCCTGTTGGACAGCAGTTTGGCAGAAGAAATTGCCCACAATTTACTTCTGCCCAGTTTAAAATTATTCCCTGCCCGGGAAGCTTTGGATCCTGGGAAAATAATCGCAGCGATGAAGAATGACAAAAAACGCACGGGGGATTTGCTGGCATTGATCATGATGCAGACCAATTTTGAGTTTTTGCGCGTAAACGATCTGACCCCGCAGGAAGTGAGGTTTGGTTTGGACGAGTGTCAAAAATATCTAAATTAGGTGGGTGTTTCTTTAGGTGGATAAGGAATGCGACTAGATTATGAAAAAAATTAGTATTGTTACCCCCTGTTTCAACGAAGAAACCAATGTGTTGGAGCTGTATGAACGCATCAGCAATGTGATGAAGACCTTTGATTACGAATATGAACATATTTTTATCGATAATGCTTCATCGGATGGCACGGTTAAAATCCTCCGTGATTTGGCTTCCCGGGACAACCGGGTCAAGGTGATTCTCAATAGTCGTAACTTTGGCCATATTCGTTCTCCATTCTATGGGCTTTTGCAGGCCTCAGGCGACGCCGTGATCGAAATGGCATCCGACCTGCAGGATCCACCGGAAAAAATTCCGGAGTTCATAAAAATGTGGGAGCTGGGATCGATAATTGTAGTGGGCATTAAGTCTAAAAGCAATGAGTCTGGGTTGTTTTATTTTATCCGTTCGGTTTATTATCGGGTCTTGAGGAAGTTATCTGATACTCAGCTCATCGATAACTTCACTGGCTTTGGGTTGTACGATAAACAGGTGATCGAGATTCTCCGCAAATTTGATGATCCATACCCGTATTTCCGCGGTTTGATTGCCGATATCGGTTTTGAACATGCCCGGGTCGAATTTACTCAGCCTCGCCGCAAGCGTGGTATCAGTAAGAATAATTTTTATACCCTGTACGATATGGCTATGCTGGGGGTTACCAGTTATACGAAAATTCCCCTTCGGCTTGCTACCATGCTCGGTTTCCTTTCTGCCATTCTTAGTTTCTTGGTGGGTTTGGCTTACTTGGTATATAAACTGGTTGATTGGCAGAACTTTTCCCTTGGTCTAGCTCCGGTGATTATCGGGCTATTTTTTATGGGTTCCATTCAACTTTTTTTCTTGGGGATAGTTGGAGAGTATATTGGTTCCATATATACCTTGGCAGTCCGCCGTCCGTTGGTCATTGAAAAAGAACGAATTAATTTTTAACATTGTGATTACGAGTTTCTCCCGATCAATCTAGAATATAACCCCTTTAATCGGGTTACATTTTTATTTCCTCGCAACAAACATTTTTGTTGACAAATTAGAATAAATGTTCTATAATTAGTGATGGTCGTTGAACACTATATAATTTCATCGCGTTGTCGGGCAGCTTGAATATTCCGAGAGGGAAAATATTGATTACCGGGATTGATTTATTTGGCTGCGGTAACTTATGGATGTATTTATTCGGGTTTATTCGTTCCGCGCTTATAGATGCAAGAGTGACTTTTATTCGGTTTGTTATTCTTTTAGAGCCTGTATTCTGATTCGGAGTTCGTTATTCTTCTTTTCTATGAATCATACCTATTACTCATTATCTGCATCGAAATGGTTGTATTTTCGTTTTTCTATCCGCTTCCCCCATTTAGGGTGTCTGGAAGCAGCTACCGCACCCTGAGGGTTTATGTTTCACATGAATACTCCAATAATTCAACCAATTAGCCAACAGCATATTTTAATGCCGCAAAATCAGTCATTCGTTTCTGTTCGTTTTCGCGCCCTCAAGTGGTAATGCCATCTTGATCTTGGGTTGAGAATCGCAATGTTTCACAATCTTAATTCACTGTTCAGGTAATATCGACCTACATTCCCGGTTGAAAACCCAGGGAGAATATGCTAAAGTAATTGTAATATTATCCATGATATCGAGGAGCGGGAAATGACCAATTCAGTAATTTCAATTTTTGCGTGGTTGGGCGGGGCTTGTTTTTGCGGCATTCTTCCGCTCGGTTTTGCAGCGATCCTGTTTTTCACAGCTCGCAAGCGCAGCCAAGTCGGTAATGCTGTAGGCTCTGCGAAAAAGACTACGGTCGCTGCACTGTCACCAACCTTAGGTCTTGTCAGACTCCAAGGTCGGATTGCCCCTTTGGAAAATGCAATTGACGGTTCTACTGAAAACGCTCTGGTTTATCTCCGCTTGAAGGTTGAAGAATACGATAGCGATTCAGAAAGCTCTGGCTGGAAAGGTCTCACCGATAAAGCCCGCAGCATCCCTTTCCACCTGAATGATGGCTCGGGAGCAGTCTGGGTTAATCCCGATGGGCTGGATAAACAGTTGCTTGGCGATGGCATTATTCCAAATGAAGATCAGATCCAGTCTGCCTGTATCTTGCTGGGAATTTCTCCCAATATGCTGCGTGGTCAATTGCGCTTCCGGTTATGGGAGTTGCGTGCTGGTCAGCCCATAAGTGTCGTTGGGATTGTTGCTCAGGGTCAGAATGGACTGGGTATCGTCCGGGTTCAGAGCCAGCCATTTGTCGTCAGCCCTTTGCTTGGAGAGGCAGTCGGGTCGGCAGTTTTCTCCCAGACTAAAAAGGCTCAGGTCTGGACCCTGGTGTTGGGCATTCCCGGGTTGCTCTTTTTGCTATGTGGATTGGGCGGCGCGTTGGTGTCGCTTATTCGAGTGCTGACCAGTAGATGAATCCTAACGAGTTTTTTCCCCTTACCCCTGATCGCTTGGATGACTTCGAGCTGCTTTTCGGTCCGCGCGGAGCCTGCGCTGGCTGCTGGTGTATGTATTGGAAACTTCCTCGAAAGGTGTTCACAGCTAACCAGGGTGACCAAAATCGATTGGCTCAAAGAGAGTTAGTTGATTCGGGACGGACACCAGGCTTGATCGCCTATGTGGATGGGTACCCGGCAGGCTGGGTGGCAGTCGAACCTCGGCAAAATTTCCCGGTCCTGAATAATTCTCGCATCTTGAAACCTCTCGATGACTCCCCTGTTTGGTCTGTCCCCTGTTTCTTTGTTGGAAAAAAATATCGCAATCAGGGGTTGTCGGTGGGTTTATTGAAAGCTGCAATTGATTATGTAGCTAAAATGGGAGGGAAGGTGGTTGAAGGTTACCCAGTGGAGCCTCGCCAGGCGGGCAAGGCTCCCCCGGCTTTTGTGTACACGGGTCTGGCTTCAGCCTTCAAACAAGCCGGATTTGTTGAGGAGGCTCGCAGATCGGAAACTCGGCCCATCATGCGTTATTATATTAAATAATAAAAACCTCCCGCAAGTTTCAGACTTGCGGGAGCAGCTATTAATCCAGATCCGCCACCAATTCCGCCGGCATGACCGCTGTCCCCACGATTCCTGGTCCAGTGTGTACCCCCAGTACGGGGGATATCCGCAGGATTTCCATTTTCTTGATGTTTAGTCGCTCGCTCATCGACTTTGCTAAGCTGTCAGCGCTTTCAGCGAACCTGCCGTGTAGTACCGTCGCCCACAATGGGATAGAGCCGTACATATCCGCAATGTGATCAACGATTACCCCCAGGTTTTGCGAGACGGTACGGCCTTTTCCTACGGTGGTATATTTTCCATCTTTATGGTCAACTCGGATGATCGGTTTGATTTTGAGCACCGAACCCATCAATGCCTGGACTCGTCCGATCCGCCCGCCACGTGCCAGATATTCCAACGTTTCAAGGGTATAAATGACTTCGGTGTTTTCACGGATTTTTTCGAGGCGTTCCAGGATGGCTTTCAAGTTCCACCCAGCTTTTGCGGCTCTGGCGGCTGCCAGCACTTGGAAACGTTCTCCGCCGGACAGGGTCATGGAGTCGAAAACATTCACAACGGCTTCTTTGATATGCTCTGCCCCGACCCGGGCTGAGTTGATCGTTCCGCTTAGACCGGATGAAACATGGATGGATAGGATGTTCTTACTTGCCACGGAAATTTTTTGGTATATTTCATTAAAGATTCCGCTCGAAGGTTGTGCTGTGGATGGGATCGCTGGGCGCATTGCTTCCAGCCGGTTATAAAATTCGTCAGCTGAAATATCCGCAGAGTTTACTTCCCCCTCGGGAAATTGGATATATAAGGGGGCTTGAATGATGTCCAGGGATTTTAGTTCTTCGTTGGGTAGGTCCGCCGCGCAGTCGGTTACTATTTTCATTATTTGCTCTCTTTCATGAATTATATTAATTATAATCCTATTCGATTGTCGGAAATCTGATTAATCTTCTCCACAAATCTTCTCTGCAAATTATCCGATTTGTTTATTCTATTTGATGGGTTCTAACTTGGCATAGGATTAATCAATTTCGCTCTCCATTGGGTTATTAGACCTCATTTCATGAGACACTCGCTGGTGATGCAGTTGGTCGAATTATCTTACCTCCCGTGTGTTTGGTTATATTATGTCCTGTCAAAATTCACATATTTTGAAAAGAAGCAGTACAATCGCTCCCATGCAAATTCACCAACCTGTAATTACCACCACCAGTGGAGTTCGTGCCACCTGGGTTGAAGTAAATTTAACTCGCCTCACCCATAATTTGCAGGCAATCCGCGCCCGTGTAGCTCCCGCAAAGGTGATGATTATTGTTAAAGCGAATGCATACGGGCACGGGCTGGCAGAAGTTTCGAAACACCTTTCATCATTGTGTGACTATATAGGTGTGGCTGTCCTTGAGGAAGGGATTCTATTGAGAGAATTGGGTGTTTCTGCCCCCATTCTCGTTTTAGGCGGTATCTGGGGTGACCAACTTCCCAGTTATCTTCAATATGATCTCTCCCTTACTGCCTCTTCGGTGGAGAGGTTGGAACAGATTGATGCGGTTTCCCGGCAAATGAGCCTGAAAGCTAAAGTGCATTTAAAAATTGACACGGGAATGGAACGGATTGGTGTCCATTATTACAATGCTCAAACGATTCTGGAAAGTGCATTAAAGTGTCCGAATGTTTTAGTCGAGGGAATATTCTCCCATTTTGCTAATGCCGATTCGCTTGACTTGGCTCATGCTCGTTTACAATTGGAGCGGTTTAACGAAGTATTGCAGTTCTATCATACCCACAGTCTCCCCCAGCCCATCCGTCATATGGCAAACTCCCCAGCAATCCTTCAACTTCCCGAAAGTTATTTTGATATGGTACGTCCAGGAATTATGCTCTATGGGGTTTACCCAAATTCGGAAGTTGCACGGACGGTCCTGGTCCAACCAGCACTCGAGTGGAAATCTCGGGTCGTTTATTTCAAAGTCGTCAACCCCGGGCACCCGGTTAGTTATGGCTCCACCTGGCAGTCTGATCACCCGGTGCGAGTGGTTACTCTCCCGGTCGGGTATGGGGATGGATATTTCCGTAGTTTATCGAATAAAACACAGGTTCTAATTCGCGGGAAGAAGTATCCTCAGGTCGGACGGATTTGCATGGACCAAATGATGGTCAACATAGAAACAGACTCAGCTTTCAATGGGGATGAGGTTACCCTCCTTGGTGAGTTGGATGGAGAGTCGGTCTCTGCCCAGGATTTAGCCGATTGGGCTGGTACAATACCTTACGAAATTTTGACGAATATTAATACTCGCGTACCACGCGTTTACATCACGGAGAAAAATAACTAATGGAGTTCCCACAACAAAACAGCCCAATGAAAAAGTTTACCCTTGGCTCAGTGTCCCACTTCCTTGAAGTTCACTATATTGATTATTTAGCTTTAATATTTTTCGGCGGGGTTATTATCGGTCTAGACCAGTGGACAAAAGCCCTCGTTCGGCATACTGTTCCACTTGGCACTGATTGGCTGCCGGGGTCATTGGCTTGGCTACTACCTTTCGCGCGTGTCCGTCATTGGCATAACTCAGGTGCAGCGTTTGGTATTTTTCAGAATGGTAACTTGGTTTTTACCATTTTGGCAATTATTGTTATTATCTTGATCTTTTATTATTTTCCACGCACACAACGTGGTGATTGGTGGTTGCGGGTCGCAATGATAATGCAATTTGCAGGCGCTTCTGGTAATTTAATCGACCGGTTGTACTTTAAGCAGGTTACCGATTTTATCTCGGTTGGCAATTTTGCCATTTTCAATCTCGCTGATGCGAGTATTTCCATTGGAGTTGCGGTTCTGCTGATCGGTGTTTGGCTAAAAGAACGGGAAGAAAAAAAATTAGCAGCGCTGT
Organism: uncultured Chloroflexia bacterium; assembly: GCA_963830585.1. Lineage (GTDB taxonomy): Bacteria > Chloroflexota > Anaerolineae > Anaerolineales > Villigracilaceae > UBA877. The sequence continues at coordinate 1,168,038 of CAWHNA010000002.1, read as the reverse complement.
CTTCTAATACTAATAACGCTTTATCTCAATCAATCGAAGACGAGACAGGGATTTCCGGGGAAGATGAGGGCAAGGGTGGGTGATCGGATCGAATCCTTTCGCTATCAAAATGACGTAGGTGTTCGATTGGATGTTTATTTAACCGCTTGCTTGCCTGAATTTTCTCGTTCACGAATTCAGGGGCTCATTAAAGATGGATTCGTCACGGTGGAAGCCGAAACTGTCAGGAAAACCGGAAGGACTTTGGAATTTGGAGAGCAGATTCAAATCCGGATTCCTCCACCCGTACCCAGTGGTTTGGTGGCTGAAAAAATTCCCCTCGATATTATTTTTGAGAACTCGGATTTGGTGGTGGTGAATAAACCAGCAGGGATGGTAGTTCATCCTTCGCCGGGTCATCAACAAGGCACGCTTGTTCATGCCGCCCTCGGATATATTCCCGAACTTGAAGGCATTGGGGGGGAAGAGCGCCCCGGGATTGTTCACCGGCTAGACAAGGACACTTCGGGACTTATAGTCATCGCTAAAAACGAACGTGCACACAGATGGTTGCAGGACCAATTCAAAACCCGGAAAGTGGATAAAATTTACCTTGCCCTGGTGGACGGTAGGCCGCCCACACCTGCGGGAAGGGTTGAAGCACCAATTGGACGTAACACGACCCACCGCAAGCTTATGGCTGTGGTCCAATTGGAGAAAGGGCGTCAAGCCGTCAGCGAGTATCGCACCCTGGAAAGTTTCGCTGCTCACACGTTGCTGGAAGTTCATCCTTTGACTGGTCGCACGCATCAGATCCGCGTACACTTGGCTTTCTTGGACTGCCCTGTGGTTGCAGATACAATCTATGGAAAGCGAAAACCGACTATTGCGTTGGAGAGGCACTTTTTGCACGCATATAAATTAAAGATTGCTATTCCTATGGAACAGGAAGCAAGGGTATTTGAAGCTCCCCTGCCTTCTGAATTAAAAAGTGTTCTAGATAATTTACGGATAAAATAGGAGCTTACCTGATGGAATACGTTGATCTCCGTTCAGATACAGTTACGAAACCTACTCCAGCCATGCGAGAGGCGATGGCAAAGGCCGAAGTTGGTGACGACGTTTATGGAGAAGATCCAACCATTAACCGCTTGCAGGAAATGGCGGCTGGGATGATGGGAAAAGAAAGTGGGTTGTTTGTCGCCTCAGGCACTATGGGTAATTTGGTGGGAGTTTTGGCTCATTGCCAGCGTGGCGATGAAGTAATTGTTGGTAACAAAGCCCACACATTCTTATATGAAGCGGGCGGAATATCTGTCTTGGGGGGTGTCCATTCCTGCCAATTACCAAATCAACCTGATGGATCGCTCGCTTTGGAAGATATCGAAAATGCGATACGACCGAACGATCCTCATGACCCGATTACCCGTTTGATTTGCCTGGAGAACACACACAATCGTTGCGGTGGTACTTATCAGTCCCCGGAATATATCCAACGGGTGAGTAAATTTGCGCATGCCCGTGGGTTATTTGTCCATTTGGATGGCGCTCGCATATTTAACGCTGCTGTTGCCCAACAGCTTAACGTGAAGGAATTAGCTGCCACGGTCGATTCGGTTACTTTCTGTTTGAGCAAGGGATTGTGTGCGCCGGTCGGGTCGGTGTTGTGCGGTTCGAAGGAATATATCCGGAAATCCCTCCGCCTCAGAAAGATGTTGGGAGGAGGTATGCGCCAGGCCGGGATTCTGGCTGCTGCAGGGATTGTCGCGCTGGAGACAATGATTGGGCGCCTTTCTGAAGATCATGCCCGTGCCAGGAGTTTAGCCCTCGGGTTGAGGCAAGTCCCGGGTCTCGTCCTGGACCAGGAAATTCCTGCCACTAATATGGTTTTTTTGTCATTGGACCCGTCGGTAAAGTCTAAGACAGAAGAAGTCGCTGATAACCTGAAAAAACATGGTATCTTGGTAGGGATAACAGGTGCGCGCAGTTTCCGGCTGGTATTGCATTATTGGATAAATGACCTTGAAGTTGATCAAACGATTGCTGCATTTCGATCCGTTTTACACTAAGCTCTAGCAAAATCGAATTTCGGGAATTCGGTAAATTGGGGAAATTTGAATTTCCTGAATATTAGTGCTTTATGTGGATTGTTTGGCAGGGGTCATCAGGCAAAAAACTTATTAATATTCCAAAGGTTATGCCGATTCTTGAAGAACTTTTCTTCGGGTGAGTTAAGATATAATTCTAACGAAATTGGATAAATATTGGAATTTTGGAGAAAAAATGCAATTATCTCTGGAGCTTATTGACCGCGTAGCTCAAACGATCCGGTCAAAAATTTCATCCAGGCCGCGCATCGGTATAATTTTGGGAACCGGGTTGGGAGGATTAGCGAAAAAGATACAAAATTCTACGGTCATCCCATATCATGAATTACCCGACTGGCCGACATCCACCGTATTGGGTCATACTGGTCAGCTTGTGATCGGTGATCTGGAAGGGCAGCCGGTCTTGGCGATGCAGGGGCGAATACATTATTACGAAGGGTATTCCATGCAGCAGGTTACCCTTCCTGTCAGGGTCATGCAGAGGTTGGGAATAGAAATATTGATAGTAACTAATGCCGCTGGAGCCATCCATCCGGATTTTGTCCCAGGGGATCTCATGTTGATTACTGATAATTTGAATTTAGCGGGGATGGCAGGCTTAAATCCATTGATCGGTCCAAATTTGGACGAATTTGGACCGCGTTTCCCGGATATGAGTCAATCTTATGATCGCCAACTTTGCACCTCGGCTCGTAAGATTGCATTGGAAAACAATTTAATTCTCCGTGAGGGGGTTTATGCCGGGCTGAGTGGCCCTTCTTTTGAATCTCCAGCAGATCTTCGCTTTTTACGCATAGCTGGAGCGGACGCAGTAGGAATGTCAACAGTTTCTGAAGTGATAGTAGCACGCCATGGTGGTACTCGGGTCCTGGGATTTTCAGGCATCAGCAATAAAGCAAACTTGGATGGAAACACGGTTACTCTGCACGAGGAAGTTCTTGCCGCCGGTCAGTTAATTGTCCCCAAGTTGGACGTGGTAATTCGAGGTATTTTGCATATACTTTAGTGGGTGGGATGTCAATCATTCTACAATTTTTTAATAGTTATGCAATTCTCATTTACCTCTTGTTGGTTATTGGGCTGATTTTTTCAGTGCGAAGTCTTGCCAAGGCGAGACATGAGATGAGCGGATCCCTGTTTGGATTGGAACGTGAGTCCGCCCACCGCCATACCAGCCAGGCAATCGCCGCCGTATCAATTATCTTCATTTTGGGTCTGGCGGAATTGGTATTGATTGTATTTCTTACACCAAACGTTCCTGCTCTTTCCATGCTGGTCACTCCCACTTTGAATCCGCTCTCGACGACCACCGGTACCATTCCTCCGGGATTGCTGGCAACCATTGGGGTTACCAACTCTTTGTCAACTGTCACTCCTAAATCAACAGGATGTAATCCTGGTCAAATTATGATTACCGCACCAAAACCGGGTTTTATAGTAAAAGGGCAGGTCGAATTGTTGGGAACAGCCGACATTCCCAATTTCGGGTTTTATAAGTTTGAATTTTCCCCCTTTGGTTCGAACGTCTGGGCCACAATTGGTGCTGATAGAAAAATAGTTCAGGATTCTTCCTTGGGAAATTGGGATACCAGTGAAGTAACTCCTGGCGATTATAATCTTCGCTTGGTTGTCATCGACAATCAAGGCAATGCACTTCCGCCTTGTGTTATTCCTTTGCGAGTTGCAGTCCCATGAGGTGACAAATGCCCGAGGTTCAAATACGTTCCGCAGTTGCTGGTGATTTATCAGGGTTAATGGCCATCGATCACACCTGCCAGACCGAATACGTTTGGCAAATGGAGGTCCTCCGTGAAGAGGATCAGATGGGGGCTCTTTTCCGGGAAATTCGCTTACCTCGCTCGGTTTCGGTTTTATACCCTCGTCCAGTTGCTGGTTTAGTGGAATCCTGGAATCGCCGGTGGGTGGTGTTGGTGGCAGTTATTGGCAAACAGGCAGTCGGGTATATCCGCATTACCGATTCCATCCTCCCACACACTGCCTGGTTACTCGACGTGGTTGTCTCCCCTCGATTTCGCCGACAGGGAATTGCTAGTACCATGATTTTGGCAGCCCAATCATGGGGAGTGGATCGAAAGAATCATCGGGCTATCCTAGAAATGCCTTCGAAAAATAATCCAGCTGTGCGCCTAGCACAAAAAATGGGATACGAGTTCTGCGGGTATAATGATCAGTATTACGAAACACAGGATATCGCGCTTTTCTTTGGTCGAACTATTCGGTAATTTTACGGAAGGTATGCATGTTTAACGGTTGGTTACAGGATTTATTGGCGGGGATAAGAACGATCAATGATATTCTTACAGCCGGGATCGCCATCACGGCTTTTTCGTTGTTTTTATACGCCTTGTCATTCAACTTGCGTGATCGCGTGGCCCGTTCTTTCGCCGTTATCCTTTTATGTGTTGTGGTCGTGTTTACATCAGAAGCGTTGGAGAGTTCTGCCACTTCTCCTGATACGATAATTCTCTTCCTTCGGCTGGAATGGTTGGGGATCATTTTCTTGCCTCCCGCATATTTCCATATGTCTGACGCTATCTTGGTCACTACAGGCCGGCCTTCCCGTGGACGCCGGCGTATAGCCGTCAGGGTAATGTATTTGGTTTCAACGCTATTCCTGCTCCTGCTGGGTTTAGGATATCTCTTGGGCCCTATCGTAATGTCCGGTCAGCCGGCTCCTCATTTGGAGCGGACCGTCTGGACCGAGATTTTTACGGCTTACTACGTAATCATGATGATCCTTGCTTGGATCAATTTCCGACGTGCTTACAGCCACACATTGACTCGCTCGGGTCGCCGTCGCATGATATATCTTTTAGCGGGAGCCACAGCCCCGGCATTGGGGTCTTTTCCATATCTTCTATATGGTTCGGTTTTAGCAGAAAACCACCCTTACTTCTTTTGGGGAACGGCACTGGTGAGTAACTTGTTGGTTGGGGGTTTGATTATCCTTATGGCTTATGCGGTGGCTTTTTTTGGAGTTTCATGGCCTGACCGTGTGGTCAAGAGCAGGCTGTTTAAATGGATCATGCGCGGCCCGGTTACGGCTTCCGTTGCCCTAGGCTTAATGACGATCGTTCGCCGTGTTGGTGAAATGTTCGGGACGGTCTATTCCTGGGCCGTTCCTACAGCGATGGTTGCAACCGTCTTGCTGATGGAACATACCATTACCTTGGTTGCCCCACTCTGGGAACGATTAATTTTTTTTGGTCGCGACCGGTCCGACCTGGCACTCCTTCAAAACTTTGAAGAACGTCTGATCACTCAAAATGATTTGCGTCAATTCTTGGAATCAGTAATTGCAGCTGTTCGTGATCATTTGCAGTCACCCGCTGCCTTCGTCGCAGCCTTGGATGGAGATCAGCTCTCATTGGTGGTCTCATCAAAAAATTTACCCCTTCTGAAAGAATCCAACCTTTCCGAAGCATTGCAGGTAGTTACTCATGAAGGCAATGGGAATAGTGACGAATATATTTGGGGGGATTATTGGTTGTTCCCGCTCCACCAGCCTCCGGAGACCGTGGAAGGGGAAGCGAACCTGCTAGGTCTTCTGGGAGCGGTGCGTCTCCCCGACCATGATATTTTAGGTGAACAACGCCAGGCACTTAAGCTCCTCATCAGTCGGGCTTCTTTGGCTTTGCAGGATCGTCGTTTACAAAAAAGTGTTTTTCGCTCCCTGGAAGACCTACGGCCCCAGGTGGATATGTTCCAGCGTTTACGTGCCGTTGGGCGTTATGACAGTAAAACCAGCCTGTTGGAAGACACTTTACCCCCTGAATCGGATATGGCAGAATGGGTGCGGGACGCCCTAACGCATTACTGGGGAGGTCCGAAATTAACCCAAAACCCATTGTTAAATCTTCAAATTGTCCAACTGACTTTGACTGATCACAACGATAATTCCGCCAATGCGTTAAGATCCATCCTTCGTCAGGCCATGGATAATGTCCGTCCGGAAGGAGAACGGCGATTTACAGGTGAATGGATCTTATATAATATTCTAGAAATGAAGTTCGTTGAAGGTCGGAAAGTTCGTGAGGTTGCAACTCGCCTGGCAATGTCAGAAGCAGACTTATACCGAAAACAAAGAGTTGCAATCGAGGAAGTGGCGCGGGTGATTCTGGATATGGAGCGCCAAACCCAGGAAAAGGAAATTGGGAAGGAGGTTGGACAAGTAGATGGTTCAAGATCAATTATCTGAAAAGGATGCCCCGGTCTTATGATGATGGCTGGTGGGCGTCAGTTCTGGCGGAAGAAGAAAGCCGGACAGAACAATCAATAGCAAAATCTCCCATGGTCGTGGAATCTTCCAAGACCTCGGTTGACTGGGAGCGTGCTATGTCCCTTTATCAGCAGGATGGAATTATTGAACTTTCAGTCACAGGATTTAACCGGGGTGGCTTGCTAGTGGAAGGGGAAGAATTAACTGGTTTCGTCCCTTGTTCACACTTGCTTGATATGCCAATTCAGCCCGCTGAAGACCGTCGCGAAGATTGCCTTTCTGTCTATGTTGGTCGGAAATTGCGTCTCAAAGTCATCGAGTGCGTTCCGGAAGAAGCCCGCATGGTTTTTTCGGAACGTGCCGCACGTGCTGAAGCTGGCAAGCGCCCTGCTCTTTTTAGTACCATCCAGCCAGGTCAGCATATTTCGGGAGAGGTGACGAATATTACTGAATTCGGGGTTTTCGTGGATTTGGGCGGTGTTGAAGGTCTAATTCATATTTCTGAACTTTCCTGGGGACGCGTTGTTCACCCCGGTCAGATTTGCCAAGTAGGACAGCAGATCGAAGTCCAGGTAATGGAAGTTTCACCAGAACGCTGCCGAATTGCCCTTAGCTTGAAACGGTTAATGCCAAATCCTTGGGAAACTGCACAAGAGCGGTACCCGGTGAATGGGATTTTTCCGGCGGTTGTCACTGCCTTGGCATCCTTTGGTGCGTTTGCTCGTCTGGAAGAAGGATTGGAGGGATTGATTCACTCCTCGGAGATTCCACTACCTCCGAACAAGACGATGAAAGATTTCCTCTCCCCTGGGCAGAGCGTGCAGGTGAGAGTTCTACAGGTGGAATCCTCTCGCCAACGTCTTGGATTAAGTATGAAGATCAATTGAAATGCCCACCGATACCGGAAAATCTCAACCTCAATCTCGGGTATCTCAATCCAAATCAACCCGTCCTACCGACTGGGTCGATCGCTTAGCCCGGCTTGAAACCCATTTTGGACGCTTCCTATGGGATATTCTTGGAGTTCTTCTTTTAGCCTTTGCCTTAATGACCCTTGTAGGAATTTTGGGGTTATCTACTGGTACCTTGCTTGAATTGTGGATAACAGTCATTGATACCTGGCTTGGTTGGGGTAGCATATTAGTTATACTCGTTGCCTGTGCATTAGGCTTATTAGCATTTCGTCGCAGTCGTCATCCGATGAAAGTGCACTGGGGACAGGTCATAGGTGTGGAATTTGCGCTCTTTTTATCACTTGCAATCCTATCAATTCTGAGTGGTAACCGGTTAACTCAAGGGACTTTATGGGGCGGGCAGATTGGCTGGGGCTTGTCGATGTTGGTCGTTCGTTTCGTCGGTCCGATTTGGGGTGGAGTGATCATCTTTTTATGTTGGGGTCTGGCCTTGTTGACCGCATTTCGCATTTGGCATCCTTTCGAAGTTTGGTTGATAAAACAGTCTGGGGAACCTTTTTTGCTGGATCCTGGGATTGCTGCACCTGAAGTCCCGGTGGTATCTGCTCTTCCGCTGAATAAACCTGCAGAAGGGATTGTTAATGATGCTCGGAAAACCGCAAAAAAACTCCCACCGGAATTTCGAAAGTCATTCAAAATTCCCGAACAGCAGGATAAAATCCCTGCCTCTCTTCCACACCGTGGGGAACGCCTGCCTCCGCTTAATGTGTTGTTGGGCGAACAAATAGCTCGTCCGGATGAACGGACGATTAATCAGACGGCAGGTCAAATTGAAAAATCCCTTTCGGAATTTGGGATTCCCGCCAAGGTGGTTGGATTTCGTATTGGACCGACAGTCACCCAATTTGCTGTCCAGCCTGGGTTTATTAAAAAAGGCACGGAAGAGGATGCTCAACAAATGAAAGTCCGTGTTGCCCAGATAGCCAGCCTGCAAAAGGACCTCGCATTATCTCTCTCGGCAGAACGATTACGAATAGAGGCACCTGTCCCTGGGCGGGCGTACGTAGGTATCGAAGTCCCAAACCCCCGGTCTTCTGTGGTGCGGTTACGACCATTATTGGAAACTGAAGCTTTTTTCAAAGCAGGTTCTCCTCTCACGATCGCGCTGGGTCGGGATGTTTCTGGCAATCCGCTCGTGGCTGATTTGTCCAGGATGCCTCATTTACTTATTGCGGGAACAACTGGATCGGGGAAGTCGGTCTGCATAGCTGCTTTGGCTGTGTGCCTCGCCATGAATAACGCTCCTGAAGATTTACGCATGGTGATGATTGACTCAAAAATGGTCGAGTTGATCCGGTTTAATGGACTCCCACACTTATTTGGAAAAGTTGAAACGGATGTCCAACGGATTCTTGGCGTTTTGCGTTGGGTTGTGGTGGAAATGGAACACCGTTATAAATTATTGGAAGCCGCCAAAGCTCGCGATGTTGAGGCTTATAACCGTCAAATCCACCGCCGCAAGGAGGTCCAGACCCTGCCGCGCATAGTTGTTTTGATAGACGAGATGGCTGACCTGATGATGTCGGCTCCTGATCAAACTGAACACAATCTGGTTCGACTGGCGCAAATGGCTCGCGCCACGGGTATTCATCTCGTGGTTGCCACCCAACGCCCAAGCACGGATGTTGTGACCGGTCTAATCAAGGCTAATTTCCCTGCTCGGCTGGCATTTTCTGTTGCCTCTGGGGTGGATTCTCGTGTAATTCTGGATCTACCCGGTGCTGAGACTTTGCTTGGGCGGGGGGATATGCTTTTCCTGAACCCTGAAGTCGGTAACCCGGTTCGGGCTCAAGGGGTTTTGGTAACCGATCAGGAAATTGAACGTGTCATTTCACATTGGCAAAAGACCGTTCCCCAAAAGGATGTCCGCCCACCTTGGGAGTCAATGCTTAACGAAGCCGCCGTTGAAGACAGCGACGACGTGTTGATCGAACAGGCTATCTCAGTCCTCAAGAAAGAGCAGCGCGCGAGCGCTTCTATGCTCCAGCGCCGGTTACGCATCGGGTATCCTCGTGCTGCCCGTCTTTTGGATCAATTAGAAGAAACCGGAGTGGTTGGGCCTTCAATGGGTGGTGGACGCGAACGCCAGGTATTGCTCGAACCTGATGAGAAAAATGAGCCAGATCCTGACATTGAAAAATCTTAGTGTGATATGATTGCCAGGTTTTACTGCTTTCATAAGAGGTATAACATTGACTCAGCCCGCAGAACAAAAGAAAACGACATTCGCAGATAAGATGCGTGTTTGGTTCAAGTGGTATTTGAACCCCATTGCTGGTTTTTTTAATCGGCTTGGGATACGTCCAAATACCGTCACGCTGTTTGGTCTCTTCGGGACTATTGGCTGTGCCCTGTTGATCGCCTATGGCAAAATGACATGGGCGGGTATTTTGCTGCTTTTGATGGGACCGGTTGATGCTATGGATGGTGCACTGGCACGCCTTCGACACGAAGCAAGTGATTGGGGCGCGTTTGTCGATGCGGTTACAGATCGTTATTCCGAACTTTTCCTATTTCTCGGATTCATGATATTCTATTTGTTTAAGGTTAATCCTACTGGGGTATTGATTACTTACTTGGCTGCAGCGGGGTCTGTATTGGTTTCTTATGTCAAAGCACGCGCAGATGCCTCGAAATTGGATGCCAATGTGGGTCTACTTACCCGGGTGGAACGCTATATTGTTCTCATCCCTGGATTGATCTTCAACTTGCCCTTCCCCGCTTTGATAATAATTGCATTACTGGCGAATTTTACAGCGTTGCAGAGGATTCTTCGTGTACGGCGGGATGCCCGTCGACGCTTATCCCAATCTCAGGAGTAGCTCATGCCAACTTTACCTGATGGCTTTAACATTCCCATCCCGTTTCTCAACCAGTCCTTTCACGTTTACTTTTATGGAATTTTGATTACCCTGGGTGTGGTAGCCGCAGCGTTTCTGGGACAGGCAGAGGCAAAACGCCGTGATATGAATCCCGAGTTCATTTGGGACGCACTTTTCTGGGTTGTCCTTGCTGGGATCGTTGGAGCGCGTATCTGGCATATTTTCACCCCTCCTCCTTCCATGGTTGCACAAGGTATTACCACCGGATGGTACCTGATGCATCCCTTGGATATGATCAACATTCGGAATGGTGGGCTGGGCATCCCGGGTGCTGTGATTGGTGGCGCACTTGCATTATGGATTTATTGTCGCAGGAAGAAAATTTCATTCTTATCTTTCGCAGATTCAGTGGCCCCAGGTGTTGCCCTTGCACAGGCGATTGGTCGCTGGGGAAATTTCTTTAACCAGGAGCTTTATGGTTTACCCACAAATCTCCCTTGGAAAATTTATATAGACCCACTTCACCGAGTGTCCGGGTACCAAAATTATGATTACTTCACTCCCTTGTTTTTTTATGAATCTCTTTGGAACGTAATTAACATGACGGTTTTACTCTGGCTGGGACGTCGCTTTGCGAAGTGGTTGAAGCCGGGAGATATTTTCTTCCTTTATATGATTATGTACTCCATTGGCCGCTTCTTCCTGGAATTTCTACGACTTGACTCTGCTCAAGTGGGTGGAATTAACTTTAACCAGACTTTCGTGATAATTGTAGCAGTGGCAGCAGGTGTAGTTGTATTCTTGAACCATCGCCTCCGCCGTCCCCAGAATGTAACGGAATGATCCATACCGAAGACCTGAGTAAACAATTCGGCGATTATTGGGCTGTGGATGGCGTCAATCTTGATGTTTACCCGGGGCAGGTATTGGCGTTGCTGGGTCAAAATGGGGCCGGGAAAACCACCACCATCCGCATGTTGACTTCTGTCTTGGCTCCAACCCGAGGTCGGGCGGTAATCGCAGGGTTCGATGTGATCAAATCTCCGGATCAGGTCCGGGGGTCGGTGGGCGTACTTACTGAACAGCACGGCCTTTATCTGCGCATGACGGGGCAGGAATATCTCGATTTCTTCGGAAGGGTATATGGATTGGACGAACCAACCCGCAGGAAGCGAAGCAGGGAGTTGTTGGGGTACTTCGGATTAGTCGACGTTGCAAAGCACAACATTGGTCAATATTCGAAAGGAATGCGCCAGAAATTGGCCCTTGCCCGTACTTTTAATCCACGAACCACCAGTGCTATTGTTGGATGAACCCACTTCAGCCATGGACCCGGAATCTGCACAGTTGGTGCGTAGTGCGATCGCAAGTCTGCGCACCAACCAGCGGACGATCATTATTTGTACTCATAACCTGGTTGAAGCAGAATTGCTGGCAAACAGGATTGCTATTATTTATCGAGGCCGTATTATTGTTAGTGGGACGATGGATGAATTGAAGCGTGACTTGCTTGGACCAGCTGAATACGAAGTGAAATTCCAAGGACAATGGCTGCAAGGATCCTTGCGGTTGCCCCCGGGTGTCTTTCCACTTGAAGACGGTCCTTCCGGTCCTCGCTATCGTGTAGATAACCCTCAGGTGTCTAATCCCATTCTGCTCGAAGAATTGATGAAGCATAAGGTGGAAGTTGTCGCATTCCAGGAATTACCTCGGACCCTCGAACAGGTCTACTTGGCTGCCATGACAAAGGTCAATCGTGCCTAAAGGCAGACAGGATGACCTTCGTATGGTTTGGCTGGTGGCATGGCGCGAATTGCGGGATCAATTACGCGATTGGCGGATTATTTTCCCGATGCTTGTCCTGACCTTGGTCCTCCCGTTCTTGGCAGATTTGGGAGCACAGGCTGCTATAAACTTTACGCAAAAGTACGGGACACCGCTAATTGCAGAGAGACTGGTACCATTCTTACTAATGGTGGTGGGGTACTTCCCAATTACTGTTTCCCTTGTGATAGCTTTAGAGTCTTTTGTCGGCGAGAAGGAGCGTGGGACGATTGAACCGCTTTTGGTCAGCCCGCTCAAGGATTGGCAGCTATTTTCAGGTAAATTGATTGCTGGGACAGCGGCACCCCTTGTGACCTCTTACCTCGGCATAACGGTCTATATGATTGGTCTATATTTCCAGCATATCCCCTTCCCGGACCTAAATCGGATGATGCAGACTTTGATCCTTACCACCGTACAGGCTCTTCTAATGGTCAGTGGAGCCATATTAATTTCCACTCAAGCCACATCGGTTCGCGCTGCTAATTTGATGGCTTCTTTTATCGTCATTCCAATGGCGTTGCTAATCCAGGGTGAAAGCGTTATGTTATTTTGGGGAAATGATCAGGTTCTTTGGCTGGCAGTAATTGGGGTGGCTGTATTGACGGCATTGTTGGCACACGTTGGAATAGCGCATTTCCAGCGGGAAGCTTTACTGGGTCACGAGATTGATGTCCTGAATTTACGCTGGATCGGACGAACGTTCTGGAGGTCATTTACGGGAAATGCAACATCTCTGGTGGGATGGTTCAGAGCCGAGGTCTATAAAACCCTCCGAAAGCAGTTTCCGTCAATTATTCTCACGGTAGGAATAGGTTTAATCGCAATTATTGCAGGATATGTTTGGGTTTCCTCGAATTCTCCGAAATTCATTGATCAGTTCAAAACCGGGGATTTATCTACCATGTTGTCCTTTGGGATGGGTGTACCTGTTGCGAATGTCGGTATCTCCTTTCCAACCATATGGGGACATAATTTGCAAGCTATAATTGTTATCCTCCTTTTAGGCTTGTTCTCTTTTGGAGTACTGGGCGCTTTGGTTTATCTTCTTAATATGGGGATTATCGGAGCAGTGCTTGCCTTAATTCGGGCAATGGGTGCCTCTCCTCTGAAAGTAGGCGTTTTTGGAATTCTTCCCCATGGGATATTTGAGATTCCAGCACTGATATTTGCCAGCGCGGCAATAATATATATTGGGGTCATGCTGGTGACGCCTCGTTCCCAACGAACGCTCGGGGAAGTGCTGATAGAAGCGATCGCAGATTGGACAAAGATTGGTGTTGGTCTCGTTTTGCCCTTGTTAACCATCGCGGCAATCATTGAAACTTGGGTAACACCGATCCTTTTGCAATCTGCATTTAAATAGGAATATTTTTTACAGGATGTATACCTTGGATCACCATATTGTTATTTTGAGATCAGGATAAATTTCCCCTTCATATCCTGTAACTATTGAAGATTAGTCCTGGTCGATTGGCAGCTTGTTAATTGCAGATGCTTTATCTTCCTTCTTTAATAATTAAAAATCCCCTTTCTTATGATTTGGGGATTTTCTGCTTTTTACCATCCAAGGATGAATTGTTCCCATTCGGAATTTTCTTCCAGGTGTCTTCCAAAAATATACTTTGCACTCGCCGGGGGTTCCTTGGGTGCATGCAGTAAAGACATCTGGACTTCATCAAGTTTCCTGCCTCCTTTGCGATGGTTGCAGGATGGGCAGGCTGCGACCACATTCGTCCAGATATGTTCGCCGCCGAGGTGTTTGGGCCATACATGATCAACCGTAAGATCGTTGGAACGCCTCCCGCAATACTGGCAGGTGTATTTGTCTCGTCGAAAGACTTCGCGACGGGTCAATTTGACCTGCAGGCGAGGGCGGTGTATCATCTGTTCTAGGCGAATGACCGAGGGGATCGGGATGGTTTGTTTCACTGTCTGAATTGAGCCGCGGCCGTTCATAACCAGGTCAGCCTTCCCCAAAAAGATCAGGCCTAGTGCGCGGCGAATGTTACATACGTTGATGGGCTCAAAATTCGCGTTAAGAACCAGAACTGGCGCGTCCATGGCGCCTCCACATTGGCGTGAATTATACTCCACACCTGCCAGGATAAATTAACGGAATTATAGATGCGTATAATCATTGCTGGTGGCAGCGGGTTGATTGGGACCGCTTTAGCCAAATCCCTCATATTGGATGGGAATCAAGTTTGGATATTAACTCGCAATCCCAGCTCAGCGAACAATGTTGAAGGAATGCAGAGAGTTGCTTGGGATGGTTTCAGCACTAACGGATGGGAAGGACTGGCCTCTCAGGTGGATGCTATTGTAAACCTTGCTGGTGAAAGCCTTGGTTCTGGATCATGGACCAAGGCACGTAAAATTCGCATCATATCAAGCCGCGTGGAGGCTGGACGGGTAATTAGCGAGGCCATTAGCATGGCAAACCCACGTCCGAGAGTTCTTATCCAGGCATCTGCGGTCGGATTCTATGGACCTCACGCAACAGAGCCGCTTTCCGAGGATATGTTTCCTGGATATGGATTTCTCGCAGACGTTTGTAAAGAATGGGAGGCCTCCAGTATATCTGTCGAGCAGTTAGGAGTCCGCAGAGTAGTAATTCGAACGGGTGTTGTTATCTCTCGGGACGCTGATGCATTCCAACGTTTGCTGCTACCTTATAGACTGTTCATTGGTGGTCCGCTGGGCAATGGGCGGCAGGGCTTTCCATGGATCCATCTTGCTGATGAAGTTGCTGCCATCCGTTTCTTGTTGGAAAACGATCAAGCGCAGGGAATTTATAATTTATCAGCGCCCGAACCGTTATCGAATGCTGACTTTGGGCGGATTCTTGCCCGGGCGATGCATCGCCCTTATTGGTTGCACGTCCCGGCTTTTGGTTTGCGTTTGCTTTTAGGCGAAATGTCATCCCTTGTTTTGGAGGGTCAGTTTATGCTCCCCAAGCGGCTTCAAGGACTTGGTTTTAGTTTCCAATTTCCGAAAGCTGAATCTGCATTGTCGGAAATTCTGGGAGCTTCTTTCCATGATTAAATTGACATAAAATACATAGACCTAGACGGAA
Organism: uncultured Chloroflexia bacterium; assembly: GCA_963830585.1. GTDB lineage: Bacteria > Chloroflexota > Anaerolineae > Anaerolineales > Villigracilaceae > UBA877. Next base: position 1,153,012 of record CAWHNA010000002.1, on the reverse strand, counting down.
TATATTGGGCATGGTAGAATACCGCCCGCTGGGTCTTGGGGGCTCGTCCAATGGCAGGACGACTGACTCTGGATCAGCAAATAGGGGTTCGACTCCTCTGCCCCCAGCCTCAAGTATGGCGGTAGACCGCCACCAAAGCCCCCATATTCGGGGGCTTTTTCTATTTTGCATATTTTATAATAGGAGAATAATAAATGCTTGTCTGATTCTATGGAAACGGATTAATAGTATTATTAACCGTTGAGGGTAATTAATAAGAGCACAAAACACCCTCATTCTAGTTTCCCGTTTTATCTTATATGTTGCAGGTTTTTTCAAATTATCGAGACCTTGTTTTCAAGTTTGTTTTCCTGTGTATTAACAAAGATCACCACTTCATCTCCTCTTCTTTTGTATCCTTTGCTGAATACGGACCAAATTATTAACAAGGAGAAACCCTATGACTGTTCAACTCAAATTGCCCTATTTACAAAAGGATGAAACCCGCGGCGATTACCAGGTTTGGATAGTTGATGGCTCCTATATTCGGGGTCACATAGACGAGGAATTTACAAATTTCGGCCAGCACTACCGGTATACTTATATCCCCGAGAAGGAATTCTGGATTGATAGGGAAGCGGAGCATGATGAGCGCAGTTTCTTTATTGACCACCTGCTGGTGGAACACGCTCTCATGGCGAAAGGCTCAACTTATGCGGATGCCATCACCCTAGCTGACCAGGTCGAGCGTAAAGAAAGGCGGCGTGCAGGCGATGTTCGCAAGATCAAGGGTCAAGGGCAGGGCTTGCCGGATGCCAATAAAGTTCACGAATCATTGTGGAAAAAATTGGAGAATGGCATCCGTGTGTGGATTGTGAATGGACGGTTGGTACGCAGCGCGTTTGACATTGACTTCACCGCCGGAGGTCATGACCACGTTTACGAATTCGTTCCGACGGGGGAGGTCTGGATTGATGATGCTATTGAGGAAGAAGAAAGGGGATTTGTTCTATTACACGAATTGCATGAAAGGAACCGTATGTCTGCCGGGATGCCGTATAGTAAAGCACACAACGAATCGAGCAAGTTGGAATTCCATTGCCGGCACCATCCTGACGAATTGCACGATGCCTTGGCAGCAGAAGGATGGGCTTGATTTCTATTTGTCTATTGAGTATTATTAATTGGTATACAAAGAAAAAACTTCCGAGATGTTACCTCGGAAGTTTACTTATTCAGATTGTTCCTGTTTCTGGTTTTCTTCGGAACCAATTTCGCCACTCTCGATTCTCCCACACCACCAGGATTGGGGATGCGTTAAAGATCGAAGAGTAAGTTCCACTGAACACCCCGACCAATAAAATGACTACAAAATGACGGATGCTGATCCCACCGAAAAGGGCGAGCGCTAGCAAGGTGATCATGACCGTCAGTTGTGTATTGATCGAGCGGTCCAGAGTCTGAACGATTGAGTGGTTCACAACAGTCTCATAATCGACCTTACGGTAAAGATTTGAATTTTCCCTGATGCGGTCAAACACCACGATGGTATCATGCACTGAAAAGCCAATTACGGTGAGCAGGGCGGTGAGAAATAGTGAATCGGCCTGCCACCCCAGAACGTGACCGATGATGGCTTCCATCCCTATGACCACCAGCACATCATGTAGCATTGCAATGATAGCCGCTGTACCGTATCTGAATGCGTGCTGAACACCGCGGAATGCGATGGTAATGTAGATCAGGATTGCCAGTGCTGCCAGTGCGACCGCACCTGCTGCCCGGACGGCCACTTCCTGGCCGATTACCGCACTTACCTGGGTAAAGTTGGTAATAACCACATCCTGTCCACCGCCGTATTGATCTTTCAACGCAGCCACGATTTGGCTTTTCATCGTGTCATTCATTTCTTTGGAGCGAATTGAAAGCGAATCGCTCCCGACAGGCTGTACTACCGGGTCGGAGATATCTAACAGCGGAGTGGACAAGCTGTTATATAAGGTGACCACATTGGTTATGCTGGGTGGTTGTCCTGATGCGAACTGGACCTCTAGCAAGCTGCCGCCGGTAAAGTCGATCCCTAATGGGAGTCCCCAGAGAATTAATGCAATGATTCCTGGAACAATGACCAGAAGAGAGATGCCGAAGTAGAGGTATCGATATTTGATGATTTTCATCGCAGGTTCTCCTAAATACCGAACCAGCGGGGATGTTCGGTGGATTTGACGGTATCCAGCACAACATGCAGGAATGTGCGGCTGACAATGATGGCAGTAAATAAACTTATTAATACGCCTAATGCCAATGTTAAGGCGAATCCTTTAACTACACTGGCTCCAAATGTACTGCCAAACCAGAATAGGATGATGCATGTGATTAAGGTGGATGAATTCGAGTCCCGGATCGATGGCCAAGCTCGTTTCCATCCCAGGTCGATCGCTTGCCGAAGCGTTCGACCAGCGCGCAGTTCCTCTTTCAATCTTTCGAAGATAAGGATATTTGCATCTACTGCCATTCCGATGCTTAAAATGAAACCTGCTATACCGGAAAGGGTCAGGACGACTGGGATAAGTTTATAGAGCATCAGGCAGATTAGTGTGAATGAAACCAGGGCTACATCAGCAATAAGGCCGGGCAATCGGTAGTAGATGCCCATGAAAACGACCACCACCAATAGACCAATGATCCCAGCGATCAAACTCCGGCGCACGGATTCTGATCCCAGTGTCGGGCCTACAGAAAGGCTTTCGACAACTTTCACCGGAATGGGGAGTGAACCGTAGCGAAGTTGGATCGCAAGTGTATTGGCGCTGTCTTGTGTAAAGCTGCCCTGGATGATTCCCTGCCCTCCGCTGATCTTGTTGCTGATCGTCGGTACGGAAATCACCCGTTTATCCAAAACGATCGCCAGGTACTGGTTGACATGGCTGCCGGTAAAGTCGGCAAACAACGTTGCAGAATCAGATTTCAAGGTGAAAGCGATAACGAACCCGCTCAACTGCCCGGCTTGCACGTTAACCGAGCTGAGTGCTGCGCCGGTCATGACCGTATGATATATCGTAGGGGCAGGCGTGGCTGTTGGACTTGGAGTTTCAGCTGGGTTCGTGGTGGCAGTCGCAGCGGGTGTCTCCGTAACGGTTGGGGTTTCAGTCGGAGATGTGGTTCCAGAGGGTGTTCCGGTTGTGGATGTCGTTGAAGTACCGTAGTCGGTTTCGATGATTGTCCCAGCAGCAACAGGGCTTGTCCCCATGTCCACGAACTCGAGCAACCCGGTCTGTTGTAACGACGCAATAACTTGTGCTGGGTCTTGCAACCCAGGGAATTCTGCGACGATGCGTCGTGGCGGTGCAACCTGCATAACTACTTCACTTACGCCCAGGGCGTTGGCACGACTTTCCAGGATTTGTCGGGTGACATTCAGGTCGTCACTGCTAACCGTTGCGTTAACTGGCAGGTCTGCTTCCAGGAGCACTTGCAACCCGCCGCGTAGGTCCAGCCCGAGCTGGATGTCTACATTGCGGTCAATCAAGCTGGATTGGGAGTTGAAAGGATTGGGGATGGTGATTTGCTTGCTTGCATCCACCCAAATTGCTAATGCAATCAAAGGGATGATGAGGAAGAGCCAGTTGTATTGGCGACAATTCATAAAACGCTTCTCCATTCATGAAAATGCCAGCCTTTGGCTGGCGGCGGGGCTGATTATACTCCGATTGATAGGTCATGGGTAGGGGAGTCCTCATTCGCCCGGTTTTACCCTTGTTCGACCGGATAGAAATTCCGTCACGAGATCTAAAACTTCACTAATTCCAAGGGGATCTGTGTTTACCACCATGTCGGCATGTTCGTGAGCATGTTTTAATCGCTTTTGTTGTTCCTCCCATTCTGATTCGGTCCAATTCAGCTTACGCCGCTTCCCCCCTACATGGCAGGATGCTTGTAAAAAGATCAAAACATCAGGTTTGGTAATTCGCTGCCACATATCTTGAACGTAAGAATGTTCTTGCACAACCGCACGTGCCTGGTATCCCCTTCTGCGCAGACCTTCAGCCAGGGTAGTTTTTCCCGCTCCGCATGGACCTACAATCCCGATCAGGTGCGCTTGGTTGTTCTTGTTCCCCTGTTCCGATGGGTCGATCATTTTTCTCAGTAATTAGTTTGGTCCTTTAGTCCTCTCCCTTTTGTCTTTGTGGTCCTTTGAACGGGCAGAGGTGGGAGGTGGTTTTCTGAATCCTGGTCGAATTAAAAATGAATAAGGCTCCTGGTGAGAGTGGGAGGAACTCTCCGACAGATATGCTTAGTCAGAATTGATCGGTAATCGGACGGTCATGCGTCGAACGTTATCACCCCGTCGTTTCAACACCTTGAGGACCACAACGCTGATATCGTCTGTGGGACGACCTTCATCCAGGTTCACTGCTTCTGCCAGGAGAGTGTCTGCAATGTCTTGCGGGGAAGGCTCCTGTTCTTCGAGCATTGCTTGCAGTGAAGTACACACGTCCATCGGGCGCCCGGTTCGCTCCCCGGCATGGATCAAGCCGTCTGTATAAATCACGATCACCAACCCTGGTTCGACAGGAATTTCGCTGATCACCGGCCGGGTATTGCGCGCGGTACCGATTGATTTGGATTCTGAACCGATGCTGTCAATTTCTTCACCACGTGCGATAAAAAAAGGTGCCGAGTTGTTGCGTGTGATCACTACGGTCCCGGTGTGCAGGTCCACCGAGACGATATTTAGAGTGGAAGTAACTTTACCCTTTTTTTCTGTATAGAGCAGGTCAGAAGCAGCTCGAGCTGCTGCCCCGTCACGGACCCCTTCTGCCAGCAGGCCGATGACTTTGCGAACCACCATCATCGAAACCGCTTTCGCGCCTCTTCCCGAGGTTTGACCGTCTGCCAGCACTACCGACAGGCCGCCGTTGGGTCGTTCCACCACTTCAAGCGTATCGCCGCTTTCGGTGACCGCGTATTTGTTTGTTTTCGCCACGGCGATCTGAATTTCCATGCCCCCATTTTACTCCGAATTAACTCGTCACCGCGGGAGACGGAATTCGACCTCCTGAGTTTTTTTTGCTACTATCACCAATACTTTGCTTCCCCTTTTTTCTACGATTTCACTGCTCGCTTTGAATCCTGCGTTTAAGAAACGAGACCTTAAAGCTGTAGACATAAGATGCGGATTACCCGGTGCTTCCCCGCTCACCATGAAAACCCACGCTGCCAGTCTTTCCAAAGGACGTCCCCCTGTGATCCAGGCTGTTGGAATGATCACCAATGTACCTGCTGGGAGGAGAACACGTCGGATTTCATTCAAGGTTTGCGGATCGAAAATGTAATCCGCTGGGAAGGTGGCAATTACATTATTAAATATTTCCTTGGGAAACGGGATTGTCTGCGCGTAGCCACGGATTAAGTGGTTATCTGTCCCTTTTTTCCGTAGCCGCTTGGTAGCTTGGCGGATCATCTGTGGGGATTCGTCCAGCCCGAAGGTCGAAATGTTATTTTCAATCAGGGATGCCTGTAAATGGCCGGGTCCAAACCCGATTTCCAGTACCTGGCCGTCCATGTAAGGAAGCGCTGTTTCTACCCATTCCTTCCATCGCCCCAGGGAAACGACAGCGGCAACCAGGTCGTAGGTCCAGGCAAATTGATGATAAAGCAGATAAAAAAAGGGGCGGAGCAGGATCTGGATCAACCGCATGGATTAATCATACTACGAGTCACCAAACCGGCTACTCAACCCCTATTTGATGCCTCCAGGTACCCTGCAACCAATTCGATCTTCATGTCAGCAAGTTTTTGCACGTCGGATTCACTGTGAGTGCTGAAGATGGTTGTGGTCTTGGACTTCGCCAGGATATCCTTGAGGTCCTCTTGGAGTTTATGTCGCGAAGACCTATCCAGGGCGCTGAAAGGTTCATCCAGCAGAAGTAATTCCGGTTCCAGTGCAAAAGCTCGCGCCAGCACCACCCGCCGCGCTTCGCCACCGGAGAGTTGACAGGCAGGGCGCTGTCGAAGATGGGAAATTCCCAGCTTTTCCAACCAATCGCTCGCCCGGCGGGTGATTTCGCTTTTTGGCAGGTGCCGGAAACGTAATCCGGTTGCCACATTGTCGAAGACCGAGCTGTTCAACAAAAGTGAATCCTGCATTACCAGCCCGATAAGGCGTCGGTATTTTAGATCCGGGATTTTTTCCAGTACTTGTCCGTCAAATTGGATTTTTCCACCCGCCGGCTTGAGGATCCGCGCCAGGACCAGCATTAAGGTGGTTTTCCCGGAACCGTTTGGCCCGGCAACTGCCAACACCTTTCCTTTTTCAATCGATAACCTTTTAATTTCCAACACGGATCGTCCCGCGCGGTATACGACAAGATCCCGGATGTCCAACAACGTACTCATCTTTTGGCTCCCTTTTGTTGGATCCATGTCAATGCAAAGTTGATCAGGAACGTTATCAGCAGGAGCAGCAAGCCCAGCGCAATGGCGCTTGTGAAATCACCCATGTTGGTCTCTAGGACGATTGCGGTCGTCAATACCCGCGTCTGGTGATGGATGTTACCGCCGACCATCATCGATGCGCCTACCTCGGAAATCACGGCTCCGAATCCAGCCATTAACGCAGCCAAAAGCGGCAGGCGAGCTTCTCGCCAGATACTGAACACCATTTGCAGACGGGATGCACCCAATCCCAATAGTTGCAACCGAAGGCGCGGGTCGAGAGCTTGCAGCGCCGCGGCGCTGAGACCTGTCACGACAGGTGCCGAGATTATCACCTGGGCAATTATGATGGCGGTTGGAGTATAGATCAAGTGCAGCCCTCCCAGCGGACCGGATCGCCAAAGCGCCATTGCTACTGCCAGTCCCACCACGACTGGTGGCAGGGCCATCCCGGTATTGACAAACGTGAGCAGCACAGATCGTCCCGGAAATTTACGCAGGGCGAGAATTGTCCCCAATGGCAACCCGATTAATAAGCTGATGAGGGTCGCCAGCCCCGAGACTTTGATCGAGAGCAGCGTTATTTCCCAGATATCCGGGTTATTAAAAATCATTCTAAAACTCTCCAGCTAGATCAGTCGCGGCGTAAATGACCGCGCGGCAACTGATTATAATGAGTTGTATTATGGTAAACCTAGGCTGGCGTCGGTCTTGCCCGCATCGGGTATAAAGAGTTGCTGCCCATACTTGTCCACACCAAAGCTCCCGATCAGGGTTTGCCCTGCGGGTGAAGTGACATAATTAGCGAAAGCATTTGCTCCATCCAGGTTGGTGGAAGGCCACTTGTCGTGGTTTACCACTATGACATGATAGATGTTAAGCAGGGCATTGTCGCCTTCATAAAGGAGTGTCAATTGCAGGTTGGATTGGTTTGCCAGGAAAGTGGCGCGGTCTGTCAAGGTATAAGCAGCCTTCTCAGACGCAATGGTCAGCGTGGCACCCATTCCCGTGCCTGATTCAACATACCAGGCCTGCCCGGCCGGGGTAATGGCAGCTGACTTCCACAATGACAACTCCTTGGTATTCGTTCCTGATGCATCACCGCGGGAGATGAATTGTGCGCCGGAGGCTGCAATCTTTTGAAAAGCATCCACGGCTGAGGTTGCTGTTTTTATTCCCGCCGGGTCGGCGGCTGGACCAACAATGAGAAAGTCATTGTGCATCACCAGCCGGCGGTCAGAACCAAACCCGTTGCTCATGAAGGTTACTTCTGCAGCGGGGGAATGGACCAGCAGAACATCCGCGTTGCCTTGCTGACCCAATGTGAGTGCTGCGCCGGATCCCACTGCTACTGTTTGAACCTTGAACCCTGACTGTGCTTCAAAAGCTGGGATTAAGACATCCAGGAGACCGGAATCCTGCGTGCTGGTGGTGGTCGCCAGTATCAGGTTCGGGTCGGCAGGAACGATTGCGGTTGGTACTTGAGCCGGTGTTGCCGCGGCCCCGCAGGCTGAAAGCACCAAGGCTGTAAAGATGAATAAAACTGTTCCGTACATTGATATGCGTTTCATCCTACATTCTCCTAAGTTGGAATTTGATCGCCGGAGTGTCACAATTGATTTACCGGACAAAGCTTTGATACTGCGGCGGATTGAATGGATTTAGGTTTGTTCTACTCGAGAGATAAAACCATTACCCTTATTTATTCTTAATTCTGAAAGACTCCTTGAAGTTGGTGAAGAAAATGAACCAATACACAAATTATTCCTGTTCCGGCAGTAATGCCAGCCGCAGGGAAATAAACACCACTAGCGCAACGAGGATTAATAGTAATGCGATTGGTTGAGCCGCATCCAAACCGAACCCCTCAAAGCGTTCAAAAATCAGCACGGGGACGATTTTTGGATGGTACGCCAGGATGACCACTGCTCCAAATTCGCTAATGCCGCGGGCCCACATCATCACCGCTCCGCCCAGCACCCCCCTCCATGCCAGCGGCAGGGTGACCGTGAAAAATGCCTGCCATTGACTGGCGCCATCGATGAGTGCCACTTTTTCGAATTCCTCATCGACCAGTGCAAATGCCTCCCGGCTCAAATTAACCAGGAAGGGCAGGCTGACAAATAACATTGCCACCACGATCCCTGCCAGGTTATCAGTAAAGGTAATTCCCAGCGGAGATAACCATTGACCCAGCAGCCCGCGCCTTCCAAAGACCAGCAGCAGGGCAATTCCGGCGGCCGTGTGCGGGATGACCACGGGGAGGTTGATGACTGCTTCCAGTAGTCGTTTTCCAGTGAATTTACGGCGGGCCAACAGGTAGGCTAGCGGCACTCCAGTGACTAATGCCAGCGATGTTGCGATGGCTGCCGCGCCGAAGGTCAGTCCGACCGACTGCAGCACTTCCGGGTCTCCGAACGATTTAAGAAAATCCGTGGGGGTCGTCGAAAGCAGTGTACTGATCAGTGGCAGCACTACGAATACCACCAATAAACCCCCTGCTAACGAAAAAACAAGGTTGAAGATCAAACGCTTCCGGTTCATGGATTCCCCTCCGCAGTGCAATACGCTTGCAAACTTGCTGGAATGTTTTCGTAACGATCTCCAATTGCGGGATCGAACAAGGGGTGGTGGTCTGCCAGCATGATGGCTCTGCCTTCCGGGCTAAGCAGGAATTCAATGAACAAAGCAGCTTCATCAGGGTGAGGGGCGCTGCTTGGAATGGTGATCGCATAACCGATCCTCTCGCCTCGAAACACGGGTCTTACCGATGCAAAACGCTGGAACTCTTCATTTACCTCAACAGTATTGTAAATTTGCTGGTCGGCTTCTTCCCCCAGGTTGAGGGAATCCGGAAGGTTCACCATACCCAGTCCATGCTGGCGGATTACGCTCTCGTACTCGAACGCATAATCCAGGTCGCCTGATTCGAGCAGTGCGATCAATTCCATGCTGGCGCCGCGCAGGACAATGTGTGCGCCGGTTTTTGTCTCCAGGATCTCAGGGACTGTGACAGACGTAAAACCATTTTCGCTGAAGATCCCAAAAGGAAAAGTGAATTGCCCTTTGAAGATATCCATAAAGATGTTTGGCTGGTGATAATAATCGCGTGCCAGCGCATACACCATCAGGGAACGATAGCCCACGGCGTCGAAACGGGGGTCTGCCAGGCCGACCCTGACATCCGGTCGACTCAGTATTGAATACCAGGTATCGCCGGTGATTTCTTTCGCATAGAGACTGGTTGGTTGGTATGCGATCGCCAATCGGTTGCTGGCAAAGCGGATATACCAATCCGCATTTGGTAATCCGGTGTCTGGGTCGTTTGTGCTGTACATCAACATGGGGAGCAGGGAGGCGTCTGCGGTTGCCACCACATCGATTGGCACATGAAGATCAGTGACTTGACGGATGACCTGGATGCTGCCGTGGTATTGTGCCTGGACATCGATTTCCGGGTATTTGTTCTCGAATGCTTTCTCGAGGTCATTAAAAGGAATAATTAAGCTGCCTGCAGCAAAGACCACCAGGGGAGTCCTCGAGGAATTCGATGCATTTATCATTGAGCAGCCTGCATTCAAGCTGACCAGGCAGAAAATCACAGCTAGAAATGAGGAAGGAATTCGTTTCATCGAGGCGGATGGTTATTCTTTGGAAAAAAACCTGGACAAATGGGTCGCCTTATCATCTTTTATTTTAAAATGACGAAATGGGTGGGCTAATATTAAGCCCACCCTTTGAAAGGACCGCCGTCAGACTTACTTTATGGTAATAGATGCAAGACCCTTGATCCATGCTTTGCCGGAGGTCTGACCGGGCACGGCAAGATTGTAGACACCTGGGGTTGCAGGGTCGAATGCCACCATGCAATCCGCGCATGCCTGGACGGTGGCCAGGTCGAGGTCGTTGGTAAAACCATCGCTCGCGGTAAAGGTGACAGTCGCAGCCCCCGCCTGGATGCCAGCCTGCGCTAGGAGATCGCTTAACCTGACACCGGTAAAATCTGTTGCCCCATTTTTGGGGTGGACCAGGTTAAGGGTGACCACACTCATCCCGTGCAATGCTGAATCGGTCAGCTGGAGTTCATGGTCTACAAGTCCGCTGATCGTCATGGTGACTGGTTCTGGGATGGAAAGGGTGATGGATACAAGGGCATTGACCCATGCTTTACCGGAGGTCTGACCGGGCATGGCTAGGTTGTAAACGCTGGGAGTGGTCGGGTCAAATGCCACCAAGCAATCTGCGCAGGCTTGTACGGTTGCAAGATCAAGGCTGTTGGCAAAACCATCACTTGCAATGAAGGTCACAATTGTTGCGCCTGTCTTGATGCCCGCCTTGGTGAGCAGATCGTTTAAGCGAACACCGGTGTAATCTGTTGCCCCATTTTTAGGGTGGACCAGGTTAAGCGTGACCACGGTCATTGCGTGCAGAGCAGCATCGGTCAATTGGAGTTCGCTGTTTACCTGGCCGCCCACCGTCAAGGTCACAGGTCCCGGTGTGACTGTAGGTGGGACTGCTGTCGGGGGGACAGATGTGGGCGGGACAGATGTCGCTGGGATTGAAGAGGGTACAGGTGTGGACGCCGGGCCGCAGGCTGAAAGCAGGATGGCTGCCGCTGCAAAAACGGATAGGACCAGCATGGTTGTTCGACTGAATTTCATTTCTTCTCTCCTTGAAAGTTTTATTTGGTTCGCCTCTCAGAGTCCTTCGAGGACGTAACACTTGGATAAAGTGCCGGCGGGCACTTGTTTGTACTAACTGGCAATGCAGTTATTTCACTTCGATCGATATGATATTTTTAACCCAGGTGCTGGTGGGTTGATCTGGCAGCACGAGCATGTACCCCCCCGGTGTTTCCATGAAGGCAAGCAATGCCTTGGGGCAATTGCGGACGTCAGACAGGTTTACTTCCGCGGAATAATTATCAGATGCAGTCAGGGTCAATTTTGCCGCCCCATCCTTGATTCCGGCTTTGTCGAGTAGTGGATTCAGCAGCACTCCCTGGAAATCTTGAGGTCCATTTTTACCTTGAGCATTGATGGTTACGATTTCCATGGCTCTGAGTTCCGCGTCGGTCAGGGTAAGTGTTTGATTCACCATTCCTGAGATGGTCACGCTGCCTGAATTTTCAGACGCCGCAGCTACCGTGGGAGTTGCACCAGTCGGAACGTTTACAATAATACGAGCAATCTGTCCAACCATTTGTCCGTTTTGTAAGCCGTTGCCTACCAGCCGAAGCGGGAAATACTTCTGGGGCAGTTCACCATCATTGACCATGAACGCTACCAGAATATCGTTGTTTTCTTTGATAGTCTGGCTGTCCAGTGTGACCGTATACCCGTCTCCTCCGATCACGTCAATGGTATATCCTGCATCTGCCAATGTATGATTAAAAGCGTTTTCCGTATGGCTGTCTGCATCGTCCACTTCTCCCACCAGAAGCCACAGCGGCACTCCCACCCAAGTTTGCCCGCTTTGATCCTGCCAGCTTGTTCCATGGCAACTGGGCGACCCGCAGGACTGATAAGAATCCCGGGTAACTGGAGAAGATATGGCGCCTTGCAGGTCCAAGGTCCATGATTGCCCAACTGGTTTGACCTCGATCTTGTTCACCCATTTGACCGACCAGTGACCATCGACCACTTGGTTATTCGTTGCGCTGACGACCACCAACCTTAGCGTTCCCTCTTCCGCGCTATTTAGCAGCTGACCGTTGTGTTCATAAGCGATGATGGCAGTAAGCGGGTCGTGCTCGCTCATTTCATTACCCAGGGCTGGATCGTACGCAGTGAACTCCCCATTCATTACTTGATCGTATGAAAAGGTCATGCTGTATCCATCTTCTGCAGTGATCACCACTCCCATGGATGAATCAAAAGAGACTCCCAGTGCACCTACCAGGTCCTTGAGAGCAACACCTTTGAACGGCTCGGGGATTGTGATTGCACCGGTGCTGCTTTTTATGCCGCCTTGTCCTTCTGTTACAGGCAAGGCTTTGAGTTGAGTCATGTTGTATACATGTCCACCATTTGGCCCTACCAACGCCAGCACAGTACCTTTGGGTTCCAAAACCTCAGGCGTCCCGGTTGGTTTTGCTCCGCAACCTGAAACGGCTAGGAAGAGTACAAAAATCAAAATGACAGTGGGAAGTGTAATGTGTTGATGCTTCATGATTACTTCTCCTCAAATTGGGATTTGTTCACCGGTATGTCTTGTTTCATAACCGGTAAGAGCTTCTACGCCGCGGCGGAAAGAACTCGTTTCTATCGCCTCCAGCAAGGGAGCAAGCTTGCTGCTCTCTTCTCGCGCATAAATAATGTCGTACCGTTCGTGGAATAGCGGGACGAAGCCCAGCTCACATTGGTGGGCAGACGCCCTCAATCCGAGCGCCACGTCTACTGCACCGGATTGGACTTGCCGGGCGCATTCCGTGTGGGTGCTGACAAATTTCGCGTAACCATGAATACTTCCTGCAGGAATTCCCTCTGCAACCAATTGTCGGTCGAGCCACAGGCGTGTCCCCGATCCTGGGTTGCGGTTAATGAAGATCACGTCCGTTCGGGTCAGGTCTGAAAGGGAATGGATTCCTTTGGGGTTGCCGGGTGCGGTCATTAGTCCCTGTTCGCGGTGCGAGAGCGTGATAACTTGCATCTCCCGGTCAGGAAAGAAATGCCTCACATAGGGCAGGTTGTATTCCCCATTCGGGTCGAGCAGGTGTGCCCCGGAAAGGTTGCACATGTTTTGGCGAAGGGCTACCAGTCCATCCAGGCTTCCCACGGGCAGGGTCAGCACATCGAAATGGTTTATCAGTTGGTTTGCCAGTAGTTCCACCGCCAGGTCGTGGCTTCCTGAGAAGACGATGGTCGGGCGGGTCGGGTTTTCTGCTAGGATGAGTTCCTGCACCAGGAAGCCGCTGGCGCGCGCCCGGTAGAATTTTTCCACCACTCCCGATTGCATTCGTGTTTCAACCAGTTCCACCAATCCGGCAGCTTCCAATAGCTTGAGGTGATGCCGCACCCAGGCTGGGTGCTCCCCAAGCGATTTTCCAACCATCGTGAGGGAAGCTGGTCCCGCCATCAATTGGCGCAAAATGGACAACCGGCGCGGGTCGGCCAGGAGTTTAAGTTGATCGAAGCTTTGCAAGGGTTTGATGGGCAGCATGCCGTTAAAATTTTCCTTAACGGCTTTGAGTTTAGCAACTCAGAAGGGTTTTGTCAATGAACATTACTCATGTGGAATGAACCATTAAGTCATTACACGGTTGCATCTCCTTTCTCCTGTCTGTATAATAAGTTGCAGGTAATTGTCTGTTTGGTTTATGCAGGAGGTAATGCACATGGCGGGTGAAATTGTCATCACGGTTAATGGAAAACCTCACACTGTCCAGTCTCTGCCAGATACGCCTCTCCTTTATATTTTGCGCAACGAGATCGGGCTGAATGGACCGCATTTCGGTTGTGGGGGTGAAAAATGTGGTGCATGTATGGTCCTGGTCGGGGCGGAACCCCGCTTGTCCTGTCACTTGCCTGTTTCCGAAATTGGCCGGGCTCGCATTACCACGCTTGAAGGCTTAATCGAGGAGGGGAATTGCATCCGGTGCAGCGTGCTTTTATCGATGAACAAGCCACTCAATGCGGCTACTGTGTGAACGGCATGATCATCTCTACCGCAGCCTTGTTGTGGAAAAATCCTCACCCGAGCGACAAACAGGTTCGTTCAGCCCTCGATGGGAATCTGTGTCGTTGCGGTTCTCACCTGCGCATCCTGCGCGCTGTCCGTCGTGCCGAGTTCTTGATGTCGGGCAAAGGAGGTGGATGATGGCAGATCAGGACAGTCGCAGGGGAGGTCGTCGTGGGTCTGGGCGGCAGGAGTCCTTTTGGGGACAATTAACCACCTGGCTCGACGATTGGCTTGAAATTAATCCAGATGGAACCATTACGGCATTTAGCGGTAAGGTCGAGTTGGGTACCGGCGTTCGCACGGCCCTGGCACAGATCGTTGCCGAGGAATTGGATGTCCCTATAGACCGGGTTCACATGGTCATGGGGGATACCCAACGCACTCCGGACGAAGGTTATACGGCTGGGAGTATGACGATCTCTTCCAGCGGCACGGCTCTCCGCAATGCTGCTGCGCAGGCTCGGTTGATCATGCTCGACCAGGCATCCAGGACACTGGGTGTCCACCTTGAAGAATTGAATGTGGATGCAGGCGTGATCTCGGTTAATCGGCAGCCGCAGCGAAAGGTCTCTTACGCCGAATTAATGGGAGGCAAACCATTCAATCTTGAGGTCCCTGACAATGTTCCGGTCAAGGATTCGCAAACCTATAAGGTGGTTGGCAGATCCACTCCTCGTGAGGATATACCTCGAAAGGTGGCGGGTGAGTCCGCCTTTATTCAGGATTTTCGGCTCCCCGGAATGCTGCATGCGCGTCTTGTTCGTCCGCCGAGTGTAGGCGCAGAGTTGATTTCACTCGACGAAGGTTCTTTGGCTGGCGTTCCTGGTGTTGTCAAGGTTGTTCACCGCAATAATTTTATCGGGATCGTCGCTGAACGCGAAGAGCAGGCCATTCTCGCCGCTCAGGCCCTCAAGGTGGAATGGCGTGAGAGTGCCGCGCTTCCATCCATGCAGGATTTGTATGCCACCCTTCGTTCACGCCCCACGGAAGATAACCTGTTGATCGACCAGGGTGATTTTGATTCTGCCTGGAAAAAAGCTCCTCATCAACTTCACGCCACTTATTACCAGCCATACCATGCACATGCTTCCATTGGTCCCTCATGTGCAGTTGCTGATGTGAAAGAAGATCAAATAACTGTTTGGGCGAGCACGCCAGGACCCTACCCGCTGAGTGGGACTTTGGCAAAATTACTCGGTGTGTCCCCTGAAAAAGTGCATCTGATCCATGTGGAAGGTGCCGGCAGTTATGGTCAGAACGGTTCTGATGATGCTGCTGCAGACGCCGTCATCCTGTCACAGGCGGTAGGGAAACCTGTCCGCTTGCAGTGGTCTCGCCAGGACGAGTTTGTTTGGGAACCAAAAGCCCCTGCCATGGTCATGGAGGCTCGCGGTGGTCTGGATTCCCATGGAAATGTAGTCGCCTGGGATTATCAGGTCTGGTCACCGTCCCATGTGGCTCGTGCCCATTCACCTGAGCAATTGGTCGCAGGGCAGCTCCTGTCCGGTCAGCAGTCAGCGCAATTCGGGTTTTCCTTTGGAGCTGAACGAAATGCCCCAACCAATTATTCTTTTCCAAATCAACGCGTAACGGTCCATTACATTGCGGACTCACCCTTGCGGGCATCTTCTTTCCGCAGCTTGGGGGGAGCTGAAAACACTTTCGCGAATGAGTCCTTCATGGACGAGCTTGCCGCGGCTGCTGGAGTGGATGCGCTGGAATTTCGCCTTCGCTTCCTGTCTGACGTTCGCGCTCGCCAGGTATTAACGACCGCTGCTTCGAAAGCCGGGTGGGAATCGCGTCCTTCGCCCTGGCTGGAGAAGAATAACTTGGCGCAAGGTCGCGGGATTGCTTTTGCCTGGTATGAGAATGATCAAGCCCTTGTTGCCAGTGTTGCCCAGGTTCAAGTGGATAAAACAACAGGATCCGTCCGTGTTATTCGCATCGTGGTCGCCCATGATTGCGGACTGATTATCAATCCCGATGGGTTAAGAAACCAGATCGAAGGCAATACCATCCAATCCCTCAGTCGGGCTCTCAAGGAAGAGGTGATATTTGACGAATGGCGGATAAAAAGTGTGGATTGGGAATCTTACCCGATCCTGACCTTTTCCGAAGTGCCTGATGTTGACATCGCCTTGATTAATCGTCCCGACCTGCCTGCTGTCGGTGCCGGAGAACCCTCTACCACGACGACTGCCGCTGCGATAGCAAATGCCATATTTGATGCCACGGGTGCGCGCCTTCGGCAGGTTCCCTTTACTCCCACACGCGTCAAGGCAGCTTTATCTTGATTAATATTATTGCATTCAAGTTGTTCCACCCTCAACATCGTCAGGGATATATCAATTACTTATTATGGATTTCCTGGATTGGCACTCTGAAATGTGACCGACCTTTGCGAACAGGGTTGGTGCTACAATAAGGAATGATAGTGTTTTTAGTTGTTTTCTATTTCCCAGGAGTTTGACACATGAGTAAAACCAATGAAGATGATCTGCGTGAAATACTAAATAATGCCGCGCTGGAAATTGCCCAAATGTATCCCAACCCGCGCACCTGGCAGTCATGGATGATCTATTTAATGGAGCGCCTCGAAGCCAAAGCAGTTGAGAATCCCGCCTATACCGAATCCTTCAAGGAAATGATCGTTTCTCTCCAGGATGAATTAAGAAATCGGTTAAAAACCGGCGGTTGGTAACGTTGGTTGCAGCTCTTTTCGGCTTGACGATTTAGAATATATGTTTTATACTGGTTGTGCGGCAAGGGAAGATAACCATTTTCCTTGCCGCGATTTGTTTAACGCTGGGATTTGCTATTACCGCGGACCAGTATAAAAAATGGTTTAAGCCCATATGTTCCTGGCTTGGAGTGAATAACAGGGCATTCGTTCCTCGAAAATTGTTCAAAACATACAGATAATTGCAGAAAATATTTATCACAACCTTTCAAACCAGGGATCAGCTGTTAATATCGTAATATATCGGTTTTCGAGTGGTTGTGAGATTTGATGCGAAATGCTATACTTTTCCGGATTCCTATCCGTCTGGTTCATTTAGTTTAGGAGTGGGACCTATGGCTTCAGACCTCTCAAGCCAAAAACAGCTTTACTCTGAATTGGAGGAGGAACTTGCCCAGCGTGATGCTGAATTGGGGATCATAAATGGCATCCAGCAGGGTCTTGCCTCCCGCTTGGAAGTCCAGGCTATTTATGATTTTGTTGGCGATAAAATTCGGGAAATTTTTAACGCCCAGGTCGTAATGATTTCCACGTATGACCCGCATACAGATACCATCGAACACCGCTACGCGATAGAGCGAGGGGAACGAGTATATGCTCCCGGGAGATTCCCAAATCGTGGCTTCCGCACACAGATTGTCCAAACCCGGCAGCCTGTTCTCGTCAGCAGCAATGTTGGCGAACAGGCTGCCATTCTTGGGCAGCCAACTTTACCCGGAACCATTACTCCAAAAACATGGTTGGGCGTTCCGATGCTGGTAGGTGGCGAAGTGACGGGGATTCTTAGCCTTCAAAATGTCGAAAAAGAAAATGCATACACCGATTCCGATGTCCGCCTTCTTCAAACCATGGCAGCCTCCTTGAGTGTCGCCCTTGAAAATGCTCGTCTATTTGATGAAACTCAGCGCTTGTTGAAAGAGACCGAGCAACGCGCCGCGGAATTGCAAATAATAAATAGTGTCCAGGAAGGGCTGGCTCAAAAACCGGATACTGCATCAATTTATGATTTGGTCGGAAATAAGGTCCGCGCCCTTTACCCGCAGGCGGACTTTTTTATCGGTAAATATGACTCTGCGACAGATCTATTATCAATGCCCTACCTGGTTGAGAATGATGTGCGGAAAGATATCGCTCCGCATAAAGTTGATGGCAAAGGGTTTATGGGATCTTTCCTGGAAAACCCTCGTACATTGCTGATCAACGAGAATATGGAACAGGCAGTCAATAAATACCAAAGTGTGGACGCAACGGGGGCCGGGCTTCCAAAATCCGCCATATATATCCCATTAACGTGTTGTTCTGTTATGGGTGAGATCGTATTAATGGACATGTACAAGGAACATGCGTTTACCCAATACGACGTGCACTTGTTGGAAACCCTCGCCAACTCTATGGGGGTTGCCCTTGAAAATGCCCGCCTATCTGAGCAGGAGAAACATTACCTGATGGCTATGGAGCACGAGTTTGCGGTCGGGCGTGAAATTCAGGCGGGATTCCTGCCGCGCGAATTACCTCAACCCAAAGGTTGGGAAATCGTCGCCTCGCTCAAGCCCGCCCGTGAGGTCGCTGGCGATTTTTATGATGTTTTCGAATTACCAGGCGGGAAGATCGGCTTGGTAATCGCTGATGTATGCGATAAGGGTCTGGGTGCCGCCCTCTTCATGACCTTGTTTCGCAGTTTTATTCGGAGCGTCTCAAATATTGATTTTTATTCCTGCGTAGCATCGGGTTACGGGAATTCTTCCGGAGATCGGATTTTACAGGCAATTTCTCTTACGAATAAATATATTATCGAAACCCACGGGGACACGGGCATGTTTGCCACGATATTTTTTGGGATATTCGATTCTCATTCTGGGCAGTTGACATATATTAATGGAGGTCATCTTCCGCCCAGGTTGATTGACAATCATGGAGTGAAAAACATCCTCACCCTCACCGGTCCTGCCATTGGTGGCAGGCTGGATGCGGATTTTTCTCTTCGGGAGGTAATAATTGAACCCGGTGACACATTCTTTGCCTTCACGGATGGCTTGACAGATGCAGAAAATGTCTCGGGTGATACTTTTAGCGAAAAAGAGTTGATCCCGTTATTTGGTTTGGGTCAAACCTTGCCCGCGCTATTGGTACAAATTCAAAAAAAGCTTGAAACTTTTACCGTTGGCACGCAGCAAATTGACGATATTACCATGCTGGTGGTAAAACGATCCAGTAAATGAATTTCACTTGCTATCTGGTTTGTTTTGAAATTTGTTTCCTAAAACCGGTTAATATAAACGAGTATTGATCAACCTCTTGCGCTGTGTGGCATATTAATGGACAATTGCGTGATGGAAAATTGTTGGCTTAGGTCCAGAGAAATTTAATACTGCGAATCTGGTAAGTTGCTCGTATCGATCTACGAACAAAAGTTGAAATAATAAAAAGGAGACTCTATGGCAAAAAAGTTCGTTCCTACTAAATTGAAAATCGTCCGACCGGTACCTTCAGATATAGATATTGCCCAGGCGTCGGATATCAAGCCGATATCGCAGGTGGCTGAAGAAGTTGGCATTTTACCGGAGGAATTGGAATTTTATGGCCCATATAAAGCCAAAGTTAAATTGGAAATACTCGCACGATTGAAGGATATCCCGAACGGAAAGTACGTGGATGTCACTGCCATTACTCCCACTCCACTGGGGGAAGGTAAAACAACCACCACGGTAGGGCTTTCCCAGGCATTGGGCGCACATTTGGGTCGAAAGGTTTTTACAGCCATTCGTCAACCATCCCAGGGTCCAACTTTTGGAATTAAAGGTGGTGCAGCCGGTGGCGGCTATTCCCAGATCATCCCGATGGAAGATTTTAATTTACACCTAACCGGTGATATTCACGCGATCACGGCTGCCAACAATCTGTGTGCTGCAGCCATTGAAGCCCGCATGTTTCATGAAGGCGAGCAGAATGACGAAGCGCTTTTTAATGCCCTCTGCCCACCCGATAAAAAAGGTCAACGAAAGTTTTCCCCATCCATGCTGCGTCGTTTGAACAAGCTGGGTATTAAGAAAGAAGACCCAAATGATCTTACCTCGGAGGAGCGCAGCCGCTTCTCCCGGCTGGATATCGATCCAGCTTCAATCACGTGGCGTAGAACCATAGATACCAATGATCGCTTTCTACGAGAAATTGAAGTTGGTCTTGGACCTGAAGAAAAAGGGAAAACCCGACGGACCGGGTTCGACATAACCGTTGCAAGTGAGATCATGGCGATCCTTGCCTTGACTACCGACTTGCGCGACATGCGCGAACAACTCGGTCGAATGGTTATTGGTACCGACCGTAAAGGGGGTGCAGTCACGGCTGAAGACTTGGGTGTGGCTGGTGCGTTGACCGTTCTCATGAAGGATGCCATAAAACCCAATTTGATGCAGACCTTGGAAGGTACACCCGCACTGGTTCACGCCGGACCCTTCGCCAACATTGCCCATGGTCAGTCATCCATAATTGCAGATCGTATTGCCCTCAAGTTGGTCGGTCCCGAAGGCTATGTCATCACCGAGTTCAGGCTTTGGAGCGGATATCGGCATGGAAAAATTCTTCGATATTAAATGCCGCTATTCTGGCCTTATTCCACAGGTTGTTGTTTTGGTCGCCACTGTCCGCGCCCTAAAGATGCACGGTGGCGGACCAAAGGTCGTTGCGGGCAAACCTCTTGCAGCGGAATACACGGATGAAAACCTTCCACTTTTACGCCTGGGTCTTCCCAACATGGCCCGCCACATTAAGAACGCCCTGAAATATGGGGTGAATGTGGTTGTGGCGGTGAATTCTTTTTCCACTGACACTCCCGCCGAAGTGGAGATTGTTCGCCAGGCAGCCCTCGAAGCTGGTGCCATGGATGCGATTGTTTCCACCCACTGGGCCGATGGCGGCGCAGGTGCCATCAAGCTGGCTGAAGCCGTCATCAAGGCAGCCGATAAACCATCGAAATTCAAGTTCCTCTATCCACTGGACCTATCAATTAAAGAAAAATTGGAGTTAATTTCAAAAGAGATCTATGGAGCCGCTGGTGTTGAGATTATGCCCGAAGCACAGGCTAAAATCGACCTCTACACCAAGCTCGGGTTTGATAAGCTGCCCTTGTGTATGGCGAAAACCCATCTTTCATTCACGGCTGATGCATCCGTGAAAGGCGCACCGGAAGGGTTTATCATCCCTGTACGTGACATTCGCGCATCGGTCGGTGCTGGCTTTCTCTATCCTCTTTTGGGTAAAATGAGTACCATGCCTGGTCTGCCCACTCGTCCTGTTTTCTACGATGTGGATCTGGATCCCGATACCGGTAAGGTGCTTGGTCTCTTCTAGCCAGTTTGGGCGGACGATGTGTCCGCCCAATTTTATTATTTTAAGATTTGAATAAATCTCCTTTGTTATTTGGGATCATATGGAACCTGACCTTTCTACCCTGACTTTACACTCGGCGCTGCAGTTATTGCGTCATGGAGATTTTTCCTCCCTCGAACTCACCCAGGCTTGCCTCCGCCAGATCGAGCGTCTCGATCCGTCCATAAACGCTTTTATCACCCTCACTCCTGAGCTCGCGGTTCAGGCTGCCATGCAGGCTGATGCCCTTCATTCCATCCAGCCGTCCAATTTGAATGACCTCACCCTGCTTGGTATTCCTGTTGGTTTGAAGGATCTATTTGAGACTGAAGGGATTCGCACGACAGCGGGTTCCAGGTTTTTTAAAGACGTCATCCCTGCTGAGGACGCTGAGGCGGTTCGCAGACTCAAGCTGGCTGGGGCGGTCATCATTGGAAAAACCAACACCCATGAATTTGCCTTGGGGGTGACCGGTGTCAACCCCCATTATGGGGCAGTTAAAAATCCCTGGGATATTGCAAGGATTACCGGTGGCTCCTCGAGTGGCTCAGCTGCTGCCGTTGCATTAGGGATGTGTCTGGCAGCACTTGGGACTGATACCGGTGGATCCATCCGCATCCCGGCTTCCCTTTGTGGAGTGGTCGGGATGAAGCCCACCATTCGGGCGGGTGAGTACCCGTGGGGTGGTGCCGCTTTCATGGAATCTGGACCACGTCGGTATCCTTGCTCGCACTGTTCAAGATGCTGCAATAATGCTTCAAGTTCTGTCAGGGTTTGACCCTCATGATTCAGGTTCGGCGCGTGCACCAGTCGATGACTACCTGGGTAAATTGGAAAATGGCACTGGAAGTTTACGCATCGCTTTGGGAGCGGGGGAGTACATTGCAGCCTCCGATTCGGATGTTTTGGCAGCGGTGGACACTTCTGCCAGGGTTTTTAAAGACCTTGGAGCACAAGTCGAAGAAGTTGACTTGTCCTGGCTTTCTGAATTGGCGCTTGCCAACTCCCGCATGACACAGGCAGACGCGGCTGCTTTCCACCGGGAACGATTGGGCACTCATCCCGACTGGTTTGGCGACGATGTTCGCCAGCGCTTGGAAGCAGGCGCTGCCCTTTCTTCCAGCGAGTACTCTCTCGAACGCCGGGTCCAGTCTGTAGGTCGACGGCGGTTTGAGATGTTCTTTACGAAATACGATCTGCTCCTTCTACCTTCCACTCCCATCTCCGCCCCGGAAATCGCTGGAACGGGTGCCATCGAGGCTGCCCGTCAATTGACCCGTTTCACCTCACCCTTTAATTTAACTGGTCTCCCTGCTCTTTCCATCCCTTGTGGTTTTTCCAATAATGGGCTTCCGCTTGGGTTGCAGATTGTTACCAGGCATTGGGGGGAGGCACAGCTTTTACAGGCTGGTTACGCGTTCGAGCACGCTACTGAATGGCAGTTGCATCTGCCTGAAATGGTCAAAAAACAAACGGGATGAACATCTTCTTCGTCTTTTTAATGTACTTCGCATAGTCGTTCCCGAATTTGGTTAGGCACTCACGCTCATCTGCAATTGCTGTAGCATATAGGAAAGCTGAAGATATTATCACGAGGCAGCTGCCCAGCAGCGACGGAGATTTGAAGAATAATCCCCATCCCAAATAGATCAGGGACGCATAGAGGGGGTGGCGGATGTATCGGAATATTCCATTCTGGACAAGTAACGTGGTCGCCTCGAGCGCATCCGTTGGCTTTCCAACTTTACGCAGTAGATGCACTCCACTAATTAAAGGAAAGAGTGAAGAAATTAGCAGTAACCAGGAAATGATCTGGTTCCAGCCGAAAGGATGTATAAACCAGCCTCGGGCATTTATTATGAACAATCCCCAAATGCATTCCCATGCAAAAAACCGGAAATATCCATGCGATCCTGGGCGGCGTAAGGATGAAATGGAAATCCACATAATAAAAATTGATCCAACGATAAACAAAATCGTTTCGGTCATGGGGCTTTATTTTGCAGGCAGGCGATCAAGTTCTGTATAACACCCTGGGGTACTGCTTTAGTGAGTGCCAGGACCGGGACGGTGGCAACCAGGAAAGCATTCGAGACATTGTTACCCTTCAAACTTTGTGTCAGGATACCTACTGCATTCACATCGTTTGCAATGGCAAGTGCCATTTCGTCCGGGCTTGATGCCAACCGGGCGTTGGAGGTGATGGGGCTTTCACCCATGGCTGCTGATATGAAAACTTGTTGGATGTCTTCCCCGGATGAAAATACCCACACTTGGATTGGAATTTTGGATCCTCCCACCTCCTGCCAGGATATTATTTGGCCGTTGAATATTTCCCGCACCTGTTCTGCTGTGAGGGACTTTACTGGATTATGCAGGTTTACGAAAACCAGGATTTCCTCCATGCCGATTTGATAGGCAGGGATTTGCAGCCGTTCGGGTTGCCCAATGCGGATGCTTAGGTCCGTAGATTGGGGATCCTGGAATTCAACCGCACGTTGCTCGGCGGTCACCACATTTGCACCGGCACAATCATAAATTCCTGTCAGCCAGGGGGCAGTTGCTGCGCTGTATTGAACCGCGATGGGCACCGGTGTTTCTGCGACTGTCGACGCGTTACAGCCAGTGAGCAGTATTAATGCAACAATCACTTTTGAGAAAAGACTTTTCATTCCTGCCAGTCTCGAATTATCGCTGCCACAAGTTTGGCACGCTCAGGCAGGCTGCTCTTGATAATGTATTCCCTATCTGAGTGATACTCTCCACCTGCAGGACCAAGTCCATCCAGCAATGGGATTCCCATTGGTGCTACGAAGTTAGCGTCTGAAGCCCCTCCGGTTCCGCTGGCTTTGAGATCGATGCCCTCTTTGGCTGCAATGATCTTGACTTTCTCATAGGTCGTTTTGATTGTGTCGTTATAGGGCATGGGTGGCCGGTCGAGCCCACCGGTAACTTCAAGGGATTGTTCCATCTAATCTTGGCTTGAGCGCTTGGATGGCAGCGCTCACACGTTCAGCCTCTCCGGGCTCCATAACTCGCAGATCCACCTCAGCGCTGGCTTCCTCGGGGACGACATTACTGGCGATCCCGCCTCTGATTACGCCTACATTCAGGGTGGTACCCTTTCCATAATCGGTCATTTTCTGTATGGAAAGAACCTGGTGAGCGATTTCTTCAATAGCATTTCGGCCTTTTTCGTGGTCCATTCCCGCATGGGCGGCACGTCCCCGGACCCGTAGGTTGAATTCACCTACTCCCTTACGCCAGGTCTTGACCGAACCATCCTGCATCCCAGGTTCGAGCACCAGCACCAGCCCGGACTCACTTGCCAGTTGTTCTATCAACTCCTTGGATGCTCCGCTGCCAATTTCCTCGTCAGTTGTGAACAAAAATGTGACCGGGTGGTTAAGGTTCCCATTCTCGTGCGCGGCAGCCAGGGCAGTCAAGCCCACGACAATACCACCTTTCATGTCTGCTGCGCCAGGTCCGAAAACCTTCCCGTCTTTTTCATGGAAGGGCATTTTAGCTAGTGTCCCGATCGGGAAGACTGTATCCATATGGGCCAGGAGTAGGATGCTTTCCTTCCCCGCTGCTCGGCTGCCAAGTGTGTTTTCCACTGGAGCTGTATTCTTCAAGAGGCTCGAAAAGCGTGCTTCGATGATGTCCCCCACTTGACTTTGCTGATGGACCTTAACATGTGCTCCCAGTTTGCGACATTCATTGGCGATAAACGTTCCTATCCGATCTAGTTCTTTTTTATCATGGGAAGGGGTTTCAATCTCCACAAGGTGTTTGAGTTGCGCCACCATCCGGGCAGTGTTGTCTTCAAATTTATACATTAGCGCACCTGTATAAATTAATGCAAAAACCAGGCAAATCACCCCCGCGATCCCACAATAAATCGCAAATATGTAAAGTGAATTTTTGCTCAGGTAACCCAGCAGCCACCTGACCGCCAGCCACCCGATAAACGCAGCCACCGCAAATCCGACTGCCAACGCTGGCAAAAATGATCCGAGACCGGTCATTTTAAATAGGTCGAGCGACTGGTATCCACCTGCTGCCAGCATGACAGGCACGGACATCAGGAAAGCAAACCGTGCTGCTGCTGTTCGATCGAATCCGCGTGCCATTCCTGCTCCAATGGTTGTCCCGGACCGGGACGCACCGGGGAAGATGGCGATCACCTGTGCGATACCTATCAACACGGCATCCAGCCATTTCATTTTCCGGAGACTCCGGTTCCGCTTGCCCAGCCATTCAGCCAGAGTCAGGACAACCGCGGTGATCAGCAGGCGGATGCAGGCTTCCACAAGAGGTGTTTTGAATAGGGTTTCCACTGCAGACTTCAGCAAATACCCGAAGATCAGGGCCGGGATTGTGGCGATGATAATAAACCACCCGAGGCTGTTTTCGGGAGTGGAAAACGGTCTGGCAAAGAATGCCTTGACTAAATTAACCAGGTCCTTCCAAAAGTAGATAACCAGTGAAAGCATGGTCCCCAGCTGGACGATGATCAAGTACGAGAACATGGCATTGCTGGGTGGGATGCCAAGGATTTTCTGCAATATGAGCAGGTGGGCAGTTGAAGAAACGGGAATGAATTCAGTCAGGCCTTGAACGATTCCCAGGATAACCGATTGAAATATGGTCATATATTCTCCTTATTTCACCAGAGAGATTCCGCATTATCAAGAAACAAGATTTTTCATTAACGATGGGAATCCTGTCTCTTTATGAATAAATATGGTAGTTATTGACTTTTTCCGCATTCCCTTTCCACTGCTCGAGCCAAGCAGGTATTTTGCTTTCGAATGTACCCTCCACTATCGAGACGCGCATATCCTTTACCAGTTGGATAAGAGCATGCAAATTATGGATGGAAAGCAAGGTTCCTGCCAGTAGCTCCTTTGCCACTATCAGGTGCCGAAGATATGCCCGGGTAAATGTCTGGCATGTGTAACAGCTGCAGGCGTCGTCGATCGGGCGCTGGTCTCTGGAAAAGGAAGCATTCATCAGGTTGAGCCGTCCCTCTGAAGAAAAAGCTGCGTTGTGACGTGCAAGCCGGGTGGGCAGGACGCAATCAAAAATGTCAATGCCGTGGGCGATTCCATTGATCAGGTCTTCTGGTGTGCCGACCCCCATCAGATATCGCGGCTTGGAGTTCTGGCAGGAAATCACCTAATAATTTCAAGATATTTTGCATCTCTTCTTTTGTTTCCCCCACCGAGAGACCACCGATGGCTATACCCGGGAAGGGTAGCGAGGCTATGAATTGGGCAGATTCTGCCCTCAATTCCGGGTCGATACCCCCCTGGATGATCCCAAAAAGAGCTTGGTCGTTTCGTCTCTTTGCTGTGAGACATCGTTCAGCCCACCTATGGGTGCGCTCCATGGCAATCTTGCTGTAAGCTTTATCGGTCGGATCTGAGCATTCATCGAATGCCATGATGATATCAGCGCCAAGGTTCTCCTGAATTTGGATGGATTTCTCTGGAGTGAACCGGTGCGCAGACCCGTCGATATGGCTCTTGAACGTCACCCCCTCGTCATCAATTTTCCTTGTTTGAGCCAGCGAAAATACTTGATATCCACCGGAATCAGTCAGCATTGGCCCAGGCCATTGCATGAACTTATGCAACCCCCCCATCTCGCTTACTAGTTCATCGCCGGGACGCAGGTAAAGGTGGAAAGTATTCGATAGGATTAGCGTTGCCCCTAATTCGCTTAATTGTGCAGGCGTAAGAGTTTTTACAGTTGCTTGTGTACCAACGGGAGCAAATATTGGCGTCTCAAGATTGCCGTGGGGGGTCTGGAAGACTCCCGCTCGGGCGGCACCCGTCCGGCTTTTGATTTCGAAAGAAAACATGCGGTGATTATATGCGATATTCGATTTTGCTTCTCTATTTCTTGATTTCAGTGTTCTTTAATGATTTGACCAAGAGCCGTTCTTTTGTGTTGTTCTTCTGGTATATTGCGGATTTCCTGGGAAAATCGATCTATAGAATCCTGGGCGGTATTCTTTTGTTGCCAGTGATTAATGTTATGATAAACGCCGGTATTTATTATATTTATCATCATGTGATTGAGGACATAATGACAAATACAACTGCGTTGATTACTGATAGTACTTGTGATATTCCTCAGGCTTTGATCGACCAGTATGGAATTATTGTTATCCCTCAAATCGTAGTCTGGGGGGATCAACTTTTCCGGGACCGGGTGGATCTGAGTCCCGAAGCCTTCTATCAACGTCTCGAAAAAGACCCGGTTTGGCCCAGCACCACCCTTCCCACCCCGGCTGATTTCGAAAAAATATATCGCAACGCCATAGCAAGTGGTGCCAATGAAATAGTTGTGATGACGGTCAGTAGTTCCATGAGTGGCACCTTCCAATTGGCTGACCAGGTTGGTCACCAAATGGATGTCCCTGTTTACGTGGTTGACTCCAAGGGTCCCACCATGAGTCTTGGGTGGCAGGTATTGGCAGCTGCCCGAATCCGTGAGCTGGGCGGTACCGCGAGCAGGATGATCGATGCTGCTGCAAGGGTCAGGGATAAACTAGTCCAAATTGTCTGCCTGGATACCTTGGAATACCTCCATCGTGGTGGCCGGATTGGAAATGCCACCCGGTTTATTGGCAGTCTGTTGGATATCAAGCCCTTGGTTCAGATTAATCACAAAACCGGATTGGTGGAGTCGGCCGGACAGGCGAGAACCCGCAAGAAATCCATTGACACTTTGGTGAGTCGTTTTTTCGAGCAACTAACTCCTGGGAACCTTACAGCGGATTGCGGTCCTGCATGGCAATGCTTTGGCCGAGGCGCAGGCACTGGCTGAACGGATTAGAATTGAATTCCACCCTGTGGAATTATTGGTTAATATCACAGGTCCGGTCTTGGGCATCCACACCGGTCCGAGGGCGTTGGCCCTTTGCGGATATTCTGAAGATTAATGGCAATTAGGAATTACTAATCTTAATATAGGCGGATTTGTTTTGAGTTTAATCTTGCGTGCCGTTCCAATTTGAATCATCCTAATAATAAATCTCCCGCTGATTAAACTTAACTCCGCAAGATTTTATATTTTTCTCAGAGATTTATTATATACGTTTTCGATTAAATATTTGCTAGCTTCGTCAACACCCAAATTTCCCCCTCAACTTCTTCTTCCGCTTACCAAGATTATTACTCTCCGGGAAAATGCTTGATAAAAACCCTCCTGCGCTTGTGCTGCCTTTTCTCGTAGTGTTTCCATTGACCTTGTACGTTTTGGTTTGTTTCGAGCTCCGGGTTGGATTCTATTTTCTTGATGCCGAGTTTGTTGAAAACGCTGTGCATTTTATTCATCAAAATTGCATTTACTCCCTTGCCCTGGTATTCTGACCGCACAGCCACCAGGTACAGATCTGCCCGGTCGTTTTTTTTGAGGGCTCGGAGGAGATGAATAAACCCAAATGGAAAAAGCTGTCCTTTCGCTTTTTGCAAAGCAAGTGACAAAGATGGCATAATTATTCCAAAAGCAACCAGCCGGTCATTTTTGTCCATGATCATCGGTACAAAATCCGGGGTTACGAATCCAAAATATTGATTAACATAGGTCTCGATTTGTTTACCAGTTAAAGGTACTGTGCCGTACAAGTGTTTGTATTCATCGTCGAGCAGTCTAAAAAGTTCCCTGGCATATGGCAAGAGTTCTTTCTTATGGTGCAGCTCCAATATTTTTAGTTTGCATCGTCGCATGGATATGTCTGCAATTCGGGCGATTGTCTCGTTGGGTTCGGGTGGTACAGAAAACTCATACTCCATCCAATCGGTATCTTTCACGTATCCCAGTTTTTCCATGTGTTTAGGATAATATGGATGGTTGTATATGGTAGCCAGTGTGGATAACTCGTTAAACCCTTCAACCAACATCCCCTCTCGGTCAAGATCAGTGAAACCGAGCGGACCATGAACTGCGGTCATACCCGTTTCCTTTGCCCACGTCTCCACACGCAACATCAATGCCTCGCTTACCTTCGGATCGTCTATGAAATCAATCCACCCGAAACGCATGTAGCGTTGATTCCATTTTTCAATATGCTTGCGGTTTAGAATGGCGGCTACTCGTCCAACAATTCGTCCCCCTCGAAACACCAGCCAATAGCGCGCCTCGCAGTGCTCAAATGCTGGGTTCTTATCCCGCCTTAGGGTACTTAGTTCGTCAAATTGAAGTGTCGGAACCCAATAGGCGTTCCCCCGGTAAAGCTCGAAAGGAAATTGGATGAAGGCTTTTAATTCTTTCACCGTT
Organism: uncultured Chloroflexia bacterium; assembly: GCA_963830585.1. Lineage (GTDB taxonomy): Bacteria > Chloroflexota > Anaerolineae > Anaerolineales > Villigracilaceae > UBA877. The sequence goes on along the minus strand of CAWHNA010000002.1, from coordinate 1,123,518 downwards.
GTGATTTCATTTACCTGTAAATCTATTAACTTATTATCATCAATCAATTAATCACCTCCGCCGAAATCGATTCCCTTTCGGTCTTATTGTTTTATCAACTGTCTCACTTTTTCCTGAGGGCACCATCACAGGAGCATGCAGGCTCTGCTGATAATAATCGTCCAGCAGCATAGCTATGATGGGCAATTCTTCTTCGCTTTCTGACAGGCTGCGGGCAAGAGGGGTGAACCTGTGCGACCTCTCGGATTGTAGTTTATCACGACCTCTAAGGCGTGTTTCGAGGAGGGCAGTGGTTCGTTCAGCAACGATGGCAGCGACATCTGCATCGGAAGGGATCGTGCGCTCCTCAAACGGAATACTGAACGTTTTGGAGATTTTATCGATTGTGGATTTTTCCAGTCGGTTTACCAGGGAAATGGCCACGCCGCTGGCTCCGGCACGCCCGGTCCTCCCGGCTCTGTGGATGTAGGCCTCCAGCTCGTCGGGGGGTTCGTATTGGATGACGTGGGATAGAGCCGGGATATCCAGGCCGCGAGCTGCAACGTCGGTAGCCACCAGGAAACGGAGGGTGCCCCGTCTTACCCGGTCGAGCACTTTTTCGCGGTCGGTCTGGGAGAGATCCGCACTAAGCTCATCCGCATCGTACCCGAACCGCTGCAAGACCACGGACACATAATGGACTCGTGCTTTTGTGTTGCAAAAGATGATTGCTGAAGTTGGGTTTTCAACTTCGATCAATCGAACCAGGCTGCGGTCTTTGTCCATTCCAGGAACAATATAGAAGGCATGCTCGGTGTCGGTTACGTGGATATGGTCGCTGCTTAAACTTAAAAATTCGCCTCCGTAAATAAATTCTTGTGCTGTACGCAGGACGGAATCGGGAAAAGTGGCTGAGAACATGCAAGTGTGCAGGAGTCGCTTGGGCAGATAGCGCTGGATCTCTCGCATATCAGGATAAAAACCCATCGAAAGCATGCGGTCAGCCTCATCGTAGACTACCGATTTGAGCTGTTCAAGGGAGAAAGTTCTTTTGAGTAAATGGTCCAGCACCCTGCCTGGCGTGCCGATCACAATATGTGAACCTGCTTTGAGTGCTGCAGTTTGTGCTGAGTAACCCACACCTCCATAAACGGCAGTCGCCCTCAAGCCGGTGTCCCCGCAAATTTTTTCCGCTTCTTGCCATACTTGACGAGCTAATTCCCGGGTGGGGACGAGGATGAGTGCCTGGCAAGTCGGGCGGGATTTGTCTAAGCGTGTCATCAGGGGAAGTAGAAATACCCCAGTTTTTCCACTACCGGTACGTGCTTGCAGCATCATATTTCGTCCTGCCAGTAGATAGGGTAGTGCGCGTGCCTGGACTGGCACAAGCGCAGTCCACCCCGCACGCCTGGCAGCTTCGCGTAATGGAGTTGGTAATTCCTCGAAATTGATTTCAGGCAGAGGATTGGTCGGTTCTTTAAGTGAGTTGGAAAAGTTATTATTCATCGAATTCCCATTTAATATTTATTTATTGTTGATGCAGTATATCAAAGGATTTCCTCCCGAGGAGGGAGTCAGATGGGTGCTTTTGCCTTCTTGAAAATATAAAATAATTCGTCCTCGGGTATAAGGGATTATTAATGTTTCCAGAATATAATACCAATATTATCTGATTTACCCATTCACAATTACCCACTGATGGAGGTCGCAATGACAACCTTTTCTAAACCACTCGATCACGAGCTTCGGGAGCGCCTGTCTCGCCTTCAATATGAAGTCACTCAACATGATGGCACTGAGCCGGCATTCAATAATGAGTATTGGAATAACAAACATGCTGGAATTTATGTGGACGTAGTTTCAGGGGAACCATTGTTCAGTTCGCAGGATAAATTTGATTCCGGCACGGGCTGGCCGAGCTTTACGCGTCCACTCGAGCCGGATAATATCCTTACACATACCGATCATAGCCTTTTCATGGCTCGTACAGAAGTTCGCTCAAAACAGGCCAGTTCCCACCTTGGGCATGTTTTTGAGGATGGTCCTGCGCCGACCGGGTTGCGATACTGCATGAACTCCGCCTCCCTACGTTTTATTCCTGTCGAGCAGTTGGAACAGGATGGTTATGGAAAATACCTCGCCTTATTTCAGCGAGACTCAAAAAAAGTTACAGGCTGAACCCGAAGATTACCCGTAATCACCTTGGTTGGATCAAACATGCAGGGCGCCTATCTTAGCGCCCTTTACTTTACATAGTCAAGTGCGTAAAAAAATGACTTGATTGAAATTATTTGGATCATTTTATATGGGCGAGCGAAGCAATAAGCGGTGATCGATCTGTAAGGAATGTGTTTCCACTCACCAACCAAATGCAAATTCTAATCGAATTATCCTGATAGTTGACTGTAATTTGACTGCAATTATAATTAGAACGCATGTTCTATTTATTCAAATTTCAAACAATAAGCCCCCAGCTATGGGGGCTATAGAAATGATGATGCTACATCTAGGGGTGCCTGATGGGGGTCGAACCCACAACAACCTGATCCACAGTCAGGGACTCTGCCATTGAGCTACAGGCACCACGAGCGGGCGAGATTATACCACCGGCATTATTGACTTTCAAGGATTTTTTTTATTGATTCGATTACATTGCTCCTGGCGATCGTTTCCTGAGTCCCGTTTGACAGGTTTTTAACCGTGACTTTACCAGCGATTGCCTCGTCAGGACCGATTACAAGTACCACACGCATCCCCATCCGGTCTGCATACTTGAATTGTTTGGGGAGTTTGGCTGGCTCGGGGTAGCAAAAAACTTTTAAACCATTCCGTCGCATGTCCGCAGCTAGGGAAATCGACTCCATTAATAGTTCTGGAGAAAAAACTGTTACAAGAACTGTGGCAGGGGAGATTGGGAGTGCAGGTAGGAGCTTCAATTCCTGTAAAATCAGGCTGATGACAACATCACCCATCGCAAATCCAACTGCAGGGAGTGGTTCACCTCCCACGTCGCGCAGCAAATTGTCGTATCTCCCACCTCCTAAAATCGAACGGCGTACACCGCCGGAAATATCAAATGCTTCGAAGACCGTACCGGTGTAATAAAGTAGTCCTCTCATGATGTTGGGATCGTATTGGACATAATCAAGTACCCCCAGCGTTTCCAATGTTTTAAACAATCTGGATAGTCCCTCGGAATTTCGCCAGCGCTCTCTATCTTCCAGGATTGATATAAGTCCTCTCAGCTGACTTGCACTCAGCCCAACCTCAGCCGCGTTTGCTTCCCAGGCTTCTGCGTTCATTTTTTCACGCCGGTCCACCAGCCCGGATACTTCAACTTTTTTGTCGGGCTTGATCCCCAATTTATCGAACTCACTTTCCATCAAATCCCGGTTATTGACATAGATTTGAGCCTGTAATGGTGTTAGCCCAACCGCTTTCAGGAAGGCGGCCGCGATCGCCACCATTTCAGCGTCGGCTTCTGCTCCGTTAGCGCCCAGCATATCGATGTTCCATTGGAAAAATTCCCGTGAACGGCCGCGGCCGGGTCTTTCATACCGCCAGAAGGGTCCAAAAGACCACCAGCGCACCGGGAAAACAAGCTCGTTCTGCCTGGCGGCAATCATCCTCGCCAATGAGGGTGTCAATTCCGGGCGAAGGGTGATTTCATCTCCTCCCCGGTCGGTGAATACGTATGATTGCTTTTTGACAAGTTCTTCACCAGATTTCGCTGCGTATAGGTCAAGCGTCTCCAGGAAGGGGGCATCCCATTCCTGGTAACCGTAAGATTTCAGATACAGATCTCACGGTCGAATACAGCCAGTTCCGAATTGCCATTTGTTCCGGATAAAAATCTCGTGTCCCTTTGACAGGAGGGATCGTTTTCTTCATGGATCTGCTCCGCAAATCTTTATTGCCTTTTTGGCTAATATTTGTGCTCGGATTTTAGCATATTTCCCCTTTAACTCGACTGTGACAATTCGCTGATAGAATATAAACAATACACTTGCACTTATTGTGAAATTTGGTACAATCCATCCGGAATTAAGATTCAACCAAGGAAGGAGAGAGGATGACAGATTCTCTGGATTTAAAAATTGCCCTACAGATGATCCCCTGGTTCAACAGTCTATCACCGGAACATTTTAGTAAAACTGCAGAACTAACTCATTTGCGCCACGCCAGGGCAGGAGAGATCTTTTTTCGCGAGGGTGATAAGCAGGACTTTGTCTACATCGTTTTGGACGGACGTGTTTCCTTGGAAATATTTGTTCCTCACCATGGCAAGGTTCGCTTTTATACCGCTGAACCATTCGATGTTTTTGGTTGGTCAAGCGTTACACCTGGCATGCGCCAGCGAACCGCCGGTGCCGTGGCAGTTCTGGATAGTACCGTTGCCTGCATAGATGCAGAGGGCCTGCGCAACTTTGCAGAGATTGATCATGACTTTGGCTACCTCTTAATGCGCAGGCTGGCAAATGTTGTTGCCAGCCGTTTGATGGTAACTCGTCTGCAGTTGATTGACATGTTCGCCGGCCCGTCGGAGCCCATCAATGACTGATAAAACTCTTTCTATTGGGAGCACAGTTGCTCTTCCAAAGCCAGAACTTGACCTTTTGCTTGCGGACCTCCGGAAGAACGATTACCAGACTGTTGGCCCTCATCTGCAGGACGAATCCATCGTTTATGCAAAAATTGAAGGTTTGAAGGATTTACCCCGGGGCATCCTGAGTGAGCAAAAACCCGCTTCTTACCGGATGCTCCAGACAGCCAAGGATCGCTATTTCGATTTCATCCCTGCGAATCAATCCTGGAAGCAGTTCCTTTTTCCGCCACGTTACACCTTATTCTCAGCAACTAAAGACGGAAAATGGCAGCTAATTGAGGTCGACGAGCCAAAGCCCCGTTATGCATTGATCGGAGTCCGTTCGTGCGAACTCGCCGCCATCAACATTCAGGATAAAATCTTTATGCGGGAGGATTTCAGCGATCCCATTTACCGCTCTCGCCGAGCAGGCTTGTTTATCTTGGCAGTAAATTGCCTCGACCCAGATGCCACCTGTTTTTGTGGTTCGATGGGCACGGGTCCGCGCCATACCTCCGGGTTTGATTTATGTTTGACAGAAATGGATGATGTATTTTTGGTGGAAGTTGGTTCGGAGTTGGGTCGCTCAATACTTGCTGAGCGGACATTTGCCCTCCCATCAGCATTTGTGCAAAATGCAGCCAACCAGGCTCTGGATCGGGCAGCCCGATCGATGGGACGAACCATGGATACCCACGACTTACCCGATCTGCTGACCACCCACCTGGATGCTGACCGGTGGAATGCTGTCAGCAAACGCTGTCTTTCATGCACGAATTGCACCCTCGTGTGCCCTACCTGTTTCTGCTGGGATGCAGTTGATCAGGTGGATATCCTCGGTAAGTCCACTCGCCGCGAACGTGTCTGGGATTCTTGTTTCAACCCCAATTACTCCTTTGTAGTTGGGGGAAATACACGACCCAATATTCGCTCGCGCTATCGCCAGTGGCTCACCCATAAACTGGGTACCTGGAAGGCTCAATTCGATGTCTTGGGCTGCGTCGGTTGTGGGCGTTGTATTACATGGTGCCCCGCGGGGATTGATATTACAGAGGAAGTGGCTGCCATAAGGGCGGAGGTGAACGCATGACCACTACCCTCATCGACACCCTATCTCACAGCGCTGGATACACCGATAAATTGCTCCTGCCCCATTGGGCTGAAATTGTAAAAATAATCCCCGAAGCTGAGGGGGTCTCCACATTTCACTTTAAATTTATCGATCCTGAGGTCCAGGGTCGCTATCGCTTCGAACCAGGTCAGTTTAATATGTTGTACGTCCCAGGTTACGGTGAAGCTGCCATCTCGATGAGTTCCGACCTGGAAACAGCCGACGGGCGTCTCGTTCATACCATCCGCCACATTGGCAATGTGACCCGGGCAACCAGCCGCCTTAAAGTCGGGGATGTGGTTGGGATCCGCGGGCCGTTCGGCACTTCATGGCCCCTGGAGGCAATTGAAGGGATGGATGTGGTCATCGCCTGTGGTGGCATCGGCCTTCCCCCGCTGCGCGGTGCGATTTACAAGATTATTCGTAACCGCGCCAGGTATGGGAAAATTACCTTGCTTTATGGGGCACGCACACCCAAAGACCTGATGTTCCCTGCCGAGTATGAATCCTGGCAAAAGGCCGACATTGACTTACAAGTGACTGTAGACCGTGGTGATGATACATGGACCGGGCGCGTTGGAGTTGTCCCTATGTGGTTTTACCACTTCCGGGTCGATCCGCACAAAACTGCTGTTCTTACCTGCGGTCCTGAAATAATGATGCGCTTTGTCATATATGAAGCATTAGCCCGCCGCATCCCGTCCGACCAGATTTACGTCTCGCTTGAGCGCAATATGAAATGTGGTCAGGGTTCTTGTGGGCATTGCCAGCAGGGTCCATATTTTATTTGCAAAGACGGCCCTGTTTTTCCATTCAAAGCGCTTGAAAATATTTTTAACGTGGAGGAATATTAATGACCCTTTCTCCAAAAACCAGCATGAAGCCAAAAGTGGCTGTTTACAAATTCTCCTCATGCGACGGGTGCCAGCTCTCCATCCTTAACATGGAAGACGAACTGCTGGACATCGCTTCGGCTGTAGATATTTCTTACTTTCTCGAAGCTACTCGGACTGTAAAGCCCGGGCCTTACGACGTTGGCATTGTAGAAGGCTCTGTTACCACTCCCCATGAAGTCGATCGGATAAAGGAAGTTCGCGCTGAATGCAAATACCTGATTGCCCTTGGCACTTGTGCCACGGCAGGAGGCATTCAAGCGCTGCGCAATTTTGCCAGGGTGGACGAATATATCAAAGCTGTTTATGCTCACCCGGAATTTATCCATACCCTTGACACGTCCACTTCCATCGCAAACAATGTCCCCGTGGATTTAGAAATCTGGGGCTGTCCAGTGAATAAGGGTACGGTTCTTGAGGTTTTGGCTGCCTTGCTTCAGAACCGCAGGCCTAACTTCCCACCCAGCCCTGTCTGTGTTGAATGCAAGCGGCGCAGTATTATCTGCGTTGCCGTCGCACAGGGAATCCCCTGCCTCGGACCGGTGGTGCATGGTGGTTGTGGAGCGCTGTGTCCAGCAAATGGACGGGGTTGTTATGGTTGTTTTGGTCCCTCCAGTGCGGGAAATTTCAATTCACTGGTAAATACCATGGTCCCGCTCGATCGTTATCCCAATGAGACAGCCAACTTACTGCGCAGTTTTAGCAGTCACTCCCCTGCATTTCAGGCAGCAACGGACGCTGCTCTGATGATTGCCTCGCCGAAGGAGGCCAAATGAAGACGATTGAAGTTCCCGCCTTGGCGCGCGTTGAAGGCGAAGGTGGTCTCTATATTGGTGTAAAAGATAACCAGGTTGTTGAGATCCGCTTGGATATTTACGAACCCCCGCGGTTCTTTGAGGGATTCCTGGTTGGGCGCTTCCTTCAGGAAGTACCCGATATTACCGCTCGTATTTGCGGCATTTGCCCGGTGGCATACCAGATGAGTTCTGTCACCGCCCTTGAAAAAGCCCTGGGATTGGAGATTGGTCCCCAGACATATGCTTTGCGTCGTTTGATGTATTGCGGAGAATTTATCGAGAGTCATGCGTTGCACATATACCTGTTGCAGGCTCCTGATCTTCTCGGCTATCCATCAGCTCTCGACTTGGCTGCGGTTGCTCCAGATGTGGTCAGAAATGCCCTGCGCATGAAGAAGATCGGGAACGAGATCTTGAAAGCCATCGGTGGGCGCAGCGTCCACCCGGTAAATGCCTGCGTGGGAGGCTTCTACCGCTGGCCTGATGCCGCTCCTCTTAAAGCCCTTCTTCCAGAGTTGGAATGGGGGTTGCAGGCGGCCAAAGAAACCGTCCGTTGGTCACTGACCCTGCCCTACCCGGATTTGGAAATTGATTATGAGTTCGTCGCCATCCACCATCCTGAAGAATATGGTGTTATGCATGGAGAGGTGATTTCGTCGACAGGCAAAAAGACATCGGTCGCCGATTATGAGATGCGTTACTTCGAGGAACATGTTGAGCGCTCGAATGCACTCCATGGTCACACGGCGAACGGTGGTACTTACCTCGTGGGACCTTTGGCGCGCCTGAATCTGAATCATGCCCAGTTGCTGCCGGCAGCCCAGGCTGCCTTAAGCGACGCTATCTTGGAATTGCCGCTTAAGAACCCTTATAAATCCCTCATCGCCCGCGCAATTGAGTTGGTAAATTTCTATGAAGAAGCCATCTTTTTGATTCAAGATTATCTTCCCGTAGGTCCTGCCCATACTGATCTTGTTCTCAAAGCGGGCGAAGGCTGTGGCATGAGTGAGGCTCCCCGCGGCTTGCTCTATCATCGCTATAAGATTGATGAGCAGGGGAAGATAACTTTTGCCAAAATAGTGCCACCCACTGCTCAAAACTTGCCCCGCATTGAAGCCGATCTTATGGTTTTGGCACCAAAGTTGATTGATATGCAGCAGGACCTGGCTACCATTACTGCAGAGCACTTGGTTCGATCCTATGACCCTTGCATATCCTGTGCCACACATTTTCTGAAGATTCGAGTGGAAAATTTGAACGGTGTGTAAGGGTGCATTGAAACTTAAAAGTTTTCTTACCGCCAGGCTACTGCCTTGGCGGTAAAATTTATCTATGGATATCCTTGTTCTTGGGATCGGTCAATCAATGCGTGGGGACGATGCTGCCGGGCTGGAAACTGTTCAACAGTGGAAGACAAGCTGTCCCACTAGTGCTGACCGGGTCAGAGTCGAATTCTCAGAACTGCCCGGATTGGCTTTGCTTGACTTGCTGACAGGAATGGATGCTGCAATCTTGGTGGACGCAGTTCACTCATCGACGCTAGTTGGGACAATCCTTCGACTGGGTCCAGACGAGTTGGCAAGTTTCATACCGGAAACCGCTCCATCGCATGCTTGGGGCGTTGCCGAGACCCTTCATTTCGGTTTTTCCATATACCCTTGGCTGAGGAAATGTAGGATAACTTTGATTGGCATCGTCGGCAGAAATTTTGGATTGGGCGCAGGGATCAGCCCCGAAGTCGCCACTGCGATTACAGAAGCAGGGGAAATGATCGAGAAAGAAATCCATACCTTGAATAATAAATAGTAAAAGAAGTGCGGACGCTCCATCGCTTCCGCACTTAATTGCTTGACTGCGCGGGGATCCCAATCTGGATCATCCCCTCCACAACCTTTACAGGGTATGCTGGGATATCAACGATGGGAGGCAGGGAGGTGGCTTTGCCCGTAGAAATATTAAAACGCCCACCATGCCGTGGGCAGATGATCTCATTACCCTCGATTTCTCCGTCACCTACCGGGCCGTTGTCGTGGCTGCAAACATCCCCGATTGCAAAATATTTTCCTGCCAGCTTGAAAAGAACAATGGATTTCCCGGCTAACTCAATGAATAATCGCTCGCCTTCCGCTAAATCATCAGCGGGGGAGATATCCACATATTCAACTTTGGACGGATCAAGTAAAGCATAATTGAACATTGGGATTCGAATTTAAATCAGGATCGCCCATCAGAAATTATTCGATTAAAGCGTCGGTGGCTTCACCCAACCCGTAAACACCTGCCTTAAGAACCTTTAACGAAAGCAGTGCGCATTTTAGTCGGACCGGTCCAAGTTCAATCCCCAGCAGGTCCAGGATATCCTGTTTGTTAAGCTTTTTTACATCTTCAAGTGACTTCCCTATTACCGACTCGATTAGGAGGTCTGCCGACGCCTGGGAAATAGCGCACCCCTTGCCGTTGAAACGACCTTCGGTTACTTTGCTTAATTCGTCCACTCTTAACGTGATTTCGATGTGGTCACCACATAAAGGGTTATCGTCCTCAAACTGGATCGAGTTTGGGTCTAGGTGACCGCGATATTGCGGGTTTTTATAGTGGTCGATGATTATTTCGCGATAAAGGTCTTCCATGGCTTCTCCGGTATCATTGAATAACTCTAAAGCTGTTCAAGCTGAGTATAAACGCTCAACAGGGTCATTGCAAGGGAGGATTGGCAAATCAAGCATTTTCCTGGTAACGATGCTCGCTTTTGTTGTCTGTGAATAATGTGTTAGAATCACATGTAAGCGCTTACATTAACGATAACAATTATATCCATGTATTAGATAGGGAATAATTATGAAAGTTGCAGTGATTGGCGGGGGATCCACATACACTCCGGAACTGGTTAATGGCTTTTTATCCCGAATGGATCAATTTCCTCTTTCTGAACTTTGGTTGATGGATATCGATTCTGCCCGGCTTGAAATCGTCGGAGGCTTTGCCAACCGGATGGTGACATCCAAGGGAAAGCCATTTAAAATTATCCTGACTACCGATCAGCGTAAAGCCATAGAAGGTGCGTCCTATGTGACCACGCAGTTGCGCGTTGGTCAGATGGAAGCCCGCCGTAAGGACGAGTATCTCGGTCGTCGTCATGGCCTGGTTGGGCAGGAAACCACCGGAGTGGGTGGGATGGCCAAGGCTTTGCGAACGGTTCCGGTTATTTTAAAAATTGCCGCTGATATGCGTGAACTTGCCCCTGGCGCGCTACTGGTGAATTTTACAAATCCTTCAGGTTTAGTGACACAGGCTCTGAGTGATTATGCATCGGACGTACCCGCCGTTGGCGTCTGTAATTCTGCCCTCACTACCAAAATGATGATCATTGATCAGCTTGAACTGGCAACTAGCAAGCATATTGCCCCGGAAACCGCGGATCTTCGTACCTTGGGTCTGAATCATCTTTCATGGTATAGTGGATTCAGCGTGGACGGGGAAAATATGTGGCCTCAGGTGATCTCGGGTTATATAAAATCTCTGAAAGAGGATCCGGACCCAGAATGGGATCCTCGCACAATTGAAGTTCTTGGCATGATCCCAAATTCCTACTTGCAGTACTATTATGCCACCGATAAAAAGCTTGCTGCCCAGGAAAAATGGCCGCCATCTCGCGCCGAGGAAGTCATGGAAATCGAGAAGGATCTGCTGAAAGATTATGCTGACCCCGCGTTGCAGGAACCTCCAGCGGACTTGATGAAGCGAGGTGGTGCTTACTATTCTACGGTCGCCACCCAATTGCTCAACGCTCACTATAATGATTTGGGAGAGACCCATGTCGTTAATACCCGCAATAATGCGGCGGTCAAGGATTGGCCTGCTGGTTGGGTTCTCGAATTACCAGCAAAGATCTCTCGCAAAGGTATCGAACCGCTACCAGCGGACCCTCTGCCGCCCGTTTGTTTTGGTCTGGTTGCTCAAATAAAAGCTTTTGAGTTATTGACCATTGAATCGGCAGTTCACGGTGACCGTGACGCAGCACACCAGGCCCTTCTCGCTCATCCGCTCGGCCCCACGGCAGAAAAGGTATCTGCGGTGCTTGAAGATATGCTTGAGATTAATCGTCAGTATTTACCCCAGTTTTGGAAATAAGAGTTGCTTGAATCTAATATTTAAATAGAACCGCTCCAGGCTGATTTCTTGGAGTGGTTTCTGTTTAATGAGTCTCAGTCACTTTCCCTATCGTCCGTGGTTTTTCAGGGTCTAATCCCTTGGCTTTGGTTAAATCATATGTAAATAGTTGTGCTGGGATGATTCCCACGATGGGTGTCAGCCACTCGGGCATGCCGTTCGGCAGTTGGATGGGCGACTGTGCGAGGGAGAGCGCGCGTTTGTCATCTGAGATGACCACCAGTTCCGCTCGGTGGTCACCCCGTAATCTGCCCAGCATCTCAAGCATTGAACCTTGGACTTTTCCTCGTGGGGAAATCGCCAGGATTGGGAAACCTCCCTCCACCATGGCGATTGGTCCATGCTGGAAATCGGCGGAAGAGTAAGGCTCTGCCACCGTGTAGGTTAGTTCCTTGAGTTTCAATGCCCATTCGAAAGCAGTGCAATAATTGAAACCGCGTCCGAGTACCACGCACTGACGCATATAGCGGTAGCGTTCAGCCAGCCGAGCGATCGGCTCATCCTGTTTCAATACCTTTTCTGCCCAACCAGAGACCTTTTCCAGATCTTTTTTGTGCGTTTTGCTGTTTGAAAGTGCTGCTGATATCATTGCGATTGCCATTAATTCATTTGTATAGGTTTTGGTTGCAGCAATCGCCTTTTCTTCCCCGGCTTGGATATCCAGCACCAGGTCAGCTGATCGTGCCAACGGGGAATCGGGTTCATTTGTGATTGCCAATGTCAGGCACCCCTGGAGATGTCCCTCCTCGATCACGCTGACAATGTCAGGCGATTGTCCTGATTGGGAAATCCCCACCACCAGCGCTCCATCTAATTTTGGGGGTTGGTTATAGTAGGTGAACAACGAGGGGGTCGCCAGTGCCAGCGGGAGCTTGTTTAGTGCACCCCAAAGATAGTTGGCATATCGTCCTGCGTTATCAGATGTTCCGCGCGCTGCCAAAAACACGTACCGAATCTCACTATTTCGGATGGCAGTAACGATCTTTTCCACGGTATCCTGCTGGGCTTGTAATAGGTGGGCTAGTCGTTCTGGCTGATCAAAAATCTCTGAATGTAGGCTCATATGATTCCTTCTTGATTGCAGCAAGCCAGGGGTGGATTTATCAATAAAGATTAGACTGGTATGCTCAAATATGTTGAGCGGTAATATTATATGAAACTCAGCAGATTTTTCGGTCAGTTCGGGCTTTCATTATAAGAGTTCTCGCTCTCATGAGCATCGCATCTACGCTTACTCGCAATCGAACCTCTCGGGCAATATTATCACGAGAGGACAAGGTAGCGCTTATGTCCGCTGTAGAGTTGGTTTTATCATAGGCACTCAAGGAGGCATTGAAGTTAATGCGCGGACATTTCACCTGTATTATTCTACTCACTTTTATCGTCGCTTGTTATATGAGCTTTATCGAAAACCTGAACTCTGGATAATTAATTGATCACACCGTCTGGCATTTCTTCCTTGGGATTAGGAATAATATATATTTTTACAAGTTTATCCTTGTGGTAAACTCTCGGCTTATGGGAATTAGCCGTCGCGTTGCTGTTTTCGAAGCGCTCCTTACGGTTATTGTCTGGGGGGCTTCCTTCGTTGCTACCAAGGTCGCACTCCAATATACTAGTCCCGATGTGGTGGTTTGGATGCGTTTCACCATTGGGGTAATCATCCTTGGAATAGCTGTCTTGGTCAGGAGAAAGTTCGTTTTACCAAATAAGTGGGACTGGCTGTATTTTGCCTTACTCGGATTTTTAGGGATCACCTTTCATCAATGGCTTCAATCCAATGGTTTGGTTACTGCCCAAGCTACCACTACTGCCTGGATTGTTGCCACCACTCCCATTTTCATGGCTCTCCTGGGCTGGCTTGCACTGAAGGAAAAACTCTCCTGGTTGCAAGTCGGTGGGATTTTCCTGTCCACGCTGGGGGTACTCTTGGTAGTCACCCATGGCAACTTGTCTCAACTTTTAGGAGGCAAATTTGGGAATGTCGGCGATTTCTTTATTCTAATTAGCGCACCTAATTGGGCAGTCTTTTCCATCCTTTCTCGCCGGGGTCTGAAAAAGTATCCAGCCACCTTGATGATGTTTTTTGTGATGGCTTTCGGCTGGTTATTCTCTTCGATAATATTTTTATCTCAGGGTGGGATTGCTCAAATTGGAAAAATTCCTTGGGACGGCTGGGCTGGCATCGTCTTTTTGGGAGTTTTCTGCTCTGGTCTGGCATATATTTTTTGGTATGATGCCTTGCAAACTCTTTCAGCCGCTCAAACAGGTGCATTTTTATACCTGGAACCGGTAGCCACCCTTATTGTTGCTGTTCTAATTTTGGGGGAGCATCTAATTTTGGCTTCGATGATCGGGGGTGTCTTGATCCTCGCTGGAGTCTGGCTGGTTAATCGAAAGAATGGGGGGGTTTAAAATAAAAGATACAACCTCTTCAGTCTGAAGAGTTATTTTTTTTCCTTCGAATGTAAAGCAATTTCTGGACGCGCGCCACCACCTGGTTTTGTTCGTCCACCACATCCACCTCGAAGGTTGGCTCGGTCTTTCCAATGCGGTCAGCTTCTGATCGGATTTCCTGGATGCGATCTTCCGTGATGTGGAAAGTTGCGCACACGTTACTTCTCCCCGGAGTTAAAAACTGGATGCTTGCGCCCTTATCCCAGACGACATAATCCATTCCCAATGCGTGCATAAGGATCAACATGAACCATGGATCGCACATCGCATATAACGACCCACCAAAATGTGTGCCAACGATGTTGCGGTTTAATACAGTCAGCTTCATCTCTACTTGCATTGTATATTCGTCAATTTTTTTTGAATGAATTCCCGCACCAAGCAGGGGTGCATAGAAATTGATAAATCGCTCGCGAATTCGTCCCCAGGATTTGGTTGTCGATTTTGCCATATAGACCCTTCTCCAATCTTTGCTATACCTCTAGTAGCGAATGAATATCATCTTCCCACAATACAAATCTGGGGATCATTTTTTTTATAACAATCAAGGAAGTGGGAATTTAGACCAAACGTAGCCCTCTATTGATACTCATATCTCCACGATATTTATGACTTTAGTTCGCATTCTCCCTTTTATCCCTTGGAATTTGAATTTTAGATCAAATGTGCCCCACTCAGATTGATCCCAATATTACCCATTTACATGCTTCTTGGAATCCCGCAGCGCTTGTTTTTCCTCCTCGGATAAAAACGCTGTTTCCAGTGCATTGACTTGCACTTGGTGGATTTGCTCTACGGTTAGCCCGGCTTGTGGGGCGGCGATCCTGTATTCGTTTAACAGGTCGATATCGCTGATTCCAGGGTCGTCTGTGTTGAGTGTTGCCCAGATGCCGTGCTCGAGGAAAGTCTTGATGGGGTGACTGGCAAAATCCTTTACGCAGCTCGTTTGCACGTTGCTTGTCAAGCTAGTTTCGATTCCGATCCGGTGTTCAGCAAGGTAGTCCATCAACGTAGGGTCTTCTGCTGCACTCAGGGCATGCCCAATACGCTCAGCTTCTAGATCACGCAGTGCGTGCCAGATCGATTCCGCTCCCATGATTTCACCTGCATGCGCTGTCACATGCCAACCGTTGTCTCTAGCCCGGTGAAAGTGCTCAATAAACCATTCAACCGGGAAGTGCGCTTCGTCCCCCGCCAGGTCAAGTGCGGTGATTGCTTCTCTCTGGCTTAACAGAGCATCCAGTTCCTTGAAAGCAATTTCGGGACCGTATGTTCGACTGAGTATGCCGATCAGGTTAATTTTCACGCTGAAATCACGGACCCCTGCTGCGATTCCATCTACTACCGCTTCAACTACCATGAATGGGTCCAAATGATTCTTCTCTGCCATGAACCAGGGGCTGAAACGGAGTTCGATGTAATCGATCCCTTCGCGATTGGCATCCCCCGCGTTTTCGTAAGCTACACGGCGGCATGCCTCTGCATCCACCAGCACCGCCATTGGTAGCTTGAATTTCCTGATGAAAGCCATCACTCCTGGCTGAGGGTCCGTCACCTGGACATACGGACGAAGGCTTTCCACATCCTGGGCAGGCAGGGGAATATTGTGCTGGCGGGCTAATTCCAGGATGGTTTTGAGACGGATATTTCCGTCCAGGTGACGATGCAACTCAACGAGGGGAAAGTTTGGGTCTGGCAAAGGGACCGGGTTCAGTGGATGGGTGTGTCTCCCGCCCCATATTTATCCACGATGGAATTGACAATTTCGGCCGCATGCGGTTCGATGTCGACGATATCAAACCCAATATAATACTGGCATGGTTCGATTTTATCAGCAACGCACCATTTGCTTCTCGCTACGAATCCAATGAATGCAATATCTGCGATATCCGGGGTGGTATTCAAACCAAGTTGAAAGTCTTTACCTAATGGGACTTCTGTATCGCTATCAAGCTTAAACCCCTTTTGTGAGATATCTGCCATCCGGCCGATCGGATGGTGTGTATCACTTTCAATGACCGGGATGTAATAGATCAGGTTGCGCCGTTTGTATTTTCGTCGATCCTGCGAATTTGACCAAAGCATGGCATTGCCTTTCACTTTACATAATTTATTATAAGGTATTGCCCCGCGAGAATCAATAGCCTTCTATGCAAAATAATTTGAAAACCACCAATAATTTACATCCATCGTGCAATAGACTTGATCAGATATTATCTATATCTTATTAGAACATATACGAGTTTTGCTGGGAACTGTATTTGTCCATGATGTGCTTGACGATCTCGGTATCGTGCGGAGCGATCTTGATTATTTCAAATCCGATGTCATAAACCCCAGGGTCCACCGGGTCCACATTGCACCATTTTGCCCGGGCTCCAAATTCGATATAGTCCTTGTCCGCCACATCTGACGTCGTGTAAAGGCGAAGATTGAATTCTTTATTTATCTTAAGGGGCATTTGGCTGTCCATCCTTAATCCGGTAAGTGTGATATCAGCCAGGTGACCGATCATTTGATTTTCCGTGGCGTCGATTACCCTCATGTAATAAGAAATGCTACGTCGCTGGATTCTACGTCTTTCGGTCATGTACACTCCTTTCGATTAAACTTTACCCCATATAAATTTAAATTTACTCGCTGCTTGGGTTAGTGGAAGAAGTAATGTCATTAGGAAAGCTGTTGGAAACTCCAGCTGGTCTGGGAAGTGAACTGTAAGCTAAATACTCCATAATTCTTTTAAGTATACTGCTATTTTCCTTGAGTTCGAAGACTAGACCAACGTGTCCCCCTCATTACCTCATTGTTTTACTAAACGCTCTTGCATCTCTAATTGTTTTCTGTTGTAAAATATACTGGAGTTGTCCAATAATGAAAATATTATTCCTCGCTGCAGAAGCGGAACCATTCGTAAAAATCGGTGGATTGGCTGATGTGGCAGGTTCCCTGCCTCTCGCGTTGCGCGCCCTTTCCGCTCAAGCCCCCGATGGACTATCCTACGATGTGCGGCTTGTTTTACCCCTTCACCAGTCAATCAAGATCGATCCTTCAGCGTTGCAGCTCGTGGCAGAGTTTTTTATTGATCGGGATGGTATTTCTGTCCCTGTAAAGGTTTTTGAAATTTCACATCATGGAATGCCGGTTTATTTTATCTCGGGTGCTCCCATTTCTAACACCTCCACCGTCTATTCCACCGACCCTGCCCAGGATCGGGAAAAATATGTCTTTTTCTCTCTTGCTGCCTTGGAATTGACCCATTATTTGGGTTGGGTGCCCGACATCATTCATGCCAACGATTGGCACACTGCATTTGCGCTCTATGCCGTGCATTCCCGGCAGATGGTTCTGTCCTCCCCGCACCCGCGCACTGTTCTCACTGTCCACAACCTTGCTTATTTGGGTGGCGACAGTTCGGATGTACTTTCCGCTTACCGTCTCATGCCTCTTTCCGATCATTCACTTCCAACCTGGGCGCAATCTCAACCCTTGCCTCTCGGCTTATGGTCGGCCAACGCTATTATCCCGGTTTCCCCAACTTATGCCCGCGAGATCCTCACTCCTGATTTTGGCTGCGGACTTGATCCATATCTTAATACTCGCGTGAAAAACCTCACCGGTATTTTAAATGGTCTCGATGTTGATTTCTGGGATCCTGGCAAGGATAAAACCCTCTCTGCATGTTATGACGCCGCTCAACTATCCGCCCGCCAGGTCAATAAAACTGCCCTGCAAACAACTCTCGTATTGAAACAGGATATCGATGTCCCCCTCCTTGTGATGGTCGGACGGGTGGACTACCAAAAAGGTCTTGATATTACGTTCGAGGCATTGCGAAGGTTGGCGGGACTGAATTGGCAGTTTGTGATTCTGGGTTCAGGAGACCCTGCTCTTGAGGAGACAGCTCGCCGTTTCCAATCAGAATTCCCTGATAAGGTTCGATCGGTCATTCGTTTCGATTCAGATCTTAGTCATTTGCTATATGGTGGTGCGGATATGTTCCTGATGCCATCGCGCTATGAACCTTGCGGGTTGGCTCAGATGATCGCCATGCGTTACGGCTGCGTCCCGGTTGTCCATTCCACAGGTGGGCTGAAAGACACTGTGCAGGAAGGCAGGACAGGTTTCCTTTTTCAAGATGCTGACCCTGTTTCCATGGAAGGCGCACTTCTGCGCGCCCTGGCTGTGTTTGCAGATCCTGGCCAGTGGCAGCAGTTCCAGCGCAATGGCATGCTTGAAGATTTCTCGTGGCCTCGCTCGGCGAGGCAATATACATCAATTTATAGTTCGATACTGGCTGAATCCTGAATATTATTCTCCCACGAGGTGACCCATGAAAACTCGAGCGATCATCATGGCTGGTGGGGAGGGGGCCCGCTTAAGTGTGCTCACAGTAAAGCGCACTAAACCTGCTGTCCCATTTGCAGGGAAATACCGCATTATAGATTTTGCCTTATCGAACTGCGTCAACTCTGATATCTTCGATATCATGGTCCTGGCGCAGTACCGTCCGCATTCACTGATTGAGCATATCGGTGCAGGCGCGCCTTGGGATCTTAATCGTGACTTCACAGGTGGCGTTCGTATCCTCACCCCCTACAAGGCTCGCTTCGAGGCGGACTGGTTCGAAGGCACTGCGGATGCAGTTCAGCAAAATTTTTCTTTTGTTAAACGCGGTTCACCAGATTTAATCCTTATCCTTTCTGGTGACCACATCTACACGATGGATTACGACACGATGATCACCTTTCACATGGATCAGCAGGCAGATCTGACAATGGGCACCATTCGTGTTCCGTTGGCAGAAGCCTCTCGTTTTGGTGTCGTTACCGTGGATAATCAATTCCGGGTTAAATCCTTTGTCGAAAAACCCAAGGATCCCCCTTCTGATCTGATCAACATGGGAGTCTATGTTTTTAACCGGGACCTCCTTGACCGCGTCCTATGGGAGGATCACTTGAGGGAAAATTCCGCGCATGATTTTGGGAAGGATATCATCCCGCTTCTTGTGAAAAGTAAACTGCGCGTGATTGCCTATCCATTTACCGGTTATTGGATGGATGTTGGCACGATCCTTTCTTATTGGCAGGCTCATATGGATATGCTTTCCCCCAACCCGCCTCTCAAACTTTACGATCGAAGTTGGATTATCCATACACGCACCGAGGAACGCCCGCCGGTCAGAATTCCACAAAACGCAAATGTCTTTGCCAGCATGATCTCGGACGGCTGCACAATCCAGGAAAATGCTCGCATTGAAAGTAGTGTTCTCTCTCCGGGCGTCATCGTGCGCCCGGGGGCGGTGGTGCGTGAATCGATTATCCTCACTGATACAGTAATTGAAAGTGGAACAGTAATCGAGCGCGCCATTCTTGATAAACATGTTCTTGTCGAATCTGGATGCTCGAGTGGGCGGCGGTATTGCCAATCCAGATATTAAATTGGCCGTTGTTGGGAAAAACAGCGTCATACCTTCCGGCATGGTGGTAGAACCGGGGGCAACCATTGGCACCGATGTTACCACCTCTGATTATCAGGGGCTTTTGGTAAGATCTGGCGAACTTTTGGAGACCAAAAGACAACCATATGAAATTTGAACGAGCTTCGGGGATACTGCTCCATCCCACTTCCCTCCCTGGTCCCTATGGGATCGGGGATCTTGGTCCCGCCGCTTACCGATGGGTGGATTGGTTGGCAGGTACCGGGTGTAAATTATGGCAGGTCTTGCCCCTTGGTCCTACTGGTTACGGAGATTCGCCTTACCAGTGTTTTTCTGCTTTCGCTGGGAATCCGTACCTTATCAGCCTGGAATATTTGCTTAGGGATCATTTACTGACTTCTGATGACTTGGTTGGAAAATTGGAATTTGACCCGGGCAAGGTGGATTTTGGCACTCTCATTCCTTGGAAATTGGAATTGCTCGAGCGGGCATTCTCTCGCTTTTCTGAACAACTTCAATCTGCTGCATCGCCTGTTTCGGGAGCAAGCCATCAGACAAATCGTGGCGCTATACCTCTCGCCCCCTCGGGTTCTCTTGTAAAAGACTATATTTCTTTCTGCGCTGACAACGCCTTTTGGTTGGATGACTTTGCCTTGTTTATGGCGATAAAAGATGCTCACGGTGGGGGTTCGTGGGATGGGTGGCCTGATCCTTTGCGCCACCGCGATCCGGCTGAGTTGAGCACAGCTCGTAAATCGCTGGCATCTTCGATTGCGTGCTTTACTTTTTATCAGTTTATCTTCTTCCGCCAATGGAATGTATTGCGTGATTATGCCCACCACAAGGGGCTGTCCATCATCGGCGATATCCCTATTTTTGTGGCAAACGATTCCTCTGATGTATGGTCGCACCCGGACCTGTTCTATCTTGACTCTGATCTGAAACCAACTGTGGTCGCCGGTGTCCCTCCCGATTATTTCTCCACTACTGGGCAATTATGGGGAAATCCGCTGTACCGTTGGGAAGCGCATAAATCCACCGGTTACAAATGGTGGTTTGAACGCCTTCATGCAACACTTAATTTGGTTGATATTCTCCGCATCGATCATTTTCGCGGTTTTGCCGGTTACTGGGAAATTCCTGCTGGGAAACTCACCGCTGAGATCGGGCGGTGGGTTCCGGGTCCCGGTGCGCACTTTTTTACCGCTATCTGCTCGAGCTTGGGCGCGGACCTCCCAATCATTGCCGAAGACCTGGGAGTGATCACATCGGACGTGATTTCTCTCCGCGAAAAGTTTGGGTTGCCAGGGATGAAGGTTTTACAGTTTGCCTTTTCGGGACCTGATAATTTATTTCTCCCCCACTCGTATCCTCATGATTGCGTTGTATATACTGGGACGCATGACAACGATACCTCCAGCGGATGGTATCAATCTGCTGCGGAAAAAGAGAAGGATTTCGCACGCCGCTACCTTCGGGTCGATGGGACGGATTTTTCCTGGGATCTGATTCGTGCAGCCTGGAGATCTACCGCGGTCTTTGCCCTGGCTCCCCTGCAAGACTTTCTATCTCTCGGAACGGAAGCTCGATTTAATTACCCCTCCCGGCTTGGTGGAAATTGGGAGTGGCGGGTATTGGAAACCCAATTAAGCTCGGTCCTGCAGCAAGGGATTAAAGAGGTGAATTGGCTGTACCTTCGCTAAAAGGCACCGCCCTGTTTGATCGGGTTTTTTTTTATTCTAACTGATACTGCGATCTAAAATAGTTAGTGCAAATTCCATTGCCCTGCATTATCTAAAACCGTAGATCCAGCAATTTGCTGTAAAAAAGTCGCCGTTTCTGAATTTAGGCCAGCATCGTAAGTCAGTCCCTTAGGGGTTTGCCGGTAAATAACAGCATAAAACACACAGGCTGCTAGGTAAGTTCCCTGTTCGGAAGGGTGGCTTCCGTCCGGCTGCCACAGGTTCAGCTGAGAATTTTGACCCTGCGCCAGTAACCAGGCATATCCCACCGGGGCCATCGGTGCGGAGAGTTCCTGGGCAATTCGTATGTACCCGATATCTATTTGAAATTGCATGTTCTGATAGTCTTGCAAGCCGAAATCCGGTAGCCCATTCCGGTGAGCCCAGGTAATAAAGAAAATGGGGGTGGCACCTGCTCCATCTATCTGGTTCGCTAGTGTGCGGGCGGCAGGGTACATGCTCGCAGACCTTGAATTTTCGATTGCAGGTATTTCACTTTGATCCTGCAGCACCACGTATTTCCATTTCGAAGAAGTGATTTGGTTGAGCGTATCAGTCGAATTAACGTGGTCAGCTAAGCTCCATCCCCCTTGGGCAGCCATCCCCGTTTCCACCCGGTGTCCTCCTGAATTGGCTAGTTTGGTAAACATTCCGGGCAGATCATTTGTGTAGGTGTAGCTGTTACCGATAAAAAGAATTCGCGTACAAACTTCTGCACCTTGTGATGGATCGCATTTTATTGTTGGGGAACAGCCGAGGCAGACGATCAGGATGCAGGTAGCGAGTAAGATGCGTTTCATCAGTCGCCTTGTACAAAAATCTTGGCTTGTTCCACATATGCCAGGGATTGGTGCCGGAAATACGTGTTGTAAAGCGTGGCATAATGTCCGCCCTTGTCGAGCAGACCGTTGTGGTTGCCCTCCTCGATGATTCTCCCTTTTTCCAGGACGATGATTCGGTCTGCAGCCTTGACGGTGGACAGGCGGTGGGCGATCAGAATACTGGTCGATTCTGCCAGTATCATATTCAAAGCCTGCTGGATCTGCCATTCCGTAAATGGGTCTATACTGGCAGTCGCCTCGTCCAGTACAAAAATTGCCGGTTTTTGCATCAACACCCGCAGAAGTGCCACCAATTGGCGTTGACCCATCGAGAGCATGGTGCCCCGTTCGCCGACCACTGTATCTAGTCCGTTTGGTAGTGTTTCCAGCCATTCGCCATCCCCAATTTTGCGTGCCATTGACAGGATATCTGCGTTGGTCACACATTCGGGGTCGGGGCAGGCATAACGGATATTTTCCGCCACCGTCCCGGAAAAAAGGAAGGGGATCTGCGACACGATTCCCAATTGCCGCCGGTATTGTTGCAGGTTTAAGGTTCGGATATCCAATCCATCGATCAGGATCCGCCCGATTGGAACTCGTAAAACCGGGCAATCAATTTTGCCAGTGAGGATTTTCCTGCCCCGGTATGACCGACAATGGCAAGGTTTTCTCCCGGGTGAATGGTCATGTTGAAATCGACTAGAACGGGTTCATTTTCAGCATACCGGAACGAAACGTTCTCGAATCCGATTTCCCCCTTCAATTTTTGAACATCCTGGTCATCTGTTTGGACCACGTTAGGTTCGGCATCCATAAGCGCAAAAATTCTCTCTGCAGCGCTCAACCCAGACTGGATGTTGGACCAGAATGCTGATAAGTTCATCACCGGGTCGAAAAATCGTCCCAGGCTGATGATAAAGAGATACCATGCGCCAATGGTCACGGCTCCTTGTGCTGCGCTCAATCCCCCGGCGTAAACTAGTGTGGCGGTGGCGATCCCTGCCAGTGCATTTAATGCCGGCCAAACGAGCGCCAGGATAAAACCCCGCCACACATTGACCCGGTAGGATGTCTGGTTGGCAGCGTTGAACGTTTCGAAGATTCCAGATTCCTGGCGGAAGTTCTTGGCGATCGCGATACCGCTGACTGTCTCCTTGATGGCTGAATTGACGTCAGCCATCGCTTGCATGCCGCTCTTGGTCACTTTACGTGCCAGGCGGCGGAATAGTAAGGCCATTAGGAATATTAAAGGTAGGAAGGAAAAAAGGACCAGCGACAAGCGCCATTCAGTGCGGACTATGATGATCCCGAGCAAGATTGCATTGAGAATCTGGGCAGAAACATCCGTGATGATAGTGACCAGGTCGCCTAATGTGCTCGTATCTGCGTTGATGCGTGAGACGATGCGGCCTGACGAGAATTGATCGTAAAAAGACAGGTCATGTTCAACCGCTGCACGGAATGCCAGGGCTCTTAAGTTTAAGGACTACATCTCCGACCGTGCGTACCGTGAGTTTTCGCCGCACCCAGTTTAAACCCCAATCCGCGATCCCGATTGATAGAACAATTCCCCCAATAAGCAGGCTGGCAAGTACGCTGGGGATGGTTGTTAACGTATTTAGTCCTTGGCTGATTATGACCGGTTGAGCCGCTGTGATGACTGCCAGGACGATGGTCACAAACACGATAACCGCCACCCGTTTGTGTTGGGCGGTGAAATAACCAATAATACGTTTAGCCAGTTCGCCATCCTTATACTGGCGGTCGTATTTTTCTTCGTTGAGTCCTTCGTAGAAACCCATAATGGTAAATGCTCAGGTAATATGAGATTTGTAACCAGCAAGTTGATTACTCAAATACCTGCTCCTATTCCTTAAAAATTCGTGCATATGTATCGGATGTTTGCATGAGTTCGTCGTGATTCCCGATGGCCGCGATGCGTCCTTTTCGCAACACGATGATCAGGTCTGCCCACCGGATTTGTGATAGGCGGTGGGTGATAATCAGCGTCGTCCGGCCTCTCGCTGCTGCTGCGATGGCGCGCTGGATCATATCTTCCGTGGCTGAATCGATCGCACTGGTTGAATCGTCCAGGATGAGGATGTGCGGGTCGGTCAGGAAAGCGCGCGCGATTGCCAGCCTTTGTCGCTGCCCGCCAGAGAGGGTTACGCCCCGCTCTCCAATCACCGTTTCGTATCCTTTATCGAATTCGTTGATGAATTCGTCGGCTTGGGCAGATTTTGCGGCTGTTTCGATTTCTTTCTGGTTCGCCCCTGGGTAACCAAAAGCAATATTTTCAGCAACTGACCGGGAAAATAGGAATACATCTTGCTCGATGATGGATATTTGACTGCGCAGCGATGCCAGGTTCCAATCTCGAACGTCCACCCCATCCACGAGGATTTGTCCTCCAGTGGAATCGTACGTGCGGTTGACTAGTTTCGCCAGCGAAGTTTTCCCGGTTCCAGTCTGTCCCACGATTGCTACCGTTTGACCAGGTTTAATGCTGAACGAAATATCTTTCAGAACTGCATCTCCCGTTGGGTAGGCAAATGTCAGGTTCCGGAATTCAATTTCACCCCGCATGGGTTGGGTGTAACCAGACGGAATTCTGGTCGAGGTTGGTTTCGCGATTGATTAATTCAAGAATGCGTTGGGCTCCTGCAAGTCCGGATGAAATCAGCGAATAAGCCCAAATGGACGTCCAGGTCGGAAATTCCAGCATTAATAAAATTCCAAAATAGGCAACAACATTGCCAATATTTAGGATACCAATCCTATAAAGCAGAATTGCGTGTAAAAGTCCCCCAGCTAATGCTATGTAATATAAAAGCAGGGGGACGAACCTGGCTTCCACATCCCCCTGGCGGATGTTGTTGTTTCTCAGGCGGCGGGAATTAATGTTGAATCGTTTGATCTCGGCCTCTTCTTGCGCAGCCCCTTTCATTGTTTCGATCCCGTCCAGGGATTCCGAAAGGTGAGTGTTCATTTGCCCAAATGATTCCCGCACGTCTTCTGTGATGGGATTCAAGGTTCGTAGATACCAGCGCAACGCGATGATGTATGCCACTGTGAAAATCGCCGGCGTCAGTAACAACGACCAGTGATAAATCGGTGCAAAGAAAAATGGCATGACCAGGAAAACCAGCGAACCTACCACCAGGTTGATGCCAGGGCTGAACATCAAATTGATTTCCCGGACATCGTTGGTTGCCCTTGCCATCGTGTCTCCCACCGGCTGTAAGTTGTGGAAGGTCATGCTTTTTCCAAGCAGGGACACGTATAGCTCATCCCTAACGTCACGTTCGATGCGCTGGGCGATCAATTCGGCACCAAAATTTCGTCCCAATTGCAGAACCCCTCGCAAAATTTGTGATCCCCCCATGATGAGTGCCAGGGGCAGCAACACCTTCGTTTCCGGGGGCACGTTCAACATGGCATTAAAAGCATCCCCGGTCAACACAGGTACAAATGCTGCCAGGGCTGCATTGCCGATTGCGCCAATGAACATGACCAGCACGAGCCACCAGTAGCGCCTGGTGTGGGCAATGATCCATCGTACCGGGCTGCGCCGGTCTGGCGGAGTGTCGCGAGTAAGCGTAAATTCAGCAGGAGAAGAAATAGTTGTCATTGAATATCAATACATGGGGCGATCTTGTAATCACGGGAACAAGATTCTACCACGCCGGGAAACTAAAAAGCGCGCCGGTTACTGCGCGCCTAAAAGGCTGAGATGGCTCGTTTATAAATGCTTGGTGAAAATTACCAGGTCATCCCCTTCTTTATAAAAATCCTTCAAGGTGGCTTCCAGAGTATATCCGGTTGCAAGGTAGAATTTTCGAGTTGGATCGTACTCGGGCAACCCGGAAGTCTCGAGCACGATTAACCGCCCACCGAGTTTGCGGATTGCATCTTCACTTGCGGCAAGCAATTTTCGCCCTATCCCGCCGCGGTGGGTCGTTGGGTCAACCGCTATCCAGTACAGATCAAAGGTTCCGGAAGTAAGTGATCTGGGACCATAACAGGCATATCCGAGCACATGTTCATCTTCTTTGTCAACCAGGAAATAATAACCACTTTTTTCCGACCCGTTACTCAGATATTCCTCCCATAATTCATCTACGCATTCAACTTCTTCCTGGTTAAATACGGTGTTATTCGCGGTTATGGAGTGGATATGAGCGCCATCTTTTTTTTCTGGAAGCTTGATCATTTATATCCATCCTTCCCGTTTCAGAGCATGTGTCAAAATGCGCTCGACCATTTGCGGATAGGAGATTCCGCTTGCCTTTGCTGAATTCCAGAATCCGGCATCAGGTGAAAGGTCAGGTAGTTCGTTCACGTCAATCACGTATGGGATTCCTTTCTTAAAGCGGATGTCGACTCTTCCCACATCCCGTAATCCCATTGCATGAAACGAACTCTCTGCCGCCTTTTTGATAACTTGAGTCTCTTTGCGGTTAAGCACAGCTGGTACCCTGGCAGGTATATTCTGGTAATAAGGGCTGTCCGTTTTCCACTTCGAGTCGTAAGTCAGCAATTGTTCTAGTGGGTTCGCCACCCACGAAAAGTCTTGTTCTGCAATTGGTAGGACTTCGATAACTTCGTTCCCCAACATTGCAACTGCCAGTTCCCGTCCACAAACGAATTCTTCGACAATTGCTGGTTGTTCATATTTATCAATGATATATGCAATTCTGTGGAATAGACCTTCCCGGTTTGTCACGACAGAATCAAGGTCAATTCCCATACTGGCGTCTTCAACAGATGGCTTGATGATCACCGGGAATTCCAAGGTGAAATCTCCTTCTGCTCGTTCAAACACCTCGTACCGGGGAGTTGGAACCCCAAATTTGATTAAGCGTTCCTTGGATGTGGGCTTATCGATGCATAATTCGATTGAATTGGCTGCGGCACCAGTATGCTTGAACCCCATGCGCTCGATGAGGCGGATGACATTCACTGCCCCCATGTTATTGCCGTTGAAACCGTCACAATTATTGAAAATAAATGTTTCTTTGGGAGAGAAAGAAGCAAGAATATCTTCGAGTTCCTCGAGGTTACCCCTGACCGCCAGTTTAGTAACTGCATACCCCCCGCTCGCTAAAGCTTCTGATAAATATTGTGCTGCTGTTGCTGTAAACTGAACTGCCAGTAAATCTTGTGGATCGCCTCTACATATTTTAACATCTTCATTGAAAAGAATGACAATTTTAAAACTCTTCCCGTTCATCGCTACCTCGGATGAAATTTTCTCCCTTTTAAGGGAGAAGGGTACGCAAACGTTTCAAGCGCGTTTGCGTTTTGGGGGATTGCTTGCAATAATAGATCATGCAGTTTTCCATATCGAAGATAATCATACTCCCATATTGAACCTTAAAAAAAGAGAGTTATCGGAACCTTTGGGTTAATTTTGGCGGATCTGTTACTCAACATTCCTCCCATAATAAAACCATCCAAAAAACCGCGCACGGTTTGCTTCAGAGTACAAAAATTTCCATAAAATGATCGGCCTTTATGGGATACCCAGGACAGGAGTGTCATGACAAGTTCATATCAAAAGCCAATTGACTCACCCCCTTAAATACTGTAAACTTTCCTAAAGATATCCCTGTTCCCCGAGGCCAAACAAATGAAAAAGAAGCGCAATTTGTATCCAGTGTTTGTTGTGGTTGTATTTTTCTTTTTCACGCTTTTGCACCAGACTGATAAATTGTTGATCGGATCCCTCCAAATACCCGTTAGTAAAACATTTAATCTTAACGACCTCCAATGGGGACTTGATCAATACTGGAGCCCTGGTCATAGGGACGGTTTTCTACCCGATTTGGGGATACCTTTATGATCGTTATGCCCGATCCAAACTTCTTGCCCTGGCCTCGTTTATCTGGGGTGCCACGACCTGGTTAAGTTCGCTTGGTTAGAACCTACCCACAGTTTCTAGCCACACGTTCATCAACGGGTATTGATGATTCCGCTTATCCCAGGCTTGTACAGCTTGATCGCTGATTATTTTGGTCCAAAGATTCGTGGCCGGATTTATGGCTTGCTTCAGCTCGCTCAACCGCTCGGATATTTGGCGGGCATGATCCTGGCTCTTCTGGTGGCTCCTCTCTTGGAAGGGAAAATATTTCACCTCGAAGGTTGGCGTTCGATATTTCTTGTTACCGGTTCGCTTGGCATCGTGATGGCTGTTGTGATCTTTTTTGGGATCAAGGAGGTGCCACGCGGTCAATCCGAGCCCGAATATGAAGGAATGGATGATATCGGTCAGGTCCGTTTCAATTGGGCGTTCTCTCAAGGATGCCTTGAAAAAGAAAACCATGTGGTTCATTTTCCTCCAGGGGTTCGCTGGTGTGTTTCCATGGAATGTGATCACATTTTTCTTCTTCGGGTATTTGATGCTGGAACGCGGGTATGACAACACCTCCGTGCTGTTGACCATGGGTCCTGTGGTCATTATTCTCGCAGCAGGTTATTTTGTTGGTGGAGCACTGGGTGACTGGTTGTTCAAACGCACTCTTAAAGGTCGCATCCTGATCTCCAGTGTTGGTGTAATTCTTGGTGCTTTCTTCCTTTTCTTTGCATTGAGAACTCCGGTAGCCGATAAAACCACCTTCTTTATTTTTATGTCCCTGACAGCCATATTCATGCCATTCTCGTCGCCCAACGTTACTTCCACCGTTTTCGACATTACCCTGCCGGAAGTCCGCAGCTCTGCCCAGGCGGTTGAATATTTTGTTGAGAATAGCGGTGCGGCTTTGGCTCCCACGATCGCAGGTGCGATCGCCCTGGCAGCTCACAGCAAGCAGTACGCCATCATGATCGTCTGCATTTCTGCATGGGTGTTGTGCTTTTTCTTGTATTTGGGTGCTTTGTTTTTTGTGGATGGCGACATCAAGTCCTTGCGTTCCCAGTTGGCATCTCGGGCAGCTCAAAACAAGGCAAATAAACCTGCATGAACCAGGTCAAAGCGCATGGAGAAAATATGGTGCGCCCACTATTTTTCAATTTCTAATGGAAATTACCCAAATCGATCTTACCCACCATAAGCAAGTTAAGGAATTTCTCGCGCTTCCCTTTCGTCTCTATCGTAACATTCCCCAATGGGTTCCTCCTCTCCAATCAGATGATCGCCTTCGTCTGGATTTAAATAAGTATCCCTTTTACAAGCATTCCCATGCGGCATTTTTCCTGGCACGGCAGCACGATCGTACCCTTGGTCGGTTGGCGGTCCTGGATTCAGATTTATATAACCAGCACAACCATTCCCACACAGCCTTCTTCTACCTGTTTGAATGTGAAAATGACCTGGACGCCGCTGCCCAATTGTTTAGGGCGGGTTGCGATTGGGCTCGTTCGCGCAGCCTGACAAGTATTTTCGGACCGAAGGGGTTTACTGCCCTGGATGGGTTGGGATTGTTGGTAAAAGGTTTCGAACGGCGTCCGGCTCTCGGCTTGCCGTACAATCCGCCTTATTATCCTGCTCTCATCGAAGCCCAGGGATTTGAAATGGCTGATGAGATTGTCTCTGGTTACTTGGGGGAGAGCATTAATTTTCCAGTGCGAATTCATGAGTTGGCCGAACGTGTCAAAGAACGGCGTGGCCTGCGCGTAGCCACCTATCGCTCTCGCCGGGAATTGCGAGCCGCTCTTAATCATCTGAAAGCTCTTTATAATGGAGCTTTGGAAGGGACCAGCGGTGGTACTCCCGTTACGGACGAGGAAATTAATTCCCTTGCCGACCAGATGTTATGGTTTGCTGATCCGCGTTTAATCAAAATTGTCATGAAGGGGGAAATTCCGGTAGGTTTCCTGTTGGCTTACCCGGATATTTCCGCGGCACTTCAAAAAACCAGGGGACGGCTATTCCCATTCGGCTGGATGACTCTCCTTAGGGAATTGCGTACCACTGATTGGATTAATATTAACGGCGCTGGGATGATTGAGGACTACCGTGGTCTCGGTGGAACCGCTATATTGTATAGCGAGATGTTTAAGAGTGTGGTTAATAACCCACGTTACCATCATTGTGAAGTTGTACAGATTGGTCTTGAAAATGAAAAGATGCAGCGCGAATTGGAGAATTTCGGCGTGGATTTTTATAAAACGCACCGCACATATCAAAAAGCTCTTTGAAAGCGGACGGGTTCCCTCACATTTTAAGACAGGGCTTAGGAGGAGAGAATGGTTAAAATTGTTGCTGATACAACTTCGGGACTTCCCCGTGAAATGATGAAATCACGCAATATACCGCTCATCCCACAAATTGTCATTTTCGGGGAGGAATCGTTCCGCGATGATACCGACCTCGACACTGCGACATTCTTGTCGAAGCTCAAGGCATCCAGGGAATTACCTAAAACTGCTGCACCTCCTCCTGCATTGTACAATCCTATTTTTATCGAAGCTAAAAAACAACATGATAGCGTGGTTGTGATTGCGCCGTCTGCCAAGGTGAGCGGAACGGTTCGCGCCGCGCAGGTTGCCGCACAGGACTTCCCCGACGTCGACGTGCGCGTTGTGGATTCATTGAGCGTTGCTGGCAATCTCGCCAGCTTGGTTTTGTTGGCGGATGAATGGGCCAGGTCAGGTGTGGATGCAGACACCATCGTAAATCGCCTGGGTGACTGGATTAAGCGGGGGCGGATCTATTTCCTGGTAAACACGTTGGAATATCTTCAGAAGGGAGGCCGTATCGGCGGTGCAAAGGCATTAATAGGGAAAATGCTGCAAGTCAAACCCATCCTTTGTGTCCGCGAGGGACAGGTGGAGCCTTTCGAACAGCAGCGAACAAAAAAACGGGCACTTGCGCGGTCTCATTGAAATCGTTGAGGAACAATGCCCGAAAAACCTTGAAGCCCATTTATGTGTCATGCAGGCGGATGCAATGGCGGAAGCAGAGCAGCTGGTAGCTGATTTGAAATCCAGGATGAAATTGACGGTCATTCCTATCTATGAATTGCCCCCGGCGATTGTCGTCCATGGCGGACCAGGTGTGCTGGCGGTCGGTTTCTTTGTCCATTAAATTCGCTATGGTATAATTTGCGGGCTATTGCGAAATTTCCCACGAATGTGGTCATAGGAGAGTATTAATATGTCTGGACACAGCCACTGGGCAACCATCCGCCGCAAGAAGGGTGCGGCAGACGCCAAGAAGGGTGCTATTTTCACTCGCCTGGCACGTGAAATCGTCATGTCTGCACGCGAAGGTGGGGGCGATCCGGATAGTAATTTTAGGTTGGCCCTGGCTGTTGAAAAGGCCCGTGCGGGGAACATGCCAAAGGAAAACATTGAACGTGCCATCAAGCGCGGTACCGGGGATGATAAAGACGGCGCAATTTTTGAAGAAATAACCTATGAAGGTTTCGGTCCACATGGAGTGGCCCTCATGGTGGAATGTGTAACCGATAACCGCAACCGTGCCGTGGCTGAAATCCGGCACCTGCTCAGCAGAGGTGGAGGAAATATGGCTGAAGCCGGCGCAGTTGGCTGGCAGTTCAGCCGCAACTCGTATTTCTCCTTCCCCGCCAAGCAATTGATTTTTGACAAAGCCTTTGAATTGGCTGTGGATGCAGGCGCTGAGGATGTCCTTGAAGACGGTGATAATATCGAGATAATCGGTCCAGTGGAATCTTTCAAGAAGATAAGTGATGCTTTGAGAAAAGCAGGGGTTTCGCCTGATGAAGCTGACCTGCGTTTGATCGCCAAGCAGGATGTTGAATTGCCTGTAGACCAGACCCTGTCAGTGCTACGTGTGATCGAATCGTTGGAAGAATTGGACGATGTAGCCAACGTTTTCCATAACCTGAAAATATCTGATGAGGCTTTGGCGGCACTCGAGGCCGAATAGACATGGCGCTGGTGCTGGGGATCGACCCGGGAACCGCGACAACCGGCTATGGTCTGGTGCGCCGCCGGGAAGATGGCAGCCTGGAATCGGTTGCTTATGGCACCATCCGAACCCCTGCTGGCGCTGAAGCCCATCATCGATTATCTTTGCTTTACCATCAAATGAATGAAGTCTTGCTTCTCCATCGCCCTGACTCGGTTGCGGTGGAGAAATTGTTTTTCCAAAGGAATATTTCGACCGCAATTGCAGTTGGCCAAGCCCGTGGGGTCTTGATGCTTGGCGATCAGCGAAGCCGGGTTGGATTTCGCTGAATACACTCCCAATGAGGTTAAGCAGGCTGTAGCAGGTTATGGCAGTGCGGGAAAAAAGCAGGTCCAGGAAATGGTGCGCGTCCTATTGGCGTTGCCCGAAATCCCGCAACCCGATGACGCAGCCGATGCCCTGGCAATTGCGATAACTCATCTGAACACACAAAAATATGGTGAAAAATGATAGCGACAATACGCGGTGAAATCACCCAGGTGGAAGAAAACTCAATAATTATTGAAACAGGGGGAGTAGGTCTGCGGGTTTTTGTACCAAAACCGCTCCGTGAAAGAACCAAAGCCGGAGAAGCTATCTTTCTTTTTACCCATATTGTCGTCCGCGAAGATGATTGGAAACTTTTCGGCTTCGAATCTCAGTCGGACCGGGAATTGTTCACAACCCTGCTGGGTGTGGATGGCGTTGGTCCCAGGATCGCGCTTGCAGTCCTTTCCACGTTAACCTTGGATACGGTCCAGCGTGCTGTATTTAACGACGAGCCTGATCTATTGAGCCGGGTTCCTGGGATTGGAAAAAAGACAGCCCAGAAATTGGTGCTTTATCTCCACGACCGGCTGAAACCCATAAGTGGCTTGGAAAAGATTGCCACCATGTCAGACACAGATTCTGAGGTCCTGGCGGCACTTACTGCCCTGGGTTATTCGGTCGTCGAGGCACAAACTGCAATCCAGTCCATACCGAAGGATGCCCCTGATGATGTGGAACAGCGCTTGCGATTGGCTTTGCAGCAGTTCACCAGGAATTAAGGTGGAGAAATAAATCTTTAGAAGTACGGAGTGGGGAGGCAGGGGTTGGGTCAACCACGAGGTCGTCATCCGGCTTGAGTTCAATAATGAAATAGGAATAAGGCTTTAGTCGATATCGTTAAATGTCAGGCGTTATAATTTGGGGGCATTTTTCGATATGGCTTTTAGGTAGGACCATGTCTCTTGTTGCAGCAAATAATATTTCAAAATCCTTCGGCCCTGTGGACTTGTTCTCCGGTGTCTCATTTGCCGTTCCCAAAGGTTCACGCCTTGCTTTGGTGGGCCCGAATGGTTGCGGGAAAACCACCTTATTGCGCATTTTGGCTGGGTTGGACGAACCTTCTGGTGGTAAGGTCTCCCGTGCCAAGGTTCTCCGCATTGGTTATCTCCCTCAGGAAGCTGAATTTGATATGGAAGGTACTGTGTGGGATGCCTGTTATTCGGTCTTTTCTGATCTGATCACACGCCAGGAGGATCTGGAAAAACTTGAAGCCGAGATGGCTGCTCAGGAAACCAGGGATCAGGCGTTGGCGCGTTATGGCACTCTTCAGCATGAGTTTGAGCGGCGCGGCGGTTACACCTTTCATACTCGCATCAAGCAGGTTCTCACCGGTCTTGGTTTTTCGAGGGATGATTTTCATATGCCCCTGGCACACCTTTCTGGTGGTCAGCGCACACGCGCTTTCCTGGCACGTCTGCTTCTTTCAGAACCTGATTTGCTGATGCTTGACGAACCAACTAACCACTTGGATATCGCTGCCGTTGAATGGCTGGAAGGCTATTTGAGCCAGTGGGATGGTGCGGTGGTCATCGTCTCTCATGATCGGTATTTCCTTGACCAGGTAGCCAATGGCATCCTGGAAATGGCTTTTGGTGCCACTGAGCACTACCCCGGCAATTACTCTGCATACCTGCAGACGCGCGAATTGCGCTGGGAGCACCGCCGGGAAACCTTCGAGGCCGAAAAAGAGAAACTACTCAAGGATGTTGAATACATCAAGAAAAACATCTCCGGTCAAAACGTTAGCCAGGCAAAAGGGAAACTCCGCCGGTTAAGCCGCATTGTCCAGGCTGTCGAGCAAATTGGCATGGAAGCAGTGGTTAACCAAAAATGGGCTGAGACAGCCGATGCGGTCACGATTGGAACATCGCCTTTCGGTCCCGAAGAAGCAGAACGCAGGGTGCGTGCATTGCGCGCTCCTGTGCGGACATTGCCAAGGTTGCATCTTAATCTTCGTTCTGCAGTTCGGTCAGGTGATCTAGTTTTGCGCACCTCTGACTTACGTATTGGGTTTCCCGACCGCCTGCTTTTTTCCGCACCCGATATCGTTTTACGCCGAGGAGATTGTGCAGCGTTGATTGGTCCGAACGGAGCCGGGAAAACCACTTTTTTGAAAACTGTTCTAGGTCAACTGAACCCGTTGGGAGGCGAGGTGAATCTTGGCGCTTCCCTTAAGATTGGATACTTTGCCCAGGCCCACGAGGGGCTTAACCCCGAAAACACGCTTGTCCAGGAAATTGACTCTGTCATGCCCCATTGGCTTCCGGGACAGATCCGTGAATATCTTGGCAAGTACCTTTTCTCTGGAGACGAGGCTTTCAAAAAGGTCTCTGTCCTCTCAGGCGGTGAACGCGGCAGGCTTGCGCTGGCGAAGCTGGCTTTGCAGGATACCAACCTGCTTTTATTGGATGAACCCACCAACCATCTCGACATACCCTCCCAGGAAGTGCTGGAAGCAGTTCTTGACGATTATGGGGGTACGATCTTGCTGGTTACGCATGACCGCTATCTGATTGATGCCCTTGGTACTCAAATTTGGGAAATTGAACCAGACGAATCTCAACTGACAATTTTTGAAGGGACTTACAGCCAGCGGCGGGAAGAGCGTGAACGACTGGCGGCTCTCCGTTCAGTCGAATCATCTCATGCAGCTGCCCCGCGTTCGGTTCGCCGTGCTGTTGATCCTGCCATAAAAGAAGAACGACGCAGGATTGCCAGATTGCAGGAATTGGAAAACAAGATCGCCGCGCTGGAGCTCCAAATCGCAGATCTGGGACGGAAACTTGAGAGGCCTCCAAAGGATACAGCCCTGGTCCGCAAGTGGGGCAACCAATATGCCGCCTTGCAATCCGAAATGGATACCTGGTTGGCAGAGTGGGAAGAGTTGCAAAGTTAACGATTGAGCGGTGGATGAATTGCCACCGCTCTTTCTTTTCCGGACTAGATCAAAATTAAAACTAACTGGATTTTTTCGTTTCTAAGGTGGTTAGTTTCTTTTCCTTAGCTATTACCGGCGTCGTTTTTCCAAAATTTACTGGTTCCACATGAACTGTGATATCTGCTGGAGAAACGATGGCATGAATGGCTTTCTCGATTACTTCTGTCGCGGCATGCGCTTCATTCAGGGTCACATTCCCGTCCATTGTAATATGCATGTCTATGAAGGTATGTGCGCCTGAAGGGCGAATGCGAATTGCGTGTGCGTCCACCACTCCTTTTACCTCTCCAGCAACTTTCTCAACTTTATCTGCCAGCCCCCTGGGCGCTGTATCCAGCAACGCCGATATTGTTCGCCAGCCGAGTTCTCCACTGATAAAAATGACGATGATGGCAACGATCAAGGCGGCCACCGAATCCGCCTTATGCATCCAATCCAACCCGGGGACATACCGGGCAATGGTCAACCCGATCAAGCCCAGGATAACTACAGACGATGACCAAATATCGGTGCTGAAGTGTAGGGCATCCGCTTCCAAGGCCTGGCTTTTATACTTGCGCGCTGCTTTATATAGGATGCGCGACCGGGTAAAGTCAATAATGATGGAAGCGCCCATTACCACAAACGACCAGATGGAAGCTTCAACCTTAACGCTGACAAAGAATAAACGGTTGATCGCTTCATAAATGATCCACCCTGAGGTTGCAAGTAACAACACGGTCTCGAAAAGAGCCGAAAGGTTCTCGATCTTGCCGTGCCCAAATGGATGTTCCTTGTCGGCTGGCTTGTCCGAGACCTGCACAGCGAAAAGTGTCATGCCCGCTGCGACCAGGTCAAGACCGGAATGAGCGGCTTCAGCCAGGATACCCAGCGAGTTGGTTAATAGTCCGACGATGAGCTTGAAGGTGGTCAATCCGATCGCTGCAACCACTGAACTGAGTGCGGCTGACCGTTTATCTTTTCGTGCTTCCTTGAAGTGTCATGTTTCCCTTTCAAATAGGAACGATTATAACGTAGGAAACGCGAGCCTGATGCAAGATGACGAATGTCACGACTTTTATTTATCCATTTCTGTCATCTTGGCCCTGACACATTAAATTAATTACGGGATGTAAATGAATTTCGTATAGCGATTTTCCATGGGGATTCGCGCCCTAAAAATCGACCAAACGGGTTAATGCATCACTAAGGGGCTATTTATTGTTCAGCGCGGTAATATAAAAGAAATCTCGCGGGGAATGGGTAAGGTATCTGTCAATGCCGTAAACCATTAATCTTGGAAGCAGTGGTTCAGCGGTCAGTTTTGAACCGGATGAAGGAATTTTTACGAATAGCACCCAGTAGTTATTGATGTCCAGTTGGATGGCATTATAAGCACCGGCTGCTTGCATGGATTGTGCCAGTGCTTCCATCGTCAGGCTCGGTCCGCAAAAATAATACAGGGTCCGGTTATCTTGACTAAGTCCAATCCCGGAGCGAACGGTGGGGGAGACATCTATAACAGTGTACCCCCAATCCAGGGGGGAATTGTTATATATCTGTCCATTGATCTTGCCTTTTTGGATTACCAATGGACCGTTTTGCCGGAATGCCGTCATTTCTGGTGACAAGAATAAGTCAGTACCCCATCCGCCTAACTGGACATCTCCATTCTGGAAAATTGCTACTGTTCCTAATCCGTCACGGGGTGGAAGGGCTTGGCTGCCGTCAGCCATTGCTCCAAATTGACCATGCCTTGCTTGGAAACCGCCGTTGAATATTGCCAACAGGATGCTTACAGCTCTGTCTGCCAGGTTCATTTTTCCGCTGTGGGGGGGTTCACCTGGCAAAGTGGGATCAGTCGCCCCAAGTACATAATGAAGCCGGGTATGGGTCAGGTCGATTGCGACGATCGTGACCAGTGTGTAAGGCCTGGTTGGGTCTGGTTGAACGAAGGTCTTGAAGGCAACCGTCTGCCCCTGCGCATCCTGGATGTACGGGATCCAGACCCCTTCGTTGTTTGCGAGGCTTAGCGGCGGGATCGTGGCAGGTCGCCAGGTCATTGTCACGGTTGGTGTCGGTTGTAGTGTCCCGGTCAAGGTGGGTGTCGTCGTCCCAGTGATACGGGACGGTGTATTGGCCTTTGCGATTATTTTCGGGCTGGAAGTCGGGGAGGGGAAAGCGCCGTAATCACCGATCGGGTTCCCTATTCCAAGATCATATTTCAACTTCTGGAAGTCATCCTGGACTTGGAAGACGATCATTTCCAGCCCAGCCACAGCTTTATCCCCGATAATACCGCGTAGCCAGTCGGCACCTTCCGCCCCCAGGTATGGATTTGCGTTGACTAAGATGAACAAGACCACAAACAACACGAAAATGGCCGCGATAATTCCGCCAGCCCAACACCATTATTCGCCTGCGAAAGGGTAATTTCTTTATTCTTCCGACCGGTATTGAATTATCCGGTACCTCGCTTTTTTCCTTCATTTTTCATTTTCGAAAATCTAGAACGGAACATCCACCTTGGGCATATACACCCGGATGGCAGCTTCTCCGCTGACCGGGCATTTATATTCGCAAATCCCGCAGCCGATACAAATCTCCCGCAGCACGTGTGGAAGTTTCACGCTCACGATTTGTCCATCCGGACCCCAAACTTCGGCATCTTCGAGTTGGATTGCCTTTTGCGGCAAAGGGCACATTTCCTCGCACACCTGGCAGGGTTGGTGGTCCGACCAGGGAATGCACCTGTTTTCGTTGATGTACGCCAGGCCGATCACCTGCAACCGTTTCTTTTCCAGGTCGAGCGGTGGGATGGCTTGCACGGGGCAGACCTGCCCGCAGGCATTGCAGGAATAATCGCAGTAGCCTAGGCGTGGTGCCAGGATGGGTGATCCCAGCGCTGCCAGCCCGGCGTCGAACACTGCCGGCTGCAGCCCCCCGGTAGGGCACACCCGGATACATTCGTTGCAGCGTGTACATTTGGTGAAGTCCACCACGTCCGGGTTGGTTTCACGTACCCCTGGTGGACGGATCAGGAATGGGCTTTGCCTTTTTGCAGAACTGTTGCTGTTCAACAAAGCAATCGAGGCAACCGTTGCACCGATCGCCAGTAACGTTTCCCTTCTGTCCGGATCGTATGTGGTCCAGTTTTCGGGCTGAAAATACCGGTATGAACCTGGTCTGGCCGTGCGGGCAAGCTTCCAGGCAGTCCAGGCACATCGTACATTCTGTCGGGTCGCTTGCATATTCTTTCGCTGGGTTGATTGTTCCGGTGGGACAAATATCAGTGCAAAGGGTGCAGCCCTTGCACTCTACGCCCACGCTTCCGGCGGAAAATTGCTACCTTGCTCAACCAGCCCAGCGCGCCTCCCAGGGGACACAGGTACCGGCACCAGAAGCGGGCAGCCATGAGGTCGAGCAGGATCACTCCCAGGAAGATGACAGCGAATAATAATCCATCCTGGTAGAACACGGGTTGCAGCGGCAAAATACCCGGCCGGATCAAACTATCGAAAGTCGATAGTGGACCGTCGATGAATGGCACATTTCACCAGGACGGACTCCACTGCGGTCACGACCCGGTCCAATGCCGGCCAGACGCTGACGGTTAAAGTCCGCAGCAATAGGGCCAGAGGGTCGAAGAATAGCAGGGTCAGGTTCCCCAGCAAGGCGGCCGCAAAGATGACGATCACCAGGTCGAATTTAACCCTCCGCCAGCCTTCAGCTGGTGAGAAACCCCTTTTTCTCCAGCGCTTGAGCGGGAAAATATCCAGGATTGTGCCCACTGGACACAGCCAGCCGCACCATGCCCGCCCAAAAACCACGGTGAGCAGGATGACGATCAACGCCAATGCCGATCCTGCCAGGAATGTGCGGCTTGCAGCCAGGTGTCGCCAGGATCAGCAGCGGGTCCATGCGCATGGGAATGTTGATCAAGGTCGCCGGTCCGCCATCTTGGCGTGACCAGGCGAACAGGGCGATGAATATCGCCAATGCGAGGTATTGCACGGTTTTTCGGAAAACGATCCACGGTCCCGAGACAGTTCCCTTCCTGAATTTCTTTTTCCCCCTTTTTGGAATCGACAATTGGGTGTCCATCTTGATCACGATATCAGGCGTTCAGTTCGATTACCTGGATATTCAGGTTCTGCAGGTCGCTTCGACCCAATCCCATGGCGGTGCCGATCGTGATGTATTTCAGGTCTTCTGGTTTCATCCCGAACAGGGAAGTTGCCAGGCTGTCTGCTGCCACCACGTCCCGGCTGGCGATCACCGTATCCTTTTGCTGGACATCTGACAGGGAGCCGCCTGTTGGACCATTCCCGGTTAAAATTCGCACCGCATCAATGACCGTTAGTTGTGGTTTTAGCAGGGTGCTTCAGGTCGGCGATGGATTGATTCAGGCTGTTATGCAGGGTCTCCCGTAAATAGATCGTGCCCATCAAGTTCTTCATCCCCAGCGTCAATCCTGAAGAGCTGTGCTGTTTGGCGATAGGTACGTTGATCAAAACATCTGCATTTAGGATCTCGTCGTATATCTTGGTTTTATTCAAAAATTTAGCTTCCGGCAGCTTTGTATCAATATAATGATAAGTAATCATGTTGACCATTTCGCCTCCGGCTGCTTTCACCT
Source organism: uncultured Chloroflexia bacterium (assembly GCA_963830585.1). Lineage (GTDB taxonomy): Bacteria > Chloroflexota > Anaerolineae > Anaerolineales > Villigracilaceae > UBA877. The sequence goes on along the minus strand of CAWHNA010000002.1, from coordinate 1,083,763 downwards.
GTTCCTCGATCCCGCTGATTTTGTATGCTTCCGGTCCCGTTCCTCCAAAAGGGTGGTCCATCACCTTCACGCTGGCAGCTCCAGCCTCATAGCACATCTTTACCAGGGTCCCCACCACCCATGGATTGGTGGTCGCGGCATATTCATAGGTATGATATGCCACGCAGATATTGGGCTTGACCACCACGTTGGCACCCGCTGGGCACAAAGGCACTCATACCGCCCAGGGCTGCGATCGCCTTCCGCACCAGGGCTTCCGGTTCACCTCCGCGGGACACGGCTATATCCGGAATTGGCACTGCCGTCCCCGTGGGTGCAGGGCTTGTGTCTGTTGAGGAGGGCCGCTCTTCGGTGGAGGCGCTCGATGGCTGGGAAAGGGATGACTTGGTCGGTTGTCCGGGATTGGACGCTTGCGTGTTGGTTGCTGGGTTGGATGTGGGCAGCACCTTTCCACAAGCCTCTAGGAAAGCGCTAAGGTCATTGCACCCGCCCCCGCCGCGGTTGCTTTTAGAAAATCCCGTCTCGTTAGTTTACCCATAATTCATCTCCTCCAATTTATTAATAAAGAAACTCAACCAGGTGTTAGGAACTTTTCTTCTTTACCGGCACACGCATTGCTCGCTTTATTGGCTGCCTTTTTACCGGAAGTTTAGCGATTGCTTTCTTACCTTTCCCGTTCACCGGTGTCTTGCCTGCCTTCGGTTTTTTCTTGACAGTTTTAGTTTCGGTTTTTAGCTTCTGGGCAAACAGCTCTTCTAATTTCAATTGAATGGAAACCGTGCCACCTCCACCAAGGATTGCGGTTCACTTCTGCCCATTCCTCCCCGTTGACGAAATGCCAATCCAGGAAAACGTGACATTGGTAACTCGCCCAATTCCACGTATAACCCCTTTTCGGTGAGTTCCCGGCAAGACCGGATGTATTCCATCCCGGATACGGTATCCTTGAAAATGGCATAAGACTCGCTCGGCAGGTACAACGCTTCCGCCAGGCTCTTTTGGATGAGGTTCCCGCTGGCTTTGTCCATTGAGGCTGCCGAGGTCTTGATCCAGCCGCGGGTTTCCGCGTAACGGTTGTGAAATAGACGACCAGGGCTCGGTCGTTCCCTTGATAGTTCGAGTAGGCAAAAACATCCTCATTGACCGTACCGCCTGCGCCACCGGAGTTGGAGATATAAAAGTCATACAACCGGAAATTCTCCACGTCGGCGAAAAGTGCCCGGCGGTGGGTCAGTGGGAAGATGCGCCATTCGTGCCCCCGCACCAGGCCTTCGTCAACTGCTTCATCCCACCTGGCGTGCCGGTATTCCATTCCGTACTTCTCCCGGTAGCCTTCGATCTGGCCGTGACCGAACATCGGCAGTCCCGGCAGGGTAACCAGCAGGGTGCAGACGCCAAAGTATTTATCGGTGGTTCCAAATTGCTCGCTGGCAGTTTTTTCATCTGGGTTGTTCATGAAATTGACGATAACGCTTGAGCACCTGCGGGTCGAATTCGAGCGTGTTCTTGATTACCTGGCGGTACTTGGCATTGTCCTCGTCGCGCAGCATGTGCATGAAAGCCGAGTTGTATACTCGGTGCATTCCCAGGGTGCGTACAAAATACCCTTCCATCAGCCAGAATGCCTCCGCCAGCAGTAGAGTATCTGGCACCTCCATCGCCACCCGGTCCACCACCTCGCGCCAGAACTCATTCGGGATTGCCTGATCGAACTGCTCCCGGGTCATACCATGCTCCGACCGGGAAGGGATTGCCCCTCCTTGTCCGGGTTCGGGGAACCACAGGCGCTGGATGTGCTTCTTAGCAAGGGTCATGGCAGCGTCAAAGCGGATGATTGGGAAATTACGCGCCACGTGCAGGATGGTCTGGATGATGGCCTCGCGTACTTCTGCTTTGGAATAATCCAATTGGGCGGTGTCATTCCAGGGCAGGGCTGTGCCGTCGTTGCCGTGATAAATATAGCGTGAGTCGCCGGTCCAGCGGTCCAAGCGTTTGAAAACCACGGCAGCGTCGGTCTTATCGTAATAATGATCCTCGATCTGTATCCCCACTCGGCCGTCGTTCGACAGATCTGTCCCGTTGAAGGAATAGCTCGGGTAAGGGGAATACGGCAGGCTCAGGAACCAGTCCGGGTGTTCCACCACCCAGCGCGAATCGATCCCGATGTGGTTTGGTACCATGTCTGCAGAAAGGCGGATGCCGTGCTGCCACGCCCGCCAGCGCAGATTTTGCAGTGCATCCCAACCGCCCAGGTCTCCTGCGATCTGGTAATCCATCAGCGAATAAGCTGAAGCTACCGCTTCGGGCTGCCCCATCATCTGTTTGATGCGTCGGGAGGCGATACTTCGTTCCCACAGTCCGATCAAGCCACAAGCCGGTGATGCCGCGCTCCCGCAAAAGGTCCAGTTCTTCATCCGGGATCTGGTTCAGGGCATGGATGTCCCGCTGGTATTTTTTGGATAACTGGTCAAGCCACACGTAGGAGTTCTTCGCGATTAAGACAACGCGCGGCATCCAGTCTTTGTCGGGGCTGAAGCGTTCATATTCTGTATAGTCGTGACCGGTAAACGTGAGCAGCGGTGCGCTGCCCGCGAATCCACCGGCGAAATTACCGCGCAGGATATCCTCCTTGGCAAAGTCGAGGCCGCGCAGGACCTTTAGCACAAAACTTTCTCCCAGGATGCTCCTCCAGCGGTTAAGCAGGAACTCCAATTGGGCCGAAAGCGAGTGACGGCGCAACTCGACCAGGCGCAAGTAAGACCTCGATTAATGTCTCCCGGTTTTCCCCGGTTGTTGGAATAGCTCCAAAAGCAGGTTGCATTTTAAAAAAGTCTTTCAGCACCTGCACGGTCTTTTCGTAGGGGCTGGAGTGCTTGAGCGGTTCCTCGTCGAAGAGTTCCTTGTAGTCCGCTACCGCCGGGTTCTGGTTGGTGATGTGCAGGATGAGCATCTCTTCCAGAGCGGCAGCTCGTTTCTTTTGGGCGTTAGTATCCAACTCCAAGTAATCGCCGGGCCTCGATCTCACCCCGGTAAACTGCCAGGGGAGGAAAATCCTCGGTAAATTTAAGCAGAGAGGCATTGGCTTCCACCCCTGCAGCTTTCAGGGCTCGTTCCATCACTCCCGGGTTTTGCCGCTCATATTGGTGGATCAGCACGTGCAGGATTTCATCGATCAACCCCATGGCGTTGATTGCGCTGGCAGGCACAAATCGCCCCCTCACTTTGGTCATGCTGGCAGCAAACCGCCTGGCAGCTGCGAAATCGGCCAGGATGACATTTCCATTCAAGGCAAATAGCTTCTCGTCAAACTGATATTTTTCCCTTGCTTTGCGGGATACGTGGAACTCGAAATAATTTCCCTCGGGCAGTGGATATACCGCAGGTTTCATCCAATCTCCTCCACCGGAAAATTAAACCAATTACCTCTCAATCATACCAAATAAAAGCTTTTCGGGAATAACGCCCATCGTGCCCCATCCATCTTCGAGGCGATGGTAGTCCATAGTTGATCGATTTTGGATTAAAAAGAATAATAGCCCACTTGCTCGGGGTGCATGTTTATTCTCCTCCCTGAGTTGACATAATTAGTTAGCGTGTTTTAGGCAGCAACCAGCCGATAAACCCGTAAAGGATCCCAAGCCCGAGCAGTCCGAATTTAAGACTGGCGAATATACCGGTGAGTACGGTCAGGGGGGAAGTTACCACACCGTTTAGTAATTGGCGTGCTTGGAAAATATTCTCAAGGACGTCGAACAGCAGCCGCTGCGAATACGCCATATGTTGCCCAGATTCCAAGCCGTCTCAGCCAGACCGCCATATTGCGGTGACGTCCGGCTGCCAAAAATGCTCCCAGCCCAACTGTGAAAACGTAGGAAGGGATGAACAGGAAATCCAGCCCGAGACCGAAAGCAGCGAATAGACTTGGTCGTCCAGCCCATGAACCGATAATGGCTTGAGCTTTTTCTGGTGTCCAGGCAAACTGGTGGGAGACGATCCCGTAAGGGGCTGCTGAAGTGATCAGCGGTGCGTTGAGCAGTTGAAAAATGACGAATAATACCAGGGTCCAGGCCAGCAGTGCCAGGAACACTGGTTTTCGATTCCACTTGTGGATAAAGGCAAACGGATGATTCACGGGACAGCGATCCGGTATACACGGTGGTTCTTGTATTCCACGCCGTTCAGGTTTTTCAGGTCGGCCCGCATCTGCTTGGTTGTCTCTGCCACCTGGGTCATTTCGACAAATTCGAATTGCTTGAAATCCAGCATGGTCTTGCCCATTTCGTAGTACAGCAGGGCATTGCCGCCCGTGCCCTGGAAATCGGGCAGGATGCCCATCCCGTTGCCCGAAACGGTCTTGGTGCGCTTCATTTCCAGCAGGATGTCGACGAGACCGAATGGGAACAAGCCGTCCCTTGGCTCTTTGGATGGCAGCGGAAACGTCGGGAAAGGCGAACAGGAATCCAACGATATCGTCCTCGTGCATGATCAGCTTGATCAAGCGGTGGTCAGCCACGTTGAAGACGTTTTGCACGGCATAGTCGACGTCGCCTTGCGAGAAGGGATAATATTCCCAGTTATTGATGAAGGTCTTGTTGTAGGTCTGACCGATGCGATGAGCCCAGCCCACCAGTTCCTTCTTGCTTTTGAAATGCTTTGACCCACAAGTTGCCGCGCTTTAAGGTCCATTGGGCGATGCGTTCCACCCGTTCGGGAATCTTGAATGCCTCCGCTGGCAGGTAGCAGGAAACAAAATCCACTTCTTTCTCGAAATGCAGCGACTTCGATCAGTTTTCGATAATATGGGTAGTTATAGTTCATCATGGTCATCATCTGGCGCTGGTCGTACCCCTCGATCAGCATGCCGTAACCGTCGAATGGTGAAAGTCCCTTCGGACCGATCAGAGTATCCAGGCCGCGTTCGCGTGCCCAGTCAAAGACAGCCTTAAAAAGTGCACGGGCAACATCGATGTCGTCGATGCAATCGAAGTAATAAAATTGTGCTTTCTTGGTCTTGTGATAATCGTTGAATAGCTTGTTCACCCCCGCGCAGATGCGTCCCACCACCTTGCCGTCAAAAACCGCCAGGAAGAAATCAGCTTCGGAATATTCGAAGAAAGGATGTTTCTTCCGGTTGAGCGGCAGGTAGGCGTCCATGAACAGGGGCGGTACCCACTGCGGACAATCCTTGTATAGATCGTAATAAAATTCCACAAAGCGCTTGACCTGGGACTTGTTTTCAGTATCTACCTTTTCGATGATGAGCATTGATTCTCCTTTGACCGTCCCGAATATACTTACAGTATATAACACAATCTTCTTATTCGGATGCGCAAGGCTTCGGTTCATGTCCATTCAAGGCGGAGATTAACTTCGCTGGTTTCTAGATGAGTAATAATATTTTTAGATTGGCAAATTGTGCGATAATTGACTTGTCTCAAGTAAACTAACAAATTATGGTTTCGACCTGAAAGTCAGATTTCAAGATTAAATCCAAGGAGACACCCATGCCAACAGTTCGTACCGAAGAATTTCACGTGAATGGAGAGGAACTGCTCTCAAAGATCAAGAAATTGGTCCATGAAGGCAACATCCGCAAGATCATCATCAAGGACAAGGACGGCAAAGTATTGATCGAATTTCCCCTGACCATCGGTGTGGTTGGGCTGGTACTGCTCCCCACTCTGGCTGCTGTGGGAGCCATAGCCGCGCTGGTCACCGAAGCCACCATTGTCGTGGAAAAAGACGCCTGAGCTCTAACTGGCGCGATTCAACCTTCGGTTTGCTTTGAACCACCGGTATTGGGATTACCAATTTCGGTAAGATTTCTTGGGAGGTTGCTCATCTTTAGGGAAACATTGATCATTCCATTTCTGGATGATCTTGACCTACCTTGATTTTACCAATCGTATAATCATCATTATTGAGTTGCTACTCATGAACCATTTGGAGGTGAAATGATTTCAATAACCAAACCTCCCCAGGCTGAAATGACCTACCAACGTGTTCAACGCGCCTCCACCTATGCACAATCTGGAATCCTCCCTCCACGAGTTGACTTGACCTTGTCTGAAGCTCTGGTGCTCGGCTTGCTGCGGCAGGGGGTGAAATCTTTCTTTACTGTATTTGGACATGGCTCGACCGAGGTGGGAGAGGTCCTGCGCGTTTACCAGCAGGCTGGTCTGCTCAGGGTGTTTGATGTCCATAACGAGATCGAAGCCTCTCATGCTGCCTCCGCACTGCGTTGGATCACGGGGGAAAAGGCTGCCGTGGTCACCTCCATCGGACCAGGCGCGCTGCAGGCCCTGTCGGCTTCCCTGGTCGCTTCATCGGATGGCATAGGGGTGTGGTATCTGCTTGGTGATGAAACCACCGAGGACGAGGGTTTTAACATGCAGCAGATCCCCAGGCATGAGCAGGGACTTTTTCTGCAACTGGCTTCCACCCTCGGACGGGCTTATTCGCTGCATACTCCACTTGCGCTTCCAACTGCGCTCCAGCACGGGGCAGCCACTGTAGACCATCCCTATCGTCCCGGGCCTTTCTTTCTGCTCCTGCCGCTGAACACACAATCGACTTGGTTGACAGATTTCAATTTGGACGAATTGCCGCAAATGCAAACAGTCTCTCTTGGAGCCGCAGAGGGTGATTACAACAGGGTTGCTGAGGAGATTAAATCATCCGCTCAGGTTGTGATCAAGGTCGGTGGTGGCGGACGATCAGCAGGCTCGGAATTGTTGATGTTGTTAGAAAGATCAGGTGGGGTCTTGGTTCATACACCGATCTCCACGGGTTGCGTTCCCTACAGCCATCCCCAAAATATGGGCGTTGGAGGCTCAAAAGGATCATTGTGCGGAAATTATGCGATGGAGAATGCCGACCTGTTGATTGCCGTGGGGACTCGTGCAGTCTGCCAGTCGGATTGTTCGCGCACAGGCTACCCCAATGTTAAGCGAGTTGTCAACATCAATGCCGATTTTGACGACGCCACTCACTATAACAATACCTTGCCTCTTATTGGTGATGTTCGACACACTTTGGCAAAAATCAACCTGGCACTCGGCTCGTACCCCCGGAACAAATTGGATTGGCTGGATGCCTGTAAAACGAAAAAGTCTGAATGGCAGGCGATGAAACAGGAGCGGTTCGCCACTCCGCTTCTTGATGACGATTATTGGGGCGGACCTGTTTTGACCCAGCCGGCTGTGATCAAAGCCGCAACCGATTGGGCTAAAGCCCAGGAGGTGGTTTGTTTATTCGACGCCGGCGATGTTCAGGCGAATGGTTTCCAAATTGTGGAGGATGAGACTCCAAACCAGACATTCACTGAAACTGGCGCTAGTTACATGGGCTTCGCCGTTTCAGCCTTGCTAGCCACAGGCATATCATCCTCCCCGTTCTATGGTTTGGCGCTGACTGGTGATGGGTCGTTGGTCATGAATCCTCAAATCCTGATTGATGGTGTCGAGCATGGTGCCCGCGGCTGCATTCTGCTTCTCGATAATGGTCGGATGGGCGCCATCACCGGTCTGCAAATAGCTCAATTTGGTGAGGGGTTCGCCACCTGGAATACCTTGAAAGTGGATTACCTGGCGTGGGCTCGCGCTGTTCCTGGCTTGCTGGCTTTGAGTGGCGGACGGACCGTTGCTTCTCTCCAGGCTGCCCTTGAGCAGGCGGGTCACCACCCCGGTTTGTCGCTAATTCATGTTCCTGTCTATTTCGGGACCAATCCGCTGGGAGGTATGGGAGTCTATGGGCGTTGGAATGTAGGCAACTGGTCCGAAGATGTCCAGGCTCTGAGACATGAGATCGGGTTGTGAAAATGGCTGATAAGGGCATCTTCGCAGGGCTGCACGGCGCATACCCGCGTGCCCTCTACCGTGCCATGGGGTATACGGACGCCGATTTCAGAAAGCCGTTGATCGGTGTTGTTAATTCATGGAGCGAGGTCAATCCGGGTCATTTTCATTTGCGCCAGCTCGCCGATTGGGTCAAGGAAGGGATCCGGGAGGCTGGTGGCACTCCTGCCGAATTCAACACCGTCGCTCCTTGTGATGGTATTGCCCAGGGTAGCGGCATGCATTACATCCTGCCCCTGCGCGACGTGATCGCTGCATCTATAGAATTAATGGTGGGTGCCAATCGCTTCGACGGGTTGGTGATGTTGTGCAATTGTGACAAGGTGGTTCCGGGCATGCTGATGGCTGCCGCCCGTTTGAATCTTCCCACCTTGTTTGTCACTGGCGGTCCGATGGCTTCCGGCATTGTCGGGGATCGCCCGGTGATGACCAGCGATGTCAAGGAGGGCATGGGGAAACTCGCCGCGCACAAGATAACCGACCAGGAATTCCATGAGATCGAGAGCCATGCATGTCCGGGTCCGGGAGCCTGCAATTTTATGGGGACTGCCAGCACGATGAACTGCGTGACCGAAACGCTGGGCTTGACCCTGCCTCGCTGTGCCACGCTGCCTGCCCTCCACCCGGACCGCCGCGAGTTGTGCCTCGAAAGCGGGCAGCGGATAGTTCAATTGGTTGAGCAAAACCTGTCTGCCCGCCAGTTCCTCACCCGGGATAGCCTGGAGAATGCCGTCCGTGTGGTCCTGGCGCTGGGTGGCTCCACGAATGCCACGCTGCATATCCCTGCCATCGCCTCTGAGGCCGGGATTGACATGGGGTTGGACGTCTTTGACCAGCTCAGCCGCAAGACGCCTCTGATTGCCAAATTTCGTCCTGCCAGCCCTTATACCGTGATTGATCTCGACGAAGCGGGAGGCATCCCTGCCGTGCTGAATATCCTCTCTCCACTCCTACATCTTGACCTTCCCACCGTTACTGGCGAGACCCTGCGTACACGCGCCACCTCTGCCAAAAATTTGCGTCCCGAAGTGCTCCACTCTTTGGATGCCCCACTTTCCCCTGAAGGTGGATTGGCAGTCCTGCATGGCAACCTTGCATCCGATGGAGCGGTGGTCAAGCAGAGCGGGGTGGTCGCTGGGATGCTCCAGCATACGGGTCCGGCACGGGTGTTTGAATGTGAAGAGGATTTGGAAAACACTCTTGGCTCGAATACGATCAAAGCGGGTGACGTGTTGGTCATCCGCAACGAAGGCCCGCGCGGCGGACCGGGCATGCGCGAGCTGTCCATCCCCGCCGCCATGTTGACCGGCATGGGGTTGAATGATTCTGTGGCCATGATCACAGACGGGCGTTTTTCGGGCGCAACGCGTGGACCTTGCATCGGGCATGTTGCTCCTGAAGCCTTTATCGGTGGACTTGATCGCCCTGGTCAGGGACGGTGATCAAATTGAGATCGACATCCCCGGGCGGCGACTAGAACTTGCTGGTTTCGGAGGAAGAGCTCGCCCGTCGAAGAGTGGACTGGCAGCCGCGCCCTCCTGCGGTCGTCGATGGTTTTTTGGGTTTGTACAGTCGCATCGTTACCCAGGCAAATCACGGTGCAGTACTGAAAGCTTGAACCTTCGCAATATTGTTTAATAGAGAACATGATGCCATTCATTGCATCCCATTTCAGCAGGCAGGCAAAGGAATATTTATGAATCCGATTCGCGTAGCGATTGTCGGCTGCGGCCGCATATCCGACCTCCATCAACTGGGCTACCGGGATAACCCGGATGCCCGCATCGTCGCCGTCTGCGATACCAACGCCTCCCACGCAAAAAAGAAGGCGAAGGAATGGGGCGTGGAAAAGGTGTACACCGATTTCGACCAAGTCCTCGAAGATAGGGAAGTGGACGTGGTCGAATTGCTTACGCCGCACCACCTGCACTGCCCGATGACCGTCCAGGCCTGCCAGGCTGGCAAGCACGTCTCGGTCCAGAAGCCGATGGCGCTCTCGGCCGCCGAAGCGGACCAGATGATCCAGGCGGCCGGCAAAGCCGGGGTGACGCTGCGCGTCTACGAAACTTTTGTCTACTATGCTCCAGCCATGAAAGCCAAACAGATGATCGACGCCGGTGAGATCGGGGACGTGCGTGCCGTGCGCATGCATGTCAGCACCGGCACCAGCGACACCTCCTGGGATGTGCCGCTTTCCGCCTGGGTATGGCGCTTCAACGAGAAACTCTGCGGCGGCGGACCGCTTGTCTTTGATCACGGCTACCACCTGTTCTCCCTGGGATATTACCTCGGCGGACCAGTCGAGAAGGTCTTTGCCTGGATCGACCAGACGCCTGTCAAGGAGGCCGGCGGGATCGTCAAGATCGACGCTCCGGCTGCCATCATGTTCCAGTTCAAAGCCAGCCGCCGCATTGGCCTGCTGGATATCGAGCATACTCCCAAAATGCGCATCTATTCGGACTACTATGCCGATGACGACCGCATCGAAGTGATCGGTGAGAAGGGTATCCTGTTCATAAACCGCTACACCACCAAAACGGTCGATCTGCCCGAGCTGATGCTATTCAAAGATGGCAAGACGACTGCGATTCCTGTTGAAGGGGTCGGCTGGCACGACAGCTTCATCGCCACCACCCGCGACTTTATCGGGAAGCTTAAATCGGGCGGTCAGCCGCGCCTCGACGGTCCCACCGGCAAGGCGGTGCTGCAGTTCACGCTGGCCGCCCTCCAGTCCGCCGCCACCGGGTGCGAGGTCCGCCCCGACGACGTTGCCTGACCTGTTGGATCCGCCTGGATGGCGGATCCTTTTTTGTTGCCGGTTTCAGGTCTTGCCTATATACTGAATGAATGCCTCTTTTGATCACCTGTAAGAAATCATATAAAAGGATGCCGATATGACTGAAATCACCGAAAGCGTCGAAAAGACTGCAGCTTCCGCACAGGTCAAAAAGTCAGAAAAGATTTCCCGCCGCACCAAGATCGGGTTCGGCGCCGGGGAGTTCAGCAGCAGCATCTTTTTCACGCTCACCTCATTCTGGTTGTTGAACTTCCTCACCGACGAGGTGCGCCTGAGCGCAGCCCTGGCTGGGTCGGCGCTGCTGGTCGGCAAGATCTGGGATGCCGCCATCGACCCGTTCATCGGTTACTTTTCGGACCACACCCGCACACGCTGGGGGCGGCGCAGACCGTACATCCTGTTCTTCGCCATCCCGTTCGGGATCGCCTTCGTGCTCATGTTCCGCAACCCGGGCATCGCCGCACAGACCGGCAAGTTCTGGTGGGCGCTGCTCACGTACATATTCTTCTGCACGGTTTATTCGTTCACCAACATTCCTTATAACGCCATGCTGCCCGAGATCAGCAAGGATTACAACGAGCGCACCAGCATCTCCGGGTGGAAGCAGGCTTTTGCGGTGATCGGCACCATCCTCGGGGCGGGAGCCGCCCTGCCGCTCATGGCGATGTTTGCCACCCGCACCTCCGGCTACGTGGGCATGGCAGCCATCTTTGGTTTCCTGGCAGCGCTCACCCTGCTGGTCACATTCTTCACCACACGCGAACCGGCGGCGGTGGAGCAGCCCAAGGGGGAGAGCATCCCCAAATCCTTGAAGGACGTTTTCACCAATGAGCCGTATGTACTGCTCCTGATCGCCTGGTTCACCAACAGCACCGCGGTCGCCATCATGGAATCGATGCTGATCTATTACTACAAATACATCTTCCGGGCGGAGGGCTCGGTGACGCTGGCAATGATCACCCTGCTGGTGGTCACCATTGCCACCATCCCGTTCTGGGTCTGGTTCGCCCGCAAGGTCAGCAAGAAGACCGCTTATGCGATCGGCATGACCATCACCCTGCTGGCGGTGGTCCTGTTCGGGTTCACCGCCGACAAGCTGGGTCAGAACCTGGCGCTGATCTACATGCTGCTCGCCGGGGTCGGGTTCTCGTCCCACTTCGTGCTGCCCTGGTCGATGGCGCCGGATACGATCGAGTATGGCTATGCCCGCTCGGGTGTGCGCCGCGAGGGCGTTTACTACAGCGTCTGGACCTTCATGATCGCCCTGGGAGGCGCCTTCGCCGGGTTCCTGGTGGGGCAGAGCCTGGGATTTTTCGGCTACGTCCCGGATGCGGTCCAGTCGGCGAGCCTCCATCCTGGGCATGCGCCTGCTGATCGGACCGCTGCCGGCGGTGTTAATCCTGCTTGGCAACCTGGCGCTGATCTTCTACCCGCTCAACAAGAGGCGTTACGAGGAAACGCAGGCATACATTCGCGAGATGGAAAAGAAATAAATTTGATGTTCGCCTTCCATATAATCAGACACGACCCCTGGGATAGGGGTCGTGTTTTTTTATTATTTCGTCCTGCTCATTCTCCGGCGAGGATGCGTTTCGCCACCTTCTGAGCGCCGGTCATCACGTTCAGCACCCCGCCGGTGCTCTCGCTTTGGGCGCCGATGAACCACAGGTTCTTGACCGGCGTTTTGTGAGCCGGGGGCTTGTTGCCGATCACCGGCGGCACCCCGCCGAACGAGTGGTGCTTTTGCGCCGTGCGCTTGCGGTAGTCCTCGGGGGTGAGCACCAGGCTGGTGAGCATGTGCTGGCGCAGCCCGGGGATGTGGGTCTCGGCTTCGGCGATCAACTTGTCAGCCAGTTCCTCCTTGCGCTCGCGCCAGGTGCCTTTGGCGAGCACGTCGGGAGCCACGGTGTAAATGGTGACGGCATATTTCCCGGCAGGCGCCAGGGAGGGCGAATGCAGCGAAGGCACATAGATCAGGAAGCCGTCCTTGCCTTCGTGGTAATCACCCGTGCGCAGGCGTTTCACCGCGCCCTCCAGGTCCTGGGTCTGGTAGTAATAGCACAGCGCCGCCGGCTGGTAGGGGGTGGGGTCGAAGTCGATGCCCAGCTGCACCATCAGCACCGATTCCATCAGCCGGTTGGACTCGATCTGCGTGCTCAATTCGGCGAGGAATATTCTCGCGCCCGACCAGGTCGAAGAAAACCTCCTTCATCCCGCCGGAGGCCAGCACCAGGTCCGCGGGTTCGATGGTCCCGTCCGCAAGCTCCAGCCCGGTAGCGCGTCCTTGCTCTCGACAATGATGCGCTTGACGGAGGTATTGGTCAGCACCTTGCCGCCGTTGGCGGTGATGACCCCCATGACGGCGTTGACCATGCGTCTGGCAGCCGCCCAGGATGTAGGAGTAGGCGGTCTGGGCGCTGCGGGTGCCGGGGAAGGTGGGGATGCGCTTGTCGAAGGCGGTCTCGAGGTGGATGGAGGGCACACCCAGAGCGGGGAACTCGCTCGGGGCGGTGACGAAATCTGCCACGATGCCCAGGAAGAAGGTCTTGAGGACGGGCGATTTGAAATAGATAATCCATCAACTGGCCGCCGTTCCAATTCGACCTTATCCTTGACCGCCTGGAAGGCGAGGAACATGTGCAGCTTGAGCCACAGACCCGCCAGGCCGCGGGCGGTCTCGTCCCGGCGTCGCCAGCGACATGAGCCGGATCATCCGGTCGTAAAACTGGTAATAGCGGTCCAGGGCGGCGGCTTCGTCGGGGAAGAGCTTCTTCAGTTCTTCGCGCCGCCAATAGGGTCCGGCATATTCCTTCGGTTTCCACAGGGCGAACTCGGGCATGGACAGGCCGCGGTCCTCGTGGACCACGGGCACCTGTTCGCTGACGCCCAGTTCCTCCAGGATCATGCGCCCCTTGTCGCCGGGGGCAAAGCCCTCCATCAGCAGCGGACCGATATCCCAGCCGAACCCGTCCTGGGTGACCGTGGCGGTCACCCCGCCCGGGGTGGGGAACTGCTCGTAGACGGTGACGGCATGCCCGGCCTTCGCCAGGTAGGCACCGGCGGTGAGACCCGCCATGCCCGAGCCGATGATGACGACCTTCATGCCGCTGCCTGGCTTTCGGCGGGTTTCGCTTCGGCCGCTTTTTTGGCAGCCAGTTCCGCGACCAGCGCGGCGTGGTTCTTGCGGGTGATCGGGTACCAGATCAGGAAGGGCAGGCTGATCAGAAGGACGATGGCCGGGACGATGGCGAAGAAAAAGCGGATGCCGAACAGGGCGTGGACGGTCTGCTCGACGTTGGGGACGTAGCCGAACAGCCCCAGCGCCCAACCGCTGACCGCCACCCCCAGCGCACCGGTGAACTTGCCCAGGAAAGCCCACAACCCGTAATAGATGCCCTCGCGCCGCTCGCCGGTCATCTTTTCGTCGTACTCGACCACGTCGGGCAGCATGCTCCACGGGAAGACCCACTGCGCCGAAAAGCCCAGCCCGGCCACGGCTGCCACGACATAGATCAGCGGGGTGGAGGCATGCGGGAAGAAGAAGCTGGTCATGATCGCCAGCGAGGCGATGAACAGTCCCAGGGCATAAGCGGGACCCTTGTTGATCTTATCCGAGACCAGCTTGGCGGGGATGAGGAAGATGCCGATCGTCACCAGCATCACCAGCAGCACGAAGGAGACCTGGCTGCCCATGTTCAACTGGTACTGGATGAAATAAGGCACCAGGGCGGTCAGCACGGTAAAGCTGAAACTGCTCAGGATGAAGGCGATCATCAACTGGACGAAAGGCTTGTTCTTGAAAGGGAGCAGGATGGCACTGACCGGCGGAAGTTTGGAGGGTTCACCCATCAGGTCGGGGCGTTCCTTGAGCGGTGAGGGTGGTCACCAGGGTGGTGGTGATGGCGATCACGCCGAAGACCGCGCCGGTGGCGCTCCAGGCCTGCTGCATGTTCAAGCCGGAACCCTGGAAGACGCCGGCCAGGATGGTGGTGGAAGCCGCGCCCAGGATGTAGCCGAAGACGCTGAAGACCATGCGGATCGAGGTCAGGCTGGCGCGCTCGTTGTAGTCACGGGTCAGCTCGGGGGTCAGGGCGTAGTAGGGGACGGTGGTCATGGTGTGGAAGGTATCCACCAGCCAGAAGCTGAGCAGCACGGCGAAGAAGGCGGCCGCGCCGGTGAGACCCTTGGGCAGGGAGAACATGATGCAGGCGGCGATGCCCAGCGGCACCGCGCCGATCAGCATGTAGATGCGGCGGCGCCCGAAGCGGGAGCGGGTGCGGTCGGACCAGTAGCCGAAGAGGGGGTCGTTGAGGGCGTCCCAGGTGAGCTTGCCCACCATGAGCGCCACGCCCGCCAGGGCCGGGTCGATGCCGGCCACGTCGGTGTAATAGAAGAGCAGGAAGAACTGCATGGCCGAAGTGATCAGGGCAAAGCCCATGTCGGCCAGGCCGTAGCGGAACTTGCTGCCGAGCGTCAGTTTCTGATCCATGTTTACCTCGAGGGAAGATGGGATGGGGAGATGTTCATAATATTATAAGTTATGTCGTTCGTGTGTCAATCGAATTCCAGGTTCGCTGAATGAAACACTGAAGGGATGGGGAGGATACTGCGCAGGGTAACTCCAAGGAGAACCCTCCAGAATAAGAGAATCCATCACCAGTTGGTAAAAAAGACACAGTCAAATCAAGATATGGGTTTGGAGTTTGCATGATTGTAAGGATTTCTCCTGTTATTTTAGGCTTCATTTCGGGCATGAATTATTTTGCTCCCTGTATAATTGGAAAGTACTGCGGTTACTCTCCAGGTCATTTTCAATAGAATAAATACGGTTCTGAGACGACAACTTGCCTGCCTTGAATTTCTGTTGTTGGGAGATCGAAAAAATGAATTGGTTCAGAAACCTCACCCGTGGGATCATATCTGCGATCGTAATCACCCTTTTGCTTGCGCCCATCCAGGCAACCCGAGCCCAGGGCGTTAGCACCATTACCGCCAACGGAACCATGAGGGTGGCGGGGGATGACGTGCATTATTTGGAGCTCACCCTCACGTTTCCGCCAGGCGGGGGAGAAGTAAGCGGCAGCGTTTATGACCAGCGCAGTGAACCCAATTCCGACGGCACACTCTGCACTGCCACCACCCAATGGACCTTGCGGGGAACGTTCGATGGCGGGGACGGCGGAGAGGCAAACGGAACCACCACGGGAACCCTGGAAACGGGCGGCAGCTGCAATGGAAATTATCCCGTCTTCAACTATTCCGGTCCCTGGAGCGGTAATTTCTATGCCAGCGGCACGGGGACTGGCGTTTACGATGCGACCGTAACTGCCGGAAGCGATACGGCGTCCGGACAATTTGCCTGGGAAGTCAACTATTCTGCGGAAGAATTTAACTCTGCACTGAACCCAGCCATCACCGCGGAATACATCTTCTCCACTTACGGCTTCCAGGTGGTTGACTCCCCGGCGGGGGATATTTACGGACAAAAGTCGTGGACTCCGCACGAGCTGGAACTGATGAACGAGGTTTTTAAAGAACTTCCACCCGACCTGCTTAAAAATGTGGCACTCACTCGAATCGTCAGAAGCCAGTACGACCTTGATCTGAACGGTAACCCGAATCCCAATGTCATGGGGTTGTATGCCCGTTATGGTAAAACCGGCACGCGGGATGAGACAGGGGCTTCTGCCACCATCCAGATCTTTGACGCGGCCGGGACGCCGGGAGATTTCCCTTCCGATCCCAGCGGGGATACGAGTTTTAAGGGGTCGATCCTGCACGAGGTGATCCATGCCCTGCAGTACCGCAGGGATGAATACTCCATATATGACAACGCGTATAAATCGCCCATCATCCAGTCCTACATGGATGCCACCACACCGCTCAACGCGGTGGATACCGGCATCTGGGAAGACGGCTGGACCTATTTTCAGAGCAGGGGCAAGGGAGGTGGTTGGAAACTTTTGGGCGACGAGAATAATAAATCTCCAACCAATTATGGCAAAACAAATCCGCTGGAAGATATGTGCGAATCGGTGATGATGTATGTTTATGACCCTCAGCGCCTGAAGGATAGCTCCCCCCTGCGCTACAATTTCATCCGCGACCAATTTTTTGGAGGCGTTGAGTATGATAACGGTATCCGCAAGTAGGCGAAAATTATCCATTGCAATATCCTGCGCCGTGATGGTCCTGGGGATACTCGCCTGCGGCACCACCACCAAGCCCGAGCATAACGGCGCGACCCCGCAGGGCAGCGGGTCGAACCCGGTCAACCCCGGTTCCGGCAGCCACCCGGTCAGCGGTGGCCGTGACAGCGTGCGCGGCAGGGATCTTTCCGGGTATCACCACCCGGGCAGAGGTGATCGCCGCTTTGGGCGAACCCGTGGGCACGGTGCCGGAAAACGGGTTCGAAACCCTGCTGTATGCCTCCCCGATCCCCCGGCAATACCACTCCCTGGTGCTGGAGAACGGGGTGGTGGCCTATGCAAGCATCATCCTGGGAGATGAGAACCCGCACGCCTGGTCGGCTGTCACCGCGCAATTTGGGCAGCCAGCCTATATGGCTTTCAGCAATTACCTGCAGGGCAGCCTGACCTATATTTACCCGGACAAAGGGGAGACCTTTGTCGTATCGCCCGAAGCGGATGCCGTTCTTATTCATGAATGCTTCGTCCCGGTTTCGATCCAGGAATACATGAACACCTGGGGGGCGACTTTGCCCACGGAAGACCCGTTCACCCGGTAGGTAGGAGACAGGGAGGTTATTGCCTGGCGAGGGAGCGGGATACCCGGTGAAGTTTTTACAGGGATTTTTCAACATAGCAACCATCCGAAATTAGAGGAGCGGAGGAGGAAAAGGGCTCCTTATTTGTTTGTTTAAGAGGAACAAACAAATAAGTGAGAAAACTTGAAATGACCTATGGGGGTTCTTCATTGTTAACATGGGCGGCATGGGAGAAAATTTTGGGGAAAGATCGATTTTGCAAATCAAACAATTATTCATATTAATCACTGGTGGAACAGAATCGGGCGACCATAAAGGTCGCCCCTACAAAAACCATTTTTGGATTGGGCGACCCGGTTTACACGGGGCGACCCTACGGAAGAGGAACGGGCGCAATATATTTTCCTGCGGGGATGATATGCGCCACAACGAAAACCATTTTTATATGGGGCGACCCACCGGGTCGCCCCTACTAAAATCATTTGGATCAGGCGACCATAAAGGTCGCCCCTACGAAATCGTTGGTGAACCGGGATGATTTCGTATCGCGACCCCTCCCCATCCTTCCCCAAATACTGCCCCTGTCGGGGACCTTCGGCGTATTTGGAGAGGGTGCTTGCATGGAGGCATCGGGCTCACACAGCGACAACTCGCCCGCGGGGATGCCCTACGAAAATCTTTGGGATCAGGCGCGATAAAGGTCGCCCCTACGAAAGCGTTGGTGAACCGGGATGATTTCGTCTCGCGACCCTTCCCCATCCCGTCCCCAAATACTGCCCCCTGTCGGGGACCTTCGGCGTATTTGGAGAGGGTGCTTGCATGGAGGCATCGGGCTCACACAGCGACAACTCGCCCCGCGGGGGTCGACCCTACGAAATCGTTGGTGAACCGGGCGACCCGCCGGGTCGCCCCTACGAAAGACAAGACGCCACGGTATCGACGACTCGAGTCGTCGATATGGCGCACTGCTCCTTGAGGTCGCAGTGCGCGCGCTAATCTTCCTCAGGCGGGATGGATTTCAGTTCTTCGAAGGCCATTTCGAGGGTGGTCTGGTTGTCGTAGATGACCTTGCGGGAACGGTGGATGGATTCGATGCGACCGGACAACAAGCCGACGGCGCGGGCAGAGACGGCGATCTGATCATTGGTGAGATTTTCGTCTTCCATGGAATGGATCAGGCGGTCGAGGGTGATCTTCAGACCAAACTCTTCATCATCCAGTTCGCCCAGGGTTTCCTTGTCCAGGCGTTCGTGCTCCGAGCGGGAGAACCAATGGGAATAGAGCCCGTGTTTGGCGGCATTCCGGTTGCCAGAGGGAGCACCATGACCGAGGGCGTTGCGGTTGCCGAGAGGGGCGCCGCGTGTGCTGGGTCCCAAAGGGAAATCTTTCCCTGATGAGATGATCGCGGAGTTTTCAGGTGAGGTGGGAGGAAGGTCTGTCATTTTTTAGGCTCCTGGAGAGAATGAAGTTTGAGTAGTGCTTGACCACAAAATCCGTAAGGCGGGGGCAAGCTGTCACAAGTGCACGAAAGATACAAGGAAAAAAGATCATACGGAAGGACCATTTATTTATGTTGGAGAGGAGATTGCTTCCCTTCCCTTCCGTTCGGGGCGACGCCAACGAGGTCGCCCCTACGGACGGAACGACGCCATTCGGCAGCGACGACTCGTCCCGCCGGGATCCCCAAAGAAATGGGACAATGTGCGTCGCTATGTCGTCGAAGCGGTCGATACCGGCTTGACGCCGGTTCGAACTCGTCCCCAAACCCTTCGGCTGCGCTCAGGGCAAGTACTACGTATTTAGGGAGAGTGCCTGCATGGGTCATCGGGGTTTTGCACCGACGACTCGTCCCGCGGGGATGCTTCGCGATGTCGTCGGTGCAACTGATGGCGGCTCGTAGCCGCCTCAAGTTGTTCGCCCGATGCGGTTGATAGCGTTTACGAAAATCGGTCGACATTGGAGGCATTAGAAAAGTCCTTGAGTTTGAAGCGATCCAACGGGTCGAAGCCTTCGGAGATGAAAGGTTCGGTGGCAAGATGCCACTCCTTGCGGTCGAGGACGGCGGCGAGGGCATCGGCGAGGATGTAGTCGTCGTGGATGAGTTCGCCATCAGGACCGCGGGTGCCGTCGGGGACACCCCAACGGAGGGTCTTGGAAGGACCGGGGAGGATCTCGCTGATGCAGTGGCTGTACTGTATGCGAACTTCGTCAGAGGGATCGGGATCATAGAAACGCCCGGTTTCGATGATGGAAAGGAACTGCCAGCCGATCTCGGATTTTTCCTGGGAGGTGAATTTGACCGGGATGACACGGGTGGGGAAGGCACGGTCGAGCAGCGCCCAGAGCCCTTCGCCGACACCGGTGGCATCGATGACGATGTGCTGGGGCGACCACTGGGCTGCCAAATTCTTGATCTGACCGAAGACCGCCAGGTGATTCTGCCCGGTCCAGGAGTGACGGGCAAGGACGCGGTAGGTAGGGTGACCGAGCTCGGCGAGGGTGGCGAAGTCGAGAGCCGACGATGGTGAGGGTGGTGGAGTCACGCCCGGGGTTGCCGAGGCCTTCGCTGGCGAGGGAGGAGGCGAGGGAGGTCTTGGATTCGTCCATGCCGGCGACGTCGATCAAAATACCCCACCCCGGGCCCTCCCCAAACTACTCCGTATTTGGAGAGGGTGCCAGTGCTTTGAGGCTCCTGCGCCTTGGGAAAAGCTGAGCTCTTGGAAAGTTGCCGATTGCGACTCGTGTCCCTCGGCTCGTCCCCAAATACCTCGGCTTCGCTCGGGACATGTTCTGCCCCTTGTCGGGGGTCGCCCATCGACGACTCGTCCCAAGGGGATGCTTCGCGATGTCGTCGATGTGGCGTACGGGCGCTTGATGCGCCCGTCGCGCATCGGGCGATGGGAGAAGACTTTCTGGTTTCTCCTCTACAACCCCCCTCCCGATACCCGTAGGCTCCGCCTCGGGTTCGGGTGTCCCCCCAAACCCTTCGGCTGCGCTCAGGGCATGTACTTCGTATTTAGGGGGACGGGAAGGGGAAGCTTCTGCGCATCGGGCAACAGCAGAGCTTTGGATGGTTGCGGGTTCAACCCCCCTCTGGCTCCCCCCAAATTCTTCGTATTTGGGGGGAGATGTCAGCCCCTCCCCAGCCCTCCCCAAATACTCCGTATTTGGAGAGGGTGCCTGCTTTGATGCTCCTGCGCCTCGTGGCGCTGGAGCGGCCGATAGCGGCTCGGAGCCGCTTCGGCTCGGAAATATTAGTGCAATTCTTGCAGGGGTGAACATGCCGGACTGGGCGTCGATGGTTTCGCAGAAGTACTGGGAGCGGGTGAGGGGATGGTTGCGACCCTGTTCGGCAATGACCCGGTCCACATGGACGCCATAGGCGGGGACGAAGCGGCGGACATCGTCGGCGGTGAAGAAGAAGACACGCTGGATGCCGTCTTTTTTCTGTTGGATGAGGGCTAGGCGGCGCTGGCGCTCGAGGAGGGTATTGGCGGTCCAGGCGGTGCCCCAGAAGACGCGGGTGGAATTGTCGGAGGCGGACATGGGGTTGAAATCCTTGTCGAACTTGGCGGAAGAGATCTCCTGGGCCTCGTCAACGGAGAGAAGGATGTCCGCAACGGCACCGACCACCTTGGATTGAGGGCTGCCCGAATAGAATTGAAGAACCGCCTTGCCCAACTGATAGACCATCCCCGTGCAGGATTTCCAGCGACCACGCGAGCCAACACAGGCATCGAGGGAAAGGCGGACACGGCGCATGTTGTTGGCGGTCTGGGGAATGTAGGTGGGGGAGACGGAGACGATCCCGCCGCCCTTGGAGGCGTAACGGAAGAGAAGCCAGGAGAAGAGGTGAGCCTGGAGCTCGTTCTTGCCAGACTGGCGGGGGAAGATGACGACAAAGGTGAGTCCCAGGTGGTGAATGACGGAGTCCTTGATGGCAGACGGCAACGAGGCGCTGGTAGGGGCGGAGGTTGATGCCGGAGGAGGCCGCCCAGGAGATGGGATCGAGGCGGATGGTCTCACGGACACGGAGGGAGAGGGGGGAGGGGGAGGAGGAGGTCATATGGTTGGCAAAGGACGGCATACAATTAAAAAAGAGGCAAAGAACAGTGTTTGCAGCCGTCCCTTGCCTATTTCATTGTAGAACAAATTTTCTGGTATGTCAAGTGCCAATATTGGACAAAAAGCGGTGTACTTCTCAATCCCGTTTATGGTTACCCTGCCCCAGGAAACCTAAACTTACAAGGTGTATCGGAAATAGCCGCCACCCTTTACATGTGGTGGTTTGTTTTTGTGGAATTGTGCGCGATAATAACCAAAGGAGGATATATGAACGAAAATGGATTAACAGTAACAGTTGGTACGAAACACGAACAAGGAAAGGCACCCGTTCCGGTTACGATTACGGTCCCACAAGAGCAAGTATGGCTATATTATAAAATGACTGAACAAGAGAAATTATTGAGGGGGATAAAGACGGCCGTTCAAATTGTCGCCGTAATTGTATTAATTACAGCTATCCTGGCAGCTTGCAGCGCGCTCGGATTGCGCTAATATGGATAGATTAAAAAGAGTACCTAAAGAGCCGCTGATCGGTATGGGCGAAATTCGCAGGGATGGGGAACATTTTGTTAATTGTAATTATCAAATTCAAGTCACACAAGAATATTCGGTCACCGAGTCTTATAGTGTCAGAGAGGATATTCCTGGATATGAAATATATACAGGTCAAGTGACGCTAAAAAAAGAGGATTTTATAAAACCGGAAATTCGAGAAGCGATGACGTCCGGCGATACATTCACTTTGATAATGGCCAATGGAAAATCCCTTAAAGTTTCTTTTTCGCGGCTTGATCTTATCGGTAGAAATTATAAAATAATCCACTTGCCTCAAAGGTAACGTATGTCGGTTGAATATGGCGGCGCTTTACTGATCGATATAATCCTGCTCGTGATTTCAGTATTGACCTTGATATTCCCGGAATCCAAAGACGATAAACCGGGACATAAAAACTGGTATTTGATTGAATTATGGAACCATAAATAATCCAGGAAGCAAACTTCCGAAATTTATCGGAAATTCAAAGCCCGGCGATTAGTCCGGGCTTGTTTCTTTTATTATGGCAGTTGAAATACCACCGGGTAAATGTAAAAATATATCGCTGAAATCAAGCAGACTACACCAAAGAAAAAAGTCAAAACCTGCGTTTTGCGACTTGTAAACAAGCCGAGTCCAAGAAATATAAATGCCCCAATAACAAACATTACCCAAAGAGTAACTGGCATATTTCCTCCTCAACCCACGCGAGCAGCGTGGTGGGAAATTAATGGGCGATTCACCAACTAATTGAAACGGTATGTGGCTGAGAAATTTGAACAAGTATACTTTACTAACAGCCTGGTTTACCCGCCGGGCTTTTTGAGGCAGATACGTCTTGCAACTATACTGCAACGTCATGGCTCGTTTTTCATGCTAAATTATAGTCATCGGAAATGCGGCCTGGAACTGATCCAGCAATAATGCATGGAGGAGAAAATGAATACAGGTCGGTTGATATTAAAACGAGCGGGCAGTATCGGAATTGCTTTTGGATTGGTTTGTCTGCTTGGGTCAATATTGATCGGGATGACGGGGATCGGCTTTGTGATTGCAATTCTTGGCGGAAGTTTCATCCTGGTGTTCCTGGGAAGTAATAAAAGAGGGTGAGCTTTCTTCACCCATTACGCAGAAATCAGAACGGGCAAGGTTTCCTCCTCTTTCTCCTTTTCCTCGCCCGATCGCACAAGCTCCTGCCGGACCGCTCACCGGCAGGAGCTGTTTTTTAATATTTAGCGGGCGAACCGCATGGGAGATCCCGAGTCATGGGGTGATATTTAATGGATCAGCCCGGCATGACTGCCGGGCTGCATTGGTGCATATTCCCTTGACCCCTGCGAGGAAAGTACAAGCTCTCTTCTCTGGCGAAACGCGATCCTATTTGAACAAAATGGGGATCAATTTACCGACCAAGTAAATAATGCCAATCAGCGGGATCTCCACCATCAAAATATCAATCAAACTATGTTTCTTCGTGTGTCCATCCCTGAGCGAATAATAATTCCTGTTCATAGTGAGGTTCCTTTAAACAAGAGACAAAATGACCTTGGCCAATAAAACCAGGGCAACGATCCAAAAGGGGAGGGAAAACAGGAAGCCACTAAATTTTTCCCGATCGACTTCCATCAGATCATCTTCCACCTGCAGATCATAACTTTTCATGGTTTCCTCGTTGTGTACCTATCATTGTATTTAGTACGGCAAACAGTTGTCCATATCATTTATTGGAATAAAACCAGGATTTATATGTATCATTTTCATCCCATAAAATGGGGGAGGGAAAAACAAGACTTACGTTGTTCAATTCCTTTACACACCTCATCAATCGTAATTTGATTAAATATAATGAGCAGAAACCCAGTGTTCGCGCGGATGAAATAAAAAAAAGCCCGGCGATCAAGCCGGACTTTTGGAAGTCTATATGGTCTTCCCAATGTTGTTCACCAACAAAATAAACGATGAGTGACCTTGAATTTGCACTGCTGCCTCCCCTGGAATGGGCAGAAGTTTTATTTTATGTTTATCGAGAGGGGATTCCCTGCGCCTGCCTACCTGCTGAACTGACCAACCACCGTTAGAAACAATAATATCAGCACGACGAAAGGTATCCTGACCAAGATGCCAAAAAAAAGTGATTTCATATCACACCTTCCCCTCCAAAAATAATACTACAAACTGATTTCCCAATACCAACTCCAGAGTGTGCGCTCCCGCACGAATCCCTGTAATCTTATTGTATAACCATATCCATCAGCCTTGATTTACAGTAAAGATAAATTGTCCCATTTTGGCTTATCAAAATTGAAATTTTATTCACCCCCAACGCGCATCCCAAAAACAAGCCTGTCGATGATGGCGGACAAGCTGATCCCTTAAGAGGCACTCAAGAATTTATTTTGTGACGAATCCTGGATCAACAGCGCCCCTATTACTTCCGGACCTTCGTCCAGCATAGGGTCCTGTCCAGGAACCTGGAGTGGGGCGGGGAGGCCGCGCGGGTCAGGCTCGAGCACACAATCCACTGGAATGATATGGAATAAATGGTCAACGCCGGTATTGTTGAAGGGGTAATCGCGGAGGTAATACTTCCCATAATAGAGAAAAATCTCTTCGTCCCGTTCGACCGCATGCAGCAGCCAGACTTCATAGCGGCGGCGCGGCTGGTTATATACGAAGGCAGCCTGGGGGGCTGCTCCCGGAGGAGATTCGTTTATGTAGCATACAACGGAGGAGGCGAATTCGGGCAGCAGCGCCCCTTCCTCATCGGTCGGGTCCAAGCGGTAGCCCGGGTCAACCCGGTCAAGCGACAGGTTATAGGCACACGATCTCAGGATGGCGGTGTGTTCGTCCACCAAATGCCGATCTGAATAAGAGGTAAATTTGTCCCGGATTTCCTGCCTGCTTTTGCGGTGCCCCGGGTACACACCGATAAACAGGGAGCACTCGGGAGTGTCTATTCGCCGCCTGGCGAAAACTCCGCGCATGCGCCGGCGGTTGTGCGCCACCCAGCGCACTTCAAAATCGTGGGTGTTGGAACCAACCCCAGGTGGAAATACCCGATAACGGCAGGATCCTTCCGGCATGGTCCCTCGACATCATCCCCGAATGCAACCACCTTGTAAAAGCAAATGATTTCCCCCATTATAGATTAAGTTCAAGAGAAATAATATCGTGTTATAAAAAAAGCAACAAGCATTCATCCCTGTGCCCGGGCAATATTAATTAGCATAAACCAGTTTTATACTCACCCCAAATCCACTCCACCAACCCCGGGCACCAGTGGAAACTGTTATAATAATATCGTACGTTAAAAACCTGGGATATAAGCGGGTTGCGACCTTGATCACCTTGCCTTTATCGGAGGGTGTGATGATCGTATCACCGTTTATTGAGCTTGCAGAGCCGGGTTCCAGTCTCTACCAATTGATTGCGCGCGCTAAAAAAAGGCACGCTGGGGCCGGCTCTGTAAAGCAATTTTTCACTGCTCGTCCTGGAACTGCCGAAGGCAAAAGGGGGATTAACGCTCATTGGTTGGGTTGACCCTTTATTGGTCGCAATCCTCCCGTTTTTGGTTGGATCGCTGCCTGCCCTTTTTCACGAAGGAGTTAAGACCCCATGACACCCATTGCCTGGCTGTCGGTCGGCGTCATTTCGGCGACAATCATTTACACAATTGTCCGGTTCGTGAGGGATGGGAATATCGAGAGGGACACGCTGACCATATTGATCTGCGGGCTGCTGCTGGGAATGGTGGGGGTATATTATTTTTTTCCGCCTTTTCAAACCTATGTGAGGGAGGTGTGGAACTTTTTATTCCACAGGTATTAATGCCGCGCGGGCGAATAAAAAAACAGATGGACTTGATGTAAAAAAACCGGTCACCACGACGGTTTTTTGATGTTATCAGAGCAGTCCACAAAGCCTCATATTGCAGAGAAACCTGGTGCAAATTTACCCATGAGGCGGGATGATGCATCAGGATGGCAATTTTCGATTTCACCTGTAAAATAGCCTATGAGGCTTTTATGAAATCATTCCGCAAGGAACTCTGGTTCAACATCCCCTCCCGGCGAGGGTTCGTCAACATCACCGCGGAGGTGCAATCCGCCCTGCGGGAAAGCGGGATCCGCGAGGGGCTGTGCCTGGTCAATGCGATGCACATCACCGCCTCGGTCTTTATCAACGACGACGAGTCCGGTCTGCACCACGACTACGAAGCCTGGCTGGAAAGACTGGCTCCGCACGAGCCGCTGGACGCTTACTGGCACAACCGCACCGGCGAGGAAAACGCCGATGCGCACCTCAAGCGGCAGGTGATGGGACGCGAGGTGGTGGCGGCGGTCAGCGACGGACGCCTGGACTTTCGGTCCATGGGAGCAGATCTTTTACGGAGAGTTCGACGGGCGACGCCGGAAGCGCGTGCTGGTGAAGATCATCGGTGAGTGATCATGAGCATGCATAACCAAGTGGATACCTGGAGGGTTTAACCAAAAAGACACGAAGGTTTTAATAACTAACTGCATTTCTTCGTGAACTCCTGTCTTCGTGGTTGGGGTTCGATTAAGAGGAGAATGTCCATGAAACGCTTGCGCTGGTATGACTACCTCACGATCAACCTGTTCTGGCTGGGGCTCAATATCCGCAACACCGCCCTGGGTTCGATCTTCATGCCCTACCTGGTGGGTATCTTTGCTCCCGAAGCGATCAAGAATACCGCGCTGGGAGGGATGCGCTCTGCCGGGCTGGTGATCGCCATGCTGGTCCAGCCGGCAGCGGGACTGCTCAGCGACCGATCCACTTCCCGCTGGGGCAGGCGGCGGCCCTACATCCTGGTGGGCGCTTTATTCGACTGCCTCTTCCTCCTGGCGATCGCCCTGTCCCAGACCTACTGGGCGCTGCTGATATCCGTGCTGCTGATCCAGTTCTCCTCGAACATCTCGCACGGCCCGCTGCAGGGGCTGATCCCCGACCTGGTGCCGGATGACCAGCGCGGGCGCGCCTCGGCGGTCAAGGCCATCATGGAACTGCTGCCGGTCATCCTGGTGGGCCTGACCATCGCCAAGATGGTCGGCAACGGAAACCTTGACCTGGCCATCTTTGTCACCGGCGCATCGCTTGCTGGTGGTCACGCTCATCACGGTGATCTTCGTCAAGGAGACACCGCTGGCAGAGAAACCAACGACCCCGTTCTGGCCGCCGATGATCCGCGTGCTGGGCATGCTGGGGGGAATAGCAATCGGTGCGCTGGCGGGGCTGGTTGGCGGCGGGCTGGTGGGCGGACTGGCTGGGCTGATCACCCTGGCATTTGCAGCAAAGGAGACCGCTTTGTCAGTGGGAGTGGGGGTGGGCGGTGCAATAGCCATGGTCGTGGCGGTGGTGGCGGGGGTATGGGCAGGCTGCCTGGGCACCATTGGGAACGAGGTGCGCAAACAATCCGCGTTCGTCTGGTGGATCGTCAACCGGTTGATGTTCCTGGCGGCGGTCACGTCCATCCAGGGTTCCATCTTTTATTTCCTGATGTACGCCTTCAAGCTGAGCAACGAGGGTGCCTCCAGTCTCACCGGCACCATCACCTCCATCATCGGCGCATTTATCGTGCTGACGGCGCTTGCCAGCGGCTGGATCTCGGATAAACTCGGGCGCAAACGGCTGGTGGCGATCAGCGGGGTCGTCGCCGCGGTGGGCAACGTCCTGCTGCTGGTCACCATCTGGATCCCCTCGCTGACCATCGTCTACATTGCCGGGACGATCGTGGGGCTGGCGACCGGTCTGTTCATGACCGCCAACTGGGCGCTGGGTACGGACCTGGTGCCGGCTGGCGAAGCTGGACGCTACCTGGGGGTCTCGAACCTGGCGGGGGCAGGGGCGGGCATTATCGGTGCCGGCATCGGCGGGCTGGTCGCGGACTACATTAATCATTATTACATGGGCTTGGGGTATTTTGCAGTGTTCGCGGCGTATGCGCTGCTGTTTGCGCTGAGCAGCGTATCCCTGCTGGGGATGCGTGAGACAAAAAAATAATCAAACGCCAAAACCCAAAGCCGCCCAGAGTTTATTCCCTGGCGGCTTTTTAATAATTAGCGACTAAAGGCGTTGCTTCAAATTTCCCAGGTTACGGGGTAGAGTCAGAGATGTTTTTCTCTTCCTCTTCATCCTGGTCGAGGACCATCACCTTGTAGGCTTCCGCATATTCCAGCCCGTGGTCCTTGCCCTCTTCCGCTGCCCACTCCCGGATCATTTTCTCCGGGTCCCAATCACCCAGCTGGCTGACATGTTTTTTTAGAGCGGCAATCTTCGTGTCGATCGTGGGGGCAATATCAATCCAGGTATCGGATTTTTCCGAACCGTGGACGTACAAGCGCTTCACCTTGTGCGGCTCAAGACCCTCCTTGAGCAGGTCGGTAAAGATCAGGCGCGTTTCAGAGGAAGGGAAGACGGCATACAAGGCAGCCTGGGCGGCGGCACGGTGGTCGGGGTGGTTGATATAGCCGTTGCCGTAGAACACTCCCTGAGGGTCGGCAGTCACCACCGCCTCGGGCTTGTATTGACGGATGACCCGGGTCAGGTCATGGCGCAGGTCCAGGGTGGGTTCGAGGACGCCATCGGGGTAGCGCAGGAACACGGTTGCGCGGATGCCGATCACCGCGTTGGCGGCGGTCTGTTCGACCTCCCGCAGCTTTTCAAGTTCCGTTTTATATTCTTCACCTTTTGACGGTTCGTTCGACCCCGCACCGCCGCTGGTCACGATGACAGAGATGACTTCACTCCCGGCCATCACCCAACGGGACAACAGCCCGTCGACCGTGAATTCCTGGTCGTCGGGGTGGGCGTGGATGGACAGGGCGCATTTTGGGATGAATTCTGGTTCGCTCATGGGACCATTTTAACCGATTCGTCCTTTGAAGACAAAACATAATTCATAGAATGTGTATCCTTAAATGTCATTGGAAGATTCTTATTCCCCACCCCCTACCCCCGCCCCAAGGCGGGGGAAATTAATATTGGGGGTTAGGGGGCGGTGAAACCGCCCCCTAACCCCCAATCCCCTAACCCTTCAAATCCACAAGTTCCGTGCCTCCAAGCCACAAGCCCTAAAGCTCCCAAACCATAATGTTCATAAACTCCCAAGCGAGCAAGCCCCCAACCACGTCTCAAACCCTAAGCTCCCAAGCCCCCATGTCCCCAAACCCCCAAGCCGCCAATCTCCAAGTCCTTAGTACCATGTCTCAAACCCCAAGCCGCCCATCTCCAAGTCCTAAATCCCAAGTCTCAAACCCCAAGCTTCAAAGCCCCGAAGCCGCCAATCTCCAAGTCCTAAGTACCATGTCTCAAACCACAAGCCCCCGAGCCCCCAAGGCTTAAAACCCTAAAACCCTAAAACCCTAAAACCCTAAAACTCTAAAACCGTAAAACCCCCAAGCACCTAAGCCTTCAAACCCACAAGCTCCTATGCTCCAAACCCCAAGTCCAGATTGGAGATTAGATCGTCTCCACCCCCGCACCATCGGCGGCATGGCAGATGTAAACTTCCGGATGAAGACCGGTGGATTTTTCATACCCGGCTGATAACTGTTGGGTAAACGGTTCAGCAGCCGCAGCGGACACCAGGTTGACCGTGCAACCTCCAAACCCACCCCCCGTGAGACGGGCTCCATAACAGCCAGGCAGGGATTGAGCCAGCGTGACCATCGTATCCAGTTCCGGGCAGGAGACCTCGTACAGGTCGCGCAGGCTGGCGTGGCAGGCGTTCATCAGCCCGCCAAACCCGGCCGCGTCGCCCGCAGCGAGCAATTTCGCTGCCTGTTCCGTGCGGGCGATCTCTTCGACCACGTGACGGGCACGTTTTGCCGCTTCGGGCGGGAGCAGGTTGGAATAGCGGCTGAATTGCTCATGGGAGACATCCCGCAGCGAGGTAATCCCGGGCAGGGACTCCTGCAGGATGCGCACGGCCTCTTCGCAGGAGGCAACCCGGTCGTTGTACGCGCTGTTCGTCAGCGAACGGCGGACGCTGGTATCGGCAATGACAATGACGGTCTTTTGCGGAAGCTGTAACGGTGTCCATTCCAGCGAACGGCAGTCGAGGAAAAGGAGGCGGTCCTTTACGCCACACGCAGAAGTAAACTGGTCCATGATCCCACAATTCACTCCCACGTAATGGGTCTCGGCTTTCAAGGCAATCTGCGCCATCTGGATGGGAGGGATGGACCAACCGCCCAGTTTTTTCCAGGCCACTCCAAAAGCCATCTCGACCGAGGCCGATGAACTCAGCCCGGCACCGGCAGGTACATCCGAGGCAAAAACTGCTTCCATCCCGTGGGTTTCCAGCCTGGCGCTAATAAGTGCCCAAGATACACCGGCAGGGTAAAGCGCCCATCCAGAAAGTGGGGTGCCTTCCGAATCCTGCTTGTCAAGGACGGATTGACTATCAAATGTGATTTCACCGCCAGGGTCCAGCGCCACCAGGGTGGAGCGCGGTGACCCGGACCTGCGAAAAGCCACCAGGGTAACCCGGTCG
This sequence comes from uncultured Chloroflexia bacterium, assembly GCA_963830585.1. Taxonomy (GTDB): domain Bacteria; phylum Chloroflexota; class Anaerolineae; order Anaerolineales; family Villigracilaceae; genus UBA877. The sequence goes on along the minus strand of CAWHNA010000002.1, from coordinate 1,053,268 downwards.
ATGGCAGCGGGCAGGACGAAGCCATCGTTGTAATCCACGTGCTCCCCGAGCATGTTCACCCGCCCCGGGGCGCGCGCCAAAAATTCCGGGTCCGCCCCGAAACGTTCCTTGAAATCCGGCAACGACGCGCTGACGCAGGTCCATGGTCAAACCTCAAAATAGAGATGCTCCATAAATAGAGGAGTGAAAGCTGCCTGGCTGGTCAGCTCAACATAACCGATCTGAACGGCGAGCTGTTCAGCCTCCCGGCGCTTATCCACGGAGACGAGCATCTGTTTTGCCCCCACCCCGGCGGCGTTTCCCACCTGACGGAAGTGCCCGGGCGGGAGGGGCGGGAACATGCCGGTGCGCACCGCGGACCGCAGGTCGAGGTAGGTGCCGAAAGCTCCGGCAACGATGAACTCGTCCAGGTCGGCATAGGTCAGCCCGGCATTTTTGAGAAGGATCTCCACGCCCACGCGGATGGCGGATTTTGCCAACTGGATCTCGTGGACATCTTTGCGGGTGACCAGCAGGTCACGTCCCAGCCCGGTCTGGTCAGCGGGGACGAGAACCAGCCCGGACCCGGAGACTGAGGGCATCACCCCGGTAGGTTTTAGAAGTTTGCCGTCCTGGAGGGCAGCCACCACGTCCAGGATGCCTGAGCCGCAGATGCCCACCGGCGGCTGATCCCCGATGGTTTGCCACAATATTTTCCCATCCGACCAGCGGGCGCGCTCGATGGCGCCAGGCGCGGCGCGCATGCCTTCGCGGATATGAGCGCCTTCGAAGGCTGGACCGGAGGCGCACGAACAGCAGGTGACTTGCCCGCGGGTGACCAGGCTGATCTCGGTATTCGTGCCTATATCCAGGGCGATCAGGTTGCGTTTCGATTTCCAGGCCTCGGTAGCCAGCAGCATGGCGATGTGGTCCGCTCCCACGTAACCGGCGATGACCGGCGGGAGGTATGCCATTGCACCCGGTCCGAGCGCCAGTCCCACCTCGCTGGAGGGAATGGATAAAGGCTGGGTGGTGGCAGGGGCAAAAGGAGCATGCCCGAGCTGTTCCACAGGCAGCCCGGCAAAGAGGTGATGCATGGTGGTGTTCCCGACCAGGACCGAGTCCAAAACAGAATCAGGAGAAACATGCGCCTGCGAGCAAAGATCAAGCACCATTTTATTAAGCGTATCGACCAGCACCTGCTGGAGCACTTTTGCCCCGTCCGGTTTACGCCCGGCATAGCTGATGCGGCTGATGATATCCTCGCCGAAAGCGATCTGAGGGTTCATTGCCCCGGCCATGGCGACCGTTTCGCCAGTATCAAGGCGGACGAGGTACGCAGCCAGCTTGGTAGTGCCGATATCGACCGCCAGGCCAAAGGCTCCGGGCGTTTGGACGGCTGGATTGATTGCTACATGGGTTTCCTGACCTTCAACCTGCAGGCGCTGGGCGCTGGTGAGGGACTCAGGCGGGATGTCGAGCTTTACATCGCTGAGCGGCTCAGCCTGGCAGGCCAGGCGGAATCCAGCTGCAAGCTCCGCGGAGGTGAGGGCGTCCAATTCAACTCCCGTGGGTGGAGTCAAGCTCCCGGCTGCCAGGCGGATGCGGCACTCGTTGCAGGTACCCACCCCGCCGCAGACAGCTGCCAGACCCACCCCGGCCGATTGGGCAGCGTCCAGGAGGGTGCGTCCGGCGGGGATTTGAGTGCGCCGACCGAGCGGTTCAAAGTCAATCCGCAAGAACTCAGGCATGACGATATCGGCACCTTTCATTAAAGCTGCACAATTCGCAAAAATCGTCGCGGCTCATGTCCGGTCCTATGCCGACTACGAACGAAATGGATTTTTTGGGGATCATCATCCCGCTGGAGGTAAGGGAAATCCCAACCCGGGCGGGGTCGAGCACGGCAAAAATCTGCGGCTGACCGATCTCAACCGGCCATTCCGGCTCACCTGGGCTGAGCGGGGTGGAAGCAGTTAATCCGAACTCCTCAGCCTGTTTTCCGATCTGCAGGCAAACCTGCTCGCCGAGGACTTCCACGGCGGCATTCCCAAGGCCATCGAGAGCCATGGCGAGCAGCGGGTCTTTTGCCATTAAAGAGGAGGCGTATTCTTCCAATTCCGGTCCGATCGTGGTGAGTGCCATGACCACCTGCTGCGCTCCCGCCAGGTGTCGGGCTACCAGGGGGCTTGAGAGATCCCTGCCCTCCTGCAGGAGAATGCGTTCGTGACGGTGTTCCAAGACATTGGAACGCTGGAAGATGGCAGCCGCGTGAAGCAAGGGGCGCCCTGCCTCCAGAGCCAAAGCAGCAGCATTCAGCAAGGCCGGCTTTTTTGAGCGGACGATAACCGGGTCCGCACCTTCACCGCGCAAAATGTCATCGACGTCAAGGGTAAGATCAAAATCCTTCATCAATTCCATCAGGACGATTTTACTCCATAGCCGCCGCCACCCGGTGTATGAATGCAGATGATATCGCCCTTGCGGAGTTCCACGCTGCCCTTACCGGGCAGGGGGAATTCGTGGTTTTCCCGAACAAGAAGATTCCTGCCGGTCTTGCCGGGTTCGCCGCCATCCAGCCCATATGGAGGAAACTTTCGGCGTTCACTAAGCAGAGTAAGCTGGCAATCGGTGAGGACCTGTATTTCGCGGATGATGCCATCCCCCCCGTGGAATTTCCCGCTTCCGCCCGAACCAGCCCGAATCTCATAGCGGAGAATCCGCAGGGGATAAGCATATTCAAGCGCTTCGACCGGGGTGTTCAATGTGTTGGTCATATGCGAATGAAGGGCGGAAGGCCCGTCGGATGCTGGGCGCGCCCCCATCCCGCCCGCGATGGTTTCGTAATACGCGAAAGGCTGGCCTCCCGTGCCTCCACTTTCATCAGACGGGGAAGAGGGAGTTTGTCCGCCGATGGTGAGATTGTTCATCGTCCCCTGGCTGGCGGCGGGGATCTTTTCCGGGCAGGCCTTAGAGAGAGCACCGAGCAATACGTCCACGATACGCTGGGAAGTTTCCACGTTACCGCCTGCAACCGAAGCTGGCGATAGGGCGTTGACCACCGTCCCGGGAGGGGCGATGACCTCAATGGGAATCAGACAGCCGGAGTTGTTGGGGACATCCAGCCCGAGCAGGCAGCGGAAGACGTAATAGACCGCTGAAAGGGTGATGGCCAAAACCGCATTGACGCCGCCAGCCTGTTGAGGTGCCGAACCGGTGAAATCGACTTTGGCCGAATCTGCATGGATAGTAACAGTAACTGTGATCGGGACAGGCAGGTCAGCGACACCATCATCGTCCAGCTGGTCTGTGAAGGTGTAAACCCCGTCGGGAATGGATGCGAGCATGCGACGGGTCATGCGCTCTGTATAAGCGAGCAGCTGTTCTTCGACCGCAAGGACCTCTTCCGACCCATAGCGGGTAATCAAATCCACAAAACGCTGAGCACCGCGCTGGTTGGCAGCAATCTGAGCGGATAGATCACCCTGGCGCTCAAGAGGAGTGCGGACGTTGGCCAGGATCAACTCGAGCAGATCCCGATCCATTTGCCCGGCCCGGACCAGTTTCACCGGCGGGATGATCAGACCTTCCTGGAAGATCTCACGTGCCACCGGCATGGAACCGGGGGTCATACCACCCACATCCGCATGATGGGCGCGGCTGGCAACGAAACCGACCAGCTGGTGCTCAGCTTCGGAAGCCTTTTTGGAAGGGAGAAAAACTGGTGAAACCATGGTGATATCCGGAAGATGGGTGCCGCCGCGGAAGGGATCGTTAAGGACGACCACGTCACCCGGAGATGAAATTTCCGCGGAATTGTTCCACAGCAGCTTGAACTGATAGGGGCATTGAACCCAAATGGACAGGGATGTGGGCAGCCTGGGCAATCATCCGAGCCTGGGAATCGAAAATTGCACAGGAGTAATCCCGGCGCTCCTTGATGTTGGGAGAATAACTGGCTTTGCGCAGCACCGACCCCATTTCTTCGGCAACGGCTGCGAAGAGATACTTGAAGATCTCGAGGCGGACCGGGTCGTAAGTCATTTTCCCACCTGGATGCGAAGATTCTCGTATTGATCCACTTCCGCCCGGTCAGTGGATCCAAGCAGGATGGTGGTATCGGAACGGACGATAACGGCTGGACCCTGGATGCGATTGCCATGCTGGAGCAATTTTCCATGGTAAAAAGAGGTCTCAAGAGTCCCCTCGGAAAAAACAACCGGGCGGGAATCGAGCAACGCTGGAGCAGGGTCAGGGCCCTGGAACGGGTGCGGGGAGAGGGGTGGAGGATCGCCACGACCGATGGCGCGCACCCGAAGATTTACCACTTCAAGCGGAGCGCTCTCATTCGCATAACCATATTGCTGCTGATGCTGGTGATGGAAATCTGCATAAACAGTATCGCTGAACGGGATGATCAGTTCGTAAGATTGACCGCGATAACGCATGTCGAGAAAACACTCGATACGGATCCGATCGGAAGGAACGTTTTCGGCTAAAATTTCACTCATGCCGCGATCAGCGAGCGGCTTAAGCCGAGTCATGGAGATCGCCAACGGGAGTGCTGCCGGGAAGCATGACCGTGAGGGTGTAGTCTTTAATAACGTCTGCAGCCAGCATGCCAAACGCCGAAAGGGTGGATGCCAGGGGTGGAACAAGCACGGACGGGATCCCAAGTCCGCGGGCAAGATCGGCAGCGTGAAGACCACCAGCGCCGCCGAATGAAAGCAATGTGAAGCCGCGCGGGTCGTGGCCGCGCTCCACAGAGATCAGGCGAAGGGCGCGTTCCATGTGAGCATTCGATACCGCCACCACCCCCAAGGCAGCTTTTTCCATGGTCATATTCAACTCACCGGCAAGGTGTGGTCATGACTGCCCGGGCACGCGGGGCATCCAACGGCATCTCGCCCCCCAGAAAATGGTCAGCAGAGAGACGACCCAGAACAAGGTTGGCATCGGTGACGGTTGGCAAATTGCCGTAACCATAGCAAGCAGGACCAGGGTCGGCTCCTGCAGATTCCGGTCCAACCCGCAGGGCTCCGCCTGGGTCCACGTATGCGATGGAACCGCCGCCTGCCCCGATGGTATGGATATCCAGCATGGGAATGTGGATCGGACATCCACTCGACAATGGCAGTCCGTGATAATTTGCGCCTTGCCGTCGATCAACGAAACATCTGTGGAGGTGCCGCCCATGTCAAAACCGATCAAGCGGAATTCCGCCGGAAGGGTCGATGAGGTTGCCGATGGTTTCACATCCCACCACGCCGCCTGCCGGCCCGGAAAGGATGCAGCGTACCCCGAACTTGCGTGCCTCGGCCGGGCTGATATTCCCGCCATTGGACTGCATGACCCGCAAACGGGTTTGAGGATCAAGCGATTGTTCGAGATGAGAGAGATATTTCTCCAGGACCGGAGAAACATAGGCATTAACAACCGTGGTGCTGGTGCGTTCATACTCCCGAAATTCGGGGAGAATTTCAGATGATAAAGAAACCAGAAAACCTGCAGAGCGAAGTTGTGCTGCAACAGCCTGCTCGTGTTCGGGATCGCAAAAAAGAGAAGAGAAAGCAGACAGCCACCGTAGAAATACCGCTTGACCTGAGAGCCGGAATGAGCGCATCCAGTTGAGACGGATTCGACGGCTTTCAGAACTTGCCCGGTGTGAGTAACACGTTCATCGATCTCGAAGCGAAGGTCGGGTGGAACCAAAGCGGGGGGTGGATCTGCGAAAAAATCATAGAGGACCGGCCTGTTCTGGCGCCCGATCTGGAGCACATCCCGAAAACCACGGGTGGTGACCAGGGCCACCTTCGCACCCTTGCGTTCAAGCAGGGCATTGGTAGCCACCGTTGAACCATGGATCACTGTGGCATCCCGGGAGCCCCTTCCCGAAAATATTCTCTCCAGACCTTTGAGGACCGCCAGGGCCGGGTCGGCGGGGGTTGAAAGGAGTTTAAAAGTTTCGATGTGTCGTGAAGCGGGATCAAAAACGACGAAATCGGTAAATGTCCCACCGATGTCGATGCCGATACGGAGAGGTTCCATGAGTAAATTATATCGTGAAGCGTTGACATCGCCTGTCATTCGCACTAAACTGGTAACGTTATGGAGGAAACATGCAGATTGAATTGACCAACCCGAGTCCCCTTGCTAAATCCAGACGGCAGCCTTGACCCAGGTGGGCTGGGCACGCCAACCCCTGCTGGACTGCAACCTTGAAGCAGCCCGATTTTATGCCTTGCGAAGCTTTCAACGATTCCGGATCAAGCGCTGGGATTATTACGCAGTCTTCACCCCCAAGCGATTTCTTCTCCGCCACCATCGCAGACCTGGGATATGCGGGCAACATTTTCGTCTACAGCATGGATTTCGAAACCGGCGAACTGCACGAAGAAGGGCTGGTCATCCCCCTGGGAAAGGGACTGGACCTGCCGCGCAACAGCACAGAAGGCGACAGTCATTTTGAAAACGATAAAGCTCACCTGGCATTCAGCGTACGCAACGACCAACGGCATTTATCGGTTTCCTGGCCCAGGTTTCAATGCAGGAGCAGGCATCCAGGCGGAAATCACATTAACCTGCCCGCGAGGGTGACGAGTCGATGAATATCGTCATCCCGATCGGGAGAAACCGTTTCTACTACAATCGCAAGATCAACTGTCTTCCGGCAAGCGGTTGGGTGAAATATCGGCGATGCCACCGAAGTGTTGAATCCAAAGAATTGCACAGGTTCCCTGGATTGGGGGCGTGGAGTTTGGGAGTACAAGTCCTATTGGAACTGGGCCAGTGCATCCGGGTTTTTACCAGATGGACGGACGGTGGGATTAAATCTTGGATGCGGATTTGGCGACCTGTCGAAAGCCGGCGAGAATGCGATCATCCTGGAAAACCGGATCCATAAATTGGGTGAGGTCAAGTTCGATTACATTTCAGGCGATTACCTGAAACCCTGGAAGTTCACCGATAGCGAAGGCCGGCTGGACCTGGTCTTCACGCCTTTCAAGGACCGGACTGCCAAGACCAAGCTGGGTCATCATCGACAGCGAAGTGCACCAGATGTTTGGGCGATACAACGGAAAGGTCATGACGGATGATGGTAGTAGCAATTCAAATCAAAGACCTGATCGGATTTGCAGAAGAACACCATGCCCGCTGGTAAGACCGCAGAAACTGGTCAGATGAATCATCAAGCCGTCACAAAGGTATAATCATCTAAATGACCAAAACCAAACTTACTTACCCCAAAGCCCCCACCGGCACCCAGGTGGACAATTACCATGGTACCGAGGTGCCTGACCCCTACCGCTGGCTGGAAGATGTCGATTCTCCTGAAACCCTGGCATGGATCGAAGCTGAAAATAAATTAACATTCGGGTACCTTGGTCAAATCCCTGCCCGGGACAGGATACGCAAGCGGTTGACCAGCCTGTGGGACTTCAACCGGGCGATGACAATTTATCATCGCGGTGAACCGATATTTCCAATTTCGAAACAGCGGACTTGCAGAACCAGGATGTTCTATATGTTATGGAAAGTCCCACCGCAACCTGGAAAGGTACTGCTCGATCCCAACACATTCAGCGAAGATGGGACCGCGGCCTTGAATACCTGGTCGGTGAGCGAGGACGGCAACTGGCTGGCATATGCCATTTCAAGGTCGGGGTCGGACTGGGTGGAATGGCGCGTCCGAAACATAAATAATGGGGAAGATCTTCCTGAGACCCTGGAATGGAGCAAGTTCAGCGGTGCAGCCTGGGCTCACGACAACAGCGGCTTTTATTACTGCCGATTTGACTGCGCCTGCGGAAGGAGAAGTTTACCAGGAAGCCAACTATAACCAAACGATCCATTTCCATCATCTCAATACCGAGCAAAGTGAAGACACGCTCGCCTATGCCAGACCCGATCAACCAGAATGGGGTTTTGGTCCAGAGATCAGCAACGACGGACACTACCTGGCGATCTCAGTCTCTCAAGGGACAGACACCCGCAACCGCTTTTTCTATAAAGACTTGAATACCAACGGTGAGGTAGTGGAACTAATCCCGGACCTGGAAGCAGCATATTACTTTATCGGCAACGATGGTCCCGTGTTCTATTTCCAGACCGACCGGGAAGCTCCCAAGGGCCGCCTGATCGCGATTGATAGCTCACACCCAGGCAAGAACAGTTGGAAAACCCTGATCCCTGAAAGCGGCGATACCCTTGAAGCCGCATCGATCATCAATGACAAATTTGTCGTTATTTACCTGCATGACGCCCACGAGCTGATAAAATATTTCTCCATGGATGGGAAGTTCCTGGGGGAGATCCAACTCCCCACTCTGGGCTCGGTAACATATGGGTATGCCTCCACCCTGGCGGGCCGCCGCTCTGACAAGGAAATGTATTATCTCTTCCACTCCTTTGCTCATCCCGTAACCGTTTTTCGCTATGATTTCGAATCGGGAAAAAGTGAAGAAATCTTCAAACCATCCATAGAATTTGATTTCAGCCCCTACGTTACCCGCCAGGTCTTTGCGACGAGCAAGGACGGCACGAAAGTACCCATGTTCCTGGTGCATCGTTCAGATCTGAAACTGAACGGTCAAAACCCCACCCTGTTATATGGGTATGGGGGATTTAACATTTCACAAACCCCGGTCTTTGCAGTCAGCCGGCTGGCCTGGTTGGACCTGGGCGGCGTCTATGCAGTGGCAATCCTGCGGGGCGGCGGAGAATACGGAGAGGAATGGCACCAGGGTGGGATGATCCACACCAAGCAAAACGTATTCGACGATTTTACGGCCTGTGCCCAATGGCTGATCGACGAAAAGGTCACCTCGACGCCCAAGCTGGCGATAGAAGGACGCTCGAACGGGGGTTTGTTGGTGGGGGCATGCATGACCCAGCACCCGGATTTGTTCGGAGCCTGCCTGCCGATCGTAGGCGTGATGGACATGCTGCGTTTTCATAAATTTACGATTGGATGGAGCTGGGTCAGCGACTACGGCAGTTCCGACAATGCCGACGAGTTCAAGACGCTTTTTGCCTATTCGCCCTACCATAACCTCAAACCCGGAACAAACTATCCACCCACGCTGATCACAACCGGCGACCATGACGACCGGGTGGTGCCGGGACATTCATTTAAATTTGCAGCCCGGCTGCAGGAATTCCAGGCGGGGGATGCGCCCACCTTGATCCGCATCCAGACGAAGGCAGGTCATGGACCGGGGAAACCGACTGCCATTCTCATCGAAGAGCTGACGGATATTTATGCATTTTTAGTTAAGAACCTGGGGATGGAATAGACCAATATCCAAAGCCATGTCTGAACTGCACGGCGCAAAGCTGCACATAACCGGAATTGTTCAAGGGGTAGGTTTCAGACCGTTTGTTTACGGACTGGCGGTTCGCTTTGGGCTGTCGGGCTGGGTTCGCAACACATCTGCGGGAGTGGACATCGAAGTGGATGGGACGGCGGGGAAATTGGATGAATTTGTGCTGGCGCTTAAAGAGGAACTTCCCCCGCTTGCACGAATTGACACTCTTGATATTTTTACCGGGGAGCCGGGAAAGTTTTCCGGGTTTGAGATCATCGATTCCAAGACTGTAGAAGGCGCCTTCCAGCCGATTTCTCCAGATGTAAGCATCTGCGAAGATTGCCTGAAGGAACTACTCGACCCTGACGACCGGCGATACCTCTACCCGTTCATCAACTGCACCAACTGCGGGCCACGCTTCACAATCATCACCGACATCCCCTATGACCGCCCGAATACGAGCATGTCCTCATTTGAGATGTGCCCGGAATGCGGAGCGGAGTACCAGAATCCTCTTGACCGGCGTTTTCACGCCCAGCCGATCGCCTGCCCGGTTTGCGGACCAAAGATCTGGCTGGAATACATGGTGAACAATGAACTACAGACACTGGAAGGGGAAAATACAATCAAAAAGACACAGGAGCTGCTGTTGGAGGGAAAGATCGTGGCGATCAAGGGGTTGGGAGGATTCCACCTTGCCTGTGATGCCACCAACCAGGCGGCAGTGTCTGAATTACGCCGTCGGAAACTGCGCGTAGACAAACCTTTCGCTGTTATGATGCCCGACCTGGCAACCGTAAAAGAAAATTGCATTGCCAGTCCTGCCGAGTGTGAACTGCTGGAATCGCGCCAACGTCCCATCGTATTACTCAAGAAACGGGCCAATTCATCGATCGTGGACGAGGTTGCGCCAAAACAGGATAGCCTGGGGGTTATGCTGCCTTATACCCCGTTACATGCCCTGATTTTTAACGACAGCCGTCCATCCCTGGCTGCCCTTGTCATGACCAGCGCCAACCTGTCTGAAGAGCCAATCGCAACGGATAATGAAGAAGCTCGTGAGCGATTGTCCGTCCTGGCAGACGCCTTCCTGATGCATAACCGGGACATCCACACACGTTGTGACGATTCGGTGGTGCGGATATTTGATAAACAGGTCTATTTATTACGCCGCTCGAGGGGATATGCACCCGACTCGCTACAGCTGCCCTTCGAAGTCCCTCCCTTATTGGCGACCGGTCCGGAACTAAAAAACACATTTTGCCTGACGCGCGACCGGTACGCTTTCCTCAGCCATCACATCGGCGATATGGAAAATTACGAGACCCTGCGATCCTTCCAGGATGGAATTGCCCTATTTGAAGGATTATTCCGCATCCAGCCTGAAGCCATCGCGTATGATCTGCACCCGAATTACCTGACCAGCCGGTATGCGCTTGAACGCGCGGAACGGGAAAACCTAGCTGCATTTCCCGTCCAACACCACCATGCACATATCGCGGCCGGGATGGCAGATAACAGTATGGACGGGAGTCACCCGGTGATCGGGGTTGCGTTTGATGGAACCGGGTATGGTCAGGATGGAGCCATATGGGGGGGAGAATTCATGGTGGCTGATTACACGGGATACGATCGGAAAATTCACCTGGATTACTTTCCCCTGCCTGGAGGAGATGCTGCCATTAAACGCCCGGCACGGACCGCTCTGGCACTTGCTGTGGTCGCTGGGCTTGGAATGGGATGAAGACCTGCCACCTGCGCAGGACCTGTGTTACGAAGACCGGATGGCGCTGCGCGTTCAACTCGAACGCAGGTTAAATACTCCTCAAACTTCCAGCATGGGCCGGCTTTTCGATGCGATCGCGGCCCTTTCGGGCGCCAGACAGAGAGTTAATTATGAAGCCCAAGCTGCGATCGAGTTCGAGTCTGCCGTGGATCAGACCGAAACAGATTCATACCATTTTGAGATCCAGGATGGCAAGGTGACCACCCTTCCGGTCATCGAAGCCTTGATTGCAGACTTCCGCAGTGGAATCGCGATCCCCATCCTGTCGGCACGCTTCCATAATGGCGTGGCTAATTTGGTCAGGGAAGGCTGCAAACAAATAAGTCGCGAAACAGGCCTGAAGGAAATCGTTCTGAGCGGAGGGGTGTGGCAAAATATGGCCCTCCTGGAAAAAACCGTGCTAGAGCTTCGAGCTGAGGGGCTTGACGTAAAAATCCATCACCAGGTCCCGGCAAATGATGGGGGTCTGTCACTCGGGCAGGCACTTGTAGGAGCGGCTGGAATAATTAGTGGAAAGAAACCAGGTAAAATTTGAAGCGATTGACGTATAATTAATTGTCGAAATCGTCACTCCAGGAAAAACGAGGGTAGGAAATGAATAATATTTTGGTGGTGGAAGACGACGCGCTTACTGCTGGAGGTTATGTGCAACATCCTGGAAGCAGAGGGGTTTGAAATTCACCCGGCGAAAAACGGAAAGCAGGCACTAGAATTATTTTTACATGCCAAACCTGACCTGATCATTTCAGACATCATGATGCCCGAAATGGACGGGTACGAATTATTAAAATCCATCCGGAACCTGCCAAACGGTGTAACAGTCCCATTTCTATTCCTGACAGCGCGAACAGAAAGAGCAGATGTCAGCCAGGCACGCTCGCTGGGCGTGGATGATTATTTGTTTAAACCATTTGATGCGACCGAGCTTATAAACGCTGTAAAATCACGGCTCGACCGCAGACACCTGGTGGAACTGTTCGACACCCGGACAGCGCACCTTCAAACCGTGATCATGCTGGCAAATGTCATTGAAGCCCGGGATCCTTATACCGCCGGTCATCTTGAGCGGGTGCGCCGCCTGGCGCTTAACCTGGCATTTGCGCTGGACTGGGAAAATGAGCAAATCGTGTTCCTGGAATTTGGAGCGATCCTGCACGACATTGGCAAGATCATCGTACCAAGCCGGGTATTGAAAAAATCCGGACCGCTCGATGAAGCTGAATGGAAACTCATGCGCCAGCATCCGGAAGAGGGGGCAAAGATGCTGGAAGGAGTGGACCACTTGAAGGCAGCCATCCCATACGTGCTCTATCACCACGAATGGTGGAATGGCAGCGGTTATCCGATGGGGCTAAGTGGTGACAAGATCCCGAGGGAAGGACGCCTGCTGGCAATCGTGGATGCCTTCGATGCCATGACCACCAACCGCCCTTACCACATCAGCATGATGGCGAAGGACGCCATCGAGGAAATCAGCCAAAACAGGGGGATCTATTTTGACCCGGATATGGTGGATGTTTTTATCCGCGCTTATAAAACCTAGGATCCCTTAAGATGATCCAGGAAAATTAATCCGGTAAGTTCTGATTCAATATGGGTGGAAAATATTCTATGTCCGGGATTCCCGATCAGATTCGCGTTCCGCATCCCGCCTGGCGATGGCTTCGCGTTTGTCATGCAATTTCTTGCCCTTGGCGATCGCGATTTCGAGCTTGGCACGGCCATCCTTAAGGTAAACGCGAAGTCGGAACGATCGTCACCCCTTTTTGTCGCACAGCATCCCATAATTCACGAATCTCTTTTTTATGGAGCAGCAGGCGGCGTGCCCGTTTCGGGTCATGATTATACCGGTTGGCCTGCACATAGGGAGCGATGTGCGCTTCCATCAAGAAAGCGCCGCGGACATCGTCCACGCGGACATAGGCTTCAGCAAGGCTGATCTGACCGGCGCGAATGGATTTAATTTCGCTGCCCTTCAAGGCCAGCCCAGCTTCAAACCTCTCATAGAGAAAATATTCAAATCCCGCTTTGCGATTGGTGGCGACCGATTTAACGTGTTCTGGCATGGCAATTCTCTAAATTATTGTAACATGGGAAAACTCAACCGCAAACAAAATCAGCCCCATTTTAAAATTGCGGCACCAGCCAGGAGGCGAAGCATCCCAAAAACGATCAGAGCCACGCTTATCCCGATCACGCCGGCTACTAATGGTCCTGCCAGGGAACCGATCAGCACTGCCGCGTTGAGAATGATGTTATACCAAGCCAGGTGGGATGGGCGATCATCCACTGGAATTTTCTCAAGGAGATAATTAGCGTAGGCTCCCGCAACCAACGCCCAGGCAAACCCACCGGTCACCGAAAGCAAATAATATTGGAAAGCAGTATGCGACAAACCCATGGCAAGCGGATAAACACTCATCCCAACCACTCCCCAGCCGGTCAACTTGTGATGCCCGAGCATGTGCTCAAGACGACTGAGTTGGGTCGATCCGAGCAGAACGGTTACGTAAAAAAGGGCAGTACCAATCCCCAGGTTGGTATCAGTTAAATGCATTACGTTCACTGTGTAGACTGTAAAAAGGGGAAGTGCCAGGAATTGAGCCAGGTGGAAGCCCAGGAACACCAGCAGGATTTTCCGAAAAGATGTGCGCCAGATATCAAGCCGAAGCGCGGTGTGCCAGTTAAACGGGGATTTTTTTTTCTGAAGATCAACCGGCGGTTCCAGGCTGGGGATTGCCACTTGGGCGGGCTGGGCGAGGGGATGAACAAAAAACAAGTTGTAGGTACTCATGGCGGCTGCCAGGAACCCAATCCCAAATACAACCTGGTATCCCACCGGAAAAGGCAAGTGGTTCAGGATGTATCCGGTACCTATGGACGAAATGATAAAAGTGATTGATTGGAGCACATTGCGTGTACCCATCACCGAGGCGCGCCACTCGGGGGGAACAGCTGCAGCGAACAACGCGTTGAAACCAACGCTTAATCCACACATGGGAATGCCCATCGCCAAGGTTATGGCGGTGAGCGCCCAAATCTGTCCCTGGTTCCCGAACAACCACGGAAGTGGAATCCATAAGAAATAGCCAAAGCGGGAGAGCAGGGCTGTCCAAAAAACAGCTTTCCCCACTGGTCGGTTTTGCAGCCAGTTACCCGTTGGGATGGATAAGAAAAGGCTGACCATGGCGGGCATGGCTCCCAACATCCCGATTTGGAAAGCGCTCGCACCAAGGCGGGCAGCATAGACGTTCAAGAAATTTATGGCGCTGCCGCTTAAAATTCCAAACCAGGCAATGTCGGCATAAAGATGGATGAAATTCTGCCGATATTCAGTGGGGACAGCTGGATTATTGAAGAAACGACGAAATGATTGCACGGGTTGATTATAATCAACACAGACTTAAAATTCACTCCCGCATAACAAACAATTGGAGTCGCTGATGTTTGGACTTCGCCGCCAATTTCTCCTGGATCCTTCGATCACCTTTCTAAATCACGGTTCATTTGGGGCAACCCCGCGCCCGGTCTTCCAGGCTTACCAAAGCTGGCAGCGGGAACTTGAACGCCAGCCTGTCGAGTTCCTGGGACGCCGCTTTGATAATTTAATGGAAGCAGCACGATCTTCATTAGGAGACTACCTGGGAACAAATGCCAATAACCTCGTATTCACAACCAATGTAACCGAGGCATTGAACATCGTGGCGCATTCCCTTGATCTCGGACCAGGAGATGAGGTGCTCGGCACGGACCACGAGTATGGTGCCCTTGACCGCACCTGGCATTTCCTTGCCAGGGAACGGGGGTTCACTTACATAAACCAGCCAATCCCAGTCCCTCTAACTTCAAAGGAGGATTTTTTAGATTCCCTTTGGGAAGCAGTCTCGCCTCGCACCCGGGTGATCTTCCTCAGCCACATCACCAGCCCGACTGCACTTATCTTCCCGGTGGAAGCCGTGATCAAAAAAGCCCGCCAGGCAGGGATATTAACAGTCGTGGATGGTGCACACGCTCCCGGACAAATCCCCCTCAAGCTGGATGATCTCGGTGCCGATTTTTATGGTGGAAATTTGCATAAATGGCTGTGCGCACCCAAGGGAGCAGGGTTCTTGTTTGCCAGGCAGGAAGTCCAGCATTTACTCAAACCGCTGGTGGTTTCATGGGGGTACGAATCAGACAACCCTGGTCCGTCGAAATTTATCGACCAATTTGAATGGACCGGTACCCGGGATATTGCCAGTTTTCTATCAGTTCACACCGCCATCGAATTTCAGCAAGAACATGATTGGGAGAAAGTCCGCCAAGCCTGCCATGAACTGGTGAGGGAGGCGCAGGAGCGGATTTGCGTGCTGTTCGAGTTAACTCCCCTGTCAATGATAGTTGGTACAGGCAATTTTGCGTTGCGCCTTTACCGCCCGAGACTGACTGCGCTGTCTTGAAATCACGGCTATATAGTGAATATCGGATAGAAATCCCGCTTATCCAGTGGAACAACCACAAATTGGTCAGGATTAGCATCCAGGGCTATAACTCACGGCGGGATGTGGATACCCTGATTACCGCATTGCAAAAAATCACCAAGTGCTGAAAGCAGCCAATAAAATTATCCAAAAGGATAAATTTATATAATTCAGATGTTTATTATTTATCCTTTTAATAATCTCTGGATATAGTTATGAACCTGACAAATAAATTTCATATTCAAAAGGAGGTTCATCATGTCCAATATAACCCGTCGAGAACCCTTACGCGAAATGATGACTTTGCGTGAGGCGATGGACCGTCTACTTGACGATGCCTTTACCCGTCCGATCAACATGAGTGGAGGTTCCGTTGTCCCAGCAATCGACCTCTACCAGAATGCAGACGAGGTGGTGGTAAAAGCCTCTTTACCGGGGCTGAAAGCGGACGATGTCCAAATCTCTGTCACAGCAGATGTTCTGACCTTGCGCGGAGAATTCAAAGAAGAAACAGAAAAGGATGCTAAAACCTATCATCTGCGTGAAATCCGTTCTGGAGCATTCGAGCGACAGTTAATGCTGCCCACAGGTGTCCAAACAGATAAAGCGAAAGCTGATTTTGAAAATGGTGTCCTGACCATCGTCCTGCCCATGTCAGAAACGGTCAAACCAAAAACAATACGAATAAAAGCTAAAAAAGGGCTCGCGTTCCCCGGTACATAAAAACAGCACGGGAACGGATAACCCCGCGATGCTCTGCTGTTTTATTAATCAAATGCTAGTGAGCCGGAACAACAAAATCAATAACGGGAAGGTAGACGGTCTGATACAAGGCATCGAGTTCGTCTGTATGACAAAATAACAACACGACCAGCGCATCCCCCTGGGGAGTGTCAGCCAGGGCGACCTCGACCGGACGACCGTATGAAGTGGTATTGTACAACGACCAGTGGAGATCGTTTGCTTCCCGCGTACCGACCAGGATTGGGGCTCCGTCAAAACCACCGTATCCATAAAGTTTGGATGACAGGGAATCAAGCAGAGTGCCAGCATCGATAAAAAATGTACGGATGACAGCGAGCTGAGTGATGTCGAGGGGGGAGTTATTCCGCCGGTAAAAACCATCAAAATATTTATCCCATTCGACCGGCATTTTTGCTGTCAATCCAAATCCCGTTTCGAGTTCCAATTTGGCAGGGGGATTCCCAGTGTAAGGAGTGATGAACTGGATGGGAGTTAGGTCTGCCATGCAGGATCGATTCGGTTCACTTTCTGGATGGTCGAAAAATGCCAGGACCAGGGCCGATGCGCAGCCAGTGGTATCACCTAGAAATGGAGTGTGTCCCTGGTTCGGAAATTCGATGTAGTAACTGTGACTCAAGTTTTTAGCGACCTGTTTACCGTACATGGGTGGCGTGACAGGGTCGTAGGCACCTTCGAAAATCAGGGTGGGAATATCACTGACGACCGGCGCGTTTTCTCCGGCAGCCGGCGGTGTGGAACCCCAGACTCTGCAGGTGTTGAATATATCTTCAGCATTACCAAAAAATACCCACTGGTAGCTCTTCACAATATCTTTTTGTGCGTCCAGCACTGACTGCAGCTCCTCAGGTGTTCCCGAAAGAATGTGTTCGTGGCACATCATGGATATGTATACGCCAATATTCATGCCCTTGTATTCGTCGGGCAGCGACGACTGCATGGCAACGAATGTCGAGTAGTCACCTGCTTTGATCTGGTCGAGTGACATGGGTGCGGTGGGGATCATCGAGGCCCATTTGAGCAGCCCAAGGGTGACAACTCCCAGCAGATCGGAGCCAGTGACCGTCTCGGTGATCTTCCCGCCGGTCAAAAGGGGAGCCGTGACTGATACAGGGTGCTCATCAAGTTGGGCGACCAGGTCCCAGAAATCAGACTCCAGGTTCGGGTAAGTTGCTGCGCATACCGGGTCAGCAGCACACCCATCAAACAGGGCCCTCAGGGACGAATTGTAGCGGTCAGGGTCATCGTAATAAAGCCGTGCTTCCACGGGGACTACCGAGTTGAGCACAACGCTCCTAAGAATTCCCGGATGATCACGCATGGTCACCAGGGCAAGCCGCGTCCCGTAAGAGGCCGCGTACAAGTCGACCTGGCTATAACCCAGCGAAGTGACCAGATCGTTCAGGTCATCTGCACTGGCAACCGTGTTGAAATCATTCAGACCGATGCCGCTGACCGTCATCATGCCGTGACACGAACGGAAGGCATTGGTATAGATCATTGTCCGGCTGGAGGCGGGTATCTGTCCGAATATATCCTGCCTGGAAACCGTCTCCAATTCCTGGCAATTGATGGCGGGTTTTGTCAGACCAGTGCCGCGCTGGTCGAAGGCGATGAAATCACGTTTTTCCAGGAATGGTGCGACCAGCTCAGTGTATGCACTGACGCTCGTCATGACCGCTTCACCGCCCGGTCCGCCCTGCAGAAAGATGACCGGATCGGGTGCGGGGTTTGCACTTGTGCTGTGGAAGACCGCAACTGCTATCTGGATGGTCGGGGATTTTGGATCGGTACGGTCTTCGGGTACGGTCAGAAAGCCGCAACTTACCGTTACCCCCACCGGATGGTCGAATTTACATTGACTGCTTGTAAAAACCGGGTTGTAGGGGACGGTAGGCAGAGGGGTAGGTACGACCGTTGGTCCAGCTGGAGTGGGAGAACTGGTTGGGAAATGGGAGGTACGGAGGGTAGATGTCGAAACATGAATAGTGGGTTTGGAAAATGCGAACAGGTCTGCGGGCAGGATTTTTCTAAATTCGCCAGATAGGGCAAGGTACCCGATCGCTGCGAGGCAGACCAGGATCAATGGAAAAGACCAGAACAAGATGGGAAGAACCTTGCTTTTCTTTTTTCCACGGGAGTCGGGCAGGCTCTTTTCAGGTGATAGTTTCAACTTGATTTTCATCTATCTGAAAGGACGGGCGTAAGAGGCTGGAATTCCGAATTCGCAGGAGAAAACGCTTCTTCTTCGTCCAAAATAAAAGGTGAAACTTCGGGTTTTGGGTTTGGAGCAGGGATTGGTTTCGGGGGGAGAGGGCAGGAAAAATTGGCATTTCCCCGGCTGGCGGGATAAATTCCCGCGATTGGGCAGGCTGAGGTTGGACGTTTCTTTTCAAGCCCAGGCGGGCCTCCAGGTTGTTGGGATTCAGTCCAAGGACGCGCTTGAAGCAATATTCCCGCTGATTCGCTTCGGGTACGCATTTCGCCAGCATCAGCCAGCCTTCCTCGGAATTGGGATCGGTTTTCACTATCTGTGCAAAAAATTTGACAGCAGCCTCTATGCGACCGGCTTGTAAGGCTTTGATTCCTTCCTGGAAGAGTTGTTCGATGGTCATTGCGACTGACCTACCTTGCGTAATCATGCTGCAATATTGGAATTACAGGATTTAAGAAATATCCTTCCATAATTTTAGCAGTTCTTCTGCTGACAAGCGCTCAATAATCGGCTGCTGGTTTTCTTTCACCCATTGTCGAAGCGGCTCGACCCATTTCACAAGCGCACGCGCATCTGCCGGATAGTGACTTGCCCGCGCGCCGATATTGATCCATTGAATTCCTGGCAAGGCATGCCCCCAGTCGTCCAAAGGCACCATGTCGGGCGTCAGCGAAAAAGTCGCCAGGGGGGAGAAGAAGACCGGTTTTCCACCTGGAAAGCGGGGCGAACATTTCCTTTAAATACTGGAGACTGTCCTGTGTGTTGAAGATCAGCCACAACGGTAATAACCCCGCTTGCCTGGCAGAATTTGCATCAAACTGGCTGAACATTTCCACCAGGACTCCGGACGGTTGGCGACCTTCTTTTTCCAGCAGCTTTTGTGCGGCAGAAAAAGCCAGCCGGGAAAAATCATTTGGGTGTGGCATGGGGATGCGAACAAATCTAAATCCTTCAAGCTGGCAAAAAGATTCCAAAGCTTCTGCAAGCCCCGGCTCGGACCCCCATTCGGACTCCGGACCGCGTTCCAATGGATAACCACTTAATTTCCAATCCGAAATTTTCAATCCAGCGCGCGGGGCGTATTCCCGGATACGAGCACTACCCTCCAAAAACTCCTCGGCGGGTATCCCGCCCCAACCGCCAACCTGGAATACACTGCGCGGTCCCACGCGGTAGCGCAGCCACGAAGCTCCACCTTCCAGATAGATGACCGCCCCGCCCGGTACCAGCCGGGACTTGATAAATTCAGCGTATGCATGCGGGAGGTCGATCAATTTGAAACGAAGATGGTTGACAAAGCGCGTCATCCAACCGTCATGGATCGGGTCATAATGCTGGATTGTCATGAGCCCGGGGTTTTCATCGGCAAGTCGCAAAGCCACATCCAGGGAACGGTGCAAATATTCGTTCACATCACCGGTCAGCGAGCCGCGTTTAAGGGTGGTAACGAATGCCTGGGGTAAAAAAGGGGCGCCGACGGCCAACGATAAGTACGTAGTAGCTCCACCGAGTGCGGCACCCACTGAAATGGCAGGGAACTTTCCGGGCAATTGCGCGTAGTCACCCAGGCGCTGGCGGATCAGCTCATCCACCGAGAAAGTGTCCAGCACAGCTGGAGGCAGGCCAGAGATGGACTCGAAGCGGCTGATCACAAATTTTGCCACTCCCTGGGGAAGAGCGCCCATCAGGACCAGGAGGGATTTTTGCCAACCCGGAAATTCATAATTGTCGCAGT
The DNA here is from genome assembly GCA_963830585.1 of uncultured Chloroflexia bacterium. Classification (GTDB taxonomy): domain Bacteria; phylum Chloroflexota; class Anaerolineae; order Anaerolineales; family Villigracilaceae; genus UBA877. The sequence goes on along the minus strand of CAWHNA010000002.1, from coordinate 1,033,023 downwards.
ATTTACCGATCAAACCCGCAGCTACGGCGCGTGTCACAATAGGGGAGGAACTCTCGTTGGATTCGATTGCTGGCATGGGACCTCCTCTGAAGGGTATAATCATTCTACTTCAAGAATGCCGGCAGGAGAGGCGAATATGGATATTGCATTGGCACTGGGAGGGGGAGGGTCTCGGGGTTATTCTCATATTGGCGTTATCAGACGACTTGAACAGGAGGGATATAAAATTCGAGCTGTAGCGGGAACTAGTGCAGGGGGGATCATCGGGGGTCTTTATGCGGCTGGGTATACACCGGACGAGATGGAAGCCAGGTTTGACAAATTGGACCAGACCAAGTTGTTCGGACGTTCAGGGAATGAGGGCCCTTCCATCCTGGGCTTTACCGGTGCGACCAAATTACTCGAAGAATTATTGGGGACTCTCACCTTTGAAGACCTCAAACTTCCTTGCGCGGTGGTGGCAGTGGATATTAAATCAGCCAGGGAAGTAATATTGAACCAGGGCTGTGTCGTGGATGCCATCCTTGCTTCGGGTGCTGTCCCTGCGATCTTTCCTCCGCAGCAAATTGGGGAATATCAACTGGTGGATGGCGCAGTGCTCGACCCGGTGCCCGTGTCCGTTGCCCGTTCGCTCGCGCCAGGTTTGCCAATCGTAGCCGTAGTACTGACGCCGTTATTAACGCAGGAACGGGATTTGCTATCGTTGCGGTTCCCCACACGGATCCCGTCACCAATCGTCGAGCAACTGTTCCGTTTCCGGCTGACGCAGGCGCTCAATATTTATCTCCAGGCAACTGATATCGGGTCAAGAAAGTTGACTGAATTGAGTCTCAAACTCGATCAGCCCGAGGTGATTGTTCGACCGGATGTGGTGGGGATTGGCTTGTTGGACAAGGTGGATGTGCATAAGGTTGTCCGGATGGGGGAGGAAGCCATGGACGAGGTCCTGCCAGACCTGAAACAAGCCACATCCTGGTCGAACCGGCTGCGTAGAAAGTATTTTTCCATGGGTCAGGGATCTAATTAATGTCGCGTGACCTCCGTAAATATATCCGGCAGACGAATGTCCGCCTGATAGTGGGAGCTTTGGTGATTCTTTTTGTAGTAGGGGACGGGTTGATCTACTTGTTTTATGGATCCGGTGCAGCAATTGCCGGGTTTCTTTGCTTATTAGGGGGCATGACGCCGGTGGTACTGGTAATAATAATTATCCTGTTAATAGATTGGATAACAAAACGTGTCAACCGTGATTGATGCCACACCAGGTGAATTTCGCGATTGGAAATATCGCTTTCGTCCCGCACAAACCGGGCTTTCCCGGCTGCTTTTGATGATCCATGGACTGTCAGGTGATGAAAATTCCATGTGGGTTTTTGCTCGCAACCTCCCCGGGAATATCGCCGTACTGGCACCGCGGGCGATTCACCCGGCTCTCGGAGGAGGATACACCTGGCGCAAAGTTTGGGAAGGTATGAAGGGACTGCCCTTGATGGAAGAACTACGACCATCTGCAGACGCGTTGATCGGGTTTGTAGACGATTGGTCAAAAACAGTTGGAATAACCGCCAATCAATTTGACCTGATCGGGTTCAGCCAGGGAGCGGCGCTAACGTATACAACAGCTATCCTCCATACGGACCGAATCCGTGCCTTTGCAGCACTCTCTGGATTCATTCCAAGAGGGCAGAAGAGACCCTTTCCACCGGAGTATTGAAAGGGAAACCAATTTTTGTCTCCCATGGCAGGCAGGATGACATGGTGCCTGTGGAATTGGCACGCCGCTCCGTGGCGCTATTAAAGGGTTCGGGCGCATTAGTAAAATACTGTGAAACCGACGGCGGACACAAAGTCAATGCAGACTGCTTCCCAGGATTGAAAGAGATCTTCAAATAGAATTAATGAAATCCTTCCATCCTTTGCTGTGCTACAATTACGGGGAATATTTGATCATCATCCAGAGAGGAGAAGAAAATGAAACAAAAAATTCTATTATGTGCGGTTATTGGGGTACTTGTCCTTTCTCTTAACGCCTGCGGGGGATCGCCAGTCTCGACACCCACTTCCCAGGTCATTTCTACTAATAACAATATTAACAACAATAATACACCTGCCCCACTACCTGCAGCCCTTACGATCTCCAGCACTAATGCATTTGTTGATTCTTACGGAACCTATCACGTGGTAGGCGAAGTCTTGAATAACAGTAGTGCGGTCGTTTCTTCAATTGAATTGACCGTAGAGATCAAGGATGCGGCAGGTAACTCCTTGATCAAAGATGACAGCGGCAGCGTCATTCCGAATACAAAAGTCAGCCCGATGCTGTATTCCCTTGCTCCTGGAGAAGCCACTCCCTTCGAATATTCCTACGAGACGACCCAGGGAACCCCGGCTTCTTTCAATGTCATTATTTCTGGTCAACAAACCGGGACTGTCAACCGGGCGTCGTTGATCACTGAAAATGTCCAACTCGTGGATGATGGACACGGCTGGTATTACCTGACCGGTGAGCTGGTTAACACTGGTGGTAAATGGGCGCATATCAACAGCCTGGCAGGAGCAGTATTGGACGATGCCAACCAGCTCCTCTCCGCAGATTGGACAGCCACTTTCGCCACCGAGGTAGCTCCAGCCGGTGATGCTGCGGGACGCGACCGGACACCTTTCGAGATCAACTTCCCCAACCCGGGCGGTGCAACCAAGTGGCATGTCTATTTGGATGCCGACGAAACAGACAAAGTGATCGATTATTCCCTGGGAGTAACGATTTCCAACACATATTTCGACCAATATGGCTCTTTCCATGTTGTGGGATGGCTGGCTAATAATTCCGATAAACTGCTCGATTCTCTGGTGGTTGCCGGTAGTTTATGGGGCAGATAAAACGGTTTTGGATTCAAGCTATTCGTTCATTCCCATCCCAGTGAAACCAGGCGCAAGTGCAGCCTTCAGCGTTTCATCGTTCAGCAGCGTCAACTATAACCCGAACCAGGCCTCCCTGGTGAATACCACCAGTATACAAGCCGACCCCTGGTTTACATATCCTCCCACCAATGATGTCGTTGACCTGGCAGCCAGTGGTGAAGCAGTCACGAAAAACACTTCGACCTGGACCTTCGAAGGCAACGTGGTAAATACAAGCGATAAGAGCTTGAGCGGAGCGACCGTGGTAGTGATGATTTCGGACGCGCAAAACACGCTGGTCGCCATGGAATACACTTCCATCTCACCGGCAGGTACAGCCATTGCTCCCGGCGAATCGAATCCGTATTCGGTATCGATTTACCTGGATCCTGCCGTAAATAATTCAGGTTTTACGACCTCCACGTTGGTTATTGGAGATGTAAAATAGTTTTGACCAGAAGAACCACTTATCCGCTGCCAGTATTCCTGGCAGCGGATTTTTTTATTCAATTGAAATTGTGTGGCGAAACTGGTCGTAATTTCTTATGGCACATCCCAATTTACTTCGATTGATCCAATCGGGTGTCATTAAGGCACAGCTCATGTGCCGGTTGACTTCCTCCATGTTAACGGTTATCCTTGGCGGAATGGCGTCCTCCAACCGACATTTTACCCGACGGGAATTTATAAAACTGGCCGGGCTAGGCCTGGGAGCAATGGCAATTAGACCATTATCCTCCCGGTTGGCATTATTTCCCTCAAGGTCTGCAGCATTATTACCAGACTTCCCCAAGGCTGACTTGCTGGGAAGGAATTGCACAACCGATACCAGCCTGGAATGGGGGGGTATCATCCCGATCATGGCAACACCTGACGTGGGAGGGTCGAAGGTTCGCGACGCGCAACCCGATGAAGTTTTCCCCTGGCTGAAAGAAGTGAGCGCGGCAAAACATCGATGTAAATATTCCCAACCAGCGCTGGGTAGAGACACCCGAAGGTTACATCCATTCCCTTTCCCTGCAGCCTTGCCGGAACCTCCCCAACTCGCCTGTATCTGCGCTGCCTGTCGGACAGACTGGTTTTTGGGGCGAAGTGACCGTTCCCTATGTGGACCTTGACATGGAAACCCCGGCACCTGTTTCGGGCTGGATGCGGGATCACGTTGCTTATAACCGCCAGGCGCGCCTGTATTATTCCCAGGTGATGTGGATCGACGGAATCCGGAAATCGGATAATGCTACGGTTCTGTACCATGTGAATGAAAGGTATGGGAACCCGGGTGACCTGTTCTGGGCGGATGGGGCAGCCTTCAGAATCCTGACCCAGGAGGATGTTTCGCCCATTAACCCAGAAGTGGACCCGGCGACCAAGAAGATCGTTGTGAATACGAGTTACCAGACATTAACCTGTAAAGAAGGCGACAAGGAAGTATATTTTTGTCGGGTCTCGACCGGTATACAACCAGGTTCGACACCGATCGGCGATCACACGATCTGGCGTAAATTGATTTCAGTCCGAATGTCCGCAAGCGCATTAGGTTCCAGCTATGACCTTCCGGGAATTAGTTGGACGACGCTGTTCGTAGGCGATGGCGTCGCAATCCACGGAGCAACTTCACATAACAATTTTGGTTCCGTGCAATCTCATGGGTGTGTAAATTGCAAACCGGAAGATGCAAAATGGATATTCCGGTGGACACAACCTGACGTTGGTCTCGCGACGGGAGAGATCACCTGGAGTGACTGGACGACAGGCAGCACCCACGTGATCGTGGAAGATACTCTTTAATGGTCAAAAAGAATAAATGAATAATTTCAATGTAACGATCGGCCTGGCATTCCTGGCGGGGCTGGCGTCATTTTTATCACCCTGCGTTCTTTCCCTGGTGCCGGCGTACATAGGATATTTAGGCGGACGCGCAGCGGGGGAGAATCGTCGGCCAAGAACCGCTGGATCACTTTTTCACACGGGTTGGCGTTTGTTATTGGTTTTAGCCTGGTCTTTATTCTATTTAACATCATTGCTTCAGCAGTAGGACTGCTGCTTTTTGATTTCCGTACCTGGCTGGCAAAAATTGGCGGGGTGGTGATCATCATTTTTGGCTTGCACATGATCGGCGTGTTCCGCATCCCATTTTTGGAATATGACGTGCGCGTCCACTCCCAACTGAACCGGTGGGGATACGTTTCATCGGCTTTAATGGGTATTTTCTTCTCGGCAGGATGGTCTCCTTGTATTGGACCGGTGCTGGGATGGATCATGACATTTTCCATAAATGGGGGTTCGATCATCAAGGGTACGACCTTGGGAGTTTCGTATTCCGCGGGGTTGGCGATACCATTCCTGTTAGCCGCACTGGGAATTGGATGGGTAACCACTCTTTTGCGTCGTTATAGCAAAGTGATGCGTGTAGTCGAAATTGTAATGGGTGTGCTGCTGGTCGTTGTTGGGATCCTGCTTTTCCTCGGTTCATTTAGTCTTTTGGCCAATTATTTTCCCCAAATTAACTTCGGCTTGTAAAGCGTGGATCAGACGGTTAAATATCTGTATTTTAACCGTTCAAAGCTGAGACTATCTTAAGCGAGCATACATTTCTCCAAGCATACAGGTTTGCTCAAGCGATTAAGGTCAAAACCAGGTAAGGGCAAATGATCACAGTTACGTTATACACCCGTGCAGATTGTGAATTATGCAAGCAGGCTGAAGAAGATCTAAAGGCTCTGCAGGACATTGTCCCGCATCAGCTCGCAATCCTGGATATTGATTCGGATCCTGCCTTGAGGGACATCTTTCGCCCTGGAAATCCCGGTGGTCGAGGTCGGACCCTTCAGATTGAAAGCCCCTTTTACCCGGCAGGAATTGCAGATGACCCTCGGAGCGGCAGCAGACCGCAGGGTGCAGTTGGAAAATATCAACGATAGAACTTTCAGAGTCAATACTTCACGAATTCAAACGATTAACCGGGCTGATAAAATTTCCTACTGGATCTCCAAACACTATCTTGCGATTTTTAATGCTTTCCTGTTGCTTTATGTAGGCCTGCCATTTCTGGCACCTGTCTTTAAAAAGGTAAATTGGATTACTCCAGCAGATGTGATTTATAAGATCTACAGTCCGTTATGCCACCAGTGGGCTTTCCGCTCATTTTTCCTGTTCGGGGAACAGACATATTATCCACACGCAGCAGCAAAAATGGCTGGCGTGCTCACCTTCGAGCAGGTCAGCGGGATTTCGGATGCCACCGATCCCAGCCGGCTGCAAGCCCGGCAGTTCCTGGGAAATGCAGTCCTTGGTTTTAAGGTTGCTTTTTGTGAGCGGGATGTTGCCATCTGGGGCGCGATGGCGTTATTTGGCGTTGTTTATGCTGCGTCGCGGCGGAAACTGCCCAAACTTCACTGGATTATTTGGGTACTGGTTGGGATGGGACCGATCGGGCTGGATGGTTTTTCGCAATTATTCAGTCAAATCCCCAATTCGTTTATCCAATCCATCCTGCCTTATCGCGAAAGTACTCCATTCCTGCGAGTCCTGACCGGGTTCTTATTTGGGATTACCACTGCCTGGTTCATGTTCCCGCTCATCGAAGAAAGCATGGCTGATACCCGCCGCCTGCTTGCAAAGAAGTTCGCCGTCCTACAGAAGTAAGCACTGCCATGCCTTTCACGTCAAACGGGGAGATCCGGTATTTTCAATTCGAACAATTGGGCCAGGGCCTGGCGCACGCCATTTTTACCCGTAAAGGGGGTATCAGCCCGAACCCTTGGGCTGCGTTGAACCTTGGCAGTACGGTGGGGGATGATCTGCAGAATGTCCGTGAAAACCGTCAACGAGCACTGCAAACATTTGATCGTGACCTGGCATCGGTTTATGACGTCTGGCAAGTCCACGGCGTGAACGTTGCCATTGCAGATGCTCCGCGCCCCCCGGAGATGGCGCATCTCAAGGCGGATGTAATTCTGACGGATAAACCGGGGGTGACGATCATGATGCGTTTCGCGGATTGTGTTCCAATTTTCCTGCACGATCCTGTTCACAAAGTCGTCGGAATTGCTCACGCGGGATGGTTGGGAACCGTGAGGGGGACCGTCCGATTTGCAGTGGAGGCGATGGGACAACGGTTTGGGTCAAAACCGGGTGATATCCAGGCAGGAATTGGTCCATCCATCGGACCCGATCATTACGAAGTGGGACCAGAGGTGGTGGACCAGGTGAAGCAATCTTTTCATGAAGAGGCTTCGACCTTACTTCCGGAGAGTATGGGGAGAATAAAATTTGATTTGTGGGCTGCCAACCGCCTGTTGCTTGAAAGGGCGGGAGTCATCCAGGTGGAAGTGGCAGGATTATGCACTGCCTGTCACACCGACGATTGGTATTCACACCGGGCAGAAAAAGGTCGCACTGGGCGTTTCGGTGCATTAATTGCCTTGGTATAATCTAGGCATGGATGAGACCCTGGTCGCTGGTATTCGCGATCGTTATTTGAAGACCCTCGATCGGATAAGCGCGGCGGGGACCCGGACAGGACGGGAGGCAGGAACCGTAAGGTTGGTCGTGGTGACCAAATCCCAACCGCTTGAGGTTGTGCGTGCAGCAATTTCAGCAGGCGCATCCGTGCTGGGAGAAAATTACCCGGAAGAAGCCCTGGAAAAAATATCAGCGCTGCGGGGTTCTCCTGTCGAGTGGCACATGATCGGGCATGTCCAGAGCCGGAAGTCTGGTTTGGTGGCAGCAAATTTTTCCATGCTGCACTCGCTGGACAGCCCCAGGCTTGCGGGGCGGTTGAATCAGGAACTGATCGAATCTGGCAGGAAATTGCAGGTTTTGCTGGAAGTGAATGTTAGCGGCGAAGGTAGTAAATTTGGCTTTGCAGGATGGAATGAACAAACCTGGAACGATCTATTGCCAATATTCAAACAAATCATTGAGTTTCCCGGATTAGTCGTTCGCGGATTAATGACCATGCCCCCTTTTTTTACCGAACAGGACAAAGCACGCCCTTTTTTTCAACGACTAAAAAGACTCCAAATATTTTTAAATGATCGGTTACCAATAGCAGAATGGACTGAATTATCGATGGGGACGAGTGCTGACTTCGTCGCTGCAGTAGAGGAAGGAGCGACAATCGTGCGGATTGGGCAGGCAATCTTGGGTCCGCGACCGGGAATGCAAATATGATTAACTTGCTTGCAGCAATTATCAATCTCCTCGCCAACCTGATCATCTTATTGGTGATCGTCGACACCCTACTTTCTTTCTTCCTAAGCCCTTATAATCAAATCCGGAATGCACTCGACAAGCTCTTGCAGCCACTTTTAACCCCTATCCGCAAGACGGTGCCTTTGGTCGGCATGTTCGACTTTAGTCCCTTGATTTTGATTATCATCATTGAAATAATTAAATTTGTGTTGATCAGTTTCCTGTCCGCTCTTTGAGGTGCGTATATGGAATCAAGATCCTTTCATTTACATGACGGAAAGAAAGGTGCAGCACTGGCAGTGCGGGTTACTCCGCGGGCCAGCAAGAACGAAATCGTTGATATCTTAAGCGATGGAACGGTTAAAGTGCACCTGACGGCTCCTCCGGTGGAAGGGAAGGCTAATGAAGCGCTTCTCAAATTCCTCGCCAAAGTTCTGGAAATTCCGGTCAAGCAATTGGAAATTGTAGCAGGTGCAAATGGACGCGACAAGCTGATTTCCGTGGTAGACATGGATGCGACCACGGTCCATAAGAAGATTGTGGACCACATGGGATAAATAAAATCTCCCGCAGTCATTCTGCGGGAGATTTATTTCAAGGTTTATGGGACAGAAGCGTATAGAGACCGGTACATCCCGTAAATTTCGTATATGCTGCGAATATAGTTACGAGTCTCGTCGAAACGGATTATTTCTACGAACAGATCGGTATCAGGTCCGGAAAGATCGCGCCAAATTGAGGCGGCATCTGGACCGGCATTGTAAGCCGCCAGCGCGGTTGCGAGGTCACCGAATCGGAGTCGCTGGTCTCTCAAGTATGCTGTCCCCAACCCTATACTTACCATTGGACGGAACAGGTCGTCTGATGAGTAATTAGGTGGCCAACCCAGGTTATCTGCAATGAATTGACCTGTCCCGGGGGTTATTTGCATCAGCCCTTGAGCATAGCCGGAATTTGCATATTTATTAAAGAGGCTTTCCTGCCGCATAAGCGACATTATGAATATTGGATCGAACCCGGTTTTTTGCGCGGCCGGGAAGAGGATTTCTCGAAAATAAAACCCATAACGAATGTGGTTGAAAAAAGCAGGAGCGGCCAGGGTTTGGGATTGGGTGCCCATCCCTGCCAGGGTAAGCACCTGGCGAAAGGTAAAAATGGCAGGGTAGTATTGCCCCAGGCTTAAGAGGTAATTTGCCAGTCGGTAGCAATCGGCAGGGTTTTGTTCCACAGCTGTCTGCAGAGCGTCGAATTCGATCCCAGCCTGTGTATCCAGCCCGAGGGTCAGGAACTCGGTTCCCTTAATTAGCCGGGGATCCGTCAATAAGGCACCTGGGGTCGAGAGATCGGTATCTGGTGGAAGGTTAAAAGTGATGCGTACCCAGGAATCGGCTTCGGCGCGTTCAGCGGTGAGGTCAAGGTTTAAACCTACTGCAGGTAACGATTCAAAGATGGGGCGATTAACCAGCATATCCTGGGCGCGCAGACTGTAATAATCGGTTGGGTCGATGGCGGCAGTCTGCTGCCAGGCAGCCTTGGCAGCGGAGGTATCACCCAAGGCTTGATTGGGTCTTGCCAATCCAAAAAAGGGATTGAGCCTGGTCTTCAAGGACCGTCGAAAGAATTGAGTCACGCTGGAAAGAGATGAGTGCGTCACTATATTTTCCCAAGCGGTAGCGGGTGATCCCAGCCTGGAAGAGAGCCTGAGGGACGAGATCACTGCCGGGATACTCGTCGGCAACCCGGTCCCAGGTAAGAGCTGCTTCCTCCAATTTCCCGCTTCGTTCCTGGATACGACCTGCTTCCAGGAGGTAAATGGGTGCATTGCCATCTTTGGGTGCTTGTTGAACGAATGTCAGCAGGGACTGGGCGGCGAGGTCATATTGACCGAGATAGTACCATTGCGTATAGGCACGTCCGGGTAGGGATGCGTTTCCGTTCCAGGCTGCCGCCCAATGTGGGTTGTCAGGATAGCCCTGGATAAACCCGTCCCATGCCTGCACAGCAGCTTCATATTGACCCAAACCAAAATAAGTAAGAGCCATGTAATATGCTGCTGTACCGTCATTAGTGGGGTTGGCATCCATAAAACGTTGGAACGCATCATGAGCATAGCCGTATTGACCGGCGAAATAATCGACCAGGCCTCGGTTCATATCATCCACGGGAATACCGGCATTCACCAGGGCTACCAGTGCTGAATAGGAATCATATGCCAGGGGGTAATTATCAACCGCGTGAAGGAAACGCTGGTATGCCTGGTCAGGTTGACCGAGCGACAGGTAGATTTGGCCGGAAAGCAAATCCAATTGGGCTTTCAAATAGTCATTTGAGCTTGCCGCATAAATTGAGTCAAATATTCCCAATGCCGTGGTCGTATCTCCCAAGCGGACTTCTCCCTGGGCAATTTTAACTTCCACGGCGGAACTGTCCTCGATCCCTGGATCTGCAAGCGCTGCCTTGTAAGCGGTGATCGCCTCCGTATCATTTCCGGCTGCTGTATATGCATCCCCTCGCCGTTCCTGCGCATAAGCATCGATAATGCCTGGACGCAGCGCCAGGTAAACAGTAAATGCCTTGGCGGCTTCTTCATTTCTTCCCAGCGCCTGGTATATTTCTCCCAATAAAAAATAGGCGCGGACTGCGTTAGGGGAATTTGGATATTGGCTGCTTAATTGCCAAAGTGTTTCCAGGGCCGCTCCATTGTTTTTAATTGCATATTCAACACGCCCCAATCCCCATAGCGCTGCCGCACGTACCTCGGGGGAATTGGAATTATCGAATGCCGACTGGTATTCGACCAACGCGGTATCATAATCTCCATTAAATATTGCCGCTTCACCCGTATCCACCCGGGCTTCGGGAGTTGGGGTTGGAGAAAGCGTGAAAGTTGGTAAAGCTGTGTCGAAGGGGGTGATCGCTGGAGGGAGAGTTGAACTCGGGGTCATAGCGGGAGTTGAAACCGAAGCCGGTACGCAACCCATCAAAAATGCCCCAAGGCAGGCTCCAACTACCAAACGCTTTATTTTCATGCTAATCTTATAATTGAGAACAGAACCTGTGTCAATGCTTGTCAATATGGGTGCGGCATGATAAACTTTGTTATCGACTGATGACGCCCCTGAGCGGGCGTCTTTTCCTGTGCGTCCATGCGAACCGTATTTTGGGAATCCAATTCTCTTAAAATGATCGATCAACGCCGTCTTCCTGCGGTGTTTGAGGTGGTCACCCTGCATAAGGGGTCTGAAGTGGTGGATGCAATTCGGAACATGACGGTGCGTGGCGCACCAGCCATCGGAGCAGCAGCAGCCTTTGGATTGGCGCTTGCCGCGAATGAATCGGGAGCACATGACTCAACCGCGTTCCTGGCGGATCTTCAATCAGCTGCCAGTTCACTGAAAGCCTCCCGTCCCACAGCTGTCAACCTGGCATGGGCAGTGGATAGAGTTTTGAATGCACTCAGTAAAAATCATAGAGAAACAACCATCCTTGAATTTGGATGATCTGCGCCAGGGAGTACTTGAACGAAGTCCCAGCGGATTGCAGATGAAGATGTTGCCACCAACAAACGGATGGCTGAACATGGCGCCAAGTTAATCCATGACGGCGATACCATCCTCCATCACTGCAATACGGGTGCACTGGCTGTGGTGGATTGGGGAACCGCACTGGGAGTCATCCGTACCGCGCATGAGCAGGGTAAGCACATCCATGTCCTGGTGGATGAGACCCGCCCACGCTTGCAAGGGTCCCGGTTGACCGCTTGGGAACTTGGGCAGTATGGCATTCCCTACGAAATCATCACCGATAACGCTGCAGGCTATTTCCTGAGAACCGGTCAGGTGCAGGAAGTCCTTTTCGGTGCGGACAGGATAGCAGCCAATGGGGACGTGGCGAATAAAATTGGTACGTATATGCTGGCGCTGGCTGCCAACGATAACAATGTGCCAGTCTATTCAGTGGCACCTACCTCTTCAATCGATTTTTCGGTCGCTGATGGCAGCCTCATTCCGATTGAAGAGCGCGACCCCGATGAAGTTTTAGGGATACAATTCCACGGTGAGACGGGTGTCACCCGAGGGAGCCAGGGCGCGAAACCCGGCATTTGATGTGACCCCCAACCGATTGATCATCAGCAATTATCACCGAGAATGGGATAGTAATGCCGCCATTTGATGTGAATTTCAAGAGAATTAAGTAGTGGCATCTGCAAGTCTCGCCGAAGAACACCCAAGGCATTAAAAGGGAAAATAAAGTGGATATTTTGCTAACCGGTTCCGTTGCGTATGACTACCTGATGACCTTCCCTGGGTTGTTCAAGGAACAATTCCTTCCCGAACGTCTGGAAAAAATCAGCCTGTCCTTCCTGGTTGATTCCATGTCCCGCCAACGCGGGGGTGTTGCCCCCAATATTGCCTATACCATGGCATTGTTGGGCGAAAAGCCGCGCGTTATGGCAACTGTGGGCGAGGATTTCGGGGAGTACCGTCAAATTCTTGAAGCAGCTGGCATCGATACGACCTTGATGCAGGTTGTGCCTGGACTATTCACCGCCTCGTTTTTTGCCACTACCGACCAGTCCAATGCACAACTGGCGTCATTCTACCCGGGGGCGATGAAGGTTGCCTCGAAACAGAGCATCCTGAAAGTCCAACCCTGCCCCGACCTGGTGATCGTCTCGCCAAATTCACCGGATGCAATGACCAAGTTTGCCTGTGAATGTCATGATGCAAAAATTCCTTACCTGTATGACCCATCCCAGCAAATCCTGCGTTTGGAAGGATCGGAATTAGCCCGGGATATGGAGGGGGCTTATTTCCTTTTTGTGAATGATTATGAATTCGAATTGATCACCAAGAAAACCGGCTGGGACCTGGAGCAAATCCTCCAGCATATCAAGGTCGTGGTGGTGACCCGTGGAAAAGATGGGGCTACCGTTTATTCCGGCGAAATAGAACAATTCATCCCAGCCGTTCCGGAGGAACGGATCGTTGACCCCACCGGTGTGGGAGATGCATTCCGTGGTGGATTCCTGGCCGGGTATGCTCATGGATTCGATTGGAAATTGTGCGGAGAGATTGGCTCCCTGGCAGCAGTCTATTGCCTGGAACAAAAAGGACCTCAAAACCATTCTTATACTCGCCCTGAATTCGTGAAGCGTTTCCGGGATCATTTTGATGACGGTGGTAAACTAAACGAGTTACTTAATCCGAAGGAGAAATCATGAGCAATTCCGATATTAAAGATGGCAAGCTTGCCGAAGGCGGTCGACGGCGCATCGAATGGGCAGAGCGCGAGATGCCTGTCCTGAGACAAATTCGTGAGCGGTTTGGCAAGGAAAAACCCCTCAAGGGAATACGGCTGTCTGCCTGTCTGCACGTAACCAGCGAAACTGCCAGCCTGGCACGTACGCTGGTGGCGGGTGGTGCAGACCTGGTACTAACTGCCTCAAACCCGCTTTCCACCCAGGATGACGTAGCGGCAGCACTGGTCAATATTTACGAAGTACCCACCTTTGCCATCAAGGGTGAAGACAATGTGACCTATTACAAGCACATCAGTGCAGCGCTGGATCATAAGCCTCACATGACCATGGATGATGGTGCCGACCTGGTTTCCACCATACACAAGGATCGGCGTGAACTTCTCCCTGGCATTATCGGGGGTACCGAAGAAACCACCACCGGCGTCATCCGCTTGCGCGCGATGGCTGCGGATGGAATGCTTCAATTCCCTGTTATCGCGGTCAACGACGCCATGACGAAACATTTCTTTGATAACCGCTATGGCACAGGTCAATCCACCCTGGATGGAATCATCCGGGCAACCAATGTGCTGCTGGCAGGAAAGAACTTCGTTGTCGCCGGATATGGCTGGTGCGGACGCGGCCTGGCATCCCGGGCACGCGGTATGGGGGCGCTGGTTATTGTCACAGAAGTGGATCCGTTGAAGGCATTGGAAGCGGTTATGGACGGTTTCCAGGTGATGCCAATGATGGACGCTGCCAGGATCGGCGACATCTTCTGTACTGTAACAGGAGACATTAATGTGGTGGATCAGCGCCACTTCGAGGTAATGAAGGACGGGGCGATCGTAGCCAATTCCGGGCATTTTAACGTGGAGATCAACATCCCCAGCCTACAGAAATTGTCCCAGGGTGATCCGAAACTGGTGCGCCCGTTCGTCGAACAATACGAAACGAAAGATGGTCGCAAGATCAACATCCTCGCGGAAGGCCGGCTTATCAACCTGGCTTCCGCCGAGGGACACCCGGCATCGGTGATGGATATGTCCTTTGCCAACCAGGCCCTGGCTGCTGAGTTCATGGTCAAGAACGCCAAGACCCTCGAAAAACGGGTTTATTCCGTCCCGGCTGAAGTGGATGCCGAGATTGCGCGGATCAAGCTGTCTGCCATGGGTGTGAAAATTGATACATTGACACCCGAACAGGTTAAGTATTTGAATTCGTGGGAAGAGGGCACGTAAAATTCCAAATCAGACTTACGAAAGACACAACTTCGCGGAGAAATCCGCGAGGCTATTTATTTTGATTGCCAGTTATTAGCTGGATGATAAACAAGAATCTTTGTATAAGGGTAAAATTAATTTCGCCAGCTATAACCAGAATATTATGGATGTGTCCCTGATTAATTATCACTTTCAGGATCCATTAGTACTTTGAGAGGAAATGGATTCATATGCTTTCCAAATTCCGTGAACCTGTCAGTGGATTGACCCATCTTGGCGGAGCGCATTGCAGCCCTTATAGGAGAAATTGCTCTTATTATTGTTACCTGGTCCGAATTATCTAAAGGTTGTTTCCATTTTGGTCTATGGTCTCAGCCTGATCGCACTTTTTTCCGCCAGTTCCGCTTATCACTTGATTCAGGCTACCACAAAAACAAATGCAGGTCCTTCGGAAACTGGATCATTCGGCAATTTATGTCCTGATCGCAGGAACATATACGCCTTTTTGCGTTCTGGCATTCAGTGGTTTTTTTCATTGGGGCATGTTAGCGATTGTCTGGTCATTTGCACTGGTCGGGATCATTGTTAAGATTTTCTATGTAAAGGCACCACGCTGGTTGAATGCTGCCATCTACGTGTTAATGGGTTGGCTGGGTATATCCGCAGTCGGGCAGGTATCCGCTGCGCTCCCGGTAAGCGCCATCCTTTGGTTGATTGTTGGGGGGGTAATTTATACACTTGGTGCCGTTGTCTATGCCACCAAGATTTTCAATTTTATTCCCGGAAAATTCGGATTTCACGAAGTTTGGCACATCTTTGTCCTGCTTGCCGCAACAGCTCATTTCATTTCAGTGGCGATTCTGGTGGGTTGAGCAGTATCTGATAGGCAACCTGCCTCTTATCATTGACTCAAATCCCGTCGATTTATATAGCACACTCGCGAGTTGCCCTGCCCAAATTCCAGACAATCTGATAAAATACAACCCGCAAGCCGGATTTAAACTCATCATGTCAGACCCCGGTCTCTACTCCGGGGTTTTTGTATGGAAAATCAAAGGGGTTATGAGTTGACCGCATAAGGCACACTCCAAAACCCTTTCAAAGGTAACCCATGTTGAAAGAACGAAAAGACCTTCGCAATATCGCCATAATCGCCCATGTGGACCATGGGAAGACCACCCTGGTGGATGGTCTCTTGCGCCAATCGCATACCTTCCGTGATAACCAGCAAGTGGCGGAACGCGTAATGGATTCCAACGATCTCGAACGCGAACGCGGCATTACGATTCTCGCCAAGAACACAGCTATTACCATCCCTGACCCTGAAACCGGGCAGGTGGTTAAAATCAACATAGTTGATACCCCCGGACATGCAGATTTCGGCGGAGAGGTCGAACGGGTGATGAACATGGTGGACGGCGTGCTGCTCCTGGTGGATGCGGCAGAAGGTCCCATGCCGCAGACCCGGTTCGTTCTTAAGAAAGCCCTTGAAATGGGTCATAAAGCAGTGGTGGTCATCAACAAGGTGGATCGCAAGGATGCAGAACCCGAGCGGGTGGTCAACCAGACATTTGACTTATTCATCGAACTCGGCGCCACCGACGAGCAGGCAGATTTCCCCATCATTTATACCCAGGCAACCAGCGCGCAGGCAGGCTTCTCTCCCGAGCTTGGTCCGGACCTCCAGCCGTTGTTCCAGACCATCCTGAGACACATCCCTGCCCCCATGGTGGATGCGGACGCGCCTCTGCAAATTCTGGTTACCACCCTGGGATACGACGATTACCGCGGCGTGACTGCAGTTGGCCGTATTCATGCCGGCAAGGTCAAGGTTGGTCAGCCTCTGGCTCGCCTGAAAATTGACGGCACAAACACGCCTGAGCGTGCCCGGTATTTGTACGTGCACCAGGGATTGAATAAAGTTGAAGTTGAAGAAGCCGAGGCTGGAGAAATTATCGCCCTGGCAGGTTTGGAAGGGATTGCGATCGGCGAAACCCTGGCCGATATCGAAAACCCGGTTGCACTGCCGACCATCAAGGTGGAAGAACCAACCGTCCGCATGACTTTTGGAGTCAATACGTCCCCATTTTCGGGAAGGGAAGGACGCTGGAGCACCTCCCGCAAATTACGGGAACGCCTTTTCGACGAATTACGCACAAACGTCTCCCTGCGTGTCCAGGAAACCGAGACTGCAGAAACATTCCTTGTCTCCGGTCGGGGAGAATTGCATCTGGCGATCCTGGTCGAGACCATGCGCCGTGAAGGATATGAATTCCAGGTTTCCCGCCCGGAAGTAATATTTCGAAAAGCGGAAGATGGAACCCAGCTCGAACCTTTCGAGGAAGTCCATGTGGAAACCAGCCCCGAGACTGTGGGTGTCGTTGTGGAAATGTTGGGTGGGCGGCGCGGGAAGATGATGGATCTGCAGGATACGGGGCAAGGCAGCACAAGACTGGTATACATCGTACCAACCCGCGGGTTGCTCGGATTCCGATATCAATTCCTGACTGCAACGCGCGGCATGGGTGTGATGAATACATTATTCCATGGATACGAGGAGATGGCTGGTCCGATGGCACAGCGGACCACAGGCTCGCTGGTCGCCTGGGAAGTGGGAGATACCACCGCTTACGCGCTAAAAAGTGCTGAAGACCGCGGCACATTATTCTACGGTCCCGGTGTCGCCGTATATGAAGGGATGGTGATTGGCGAGAACGCCCGTCCCGGCGATATCCCGATCAATGTTTGCCGAAAAAAGCATTTGACCAATATGCGCTCATCGCATGGTGACATGGAAATCCGCCTGACAACCCCGCGCGCAATGAGTATTGACGAAGCCATCGAATACCTGGCAGACGATGAGCTGCTCGAAGTAACCCCGCTTTCTTACCGTATCCGTAAACGCATCTTGAATACGGATGACCGGGGGAAATGGGACAAGAAATCCAAGGAAGCCCTGGAAGAATAAAAACAAGGCGCAAGGATATCTCTTGCGCCTTGTTTTTATATATCTTGGTTATCCGGTTATGTCTTTACTCTTACTACTTTTCCGCCTGTTGCCTTTTCCAGGGCAGCGGGGGTCAGTTCAAAAACAGCATTTGGGGTCCCGGCAGCTGCCCAAATTTTTCCATACTGTAAAAGATCTTCATCCAAATAAGTCTCCAGGGGTTGAGAAAACCCCAGCGGAGGAACGCCGCCAATTGCGAATCCAGTGGCAGTGCGGACAAAATCTGCGTCCGCTCGTCCAATGGATTCACCCGCGTAATGGCTGATACGGCTTTCGTCAACCCGGTTGGCACCGCTGGTCAGCACCAGCACCGGTTTTCCGGTTACTTGTCCACGAAAGATAAGTGACTTGACGATTTGCCCAATCTGGCAGCCAACCCGTTCTGCAGCCTCCCCGGAGGTACGAGTGCTTTCCTGGAATTCAATGATATTGAAATGATATCCAAGGGCGAGCAAGGCATTCTTTACCTTCAAGGCGGCTGGGCTGATGGAATTATTAGTATTGTTATCCATTAATCCTCGCAGACGGCATCTCCATGGGCAATCCTCATATCAACAAATCAAACAATTGTAGTTGGCTCGAGTTTCTGAAAAGTTCAACGGATAAAGGCACTTTCACAACCAGACAATGCGTCCTGGATATGTTGGGCATGACCATGGAAAAGGTCCATCTGCACAGCTTCGCTGACCGGGAACCAATCCACTCCGATCGTCTCACTGCTCAAGCCGGGTTCCCCGCGAATGAGTTCCACATCGAAATTGATAACCACAATGTAGGCCTGGTTTCCATCCGGATAAACGATTACCTGGTTTGGATCCGAGTAGACTCCTGTCAGCCGGAGGATGCGCACTTCCAACCCCGTCTCCTCCAACACTTCGCGTAAACAACATTCAGAGATTGACTTCTCCTGCCTCAACTATTCCACCGGGCAGGCACCAGCTCCCGTTGTCTTTTCGGCGGGTAAGCAGCACCTTGTCGCGTTGATCTTTGAAAAGGGTTGCCGAGCAGCCCAGCCGGAGTTTTGCTTGCTTGCTGATGCGCTCGCCATAAATTATCCGGGTCATGAATCAATTATACAAGACGATTGGATGGCTCCGGAAGACTGGTCACGCCTGCACAAACGTCCCGTTCTTCAAATCCGCTAGCGCTTGCTGGATTTCTTCTCTGGTGTTCATCACGAACGGTCCATATGGGACGATTGGTTCACCAATGGGGCTGCCTGCCACCAGGACAAATCGTAAAGGAGAAGTACCCGCACTGACTTCGACACGATCACCGGTGCCAAACACTACCATCTTTACTCCATTTATTTCCTGTTCCCCAAATAAACCTGCTCCTTCGAAAATGTAGGCAAAGCAGGTGTGATGATTCGGGACTGGGACTGTGAAAGAGGCACCGGGTTCCAGGGCTAAATCCAGGTAAATCGGATTGGCGGCGATCTCCGTTACCGGACCAATGACGTTGCCCAGGGTGCCCGCAATGACATGTACCCGGCAGCCTTCCTCTTCGAAAACAGGAATGGTTGCTGCCTCGACCCCCTGGTAACGCGGTCTGGACATTTTTTGGCTGGCGGGCAGGTTGACCCATAACTGGAAACCATTAATAGCCCCATCCGAACCGCGCCTCGGCATTTCTTCATGAAGAATGCCGCCTCCAGCAGTCATCCATTGAACATCGCCGGGACCAATGAGACCGGAATTGCCCAGGCTGTCCCGGTGGTTAACACTCCCATTAATTATGTATGTGACGGTTTCTATGCCGCGGTGGGGATGCATCGGAAACCCCTTGATTGGACCCTCCGCCGGATCATTGAAAGCAAAGTGATCGAACAGAAGAAACGGGTCGAACAGGTTCGAAACCTGCGGCGCGATGGAACGGCGCAGGAGAACTCCGGCGCCTTCCATTACAAATCGCGGTTCAATGATTTCTTTGACTGGGCGGCTATTATTCATACTAATTAGCTCCGATTTAGACATTTTACCAGCAATTCCAGCGAGTTGGGAAATATATAGAACCCGCTTCGGATGTCACCAACCATCGGGGAGTTATTGTCTTTTAATTATTATTTCAAAAGAAATCCCTGTTTTACAAGCTCGGCGCGTAATCCTGTGCGCGCAGCCAGCGATACCCTCCGGGCGGTGTGCTCCGTCCATCCATAGTCTTCCATCTCACCAGGTTTTCCGGGAATCGGCACCTGCCGGTTGTTATAAATCCCGGTCGCTATCATCGTTTTATCGTAATCGCGTAAATCTTCATCTTCTGTCATTTCGCTGTACGATTCCCAGTGCAGCACCGCTCGCAAAGGCAGCCGAGGCTTTATGCCGGACTGCTTTTCGGGCCACCCGAGGGTCATTCCGGTAATCGGGAAAGTGAGTTTGGGCAGGTCCAGAAGCTCGATTATTTCGGAAGCGTTGTTGCGGATGCTGCCGATGTAACAAATGCCCAGCCCAAGCGACTCTGCGGCTAAGGCTGCGTTCTGAGCAGCGAGGGAAGCGTCGATTGCAGCGACAAGAAGATTTTCGGTGAATTCAGTCACCTGGGCGCAACCTCGTAATTTACATACCCGGTCGAGGCGTGCGAGGTCTGCGCACCATGCCAAAAAAACTGGTGCCTCGCGGACATGGGCCTGGTTTCCGCAAATTTTAGAAAGCTGGGTACGCTTCCCGGCGTCTGCGACCGCAATAACGCTGTATGCCTGCAGGTTTGACGACGTGGACGCAGATTGGGCAGCGGATATGATCGATTCAACCATAAAGGCAGGTAGGGAGTCAGGCTTGTAATGCCGGACTGAGCTGTGTTGATGGATAAGGTCGATGGTGGGGTTTTCCATGGATACTCCGGGATCATTTGGGATCAGTCAGATTTAGTTTTATTACAATGAACCTCTGTTTTCTAATAGTCGCATCTCCAATTCAATTTCATCACGGATTGGTGTGCCGGTCTCGTCCAGGAGAGGTATTTGAGGTTTGAGTTTTCGACTTTCGGCAATTGCGTTCTTGCGTATCTCACAAACCATGTAGCCTCGATTCTTGTAAAAGTTCAATGCGTGCAAGTTGTTATTGGTCGTGACGACCAGCAGGCGGTTGCAGCCAGCTTGCTCTGCGGCTTGACGAGCTGCGGCAATGAGTGCCGTTCCGACTCCCTGGTTGGCGCGCCAGGAGTTGAGCGTGATGATTTCACACTCACTCCCGGATAGGTTGTACGTTAATAATCCGATGTATTCCTCCCCCATTATTGCGGCGAAGCCCGGGAGATTGGCTGGTTGAAATATTACGCTGTGTGACACAACCATCTCGCCACACCATTCTTTTATCATCATGCGTGAAACCCATTCGCTGTCAGAAGAATTGAGCGGTCGGGTAATGAAAGCAGGCATAAGATTCACGTTTGGAAAAAATCGATGAAATTACTGGACAATAACCTTTATAAAAAATGATCCGCCAAAAGGAACGCCCTGCCCATCAAAAGCCTGCCATTCGCTAAAATACTCCCCCTGTATCATAGGCGCCGTGAAAATAATACGCAAATCGGCTTGCAGCCCGGCGCGTACCGGGTAGAGAGCCTGTTCGGGCGATGCGCCCAGCGCGTCACCTCCCACCAGGCGCAACCGGTAGAGGTTGTCCCAATTGCATGAACCGGAATTTTGAACAAGCCATTGTTTATCCAGGAGACTCCCCGCACTGACAATGGATAGGTCTGGAATGGTCACGTCGCTAATAAATGTCAATCCATTGATGCAGATGACGGTAGGTGTAACCAGAATTGCTAAAGTTGGGACGGAGGTGTCTGTTGGGATAAAAGGTGTAACAGTGGGAGGAATAGTAGGAGCAAGCGAGGGAAGGTTTGCTAATGTGGGGAATGGCGTACTGGTTCCCCCGCATGCAGTCATCAGGGACCACAGCATAGTAACAATAATGGTAATCCTTGCAGACGCAAAAATGGACACAGGAGAAATCTTTTTACTTTTTCCTGTGTCCATCCGCTTCTCCATTAAAACTCTTGATTTCAAGCTTCTTCCGTGGCATCACTCCCGGAATCTTCACCACCACCGGCAACGAGAGGGATCGCAACCTCTCCGCCGTTGGCGCGCTGGCGGATCACCTGTTCGATTTCGTTCGCCATTTCTGGGTTCTGGCGCAGGAATTCCTTGGAATTTTCGCGGCCTTGCCCAAGCCGGGTTTCGCCATAGGAGAAGAAAGCACCGCGTTTATCCACAATTTCGAGCTGGGTTGCCAGGTCGATCAGATCACCGACCTTGGAAATGCCTTCGTTATACATGATATCGAATTCGGCAGTCCGGAATGGAGGCGCAACCTTGTTCTTAACCACCCGGACACGCGTGCGGTTCCCGACAATTTCAGCGCCGATCTTGATGGATTGGATCCGACGGACATCCAGGCGGACAGAGGCATAAAATTTTAGGGCATTCCCGCCGGTGGTGGTCTCGGGGTTGCCAAACATGACTCCAATTTTCATCCGCAATTGGTTGGTAAAGATCACCGAAGTCTTGGTCTGGTTGATGGCACCGGAAAGTTTGCGCAGTGCCTGGGACATTAAACGAGCCATGGCACCCATCTGGGCATCCCCCATATCGCCTTCGATCTCGGAGCGGGGAACCAGCGCGGCAACGGAATCGATGACCACCAGGTCCACTGCGCCGGATCGCACCAGGGTTTCGGTGATCTCAAGAGCCTGTTCCCCTGTATCGGGTTGTGAAACAAGCAGGTTATCGATATCCACGCCGCATTTGGCGGCATAAGCCGGATCGAGGGCATGTTCCATATCCACGTAAGCCGCAGTTCCGCCCATTTTTTGAACTTCAGCAACGATATGCTGGCAGAGGGTGGTTTTCCCGGACGATTCGGGACCATAGATTTCGGTGATGCGTCCACGCGGAATACCGCCAATTCCAAGTGCCAGGTCGAGGGAGAGCGAGCCGGTGGGGATGGCATCGATGGTCATTTTATGTGCCTCTCCCAAGGCGCATGATCGAGCCGTCCCCATAGCGTTTGACAATATCCCCGAGGGCTTTATCAAGCATGCTGCGGCGCCCTTCATCCATGGGAGAACTTGCAGATGTTTCAGATTTGCGAGCCATAATACTCCTCTCTATCCTTGATTGAGTCGAGTATAGCACAGATGTTCGATTCGTCAAGTGTTCAAGGGGTCCCGGTCAGGGGTGCCGGGAGGCATGCGTGAAGTCGTATCCGCTGAATCCAAAGAACGAAAAATATGTTATTTGCCCCGGAAGGATTTGAATATTTACCTTCCTGTTCAGGGCAGCATAGGGAATGTTTAGTTCATAAACCCCTGCGGGCAGGTTCCCCAAAACAACATTTTCATTGTAATAAGCATCACTGTTGACAGTCATGGGTCCATAGGTCTTGACCGAGTAGTGTTTCTCCGGTTGCCAATGACTTTAAAAGGACCAGATATGAATCCAGTCGTTGCCCATAAGTGCTCATCACCCGCCTACCAGTACGCCATACCCCTGGGGAGGGGATATCCATAATTCCGGATTGCGTGTCTTCCAAAAATCGTTCTCTCCAAGCCGAACTTCGAAATGAAGGTGAGGACCGGTGGTCATGCCGGTGTCCCCAACCAGGCCCACTATGGTGCCGGTATTTACCCATTGACCAACGATCACTTCCACTTCTTCCATGTGGGCATAGACAGTGTAGAGGGGCTGGTCCTTGTAGCCAAAGTCATGGCGGATGGCGACTGCCAGTCCATAAGGATCTTTTAAATTGTAGCTTGAGCCGGAATAAAGGCCAATGCCTGCCCAAACAACGGTTCCCGGTCCGGCTGCTAAAACTTCTGCCCCGCGCGGGGCTGGCAGGTCAACCCCGGAGTGGATTACGTCCGGTCCGAAAAAGATGCCGCCATAACGATAATCCCAGATCGGGTCGCCCGGGTAAGCGGCGGCAATGGGAGCAGCGAAGTAGAAATGATCATAAGGGGAGAGTGCCCAGGGCGTGGGATAGAGAGGTGGTCGATATTCTGCTCCCTTCGCAGGAATCACGGTGGGGAAAAATAATTGCATGGGACTGCTGGTGTCTGTTGGGAGTGGCAAGGGAGTTTCACTGGGAGCAAAGGCGAAGGAGTTGAAGGAAGCTGAACGATCGGGGTTGCACCCGGCGAAGTCGCTTGGGATCCTGGAGGTGTTGTCGGTGGCTCGGAAGTTTGGGCTGCCGGTTGGGCATTAGGTGGCAATGAGGTAGGCGCACAAGCTGACAGGAAAATGATTAAGAAAATAAATCGCAAACTAATAATGGATTTCATCGCTAAGGTGTGGTGGTTGGTCGAATCGTGGGAGTTCTTGTAAAGGTGGGTGCAATATACCAGAAAGGAGTCCGGGTGGGAGTACGGGTGGGTGGGATCACCATGGTGGGAGTGACCAGGATATCGGGCGGATAAAGCTGCAGCATGGCTGTACGCCAGTCCAGGTCCTGGGTAAAGACCAGTTCATTGAACCGGGCTCCAGCATAATAGCTGCGCCAATTCGTCAGAGCGGGTAAACGCTGCCACCCGTATTGAGCTGATATTGAGGTAAGGTCGAGCCAGTAGCCTGGCGGAATGGTGGACATTAATTGCCCGCCGTTCTCATAGGCAGAGGAACTCGTGGTCCGGGCTGAAAAATCCCAGGGGATCTGAGTTAACGGCATCCCTTGGGATCCGTCCTGGGCAGCGGTGCGCAAAAAGATACGCCAATACACTTGTTGGCCAAAATCTTCACGGACCACGACCATCCAATCAGCCTGTACCAAGGCGGGGTTAAGTGTGAATGCGCGCCCTGTATAAAGCCAGTCGTCGCCTAAACCGGGATCGGGTGGGGTGGTAAGTGGGATAAATGCATTTTCCAGGTTGCCGAGGGCATCCCAGCCGGATTGTGTGGAAATCAACGTGTGCAAAAGTTGGAAGGAGTCGGCAGCAGCCTCGATCATTTTTGGAAACGCTGCCGTAACGCTGGGAATTGGGATAAGCGTTAAACGGCTTGCAGGCAGATCAGATTGCGAAATTGTTCCTGGATCAAATAAAGCCGGTTGAGTCACCTTGGCGGCAGCCTTGAATGGACCTGGCAATTCTGTGACTGTTGTACCAACCGACAATCCATCAACTTGTCCGGGAAGCAACATGGGAGGAAGATTGATGGCTCCACTGGTGGAGTAACCTGTTAAAAAGTTTTGATTGGGGGAAGATAAACGAGTAGCTATGTCATGATTATCCACCCACACGGGCCAATCTCCCGCCCCGACCCATTTTGGCTGGGCATCCGGGTTGCCCGCGTCCCAGACATACACACCTGTTAATCCCGAATCTGAATTGGTGGAAGCCCATGCTAATTTGCTTCCATCGGGAGACCAGGCAGGGTGCGAATCAATCGCCTGTTGGATTATTGCTGATATCCGTGTATACCCCGGCTTGGTCGAGATCTGCTATCCAGATTTCGGGTTCCCCGGAGCGATTGGAGACAAACGCTATCTGTCGCCCGAGTGGTGACCAGGCAGGAGACGTGTTGGATCCTCCGATATCAGGTAATTGGAGGGGAGCCTGGCTTTTGTCGGTAGCCGACCGGATGACAATATTTAAGGATCCATTCGTGTAGCTTTCATATGCGATAAATGCTCCATCTGGTGACCAGGTGGGGGCAGCATCGTATTCAATCGTATCTGTCAGCCGGCTGATATATCCTGTACGCAGATCTAGCAGGTAAAAGTCCCAATATCCATTTCGACGGGAAGAAAACGCAACCAAATTTCCATCAGGACTGAATGCCGGGGTGATATCGTCCCAGGTATTGTCTGTCAGGCGCGTCATGGAAATATTTTGCGGTGAATACGCAAAAAGGTGGTAAAAACCAGCTTCTTCGAAAGACAGGAAGAAAACCCCCGGAGTTTTCGAGGTGGTTTCGGTCATCTCCGGTGTGGCGGTGATAACGTAGGGGGTCTGGGTTTTAATATCCACTGAAGGAAGGGGAATGGTTGGGCTGGAAGTTCGTTCAATGGTACTGGTCGCACTGGGCGTGGAGGTCTTTCCACACGATGTGAAAAGAAGTAATAAGACTAATCCAAAAAATATGATGACTGACAAACGTTGGGGAGGATGAGACATTTTATACCGTGGTGGTTGGGATTTCAATGTTGAGGTCACGTCGATCGACTTCGCCCAGATCAGGATATGAAAGAACGACGGAGAGTTTACATACATCGCTGGGAGACATGGAGGAATTCCGGATGTGGAGATTTAGTTCAAGATTCCAACTGACCGGTTCGACAATACTCGTGGTTGCCAGTACCATCTCCTGTGGAATTGGTCAAGGAAATGTCGAGATAAGGTTTTTGTTGGAACGGGGTTAGGTCCAAACTAACCTTTAAGCGTTTGCCATTGGCATACGGTTCAGCGTGCATGTTGAGCAATCGTGTATCGGCTGGCAGCATTCTTTCGATATTGGGGTCGATTTGGAAGAAACCCATGCCGCCATTATAACCAGAAACCGGTTTTCTCACCGCCCTCCCTACGGTATAATCTGATCATGACACCGAAATTGACACATATTGACGACATCTGGCAGCGCTCGGATGATCGATGTGGGAGACAAACCTGATACCGAGCGTGTAGCAATTGCGAGTGGCCAAGTAATTATGAAACAAGCCACCCTGGAATTGATCCGGACTGGGACGATGAAGAAAGGGGATGTGCTTACCGTTGCACAAATTGCCGGCATCTCCGCAGCCAAGCGGACCTCGGAATTAATCCCGTTATGTCATCCACTACCGATCACTCATATTGAAGTTTCTCTTTCTCTTGATGATTCCTTACCCGGGGTGAATATTACTGCATCAGTCAAAACGACTGGAAAGACCGGTGTTGAGATGGAAGCGCTTACAGCGGTATCGGTGGCCGCGCTTACGGTGTACGACATGGCCAAGGCAGCCGAAAAGACAATGAGAATTCAGAATATCAGGCTTCTTGAAAAACATGGCGGGAGGTCGGGAGATATCATTAACTTGTGAAGGGATAACGATATGTTTTGGCAAGTCTTTTTGATATGGAGCAAAGAATGCACAAGGTAAAAATAATGTTTTTTGCAACTCTGCGGGATTATGTTGGCTCGAAATCAGTTGAGCTTGACGATCCCTGTGGGAACAACTATTGGGGGGTTGACGGATATGCTTGCGACAGCCTACCCTCGCCTGGAAAAAGTAAAAGAATCAATGATGGCAGCGATAAACCGCGAATATGCCGCTGAGACGCAAGTAATTCCCCAGGAAGCAGAAATTGCTTTCTTCCCACCGGTTTCCGGTGGATAGGAAATTGATATGGACTTCCCAACCATAATTTCTCTTACCGAAACCGACCTCGATATAAATTCCATGCTTGGTCAAATCACCCTGCCAACCACTGGTGCAGCGGCAATTTTCACAGGGGTGGTTCGCGGGCAAACCTCCCGCGGCGACTCCCATGAAACAGATTACCTGGAATATGAAGCATACCAGCCGATGGCGGAGACCAAGATGCGGCAGGTTGCTGATGAGATCCGCCAGAAATGGCCTAGCATTGAAGGAATTCGTCATCGTACAGCGTACCGGGCGGTTGTATCCCGGGATGCCTTCCACGGTGATCGCCTGCTCATCAGCCCACCGTGACACTGGAGTGTTCGAAGCAGCGCGTTACGGAATTGACAGGCTAAAAGAGATCGTACCGGTCTGGAAGAAGGAAATAGGATCGCTTGGCGAGCAGTGGATCGAAGGCAAGTACCACCCGAAACCCGGAGAATGATGGATATTGCTTGTACAATCTGCGATCGCAGTTACCCTCCAGATGGATTGCCATATCTCTGTCCGCATTGTGGGGGATTATTTGATTTCCGAACTCCTTTTCCTTTTAAGCCAACCCAGGTTGACAGAAACCAACCCGGGATATGGCGGTATCGCCACACTTTTGGGCTCCCACCCGACTTTGAGCCTTTATCCCTGGGCGAAGGCAACACCCCACTTATCTGGGCGGAAATTTATGGGCGCAAGATTGCATTTAAATGCGAGTTTCAAAACCCAACTGGCTCCTTTAAAGATAGGGGTTCTGCGGTCATTGACTGCCTGGCTCCAGGCGCGGAAAATAACCGAAGCTGTCGAAGATTCGTCTGGAAATGCCGGAGCTTCCTTTGCTGCGTACGCCGCCAGGGCTGGGATCAATGCCCGGATATTTGTACCTGAATCCGCGGGAGGGCCCAAGCTTCAGCAAATTGAAGCGTATGGTGCAGAACTTGTCACGGTTCCGGGCAGCCGCAGTAATGCCTCCATGCAAGCAATAAAAGCGGCAGGGGAGGGACAAGCTTATGCCAGTCATGCCTATTTACCATTCAACCTCCCCGGTTATGCCACAACCAGTTACGAGATATTCGAGCAATTGGGGAATCAAATGCCGGGCGCAGTCATCCTACCCGCCGGACAAGGAGGATTGCTGCTTGGGATGGCACGCGGTTTTGAATCCTTGCGCATTGGCAACCGGATTAAAAACAGGGAAACCGATTATCATTGGGGTGCAGGCGCGTGAATGCGCTCCGTTGTGGGCAATGTTTTCCAACAGGCAATCCGCCAGTGAGATCGACGGCTGACAATCCAACGGTGGCAGAAGGGGTGCGCGTATCAAATCCGGTACGCGCAGAGGCTGTCCTCCTCGCAGTATCGACGAGTAATGGGACGATTCACGCAGTCCCGGAAGATGAAATCATCTCTAGTCGCAATATGCTGGCTTGCCTCGGTTTTTATGTGGAACCTACATCCGCAATTGTTTTATCAGCCTTAAAAAATACCATTCGAAATTTACCAGACCCGGTGGTTGTTATCTTGACCGGGTCCGGTTTTAAATACGACCAAAATTAATCAAAGGAATTAAACCATGGCAGATATCAGATCTTTTGGAAAAAAACTAACGAACAACCTTGAGAAAGTCATTGTGGGAAAGCGGCATCCAATTGAATTGATAGTCATTGGTTTGCTTTGCCAGGGACATGCTCTCATTGAGGATGTTCCGGGGGTTGGAAAGACTGTCCTGGCACGCAGCCTGGCAAAATCACTGGGTTGTTCATTCAACCGGCTGCAATTCACACCGGATATGCTTCCAAGTGACGTGACAGGTGTATCCATTTACAACCAGTCCAAGCGGGAGTTTGAATTCCGCCCCGGCCCGATCTTTGCTCAAGTGGTATTGGTGGACGAGATCAACCGTGCCACGCCCAAGACACAGGCTGCCCTGCTCGAAGCAATGGAGGAACGCCAGGTGACGGTGGATGGCAAAACGCACCCCTTGCCCAGCCCATTTATGGTCCTCGCAACCCAGAACCCGATAGAATATGAAGGTACATTTCCTCTCCCTGAAGCCCAATTGGACCGATTCCTTTTGCGTGTCCGGTTGGGATATCCGAACGCATCGGATGAAATTGAGATCCTGGATCGTCAGCAATTGCGCCACCCCATCGAGACACTAAAATCTGTCATCAAAGTAGCAGAATTAAAAGAAGCGATGCAGGAGATTAAAGAAAACATATGTCTCTGAGGGGGTCAAACGCTATGCTGTGGAATTAACCAACCGTACCCGTCAGAACGAAGATGTTTACCTGGGTGCCAGCCCGCGTGGAAGTCTGGCACTATTCCGCACCGGGCAGGTGGCTGCTGCGCTGGATGGGCGTGATTACGTTTTGCCGGATGATATTAAACGCATGGCTGTACCTGTGCTGGCCCATCGGATCATTGTCGGGCCGGCAGCCCGCTTGCGGGAATTAAGTGCAGAGCAGATCGTTCAGGAAATTGTTGATAATACTCCCGTTCCCGGCGGAGAATACGAGGCACCCTCCCGGAAATGAGACACCCTCAAGCCGTGCGCTGGTTCCTGGCTGGATTATTATTATTCAGCATTGGAGGCTGGGCTGTTACCGGCTTGATGTTGTATGCGCGCCTGGCATATCTCAGCCTTATCCTGTTTGTCGGGGCAGGAATTTTTGCGCTGATTTCGATGCGTGGGATCAATTTAAGCAGGCGCACACGCATCATGCGTGCCAGCATGGGGGATGTTTTCGAAGAACATTTCGAAGTCTGGAATTCAACCTGGCCTGCTTGTCTCTGGTTGGAAATAATCAACAAGTCCAATTTACCCATGGCGGGCGGATCGCGAATATTGACTGGAATTGGGTCTCACCAGCGACGATTTTATACCGCTCGAACCTTGCTTTACAAGCGCGGAGCTTTTCTTCTTGGTCCAACCAGTCTTGCATCCGGAGATCCATTTGGTCTGTTTACTATTCGGAAAGAGGTTCTGGCAAAAGATACGCTGATGGTTTTGCCAATGATCTTCCCGATCAACGATTTTCCACCGCCTCCGGGACTCTTGCCGGGTGGGAAAGCCATTCGATTGAAGACAACTGATGTGACCCCCCATGCTGCAGGTGTGCGCGAATATGTCCCAGGCGATCCAATGAAAAGGATTCACTGGCCAAGCACTGCCCACCGGGGCGATTTATGGTCAAGGAATTCGAACAGGACCCGCAAGCAGACACCTGGCTATTTTTGGATGCCAACCGGGAAGTCCAGGCATCAATGCCGGACCAGGCACAGGCTTTTAGTGAAGACGGCTGGTGGCTGCGCCGTCCCAACGTGTCCCTTCCACGAGATTCATTTGAATATGCTGTCAGTGCCGCAGCTTCTCTTGCCAGGTACTTCCTTTTGGACCGGCGTGCAGTCGGGCTGGCTTGTGCGGCTGGCATGACGACCATCGTCCCGGCAGAACGTGGTGAACGCCAGGTAACCAAAATCATGGAGACCCTGGCGTTTCTTCAACCGGATGGGAAAATGCCATTGCTGGGGCTGGTTACCATGCGCGCCAAATTGTTGCCCATCGGATCGGGTGTCATTCTGATTACCCCTTCAACAAGACCCGAATTGCTGCTGGCAGTGGATGACTTGGCGCGCCGAAAACTGCGCCCGATTGTTGTTCTGATAAAACCGGAAACATTTGGCGGGAAGGATGAAAGTGGGGAAATTCTCTCGGGTTTATTGCAACGTAATGTCCCGGTTTGCCCGGTTGGGTTTGGTGATGATTTCTCGGTCAAATTGACTCTTCCTGTGGTCTATTTCCAAAAGCAGAGACTGCCAAAATCCTACTTTAACATCCGTGTTTGATACCTGCAGATATAGTGATTTATTTCACGAAATATCCGTCCACATTGCACTAGACGTTCCCGCCAACAGCATTGATACTTGGAGGGATAGTAGAGGAGAGGTGCATGAAGCATTTTCTTGACATTTCAGACCATTCGGCGGAGGAACTTCAAGATATCCTTGATCTGGCGATCCGGTTGAAGAAAGAGTACTTTTCCACGGGTAATTTGCCGCTTTTCAAAGGGAAAGTACTGGGCATGATTTTCCAGAAACCCAGCCTGCGAACGCGTGTCTCGTTCGACATGGCAATGCGGCATATGGGCGGGGATGCTTTATATCTCTCGCCGAATGAAATTGGTCTTGGCAAGCGCGAGTCGATCGCGGATGTGTCACGGGTCCTTTCTGGGTATGTCCAGGCAATTATGGCGCGGGTTTTTGAACATGCCCATGTGCTTGAATTAGCCAAATGGTCTAGTCGTTCCCGTCATCAATGGTTTGAGTGATTACAGTCATCCTTGCCAGGCAATGGCGGATGCATTAACCATTGAAGAGAAATTTGGAAAGGCCAAAGGTCTGAATGTGACTTTTGTTGGTGATGGAAATAATGTTGCAGTTTCGCTTATGCAAATTTCAGTCAAACTGGGATGGAATTTTACAATTGCCAACCCTGAAGGCTATGATATGCCGGCGGGAAGTATCGACCAGGCTAAAAAGGTTGCAGAAAAAAGCGGATCCAACCTGGCATTTCTGCGTGACCCGCATAAGGCAGTCAATAAAGCCCAGGTAATTTACACTGATACCTGGACCAGCATGGGGCAGGAAGAAGAGACTGCCAAGCGTGAGAAAGTATTCCCCCCCTACCAGGTCAATGTCGAACTTGTTAACGAAGCAGATAAGGATGTAATCGTGATGCACTGCCTGCCGGCTCATCGCAACCAGGAATTGACCGATGAAGTTGCTGATGGCCCTCATTCGGTAATATTCCCGCAAGCCCATAATCGTCTGCATGCCCAAAAAGCGATTCTGGCACGGTTATTTGGCGTTGCTTAGGATCCAGGTATTTTGTCATTCTTGGCGAATGGTTATCAAATGAAAATTCAAGAATATATTGATTCGAAGAACAATATGGTGCTCATAATTATCATCCATTGGATGTCGTGATTTCACGCGGTGAGGGGGTATGGGTTTACGATGTGGATGGAAGGAAATACCTTGACTGTTTATCGGCTTATTCAGCGGTCAACCAGGGACATGTCCACCCGAAGATCCTGGCGGCTCTGGTTGAACAAGCTGGAAAAATTACATTAACATCGCGTGCTTTTCGTAACGACCAATTGCCTCTTTTTTACAAAGAACTGTCAGAAATTTCCGGCTACGAAATGTCCCTGCCGATGAATTCCGGCGCAGAGGCTGTGGAAACTGCGCTTAAAATTGCTCGAAAGTGGGCCTACCAGGTCAAGAAAATACCGCGTCATCAGGCAGAGATCATCACCTGCGCTGGAAATTTCCACGGGCGGACAATTACCACAATTTCCTTTTCCACCGAACCACTTTATCGTGATGATTTTGGTCCTTTCACACCCGGATTTGTCACTGTTCCATATGGCGATGCGGGTGCAATTGAAAAAGCCATAAATGGCAACACGGCTGCTGTCCTCCTCGAACCCATCCAGGGTGAGGGCGGGGTTATTATCCCTCCAAAGGGTTATCTGAAGAAGGTTGCTGAAATCTGCAAGAAAAATAATGTTTTGTTCATAGCGGATGAGATTCAAACAGGGCTCGGTCGAACCGGGAAACTATTCGCTGCACAGCATGAGGGTGTGCGCCCGGATGTGACCGTCATCGGTAAAGCCCTGGCTGGCGGATTTTATCCGGTCTCTGCGGTGTTATCCGATAAAGAAGTATTAGGTCTATTTACTCCTGGTGAACATGGTTCGACCTTTGGCGGTAACCCGCTGGCAGCCGCGATTGCACGGGCTGCTTTAAAAGTAATTATTGAAGAGCACTTGGTTCAGCGCGCCGCGGAATCTGGAGAGTATTTTATCGAGCAGTTGAGTGAAATTCCCAGTCCACATGTTAAAGAAGTACGCGGAAAGGGGCTTCTCATCGGTGTGGAGTTGAACGAGAAAGCTGGAGGCGCGCGGCGTTTCTGTGAAGCCTTGCAATCCAGGGGCATCCTTGCCAAAGAAACTCACGAACGTGTTATTCGGTTTGCCCCTCCATTGGTAATTGATAAGGAAACCATTGACTGGGCTCTGCCCTTGATCCGGGAGGTTTTGAACCTACAATAGGGTCTAGTGACGCTGCTATGGTCGGTTAAATACTTGGAGATATCCTAATTGCATTGGAGGTATGAAAATGAACATTTGTATCCCAAAAGAAAGACGTCCATTTGAATTTCGAGTGGGGCTTTCACCTATGGGAGTGGAAACCCTTATTCAGAATGGACATACGGTATTTATCGAACACGAAGCCGGGCAGGGAGCCGGGTTCCCGGACAGGGAGTATGAGAAAGTTGGGGCAAAGATTGCATATGCTGTGGATGAAATATACGGCCGGGCGGAACTCCTGCTAAAAATCGCCCGACCCCTCGACGATGAACTTGACATGCTTCAACCGGGTACAACCATCATGGGATTTTTGCACCTTGCGTCAGCCCGCCAAAACAAAATAGATGCATTGTTGAAGGACAAGATCAACGCGATCGCATACGAACAAATCGAAGAAACGGATGGGTCTCTTCCCGTACTGCGCCCCTTCAGCCAGATTGGTGGTGCAATGGCAGCAGAAGTTGCTTCCCGCTTAATGCAAAGCGATCACGGCGGGCGTGGAATCCTTCTGGGTGGTTTCCCAGGAATTCCGCCTGCCGAGGTGGTGATCATAGGAGCCGGGATGTCCGGAACATATGCAGCCCGTGCTTTTAAAGGTCTGGGTGCACATGTTACCGTACTTGATAAGTCATTGGCGGCTTTGCAGCGAATCAGCCAGTTCGACTCGAATTTCGTCACCATGTTTTCCACTCCTCGTAATATTTTCCGCGTTTGTGAATATGCAGACGTGCTGGTGGGGGCAGTGTTGGTGCCCGGTTCTCGTGCCCCGATCGTTATTACCCGCGAGATGATTAAGAAAATGAAGCACCGGTCAATATTTATTGATATCAGCATCGACCAGGGCGGATGTAGTGAAACTTCCCGTCCAACAACTCATGAACACCCTTCTTATATTGAAGAAAATGTCGTGCATTATTGTGTTCCCAATATGCCGAGTGTTGTGGCACGCACTGCCACCTATGGTTTTGTGAATGCAGCCCTTGAGTACATTCTTGGAAATAGCAAATCTGGGTGTGGAAAAGGCCATCGAAAATCCTGCAATCGAGGCCGGCGTCAATACCTATAAAGGGGAATTGCGCCACTTATCCCGCCTTGAGAAAAAGGAGTAAATATGGATTGGAATAGTATTTATCAATCGCGGGTGACAACCGCGGAGAACGCAGTCCAGGCGGTCCAGTCTGGGAATCGAATCTTTATGACCGGAAATGTTTCCGTTCCGCAGACACTGCTGGCTGCATTGGTTGCATATGCTGCCAACTTGAAGGATGTGGAAATTTGCCAGGCTCTTTCGGTGGGCCCGGCCGATTATGTCAAGCCGGAAATGGAAGGTCATTTACGGGTAAATGCGATGTTCATCAGCGCCAATGTTCGCAAGGCTGTCCAGGAATGCCGGGCAGATTTCACCCCCGTACTGCTTTCTGAATTTCCGCTGTTATTCAAAAATGGAATACTCCCTGTGGATGTTGCCTTCATCCATGTGTCCCCACCGGACGAGCATGGATTCTGCTCCCTGGGCGTGGAAGTAGGTCTCACCAAGTCTCCAGCAGAATCAGCAAAAATCATCGTTGCTGAAGTGAATGACCAGATGCCGCGCACCCTGGGCGACTCGTTTATCCATGTCAGCCGGTTGACGCATATCGTCCCGGTCAGTTACCCCATCCCTGAAATGCCCATGGCGGCGGATGGCACTGATCCAATTGTTGAGCGGTTGGCGGGTTATGTGGCCGATCTGATCCCGGATGGCGCTACCATGCAAATGGGTATCGGTGCGATCCCGGATGCCGTTTTAAAATACCTTTTCCATAAAAAGGATCTTGGCGTCCACAGCGAATTGATCTCGGATGGGGTGATCGATTTGGTGGAAGCCGGGGTGTTGACCAGTGCACGCAAGACACTGCATCCTGGTAAAATTGTGCTTGGGTTTGTCTTGGGATCCCAACGCTTGTACAGCTGGGTGAACGATAACCCTCTCTGCGAATTTCGCCGGACAGAATATGTCAATGACCCCTTTATCATTGCTCAGAACGATACCATGGTGGCGATCAATTCGGCCATCGAGATCGATCTGACCGGGCAGGTTTGCGCTGACAGCATTGGTCCCAAATTTTTCAGTGGCATCGGCGGTCAACTGGATTTCGTTTATGGGGCTTCCCGTTCGAAGGGGGGCATCCCGATCATTGCAATGCCCAGCACCAATGTCTTGAAAGATGGAACAACACAAAGCAAGATCGTATCGATGCTTAAGCAGGGCGCTGGGGTGGTAACTGGTCGCAACCATGTCCATTACGTTGTAACCGAGTATGGCGTAGCTGATTTGTATGGTAAATCGATACGCCAAAGAGTCAAAGCCCTCGTGGGTGTGTCACATCCCGATTTTCGAGCCGATCTGGAAAAGCAGGCGAATGCATTGAATTGGACCTAATTAAAAATATTTATTATTTATGCAACCCAGGGGCGGCCAGATGGCCGCCCTTTGACATATAATATGGAAGTGAACAGAAAAGCAAAAATCGTTGCAACGATGGGACCGGCCAGCCAGGACGAATCGATTATTGAAAAGGTGCTCCTGGCCGGAATGGATGTTGCCCGCCTCAATTTTTCACATGGAACGCATGAATCGCACTCCGCTCGGATCCTCACTTTGCGCAGTGTGGCAGCCCGGTTGAACATGCCTTTGGCGATCCTCCAGGACTTGCAGGGGCCGAAGATCCGTGTGGGAGAATTAGCTCAGCCGTTGAAACTTACAGTCGGTCAGTTCATAAAATTATTTCCTGAAAAGGAAGACGTACCTGACGGGACTTCCATCCCGGTTGATTTTCCCCAACTATTTAGCATGGTTAAGTCTGGCGACCGAATCCTGCTCGATGACGGGCGGCTGGTTTTGATTGTCCAGTCTACGGGAAACAAACAAGTAGTGGCAGTAGTTCAGACTGGCGGGGACCTATTGTCGCACAAAGGTATCAATCTGCCTGGTATTCCTTTGGACATCCCGGCATTCACCGAAAAAGATGCAGAAGACCTTGCCTTCGGGCTCTCGCGCGGAGTTGATATCGTCGCTATGTCTTTCGTTCAGACTGCGTTGGATGTTAAAAAGGTGCGGGAATTGGTTAAGCAGGGCGGTGAGAACAGTCCGTTATTAATTGCTAAATTGGAGCGACCGAAGGCACTGGATAATCTGGATGAAATCCTGGATGTCGTGGATGGTGTCATGGTCGCCCGTGGTGACCTGGGGGTGGAGATGGTTCCGGAAGATGTCCCCGGCGCTCAGAAACGGATTATCCAATCTGCGAACCGCAAGGGGAAAATTGTTATTACCGCAACGCAAATGCTAGAGTCCATGGTCCATAACCCGCTGCCAACGCGGGCTGAAGCCTCGGATGTTGCCAATGCGATTTATGACGGCACGGATGCCGTGATGCTTTCTGAAGAAACTGCCGCAGGTGACTACCCGCTTGAAAGCGTTACGCTGATGAATCGCATTGTATGCGAGGCTGAAGAAAATTATGACGAGTGGGGACATGGACAGACCCTTCAGCCCGAAGGGAATGACGACGCAGGTGCGATTGCCCGGGCCGCCAGGGAACTGGCGAATGATCGTGATGTCGAAGCGATTGCTGTGTTCACCCGAACTGGTCGCACAGCCATTCTTATGTCGAAAGTCAGGCCTTGTGTGCCTATCCTTGCTTTCACGCCGGTGGAAGAGACTTTCCAACGGTTGTCAATCGCCTGGGGAGTTACCCCTTACCATGTCCCCTGGGCGGACACGATGGAAGAGATGATCATGCACGTTGAGACTGCACTACGGGAGAGCGGTCTCGTTCAACCAGGGGGTCAGGTGGTATTGGTCACCGGATTTCCGGTGCGCGATTTCAGGATGCCTAATATGGCATTATTGCACACAGTAGGGAAATAAAAACTGTCTGAGCGAAACCTACCCGGAACTACTCTTTTTAGTTGTCGATTGATTTTCTCAAGTTTTTAGTTTTCCCCCTAAGTTTTTTAGTTTCGACGCGCCTTACCTGTGATGACTTCGTTGGACGGGTGGGTCGTCGTTTTTTTGTCGGGACCAGGGCCTTCCTGATCATGGCAGCTAATCGCTGTTCTGCATCAGCCCGGTTCATATCCTGGGCGCGGTACCGTTTTGCTTCGATCACCAACTCACCAGTTAGCGTAATTTTCTTTCCAGCTAGTTTTCTAAGGCGCTCTTTAACTCCCTCGGTTAACGAGGGAGATGAACTTACATTAAATCGCAGTTGGACGGCTGTAGCGACCTTGTTGACGTTCTGTCCGCCTGGGCCTGAAGCACGGACAAAATGGAACATTAATTCACTGCTTGGGATGGATAATGCAGAAGTGATCTGGAGCATGAACCTATTTTACTGCAAGGACCCCCACGCGCAATATTCACCCTCCGTTCCAGAGGTCTGGGAGATAACTTTTCGATACCGGAGATATATGGCAATCTGCTAAAACATCATTGCATTGATCTTATCCATCGTCTCGGGGGCAGGACGAAGATCTGAGTCCTGCAGGCGGTTGAGAGGGGTTTCGACCAGGTTATACGCTTCAGTTAGGGTGGGCTTTGACTCGTCGATATATAGTATTCCGGTTACCAACCAGTCATTTTGTTGGGCGCTTTCCAGCATCTGGAATGCATTTGCGCGGCTGGTGGGGTCATAATCTTTTTCAAGTTTCTTCAAGAGAATGGTCGAACCGTCGTGC
Organism: uncultured Chloroflexia bacterium; assembly: GCA_963830585.1. Classification (GTDB taxonomy): domain Bacteria; phylum Chloroflexota; class Anaerolineae; order Anaerolineales; family Villigracilaceae; genus UBA877. Next base: position 995,248 of record CAWHNA010000002.1, on the reverse strand, counting down.
ATGCTGACTTCACGGACAGTGCCTTCCTCGAATTCACCCAGGATTTCGATCTCGTCCAGTGCCGGAATGAAGGAAATATCGTGCAAAGGTGCTTCATGGTCCTTCCCCCAGGTGTACGAATGAGTGGCATTATCCTGGTTGTTGAAAGTGACACAGGGACTGATGATGTCGAGCACTGCCACCCCATGATGGCTGAGGGCAGCTTTCAATAGTTCCTTCACCTGTTTTGCATCCCCCGCAAACGAACGCGCTACAAAGGTGGCATTGGAGGCCAGTGCTTCCAGGCAAATATCCACGGGCATATATTGGTTAATACCCTGGTGCTTCAAATTTAGACCTTTTTCCGCAGTGGCTGAAAATTGTCCTTTGGTTAACCCATATACGCCGTTATTCTCGACGATATATACGATCGGTGCATTTCGGCGGACCAGGTGTTTAAATCCACCCATCCCGATCGAAGCGGTATCCCCGTCGCCGGAAATGCCGATAGAACGCAAGGAAGTATCAGCAAACATCGCTCCCGTTGCAAAAGAGGACATGCGTCCATGCAAGCCGTTAAAACCGAACGAGCGGTTCAGGAAATACGCCGGGCTTTTCGATGAGCAGCCAATCCCGCTAAACTTGACTATTTCTTCAGGGACGATATCAAGGTCATAACAGACAGTAATTATCTGGTTGGCTATGGAATTATGTCCACAACCTTGGCAGAGGGTGCTGGGAAGACCCCGGTAATCATTTTTCGTAAGACCTGCCTTATTGGTCTGAATTGTTGTGGGGGTGGTCATGGTTATTTCTCCTGTGCCAGAATGGCTTCTTTAACCCATTTGGCGGTCAACGGTAAGCCGTCACTGTGGCAGGCTGAACGGAATTTTGAGGCCTGGTCAGGCAGCACTGCGCTCAATATCTGTCGAAGTTGTCCATCGCGATTTCCTTCCACGATGTAGATGCGTTCATATTTTTTAATGAAACTCTTGACTTCTGAGGTGCACGGCAAAGCGCGCAGGCGCATAAAGGCGAATTTTGGACCTTCTCCTTTTTTAAATAAAGCCAGTGCCTCGTCCACAGCAGGTTCGGAAGACCCATAGGCGATAATACCAACCGTGGCAGCTCTGGGAGCCTTGATCACAGGCTTGGGTACCAGGCCGCGGGCAGTATCATACTTTTTCTTGAGGCGGGTCATGTTACTTTCCCAGGATCTGGAGTCCTCAGTGTAGCGCGCTTCCTCGTCATGACCTGTCCCGCGTCCGAACCAAGCCGCAGAATGATGTTTGTTTCCAGGGACGGTGCGGTAAGCGATCCCGTCCCCGTCGGCATCCTTATAACGGCTCCAAATGCCGCTCAGTTTTTCAAGGTCAGCTTCCCAGAGTACTTTGCCGCGTTCCAACGGAACATCCGGATATTCGAAGGGTTTTGTCATCCATTGGTTCATCCCAAGGTCGAGGTCGCTTAGCACGAAAACCGGCGACTGGAGCTTGGCAGCCAGGTCCAGTGCCTTCCAACCGAATTCGAAGCATTCCTGGACAGATCCCGGCAGAAGAATGATATTTTGCTTATCCCCATGACTCAGGGAATAGACCTCGCTCAGATCCCCTTGGGCAGTTCGGGTGGGTAAGCCGGTACTTGGTCCTATCCTCTGGACATCCCAGACGACTACCGGAACTTCGGCAAAGTAAGCCAGTCCTGCGTATTCAGCCATAAGGCTGAGACCGGGGCCGGATGTGGAAGTCATCGAACGCAACCCACCCCAGCCAGCTCCGATTGCCATACCGATCGCTGCCAATTCATCCTCAGCTTGCATGACCGCATAAGTCTGCTTTCCCCCGGAGGTTTTTCGAAATTGCGGCAAATATACATTCAGCGCTTCTGCCAGCGAAGAAGCAGGGGTGATTGGATACCAGGCTTCGAATTGCAAACCACCATAGACAGCGCCAAGCGCGGCAGCAGTGTTGCCGTCTGCCATGACATATTGGGAGGTTGCATCCATGCGTTCTACAGAAAATGGGTCAGATTTTTTCAAGTTTTGTGCAGCCCAATCAGCTCCGGCTTTGATCGTGCTGAAATTGGACTCCACGGCTTCAGCTTTTCCTTTAAAATGAAAACTTAATGCCTGCTTGATGGTATCCATCTCGATCCCGAGCATTTGCGCCAAAACCCCTACGTACACCATGTTGGCAATATAATCCCGCAATGCAGGGGAAACATTGGCTGCACGCGCAATTTGCTTGACCGGCATCGGATAGATGGCTATATCGCTTCGGTTGATGGCTAATTTAATGTCATCTGCGTAATAAAAAGCTCCACCTGGTTGAACAGAAGCCAGGTCCTTGGAAAATGATGCCGGGTTCATGCTGACCACAACTTCTTGTTCATCACGTCGGGCGACAAACCCATCCTTGCTGAGACGGATCGTGTACCAGGTAGGCAGACCCTGAATGTTTGATGGGAACAGGTTCTTACCCGAAACCGGGATGCCCATTTTAAATAGTGCGCGTAATAATGTGACATTTGCAGTCTGAGACCCGGAGCCGTTGACAGTCGCAATGGTGATGGAAAAATCATTGATTACTTTCGCTGACATGATTACTCCCTGATAATAAGATGCCAAATTGGATAAAAAGAGGCTCTTTCATGGTAAAACAAACACCCGGATGGGTCAAGAGCATGGGCCAGAGGGTAGATACAATTATTATAAACACGAACCTCAAAATAATTCATAGGTTTGATAATACCCCGGCTTCAATCCTAACCATTAATAAATTACTGAAAAAAGCCTGACGAATTTTCGTCAGGCTGTGCAATCAGACCTTTAAAATATCAACTGCTGTCGCTGCCATTAAAGCAGCGCCGCGCGCTAGGGCAGTTTCATCGATATCAAATTTAGGGTGATGATGACCGGCATCCAGGCCTTTTTCGTGATTGGCCGACCCAATAAAAAAGAAGCACCCTGGTACTTTTTCAAGGATAAAGGCAAAATCTTCCGACCCCATCGTCGTGTAGTTGGACGGGTCGATTTCAGATTGAGGAAACAACCGGGTAGCGACGGACTGGACCCTGGAGGCTGTCTCCTGGTGATTGATTGTTGCGGGGGTCAGCATCTGTAGGTCAATTTCTGCCTTGCATCCCATCCCTTCAGCGACGGAATGGACGGTCTTTTCGAATCGTTCCAGGACCAGCGCTCTGATACTTGGCTCAAAAGTGCGGATCGTCCCTGTCATTTCCAGCCTCGGTGGGATGACATTGAAGGTCTCTCCTCCGTGGATGGTACATATACTCACCACGGCTGTTTGCAGGGGTGCAACATTCCGGGCTACGATGCCTTGCAAGGCAGTAACGATCTGAGCGGCAGCCAGGATGGGATCGACTGCCAGGTGTGGCACTGCTCCATGTCCGCCTTTCCCGATCACAGTTATTTTGAAGATTTCTGCTCCAGCCATGGCTGGACCGCTGGAAACCCCGATCCAGCCGACGGGCTTTTCATTCCAGACATGCAAGCCCAGGGCAATATCGACCTTGGGGTTTTCCAATACTCCATTTTCAATCATTTTTTCCGCGCCCCCCATCCCTTCTTCGGCAGGCTGGAACATGAATTTGATAGTTCCAGCTAACTCAGTGCGGTGAGCGCAAAGCATTTTTGCCACAGTCAGGAGGACAGCGGTATGTCCATCATGCCCGCAAGCGTGCATGACACCGGGATTTTGTGAGGCATAGGAGGCGCCGGTTTCTTCCAGGATGGGCAGTGCGTCCATGTCTGCCCGGATGAGTAAAACTGGTCCCGGCTTAGAACCCTCAAGTAGTGCCACTACGCCGGTACCGCCTACGCCGGTGCGTATCTCCAGGCCAAGCGCGGTCAACTCCTTTGCCACGATCCCGGACGTGCGGACTTCCTGGAACCCAAGTTCAGGATGAGCGTGAAAATCGCGCCGCATCGACTGGGTGTATTCGAACAATGCCTCGGCTTCAGAGAGAAAATCCGTCATGGGGGACCTCCCGGAATTTTGGTATCTATGAAAATTTTAAGACTCGGAATTTTTCTTCATAACGAGGTGCAGATTCCGTACTATCTTCAGTGTGGCGGGATCGCATACGCTGGTCGAATGCGGCCATATCGCCAACCTGTGATTTGTGTTCCTTCAAGGCATTAATTTTTATTTCCCATGTGCTGGTCACATCCAGGGTTACCGTTGGGCTGGCTGCCAGCGAGACCCAAACTTCTCGTGGTGTATGCGGCTGCAATCCTTCATTTTCTATCAATTCGGGGAAGAAATGACGGTTCCCAGCCGCTGGAAAAACGGAATCAAGCACTACCTGGCCGGCAGCTCGGTGGTCTGGGTGATTAACGCGCCCAAACCATGAATAAAGCAGGGTGGGATCGCAGGTGACCAGCACATCGGGTTTTTCCCGGCGAATAAGCCGTACAATTTCCCGCCTCAGGTCCAGGCTGGGGACAAGGTAGCCATCTTCCAGGTCAAGGAAATTCACCGATTCAGCCCCGATCAGCTTGGCAGCTTTTTGTTGTTCAACCTGGCGCAGGGGCACCAACTGTTCAGGAGTGATGTCTGGTCCGCCACCCTTATTGCCGTTGGTCAACAGGAAATAATGGATCGAGTGACCGGCTTTTGCCCAACGGGCAAGGGTTGCACCACAAAAAAATTCCGGGTCATCTGGATGAGCCAGGATGACCAGGATTTTTTGAGGTTCCTCCCAAACCCCGGCTGGAGGTTCACTGGCGACGCTCATGCGCCTCTTTTTCTGGTCCGGGGCAATTTTCGCAGGGTTCCTTGGATTTACGACGAAGTGCTTCAAGTTCATCCCAGGGTTCCACTTCTTCCCGGGAGAATTCACGCCCACCCACCTCGGGGATATCCACGCGGATGGTTAGTTGCAGAGGATTCACATCCAGTACTTTCCCTTCCCCGAGCGGGGTGATGACTTTCTTATTCCGCTTGGGAAGCTCCTTGCGTGCTGCTGCATACTGTTCATATTCATAGACCAGGCAGCAGCGCAGTCTTCCGCACATCCCGGTAATTTCAGTTGGAGTGAGGGAGATGCCCTGTTCCTTTGCCATTTTGATGGAAATGGGGCTGAACTCGGTCAGGAACATGGAGCAGCAGCGGGTTTCCAAGCCGCACGCGCCCATTCCACCCAGCATCTTGGCCACGTCGCGCGGACCGATCTGGCGCATCTCCACCTGGGATTTCTGGTACAGTTTCTGCATGTCGTGACGCAAGGATTTCAGGTCTGCCTTGTCTTCATTCTCGGTGCTGAACATGAGAGTAAGGCGGGCACCGTCGAAAGAGAACTCGGCTGCCACGATCTTGATCTCAGATAATTTCAGATGAGAAGCGCGTTCTCGGCAGGCGATCATGGCTTCGAGTTCTTTTTGCGCCCACATGCGCCGTAAAAGAAGATCTCGTGGGGTGGCGAGCCGCTCCACGGGTTTCCAGGTACCCTCGGGAGGGGCGGAAGGGTGCTCGACGATTTGGGTTACCTCGCCTAATTGCTTTCCGCGCGAGGTTTCCACGATGACATGGTTTCCAACTTTGACATCCGGGATGGCCGAGGCATCAAAGTGATAGGCTTTACCAATTTGTGTAAAACGAATACCAACAATAAGGGGTTGCATGGGGCTGATTATACCGTAATGAGCAGGGGGAGGTTGTCATGTGTGAGAAGGTATAGTTCTTATTAAAAGGTTATTTATGACTTAAATAGAAACCATAATATATGGGAAGATGAAAGAAAAGATGACGCTACACGATTTGCGCGTAGCCATAATACACATTCATGGAAAGATATGACTTTATTAATATAATAACGCGCCAGCCATTTTATTGGCTGGCTTTTAATATGTTTGGATTGTATTTAAAAGATTCAAGCCGAATTATTGGATCTGTGTTTCACAATTCGAGAAAGTATCGGTCCCAGCCCCTCCGATACAAACATCTGTTCCCCCCTGGCCATTGATTGTGTCGTTGCCATCACCACCCAGTATACAGTCATCGCCAGCCCCCCCTCTAATTGTATGCTTGGCAGATGAATCAAGAATTAAATCGTTGTTTTTAGTTCCTGTACATGTTCCGTTGGCGGCACAAACCACAATATTGGTTAAGTTCATTGTGCATTGCGGCGGCTTAAGCAGGTTGGCTGTACGTGATCCTGCATTCAGATCCTCAGCACGGGAGATTGCCACGTTATTTGCCGCAGCAACTGCAGACAATACACCGGCAACAACTATAAGGACAAGAACAAGTATGGTGAGCCAAATAATTAGCCGTTTGTTCATTTCCGGGCCTCCTTTGAACGTGCCTGCTTTTTGGCACTCTTCGCGGGATGTGAATTCCTGCTCTTCTCCAGGAGCAAAGTCACTTCAGCAGCTGGGGCGGGGCGGCCGAGTAGGTAACCTTGCGCCAGGGTACACATGTGAGACCGCAGGAATTCAAGTTGTTCTTCCGTTTCAACGCCTTCTGCAACCACGTTCAGACCCATATTAATACCCTTGGTAATCATCGCGCTGATCAACGTAGCGTCTTCCGGGTTGCTTATTTTTTCAATAACAAGCCGGTCAATTTTCATGCTGTTGATCGGGAATTGCCCCAAGGATGAGAGGGATGATTGACCAGCCATATTATCCATTGAAATTTGGATGCCCAGGTCGGTCAATTTATTTAGCCCGGAGATCGCTGAAGAAAGGTTTTTAAGGATATTGGCTTCAGAAATTTCTATTTGCAGCGTTCGAGGATCCACGCCAGTATTATTAAGGACTCTTGAAATAATTTCTGATGGATCCCGTTCCAATTGATATTCCGACAGATTGATCGCTAGCCCGATCTTCATCCCAGATGTTTGCCATTCTTTAAACTGTGTACAGGCAACCTGCAGCATCCATTCTCCGATCTTGTCGATCAGCCCGGTTCTCTCGGCGTTTGAAATAAACTCTGCTGCTGAAATCAGGCCGCGCTCTGGGTGCTGCCAGCGTAAGAGTGCTTCGACAGTTGTGATCTTGCCATCCGTTAGTGAAACAATTGGCTGGTAATATACCTGGAACTCACCCCTCTCGATTCCCTCCCTCAGACTATCATCCAACTGTTTTATTGACAGGACTTCCGGCGTGCTACCCCCATCCTCGTCAGTGATATAGCGATATGTAATTCGATCCCCCTGAACCAGGTATTGGTGTGTCAAACCATGGGTTTCATGAAGGATCAAGGAGTTATGCCGTTCTGCCAGTTTCGCCAGGTCATCCATGGTAACCACATCAATTGCTGGAGCTGACAGTTCCAGGGTACTTTCATGGATATCCACCATCATGGATGCATATTTCATTTGAACGAGTGCATCCTTACTATTTCGAACCTTGTAAGATATGAATACTCCCAGCAGCAGTAACCCAAACAGGGAAGCGCTCAATCCGATGATCGAGACGGTTCGCATCTTTCCAACTTCCAGGGAAAGACCAAGAAAGTGGAAAGTATTTGCCTGCGTTTTTGTGCCAGCAATTAACCCCGCTTGTGTTGGATTAAGCGGATCGGTCACCACATCGTTTTTAAACAAATAGAAATGCACTTTGTCGAAGAAGAAGAGCAGGTGAGGCTCAAAGGTGGTTGAAAGGTCGCGTCCAGCCATTTGACCCCCGATGGTTACGCGTGGGTTGATGACCAGGGAATAGCTGGTCTGGTTTAGGTCAGTAGCTGCTTCCATGGTTGCCACGATATTCTCTACCTGGCACAGATCGATGCTGGTATTGGTAATAAAAGTATTACCGCTAAAATCCGTTTTGGTTTCCAATGGGATGGTTCTCTGCCATCCGCTGATATCGTCCAGGATATTGGCCGTGATTAGATGGGAACCGGAGAGGGATAACGACTCATCTCCAAGAAGGGTGTATGTGAACTGCAAATTCACCAGGCAGGTCAGTTTTGGAAAGAGGGGATCGCCTGAGGTCACCGAAGTTGTATCGTAGACACCCGTGGGCGCAGTAGTTGAATACGAAAAGGTTCCAATTTGTTGGTAATTAACATTGTCGGTCACGGTCTGCCAGACCGACCTGGTGAATGCAAAAGCACCCATGATGATTGATGCAAAAGCAATCAACCCCAATACGAAGAACATTCCTTCGATGATCCCGCTCCAACTTCTGGTCTGGTTGCTCTGGATCGGAAGCGGTTCAAGTGTCCTTGGAACAATATTGGTCGATTTATCACGTTTTAGAAAATTAAGGTTTATTCTCTTGTTGAATAGAGCTGCTAAATCCCGAAGGCTTCGCTTTTTCATTTTGTCAACCCACTCCGATCCGGATATTCTGCGAGTATTTTTTTTATTTTTGGAACGTCCCTTGAATATTGCCGCCATCAGGACGACTCCAACCGCTCCAGCTAATAGCGCCATGAAAATGGGAAGTCGCAGCCATTGTACTAATTTGCCCGCCTTGGGAACAGATACCCACAATTTACCAACTAATTCCGCCTGGGTTGGCTGATAAGAATCAGTCCAAGAGTTGTTGTCTCCCTTGAATATAAAATGATCGAGGTTCGTTCCAATTATACGATGGAAGACGAAGCTCTTCAATTCTGCGCTGCGGTAGACAACGATGTCCCCCACATTGTAGATCAGTGCCTGGCGTACGATCACGAGGTCTCCAAGATGAAAGCTGGGTTCCATGCTGTTGCCATTTACCATTACATAAGCCGCCTGCCCTCCTAATTGGAGTGGTGCGAACAAAATCCAGGCAGACACGACTAATATGATTAGGAAGGCGGCTATTACAGCATTAAACCAGCGTTTGGGAGAACTCATTTGAAGCCTGTTCTACTCCACAAAAAAAACCTGCCTCGGTTGCACCGGGCGTTTTCACCCATTCACAACCAACAGCAGGTTCAGTGTTTTGTTCAATGATGATCCGGCTCCTCACCGTGTGAGGAAGGACAGCCGGGCACATTAATCAGAGATGACAATTCGCAGGTTGTCCGTTGACTGAACAGATGCACCGGTTGTCGTGCAGGTCACATTACTGCCTGGTCCTGGGACTTTGGCAGCGAATGTGCAATCATACCATGATCCCGCCGTCACCAGCTTGACCTTGACAGTGGATCCCACCGGAAGGGTTGTGGTTGTTGAGAAGGTAACGGTGTCTATCGTCAAGGGGATCGCATTCAGGTTGTAATGTACGCTGTTGATTACATATCCGCTGATCGCATTGTTCCCATCTCCCGCTGCACTGGAGGGTACTGTGTTGGCTGCTGCCAGGGCATTCCCGACAGTGGCAAAGACGAAGGCTACCAGAACGATTGCGATAATTTTGACAACATTTTTTATGGACATGATATCCTCCTTAATTAGTTGGCGATGACAACGCGCAGGCTGTCTGCAGTAACAACGGTGGCCTGGGGGGCGGTGGTTACACAGGATATGCTCGTGCTTCCCTGCCCGGTGCAGGTGTACCAGGTGGCGCCGGCATTGACCAGTTTAATCTTCACGGTTGCTCCAACTGGCACTGTGGTGTCGGTTGTGAAAGTGACCGAGTCGATGTTGCCAGGGTTCGCCGCATTCAGGTTGTAGTGTATGGCGCTGATCGTATATCCACTGATCGCTGCAGCCCCATCTCCTGCGTTTGAGGTGGGAACGGTGTTTGCAGCTGCATAGGCGGTGGCGACACTTGCGAAGGCAAAAGCTACAATGACGATGATTAAGAATTTGATGGACCGTTTAATAAACATATTATTTCTCCTTTGAATAATTTTGTTTGTCAGACATTCAGCATTATAGGTCAGGCTTTCAAAAAAAATATTGCAGGAGCATTATGGGAGTATTGCAATATCATAATAATCAGAGTCGTAAAAAACTTGTTTATTTGTGTTTATGGATGATTCGAATGCAGAAAACTTCTAAATAAAATGAGACCTGGCGGACGTTCCACCAGGTCTCACGGGTATAAACAGGCATCTCTAGCGAAAGCAGCTAAACAACGTTAATCGTTGGGACCTTTCTATTTTCGTTCAAGGCCTCTATGCTTACTCTCGCTGCCAGTTGCTCCGCGATGGATTTTAGAGCTTTGGCTGCAGCCGATTCAGGATGCGAAATCACTACGGGCGAACCGGTGTCACTGCCGATCCTGACCGTCTGTTCCATTGGCACGGCTCCCAGGAATGGGACCTTGGCGATCCGGGCCAGGTCCTCGCCGCCGCCGGAACCGAAGATCTCGCCGCGCATGTTTTCGATCACACCCAGGATGGGAACCTCAAGCGTACGGAACATCTCTAACCCGCGGCTGGCGTCTTCCAGTGATACCATCTGTGGCAAGGTGACAACGACCACTCCCGAAAGAGGCAGGGACTGTGCCAGCGACAGCGGGACGTCGCCGGTTCCGGGCGGGAGATCGATTACCAGGTAATCAAGCTCGCCCCACTCCACGTCGGAGATGAATTGTCGGATGGCTGAATTGAGCATCGGTCCCCGCCAGATCAGCGGCTGACCGGGTTTAACCAGGAACCCCATCGACATTATCTTGACGCCATATGCTTCTGCTGGGATCAGTTTCTTGCCAGTCGGTGCCAGGGATATCATGGATTCCCATCATGGTAGGGATATTGGGTCCGTAAATATCGGCATCCATTAATCCAACACAAGCGCCTGCCTGTGCCAGGGCTACTGCCAGGTTTGCACTGACGGTGCTCTTGCCTACCCCGCCTTTTCCAGACGCCACTGCAATCGCATTGCGAACGGGGAGTTGCAGCAGTCCGCGCAGTCGTCCATCTGCTGGCACGCTGGAATCCATGTTGATATTGACTGTTTTAACACCGGGGATGGCAAGCACGGCTTGCCTGGCGGAATTTTCTATGCTCGTCTTCAAAGGGCACGCAGGAGTGGTTAGGACGATCGCAAAACTGACCGTCCCGGACTTGATTTCCAAATCGCGCACCATGTTCAAAGTGACCAGGTCTTTGTGTAATTCAGGGTCCTGGATCTTACCCAGGGCAGCCAGGACCGTTTCAGGGGAGATATTTGGGGACATGATTACCTTTCAAATCGTAAAGTAATAATAAGGTGTTTATGGTTTCGGTAATACAAGCAAATTCAAGATTTCTTTTGTAAATACAGCGTTACTTCGGTCCATGCCGTTTGGTAAAGACCGGTTAATTCCTGGTCCGAGCCGTGGAAACGCTTAAGCGATTGCTTGCCACATACCGTGCAGCCATGGATGGCACGGAAGGAATCAGCATTGCAATTTGCACAGCTATTTAAGCGAGCCATCATCAACAGGAATGCCATTTGTTCGGGGCTGTCCTGACCGGATTTTTGGACAGCCGTTACCAGGTCCTGCCATGGTTGACCGCGTTCGCTGGCAAGGGAGGCGATATTGCTCGGAGGAAAAATTAACCCGGTATCGAAATCGTGCATGGCAGCCTTTATTCCACCTGGACCGTACGGGAGGCAGCTTTGGCGGCCCGGGCGGCATCTTCCCGTTTTGCATTTACCGGACGAATGGCCGAATAATATTCGGCAGATTTCGATAACCCGGCTTCGTCGTAGACATTGCGCTTGAATGAGGCCAGTTCGTAATCATGGTCCATTTTAATCGCGTCGAAGGGACAGAATTCCGCACACAAGCCGCAGTTCATGCAGATATCTGCGTCGATATAAAATTGGGCAGGGTCAGGGATCGGACGCCCGGTCGCAGGGTCGGTGGAGCGGACGATCCAGATGCACTGCGGTGGACACACCTTGGCACAGATTCCGCACGATGTACAGCGCAAGGTCTTTTCCCCGTTTGCGCCTTCATCGTATACCAGGAAAGGTACAAAGCGGAACTCTTCCGGGACGGGGATCTTTTCTTCCGGGTACTGCACGGTAAATATCCCGCGCCCTTCCTTGCTCGACCGGTGAGCAATGCCCTTGTCGTTGTTATACCTTCTGCCCAGCCAAACCAGGTCGTCGAGATAGGTTTCAGCAAAGCGTTTAAGACTGACGCTAAGGCCCTTCAATATACCTTTACCATACATGTCGCTCATGGGTTTCTCCTAACGATCCACTTCACCCAGAACAATGTCGATCGAGCCAAGCACTCCGACCAGGTCCGCTACTTTTTGTCCCACGCACATGGGACCAAAGGCGGTCAAGTTTATGAAAGATGGTGCTCGTACGTGGTACCGCCATGGATTAGGTTTGCCGTTCGAGATGATGTAGAAACCAAGCTCTCCCTTGGGACCTTCCACCCGCCCATAAGCTTCCCCGGCCGGGACGCGTACCTGGTACATTGGCTTAAGTGCCATGACTGGTCCTTCCGGTAGTCCCTTTACTGCCTGCTGAATAATACGAATGCTTTGGCGGATCTCGTCGAAGCGCACCATCAGCCGGTCATAAATATCGCCATTCGAACGAACCACCACGTCAAACTCGAACCGGTCGTAGATGGAATAGGGTTCAGCCCGGCGCACATCGTAAGGGATTCCGGATGCACGCAGGAATGGACCAGCGGCTGAATATTTGATCGCGTCTTCAGCAGTCAGCACCCCTTGCCCGATCCCGCGTGACCGGATGATCTCATTCTCGCTCAAGAACCGATCGATTTCTTCGATTTTACGAGGAAACCGCTCGAAGAACAGGTCCTTGATCTTTTGCAGCACGCCCTCGGGCAGATCGCGTGCCACGCCGCCAAAGCGGAAATAATTGCACATCATCCGCGAACCTGCCACGGCCTCGAAGATATCGAGGATCAGTTCACGCTCTTCCAGCGCATAAAGCATGGGAGTGAAATAGGCACCCAGGTCATTTAGCAGGCTGCCGATTAGAAACAGGTGGTTGGAGATTCGCGTCATCTCAGCCATGATCACGCGGATATAATCGGCACGCTCGGTGGGTTTGACATTCATCAGTTTTTCCACGGCAAGCGCATAGCCAAAATTATTGCTCATCGACGCGAGATAATCGAGACGATCGGTGTAAGGCATGTTCATGATATAGGTATTGCGTTCCCCGATCTTCTCGTGGTTGCGGTGCAGGTATCCCATCACCGGTTTGAGGTTGATGATCTTTTCCCCATCCAGCATCACGGCTACCCTGAATACCCCGTGGGTGGATGGGTGTTGAGGACCCATGTTAATGATGATATGGTCGGTATCCAAGCCGATTTCTTCTTTCTGATAAACTCTTAGGGCATCGTACAGAGCTTTTTCCGGATCGAAAGTCTGGCTGGCAGGGTTGAAACCTTGTGGATAGGCAATATTGTCTGCATATAGGTTTTTGCTCTCTGCCATCACCAACTTCCCGTCCGGCCAGCGTGCCTTAAAGGGTTTACCCTTCCTCTTCAAAGTACGGTTCGTTCCAGTCTTTGCGCATGGGGTGACCCGCAAAGCCTTCCCACATAAAGATGCGGCGCAGGTCGGGGTGACCGGTGAATTTGATGCCAAACAGGTCCCAGGCTTCGCGTTCCTGCAGTTCAGCCCCGGGGTAAATGGATACCAGCGAGGCCACTTCGATCGGGTCGACTCGCGCTACCTGCACTTTGAAAATCAACCCTGACCCCGCCGGTTGTTTTGTAGACTTGGTAAACCACTTCCATTTTTCCATCGGGTAAATAGTCGACTGCTGTAAGCGAGGAGAGGTAATCGAACCCGAATTCATCCCGCAGGGCAGTGGCAGTTTCAAGCAGAGCTGCATTTTCCACCACCCAGCCAGAATAGCCGGGGCGGGTATCGGGATGGACAGTTCCGGGGAACCGGGCAGCCAGGTCAAGGGTTTGGACAGGGGCAGGAGTGTTCAAGGGTGTCTCCTAGTTCTTGTCGCCGTTCTGAATGAGCGTTATTTTGCGGGGATCGATCAAATCCGGGCCAAGCATGGGAACTGGAATTTCAGCCAGGTCTGGACCTTTTTTGTACCAGCGGGCGGTCTTGATGGGTTCACCCCTAATCTTCTCCTGCACCTTCATCAGGCCGTTTAGCAAGGCTTGCGGGGTGGGCGGGCAGCCTGGGACGTACACGTCTACCGGAATAAACTTATCCACGCCAGAAACAACGTTATATCCTTCCTTGAATGGACCTCCGCCAGAAGCGCAGGCACCCATCGATAGGACGTATTTTGGTTCCGGCATCTGATTGTATAAGCGCACGATAACAGGGATCATTTTCTTTGTGACCGTGCCCGAGACGATCATTAGGTCGCTCTGGCGGGGGGATGGGCGCATGATCTCCATTCCGAAGCGGGCGATGTCATAGCGGCTGGCTGCCGCGCAGATCATTTCGATGGCGCAGCACGCCAGTCCGAACATCAAAGGCCAGACCGAAGCGCTGCGCCCCCAGTTATAGATCTTGTCCAGGCTGGTTATGGCTACCTGGGCTTTTATTTCGGGTGGGATTTCATATTCCGGGGAATTCAATTCGTTCGGTTCCATGCAATTGCTCCTGGGATCTTTTTCTTGAACAAATCGGGCGGATTATATCCGCAATGGGAGCACAAGTCAAATTAATTATGCAAATATATATTTGCATAATTGGTATAATGGGTGCGTGAAACCAACTACTCGTTTTCGAATTCTTGAATATATACGCAAATACCAGACCGCTTCGGTGAGAGAATTAAGCGCTCTCCTGGGGATGAGCGGGGCGAATATCCGCCATCACATGTCATTATTGGAATCCAATGACTTGGTCGAGAGCGTGGGCATTCGCAAGGAGGGGCGTGGGAGGCCGAGGCAGGTATTTGGGTTGTCACGCAGGGTTTTAGGGGACGGTTTGGATACCCTCTCGGGGAACCTGCTTTCCCTTTGGATGGAAGCCTTGCCAGGTGAAAAGCAGGAAGAGGGATTAAAATCCCTGGCGTTACGTCTGGCAGGTCAATGGGAACCCAGCCAGCCTGTAATGAAGCAGGTGATGAGCACGGTGGCAAAGTTGAACGAGTTGCATTACCAGGCTCGTTGGGAAGCCGGTGCCGCAGGGGCGCGCATACTCTTGGGGCATTGTCCATACTGCAGCAATCATAGCGGATCATCCTGAATTATGTCGGATGGATATGTTTCTCCTTGAAGAAAAGCTGGGGGCATCTGTTGTACAAACAGCGAAATTGCAAATGAGCGATAAAGGGCTGCCATATTGTGCTTTCCAAATGATTGGCAAGGTTTAATACTATTTATCAGATATTTTGATAATTCGAGGGAAATCCTTATCATATATAATATAGATAGATGTTGCTCAAGGCGGAGGTGATGCATGCATGTCAGGTTTGCCACTCTATTACTCTGTGCGCTGATCCTGCTGGGTTTGGTTGCCGGGTTCCCGATTTTCTCGACGCGTGCGGATACCGGCCCCAAACCATCCATGAATTTTACCTTCACCTTCGAAATGAACCCGGCGCCGGGAATCTCCGCCGGGACATTGATTGAATGCAGCGATGCCGCCTGCTCGAACGGTGAATCACTCCGGCAGCTTGGTCCGCAGCATTTCGATTGCACGGCTTCTTCCTGTTCATCCCTGGCATACGGCTACAGTGAATACCAGCGTTTGGTCCTGGAATTTTCCGACGGCGTAACCCGGACAAGCAACGTTTTCACCAAATCAAAATTTGCCGCGGATTATGTTGTCAGCGTCTTCCCTGACCGGTTGGAAGTCGTGGAACTATCCGGTGGAGTAACCTGGCCAGTCACCGGAAACATGGCTCTGGACCTGGTGATTGGACTGGGCTTTTTATGTTTGAACAGCATCCTCCTGGTGATAATGGTGGTGCTGCTTGTCAAAGTCGGAAAATCCGGCGCTGCATTTAAGTCAATCCCGGGGTGGTATATTGCTGCCTGGGTCCTGGCAATTCCATCAATTCTTCTCAGCCTGATCCTGACCCACGGTCTGGTTCCCACTTTGATATCGGAACTCGCCCTGGGGATGATTTATGCGGTCTGGCGGAAACACCCAAAACTGCTTTTCCTCACCATCCTCCTGCTCATGAATCTTGTCACCCAGCCGGCGTTATGGTTGACGGTCAGCGGGTTGAGTGGACGTTATCCGATTCTCCTCGTTATTTTTGCAGAGCTGGTGGTTTGGCTGCTTGAAGCGGCAGGGATATACCTGGCACTGCGCAAGAGGATCGGGTTCGGCGAAGCCTTGTTGGTCAGCCTGGTTTTGAATGCCGCCAGTTTCGGAATTGGCTTGTTCCTTCCTTTGTAATGCTGGTTCCAGTGTCCGCCATTTGCTGTCTCCCAAGGGTGCTATAATGATTGCACTTCGTTGCTAGAAATTATCAAAAATATTTCCGTGAAGGAGGGACCCTTGCCACCCGTAAATTATAAATATGAGAAGCGTCAAAAAGAGCTTGAAAAGAAAAAGAAAAAAGCGGAAAAAAACCGACAGAAAGAGATCAAAAAGAATATAAAACCCGAAGATAAGTTGGTTCCCGCTCCGGAAAAATAGCACGGAAATGGGTGAATAATGGGATCAACTCGTGGCACGTGGTTCCGCCAGGAGGATCCCATTTTCTTTTCCTAAATGATCCCGGGAACAATTTTTAGGGGTATTAATGACATGGAATTTCCACAATATGCTATGGAAAGAGTTTGGGATACATTGAGGTTGATCGGCATCAACGCGGGTGGATAAAATGCTTCCGATTCACCAGGTCGAAAAGTTTCTGGAACACACTCATCCAGACCTCCAGGAAATTGTGCTTGAATTGAGAAATATGATTGCCAGTGTCGCTCCGGATGCAGCCGAGGTGGTCCGCTGGGGGGGATTAAGTTATTTTCATGAAGGTGCCGGGGGCATTGTGAGCGCCGGGATTTGCCAGATCGGGATCCATGCGGACCACGTCCGTTTGGCCATCATTCACGGTGCTTTTATCGAAGACCCCCGATCATCTTCTTATCGGAGATCAAAAATATAAAAGGTATGTAAAGATTGAATCGTTTGATACAGCCCCGTGGGAAAACCTGAAGGAACTGATCGCCCGGTCGGCCAATTCAACCCGAAATCCCTAGTAATTTAGCAAATTCCAATTGGCAATAAAAAAATCCTGGAGTATTTCATCCAGGATTTTTTTTGGCAATCAGTTTGATTAGGCGGTGATCAAAGTCACGTTGCTGGCCTGGGGACCCTTCGGGCCCTGTTCCACGGTGAATTCGACCTTCTGGCCTTCTTCGAGGTTCTTGAAGCCTTCGCCTTGAATTGCGGAGAAGTGGACGAAGACGTCCGGGCCGCCTTCGCGGGTGATGAAACCATAGCCCTTGCTTCCATTGAACCATTTTACTGTGCCGATAATACGGTCTGACATTGTTTGCCTCCTTAGGCAAAAAAGAAGAATTGGCGGACCCGGTTTTTCGCCATCAGAGCTAAAACAAAAGACTCACGGATTTGAACCCGTGAGCCTTTGTGGTTGCATTCCCAAAGCGAACTTACTGGTATCCTTAGTTTCCAAATATACCACGAGGATTGAAACAAGTCAATGATTGAAATGAAATTCGATTTACTCAACCGTCACGCTTTTTGCAAGGTTTCTGGGCTGGTCAACATCCAGGCCGCGAATGACAGCGATATGATAAGCCAGCAGCTGCAGGGGGATGACCGTTACCACCGGTGAAAGCATCCAGGGGCATTCGGGTACCCACAGCACGTGATCGGCCAGGGAGGCCACCAGCTCGTCCCCCTCGGTCGCCACCGCGATGACCGTCCCGCCGCGCGCTTTGGCCTGTTGGATCTGGCTGATCATCTTATCATGCCAGGGGTCCCTGGGCGCGATGCAGACCACCGGCATATTTTCATCGATCAGGGCGATCGGGCCGTGTTTCATTTCGCCTGCCGGGTAACCCTCGGCATGTACATAGGAAATCTCTTTCAATTTCAGGGCGCCTTCATAAGCCACCGGCATGTTGATCCCGCGTCCCAGGTAGAGGCAGTCGCGCACGTCTTTAAGCGCCCAGGCGATCTTTTTCACTTCCTCTTCATGCGACAGTGCGCGTCCGACCACATCCGGGATGAGACGCAGGTCGGCAACCAGGGCGCGCCGGGTCTTCTCGCTTAATGTGCCGCGCAGGTCGCCCAGCAAAATTGCCAGCATGTACTGGTCCACCAGGGGTGCAGTGAAAGCCTTGGTGGATGCCACCCCGATCTCGGGTCCGGTTTGCATGGAGATGGATCCGTCCGAAACCCGCATGGCCTGTGAACCAACGGCGTTGACAATACTCCACAGGATGGCTCCTTTTCGTCTCCCCTCTTCCATGGCTGCCAGGGTGTCTGCAGTCTCCCCAGACTGGCTGATGGCAAGAACCACATCATGTTCGTCCACGATTGGATCGCTGTAGCGGAACTCTGAGGCGATCTCCATCTGGCATGGGATCCGGGTGATGCTCTCGATAAGCTGCCTGCCAACCATCCCCGCATAGGCTGCGGTGCCGCAGGCTGTGATCGTAATTTTATGGATATTGCCTGCAATTTCTGGCGTCAAATTCAATTCCGGCAGGGAGATCCTCCCCGCAGAGAAGTCCACCCGACCTGCGAGCGTCTCTGTCAGGGAACGCACCTGTTCATGGATCTCCTTTTGCATGAAGTGACGGTACTCGCCCTTTTCAGCTGCTGCGGCATCCCAGGAGATTAGGTGAAACTTTGGGTGTCACTGGCAACCCCTCCAGTGTTTCAACCTGTACGCCTGACCGGGTGACCACAGCCATCTGGCGTGATTCAAGGAAAATGACCTGCCGGGTATGTTCGAGGATTGCTGGGATATCGGAGGCGATAAAGTTTTCACCTTCCCCAATGCCAATCACAACTCCCCCGGCATTCCCAATCCGGGCGCACACGATTTTATCCGGTTCATCGGCAGACAGTAAGACGATGGCATGCGCCCCGGCGATTTCACGGAAAGTCCGCCGGGCAGCTTCCACCAGGTCACACCCGGATGCCAGGTGATGTTCGACGAGGTGAACGATCACCTCGGTGTCGGTATCAGAATTGAAATTAACACCTTCGGCGGTCAATTCATCCCGCAGTTCGAGGAAGTTTTCAACGATCCCATTATGGACAACCACCACTCGTCCGGTCGCCCCCAGGTGGGGATGGGCATTTCGCGCTGACGGCGCGCCGTGCGTGGCCCAACGCGTGTGACCGACCCCGGGTGTCCCATGCAGGGGGGAACCACTCACCAGCTCGGTCAGGTGCGACAGCTTGCCTGCGTCCCGCCGGATTTCGATCCTGCCTTCCTGGATCACTGCCAGTCCGGCAGAGTCGTAGCCGCGGTATTCCAGTCTTTTAAGACCGTTTAATACGATCGGCGTCGCATCCCGCGGCCCGATATAACCAACAATTCCACACATGGGATTCCTCCGAATAATGATGTCATTACGTTGGACGAGCCTGTGAACGACCCTTTTGATAGGTCAGTTGATAGGTCGCTGCACTCCTTCCCCCGGGAAGGAGGTGGGGTCGCAATGACATTCTTTTGCCGCTTCCCGCCGTTTGATTTTCCGGTTGCCCGGAAAATATTGTGAGCAGGATTATTTCGGAGGGAAAGGAGTCGGGGTCGTGGCAACCCCGGAGGGCATCCGCTGATCATTCGATTTTCTCCTGGCGTTTTCTGCCAGGTTTGGCTCTGCCTTGCGGTAGAGAACCCTCATCCTCGTCATCCCGGTTTGGCTATAAATCCTTATCGTTCCGGGACCATGCGCTGTCCTTCCCAGGTCCAAAAAATGGTCACCCTTTTACTAAAAATGGGTCAAAAGGATTATATCGCGCTTTTAAACCGTCAAATTGTCTGTATTTTGTGAATACCACGTCCATGTGCCTTAACAGTTTCGCAATATTGATTGACTTACCCCCCCCAAACTGATATTATTAATCTGGAGTTAATCTTCCAAAAAATTAAGGTATGAGTAAACAATTAATCTTTGGAATGAAACGTAAGGATCGCGGGCAGAGTTTTGTCGAACTCGCCCTCGTCATTCTCATCCTGGCACTGATGTTGTCTGGCGTGGTGGAATTTGGATTCCTGATGAACAGCTATTTAAAAGTCCTGGACGGCACGCGCGAAGGTGCCCGCTACGCCAACAACGGTGTGGCCTTTGAATGGGATACCGACTTGCTTTGGGTGATTATGTACAGCCGCCAGGACTTTTATGTCAACACCGCATTGGAGACATTCCAGGTAATGTCTCCGATTGTCTTGAACGGGAACCGGGGTGATGATATCGTTATTTCAGTCTTTAGTGTTGGCGGCACCCCCTCCGATCCGACCATTGTGCGCTGGCCGGCAGGGTTTGCGTTTGGCTGGAACCTGTGTGACAACAAGGGGGATGCAAGCATCACGGCTGCGCATGACATGCAGCAATTGGAGTGCCTGTGTCGCAAAACGCTCAAATTTCACCACGGCCAAGATTCTTGTCCATGATGGATCCGAATGCGCCTGCAAACGGCGTCCTGCTGGTGGAAGTTTTTTATAATTATCCGCAGCTCCTGAAGCTGCCTGTATTTGAACAGGTGATCCCTGATCCAATTCCGGTTTATGCCTATTCGGTCATGCCGCTTGTCTTCCGCTCAGTCCATTCCGTGAGTTTATCGCTATGATAAAAATAATAAAGAATGCAAAAAAACAATTTTCAAAGAAAGAACCAGGCCAGGTTCTAATGGTGGTGGCCATTTCCATTGTCGTACTTATTGCCATTATGGGGCTTGGCATTGGATGTCGGCGTTATGTTCATTGGGAATGCCCGATTGCGCCGTGCCGTGGATGCTGCTGCCCTGGCGGCTGCGCTTCAATTTCGCGAGGGTTACCAGTTTGACCAGCTGGATACCTCCGCCCGCGAATTCTTACGGTTGAATAGCATCGTTGCTCCCCAGGCTCTCGTCCAGGTGTGTAATGGTCCGATGCAGATCACACAATTCCTGCTGCCTCATGTCCGACAGTTGACCAGATGCAGCGTAAATTGGTACGCGTCGTGGCAACGGGTCGGATCCAGTTGGCTTTTCTTCCTGTCATCGGAATAAATACAGTCCCGATTGCTGCGGAAGCGATCTCGGAAACTGCCTCGGTGGATGTTGTGCTGGTGATCGATCGCTCCGAGTCAATGACTGACAGTATACTGCGGATCCGGGAACTCAGGAATGAGACCCAAGTGTATTGTAATACGTGCCGTCAATCCCGATTGATTCAAGTTACCAGGGATTATTGTCGTCCGTTCTTTGATGTTAAAAAGGCTGCGGTGAGTTTTGTTAATCAATTGTATTTCCCGTACGACCGGGTATCCGTCATCACTTTTGATAAAGATGCCACCCGGGTATTGGAACTTTTCCAATGATAAGAACACCATTATCGCAGATATTAAAGGCTTGACTGTGTTCCAGGGTGAAGCGATCTCGTTGGTGACGGAACCGGGATAAACTCAATCTATTCACCCGACGGACTTCCCTCCTTCGCGTTACTATGATCCCGACGGGACATATTTGGGGTTTCGCGCTGTCCGGATGTTGCATCCATGCTCTACATCCGGATGGTTATCCTGATTATCCGGCAACCCGGCTCCCTGCACCACAACCAATATTGGGCATGGGTTTGTATTATGCCGGGATGGATTTACCAATGAATTGCCAACCCGTCCGGAAAAATTCCCTGTGGGTGGTTATTTTATTGACCGATGGAGTAGCCAATGCGGGTATATGATAGATACATCACGTGTATTTACTGCCCGGCAGGCTGGTGTACATGGCGATCGACCAGGACATCCAGCAATGCCGATAGTTATGATTATACAGATATCCCCCCCATCTGCAATGATTGCCAAAATGCAATAACGGCATTGACCAAGAGCAACTCGGCCAACCGTCATTCACCAATTACAAGTACTCTGTTATGATGCCGAGGATTATGCCTACGATGCTGCTGATTATGTGGCAAACGATCAGAGTGCGCTCATCTTTACCATTGGGTTGGGCGCTAAAGTGGTTACAGCCAAGTGATCCAGCGAGATGGGACCACACGCTCGGGGAACTTTTCCTTCACTATGCAGCGGAACATGCATGTGATCCGACAGGCCGTACAGCAATATGTCTTGGCACGTATTCGTAGTCACCAACAGCTGCTGGCCTGGTTGAAGTATTCCGAAAATCTCCGATAATATTGCCACCCGGTTGGACTCACTAAGGATGATGAATATGAGATCATCCCAACCTGGCATCCACTTTTTCCCGGAAACGGTTCCAGCAAAATTCGGACCGTTCGCAGGGTGTGGTAGAGTTCGCCCTGGCACTTCCCATCCTGTTAATGCTCCTGTTTGGGATCATCGATTTCTCATTGCTTTTCTCAGCCTGGTTGCTGATCCAGAACATGTCCCGCCAGGCGGTACGCTACGCCGTGACCGGTGAATATAACTCCGCGCACTGCGTGGATAGTTGTCAATCCACAACCCTGACCCGCATTGAATTCCAAGAGACTCCAGCCCGGTTGACCGGCCGCTTTGTCCATTCATGACCAGGCAGAAAAATTCTTTCCGGGCTCATGGTGGATGAAGTGCATCCATCCTGCAAACATGATCCCGGTTACCTGCAGATCACCGTATGTTCCAGCCCCGATTATCAGACAAATGGTTGGCTAATGAAATTGGGGTCAGCATCGTCAATACAGTAAATGCAAAAGATTAAGCGATAATGCCTATGTGGAAGATCCCGGTGGTCCTGGGCGATGCGGTTATCGTGATGATCGATTTCAACCACCCGTACCTCACGCCTTTCATCAACAAAATCTGGCCGATGGTCCACCTGGTCTCTGCACAACAGGGCATCATCGAAAAATTCCGTATTTCAAGAGCACTGAGCTCTCCGCCCGCAATTTATATGGGATCCGCCACTGCCGTCATTGACCTTTACGCATTACCCCAACCCCGACAGAAACCGATACCTCCACGGCAACTGCAACAGCTTCCATTACGCCAACACCGACCCACACGGAAACTCCCAGTCCCACGGCGACACCGGATTGCAGTCTTTTCACATTTACCATCGAGCGTATTCACGCTTACGACTTATGGGGCGACCCAGCCGCGCGCCAACATTACAATATTAAAATTCCAGCGACCAGGATACCTATATCCAGAACCTGGTTTTTGATTGGGACGTCTACAATGCGACTGTTCCATCCCAGGATGTTAATCAGAATTAGATATGGTGGAGTTGTACTTTATGGGGTTGATCAGCCCAGCTCTCCAGCCACCTGGGTACTTGGTTGGTCCGCCAACTGCAACCCAGGCGTTAAGTGCCAACACAACCGAGCAGTTCAACTTTGATTTCCTGGATTACCGATGCCCTCTGGCCTGGTGATGCCTATGCCAATACCTTTGGATTATCCGTTCATCTGGGCAATGAATGCGACGTGGTTCTACCGGCGAACGCCGCCCCAACTGCCACCAATACTGGCACTCCAACAATGACGGGTACTCCCACACACACATACACGCCTTCGAGAACCCCGACGATCACAAACACGCCATCGATTACGAATACTCCAACCAATAACTCAACTTCATCTAATCACCTTTACGCCGTCAAAAACCACCACTCGCACCGAATACAGTCCCTACGAGCACCCGTACAGCCACGCGAACCCGGACACCCACCAGGACCGCTACGCGAACGGTCCCAACTGCAACGCGAACCAACACAAGGACACCGACCAATACTGTGCCGACCAGTCACCTTCACGCGTACCTATACACCGACCAATACCGTCCCGACGAGCACCAACACGCGCACCAATACGCCTACTAATACAGTCCCGACGAATACTAGCTCTCGCGCACATTTACACCCACCAATACAGTCCCGACCAGTACATCCACAAGCACCTTTCCGACTCCTACAAACACCGTCCCGTCTCCTACGAACACACCTTCACGGACACCAACGCTGACAGCCTCACGCACACTTACGCGAACTCCATCTCCGACGACCACGCCGGTCACTCCCACGCGCCGACGAAAACTCGTGCCGACTGCTACCAAGAACGCCACATTTGCCCGTCCTGCGGTGGGTACTATTGAACCGCCCATCCTCGCCAGTAATCTGGATGTCCCTAACTTATCTCCGCTATCACCAATTCACCGATGCTTTTCTGCGTGCCGCCCGGTATGAGTCGTTCTACAAGGTTGCCCAATCGAACTGAAACTGCTGAGAAGGTGGAAGATCAATTTGTAACAAAGCAAGAGGCCCGGGCCAGCCAATGGCAGACCGGGCCTCTTGTGTTATTCCGGGAGGGTGCAGAAAAAAAGTGTGGAATATGCCCGTGGATGAAACGGAATCTGGCCTTCCAAATAAAGCGTAATAACCCATTTTCCTCCAGGATTCTTCAACGATTTGCGCTCGAAGATCAGGAACGTGGTTATAATCCCTAAATCTATGGATCACCGGAGAATTTGGTGGAAAGACTGCTGAACAGGTTGTTTCCCTGGCAAATACGCTGGAAGGGGATTCTGGCTGAAGCATTGCTGTTCCTGGCTGCATATATTGCCTGGCTGATCCTTCGACCTCCCGAGTCTGCCAGCCGCCTCCTCATCGGCAACCTGGCGGTATTTGCACCCCTGGTAACATCGGTTGTACTTATATTTATGATCCTACCCAAGATCGACCCCCGTGCACGGCCTACCTGGCAGTTCGTGGGGTTGGCTCTCACCTTTTGGGCGGTCGGGAGCGGCATCCGGACTTTTTATGAAGGCTTGCTCGGTGTCCAGCTTCCCAATTTTTCAGCAGCGGATGTATTTAGTTTCCTTGCATACCCGATCTTTTTTTATGCCTTGATCCTCTACCCATTTGAGAACAGGTACGCACCTTCGCGTTTTCGATTCGCGCTGGATGCAGCGATTTCATCCGGGGTGGTCGCAGCCCTGGGCTGGTTGACCCTGGTCCAACCTTATATTTCTACCAGTCTTGTTGCCTTGGTCCCGCTGATATATCCGATTGTTGACCTCGTTCTCTTGATGATCTTGCTGAACATGTTTCTAGCCAACCGGAATGCGCGCCGCACGATGATCATCTGGGGGATCGGTCTGTTGGCAATATTTATTTCGGATTATGTTTTCAGTATTCTTGCCCAGTTTGGCAGCAGCCGGTCTGGTGGATTCGAGAGTCTGGGGTGGGTGTTGGGGGGCTTGATTTTCAGCTTTGGCAGTGTGGTTCAAGCTGATTATCAGCGTAAGGATGAGCAACAGCGCGTGCTCGGATTAGATTGGGGTGCGCGTATCCAAAATATTTTACCGGTGACCCTTGTTTTGGCTCTGGTCTGGTTCGTAATTATGGAATGGCGGATAAGCGGGGAAATATCGGTGTTGGGCTTGTGGATGAGTCTCCTGCTTTCATTGGTATTGATCGTCCGGGTGGGAATAAGAACAGGGGAAGCGGAGCTCTATAAATACTGGCAATTATTTAGCAGCCTGGCCGAACCCACTTTCATATGCGATAAACATGGAAAGATCCTCTTGGCCAACCCGGCCCTGATGCGGGCGCTGGTTATGCAGGAGGAGAACCTGGTAGTAGGTCGTTCCCTGTCGACCATTTTTGGCGAAAGCTCCATTCCTGGGGAATTACTGGAGCGTGCTTCACGGCAGGAGTGCACGCTCGAGATGCCGCTTTCCAAAATGAAAACTCCATACCTGGTGTCATTGAGCCCAATCTTGTCCGAAGGGCGCAGGGTCCTGATTGCTGGCGCAGCCCACGATTTGAGCGAACAAAAACGACAGAAAGCAGAAGTCCAAAAAGCGTATGACGAATTGAAAGTGGTTTATGGTCAATTGGAGGAACTCAACCAAAAATTGGAGCAAAAAGTCGAGCAACGCACCGGCACCCTCCAGGAAGCTTATCGGAAGCTTGAAGAACAAAACAATATGTTACAGGAGCTTGACAAGCTGAAAAGCGATTTTGTTTCGATGGTTTCCCATGAGTTGCGTACTCCCTTGACCAGCTTGAATGGCGGGTTGGAGTTGCTGCTCAAGCGAAAAGGTCGCTCCATCCCCGACTTGGAACCTCTTTCCCTGATGAAGAACGAAGTCCAGAGGTTGACGCGCTTTGTGGAAAATATCCTGGACCTTTCAGCCATGGAAGCCGGTCGCCTTGAAGTGCAGCTGGTTCCCGTATCGCTGGCAGTTATCGCAGAAAATGTCTCCGCTCAATTTATCGGTGTACCTGGGGTGGATAGGATTATGATCGAACTCCCGGAGGACTTGCCGCTTGTGGTTGCCGATCCCGGATACTTAAATAGCGTAATTAATCACCTGGTGGATAATGCCTTAAAGTACGCTCCCGCGGAAACCGTGACCGTGGATGCTGTTCGGCAAGGTGGAAAGCTCAGAGTCCAAGTCACCGACCATGGACCAGGAATTCCAAAAGAAAAGAGACCTCTTCTTTTCAAACGCTTTCAACGCCTGGATGCCAGGGATTCCCAGGTGGTTTATGGATATGGCCTCGGTCTGTATTTCTCGCAGCGCATGCTGCAAGCCATGGGAAGCGAGCTGGCCTTCGAAGAGCCTCCCCTGGGCGGTGCCCGTTTTTATTTTACGCTTAAGGTGGCAAGATGAGCATTAAAATTTTGGTGATCGATGATGATCCCACCCTGCTGCGTTTATTGACACAGTACTTGCGCGAGTCCACTTTCAAGGTGGTTGAAGCAACCAATGGACCGACAGGCTTGAGGATGGCTTACAGCGAGAAACCAGACCTGGTCCTTTTGGACGTAATGATGCCCGGAATGGATGGCTGGGAGGTCTGTTCCCGCTTGCGCGAACTGACCGATATCCCCATCATCATGCTGACCGCCAAAACCAGTGAGGCGGATAAGCTGCGCGGGTTCAACCTTGGGGTGGATGATTATGTGACCAAGCCGTTTAGTTTTGCCGAATTGGTGGCGCGTATTCAAGCAGTCATTGGACGGATGCAAACCGAGCGAAAAGAGACCGGTTATATCGCACATGGTGAAATACTCCTGGATATGAAAAAATACCAGGCGTCGCTTGGTACCCGCACCCTTGAACTTACTCCCACAGAATTCAGGCTGCTGGAGGTCCTTGTGCAGCGCAAAGGCAAGGTGGCCTCTGATGAGGATTTAATGCGCGAAGTTTGGGGCGGGAACCGCAGCGACCCGGCGCTGGTCCGCCGCTACATCCTGATGCTCCGTAAAAAATTGGAACCCGACCCGTCCAATCCAGTCTGGTTGAGGACCGTGCGGGGGTTTGGTTATCGCCTCGGGACCGCTCCGCTCAAACTCCCAATTCAGGAGCATGATCCAAAGAAAAAAAATAGAGCTTGAGGGCTCTATTTTTATAAATGGGGGAAGTTCTGAACGCCTGGATCTATCGAAAAAGAAAATAGACGGCGCTTAAGATTAGAAAAGGTGCATATGGGATGGCGGTGAACGCCCTATATTTTTTCGCGATCAGCATGGCTGTAATGATGACCAGGCTTACCAGGCCGCCAACGAAGATCGCGAAAAAGAGGCATACAAAAATTAATTGCCAGCCAAGCAGCAGTCCCAGGATGCCAGACAGGTTTACATCTCCGAAACCCAGCGCCACTTCGTCAGGCGAAAGGCCTCGCTTTTTTGCCATGCGTTTAACAAACACTTCCCCCAGGAAGTAGAAGACCAGCATGATCCCGAACCCCACTGCGCCTCCCAGCAGGGTTGAGGTGATTCCATAGATAATGGATTGTCCGCTGCGCAGGTAAATCCCGACCCCCAGGCTGAATACCGCGCCGATAATGCTGACCGGATGCAGGATCACGCGGTGTTCCAGGTCTATCACGAATACAAGTGCCAGGTAATTTAAAAGGAGGATTCCCAGTGGGAAGGGCAGTGCCTGTCCCTGGAAAATCCAGATCCAAACTGTCGCAATTACCATCAAACCCTGGAGGATATAGGTTCGCAAGCTTCGTCGTTTTCCGCAATTGCTGCATTTGCGGAAAAATAAATAATCGGACCATTGATAATTCTGTTGGCATGCCGGGCAGGCTGGATGACTTAATTTTCGAGTTACTGGCAGCACATCCGCAAGGTAATTGACCAGCCAGCCGGAAATCCAACCAAGGATTAAGGGTATGACGACCGTAAAATTCATAGCATGATTATAGCCTGAATTGTGTCCAGCTGACTTAATATTATTGTGAACCGACTGCACATCCTACAATTAATGGTTGCGCATCTACTTGGCGGAAGAGTAAATATCCCTTACAATCCTGTTGCGCCAAATATTTCAGGAGGTCTCAGTGGAGAAATTTATTATCGAAGGTGGAAATCCCCTCAATGGTGAGATGACCCCATCGGGAAACAAAAATGCAGCCCTTCCGATCCTGGCTGCCGCACTCCTGACCAACGAGCCGGTTATTTTGCACAACCTGCCCAACATCCGGGACGTACGCGACATGTGTCAGTTGGTTGCCAGCCTGGGGGTAAAAATTGAAGACCTGGGCAGCAACTCCTGGAAGTTAACTGCCCAGGTCGTTCGACCCGCGGACCTTGACCCGGACTTATGTGCTCGCATCCGCGCTTCCATTCTCCTTGCCGGACCCATGCTGGCTCGCACATGCGAAGTGCACCTGCCCCCTCCGGGTGGTGACGTGATTGGCCGCCGGCGCGTGGATACTCACCTGCTTGCCCTGAAAGCCCTGGGAGCGGACATCCATTACCGCCGGTCCTTCGACTTCAAAGCCAAGAGTCTGAAAGGTGCCAACATTCTGCTGGATGAAGCTTCGGTGACCGCCACTGAAAATGTCATCATGGCGGCTGTCACTGCCAAAGGGACAACCGTGATCCGCAACGCGGCTTCCGAACCTCATGTCCAGGAACTTTGTCATATGCTGAATATCCTGGGAGCCGATATTACTGGTATTGGTTCGAACACTCTCACGATTAATGGGGTTGAAACCCTGCACGGCGGTGAATTTACCATTGGTCCGGATTATCTCGAAGTCATCAGTTTCATCGGTGCAGCCGTGGTGACTCAGGGGGAATTGAAGATACGCAACGCTGGCACGCAGTACCTTGATATGATCCGTATGGTTTTCCGCAGGCTGGGCGCAGATTGGAGCGTGGAGGGGGAAGATGTAATCGTCCCTCCAAAGCAGCGCCTCAAGATTGAAGCGGATCTGGGGGGCGTGATCCCGGAGATAAAGACCAATATCTGGCCCGCATTTCCCACCGACCTGATGAGCATCGCGATTGTGATTGCCACCCAGTCACGCGGTAATGTCTTATTCCACAACTGGATGTTCGAAGGGCGCATGTATTTTACCGATAAGCTTAAGGGCATGGGCGCACAGATCATTCTTTGTGATCCGCATCGCTGCATCGTTAATGGACCCACCCGGCTCTACGGGGAGAAACTCGAGAGCCCGGATATTCGTGCCGGAATGGCAATGCTCCTGGCAGCCCTGGCAGCTGATGGCAAATCCACCATCCGCAACATCGGGCAGATTGACCGGGGTTACGAGCGGGTGGACGAAAAATTGCGCTTGTTGGGCGCGAAAATCGAGCGGGCAACGGAAACCTGATATTCTCTGAAGAATATTCAATAAAATGAAAAAGAGACGCGCGATCAATGATCTGCGTCTCTTTGATTTTAAGGTTTGGTTATCTGTTCTTTTATGGTTTTGAGGGGGCAGTTACTTCCATGAATTGGGTAACGGCCTCGCGCAGCATTTTCTCGGGCAGCGCGCCAACCTGCCGGTGGATGATCTTTCCGCCATAAACGAATAGCATGGTGGGAATCCCCTGTACTCCGAATTGGGAAGCCCACTGTGGATTCTCATCTGTGTTGACTTTGGCGATGATCACCTTATCACCCAGTTCCTGGGATATTTTTTTCAGCATTGGATCGACCATTTTACACGGGCCGCACCAGGGTGCCCAAAAATCCACGATGACAGGGGTGGGATTCTGCATGACGGCTTTTTCAAAGTTCGCATCGGTTACATGAATTGGCTCGCTCATTTTTCCTCTTTTGATTTCACGGTTTCACCGGGCTTAAGAATTTGATATTCGCAGGTAATCTCCGCGGATTTTTCCAGCATGAGACCCACTGAACAATACTTCTTTATCGATAGATCGATTGCCTGTTCCACGTCCTTGGGCTTGATGTCGTTTCCCCAAAGATAATATGAAATATGGATATGAGTCCAGATCATCGGGTAATCTGCGGCACGTTTTCCACTTACCCGCATTTGAAAATCAGCAAGATCAGTGTGTTTCTTTTGAAGGATCGACAGGATATCGTCTCCACTGCAGCCGGCAATTGCAACCAAAAGCAATTGCATTGGGCCGATCCCTGGCTTCCCCTCAAGTGATCCCATTTGTAAAGTTCCGCCGCTTGCGTTCCGGGCAATAAATGACTTTTCACCTTGCCATGCTGCGCTGATCTCGGTCAATCCTTCGCTCATAATTCCTCTGAAACTATAATTTTCGAAAGTATATCATATATCATTTTATGAGCTGATTTTACAGATCTTAGCACAACTAATTACAATAAAATACTACAAGGATTAACCCAGTGCTATTGTTTGTCATCATTATTGAACACCATGTAAGATGCATATCAATGGAAAAAGTTTCAGTCTTTTTGGCGTGAATAAATTCTCCCAGCATTCACTTCGAGAGATGACTTCACTACTTGATGTATAATCTGCCCGATATGCCTGACCTTTTCTCACGTTGGAAAAATGGACTATCCCGCACAAGCAAGGCCGCCTTTGGGCGACTATCCAGTTTATTCGGGGCGACTGAAATTGACGACCAGACCTGGGAGGAATTGGAGAGTTTGCTGATTCAGGCTGACTTGGGCATGAATACCACCGGTTCGGTCCTCGAATCTTTGCGATCAGCTGTCAGGTCCCGGGGGCTGACCCGCACCGCAGATCTGCAAACCGTCCTTGAACAAGAGCTGCGCTCCCGGCTTGATGTTCCCCTGCCCCTCGTTTTTGCGGCAAAGCCTGCCATCATCTTGCTGGTCGGCGTGAATGGTTCAGGCAAAACCACCACGGTAGCCAAATTGGGGCAGCGGTTTACCAATGATGGCAAACGTGTTCTGCTCGTCGCAGCGGATACGTTTCGCGCCGCCGCCGTAGATCAATTGCAGGTTTGGGCTCAGCGTCTTGGAGTTGCCGGTTGTGGCTGGTCAAATGGGTTCAGACCCGGGCGCAGTGGTTTACGACGGGATCCAATCGGCCATCTCACAGCGGCTTCGATCTGGTATTGGTGGATACGGCTGGTCGCTTGCACACCCGTTATAATCTGATGGAAGAACTTAAGAAAGTGAACCGTGTCGCTGGGAAGGCTCTTCCGGGAGCGCCTCACGCCGTTTGGTTGGTGCTGGATGCAACCACCGGGCAAAATGCCTTGGTCCAGGCCCGTGCATTCAAGGAAGCTGTCAATGTGACCGGAATCATCCTGGCAAAACTCGATTCTTCCGCACGCGGCGGGATGGCGTTTGCCATCCAGAGCGAACTTGGTCTGCCAATATTATTCGCGGGGTTGGGCGAGAAGGCGGATGACCTGACCCCTTTGACCCGGATGCATTTGTTAAAGGCATCATCGCAGGATGATCCATGGCTGAAATTGGGACGGAAATAATTGAAATGGAAAAGGCAGCCCTCGCCCGCTGGGGAAAAGGGGATCCGGACGGGTTCCTGGAAATTTGTGCACCCGATGTGGTTTATTTTGATCCCTACCGGGAGGCGCGTGTCGATGGATATCCTGCCTTGGCGGCACTTTATGACACCCTTCGCGGGCAGGTTCACTTCGACCGCTTCGAATTGATCAACCCTCATTTGCACGCCTCCGGCGACCTGGTGGTTTTGACTTTTAATTACATTTCTTACACGGGAAAAGAAACCTCGCGCTGGAATTGCACCGAGGTTTATCGAAGACAGGCGGACAAGTGTTGGCGTATCATCCAAACACATTGGTCCTATACCAATGTGTTCAAGTATCATAAGGGCTAGGAGGAAATTTCCAATGCAGGATTTTCTTGATCGTTTGCAGACCGCGGGGGATGTACTCCAGGCAATTAATGGTGCGTCTTTGACTTACCCGCTAAAGAAACTCAATTAAACGAACTCGAAAAAGAGATCAGCACCCCCAACTTTTGGGACGATCCCACCCATGCCCAGCAGGTGAGCAAGACTGCGGCAGGTTTGCGCGAGCAGGTCGAAGACTGGCATCGTTTCGAACAGCGCATTAAGGATGCTGAAGAACTGGCAGGCCTGGACGACGAATCCATGCGCACGGATTTGGAAACTGAGATTTCTGGTCTCGAAACCGAACTGGAGAAACGTTCCTTTACCGCAATGCTTTCCGGGCCTTATGATACCGATGATGCTCTGCTCGCCATCCATGCGGGCGCAGGCGGCACTGATTCCCAGGATTGGGCTGCCATGCTCATGCGCATGTACCTGCGCTGGGCGGAAAGAAATGGCTACCAAATCCGAGATCCTGGATTCCAGCGAGGGCGAGGAAGCTGGCATCAAATCTGCCACGATCAGCATCAGTGGGAAATATGCCTATGGATATTTACGCTCCGAAAAAGGCGTCCACCGCTTGGTACGTCTTTCTCCATTTGATGCCGCTCATCGCCGCCACACCTCATTTACTTTGGTGGAAGTGTTGCCTCAGGTGGCATTCGACAGCCCGGAGGTTCAGATCGATCCTGCTGATTTGAAGATAGATGTCTTCCGGTCTTCCGGTGCTGGCGGGCAAAACGTACAAAAGAATGCCACCGCGATCCGGATCACGCATATCCCAAGCGGGATTGTAGTCACTTGCCAGAATGAACGCTCCCAATCCCAGAACCGGGAATTTGCCATGCGCATCCTGCGCTCCCGCTTGCTGGAAATCAAGAAGGCTGAAAAAGATGAAGAGATCGCGGTATTGCGCGGCGAATACACCAAGGCGGAGTGGGGCAGCCAGATCCGCTCGTACGTGATCCATCCTTATCAAATGGTTAAAGACCACCGCACGGAACATGAGACCGGGAATACCCAGGCGGTACTGGACGGCGACCTGGAAGAATTCATGGAAGCCTATTTACGCAAGGATCGGAAATCTTAAATTCAGGCTTGACGCTCATGGGTATCGCCGATATAATCAGCCCGCTTAACTGGAATCATATAAAGGAGTAAGGAATGCCCCCACAACCAAAACGTAAACTTTCGAAAGGTCGCCGTGATCGTCGGCGCGCTCATGATGCCCTGGAAGCTCCCAACCTGGTGGCTTGCACTAACTGCGGAACCATGATCCTTTCCCATATTGTCTGCCCGAATTGTGGTTTTTATAAAGGCCGCGAAGTGATTGAAATTAAGAAAGAAGAAAAGAAAAAGTAAAGCAAAGAGTTAAGAGCAGGCGGGCCGTGAATTTCACGGCCCGCTATTTATTTCCATGGATTATTGGTGACGGACAACCTCCGCAGCAAGCGGGTCAACTAAATTATAATGGGTTCATTGCATATTCCTATTTCCATACTTGCATTAATCGTCAAAAAGATCCAAAAATCAGGAGATTTCCATGAGTTTGAGTCAGGTCGCAAGTTCGATTCCTGCCTCGCCAACGATTGCATTAAATGAGGAAGCACGGCTCTTGCGGGAAAAAGGCGAACCGGTGATCCATCTGGGGATTGGTGAACCTAAAAACAAGACCCCCATTACCGCAATCCTCAGTTCGGCAGCCAAGTTGGGCAGTGGGGATGTTAAATATGTCCCAACCGACGGGACACCCTCGCTTAAAAAGGCCATCGTTCGATACAGCGAGGAAAACTATGACCGCATGGTTGCTCCTCAGAATATCATTGTCTCCGACGGAGCAAAACAATCCCTGTTCAATATCCTCTTCTCTTTATGCAATCCGCAGGACGAAGTCATCGTACTTGCTCCTTACTGGGTGAGTTATCCGGAAATGATCAAGATGATCGGAGCTGTCCCGGTCATGGTAACCCCGGAAGATGGTTCTTTCGTGCCTCGTTTTGATGAGATTGAGCGGGTGGTAGGATCATATACCAAGGCGATCATTGTCAATAGCCCGAATAATCCTTCTGGCATGATTTATCCTGAAGATCTGGTTGGGCAGATTGTGGACCTTTGTGAGCGCAAAGGCATTTACATGATTTGCGACGATATTTACCACAAACTGGTTTTTGACGGTAAGGTCGCTGTTCCCGCCTGTAAATACACCCACGCTGACGTGGAAAGCTCGAAGATCATTCTTGTCAATGGGGTGGCAAAGCTCTACGGTATGACCGGGTTTAGGGTGGGATGGGTGATCGCGCCCAGGAAATTGGTCGAGATCATGACCAATGTCCAGTCTCAGACCACCACCTGTGTCTCGCCGGTAATGCAGGCAGCTGCTGAAGGTGCCCTCACCGGGATGCAGTCCATCGTCGAGACTCTGCGCTTGACCATCCAAAATAACCGTGATGTTCTGATGGCGGAGCTGCATGCCTTCACGGATGTACATTGTGTCAAGCCGCAGGGAACATTCTATGCCCTGCCCGATTTCAAAGCTTATTGTCGCACCAGCGTTGCCAGGAATTCGGTCGAACTCTGCCAATTTCTACTCAAGAAAGCGCTCGTGGTTACTGTTCCGGGAAAAGAATTCGGGATGGAAAATCATCTGCGCCTGAGTTATGCTGGCACCGTGAAAGAGTTGACTGAAGGCATCGAACGCATGAAATGGGCGCTGGATCCAAATGCGCCCAGCGATATCTACATTGGTGACCGGAAAATCATCAGGGACTGGTTGTAAAGACTCGTGACCCAATCCCTTTTATTTGGGGAGGGAATGATGGAGATTAAGGAATGAATAATTTATTAAATATTAAAACCCCTGCTGAAGGTCAAGCCGCGGCGACGCGTGCTGATTTTGGTTTGGAATCGCTGGGCTTGAGCAACCTGCACAAGGTTTATTGGAATCTGCCCTCCGAAGCGTTATATGAAGAAGTGATTTTCCGGGGAGAGGCCTCTATTTCCCACCAGGGACCGATTGTGGTCAATACCGGCAAACACACCGCCCGGGCTGCCAGTGACAAATTTGTCGTGCGCGAGGCTGCCACCGAGGAAAACATCTGGTGGGGACAGTATAATCGCCCGTTCGGCACCGATAAGTTCAACGAGCTTTTCGCCCGCCTTCAGGGATATTTGCAGGGCAGGGACATTTTTATCCAGGATTGTTACGGTGGCTCCGACCCTGATTATCGTTTACCGGTGCGGATCATTACTGAAGCTGCCTGGCATAGCCTTTTTGCCCGCAATATGTTCATCAAACCCGAAACTGCCGAGGAATATCGCCGCTTTTCCCCTGAATTTACCGTCATTGCGGCTCCCGGCTTCAAATCATTTCCACAGATCGACCAGACACCCACCGAAACATTCATCGTACTTAATTTCGCACAAAAACTTTGCATCATTGGGAACACGGGCTATGGCGGCGAGATCAAGAAATCAGTATTCACCCTGTTAAATTATCTCTTGCCTTTGCGGGATGGGGTCATGACCATGCACTGCTCGGCTAACGTGGGCAAAAACGGGGATGTAGCCCTATTCTTCGGCCTTTCGGGGACTGGGAAAACCACCCTGTCCGCTGACCCCAACCGGGGCTTGATCGGTGATGATGAACATGGCTGGTCTGATAATGGGGTCTTCAATTTCGAAGATGGCTGTTACGCCAAGGTCATCGAACTGTCACCGACTGCTGAGCCCCAAATATATGCCTGTACCCATCGGTTCGGGACCGTACTTGAAAATGTTGTCTTTGACCCGGTTTCTCGCAATATCGACCTGGATGATGACTCTCTTACCGAGAACACCAGGGCTGCATACCCGTTGACCTTCATTGAGAATGCAGTCCCTGAAAAGCGCGGCGGGCATCCAAAAAATATTATTTTCCTTACCTGTGATGCATCGGGAGTAATGCCTCCGATTGCACGTCTCACTGTTGAGCAGGCCATGTATCATTTTATTTCCGGTTACACCTCAAAGATTGCCGGTACGGAAGTTGGGCTGCGGGATGAGCCTGAAATAACATTCAGCGCCTGCTTTGGGGGACCCTTTATGGTTCATAAACCGGCATTTTATGCTGAATTGCTCCGCCGGAAGATAGAACGCTACGGCGTAAAGTGCTGGTTGGTTAATACTGGTTGGGTGGGTGGTCCCTACGGTGTGGGCAAACGCATCAGCATCAAGCACACCCGCAGTTTGCTTACCGCCGTCTTGAATGGTGCCTTGGACCAGGTCGGAGTTCTATACGGATCCGGTGTTCGGCTTTGAAGTCCCCAAGACCTGCCCGGATGTACCCGAAGACGTCATGTTTCCTTCGCGCTCGTGGCAAAAAGAAACGGAATACTGGAAAAAGTATAAGCAGCTCGCATCCCGTTTCATTGATAACATGAAAAAGTTTGAGACGGACACTCCCCGGGAAGTCATCTCGGCAGGACCGAAAATATAACCAAAAACCCCCACCTCGAGTTGAAAAAGGTGGGGGTATATTTGATTGAACCCTCGCTGTCTTTATATGAGGAAGACCTTGAATTGCTGCAGGAACTCCCGGGGCGTAAAGAACCTGGAGATTCTCTCAATCCCCCGGTTCAATACTTTTTTCTTCTTCTTCCTTTTCTTTATCACCCGGCTTTACCTGCCAGGGTTTGAATTGCGCAACCAGCCGGCCGGGGATTCGCCCCTGGATAAGCACACCTTTTCGCCCATGCTCCAAACGTTCTACTTGACCGAACTCGTGAAAAAGTGAAATGAGCTGCCCTTGCTGGTAGGGCAGGCGCACCAGCATGGGGGAGAAAGTTTCATAAAGCGTACTTCGCAGCATGCCAAGCAGGTCATCGATCCCGTCACCGGTCCGGGCGGATATCGCCACAGCCTGTGGGAACCGCTCCACTGCACTGCGCGCGGCTCTTGGGTCGGTCAAGCGATCGATCTTGTTTAGCACGGTGATCATCGGCACGTTTTCAGCTTCGATTTCCTTGAGCGTCTCGTGGACTGCTTCAGCCTGGTTCATGGCATTTGGATGCGATATATCCACCACGTGCAAAAGCAAATCGGCTTCTGCAATTTCTTCTAGTGTGGCTCGAAATGCCGCCACCAGGGTGGTGGGGAGTTTCTGGATGAATCCCACGGTATCTGTAAAAAGAGCCTGGTAACCCCCGGAGAGTTCCACCCGGCGGGTGGTGGGATCGAGCGTGGCAAAGAGTTGGTCGGCTACATAAATATCCGACTTCGCTAACTTGTTTAGCAGGGTGGATTTTCCGGCGTTTGTATAACCTACCAGTGCTACGGTTGGGATCCGGGTCCGTTTTCGTTGGACGCGATGGCGTAAACGTCGGGCGCGCACTTTTTCAAGTTCATCTTTTAAGTGCGCAATTTCATGCCGGACGGCACGCCGATCCACTTCCAACTGGGTTTCGCCGGGACCGCGCAGACCCACCCCGCCAACCGATCCCGAACGTCCGCCTCCGCCGCCAGCCTGGCGGGCTAAATGTGTCCACTGACCGGTCAGGCGCGGCAGGAAATATTCATATTGCGCAAGTTTTACTTGCAATTGACCCTCGCTGGTGTGGGCATGCTGTGCGAAAATGTCCAGGATGACCGCGGTCCGGTCGAGGATGCGGATATTCAAACCCATGTGTTCTTCAAGTTCGCGTTGGTGGCGCGGGGAGAGTTCATTATCGAATACCACTGCCTGCGCTAGGCTGTCATCAGCCAGCGCTTTAAGTTCCTCCACTTTACCGGAGCCGATGAATGTCACTGCGTTGGGTCGGTCGATTTTTTGGGTCAATTCGCCCACCACTTCCAGGCCGGCTGTATCGCATAGCAGAGAAAGTTCCGCCAGGGAATCCTCGAGGGTAAGGATGTGGTCCTGTCCGTGTACTTCCACCCCAACTAAAAAAACTCGTTCGCGAGGCGGGGTCGTTGGTATTGGGTTTTTCATAAGGTTTCTATTTCCTTTTTATTTTTGTGAGACAAGCCATGCCCATAACGTTTCTCCAACCGTTTGCAGGCTTTGTGCAGAGATCTTATCCAATGTATCCGCACTGGTGTGCCAGTATGGATAATCGAAGTCGATAATATCCACCGCGGGGATACCGGCTTGAAGGAACGGGGAGTGGTCATCGATCATATCGTATTTTGGGGTCGCAATAAAATATTTCCCAAACCCAAGGGCAGCAGCTTGCGACCATATTTCAGCAGTTAATTTCGGATCTGAATTTCGCTCCTCGTAGATATTCAAACTGGAATCACCGACCATATCCACTATGACTGCCGCTTCTGGTTTTACGTCCAACTCTTGCACGAAAGCTTGCGACCCCATGATCCACTGCCGGTTATCCAGGCCGCCGTTATCTTCGGCATCGAAAAAGACCAGCGAAACTGGCACAATTTTCTCGGGCAGCGTGCGTGCTAATTCCAACAGGATCGACACTCCCGAAGCGCCGTCGTTTGCACCCGGCACCGGTTGGTTCCGTCCAGGTCCGCTATCCTGGTCGGCGAGCAGGCGGCTGTCATAGTGTGCGCCTATGATAATACGTGCGGCGTTGCTCGAACGGGACGCAATCAGGTTTTGCACCGAAAATCCCAGCCATTCGGTGGACTGGATTTTAACTGTCCAGCCGGCCTTGACCAATTCGGCTTGAATATATGCGATCGCCTCGGCATGGGCGGCGCTCCCCGGCGTTCGTGGTCCAAAAGCTACCTGGGCAGCTGCATCCTGGTATGCTCGTTGACCATTGAATGAATTGGCAGGTCGGAGCGCGCGATAAATGAGCCAGCTAGAAAGACTGATCAGTATGATCCCCAGCAACACAAAAATATATATTCGTGACCTGCGCGTAGCCAATTAATATCCTATGATTCGATACCCTGTTGATTCAGACCCTCGTGATGATATGCATAATTGGTTCACAAAAAAAGCCACACCAATTCTTGAATATGTCTGGTATTGTACCATTTTGGTTTTGTGGGGATGTGTTATATAATCACCTCCAAGGGAACGAATAATGGAAAAAAGTCTATTGGACCTTCAGCTTAAAGAGGCCGGAGAATTAACTGGAGCTGTTTGGGCAGCCTGTCTGGAGCGTTCAAATGATTGGGATTTCCTGGGTGCTTACAAAATAAATCTGATCCAACAAAACAAAATTCTCACATTTGTCAGGCAGCCTGGCATAAAGTCCTGGTTGGACGGAGCATTGGCTGGGAAGCGAATACTTCCGCGCTCTGTTCCTGCTGACGCGGGCTTTCCGGGTCGGAAACTATTTGTGTTTCCGAACCAGGTTACTCAGCAGGTTATTTTGGTATCAGCAGGGGATCAGTCCCTCGCTGCCAGAAAGTATTGGCAGAAAGTCGCTCTCGGACATTCCGAATCCTCGCCTTATGATTTGACAGCCTGGGAGTTATCCTTTCATTCTGATATCGTTCCTTTTTATCTGCCGCGCGCCCTTGATCGCCTCCTGGAAGTATTATTGCGAGCGTCTGAATGCCCTGGAGGTTGGCTGGCAGTTCGGTCAGGCGATTTTCTTGAGATCAAGGCGCATCTACCCGGCACAGAGATGGTGGAAAAACGGTTATCTATAAGTGAGAATCCGGTACTGCAGGAGATAATCCAAACCCGTGGAATCCGAACGATTAAGAAAACTGATCCCTTATGGAAGACCTTGCCCCGTCTGTCCATCGTTCCTTCGTCCAGGGTTTGGTCTGCATTTCCTCTGTTGATCGGGAAGCGGGTGATTGGGTTGCTGGCTGTTTGGGGAGAAAGTCCATTTTCATTTGAGAAAATTGAAAGACTTAAACAGCTCTCCCAGGGGATTGCTCCATACGTTGAGGGCAGTATTGCATTCATGGACCTGTCCAATCATTTGCATCGCATGGCATTGCTGAATGATTTTGCTGTGACAGTTTTTTCATCCCAGGATATGGACCAGGTTATCCAAAGAACATTTGGTCTCCTTCAGCGGGCTTTTAATACATCCAGAATAAATTTATTCCTATTTACCCCGGATGGCGCCGGGTTCCATTATTATGCCGATCGCGCCGGGACGATCGTGTCCTTGCCAATTTCGAAAGCGCCCGTTTATCCTCTTGCTTTGAAGGATGGTTCATTTCGGATCGAATTACTTACTCCGGATTCGCCATATAAACCGGTTTATTCAGGGTCGCGCTCAGCATTAATCACCTCGGTTAAATATCGAAGACAGGTCATTGGTTTTTTGGGTCTGGAAAGTGAAATGGAAGCCACATTTACGGTTAGTGACGAACACCTGCTTGCAGTGATCGCGTCTTATATCGCCGGACTGGTTGAGAATGGACGCCTCCGCCAGGAAGCAGAATCCAGGGCGAGAAATTTGGTCCTGATCCATGAAGTCGTTGAGCAGGTGATTGGTCAGACGGATGTTCGTCAAGTGGCGCAGGTCGCTGCCGAAATAATGGCCCGCAATTTCAATTACGAATTGGCTGCCGTTGCATTGGTCAGGGGACCCAAAAAAGAGCTGCAGGTTGCTGGAATTGGTGGAAAGGGAACATCCCAGTACCAAAATGGCTTGGAATCCTTAAGATCTCCAGGAGAAAACAGGATTGCTTCACGGGTGGCATCGACCGGGAAAAGTGTATTGGTTAATAGTGTCAAACGGGATTCTGTATATTTTCCCGGTCCCGGCTGGGAGACCGGTTCTGAAATGTGCGTTGCCCTGAAGGAGGGCGATCAATCGTTCGGTATTATTGAAGTTGAAAGCAGACGGAAAAATGCATTCTCCCAAAACGACTTGCAGGTCCTTGAGAGTTTGGGAGGAATTCTTGCAAGTGTGATTTCGAATGTGGGACAATATCAAAAATTACAGATGACGGTAAAGCAGTTGCGCGCCACCCAGGATGAGCTCCAGGAGCATATCGCAGCACAACGCATGGCAGAACGACGTCTTGTCCAGGCGGCAAAACTGGCCGCAGTCGGCGAGATGGCCGCTGGGATTGCCCACGAATTGAATAACCCGTTGACCACCGTTTCGGGGTTTACTGAATTGACCCTTGAAGAAGTTCCACCTGGTTCCCGCTTGCACGCTGACCTGGAGCTGGTATTGCGCGAAGCTCACCGCGCTACGGACGTTGTACGGCGGCTGCTGGACTTCGCCCGCCAAAGCGACAGTGTCCGGACCCGTTCCGACATTAACGAAATCGTAAAGGAGGTGCTGGCACTTGTAAACCATCTCCTTCATACAAGCGGCGTGCAGTTGGAAACAAACCTTTCCGGCGGACTTCCATTTATTTCAGTGGATCGCAATCAAGTCAAGCAGGTGCTTCTAAATCTGGTCCATAATGCGTTGCACGCCATGCACAATGGTGGCGAACTTC
The DNA here is from genome assembly GCA_963830585.1 of uncultured Chloroflexia bacterium. GTDB lineage: Bacteria > Chloroflexota > Anaerolineae > Anaerolineales > Villigracilaceae > UBA877. The sequence continues at coordinate 953,936 of CAWHNA010000002.1, read as the reverse complement.
GCATATCCAGTACCCGCCGCAGCCGCGATCACCAGGATTGGGTGCTGGTGGTGATTTCTGATACCGGTATTGGGATTTCCCCTGAAAACCTCGAACGCATTTTTGAACCGTTTTTTACTACCCGCGCGAAAGAGGGTGGCACAGGTCTCGGTCTTTCCATATCATATGGTATTGTCGCCGAACATGGCGGCTTTATTGAAGCGGAAAGTAAGGTTGGCAAGGGTTCCACATTTTCAGTCTGGATCCCAGTTGAGGTAAATTAATGTCTGGCATCCAAATCTTGGTAGTTGATGATGAACCGGGGATCACCCATCTTTGTGAGCGCTTGCTTGACCGTGCTGGATACGAAGTCACCACTTTCACAGATCCAGCTGCTGCAATCACTTTTGTCGAAAAGAATAAATTCGATTTATTACTGGTCGACATCCGTATGCCGGAGATCAGTGGGTTCGATGTAATTGCGCGTGTCAAGCAAAAGCTGCCGGATATTGCTGTTTTGGTAATGACTGGTTTTGGGACGGTCGATACTGCCATCCAGGCTCTCCGTGAGGGCGTGGATGGTCTCCTTTTAAAACCTTTTGAATCCAGTAGTGAACTTGTTCTTACTGTAAAACAAGCTCTTGATGACAACCAGAAAAAACGGGATAGTGCCCGCATCCAGGCACTCCGTCCACTTTTTGATGTGACCGAGACATTTTTGGCAGAGACCCAGCCCGCACGACTGGTTGAAATTGTTGAGAGTACCGTTAGCGAACACCTCCACAGTTCGAATGCTGGGTATTATCAATTCTCCGAGGTTGATAAATCCTTGAAGCTGCTCGTAGGCCGCGGAGTTACCCTTCCAGGGGGAATGAGTGGCCCAGATGCTGGCTTGGTTGGGCGTATAGATGCGCTTGGGACTCCTGTATGGATAAACTCAACTGGACCGGACAATACAGGGTTTAGGTCTTTGCTGGGGTCCGCTAAATTCAGCTCTGTTTTCATCGCGCCGATTGCTCGTCTCAAAGCTCGCGGCGTTCTATTCGTAGGTCGTAATGAAAAAGAGACGGCTTATCGCGAAGTCGACTGGGAAATGTTCGTGCTGATCGCTCGCCAGGCGGCTGTGGCAATGGAAAATGCCCAATTGTACGAAGAGCAGCGAGAATATATCCGGCGGATGGAAGAATCCCAGCAGGCGCTGATCCGGGCTGAGAAAATGGCCGCCGCCGGTCGTCTGACCGCCTCGTTGGCTCATGAAATTAACAACCCTTTACAGGCTGTTCAAAATTGCATGCACCTTGCCACCCGCACCGAATTGACCCCTAAAAAAAGGCGTGAATACCTTGACCTTGCCAACCATGAACTGGACCGCTTGATGAAGACCGTTCAAAGAATGTTGGATTTTTATCGACCGGGCAGCGTGGAACCCCGGCGTGTAAACCTCGTAATCCTGTTGGAAAGGGTGATAAAGTTACTGACTGCTCAATTGGAGGGGCGCGGCATCCAGGCGAGTGCAAAGTTCTCCTCCCGGCTGCCCTCGGTACTGGCGGTCAGCAGCCAGTTGGAACAGGTTTTTATCAATCTCATTTTGAATGCCTATGATGCTATGCCGGATGGTGGTGAATTGCAGATCAGTGCCCGCCTGGAGAAGGAAATGGTTGAAATATTTGTCCAGGATTCAGGTCCAGGAGTATCGGAAGAAAATCGCACCCGCATTTTCGAACCGTTTGTCAGTACCAAAAAAGGGGGGACCGGGCTGGGGTTGACAGTGAGCTATGGTATTATGGCAGCGCATGGCGGCAGCCTTGACCTGGTTCCTGGGAACGGATCTGGGGCTTGTTTTAGGGTATCCTTGCCTGCAAAGGAAAAATCATGACTAAAAAAGGCAACATTCTTGTAGTCGATGACGAGCCGGTCGAACGACAGACCTTGTCAGATATTCTCCGTTTGGAGGGATATCATGTCGCAGCGGTGGCTACTGGCGAGGCAGCCGTGGACTACGTTCGCCTCAACTCGATCGATTTGATGCTGCTCGATTTACGCATGCCGGGCATGAACGGGTTGGATGTTATTAAGGTGGTGAGTCAATCCGCACCCGATATAGAAATTATTTTACTCACCGCGCATGGTTCCATGGATTCTGCCATTGAAGCTTTGCGCAGCCGCATCCAGGATTATTTGCTGAAACCGGCTTCACCGAATCTCATCCTTGAAAGCGTTTCTCGAGGATTGTTGCGCAAAGCTGCCAAAATTGCTGCAAAAAAGCATCAGGAGAGTACCAGTGACGGTGGAAACGCCATTATCAACCTGGGAGACGGTACCATCATTGATTTTGGCAGGCGCCTTGTTCGTTCGGGCTCGCGCACGGTTTTTTTAACTCCCGCTGAAGGCAGGTTGCTCAAGATATTTTCTGAAAATATGGGTAAAGTATTTACCCATCGTGAATTGGTATTACTTGTGCAGGGATACTCAACCTCGCAGCAGGAAGCGCCTGAGATCCTTCGTCCTTTGGTAAGTAGGCTCCGGCTGAAACTGGCGCGGGTTCCTGCTTTACTGCGTAGGATTAATAGCGTGCGGGGGACAGGGTACGTTTTTGAGAAGGAAAAATCCTAGTTTCCCCCACAATTGAAACATTTCTTTAAACCGGGCAATTCAACTCCCAAACAGGATCTCCACATAGGATTTTCTGAATTTGGTCTGGGAAACGGTCAGAATTGATGGGTTTGCCAAGAAAACCATCGAATCCGTGTTCACGCGCCTTGGTCATCTGGTCCATGCTGCCTTCGGCTGCCATCGCAACAATCGGGACGTTGTTAAATTGGCCGGACGCACGCAGAATTTTAACCACGGAAAAACAATCATCGTAGGGCAGGAGCATGTTCATCAGGATCAGGTCGATTCGAGGGAATGAATTGGTGTATTCAACCACCTCGTAACCGGAGGTCTTCCATTCGCAGGTTACACCCAGGCTGCCAAGCAAGCTGGATATGAATATAAAATTAGATACAATATCCTCAACGATCAGGATTGTGCAGTCTTTGGGTATTGAATGTTTCACCCCAAAATGAGATGCTGGGACTAGGTTATCAATATTCACTTGTGATTCCTGCAATTGATTCCGTTTCATATTTTCTTTTAGCGTGCTGATAATATACTCAGCCTAATTTATATTCTATTTAAAATCATTGGTTTACAAAAAAGTTATGTATTTTTATCGCCCAGTCTCTTGTTCGTCGTCAGTGCTACAATTGGGACATTATGGTAACTCGTCAAAAAAAAGGACTCTGTTTTGACGTGTTTTGATTTATTCTAGCATGTGTTTTTCAACGAACCATAACAGCATCCTTGCAATCTTTAAACATAAAAATTGGCCGGGAATTCATTGGAACGTGAGCTTATCCCATATTAGGAGCAGCTAAATGACAGCAGAGTTCGACCTGAAAATGCAGGCGGTAAATACGCTGCGCTTCCTTTCGGTGGACATGGTTCAAAAAGCAAATTCCGGACATCCCGGGCTGCCCATGGGTTGTGCCGCCATTGCTTACACGATCTGGACCCGGCATCTTCGACACAATCCGGTGAACCCTGCCTGGCCCAACCGGGATCGTTTCATCCTTTCCGGTGGTCATGGATGTGCCTTGTTGTATTCGCTTCTGCATCTGACTGGTTATGATCTGCCATTGAATGAACTGATGAATTTCCGCCAGTGGGGAAGCAGGACACCCGGTCACCCGGAATATGGGTTGACCCCCGGAGTGGAAGTGACCACCGGTCCGCTCGGGCAGGGATTTACCAATGGGGTTGGGATGGCAATCGCCGAAGCCCATCTGGCTGCTGAGTTCAATTTGGATGCGCACAAAGTGATCGACCACTTCGTTTATGCCATTGTGACCGACGGCGATTTGATGGAAGGGATTTCATCTGAAGCGGCCTCTTTGGCAGGTCACCTGCGGTTGGGGAAACTCATCTACTTGTATGACGATAATCACGTCTCCATCGATGGCTCCACTGACATGGCTTTTACCGAAGACCGTGCTGCCCGGTTTGCAGCCTATGATTGGCAGGTTCTGCGGGTGGCTGATGGCAATGATGTGGAAGAAATCGATGCCGCCCTTCGCCAGGCAAAGGCTGACCCTCGCCCGTCGCTTATCGTTTGCAGAACCACGATTGGGTTTGGATTGCCAACCAGGCAGGGCACCAGCAAGGCTCATGGCGAACCACCCGGCGATGCAGAATTGAACGGTGCCAAGGAAAAGTTGGGGTGGCCCTTGGAGCCGCGCTTTTTGATACCCGCAGACGTTCTGCAGCATTTCCGCCTGGCAGTTGAAAATGGGCGTGCATCAGAAGAAAAATGGAATTCCGAAATGGCTGCTTATCGGCTTATAGCGCCGGAGAAAGCGGTTGAATTGGAACGCCGTTTACGTGGCGACCTCCCTAAGGATTGGGAGTCCGTGCTGCCGGTTTTTCCGAAGGACGAGAAGGGGATGGGAACGCGTATTGCCTCCGGAAAAGTAATCAATGCACTCGCCAAGAATATTCCAGAACTTATCGGCGGGTCAGCTGATCTCGCCCCTTCCACAAAAACCTGGATTGATGGCTCCCCGGCATTCGAACCGGACACCCCTGCCGGTCGAAATTTCCATTTCGGCGTTCGGGAACACGCGATGGGTGGTGTTGTAAACGGCATGGCTGTCCACGGCGGTGTGATTCCTTATGGAGCCACTTTTCTCGCATTTGCCGATTACATGCGTGAACCCATCCGCCTTTCTGCACTTTCCCATTACCCAAGTATCTGGGTCTTTACCCATGACAGTATCGGTGTCGGTGAAGATGGGCCCACCCATCAGCCTGTGGAGCACCTTGCCACGCTGCGGGCGATACCCGGTTTGACCGTCATCCGTCCTGCAGATGCAAATGAGACCGCTGTAGCCTGGAGAGTAGCGGTGGAACGCCGCCACCGACCGACGCTGATGGCATTGACACGCCAGAATGTCCCCACCCTCGATCGCACTCTTTTTGCTCCTGCCGAAGGCCTGGCGAAGGGTGCATACGTTTTGGCTGACCTTGGCGACGGCGACCCGGAATTGATCCTGATGGCTTCCGGTTCGGAGGTAAACCTGGTGGTCGAAGCTGGGATGCGCCTGGCTGCGGAGGCTGTCTCTGTGCGCTTGGTTTCTTTCCCCTCCTGGGAATTGTTTGCGGAACAGGATCTGGCGTATCGTGAGACCGTTTTACCGACGATGACAAAAGCCCGCCTGGCAGTTGAAGCCGGTGTGACCATGGGCTGGGAGCGCTGGGTAGGTGACAAGGGAGAAATCCTCGGGATCAACCGTTTTGGCGCTTCCGCCCCTGCCGAAATCGTTTTCCGTGAATTAGGTTTTACAATTGGGAATGTTGTTGAGCGCGGGCTTCGATTGGTTAGATAGAGAATGCGCGTAGCCATTAATTAGACTATGCTTATCCATAGGTTTATTTTTAGTACATTATTATTAGTTGGTATGGAGGAGCAGGATGACCAAGAAAAAAAAGATTGAAGATCGGCCAATAGAAACGGATTCCAAAAATCTATCCACTACGAATCTGAAAGCCGGAAATGGTTAAAAGCACGAGGGGGAAATCCTTTAGCAGCCAGGGTCCAAGGGAAAAAGAGCTTCTATCTGAATTGAAGCAGTGCAAGTTGGAACTGCAGAAGTCCCGGGCTCTGCTGCAGGAAAAGAACCGAAAAAATTAAGATCGAATCCGAAAACACAAACCAAAAATCTAAAGAATTTGGAAGATGTGATCTCGTGTGCAGGGGGTCCGGTCTTTTCTGTGGATAAAAACTATTGCTACACAAGCTTTAATCGACAACATGCCAAAACGATGAAAGCGCTGTATGGCGCGGTAATTAAGGTCGGTAATAGCCTGCTCGATTATCATTCCAACTCACAGGACCGAAAACTTGCCAAGAAATACCTGGACCGTGCCCTGAAAGGTGAGACCGTTTTGGTTGAATCTTTTGCTGGCGAAGAAACAAAATCCAGGCGTTATTTTGAAATAGCTCATTATCCTTTGATCGACCATAACAAAAAAGTGAAGGGGGTCACCGTTTATGCCAGGGATATTACGAACCTCAAAAATCGGGAAGAAGAAAATAAGCAGATTGCCCGAACCGTAATGACCTTAAGCAATAGTAACCAGGCAATGATGCACGCAACCAACGAGTCCGAGTACATGCAGGAAGTCTGCCGAAACATCGAAAAAGATTGCGGGTATGCCATGGTTTGGATCGGTTTGGCAGAAAATGATAAGAATAAATCTGTCCGTCCGGTGATCAGCGCCGGTTTCGAAGACGGGTATCTCGAAAATGCGCGCATCTCCTGGGCAGATAACGACCGCGGCCGCGGCCCTACCGGAACAGCCATCCGCACGGGAAAAGTCTCCCTATGCCGGAACATGCTCACGGATCCAAAATTCAAACCTTGGCGAAATGATGCCCTCAAACATGGATATGCCTCATCCATTGCGCTGCCCCTCATCGCGGGTGACAAACCGTTTGGAGCTCTGACCATCTACTCAAAATTACCTGATGGGTTCGCGGGGGACGAAGTGAAGGTCCTGTCTGAATTGGCTAATGACCTCGCCTATGGGATAACTGCATTTAAATTGCGCCTCGAACAAGAAAAGGCTGGGGCTGCCCTCAAGGCTAGTGAAGAAAATTACCGGCTCCTCTTGAAATACGCGCCCACAGCCATATACGAATTGGATTACTTTGGCCCGCGCTTCAAGAGCGTGAACGATGCCATGTGCCAGATGTCTGGTTATTCCAGGGAGGAATTGCTTGCCACAAGCCCGTTCAACCTCCTGGATGATGAGAGTAAAAAACGGTTCCAGGAGAGGATCGCGAGCATCGCAGCTGGCAAGCCTGTCGACGAAAATGTGGAATATGGGGTGATCGTAAAAGGGGGCGATAAAGTTTGGGCGACTTTGAATATTAAGCTTTCTTACGAAAACGGTAAAAATGTTGGTGCCCTCGTGGTGGCTCACAATGTGACGGAACGCAGAAAGATGGAAGAAGCTCTGAGGAACGCCAACTCCCTTCTTGAAACTGTGACCGAAGGGACCAGGGTGATCATATCCACCATGGATACGGATTATCGTTATACATACTTTACACAATCCTACAAAGAAGATATCGCCCGTCTCAGCGGCAGGGAAATTCAAATAGGGACAAGTATGATCGAAACCTTCGCCGCCTCCCCAGAGCAGCAGGAGCTGGCGGTAAAGCAGTGGGATCGACCGCTTCAAGGAATATCAACAGAGGGTATCGTGGAATTTGGTGACCCGGGTCGCTATCGGAGAATTTATAGTGTTCGTCGAACACCTATCCGCAATGCCGATGGAATTGTAATAGGAGCTGGAGAAGTTGCTTCAGATATTACCGAACAGGAGAATGCTAAAAAAGCCTTGGTCGAAAGCGAGAATCGTTTTCAAAGCCTGTTTGATCGAATGACCGAAGGGTTCGCTCTGCATGAGATCATTTGTGACGAGAACAATAATCCTTGCGACTACCGTTTCCTGGATGTCAATCCGGCATTCGAGCAGCTGACTGGCCTTAAACGCGAAAATATAGTGGGCAGGACTCATAATGAGGTGATTCCCAACGATTCCCCAAAATGGGTGGAAGTCTACGGCAGGGTGGCACTCACTGGCGAGCCGATCCATTTTGAGAATTATTCGCCTGCGCTCGACCGCCATTATGCGGTGAATTCGTTCCGCCCTGAACCCGGAAAGTTTGCGGTTATTTTTCAGGATATTACCGCGCGTAAAAATGCTGACGAAAAGCAGAACTGGCTGGCTTCATTCCCGGAAAATAACCCCACTCCGGTTGTCGAAGTGGATTTTGCTGGGGTTATTCACTATCTCAATCCATCAGCCCGGCTGGCATTCCCCGACCTGTCTGCCAAAGGAAAGGGGCATCCTTATCTGGAAGGATTGGAGAATTTGATCGAGCATTTCAAAGTGGAAAATGCTGAACCGGTTATTCGGGATGTCTATATTCATGAAAAATATTACAGGCAAACAATATCGTGTATATCCGCAGTCAATCGTCTGCGTTTTTATTGTGTCGATATCTCTGCCCGGGTAAAGGCGGAGGAGGAATTACGCCAGGCCCGCGATGAGCTTGAAGGCCGCGTCAAGGATAGGACCAAGGAATTGGTTTCCGCAAATGAGATGTTGCAGGCCGAAGCCAGGGAGAGGAAACGGGTCGAATTCGCCTTGAGAGAGAGCGAAGATCGATATCGTACTCTTTTTGAAACCTCGCCGGATGCACTCATGCTGGTCGACATGAATAACAAGATCATCTTTGCTAACCAGCGTGCTGCTTCCATGCATGGCTATCGGAATCCCAAAACCCTGGCGGGAAAGGATGTATCAACTTTGATTGCCCCGAAAGACCTTGAGCGTGTTCGCCAGGACATGTCGAAAACTGCAGCGCGGGGCGATTTGACGGAAATTGAGTATTTAATCTTGAAAAAAGACGGAATTCAATTCCCGGGAGAATTGAATGTTTCTGTCGTAAAAAGCAATGACGGCCTTCCGTCCGGATACTTGTTGGATGTTCGTGATATCACCGAACGAAAATACGCAGAGGAGGCCCTGCAATCTGCATACGCTTACAACCGCAGCCTGATCGAGGCAAGCCTTGACCCGCTGGTCACCATCACACTGGAAGGAAAAATTGGTGACGTGAATAAAGCGACGGAGCTGATCACGGGTTTTTCCCGGGATGAGTTAATCGGGACCGATTTCCATAATTATTTTACCGATCCGGTAAAGGCGCGTGCAGGATACCAGGAAGTTTTCAAGGCGGGGATCGTGCGCGACTACAACCTGGAAATCCGGCATAAGGATGGCAGGCTCACCCCGGTTGTATACAATTCTTCCGTTTACCGTGACGAAACCGGCAATGTGAAGGGGGCTTTCGCGGCTGCCCGGGATATAACCGAAAGGACGCAGTTCGAGACCCAGCTCGTCCAGGCGGAAAAACACGCCGTGATCGGTCGCATGGTGGGTTCGATCACCCATGAGATCAATAACCCGTTGCAGACCATCAAAAACTGTTTGTATCTTCTTCAACAGGATGTTACCCCGGAGAGCCCGTTACAGGAACCCTTGGAAATGGCGACTTCGGAAACTTTGAGGTTGACCAATTTGGTTGGTCATTTACGTGAGCTTTACCGTCCAAAAGTTGGCATTAACAAACAGTCCAATGAAATCCTCGATATCCTCGAGGAAGTTCATTCCCTTCTTATTCCTCATTTGAACAGTGCCAGGGTTCAATGGCAGCCATTGACGGGATTGCAGCGTATTTATATGGATTGTGTTCGGGACCAGATTCTCGAAGTCTTTCTGAATATCAGCATGAATGCCATTGAAGCCATGCAGGGGAATGGCGGAACTCTTTTTGTTGATATGGTCAGGTCGGAAGATCAAGTTGGCGTAATAATAAAAGATACTGGTCCGGGTATTCCGGAAGAAATAGCTCAACACATTTTTGAGCCGTTTATGACCACCAAGGCAAGCGGCCTGGGGCTGGGATTATCCATAAGCTATGGGATCGTGCAGAGGCACGGTGGTCAAATCACTTTGGAAAACCATCCTGGTCAGGGGGCAACCTTTACCATCTGGCTGCCTCAGCAGATCGTCCATCGCATGATGAGGAGATAATGAAACATGGCAACGAATGACACCATCTTGATTGTCGATGACGAACCGAAATTGGCCCGCAGCCTGGCTCTCATCCTGCAGCGCGCAGGCTACGGGTCACCACCGCTGGGACTGCCAAGGAAGGGCTCCAATTCCTGCAAGCCGGCGCATTTGATCTGGTTTTTCTGGACATCCAGCTGCCAGACCAAAGCGGAATACAGGTACTTCCTCACATCCGCAGCCTGTACCCTGACATGCCGGTGCTTATCCTTACCGCCCATGCGAGTTTGGAGACAGCCATCGAGGCTGTCCGTGCCGGTGCAACGTGATTATTTGTTGAAACCGATCGACCCCGAAGCGATCGTTGCCCGCGTAAACAAGATTCACGAATCCCTGCAGCAGCCGAAACGGCGCCGTGAAATCACCACGAAGATCCAGGCGCTCCTGGAGGAACTTCACACCACGGACGGCAGTGCAGCTTCGCCATATGGGCTGATTCCCGGCTCATCTCCCAATGATCCGGCCCGATTTATTACTCGCGGAGATTTGTCTCTTGATCTTCATACCCGTCACGTATTTCTTAAAAAGCGCGATATACCCTTGGCTCCCTCCACCTTTGATTACCTGGTTACCTTGATGCGCCATTCACCTCAACCGGTCCCGTACGACACCATGGTCCTGGAATCACAGGGTTATCAGGGGCTGAGTCGCATCGAAGCCAAGGAAATTACCCGCTGGCAGGTCCATGAATTAAGGAAAGCCCTTGAAGAAGATGCTCGTCATCCGCAAATGATCATCACGGTGCGCGACGTGGGGTATCGTCTCGTGATATAAATAAAGAGTTACGAGTAAATTAGTTTATTTAAGCTGCGAACGGGAAATTTCCCGTTTGCAGTTTAATTTTCGATTGACTGATCGTTTTGGGGGTGCGTCGTTAATGCCAATTTATTCAAAGATACCCCAATATTTCCATCAGTTATTCTTTGTAAAATGAGAATTGGATTAATTATGACCCGAGAACTGCGCCATCCCCTCCCCAGGAATATATTGATCGTTGACAGCGATGTGAACCAGAGACTCTCTCTGGCGCTGGTTCTTAAGCGCGCCGGGTATATGGTCACCACGGTGGGGAATGCCTGCGAAGCCTTTGACCGTCTCGAATCCGGGAATTACCACCTGGTCATACTCGACATCATGAGCATGGATAACAAGCTCACTCTGCTTCCTGCAGTGTTGCAGCACTACCCCACTACCTGCGTGTTGGTTTTCACGGCCCAGTGGTCCCCCGAGACTGCTGCCGAGATCGAGCAAATGGGGATTAGCGCTCATCTTGAAAAACCGGTCACTCCGGGCTCCCTTCTTGAATGTGTTGAGTCAATTCTTAAGGAAGATAACCCGAAATGAATGCTGTTTGCTTTGCTGAAGACAAGTTTGTATATTTCCGGGATGTCATTGGAATATCAAAAAGGAGTAATTATGAATTGATGCCAAGACCCATTTTATTAAAAAGTGTATTTGAGTGTTTCAAAAATATCAAAGACCGAGTAGAGAGAATTAGAGGAGAATATTAATGAAAACGTTGAAGAACTTGAATTTTGTCCTTTCGGCCTTTGTGATCGTCACCATGCTCCTCGGGGGAGTTGGCCCCATGCAGGTGCGCGCACAGGCAATCATCCCACCGGAAAGTAAACCGGTGGAAAAAGCTGTTGTGAAGGCGGATGTGAGTAAGGCCCCCTCAGTCCAGCCTCCAGCAGCTCCTACCCCGGTTCCCACGACTGAACCCGACTCCGGGACCCTCCCGGGAGGGCAGACCGGTCACGGACACGTGACACCCGCTGATCGGGCCGCAGCCGCAAAACGCGCTGCCGAAGCTCGTCAGGCTGGTCTGCTCTCAGCAGATCAGATGGTCGCAGCCGCGGCTCCTTCCATGGATCCGGGCGGAGTACCGGATTATTTCGGGACCATCCCCAACTGGGCCAACAGCCCCATACCGGCCAGTCTCAGCATCATGGGAGATGGCTCGGGTGCATTGGGTACGGTGGTGTTGTCTGGTGGTGTTGTTTCCGCCATTAATATCACCAATGGCGGTGCAGCCTATACCGACGCGGCCACCACTGCTTCCGTGGTGGGTGGCGGTGGGTCCGGTGCAGTTTTGGTTCCTGTCATTGACCCCCTCACCGGCGCCGTCACTTCCATTAATGTGATTGCCGGTGGCTCGGGTTATGATACCGTCCCTGGCATCCGCAAATTTGTCGATGCCCTGGCTGGTCTAGGCTCTTCAGCCATGAACGATATCGGGCAGTATATACCGGTCGCCACTGCAGACACCACCAGCTATCCTGGTGATGGAACCCTGGCAAATCCCGCTTCCGATTACTATGAAATTGCTTTGATCGAATACAAGGAGCAGTTGCATAAGGACTTGCCCGCAACCACCTTGCGCGGTTATGTGCAGCTTTCCACACCTTTATATCCCGGGCAGCAAATTCAATTGTTTTACCCGGACGGATCCCCGATCATTGACCCAACCAACGGCTTCCCTGGGCACCTTGTTTATGCCGTAGAGCCCCCGCAGTATCTAGGTCCGATCATCGTGGCCGGCAGGTACGATCCCACTCAGGTGGCCGGAGTTGGCGGAAATGGTAAGCCCACCCGCATCAAATTCCATAACTATCTACCCGTTGGTTTGGCTGGCAATCTCTTCATTCCGGTCGACACCACCGCCATGGGCGCGGGCATGGGATCATTGACTTCAGGCGGCGCTTTTTGCGATCCAACTTTGTTGGGTGCAACCTGTGCCTCATACACTGAGAACCGCGCCACCCTTCACCTCCACGGCGGCAATACCCCCTGGATCAGTGATGGCACGCCGGATCAGTGGACCACCCCTGCTAATGAAACCACCCCCTATCCCGAGGGCGTAAGCGTTTATAACGTCCCGGATATGGACGCTGGCACTGAGCCCGTTGGTACCCTGACCTTCTACTATACCAACCAGCAGAGTGCCCGCCTGATGTTCTACCATGACCATGCCTATGGCATCACCCGTTTGAACGTGTACGCTGGTGAAGCCGCTGGTTACCTGGTCACAGACCCGGTGGAACAGACTTTGGTTAACGGTGGGACGATTCCGGGGACGAGTGTTGTTGTCGCTGCCGGGACGATTCCCGCAACGGATATCCCTCTGGTCATCCAGGACAAGACCTTCGTTCCGAGCGAAACTCAACTGGCTGTGCAGGATCCTACCTGGAATTGGGGCTCTACCCCCGGAACCGTGCACGTCGGTGATCTCTGGTTCCCGCATGTTTATATGCCCAACCAGAACCCATTTGACCTGATGGGTGTCAATGCCATGGGTCGCTGGGATTACGCGCTCTGGTTCTGGCCTCCATTCACGACCATCGCGAATGGGACGGTTGCGAACCCCTTGTTCGGTACCTCTCCCACCGAAGGGCCTGTCAACCCTGGCACTCCGAATCCCTCCCTCGTGCCGGAAGGCTTCATGGATACTCCTCTGGTCAATGGGACGGTTTACCCTTACCTCGCCGTAACCCGCCAGGCTTACCGCTTCCGCATTCTGAACGCCAGCAACGACCGCATGCTTAACCTGCAGTTGTACTGCGCTGCTTCCAATGGCGCCATGTGGGATTTAACCTCAGGCACGTTGCTGGACGCCAATGCCGGTGAGGTTCCCATGGTTCCCGCCGTTGCTACAGCTGGCTTACCCGGCTAACTGGCCTACCGATGGACGTGCGGGTGGTGTGCCTAATCCGGCTGCTGCTGGTCCATCCTTCATCCAGATCGGTACGGAAGGTGGATTGCTGCCGGCTCCGGCTGTGATCCCCAACCAACCGGTCGGCTATCTCTATGACCGCAGAAACATCGTTGTATTGAATATTGACACGCATGCGTTGATGCTTGGTCCTGCTGAGCGGGCGGATGTCATTGTCGACTTCTCCCAGGTACCCCTCACCTGCAGCAACATCATTCTATACAATGATTCTCCTGCGCCGGTCCCGGCCTTTGACCCACGCCTCGATTACTACACGGGCGATCCCGACTTGACCGGTATGGGCGGCGCTCCTTCAACCCTGCCTGGTTACGGTCCCAATATGCGCACCCTCATGCAGTTCCAGGTTTCTGGAGCATTGGGTACCGCTTATAACCTGGCTGCTTTGCAGACCGCTTTACCCGCTGCTTATGCAGCCTCCCAGCCTGCTCCCCTCGTGCCTGAGTCAGCCTATAATACCGCTTTCGGAACTTCTTACGCTGATAACTACGCGAGGATCCAGGATCAACAAATTGTCATGACCCCCGTCGGTCAAACCGCACCGATTACGATGCCCTTCCAACCCAAGGCCATCCAGGAATTGTTCGAGCTTGACTATGGTCGCATGAATGCCACCCTGGGAGTTGAATTACCTCAAACCAACGGTACCATCCAGACCACTATCCCGTTTGGCTATATCGATCCTCCCACCGAGCTCGTCCAAACTTCGGACCCGATGGCTCAGATCGGAACTCTTGCTGACGGAACCCAGATCTGGAAGATTACCCATAACGGCGTGGATACACATGCCATTCACTTCCACATGTTCAACGTGCAGGTGATCAACCGCGTCGGTTGGGATGGAGCCGTCAGGCCGCCGGATGCAAACGAGGTTGGCTGGAAGGAAACCATCCGCACCAACCCGTTGGAAGATATCATCGTCGCCTTGCGGCCGATCGTTCCGATCCTTCCATTCAAGATTGGCAACAGCGTCCGTCTCCTGGATGTGACCCGTCCTGCCGGATCGACCATGGGCTTCTGGGGTCAGGACCCGCTTGGGAACCCTCTGACCGTCCTCAACCAGATGGTTAACTTTGGTTGGGAGTATGTCTGGCACTGCCACTTGCTGGGTCATGAAGAGAATGACATGATGCGCGGCATGATCATCGGCGTGCCTCCCGAGACACCTAGCGGTCTTGCCGCAGCACTTGTGTCAAATCATATCAGGCTGACCTGGAACGACAACTCGCTGACTGGCACCAGTTTCACCGTCCAGCGGGCAACCGATCCGGGCTTTACTACCGGCCTGACGACATTCTCAGGCAATCGGGCTCCGGGGATACCTCAATCCTACACCTTTAACTTGTTGGTACCTTGACCTTCTACTATACCAACCAGCAGAGTGCCCGCTTGATGTTCTACCACGATCATGCCTATGGCATCACCCGCCTAAACGTATACGCAGGTGAAGCTGCTGGCTACCTGGTCACGGACCCGGTGGAACAGACCTTGGTGAACGGCGGGACAATTCCAGGGACGAGTGTTGTTGTCGCTGCCGGGACGATACCCGCATTGGACATCCCCCTGGTCATCCAGGACAAGACCTTCGTTCCGAGCGAAACTCAACTGGCAGTGCAGGATCCCACCTGGAATTGGGGCTCCACTCCTGGTACGGTGCATACCGGTGACCTTTGGTTCCCGCATGTTTATATGCCCAACCAGAACCCCTTTGACCTGATGGGTGTCAATGCCATGGGTCGCTGGGATTATGCGCTGTGGTTCTGGCCTCCATTCACGACCATCGCGAATGGGGTGGCTGCGAACCCCTTGTTCGGGACCTCCCCCACCGAAGGACCTGACAACCCTGGTACTCCGAATCCATCCCTCGTGCCGGAAGGCTTCATGGATACCCCCCTGGTTAATGGGACGGTTTACCCTTACCTCCCTGTAACCCGCCAGGCATACCGCTTCCGCATCCTGAATGCCAGTAACGACCGCATGCTTAACCTGCAGTTGTACTGCGCCGCCTCCAATGGCGCCATGTGGGATATCACTTCCGGCACTCTGCTGGATGCAAATGCCGGTGAGGTTCCCATGGTTCCCGCCGTTGCCACCGCCGGATTCCCGGCTAACTGGCCTACCGACGGTCGCGTGGGGGGCGTGCCTAATCCGGCTGCTGTTGGTCCCTCCTTCATCCAAATTGGTACGGAAGGTGGGTTGCTGCCGGCACCGGCTGTGATCCCCAACCAACCGGTTGGCTATCTCTATGACCGCAGGAACATTGTGGTTTTGAATATAGACACGCATGCGTTGCTGCTGGGGCCTGCTGAACGGGCGGATGTCATTGTTGACTTCTCCCAGGTACCCCTTACTTGCAGCAACATCATTATGTACAATGACTCTCCTGCACCGGTTCCTGCCTTTGACCCACGCCTCGATTACTACACGGGCGATCCTGACTTGACCGGTATGGGCGGTGCTCCTTCAACCCTGCCCGGATACGGTCCCAACATGCGCACCATTATGCAGTTCCAGGTTTCTGGTGCGTTGGGTACCGCTTATGACTTGGCTGCTTTGCAGACCGCATTACCGGCTGCCTATGCAGCCTCCCAGCCTGCTCCCCTCGTGCCAGAGTCGGCCTATAATGCTGCGTTCGGTACGAATTACGCCGATAACTATGCGAGGATCCAGGATCAGCAAATTGTCATGACCCCAGTCGGTCAAACCGCACCGATTACGATGCCCTTCCAACCCAAGGCCATCCAGGAATTGTTCGAGCTTGACTATGGACGCATGAATGCCACCCTGGGAGTGGAATTACCTCAAACCAACGGTACCATCCAGACCACCATCCCGTTTGGCTATATCGATCCTCCCACCGAGCTCATCCCAACATCTGACCCGATGGCTCAGATCGGTACTCTTGCTGACGGGACCCAGATTTGGAAGATTACCCATAACGGCGTTGATACGCATGCCATTCACTTCCATATGTTCAACGTGCAGGTGATCAACCGCGTTGGTTGGGATGGAGCCGTCAGGCCGCCGGATGCAAACGAGGTTGGCTGGAAGGAAACCATCCGCACCAACCCGTTGGAAGATATCATCGTCGCCTTGCGCCCGATCGTTCCGATCCTTCCCTTCAAGATTGGCAACAGCGTCCGTCTTCTGGATGTGACCCGTCCTGAGGGATCGACCATGGGCTTCTGGGGTCAGGACCCGCTTGGGAACCCTCTCACCGTCCTCAACCAGATGGTCAACTTTGGTTGGGAGTATGTCTGGCACTGCCACCTGCTCGGTCATGAAGAGAATGACATGATGCGCGGCATGATTATTGGCGTGCCTCCCGAGACACCCAGCAACCTCATTGCAGCACTTGTGTCTAATCATGTCAGGCTGACCTGGAACGACAACTCGCTGACTGGCACCAGTTTCACCGTCCAGCGGGCAACCGATCCGGGCTTTACAACCGGCCTGACGACATTCTCAGGTACTCGGGCTCCGGGGATTCCTCAATCCTATACCTTTACCGCCGTTGCCTCCGGTACTTTGTACTACTACCGGGTGCTGATGAATGACGATATGGGTGGTCTTGTGGACGCAGGTGGTAATCCAATCCTATCGGAACCCAGCCTCACCGTCAGTTCACTGCCGTCCAATGTCGTCAAATTCCCGACGAACGTGTACACGCTCACCATCATTAGCGCCAACGGCGTGGTCGTCCCAACCCCGCCTATTCAGGCCACCTATGCTTCTGGCGCCTCGGTCAGTTTGGCCGTCACCCCGAATGCAGGCTATATCTTTACGGGTTGGTCTGGCGCTGCCACCGGCACCGCCAATCCGGTCATCGTGACCTTCGCCGCCGCCGACCTGGTGGTTACCGCCAACTATGCTCCTACCTTCCCGATCATTTCCGGGAACGCGGGCGTGGGTCTGGCTTCCCTGGCCTGGACGGATGGTGTTAACTCCGGCACGGCTGTCGCCGACTCCGCGGGTAACTACTCCATCACGGCTCCGACGACCCCCTGGACTGGAACGGTAACTCCATCATTGGCAGGCTACACGTTCGCCCCGGTCAGCAGGTCGTATACTGCGATCGTAGCCAACCAGACCCTGCAGAATTATGTAGCCACCCCGTTTACGCCTTCCATCTCCGGTACGGTCACCTTGGCTGACCTGGTTACTCCTGTTTCTGGAGTGACCCTGACCTATGTGGTTGGTACGACTACCAAGACGGTCAACACCAATGCTCTGGGAGCCTATTCCTTCACCGTCCCCTATAACTGGAACGGAACGGTCACTCCCTTCAAGACGGGCTACTCGTTCACCCCAATTAATACCCCGTATGCTTTGGTGATCGCCAACCAGGCTCTGCAGAATTACGTCGCCGCTCCCAGCTCATTCACCATCACTGGGAATGCAGGCGTGGCAGGCGCAGTCTTGAGCTATACCGACGTCACTCTCAAGACCGTCACCGCCGATGTCAGTGGGAACTACACCATTGTAGTATCCCCTACAACTGGTCTGGCACGGTTACGCCGTCTAAACCCGGCTACTCGTTTGCACCGGTCAGCATTACCTACACCAATGTACTGGCGAATCAGACCCTGCAGAATTACGTCGCCACGGTCCTGATCCCCGGAGCATTTGGTAAGGTCGCTCCGGCCAATACTGCCACCAACCAGTCGCCCAATGCCGTATTATCCTGGGGAGCCGCAGTGGGTGCCGCCTCTTACGCCTACTGCGTCGATACGGTCAACGATAACGCCTGCACGGGTCCTGCTACCTGGATCTCTACTGGCTTGAGCACCACCGTTGGCCTCGTCTCCCTGGTTCCTGGCACCTATTACTGGCAGGTGAGTGCTACCAACGTCACCGGCACGACCTACGCCGATGGTGGCTTCACCGCTTGGTGGTCCTTTACCGTCCTGCCCGTACCGGGCGCCTTCACCAAGATCAGCGCCGCTTGAACCACTCAACCTTAATCACCGCCAGTATCCTGACTTGGGGAACCAGCACGAACGCGACCGTGTACACCTACTGCATCAACACGGCCCGTAACTGCAATGCTCCTGCTGCCTGGATCTCCAATGGCATCAATACCTCTGTCAGTATCCCACTCGGTCTCACTGCCGGCACCACCTACTATTGGCAGGTGACCGCTAAGAATGCCACGGGCAGTGTCTTGGCAGATGGGACGACCGCTGGCGCTTGGTCCAGCTTCTCAACCATCCCGGCTCATCGGCACTCTCTTCAAAGTCAGCCCGGCCAATAATGCCACCAACCAGCCTACCGCACTCACATTGAGCTGGACGCCCAATGCCAATGTTATCCTCTGGGAGTATTGCGTCAACACGACCGCAGTTGTACAACTTGGATCCCGATGGGGACCAGCAACCAGTGTCGCTATTAGCGGATTGACTCCTGGTGTTGCATTATTGGCAGGTACGCGGCAGTAACTGTCTACGGCACCGTTCTCGCCAACGGTGGAAATTTCTGGAGCCTTTACCGTTGTAGTGCCGCCTGGCCCGTTCTTCAAGATGCAGTCCAGCCAAATAATTCCATCAACCAGCCTACTAGCCTTACCTTGAGCTGGACCGCCAGTACTGGGAGCAACCTCATACCAGTACTGCGTCAACACGTCTCCTAGTTGTACGGTGTGGACCTCTGTTGGCAACACCACTAGCGTTGCCCTCACCGGCCTGACCTCTGGTCTGAAATACTGGCAGGTGCGCGCCGTGAATTCCGCTGGAACGATCACCGCCAATGGCGCTAACTTCTGGGCTTTCACTGTGCAAGCGCCTCCGGGTGCGTTCTTCAAGGTTGCTCCGGCTAATAATTCCATCAACCTGCCCTCCAGCCTGAGCCTGAGTTGGACGGCAAGCACCGGTGCCACATCCTATGAGTACTGTGTCAACACTGTCCGCACTGCCCGGTCATGGACTTCAGCCGGCAACGTTACCACTGTTGCCCTTACTGGTCTGATCCCTGGCACGCCACTATTGGCAGGTACGTGCAGTCAATGTCAACGGAACGACCACTGCCAACGGTGGAAACTTCTGGACATTCACAAGCATCCCATGACATGCTGAATTTAACAGATTAGTTCCAATGTCATCGGAACCATAACGATAAGGAAGGTCACAACTCCGGTTGTGACCTTCCTTCATTTGCATGGGGTTAAGTCGGTTCCTGGGGCTAAAACGACGATAGTTAATCGATTTTGGTGCACCTAATAAAGTGGGTATTAAGTACCATGCTATTAATATTATCAATATTGTAATTAATTATAGAATCGAAGCAGAATATAATGATTTGGGGAGCATTTAATCGAATCATATGTTCCCTCATCCCTTGATGGAAGACGGAGAGCATGAACGATAAATCTGCGCAGCAATTCTTCAAATTAATGGTCGGCATTGCCTTGGGGGGCGTGATTCTCCTCCTGGGTTTTGGGGTTGGTTCATCGATCTCTGCTCGCGCCCAGGAAGCCTGGACGGAAACGCCTACCGAAGTGCTGGTTATTGCTGAAACGCCTTCCGTGACACCTGTTCCATCGCTTGAAGCTACACAAACCCCTCTCACTGCTGATACCTTGACTCCTCTCCAGGACGTTGGATGCAACCTCCACCCCTTCATCGGATGATTACTATTCAGTGGAAGCACTCTCGCTCTCGGACGGAGTCTGTCATTAGTGAATTGATCATCCATGGTCCGCCAATTCCACCGCCTGGCTATGAGATCGAGCGTCAACGGCCGGATGTCCCTCGGGAGACTGATCATTGCCTGGGTTGTGCCTGCTTACCCCTTTGGGTTTATGGATGCTCTGCGGTGTCTGGCGCAATGATCGCTGGCTATTACGATAACATCGGCTACCGAATATTTACACCGGTCCTACCAATGGCGGTGTGATGCCCTTGGTGGATACTGCTTCCTGGGGTTCCTGGGTGGATAATGCCCCCTCACCATCTGGCAACTTCCCATTCTATAATAACCCGCTCGTCGCTTCCAAACTTGGGCTGGATGGACGCATCTATTCGTGGTTCGATCGATGACTATTGGGTTCAATATGGCAGTTCTTCACCCGACCCCTATATTACCGGTTCATGGACTCAGCATGCCTGGGGCGATGCGATCGGGGATTACATGCGCACCAGTCAGTCTCATTACAATGGCTCTACAGCTTATGGACTTGGCGATGCGTACACCCGCTTTTATGATAATTCAAACCCGGCGGCTCCTCTTTCGTGCGATACGATTCAATCTTATGTGGCTTTGGGTTACCCGCCCGATGGTACCTTGGGCAGGAAGCAATTCTACGAGGCGAAGGGCTATAGTGTTACTGATTGCTACAACCAGTACACGGATATAACCTCAGGGAATCCGAATCCTGGAGGCTTTTCTTTCACCCAGTATAAAGCCGAGATCGATGCTGGCCGGCCTGTAATGATCAACCTTGAAGGTCACACGATTGTCGGGGTGGGTTATGCAGATCCCGATATCGTCTATCTTCACGATACCTGGGACAGTGGCACCCATTCCATGACCTGGGGGGGACGTTATTACGATAGAGGCAGAATGGCAATGGTGACCCGGTCAGTATGGTTCGTAAATCTTGGACCTTACCGAAAATTATTCCATTTTAAATGTATCGACAATCGGATCTGGCAGCGGCACGGTCACCAGCAGTCCGGCAGGCATTAACTGCGGTGCTAATTGCACTTATTCCTACCCTAAAACCACGAATGTCACCCTGACCGCGGTAGCCTCTAACGGCTCTGCTTTTACAGGCTGGAGTGGTGGGGGTTGTTCCGGAACTGGCACCTGTTCCGTCCTCATGAGTGCTGCTCAATCTGTCGTTGCCTCCTTCTCCCTTCCTGATCTTGCGATAACCAGGTTGGGCGTCCTTCCTTCAGCCCCATACACCGGCGATGATGTGACGATTTCGGTGGATGTTGCCAACCTTACCGCCGCCAATGCCTCAACTTTCCGCATCGAATTTTATGTGGATGATTCATGGCAGGGGTGCTGGTATTTGGGGGTCCCCCCAAGGGAATACTTTGCCCGCGTCGCTTCTCTGGCGGGTAATGCAAGCGCTACGTGGTCGTTTACGGTTCCTGGTGGAACGTTGTCAGCGGGGGCGCATACTTTCAACGCTTATGTGGATATGGGTTGTGAATTGTCTGAAGCGAATGAGGCCAATAATTCTGCCGGTCCGCTGTCCGTCACGTTTACCGTCCCTGCAGGTGGGGCGTTCAATCTTTCCAGCCCTGTCAATGCAGCCGCCAATCAACCCGTAAATCCCACCTTGCGGTGGGGAACCAGCAGCGGTGCCGACTCTTACGAGTATTGCATTAATACCTCCGCAAGTTGTTCTGCTCCGGCATCGTGGACTTCCACCTCCAC
This sequence comes from uncultured Chloroflexia bacterium, assembly GCA_963830585.1. Taxonomy (GTDB): domain Bacteria; phylum Chloroflexota; class Anaerolineae; order Anaerolineales; family Villigracilaceae; genus UBA877. Next base: position 932,092 of record CAWHNA010000002.1, on the reverse strand, counting down.
CAGCACCAGTGTTGCGTTGAGCGGTCTCACCCCCGGCGCACGCTATTTCTGGCAGGTGCGTGCCCGGAATTCCTCCGGGTTGACCTATGCCAATGGTGACAGCAGCGCCTGGTGGTCCTTCGTGGTTCTCGCTCCTCCGGGTGTGTTCTATAAAGCCAGCCCCGTCAACAACGCCATAGACCAGCCGTCGACCCTGGCTTTGACTTGGACAGCTAGCTCAAATGCCGACTCGTATGAATATTGCGTGAATTCAGTCATGTCCTGTGCGCTCTGGACTTCCGCTGGAACCAATACAGGCGTTGCCTTGAATGGGCTCACTCCCGGGCTGCATTACTGGCAGGTACGTGCCACAAATACCATGGGCACCATTTATGCCAATGGGGGTAATTTTAAAGCCTTTTTTGTGAGTGGTCCTCCCGGGACTATGTACAAGGTCAGTCCATCGAACAATGCTACTAACCAGCCCTCCAGCTTGAATTTGGCTTGGACAGCCAGTGTGGGGGCTTCTGCCTATCAATATTGCATTAATCCGACCGCCAGTTGTCCATCTTGGACTTCAACTGCTGCCGCAACCAGTGTTGCTCTCACCGGGTTGGTTCCCGGCAGATATTACTGGCAGGTCCGCGCCACCAATGCTGCAGGGTCCACCTTCGCCAATGGCGGGAACATGTGGACTTTCTTGGTAACGAATGTAGCCTCTGGCTTTAATAAGGTGGGTCCGGCGAACGCCGCGCTCAATCAACCTGTTAATCCCGTTTTGACTTGGCAGGTCAACAGGGATGCCGTGTCATATGACTATTGCCTGAGTGCTGTAGCTGGTTGTACGGCTCCAGCAGCCTGGGTCTCGACCGGGACGGCAACCAGCGTGGCCCTTGGCGGTCTCACTCCGGGTGCAACTTACTATTGGCAGGTGCGTGCCATTAACGGTTCTGGAACCACATATGCTGATGCTGGCGATTATTGGAGCTTCACTGTGGTTGGTGGTCCAGGCATCCTTTTCAAGATCAGCCCATTGAACAACGCCGCCAACCAGCTTTCCAACCTGACTTTAAGTTGGTCTGCGAGTGTTGGGGCAGGTTCTTATCAATACTGTGTTAATACAACTGCCAGTTGTACCGGATGGACCTCTGCGGGAACCAATACAAGTGTTGCCCTTACTGGCCAGGCGCCAGGCTTGCATTACTGGCAGGTCCGGGCTGTAAACGCCTTCGGAACCACCTACGCCAATGGTGGAAACTATTGGGCTTTCAATGTGGTTGGACCCCCTGGGATTTTATACAAGCTTACCCCGGCTAATAATGCAGTCAATCAACCCTCCAGCGTAAGTCTCACTTGGACAACGAGTGCTTATGCGTCATCTTACGAATATTGCATCAACACTACTCCCGTTTGCTCATCCTGGGTTCCTGCTGGGACAAACACCGGCGTAGCACTCAACGGGCTGGCTCCTGGTTTGCATTACTGGCAGGTACGCGCGTTGAATGCCATGGGAACTACTTACGCAAATGGAGGCAATTGGAGATCGTTTAGCAGCCTTCCATGATTACGTAATAGCAAGTCTTGTCTGATTTACCGCCGGGAACTGGTTGTGTTTTATATCAACTCCTTCCCGGCGTTTTTATATATTAAATAAATAGGTTCCTGCTCTGGGATTGGTCAAATAGTAGAAAGATTGATTTAGGCCTCCTTTCTTATTTTTAAGGCTCCCGTAATTAACCTTTTCTAATCTGTTCATACAAGCGCAAAATTCTAAGCACCATCTAAAAAACAAATAATGTTCTAGGTTGCGTGTAGCAAATTCGCAACATGTGATTCAGGTCTTCCCCTTGACATACTAGAAATTATGTTCTATTATTAAATTTGCAGGTTCGTTCATTATCGATACCCTGCTTGTCTGCACCTTAACAATTGAAACTATGGAATCCCTCACGATCTGCCTGCTCACACTTTCCTTGTGTTACAAAAAAGGTGCTTAAAAGGGCTTAAAATGCTCCTTTTTGGCGTAATAAACCCGTGTTTCACCTTTAGCCCCATGATCATCGCTGGTGAGCCCCCTGGTGCCAAAATTAACCTAAATGTGCATTTTACGCTCGAAAAACAACCAAAATGCAGGATCGCCCCAAATGATCAGCCGCTCAGATTTTATTCTCTCTGCCGACACAAAAAAAACGACCCACTTTGCACGGGGGCGGCCTTTTTCGAAGTACTCCCTTTGGGGCCAGATGCCATCGGTCGCATCCGCGATGGGAGTCGTCGATGGAAAATTCTGGCAATGGTATCCGAATGAGCATGATATAAAATTTACCCCCCAAAACCAGTCACTCGTTTTGAGCTTTGGCGGCACCCAACCGCCAAAAGCCACATCGACGCCACGAGTTGTCGATGATTCCCTCAATCTAAATGATGCACTTTGGCATCATCCAAAAATAATACATCAAAATCAGTCATTCGTTTCTAATCGTTTTCGCGTGGTAATCTGGCAAATTGATGGGTGATCAACCCATCCCCCTTGCCCCGCTTAAAATTTCCACAAGGTAAACCCGTATCCGCTCCTCAAGTATTTCTCGATCGACTCCCGCATGTCCTCCTCGTCCACGTACAGCAGCGGTATCTGCGACCTCTGGCAGGCAAACCCGTCCTGCCACGCCTTCAGCCCCTCGGGGGAGACCTTGACTGAAAAAGTTTCAGGATCTGCTGGCAGCCAGTCACCGAGGGCGTGTTCCCCATACACCAGGTAGGGGTAGTCGGCGTAATGCCACAGCTTGCCTCCCAGCTTTTCCGCCGCTGACCGGGTTAACACATGGTCGCGGTGGCTTCCGATCGCCAGGGGCGCTGCGAGTTCACACTCCTCTGGCAGGTTTTTACGTAGGAAATCTGTTACTTGCGGTACCAGGTACCCTTCGTCTGCTTCCGGGGGCTTGAACTGGTCCTCGTTCTCCTTGATCATGGCTTCGTCGCTTCCCGGGTGATACCGGTAGATGTTGTCCGGCACCGTGTACCTTCGATAAGCCCTCGCCCCCAGCACCTGGCAGCACGCCTCGTCCTCCTTGCTCCGTTTGAGCGGGACATCCTCACCGATATTCCAGAATCCATGCAGGAGTTGGGCATACTCGGTCAACGGTTTATCTGCTGGCGGATCGCCGGCGCAGATCGTCCAGATCTCCACCGGGTTGCCGGCTTGCGAAAGCTCCCAGACCAGCCCACCCGCCGACAGCACCACGTCGTCGAAATGGGCTGAAAGGAAGATCCAGGGTTTCATTGTGCTCCCCTGGAGCGTGCATCCAGTTCCTTTTGTGACACTTTGACCGCGAACACGATTCCGCCCACCAGGAAAAGGATGGCTGAAATGATGAATAGCAGCACAAAAGTTGTCTTGGTCATCGTCACCAGGATGACCCCGAAGATTAACGACGCCAGTGCGCCGGATAAGCCTGTGGAAAGGTTGTTATACGCCATGTACTGCCCGGCTTCATCCCTTGGCGATAGGTCGCTCGCCAGGGCGGGAGCCACCACCATTAGCGGTCCCGTCGCTGCTGATCGTATGGCTGCCATGACCAGGAACAAGATGTAGTTGCTGGTAAGCCCCATCAACAATGTGGTGATCGCGCTGACGAACATGGACCAAAGCAGCAGGTTCCGCCGCCCGATCTTGTCTGATAACACCCCGGTAATTAAGGCGGATATCATCGTTACCAGCAGGCTGATCCCGCCCATTGTCCTGAACGCTGCGTCCGGAGAAATGGTCGGAAAATAAACTTCAAAGAAATAGCGTGCAAAAAATTGGAGGCTGTTGAGACCCATGAAAGCCAGTAATACCGCCAGCACCAGCCAGAAGAACACCGGCACACGCGTGCGTACCTTGAACATGTCCCGTATGGCTTTAACCAGGCTGATCCGTTCAGTGGGTAACGCAGGGGTATCTTTTCCTCGAATGGATATTGCGCTGACGATGCCTGTTATGGCAAAAATGCCGCCGATCAGCCACAATGCTGTTTCCGTTTGTCCGTTCTGGTTGAGGGATGTAATGAGAACAATGCCGATTGCCGAACCCAGCATAGTAAAGAATCCCGTTATTCCTGAAGCCGTGCCGCGCTGCTCCTCGGGTACTACATCCACAAGCAGGGGCCACCACGCTCCGTTCCCCACATTGGTGAAAAATTGCATCCCGCAAAAACTGATTGCGATGATTGGCAGAGCGATTGGCAGGAGTGTGGATCGTAGTGCCGGCGATAAAAAGAGGGATGGCAACCCGATCAGTGGAACTGCCAGTAATGCCCCGATCAGGATCGCTGGTGTCCGCCGTCCCCATTTGCTCGCGGTGTGGTCGCTGATGATCCCCGCTAATAAGCTGACGATGACTGCCAATACTGTCCCGAAAAAACCGATCAGGCCCACAGCTAATCCCTTGCCGGTCGTCATGACATTTTCCACAAGGGTGGGCAGGAGCACGCTGTTGTATGAAACCCAGACCAGGTTGGCACCCAGCATGAGCGTAGACATCCCGATCAGGAATCCGATGGACCTTTTCGAAACAATAGCACTTAACGTTGCCATACTCACCTCTTCTGGGTTTTAATGGTAACTATACCTCTTGGAAAATCAGTCTTTGCAACGAGCAGAATTACATCTTCAATTTGCAGCTAATCGGGTTTGGAAATGACAAATAGATAAGTCTATTACATCATCAACTTCTGCAGCTTCATCAGGTCTTCCATTTTCCCTTTGACCTGGATCTTCCGTTGCATGTAAGCGGTGGTACCGTTGATCTTCTTGTCCATGATTCCTACGAGGATATCTGTAGCGATCGTAACCAGGATATCCGGTTTTTCAACACTCTCCTGGGACAGGGTTGCCTGGGTCCCGTCTTGGGCGCGGATCAGCCAGGCCTCTTTTGTATCGGAAAAATTAAATTGCAGCGTTTTAGTAAATCCCTTCAAAGCTGCCTGTACGCCAGGGTTGGCGAAGCGGTCTACCATTCTCTGAAGATACGGTTTGATGTCTGCCATTCTATTCTCCTTTTTACTCCTTAAATTTGGAATATAGTTTTATTAAGCAATCACACTTGTACCAGTTTATTTCCGTTTATTACTGATTCATACGCCTTCTCGATTACCTTGATAGCGTAACAGCAATCCAGCGGGTCCACGGTCGGTGGACGGTTCTCAACGATGGTTCGCACGAAATCCTTGACTTCCTCCACGATCGAAAAATAATGCCATCCCATTGGGTCGTAATCCGGACCCTCGATAACGGTGCCGTCGAAATCGACGGGCTCCCCGTAGAACTTTACGGGAGGGTTTACCAGTTGGTCGATGATCAGTGACCCGCTCGAACCATAAATTTCTAACCGTTCGCTGTGCGGAACCTCGGCTGTAAAAGTAAAACTGGACAAAAAGTCTGCCCCGCAGGTCAATTTTCCGAGCACGGTGGCATTATCTTCCACTTCGCTGTTAACGTCATAAATTTGGGATGTAAATGCTGTCAGTTCTTTAATATCCCCAAAAAGCCATTTGAGCAAGTAAAAAGTGTGGGGTCCTGAGTCGATCAGCGCCCCACCGCCCATACCAAGCTTTTTTCCCCAGAAATCATCACTCGAAAGCCGCATCCTTTCATTGGCTGGAAGGAAGGTTCTGACGAGCGTGATTTTTCCAAGTTTTCCCGTTCGAATGATTTTCTCTGCCTCTATGTACGCTCGGATATAACGAGTGTTTTCAGCCACTCCGAAAAAAATCCCTGAATTCTTCGCCATATCACAAATCTCTTTGGATTGCTTATAAGTAATGGAAATCGGTTTCTCAAGCAGGAGGTGTTTTCCGGAAGCGATAACCTCCATAGCAACAAGGTAATGGAGATGGTGGGGCAGGAGGACGTCTACCAAGTCTATTTCGCGATCGACAAGGATATCACGGTAATTTGCATAAACCCGCGCATCGAACATGGTCGCTAGGGCTTCGGCATTCTCGCGGTTCGTATCACAGATTGCCACCACTTGTGCCACGTCGGAAATTTCCTGGAAACCCGCGGCATGGATGGGGGCGATCAGTCCCGCTCCAATTATGGCCGTTTTAAGTTTGTCATGGGGCATACCCGCTTCCTTCTACACTTAGCAATGCATCGGGCAGGGAAGAGTTTTTATTCAATGTACAATTACTAGTATCTGGTAGTTTTAACAGTTTTCAAGCCAATATTCTTTCCATAATATCAACTGGCAGCGTGCTGAGTTTTTCTGCATCTCCATCGGTGACTACATAGGTCTCCTCGTCACCGATCATGACTGCCTCATCGCTGAATGAATAAAGCTCTATGTTGAGCACCATGCCTTTTTGGACAACAGTCGGGTCATCTGCCATCAACCAGTGTTCATCAACATGCAATCCGATGGAGTGCCCAACATGAAGAAACATGGGTTCCAAATCAACTTTCGCATACAACTCAAAGGCGTGAGCATGCAATTCGCCGAAGGTGGCGCCGGGGCACAGTGCTTTCCCCATTTCCGCAACCACCCAGCAGAGTTTCTTATGAAGTCCTTGCAGGGTTTCAGGTATTTTGCCGGTGTATACCAGCCGTCGGTTATCGGAAACGTAGCCCTCGTAAACTGCGCCGAGATCCAGAGTTACGATTTGGTTTGCTTCTAGGAGTTCATCCAGAGCAATTTCCGGGTTGGCTGGTCCAAATGCGACCGTAATGTGGTCTACGCCATTAGCACCGTTTCTATGTAAGCGTGCCTTTGCCTCCTGGATAAGTTCCAAGCGAGACATTCCAAGACGTAGGGCGTCCGCAAGTTCCAACACGGTTTTATCGATGATCGCTGTGCTCATCCGAATGCGATCAATCTCTGCAGCTGATTTGACTAGCTGTAGATCATGGATGATGTCATCTGCGGAAACAATGATGTGGGGTTTGGCGTGCTCCTGGAGAATCTGAAGGAAATAATATGGGAATGAAGGATCAACCCCAAGTTTGCAGCCTGCCTTGAATTTCTCACCGATAAAGGAGATGAATTCACTAACGGCAGTGTCAAACGTAAAAAAAGATCGAACATCTTCGGTTCCGTAATCTATTCCCATGGCTGCTTGCGCCCAGCATAGTAAGGAAAGGCTTCCGTCTCTACCGGCGTACGAAAAATACGGTAGTTGATTCCGAAGGGCGTAAATGATTGGGTTACCACTCCCTGGGAGACAAGGATATCCCGTAGTGTAAAAAACATTTTCCGGAGAGGAGAAAAAAACGCCATCCAGGTCACGTTCTTTAATCAGGTCTGTCAGGCGACCACGATCGAGACCGATGGGTTTAAAAGCTGATTCAACCATATTCATTTGATTCCTCTCGAGGCGGGATGACCGATGTTAAATAAATTGGAATGTTACAGTATTTTGGTTTTTACAATATTACCGGTTTTCCAATTTGTATTGATTTTGCGACCGCTTCGGCAGCTTTTAATGCGTAAAGTGCATCGGCGGGGTCAATTCTCGGTGGGCGGTTATCAACTACAGCGCCAACGAAATCTTTGATTTCTGCGATCATAGAACTAAACTTCCAAGCCATCGGGTCGAACGGGACATCCTCCACGACCGTCCCATCAATGTCACCTGAACCCAGGTAATATTTGACTACCGGGTTGGATAATTGGTCAATGATCATCCCACCCTTGCTGCCATAAATTTCTACCCGTTCGGTCCAGGGTATTTCAAAAGTGCAGGATGTATTCAGCTGAAACTCTGCCCCGTTTAGCAGGTGCCCAAGAATGAGTCCGTTGTCTTCCACTTCACCTTCTGGGATAAGTTTCGAAGCAAATCCGATAACGTCCCGAACGCCTCCAAACAGCCACTTGAAAAGATAAAAGTTATGCACCGAAGAATCAAGGATTACTCCACCATAGGGGGCTTTCCCATGCCATAAATTTGGGTCTTTTATCCGGTACACTTCGCTCCCTGCGATGAGGGTCCTGACGGATAAAATGTCTCCGAGTATTTTTTGTTTTAGAATTTCCTCAGCCTTCAGGTAGGCTGTTACGAAATGTGTATTTTCAGCAACGCTAAATTTGAGGTCTTTCTGTTTTGCCTGGGTGATCAATTCTTCCCCTTGGACAGACATAACTGTTATAGGTTTCTCAACCAATACATGCTTACCTTTTTCTAATGCTGCCTTGGCAATTTCGTAATGAAAAACATGTGGAACAATTATGTCCACAATGTCAACATTTGAATCGGAAATCAAATCCTGGTAGCGGGTGTATCCCTTGGCACCCGGGTGCATTCCTATCCGGTTGTTGACTTCTTCCTCGTTAATATCACATAATGCCACGATTTCACATGTTTCTTCTATTTCTGAATACCCCGCTTCATGTGCGTAGGAAATCGACCCCAAGCCTATCAGGCCAACTCGAACTTTTTGATTTTCCACATGCCTCCCATGTGCGGATGAATGACTGCTGATTGGAATAAACTATAGCATAAAGAATATTTGAATGCAATGGGGCATGTCCCATAGATGGATTATTTTCGTTGCACCAAACGAATGATTATGCTATATTGTCACAGTAATAATCCCACGGAAGGATATTATATGGACCCTCTTGTCATCATCGCTACCCCCAATATTTGCTGGCTAAACCCGAATGTGGAATATCCACAAACACCAGGCGATATTGCCGAAGAGGCGGAGCTTTGTTATAAGAACGGTGCCACGATTCTTCACATGCATGCCGAGGGTAAATGGAAACAAACAATTACGGCTGTCCGTAATCGTATTCCCATCATCGTACAATGTGGCATGTCCAGCCAACAAATTACTGAGAGGATGGAAATATTTATAAATAAAGGGGATATGATTTCAATTATCCTCAACCATCATGATGAAGCATTCGTTGGGGTAGATTTCAATGTGCTTCATCCCAAAGCGGAACTTGAAGAGTACACCCGATTATGCAAAAATTATAATGTCATCCCAGAGTGGGAAGTTTGGCATTCCGGATCAGTTTGGAATCTAAATTATCTTATTCGCAGAAACCTTATTAATCCTCCATACGTCACCACGTTGTTTTTCGGTTGGCCCGGGGGAGCTTGGAGCCCACCATCCGTCGAGGAGTATCTGTACCGCAGGCGATTGATGCCCTCTGGATGTGTCTGCAATGTAAGTATCATGGGGAAGGGACAGCGTGAGATTTTAGTTTCTGCAATTACTAACGGTGATAATGTGCGTGTGGGGACCGAAGACTACCCATATGACGAAGGTGGAAATATTGCAACCACCCATGAACTCGTCAAGGAGGCAGCGGAATTGGCACAAAAGCTAGGTCGCCCTATTGCTACTATTGAACAAACGAGGAAGATGATCGGACTGTAATTTATTATTGAATTATTTGTTATATAAGGAATATTTGGAGGTAACCATGCCCGAAAAAAAAGTCGCAATCGTTTCCGGTAGTGCGGGAGGAATTGGTGCTGCCACGATGAGGGTTTTTGCAAACCATGGTTATGCTGTTATTGGATTGGATGTGCTTGAGAAGGGAATTGATGTCATAAAGGAAATCAATCGGACGGGTGGCGATGCCATATTTTACCAATGTGATGTTTCAGTAGAGAAAGAAGTAGCGGCAAGTGTTCAGGAGACGACGAAAAAATATGGTCGCGTAGATGTGCTGATAAATAATGCCGGTGTGGTACTGGTGAAGCCATTCGATCAGATTACCTGGGAAGAATTCCAACGCACCACAAATGTAAATTTGGGCGGTCATTTCTTGCTTTGCAAGTATGTCCTGCCATTTATGAAGCGACAGAAGAACGGAGTTATCATTAATATGGGGTCTGTTTCAGGTCACGTCGGTCAGACCGATCACGTCATGTATGGGGCTACCAAAGGAGCGATTATCGCCATGACGAGAGCGCTTGCTTGGGAATTAGCTCCTTACAATATTAGGGTTAATTCAATTAGCCCAGGTTCGGTGGATACACCTATGTTGCGGGGTGATATAACCCTTGAAGCTAATCGGCTAGGCGTCCCGTTTGATCGGGTGAAGTCTGATAGGGAGGCTGAGCAAGCCTTCAAACGATGGGCTAATCCCTCAGAAATTGCTGAACCGATTTATTTCCTAGCCAGTGAGGGTGCCTCTTTCGTTACAGGTAGCGATTGGCTGGTTGACTGCGGGTGGGTGGCAAAATGACAGGCACCGACCGCTTTTTTGTAACTGGTGCTGCAGGGTGTATCGGAGTTTGGGTTCTAAGAAATCTTATACAAGAAGGAACTTCCGTCACTGTTCTTGACTTGGACTCAAATCACCATCGGCTGCCATTAGTCCTTAATTCGGACGAGATCAACCAGATAAGATTTTATACAAGGTGATGTATCTGATTATCCCACGGTGGAGAAAGCGATAAAATCTTGCGGTGCGACCCATATTATCCACCTTGCCGCACTGCAGTTGCCATTTTGCAAAGCTGATCCTGTTACGGGAGCACGGGTGAATGTAGTCGGAACTGTAAACATATTTGAAGCAGCCAAGCACTTTGGAATTAATACCCTGGTTTATGCCTCAAGTACCGCTGTCTACGGGACCAGCGAAGAATACCCTGATTCCCCTCTTGTTCATGAGGCTCCCCTTAAGCCTCGGTCACTTTACGGAGTCTTCAAACAAGCAAACGAAGGGACGGCGCGTGTTTATTTCCGGGATGAAGGGATCAATAGTATTGGGCTTCGACCTTATGTCGTTTATGGAGCTGGGCGAGACCAGGGAATGACTTCAACGCCAACAAAAGCCATGTTGGCTGCCGCTGCAGGTCTTTCCTACCACATTTCTTATGGCGGGCGGTACTGCTTTCAGTATGCTGATGATACTGCCCGGGCATTCATTCAGGCTGCTCGCTGTGATTTCGAAGGAGCAGACATTTTCAACATTGGTGGAGAATCGGTCACGACGAATGAGGTCGTCGCTGCTATTGAAAATGCAGAGCCATCAGCAATTGGCCGGATTACATTCGATGACATTCCGCTTCCATTTCCGTCGGAAGTGGAAAATGAGGCATTAACTTCCACTATCGGGTCTTTGCATTTCACTCCCCTAAAACAAGGAGTAATTGACACTCTTCGACTATTCAGGAAGGCACTTTTAGAAGGAAAAATCAAGGCAGAATCATAACCGATAAGGAATTTAACTCCCTGCGAAAACCACAAGGCGATGTTGGGGAGGGCGGAAAGCAAGATGGTTGAACAAGTATATATAAGGATACATTCGAAATTAAAATATTGAAACTGAAATGATTAAATCATTATTTATTCTTTCAAGGCCTATCTTATTGCTTCTCGCAGCATTGACTTACTCCCTCGGTGCTGGAATAGCCCATTATCTTGGCGCGCCGGTAAGCACCGCTTCCTTTTTATTGGGAGGTTTGGTGATTATCGCTCTGCTCGGATCAGCCTCACTATTTACAGAATATTTCAGACTACCGCTAATGCCATTCAACCAGGGAGAAACTCCCCGTCAGCGGGAACATTTTAAGGTTACTCTCCTTGAAGTCGCCTATGCTGGATTATCCTTATCTGGGGTTGCCATATTGACCCTTTTATTATCCAATTCATTAAATTTACCTGCGGATATTCTGATTATCTTTGCATTCCTTTTCTTGCTTGCTTATTCCATCCCACCTCTTCGGTTTTCTGAGACCGGTTATGGAGAACTTGTCCTCTCTTTTGCCCTTGGGACACTTTTCCCCGCACTTTCATTCCTTCTCCAATACGGGAAATTTCATCGCCTTTTATCGTTTACAACATTCCCACTTACAATATTGGCTCTTACTTATTTTCTGATACTCAACTTTCCAACTTTTGCAGCTGACCAGAAAGTGAGCCGGCACACACTTCTTACGCGCCTTACTTGGCAGCTCGCTATACCGATCCACCATTTCATGATTTTGGTTACCTTTTTACTTTTCGCTGGCGCACCATTCCTAGGTTATCCATGGAGCCTTGTTTGGCCGGTTTTTCTCGCTTTACCATTTGCGTTGATTCAGATGATTTGGCTCCAGCGTATTGCCAACGGAGGAAGAACGCTTTGGAATTTCTTGACTGCCCTGGCTACCGCAACCTTTGGCTTAACTGCATATTTACTTGCTCTCACTTATTGGATCCGTTAACCTTGCCTGAATTCCTTTTATTATCCCGCCCTGCTGATGCTCTGCACGATCTTCTGAGAGCATTACCTGAAAAAACACCAGGGAGCGAAGAGGTTGAAACATCAGACAGTTTAGGTCGAGTGCTATCTGTGGATATTAAATCTCCGCATTCGTTACCGGAATTTACCAGGTCAACCGTTGATGGGTATGCACTTATAGCCCGAGATACTTTTGGTGCGTCCGAAATAATGCCCGGTTATTTAACCCAAGTGGGAGAAGTCCCCATGGGAGGAGCTTCAAAATTTTCAATATCGCCAGGGACTTGCGCACTTATTCATACAGGAGGCATGCTGCCAAAGGGGGCGGATTCTGTCATCATGCTGGAATATACTCAATTTGTCCAAAAAGGGGAAAGAATTAAGAGCATAGAAAATAAATCACAAGCTTTCAATCCCCCGACGGAAAACATTGAGGTTGAAATCGTTCGTGCTGTGGCAACTGGGGAAAATGTCATTCGGATAGGAGAAGATGTTGCAAAAGGACAGGTTATCCTCAAGGCAGGGACACGCCTCCGCCCCGCAGAAATTGGAGGCTGCATGGCGCTCGGATTAACTAGATTACAAGTGACTACCAAACCATTAATTGGTATTATTTCCACCGGTGATGAGGTGGTGCCTCCATCTCAAAATCCAATTCCAGGGCAGGTACGCGACGTTAACTCACATTCTTTAGCTGCGCTAGTAGAAAAATCAGGGGGAAAACCGGTTCTTTATGGAATTATCCCAGACACGTTTAATTCCCTAATAGCAGTCGCCAAGGCAGCACTGGTCGACTGTGATGCGGTCGTTTTTACCGCGGGATCTTCGGCAAGTGCCCGTGATATGACCGCTCAAGTAATCAACAGCCTCGGACCACCTGGTGTACTTGTTCACGGGGTTAATATACGTCCAGGTAAGCCAACGATTCTGGCAGTATGTAATAGTAAGGCTGTCATCGGCCTACCAGGGAATCCTGTAAGTGCGTTAATTATTGCAGAATTATTCGTTGTGCCGGTTATCCAAAAATTGTTGGGTACTATAAGGATCCTACCTCACCCGTCCATAATGGCAAAAATTACCGTGAATATTCCCTCTCAAGCAGGACGAGAGGACTGGCTAGCTGTTAAGTTGGTCCCCTCATCACCAATCCCTCACTCGGGTGGAGTGGAAAATTGGAGAGCGGAACCTATCTTCGGAAAATCCAATCTAATTTTCTCCCTCGCCGGCGCGGACGGATTGGTGCGTATTTCTCCGGAAACGACCGGATTATCCGCAGGCGAGATGGTAGAAGTGCAATTGCTGGATTGATCTTGAGCAGTAGATTTTATGATTAGGAGCCATTAATGTTGCAATAAATGCAATTATTTCAAGAAAGGCAATCTTTTTTTCTTCAAGAATACATATTAGTATCGAAGCGATGCTAATAGATAGACTCGCAATATCTGTTTCAGCCTTTGAATCGCTCGTAATTGAGATAAATCTTTAATTGGTGGCAAAGTATGTCAATTTATTTAAAAGATATCCCACTTGTTGAAGCAAAATTAAGATTTGAACAAGCGTTACGAGACATCCACCTTTGGCAAGTTCTTGGCACAGAGGTGATACCTCTCGACGAAAATGCGATTGGTCGCGTTCTTGATGAGACGATTTGGGCGCAAATTTCCTCCCCACATTATCATGCGTCTGCAATGGATGGTTTCGCAGTTCAAAGCAAGGATACAATAGGAGCAGAACCCGGATCCCCAAAGACATTGGGTAATTTTGCATATTTGGATACCGGAGATGCAATTCCCGAAGAATATGATGCAGTTATTCCGATAGAAAATGTTGAATCTCTGGATGAAACTGGTGAGATGTCCCCTTCAATAAGGAGGCCTTTTTCTATCCGTATCCGGGCGGCAGTTACACCATGGAGTCACATTCGTCCATTAGGGGAAGATATAGTTCAAACACAATTGGTGTTGCCTGCAGGTCAAAAAGTACGCCCAGTAGACCTGGGGGCTCTCGCCGCATCAGGGTATCACTCGATCAAAGTTGCTCGAAAACCTCGTGTAGCCATTTTACCTACCGGAACGGAATTGGTTCCTCTTGGTTCTACTTTAAAGCCAGGTAACATCCTGGAATACAATTCTTTAGTCCTGGCAGCGCAAATAAATATATGGGGTGGAATTTCCACACGCTTTCCGATAACTCCAGATCGATTAGACGATCTTTGTTCACGGGTTGATGAAGCAAAGATGGATCATGACCTTATTCTTCTCAATGCCGGTTCTTCAGCAGGAGCTGAAGATTTCACTGCACAAGTTGTCGAAAAACTTGGAATCCTGCTAATTCACGGAGTTGCGGTACGGCCAGGTCATCCTGTGATTTTTGGTCTGATTTCGAAAGGACAGGAGAATCATGGGGTGAACATGAAAACATTATCCCCTCTTATGATTCCAATTATTGGTGTGCCTGGGTATCCTGTTTCAGCTGCTCTTACCGGCGAGATATTTGTTGAACCTATAATTGCCAAATGGACAGGGCGCCAACCGACGCAATTAAATATAGAAAGGGCATATTTGACTCGCAAGGTAACCTCACCTTCTGGTGACGACGATTATGTGCGGGTGGCAGTGGGAAAGGTGGGTGATAAACTTCTGGCTGCTCCTTTGTCAAGAGGTGCTGGCGTCATTTCTTCTTTGGTGCGCGCTGATGGGTTAGTAATCTTTCCGAGCGGTACTCAGGGAGCGGAGGCTGGGGAGGTGGTTGAAGTTCAGTTGTATCGGTCTCACAGTGAAATCGAAAGAACGATTTTTTGCATTGGATCTCATGATATGACATTGGATCTCCTTGCACAATCCCTTTCACAGCAGGACCGAAGGTTAACTTCAGCAAATATTGGCTCCCAAGGAGGTTTGATTGCCCTAAATAACGGAGAGGCACACATTGCGGGTTCACATCTCCTTGACCCAAAAACCGGTTTATACAATATTCCCTATATAAAGCGATATATCAAGGGTATAAGAATTATGGTTTTTGGATTTGTTGGACGTGAACAAGGGTTAATGGTTAGACGAGACAACCCGAAACGGATAATCCAGCTGGGGGATCTAAGAAATCCAGAAGTCACATTTATCAACCGCCAGCGAGGCGCCGGGACGCGTGTGCTTCTAGATTACCAATTGTCAAAATCGGGAATCCTTTCTAAAGATATTAAAGGGTACGACCAGGAAGAATATACACATTTGGGAGTTGCTGCAGCTGTCGCTTCGGGACGAGCTGATTGTGGGCTTGGGATTCCCGCAGCAGCCCAATCCCTCGGATTGGACTTCATTCCACTTTTTCAAGAGACTTATCAACTGTTGATACCCAAATTATTCGCAGAAGCCGATTTGTTACGTCCTTTATTAGAAGTAATTAATGATAAATCGTTTCAACAGGAAGTATTGCAAATGCCTGGATATGATGTCAGTCAAATGGGAAAGTTGATAGCTGAAGTATTAAGTATATAGTATAATTATTATTCCCAATATTAAGCATTACATTTTTATAAAGTTAGAAACAATCAAGGAATACCTTTCTTATTCTACTAACTTAGCGTAAGAGTTATGTAATACTTGGATTGGTATGCTGTTCAGGAGAAATGAATATCATTATAATATGACAAATAATGCCTAAATTGTTCAGGAGTTTTCAATGTCTATCACTTCAGGAATACTAGCACCAGATTTTGCCTTACCGGATGAAAATAATGTAATCCGCCGATTGTCTGATTTTCGGGGGAGACCCGTAGTACTATATTTTTATCCTAAAGACGACACTCCCGGTTGTACTACCGAAGCATGCGGGTTCCGGGACGACTATAGTGCTTTTGTAAATGCGGATGCAGTTATTTTGGGTGTCAGTCCCGACAATTCAAAATCTCATACAAAATTTAAAGACAAATTTAAGCTCCAATATCCTTTATTAGCTGATCACGAGCATAAAATCTGCAATTTATACGGTGTTTGGGGACCAAAGAAATTCATGGGTCGTGAATATGAAGGTGTTCAACGTACTACTTTTCTAATTGACTTAAATGGAAGAATTGCTAAAGTTTTCGAAAATGTAAAACCTGCCGAACATAGCTCAGAAGTTTTGGCAGCGATTAAGTCGCTATAATGATTGTTTAGATTTAGTACAGATGTGGACACTCAATGTCCAATGGGAGGAGTAAAAGTAAAATCTTTGGCAGAATCGATTATCCAATAAGAAGAACCATTTTTCGAAAAAATGTATGAATAAATCTCTTATATCGAAAGGTGGCTCGAGTAAAACTGCTTAAAATGAACAAGCCCGGTTTTATGAAGCCAATATTTTGTCAGGACCCCCAGAATACCAAATCCATATAGCACACTTCGCCCAAAATTTATTGAAGATGCTTCTGGAAAATATCGGGTTACAATCGGAACTTCCTGGAAGGTAAGGTTGTTCGCCATACCTTGGGCAATGATTTCTGCGTCGAAAATGAAGTCATCACTATTTTCTTGGAGGCGAACAGTTTCCAGATATTTACGTGTATATGCCCTAAAGCCTGAATGAATTTCTGTTAAATAGCGGCGGAAGATAATATTTGCCATCGCAGTAAGAATTACATTGGCAAAATATTTCCAATAAGGCATCCCTCCTTCAAGTGGATGGCCGCCCAGCATCCGTGAACCGAATACCGCGTCGGCTTCATGATTTAGAAGGGGACGAGTTAGGTGAGGTATCATGGTGGCATCGTATTGATGGTCTGGATGAACCATTACCACTATATCGGCATTCAACTTCAGAGCTTCTTGGTAACAAGTTTTTTGATTCCCGCCATATCCCCGGTTGGTTTGGTGTTCAAATATGATTAACCCGGCGGCTCGTGCAATTTCCACGGTATTGTCCTTGGAAGCATCGTCAACCAGGATAATATGGTTTTGATATTCTAGTGGAATTTCAGCTAGCGTTCGGTTCAATGTTTTTGAAGCATTGTAAGCTGGAAGCACAATAATGATTTTGGATTCCATCTCCAATTAGTTCCCTTGTACTAAAATAATAGCAGTATCATCGTGATATACATCCTTCCAACCTTGATTAAGCAATGCGTTGACCAAATCCCACTCCTTCGGAATCAGTACCCAGGAAATATGGTATTCTTTAAAAATGTCCTGCCACCCATTTTCAAGGGCGGTAATCTGCTCGTATTCCCGAATGAATGCTTCCCCATAAACATCCCCTTGGCTATCAATGAAGACCAGTTGCTTCGGAAATAATTCGAAACTCAGGTATCCTCCCCAGTCGAAAGTGTTGAATAATTTTCCTTCCTGGGGGTTGATTTTAAGCCATTCTACAGCCCGAATCGGGAAAAAGCTTGGTGAAAAGTGTTCTATTTTGCCTAAAGGGGTTCCTATCAACAAAATAATACCAACCACTGCCGTGAAGATTGGCCAAAATATTCCTCTTATTTGTCCTTCGATTTTCTCAAGAAGGTTTTCAAATCTGTTGAGTGGAGAAAAAAACATTGGCTTTGAAAATAAACTGACCAATACAAATGGGGCGACAATACCGTAAAAATGAACGTTTCGTGCAGACATAAGTACCATGGCTGAAAACCCGGCTAAAATAATAGCCATGCGTGGGGGAAGTTTTTCGCGTTTAATTACAAGCATGAATATAGAAAAGACTATAAATGCAAGTAAAATAATAAAAATTGGATCTGCAAAATTTGGAGGTATGGTTTCATTCGTGTGGGACATAAGGTAGTCATTTCCCAACCAGTTTGCCACAGTAAATAAAGCCCTGAAACTAACAGGGTTAACAATGGTCACGATCGTAATCGATCCCAGCACTATCCCCAGACGTTTTCCAACTTTTATATCAACATTATTGCGGTCAAACACGTACTCCCAAATCCATCCGGCCAGTGTGGCGCCGGTAATAAGGAACCCGGAAATGAATTCTCCATGGATGTTGTTCCAAAGGAGCATTATTGCCGGAAAGAGCCAAATCGCAACCTTTTTACCGCTGGCCAGTTGCTCGTTTAAAATAAGCCAAACTGCAAACAACAACATCGTAAACAAATGAGGTCGGGAAATCCAATGCAGGGATGTAATTGCGGCACCCCAGGCAACCAGAAAGAATACCGGAAGACGGGTGCCACTTCTTTTTACCCCATCCGAATAGATAATAGCGAATGTTGTTGCAATCAAAATTGCAGAAAGGATTACTATCCCTCGCTCATCAAAAAATAAATAAGCGAGGTAGAAAAATACCCCCGACAGCCACTTGTGTGGTGCAATTGGAACACCATTGCGTGTATATGAAAATATGTCAACTATTGGAGGCAGGTGACCCTGTAATACATACTTGCCAACTGCTAGGTGGTGCGGTAAATCCCCATCAGCATTGAGCATACGGGGACCGAGCAACAATGCTGAAGTAAAAATTGATAAAAACAAGATGTCGCGCAAGCGGGGGAGGATGAATGCCTTCATCCAGATGATTTTACCACCACCGAAAAAAATATCTCTCACCATAAAGTATTGGAAAATATGGTGATTAATATTTAATATTCATAATCCCAGCGAATATCGCTGGGATTATGAATTATATTATTCTCCAAGATAATCACGTAATTTCCGACGAATCGATGGATGTCGCAAGCGACTTAATGCTTGTGCCTCAATCTGGCGGACACGCTCCCGGGTTACCCCCATTTTGCGACCTACTTCTTCAAGGGTATATGCCTGTCCATCCAAGAGTCCGTAGCGTAATTGTAAAATACGTACTTCGCGTGGGGGCAGGCCATTCAAGACTTCTGTCAGATGTTCCCGTAGTAAATTATAAGTGGCAGTATCGTCCGGGGGAGCAGCTTCATCATCTTCGATAAAATCTCCAAGGACAGAATCCTCTTCATCATCCGTGGGGGTCTCTAATGATAATGGTCGTCGAGCTACTTGGATCATGTTCTCCACTTTCTTAGGTGGGACTTCAAGAGCGGTAGCTAATTCCTCGACAGAGGGTTCCCGCCCAAGTCGCTGAGTTAATTGATGCTGAACTCGCAGCAATTTATTAATTTGATCGCCCATATGTACGGGGACTCGAATGGTCCGGCCCTGGTCTGCGATGGCGCGCGTTACTGCCTGGCGGATCCACCAGGTTGCGTAAGTACTGAACTTGTGACCGCGGCGATAATCGAATTTTTTTGTTGCACGGATCAAGCCAATATTCCCTTCCTGAATTAGATCAAGGAAAGGAACCCCACGTCCCATGTATTTCTTGGCCACACTAATTACCAGACGCGAGTTCGCTGTAATTAAATGCTCTCGAGCTGCCCATCCGTCTTCAATCAGTTTTCTAAGCTCGACTCTTCTACGTATGCTTACGTTCCCACGAGCTAGTTCCTCTCGTGCCATCCGTCCGCGTTCAATTCTCTGAGCGAGATCGACTTCTTCGGTAGCGGTAAGCAATGGAACACGGCTGACCTCTTTAAGGTATAAACCAATCGTATCATCTGTGTCTATGTTAGCGAGGTAATCGTCTAGAGAAAGTTCCGGTTCTGCTTCTGCTTCAGGCTTTTCCGCAGCGATGAGTTCGTCCTCTGGTGGCTCCCCGGTTGGGACATCTTCAACGAAAGCAACCCCAGCGCTCAACAAAGCTGCGAAGGCTTCTTCCAATTGTTCCACATCTTGTTCAGCTTCAGGGAAAAAATGCAGGATGTCATCAATCGTAACGTAAGACTTCTGCCGGCCTAATTCTATTAACCGGGCAATGGCAGAATATTCTTCATCTTCTTCAAGTAATAAAGGATTTTCCATTACACTTCCTTACTGAGTAATTCTTGAATCAGAATACTCTTTTTCTGAACAAAATACAATACCCTGTGACCAAGTAAGTGTTAACCGTCGATCAAGATTCAGATCTTTATCAGTAAAAATTTTTTGAGTTCCTCTAAATATCAAGGTGTAGGGGTAGAGGCTTCTAATGTTGATGTAGGTGTGACAGGTACTAGTGTAGGAGTAACCGTTTCCTGGATCGTCGACAATGGTGTTTCTGTAGACGGGAAAGGTGGCGCTGTTAACAATTTTAGAAGCGCATCGATGCCTGCCTGACTTACTACGAATAATTTTCCTGAGTCAAAGTGAACATAGTATCCGCTTCCGGTGGGGGTGAGATTTCCAACTTGGATCACGTGCCTTAAATTATTCACAAAGGTAAGTTCAATCGTATCGACCGGGGTACTTAAGCCAGCGTCAGCCACGTTGAGTGAACTATCAAGTGTTGTAACGATACGTAGCGCACCAACCTGGGATTCAGCTGCTCCTGCCAAACCTTGATCCGCAATTCCAGATGATGGAAGTGTGACTACCCATGTACCACTCGTGTCCCGCTGCATCTGAAATATATGGTCTTGTGAATCAGTGATCCGAAGGACTTGCAATGTGCTATCTAATGGTGTTATGAGAAAAGTGTCACTGGGAGTAGGTGTAGACGAAGCAGCTGTCATAGAAGCTTGATTTTTAATAACAAAATAGACCACCAAAACCAGTGCCAGAATAACTAGAAGAATCCAAGTGGGGCGCTTGATCATGGATTATCCTCTGGAGCGTCGAACCAGCCAGGATACGACCCCCCCGGCAATAACAAGACCCGGTAGAACGAAAAGGAATGAAATCGCCATCACTAATAACCAGAAACTGCTTGGGAGAACCAGTGTTCGACTGATCGCTACTGGGGTATTTAGGTTAATCAATTGCTCTTGACCCGCGGCCCAATCGATCGCATTTATAAACATGTCGCCGTTGGCATACTGGCTAAAGAATGCGTCGGAAGCAAAATCTGAGTCGCCAAACACAACCACGTGGTTATTTGCAGTACTATCTGAAACTGCAACTGCCAACGTTAGTGGCCCTGGGAAATCCGTTGCTGCATTGAAAGCGACTTGTCCATTCGATTGTAGAGAAGCAAAGTCAGTCTCTCCCCACGCGGAACTGGCAGTTGCTATCAATGAAGTGGGCTGATTCTTCAAGTTAGTTGCAATAGAAAGACTGCGGGCAGATGGAAAAAACGATACCAATCCTTGAAGTTTTTCAGTTATGGGATGGGTGCCGTAAGTTGCTGCAACTGCATATAGTGGCTGGCTGGTGTTTGTATCAATAACGATGTCGTTATCGAAAGAAATTCCCCACGTTGAAGCCAAGTATGCAGCAAGCGGATCGGGAGAACTCCCAAATTGTGTCAAGGGAGAGGGTTCTTCCATCACGATCAATGCTCCACCTTTTGAAACATAATCTTGCAACAAGATTTGTTCAGCAGCAGTTATTGGTTGAGTCGATCCAGCAATGACGATGACAGTTGCGTCTGCAGGGATTATATTGGTAGCAATAAGATTTAATGGTTGGACAGTATAGTTCTTGGCAGTAAGAGCAGCTTTGGTAGCTGTATACGCAGTATTCCCAGCAGTTTGAATATCCCTTTCGCCATGACCTGTTAAGAAATATATGATTTTTTGGCCCGGATTCATTAATCTAACAAGCCCTGAGGTTAAATCTTGCTCAGATGCTAACGCAACAATTTCGTGACGACTACCCATTTGCAAATATATTTTTCCATCCCCAGTTATGCCAGCTTGTGTGGCTGCCAAAGGATTTTGGTCCGGATCAACAAATGAATAGGTTAGTTTCCCATTTGAATTATTCTTGAAATTCTCTAGTAATTTTCGTGCAGTATCACTGGGGGTCTGCGAAGTAAAAAAGGCTGTTGCTTGAACAGAAGACGGTAAGGCTTTTAATGTATCCAAGGTTACAGAAGCAAGACTGTTTTGTTTGCCTTCAGTAAAATCAAAGGGTTTCCCGGGATTTTGCAATATAAAAATGTTCAAGACAAGTAGAATCCCTACAAACGCAAGTAACATGATAGCAGCGTTACTTCCATAACGGGCTTGTCTCCCCGTGAGAATAACGCGTACACGCTGTGGATCAAGCAAAGCAAAATAAGCTAACCCTAGAACAGTGAGAGCGCCGGTAATAGCTAATGCCCAGTTAAATGCAATGACATTCGGAAGTGTATATATTTTTGCGAGGGTAAGCAACTTCACAAGTAATAAAATTATTGCTGCCAAAACGGCAATACCAGAAACCCAAAGTCCAATGAAAGCAAAATTCTTCGGTCGGTTCTTTTTTTGCATGGGATTTTTAGAATTCTTTGTCTTCGCCATTATCTCCACCTTCTTATTTCAACTGCTGCAGCACTTAAAAACAAACCCAGAGCAGTTAGGCTAATTGGATAGATGATATCGGATATTGACATCGAGCCAGCAACCATTGAATTGAACCGCCCATTCAAATCCAGGTAATTAAAAATATTGTTAATGGAATCATTCTGGATTATGTAGGTGGGTAAGCGGATAAGCCACCAAAAGAGGATGAGGACCGCAAGTGTTGCGAAAAATGCCGCAAACTGGTTATTAAAAAACGATGACATAGCTGTTCCAATTGCCAAAAAAACAGCACTTAGTAAGATAATGGCAATATATGCAGAAATCATTACACCTTGATCGATCCCAGGAGAAGTAAGTTTATTGAGAACAACCGGATACACCAGGGTAATTGCTATGATGGTCAGCATGAATAAGAAGGCACCAAGCCATTTCCCAACTACCAATTCCCCGTCCTTGATGGGAGTTGTAAGGAGAAGTTCCAGGGTTCCCATGCGTTGTTCGTCTGCCAACAGCCTCATTGTCAACGCCGGAGTTGCAAATAAAAATACTGTTGCCAAGTGGTCCAATTACTATGTCTACTCCAGGCGCTGAATTGCTGTAGTACGACTGGTTGGTTAAGTAGTAGATAATTACCACGAAGTAAATTCCAACAGTCAACAGCGCCAGTAGAGCAGCGATGTATGCTATCGGACTTGTGAAATAATGTCGATATTCTCGGCGTGCAATTGTCCAAATATTGCGCATCGGTCACCTCTCTTTTCTGGTGTTGTCCTGCGTAAGTTGCAGGAATATTTCTTCCAGGCTCAATCCCACCGGTTGAAATTCGAGCATGTCATACCCAGCTTCAATTGTTGCTCTCGCTACAGCGGGACGTATATCCGAAGCGGGGGCAAATTGAAACTCCAAAGAGCCATCCGGTTGGAGCTTGGCATTTTGAACTCCATCTATTTTATTTATTATGGGAAGTAAATCGTCAGCCTCACCCTTAACCCGCAAAACCACGTGTTCTGCACCTACCAATCGGGATTGAAGATTTTCTGGGGTGTCTTCAGCAACAATCCGACCTTTATTGATTATCAAGACTCGATCACATAATTGTTGGGCTTCAGAAAGAATATGGGTTGAGAGGAGAACCGTCCGTTCTTTTCCAACTTCTCGTACAGTATTTCGGAATTCCACCACTTGAGCGGGATCAAGACCAATTGTCGGTTCGTCGAGAATCAAGACTTCAGGTCTGTGCAACAATGCCTGTGCCAATCCTACCCGTTGACGCATACCCTTTGATAAGTTTGAAATGTATCCATCGGCACGGTTTTCCATTTGCACCAAATCTAAAACGGCGTCAATCATGTCATCCCCGTTGGGCAGGTGACGCAAATCAGACATGAATTTCAAATACTCATAGACTGTCATTTCAGGGTAAAGGGGAACTGTTTCTGGCAAATAACCAACTCGACGACGAACTTCAAGCGACTCGCTGATAACGTCGAACCCAGCCACCTGTGCCGATCCATATGTTGGAGGCATATATCCTGTCAGAATTCGCATGGTCGTGGTTTTCCCAGCGCCATTTGGCCCAAGGAACCCAACCACCTCGCCTTGCTTGGCTTCGAAGGTTAAATTCTCGATCGCCCTTCGAGAGCCATAGTCTTTTGTAAGCCCAGTAGCACGGATCATCGGTTCTCCTAATAAATATTGATTGGTGGCGAAATAAACGGCACTGCAGCCGTGGGGCAGCGGTGCCGGAGACAGGCATCGTTCAATCGATAAGTACTATACAATTAATGAACAGGCAAAGTCAAGTGGTTTAAATTTTTCTAATCAAACCCTAATCTGGTATAAATCCAACCTTTTCGATGTGATTTTCTGAGGAATGAGGTGCGAATATGACTTGAAATCGAAGGGGTAAGTGAATTGACTAAACAAAACATGTTGGATAGAATTGAGCGACACGCCACGGAAGAAAGTGGTTAGAATTTCAAAAATAATTGGAGAGGATATATGAATATTCTTTGGCTTGGAAGCCGTCATGGACTGAATAATTTTGAGCAAATTGCCATCATAGGTGTTTTGATCACTGCTTTTATCAGCCTGCTTTATGCTTGGTTATTGCGGGGTATTGTTTTAAAAAAGGATAAGGGAACTACGAAAATGCAGGAAGTCTGGGAAGCCATCCGGATTGGGGCAAACAGTTACCTTGGTCGCCAATTAAAGACTATCCTGCCCCTGATTGGAGTATTAACAGTCGTGTTGTTTTTAAGTGTTTATGTGGTACCTCCATCATCAGAAGCGACAGGTGAATTCGGCGCAAACGCCCAGATTATTGTAGCAATAGGAAGGACCATCGCTTTTATAATGGGAGCCTCCTTCTCGCTGTTGGTAGGCCAATTGGGGATGCGGATGGCTATCCAAGCTAATGTTCGGGCGGCTGCGGCAGCCAGGCGGGGCTTGAACGAAGCATTGACGATTGCCTATTATTCCGGAACCATCACAGGTATGTTGACTGACGGGCTGGGTTTATTCGGTGGCACCCTAATTTTCATCGTTTTTGGAAGAGCAGCGCCGGATGCACTGCTGGGTTTTGGTTTTGGGGGGACTTTGCTCGCATTATTTATGCGTGTAGGTGGAGGTATATTTACTAAGGCTGCGGATGTCGGAGCCGACCTAGTTGGTAAAGTAGAAAAAGATATCCCTGAAGATGACCCGCGCAATGCTGCAGTTATTGCAGACTTAGTGGGAGACAACGTGGGAGACTGTGCAGGCATGGCGGCAGATATCTTTGAATCTTATGAGGTAACGATTGTGTCCGGACTAATCCTTGGGTTGGCATTGATGGCGATCGATCCGACCCATAGTTTAAAATGGATCGTATATCCACTGATAATCAGAGCCATTGGAGTTCTTTCGTCAATTCTGGGAACCTTTACTGTCCCAATATGGGAGAATATACCGGTGAAGGGCTTGTTTGGTTTTCTCCATGCCCACGACGCCGAAGACGCCATGTTCCGCTCTTATGAGGTATCGAGTGTTAATACTATCCTCTGGTCATTCTTATTGGCGATTTTATATTGCCATGACTGGCGCATGGCGATGCTGACTTCCATAGGGGTTGGGCTTGCGATCGTCTTCAACCCACTCACGTCTTATTTCACATCAACAAAGAAGCCCCCCGTCAAGGAGATTGTCGAATCTACCAGAACTGGAGCTGCAACAACCATCCTTTCTGGTTTGTCAGTTGGAATGGAGTCAAGTGTTTGGGCACTAGTAGTGATCGTTATTAGTTTTATATTTGCGCTATTGCTCTATAATGGCCAAGGTGCACAATATGTGCTTTATGCAGTAGCTATGATCGGTATTGGAATGCTAAGCCACACAGGCAATAATGTGGCGATGGATTCTTTTGGTCCAATCTCCGACAATGCAAATGGGATCGGAGAAATGGCCTGGCATGATTTGGATGACGATGAGACAAAAAAAGCACGCCAAATTATGGCGGACCTAGATGCGGTTGGAAATACGACCAAGGCAATTACAAAAGGTGTCGCTATTGCATCCGCGGTTATTGCAGCCGTGAGCTTATTTGCGTCTTTCTTTATCGATGTTGGACGCGTTCAACAAGCAGCCAATGTTGTCGCACAAGCATCTGGAAAAGCAATACCGTTCACAAAGTTGCTTAGCGATACAGGTATTCGCGTATCAGAAATTCCTGTATTTATTGGCCTCCTTTTGGGTGGTGCACTACCATGGTTATTTGGCTCGCTTTCGATTAGGGCTGTTAGCCGGGCTGCTGGCCTTATTGTCCACGAAGTCAGACGGCAATTTAAAATCCCTGGTCTTATGGAAGGCAAAGTAAAACCGGATTATGCTCAGGTGGTAGGGATATCAACTGCAGCAGCACAAAAGGAACTTATCCCACTTGCGACAATATCCGTGCTGACTCCTTTAGCGCTAGGTTTGATGTTGGGAGTAGAAGCGCTTGCCGGATTTTGTGCGGGTATTATCCTGAGTGGACAGCTTCTTGCAGTCTATATGGCAAATGCAGGTGGTGCTTGGGACAATGCAAAAAAATCAATTGAGGATGAGCCCCGCGACCTGGTGGCAAATACTGGGAAAGGTTCGGAAAGACATAAAGCCAGCGTTGTTGGCGATACTGTTGGAGATCCGCTAAAAGATACAGCGGGACCTGCCTTAAACCCAATGATAAAAGTGGTTAACCTTGTTTCCTTGCTAGCCGCACCAGTAATAGTTAAATATGCGGGTGGGACTGGAACAACCATGGTGGTTGTATGGGTGATTGCCATTCTTTTGATTGGTGCTGTGGCGTGGGCTATTGCCCGTTCAAAAGCACCAGCACCGGCATTGAAATAATTTTTGAAAAAAGAGGTTTTGATTCAATCACGGCATCCCACTCGAGGCTGCCGTGATTGATATTTTAGTAGTGGAAATGACTTCAGATAATATCAACCAGGAAATTGTCACTTATCAGTTTTTCTTAAAAAACGCCTTTGCCATTCAAAAAGCTTGTTTAACGCTTCAATGGGAGCCAGAGAATTAACATCCAAGCTTTTTAGTTCATCTAATAGAGGGTTAGTTTCCGGGAAAAGCGCTGCTTGCTCTGGAGCCTGGGGGTTTATACGGATTGCCTTTCCAGAAGACTTTTCTAGTTCTTTCATTATCTCGGTAGCTCGTTGAATAACGGGGCGTGGGAGTCCGGCTAATTGTGCAACGTGAATACCATATGAACGGTCGGCTCCACCTGGAATTATTTGGTGTAGGAAAACAACTGTTCCGTCTGCTTCGGTCACAGCAACATTATAATTACGGATTCCAGGCAGCAAATCTGCAAGTTGAGTCAATTCATGATAATGGGTGGCAAATAAGGTTTTTGCTCGCAAAGATGGATGATTGTGGATGTATTCGACCACTGCCCAGGCAATAGAGACTCCATCATAAGTGCTGGTACCGCGACCGATTTCATCCAAGATGAGTAATGATCTATCGGTTGCGTGGTGTAGAATATTGGCTGCTTCAATCATTTCCACCATAAATGTGGATTGGCCGGCATGAATTTCATCCTGAGCGCCAATCCTGGTGAATATCCTGTCAACCAACCCTACTTTTGCGGAGGTTGCCGGAACGAATGACCCTATTTGAGCTAAGAGAACAATTAATGCTGTTTGCCGGAGGTATGTGGATTTTCCGGACATGTTCGGACCGGTAATTATCCGGACGATCTCACTTTTTTCAAATATTACATTGTTTGGAACATAGTGTTCACCATGCAAACTTTTTTCAACCACAGGGTGGCGGCCTTCAAATATTTCAAGAGTCTTATCTTCTCGAACCTCAGGGCGAACATAACCACCCAGGGCAGCTATTTCTGCCAGGGCGGAATATACGTCAAGTTCTGCAAGAGATCTTGCAGCATCCAATAACTTAACAGAGGATTTAGCAAGTATTGAGCAGATTTCTCGGAAAAGCCGCACTTCAATCTCCCGAATGCGTTCTTCCGCGTTTAAAACGAGCGTTTCGTACTCTTTCAATTCCGGGGTAATAAAGCGTTCAGCATTGACAAGTGTCTGTTTGCGAATGTAATCAGATGGTGCGTTGGCTGCTTGTCCTTGAGAGATTTCGATGAAATAGCCAAAAACCTTGTTATATCCTACTTTAAGTGTCTTTATTCCTGTTCGTTTACGCTCGATTGCTTCCAAATTATTTATCCATTCACGCGCATGTTGGGACGCCTCAATGACCCCGTCCAATTCTGCGGAATAGCCGGTACGAATAACACCCATATTCTGAAGGGTCGCTGGTGGATCGTCAGATATTGCGGATTTAATGAAGGAATATTCTTCGATACAAGGGTATAAGGATTTTAATGGCAATTTAGGAGAAGCGGAATCAGAAGTAAATAATTGAAGAATTGTCGGTAAACTAAAGAGAGTTTCCTGTAAGCTTACCAAGTCGCGTGGTTGGGCGTGGCCGGAAATGATGCGGATGACCAAGCGCTCAAGGTCAGCTAATGGGTTGAGAGCGGACCGTAATTCCGCTCGGAGCATCGATTGAGAATAAAAATACTCAACCCCTTCCTGCCGTGACTTTATATGCGTTATGTCAAGCAATGGTTGACTGACCCACTTTCCCAACAATCGTTTACCCATGGGGGTGACTGTTTGATCAAGGACTCCTAACAATGACCCTTTTGTCTCCCCTCTCAAGGTTTCGGTCAATTCTAAATTGCGGCGTGTCGCTGCATCAAGCGTCATGAACTCGCCTAAACTATATACCCGCAAGCCAGAAAGAAGCGGTAAGGCTGCACCCTCGGTCTCCTTAAGATATTGGATAATACCGCCAGCGGCACGAATACCTACTGGTAAATTTTTTAATCCAAATCCATCCAGTGTGGAAACCCCAAAATGCGCGAGTAATGCATCTTTACTCTTGCCGGGTTCAAACCGCCATGAAGGCCATTCTGTAAGATGACCATTAATGCCAGTGGGGATTAATAAATTGTCAGGGTGGATAATTTCAGCGGGGTTAAGGCGGGTTAATTCTGCTCGAATTAAGGCCCAGGATTGCTCATAAGTCCCAGAAAATGAATCCGTGGTCATATCAAGTTCGGTGACTGCGAATTCCCCAGTCGTGATATCTACATAGGCTATTGCAGCGCGACCATTGTCTGCTACGACAGATGCAAGATAATTGTTTGCAACACCGGGAAGTAGACCTGGTTCAACAATTGTGCCAGGTGTGACCACTCGCACAACTTGACGAGGGAATATTCCCTTGGCAGGCTGGTCCCCCACCTGTTCGCAAATAGCCACGTGGTAACCCTTAGCTATCAGGCGAGCGAGATAGTTTTCCACAGCATGGTAAGGGATGCCTGCCAGCGGAGCACGTAATCCCTTACCAATAGGACGGGAAGTAAGGACGATATCCAGTTCGCGAGCAGTGGTTTCAGCGTCCTGATCAAAGGTTTCGTAAAAATCCCCGAGGCGGAAGAATAGAATTGCGTCAGGGTACTGGCGCTTAATTTCAAGATATTGTTGTCGAATGGGGGTCACATCTTCAGGCATGTCTACATTTTACTTCTTCTTAAATATATATGTATCCAAATATCGTTCTGCGCTATAATAAAAGCACGATACTCTAACGAAAAGGAGACTAAAATGGCTAGTGTTACGTATGATCATATTACTAAAGAGTTTGGAAATGTGATTGCAGTGAATGATCTAAACTTGGAAATCGAAGACAAAGAATTCCTTGTCTTCGTAGGGCCTTCGGGTTGTGGCAAGACTACCGCCTTGCGCATGCTTGCAGGTCTGGAAGAAATCACAAAAGGTCAAATCAAGATCGCCGACCGCATTGTTAATGATGTACCTCCCAAAGACCGCGATATAGCTATGGTTTTCCAGTCTTATGCTCTTTATCCACATATGACGGTTTATGATAACCTGGCCTTTGGCTTGAAACTTCGGAAGACTCCAAAAGAGGAAATCAAGCGAAGAGTCCAGGAAGCAGCAGATATCTTGGGAATTGGAGAACTGCTGGCTCGTAAACCCCGGCAACTTTCCGGAGGGCAGCGTCAACGAGTAGCGGTTGGTCGAGCGATCGTACGAGAGCCTAAAGTCTTCCTCTTCGATGAACCTCTTTCCAACTTAGATGCCAAACTACGTGGTGCAATGCGCTCCGAGATCACCAAACTGCATCAACGCCTGGGGACAACATTTATTTATGTTACTCATGACCAGATGGAAGCAATGACAATGGCGTCAAGGATTGCAGTTATTAACAAAGGCATCCTCCAGCAGTTGGATACGCCGCAAACACTGTACGACCAACCTGACAATATGTTCGTGGCCGGGTTCATCGGTGCGCCGGCGATGAATTTTTTCAATGCAAAATTACGTAAAGATGATAGCAAACTTATTGTAGAGACCAATTCCTTCAAAATCCTTATTCCGCCTGAGCGCATGAAGGCATTTCAAGGTTATGTAGATAAACCAATTGTATTTGGCATACGCCCTGAAGATATATTTAACCCTATTTTTGTTCCACCAGGGATTCACGTTGCTGCGGTAGAGACTAAGGTCGACGTCACGGAACTGATGGGAAACGAAATCTTCCTATATTTACTAGCGGGATCAGACAATATCGTTGCCCGCGTTGACCCTCGGACAGATTTCCACATTGGAGATAAAGTTCAAGTATCCTTCAACCTTGATCGATGTCACTTATTCGATCCGGAAACTGAGCTAGCTATACATTAACACCGCTTGAAATAAGAAACCGCCAGGTGGGTAATACCTGGCGGTTATTTATGTGAGGTGAATCTATGAAAGCAAAATATACTTTGGTTGTTGTTCGCCATGGGCAAAGTACCTGGAATCTGGAAAACAGGTTTACCGGTTGGACGGATGTCGGCCTCAGCGAGCTTGGAATTCAGGAGGCTCAAACAGGTGGGCGACTTTTAAAAGAAAAAGGGTTTTCCTTCGATGTTGCTTACACTTCTGTTCTAAAACGCGCTATCCAAACATTGAACATTGTTCAGGAAGAAATGGACCTTGAATGGATTCCTGTCATTCGAGCATGGCAACTAAATGAACGCCATTATGGAGCACTTCAAGGACTGAATAAGGCAGAGACGGCGATAAAATTTGGCGAAGATCAGGTGAAAATTTGGCGTCGTAGTTACGATGTGCCACCACCTGCGCTCGAATTGACAGACAAGCGCCACCCGCGTTTCGACCGTCGTTACTCTGAACTGGTACCTGCTCAACTGCCAGCTACAGAATCTCTCAAAATTACATTAGAACGCGTTCTTCCTTATTGGCACAATACCTTAGTTCCCATGATTAAATCGGGCAAACGCGTATTGATATCCGCTCATGGTAATAGCATTCGGGCGATGGTCAAGTATCTAGATGATATTTCAGATAAGGTAATTCCAGAACTTAACATCCCGACCGGCATTCCACTAGTGTACGAACTTGAAGAAGAATTGAGACCCATTAAGCATTATTACCTTGCAGATGAGGAGACTGTCCGAAAAGCAGAGGCGGCAGTCGCTGCTCAAGGGAAGGCCAAATAAAAATGTAGTTGGCGTCATGCGACTCCAGCTAAGTCATCCATATATACTTTACTTTTGTTTAATTCCAATAAACGCCAGAAAGCCAGATATAGAAAGAGCGGTGATGATTATTAGGGTTATTGTTCCGCGGGCAGATGATAAAGGCAGCTCCGAAGAACGGGTTAAGGTAGGGGGGAATGGCGTCCCTGTGAAAGTGGGTGTGGTTGTAAACCAGGGAGTTATTGTTGGTAATTTAGTGGGAGCTATCATTGGTGAGGTGGGAGTAGGCGTATAACCTGCACGTACAATTATCTTTTGACCCGTATAAATAAGGGATTTGTCAGTAAGTCCATTTATAGCGAATAGCTCATCCAAGGGAGTATTGTAAGCTATCGCGATTCCAAGAAGAGTATCACCACTCTGAACGGTGTAGGAAAGGGATCCATCTGCATTTGGGGTGTTCAGTACGATGATTGGGTTGGTAGGGTTGTAAGAAGGTGGGGGGGTGAATGCTACAGGTGTTCCGCCCGTGGAAAGACCGCAATCGATCACATAATAAAAGGTATTACCAGAAGCGGCAACACCTGCACCTATATCTTGAAGATTCGTGGAGATCATGGTATTTAGGTGTGGGTCGTCTTGCGTCCACTTTTTAACTGCTTCATCAGCGGTCATACCAACACCTGCGGTAATGTTTTCAGCGAAAAAACCGCCCAGACTAATATCTCCCTTTACCGCATATCCAGCTTTCAAGGCGCGTTGGAATGGTCTCAGCCCATCAGGGCTGATGTGTGTAATAGTCCCAATAGACAGGTTGTAATCTGCCTGAGTTTGAGCAATGCCCATGAGTATGGAATTTGGAGAATAGGGGGGTAATCCGCGGGATACTCTCAGCTCATTGACTGCATTGATCAATTCAGAAGCAGTTGATAAATTTGGGAGGGATACAGATTCTGCGAGAATTCCCACCGAGGTTAGTCCTGCCATTAATATCATCAAAAGTGAGCCAAAGACACTACAACAAATTCCGCATTCAAGCATTATACCGTTTAGCAACCGAGGAAGCAAAATTACCAAGGAACAAGAATTTGTGAGGAACAGCAGAGACTCAAAACTACTAGGGAGGGATATTCGTCCCCTCGCAAAGTGACATTGTTCATGATTTGGTGCCAGTCGGAGGCAGTACAATAAATCGTCAGGAGACGCATATGTCGATTTTTACACCTGGTCGTAGATGGCAACCACACTTCATGTCTTTCAAGCGGGAAACACTTGGTCGTCGTGCATTGGCTTCATTGGAAATTATCGTAAAAGGACCATTATTTGGTTGTCGAATGTGCGGAAACTGCTTATTGCAAGAGACCGCGTTTATATGTCCTATGGAATGTCCCAAGGGCATGCGAAATGGACCCTGTGGTGGCTCCACACCAAAATCCTGCTATGTGGACAAGACCCGTCCATGCATATGGTACGAGATTTATAATCGTTCTCACAAAATGGGCAGGCAGGAAAAACTCATGGAAGTTCTGCCACCTCTGGATTGGGAGAAAACGGGTGGAGAGACCTGGGGGGATGTTGTTGATCGGGTCAAGGAAATGGGCATGGGGAAGGTTTTTAATGGACTGGTTTTTCGAAATGGTAAAGAACGTGCAGAAACATGGGAAGGAATCTTCCGTCCAATCCGTCAACCAGAATGGTGGCAGGGAGACAGCGAATACCACGAACCAAAAAATCAAGAACCCGTTTCCGAGCTTGAGCGAAAACTAAAAGCAGGGGAGTTCGTAGTTGCTTGTGAGATAACTCCTCCTTTATCGACCTCAATCAACAAGTTGACTAGTAATATAGATCTGGTTAATCCTTATATTACGGCCATTAATTTTACGGATAATGCATCTGCAACCCCCCGGATGACTTCATGGGCGTGCAGTAAAATCGCAATTGATCGAGGTGCCGAGCCAGTGATGCAAATCGCTGCACGAGATCGTACACGCGCAGGATTACAAGGCGAAATCCTCGGGGCTTCAGCATTAGGAGTTCGAAACGTGTTGTGCGTGACCGGTGATAGCCCGATCCTGGCGCTCCAACCACGAGGTAGGATGGATATTAATGATTTGGATGCGATCCAAATGCTTTGGATCTTGCGCCGAATGAGGGACGAAGGTCATTATTTGGATGGACGAGAGATCAAATTCCCTCCCAAATTGTTTCTTGGAGCTGCGGCCTCACCTTTTGCGTCCGACCCCAAATTTCAAGCATTACGAGAACATAAGAAAATTAATGCTGGGGCTCAATTTTTCCAAACCAACCTAGTCTATGATATGGATAAAATGGAAATTTGGTTAAACGAACTTACCAAACGGAATGTTTTAAACAAAGTCTTCATCCTGGTAGGAATCACCCCACTAAAGAGTCTTAAAATGACACGCTATATGAGAGATGTCCCGGGAGTTTGGATGCCGGAGCCGATAATTAAGCGGATGGAAGCTGCTGATATAGCTGGGAATGCACAGGAAGAAGGAGTGCAAATTGCCCTGGAAATAGCACGAAAGGTTAAAAGTTTTGAAAAACAGGGTATTCATGGACTGCACATTATGCCGGTAGGTTGGGAAGACATCATTCCCCGCATCGTTAAAGAAGCAGGATTAATATGATTGCTCTTGAACGATCTTGAGACGTGTATAATCCTGCAATGCTCACTATTGCGGTTCTGGCTGGTGGCATGTCACAGCGGATGGGACAAGATAAGTCCGTTATGGTCTTCAATGGGGAGGCCCTTATCCGACGGGTGCTAAAAAGGGTTGCTGGACTGGCAAATGAGGTGATGATTGTCGCCCCTAGAAATCATGAATTCTTATCATTGGGAATAAAAGTTGAACCTGATATATTTCCCGGTCGTGGACCACTGGGGGGGCTTTACACTGCTCTTATTAAGTCTTCTAACCAGGAAGTTGCTTTAATTGCATGCGACATGCCGTTTGTAAACCCAGGGTTACTTTTACATCAACTCGAAATATTAATATCTGATAACGTGGATGTAGTAGTGCCATCTTCAGAGAAAGGCTTAGAACCGCTTCATGCGATTTATCGGAAGGAAACCAGTCTCCCGTCAGTAAAAGGAGCCCTTGATTCAGGGGAGCGACGTCTTGTTTCTTGGTTTCCTAATGTCAAGGTTCACATCATGACACAAAAAGAAACAAATCCTTTTGATCCCGGAGGTCTCACATTCTTGAATATTAACACACCAGAGGAATTTATAAAAGCGGAAAAATTAGCTATCTAGAAATGCCCTTTGGAAACATGATGAACAATTAGGTACAATCTGAAGGTATCGAGAAGCAATTATTAAGGCGGCATTATGACCAACAAAAAAGTCATATTCAAGTCATTGTCCCCAAAAATCGAAGCTATTGTCAATGAACATGGAAAAAACCCATCTGACATTTTGGAAATCCTTGTTGATTTGCAGAATAATCATGGTGGTTTAAACCCAGAAACATTGGATGATTTGGCAAGGTCCCTTGAATTACCTTCTGCTCAGGTATATGGAATTGCATCATTTTATTCAATGTTGGAAATATCCCAAACTTCTGTTGCTTCAACGACCCTAAAAGCTCAGGTATGCGATGGACCAGTATGTTGGTTATTTGGCTCCAATTTCAGAATCGGCAACTGCAGCAATAAAAGTAACGCACTCAGATTGTCATGTTAAGCGATCGAGCTGCCTTGGTTTGTGCGACCGGGCTCCAGCTATCTTAATTGAAAATGATCAAGTCGGTCCGGTCGCATCAGTGGCAATTAATTCAAGGGTTACTGACTTGCCTCGGAAGCCCTATGAATTATGAAATTCCGCGCTCTGGAGAAGTTCGCGTAATGCTCAAAAATGCCGGGAAATTAGATCCCTCTTCGCTGGAATCTGCCTTATTAGTAGGTGCCTACCAAGGACTTCAGGAGGCTTTGAAACGGACATCCGAAAAAGTGATAGAGGAAATTGAAAGCTCCAATTTAAAGGGTCGTGGAGGTGCTGGTTTCCCAGTTGGCAAAAAATGGCGATTTGTTGCGGAAGCCCAACGAAGCCCAAAATTCGTCGTATGCAACGCCGATGAATCTGAGCCATTAGTTTTCAAGGATCGGGTCTTGATTGATACAAATCCACATCAAATTCTAGAGGGTATGGCGATCTGTGCGTATGCGACCGGTGCCAGGACCGGATTTATTTATATCCGAGGTGAATATTCGAGCCAGACCAAGTTGTTAGAGAATGCTATTGACCAGGCGGTAAAGGCAGGATGGTTAGGTGAAAACATTGCCGGTACCGGTTTTTCGTTTTTTGTTCATATACATCGAGGAGCAGGGGCATATATTTGCGGAGAAGAGACAGCATTACTAGAATCACTTGAGGGGAAACGCGGAGAGCCCAGGGTGCGTCCCCCTTACCCACCCACCTCGGGGTATAAAAACCTTCCCACGGTTGTAAATAATGTTGAAAGTTTGGCGGCTGTTCCGAATATTCTTCTTCATGGGGCAGAATGGTATAAAAATTTGAGTAACAACTCCGCCGGCGGAACGAAATTGTACATGCTGTTAGGGCACATAAATCACCCGGGACTGTTTGAGGCTCCATTTGGCTTGACATTACGACAAATTATTGAAGAATTTGGTGGCGGAATGCTATTTGGATCGAGGTTTCATTTTGCCCTTTGTGGTGGAGCGGCTGGAACCATTGTAGATAATACATTGTTGGATATTCCCATTGATTATAATTCGGGGGAAAAGGGTATATCACTGGGAGCAGGAGCATTTTTGGTGTGCGACGAGCAAGTTTCACCAGTGACCCTCCTGCGTGAATTGATGCATTTCTTTAAAGTGGAATCGTGTGGAAAATGCACACCTTGCCGGGAGGGGACGAGCCGGGCATTTGAGCTATTAACCCGTCTAGCCGATGGAAATGGGCATAAAACTGATATCCAAGAATTGATCAATCTTGCGAAAGTAATGCAGGAAGCCTCATTCTGCGGTTTGGGACAATCAGTTCAACTGCCGCTGCTATCAGCATTGGCACATTTTAGCGATAAGTTCATGGCGGGAATTAACGAGGACCTGAAGTGATGATAATCAACCTCACCATTAATAATATATCAATTCAGGCACAAGAAAACCAGACCGTACTAGAAGCAGCCCGAGAGAACGGGATTGTTATCCCAACCCTTTGTTATCACAAAGATCTTTCACCGGCTGGATCGTGTCGACTTTGCGTTGTTGAAGTCGATAAATTACGTGGGCAAGTTTCAGCTTGCAACCTTGCCGTTAAGAATGGAATGGTCGTTCGAACAGACACTGAAGCATTGCAGCAGGCGCGTAGAAGCATTCTCTCTCTCCTTTTGCGAAATTATCAAGATTCCGGGCATCGTAATCTTGATGGAATTGAAACGGAGTTTGAATACTGGCTGCGTTATTACGGAATTAACCTTTCGGAAGAAGAGAGATATCAGCCACGTTATTCCGAGGATAGCGATCCAAACCCATTCATTCGCGTTGATCTTAATAAGTGCATCTTATGCACACGCTGTGTTCGAGCTTGTGCAGAAATCCAGGGCCGCTTCGTATGGGGGGTAGGGGGACGAGGAATAAATACGCGCATAATCGCTGGAGCTGACACGACCATGCTGGAAGCGCGCTGCGAATCCTGTGGTGCCTGCGCAGAATTTTGTCCAACGGGTGCGTTAGATCACAAGCTTTCCTTCTCGGAAAGCAGACCAGACCGAAAGGTAACAACGACTTGTGCTTATTGTGGAGTGGGGTGCCAGATAGATCTAAATGTAAAAGATGATAAGGTGATTAAAGTATCTTCGAATCCAAACGCTCCCGTCAATAAAATGCACCTTTGTGTCAAGGGGCGGTACGGCTACGACTTCATACACCACAGGGATCGATTAACCCGTCCAAGGGTCCGGCGTTACCTTCTTGAGGGTGGAGTAAAAATTCTTTCAGGATCCTCTTGGGAATGGGTTGAAACAAATTGGGAAACCGCTGTAGAAGTTACGGCAAAAAAATTAGCTTTTGCCCGAGATCAATTTGGGAGCGCCAGCATTGGCGTTCTTACTTCAGCCAAATGTCTGAATGAAGAAACCTATTTGATGAATAAGCTTGCAAGACAAGTACTGGGAACGAATAATATTGACCATTGTGCCCGGCTTTGCCATTCTTCGACTGTTGTCGGCTTGACAACATCCTTTGGCTCCGGCGCTATGTCCAATTCTATGGATGATATTGCTGAGAAATCAGCGGCTATATTTGTTATTGGTTCAAATACAACTGAGCAACACCCTGTTTTTGGTTCGAGACTTCGCCAAGCGGTCATTAAGCGTGGTGCGAAATTAGTAGTGGCAGATCCAAGACGGGTAGACATAGTAGATTTTGCGAAGCCATCACTGGGAGGGATATATCTTCGTAACCGACCTGGGACGGATATTGTTCTTCTAAATGGAATGATGCATATAATCTTAATAAACGGGTGGGAGGACAAGGAATTTATAGCTGGGAGAACGGAAGGGTTCGATGAGTTTGCAGCTACAATTAAAAATTATCCTCCAGATAAAGTCAGTGATATTACCGGTGTGCCGGTCGAACAGCTTTACAAGGCTACTGAAATCCTGGCATTAAATAAACCTATGTCTGTTATTTGGGCGATGGGGATTACTCAGCACATAGTCGGTGTCAGTAACGTGATGAATCTGGCAAACCTTCAGATGTTATTAGGTAATATGGGTGTAGAGGGCGGAGGGGTAAATCCCCTGAGAGGTCAAAACAATGTACAGGGGGCATGCGATATGGGTGGACTTCCAAATGTTTATTCTGGTTATCAAAATGTTACAAGCGATGAGGCTAGGTTAAAGTTTGAAAAAGCGTGGGGTGTTTCCCTACCTGACAAGGTGGGTTTAACTACAACCGAGATGGTTTCTGCAACCGAAAGTGGGAGAATTCGAGCTTTGTATATATTGGGCGAAGATCCGGTCATGAGTGATCCTAACACGAGTCATATCCGCCATTGTTTGGAACGGTGTGAATTTCTAGTTCTTGAGGAAATTTTCCCATCAGAGACATCTGTCTATGCTGACGTATTGCTACCGGGCGTTAGTTTCGCTGAAAAGACAGGGACCTTTACAAATACAGAACGCCGAGTACAGATGTGCCATCAGGCTGTTTCCCCGTTGGGTGAATCAAAACCGGATTGGCAAATAACCACGGAAATTGCCAAACGGATCTTAGCTTATAAGACACGAATTATTCAATCGGCTCCCTTTTCCAAATGGGAATACCAGGATACCAGCGAAATCATGTCTGAGATTGCCGCAGTCACACCGTCCTATGAAGGAATATCTTTTGCTCGATTAGACGCCGGGGAATGTTTACAGTGGCCTGTGAAAGGGCTCAATCATCCCGGAACACCTGTTTTACATATAGGGCAATTCACGCGAGGGAAAGGGTTATTCGCGCCGATAATGCACATTCCTCCTGCCGAACTGCCCGATAAAGATTTTCCGATTCTACTTTCCACTGGAAGGGTTTTGTATCATTGGCATGGCGGGCAGATGACCCGCCGAGCCAAAGGATTGATGGAAGTTTATAATCGAGCGCTTGTAGAGATCAATCCAGAGGATGCCGCTCAATGGAATGTAAAGGATGGTGGACGTCTACGCGTCATTTCCCGACGCGGCAGTATCGAAGCGAATGCATGGATCACCGACCGCGTGCCGATTGGAATGGTATATGCAAATTTTCATTTCCCAGCTGCCTCTGCCAATGAACTAACGCACGACTCAATGGATCCTGTTGCTAAAATTCCTGAATATAAAATCAGTGCAGTCCGAGTGGAGATATTACAGGATGCTGTCTCATAAAATACCATTAGCGGTTGAATCGAAACCTAAACCAAGTGGGTGGGATTCTTGAATATTCTCGTTTTGACTTACTTTCTTAATGGCTTTCTGATGATTGCCATTCCGATTAGTTTGACCATCTATTTGACGCGCAAGTTTAAGCGAGGTTGGCGATTGTTCTGGATCGGAGCAGCAACTTTTACTTTTTCGCAAGTCTTGCATATCCCATTTAATTCAGTGCTCAGTCCATACCTGAACCATTTCGATGTGATCGCCCTGCCTTTGTCTTTCCAGAACTTAATAATATCGGTTTTTTTGGGATTGAGCGCAGGAATATTTGAAGAAATATCGCGTTACGTCATGTACCGGTGGTGGGCAAAGGATGCCCGTTCCTGGGGAACGGGCTTATTGGCTGGAGCGGGACACGGTGGAATTGAAGCCATTTTTCTTGGACTGTTAGTG
Source organism: uncultured Chloroflexia bacterium (assembly GCA_963830585.1). Classification (GTDB taxonomy): domain Bacteria; phylum Chloroflexota; class Anaerolineae; order Anaerolineales; family Villigracilaceae; genus UBA877. The sequence goes on along the minus strand of CAWHNA010000002.1, from coordinate 892,325 downwards.
TTATTTGGATACTTCCAGATGCAAATTGCGCGGGGGGTAGATATATCTACCTTGGTGACACCTGATCGCGTGGAGTTGGCAAAAGCCCAAATCCAAGCGTATTGGTCAGCGCCTTGGTATATGACGTTACTTGGAGCGATTGAGCGAATGTTTGCTATTCCACTGCAACTGGCATGTTCAATCCTCGTGCTACAAGCTTTCACACGAAGGAGGTTTTACTGGGTGGGCGTCGCAATAATCTTCCATGCTCTTGCTGATGGCATTGTTGTTTATATGTCACAAATAGGATTTCAACCATTGGTTATCGAAGGAATTATTGGTCTCTTTGCAGTTTTTAGTATAATAATTTTATTAGCATTGCGCCAACCTGAACCAACGTACGTTGAGTCTCCGATTTCTCCTTTACGACCGGTTTATAAACCTACTCCACTGGAAGAAACTTTAAGAAACCTTGATGAGACGCGATATCATTAAAGAGGAAATATGATCCATACAGAAAACCTGGAAAAAAAATTTGGGGAGATTTTGGCGGTTGAAGGCCTAAGTCTCGATGTTGCCGAAGGTGAAGTATTCGGTTTCCTTGGACCGAATGGCGCTGGAAAAACAACCACTATTCGAATGTTGACCAGCTTGATTGCGCCAACGGGAGGCTCCGCTTCCGTTGCTGGATTCATGGTTGGAAAGCAAGACACTAATATTCGACGCACAGTTGGAGTGTTGACCGAGACCCCAGGCATGTATGATAACCTCTCTGCAGAATATAACCTGCGAATTTTCGCAGAACTCTACGAAGTTAAAAATGTTAGCGGGCAGATCGAAAAATACCTTAAAATGCTGGGATTATACGAGCGGCGTTTGGATGCTGCTGGGACTTTCTCAAAAGGAATGAAACAGAAATTAGCAATTGCACGTGCACTGCTCCATGAGCCGCGTGTTTTGTTCCTTGATGAACCCACGGCGGGGCTGGATCCAGAAGCTTCTCACCTTGTAAGAGAATTTATTGCAGAATTGAAAAAAGAAGGACGAACTATATTTCTGTGCACTCATAACTTAGATGAAGCAGATCGATTATGTGACCGCATCGGGGTGTTTAAATCGAGACTGCTTGTAGTTGACAGTCCAGCCAACCTACGGGCATCTGTTTTTGGTACGGAAAGTTGTGTTTCACTTACGGTCAGTTGAAGAAACAATGGCCGCTTCTATCCGTAAACTAGCTTTCGTTAGGGAGGTTAAAATTGTGGAAAACAAGCTGGTCGTCACTCTTGACAACCCGGATGAGCAAAACCCAGAAGTCGTGCGGGACCTGGTGAAAATTGGTGCGGACATACAGTTTGTCGGTGAGTTGCGACATTCATTGGAAGAAGTCTACCTGGAACTGGTAAAGGGTGCATAAAATGAACAAAATAAAAACTATCGTCCGAAAAGAATGGGCTGAAGTTTTTAAGAATCGGATGGTGATTTTCACCGTGGCTTTCCTGCCATTGTTGATGACCGCTATTCCTCTTGGTATCATTTATGGAACGCGAGGTATTCCAAGCGCCATTGCTGGAACGAGTGGGAATAGTTCTTTACCCACAGGAATGACTCAATCGATGTGCCCAAATGGGCTAACTAGCCAGGATTGCTTCCAAGTATTTTTAGTAAGTGAGTTTATGATGCTATTCATGCTGGTACCGGTTGCCATACCCGTAACAATCGCAGCCTATTCAATCGTGGGGGAAAAAACGACACGCAGCTTGGAACCACTTCTCGCAACACCTATTACCACTATTGAACTTATGGTGGGAAAGTGTCTTGCAGCCGTTATTCCTGCAATTGTTGCAACATACGGAGCATTCGGTGTGTTCGCACTTGGTTCCTGGATTATCGTCGCGAACAAAACTCTTCTTGCTGCGCTATTAGACACCCGTTGGCTTGTTGCGATTTTTATTGTTGGGCCTCTATTAGCTGTTATGGCTGTGACTTTTTCGCTAATGGTTTCTTCAAGGGTAAATGATCCGAGGGTGGCAGAACAAGTATCTATGGTAGTCATTTTACCTGTCCTAGCTGGATTTTTTGGACAGGTTGCCGGTTTGTTCGTATTAAATGCAAAGATAATTTCAATTGTTGCACTCGTAATGCTTATACTCGATTTGCTGTTACTTTATCTTACTACAAGGCTGTTCCAGCGCGAACAAATTCTCACTAGATGGAAGTGAAATAATGAAAAGAATTCAAATTGCCCTAGTATTTTCAGTTTTTGTCAGTCTTTTTCTTGGAATTGCTGCGTTTGCGCAGACAGAAGAATTGACCCTTAGAATGTCTCGCGATTTCGGCTACGGCGGTTTCAACAATGATATCCAGGGTCTATTTTCCATGAAGGTGACCGGACCATCTGACCTAGTCAAAGTTGTTTTTTATATCGATAGCAAATCTATTGGCGAGGTTACTCAAGCACCGTTTAATTTACAATTTAATACAGATAATTACCCAGTCGGCCAACATCAGCTCTATGCGTTAGGATTTTCTTCGACTGGTCAACAATACAAATCTAATACTATTACCAGTAATTTCGTCCCTGCTTCGGTAGGGAATAAAGCTGCGATTCAGATCGTTGTCCCTGTCCTGGTCATTGTATTTGGAGCTATTTTACTTTCTTTTATCATTCCTTTAATTTCGGGGCGAGGAAAAATCAAGAATTTACCTCTGGGCGCGGAGCGAAGTTATGGAACCACTGGGGGAATTTGCCCGAAATGTCACCGTCCCTTTGCCTTGCCACTCTTCAGTTTTAATCTAGGGTTGTCAAAACTTGCCCGGTGCCCCTATTGTGGAAAATGGAGTGTAGTTCGTATCCAATCCATATCAAAATTACGCGAGGCCGAGAGGGCTGAACTCGCATGGGGAAAAGCAGAAGTACTGGATGAGACGGAAGAAGAAAAACTCCGCAAGGAACTCGACGATTCTAAATATCAGTAATCCTTCTTTTAAAAAACCCCCCCTGCAGACTCATAATGGGAGGATATTAACGAGCATATTCAAGGACATGAATTAATTCCTCATCGGTTAACAAAACAGGATTACCTTTCATACTATTTGCATTCTGAGATTGCATTACAATCTCTTGGAAAAGGTTTATGGTGAGTCCAAACTTTCCAAGTGGGCGGATATTGAGAGAATTGCACAAGTTCCCAATCCAGTTGATTCCATCTTCCGGTGCGTTTGAAGAACCTCCTGTCACCAAGGTGGCTAATTCATTGTAGCGATTCAAGACTTGGGTATTTGTCTGTCGACGGCGTAATGCATTTAGGTTTGTTTCCAAAACAAGTGGCAAAAGACGAGCACAAATTGCCCCATGCGGAGCTGAAATGATTCCTCCAATTGGTGAGGCCAGGCCATGAACCGCCCCCAGCCGGGCATTAGCCAGTGCCATCCCACCAAATAGACTTGCTAGAGACATATCTTCGCGAGCTTTGATATTATCTTGTCCATTTTTAAACGCGGCTAATAATGAGCGTGCTATCCGGGGAATTCCATCCCGGCAAATTGCATCAGTTAAGGGAGTCGGAGCGTTGCAAAGGAACGGTTCAATGAGTTGGGTCAGGGCATCCATACCGGTTTCGGCTGTTACTTCGGGCGGCAATCCATAAGTCAACTCTGGATCAACAACCGCCTGAAGAGGGAGTAAAAGTGGACTGCGTAAACTGACCTTTAGGCGCTGGCTTGGATGTGTGATTACTGCATTGCGCGTTACCTCAGAACCAGTCCCTGCAGTCGTCGGTATTGCAATATTGGGTGCTGCAGGAATCTTGACCGTCCGCCTTCCGCCTACGATTTCGAGATAATCGCTTAAATCACCCGGATTTGATAGGAGCGCAGCGACTGCTTTGCCTGTATCCAGACAGGAACCGCCACCCATAGCGATAACCAGATCACACCCTCCTTGTCGGGCAGACTGAATAGCAGCTTGGACAGATTGGATTGTTGGCTCGCCCTTTACCGAGAAGGGCAGGGGGTCCAAATTTGATTGTTTTAATTTCTCGAAAAGGGGATGAAATAAACTGCTGCGTGTACACACAAAAAATACCCGGTGACCGAATTCCCGCGCAAGACTGGGAACCTCATCAACAACTCCAGGACCAAAAAGGATATGATTTGACGTGGAAAATTCAAAATGCAATTCAACCACCCCTTGACACCTGATATCAATTATCTACGGGATAAATATCTTTATAAATGACCCTGGTCCGTGGTTCGGCCATAAATGGCTCAGCAATTTTGCGCCAATTTTTATAATGGCTGGTTTCTTTATGCAGTGCTGCAGCTTCCTTTGATCGATACTCTTCGATTAATACGAAACGAGTTGGGTCATCTACTTGCTGCACAACACCAAAACGTACAACGCCAGGCTCAAGCATAGAACTTTTCTCAGCATTTATTTTCGTTGCATTTGTGAATGCCTCGACTGAATTGGGATTTACATGAATGTGAACAAGAACAATATGCATATATACTCCCGCGATTGTATTTCGAGATATGCGCGTAGCCATTATATCATTTTAATTTTATATGTTTATCAACCTCTATACATTTACGTATGCAAACTTCGAGCAGCAATGAATGAAAGACCATTTTTTGTTAGTTCCCACGCCGATTTATCACATGCGTCGACTTTATCCATAAAGTTAATTTGCATGTTGTCCCAATCACCCGAATCGATAACTTCTTGTTTATCACGAAAGTAGTCAAGGATGTCAGATGGATGAGCACGGTTTTGTTCAACTATCACATCGCCACCTTCATGCTTAGCAGAAATATTTGCAACATGACCAGCTATCTCGATTAATTCTAATCGCCGGTCATATGGTTGGATAACGATGCTTTTCCAAGTTTCAACGATATGATGCTCAAACCGCACTACATCTTCAAAACCCAGCGCTTTTCGGAATTGTGCTGTCAGTTCCATTGTCTGATTATTGATAGAATTTGACCAATTAAACCCGATTAGGGGGGAAGTACCATCATCACGGCTAAAAAGTTTGGCTGCCAGCATGATCCATAAGGCATGGTATGGATTGTCTGATCCAAAGAAAACTGAAATCTTGAATTGAATATCAACGCCTAAGCGATAAAGCAAGAACCCAAGAAGAATTGTCCCTGCATTGAAATTGAGTACGTGCTGGACACCATAATTGGTATAGTAATACAAAAACTCATCCAACCACATCAACGCGTGATCATTCGGCTGTCCTATTCCACCAAAATAACCCGTAATTGTTGCAGGTCCTCCCAAATGAGGGTTGGATCCATCTGTCCCTTTCGTGTCAAGTGTCTCCACAAAAGATGACCCAATAATATCCAAAGCTGCCACAATTGCGGGCAGGTCACCATCTTGTTCAGATTCTTTCATTTTTCTCACGGCAATAAAGCGTCCAGGAATCAGACTTCTTTCTTTAATTGCACGTTCACACATAGGACGAATCCATGGAAAATATTGTAAAGCAGACACTTCTAGCGTGACGGCTGATTCGTCTGCAAACTTCATCCCTTGTAATTTGTTTCCAAGAACTCGCGTCCGATATTCCGATATCGAAGTGAAAGCATGGCTATCTCGTTTTTCCATTAGCCAATTTAAATCATTTACGTAACCTGGAGCGCGTTCTGCTACAATTTGAATCAGATGGTCAAGTTTCCGAGATACCCGGTGTTTTCGGTTGATCTCGTCCGGAGTGCCGTATTTTGCTACAACCGCAAGGAAATCCTTCATTACAATTTCATTTGGGTCTATGAGGACTGAATTAATAGATTCCAAGCGGTCATTTGGGATAGCGAGTACATGGCGCAGGTCTTTGTCCATTGTTCTCCTTTGTTAAATATAGGCGAGCCTTATGTTTGATAAAATTAATTCAGCATCTTCTTTAATTCATCGTATTCCTCATCCGCCATTCCAAACCAATTCTCCGGTTGGGGAAACTGCTTGCCTATAACTTCGTCGTGATAATTCTTCAAGCCATTTAAGATGACCTCTCCCGCATTACCAAATACTTTGGCCATCTTTGGTTTAAACTTTGGATAGAGACCAAACATATCGTGATAAATAAGCAATTGACCATGAGCATCAGGCCCGGAGCCAAGCGACATGATAATACAGCCTTCAGCACGGTCTGTTATCAATTTGCATAAGCGGTCTGGGACCATTTCGAGAAGGATGCAAAAAGCTCCGGCATGTTCAAGTGACTTAGCATCGTCGAGAATCTTTTTCGCCAACATTGCCGACTTACCCTGCACTCGAAAGCCACCCAGCGCACTGACAGATTGAGGAGTAAGACCGAGGTGACCGATAGCAGGAATACCTGCATCCACGATACCCTTAATCCGATCCGCCATTGAAGTACCGCCTTCCAGTTTTATTGCATCACACCCACACTCAGCCATAAAACGGCCAGCGCTGCGGATAGCCGATTCTACGGATGGTTGGTATGTCATATATGGCATGTCGCCAACCACAAATGCCGTGGGAGCGCCCCGTCGAACAGCTTGGGCGTGCCGAACCATATCGTCCATGGTAACCGGCAAAGTACTGTCATATCCGAGCATCGTCATTCCCAAGCTGTCCCCCACAAGGATCATTTCAATTCCAGCTTGCTCTTGTAAAAAGGCGGTGGGGTAATCGTAGCAGGTCAACCAGGTTATGGGTTGACCATCGGTAACTTTTTTAAATAGATAAGGAAGCGTGATCTTCTTTCGAGGCGTTGCTGGTACTTCAGGCATGGTTTACTCCTTTTATAATATAGTTGAAGAAAGTATTTGAAGTATAGAGTAAAACAGACTCCCAAGCAAGTTAAATATAATGATTTTCAGTAACAAAATATTAGATTTTATTAAATTACACGGGTTCAGCTTGATGTTTTTATCTCATATTCTTGTTCCATTTCAAATTTGAATTGTTGAGTATACAATCGGAAATACTGACCATGTAGTTTGAGCAATTCTGAGTGGGTACCCATTTCAGTGATTTGTCCCTTCTCAATTACAACAATTCGGTTGGCACGTCGAATAGTACTCAACCGATGTGCAATAATAAAGGATGTACGTCCGGTCATGAGGGCTTCCATGCCGCGTTGAATTAAAGCTTCCGTCAAAGTGTCCACACTGGAAGTAGCCTCATCCATGATGAACACTTCGGGTTTTGACAGAACTGCCCGAGCGAGGCTGATAAGCTGTTTTTGACCAACTGAGAGTGAATTTCCGCTTTCTCCGACTTCCTGATCGTACCCTTTCTCTAACTTGACAATAAAATCATGTGCGCCGGCTATCTTTGCTGAAGCTTCAACATCCTCGTTGGTAGCTTCCAAACGTCCATAACGGATATTCTCTCGTACAGAACCGGAAAAGAGATGAGGCGTCTGAAGGACGATGCCTATCCGTGAATGGATGCTCTGTAAGGTATAGTCTGTATAATCCCTGCCATTAATTCGGATGACTCCCTGCATAGGTTCATAAAACCTGCATAGAAGGTTGACTATGGTAGTCTTTCCACCACCGGTTGACCCTACGAGAGCTATTGTCTCGCCAGGTTTCACATTTAACGTAAAGTCAGATAGGATGGGATTATGATCTTCGTAATAGAAATGGACGTGGTCGAATTCTATCGCTCCCTGGATCGTTTCAGCTGGAAATGCCTCCATCCGGTTTTGGATTTCTGGCACGGTATCGACAAGTTTAAAAATGCGCTCTGCAGAGGCAATGGAATGCTGCATGTCGGCGTACACACGAGCCAAATCCTGAACAGGCCAGATCATGAAGGTCAGATAAGAAACAAAGGCATGTATGTCGCCTACTGTAAAATTAGCAGTTACGCTTTGCATCCCGCCGTACCAGACGATGGCTCCCAGCGCAAAGGCTGAAACGATCTGCACGGTAGGCAAGAATAGGGCCGATAACCAAGCAGCACGGTAGGAGGCTTTAAACATGTCGTCAGTCAATAATGAAAACTCATTCAGGTTCTCAGCTTCACGACCAAGCGCCTTTACAACTCGCACTCCCTGGATGTTCTGGTTATACTCACCAGTAATCCTGGAATTAGCACGGCGCGACCTTCGAAATTCCACCAGGATCTTCTTCCGAAAATTGATGGCAATGATGAGCAAGATTGGAATGATCGCAAATACAATCAACGCGAGTTTCCAGTTCAAAATCATCATAAAGATGACCGATGTAATGATGCTGACAATCGCCCAGGTAACATCAAGAGTTCCCCAGGTCATCAAGCTAGATATACGCCCTGAGTCTGAGGTCACACGTGCCATCAGACGCCCAACCGCGTTCTGACTATGATAAGAAAGTGACAAGTCCTGCAGGTGGTTAAAAACTACTTTGCGAAGGTCATATTGAATCCGCTCTCCAAGAATGCCTACCAGGTAAATAAAAATAAATACCGAGACCGCCTGAACGAGTTGCAAACCGCCATAATATGATGCATATCTTAGAAGTATAGGAATGCTTTTTTGGGCGATCCCTTGATCGATCATATCTTTATTAAGGAAGGTAAAGAAAGCGTCCAAACTGGCAGTAAAGATAATTGCGACAAGAAATCCAACCATCCAACGCCAATGAGGTTTAATGAGCCCCATAATTCGCATAAAAGTAGGGGTTGTCAGTTGACTTGTATATTCTTCTTCTTCAAGCTCAATTAATTCGTCTGGCATGACAACTGTCTCCCGAAGGGAAATCAATTCCCGTTTTTCTAAATTAATCGTGGTCTATCGAGTCTTCAAAAAGTGATTTCTGAAGCTAATTCCTCGTCGATTCGAGTCTGAATATCATAAATCTCGCGATACATCCCTGCTTGCGCTACTAATTCATTGTGTCTCCCCATTTGGACAATCTGACCTTTGTCCATCACAAGGATCAAATCAGCATTCATGACTGATTGGATCCGATGGGCGATAATGAAGGTGGTCCGATTCTGCATAAGTGCATTCAAAGCTGAACGCATTTCCGCTTCTGTTTCAGTATCCACACTGGAAGTAGAATCATCCAAAATCAGGATACGCGGGTCCTTCAAAAGTGTGCGAGCCACAGCCACGCGTTGCTTTTGTCCACCGGAAAGGGTAACTCCTTTTTCACCGACGAGAGTATTGTACCCAGTAGGAAAAGAAAGAATCACATCGTGTATAGCTGCAGCTCGAGTAGCCTTCTCAATCTCTTCCTCAGGTACATCGCGACCCACTCCGTAGGTGATATTCTCCCGAATCGTCCGACTGAACAAGAATGGTTCCTGTTCTACGATACCGATCTGCCTTCGAAGATATTCGCGGGAATATTGCTTAAGTTCTACATTATCTAACGTAATGCGACCGTCCGTATACTCATAAAAACGAGGCAACAAATTCACCAAAGTGGTTTTACCAGACCCTGTTGAACCGAGTAGAGCCACAGATTGTCCCGCTTGAACTTTAAACGAGACATTCTTGAGGACTTCGCCGCTCCCAGTGCCATATTGAAACGAAACGTTTTCGAAAACGATGTCACCCTTCACGGGATCGACAGATTGGATAGAACCATCGTTGAGAGGCTCCCGCTGTTGCTTGACAATTTCCATCAAACGGTCATAAGAAACCAAACCGGTGGAGGTATTAACTATAATCCGACCAAGGTTACGCATAGGCCAAATCAGCCAAATCACCAATCCAACATATGCCGGGTAAGTGCCGATGGTGATCTCGCCACGTATAGCGAGGATACCTGCAAAAATAAAACCTGCCAGCATCTGAAACCCGCATAAAAGGTCCGAGAGCGGCCAGAAGAGAGATTGCATGCGCATCAATTTTCGTCCCCGCAAGTACTTTTCCCAATTATCCTTCTCGAATTTATCGATCTCATAACCCTGGCGGGCAAAGGCTTTAACAACGCGCACTCCGGTCAGGTTTTCCTGGAGGGTGGTGGTCAGTTTGGCTTCCTGCTCCTGGTAAGCTTCGTAAGCTTTGGTCACCTTGCTAAAAAACCAAACCGAGACAATTACGATAATCGGGACAACTGCAATTGAAGCGAGCGCTAATTTCCATGACAACCACCAGATTGCTATGAAATTGATTATAAAAAGCAGTATGATGCGTCCGACACCGATGGCTTGGTCGTTGAAGAAGGTACGCACCGAGTCTACGTCTGAAGTTACCCTCTCTATCAGGTCTCCCGTCGGAGTTTTACTATGATAGGCGAAGGACAATCTTTGGATATGGTCGAACAGAAAGTTGCGCAAACGGTTGGTAATGCTTTCTGCAGAATAAGAAGCCAACCGGCTGGAAATATACGCAAAACTTCCCTCAAACACAGCCAGCCCCACAAACCCTGCAGCAATCAGGACCAGCGTCTTTGAAAGAGTGTCAGCAAAAGGTGCAATATTTCCCACCACCGTATCAGCAAAGTTCCTAAGGAGAAGGTATGTCAGAGTTTTTGCAGTTGCAGATACCGCCAAACTCAAGTTTGCTGCAGCGTAGGTGAGACGGAAACCCGTCATCATCTGCAACATGCCAGCTAGCCGGTTATTACGCAAAGCTTTTCGGAAGTCAAAATAGGTTGGTATAGTTTTTTGAACAGCCATCGCTTCATCCCAAATTTAAGAAAAGAACCTGCCAACTAGAAAAAAACACGGTGCTGGAGGCACCGTGTGTAAAAAACCAGATGGATTAACCTTTAAAGGTTAACCGGCGCACTCCAAGCGGGAATTTTCATACCAGCCGAAATATAAGACCGGTAAAGGAAATTCTTGAATGTCTGCGTAATATTCATGAAATGCGCCTCCTTTCCTTAGAATTATATTAACGGGGTAAGTCTATCATCGGATTAGAAAATCTGTCAAGTAATTAACTGATTAGATACCAGAATCCATCGCATGAACGTGATTATTCTTCCACGAACGCGGAGAACAAACCGCCTGACCAAAATTTGGATCAAATAATTTATATTACAAGATTTTCAGAACGAGCAAGCCATCCTAGAGCACCTTGTCCAGCCGCGCGACCTGTAGAAAAGCAGGCGGTGAGTAAATAACCACCTGTGGGAGCTTCCCAATCAAGCATTTCTCCCGAACAAAAAACACCTGGCAACGAGCGAATCATTAAATTTGAATCAAGTTCCTGGAATAGTACCCCGCCTGCGCTGCTAATAGCTTCATCAATTGGTCGAGGGGCGAGTAGAGGAATTGTCAAATTCTTAATTGCTCCAGCCAATATATCCGGATGATTAAAATCAGGCTTTGTTATAAATTCCCTCAACAACCCAGCTTTTACTCCTTTTATTCCAACGGATTTTTCAATGTGACCAGTTGTGGTTCTCGAACCACGCGGAAGCGATAATCTTTCCAAAAGATGCTGAAGAGTCCAACCAGGTGCGAGGTCAAGCTGGATACTAGCAATACCATGCTCTTCAATTTCATCGCGTAATTGTGCAGAAATGGCATAGATCAAGCTTCCTTCTACACCGGTGGCTGTTACAATAAATTCGCCTTGCTTAATGTATGAAACTCCTTTTGAATTTGTAAATGTTATTACAACCGATTTCAATGGAAACCCTTCGAAACGGGAGCGGAAGAGGTCACTCCAGGCAACATCAAAACCACAATTTGATGGTTTTAGTTCCGCAACTCCAACACCCCGTTCAACAAGGAATGGAACCCATTCGCCCGTCGAACCTAGGCGCGCCCAACTCCCTCCGCCCAAAGCCAGAATCACCACCTTTGGAGTTAATTGTAATTCACCATCAGGACCATCGAAACGCAGAGCTCCGGAGTTGTTCCAGCCCAGCCATTTATGACGCACATGAAAAACAACTCCAGATTCACGCAAACGCGCCAGCCATGCACGTAATATTGGGGCAGTTTTCATTCCAACTGGAAATACTCGTCCGGAAGTACCCACGAATGTGGTTATACCAAGTTCATGGACCCAGGCAAGCAATTCATCTGGTCCGAAAATTTTAAAGAAAGGTTCCAGCATTGACCTGGAGGTACCGTAATGGGAGATAAACTGTTCACGGGATTCCGCGTGCGTCAAGTTTAGCCCACCTTTTCCAGCCACTAAAAACTTGCGACCAACAGAGGGCATGCTGTCGTAAAGGTCTACATGAACTCCAGCTTGAACCAATACTTCGGCAGCCATAAGTCCGGCGGGGCCTCCGCCAATGATCACAGCAGAATGAGATTTGAGAGTATCGAGTGGGGTCATTAAATTCAATTATCCAACGAAGAGGTTTGTTTCATCAGTTAACGAGCAATTGTGAGGAACGAAGGAAATTCCATTAGAAGTCAGACCAAGAACCCTGCTACTAGTGCAATATTAATGTCTTCAAGCCTATTAGAGGTATGTCTCCAATAATCCTCCCACCTCTTCCATATTGAAGACCGGCCCATCCACGCAGACGAGCTTCTCTCCCAAATTACAGCGCCCGCATTTACCCAACCCGCAGTGCATGCGCGCCTCGAGAGTTACGTAGTTGTTCCTTGGTATAAAACCAAATTTATCCTGAAGCATCTTTGTTACGAAATGAATCATGATGGGCGGACCGCAAGTAATAGTGACTGAATTCTCGGGTGAAGGAGCGACCTTTTCCAACAACTGGGTTATCAACCCCACATTTTGGTTCCACTGGTCATCAGGATTGTCCACCGTCAAGTGAAGTGACGTGTTTGGTGCTGTACGCCACTCATCATATTCATCAGTAAATACCAGCAAAGATGGGTGACGGGCAGCCCAAAGGATAGTCAAAGATCCAAAGTCAGAGCGGTTATCCAGGACAAATTGAATGACCGGACGCAACGGTGCGCCGCCAATCCCGCCTCCCAGAACGATCAAATCTTTCCCCTTGAATTTTTTCATAGGGAACCAGTTACCCAACGGACCGCGGACACCGACAACGTCTCCCTGACCCAGTTCATGCAACCCTGTGGTCACTGATCCGACACGGGCGACTGCAAAATCAACCGTTGGTCCTCGACCGCATGTATTCGCCATACCGAAGGGTGCCTCACCAAGACCGAAAGCTGAAATGAAAGCGAATTGACCTGGGTGATAAGTGCGGAAAGCTTCACTTCCACCATTCAACATTTCGAGGCGGAGAAGTTTTATATCCGCTGCCAGGTCGCGAATGTCCACCAGTTTTCCGAGAAATGGAAGCATGGGATTCTGATTCATGCCAGTTTCTCCAAATCCACCAGGACTTCGGTGATATCCACTCCAGCAGGGCAGACATCGATGCAACGTCCGCAACCGGTGCAAGCTGACGTGTTGCTTATCCCGTACTGCTCGGGGTAATAGAAAAACTTACAATAGAACCGATTTCTCAGGCGTTCCCCTTTTTCAGCGCGCGGCTTATGCCCTCCAGCTACGCGTCGGTAATTTTCCCCAGCGCAAGCATCCCAGCAGCGGATTCGTTCAAACTCACCCGGTCCCACCAATTCGTCCCGGACAGCAAAGCAACGGCAAGTGGGGCAGACATACGCACAGGCGCGACATGAGAGGCAACGCTCGGATATTTTCATCCAGTAATCGTCATTAAAATGATCAGGCCAATTATCTTTTTCCGGGAGGGAGAATTGGGGCATGATATTAGCTGACGGGAGATCAGAAGTAGTTTCTTTCCACTCGCCTCCAGGGATTAAAAATCGCCCCTTTTCTGTAACCGCCTCGATAACGTAGCTACCCTCATTCTCTATAAGCATGATATCCATATCGTGATTATCATCCGGTGCACCACCCACAGAGGTGCAAAAGCAAGTACTGCCAGGAGATTTGCATGCCAACCCAATAAGAGTGGTGTTCTCCCGACGACGAGCATAAAACGAGTCAATCGGATTTGTATCGAGAAAGAGAGCGTCCAGTAATTTGACACCATGAGCATCGCACGGGCGAACACCAAATACAACGGTTTCCCAATCCGGAAACGCTTCTTTCAAAGCAATGTCCTGTCCTGATTTTTGAATTGAAAACATCCGCTCGGTTGGAGGAAAGAAGATTTCCTTGATAGATAATAACGGCCGTTCAGAGGAGGAAGTACGGGTTTTAGCACTCCATGCAATCTCATCACTATTTTCCACCTGACGGTACAGGATTAAGCCAGCCACCACCCGTGGGGCAATCAGCGTGCGTGCATTGGCAATCTGGTCGAGCCAGGATTCCAGTTCTGTTTGAGAGATGAGCCAACGTTTATTATCAGAATCGAATTTGCCCATCTCAGTTTTCCTTGTATTCACCCGCTAGAATAGTGACTATCGGGGATGGGGCAACGGTTTGTCCTGCGTGGTGGTCGAAGGCAGCTTCAATTTCTTCGATCAGCTTTTGGTTCAGCAGCCCAATGGGAATATTCATCGGACAGGCGCGCTCACACTCGTTGCACCCAACGCAGCGACCTGCAAGGTGGTATGCCCTCCCCAAGTGGAAGGTGCGCTTTTCGTTCAATCTAATTCCCATGCCAACAAATATCGATTCATCCCGTTCATATAAGCACTCGGGGCATTTGCACATGGGGCAAGCCTGCCGGCAGGCATAACAACGAATACAGCGGTCAAATTGGGCTAGCCAAAACTCCATCCGTTCAGCCGGCTGCGCATTCTGAAGTTCCGCGATCTCTTCGCGAGCATACGACGTTATGCGTGGAATGAAGGAGGAAGTTGCGCCGCTTATCAATGTGTCGCAAACGATCGGGACTGCTTCCTGGCAGGTGATACAACGGGTTTGCAGGTTTCCGTCCGGGCTTTTGATCCCCTCGCAGGCAACTCCCAGAGCATATACCTGGTCACGCCGGTATTGATTCTCCGCCACCATCACGTTTATCGCTTTACTGTCACAAGGTTTCACCACCACAGCAACTGGTTTGGAAATTTCTTTTCCTTTTGGAGAACGAAGTTTATTAGGAAGATAGGTCGTCAGATTGTTGGTGCAGTCCTGGTTCCAAACCAACCGATCTGCCTCTTCAGGGGAATAGATGAAGACCGGCCTGGTCCGTCCACGGCGGCTCATTTCATAACCAATTACACAACTTACTTGCCCGCTTGCAAGAAGTTCCCTGGCTTTGTCACGAATTGCTACCGCTTTGGTCGTGAAATCTGTCTCTGGGTAGGGAATCAGTTCAGGTATTACTGACAATTCCCGATCAGGAATGCGATCACCACCCGGATTTACTCGCCAACTGACCGGACCCAGGGCACGCACTGCCTCCGTAAACTCTCCAGCTATCCGGGAGAATCGTTCCCCCTCAGAAGCTGACACCCAGTCCAAACGAAGGCGTTCTTGCTCAAGTCCAACAAATGATAATAAACTTTTAAGTATAGGTAATCTTTTTGCAGCACGATGATTGCCAGTATCGTAATGACACTCTCCAATGTGGCAGCCGAGCACAAGCACACCGTCAGCACCCTGGTCAAATGCTCGCATAACCAATTCCGGTGAGACGCGACCTGAACAAGGAACCCGTACCGCTCGAATGTTGGCAGGGGACTTTATCCGAGCGATCCCAGCGGTGTCAGCACCCGTATAGCTGCACCATGAGCATAAGAAAGCAATGATCCTTGGTTCGTACATCACTTCTCCAACCGCCATTTAATATCAATAAAGAGAGATGCCATCATTAAACTCACATCCACAAGTGTAATTTCATACCGGCGATGCCTCGACCGCCAGCATCCCAATAATTTCCGCAACCAATTCGCGATCATCGAAGTGGATCAGTGTAATTGCTTTATTCGTGCACGCGGCAGCACAGGTACCACAACCTTTGCAAAGATAACCATTGACCTTTGCGATGCCTTTCTCCAAGTCTACTGCTTTATACGGACAGGCGGCAACGCATTGTCCGCAACCCGCACACCGAGCGGGAATCACCTCAGCTATGGACGGGTCGAGGGCAATGACGCCCTGGTCCATCAGCGAAAGAGCGGCTGCAGCAGCTGCGCCAGCCTGGGCTACCGTGTCGGGGATATCCTTGGGAGACTGGCAAGTGCCGGCGAGATATATGCCCTCGGTGGTTGTTTCAACCGGTGCTAATTTTGGATGGCGTTCCATAAAGAACCCATCCTTGCTGCGGCTGATTCCAAACTGAGTCGCCACAATGCCTGTGTCTGCCTGAGGTTCAAATCCAGTAGCCAAAATTACCATATCCACATCGATGAAATCGGGCTGACCAAAAAAGGATTCATCCCAGGTTACATGCAAGCGGCTGTTATTTTTATCAATACTTTTCACTTTACCGTGATAGAAATGCACGCCCATTTTTGTGGTACGGTTATAAAACTCTTCATATCCTTTCCCAAAGGAGCGGATATCGCGATATATCTCGTGGACTTCTGCTCCCGCATATTCATGCACCAATTGAGAAAGCTTGAGCGAGTACATACAACAGGCGCGCGAGCAATATTCGTTCGTCCTGGCATCCCGAGATCCGACACAATGAACCACAGCAACACTTTTTGGAGGTTGTCCATTTTTCATAACGACTTTGCCATTGGTTGGTCCGCTGGCATTAACCAGCCGTTCGAACTCTAAGGCAGTCAATATATTCGGGAGTTTTCCGTAATTCAATTCAGGTAAACGTGCAGGGTCAAAGTCCCTAAACCCAGTCGCTAAAACGATCGTTCCAACGGTAAACTCTTCGTACTGTTCCTGCATATTATGGTCGATCGCACCACGATCACAGGCAGCAACGCATTCAAGGCATTCTGCGCAGGTCCCACAGCGAACACAGCGCTCAGCTTCCAGCAGGACTTCCTCCTCTGTCAGAGTCAAATCGACTTCATTGAAATTGTGATAGCGTTCTTCCAATGGGATCGTACTGATACGAACTCGAGGCGCTTTCGAGGCTTCACCTCTAGCCAAGCGAGCCCGAACTTCAATCTCGCTAATTTCTACTTTTGGAGGGAGAACCGGTTCGCGCAGACCCTGAACACCACGCAGATACCGATCCATGCAGCGAGCGGCATGATGACCCTCGCCGATGGCATCCACCACATAAAATGTGGAACCGCGATGGACATCTCCTGCGACAAATACACCGGGCAAGCTGGTCATCATATTGTCGTCGGAATCGATCCCGGATTTTGCAGGTTTGACCGAACCATCCTCCGGCAAAAACGAAAGGTCACACCCTTGACCTGTAGCCCAAATAACAATATCGGCAGGCAAGACGTGCTCAGTCCCGGGCAATTCATCTATCAAAATGCGGCCCCTAGCATCGTAACCGTGATACTCTGTGTGAACGCACTTTACGCCAACGACTTTATTATTTTCGACCAAGATTTCCTTAAACATGGTCGCGCCGCACATTGTTACACCTTCTTCCTCGGCAATCTCAACTTCCCATTCAAACCCGGTCATCTCGCCTTTAGGCTTTCGGAAGATCATGCGGCATTCACCAGCACCAATACGAACTGATGAGCGGGCACAGTCGAGAGCTACATTTCCCCCCCCTATAACGGCAACACGTTTTCCAGTCAAATCGGGAGGGTCACCGAGGCAAACCTGTTTGAGAAAAGGCAGACTTAGCCAGTTGTCAGGATGGTCTTTTCCGGGGATTTCGACTTTTTTGGCTACATGGGCACCAGTGGCGATCAATACGGCGTCGTAGGAGCCATCCTGATCATTTGACTTTGAGCAAGCCCGGAATATCGTCAATCCAAGTATTCAGCTGCAATTCCACACCTTCGTCCAGGATCTGCTGGATCTCCCAATCGAGCATTTCGTACGGCAAACGGTGTGGGGGAATCCCGACCCGAATCATGCCACCGGCTTCAGGCTGGGCATCAAAGACCTTAACCTTGTGACCCAGACGGACAAGGTCGAGGGCAACCGTGAGACCAGCCGGACCAGCTCCGATGATTGCCACCTTTTTACCGGTGGGTGCGGGGTTGTGCTGGAACGCTGTCCCAACAATCGATTTATTACGCATGTTCGGAAGTTCATTGCGGTGTTTATAAGCCCAGTCTGCTACAAAGCGCTTAATACCCATCACATTGACGGGTTCATCCACCTTTCCCCGTGAACAGGCAGCCTCGCAATTTCGATTGCAGACCCGACCGCAGACGGAAGGGAAGGGGTGTTCGCGCCTTATGGCCCAGTATGCATCGGCATAGCGTTGTTCTTTGACCAAGGCGATGTAACCCTGGGCTCGCTGGTCGGTGGGGCAGGCAGCCCGGCAGGGGGCAATTCCTTTTTTGTCGATCGCATACGCACCTGGTACCGATTGAGCAGAGAAGCGGTAAGCAGCTTTGCGTGTGCTTAAACCGTGATCAAATTCATTTTTAACATCGATGGGGCAGACCGTGGCGCAATTCCCACACCCGGTGCACTTGGTTTCATCCACATAGCGAGGTTTGCGGCGGACGTGGACTTGATAGTTGCCGACATATCCAGTTACTGATTCGATTTCACTGTAAGCCAGTAATTTGATTTTTGGATGGCGTCCCACGGACACCATTTTCGGTGTAAGTATTCAGGCTGCACAGTCGAGCGTTGGGAAGGTCTTATACAGCTGAGCCATATGCCCGCCAATAGAAGATTCCCTCTCAACCAGGTAGACCTGTTTATCCGCATTAGCCAGTTTCAAGGCCGCCTCTATGCCGGCAATCCCACCGCCAACCACCAACGCGGCAGGAGCCATTTGCACCTTACGCATATCGAGGGAGCGATGCAAATGGACCCGCTCAACCGCGGCAGATACAAGGGCTTTGGCTTTGTTGGTTGCCTGAGCCCGGTCATTGACCACCCAAGAGCAATGCTCGCGAATATTGGCCATCTGAAAGTAAAACGGGTTCAAACCGCCTTCAGCGCATGCACGACGGAAGGTAGGTTCGTGCATCAGAGGGGTGCAGGAAGCCACCACCACCCGATTTAGGCCGAAATCGACAATATCCTGTTTGATCAAATCCTGACCGGGATCCGAACACATATACGTATAATCACGAGCCAATACAACCCCTTCAAGAGAGCGGGCAAAATCAGCAACAGCAACCACATCCACAGTGGCAGCAATATTCGTTCCACAGTGACAGATATAAACGCCCGTCTTGATCTTGGATAAATTCATACCAGCTCCTCTACTGACGATGATCTCCCCGCTGTCACCAAGCCCAACATCCCTTCAATTTCGGCCATTACCTGATCATTCGTAAACCCATTCTGCGTGGCTGCGCCAGCCGGGCAGGAAGCGACACAGGCACCACAACCTTTACAAAGCACTTCATTTATTTGTGCAACCTGTTTAGCATGCCATGAAACCATGGAGACGGCGCCATATGGACACAACCCCTCGCAAGTGTGGCAGGAGCCACATTTTTCAGGATTTATGGAAGCAGTAAACGGTTCCAATTCCACCAAACCGTGGTCCAGGAGAGTCAAGGCGGCTGCAGCTGCCGCTCCGCCCTGGGCCACGCTATCGGGAATATCCTTGGGACCCTGGCATGCTCCGGCAAGGAAAACCCCGTCAGTACTCGTTTCAACGGGTGCCAATTTTGGATGTTTTTCCAGGAAGAACCCATCCGGGCTGCGGCTCACGCCAAATAATGCCCCCACTTCGTGCTGGTCAGCCTGGGCTTCGGCACCTGTTGAAAGGATCACCATATCAACCACTGTTTCACTCAGATTGCACCGGTATACACATCAGCAGCCAGGACTGACAGGAAGTCACCATGCTGTTCAACGCGGATATCCCCATCAAAGCGGGTAAACTGGACACCGTGCGCTTCTGCGCGATGGAAAAATCCTTCATAATCTTTTCCGAAGGCACGCATGTCGCGGTAAAACTCAACCACCTCGGCGTCAACAAATTCACGGATGAGGGTTGCCAGTTTGAGAGAGTACATACAACAAACTCGTGAACAATACTCGTGCTCCTTGCCGCGGCTCCCTACGCAATGCAGAATGGCGATCTTTTGAGGTTTCTCTCCGTTCTTCAGCAACACTTTTCCACTGGTCGGCCCGCCTGAATTGATCAACCGCTCCAGCTCCATCCCGGTCAATACATTCTGCAGGGTTCCATATCCATACTGGGGGGCAGAGTGTGGGTCAAAATCACGGAAGCCGGTAGCCAGGATGATCGTGCCAACTTCAAGATCAAGGAAGGACTCTTTTTGCTCGAAATCAATCGCTGCGCGCGGACAGAATTTTTTACACGCTCCGCATTTTCCGTTTTTAAAATAAGCACAGTTGACGGTATCGATGACCGGAATGCGCGGGACTGCCTGGGGAAATGGATAAAAAATCGCTGCGCGGTTGCCAAGACCCAGATCAAACTCGGATGGGATTTTCTTCCATGGGCATTTCTCAATGCAGGTCCCACAACCGTTGCATAATTCTTCATCAACGTAACGGGGTTTCCGTCGCACCGTTACCGAGAAATTGCCAACATACCCGGCGACCTTTGCCACCTCGCTAAAACTCAGGAGAGTGATGTTTGGGTGGCGTCCCACGGACACCATTTTGGGTGTAAGTATTCAGGCAGCACAGTCGAGCGTTGGGAAGGTCTTGTATAGACGGGACATGTGCCCACCGATGGACGGCTCCCTTTCAACAAGGTAGACATGCTTCCCCGAGTCAGCCAAGCGCAACGCTGCCTCGATGCCGGCGATACCAGCCGCCAACCACCAGGGCTGACTGTTTTACTTCCACCTGGCGCATTTCGAGCGGAACCTGCCAAGCAACGCGGCGAACTGCTGCAGCGACGAGGGACTCGGCTTTTTGGGTGGCAGCGACGGGATCATCGGTTACCCAAGAACATTGTTCGCGAATATTGGTCATCTGGAAAAGGAATGGATTGAGTCCTGCATCAGCGCAGGCTTTGCGAAAGGTGCCCTCATGCATGTTGGGTGTACAGGAGGCGACGATGACGCGGTTTAGCCCCTCCATGATGATATCTTGCTTAATCAGCGCCTGTCCCGGGTCCGAGCACATGTACGAATAATGGCGGGCAACAACCACACCGGGAAGGGAAGAGGCAAAATTCGTAACAGCTTCCACATCAACTGTCGCAGCGATATTTGTGCCGCAGTGACAAATATAAACGCCCACGCGGGATGGACACTGCGCAGGCGCGGGAGTGGAGGACGTCATGCGGGCGTCTCCTTTATGTTGAGTAAGAACGAAAACGACACCACGGGTACCTCCTAAACTGTTAACAAGCCTTCTTTCTAGATTGTGCCGTTTTGCACAATCCGGCACAAGTGATATTTATCCTGAAATGTGGGGAAGGATGACGGGCAGGAGATCGGGAGGGGTAGATCGAATTTATGGCTATATTTTGTGGGATCGGACAGCCTGGAATGCCCACGTTTCGATTTTAAATGCACAATTAAATACCTAAATTCATAAATCTTGCTTTTCGAATATCTCGTGATAACCCTTGTCAAGCTCATCATCGGAGATATGGGCATAGCGCTGGGTGACCTGGATGCTCGCATGCCGAGCCAGTTCCTGGGCAAGTTTAAGGTTTCCAGAGGCGCGCAGGACAGTGGTTACA
Organism: uncultured Chloroflexia bacterium; assembly: GCA_963830585.1. Lineage (GTDB taxonomy): Bacteria > Chloroflexota > Anaerolineae > Anaerolineales > Villigracilaceae > UBA877. The sequence continues at coordinate 870,851 of CAWHNA010000002.1, read as the reverse complement.
AAATAGTGGCGAAAGGAATGAGGGGTGATATGACCTTCTGCCTGGTCTCCAAGAGCCTGGCGAACCCGTTCGCTGACGATATTCCTGCCGGTAGTTGTGGTCACTCGTTTAATTTTTTTTCCAGCACCCTTATCATGGCGGGCAAAGAGGGGGAGGGAAGGGAGGGGGCGACCAGAACCACCATCCAGAACGGCGCGAGCTGAAAGATAGTCTTTCAATGCAGCCAGGGAGCGACCAGAAAACCGTACGACAGCCTGTTTATCGCCTTTACCAATAATAATGGCGCGACCTTCATTCCAGTCAATGTCGCCACGCCGTAAATTGCAGGCTTCATGTACCCGTAATCCTGTGTCAGCGAGGGTCAGGAGAAAGGATCGATCCCTTAATGCGCGTAACCGTTCATTTTGATTGTCTGACAAGTTATTTGTGAAATCGTTCACATAATTCAAGACCGTCTCTATATCGTTTCGAGGAAACTGGGGTAAGCGCTGACCGGGACGCCTTGAGCGCTGGCGCAACAAGAGCCGCAAGCGGGTGAGATTGATATCCGCAAATTTTTCCGCAGCCAGGTATTCGTAGAAACGGACGGTGGCTGCCAAATAGAGCTGTTCAGTGGCAGGAGATAAATCCTTGAGCGCATCAGCAAGCCATGAGGCTGCGTCTTCAGTTAGCACGGAAACGGGTGAATGGTCGACGTCGAGGTGATTTTCTTGCAACACTGTGGCAAATAAATGCAGCCCATTTGAATAAGATCTGGCTGTGTTCACGCTGCGAGCCATTTTGACCGTATCCAGGAATTTATTGATTGTTTTTGCGATCGTAGGGCTTTCCATGCGCATTTCCTTATGTTTATGATAATAATACTTATCGAAACCAAAATCATTATAATGCAATATTTTCCCCGGGTCAAGTGCTCCCCTACCGGATATCTTATGTAAGCATTCGTCTTGGTCCTGGTTACGAGCGTAATTATTTTGGTACCTGGTTTGAGAATTGTCGTTCTTGTAATGCATGGATAAACCTGTTCGAGGCAAAGCTCCCCCACCCAACCCTGATGTTCCCGGATTCTGGCGATGAAATGACCCGGAATCCCGGGGACAGGGAAACCGATAATAGCGGCCTTGTAGACGACGTGATCGATCTGTATGATGCCGTAGGGACCTGCGGGCACGGTACCCTTGCTGGAGCAACAACAAAGCCGTGTATTTTTCCCAAGTTTGCGATGACCCTGGCGCCAGAAGAACACGGTTCCCGGAAATTATAAAACAGCGGCGCATCACGAGGTCATGAAAGGTGGAGCTGCCACAAGTGTCAAGATACCACTCGAGGATTTTATAGACTGTCTGCATGCGACCGGAGCGGAATAGGGAGGAATAAAGCGCCTGGCAAAGGCGAACAGGGTACTTATGCGCCAAATCCTGCCAGCGAAGACCATTGGCGAGCTTCCAGAGGATACCCTCAAGCAGGAAACGGTCAGAAGGCAACGGCTTTCGGCGGCGATATTTACGATATTGGGCTTGTTCGGCATGCAAGGAGGTAAAGGTTTCTTTAAAGAGCAACCATTGGGTGTCCGTGAGATGAGGCGATTCCCAATCCAAATTCGCGTGCAAAATATTTAATTTTTGAGGAACGAATGTGGGTTGAACGGGAATACCACATTCTAAAAACTCCCAACGTAAGAGCGCAGGAAGATCCCGGACAATAGAGCGTAAGTTTGCCTGCCGACCACCAAGTTCGTGCAAGCGACGGATGATCTTCTGGTTTTTTCCCACGACCAGAGTGGTGGCACGAACCCAGGTAAGCAATTCATCGTGAGGCAGCCCATTCATGGATACCTCCAGGTAATGCACCAACTTATCACGGTTCTCAAGTAGTTCTCTTTTACCTGAAACAATCATTTCATTCCGGATAGAATTCAGCAGGATGGAAGGATCTTGAGGAGGATTAGCAGGTCGTCCTGTCGATATGTGTGAAATACGGTTATGCGCAGCATACAGCCCATGGCGGAGTGCATTGGAATTGCCAGGCTGACCGCCCTGCTTCCGACTCAAAGGCAGGTGAAAAGAGCCTGTAATGTTAGGGTGAAAACGGGGAGAAATGCGAAGAAGATTATTGAGCATATGCAAGCATCCGAAGATAGTGTTTCGTAAAGCGAAAATCAGTAAATATTAGAGAAAGTGCTTTGCACTTTTAATATGGGAACGACACACACTTATTATAGAACATATTTTCTGTTATGGGAAGAGGGTATGCAGGAACATATTCCAGTAAAAATCCGTCTACCCCATTGACTTCATCTTCATAATTCATTAAACTATTTAACAAGAGGAGAAACATATGATGAAGAAATCAATCATTTCGCTTGTAATAATGGCCCTCATCGCTACTGCGTGCTCCCTGCCAGGCTCCATCAGCCCAGCAACCTCGATCCCACCTGAGGCGGTATTTACCCAGGCCGCACAAACTGTAATGGCAGAACTCACCCGGGTGGCAAATCTTGCCTCCCCAACCGCCGCTGAAACCAGCGCGCCTACAGCGACCAGCACTCCAATTCCAACCAACACGCCGATATATACACCGACCAATACGCCAATCCCCTGCAATTTAGCAACCTGGGACGACGCAACCATTGATGTCACCATCCCTGATAACACGAATATGTCCCCCAACCAGGTATTTTCAAAGACCTGGCGAATCTTAAAATGTAGGTTCATGCTCCTGGAATTCCAGCTACCTGCTAATTTTCGATCACGGAGATGGAATGGGAGTCACCAGTGGATACACCCAGCAGCTGACAAGCGGGGTGGTCAACCCAGGTCAATGGGTTGACCTAACCGTTAACAACCTGAAAGCCCCAGCAACGAAAGGAAGTTATACCGGATACTGGCGTTTGCGCGACCCGAGGGGAGAGATATTTGGGATCACACCAACAGCAGGTACGTTTGTGGTTAAGATCGTAGTAGTGAATACTACAACAATCACCCTTACCCCCAAGGTTGGCGAAAGTGGTACCATCCGTTCAGATGCCGGGCCATTCCCGGACTATACAGTGGGCGAGTCCAATGCAGACATCACCATCATGACCGAAGCATTCTTAAGCTACGATATAACCAGTATCCCAACCAATGCCACCATTATTGAGGTTAAAACCGATTTCACAGCCTTCACAACCCAAGGAAATCCATTTGGGTTGGGAGCTTTATTTGCCTACCTGACAGATTATGGGCTAACGCTCGAGCCCAGCGATTTCGTTGCGGCCTACACGCTGGGGAGGACCGTGGACTGGGGGTCGACCACCGCCCTCGGTATAATTGAACCCTCCCCGCAATTAAAATCCAACCTTCAATTAAAATTAGGGACAACGCGACTGCAATTGCGACTTCAATTTCCCGGATCGAACGGAGACGCAGTCAAGGACAGAATTACGTTTACAAATCCAGGCCTGGTCGTCACCTACACCACGCCTTGATACAAAGTGATTCTGTCAACCCCGGCAGAACTGAACTGCCGGGGTTTATTTTTAATTATTCTTCAGGACTTCCCAAGCTCCCACCCAAGGTTTCCCCAAACGGTTTCCTGGAGCCACCGAAACCTTATTGAGTTTTTGAGCTGCTTGTGCTGCCACCACGGCTATCTCCCCCCAATCTTCCTTTCTCAAACCGGCCCGCATTTTTTTTGCCAAATGCCCCGCCCAGGCCCACTCCATCCTAAACTTGTCAGCCTTGACCCAATAATCACGTTTTTCCCAAGCTGCCACGGATACATCAATAGTTGCCGCGATCCTTTCGAGCGCTAAAATAATAAAAGCCGCGAGATCACGTGATTCGACCCCCGGTTCGGACTGGAGCACCATTTCCCTAACTGCAAGCACAATCGCCTTTGTAGAGATGAGAGCGTTCTTTTCCCGCGCTATCAGGATTGATGATGCGACTCAATGGATTCTCCTAAAGAATTAAACGAATGGCGCGATTATACTGCAAAGGTATTGCTGGCTTGCTTAAATCAAAGACAACCACATCCCTATAAGCAAAAGATTAACAGGAACACTGCTTTTATTGACGCACACTCCCCTTACGCTTATAATCTTGCAGTTCCGGGGAAGTGGCGGAATTGGCAGACGCGCAAGACTTAGGATTTTGTGCCGCAAGGCGTACGGGTTCAAGTCCCGTCTTCCCCACACTTCTCATGAATCAAACATCTTGAATACAAGGATCAAGCATTGAAAATCGAATCCCAAGCCCGTGATGATCATCAGGTCACATTAATCGTTGAACTGGAAACCGAGCAAATGGAAGGTGCCAAACACCGCGCTGCCCGGAAAATATCTGAACGCAAAGCAATCCCAGGTTTTCGACCCGGGAAAGCACCTTACGAAGTAGTCGTGCGCAGTTTTGGAGAGAAGGTCATATCCGAAGAGGCAGTAGACATCCTTCTCGATGAGGTCTACCCCAAGGCCTTGGAAGAAGCAAAGGTAGAGCCGGCGGCTCCGGGATCCCTGGAAAAGGTGGAGGACCTGGATAAAAAGCCGAAGTTTACTTTCACCGTACCGCTCGCCCCCGTAACCAAACTGGGAGATTACCGCTCCATCCGGATCCCATACGACTGGAAAGAACCTGGAGAAGAAAAAACAGTAGAAGCCATTACTGAATTGCAACGCATGTATGCCAAGACCGAATCAGTCACCCGCCCCATCGAAAAGGGCGATTTCGTAATGGTAGATTTGAAAGGTATCAAGGCCAAAGCTGCGGAAGGAGAAGCACCGGCCATCGACCGACCCGGGCTACCGGTGTTCATCAGTGCAGGGTGATAAAGAGGAAGAGTTTCCCTTCAAAGGATTTTCGAAAGAGTTAATCGGCTTGAACGTTGACGAGAATAAATCAATAACCCATAAATATGAAAAAACCTATAAAGATGAAAATTTGCAGGGACAGTCAGTCAAGTTTGAAATTAAAGTAAAAATGGTGCGCGGTAGTATCCTGCCTGAATTGAACGATGAATTTGCCAAGCAAGTTGGTCCTTTCGAAAATGTTACAGCCATGCATGATGCTGTCAAGGCGAACCTTGCGACCCAGTCCAAAGCCGAATATGATGACGAATATTTTTCCAAGTTAATAGAGGAAATCAAGGAAAAAGCTGAGATTAAATATCCACCGCAAGTACTAAACCACGAACTTGAACACGTAATGGAGGATTTAAAAGCCCGGTTGTCAGAGCAAGGGATGGACATGGCGGCATATCTTAAATCCCGCGATACAGATGAGGCGAAGTTTATCGAAAATGAAGCCCGGCCGATCGCCGTGAAGCGCCTGGAACGATCCTTGATCATGGATGAAGTATCCACGGATCGAAAAAATCGACGTCAGCAAGGAAATGCTGCAATCCACGTTCGAGCAGACGTGGGGTGAATACCAGGGCAACGCTAATTTTCAAAAAGCCTTGAAGGGTAAATCGCAACCATCCCAAAAAGGTGATGAACGCGGTGGCAATGGAATCAGCCAACAGGGCTTACGTTCAGCAAACATTGAACAGACTTAAAGATATTGCAACCGGCCAGGCTCCTGAGCTTCCGGTCGAAGAAATCTATCCGATGCCCAAGAAAGGTTCCAAGGCTACAGAAAAGAAGAAGGCTGCTGGAATAAAAGGAAAAGCGGACAAAAATCCGAAAGCAGCTGAAAAAACTAGCATCCCCCAAGGCAAAAAAGCCAGCACCGAGCTTAAAAAAACCTGCAGGGGCGAACCCTCCTGAGAAAAAAGGAAAATAATTTCCAAATAACCAGAGTCAACTGGTATAAATCGAAATGGAGTAAAAATGGATCCAAATATCAAGAACGTTATCCCCATGGTAATCGAAAGCTCAGGCCGCGGTGAACGCGCCTACGATATCTACTCACTGCTATTAAAAGAGCGGATTATCTTTTTAGGAACGGCCATTGATGACCAAGTAGCAAATGTCATCGTAGCGCAATTGTTATTCCTGAGCCGAGAAGATTCGGAAAAAGAAATTCAGATGTATATCAATTCCCCTGGCGGGGTCATTTATTCCGGATTGGCTGTATATGATACGATGCAGATGATCCCCAACCCGATCAGCACGGTCGCAGTGGGTGTAACTGCATCTTTTGGAACGGTGCTGCTTACCGCCGGTACCAAAGGACGACGTTACGCCCTACCAAACTCCACCATCCATATGCACCAACCACTCGGCGGAGCCCAGGGACAGGCAACGGACATTGAAATTCAAACGAAGCAAATACTGCGACTGAGGACATTGCTAAACGACATCATGGCCAAACACACCGGCAAGCCAGTAGATGTCATTCAAAAAGATACCGAACGAGATTTCTACCTGGATGCCACCCAAGCCGTGGAATACGGTCTCGTGGACCAGGTGCTTGAAATACCAACCAAGAAGTAAAAACATTGGGAGCAGACATATGCCTGCTCCCATATTTTCAAGATGCTTGCTCCCGAAATAAAGTCGCTCATCCTAGATATGGACGGTGTCATATGGAAAGCCGATACTCCAATCGGCGATCTCAACGCGATCTTTAACAGCATCCATGCCCGAGGGATTAAAGTGGCTTTTGCCACCAATAATGGGACGCTCACACCGGAAATGTATCGGGAGCGCCTGGCGAAGTTTGGGATCGATGTTGAAGCCTGGCAGGTAGTGACCTCCTCCCTGGTTGCTGCGCATTTACTCGGTAAATCCATCCCCAGCGGCGGTCCGATTTTTGTTATCGGCGAAACAGGGTTACTAGATGCCGTGCGTGAAAAAGGTTTTATACCCCTGTCAATTGAGGAAGCTGGCAGTGCACAAGCAGTGGTCATGGGAGTGGACCGGGGGATCAACTATTTAAAAATGAGCGAGGCAGCTCTTTTGGTGCGTCGAGGGGTACCATTTATCGTAACGAACCCGGATAAAAGCTTTCCGACCACCCGAGGGGAAATTCCCGGTGCGGGTGCATGGGCATCCGTGATCATCACAGCGACAGGCATGACTCCGATTTATGCCGGGAAACCTGCTCCAGCATTATTCGAGTTGGCCCGGGAAAGACTGGGAACTACCAAAAAAGAAACCCTGATTGTGGGCGATCGACTCGAAACAGATATTGCCGGTGGACAGGCAGATGGATGCCCGGTGGGATTGGTTTTAAGCGGGATAAGTACCAGAGAACAGGGTGAGGCGTGGAGGCCGGTCATAGACGTTATTGCGACTGACCTTGCTTCGCTGATCAATTGATAGAAATGGGATTGAGTTAATTCAGAACGACGGATAACAGCGTTGGATGCACTGCCTACACCAGGTGGTGCTTTTTTTATGGTGTGATAGAATTTATTTAATGGGCAAATCATTATTGTATGACGCGACCCTGCCTGAATTAATCACCCTGCTGGCGGAATGGGGAGAGCCGGCTTTTCGCGCCCGGCAAATCTGGCAGGGATTGTACAAGAACTTTTGGAATGCATCCAACGAATTTAGCATGCTGCCAGTCGCATTGCGCCAAAAATTAGAGGATGTTTTTATAATCAACCCATTAGTCCCCAACATAATTCTAGAATCAGCAGATAGGGAGACCGTAAAAACTCAATTCAATTTAATGGATGGGAAGGCAATAGAAACCGTTCTAATGAAATATGATCCCAGGGAAGGGATTAGACAAGAAGTGCATGCGAGGGCTGGAAAAGGGCGCAGAACAATCTGTATTTCCACGCAAGCGGGGTGTGCGATGGGTTGTGTCTTTTGTGCCACAGGACAGATGGGATTCAAACGCCACCTTAGCACGGGTGAAATTGTCGCACAGGTCATGTTTTATGCGCGTAAATTGCATGACCAGGGAGAGGTTTTAACCAACGTTGTGGTGATGGGAATGGGTGAACCATTTCATAATTATGAAAACACCATGGGAGCAATCGACCGCTTGAATGACCCTGAAGGATATAATTTTGGAGCCAGACGATTCACGATCTCAACGGTAGGATTGATTCCCGCCATAAAAAAGTTCACTGCGGAAAAACGACAGATCAACCTGGCTATCTCACTGCACGCAGCGAATGATGATTTAAGGTCTTCAATGCTGCCGGTTAACAAGCGGTACCCCATCGATGACTTGCTTGAATGCTGCAAAGAGTATACGGCCCTGACCGGGAGAAGAATCACATTCGAGTGGGCGCTTATTAATGGAGTCAATGACACCCCCGAACAAGCGCATTTATTGGCGGGTAAATTGAAGGGGATGCTGTGTCATGTCAATGCCATCCCCTTGAACCCAACAAATGGATATGCAGGAAAAGTCACAACGCGGCAACGCGCGAACCAATTTAAAGAAATACTGACCAGGTCAGGTATCCCCTGCACGATCCGCCTGCGGCGTGGGATAGACATTGCAGCTGGATGTGGTCAATTAAATGATAAATAATATAAAATATATTGTGTATTATTGGCTATGCGCATTTCATGTACATTTGGATACTTTTGGCAATTCCGTATTTGATATCACCATAACATAAGGCAAAACATGCATATGGAAGAAACCCCAAGAACTAATTCCTGGCTCGACCGTCCTCTCTTCCCTTCTGTCCCCTTTTTTACGGGAGAAATGTTTATTTTTTGTGTAATTATTCTAATGATGATTGTCAGCCGGCTTTACAGCCTGGGAGTACGGGTAATGAGCCATGACGAAAGCCTGCATGTTTATTATTCCTGGCTTTTTTCGATCGGGCAAGGCTACCAACACACACCAACCACCCACGGTCCTTTACAGTTCCACATATTGGCATTGGTTTATTTATTTTTCGGAGATAATGATTTCACGGCTCGCCTACCCTATGCGCTCGCCAGCATTCTTACCGTGGTCGTCCTTTGGAAGTGGAGGCGATACCTAGGCCGTGCTGGAACCTTAGTCGCTGCCGGAATGATTCTGATTTCACCCTATATGCTTTATTATGGGCGCTATGCCCGCAATGAAGCCTATGTGGCATTGCTGGGAGTGTTAACACTCTATGCGATCCTGCGATACCTGGAAACAGGCAAGAAACGGCATTTACTGCTCCTGACAATTGCCACCGCTCTACACTTCACCGTTAAAGAAACTGCATTTATTTACAGCGCTCAAGCACTGCTCTTTTTAGCCTTCTACCTAATTTTGCGCGTCTCGCATTCACCCTGGACGAACAAAAGGGTATTTAATGGTTTTATCAGCACCCTAACTGCAGGAATACTTCTAATCGGATTGGCTTTTGGATTTTCCATTTTTGCACATCCACAAGCGATCACAGACGCAAGCCTGACATCTGCGCCGCTCGTTCCCGGGATTAATCCGATCCAGCAGCAACAGCCCACGCCTTTTCCCCTTATTGCGACATTAATTGTCATCGCAGCAGCATCCTTTATTGCAGCAGGTGTATTCCTAATAATTGGTTACGGCTGGAATAACTTACGGAAAGAACGCGCATTTGACATGCTCGTCCTAATCAGTACCTTCGTGCTTCCCCAATTAGCCGCTTTGCCAGTAAAAGCCCTGGGCTGGAACCCTCTCGATTATGCTTTCTCATGGCCGGGATGGCATTGGTCAGCTCTTTGGGCTCAAGGTCCGGTCAAGACAGCTTCCATCCTGGTAATTCTGACCCTTATTTCAATCCTTCTAGGGACTTTGTGGGACTGGAGACGCTGGCTAGTCAACGCAGCCATTTTTTGGGCAATATACATAATTTTTTATACAAGCATCTTTAGTAATTGGCCTGGTCTAGCAACTGGATTGGTTGGGTCATTGGGGTATTGGCTGGCACAACAAGGTGTTCAACGCGGCGGGCAACCCTGGTATTACTATCTCCTGATCCAAATACCCATATACGAGTTTTTACCTGCTCTCGGTCTCCTACCAGCGGCTTATTTGGGATTTCGCAGAAAATCGCCTGCAACGCTGTCAATTCAGAACCAATCTGATGAACATCCAGGGTCTCCAACAACCATCGCAGAACCCTCACTCTTCTTCCCCTTGTTGATCTGGTGGACGGCATCCAGCTTGATAGCTTTTTCCATTGCAGGAGAAAAAATGCCGTGGTTGACCGTCCATATTGCCCTGCCCATGATCCTTTTAAGCGGTTGGGGGCTTGGACAAATTATTGAACGCCTCGACTGGGTCAAATTCAGGGAAAAAGGCGGATGGGCTGTATTACTGCTATCAATATTTTTGATCGGGTTTGCCTTGACCATATGGACTGGCCTTGGGGCAAACCCACCCTTCCAGGGAAAGGGGTTAGCCCAATTATCAGCAACCGGGATGTTCATATCCTCGGTATTAGTAACCATTGCCAGCGCGGCCGGACTGGCATGGTATTTAAAAGATTGGCAAATTCGGAATGTAATGCGATTGGCAACCCTGGTAATTTTTGGTCTCCTGGCAATCCTCACTGCTCGTACAGCCATGCGAGCAGCATATATCCATCCCAATGATGCGAGTGAATACCTGGTTTATGCCCATGGAGCAACCGGCGTTAAAGATGTGATGAACCAAATCGACATCATTTCCAACCGGACTGCCGGAGGCAAAAACCTGATCGTAGCTTTAGACAGCAGTTCACCGGACAGCGGTGCTGCATGGCCTTTCACATGGTACCTGCGTCATTACACAAATAAAATCACATTCGATAAACCTGGAGCAGATTTACATGGAACCCCGGTGATTATCGTTGATGATAAAAACTTTGATTCGATCAAGCCAATTGCCGGGAGCGATTATTACCAGTTTACCTATATTCGCATGGTTTGGCCAAACCAGGATTATTTTAACCTGTCGTGGGGGCGAGTTATGGGTGCCCTGACCAACCCTGCAATACGGTCAGCCCTAGCACAAATCTGGCTAAACCGTGATTATTCCCAATATGCGGAAGCAACCAATGAAACAGGTTTTACTTCTTCAACCTGGAGTCCAAATGACAAAATGGAATTACTGGTAAGAAAAGATGTAGCTGCGCAGATATGGAATTATGGCATTATCCAGGCTACAACGATCCAGGCTGACCCTTATGCAAATGGGAAAGTTATCCTTTCTGCTGACCTTACATTCGGGGTCAATGGTTCAGGAGAAGGTCAATTCAATGCTCCGCACGGGATTGCTATTGCGCCCGACGGAACCTTATATGTCGCGGATACCAATAACAACCGCATTCAACACTTTTCCGCCACCGGGCAATTCATAAATTCCTGGGGTACTTTTGCTGATATCACTGCCGGCGACGCTCCCCAGGGAACATTAAACCAGCCATGGGCGGTTGCCATATCTCCGGACGGCAATTTTATTTACGTTGCCGATACATGGAACCATCGCATTCAGAAATTTACTTCCAGCGGTACGCCCGTCAAAATGTGGGGCACGCCTCTGTATGATCCGACCACTACTGATCAATTTGGCATATGGGGACCACGAGGGATTGCTGTGGATGCCCTGGGCCGCGTATTTGTTGCAGATACAGGCAACAAACGAATTATGGTCTACGATGCAGATGGAAATTTTCTCCAGCAAATTGGCAGCGAGGGGTTGTCCATTGGTCAATTTGAAGAACCAGTTGGATTGACCTTTGACGCGAGGGGATACCTCTATGTTGATGACACCTGGAACCAACGCGTCCAAGTCTTTGCTCCAAACGCTGACGGTGCGACTTTTTCGCCCCTCCTGCAATGGGATATTGCCGGCTGGTATGGTGAATCATTAGATAACAAGCCGTACATTGCAGCAGACAGCCAGGGTCATATTTTTGTCACAGACCCTGAAGGTTACCGGGTTTTGGAGTTTTCTGCCAACGGCGGGTTTATCCGCACCTGGGGTGATTTCGGAAGCGGAGCGGAGAATTTTGGATTAGCTAGCGGCATTGCAGTGGATTCTGCAGGAAGAGTTTGGGTGGTTGACACAGCCAATAACCGGGTAATGCGTTTTTCAATGCCATAACAAGACCGAATGTCATTGGGGGTTGCTTATCTATAGCATGTATAAAACATTAAGCGAAATGATATAATCCCGTCGCTCAATATCATAAAGGGAGAAATATTCGCATGAAACTGCATGAATACCAATCCAAACAGATCTTTGCCAAATATGGTATCCCGATCCCAAAAGGACGGGTAGCGGCTACCGCAACCGAGGCGAAGCAAATTGCCGAAGAATTAGGTGGCCGTGTTGTTGTTAAATCCCAAGTGCTGGTGGGCGGACGCGGAAAAGCAGGCGGCATCCGGCTTGCCAAGACCGCCAAGGAAGCTGAAGAAGTGGCAAACCAAATCCTCAGGATGGAAATCAAAGGACTGCCAGTGCGCAAAGTCCTAGTGGACCAAGCAGCCAATATCGACCAGGAAATCTACCTGGGGATCACCAATGACCGGGCAGCCCGGCGCCCAGTATTTATGGCATCTGCTGCCGGCGGTGTGGAAATTGAAGAAGTTGCACGCACCAATCCGGAAAAAATAATCAAAGGTACATATTGATCCACTGCTCGGGCTGCGGGATTACCAGGCTCGCGACATAGCCATTGGAATTGACCTGCCAAAGGAATACTGGAAACATTTGGAGATATTTGTCGGGGACTATGGCGAGTTTACACAGAATGCGATGCCACACTGGTAGAGATCAACCCGCTTGTGATCCTGAAAGAAAAATCCTTGTTGGCATTGGATGGGAAGATGCTCCTGGACGATAATGCCCTTTTCAGGCATCCTGACCTGGCAGAAATGCGGGATGTTGATGAGGAAGCCGGAGCCGAAACCGAAGCCACGGAAATACGGACTTGTCCTTTATTAAACTGGATGGCAATATTGGCTGCATGGTCAATGGCGCAGGATTGGCGATGACCACCATGGACATCGTAAAACTATTCGGGGGCGAACCTGCTAATTTTTTGGACATCGGCGGCGGCGCAGGGGCAGACAAAGTTGCTGCTGCCCTGCGGATCATTCTTTCCGACAAGAATGTCAAAGCCATTTTGTTCAATGTTTTCGGAGGGATCACCCGCTGTGATGAAGTTGCCAGGGGAATCCTTACCGCCCTGGATGAAGTAAAACCGACCATTCCAATGGTTGTACGACTGGTGGGTACAAATGCCGAAGAAGGACGCAAACTCCTGGCAGATGCCCACATGATCACCGCCGAAACCCTCGCCGATGCAGCCAAGAAATCGGTAGCAGCGGCAAAGGCTTAGGAGGTTAAAATGAGCATATTGGTTGATAAAAATACACGTCTTTTAGTACAGGGGATCACCGGGAACGAAGGCCTTTTTCACACGCAGCAAATGCTTGCATATGGAACCAAGGTAGTTGCAGGAACCCGCCCCGGTAAAGGTGGTGAATGGGTCCTGGATGGTAAAGTACCCGTTTTCGATTCATGCAAAGCAGCCGTCGACGCGACCGGTGCCAATGCCAGCATCATTTTTGTCGCCGCAGCATTCGCTCCGGACGCCATATTCGAAGCAGCGGACGCGGGCATTCCATTCATCGTTTGCATCACCGAGGGTGTGGCGGTCCAAGACATGATGAGAGTGCGTGAATACCTCGATCAGAAGCAAGTCCGATTGCTCGGTCCGAACTGCCCAGGTCTTCTAACCCCCGGAGAGGCCAAAGGTAGGGATCATTCCAGGCAACATTGCCATCCCAGGGGACGTAGGAGTTGTCTCACGCTCAGGCACACTCACATATGAAGTGCTTATACGCGTTGAAACTGGTCGGAATGGGTGCCACAACGTGTGTCGGCATCGGAGGCGATCCGATCAACGGCACGAATTTCATTGATTGCCTGACGATGTTCGAGGATGACCCCCGAACCGAGAAAGTGGTAATGATTGGCGAAATTGGGGGTACTGATGAAGAAAAAGCTGCCCAGTTCATTGCATCCAAGATGACCAAGCCAGTGGTTTCGTTCATTGCCGGTCAAACAGCTCCTCCCGGAAAGCGCATGGGACACGCCGGTGCCATTATTGAAGGCGGTGCTGGAACAGCCGCAGACAAAGTTAAAGCTCTTGAATCTGTCGGGGTAAAAGTTGCCAAGCACCCCGAAGAAATCCCATCATTGTTGAAATAAGAGCAAACCCCCGGTTGAAAAACACCGGGGGTTTTATGCTGCTAGAACGGCTTTGTAAAGCTCCTCATAAAGGTGGACGATATTATCCAAACTATGAGGTTGAACACGTTTAAGGCTGGCTGCACCCATCGAAGCCCAGAGTTCTGGATGATCTGCCAAGGCAACCATGCAATTCGCGGCGTCTTCCACGCTGCCGGGGAGAAATAAAAGCCCGTTAATATCACGGGTAACCAATTCTGGTAAAGCGACCGCATCAGCTACCAGCATGGGCCGGGCACACGCCATGGCTTGCAAGGAAGCAATGCTAAGAAGTTCTGCAACTCCAGGCATGACAAAGATATCGATGCTATTCAAAACCGAAGGAAGGTCCGAATTTGGGATAAAACCGGTAAAGTGAATTTTCTCCTTCATTCCCAGACGATTTAACCAATTCTTCCAGACTATCTTTTGCGGCTCCATTTCCGGCAATCACGAAATTGATATCGTCTCTATCTACTGAGTGAAGGGCTCGAATTATCACATCAAGACGTTTTTCCCGGTCAACGCGCCCGACAAAAAAGAAAATGATTTTTGCAGGGTCGATCCCATAGGATGACCTCCAGGACAATCGGTCAACAGCGGGGATTGGACGGAAGAGACTTGTATTTACTCCACAAGAAATGGGTAGTACGTGAGGTCTCAACCCCTCCCTTTTCAGCATTGTGACTGCGGTCAGGGAGGGTCCGGCAACAGCATCAACCCGGTCATAGACCTCCCGCATCCAATGCCATAACACCCAGTTATAGAATGGCTTAATTTTTGAAATCAACGGTACATACGCAGCAAGGTTATCGGGCATAAAGTGGTTTGTACCGATGACCTTTATCCCACGCCTTTGGGCTGCAAGAACCATTGCGCGACTTAACGGGTAATGATCCTGAATATGTACGATATCAGGCTGGAAAATATCCAAAATCCGTCCCAACTGTTAAAGAGGGAAAAATCGGAACATAAGAATCTGGATGAATGAGTTCGAGACTTAATGCCCGGACTGCCTCCAATTGAACCCCATTAATATTTCCGTGATATGGGTGCCCACGCTCAGATCCAGCAGCCACCATTACCGAGTGACCGTTGCGTACCAAGCCTTCTGCCAGGTTTATTGTAAAGATCGCCTGCCCATGGAAAGCAATATAATTTGACGATGCTGCAATCAGTACTCGCATTTATCCCACCAGATGACTGTTATTCTTTCTGTTCCGGTTCCAGGTTGGATTCATAGCGCTGTTTGACAATACGACGACCCACAAAGATCAAAAATAAAACGAAAATGACCGAAGCTCCCAACGCAGCATATTCAACTCCCATCTCCACCCTTTTGATTGCTTCAGTTGCGTAGTAGCCAATCAGTATCAGAGAACCAGTCCATAACATTTCACCGCTGAAGATGGCAGGGAACCATCGCTTCCAGGGAGCTTTTACCAGCCCAGCAGCAATCAACGCCGGGATCATCAAGCTTAAGGTCAATTTGGAAATAAATAGTATCCGAGCAGCATGTTTGCGCATTTCAGTTTCCAAACGCACAACAATGTCACCTTTGATCCCCAATTTTTTCTCAATCTTGAGAAGCCAGTCGATTTTTCCAATATAACCCAAGGTATACCAGAGGGAATCAGCAGTGAGATTTCCAGCCGCGGCAGCGACAAATACCAACCCAGGTTTCATTAATCCCGCAGAAGCGGCTGCCGCTCCAAGAAGGGTTGCGATTGGCCCTTCGACAGCCACCAAAACTGCCAACACGATATAGGTCCAGGTTCCGAGGTGAGGTAATTGTCCACTGCGAAGTGCCTGGAGCAAACTTTGAAGCAAACCATTTATAAAAGCCATTAATAACTCTTTATTTGCGGGATTAATTCAACTTAATACATGCCTATTCTAACAGACGAGATGTAAGTGTGGGAAGAGAAGTAACAGCGATATAAAAATAAAGACGCCTTTCCAGGCGTCTTTATTAATTGAAATCGCATAGATGCTATTTTTTAGCTTTTTGTGCATCAACGAATGTAATAGCTTCGCCAACGGTAGTAATTTTCTGAGCATCTTCGTCTGATATTTCAGTTCCGAAGACATCCTCAAACTTCATGATAAGTTCGACCAGATCAAGAGAGTCGGCTTCAAGGTCTTCGCGAAAGCGGGCTTCTGGCTTAACTTTTGCTTCATCCACGCCTAACAAATCCACGATAATGGCTTTAATTTCGTCAAATGTGGTCGTCATTTCAGCCTCCAATTGGTTTAATCTGGCACTATTGTAATCGTTTCGCCATTATAATTCAATACGAGGAACACAAAATCATGTCAAAAGTTCCGCGGATTGAGCAAAGAAAAACTGATCATATCAAAATAAACCTGGAAAAGGACGTCCAATCCGGATTGACCAACGGGTTGGAAAATTACCGATTTATTCACGAAGCTTTGCCAGAAATGGATCTCGAAACTGTCACTACTTCCATCAAGCTCTTTGGTAAAGAATTGGATGCGCCCATCCTGGTTTCATCGATGACGGGAGGATCTGGAAGAAACAAAAACCATCAACATGAGACTTGCAGAAGCTTCCCAGGAAATGCAGATTGCAATGGGTGTCGGCAGCCAACGCGCCGCGCTTGAAAATCCAGACCTCGTGGAGACATATGCAATCACCCGGAGAATCAGCTCCAGATATCCTCCTTTTTGCCAACATTGGCGCGGTTCAACTGAATTACGGCTATCACCATCGGCACATGTCAACGAGCAGTTGAGATGATCGAAGCCGATGCTCTATGCCTCCACCTGAACCCCTTGCAGGAGGCCGTCCAGGATGGCGGAGATACCAATTTTGCAGATCTTGCCAAGAAAATTGACGCAAATCTGCCGGAAAATTAAAGTACCAGTGATCGTGAAAGAAGTTGGGTGGGGAATTTCTGAAACCACGGCAAGACTATTAATAGATTGCGGAGTTACTGCCATTGATGTCGCCGGAGCCGGTGGAACGAGTTGGTCACAAGTTGAAATGTTCCGCTCACCTGACGAGGACACACGTCTACTTGCGGGATCTTTTCTTGACTGGGGTATCCCAACTGCAGAATCGATCTTAAATGTTAAAAGAGTATCATCAAACACCCTTATTTTCGCAAGTGGGGGTTTGAAGAACGGAATCGATATCGCCAAATGCTTAGCTTTAGGAGCGACCCTTGGAGGAATGGCAGGGTTGTTCTTAAAAGCAGCAGCGATTAGCACAGAAAAAACAATTGAAATGATAAAACTTGTAAAAAAGCAAATCAAGGTTGTACTGTTTGCAAGCGGATCAAGGACGCTGAATGATTTAAAAGCAACGAATCTGGTTTTTCATAATAAATAATCCTAGATCATTACTTTTCCATATCCTATAAATTGGCCATCCCCCCATACCAGGTAGGTACTGAGATTCATTTATTCCTTTTATAGAAATATGCTATTTTCAGTATAGTTCAGTATTTCTAGTAATAATTGATATATGATGGCTATGCGCAGTTATTAATATTTATTATAATATCATTCTAGTTACTTTCTCTTGGAGTATCACCATGAGTTTAAATGAATTTTCTTCATTAATGCGTCCAGAGATAGAAAACGAGCTCCGAAAACAAGTCGGCAGGCTAGATGAACCGCGCACCGATCCCCTTCACGAAATGCTCACTTACCACCTCGGCTGGACTGGAGAAGGATCGGGACCAGATGCCCAGGGGAAACGGATCCGTCCGCTACTATTACTGTTGACCAGCGCTGCATGCGATGCTGATTGGAAGAATGCTCTTCCGGCTGCCGCAGCAGTCGAACTTGTCCATAATTTTTCCTTGATCCATGACGATATCCAGGATAACTCGAGTAAACGCCGAGGTCGGGATACCGTGTGGGTAAAATGGGGAATCGCCCAAGGGATCAATGCAGGAGATTCGTTATTCGTACTTTCCAATCAAGCCCTTTTTGATCTTCCAGCCGATGTTCCTGCGGATGTGGTTATTGAAGCCTCTAGAATTCTTCACGATACCTGTCTGGATCTGACCCGCGGACAATATCTCGATATATCATACGAACACCGCTCCGATCTTACCCTGGAAGACTATTGGTTAATGGTCGGTTACAAGACGGCATCCCTTTTAACTGCATGCTGTTCCCTGGGAGCATTAATAAGCAGAGCAGATCAAGCAACCCAGGAAGCATATCGAGATTTTGGTCGTTACCTAGGCCTTGCGTTTCAAATTCAAGATGATTATCTCGGAATATGGGGAGATACCGTGCTAACCGGAAAGTCAGCAGACTCAGACCTAATTTCCAGAAAGAAATCCCTGCCGGTGCTATTTGGATTAGGAAAGAATGCTCAATTTGCCGAACGGTGGAAGAACAGCCCGATAAGCAAGGAGAATGTCCCTGAAATTGCCGATCTGTTAGCTGCCGAGGGGGCGCGTCTTTTTACTCAAGAAACTGCAGATCAAATGACCGACCTGGCAGTTGCTGCTTTGCGAAGGGCAGATCCAAAAGGTGATGCTGGCGAGGCATTATATGAACTGGCAAATACCTTACTTATCAGGGAAAGGTGACCTCCAGTCGCAATCGACCACATCCAATATTCTGGTATAATTTTTAGGGTATGCGGGTGTAGTTCAGTGGTAGAACGCTTGCTTCCCAAGCAAGATATCGTGGGTTCGAGTCCCATCACCCGCTCAAATAGACCAATTGTGGTAAATTTAATAACAATATTTCAATACCCGCCTTTTTGGCGGGTTTTATTTTCCCTTCCCTTCTGTGTTTTACCTGTCCAGACGGATAGGTGAATACCTGCCGACCGACAGAGGCGCCATCTGCAGTATCTAAATACAATATGCATGTGGGTAACATTCATTTTCGACAGAAGGAGAGTATTATGAAAATAAGAATCGCTATATATATATCAATTATCATGCTGTTGTCTGCCTGCCAACAAGCAGTCGTCACCACAATTCCGCAGCCCACTCAACCGCCAGCACTGCCGACACAGTCCCCCAACGAAGTCGCTCCAGGTATCGCCTTCGAGTATTCTGCAGTAGCTAATAAGGTGACAGTCGCAACCGTGGCTGCTCAACCTGCAACTGCAGATGGGCCCTATTGGGAAGCCGCCCCTCAGTATCGCCTGCTGACCCTTGAAGGTTACCCGGTTGCCAATCCCTCCCGGAAGGCACAGATCTATATCTATCTTGCCGGCGAGCTGGCCAGTGCCAATGAGAATATGGGTAATATCGCAACGGACCTTCAATCCCTTTTGCAAACCAAGCAAACCGGTGTCAAATTTCCCTTCCTGCCACTGCTTAGCGAGACGCAAGCACTACATGCCCAGGTACAATTCCTTGATCTCAAGAACGGTAATGGTGTGCGTTTTCTCACACAATTAACCCAGGGTGTGACAGTGATCAATAATTCCGAATTGTTTTATACGTTCCAAGGCTTAACCAGCGATGGTAAATACTATATCGCCGCGATCTTGCCAGTATCCAACCCTGAACTGCCAGCTAATTCCACGGCTGGAGTGGGACAGGTCAATCCGATGGATGATTATAGGGTCTACCTTTCCAATACAATATCCTTGCTGAACGAACAGCCCGCCACTGCATATTCACCAGACCTAAATAACCTTGATGCGCTGATACGATCGATTGAAATCAAGTAGCTCACTTTGGTTACTAAAATCTCCTGGCTAGATATGAAAATAGACCTTCCATTCGGACGGTCTATTTTCATAGAGGAAGCTAATTTAGTAAATTTTGCTTATGCGCACGAATATTAGGCCATCATGCTGCCAATTTCGATGAGGCTTTTGACAACATCATCCGGCAGAATTGAGGGATGGATACCCAATGCCTTGCATGTCAATATTTTATAAGCAGTTACTTCCACTGCATCCGTCATGTCAGCAGCACGCCTGAGGCTGCTACCAGCGACCACGAGCCCATGGTTTTGCATAATTGCAGCAATACCGTTCGCACCGATCGCCTTGGCGACTTCATCACCAAGTTCATTCGTCCCAGGCATAATGAAAGGCACCACAGGGACGTCACCAAGAAAAGCCGCTTCGGTTGATATAGGTAAAAAGTGAGTTCCCGTCATGCCCATGAGCGTCGCTTGCGGAGCATGGGTATGGATGACCGCAGTTATTTCGGGCCGATTTATATAAATAGCACAATGAACGCGACGTTCACTTGAGGCGGTGTATTCAGTATCCCCAATGATCTTTCCTTCCAAATCGATGCGTACCATCATATCGGGCTTGAGATCGCCTTTAAATATGGCACTCGGGGTGATCCAAATTTCGTTCGGATTGTCGTCACACCTTGCGCTGATATTTCCACCGGTGGCAGTGATCAACCCCTTGGAATATAACTCGTTTGTAACCATTAGGATCTGATCACGGATATCCCCTACCTTCATGACAGGGGACGCATTTGAAATATTAGTCTGAAAGCTTTGACTGGCCACAGGAGAAGCGGTCGAATATTCAACGGGCGCGGGTGCGGAAATAGCTGTCAGATCGCCCGGATCCCCGATCTTTTTTCGAGCATCGGAATATAGCCGAGACATCGTATTTTGAATGCGGATAAAAGCCATTGCCTTTCCGGTGTCGCCGCTGAAGGATAACTTACCGGTGGTGGCTGCCTTGGTGGCATTGATGCGACCGGTAAACATTCCATCCAGAACGTCTGCGACCATTTTCAGCTTGACATCCGGTTCCCGAGGTGGGTTGTCCATCCCAGCGGACACCTTTCCATCAACGAAACTCATGAAGAAGGATTGTTTCAAATCCTTGATTGTGAACAAGAAGACCACATTTTTACCTTTTGCAAAATTGATCATCTCCTTGTCAGTGATAATGGAAGAAGTGAACTCCTTCAAGATAGAGGCCATTTTTTCATATCCAGCACTTATTGTTCCCGCTTGTACTACATGTGAAGGCTGTGGCAAAACTGGAGCCTGCGCCAGGGTGACATGCGCCACAGCGGACGGTTGGGAAGAACCGAAATGAGTCAAGTCACCTGGATCCCCAATCTGTTTACGCGCATCTGCATACAGTCGGTTCATATTTCCTTGTATCCTGATGAAAGGCCATCGCTTTCCCAGTATCACCGCTGAAGGAAAGTTTCCCGCTCGTGGCAGCCTTGGTAGCATTTATACGCCCGGTAAACATTCCATCAAGCACGTCAGCGCTCATCTTTAGCCTTACATCTGGTTCGCGAGACGGGGTGTCCAACCCAGCATTAACCATGCCATTCACGAAACTCAAATAAAAAGACTGGTTGATATCCTTGACGGTGAACAAGAAAATCACATTCTTGCCCTTGGCAAAACCAATCATGTCCTTATCTGTAACGATGCGTCCGGTGAAATCCTGAAGGATTCTTGTCAGCTTTTCTTTTGAATTATTTACGTCGATTGGTGTCATATCATTTACCTTTCCAATTACTGAGACTGTTTGGGTACCGGAAGCGAGAATGCTCCTGTTGCCAGTTTCGTGAGCAGTGATCTCCAAGTCTGTGGCACCCGGACCGGGAGTATTGGCGCGTTCCCTCAATGCGGTCTCGTTCGTTATCCGCAAACCTGTCCATTTGAAGGATTTCAGGGTGGAAGCGTTCAAAATAAATTTAGGATTCTTCCCCTCGAGCAGCAGTTTCAATTCATTCGTGATAATCTCACCCTGGTGGGATGCCACTTCCAAAGTGTTACCGCCGAGATGCGGGGTGGCAATGACATTGGGGAATTTCAACAATGGATCGTCTGCACCCGGCGGTTCAACAATAAAAACGTCAGTAGCAAATCCTCCAAGTTTCCGGGTTTCGAGGGCGTTCATTAACGCTTCCTGATCCACGAGAGCTGCCCTTGCGGTGTTAACCAGCAAGGCACCAGGTTTCATCTGCATAAGCGCCTGGGAATTGATCATGTTACGGGTTTCATCCGTTACCGGTGCATGTAAAGTGATGAAATCACTCTCTGACAATAATTGTTCAAAAGAAACCTTTTCGGCTCCCATAATGACAGCCTGCTCATCGCTCAGAAATGGATCGAAAAGCAGAATTCGGGACCCAAATGGAAGAACTCTTTGAATAACTTTTCGACCGATTGCCCCTCCGCCAACAACTCCAATCGTTTTATGCCACAGTTCTATTCCAAGAAATTCTTCATGTGCCTGACCCATTCGGCCCAAATCTCCCGCTTCCCCTCCCTCCTGACGAAGAAAGACAGACGCCGGCTGGAGTTTTCGGGCAAGCATAAGCATGAAAGCCAATGCAAGATCTGCGACCGCATCGGCATTTCGAGCAGGGGTGTTCGTAACTGGAACACTTGCATATGTGCAAGCTTCAATATCAATATTCACAGGATTTCCACGACAGACAACTATCATTCTTAAGTCGGGCAGATTAAGGAGAGCTTCGGCATCAACAATGTCCACCTCTGTGACGAAGACCTGGAAACCTTTCAGAGTTTGAACCAAATCATCTCCGGTAAGCAGAATGCCTTCGGTGCGATAAGGTTTATAAGTTACTTCGCCAATCTCGCGTAATTGACGCAAGGCAAACTCATCGACTTCGGCACTGATGTAAATGATAGGACGAAACGATGCGGATGCCACTCCGGTACCGTCAGTAACATTCAAATTTGTCATCATTGCTGAGGTAATATTACTTGCGGCAACCATGTCAGCAGGTCGACGTTCCTGGCGCAAAGACTGCCAATCAGCATAAAGAGCCTGGTATGATGAATTTGCGTCTCCAGGTCTGGTGAGAGCGGGACGAATGCACTAATTTTTGAACTCCTGAAACCAGATCAGGGAACAAACCTGCACCCACACCAGCACATATCGCTGCACCTAAAGCAGTTGCTTCAACCGATGCGGCAACGTGCACATTACATCCAGTAACATCACTAATAATTCCTGTCCAAACCTGGCTGCGAGTAATCCCACCACAAACATGTATATCGGTTGGTTTGTCACCTGCAATTTGTGTAATTTGCTCAACATTGGCACGCACCGCATAGGCCATCCCTTCCAGTATGGCACGAGATACATCAGCCCGCCCCTCATCTCCTAAACGGGCAATCACTGACGAAAATGTCAAGTTATCCACTGGGGGTTCCAAAGCCGAAGCGTTAAAGACTGAAGCTCCGATGGTTGAATGGATCCCATGTGCGCCTGGAATGGACAATGCTGCTTCAGCCGATAACCTAGCGACAGGATTTGATAAATCGCCATGCATCAAGCGAGCCATCCATTCAAGTGTCGATCCCATTTGTCCCGCATTACTTTCAAGAACATATAACCCCGGAATAACGTGCAAACCGGTCCATATACGCATTTCGTGGTCAATGATGAGCTTGTCCACGACCATCTGGACCGGAGTGGTTGTGCCGGCGACGACACCAAATTGTCCCGCAGAAACGACACCTGTCCCGAGCAAGCCCAATTGTGTATCCGGTCCACCAACTCCAACTGGTGTTCCAGGGACAAGCCCAAGGTTTGCAGCAGCTTCCTTCGTCAGTTTTCCTAATTTGCTACCAGCCTGTTTCAACCCAGGGAATATTTTCTCAGGCAGACCCAACGATTTAATCAGGTCACCTGACCATTTCCGATTTTTAATATCGAAGAGCAGGCTTTCTGCAGACTGGGCGGGTTCTGCTGCCACTTCCCCGGTGAGCATATAACCAATCCAATCACTAATACTCAAGGCCGCGTAAACCTGCTTGAACTGGTCGGGATGATTCTCCTTTAACCACATTAGTCGGGCAGCCATAAAAATCGGACTAGGGGCGTGCCCCGTAAGTTGGTAAAGCTCCTCTCCCCGCTCCACTGCCAGTCCCATTCCCTGATCCACTGCGCGAGAGTCGCGATTGGGTGTGGCAAGGAGTACTTTCCCTTTCCTATCGATAGCAACCAAACCGTGCCGCATACTGGTGCCAGCAACTCCTGCAACCTCTGTTGGGTCGGCCCCCATCTTCTTGAGGGCATCCTTGGCAGTTTCACCTAATATTCGCCAAACTGCATCCGTATTAAGCATGAAGGCGAAACTTCCAGCTGATGGTTCCGGAGGTAGAGTCCAACCGTGAAAAATACTTACTGTTTCTCCCGTCTCAATGTTTATTAATAAGCAACGACCGCCACCCCCTCCCACATCGAGACCCATCAGATACTTTTTTGTCATACGTCCTCCATAATTATCAGCAGAGATGAAAACAACTCATCCTAAATATTAATTAATGTAGCCGTTGCTGCAATACCAATCGACTGCTTTGCGTAAAGCATCACGGGCTGGAATAAATGTATACCCCAGCTGTTGGATAGCTTTCAATGAACTAAAATACTCTTTCTTGCTGGATACACGCACTGCGTCGGGAGTTGCGGATGGAATATGACGCTTAATAATCTTGGTCAGACCAGTATCCAAATACGCCCAAGCAAAGGCCACCTGCCTGGGAATTTTTAGCCGTACCCTAGGCCTTCCCGAAATGTCTGAGAGCAAATCCAGAACCTGTTTGAGTGACAAATTCTCGCCACCCAGGATATATTTTTCTCCAACCTTTCCCCTTTCCATAGCTAACAAATGCCCGTTTGCCACATCGTCAACATCCACAATGGTCAACCCGGTGTCGAGGTAAGCGGGCATCTTACCATTCAGGAAATCGAGGACCATCTTGCCGGTCTGTGTCGGTTTATAATCGCCCACTCCCACTGGAGCGGCTGGGTTGACCGTTATAATATTCATTCCTTGAGAGACGTGTTCCCTCACTACTTCTTCAGCCAGGAACTTGGACCGTTTATAATCACTAAGCATATCTATCCGGGATACGGGGGTATCTTCTGTTCCCAATTGACCATTTGATGGGATCCCCAAAGCAGCGATAGAACTTGTATAAACAATTCTCTCCACCCCTGTTTGGGCAGCCGCTCCCAACAGGTTTCGAGTCCCTTCGACATTAGATTGATAAAAGTCTTCCCATGCGTAACCCCAATATGCATATAACGCCGCCACATGGAAGACCCAATGGCAATCGTGCATGGCTTCTTGTAAAATCCCCTTTTCCCCAAGATCCCCCGTTACCCGATCTACTGGCAAACCTTCAAGCATGCGTGCACTGGACCCAGGTCGCACCAATGTACGCACCTGATGACCTCCCGCCAGGATTCTACGTATAACCGCACTTCCCACGAACCCATTGCCACCAGTTACAAATACTTTCAATCGACCTCCAAGAAAGGAATACTCTACTGATGCAAAACTCACCCTTCGAATAATCCTTTAACCAAATTACCAAATAGCGTTCGTCAACTCATCGCTTGTTTAATCAATTCGCCACTTGTTGCCCAAACACGCCCCTTTAGGTTTTTCGTTTCATCAAGTATTGCATCGAAAGCCTCAATTATCATATTCACCTCCTCATCTCCGATGATGAGAGGGGGTAGTAATTTAACAATATTGACACCCGGTCCACCGACCTGGGTCATCATGTGATGATCGCGTATCAATGACATGACAATCAATTGAGTGAACAACCCTTTTTCGGCAACTTCAAGCGCCGTCCATGCAGCCTTTAGCGCCAGGTTGCGAGGTGGTTTAAACTCAATACCGATAATGAGCCCCTTACCGCGCACATCTGCAATCATTTCATGCTTTTCTTTCAATGAGGTCAATCCTGCAAGCAGCTTTGCTCCAATTGAGGCAGATCGCTCAACAATTTTCTCGTCATCCATAACCTGGAGAGTCGCAAGACCTGCTGCCATCCCCATATCATTTTGTCCAAAGGTGGTGGAATGGACCTGGGCGCGTTTCAGGTTACCAAATACCTTGTTATTCACTTCACGACACATTATCACTGCACTTACCGGAATATAGCCACCGCCCAGCGATTTCGCAATGGTAACCATATCTGGTTCAAGTTTCCAATGATCCCCGCAAAGAAATTTCCCTGCTCTTCCCAATCCCACTTGAACTTCATCACAAATAAATTGGGTTCCAAATTTCCTGCATAAGCGCTGTGCCTCAGGCAGGTAATTATCCTCAGGGATATACACTCCCTTGCCCTGAATTGGCTCTACAATAAATGCAGCCACATCGCCTTTTCGCAATTCCTTTTCCAGCCCCTCCAAATCGTTCATAGCGACTTTAACCGTCCCGGAAATTAATGGTTCAAACCCTTTCCTAAAATCCTCCCCACCATTAATTGCTAGAGTTCCCAGGGTAAGTCCATGGAACGCATGATCCAGAAAAACAACGCGCGGACGCTTCGTGGCATAGCGAGCAAACTTGATTGCCGTATCAACAGCATCTGCGCCAGAGTTAGCAAAAAAAATGGCATCCAATCCGGGCGGCATGCGTTTTACCAGTTCTTCTGCCAATAACCCAGCCAACAATGGACAATCCATTTTTACTAGGGTGGGTCGGGCAAGATTGAGATATTCAAGCATCGCCTTCTTGATAACTGGGTGGTCACGACCCAGGTTGAACACGCTGTAGCCTGCCAGCAAGTCAAGATATCGGATTCCGTCCGCATCCCACAAATAAGCTCCTTCTCCTCGAACGTATATTTTATCGAATCCGATGATCTGTTGAACACGAGCCATATGCGGGCTAATATATTTCATATGCAGATCATATTGGTCCGCTTGACGATCCTTGATCAGATTTGGAAGTGAGAACGTCACGGATATCTCCCTTCTAAAAAAAAGACTCACCTTTATTCAGGAATAGCCAGATTCAATTTAATAGCAATATTGGGAAACGGAAGGCCCGTTTTCGAATCAACCCCGAGGGAACCAAAATATGCCTCCCCCATGGCTTCCATGTCCAACGTGTGATTTGCCACAGGACCAATGGTTTGAGGAGGGTCGCCTCTTTCACGAGCGGGAAGGATAAACTGAGGCGGCAACCCATGCTTCGCATTAAATGCGTGTCTTAAAACCTGGATCCGTTTTCCTATTTGGAAAAAACCGAATTTGTCCACTTCCCAACCAGTGGCGGCGTTCAACCACTCTAGAAATGGCGGCTTCCCCATCATCAACGAAAATTGGCATAACCCGAGTGAATCGAACGCCCTATAAAGTGGCATGGCAATTGCCTGGGTTGCACCTTTGCCAGCATAATCGTAGCGCGCTGCAGGATGGAATCCCAGCATTTCAAAATATGGGAGAAATGAGGCGACTAACGCACAACCAGAATTTGTGGAGGTATGACGACCAGGAGCTGGGTCAAATGCATAACCGGCAGCAACACCGGGTTCATAAAGCCCGCGATGCATAGCAAGTTCCTGCCCGCCGGCATGAACTGCCGCGTCCCGTCCGTGAACCGGGATGCGTTGAGAAGCTTTTTGAACGCCATCGGCAAGCCACTCGCCTAACCCGGGCGTCCTGGCTGCAATCCGCTTGGTCAGTTCGAGAACCACATCGCCGTTTCCCCATTTTAGTGGTAATTCATTTTCCAATCCTTGAGGCAGCCAACCGTTTTCGGCACATTCGAGGGCAAAGGCCACCACGGATCCTGTTGAGATGGAGTCCAATCCTTCCATATTGCATACATGGTTGCAGAGCATTACTGCTGACAAATCGCTAACCATTGTCATTGGACCGAAAGCTGCCAATGTCTCATACTCCGGCTTATGACTTATTTCTTCTCCTGATATAGTTACCAACCCGCCACATGCAACCGGGCAGGACTGGCATGCAAATGCACGGACCTGGGTCCGAACGACAGCCTTATCACTCAAGCCCTCAGAGAGGTTTAATGGGAAATCGCGATAACCAATACCAGTCCAGTTATGTACCGGAGTGTCCCCCAGTTCCAACGAAACAGCGGTCCCAGCAGAAGTGCCATATCGGCGGTAAGAATCAACGACCATTCCCACGGGTCCAGAACTTAACTTAGTACGAAAACGTCGAAAAAAAGGCAATAAGTGTGACATCAAAGCTGGGATGCGTGCTGAAATACCAGACTGTTTCCTGCGAAATATAGAATGGTAATTATCGGTGTAAGTTTTAAAGGCTTTCGGGTCAGCCAACGGAGGACGGGACCTCCCCCGGGCAACCACTGCTTTCAGGTTTTTTGATCCCATTACCGCACCCAGGCCACAGCGCGCGGCCAGCCTTCCCTCGTGGTTAACAATGCCCGCCAGGAGAGATTGTTTTTCTCCCGCCGGACCAATGCAGGCAACACGAACATCTGGTGAAGTAGCTCTCCTAAGAGCGATTTCCGTTTGACGCACATTCATCCCCCAGAAAGTAGAAGCATCACGAATTTCTATTTTTCGGTTGACAATAAAGATATATGCCGGCCTTTCAGATTTTCCTGTGATGAATAAGCCATCCAAGCCTGCTCCCCGTAAAGCCGCACCAAAATCACCTCCACAATTTGCTTCCCCCCAAGCGCCAGTTAATGGAGAACGGGCAACAACCATGAACCGTCCACTAAATTGTGCCCCAGTGCCAGTTAAAAGACCTGGCAGAAACCCCAGGATATTCCCCTTGCCTAGTGGTTCGGTACCAGCGGGCATACGCTCATAAAGATAATGAATCCCCAACCCATACCCGCCCAAATATTGACGATAAATTTCGTCAGGCGGCTCTTCTTCTTCAATTCTTCCTGTGGAGAGATCAATCCAGATGATTCTCCTCCAGAAACCATAAGACATGGTTATCTCCAACCTTACTTAAGCTGCTGTTGAGTGCGGTGTACGACAGATTTGAACCGATCTCCGCGATGGGTGGAAATTGTAAATTCGATGGGGGTATTATCTTTCAAAAAACTTAAACGTGTGACCAATACCACCGGTACGCCTTCATTAAGATTCAACTCTTTAGCTTCGTAAGGACCCGCGACGGAAAGTTCTATGGTATCGGTTGCATAATCAGGAACTAATCCATAACGTTCAGATAGCAAATGGTAAATACTCTGATTTTCCAAAATGACACTTGCAAGATCAGGACACAGTCCCTGCGGATAGAATGAGGTCTCCAAAGACATGGTTTCCTCTTTCATCAGTCGCTTTCTGGTAATATGCACCACTGGAGAGGCAGGAGCGAGAGATTAATTTTTCAGCAACTTCGCCAGAAGCAGGTTCCACAACTTGAGCGAGGACTGTCGCCCCAGCTTGCATGCCAATCTGTCCTAGAATTTCCGTGTAACTCATTAGTGGAAAAAGCGAACTTTCTAGCGTTGCTTTGGGAGCTGCCACGAATGTCCCCCTACCTCTTTGCCGCGTAACCAAGCCTTCATTCGAAAGCTGGGTTAATGCCTGGCGTGCAGTCATGCGCGAGACCCCACAACCAGTACAAATTTCCATTTCTGTTGGAAGAATATCCCCCGGATTCAGTTGACCACTAAGGATCAAATGACGGAGTTGCTCTCTAATCTGATAGTAAAATGGAATGGGACTATGCGGATCAACCTGAAGTGCCATCCGTTGCTCCAGCTATGTATATACATTATACCTTATAATCCCTATTCACCCCCCTCTCCGCCTTCATTAATTTATTTCCTAAAGAAGTTTGATACAAAGAACCATACATTTGCAGGACGCTCAGCTAACCGGCGCATGAAATATGGATACCAATGAGTGCCGTAAGGAACATAAACCCTCACCGGGTAACCTTCCTTGACCAACTGCTGCTGCAAATCACGCCTAATTCCAAAGAGCATTTGGAACTCTATCGAGTTCTTAGGGAGATTTACTTTATCGGCATAAACCTTGGCAAACTCCAAACGCTTGGGATCATGGGAACCAATGGCCGGGATTGGAGGAATATGTCCATCCGCGCTAATTGCAGGGCAACCAGCGCTCTTTGCACCATCAATCATGATTTGGGTAAGCAAATCAAAATTTGCATCAACATCCGTCTTGCGCGGGTAAGCCAAATCGGCGGGTTCCTTATAAGCACCTTTTACCAATCTAAAGGAAGCGCCATCGTTTAGTAAATCTCGGGTATCCTTTTCCGTTCGATAAAGGTACGATTGGACCACGATCCCGGTTTTCTGGAATCCCTTATTGCGCATTTCCCGATACATGCGCAATGTCCGATCGGTATAGGGAGTGTCTTCCATATCAATTCGTACGAAATTTTGGTATTCTTTTGCGCGTGCTAATATGCGTTCCAGGTTTTGAGAACACAATTTCTCATCCAGGGCCAGGCCGATTTGTGTCAACTTGACAGAAACGTTTGCCCGCACACCACTTGCCTTGATTTGATCCAGCAATTCTATGATGTCATCAGCTGCTTTGACAGCATTTTCGCGAGTGTCAGTGCTTTCGCCGAGATGATCCAGGGTGACATTGATCCCATTAGCATTCAGATCATTTACAGCTGAAATCGCATCACCAATCGTGTTTCCCGCCACGAAACGGCTGGCAGCCTGCCAGGCAAATTTCCATCCACTAACCATCCGCTGCGCCCAGGCAGCCTTTGAAAGGTAAATTAATATTGATCGCAGCATTGTGACCTCATTTGTGGTTTTATTAACTAGCGCGGTTTGATTGTAGCACACCTGCCCTCAGCGAGTGTGTTATACTTTTTACCCGTATTGCATGACGAATATCACTAATTAAAATTCCAGGAGGAAGTGTGAGATTGCGAGGTTCTTCCATCTTCCTGCGGGGAGTATCCCTGATATTCATACTCCTTGCAGCAGTAGTGACTATTATACAGGTTGTTAAATATAGCGTTTCTAGATACAACTATCCGCCTGACATGACCATCGGTAACGTTCCAGTCGGTGGGCTAGACCCCCAGGCAGCTGCACAAAGGCTGTTCCAGGTATATGCGCTTCCGGTAGAAATCCACTATGGAGACGCGTTGATAGATCTTGATCCCACACTCATCGGTTTTCAACTAAATACGGATAGCATGCTTGCCGCTGCAGACTTACAACGCACGGGAGCATCTTTTTGGGGAGGATTTTGGAACTTTGTTTGGAATCGTCGTTCACCTACACGCCAAATCCCGCTTGTTTCCTCCTATTCTGAACCCCGTCTACGCGGTTACTTGCAAGATGAAATCTCCGCTCGGTACGACATGCCGCCCACCCCTTCCCAACCAATCCCTGGTACAGCAAATTTCACCCCAAGTACACCGGGGCGAACGATGGATATTGATCGAGCAGTAGCGCTCATCGAGGCTGCTCTGCAATCCCCAGGCGATCGGACTGTCATTCTTTCATCCCAGAATACAATAGCTGGTCGTCCCTCTCCAGATACGTTACAAATCCTGCTCAAGCAACTGATTGACCAGAGTGGCTTTGGCGGTCTGGTAGATCTGTATTTTTTGGACTTGCAGACACAGGATATTATCCACTTTGCCTACCAGGGTGGACAAGATGTCCCGGTAAATCCGGATGCGGCTTTTTCGGCGAACAGCACAATTAAAATCCCCATCATGGTGTCAACCTTCCTCCATTTTAATAGCAAAATTTCTCCAGAAATCGATACACAGTTGAAAGGGATGATTGCCCATTCTTCCAATTCGGAAGCAGACAGTTTAATGGCTACACTAGATGAAGGGCGTGGGCCGCTGGTTGTTACTGAAATGATGCAAGCTCTCGGACTTAAAAGCACCTTCACTGCCATGTACTTTGCACCAGGATCCATTCCACTTCAGCACTATGTGACACCCGCAAATTCCCGGTTGGATATCAACACAGACCCGGATCCTTTTAACCAAACAACTCCATCAGAAATGGGTTTCCTGCTCGAAGATATTTATACCTGTTCGCAAGCAGGAGGTGGTTCGCTTGTAGCTGCATTTCCTGGTCAAGTGGACCAAGCTGCCTGCCAGCAAATGATCCAATACCTTGAAGAAGATAAACTAGGTTCGTTGATCCAGGGGAGTCTTCCTGAAGGAACAATAGTTGCTCATAAGCATGGTTGGGATAATTTTGAAAACCAATTTAGCGATGCAGCCATCGTCTATACTCCCGGAGGTAATTACGTTTTAACCATATACACATTTAATCCGGTCCAGTTTGAATGGAATGTAACGTCAGGATTGTTTGGTGACCTATCCAGGGCAATTTACAACTATTTCAACCTACCAACTCAATAATGCAGCCCCGCTATCTAAATGATAGCGGGGCTTTTTCTTCCCCCCCCTACTTCAAAAATATATAAAGATACGGAACTGTAGTAATCAGTATATAATCAAGCCATGAGTCACACCTTAAGCCTTTTTCGTCTCCAACAAGTCGACAGCCAAATAGATATTGTTCACACAAGACTGCAAGCCATCCAGAAAATATTGGAAGATGACGGTGATGTAAGGTTAGCTAAAGAGAAGGCAGAATCTGCAAACTCGCAATATCTTGCCACCGACAAAGAATTGAAACAAGCGGAATTGGAAGCTCAGATTCAAAGAATTAAGCTTGAGCAAACAGAGGCGAGTTTGTACACGGGGAAAGGTCACAGCCCGAAGGAATTGCAAGATCTTCAAAACGATGTGGCAGCTCTAAAACGTCACTTGATAACACTAGAGGACATCCAACTTGAAGCCATGATGAACATGGAAAATTCCATTGCTACAAACACATCTGCCCAGGCAGAGTTGCAGGCAACACATAATCATTCGAATATACAAAAACAAGGCCTGGAAGAAGAACAAAGTTCACTTAATAAAGAGCTTGAAAAATTATTATCTGAAAGATCCGCTGTTGCAGACCCAATTCCGGAAATCGCCCTTAGTAAGTACAATCAGTTGCGCCAACAGAGGCGCGGTTTAGCAGTGGCGACAATCAAGGACAGCTCCTGTTCTGCTTGCGGGTCGGGAATTACAGCCGCACAGAGGCAATCTTCGCGTGCTTCGGGGCAAGTTGAATTCTGCCCATCTTGTGGGCGCATTCTTTACGGAAGTTAAATACTCAACGGTGATGAATGTTGTTCCGCCTCCCTGTCATTGACCCGTTTTCTTTTTTATTAGGTTTGATCCTCGCATCCCTGGCATGGTGGATAATATCAATTCTTCGTCCTTCAATCGGCCAAATTCGAGATACCATCCGAGCAAACCAGGAAAAACAAAAAGATGCACTTAGCAAGTTAAAAGGAGTGGAAGAAAGATACCTTAAGAGGGTTTTGGTGCATGCTCAAGGTCTCCACTTGGCTGCACCACTTTTTTCTCTGGATGAAATCATCGAACCGCCTTCTCTACTTGCTCCACCTGTACGGGTAGAACCGGGAGCGCCAATCATAATCGAAGATATTGTCGAAGCAACCATTCCATATATCCCGAATTGGCCTGACCTGGGGATAATCTATAATGCTCCACGAATTACCCTTCTTCAAGCTCTATCAGGAAATTGTGATATTGTCCTGACTGGACCAGCCGGGATTGGGAAAACAGTGACAATGGCTTACCTGGCTTCCCAATTGGCGCGGAAAGACCCGGCTCCAGGTTTAGTCCCAGGAACGATCCCGTTTCTAGTCCATGTAGCAGATCTTGATCTCCCTGTAAGTAAGAGTGAACCTCTCAATTCAATAATAAATCTGGCAACGGAAAAAGCTCCCATCCGAGACCATGCAAAGATCCCCGAGTTGGTCCGGAATGCTTTTTCAGATGGACGCGCATTACTCCTGGTTGATGGCGCTGATGAGATAACACCAGATGGTTTAAAAAGTGTGGTTGAATTATTAAAAGCGCTCAAACGAGGGTTCCCAAAAATTAGAATTGTAATCTCGGCTTCCAATGATTATTTAGATGGATTGGTTACACTGAATTTCATGCCCCTTGTTGTATCACCGTGGAATTCTACACAGCGAAAGAGATTCTTCGAAAAATGGGGTAACCTATGGACTAACTTTGTGGCAGTTGAGGCCTGGGCTCAAACGAGTGATCAAATTGACCCGCTCTTACTCAATGGTTGGTTGAACCCAGAAAACAACAGGGCGACTCCTATGGAATTAACCCTCGAGGCATGGAGTGCATATGCCGGAGATTTGAAAGGTCCCGGACCACTTGATTCCATTAACGCACATTTACTCCGCTTGACCAATGAAAATATCTCCAGGGAAGCACTTGAGATGCTTGCGTTGCAAGCGACTCTTAGTGGTACACCAATTTTCGATACTCATACAGCACACGAGTGGATTAAATCATTTGAAACACAACAAAATATTAGTGTCCCGGTTACTAGCGCTGAAACGAATGGCTCGAAAAATGAAATAAATCAAGTTCCTTCACCTGGGATAATCTCCAAAATGGTCGGGAGCAGGATTTTAATTCAACATCGAGGGAATTGATTACAGTTCCTTCATCCAATATTTTGCGGGTATCTCGCTGGTAATTCTTTATCACGACTTAAGTCGGAATCCCTTGAGAAACAACACTCTTCTCTTTATAAAAACCTTGCTCTTAGCTACCAGGCTGCAATTGGCGATGTTAGCTCGCAAGTTGAAAAATACTTGTCTACGACAGACCGTCCATTTTTTCGCAATCTCCTCACAGTAGGAAGGTGGCTACAGGATGCGCCGTTAAAATCGATCTGGCGAGGAAAGGTGCTGGCAGCTCTTGTTGACCTTTTACAGCAAACTGGACAACCACTAGGGTTGCGCGGGCAAGCCCTATGCGCCCTGCTCCATTGCGGAGAACAAAGCGTTGCAGGACCTTTCCGGCAAATGCTAGAGGGACAGGATACAGAGTTGTTGCTGCTTGCTGCCCTTGGAAGTGGGGCACTTCGAGATACAAAAGCCGTTGAATCGCTCACCAAGCTATTAAATAATCAGAGTCCAAACGTCCAACGGGCGGCCTGCCTTGCTCTCATAAATATTAATACAACCACGGCGATTGACAGCGTCGGGTCTGCGTTACTGCATGGTAATGAAAGTCTTCGTCGCGCAGCTGCAGAGGCACTTGCGAATCACCCTGGGGAGGGGTACGCAATGCTTAAAGAAGGGGCGGTAATGAAGGATGACTTATTGGTCCGACGATCAGTTGTTTATGGCCTGGCTCGAATCCACGAACAATGGGCGATAGATATAATAAACCGCCTGGAAGCTGAAGACGATCAATGGGCGGTCAAGAATGCCGCCACAGAGATAAATGAAAATCGGCTGCGGATAGACCCACACATCCCAAATAAATTGCCTCCTCCAACTGAATCTCCATGGATCATCGCATTTGCAGGTAAAAAAGGGTTGGGGGTCTCCCCCGAAAAACCGCCTACTGATCTGTTACTATTGGCTCTTAAATCAGGTACAGAAGAAGAAAAACTTGCCTCTCTCGCGTATTTGCGTATTATGCCGATAGAAGGAGCATTTGGTTCCCTTTTCCAAGTCATGTATGGTAGTGAACCTATTTTACGTGAAGCAATCTTTCAAACTTTATCAGAAATGGCATCTCGCGGCGTTGAGATTCCTGATCCCGTCCAATTTGGGGTTGGCTACTAGTCCGTCATCCATTTTCTAATTTATCAAGTTATCTTTCCGTAGTCGTGTACTAATTGATTTCCTCCCTGTAATAGAATTTTTTTGCATAAACTAATCTCCCTGCATTTATCAAAGTGAGTGGTTGGAAGAAGAAATATGGGTGACGTAAACAATTTACCTACCATCGGAGTGATCGGAGGAACGGGGAAAGAAGGGAAAGGTTTAGTTTACCGTTTGGCGAAATCTGGATATCGGGTACTAATAGGGTCGCGATCCCAGCAAAAAGCTGAAATCGTGGCAAATGAGTTACTCGAATTACTTGGAGGAAAAGCATTGATAGAGGGAGCTTCCTACCATGATGCAGTTGTAAGCAGTGATATCATAGCATTGACTGTCCCATACTCTGCCCACCGAGAAGCGCTAGAATCCATCAAAGAAGTGATGAACGGGAAAATACTAATTGATGTAACAGTTCCACTTGTCCCCCCCAGAGTGACCAAAGTTAAGATGCCACCGGCAGGAAGTGCTGCACAGGAAGCGTTAGAAATTCTCGGAGACAATGCCCAAGTGACTTCAGCATTTCAAAATATATCAAGCACGAATCTTTTGCAAGATTTAGTTGTTGAGTGCGATGTTCTTGTTGCCGGAACGAGCAAGGAAGCGCGTTCTGAAACTCTTAAACTTGTCTCAGCAATTGGTCTGACCGGCTGGGACGCAGGTCCGATCGAGAACTCTGCAGTAGTCGAAGGCTTAACCAGTATTTTGATTGGCATCAACAAGCAATTTGGGAGCACATCAGCCGGTATCCATATTACTGGAGTTAAGACACTAGCCAGGAATTCATGACACTAACTTTCACTCCCCTTCCACAAATTCCACTTGTTTTTCCGGGTGATAACCTGGCTGACCTACTGTTATCATCCATTCAATCGGCACGGATAACGCTAGAGGATAGTGACATTCTGGTTGTAACTCAGAAAATTGTCAGTAAAGCCGAGGGCAGACTGGTCAATCTTGATACTATTACTCCTTCGAAAGAGGCACTCGAACTGGCAAGAAAAAGTGAAAAGGACCCTCGCCTGGTAGAGATTATCCTTCAAGAGAGCAAAGAGGTTTTGCGGGTCCGCCCAGGGACAATCATCGTGGAACATAAACTAGGTTTTATTTGTGCCAGCGCTGGAATTGATCATTCCAATGTGCGGGTGGAGGGCGGCAACCCAGATAGTTGGGTATCCTTGTTGCCTGAAAATCCTTCCAAATCGGCTCTTGAAATTCGACGAAGGATTAAAGTCACTACGGGGATCCGAGTCGGTGTACTGATCGTAGACTCTCACGGGAGGCCCTGGAGACTTGGCACTATTGGCACAGCAATTGGCATTTCGGGTCTGCCAGGAGTGGTTGATGAGCGCGGCTGGCTAGACCTATATGGGTACAAGTTGAGAATCACGATGGTCGCTGCTGCAGATGAGCTTGCGGGCGCAGCTGCACTGGTGATGGGTGAGGCTGCTGAAGGAATTCCAGCTGTACACGTGCGCGGTTTTCCCCATCCATTACGAGAAGGATCATTAAAGGAAATGATCAGACCAAAAGAAAATGACCTTTTCAGATAAAAGAGTCCCTGAAAATCGTAACCGCACTTAATATTATCCAGGGCTCAAAATAATTAGATTAATCGTTATATAAATTAATAATATAGGAGTAACAATATTTATGAAAAATATACCTGAAACACACACAGATTTGCTAAAAGACGAGAAAAAGGCATTTCTTTACCTTACTACTTTGATGCCGAATGGGTCACCCCAAGTGACCCCGGTCTGGTTCAATACAGATGGTGAGTTTATCCTGATCAATACTGCCATAGGGCGCGTTAAGGACAAAAATATGCGCGCCCGACCCCAAGTTGCTCTTTGCATACAGGACCCTACCAATGCATATCGCTATATCCAGGTGCATGGGTCGGTAGTGGAATATACTACCGATGGTGCTGATGATCACATTGATAAATTGACTCTTAAATATCGAGGGATCTCCAAATATCCATCCCGCCAACCGGGTGAACAGCGTGTTAAATATAAAATCCAGATCGAAAAAGTCGACGCCCACGGATGAAAATTGTGGCCCTCGCCGGGGGAGTCGGCGGCGCGAAATTAGCAGATGGCCTCGCGAAAATACTTCCAGCCGAAGACCTATCAATAATAGTAAATACAGGTGACGATTTTGAACACCTCGGGTTGTTCATATCTCCCGACCTAGACACAGTTTGTTATACCCTGGCAGGTTTGGCTAACGAGACCACAGGATGGGGTCTACAGGAAGATACTTTCTATCTTATAGAAAACATTCAAAAACTCGGCGGCCCAGGGTGGTTCCAGCTTGGTGACAAAGATGCGGGAACCCAGCTTGAGCGCACGCGGCGTTTGAATGCAGGGGAAAAATTAAGCGATATCACGCTTGAATTTTGCAGATCCTGGGGAGTCCAGCAGACAATTATCCCAATGAGCGACCAGACCGTTCATACTATGGTGGATACCATTGAATATGGCGAACTAGCCTTTCAAGATTATTTTGTTCAGCAGAAATGCATACCAAGGGTAAAAGGGTTTCGATTTGATGGAATAGAATCTGCAGAGCCTGCTCCTGGAGTCCTGGAAGCAATTAAAATCGCTGATGCGATAGTTGTTTGCCCTTCCAACCCCTGGGTTAGTATTGACACGATCCTTGGAGTGCCGGGAGTAAGCCAGGCGCTTTCGAAAAAAACAATCGTAGCTGTCTCCCCCATTATAGGCGGTCGAACAGTCAAAGGACCGGCTTCAAAAATGTTTACAGAATTAGGTATGGTCCCTTCGGCGCTAACAGCTGCCCAACATTATGGCAATCTCCTTTCAGGATTTATCCTGGATACCGTGGATACAGGTCTAGCCCAGTTTTTTTCAATCCCCCTGATATTCGCCAATATCATTATGAAAACTCACGAGGATCGCAAAAATTTAGCTCAAGATGTGCTACACTTGATCAGAGCATTATGACAATTTGGGCAATCGTCCCTGTAAAACCTTTGCGTAGAGGTAAATCGCGATTAGCTGGCATGCTAACCGAAGATCAGCGGACCAGTTTAAATCGTTACCTTCTTGAACACGTCCTCACAATATTAAAAGAAATTCCCGAGATTGAGCACACATTGGTAGTCAGTCGTGATCCTGCCGCCCTAGCACTTACCCGTAACATGGGAGGGCGGACAGTACTTGAAGATGGTGCACCGCTGTTTAATACTGCCATTAAACGTGCCACCATTGTCGCCATGGCACAAGGAGCACATGCTGTTCTTGTTCTTCCTGCTGATCTTCCCCTGATCAAACCCGCTGATATCAAAACACTGCTAAAGCGCGGGAAAAAATAATCCGGTAGTTGTCATTGCTCCTGACCGACGACATGATGGGACCAATGGATTATTTATTAATCCAGCCGGATTAATCGAATACGGGTACGGGATAGGCTCGTTTCATATACATAGTGAAAGAGCGATAGAAGCTGGTGCCAAACTGGTAGTTATTGAGTCTCGAAACATTGCCCTTGATCTGGATTTACCAGAGGACCTGGAGGCATTAGGGGGATTGAAAAAGCTTGGGTTAGCATAAGTACCTGGACGTAATCGATACCACAGGCACCCATGAGCGTGCCTGTAATTTTTTTGGAATGCTATAATTACTTCAACTTGTCAGACAGCTATCTTCTTTGCTGCAAAAAAAACAAAATAAATAGAGGTGCTCCATGGAAAATCAGGAACAATTTGAGCAATTTATGACCCCAGCACAACTTAAAACAGAATTGTTACGCTGTGAATACTGCGAGGAAAAGCCGTGCAAGGAAGCTTGCCCAGCCCATTGCTCTCCCGCGGATTTCATTATGGCTGCTCGTATAGGGAACCCGTCTGACATTCGCCGCTCGGCAGGAGAAATTATGCATGCGAACCCGCTTGGGGGAATCTGCGGAATGGTCTGCCCCGATACGCTCTGCATGGCGGCTTGTACTCGTAAAAAATTCGACGGAGCGATCAATATTCCTCTCGTCCAAGCAACGATCGTAGACATGGCAAAGAACCTGGGAGGAATACCTGAATTTTCCACTCACATACCAAGTGGGAAAAAAGTAGCCGTTATAGGGAGCGGGCCAGCTGGGTTGGGATGTGCAGCCGCATTAGCCCAAATGGGTCATCAGGTTGAAATCCTCGAAGCCACACATAGACTTGGGGGAATGATTAACCTAATTCCTCATCACCGCCTGAATAAAAAGGTGATTGACACAGATATTAATTTCATCCTTTCACTTGGCAATATAAAAACAAAAACGGGTATAAAAGTTAATGATCCTAAATCGCTCCTACACAATGGTTATGATGCAGTATGTGTGGCGACGGGGCTCTGGAAACCTATCTCCCTTGGGATCGAGAATGAATCCCTAGCGATCTCCATGGTTGACCTTCTAGTCAACCCTCAGGATTATCATTTCAACGGGCGGGTGGCAATAATCGGCGGTGGCGCGACTGCAGTTGACTGTGCCATAACAGCCAGGCAGATCGGGGCAACGCATGTCGAGCTATTCATGCTTGAAAAGCTATCGGAAATGCCTCTTACATCAAAGGAACGCAAGGAATTGCTAGACTTTGATATCGAAATTAATTGTCGAATTCGAACCACTAAAATCATCAAAGAAGGAGAATATATCTCGGGGTTTGAAACCGTAAAAGTGGAACTCCCAGAAGGAAAGCCATTTGGGCCCAAAAATGTAGTCGACTTACCGGAAACAAAAACCATACGAACCGGATTGACCACGGTCGTCCTGGCAATTGGAATGCATTCTGAGTTTATGCAACAGCAACAGGATGGCCTTTTTTATGCAGGGGATGTAATCACAGGTCCAAAAACGGTTGTCCAGGCGATTGCCTCCGGGAAAAATGCAGCTACTGAAATTGATGCCTATCTTCAGGGGTGAAAATAAACCCGTTATAACCAAACCGACCAAATCCTACTATACCCTGCCTGGTTTCAACCGGGTGCCAATATCCCTTGAAACTGAATTCTTTGGACGCCCAATCATCTCTCCCTACCTGATCTCAGCCTCTCCTTCCACGGACGGGTTGCAGCAAATGACGCAAGCGTATGAAGCTGGTTGGGCGGGAGGGGTAATGAAAACAGCTTTTGACAACATCCCCATTCACATTCCTGGCGAATACATGTTCACTTTCAGCCCGCTCACCTATGGAAATTCTGACAATGTATCCGGACACCCACTCGATCGAGTCTGCCGCGAAGTAGAACAACTGGTAAGTAAGTGGCCTGACAAGTTGACAATGGCGTCTACCGGTGGTCCAGTAACAGGCCATGATGAACATGACGCGAGCGGATGGCGATCCAACACAAAGAAACTTGAAGCAGCTGGAGCCATGGCCATTGAGTACTCGCTATCCTGTCCGCAAGGTGGTGATGGGACCGAAGGCGCAATTGTTTCCCAAAACGCGGCCTTGACAGCAAAAATCATTGACTGGATTATGGATGTGGGCGACCCAAACATACCAAAATTATTTAAGCTTTCAGCAGCAGT
Organism: uncultured Chloroflexia bacterium; assembly: GCA_963830585.1. GTDB lineage: Bacteria > Chloroflexota > Anaerolineae > Anaerolineales > Villigracilaceae > UBA877. The sequence goes on along the minus strand of CAWHNA010000002.1, from coordinate 829,785 downwards.
GACATCAATTGTCCCAATATTGCGGGCAATTAGAAAAGTACTGGATAAATATCCAAAAAAGAAAGCGGGAATAACGTTAGCCAATTCTTTCCCCTCACTTGCATTCCGACCAAGCGAATCACGTCCCTGGGATGAAGGTGTGGTAGTTGGAATGAGCGGGGAAGGCGTTACTCCCATTTCGTACCTGACGCTAGCCCAGGCAGTCCCAGAGGGGATTGAAATATCTGGTAATGGTGGACCGATGAATTACAGGGCAGCGATGGACTTTCTTGCCCTTGGAGTAAAAACCGTACAGTTCTGTACAATTGTCATGAAGGAAGGTTACGGAATTGTGTCAGACCTGGAATCTGGAACATCCTATATGATGAAGGAACGCGGACTCCTCTCCATGAAAGAGCTTATCGGAATAGCCCAGCCAAACCCCATCACTGACTTTATGGCCCTAACAGCGATTAAGAAGATTTCTGAAGCCGATCCAAGCTTGTGCGTATCGTGCGGAAACTGCGCGCGTTGCCCATACCTGGCAATTCATTTGGATGAAAAGGGCATTCCCCATACCGACCCCTCGCATTGCATCGGTTGCACAATTTGTGCAAAGAAATGTTTCACGGGTGCAATAAAAATGCGTGTCCGCAGCCCTGAGGAGCTTTCTCTACTCATTGAACAATAGGAGGTGAACAATGGTCACGCGATTCGAAAATGGAATTGTTGTCACACTGGGAGAAAATAACCGGGTCATTTGGAATGCAACGGTCGTTACTGACGGACAACTTGTAGCTGCCCTGGGTGATTCTGCAGAAATGAAAAACCGCTATCCGAATGCCACATCCATAAATTGTGAAGGTCAAATCATCCTCCCCGGTTTCATATGCACCCATCACCATTTTTATTCAACGATGGCGCGGGGCATGGCGATCCCCGGCGATCAAGCGACAAACTTTGTAGAGATCCTCGAACGACTTTGGTGGAAAGTCGACCGTGCACTCCTTGAAGAGGATATCCTGCTTTCCGCACAAATCCCTCTTATAGACTGTATCCGCAATGGAACGACTACCGTGATAGACCACCACGCGTCACCCTCAATGCGGGATGGATCACTTGATTTAATCGAAAAAGCCGTTCGCCAAGCAGGTATTCGGGCTTCCTTGTGCTATGAAGTATCCGATCGTAACAAATTAGCGGGTGGGATTGAAGAGAATGCACGGTTCATTAAAAAAACCGGCAAAGGAGATGGTCAGATCGCTGCCATGATGGGCTTACATGCGTCATTTACGTTATCTGATGCAACCATCGAAAAATGCGTTAGCATATCCAAAGAGGCGGGTGTTGGTTGTCATATTCATGTCGCTGAGGATGCTGCCGACCGAGAGGATGCAATTGCTAAATACAAAATGCCCACCGTGAATCGGTTGGAAAAGTTAAACGTCACTGGGGATAAATCCATCTTTGTCCATTGTGTTCATGTTGACGATACCGAGGTAGATTTGCTCGCAGCTACAGATACAGCGGTGGTTCACAATCCCGAATCGAACATGAACAATGCTGTTGGAGTAACACCTGTTTTGAAAATGATAAAGAAAGGTGTGTTGGTTGGACTTGGTTCCGACGGGATGGGATCTGACATGCTTGCCCAGATGCGCTGTGCTTACCTTCTCCATCGCCTCGCAAACCATGACCCGAGGGTAGCATTCATGGAGGCCCCTCAACTTCTTTTACAAAATAATGCGCGAATTGCCGAACGCCAATTTGGTCAACGCTTAGGAGAAATTGCGGAGGGGTGCCCCGCTGACCTGGCCATCCTTGATTACAATCCCCCGACGCCCCTTAATGAATCAAATTTCCTTGGACATTTAATTTTCGGTTTAGTGGATTCCGCTGTAGATACAACGGTCTGTAAGGGCCAGATCCTGATGCGGCATAAGAAAATTCTAGTCATGGACGAAGAACGTACTGCTGCTCGCTCGCGCGAATTAGCCCCATTGATGTGGAACCGCCTTCAGGCGCTATAATAACCAGCGGGAGTCAGCTTATCAATAAATAGGTGATCTTCATATAAAAATTCAACTCCAGCTATTTATTGGTGCAAGGAGTAAATAACTTATGAAACGGGTTGCCCTTTATCTACAAGACGCACACGAACTGCGCGATGGCCTCGACTGCGTTCGTTATGCAGAGAAACAGGGATTTGAAGCCGTTTGGCAGGCAGAGTCACGCCTGGTTCGAGATGCGATAGTACCCATGGCAGCATATGCTGCTGTAACCGAGCATATCAAAGTTGGTTCTGCGGTCATCAACAACTGGACACGCAATATCGGTTTGCTGGCGGCTACTTTTCTTACCCTGGATGACCTTGCGCCTGACCGAATCATTTGTGGAATAGGAGCCTGGTGGGATCCCTTAGCCAAGGACGTGGGTATCAAACGAAACAGACCTCTAATCGCCATGCACGAAACCATATTGGTTCTACGTCGCCTGCTCAATATGGAACGGGTTACCTTTGATGGCGAGTTCATCCACGTAAGCAACATTGAATTAGATGTTGTCCATGGCCGCCGAGAACCGCGAAACGTTCCTATCATGATCGGTGCTACCGGAGATCAGATGATGGAATTGTGCGGAGAAATTGCAGATGGGGTAGTTTTAAATTATTGTGTTCCGCCGGAACATAACGATCATTCCCTTGAACTTCTTTATAAAGGGGCAAAGAAGTCAGGACGCAGCGTAGATGATCTTGAAAGACCACAATTGGTTGTCTGCTCAGTAGACAATGATCACGATAAAGCAATAGAAGCTACAAAAATGCTTCTTTGCCAGTATCTCGCCCAGCAACCGCACATAGCAAAAGAGAGTGGGGTTTCTCAAGAAATTGTCACTGAAATCCAATCCATTTTAGGCTGGCCAGCCAGCAAAGAAGAAATCGACAAAGCGAAGCACCTAGTCCCCGAAGAACTCGTTCTCCGCATAACAGCTTCAGGTACACCATCGGAAGCATTAGCGAAGGTGCAGGAGTATATCAATCACGGTACCACCTGCCCAATCCTGTATTCAGCCGGGGGAGATATTAAATTATTGATTGATACTTTTGCTCAAGGGATTTAATCCACACGGGTTATAATTTACTTATAGCATGACCACCGATACAACGACTGGGAATAATATCCATATGAGTCGCGGATTAATTAATGATTTGGTCAACTATAATTCCAAATAGGATGCACCCATGGAAAATATTCCTATGATTAATCACGAAGGAGTTCCGATCAATCAATTGCATATTGAGTACGATCGTCAAAATACCCTTTTTGAAATTCAACTCCCAATCATCCAGCGTTTCCTTGAAGCACAAGGAAGACAGGTTGCCGAGGCGTATTCAGAAAGAGCCCAGCGAGTCCGCTTCACACTGCCAGACCGGGTGATTGCCTCTGCAGGAACAGAAGCACTTGAGGTTAAGCAATCATTTCGCGAACAACATGTTGGGAATTTCAGTGACAGAATCGCCCGGCGCGATGTGCATGATACCCTACGTCAACGCCTGACCGAACTGGAACAGTCGAATGACCCAGCGATCGTTATCGCCGCAAACCTCATTCGTTTTACCTCAGCAACGCATATGGTGCGGAATATGCTCCCTTCCGGGAAAGTGGTGACTTATGTACCGGTTGAAGAAGATGACATTCCATCTGTTCCGGTTAGTAATTCGATGGAACCCGAATCTGCGATTACGGCTTCAACGGATGCCATAACAGAGGAAGGGGCTGCAGAGGATGGTCGTGGAAACCTCCAAGTGCCATATGTGCCCGCAGCGAGACGATTTTATCTACCTCAGTGGGTGGCATTTGGTGGAAATGGAGAGTTATTGGTTAATTCGACCAAGGAGGCTGAAGCCCATGTGGCTTCAATGCAGCATTTCCTGAACGTCCTATTTTCTGCGAGGTCGCTAGCACCGTACATGGTTGCAGAAGATGAATTCGAAAAGAAGCGATATGGGATGCTTGGACAACTAGTCAACCAGGGGCGGGCTTTGGCAAACCACTTAACCAATGAGATAATCAGCCTTATTAAAACTCGGGCTGCTGAACAAAGCCTCAATCGGGGGTTAAGTTTGAGACTTCCATATTTTGATGACCAGGAACTCCGAGTTAAAACTTATAATTTTGTTGTCATTCCTGCGGGCAGAATTATGTTCGTACCTGCCTTTGTTGTGCGAGCAGCATTGGATGAACAAGCCAAGATTGCCCAAGATACCCGGTTCAGCTATTCCACCCGCAGGCATTTACTTGCTGAACTCCAAATACTTGGGGATGCATTTATTTCTGCTGATTTCTAATTTCCCTTAGACAGGTTTAATTTAATGTTTTTTTTCATTGGACTACTAATAATTATCGGCTTTTTAGCATTCAAAGCTGCCCCGGTTGAGAAAAAAGATCATGCTTTGATACACGGCGCAGGGCAGGTGGGATTCCTCGCAGCCCTTGCACTATTTGGTGTGGACTATTTCACCTCTTATTTTTATGCCACGAGCGAGATGATGAGCGCCTTGCATCCCTACGGGTTGCAGAAATATGCCTTCATTGCCGTTGCAGTCATCGCATTCTCTAATTTTGTGTTCGGCGCGTTGTACATGTATTCTCTCGGAGTTTTTAATGAAGGCGGTGGCTCATTTACTGCAGCCATGCGTTACCTTGGGCCGTCCCTTAGCCTTGTCGTGGCAGTTGTTTTGATTCAGGATTATATTTTCACGATTGTTGTATCAACCTTATCAGGAGTCCAGCAACTACTTTCAATTGCTCAATTAGCCGATACCCTGTGGGTCTGGCGATTCCTGATCGGCGCATTGCTTGCTACAGCAACATGGTGGTTGACAATCCGAGGGCGCGGAGAATCGGCACGTGTAGTCTTTATTATGCTAGCTGTCTTCATTATGTTAACCATCATCATGGCAATCGGACTTTTGCTTGCCAAAATACAGGGAGTAGGCATACTCCCCTTCAATCCGCCTGTTACACAACCGACCATTTGGCAAGGTATGTATCATATGCTCACCGCATCAATGAGAGGTCTGGTTGCCCTGAGTGGTCTTGAGGCAATGTCAAATGGAATCCAGTTCGTTATTCACGACGATATGGCGGCAATAAAGTGGGGAAAAAAGCACCTGAATCGTTTGAATTGGCTTTGGAAATTTTATAGCGGCAGTTCCGGTATCGGTCGCCTGGTTCAAACTGCTTTCCTATTTTATGGTGGCTTGACAACTGCCTTCCTGACCTATTTTGCTATACATTTTAACGCATTCGATAATGTCCAAGGCCGTTCATTAATTGGAAACCTGGCATTTATTGGGTTTAACCAGCTCGGTAATGGGGGATGGATTCTTTATTGGGCATATCAAATCCTGGCTGTAGCGTTATTGGCTTCCGCATCCATGACTGCATATCAAGATTTACAGGCTATGGCCTGGCGAAATGTCGCAATCGGGGAAATCCCGGAAGTTGTTGTATATCGCAATCCGAAAGGGACTTTCACACGCCCTGTGACTGCGGCTGCCATCGCCGCCATCGTTATCCAATTATTGGTTCGTGGCGAAACCACGCTGGCAGTGCCTTATTATGGGGTTGGTGTTTTTATGCCAATCATGGCAATGGGGTTAGCGATCCGCCAGCACATCCTTAAGACAATGACCGGTCGGAAACGGTTCTGGGGCAGCCTTGGAGCGACCATATCGCGCAACTCTCGCTGGAGTAGTTTTTATTGGTCAGATAGTCGGTAAATGGGGAGAGGGCGGTTGGGTGGTGCTAATATCATTGAGTGTCCTGGTCCTGATGGCTCACGCAATATTAATATCTCCGATAGGGTATCGCACACCTCAAGATATTCATCGCATCATCCGTGATAAATCACGTGTCCTAGGGCAAATGGGAAACATCGTTGAGTGGCAGTCCTTGAGAGTACAGGAATACCGATACCGTCTTCTGGTAGCGGTGGCGCGTTTCTGGGAATGGTTTGGTTTAAGACGTCCCTTACGCTTTGAACCCCCAGCTCCAGCTGGGGAATTTGAGGCTGCCATGAATAAAAAAGAGACTGAAACATTTCTAGATCAATATTTAGCCACTAAACCAAAAAGAAAACCAAAATTAGGCGGTGCGCCTAAAGAAACCGCTCCAGATGATGAAGAAATCAAGAAGGAATAAATTTCGGAGGAGGTAAGCATTCTTAGCGCGCCTCCTTTTTCATGCATATGGGTTCCGCTCCTATTCACAGCTTGCGCGTTTCTGAAGTTTACCGATCTTTGGAGACTTCACCTGACGGAATTAACTCTTCCGAGGCTAAGTCGCGCCTTTCACTTTATGGAGAAAATGTTCTGTCAGAACGGCCAACTCAACCTAAGTGGCAAAAATTTTTCATTCAGATCCGGCACCCGTTTATTATATTAATGATTGTTGCAGTTGTCATCAGTTTTTGGCAAAGAGACTGGACGCTGGCCTTAGTAATCTTATCCCTAACGATTGCCAACAGTGTTTTTTCCTTCTGGCGCGAGTATAGGGCTGAACAAGCCATTGAGAAATTACGTCATCTCTTACCCTCCTATGCGCATCTTACCCGAAATGGCACTGAAGCACATATCCCTGCGAGCGAAGTAGTGCCAGGTGATGTATTAATCCTCGCAGAAGGCGATAACATCGCGGCGGATGCTCGTGTCGTAGAGGAGTATGGATTGCGAGTTAATAACGCTTCGCTGACAGGTGAAGCCGTTGCAGCGCGAAAAACCGCCGAAGCTTCCATTCTTCCAAATATAAGTGATTTGGAACGTCCCAACCTTATTTTCGCTGGTACATCCGTTGCTTCCGGTACAGGGAAGGCAGTCGTTTATGCAACCGGCATGCTAACTCAATTTGGTCGCATCGCTCACTTAACCCAGTCTGTCCAGGAAGAACCATCCAGGTTCCATAAAGAGCTTGAGCGTCTTGGAGGAATACTTACTTGGGTGGCGTTAAGCATCGGCGGCATTGTCTGGGCACTTTCGAATTACGAACCAAATATTAGCAACTTATATGACAATCCCCTTCTTTTGGCTCTTGGAACTATCGTCGCATTAACTCCAGAAGGGTTACCTGCCACTTTAACCCTTTCTTTAGCTATCGCAGTTCAAAGGCTTGCCGGCAGGGGAGTATTAGCTAAACGGCTGAATGTCGTTGAGACGCTGGGAAAAGTATCGGTAATTTGTACAGACAAAAGTGGTACGCTAACTCAAAACCAGATGACGGTACGGGAAGTTTGGGTTGCTCAAAAGCGTCTCCAAGTAACTGGAGTTGGCTACGAACCAAAGGGTCAATTTGTTCCATCGCCCTCCGGAAGTACGTTTGAAAAAGACTTGTCAAGACTCCTTGAAGCAGCGGTGGCCTGTAACAATGCACGCGTTAATCCGCCCTCTCCCGAACACCCCACCTGGACAAGTCTTGGAGACCAGACCGAAGCAGCACTTAAGGTAGCAGCCCTGAAATATAATTTAAATGAAGATAATGTTTCGATGCTGTTACCTCGAATCCATGAAATCCCGTTTGATGCAAGGCGAAAACGAATGACAACCATTCATCGGGAAAAAGGTAAGGAACTTGCTTTCACTAAAGGAGCCCCACGCGAAGTTTTAACGTTGTGTGCCCAAATAATGGTAGACGGAGAAACCATACCTCTGACCGAAACTCTCCGCTCCGAGATTTTGGCGGCAAATGACGAATATGCCCGCCGAGCACTACGAGTGCTCGCATTCGCTCGGCGCGATCTTCCCCCACGTTCGGGAGCATATACAGCAGAGTCTATTGAATGTGAACTGACCTTCCTGGGTCTTATGGCCATGATGGATCCACCTCGTCCCGAAGTGGAACAGGCTATAAAAGTATGCCACAAAGCAGGAATCCGCATCGTAATGATCACTGGAGATTATGGTCTTACTGCAGAATCACTGGCACGGCGTGTAGGTATGATCACGACACTCAACCCGCTAATAGTAACTGGTGCCGAAATTGATTCTTTTAGCGATACAGAACTTCAGAATCTATTAACCAAAGAAGTCATCTTCGCTCGAATGGCTCCAGACCACAAGCTTAGGCTGGTTTCTGCGTACCAAGCTATCGGCGATGTTGTAGCAGTAACGGGTGATGGTGTTAATGATGCCCCAGCATTGCGCAAAGCAGATGTTGGTATCGCGATGGGAGTTATTGGGACAGATGTTGCCAAGGAAGCGGCGGACATAATCCTGACTAATGACAACTTCAGCTCAATCGTAGCTGCCATCGAAGAGGGTCGGGCTGTTTATGACAACATCCGTAAATTTATTACTTATATCTTTGCCAGCAATATTCCGGAAGTATTACCTTTCTTATTGACTGGGGCAATTGGCATCCCTCCTGCCTTAACCGTGAGGCAGATTTTAGCAATCGACATGGGCACGGATATTCTCCCTGCCTTGGCACTAGGGAGTGAAAAACCTGAGCCTGGTATTATGAATGTTCCTCCCCGCCCCTCCTCGCAGTTGTTATTGGACCGCGGTCTATTGACGAGATCATTTCTTTGGTTGGGTTTGCTTGAAGCTGGGTTATGCTATATCGGTTACTTATGCACCTATTTATTCTCAGGAAACGCTAGTCTTTTAAATATCCCATTCATGAACTCCATCCAATGGCCAACTCTTCTAAATATTCCCACTGACGTCGGAGGTGTGGCAAGTACTGTTTTTCTAGCCGGCGTTGTAACAGTCCAAGCTGGTAATGCTTTCGCATGCAGGACATCCAAGGCACATACAAGTCAACTTGGTTGGGGAAGCAACAGGATGCTCCTGGGGGGGGTCCTTTTATCCCTGGTAATTATTGGCGCACTTGTTTACATTCCGTATTTAGCAAACGCGTTTGATAATGATGTCTTTCCCTTCGCAATTTGGGCGGGACTATTCCTTTATGCACCTGTGATTTATACGCTGGAATGGCTCCGAAAAGGAGTACTGCGACGGACAGAAATGTCGCAAGAAATTCATCATCCAGTTATAAATGAAAGGAGGAAATAAAATATGAAGGTCATTGTTATGGGCTGTGGTCGCATAGGCTCGCAGGTCAGCCAATTGCTTTCCGACCAGGGACACGAGGTCACGGTCATTGACCATGATTCAAATTCAGAAGGCCGCCTTGGACCAAATTTCAAGGGAATTATTATAAAAGGCCTCGGATTCGATCGAAATATCCTTATGCAAGCAAAAATCGAGCAGGTGGACGCATTTGTAGCAGCAAGCCAATCTGATAATGCCAATATAGTAGCTGCCAGAATCGCTCGTAACATCTTTCATGTTCCTCGGGTAGTAGCGCGGCTTTACGACCCGCGCCGTGCAGAAATTTATCAGCGATTAGGACTGACAACAATCTCATCGACCAACTGGGGGGCTGAAAGAATATTTCAGGTATTGACACACGTTGATATCGATGTATGGAATACTTTCGGCAGCGGAGAGGTGGCCCTTGTCCACGTTGAACTCCCCCCACAGATGAATGGTAGAACAATCATGCAATTGAACGTACCAGGAGAAATCATGGTTGTTTCGATTACGCGAAACGACCATGCGTTTGTTCCTGCAACCGGCACAGAATTTCACGAAGGCGATTTTGTACATTTAGTCGTCTTATCTTCGGCGATGGAACGCCTGGAAGAATTGCTAGGTGTTGAAGGGAGGTAGTTATGTTTGTAATCATTGTTGGCGGTGGAAATATCGGCTCACACCTTGCAAAAATGCTTCTTGAAGGTGGGCACACTGTGAAAATTATCGAAGAGCGTCCAGCATTACTTGAAAAACTCCCTAAAGAACTCCCGGTAGAAGCAATCATTCCGGGAGACGGCAGTTCTCCGATCACACTCGAAAATGCAGGTATTCGCAAAGCCAATGTATTGACAGCCGTGACTGGTTCAGATGAAACCAATCTTGTAGTTACTTCCCTAGCGAGGTTTGAGTTTAACGTCCCGCGTGTCATTGCCCGCGTGAATAACCCAAAAAACGCCTGGCTGTTTAACCAAGAAATGGGTGTAGATGTTGCGCTAAACCAAGCTGACATCCTTGCCAGGTTAGTCGCCGAGGAAATGTCCTTAGGCGATATGATGACCCTCCTCAAATTGAGGAAAGGGGAATTTTCCTTAATAGAAGAAAAAGTACATCCGCTTTCTCCCAGCGTAAATAAAAGCATCAGGGAAATTAACTTGCCAAATGATTCGGTCATCGTGGCAATCATTCGGAAAAACCAGCTATTCATTCCACATGGTGATTCCATCCTATTACCCGCAGATGAAGTTTTGGCTCTGGTACACGCATCCCAACTTAAACAACTCGCAACACTGCTGGGGCCAGAAGGAACCAATTATTAGTGCCCTAATAAAACACTATCAGTCGGAGTAAAGATAATTCGAGTATTAATTATCTCGATCCAATTGCTCATTTGATATTCATGGTTTAGGATCGATCACTTTATATTGACCTGGCAATGGAATGCCCGGTCAATACTATTTAATTGTCTGACATTTTGCGCCACAACCCCAGAATGAGTATAATAAAGAGATTAGTCTGCCGGAGAAAAAGCTGATGATCAATGACTACTATCGCCCTCAAACAATGGCGGAAGCGCTGAGACTGCTCACCGAAACCAATTCACGCCCACTAGGCGGTGGCACGTTTTTGACGCAAATGAAGGATGAATCCTTTTCGGTGGTTGATTTACAATTGCTTGGTCTGGATAAAATCATCGAGTTAGGGAATCATCTAGAAATTGGTGCGACCGTATCGTTACAGAGGCTACTTGAATCCACATTTCCGCCTTCTTCACTGAAAATGGGATTGAAACTGGAAGCACCTCTAAATCAACGTAATCGGAGAACTATAGCCGGTTCGTTAATAACCAGCAATGGACGATCTCCATTTGCTACAATTATGTTGGCAGTGGACGCTAAAATTAATATTCTTGGAGAAGAGACGACAGTCCTCACACTCGGAGATTTCCTCCTGTCGCAACGCGAGCTTCTTAAAACCAAGTTGGTTATCAATATTGAAATTCCCTTACAGCTAAAACTTGCATTCGAGACAGTGGCTAGATCCCCCGTTGATAAACCCATCATCTGCGCAGCTGTCGCTCAATGGAAATCCGGGAGAACAAGACTTGCATTAGGTGGATGGGGAAAGACACCTACCCTGGGATTTGACGGCAAAGACGCTTTTGGAATTGAAGATGCTGCCCGCTCCTGTACCTCGGAAGCAAGTGATGAATGGGCAAGCGCAGAATATCGGACGGGGACAGCCGCAATTCTAGTCAAACGGTGTCTAGAAAGTTTCTCTACGGGTATATTGGATAAAACCGGAAATTTACATGGATAGATTGTCAAAGATTAAGTACGATACCATTCTCACCGGAGATTGCCTTGAAATTCTCCCAAAACTTCCTGAGAAGTCAGTGGACCTTGTCTTTGCAGACCCCCCTTATAACCTGCAGCTATCCCACGAGCTTTGGCGACCAAATCAAACACGAGTTGCCGCTGTTGAGGATGGGTGGGATAAATTTCAAAATTTTGAGGAATATGACAAGTTTACCCATCTCTGGCTCTCTGAATGTCGGAGAATCCTCAAAGATAATGGCACAATGTGGGTAATTGGCACATATCACAACATTTTTCGTGTTGGATCCATCTTACAAGATCTGGGATTCTGGATATTAAATGACGTAATATGGATGAAGACGAATCCCATGCCTAATTTCCGTGGTGTACGATTCACAAATGCTCATGAGACACTTATCTGGGCTCAAAAAATAAAAGGGAATAGATACACTTTTAACCATCAAGCTATGAAATCCTTGAATGGTGAATTGCAAATGCGCTCAGATTGGGTTTTACCAATCTGCACCGGAAAAGAACGTCTTAGAATTAATGGCACAAAGATGCATTCCACTCAAAAACCCGAAGCGCTTCTATATCGAGTTTTACTATCCTCCACCAATCCCGGAGACGTCATTCTCGATCCTTTCTTTGGATCCGGAACTACCGGAGTTCTTGCGAAAAAATTAGGCCGTCATTTCATAGCCATTGAACGTAACAAAGATTATATTAATATTGCCATCAGAAAGAATTGAAGGAATAAATCAAGTCCCAGCCAGTGCACTAGAATACCCAGAACCACGGTCCTTGCCTCGTGTCCCTTTTGGAGAACTTCTTGAGGCGGGGCTTCTTCAGCCGGGACAAATATTATTTTTTGTAAATGATGAATCAGTTACTGCGACAATCCTTGCGAATGGTCAGCTGAGCAGCGGAGTTTTACGAGGGTCTATCCATACTCTCGCCAAGTCGCTCAGCAACAATGCACCCATCGAATGGGTGGGATGCATGGCTATACGAGTACCAGGGACAAAAATTTGCTATTAATAAATTACGCCAAGTCATTCAAGCCGAGAAGACCAAAGTACATGAAGGCACATCGAATTACTCAAAGGATTAACTGGGTATTAATTGGCATTTTGGGATTGCCTATCCTGGCCATCGGAGCAATCTTTTGGGCACTTGCCCTAATGGATTCAGCCCAAAGTTACCGTTCCCCCTTAGCAAACATTCCACCGTCCCCAGGCCAAATTCTTGGCAGCCCGGACACACGCCAGATTGTTGTTGTCTTAATAGATGCCTTACGCTACGATACATCCATTACCTCTTCAATCATGCCATTCTTAAATAATCTCCGGTCCGCTGGTGCTTCAGCAATGATGCATAGTCAACCGCCCTCATTTTCTGCACCTGGGTGGGCAACCATCCTGACGGGAGCCTGGCCGTATATCAACGACAGCCAGCTTTTCAACCCACCTGACCCATACACCGGGCGACCTTTTACGCAAGATGATATTTTTGCGGATGCCCAACGTGCCGGATTAAATACTGCCGTTTCCGGTTATACCTGGTTCCAGGATCTTCTGTCCAATTCTGGTGTGGATACTGGGTTTTATACAGTCGGCGAAGATAAAGCTGCGGATGCCGACGTTGTCAATGCCGCCTTACCCTGGTTAAAAGAAGATTACCAATTAATTCTGATTCATCTTGATCAGGTCGATTTCGCCGGTCACCATGAAGGAGGACCGCAAAACCCGAATTGGAACGCGGCTGCCACGCGCAGCGATGGGTTATTACAGAAGATAGTGTCCAACCTGGATTTAACCCTGGATACTGTAATGGTAATATCAGACCATGGGCAGATCGATCGCGGCGGACACGGGGGGCCAGATCCAATCACACTCATAGAACCTTTTATTCTTGCAGGTAAAGGAGTTATCCCTGGGGTATATGGAAATGTGAACATGACTGATATTGCCCCTACACTGGCAGCATTACTAGGAACAAGCATCCCGGCCAGCAGCCAGGGACATGTTTTGATCGATATGCTTGCCTTATCGCCGGAACGGAAAACATTAATTCAAAATGCTTTAATAAATCAACAATCTCAGCTGTTTTCAGACTATACAAAAGCCATCGGCTCAAGTGCAAGCATCGGAGATGGAGAAATTGTATCGGCGACAGAAACTGCTATGAAACAGGCAATTCAAGCCCGCCTTGGTAGTGAACGCATCTGGAGGAATATGCTGGCTGTATTCCTTGCCATTCTTCCTGGATACATCCTTTTTATCCGTAAAGACAAAAAAATTCTCTGGCTTTTGGCTGGTGCTTTCCTTTATGTCGTGCTTTTTAACTTTCGCTATGCAATTATCGACGGGCGCACCTATTCTCTCGCGTCAATTGATGGAGTTAACTGGTTGATTATATTTTCTGGAATAACGGTAGCAGTTGCAGTCCTAATGGGGTGGTTGGTGCCAATGATTGGATTGCGAGCTTTTGCCGCTGGACCTCATAAAACCGTAAATATTACCCTTGGGTATATATGGTTAATTATGTACCTCTTGGTGCTCCCCATCCTAATGAGCTTTGCAATCAATGGGTTTTCAGTCACATGGACACTCCCAGAGTGGAATACCCTGTTCATCGGCTTGCTTTCCCTGATACAGGTATTATTCGTTGCTTTAGCCGGATTATCATTGATCGGACTCTTGGCAATATTGGGTCAATTAAAGAAGAAATTCGCTTAGCCAATTCGCATTACCCCCCTCTTAGGAGGCGAGGGTTCGTAGAGGAAAATAGTCATGGTGATCACTCTTATTATTAATAACGAATCTCAGAATCATGAGATAAAGGCTAATGAGACATTATTCACTCTCCTGCGTCGTTTGGGGTATTACGGAGTTAAATTCGGTGATGAGCAAGGATTGAGCGGTTCTGATACGGTTTTATTAGACGGAAAGCCTGTTAATTCTGGGACTTTGCTCGCCGCCCAAGCAGAAGGCCATTTTATAGAGACCATTGAGGGGCTAGGCGAGCATCCCGATCAGGGTTGGAAGAAAACAGAGGGCCTGCACCCGCTCCAGCTAGCTTTTATCGAAACAGGTGCTATTCAGTGCGGATATTGTACCCCGGCCCAAATTCTGGCCGCGAAAGCGCTATTGGATAATAACCCATCACCGACAGAAGCTCAAGTTCGGGAAAGCATTGCAGGTGTATTATGTCGTTGCACGGGTTACCTAAAACCTGTCCAAGCCATCCTTCGCGCCGCAGCCGTAATGCGAGGAGAGGTCACGGGGCCGGTGGAAAAGACGAGGATCCTTCAAGTTACAGAATCTGAATCTTTCCAGCGAGTGGGCAAACCAGACCCAAAAGTAGATGCGATAAAGTTATCCCAGGGGAAACCAGCGTTTACAGCGGATATTTATGTTCGAAACATGCTGCATGCCAAAGTATTGTATTCTCCATATGCACATGCCCGCATCCAAAAAATTGACACAAGAAAGGCGCGTGCATTGCCGGGTGTTGCAGCAGTCCTTACCTGGCAAGACATCCCACGAGTTGTCTACTCCACTGCTGGTCAATCAGACCCAATACCGGGTCCACTGGATATGTTTTCATTAGATAACAAGGTTCGATTCGTGGGTGACCGGGTTGCCTTTGTTGCAGCGGAAACCCCGGAGATTGCTGAGCAAGCAATAAAACTTATCGATGTTGAATACCAGGAATTGCCGGCTATCCTCAACCCAGAAAATGCAACTAAACCTGGTGCAATCCGAATTCATGATGAACCGGAGTATGTGAATTTTGCCGACTCTAATCCAGAAAAAAACCTCGCCGCTGAAATAAGGATAGATATTGGTAACGTCGAAAAAGGATTTTCTGAGGCTGACAGAATTTTTGAAGCGGATTATTCAGTTCCCAAGGTTCAACAAACAAGCATTGAACCACACGTAGTGGTGACCTATTGGGATGAAGACGATCGCCTGGTCATCCGCACGAGCACGCAAGTCCCATTTCACGTCCGCAGACAGATGGCGCCGGTTCTGGGACTCCCAATCAAGCGAATACGTGTCATAAAGCCTCGGATCGGCGGAGGGTTTGGTGGTAAACAAGAAGTCATGATCGAAGACGTGGCTGCCCACCTTACCATTGCGACAAAACGTCCAGTTCTGTTTGAATATAGTCGAGAGGAAGAATTCATTTCAGCCCGCTCTCGTCATCCGATGAGAATCCATATGAAAACAGGGGTAAAGAAGGATGGGACTATCACTGCAAATGAGATGAAAATCCTTTCAGACACGGGAGCATATGGCTGTCATGCGCTGACAGTGACAGGCAATACTGGACAGAAGTCCATGGCTCTATATGTTGGTGATGGAAAATATCGTAAATCACCAAATATTCGCTTCTACGCAGACGTGGTCTACACCAATACTCCTCCTGCCGGAGCATTCCGTGGGTATGGAGTGCCGCAGGGGTTCTGGCCCGTGGAACGTCACATGGAAAAGATTGCCCGCGCTCTTGGTATCGATCCGCTCGAGTTTCGTTTGAAGAATTCAATTCGATCCGGAGAATTCCACCCCTTCAGTACTGCCTGGAATGAAGGCCGGGAACCTCACCCTGAAATGATAAACAGCGTCGGATTGGAGCAATGCGTGAGCGAAGGCAAAATCGCAATTGGGTGGGATGATAAATCTAGAAATGAAAAATGGCACCTGGGATTAATTCCCAACAAATCCACGCGTAAAGGGATTGGCGTCGCCCTCGTCATGCAGGGAACCGCAATCCCATATCTAGATATGGGTGGGGCCTCAATAAAAATGAATGAGGATGCTTCTTTTAACTTACTAATCGGTGCCACTGACCTGGGCACTGGCACTGATACTGTACTAGCCCAAATGGCGGCAGAAATTCTTGGGGTACCCACAGACGATATCCTAGTATACGCTTCCGACACAGATATCACTCCCTTCGATAAAGGCGCATATGCATCTTCCACGACCTATATTTCCGGAACCGCGGTCACCCGAGCGTCACAAATGGCAGCTGAACGAATTAAATTACGAGCTGCAAAAATCCTTAATGCAAACGAAGAAAAGGCACATGGAGATAAACCAGTCAAGCAAGAAGAAATTCATTTACGGGATAAATCAGCCTTCGCACCGGATGGCCGCTCGGTTACATTAATCGAGATTGCCTTGGACACTCTCCACCATAATGAGCAGGAGCAAATCATGGGGATGGGATCATACGTTTCTCCGGCTGCTCCGCCTCCATTCGCGGCACAATTTGCTGAAGTGACAGTTGACGTAGAGACCGGTTCAGTCACGGTTGATAAATTGATCATGGCAGTTGATAGTGGAGTTATTGTCAATCCACAGACAGCTTCAGGCCAAATCGAAGGCGGGATGACCCAAGCCTTGGGTTATACGGTTTGCGAGGAAATGGTCTATGATGACAAGGGTCACGCCCGTGAGCGTGATTTTGGCGATTATCATATATTCCGAGCGGACGAAATGCCAGAATTGACAGCCATATTTGTCGAAACTTTCGAGCCGACTCACCCGTTTGGGATCAAGGCAGTGGCAGAAATCCCAATGGATGGAGTAGCTCCAGCGGTAGGAAATGCTATACTGGATGCAATTGGGATTAACTTTGATGAGATTCCAATTACTCCGGAAAAGGTGTGGAGAGCCATAAATTTTAATAAAATGTCAAGCGTCCTCCACTCACAAGAAAATGTGATCGCACCTTTGAACACAGCCCGGTACAAGTAATACTTACTTTACGAGACGCTTCGAAGAACAGATCAGCTAATTTTGTATGGAAATTATATGTCTGACAAGATATATATTATTGGTCACGTAAATCCAGATACAGACACAATTGCGGCAGCAGTAGGATATGCCTGGCTCCTTCACGAGCGGGATGGCTTTGAAACCATCGCGGCTCGAGCTGGGGCTGTCAACCCGCAAACAAGCTGGGTTCTTAAAAGATTAGGGTTGGATGCCCCACTCCTATTGAATGATGCTTCCCCACGGTTTGAATCAATCACTCGTCACCTGGACACTGCAAAACCAGATGCCCCCCTCCGCGAGGCTTGGGGGATTGCTGCCCGAACATGGGGTGTTGCTCCAGTGGTAGATGCGGACGGGATCCCATGCGGGCTTGTCACTGGAACGAGCCTATTCAGGCTTGTCAACAAACTGATCGGACCAAATCCAAAACAGAAGGATGTGAGTTTATCGGAAATCCTGGCAGTCCCTTGCCAGGAAGCATGCAACCCCACGGTTCCCAAGTTCCAGTCTAATAGCCGAATTCGCGACTCGCTTCGTCGGATTTTGCGTGAAGAAGGGGATGATTTTTTCGTCGTTGATGATAAAGGAATATATCTTGGAATATGCCGGCAACGTGATGTACTTAATCCTCCGCGAATGAAAGTCATCCTTGTGGATCATAACGAACCTCGCCAAGCAATTGCTCACCTGGAGGAAGCCGAACTGTTAGAAATACTTGACCACCACCGTTTAGGTAATCCGTCCACCCATATTCCAATTAAATTCAGTGTCGATACGGTCGGGAGTACCAGCACCCTCGTATCAGAACAGATTGAAGAAGCCGGATTGAGCACCCCCCCGCAACTTGCAGGACTGCTCCTTTCTGGACTTCTTGCCGATACCCTCATCCTAACCTCACCTACCACCACCCCACGGGATATAAAGGCATCCGAGCGGCTTGGAAGGTGGGCGTTCATCCGCGGTAGTTCCTTGGAAGGAGAAACTGTTCATTCATTTGGGACGCAAGTATTAGGAGCTAGCGCCGGTTTATCAACTCGGACTTCGGAGGAAATAGTTAACACAGATATGAAACTTTATGAGGCAGGCGGCTTGCGGTTCGCTATTTCCCAGGTTGAAGTAACTGATTTGATGCAATTGACTGACCATCTAATTAACCTTAATGCTGCGTTAACCACGTTGCGGGATAAACGCGCCTTGGATTTCGCCATGTTAATGGTCACCGATGTAGTAAATGGTTCCAGTCGCTTACTTCTCACTGATGAACCGCCTCAACTCTCCGACCTCCCCTACCCCCCTCAACCCGATGGCACTCGTCTGGCTGAAGGTGCAGTCTCGCGGAAGAAACAATTACTGCCGGTTGTATTAGGACTGCTTGAAAGGTAACCATGGAAAAACTACCCAACACCCAACTTCTTGAAGGAGATCTCCCAACCCGCCACACTTCCTGGATAAATATTGTTCCTTTTGCACAGTCTTTTAATGGCTATGAGTATTGGGGGTCAGTAAAAAAATGCAGAGAGGTTGCCCACAGGGGGGTTGAACTTCATAAAGGGAACAATGGCCTTAATCTATCCCTGACAGATTTACGGACCTGTCTATTCTTTGAAGCCAGGCGATGGAAGCATCTCGAGAAAAAACCCACTCCATCGGGTTTAAAATATATTCATGCCTTGATAGATGCCATTCACGAGCGGGTGCAAGCCAAAGAGCTTAGTTAATCTGAGGGCTTTTTTATCTAAATCTCAACGACCTCAATGAAATCCATTTTTTCATCCCTATCTGAACTCGAAGCAACTAACCAACCTGCTGCTTTATGCACTGTCATCAAAACCAGTGGTTCTACTCCGCGCCACAGCACCAGCAAAATGCTGGTTTATTCCAACGGAGAAATACTTGGGACTGTGGGTGGCGGAGAATTGGAAAATCGTGTACGGAAGGAAGCACTAGATTCCCTGCAAGACGGACAGCCGCGCTTGCTTTCATATCACATGACTGACCCCTCACGGGGAGATGTTGGAGTTTGCGGAGGTCAGGTGGAGGTGTTTGTGGAACCGATTTTGCCACATCAAGCAATAGTAGTAGTCGGAGGAGGGCATGTTGGAAAAGCAGTGGCGCATCTTGCCAAATGGCTTGGGTACCATGTTGTTGTTTCTGATGACCGAGCAGAGTTTTGTAATCCAGAAGCCATTCCTGATGCTGACGAGTTTTATAATGTTCAGATGGCTGAATTACCTTTACACATGAAGATTACCGAACAGACCACCCTGATTCTGACAACGCGAGGCAACAATATTGATGTTGCAGGATTACCAGCCTTACTGGAAACCAAAGCTGGATATATAGGGGTTATCGGTTCGCGCAAACGCTGGTCTGAAACCGAAAAAAGTCTTAATGAATTGGGGATTTCTGACGAGCAGTTAAAAACTATTCACTCACCAATGGGCTTGGGTATCGGAGCCGAAACACCCGAAGAAATCGCTGTGAGCATTATGGCAGAGGTGCTCATGGTGCGCACCAGAGCTTCTGGAAAGCATATGAAAGATCCACGCTAATCGGGCTATTCACACGTATTCTAAATATGGCGCACTATGGAAGATTGTTTCAGGAACCAAGAATTGAGAATTTTGATACTTTTAGTATGTGGAAACGTAGATTATTAAGAATAAAAGCTTGTATCATCAACTCGCATCGAATATAATGAATTATCTCAGTAAAAAGGAGAGACAAAATGGCGCGAATCTTTGATGTTATTGAATATTCGAACGAAATGACCGATGAAATCGTCCATCGGTTCCCGGATAATACAACCATCGGTGATTATCGCATCGGCTCCAATGTAATTGTTCGTGATGGGCAAACTGCCGTCTTCTTCCGGGATGGCCAGGCATTGGATATGTTTGGACCCGGACGACATGTTATTGCCACAGCCAACATTCCCAAACTGATCGATTTTATTGGGAAAGCTTTCAATGACCGAACGCCATTTCCATGTGAAGTCTACTTCGTGTCGATGAAGGAATTTACCAATCGAAAATGGGGAACACCACAACCGATTATTGTACGCAATCCCGGCATGGGGCTGGGTGTTGCGCTTCTGCAAGGATTTGGCACTTACAGTTTTCAGATGAAAGACCCGCAGCAGTTCATCATCCAGATCGTCGGAAAACAAGCTGCCTTCAGGATTGATGAAATCGAAGAGCGGCTACGAAGCATCCTCCTTTCGAAACTCCAGGATACATTAGGCGAATGGGCTGCCAAATACGCTGTTCCTGAAATGATCGGCAAGACCATTGAACTGGGAGGCTACGTTAGATCCCTCGGAGAAGAGGATTTTAACGCAGTTGGTCTAACCTTGAAATCATTTTATGTTGGCAACCTGAAGCCATCAGATAAATCTGCTGAAGAATTACGGGCGATGGGTATGCTAGACATGGCTACTTACACACAGTTGCAAGCTGCAGATGCCATGCGGGACGCAGCGTCCAATCCCAGCGGAGGTGCAGGTCTTACTGCCGGCATTGGTGCTGGAATGGGAATTGGTAACCTGATGGGACAAGCACTTCAAGGTGGAATGCAGTCAGGCCAGCAGCAGCAACAACATCCCGTCTGGAGGATCTCCAACCGGTGGAGCGATGCCCGAGGTGATGACTCCTGCTGAGGCTGCGGGCTTCCTGAAAGTTTCTGAAGAAGATGTTCTGGCTGCTATTAACGACGGCAGTTTGAAGGCAAAGAAACTTGGCAACTGCTTATAGAATCAGCAAAGATTCAATTGAAGAGTTCTTGAAAGGGTAATAGATTATCCTAGCATCAAAAAAGAGAGTCCGGGATATCCGGACTCTCTTTTTTGATCTATTGCACTTGGACTATTTCGCATTATTCCAATTCCGCCAGCACCTCAGTCATTGCATCTAAAACATCACCAGCAAGTACCGCCATCGTGCTCCCCAAAACTACAGCTGCTGCCAACCCTGCTTGAGCATGAACCCACGCACCAAGCCGGGCTGCATCGTATGGTTCCATTCCCTGTGCGCGTAACCCGGCAATAATTCCTGCAAGAACGTCCCCAGTTCCTGCATGTGCCAGAGCAGGCGTGGCGACTGGAATTGTTGTAGTACGTCCATCTGGGGACGCTACAACCGTGAATGCTCCTTTTAAAACAACCACATGCCCCCAATCTGCTGCATATTTCACCGCAGTTTCCAACCTGTTTTTTTGGATTTCTTCTATAGACAATTTCGTCAACTCCGCCATTTCACCCGGGTGAGGAGTTAAGATTGCAGTTTTTGGGAGCAAGTTACTCCAACCTGTTATTTTTGACAGAAGTTTCAAGCCATCGGCATCAATAATTAATGGTGGGATTAAGGCAGGATTCGATTTACGTTTCGATCCTGAAGGCTGGACAAACCCCAAGCGAGAGTGTGGAGATTTCATAGATGCACCACTTAGAAAGGATTCCTATAAAATCCCTGGTGGTATCATCCAAGCCCAAGCCTGGACCTATGAGAAGTGACGTTACACGTTCCAGATTGCTAGACACCACTTCTGCTGCGGCGGTGGAAATTGAACCCATTTCGTGTGGCAGAAGCAACCAGGTCGCTTCAGGAAAATGACCTGCTAGAGACGTATGTAGTGGAGCAGGGACAGCAAGTGTCACTAATCCGGTTCCAATCCGGTAAGCAGCCTTACCAGCAAGCAGCGCTGCGCCGGTGTAATTTACCGAGCCCGCTACAACCAGGACCGTGCCAAATGTCCCCTTGTGGGCATTTGTCGGACGATCTGGCAACAAGGAAACTGCAAGTAATTCGTTGCCCACATCGTTTTTAACCTGATTCCATGATTTCAAATCGTTTAGAGGCCCAATGTCCACAACCCGTAACTCCCCTATCAAATCATATGCCGGAAGCTTTAACAAGCCCTGCTTTACGGCTGCCAATGTGACAGTTGCATCTGCATTAATGCATTCTTCGGCAACTTCACCAGAATCGCAATCTACTCCGGATGGGCAATCGACCGCGACAATTAGAGGCTGCCACTCAATAGTTTTTAAGATATTAATAATTTTTCCCAGTACTTTTCCAATATCAGGTTTCATAGGTAGTTTAAAACCGGTTCCCAACACCCCATCCAGGACCACATCGGCTGTCTCCAAAAAAGCGGTTAATTGTTGATACTCGGTATCTTTTTCTGCGTGATAAACTTCCCCATCGGCACCTTCCAACCTCTTGACCAATGGATCACCAGAACCCCTTCGCTTTATCAAGTACGCCCGTGCCTTCCATCCTTTTTCAGCCAAATGGGTGAGGGCAACAAGAGTGTCTCCCCCATTGTTTCCAGGCCCGACAAACCCAAGAACCTGGAGGTCTTCCTCATCATCCTGAGCATAAGCCAATTGCATAACTTCTCGGGACAAATTGTGGCCAGCATTTTCCATCATCATATCGTAGGTAAGCCCATTGGCATCGGCTTCCTGTTCAATTGAATGCATTTCTGAAATAGAGACGAGTTTCATGTTGACTTCTCCTATCCACGGCGCATTATATTCCAATAACTAATATTCCTATATTAACATTGCGAATTCGAGTCATAAATGAATAACCACTATAAATACCGCCTTGTCTATATGTTTACGACATTAATACATGGATTATTATCGATTTACTAATTTGAATAGATAGGCAACTTCCGGTTTATTTATTTCCAAATATCGTTGATAACCCACTCCAATCCTAGTTCGCTTAGCTTTGTCTTCGTCGGTCTCCCTGTTGCGCTATCCCATCCACGAGAGGTATAGTAAGCTGTCAACATTTCTTCAAGAGGAGGAACATATCCGGCTGCAGGTCCATCAGGTAGGGGTTCTAGGAGTGCCTTCGGGAGAATGTCGTTTTTACTTGTCAAGCCCATACGAATGTTGATCGCTCTTTTCAAGTTCCATGCGCGCTCCCCGCACCGAAGCAAGTCGCTGACGATATAATCGTACCCGCAAGCAGCATTTACAAGTTCCGCGACCATTTCAGCAGGAACATTTCCAAAAAGACAAAGTACGAGAGCGTCACATACACTGCGCCAATCTTGATGGCGGGCAACATTGGCTGCTTTTTCAGCCCCAGCATGTCGTTCGAAGAATTGTAGACCCAAGCTGGTGTCTGCCTGTCCCCAATCGACAAAGAAATAATCGGATTTATTATGACAAGCGCCACGCGGGCTGGTGGCGTAGACCAAAGCCATACCCGAAACACCTCTTGGGTCATGGTATGGCATTTCAAGTCCATTCACCTGGACCGCCTCATCCTCAGCACCGAAATTTGCTCCAAACGTTCGGGACCCTTCCGCCATAATATTTCCGATTCCCTCACGATGAGCTGTTAAGTGAAGCAACTTTGAAACCCCCGACAAGTCGCCCCATTGAAGGGGAAAACCGATATCATTTTCAGAAATGATCCCTTTTTCAAACAAATGATATGCCAGACCTATCACGTTCGAGGCGCTAATCGTGTCCATCCCCTCGCGGTCGCAAATCTCACCCAACCGGACAATTAAGGGCATATTATCGTTGAGAAGATTGGGACCGAAGCCAACAAGAGTTTCATACTCTGGTCCTTTGCGTTTTTGCCCATCTTCCAATTGCACCACCCGTCCACAAGCTACTACGCAGGCATGACAGGCACTTACACCTACCAGAATAGTCTCGGTCATTGCTGACCCGGAAATGTTATCCACACCTTCAAAAAGACCTTGATGGAAATACTTTTTTGGCATGCCTCCCAGGTAATCTGAATAATCTGCGACACCGGCTGTACCAAGTTCATGCGCCACTTGCGTCACTGTATCCTCTTTCAAGAAATGATTGGAGGCTGATCGAATTGGCCCAAATATTCCTGGCTTCGCCAGTGGAATTTTCTTATTCCCCTTGACTGCGATTGCTTTCAAATTCTTCGACCCAGCAACTGCTCCCAACCCAGTCCGTCCAGCGGACCGACCGTGGTCGCAATATAAGCCGGCGAACTTTACTCCATTCTCGCCAGCGGGACCAATCGTCAGTACGTGAGTTCCCGGAATCGACAATTCATTCTTAATGATGGATTGTGATTCGTATGTGTCTTTTCCCCAAACAGCATTCGCGCTGCGAAATTCCAACTGGTTATCTTGAAGCCATAGGTAAACTGGTTCGTTGGCTTTCCCAGTAATCCATAACCCATCATAGCCGCAAAAGCGAAGTTCTGGCCCCCAAAACCCTCCGCAATTCGATTCAGCCCAGAGGTTGGTCGCGGGTGACTTGCCGCAGACCACAAAACGTCCTACCGTCGGACCTGCTGTCCCAGAAAGAGGTCCATTAAGAAATAGAAGCGGAGCTTCAGATCCGTAAGGGTCCAGGTCTTCTACTAAACTTGAATAAAGCAAACGAGCAGCAAGCGATGCTCCCCCAAGATAGTCTCGTTCCCATTCCTCGGGAATAATATACTCTGACTTTTCTCCCGTTGTAAGGTTAATTTTCAAGATTGGTTGCATAGTTATTCAAGAATTTCCGTAGTTACTTCACGTGCACAACGCACGAAATCCAATACAGTGGGGACATTCCTCATCATATATGCCATGCTTCCATGAACCTTTAACTTCCGAGTCAGCATGGCTTGCATTGGGTCAAGCTCACCCTTCATGATGCGGGAAATATTTTCGTATGTAGCAGTTAACACAAACTTTGGCATTGTTACTGGGAGATCGTTCATGATTTCCGTATTTCGGCAAGTACCATGCCAAAGATCAAGGTAGTAATATAGTTTCTCGATTAAGGGTCCACTGGGTTCAATTATTACAATTATGTCGCCTTCCCAGTTTTTGGCAATTTGTGCATAATGTGCATCAGTGTTCAATTTATTATTTAGTGCCTGCAACCACTCATGACTGGGGAATTTAATTGCCAATGCGCGCCTCCGGTTGGAAATTAATAAGTGCATTATATCATTCCATATTTCGACCTATAATAATCTCAAAAGTATCCCCAGTTTCCTCTTGCCTAAATTCGGAAGATGGTCTATGCTTATAATACCAAAGGAGACAGGCATTAATTCCTGAACTCCAATCTCAGAAACGGCCATATCAAATCACAAAAGGAGAGAAGAGTGATGAATAAATATATTATAGCAATGAGCATATTGGTTGTTGCAAGCCTAGCGCTAGCAGGCTGTGGAGCGACACCAACAACGACCCCGCCAACAGCAGTCCCGACTACCCCACCTGCGGGTGCTCTCCCAGACTTGGGAGGTAAAGCCATCACCGTGGCGCTTGAAAATGCCTATCCGCCTTTTAATAGCATTGATACTGCCACAGGTGTTGGTGTAGGTTGGGATTACGACAGTGTCACTGAAATCTGCAAGAGGATCAATTGTGTCCCCACGTTCAAGCAGGCAGCATGGGATGGTATTTTTCCAGCAATGCAAGCTGGCGAGTACGATATGCTGGCTGATGGCGTAACGGTGACCACGGACCGCGCTCAAATTGTGGATTTCTCGACCCCGTATGTTGAAGTAAATCAATATCTTTTGGTCCGAACCGCAGAAACCCGGACAGTCGAACAAATGAAGGCGGATACAAACGCAAAGATTGGCACTCAAATAGGGACAACTAACGCGATTGCAGCCACTGCATATTTCACCAATAAAACCATCCAATCATTTGAAGATTTCGGAGCAGCCGTGCTTGCCTTGAAATCGGGTGATATTGATGGCGTTGTCATCGATAATATTGCTGCTGTTGGCTTTATGAATGAGAATCCGGGAGTGTTTAAACTTGACGGTCAAATTGCCACTGGCGAGAAGTTGGCATTTGTTTTCCCGAAGAATAGCACTTTGGAAGGTCCTGTAAACGCTGCGTTGGCAGCCATGGCTGCTGATGGTACCCTGACTCAACTCAACAAAAAATGGGGGCTGATTCCGTAATTGAATTCAAAGACCGTTTCTGAAATACGCGAGATGGGGGAGCGACCCCCATCTCGCAAAACAAATTTCTACCAGGAGTAATTAATGGAATCGTCGTCCAGCCTTTCTAACCCTAGTTTGATACCTGGTGGGTGGAAAATCTCAAAATGGCCCTGGTGGGTAATTGTTCTTGCACTTATTGGACTGGCATTCGTTTACTTAATCCTGGCTTCTGCTGATTACCATTCATCGTTTATATATTTAATTCAAGGAGTTTACACCACTCTTCGAATTACAATCTTTTCATATTTAATCGCCACGGTTATCGGTCTCCTGGCAGGCCTAGCCAGGGTTTCGAAAAATGTGGTCCTTTTTAATATTGCCACTCTTTACGTTGAAGTAATCCGGGGGATTCCCCTCGTAGTATTATTATTATATGTTGCATTTGCGCTCTTCCCAGTTTTTGTTGATTTGGTAGTTGCATTTGGAGCCTGGGGCCTTGGAGTAATACCAGGCTCAAGTATTTTTCTTTCTTTATCAACTTTCTCAATCCGAGCGGTTTCGATGGAAGGGCGGGCGATAATCGCCCTGGGTTTCGGATATGGAGCATATGAAGCAGAAGTATTTCGCGCTGGCATTCAATCTATTGGGAAGGGACAAACTGAAGCAGCCAGATCACTTGGGATGACATACATGCAGTCGATGCGCTTTATTATCTTGCCACAGGCTGTTCGGCGCGTTTTACCACCACTCGGCAATGATTTTATTGCTTGTCTAAAAGACTCTTCACTCGCCACTGTCCTAGCCGTCGACGAATTAACGCAGATGGGGCGAATGTTACGCGCTGCAAATTTCCGAGTTCTTGAAGTCTTTAATATTATGGCCTTTTTATATTTATCGATGACATTGTTGCTTTCTGGAGCGGTTCACTGGTTGGAACGCAAGATGAAAATCGAAGAATAAATTACAAAAGCCGCCAAATGGCGGCTTTTGTCCATATGCGCTGGGGGGGACTTGAACCCCCACGCCTTGCGGCACATGCCCCTCAAGCATGCCTGTCTGCCAGTTCCAGCACCAGCGCGAGCAGGTCGTATTATAATCACGTTCAACTGATTGTCAAGCACGATATAATTTTTGATCTCCGGAGGGCTAATGACGCGAATCGTTGTAGACGCGATGGGAAGTGATGATTATCCAATTCCCGACGTGGTGGGTGCTGTTTTAGCTGCACGCGAATATGGAGTGGATATCATCCTCGTTGGGGATGAAACAAAAATCAGACCGGTGCTTGCACACCAAAACCCACTTGACCTCCCTATTCGCATTGTCCACGCACCTGGTATGCTTACCATGGAAGATAAGGGTATGGCACTTGTTCTCAAAGCCCGTCGACCCAATTCCGATAATTCGATGGCTATTGGGATTGACTTGGTTAAGAATGGGCAGGCAGATGCATTCGTAACCGCTGGAAATACCGGAGCTGCTTCTGTGACAGCATATTTTCGCCTTGGAACCATCCCTGGGGTCGATCGACCCGGCCTTACGCCGGTTTTCCCTACAGCGACTGGCTCTTGTGTAGTCGTTGATGTAGGTGCAAACCCCGATTGCAAACCTGAAAATTTGCTGCAATTTGCTATTATGGGAAGCATCTATGCTGAAATAGTTCGTGGAGTAGTTAATCCGAGAGTTGGGTTGATATCGAATGGGGAAGAAGCTGGAAAGGGAAATGATTTAGTCAAGCATACCTATCCCCTTCTCAAAGCCTCTGGTTTGAACTTTTACGGAAACATCGAAGGCAAGGAGCTGATCGGAGGAAAAGTGGACGTAGCGGTAACCGATGGTTTTACAGGAAATGTTTTGTTAAAATCATCTGAAGCCGTTGCGAAATTATTAATGGATAAAATCAAAGAAGCTATTCAAACAGGTGGACTAAGCGCAAAAATTGGTGGTCTTTTAATCAGGCCATCCCTTAGCAATTTAAAAAAATTAATGGATCCCGCTGAAGAAGGCGCTGCGCCATTATTAGGTGTAAATGGTCTGGTTTTTATTGGACATGGTCGATCAGATGCCACGGCAATAAAAAACGCTGTCCGAGTAGCAAATAATGCTGTCAAGGCAAATGTGCTGGAATCGATCCACGCTGCCATCGAACACTCTCTCGCAAAATAGAGGAAACATGAAAGTCGTAACCAACCTAAAACTAATCAAACGTAACGCAAAAATCGGCCAATATACAAGTATTGGTGCGCTGGTGATCCTGGGCGTTGGCTTATATATCTCCTTCAAAATGCCCGACAAATTCATTTATTCACTAGGAGCCTTGCTGCTCGGATTTTTTATGTCGCAAATCGGGATGTATTATGGAAACCGCTGGGGGCGAAGCCCGCGCCCGGATGAAATGATCGATAAAGGCTTAAAAGGGCTGGGGCGCGATTACTCTATATATCATTATAGAACGGCTGCTTCCCATATGCTTGTTGGCCCGGCAGGAATTTGGATCTTGATGCCATATTATCAAAGTGGAAAAATTGTATATGAAAAAAAGCGTTGGAAATCAAAGGGTGGCGGGTTCCTCCAATCATATTTACGGTTATTTGGACAGGAAAATATGGGCCGTCCAGAAATTGAATCTGATACTGAAATCGAGTCTACAAAACGTTACCTGTCCAAAGTGTTGCCGGAAGGGAGCGAAGTTCCCCAAATTCAGGCAGTATTGGTATTTACTAGTCCCAAAGTAGATTTACAGGTCAAGGATGCTCCCCTTCCAGCTATCACACCAAAAGATCTAAAAGACTTTATGCGTGAAAAAAGTAAAGAACAATCAATTGAGGATTCTGTACTGGAAAAGGTTCGGGATTTATTGCCAAAATCTGAACGTGAAGAATAAAAACCTGAAATCAAAAGTCTGACGGGCGTGTAGACGCCCGTCAGACTTGATTCATGTTACACTTGTTCTATGAAATCCATCGTTGCCCTGGATTTAGAAACTACAGGTCTGGACCCCCAGAAGGATGCCATTATCGAAATTGGCGCTGTTCGATTTGTGGGGAATCGCATTGAAGACGAATTTAGCATTTTGATTAATCCTGGAAGACACATCCCTGAGTTTATTACGGGTTTAACCGGCATCAATGATGATATGGTTAGGCAGGCACCAAATATTCTTGAGGTTGTTGGGGAGTTAAGCGCGTTCATTAAAGATTCTCCCATATTGGGTCATAACATTCAGTTTGATCTATCTTTCCTTAGAAAATTCAATATTTTCGAAATTAATGATGTTATCGACACGTACGAATTAGCAGCGGTGTTACTACCATCTGCCAGCCGATACAACCTTGGTGCACTCGGTCTGCAACTGGGTATTCCATTACCTGCAACACATCGCGCTCTGGACGATGCCCGTGTGACTGCAGCTGCATTCCAAAAACTTCTCTTAAAAGCAAGCGAATTACCAACTGACTTGCTAAAGGATATTGTCAGGTTTAGTGAACCGATCGTATGGGATGGCGCGTGGGCTTTTAACCAAGCATTACAATTGCGGGCTCGATCTGGTGTACTCCCGCTCCAAATTCCCCGGAAACCGGATAACAGTCCCATATTTACTCCAGATGATGATGAGCCTAAAACCCCTCGCTTACATAACCCCACTGAACCAGAATCAATTGATCCGGAAGAAGCTGCATCGTTTCTCGAAACTACTGGCGCGTTTTCGCATTTTTTCAATAGTTATGAATACCGACCCGAGCAATTGGATATGCTGCGGGCAGTCTCCAATGCACTATCCTTTGGTCAGCACCTTATGGTAGAAGCTGGAACTGGTGTAGGTAAATCATTAGCGTACTTAATACCTGCTGCATTATTTGCACTAAAGAACAATACAAGAGTCCTCATTTCGACAAATACAATCAATCTCCAAGATCAATTGATTAAAAAAGACATCCCTGACCTTTGCACTGCTCTGGGTATAAGTCTTCGAGCAGCTGTCCTGAAAGGTCGCTCAAATTATCTTTGTCCACGCCGCCTGGAGCTTTTTCACCACCGCGGTCCTGCCACTGCTGACGAGATGCGTATCCTCGCAAAGGTGCTAGTATGGAGACTTGAAAATTCCAGCGGGGATCGAAATGAGGTAAATCTTACCGGTCCAGCAGAACGAGGTATTTGGCAGCATTTATCTGCAGAAGACGAGGCTTGCACCAACCAAACTTGCCTGGAACGGACAGGAGGGGCTTGCCCCTTCTATCGCGCCAAACAAGCATCGCAAAATGCTCATATTTTGATTGTGAACCATGCCTTGTTATTAACTGACGTAGCAGTCGGAAATCGCATATTACCCGAGTATGAACATGTGATCATTGATGAGGGGCATCACCTTGAATCAGCTACAACAGATGCCTTATCATTCCGACTTACCCAATTCGATTTTGAGCGACTAATCCGGGAAATGGGAGGGTCCAATTCTGGTATATTGGGGCAATTGCTTTCTTCAACCCGGGATCAGATCCGACCTTCAGATTTCGCCTTATTGAACCAAAAATGCGAGCGTGCCACAGATTTAATCTTTCGTTTGCAACAACAAGCGCATATATTCTTTCATGCCCTAGCGGAATTTATTTCTTTTCAGCGCGAAGGACAACCTTCAAATTACTACAGCTATCAGGAACGCCTCCTCCCTTCAACGCGGACACAGCCAGGCTGGGATGCTGTTGAAATTGCGTGGGGTGCTTCAAGTGAAACACTCGCACTTCTAATCACAGTTTTAGGAGAAATCCAAAAAGGTGCTGCAGATCTGCTATCAGATGGAGTTGAATCTCTTGAAGATGTAATTAGTAATTTGGGAAGTCTCTATCGGCGTCTGAATGAAGCTGAGTCCATGGTTGACTCTATGATACACAACCCAGCGGCAGATTATGTTTACTGGGTGGAAGTTAATCCAAATAATACCAAATTGTCATTAAACGCGGCTCCAATCCATGTAGGAACCCTCGTAGAAAAATATCTTTGGCATGAAAAAAGGTGCGTAATTCTTACTTCAGCAACCCTAACCACTCATGGAGAATTTGGATACGTTCGTAACGTCCTTTCTGCTGACGAGGCTGATGAACTAGCACTAGGTTCTCCTTTTGACTACGAAGGATCTGCGCTATTATTTATTGCTAATGATATTGCTGAACCAAATTCGCCGGATTACCAGCGCCAACTTGATAAAACATTAATCCAGTTATGCAAAGCAAGCGGTGGAAGAACACTTGTACTTTTCACCTCCTATGCACAATTAAAACGAACTTCGAAATATATTAATGGTCCGTTAGCTCAAAATGATATTACGGTATACGAGCAGGGGGAAGGTGCATCACCAAATGCGTTGCTAGAATTGTTTAAAAGCTCCGAACGGGCCGTTTTGCTTGGAACAAGATCATTCTGGGAAGGTGTGGATATTCCGGGAGAAGCTCTCTCCGTACTGGTCATAGTAAAGCTACCTTTTGCGGTCCCATCTGATCCACTGGTTGCAGCCCGATCCGAGACATTCGAGGATCCTTTCAATGAGTATCACCTACCCGAAGCAATCCTCCGGTTTCGACAAGGATTCGGCCGGCTGATTCGCACTCAATCTGACCGAGGAGTGGTCGCCATACTAGATAGGCGCGTGTTAACCAAAGCTTATGGCAAAATGTTCATTGAATCTCTTCCCCAATGTACTGTAAGAGTTGGAGCTCTTGCTGATTTGCCGCGCGAGGCATCAAAATGGCTAGGATAATTATCAGCTAGGAGAATATTAATGGATGAATTGACCTATGAAACCCTTGTGGAAGTAAATGGACGTCTTGAAGCTGAAATGATCGAAAGTTTCCTTGAGGCGCACGGGATAGATGTTGAACTAGTCCAAGAATTGATCGGACATTCGGCGTATCCAGTTACGATCGATGGCTTAGGAAGAGTTCAGATTTTTGTCCCCAAGATGAAAATCTTTGAAGCACGGGAGTTACTTAAAATCTATCATGATGGGATACAAGGAAAATAGCCAAAATTAATAGAGTAGTTTGAATTATTTATTAAAAATATGTAAAATAATTACTTGGAAAAGGATATATATTAGCGATAGGTTTACTGCTGCCCTTATTGGGTTGAATATTCCCACATTCGATTTATTAGTTTTTGATAGGTCTGTTCTTTATCAAACTATAAATAATACTTCAATTTCTATCCATACTTGAAAATTACAATTATTTGTTCCTAATCCACTGACATTGGAATCCGTAATTGAGTCCTACCCCAATTTAATCCAGTGGTTATTTCTTTCGATTGATGTACAAGTAGTATCCAAAATATGTCCCGGAACACAACACGAGGGTAATCAGAATCATCATCCAACCTTCTGCGACAGCACGACCCAAGGCTGTAAATGCGGGTGAGCCTGCACCATACAGTTGAATCCAAAGTACTGACATAACAACAGCAAATATTGTGGCGAAAATCGCGACTGTCCATGTTGCCATTTTCTTTAGCTTATCCGCATTAGGATTTACTTTAGCCTCCTGTCCAACGAGCGATGAAAAAATTGTAGCATCGTTTCACGATTTTAGTGATTACATTTCCCTTACTCTTTCTGCACAAACCCACACGCTAAATTCTTCTAATCTCACCGATATTCGGGTATGCGGCTTTTCAAGCAACAATGCAATATTCTCGGGTGAAAAGAAATGGCTGCGCATCAATAATAATCTTTCTCCGAATGCAATAAATTTGACCACCAATTTTTGGATGTTCGGCTCAATAATTACGATTTTTCCACCAGGAGACAAGACCCTCCATAACTCATCAATTGCATCGTGCTGATTGGCTAGGTGATGGAATGCGTCTACCATGATAATTTGACTAAATGAAAATGACCTGAATGGGAGACGTTCTGCGGGAGCACATATTGTTTCCAAACCTTTGACCACAGCGTATCTTAGCATGGATCGTGACGAGTCCAAAACCACTACTTTTTGAACAATGCTTCTCAAGGATTGAGCAACCCGCCCAGTACCGCCACCAGCATCCAATAACAATCCATTAGGCTGCAAATCAAGTATTTTGAGTAATGATGGGGAAGGGATGTATTGAGCTGCCCGGTTAAATAAGCCAGCGACTAGACCAAAGTGATCAAATGGCATAATTTATGGCCCAACAGTTATATAATCTTTGATTTTGTCAAAGGTTGCTGGTCCAATACCAGGCACCTTTTGGATATCTTGAGTAAAAGAGAAGGGTCCATACTGAAGTCTATAATCAACTATTGCCTGGGCAGTTGTCGGTCCAATTCCAGGCAAAGAATCCAATTCCACCGCGGTAGCAGAATTGATATTAATACGACCAACGTTAATATGACTAGTGTCTAAATTCCCGGAGACCATCACTTGCTGACCATCTTCGAGTGGCGCAGCCTGATTTATGCTCTCCGAGTCTGCGCCGGAGGATAATCCCCCGGCAGCAATGATTGCTGCTCCCACACGACTCCCTTCAGGGAGGGAATATACACCCGGTTTAGCTACTGCCCCGCTTACATAAACAGTCAGCATCCCCGGCGAAGATGTCGGTAATAAAGTAATTGGATTCCCCTGCGGACGGGATCCAGCAACTAAAATGACACCAGCAGCAAGCAACCCTACCAGAATACCAAAGGTTATATTTATCAAGGTTTTCATTGTTTCTCCATCAATCCAAACGCATCACCAGTAACCTGTCTTCTGCTTGGGATGCTGAGTTAAATAATCTTTCGAGCCTGCTTATACGCTTAAAATATTGAGGCATATCTTCCAAGTCTATAGTTTGAAATCCAAATTTATTATAAAATATTTTCAGGCGAGCGCGACACATTAAATACAAAGGTCTATCCAACTCGTACCTTAGCAAAGTCATAATAATCTTTCGGGCTATGCCTCTGCCCCTTGAATTCTCCTGTATTGCGATTGACGCCAATTCCTTAGATCCATCAGAATGTGGTTTGATCTGACCACAGCCCAACAGACTACCATATGTAGATACAGCCACAAAAAAGCGTCTCCAATTCAGGCCAGTCGGGTTAATTCGGACTGCGCGTATGAGCGAGCGAATTGCTGGAAAATCTTCCTGAATTGCAGGGCGAATAATATAATCAGCCAAGTAAACCTGCCGCGACAATTATCGTAAATGTAGCTACGAACCAGTGAATCAGTAATGGGTAAACAAATGACTTTGTCCGCCAAGCCACCCAACCAAAGGCAAAGCCGCCAAAAATAGTCGATAGCGTCTCCAATTCTGGCTTACCTATATGTGCCAGAGCAAAAGGGACAGCCTGCAACCAAATTCCATCCGATCCAAATTTTCGGGTATATCCGAAAAGCAGCCATCCCCGAAATATAAATTCCCAGCCAAACAAATCAAGGAAGGTACTCCAGGGTAAACCGTTTGCCATGGATTTATAATAATTTTGCATCGAGGCGTTATCGTGTCCAATAATCCAGAGCAAGGGAGAAATTAATAGGATCGCGCTTATGGTTATTACTATACCTGCTTTCCAATCGCCTAATGTAAAGCCATAATTTTGAGGCTTCTCCCGAAAAATTCCCAGAACAATTAACATAGGGATGATAAAGTAAAGGATGGTGCGGTCGATAACTTTCATCGAAAGCCCCGTAGCGTCCCAACCAGGGAACCACTTATTCCATGGTAAGAGAGGATAATGATAATATTCTAATATCAGTAATAGTGTGCTGACCACTGTGATAAGAGCGATCTTCCAGTCCAGGTGGAGTTTTTCTCCAAATAATTTGCGCATTACCGCTCAGTAAGAAAAATAAGTTTGATTTCCGTTTGGGCCAAATAGTACGGAAAGTTTATCTGAATCTCTCCATAATTCTAGTCCCCAGTTTGACACCAGGAGAATGAAAGCTATCAATGCCAAGAGAATCCATAATTTACAAGCATTAGATTTCTCCCATTGCTGCCTAATTGTCAAGCGGTCCCCCACCCAGAGTTGTGCGGCTAGAATTGCTAGAAGCGGAACTATTGCCAAATGAAAGCGGTCCTCAGAGATTATTATTAAATGTGGTGTTATATATCCGATAAAAAAGAGTCCCATCAACCAGGTCCCATTTTGCCAGGTTATCATCGGCAGCCTCGCCACCCCAGATATAGCGATAATCGCAAAAGGTAGACAAAATAGACCAAGTATTCCTACCAAAACGGGGGATGAAATATGTCCAAAATAATCGTTGGAATAAAAATATGTTATTGCCCGTCGTTCAAGTCCAAAAAAATACCCTGCACGACGAAAGAATAAGAAAACAACACGCCCCGGATCAGATTTAATAAACCCAAGCGTATCCCGTATGCCAACTTTATCGCGCTGGGCATCATCCACTATCGTCATTAGGTCCAAGGATTGGGGGTATTGAAACGTGCCAGATCCATTAGGATTATACCCAAGATACAGATCATATCCTAAAGCTGTCTCTATTCCGGTAAAACTCTTGTAAAGAAGGGAATTACGGATGATCCATGGAACCACTACCAATCCGATCGTTAATAATAATATAGCGGCTTTTCTACGTTCTTTCAGAAACAACCAGACCCATACCACTGCCAGTAAAGCAAAAACTTGTGCTACAGAACGCGTAAGACAGGTCAAGCCTAGTAATAAACCTGAAAGTATAAACCAACCGTATTTATTAAAAAAGGTTCCAAAACTACCTTGCCTCATAATAGTTAATTTAAGACTTGCTTTTGCGCTCAATAAAGAAATAATTGAACCCAAAACGAGAACAAAGAATAGATTCTCAGTTGCCAATGATAAGGGGTAAATAACCAACATTGGATAGAGTGTAATAACCCAGGCAGATATGCGCGCGGCAGAATCGTTATTCGGAAACAATTTTCGAGATAAAGAAAATGTCATTGGGGCAAGTAAGCCACCCAGTATTGCTTGAATAATTCTAGCAAAAAGAAATCTATATCCCCCTGTCCCAAAAACCATATATATAAGAGCAAGAAAAGTGGGATACAGGGGCGGCCGGAAGGAGGTCATTACCCCCCGCGGATCATAATTGATTGTCGCCAGGTCGAGTTTCATGTACGGCAATACGATTGGTAAATCAGCTTCGGCATACCAGCGGTAACCATTCCCGGCAGCAATCGACCTTGCCAACATATCATACTGATACATGTCGTCCAGACCGATACCAACATTCCGCATAATCACTATTGGCACTAACCGAAGGATTAAGGCAATTAGGAATATTCTTAACGGAAATGTCTTCGGTGCTTTCCACCAGTTCATTGAGTCATTTTACTCCATAATAAATTTGCGACTCCTGTTTTTGAAATTGGATTTAATAATCTAATGTCTACTAAAATAAATATCCGATCAAATTCTGTATGGTAACATTTCACCCATTTATATGAATACTTCGAGATACCTTTGTCGGCAAAAGAAATCCAAATTTATGCTGGTTGAATTTGTAAATTACCTGACAACTCATCCGAAAGAATAAATCGATTATACTTGACCAACTCCAATCGAATATTCCGTCGAAAAGGGATACGGGAACCAATTCTTGCAGGCGGAACTGATGGAAATGTAATCGCCATTTACTAGCACTCCAAGAATTTTTCCTTATGATGAATTTTTTTCAAAAATTGCAGATTTTTTGGGTAAAGTGGAGGTTTGTCCTGCTCGAATGGGCAATAATTTCTGTTGTTGCCTATGGTTATAGTTATAAGGCATTGCTAGATTTCAATCCCCTTCAATTACAGCAAACTGGTGAGCAAAACGGAAATGCGGTCGGCCCTTTACTTGCCGAAATAAGCATTACCCGGTATGGCGAGATTCCTTTGTGGAACCCGTTTATGCAGACGGGATTTCCACAAGCCGGAGATTTATTAGGACATTTTTGGATGCCTTTTTCCACAATCCCGGTTCTCATCTGGGGCGGTATCAACGGAATGAAGGTTGCAGTATTTTTAGCTTTTATTACTGCTGGTTTGGGGCAATGGTACCTTGGCAGAGTATTTGGATTACGGGGGATTTTCAGGCTATGGTCAAGCTTAACCTTCATGCTTTCAGGTGGACTTGCCCTGCTTTGGAGGTTGGGGTGGTACGAATTATTGCTTGGCGCAGTCTGGTTTCCATGGGTTTTTGGGAGTTTTTGGACTGCATTGCATAACAAAAAACGTTCATCATTGGTTTATTGTTCGCTCTGTGTATCCATGGTATTACTCTCGGGAGGTGGATATTACCCATTTTACCTCCTTGGGTGTGCCGGGATTATATTATTGGCAGCTTATTTAACCTCCAAGGGGGAGATTCGTAAACACATGCTTCCAAGGGCGATCGGTATTGCTGCATTGGCAGCAGGTATCGTTGCGGTGATGCTGCTACCTCTTATCACCGGATATCGTTTG
Organism: uncultured Chloroflexia bacterium; assembly: GCA_963830585.1. Classification (GTDB taxonomy): domain Bacteria; phylum Chloroflexota; class Anaerolineae; order Anaerolineales; family Villigracilaceae; genus UBA877. The sequence goes on along the minus strand of CAWHNA010000002.1, from coordinate 792,269 downwards.
ACGAATCGAATCGCTGGACCCGATCTTTCCCAGAGTGGTTCGCAGCCCATTCTTTATGCATTGATGAACTATTTAATTGCGACACCCGATTGGCTAAACGCAAACATTTTAGGTACCGCCAACGGCTGGAATTGGTTCTACCTGGGGCCTTTGTCTATTGTTGGCTTGTTTTTCCTAGTAATTGCATTTCGATATAGGCGCTATCGCCCCGCTCTAATAGCTATGACAGCCCTTAGTGTTTTCCTACTATTGTGGATGTCTAATCGCTATCCACCTTTAAAGTATTTATATAACTGGTTTGGATTCCTTTACACATTGAGATTTCCTCAGCGCCTATTAATATTCGCCGGAAGTTCGATCTTGATACTTAGCGGTTTTTCATTGCAGGCTTTATACTATAAGGTACGAAAAAGTTCAAAACAGTTCGCGATCAGCTTAACAGCCAAAAACCATGGAAATTCTTTATTTATTCGGGTAACAGATATTTTTAGTTTCCTATTTCTCGTGTGTCTGGCATATTTTGTGAGTGATGTTTATAAAGTTAACCAGGGCATTGCCTTTGGACCACATTCCCTCGATTTAACCTCCATTAAAGCGTTAACCTGGCTAAAACAATATGATCCCAGTCTTTACTATACAGATCTTGGGGGGGATTTATATTTCTGGAGTTGGGCTCCTGCTGCATACAATCTTGAAATGCCCATTATTAATGATAGTAATCAAGTCGAGCGACTCGCCAGTTCTACTGCACAGGCTTCAGAGAATTCCCCATTTATTGCCACGCCCAAGTATCAATTTCTCCAGTCGAATCAAACCCCATCTACAGGAGCGCAATTGGTAACTGAAATTGATGGGTATCAATTATGGTATTATCCCGAAGCATTACCCTTCGCGTTTATTGTTCCAGAAGGTTCCATTGAGCCAGGAACAAAACTGGACCTATCTAAAACGATCCCAATGGAAGTGTCTTATGAAGGTCTAAATAAAATAAATGTAGTCGCAGATTTTAGTAGCTCCGCTGATAAATTGGTCGTTTTGGTAAGTGACTTCCCGGGATGGAAACTTAGCGTTGATGGAAAACCAGCAATTCTTACACCAATAAATTATTATTTAGGCACCCAACCTCTCCCCGGGAAACACACTTATTCATTTGTTTTTGATCCGCCACTTTATCATGTGGGGTTACTGATTTCTTTATATTCGATATATATGGCAATACTCCTGATCTTATCAGAGTCAGCTTCATTTCTGAAATCTTTCCAATCACTGTTTTATCGAAAACGGAAAGTTGTGATTTTAAAATAAATGAACCGGCCTATTGGGGTCACCTTCTTAGGCATTATTGTGCTCTTTACCGCCCTAATCAACGGATTACGTCTATGCGAAGTAGTCTTCTTTTGGAGGGTTTTAGAGAAGTACCAAGCCTCACCAATTTACCTCGCGCTATGTGGTGTGATTTGGCTATTTGTTGGAGGTATTTTAACACTGGGAATGTTAAGGAGGAAATCACGCGTGTGGGCGGGAACAATCACTGGAATATCTTGCTATACAGTGTGGTATTGGGTTGATCGCTCGATAGTTGAGACGCCGCATTCAAATTGGCCATTTGCATTAGCTTTCACAGTGATTCTTCTTGGAGCTTCAGCAGCTATATTATTTTCAAAAAATACGAAGATCTATTTGCATTTGTTCGATCCAAAAATTTGAATAGGAAAACTCCTTCCTACCTTATCTGGAGAGGTAAATGACCACTTCAATTAATATACGTAACTTGCGTGAGCGGAGAGCAAAATCCCGGATGGGTGGAGGCTCAGACCGAATAGATATCCAACACCAGAAAGGGAAACTGACTGCCCGAGAACGAATTGATTTATTACTTGATAAAGGATCCTTCCATGAAATCGATGCATTTGTCGTTCATCGATCGAATGATTTTGGTCTGAATGAACATATCTACCCCGGGGACAGCGTAATAACTGGTTGGGGAACTATAGATGAGCGCCTTGTTTATACATACTCACAAGATTTTACAGTTTTGGGGGGCAGTCTTGGTGAGGTCCATGCCAGTAAAATATGTAAAATCATGAACCTTGCAATTAAAAATGGCGCACCGGTGATCGGGATAAACGATTCGGGAGGAGCCCGAATTCAAGAAGGCGTAGCGTCTCTTGTGGGATACGCAGATATTTTTCTGCAAAATACGCTAGCATCAGGGGTCATTCCACAAATATCTGCCATTCTTGGGCCGTGTGCTGGTGGAGCAGTGTATTCACCAGCTTTAACCGATTTTGTGTTCATGGCTCGCGGAACATCAAATATGTTTGTAACTGGACCCGATGTGGTTAAGGCTGTAACTCACGAGGATGTATCATTTGAGGATCTTGGAGGTGCAGCCGTCCATGCCGAAAAATCCGGGGTATGCCATGTTGCCGCCGAGAGTGAAGCTGACACTTTGTACCTCATCCGCAAACTCTTTTCCTACCTCCCCCAAAATTATCTGGACGACCCCCCCTTCTTTCCAGATGGGGATGATTCTCTCCGAACTGATGACGCACTGGATTCAATAGTCCCTGAAGATCCAGGTAAACCTTATGATGTAAAGGAAATCATCCGACGTATTGTAGATAATGGTCAATTTTACGAAATCCACGAAGGTTTCGCACAAAACATTGTGGTTGGGTTCTCTCGCTTGGGAGGTCGCTCAGTTGGAATTGTTGCAAACCAACCCCAAGTTTTAGCTGGTGTGCTTGATATTGACGCAAGCGAAAAATCTGCACGATTCGTTCGGTTTTGCGATGCTTTTAATATCCCCATTGTTACTCTCGTAGATGTCCCTGGCTTCATGCCCGGTCCCACCCAGGAGCAGGGCGGTATCATCCGATCTGGAGCTAAATTGCTGTTTGCATATTGTGAAGCTACTGTCCCGAAAGTAACCATAGTTTTACGTAAAGCATATGGTGGAGCATATATCGTCATGTCAAGTAAACACTTGCGTGGAGATATCAATTTTGCGTGGCCGAGTGCAGAAATTGCCGTGATGGGACCCGATGGAGCTGTTAATATTGTTTTTCGTAAAGAAATTCAAAAAGCCAACGACCCTGCGCACCGAAAAGCTGACCTGATAAATGAATATCGGGATAAGTTTGCGAATCCGTACGTAGCTGCAGAACGCGGTTATCTTGACGATATTATTGAACCATCCGAAACTCGTCCTCGTTTAATTAATGCGTTGGAAATGCTACGGAATAAGCGCGATTCCAACCCAGCAAAAAAACACGGGAATATACCACTCTAACGATTAAATGCCTTCAGTTTATAAGGCTACATCAATACTTGATTATATAAATTCCGAAATCTTACTTATCTGCCTACCTTGGATATTTCCTTTTGATGAGATTATCAAATATTCATCATTGAAAGATAACCCATGACAAATAAACTCAATTCCCGTCTGCAAAAACTCTCCGAGTTGGTTCGGACATATTTATTGGAGAGCTATCAAAAACGATCTGATGATGATAAGGCCAACCTAAACCGGTATCTTTCCAATTCCGAGTATCGATGGAACCACACTCTCCGTGTGGCCCAGTTTGGGAAAGTGATCGCCGAAAATGAAGTTGCAGATGTGGAACTGGTGGTAGCTGCTTGTTTACTCCATGATATTGCCTGGTTTGATACAAATGCCGATAACAGCCGCGAACATGGACGAATAGGTGCAGAGAAATCTAGATCGATTTTAGAAAGCCTGGGATATACTCAAGATCAGAAGAATATTATATGTTACGCCATCGCAACTCATGTTGACGATGATAATCCAAATACCCTTGAAGCGAAGATCCTTAGCGATGCAGATAATGTGGACCGATTTGGGCCTTATAGAATACTTCAGTGGTGTTTTGCGGATATTGAAGATTATGATAAGTTAGCAGCAAAGCTTTCTGAACGAATCCACCGCCTCGAACAATACCGAAAGAATAATCCTCTATTCACCCCCACTGGTCAGCAGTTGTTCACTGAGCAACTTAATCTTCAAATACGGTTTTTTAGCGAATTTGTGGGGGAAAAAGAACTCAGCGTCATCCCACGAATTTAATATGTTCAAGAAAATTCTTATAGCCAACAGGGGTGAAATAGCCGTACGCATATTGCGCGCTTGCCGTGAATTAGGTATAAAAACCGTTGCAGTTTACTCCATAGCTGACAGGCAGGCATTGCACGTCCGCATTGCTGACGAAGCCTATTTGCTTGGTTCCTCGCCAGCCCGCGAGTCATATTTGCGAGGTGACAAAATAATTGAAATTGCACGAAAATGTGGTGCAGATGCCATTCACCCTGGCTATGGGTTTCTAGCGGAACGTGCTGATTTTGCTGGTGCCTGTGAGGATGCTGGACTTGTCTTTATAGGGCCAAAAGCTTCTTCGATTGCTGCCATGGGTGACAAAGCCGTAGCACGGGCAACGGTTGCGAAAGCTGGAGTTCAAGTTGTTCCCGGTTCTGAGGGGGAGGGAGCGCTCAGGGATGAGGAACTCATTGCCTATGCTCCCAAAATTGGGTTTCCGTTAATCATTAAAGCGGTTTCAGGAGGGGGCGGAAAAGGTATGCGGGATGTCAGGAATTTAGAAGAAATGCCCGATTTAATTCAATCTGCTCGCCGTGAAGCAGAAGCTTCTTTTGGAGATGGAAATGTTTATTTGGAAAAACTTCTTGAAGGCGCTCGTCACATCGAATTCCAAATCATGGCTGACCAATTTGGAAATGTAATCCATTTAGGTGAGCGTGAGTGTTCAATACAGCGTCGTCACCAAAAACTCATCGAAGAATCACCCTCTCCTTTTTTTTCGGATGATCAACCCTTGAGGCAGCAAATGGGGGCTGTAGCAATTCAAGCGGCGCGTGCGGTCGATTATGCAAATGCTGGGACGATCGAATTTCTGCTTGATACAAATCGCAAATTTTATTTTCTTGAAATGAATACGCGTTTACAGGTTGAGCACCCAGTTACCGAAATGGTGACTGGAATGGACATCGTTGCGGAGCAGATAAGGGTTGCCTTCGGATGGAAATTAAGCCGAAATCAAGAGGACATTCGATGGCGAGGCGCTGCAATTGAATGTCGAATTAACGTTGAGGACCCATATAATGACTTTTTACCTTCCTCAGGTCAAATCACACTAACACAACCTCCTACAGGACCCGGGATCCGGATAGATTCTGGTGTATATCAAGGTTTTGAAATTTCACCATACTACGATCCGCTTATATCGAAAATGATCGTATGGGGCGAGACCAGGGCCCAAGCCATCATGCGAATGAGGAGAGCTTTGGAAGAATATAAAATTGTGGGTGTTCGAACGAACATTCCCTTCCATCAGACTATGATGGATACTTACCCTTTCATTACAGGAAAATATGATACCCGCTTTGTTGAAGAACAATTTTCAATGCTTGATGCAGTCGAGAATCGGGAAATGTATTTGGATATTGCAGCCCTTATGGCAACTTTAGTAGCGAATTTCCAAATTGAACAGCGAACGCAAAAATATAATAAACCGACCCAAAATTCCACGTGGAAATGGTCCGGACGCCAAGCAAGGACAGACAGATGAAATATATTGCTCAGGTCGATGGGCTGGAATTCCCCATAGAAATTTTGGATGAGCACCATATTTGTTTTGGGGGGGAAACCCTTGATGTTGATATGGCTGCAGTCAGTGGGCAACCACTCTATTCGTTAATAGTGAACGGTGAATCATACGAGGGTTATGTCTACCCCGACGAACAGAGTTGGCAAGTATTATTATTAGGTCGTTCATATTCCGTATCCATCGAAGATGAACGTGAAAAAAGACTCCACACAATTTCCTCGGGCGAAGTTAGCCCAGGGCGCGAATTCATCCTTAAAGCGCCAATGCCAGGGTTAGCAATTGCTGTGCCCATTGCTGAAGGTCAAAAAGTTGAAAAGGGGCAGATCCTGGTTATTTTAGAGTCAATGAAAATGCAAAATGAACTGCGGGCACCCTTTTCGGGTAAAGTGGCACGACTAAAAATAAAAACCGGGGAAAATGTTCATCAAAAGCAAATTCTTTTAAACATAGTTGCACTAACCGCTTCTATTACTCCTGAAATAGCAAAATAAATAGCTAGCCAAATTTAACGGCTCGGTTTATTTTATATATAGATGGTCCCGTCTTCCCACCTTACTTGCCTGACAATACACTCCTGGTTAACAAGCTTAGGGAGTACTTTTTTAAATGAAGTTATTTTTCCACTAGTGTATAGTAGCGGAAGAGCACGAATATCCTTAATTGCTCTAGTTCCTTGTAAGACCAGAACGCGTTCCACTTGGCGAGCAACTGCTGGTGCAGGATCAATAACGCGAACTCCTGATCCGACTATTTCCCGGATAAGAGGAATTACGAATGGATAATGAGTACACCCTAAAACAACGGTGTCTATACCCTTATCCATCATGGGGAGCAATGCAGATTCCAATATGGCACGTGTCTTCTGGGTTTCTAGATCGCCTTGCTCTATCTGCTGAACCAATCCAGGGCAAGTACTCTCAAGCAAGGTCACATTTTCAGCAAAACGTTCAACTACTGACGCATATAACCCTCCGTGAAAAGTTGCGGGAGTAGCCAGCACCCCTACTACACCTGATTTAGTGTTCTCAGCTGCCGGCTTAATGGCAGGCTCCATCCCAACAAAGGGTGTCTCTGGAAACAATTTTCGCAACTGTACTAGGGATACTGCGGAGGCAGTATTACATGCAACAACGATAATTTTTACATCCTTACTTAATAAAAATCTTGTAATTTCACAGGAAAATTTTAATATTTCTTCACTGGGTCGTGTCCCGTAAGGGACATGACTTTGGTCTCCAAAATAGATAAGTGCGTTATTCGGTAATAGCGAGCTAATAGCTCTTAATACTGAAAGCCCCCCCACACCGGAATCGAAAATACCAATTGAATGGAAATTCTGCTGCCTTGAATTTGTCATGAACGGGCGGCCTCCACCAGCGCTGTGAAAAGACTCCTCATAGGCGGCTGATCTTTTAACCACTCCGGGTGCCATTGAACTCCAATTCCAAACGGATGATCTGGTAACTCAACCGCTTCGACTAAACCATCAGGGGCAAATGCAGATGAAATCAACCTTGATGAAATTTCATTCGCTCCTTGGTGATGCAAACTGTTAACCGCGACTTCCTTTTCGCCCATAATTTTTGCTAGACGCGTTCCACTCTTTACCTGAACCTTGTGAGCCAGATACGACCGTGGGCTATCAGGATAATAATCATGTTTAATCGAGCTTTGTTTTTGATCTTCAATATCCGTATATAACGTTCCCCCCAATCCAACAATGATCATTTGAAAACCTCTGCAAATGCCAAGAAAAGGTTTTCCATTTTTTATAACAAATTCCAATAATGACAATTCTAGCGAATCTCGCTCGGGATCTACATTACTTATTCTGGGATTTAGCTTTCCGTTATACAGATCGATCGCGACATCTCCTCCCCCAGTAAACAATATTCCATCCAATCGGTTTGCTAGAGCGATATTTGTTTCGGAAGGGAGACACGACGGAATAAGGACAGGAACGCTGCCTGCTTGAACCAAAGAATCAACGTAGGCTCTTTGAAGAGCAATAATTGGATGCTCCTCATCATTTTTCCCTTGATATGTCGTGACACCAATAATCGGCTGCACCATTTCCATCCAATTAATATAAAAAGGCGCAGAACTTTTCTGCACCCTTTTATTGTAATCGATTTTCAACTTATTCGAATTTTTGTTTCAAATGAGCCTTTTTACCAGTTAGCCCGCGCAGAAAATATAACTGTGCACGACGAACATGAGTGTGACGATCTACTACGACTTTATCAATACGAGGTGATAAAAACAGAAATGTTCGCTCAACGCCGATGCCATTGGAAGCTGTGCGCCGGACAGTAAAATTTGCATTGTTACCACCTTTTCGACGTCGAATTACCGTTCCCTTAAACTCCTGAATACGTTCCCGCTCGCCTTCCTTAATGCGAACATGTACGCTGACCTGATCTCCTGCCTTCAAATCGGGTATATTGGGGTTTGCTGTAGTATTGAAATTTTTATTTAAGTCAATCATTGTAAATCTTCCTTAATTTAAAGTATAGTGCTTATAGCATGCGGCGCAAGATTATAACATGTGCAAAGAAATGGGACAAGACCAATATTCGAGTATAATTTCCGCGCTTGCCCCCGTAGCTCAATGGATAGAGTAATGGACTTCGAATCCAGTGGTTGAGAGTTCGAGCCTCTCCGGGGGCGCTGCCATGCAGGAGACCGTCTAATCGGTCTCCTGTGGTTGCTTGCCAGGCAACCAAATTGTGAACGTCGCTCCACCGTCATTCGCCCCCTTCTCCACGACAATTTGTCCGTGATGAATCTCCACAACTTGTTTGACAATTGCAAGCCCAAGCCCGGTTCCGGGGGCTCCTGAATCGTGTCCCGCTTTACCTCGGAAAAACCTTTCGAACAGGTGGGGCATATCATTGTCATCAATTCCCCGTCCATTGTCCTGGATACGAAAACCCACCCATCGTTCTCCCATAAGCACCTTTGTCATTGTCTCTGCAAGGATCATCCCACCCCGAGGTGTATAGTTCATTGCATTTGTGAGTAAATTAGATACAGCCTGGGTGATAGTTGGCTCGTCCATCCATAACGATTCTAGGTTTGCCTGCAGATTTGTATTAAGAGTAAGGCCGCGGTCTTCGGCTAATGATCGCCGATCATCCATTAGTGTTTGAATTAATGCATTTAGATCGCACGGAATAAAGCGAGGCCTAACTTGCCCAAGGTCAAAGCGCGACAAGTTTAGTAATTCTTCAATTAAAGTCCGCAGGCGCTGAAGTTCCCGCCCAATTACTTCTAGTCGCTCCGCGGACTTAATATTGGGTTGTGCTTTTAACATCTGATAATAAAGTACCAAGTTAGTTAATGGGGTGCGCAACTCGTGATTAACATTAATTATAAATTCTGATTTCATTTGGTCTGCTGCTTGTGCCTTCTGTAATGCGGATTGTAACTCGGCAGTTCTTTCTGTAACGCGGATTTCTAGTTCGGCAGCATGTTGTACCAATTGCTCGTTTAGGCGCGTCCGGTGGATAGCATTTCCAGCTATTTCCGTTAGTGTGACTAACAAGTGGGCATTTTCGATAGTAAACTCTCGGGGTAATCTTGTTGATGCAAATAAAACGCCAATTGGTTCCTGTTCGCTATGAATTGGCAGACAGATCGCACTGCACTCTTCAGGAACCAAACTTCGCATCGCCTGAGAGGTTAGCGAATCTTGTCCGACATCATGAGAAAAGTAAATATCACCTGTTGAAAATACTTTTCCTGGCAAGCTCTCATCACGTTCCAATTCTAAGCCGGCTAACTTTGTACACCAGCCTCTTCCGATTACCTGGATTAATTTGGTGCGGCTAGAATTCAATAGCCAAATGGCTCCTGAATTAACATCCAAGATATTGAGGGTTTCATCCATCAGAAGAGGCAGCATTTCCTGTAGTGACTTAGCCAGACGAAGCGATTTTGATACTTTGTTAACCGCTTCCAATTCATCTAGTCGTACCGTTGTTTCTTCGAACAACTTGGCTCGCTCTGCCGCTGATCCAACTTCTCGCCCGATTGCTTCGACAAGTGTGATCTCTTCTAAAGTCCAACTATGCTTATCTTTTGAAGCTATTGCCATTCCCCCAATCCGATTTTCTTTCGATATCAAAGGAACAATTATCGTTGATAAGATGTTGGAAGATATGAATAGGTGGGTATATTTATTTGTAAAATTTCGCCAATCATCCACAACAAGAGTTTGGGTTTGAGAATTCCCTGACAATAATGTAGAATTTGCCATTAATGAATTAATTGCTTGGGGAATGTTTTTTGAAGCCATTCTTTGAACACCACGAGAAGACCAAGATAACCATAAAGAGCCTAATTCCAAATCCAGGGCTTTCAATGTTTGTTCTAATGTTGTGTTCAATATTTCTGCAGGATCTATCCCCGCGTGTGCAGTCACCGTTATTATCGAATTCAGTACCGCCTGATGAATTGCTCTCCGCCGTGTCTCTTCAAACAATCGTGCATTTTCAATAGCTGCTCCTGCATGAGCAGCTAACATTTCCAAAAGTACTCCATCATCACTAGTATATATATTCGGCTGATAATTTTGAACGGATATCATCCCGGTAATTCGCTCACCAGCCCTCATTGGAACGGCAAGAATAGACCGTGTCATGCCTTCATTACTAAATAAATGGGGGGTAATGTCCTGAGGCGAACTTTGAAAGTCATGAACCAGTAGAGATTTCCCCGATAAAATGACCTTGCTTGATATCCCTTGCCCAATTTCGAACTGGTTGTCCGGGTGACGCACTCCGCGAGCAATCAGATATACACCGTGGATAATCCGGTTAGATTCATCAAATAACGTAATCACAAATACATCGGCGGGCATTAACTGGGCAGCCGCCCTATGAACAGCAGAGTATACTTCTTCTGGATCCTGGCTTGATTGCGCGATGTCTTGGCTCGCCTGATGCAGAATAGAACGACGATTTGCAGAATGAATTGCTTCTTGATAAAGGTTTGCATTATCCATTGCACTCGCAGTTTGGGCCGCAAGTGTTGACAATATTTGCTGATCATGAGACTCAAATGAATAGGGTTCGCTGCTCTCGACATTAATACATCCGATGGTCTTTCCCCCAATTTTTAATGGTACACATAAAACAGAATTTGTTCCACAATTTTCAGCAACATATCCGGAGAGTGAATTTATGTCCCCAGTAAGAATGGAATGACCAGTAGAACAGACCAATTCCACCACCCTCGTAGGTACATCCAAGTTTGAGTCGCTTCCCCGGTTTGGATTAAGATTAGATTCATTTTCTGATATGTCTTGATGGTTATGCGCAATTTGCTTTGGTTTTAGGGACAGTTGATCAATCAACCAAATCGAGGTATTTTGCCAGTTTAGCAACTGTTCGAGCTTCCCCACTATCTGTTGGGCCATGGAGCTAACACTAGTAATTTGGATGGCAGCAAGGCTGGTTTGATATAGAACTTGAATTTCTAGCAATCGTTGTTGGGTTTCATCGAATAATCGAGCGTTGTTGACAGCAACGGCTGCAGTGTCGGCAAAAATCCCTAACAGGTCAACTTCAGCGTTTGTAAATTCCCTCAAAACAGCGTTTTCACCTCTATCAATCTCATATACAGTAAGGACACCTAACAGTTTGTTGCTAAACAGCATTGGTACACCGGCGACTGAAGTAACATTCATATCACCAAATGTAGATGAACGGTCAGACCAGCTTCGATGATCTTTAACGACGATTGGGTGGCGTGATTGCGCTACCCTTCCTGCAAGGTCTTCTCCCATTTTCCATCGAATACCAACCATTTCAGGAAGGCCTCTCGAAATGACGCCCTCCAACTCATTCCTTTCGTCATCAAATAAATAGACAGTACAACCAGGGGAATTTAATAAATTTTTAACTCGGTCAACAACGGTACTAAGTAAAGTACTTACATCTTGTAGTGTGGCAAGATCACGGCCAGTTTCATAAAGTGCTGCTAATTCAACTGCTCGTCGATGATACCGCTCTTCACTTTCTTTTATAGCGTCCTCGGATCTTTTACGATCAATCGCCATGGCTACTTGAGAGGACACAAACTCAAGGATTCGTTTTTCTCGAACGGTGTATGCTTTTGGATCAGAATAGTGCTGTACCACCATCACGCCTATAACTTCGGAATCGACAATTAAAGGGACTCCCAACCATATTGGTGAAGGGACTCCCACAAGTTCAATATCCTTCAATTTACATAATTCGTCATGGAAAGCCAAATCAACCAATTGAGTTTTTCCCGTTTTCAAGACATATTCAGTTAATCCCCTACCCAATTTATTCGGCGGGGGAGGGACATCCACCTCGTCGACAAAATACGGGAAACTAAGCAAATCATTTTTTTCGTCATATAATGCGATATAAAAGTTATCTGCGTTCATAACTTCTGCAATAATCGCATGGACAGCGGAAAAAAGGTCGTCTAATCCCCTTGAACGATCGGCTGCCAAAGCAATTCGATATACAGCGTCCTGGAGTACCTCACCTCGTTTATGCTCAGTTATGTCGAAAGCAGTGCATATTGTTGCTGGGTTGTTATTAAATTCGATCACGGATGTCGTAAGATTAATCCAACGATCCTCTCCCCCTTTCGTTACCATTTTGTATTCGCCATTCGAAATTTGAGGAAGGTTGCCCCGGTTAATTCCTTCCTGATCGAGCAACACTTTATTATCATTCCCTGAAAATATTTTTTGAAATTTCGTCCCCAAGAGTTCTATTCCTGAATATCCGGTCAGGGTTTCGGCAGCTGGGTTGGCATATTTCAATTGTGAATCTTGAAATAAAAATATAGCCGATGCGGCTAATTCTGCAAGCCCCTGAAGGGTTTGATCATTATTTCGTTCGCTACTCTTGCTATTAATATTTGTTCGAGTGTTATTTGTCAATTTCACAATGTGGTTCCTTTTGCGATGAAACATACCCTTTTAATAAGTATAGCACGAGACATTATCCATCAAATACTGAATGACCCTATTATGGCTACTCAAGGAAAATGTTAATCATTATGATTATAGAAATATTCCATGGTCCGAAATCAAATATTATTTTCTGTAATTTATTATTATTTTAAATAATTCGCTAATGCAGGCAATAACGGTGGCTAATAATAAGCGACTGGATTCCAACTGGAAACAGTTTATAATATATTGGTTCAGAATGATACCTGTTTTCAATGAAATTGGAAGAATTAAATATGCCTGAAGAACAACTTTCCTCATTATCAAGACATAAAATCGCCATCCTGATCGATGGGGATAATGCCCAAGCCAACTTGTTACCGCAAACGCTAGTGGAAGCTGGTAAATATGGATTGGTTACGGTTCGTCGCATTTACGGGGATTGGACGACCTCCAGTATGAATTCCTGGAAGGATGTGCTAAATTTTCATGCAGTCCAACCGATCCAGCAGTTTCGCTACACAATTGGTAAAAATGCAACTGACAGCGCAATGATTATTGATGCAATGGACCTGCTTCATTCGGGGGTAGTGGACGGATTCTGTCTAGTATCCAGCGACAGCGATTATACCCGCCTCGCAACCCGAATTCGTGAAAGCGGGGTCTTTGTTATGGGTATTGGTGAGAAAAAAACTCCTAAACCATTTGTTAATGCCTGTGATGTGTTCGTATATACTTCCAACCTGGAAACTGAACACAAATCCACGCGATCTTCTCCACCCCGGCAAATTCAACGCCGAAAGAAGTCGACAACCAGTTCTGCTCCACAATCAGTACCTGCGAGCAGCCCAGCTACAAGTGCACCCACCGGCCCCATGACTGAATCTGATAACGAGAACGATCCAATGCCAATCATCCGCCAAGCTTATGAAATTGCTCAACAAGAAGACGGCTGGGCACGCCTCGACCACATGGGAAACGCTTTATATCAACTTGACCCAGGGTTTGACCCTCGCACCTATGGGCACCGCCAACTTTCCCGGATGATTGCCAGTTATAAAGAATTGTTTCAAATGCGAACGCAAGAGATTGATGGCTCAACTTTATTCTACGTCAAGATGAAGGAATAATTAATTTACTTATCCTTCATTTTTGGGGCATATATATTTATTGAATTTCCCTAGTAATCCAAATAAAGTGTAATTCGTCAAGAGGTTTAGATAATGACAACGAAATCTATAGTCTTTATTCATGGGATGTACATGAATAATTTATGCTGGGAACACTGGATCGAATTCTTCCAAAAAAGGGGATACAAATGTCTCGCTCCCGCCTGGCCTGGAAGAGATCAAGAAACAGCTGAATTGCGCAAACGTCACCCCGATGCAAAACTTGGAGAACTAACTTTAACTAGTGTGGTTAACCAGTTTGAAACTATTGTCAAATCCCTAGACGAAAAACCAATCATTGTTGGGCATTCCCTTGGCGGACTTGTCGTGCAACTAATTCTGGAAAAAAACCTGGCGATTGGTGGTGTCGCAATAGATTCCGCCCCACCGATGGGAGTCATTTCGGCCAAATGGGCATTTCTTAAATCAAATTGGCCTCATATATCACCCTTTATATCGGCAAGCAAGCCCATAGCTATGACTTTTGAGCGTTTTCAATACACCTTTGTAAATACCATTCCCCTAGCAGAACAGCAAGACGCATATGATAGATACGTTGTCCCGGAATCCCGACGAGTACCTATAGAAGCACTAACTGCTAAAATTGATTTCAATAAACCTCGCGCCCCATTGTTATTTATTGCCGGTGGATCAGATCACCTCATTCCCGCCTCGTTAAACAAAACTAATTGTGCTAAATATAAAAACTCACACTCGGTAACCGATTTTAAAGAATTTCCAGGTAGAGTCCACTTTATTATCGGTCAACAGGGTTGGGAAGAAATCGCTGATTATATCTTTTCCTGGTTAAAGGCGCAAAAAATTTGAAATTCAAAGGTGTAATCTAAAGAGACTCCCCCCTCTTTCTAAGGTAAGACTATTTCACGTATAACTCTAAATAATTCTAGGATTTCAAAATTACCCAGTTGGAGGGATAGTAATATCTCTATGAAATACCTAAAGGAGAAGAATATTAAGACAAAGGACTGATCAATTCGGAATATACTTCTTTAATTTTCACAGCAATTTTTCCCCAATCATAATTAAGAGCATACTCTGCAGCATTCCTACCCATTCTCTGGCGGAGGGACTCCTGGCCGAGTAATGCGGTCAACTTTTCACATAGTGCAATATGGTCCTCAGAAGGGACTGTGTAACCCGTGATACCATCTTGTACCAAGAAAGCAAGCCCACCCACCTGGGAAGCAATAACCGGAGTCCCACATGCCATCGCTTCAAGTGCCACCAAGCCAAAAGATTCATAATGCGATGGCATTACCACCACTTCAGCTGCTGAATAATAATACGGGAGCGTATCCTGCCCTCGCTTTCCCAGGAACGCTACCATCTTACCAACTGTTAATTCATCACATATTTTTTGTAGCCGAGTCATTTCTTCGCTCAACTCATCAGATAAAGCGTCGGGATCTCCTCCAATAACAATCAAATTAACCGGTTCTTTTATGTTTTTAAGCGCCAGGCAAGCCACGGCTTTGATAAGAGTCTCGACCCCTTTAAGCGGTTCGATTCGCCCGACAAATAAAATCATGCGGTCATCGGGAGCCAGACCTATAAATTGTCGGGCCTCGTCTGACGCGATGGGATAGAAATGACTGGTGTCAACTCCAGGTGGGATTACTATTACTTTAGAGGGGGCGGCTTTGTAAAGCCATTCAAGTTGGGCCTGCTCAGCAGGAGTTGCTGCGATGATCCGGTCTGCACGAGCGATCACCTCGCGTTCCCCATCCAACCGATAGTTTCCTTCCCTTTCTGCATCGCTTTGCGCTACACGATTCTTCATCTCCCCAAGGGTATGAAACATTTGAAGAATTGGAATCCCTGCCCAAATACTGGATAATGATTCAGCTGCCAAACCTGATAACCAATAATGGCTGTGAATCAAATCATATGTGATCCCCTTCTCCAGCGCGAATTGGCATATGCCGTCGACAAACTTCGGAATATATGTAGCAAGTTCGTTTTTGGGGACTGGAATTTCAGGACCAGCAGGAACATGGACAACACGATTTCCAAATCCCAAATCATGAAGTACATGTGGTACATGTTCGTCCTGGGAGCGGGTAAAAACATCCACGTGAACACCCAAACGCCCAAGTTCTCGAGTTAGATCGCGCACATAAACATTCATTCCACCCGTGTCTTTGCCCCCCAATGTGGCAAGTGGGCATGTGTGGTAAGAAAGCATCGCAATATTCACAAGTTTAGTATAACATGTACCCGTCACCTTGAAGGTGACGGGTACCTATAGTATAATCCCGCCGCTATGTCCTGCCGCCATAGCTCAGTCGGTAGAGCAGACGTTTCGTAAACGCCAGGTCAAGAGTTCAAATCTCTTTGGCGGCTTTCCCAAACCATCTCCTTATACGCATTCATAAATCTGAGAAAATCGTCAATTCCAGCCATTTCAACATTTAAATCCATAAATTTTATAAACAACTCGAAACCCAAATTGGGTAGGCAGAAACCATCACCTGCGATTCAACAGGCAACGTTGAACGACATTTATAAATTATTGTGATTGATTAATATGGTTATTGGTTAAGTTTTAGAGCTTCTGTAAATATACCTAACGCGTCATTCACTTGTGTTTCATTCACAATCAATGGTGGGATCCAGCGAATGATGTTATCGTACGTCCCACAAGATAGCAGTAATAGCCCTCGGTCCTCGCAGGCGTGTATGACAGCCTTTACGATAGCCTTATCCGCGGGTTTATTATTCGTGGTGAATTCTGATCCAATCATCAGCCCAAATCCACGGACGTCACCAATTAGTGGGAATTCCTCCTGGAGCTTGCGTAAACCTGTCGTCAATTGAACCCCTCGTATAGATGCATTTCCGGGCATATCTTCTTCCCGCATCGCGCAGATGGTAGCGACTCCAGCAGCACATGCCACAGGATTCCCTCCATAAGTTCCGCCATGCGAACCGATCTGCCATTTTTTCATTAGGTCTAAACGGCTGAACACACCAGAGAGGGGCAACCCCGAGGCGATCCCTTTCGCTACGGTCATAATGTCTGGGACGACGCCAAAATGCTCCTGAGCAAACCATTTTCCCGTCCTGCCAAATCCAGACTGAACCTCATCGAATATTAGCAGTATGCCAGTCCGGTCACAGATGGCACGCAACCCTTTCATAAACGCAGCAGGTGGGGTTACATATCCGCCTTCTCCTAATTCGGGTTCTATCAAGATGGCAGCCGTCTCAGCTGGAGAAGTCTGTGATGAGGAGTAGTTCTTCCAAGGCTCCCAGACAATATTCATGCAGCCTTGGTTTCATTCATCCCTAATTTATAAGCATACGGGTATGGAGAGACAAATACACCTGCTGGAAGCGGCTGATACCCAGAGCGGTAGATGGTTTTAGATGTGGTGAGAGCCATGGCCCCCGAGGTTCGTCCATGGAAGCTTCCTGAAAATACGATTATATTGGGTCTTCCTGTCACTGCTCGGGCAAGTTTGACTGCGCCTTCGACTGCCTCTGCACCTGAGTTGGCGAAAAAGAAACCGTCAATGGATGGGGGGACAACCGTCCTAAGTTGTTCAATCAGTTCCAACATAGGTTTGTGCACTACAATATTCACCTGGGCATGCAGGAATAAACCGGCTTGTTCCCGAATGGCAGCTACCACCTTTGGATGGCAATGCCCTGTATTGGTCACTCCAATTCCACAAGTGAAATCGAGGTATTTCCGGCCATCTTCAGCAAAAACATAACATCCCTCAGCATGGTCGGCCTGGATGGGAAAATTGTGCGACCAAACGGGAGACATGTGGGGATAATTTTCATCATATAGCTTAGACATTTGATTCACCTTTTATAGCAAAGTTATGGGAACGTTTTCGCTCCTCCATTTGTTTATATGGGGAGATAATCAACAGCCCAATCAAGTCCGGATTTAATTAGGGCGTCAAGTGTTGGAACACCGTCTTTCGTCCATCCATGCATCTCGTAATACATATTTAAAGCGCTTTCAAATTCTTGCTCGCCTACAGCAATCCCGGAGGTAGGACCGGTGCCGCCAAGAGGCTTGAAAAACTTTTTGGGTAATGTATCATCCTTGCGAGTGAGACCTTCCCTGGCATTAAATGTGCGCATGAGATTAATGCGCCGGATCCCTAACTGGATAAGTTCTTCTATTGTCACATCCCAACCCGTCACGGCTTTGACCATCGCTGCTGTCTCAACTGGTCCAAAAAGACACCAAGCCGGGCCGTAAACGAATTGGCACAGATCAAGAGTATCCATCATGCTGTAAAATGCCTGGCCAAGATAAGCAAATTTTACTTTTTCCTTTCCAAGTGACATGGGCTCCTGTGCTTCGGTGAGACCCATGGTAGCTAATCTGCCCAAGTAGAGTTCGGTAGCCATCCCTTTCTCGTACATCCAATCATGTTCACTGGACTGATGGTCGGCACCGAAAGGATTGACGGCGTATATGAGAGCGAGGGACCGTTTTGCTTGAGGCATATGGGCAGGGACCTCTTCATTTTTGCATGTAATCAGGCACTCCTCAGCACCTTTTCCCCAAATCATGGCAGCGCGTGCCGAACCCTCAGCAAGTATTGCTCCAAGCTTTCCACTCTTCATCACGATTTGGTTCAGCACCTCGAGCATCGCCTCTCCATTCCCAAACCGTAAATCTATTCCACCAGTGTCCTCCTCGGTGATGATTCCTTTTTCGAAGCATTCCATCGCAAACGCGATCGTTGCACCGCAAGAAATTGTATCTACCCCATGCATGTCACATATTTGATGCGCCATAGAAACTATTGCTAGGTCAGAAATACCGCAATATGAACCAAATGTGCCAATTGTTTCATATTCAGGACCTCCGTAAATTGGATCAAATAGGTATTTTCCTTCCTTAATCTCAACGACACGTTTACACCGAACTGTGCAGGCATAACAAGTATCCCGCGTTTTTAGTATCGTTGCTGCCAGCCTTTCACCACTTATGGCTTCCGCTCCATCAAACTGCCCCTCATTGTAATTGTGGGTCGGCAGTGTGCCAAATGTATTTTGCGGAAGAATAATACTTGCCGTTCCAAGGCGACCTACGCTTTCCACATCTGGATTAGTTGGGATCCATTGGGCACCAGTTTTGTTTAAAGCGGCTAAAGCTTTTGGATCTGCAATTTGCGGTTTTGCGTGTCCCCGAACAACAATCGCTTTGAGTTTCTTACTCGCCATGACTAATCCCATCCCGGTCCGCCCATTTAAACGATTTGCCATATTAACAATCCCAGAGAAGCGGACACCTTTCTCAGCAGCAGGACCAACTTGCATTACCTGCGCTTTTTCGTCTCCGACCTCTTGCTTAAGCAAGGTATCAACTTCGCCTGTCAGTTTTCCTACGAGGTGGGATGCTTCATGAAGCTCAGCCATTCCATCAATGATGGAAAGATAAACCCATTGTTTCGACTGCCCGCGAAAAATGGCACCATCGAAACCAGCAAACTTAAACTCCGCGGGAAAAAATCCTCCTGCCTGCGAATCGCCAATTGCGTCACTCATCGGAGATTTTGCATTTACATTTATCCGACTTTGTCCTGCGATCGTTGCTCCTGTGACCACGCTTGGGAAAATAGCCAGAAGGTTTTCTGGTCCAAGGGGATCGACTCCTTTTGGTACTTCGCGGAGAATAAAGTAAGTGGCCATTGCGCCGCCACCCATATATTTCCGATAAAAAGTCTCGGGTTGAGTCTCGACCTCGATAGTTCCGGTAGATAGGTCGACTCTCAATATTTTCCCATGGTAACCGAATGGCATTTCAGCCTCCTTAATTTCCAGTCCCTCCCCTCAATGGAGAGGGACTCGTAATTAATCCGGATTACTCTTGTGAAGGAGCGGCGTAGGGATTTACATCGGGGATACCCGGCTTAATCCACTTTCGGATTGGGAAATAAAGTATTGCCCCAATTACCATGGCATATAAAGCCCAGGAGATTGAATCTAATCCAGTATCGAGGTAATTAAACACCACCGCGAGGGTAACAATGCTCGTCATCAAAAGGGTAATTAATGCCAGCCCAAACCAACCACCGGGAACCTTCACGCGTGGTTGACCCGGATCCGTAAATCGCAGAACCCAAAGAGCGAAGAAACAGGCTAGCAGTACAAGCATATTTAGGAATACATCGATAACCACCAAAGCCTGAAACGCAGAAAGTGAGAAAATGGAGTATATGACTCCCACTACGAGGATGGATACCCAGGGAGTCCCATATTTCGGATGAACTATCACCATGAATTTTGGCATCATACCGTCTTCAGCTAGTGCAAATGGGATCCGTGTTCCACCCAACCCATTGCCGATAAACAGGCCAATCATTGAAAGAATGGCTGCAAACGAAACCAGTCCTCCCATTATTGCTCCCAGAGGACTGCCATCCTGACCCATTAGTTTATCTGCGACCACACGGGCAATATCCGGGAACCACCAGCCAGTAGAGGCGGCAGGTTCTACCCCCCAACTGGTCAGTCGGGCTCCGACTTCAGCCACCTGAGCGTCAGTTGCATCCGGGCTTGCTAGATCGCCGATTATGCCGACATTCGGATCGGATGCATCCAATCCCCAAATTGTATATTTGCTGTTCTCTCCTGCTCCTCCATAAAGACCTGCCACAGTTGGGATTGTATACGTTGCAACCGTTGCGATAAGTACCAGCACCATCGCTAGTGGATAAGTTTTCTTTGGATTTACGACTTCATCGCCGGCAGCGGTTGGTAATTCCCAACCCATATAATTCCACATGGCAACATAAATGCCCGTTCCTAACGCTGGAATTAGAGTTTGGAAAGAAACCGCTTCTCCATTCGTAAGGAATGGAAGATGGATGGTTTGTCCGCTCTTGATCCAGGCAGCGATGCCAATGATCGACATGATAATTAGCGGGACCATCATTACTGCTCCCAACCAGTCAGTCGTTAATCCGGTCAGGCGAGCACCGCGAACATTAAGATAACTAATCAACCAAATCAGAACCATCGCTACTAGGAAAGAGAGGACAGTACCGGAAATGAAAAACCCACCAAGGGTTACTCCCACATTTAGGGCGGGAATAAAAAAGGCAAGGTAGGTTGCTGCTAGTACTGGATAAATTGAGACATCCACCCACGAAACTACCCAGTTCATCCAGCCGCCCATGAAACCCACGAATGGTCCAAAAGCCTTTTTTAGCCAATGGTAATATCCACCTTCGACCGGCATCATCGATTGAAGTTCACGAACCATCAGCATATTTGGGATGCTGAATACCAGTGGAGTAAGCAAAAGCAATACGATGGCAAACCCAGGACCAGAAAGGCTAACCATCGGTTCTGCTCCAAAAGAGCCACCACATACCGTGAAATAGATCAACCCAAACAATGGCAAAAGAGTTAGCTCCCGCTTGAGTTTGCTCTTTTCCACCTGCGTAAGTGTAATTTTTTCTGCCATCTTGTTTCCTCCTTTAAACTAAATCCCTGTTCCGCTTCTAACTTCGCGGAAATAATTTGATTTACATTTCCTTGATCCCGTAGGGAAAGCCATAATCAGCCATTTTAGCTAGAAATGGATCTGGGTCAAAGGCTTCTGGGCCAAGCACGCCTTTCCCTTTCCAGACACCATGTTCCAGTAAATCCCAGCCGATAACAGCATTAAATGCTGTCTGAGCAACCACGGATTGACAACCAAGCCGCTTCATGCACTCATCGTTATCTGCGACTTGGTACATATATACCTGGCGGGATTTGCCATCTTTTGTCCCTTTTATCCAGGTGCCAGCACAAGTCAACCCAGACATTCGATCCCCTAAATGCGCCGGATCTGGCAGACAGGCAGCAACTACATCTCTTGGAGCAACCATTACATCCTTAACCTTGATTTTTTCTTTATTATCCAGACCAATCATATGTAGAGTTTTTAATACACCAATGAATTGTTCCCCGAGTGAATACTTGAATGTAACTCGGTTGCATTTGATCCAGCGTGGTGCCAACAGGACTTCCTCATGTTCTACATTAATGCATTCCTGTTTTCCTATCCCCTCTGGAAACTCAAATACTTCCGGTTCCGAGAATGGAGCTGTGGTAAACCAACCACGTTTCTTTTCCCAAATGACGGGTGGGTTTAAGCATTCTTCGATCGTGGTCCAGATAGAGAAGTTGGGCGCAAAATCATACCCGTGCACGACAAGGTTGGAACCGTCGCGTATCCCAATTTCTTCAATCTCATCAAATAGATGTTTTTCAGCATATTTTGCAAACACGTCAGCCATTCCCGGTTCCACCCCCAATCCGACTAAACAGAGAATTCCTTTCTCTTCCCACTTCTTGGCACGCTCGAATTGATAATCGCCAAGCTTGATGCCACACTCATGAAACGGATCTTTAGGATGCGGGGACGAAAGAGTCATCGCCATATCCATGTAGGTTACACCAACATTGAATGCTGCATCAAAAATAGGCTCATTGAATGATGGATCACACGCGTTCATGATCAGATCAACTTTATACTGTGTGGCAAGTTTTTCAATCATTTCTTGCTTGCCAGCGTCGATCCATTCGGTGGGAAAGCGTTTTTTATCCAAAAGCTTTCCCTGGACTTCCTTAAGACGTTCCCGGCTGTAGTCAGTGAGCACAACCTGCTCAACCCAAGGACGGTCCTTGGCAATCGTGGCGATCGCTTCACCCACCCCGCCGGTCCCAACAAGTAAAATTTTCATATCTACTCCTCCTTAGTTTGTTTCTGATCCGGTTTAGCCGGTTAATAAATTCTCAACTCTTTTCCAATATATCCAATTATTTTTCGTCGATTTCATCGATTTCATCGATTTCCGATTAATTCCATAGATCTTACACTTAAAGAAACTTCTTTAAGTGTATCTGCCAACCGATTTAATACTTCGTCTATTTGCTCATAGGTGATCACAATCGGTGGCTCGATGCGAATTGTGTGCGCGCTGGTTAGTGTCCCGGCGACCAGAACGCCTCGCTTGAATAGTCCAGCTGCTACTTTGTATCCGGTTTCGGGTGTGTGGAAATGCTGTCCGATAAGCAGCCCTCTTCCGGTTATCTGTTTATAAATTTGCGGATATTGTTCCGCGAGCACCAGCAATCCCTTTATAAAATAAGCCCCTTTTTCGGCAGCTTGCCTGGGAAAGTCTTCCCTTAATACTACATGGATCGCAGCAATCGCCGCAGCACAAGCCAGCGCGCCGCCTCCGGTAGTCGTAGTGTGGATAAATGGATTCGGGTACATCATGCATTGCCAGATTTCTTCTGTAGAACAAAACGCGCTCACCGGCATGACTCCCCCCCCAAAGACTTCGCAACTGCCAATATATCCGGGACAACGTTCCAATGATCAACCCCCCAAAGCTTTCCAGTTCGACCTAGCCCGGTCTGGACTTCGTCGGCAATCAGGAGAGTTCCATAATGTTTCGTTGCCGCCCGAATACGGGGCCAGAAATCATCAGGTGGCACGATAGCACCAGCTTCCCCCTGGATTGGTTCCATCAGGACTCCAGCTACCCCAACTCCGATTTTCTCACAGATATCGAGTTGTTTTTCCACTGCCCCGGCGTCTCCGAATGGAACATGGTATACCGGACCACCATAAAGTATTCCAGCTGGTTGCCGGTAATCAGATTTTCCGATCATCGATAAGGATCCCATTGTTTTTCCATGGAAGGCTTTTACTGCGACGATGAAAGCCGGTTTCTGCGTATACATCTTTGCAAGTTTAATGGCGCCTTCAATGGATTCCGTACCACTGGCACAGAAGAAACTATATTTGATATCCCCAGGTGTAATCTCAGCCATCAACCTCGCCAACACTCCTCGCAATGGGTCAATCAATTCCTGGCTGGGCATTGGTGAACGATTTAGTTGCGCTTTTACTGCTTTCACCACATCCGGGTGGCTCCAGCCATGATCCATCATGCCGTACCCACCAAGGCAATCCAGGTATTCGCGACCAAGAATGTCTCTGAATATCGCACCCGATCCGCTCCACTCAACCGAGGCCCAATCTCCAGCTTCTGTTACGGATTTTCGATATTCCAGCCAGTTTTTATTAAAATGCTCTGCAAAATTGTATTTCGATTCTTCAATTATTTGCTTCCCTTCGCTTTCCGTGACTTCGGATTTTTGGATGATTTCAAGCCACCTTTGGCTGTATTCCTTGGCTTCCATAAGGGATTGGGGCATTTTGATCTCTCCATTCAATTATGTGATGATTAATTTCAAGCAATATTTCTTGGAGTAAAGAAAATAACTTTCACGGAGTAATTCATTCCCAGTCAGACACTTCCTGATACCAGGGTTTACTTGCTCCAGTCTTTGCGCGATTTTTCCATTTACCTGTCTTAGGAGTGTCGTCAATATATTTTAGGAAATAATCCACCTTGTTACCAATAATGGACCGTTGTTCATCATTTAGCGCGCTTACCTCGGTCATGGTTTCTTTAATTTTCTTAAGGTTGGTTGTGGCAGTAAAGTAAAAACCCCAATCTTCACTGAATAATTTTGAAATATATTTGGCATTAATTGCATCTGTGTCTGTTTCACCGAAAGGGGCTGCTAGAAGAAGAAGCATGGCATCTTTTAGATCTTTGTCATTAATTTGGACGATCTGGAGCTTTTGCAGCATCAAGTCAGCCAGTGTTACGCAATATGGATGTAGCTCCAGTCTATTTCGATAATCAATGGGATGGTTGTAATTTAACTTATCAAAAAATACATCGATCATTGGGATCTTTCCGCCGAAATAAATGTGGCGAGTGTTCCCACTTAGCATGGCGGCACGCTTTTCGAGCGCATACCCCTGTTTCTCAAAAAAAGGTACTATTTTACCTCTGCCTTTGCCATAGCACGCATAATCAATATCAGTAAAGACTCTCTCCCCTAAACGTTCCATTTTACGGTACAAACTCACATAAGCTGGAAAATGGACGTGTAATGCAATTGGACCCATTACGCGCAAGACAATCCCTAGCTTTTGTGCTTCTTCAGTCAGGTGTCGCGCCTCTTCCAGGTATTCTTCTGGTTTGGGGTATTCATCTAAAGGAATGTCTTTTGGCAGCCTGAACACTTTTTGCGGAAACATGTGGTTACTCCTATCCTGATGTGAATACATAATCCTTTACTTTGTTTTTTTCAAGCACAACGATCGCTCCTTTAAGTATCCCCTCGGAATACTCGCTACCCGGGTTGATTATGGTGGTCTTGTGTATTTTTTGAACGCCACGAGATTCGTGAATGTGACCATGGAGTCCCAAGAGTGGCTGGTATTTTTGAATCATTTTAGCGACAGCCTGGCTGCCAACATGGATTTTGTTATCGGCGGCTTGAACCAGGTTTTCATCCAGTTTGGGAGCAAGATCAAGAGCAAAACCGTATGGGGGAGCATGAAAGTTGAAGATTGCCGTTGACTTGTCATTTACTTTTGCGATCAACTCTTCGAGCATTGGTTCTAATTCTTCGTCTGGTTTCTCACGCGGGGTATTCCAGGGTGTCGGATTCGCCCAGGAAAATGTAACCATCTCGTGTTCTCCAACATCCACATTTTTGTTGTTGCAATTTACGATTACCGCTGAGTCTTCAATAACTTCGTCAACTTCAAAATGATCGTCGTTTCCTGCAGCCATATATACTTTGAAAGATGTGCCAGCGAGTCGTTCATCTGCCAGCGCTACCCATTCCCTCAATCGTTGAAGCATTAATTGCTTGAACAACGTATCCACTTTCTTTGGATCTGCTTTAAATGTCTGGAACTCTTCGGGGGTTTGGTGAACCCAGTAATATCCCATCATCTCGATCGTTTTAATTAATTTATCCAACTCGTCCTGGGTCGCACATTCTGTATGAGTGCCCATCAGGGTTGTTTCCCAACCTCCGCCTGACTTTTCAACAAGAGGCACAAGCACTTTTCCTGTCAGGTCACCGAGCAAAATGCCAACATCCACGTTGTATACCTTCAAAGCGTTTAAATATTTTTTATAACACGTGTTGGAACCATGGATGTCTGTCACAAAGAATATTCTCGTAGTTTTACCCATTAGAGACTCCTGAATATCAAAAATAATTGCTGCTGAGAGGCGGAGAAATTCCATCTCCGCCTCTCGAAATCAAACGCGAATCCTAATCTGGAGGCAACTCCCCAAAGGTCATGCTTACATCAACTCCCACCTGCTTATTGCGTCCTTTCCAATAGAAATACCAACCTACTCCGATCGCCCAGATGAACACATAAAAGATTAGAGAACCGATAGCTAATCCTTCCAAATCGGGCATGACAATGAAGAAGTAGAAGAGGATCGCCAAATAGATGAGATTCACAATCCCACCAATTGTCACCGTCGGGATTCCAAGGATGTTCCATTTCTTATACGGTGAGGAATCCCATATGTTTTTGGCTTTTTTAGAGAATGGGAAGATGGCTGCGGCAACGGCTGTCACCCCAAACACCGAAACAATTTCCAGGCCAGTGACAGAAAGCCCGCTCATCTGGTTTTGGAATATCGTATACAGCAGAATCCCAATCTCACCAAGGACAAAACACAGGATGTGGTTCTTGACCGGTGATGCCCAGCGATAGTCAATGTCTGCAAACCACTTGGGACCCATACGATCCATCCCCCAGGCGAATAAAATACGCGGGAAGGCCAAATAGGAAAGCGCCACCCACCATAAGTTGAAGACGATAAACGACATCGCCATCATAAAAACGATAATCCAGTTATGGTTGATCACGGCAGCCAATCCAACAAAATTCGGCGCCCAGGGAAGGGTGTATCCAGCCAACGCTGTCCCACTGTTATCGACCCAAGCCGTAGCTGAGAGGAATTCAAACCCAACTGTGCGATATAAAACAATCGCAAGCCAAAGCATAAAAGCCGCTGGGATCAAAATGGCGGATAAGTTCGCCAAAATGATGGTCTTATCGGGTCGTTTGACTTCACCAGCGATAAATGTAATGCAATAGGAATAGGCGAAAAGCCACGATCCGGCAACCATGACACCCAGTGTGTCATACCAATTCCAAGTCTTGGGTAAAACGTCACCAGCTCCCTCAATGGCAGTCCTTGCAGAGGCAAGAAAACCGTTGTAATCAAGGGACCCATATTGCGTCGCCAGATTGTTCCAAGCTTGGACAAAGGCACCATGCGTGGTAAAGCTAAATACCAGCAGGATGACGGCACAGCCCGCAATTCCCAGCACCATGATGACCTTTTGAACTCTGGCGAATATTTTTATCCCAAAGACCACAAAAAGGAAAGCGATAAAATTTACCAGAGTGGCAATTATAAAGAACCAAAGATAAAATGGGCCAAAGGGGGTATTGATTGTGCTGGTTAGCGTCTCAGCGATTGCCGGCTTTCCCAGGAACTGGAATAACATCGTCAGACCCGGATCGACTGTCCAAGGTGCAAGGATGTAAATCCACATGATCCACACAAATGCATTTCCAAAGGATTCAGCAATACCGACCAGGGGGTGGATAATGCGCGAATTATAGATATATTCCCCTCCAGATCGTGGCATGGACCCGCCCAAAATACCCCAAACGAGTGAAAACCCAATACCGCAAAGCAAAGCTGATAGAAGCGTAGCAATAATCAAATTCCCACCCGTATATACACCCAGACCCAAGCTAATCATCACCCACATACTGGGAGTAAGCCCCTGATTTATAAACCCGACACCAAATGCGTCAATGAATGACAAGCCTCTTACAAGGCCACTTGCCTTCCGAGCAAAAGCCATTTGTTCAGGCATGATGCACTCCTCCTATTTACAGATGAATAAGGATGAAATGCGAATCTCACTAAAACTAAGGTTCGCGTTTGTCCGACATAAGCGCTCTCCTTTGACTTGTCCTCCTTTCCCTAAAACTTTCGGGACCATTCTTTCGGCCAACGCTCTACAACTACCTTCTTTTGGGTAAAAAACTCGATCGCATCCATCCCTTGCCCATGAAGGTCACCAAAGAATGATTCCTTCCACCCACTGAATGGGTAGAAAGCCATCGGTGCAGCCACACCAATATTAATACCTATATTTCCAGCTTCAGCTTCATATTGGAACCTTCTGGCGGCGGCACCGCTCGACGTGAAAATACTTGCCTGGTTTCCGTGACGACCACTGTTCACTATCTCCATTGCCTCGTCCAGGGAATTCACACTCATCAAACTTAGCACCGGACCAAATATTTCTGTTTTCGCAATGTCACTTTCCGGCAAGACATTGGCAAGAATTGTCGGACGGATGAATGACCCCCTCTCATACTTATTTATAACGGTATTTCGCCCATCAACACAAATCGTAGTGCCTTCTTTTTCTCCCAAATCGATCAATCCTTCTATTCGCTGCTTAGATTCCTGGTTGATGACCGGTCCCATTTGAACTCCGGCGTCCAAACCATAACCAACAACCCTCGATTGGGCAGCATCGCAGATTAATTCATCAAATTCATTTTTGGCAGAACCAACAGTAATTGCCGACGATACTGCCAAGCAGCGCTGACCCGCACATCCGAAAGCTGAATCTGCAACTATTTTGACCGTCATATCCATGTCGGCGTCTGGCAGGACGATAACTGGATTTTTTGCGCCTCCCTGCGCTTGAACACGTTTTCCGTTTTCAGCGGCTTTCGAGTAGATATAGCGAGCCACTGGTGTTGATCCGACGAATGTGATGGCACGGATGCTTGGGTGATCCAGTATGGCATCCACCACTTCCTTCTTCCCATTGACCAGGTTGATCACTCCTTTGGGCAATCCGATTTGCTCGATGACCTTGAAAATAAACTGCATTGTCATCGGGACTTTTTCGGATGGTTTTATTAGGTATGTGTTGCCGCATGCAATTGCATATGGCAGATACCAAAACGGGATCATTCCCGGAAAATTGAAAGGACAAATTGATACGCAAACACCAACTGGTTGGCGAATCATCCTTTCATCAATGCCCGGGGCGATATCTTCAGAAAATTCACCCTTCTCCATCATTGGAATTCCGCATGCGATTTCCACATTCTCTATGGCCCTAACCATTTCAGCTTTGGACTCGTCAAACGTTTTTCCGCATTCTTTGGTAATAATACTGGAGATTTCATCTAGGTGAATTTTCAACAAGTCGCGGAGTTTAAATAAGTACTGGATTCGTTCTTGGGCAGGGACGTGCCGCCAGGAAGGCAATGCAGAATACGCGGCCTTTACAGCACTATCCACGTCTTCCGGACCACATATTGGGGTTTGTGCTAGTAATTCACCCGTAGCGGGGTTGATCACGTTTAAATAATCGGTAACAGAAGGGTTTGTCCATTCACCATCAATATAGTTCAGGATTTTCATCCCTCTACCGCCTTATCTGCTAATTCGAGCGCTTTCTCAACAATCGCCAGTCCCTCGTCCAATTGATTAATGTTGATGCACAAAGGTGGGACTACAAATACAATGCTTCCCATGTTGTTAGCCATTATGAACGTGAACAATCCATTTTGCCTTAACATTTTGCCTACTTCTGCCATCACCTGTGGAGAAAAACTTCGCTTTGTGTCTCGGTTACTAACCAACTCAATTGCTGAAAACAAACCGATATAGCGAACATCACCCACAGAAGGATGTTTTGTTTTCATATTCTCAAGGGACATCCCTAATTGTCTTCCCACCATAACCGCGTTATCAATCAATTTTTCCTGTTCGTAAACTTCAATGGTCGCTACCGCGGCTGCGCAAGCCAGCGTATGTCCGCTATAGGTTAACCCCGCATATAAGTATTTATCATCGAAATAATTTGCGATAGGTTCTGAAACAATAACAGCGCCTAAAGGCAAATACCCACTGGTGATCCCCTTAGCTGTTGTGATCATATCAGGAGTAACCCCCCAGTTGTCTACTGCAAACCATTTCCCGGTGCGTCCCCAACCGCTCATGACTTCATCAGAAATTAGCAGAATGTCGTACTTGTTGCATATTTCCCTAACGTGGGGCCAGTAATCATCGGGTGGAATGATCACCCCGTTCGAACCAACCACCCCCTCCATTATTACTGCCGCAATTTTGTCCGGACCTTCGTACAGAATTACTTCTTCGAGATGGGATATGCATTCACGCTTACATGATTCAATTCTCTGCCCAAAAGGACACCTATAACAAAACGGATCCAGAAAATGGACACCGCCTGGCATGGCTGGCTCTACAGCCAAACGGCGATAATCCCCTGTTAATGAAATCGATCCATGAGTTGCACCATGATATGATCGATAGCGTGCCAATATTTTATGCTTGCCAGTATAGAAACGTGCAATTTTAATCGCATTTTCGTTCGCTTCCGCTCCTCCCAGTGTAAAAAAGGTTTTCTTAAGATTGCCCGGAGTGACCTCAGCTAATTTTTTACCAAGTATCCCGCGAGGTTCAGTCGCATTTCCTGGATGAACAAAGCACAATTTTCCTGCCTGGTCCTGAATCGCCTTCACAACTTTCGGATGTTGATGTCCAATATTCGTATTCATCAACTGGGATGAGAAGTCAAGATATCGTTTCCCATCTGTGTCCCAGAAATAAACCCCATCTGCCTTTTCCACGGGAATGGGGTTTACCTGTCCCTGGACAGACCACGAGAAAAATGTGTATTCGCGGTTCATTTGAACAATTTCTTGTGAACTGAGTTTGGACAAAGGACCCTCCAGAGTCAAGAACAAACTATTTAATTATCTGCTACTATTATAAGTCGACCGGTGTACGGTTCTTACCGAGTCGCGAACTACTTCCAAGGTCGTATCGATATCTGCTTCGCTATGGGAGTAACTAAGAAACCATGGTTCACGCGCGTCGTGATCTGGCATAATCCCCTGGTTTATCATTGACTCGACTAAATTCAAGTAGTATTCTTTCTCGCACAAGCTCCATGATCTCTGGTCTGTGACCTTCTCGACACCAACCGCGAAGGAAAACATTGCTGGGTAACCATTTATGCAGGTTGGTATCCCTGCTTCTGAAAAAATAGTGCTAATTCCATCCATGAGTCGCTTTCCCCGCATCTCAATGGTTTTTATTACGGGTTCATCTCTGAGATAGGTTAGGGTAGCCCATGCGGCAGCAACACCGGGCTTGTTATTTGTAAAAGTTCCTCCCTGCGATACACCCTGCCCAATGATTGACATGATATCTTTCCTGCCTCCAAATGCGGCCAAGGGATATCCATTAGCAAAAGCTTTTGCATAAGTTGAAATATCAGGTTTAAGGTTATAGTACTCTTGCGCTCCTCCGTTTGCGATACGAAAGCCTGTTTTTACTTCATCCAGAATCATTACAATCCTGTATTTATCACACAGCTTTCGGATCAGTTGTAAGAAACCGTTTTGTGGAAGGATAGCACCGCAATTCCCCATACAGGGTTCCACGATAATAGCCGCCACCTGTTCACCGATCGAAATCAATGTATTTTCTAAAACTTCTTGATCGTTAAATGGCAGGGTCGTTATTAATTCGTTAAGGACGCGAGGAATACCTGAGCTGGACGGAATTGAGATCGGATTTCTGGGATTTCCATAAGCTTCGGTGGGAGCATAAGTGGACCACAATGTATAATCTTGGAACCCATGGTACATGCCCTCAAATTTTATGATGCGTTCACGACCTGTAAAAGCACGCGCGACCCGGATAGCGTGCATGGTTGCTTCCGTTCCAGAGCAAGCAAACCGAACCATCTCCACAGATGGGCACATCTCAACAAATTTTTCTGCAGTCTCGATTTCAAGTTCATATGTCATCGCCGATAATGTTCCAAGGTCGATTTCTTGCTTGACCTTCTCGTTGACCGCGTCAAATGCATGCCCCAGTATTATTGGGCCAAAGGCCAGTCGATAATCAATATACTTATTACCATCAGCATCCCAAATATATGCTCCTTTTGCTTTCTCCAAATATGGGGTGTTTCCTTCCCCCCAATATCGAAAATTAGAATTTACCCCCAAAGGCATAACCCGCATGGCCCTTTTTTGGAGCGACGTACTATTTTTCCAGGTTTTGTTCAAATCGATCCCTTTCATAAAGGTTTCGCTTAAACCGCATTACGCTCACTAGTTGTTGAATTTAGAGGAATATGCCATTGGTAAACATCTTTCAAAACAATAGGAACGATTGAAGTCGTTGTTCTCCGCACCCCCGGCATTTTCCTGATTACTTCTGTAACAAACCGGTAGATCTCTGCTGTATCTTTTGCTACCAATTGTATCGACACATCCATCTCGCCAATAGAACACGCAACATAAGATACGCAATCGTAAGCCATTGCTTTGTGCGCTACTTCCATGATTGCATCCGACTCCACTTCCAACAATACGTCTGCACGTATTGTTAGCCCGAATGCTTGCGGACTGACAATTGGACGAATTTGTATCACTTCATCCTTGACCATTCGGTCTATCCGGTAGCGCACAACCCTCTCAGATATTCCCCCACCAATGCGACGTGCAATTTCAGCCGCAGGCATACGGCCATCTTCCATAAGAAATTCGACGATTTGCAAATCGATTTGGTCGTTTTCAGACATTGTTTTATACTTTTATGTATTTTTCCGACTTATAAGACTACTTTACAAGTTTGGTTATTTAATTTCAAGTGTCATTTGTCACTTCCGTATTTTAAATCCACGGGTGAAAATTGCCTAAAAACAGTTCTTTATTCTTTAAATAACTTGCGATTCAGTGGCAATATATTTTTTCTCACCTCCAGGACTCAATTAAACTATCTCTCTTAAAGGAGAGGGTATAATTCAACCATGAGTAAGCTTGGTCCACTCGTAATAGGCATCGCAGGCGGATCCGGATCAGGGAAGACGACTGTCGCACAAACCATCCTACAGCGAGTTGGCTCCGAAAGAATATCCTTCCTCCAGCATGACGCGTATTACAAACCATTAAGTGGGTTACCCCCAGCACAACGAGTCGCAGTAAATTTCGATCATCCAAACTCTCTTGAAACAGAATTACTTACCAAGCACATACTCCAATTAAAAAGAGGAGTCTCGGTAGAAGTTCCAATTTACGACTTTTCCACACATAGTCGAACGGAACGGACTTACACAGTTCAACCACGCGGAGTAATTTTGGTGGAGGGTATATTAATTTTTATCGAGGCTACTTTAAGGGATTTATTTGATGTAAAGTTATTTGTGGATACTGACTCTGACCTTCGCTTTATCCGTCGATTGGAACGCGATATATCAGAGCGCGGGCGGACGCTGGATACAGTTGTAAAACAATACCTTTCCACCGTACGACCAATGCATTTGGAATTTGTAGAACCTTCAAAACGGTATGCAGACGTTATCATCCCCGAAGGTGGATTCAATGCCGCTGCTCTCGACATGGTCGTTGCGCGAATCGAAACGATGCTTTCTTAATATATATATCAAATAGATTTCATTATGTAAAATGTGAATCACAATATTTATTAAAAGGACAAAAAATGAAACAATGGAATAAACCCCCCGAATTTGTTTTAGATCTGAAGAAAAAGTACTCTGCAGTATTAAGCACTGATAAAGGTGATATTAAGCTTGATCTTTTCGCCGATAAGGTACCTAATACCGTCAACAACTTTGTTTTCCTTGCAGGAGAAGGGTTTTATGACGGCACTATATTTCACAGGGTGATCCCTGGGTTTATGGCGCAGGGTGGAGATCCAACAGGGACTGGAAGGGGTGGTCCTGGCTATCGTTTCGCAGATGAATTCACTCCAAGTTTAAAGCATGATAAACCTGGAGTGCTTTCGATGGCAAATGCAGGACCCGGAACCAACGGTTCGCAATTCTTTATAACTTATGCGCCTACGCCGCATCTGAATAACAAGCACAGCATTTTTGGCCAGGTCGTATCTGGTATGGATGTACTCACAGCCATTCCGGAACGCGATCCAATGCAGATTAATTCACCGGCAGTAACGTTGATAAAAGTTTCAATCCACATCGTATGAACCCGAAGTCTCGGGTTACCATCTTGCGTATCCTGGTGTTGGTAGGTGTGATTGCTATCATCGCAGGGTTATTTATTTTCAAGGATCAAGTAAAAAAACTTCAAGATTACGGATATCTTGGGATATTTTTGCTCTCGATCGCTGCGAATGCAACTATTATCATTCCCATTCCTGGGATAGCACTTACGACTGCGATGGGGGCAATTTTTAACCCTGTTGGGGTGGCAATTGCTGCCGGTTTAGGCGCTTCACTGGGAGAACTCACAGGTTATTTAGCTGGTTTCAGCGGCCAGGGGGTTGCTGAACGGTCTAGACTATATTATCGCTTGACTAGCTGGATGAAAGCTCACCAGAACCTGGCATATGGGGCGATATTTTTGTTAGCTTTCATACCAAACCCTGCTTTTGACATGGCTGGAATGGCCTCTGGGGCATTAAAAATACCCATTTGGAAATTTTTGCTCGCATGTTCTGCAGGGAAGATCCTAAAAATGCTGCTGTTCGCGTATGCTGGTTACTATTCTGTTTCCTGGTTGTCTGTATTGGTTGGCAAGTAAGAGGAAATTATTAATCGAAAAGAGACCCAGCGACACTTTCAGCAGAGTCTCTTTTCGACCACTAATATGTTGATTATTTTTCCGTAATATTAATGCTTTCGATCGAGTCACCCGTAAATGTAGGATTCTTTCCTGGATCCCGGGGGGTAATTTTGTTGACAGTATCCATCCCGCTGATGACTTGTCCAAAAATTGTGTAATCATTTTCGGAGCCACTGTACGGACCAAATGTTATAAAAAACTGGCTTCCGTTGGTATTCGGACCGGCATTTGCCATCGCAACTACACCAGCTTTGTCGAATTTCAAGTCATTCAGCTCATTAATAAATTGATAGCCAGGACCTCCACCTCCAGTGCCGGTGGGATCGCCACCTTGAGCCATGAAACCTTCTATTACACGATGGAATGTTACTCCATTAAAAAAACCCTGGTTTGCTAAAAAGACAAAGCTGTTCACTGTAATTGGAGCCTTATCAGGGTAAAGTTGAATTACGAACTCCCCTCCCGTTGCCATTTGCACTGTCGCAAAATATTGTTTTGTAACATCAATCACTATCGGTGGAGCAGCAGAATACTGCTTGGTCCCAACCAGGTAGGGGGTTGGGCCTGCTTGAATCGGGGGTTGAGTCGCTACTGGTTTGGTTGGCTTTGAAAACCATAATAACCAGGTCGCAACACCCAATATGATAACAATAACGCTAATAAAAAATATCCTATTATAAAGTCTCCTACGAGCCTGGGCGTAACGTCGTTCGCTCCGTTTTGATGAGTACTTCTTTGACATATTATTGATTTCCTTTTGCTGTACGGGTTCTCCGTGTCGGCTTAGCTTTTTTGATATACAGGTGAGGTTTTGGATTTTCAACGGTTTCGGGAGATGCTGACTTTGGGTTTGAATGTTGCGACCGGGTGGGCATTTTTAAGGTCGTTACTTCTTGTGGTGTAAGATAACGCCACTCTTTGGGTTTTAAATTTCCTAAGTGAAGTTCCCCGATCCGAACACGCACAATGCGCACCACCGGGAGTCCAGTTACCTTACCCATTTCACGGATCTGCCGTTTATAGCCTTCCCTGAGGGTCACATTCAACCAAGCGCCTTTCCCATACCGGTTAATAACAAATACATCAGCTGGGGAAGTTTTAAAACCATCTTCCAGCACGACACCCCGCCGCCATTTAGCAAGTTGATCGCTATCAGGATGAGTTGCAACTAAAACGCGATATTCTTTTTCGTGTTCGTAACGGGGATGGGTCAATTTATTTGCCAGGTCGCCATCGTTGGTCATCAGGATTAAGCCTTCAGAATCGAAATCCAGACGGCCAACCGGGTATAACGTGCCCTCAACAGGCACTAAATCGCGTACAGCCATTCGCAGGTCAGGATCAGTGACTGTAGAAATAACCCCTCTTGGCTTATAAAGTGCTACATAGACCAATTCCTCGGCTTTTTTAACAGGTCTTCCGTCCACTGATATCTGGTCAACTACTGGGTCAGCTTTGTCCCCCAATCCAGCAACTTTTCCATATACTCGTACCCGTCCAGCAGAAATAATATCTTCGCAACTCCGTCTTGATCCGTAACCAGCCCGCGCAAGAATCTTTTGCAAGCGTTCCTTCATCGTTAACCTTTCAAGGTCTCATTATGATTATCAATATTCTCCATGGTCGGTAAATTTAGGGGGGGTAAATCCAATAACGAGTTTATACCAAAGTTCTGAAGAAAATCCGGGGTTGTGCCATAAAGAATAGGCCGTCCTGGTCCTTCTGTTCGACCCACTTCCTGAACCAACCCTTTTCCAAGTAGGGATTTCATTACGCCGTCACTGCTTACCCCGCGAACCAATTCTATCTGCGGACGAGTAACAGGCTGTTGGTAAGCTACTATTGCCAGGGTTTCAAGCGCGGCACGGCTTAAATGGCTTGTTGCTTCAAGCCCAAGGAATCGTTCAACCCATTCAGCCATTTGCGGAGCGGTTGTTAATTGAACCCTACCACCGTGGCGCTGCAGACGTAATCCACGATTTTGCAATTCTCCATCAAGTTGATTCAAGCCTTGTTCAACTTCAGATATTGATAATTCCAGAACCGCAGATAGTTGGGAAGGCGCTACCGGTTCCGCCGAGATAAATAATAACGCCTCAAGCGCCGCCGGGATGTCCATTGAAACCGGATTTTCAGATTCGCTCATGCTATAATAACTTTCATCAGTTTTTCAATATCCACAATTTTCCCGAACATCCTTACCTCAATACCGCATCAAAAATAGTATTCCGCGATGGAGTGGATGAATAAGGTCAATTGAAAATCGAATTAGTTTCTACAGATTTTGGACCGCTTAGGTGCCAAATGGGTTGTTGGGATTAGCAAAAACAACAATACAAGAAGCTTACACAGGTGCCATCATCCCGAGTGCCACCGGATTTCGCATTCTGAATATGACCACCGTAGAAGGTTCGATTACAATTGTTGGTCAACTCAAGAAGCGGATGGATTATACCAGTAACCTCAGATGCTTAAAATACTCACCATTTCCTTATTAATGCTCGCTTTGTTATCATCCTGCGCGCCCCAAATCCAACAGGAAGGAATAGTTATATCTATTACAGCTGATGGTATTGGCCGAAATCTGACTCTCCAACCTGGCAGTACTGTGCAACAAGCACTTGTTTTAAATGGGGTTACCCTATCCCAGACAGACCGGGTTGCTCCGCCTGCTTATACCATCGTGACGGATGGGATGACTATCGTTGTAACACGTGTCCGAGAGGAATTCGAAACACAGCAAGTCATCATACCATTCGATAGGCAAGAACTCAAGAATGAATCATTACCCACAGGCGAAACTCGTCTAGTGCAAGCGGGGGACAATGGATTAAAAGAAGTTACCATCCGGCATGTTTTTGAAGATGGGATCGAGGTTAGCAATTCTGTCGTTTCGGAAAACATTTTGAAGTCCCCAATTCCAGAAATAGTGATGGTTGGTGTCCAGTCCCCATTCGCACCAATAAAAATCCCTGGAAAACTTGCTTACTTGACAGGGGGAAATGCCTGGATTATGGATGGCTCAACTTTTAGCCGCCGCCCCTTGGTAACTTCTGGCGACCTGGATGGCTATATTTTCTCGCTATCTCCGGATGGAAAATTATTAATGTTCTCTCGGAAATCTGCTCTTCCCATGGACCAGGTGATTAACACACTTTGGGTAGTAAATACTTCTGAGCAGAATGCTGTCCCCATTAGTTTAGGAATAGCTAATGTTATCCATTTTGCAGCTTGGCAGCCCGGGACAAATTACTTAATCGCTTATTCCACGGTGGAGCCCCGCTCTACGCCTCCAGGTTGGCAAGCCAATAATGATTTGCATTTCCTGACATTAATAAATGGAGTCCCACACAAGACTACCGATGTTCTCGAAACCAATTCTGGTGGGATTTATGGTTGGTGGGGTATGACATTTACCTGGTCGCCAGATGGACATTTCCTGGCTTATTCCCGTCCTGACAGCATCGGGTTGGTAGATATTAGTGCCGGGAAATTATCTCCATTGTTAGAAGTTACCCCGCTGAATACCCACGGAGATTGGGCGTGGATTCCCGGGTTGGC
The DNA here is from genome assembly GCA_963830585.1 of uncultured Chloroflexia bacterium. GTDB lineage: Bacteria > Chloroflexota > Anaerolineae > Anaerolineales > Villigracilaceae > UBA877. The sequence continues at coordinate 754,364 of CAWHNA010000002.1, read as the reverse complement.
ATGGGGACCAGATAATCAAGCCATTTATCTTGTCACGCATGCTGCTCCAAATGGATTGGTTAGCCCTGAAGAATCACCTAATTTTGACTTGCTTGCATCATCCCTATCTGGTACCTCGCCTGCTATTCTCATTCAGCAAAGCGGAATGTTTGCGTATCCTGCTAGTTCGTCGCTCCTGGAAGGCCCAAGCAGGCTAACATATCAAATTGCTTTTTGGCAAGCCATTTTTCCGACACAATCAAAAACCAGTCGCTATCAATTGAAGGTTATGAATAGTGATGGAACAAACCTTCGTGTCTTATTTCCGGTAGAAGGGCAAACAGGTCTTGAACCAAGGATTCCACCCATATGGGCTCCGCGCCCATTAGATAGAGGCGTCGATTTCATCGGCGTAATCTATGAGGGCAATCTCTGGATCATAGACGCAGTTTCCGGACTGTCTCAACAAGTAACCGGTGATGGATCAACCAGCCAGCTTGATTGGAAATAACCTGTGCATTGTGGGAATTTATCAAATGAGGCGAATTCAGGAGTCATAAATGAGAATTCTTATAACCGGTGCCGCGGGTTTTCTCGGGTCTCACCTTTGTGACCGCATGCTTTCTGAAGGTCATACCGTAGTTGGGATGGATAATTTCGTTACGGGAAGCAGGGAAAACCTCGTTCACCTGATAAGAAATAAAGATTTTACGTTTAAAAGGCATGATGTTTCTGAACCCATCACGGTTCCCGGAAAGCTGGACGCGGTTCTTCATTTTGCTTCTCCTGCCAGCCCCAACCCAGCCTCTCCCTTCGGTTACCCCAATCTACCTGTTGAAACATTAAAAGCTGGTTCTTTGGGTACATTCCACACTCTGGACCTCGCCCTTATTCATCAAGCCAGATATCTATTTGCTTCCACATCCGAAATATATGGTGACCCGCTCGAACACCCGCAACTGGAAACGTATTGGGGCCACGTGAATCCTATAGGACCACGATCGATGTACGACGAAGCTAAACGATTTTCAGAGGCGTTAATATCGGCTTATAATCGATCAAAAGGTGCGGATACACGCATAGTCAGGATATTCAACACATATGGACCAAGAATGCGGCTTGATGATGGACGGGTCGTCCCAAATTTTATCAAGCAGGCTTTGAACAAGGAACCACTAACGGTCTTTGGTGATGGAAAGCAAACTCGCTCATTTTGTTACGTGGACGATCTGGTGGAAGGAATTTATCGATTGCTCCAATCTAACGAACACTTTCCCATGAACATTGGAAATCCTGTCGAAACTACTATTTTGGATTTCGCAGCAACAATCAATCGTCTCGCAGAGAATCCTGCTGGAGTTGTTTATTCCCCCAAAGATCGGATGGAAAGCGATCCTCAACGGCGCCAACCCGATATCAACCGCGCCAAGACGCTGCTTGGTTGGAACCCAATTGTGGATGTGGAAGCAGGGCTGAAACGAACCATTGAATTTTTTAAAGAGAAACTGGGGATGAAATGAGTTCTTGTTTCCGATTCCAAAGAGCGGATGCGGTTCATCCGGTTCATATCCGTTGGTGCCATCGGCGCTGTCGTAGATTTCGGGATCATGAACCTGTTTTCTAAACTATTCAATATGCCCCTCATCATAGCTGGCACAATTTCCTTTATTTGTGCCATTATCAGTAATTTTATACTTAACCGTTTCTGGACCTACCCCGATTCGCGCTCCCGCTCGATCACAAAGCAATTGGTCATGTTTTTTATTGTGAATGTAGCTGGACTTGCCATTCGCCTCCCCATTCTTCATTATCTTGAACCTCCAATGCGGAAGATTTCGAATCAATTGATTCTTTTTATCCCTTTAACTTCCGAGTTCTTGGGAAAAAATATAACTCTTGCTGTTGCAGTAACCGTGGTTATGCTTTGGAATTTTTTCATCAACCGATATTGGACGTATAATGATGTTGACAAGGTGGTCATATGAACGAACAACCCCAGCGCTCAATTATTCCGATTTACACTTCACGCGGTGATGCGGAAGCCTTCCTCGTATACCCGCATTTATTTAACCGGGTTGGTGAGTGGATTGGGTGGGTCACTGCAGATCGCCAGGTTTATTCGGTGCTCGGATTTTATGTTGGAGATTTAACAGCCGAGCCGCGTATTATTAGGAAACGTATTACTGCAACCCTTAAAGCTCGCAGAACTCCTCCGGCACCACCCCAGAGGCTGGCTGTTTCTGCCACAATACCATTGGCTCCATTGATGGGTGACCTGCGCTTCGGAGTACTTGATGTACTCCTGGATGAACCAGAACGCCTGCACACAATGGATGCAGGAGAAATGCGCCAAGATCTGGATTAGGAAATAATGGATCACATTCACAACCCAAAACCGATGAGTGCGTCACGCATTCAATTAGCCCAAATAATGATGCCGGAACATGCCAACACTCAGGGAAATGTTCACGGCGGTTGGATCATGAAGTTGGTTGACGAAGCCGGGGCATTGGCAGCCACTCGCCACTCTGCCCATCGGACCGTTACTGTGGCTATCGACCAGATGATTTTTCGTCACCCAATTCACATTGGGGATCTGGTGCTTTTTAACGCAGAGGTGACTTTTGCCGGTCGGACCTCGATGGAAGTTGAAGTGAAAGTTCATGCTGAAAATCCAATTTCAGGAGAGCAAATATTTACAAATGCAGCTTACCTGGTTTACGTCGCGATAGACGATAACGGCATGCCTACACAAGTCCCACCATTGGCAGCTGAATCACCTGAAGAACAAGCTCGGATGGACGCAGCAGTGGTCAGGCAGCAAAGACGGCTTGCTCAAACCACTGATCATAGTTAAGCCGGAATGAAATTGCAGACATTTATCTAATTTTATGAGATAAAGAGAAATATCGGGTTTGATGTATGGCTATAATAGATAGTTCTCCTGAAGATAACGAACCGAAAGAACGAATTGCCCATCCATTTCGCACTTTACAGGAATTGGTGAATTTTGTTTCCGGGAAGAGTTTACCTTCTTCAGAACCCGATGAGGCGGTTCGATCCGAAGCTCTTCCTTTTCCATTTCTGGCAATAGTCGGGCAGCAAGAAATGAAGTTGGCTCTATTGCTTGGGCTTATAAACCCGTCCATTGGCGGGATCCTGCTTGTTGGTCCACGAGGTACAGCCAAGACAACTGCAGTTCGATCCTTATTGGACCTTCTCCCTCAAGTCGAAAGAAGCCTTTGCTTTTATGGCTGTTTGGCTGAAGATATAGAAATCGGAGGCATCGACGCAGTTTGCCCTGACTGTGCCAAGAAATATGCAGAAGGCAAACCGCTATCCACCTTGGACCGTGTCCACCTAATAGAACTTCCGCTCAACTCCCAGCTAGATGATGTCGTAGGTGGAATTGACGAACGGCTTGTTGCCCCTCACGAACGGATGCGCGTAAGGCGTGGAATACTAGCCCAGGCTGACCGCAACCTCCTTTATATCGATGAAATTAACCTCCTGTCAGATAACATTGTGGATTCAATCCTGGACGCTGCAGCACAAGGATCTTATACAGTCAGGCGCGGACCAGTTTCAGCCACCTATCATGCCCGCTTCGTGTTGGTTGGTTCAATGAACCCCGAAGAAGGTCGTCTGCGTCCGCAAATTTTGGATCGATTCGGTTTGCGAGTTATCGTGCGCGGTTTGGATAATCTTTCAGATAAACTCGAAGCATATCGGCGAGTCCAGGTTTATTTGTCTAACCCACGCGGAATGTCCAGTTCCTATTCTGAGGAAACTCAAGCAGCTGCACAAGAAATCCAATCTGCCCGGGTTCACCTACCGAAGGTTTCTTTGCCCGATAAGATCGCCAAACCAGCAATAAGACTAATTCACAAGTTAGGTATCGACAGTTTACGCGCTGAGATTGCATGGTTCGAAGCTGCGCGTGCTTATACTGCAGCGGATGGCAGGATTAAGGTAACATCTGAGGATTTACGCGCGGTTGCTCCAATGACGTTGCGACTAAGGCGCTCTGCGTTTATGGCCGAGTACTTCAACAATCAGGAGGGAGAAGAGTTGGAGTTGAATAAGTTACTGAGCTCAATTGGAATAAACTAACCATATAACATCTTTTTTCTGGTATAATGTTGTCCGCTTGACTGGTCCCACCTGCGGCCTTCCCTGCCGGTGCGGAGACCTGCTCAAAATCATTTGAAAGGAACAGCATACGTCATGCCACTTAATAAAGAAGTAAAAACCAAGGTCATTACCGATTACCACCGGCATGAGACCGATACAGGTTCACCGGAAGTCCAGGTCGCCATCCTTACGAACCGTATTCTTCAACTTACGGGACACCTGCGCACCCACAAGCACGATGAAGCCAGCCGTCGAGGATTACTGCAAATGGTCGGTCAGCGACGAAGATTGCTGGCTTACCTGCGGAGAAATGACTATCAGCGCTACCTGGCACTGACAGAGCAGTTGAAACTTCGCCGCAAATAGAAAATGGTTCGTCCGAGTAGATGGGCCTATGCCCATCTACTCTTTTAACTCCCCCTCCCGCTCACATGTGTGAGAGGTTTGGAATGAGGGTCATTGGCCTGCCCGTCAGGAATTGAAATATGCTGGTAACACTACATTCCACCTAAGGAATGTTGCCGACATCTTTCAGTCCCTGACCAGGCGGGAAAAGGAGTTCTAAAATGAAACCCGAAGTAAAGCGCTACACCACAACCGTGGGCAGCCGGACCATTTCAATTGAAACCGGTCGATTGGCTGCTCAAGCAGGTGGAGCCGTAACCGTCCACCTGAATGATTCCATTATTTTTGCTGCTGCCACCATGGGAGGCATTCGAGCCGGGATCGATTTTTTCCCGCTTAGCGTCGAATATGAAGAACGTATGTATGCTGGAGGTAAAATCCCTGGCTCGTTTTTCAGGCGAGAGGGTCGACCTACCACTGATGCAATTTTAACAGCCCGCCTCACTGATCGACCGCTGCGCCCCCTATTCCCAGAAGGAATGCGCAATGAAGTCCAGATAATTATGTATTCACTTTCTGCAGACACTGACAACCCACTGGATGTTCTCGCCATCAATGCTGCCTCAGCAGCAGTGATGATTTCCGACATTCCCTGGAACGGTCCTGTTGCCGCAGTTCGGGTCGGGCGTGTTAACGGTGAATTTATTATCAACCCGACCTTCGATGAAATGGATAAATCAGATCTTGACCTGCGCTTAGCCGGAACACGCGATGCCATTCTTATGGTTGAAGCCGGCTCAGATGAAGTCCCTGAAGACGCCATGGTTGCCGCCTTGGAATTTGGTCATAAATCCATGCAACCGTTAATTGACCTTCAGCTCCAGATGCAACGTGAAATAGGAAAACCCAAGCGCGAAGTATTAATTGCAATGCCTGATAAAGCACTTCAAGAGAAGGTTTTTGCTCGTGTAAGTTCTCCAATGACCGCCCTGCTCAACAAGCCCTTGAAGAAATCGGAATTTTATGCCGGGATGGACGACCTTTTACAGAGCCTGGTCACCGAGCTTACCCCTTCAGAAGGCATAAAAGTGAAGGTTTCCGATGAGATTGATGTAGAGACTCTACCAGAATTCACATACCCGGAAACTCCAACCCTGGAATCAATTAAAGAAGCCTTTGCGGAAGCTGAGAAGAAGATTGTTCGCATGCGGATCCTAGAACAAGGCAAGCGCCCCGACGGTCGGACACCTACAGAGATTCGCCCAATCTGGTGCGAGGTAGGATTTAGTCCGAGGGCTCATGGCTCCGGTTTATTTACACGAGGAGAAACCCAGGTGCTGACTCTTGCTACACTTGGGACGCTGTCTGAATCGCAAAACCTGGACACTCTTACTCCGGTTGATACCAAGCGGTACATGCATCATTACAACTTTCCACCATTTTCAACGGGGGAAACAAAAATGCTGCGAGGTCAATCACGACGTGAGATTGGGCACGGCGCACTAGCAGAACGTGCACTTTTACCAGTCATACCAGCCGAGGAGTCGTTCCCATATGCACTCCGGTTAGTGTCCGAAGTGCTTGCGTCCAATGGATCTTCGTCCATGGCCTCTGTCTGCGGTTCTACCCTTGCGCTTATGGATACAGGAGTCCCAATAAAGGCGCCTGTGGCAGGAGTTGCCATGGGATTGGTAATGGAAGCTGATAAATTTGTCATACTTACCGATATCCAGGGGACCGAAGATCACCTAGGTGATATGGATTTCAAGGTCGCTGGTACCGCAGAAGGTATAACTGCGCTTCAAATGGATATAAAAATCTCTGGTTTAAGCACAGAAATAATGAAACAAGCTCTCGAGCAAGCTCGCCTCGCACGATTATTCATACTTGGGAAAATATTGGAAGTCATTCCAGCTCCCAGGAGTGAGTTAAAACCACATGCACCGCGCATCACCACCGTCAAGATTCCGTCAGACAAGATAGGCGCTATCATTGGTCCGGGAGGAAAGAATATCCGCGCATTGCAGGACGAAACTGGAACCAAGATCGATATTCAAGAGGATGGAACGATTTATATTGCTTCTACCAATAGCGAGGGTGCAGAAATTGCTCGCCAGCGGATCGAGGCAATCACCGAGACCCCGCAATTGGGTCGAATCTATACTGGCAAGGTTGTCCGGATTGCTGATTTCGGCGCGTTCGTGGAAATCCTGCCCGGCACCGATGGGATGGTGCACATATCGCAATTGGATAGTGAGCGGGTTGAGAAAGTCGAAGATATAGTTAAAATGGGTGATGAAATCACTGTCATGGTGACTGGCATAGACCCAATGGGTAAAATCCGTTTATCCCGCCAAGCTGTACTGGAAGGATGGACAATTGAAGAAGCCCAAGAACGAGATTCTCGAAAAAGTAGTGGAGGACGACCTGGAGGAGCTCGACCTGGTGGAGATCGTCGACCAGGTGGTCGCCCCGATGACCGACGCGGTCCCCGCCGATAAATCCCCTAGGGGCGACACTCTCGTGTCGCCCCTCTTCTTTATTTGATGATTACTCGATTCCACAAAACGATCGCTGAATACCCAAACCAATTCTGGCTGATGGGCATTGGGCTGTTCATTAGTTCGGCAGGATCTTCCATGATCTGGCCCTTCCTAATGATTTATGTCAGCGAAAAACTCCTATTATCAATTAGCACCGTGTCAACTTTGATTACGATCAATGCGGTCACAGGGCTCTTTGCCTCCTTCGCGGCCGGAGCAGTGTCTGATAAAGTCGGCCGTAAATTGGTAATGATAATCAGCCTTGCTGTTAATGGCGTCGGTTACCTCTTTATGAGCCAGGCTCATACTTACGTTGGATTTGCCATCCTAATGGTTTTTATGGGGGCTTCGAATCCTTTATATCAAGTGGGTTCCGATGCAATGCTTGCAGATATGATCGCCCCCGAAAAGCGAACTAACGCCTATGCGATCATACGAATGATTAATAACGCCGGAATCGCTATCGGTCCCGCTGTGGGGGGGTTTGTAGCCGCAAGGTCATATTCCTATGCTTTTCTGGGGGCTGCGATTGGTATGATTACATACAGTTTATTACTTATCTTTCGTGCGAGGGAAACCCTAAATAAATCATATATGTCTGTAAAGGTCCAACCCGAAACTCTAGGAGGTTATAGCCGTGTCTTTCGAGATCGACCATATGTCGTTTTTGCCCTGCTTGTCGGGTTAGGTCTGGTTGCACCATCGATGCTCTGGACGTTGCTGTCTGTTTACGCCAAACAAAATTTCGGGCTCCCCGAAAACCTTTATGGTTGGCTGCCGACAACTAATGCGTTAATGTGCGTATTCGTTCAGTTTCCGGTGACCCGGGTTTCCCGGCGATTCCGTCCCCTTTCAGTAATTGGAATAGGGATGCTTATCTATGCCGTGGGTGTGGGCAGCGCAGCATTAATGCACAGCTTTTGGGGGTTCTGGGGAAGCATGGTCCTGATGACCTTCGGGGAGCTTACCCTCATTCCCACAGTCAGCAAGTTTATTGCCGACCTGGCACCTACCGATATGCGAGGGCGCTATATGAGTTTTTATTGGTTTGCCTGGGGTATCACGCGAGGCGCAGGACCTTTGATCGGCGGGTTTCTGAATGACAATATCAACCCGCGTTCCATATGGATGGGAGGATTGATTATCGGGTTGGTTAGTGCACTCGGTTTATTTATATATTCGGCAAGCAGGGCGGATTTGGAACCTGCCTAGATTTTTATCCTTTTTCCCCATTTCCAGATATATCATTGATTAATTCTTTTTTCCAGCCGAATCTTAATATCCGGCCATTCCTCATCTAAAATACTAAAATAGACTGAATCCCTGAAAATTCCATCTGGTAGGATCATTTGGTTTCGAAGCACGCCTTCGCGAACCGCGCCAAGTTTCTCTATTGCATGGATCGAATGCATATTGCGCAGATCTGCCTTAAACTGGACACGGATACATTTCAGCTCTTCAAATGCATATCTTAATAGCAAGAATTTGCATTCAGGATTTACAACTGTACCTTGATATTCTGGAGCATACCAGGTTCCGCCAACTTCCAAAGAACGATGACGAGGCTGCATATCAAGGTAACGTGTTGCCCCTATAATATTACCGGTTATATTTTGGATAACTGTGAAGGGTAGATCCGTCCCGGCTGCTTGCTGGCACAGGAGATCATTAACCCATTTCCCCATGTTTTCCAGACTCGAAAGATTGCCATAAACCATATATTTCCAGATTGAATCATCCTTTCCAGCGGCAGTAAGTCCTGCAATATGGGCAGTAGTTAATGGTTCCAGCCGGACAACTTTGCCAGACAGGGTGGTTGGGGTGTTCCATGTTTTTTCAAGGGTCATAATTCTACCGTGGTTGGGAGGAATGGCATCATAGGTCCAGGTATTCCCATCAATTCACTAAGTGCTGCCCGCAAGGCAACCCTGTCATCCCAGGGATACTCAATGGTCCCAAAGCACATCGATTGCTCGTGGCCTTTCCCACACACCATGACGATATCACCAGGAACTGCTAACTTTACCCCAAATTGCATTGCGCGACCGCGGTCAGGGATTCGCCAAAAAGTTTTTCCCTCCTCTCCGCCACTTAGACTTGCACCTTGTGCCATTTCCTTTAGAATCTCATCCAGGGATTCGGTACGCGGGTCTTCAGCAGTCAGGATGCTGATGTCTGCAAGTTCTGCAGCAACTTCTGCCATCATCCGTCGTTTTTCCCGATCACGCAATCCTGCAGATCCAAAGATGACGATCACACGTTTTTCAGTCATCTTTCTGACCGTTTCAATGGCTACCCGCAATGCATTGGGTGTATGAGCAAAATCCACAATTGCAGAAAAAGGCTGACCCAATTCAATCCGTTCCATCCGACCAGGGACACCGGGCATCGCACCTATCCCGAGAACGGCTGTCTCTGGGGATATTCCCAGACCAATCGCAACTGTTAGAGCTGCAAGGCAATTCGAGATGTTGAACTCCCCCACCAGCGGGCTGGTTACATTAACTCGAAAATCTCCCAACTGTGATTTATTCCAAGTACGACCGGTTGCATCAAACCTAATTCCTTGGGGGGAGTATTCCACTGATTCGGCATGGATATTTGCAGCTTTATTCAGGCCATAGGAGACCATGGGCTCGGAGGAAATGCCGGAAAGGTATTCATAGGATGAATCGTCACGGTTAAGAATCGCCAAGCGTGGATTTCCCTGGGGTTTGGGGAATGTCTTCTCCAAAGACAAAAAAAGACGTCCTTTCGCAGCCTGATAGTTTTCAAATGAGCCGTGTTGATCAAGATGTTCGTGGGTGATATTGGTGATGACTCCGATATCAAATTCACAAGCATCCACCCGGTATTGCGCCCAACCATGGGAGGTGGTTTCGATAACAACGTGGGTGAGTCCAGCAGATACCATTCGTGCTAGGTATTGTTGCACATCCGGCGCATCTGGTGTAGTGACATGGAATCCAGTGTCAAGAATTTCATCTCCGATGACAGCATTTACAGTAGAAATCAATCCGGCTTTGAACCCCGCAGCCAACAATACCTGATAAATCAAGTTGCAAGTGGTAGTTTTGCCGTCAGTGCCGGTGACGCCGATTACGGATAATTTTCGACCTGGGTTGTCATAAAAGGCAGCTGCCAGCCATGGGAGACCCTGGCGGGAATTTTCTACTTGAATATAAGGTACAGAAATATGGTCAATATATTGATCCCCGACAACTGCCTTGGCGCCACGTTGGATGGCATCATTGATGAAATCGTGACCGTCGGCTGAGCCACCCTTCATGGCGACAAAGAGATTCCCGGATTGTACCTTGCGGTTATCTATCGCAATGCCATTAATCCAAATTTCCCCCGGTTTGCCCGAAAGAACTTTAATGGGAAATTGTTTAAATATATGTGAAAGAGTTGTCGAATGAGTTGTTTCAGCGGTCATTAGTTTATATTTTTATGAGATTTCCAATCCTAGATAGTTGAAAGCAAATTTAGCAATTAAAGAAATAGAGGGCTTTGACGCCTATTTTACGCCAAAACCCTCGACTGTTTTGAGGTAATTCTATTTTAACGACTTACGCAAACCTTCCAATTGACCTGATACAGACCCATCAAGGACCTTATCGCCCACTCGCACCACTAAACCACCCAGGATCTGGGGGTCGACATGGAATTCAACATTCGTTTTCGCACCCATTTTATCGAGCACATTCGTCTTGACTGCTTCCTGTTCTTCCTTGCTCAACGGTAAAGCTGAGGTTACCTCTGCCAAATCCCCTGATATATCCGTACCCTCCAAGATGACCAACTTTCCAGACTTAACACCTGAGAAAAACTCATCCAACAGGGCATGCTGACGCTTGGCATCCATCGCTTCGCCAATTAGTCGCTGGGCTGCAGCAATCGAGAGAGCAGCTACCTGCCCTCGCAGGTCAGCCAAAATTCTATTTCGCTCCTGTTCGACTTCCAGCAAACGGCCTCGCGTTCCTTTGCGATTTCTTTTTCCGAGCTTGCTTTCACATCTTCCATGGCAGAATCAGCCCGCTCAGTAGCTTCATTCACAATTCGGGCAGCCTTGGTTTGTGCCTCCGTGATAATCTGGGCAGCATCTTGTTCAGCATTCGCCCTTGCATCGGCCGCAATTCGAGCGTCTTCGAGCCCCTGTTCAAGCTTGGCACGACGTTTATCCAACATTCCCATGAGCGGTTTAACAATCCACGCCCTGACGACAACAAAAATTATAAAAAAACAAACAATCTGTACTATCAAATAGCCCAGGTTTAAACCCAATTGTGCCAAGGGAGGCCTCCTCAATATATAATTTTTCCTGTATTGTAGTATTAACCAACGACAAAGAGGATGAGCAATGCGACGACCAGGCAATAAATTGCCACAGCTTCTGCGAAGGCGATGCCGAGAATCATATTTGTCTGGATGGTACCTAGTGGCATCGGGATTGCGTCCCATCGCCTGCACAGCACCGCTGGTCACAATTCCGATTCCTGCTCCCGCGCCTATTGCGCCGATCATAGCCAATCCCGCACCGATCAACTTTGCCGCAATGATAATGTCACCAGTCATTAGAATAGCCTCCGTAAAAAGATTCGGGCGTAAATTCCGCCGTTAAGATTTGGTTGAATGGGCTTATTTTTGCCCATATTTATGCTGTATGTGCTTCTTCATGCTCGGTATGCCCCTGGGTGGCTTGTGCCATAAATGTCATCGTGAGCAAGCCGAATACGATCGCCTGGATTGCACCTACCAGAAATTCAAGCATATAAAATATTGAAGGGAAGATTGCAATCCTTCCTAGAAGTGATCCCATGACAAATAACAAAACAGATCCTGCGAAAATATTTCCGAAAAGACGGAAGGCAAACGATAGTACTTTCGAAAATTCTGAGACCAGTTCAAGTAGACCTACACCCCAATCAATCACGCCAAAAATTGGTTTTTTAAAGAAAGTTTTCACGTTCCAGAATTTGGTAAAGTATCCCAACCCTTGAGCTCGGATACCCACCACCTGCACGGCTAATACGGCAATGATCGCCAGAGCCACCGTAAAATTCAAATCCGTTGAAACCACTCTAACAAAAGGTACAAGTGTATATCCCCCGTCGGCAACTGGGGGGTTCGCAATTGTTTGAATTCCAGCAACTGTCTGAACAGAATACCCGGAGGCTTCCGCTTTCTCAAGCACGCCAATACTATCCACACCAGGGATTAATTCCATCCAATTTGCCAGCAGGACTAGAAGAGTGATTGATGCAAACCATGGGAAAAATGGTCTTCGCCCATTTACCTGCAGTCCCTTCCGTCATGTTGTATAAGTATTCAAGCAATGCTTCCACAGCGCCCAGGATGCCTTTCAGGACCAGGCTCCCTTTTTTTACGGCCCGGTTAAAGAAAAATGCCAGAAGAATTACCAGGACATCCACAATCAACAAGGCGAACAGAGTATTAGTAAAGTAAAACTCACCAATGCCTGGCAGAGTGAAAAGGGGATGCTCCATCCAATGTTCCGCGGGTAACTGCACAAATGGTCGCACCGGAGCAAAATACTTGGATTCCGATGAATCCAAGATAATCAAGGCCAAGTACAATCCAACGGTTGGTACCCCAGCGCCACCATTTTTTCCTGGGCGCATTATCTTTCACTATTATTTCCACGGGGTGGTTCCTCCTTGATGACTACGTTTTTTTCAGCAGGTTGAATCCTTGCAGTGGCGGATCTTACTACGCGTACTGTCAGGAACAGTGTCACCGGAATGCTTATCAGAATAAAAGTGATTGTCAACCAGGGTTTGCTATTCAGTATATTATCCAACCACAATCCAGCGAAAAGCGCTGCAAGGATAATGATCAAAGTCAAACCGGCGACCCAAACCACGGTCATCGTTACTGCGGTCTTAAATTCATCTTGACCTTTACCCTTGGGCTGGTTCATGGCGGCGGAATTATATCATGAGCTTTTTCTTAACGTCTAGAACATATTAAGAGCGGCATGATTTGCGAAGCCAAACCAAGGACCAAACAGTGTGCCTACCAGTAAAACGCCAACAACCAGGACCGCTAATGCAATTGTCACCGAGCGGGATATTGGGATCGGATGTTTTTCCTCGTCTTGATCTGCGAGCCGATACAGGTAAATATATTTCAAAATGATCAAATAGTAGTAGAGCCCGACAATTGAATTTAATACTCCCACCACAGCAAGCCAGATCCACCCACTTTGAATGGCTGCTGCAAATACGAAAAACTTACCTACAAATCCGCCAAATGGCGGCATCCCTGCCAGGGAAAGGAAAGCAACCAGCGCTGCAAGCGATAGGGTTGCATTGCGCCGACCCAAACCATTATAGGCGGATACATCATTTGAGCCACTCACCTGCCCGACAATTCCTACAATCCCAAAGGCTAGAAGATTCGTTAGGATATAAGCTATCAAATAAAAGACCGTGCTGGCAATCCCCAGCTGCGAGAATGCCACCACCCCGATCATGGCATAACCTGCATGGGCAATCGAGGAATATGCAAGGAGTCGCTTTACGTTCTTTTGCGCTAATGCAATCAGGTTGCCAACCGTCATTGTCAGGGCAGCCAGGACAGCCAGGATCAAGCTCCAATCAGGTGCTACAACCGGAAAGGCAGCGGTAATCAAACGGATAACGACAGCGAAACCGGCAGCTTTGGAAGCAGTGGAAAGAAATCCTGCCACAGGAGTAGGCGCGCCTTCATAAACATCAGGCGCCCAAAAATGGAACGGGAAAAGGGATACCTTGAAGGCAAGCCCTGCAAGCACTAGAAAGCTGATCCCGACCGCCAGAAGGTCAAACACCTGAAAGTGGGTTGCAAGGGCATACATATTAGTGGTCCGGGCAAAGCCATAAATCAAGCTTAAACCATACAAAAGAACTGCAGAAGTCAACGCTCCAAATAGCATATACTTGAAGCCAGATTCAGTGGATTTGTCGTCCCCAATCAAGAATCCAGCCAGAATATAAAGTGGGATTGAAGTGGTTTCTATCGCCAGGTACAACATTACCAGGTCAGCGGAAGAAGCCATCAGGCACATACCGATGGTAGCCGCCAGAAGAAGCAGATACAACTCGGCGCGTTGGTTCAGCCGGTCTTCATCCATGAAGAAAAGGGCGGTTATACCAGCAGCAAGAACAAACACCATTTTAAAGAGGAAACCCAACCAGTCAAAACGCAGCATCCCGCCAAAAACAAGAATGGGGTCTGAAGGGCGTCCGAAAATCAGGCTAACCGCCAAGGTAACCATCAACCCTATCGCCGTGAACATCCCCAGGAATGATCGCCGGTTGGTCTCTTTTTTCTGGAATGGATCAAGAACCAGTACCAGCACTGCCATCGTCAGGAGCATTATTTCAGGGAGAATGGGGAGAATCGCTGCCATTTAGGCACCTCCCAGCAATGTGAGCACGTGTTGGACCCCGGATTGAACCCAGGGAACGATCAGACCTGGGAACATACCAATGCCAACCATGAGTGCCATCAGGAGTACTAGGGCAATTTTATCCAATGAGTTGATGGGAGAAATGTGCCCTTCGAACTCCGCAGGCATCTTGCCAAAGAAAACGCGCCGAACTACCAGCAAAACGTAGGAGGCGGTTACAACAATTGAGATGGCAGCAATGAGGGCTACAACCCATTGAGTTTTCCAAATGCCCAAGAAGATCGGAAACTCTGCTATAAACCCGGAAAAACCGGGCATTCCCATGGAGACCAGACTGCCGATGATGACACCAATCCCGACCAACGGCAGGGGCTTGATCATACCGCCCAATTTGGGGATATCACGGGTATGGGCTCGATCATAGACCATTCCGACGGCAGCAAAAAAGAGAGCCGTCATAACTCCGTGGGAAAACATTTGAACTCCTGCCCCCATCAGGCCTTCTGGTTTCAAAGTGGCAAACCCCATCATTACCAGTCCCATATGCGAGACGGAAGAGAAACCGATCACATATTTAAAATCTGTTTGCACGCTGGCAATAAAGGCTCCATATACAATATTGACCAACGCCAACCCCATGATTAATGGAGCCCAGAATTTTGCGCCTTCGGGCAGAAGCATGATACCCACCCGCAGTGCTGCAAATGCCCCTAATTTCATCAACACGCCTGCATGAAACATTGACACGGCTGTTGGGGCAGCTACATGACCATCCGGAGACCAATTATGGAAAGGGAAGATACCGCCTAAAATAGCAAATCCAAGAAAGACAGGAAGGAACCAGGCTATCTGGAATGAAGGCGTAAACTTTACCGTCTCGAGGACAAGCATATCAAAAGTTTGTCCGCCACTAGTCCAAAACATCACCAGGGCACCAACCAGAGAAATCACGGAGCCGATAAACAGGTATAGGGTAAGCTTCATGGCGGCATATTCACGCGTTTTTACCCACCCCCAGATGACAATGAGAAGGAACATCGGAAATACTGCTATTTCGTAAAAGAAAAATAACATGAATAAATCCAGCGACGTAAAAACCCCGAATACCCCGCTCGCAAGGATGAACAGGAAAGCAAAGAATTCGCGTGGTCGATCGTCGATCCCCCACGAGATGAGCACACCAGTTACCATGACAATACCGGTCAATAAGACTAAAGGTGCGCTCAATCCATCCACCCCAAAGTGCAAGCTAATCCCCAACATGGGCATCCAATTATATTTTTCAACAAACTGATACCCGGCAACAGCCTTATCATACCCAAAATATACCCAAATTGATAATGCCAGGGCAAAAAGACCGGCAGTAAGTGCGGTGATGCGGATACCTTTTTTCTGCTCGGGCTTAAATGTAAATAACACGAGCGCTGCAACCATCGGGGTGAAGACAATCACACTCAGGAACGGAAATTGCATGATACCCTCTTAGTGGAATAATAATTGCATAGCATTATTGATGACACCCAAAATCCAGGCCGGAAAGATCCCAATGACCAACATAAGGACCATCATTGGAGCCATTACGAAAACTTCCCGGAAATTAATCTCCAACAATTTATGCTCACCTTGAGCCCACTGCTCATTTACGGGACCGTGAAGGACCGATTTGATCCCCTTCAAAATGTAAGCTCCTGTGAAGAGCAACCCGATCATAGCCACAGCGGTAAAAAGTGTGAGAACTGGCCAAGAGCCTCGAACAACTAAAAACTCGGAGATAAAACCATTCAACCCAGGCAGACCCAGGGAAGCCATGCTGGTAAAGATCAGAATTCCGCCATAGATAGGTACCAGCGGAAACAGACCCCCGAAATCTTCCAAATTGCGGGTGTGGGTGCGTTCGTAAAGGACGCCCACCAGGAAAAACATGCCAGCGGCAGAGAGACCATGGTTAAACATCTGCAAGACCGCTCCATTTAGTGCAATCGTTGCATTAAGGGTCCCGGCCGCTTTGGCAGCGGCAGCGATGCCAAGTACAACAAAGCCCATGTGATTTACTGACGAATAGGCTACCAGTCGCTTGAAGTCTTTTTGCCCATAGGCAGCGAAGGCACCGAAAACGATCGCCATAACCGCCAGGAAAGCCAACCAGCCTGCGTACCTGGCTGATTCCAAGGGGTACAAGGGCAGGACCAGACGAAGGAAGCCGTAAGCACCCAATTTCAAGAGCACTCCCGCAAGAAGCATCGAACCGGCAGTGGGTGCTTCGGTATGAGCATCTGGCAGCCAGGTGTGGAAGGGCCAAACAGGAACCTTGATGGCGAAGGCAATGACGAATGCCCAAAAGGCAATGATCTTTACAGTAGAAACGGTAATGCTCACGTTAAAAAAGTGCAACATGATAGCATTTGGGTCCATCGCCGCCCAATTGGAATACAGAGTTTGCAGATCAAAGGTGTTGAAAAGAACTCCAAGGAGCTGGATTGCCAAAAGGAGCCCCAAAGAACCGCCCATGGTGTAGATGATGAATTTTAATGAAGCATAATTTCTGGATTGGACCTTGATACCCTTCCAGATCTCCCTTTCACCCTTTTCAGAACCCCATTGATTGATCAAGAAATACATCGGCACCAAGCCAACTTCCCAAAAGACAAAAAAGATCAGCAGGTCGAGGGATATAAAGACCCCCAACATACCCGTTTCCAGGAATAGAAAAAGCATGAAGTATGCCTTGATCCGGTCAGTGATGCTAAAAGAGGCCAAGAGGGCAAGCGGCGTCAGCAGCGTGGTCAAAAGGACCATGGTCAGGGAAAGTCCGTCCACGCCAATGTGGAATGTGGAATGGAGGGCGGCATACCAAACATATTGTTCCTGGAACTGGAAGCCGGGTTGATTAGATTTAAACTGGGTCCAAATGAAAATTGTTAAAATAAAAGGTAGAAGGCTGGCTCCAAAAGCCGTCCAGCGAATTACTTTCAATTTATCAGATGGGAGGAACAACACTATAATTCCTGCCAGTAGGGGAATGAACAATATTAGAGACAAAAGATGATTACTAATCAATTCCATCATTTACTCCAACAACCCGGTGTGACATGTCCCGCGAAAACTTTTACACATTATGTGGGTGCTAACAAATTACACCAACAGGAAGTAAAACAATAAAGCAAAAATAACCACTACCGTTATTGAAGCCACCATATAATACTGTATGCGCCCAGCCTGGATCTTTCTTAACCCGGATCCGGATGCTTTAACGACGCTGCCGGTGCCATCTCCAATAAACTCATTGATGACCGGCTTGTCGAAATAGGTTCGAAAGGCATGACCCAGGAAAAGGGAGAAACGTGCAACTGCATGCAGGACCCCATCTATCACAGTCTGATCCATGTATTGAGAGGTAAATTTTTCCGCTACCCAGGTGGCCGGTTTGACCAACAAATAGTTGTATATTTCATCAAAATACCATTTATTTTTCAATACCGGAATTTGCATGAAATCCTCCTGTGGGGATCTGACATTGCGATATACCAGCCAGCCACAGAAAAGGCCACCTAGCGCAACCATTAATGAAGTAACCAAAGGTACCCAACTAAACCCAACCTCTTTAGGCAATTCAGCCAACGTTCCGCCCACGAATGAATGGAACCAGTTCGGGATGAGACCGCCCAATCCTGGAAACTGTTCAGGAATGCCCACCCAGCCGAAGCCAACCGCAAAGACCGCCAGAACGATCAGAGGGAGGGTCATTGTCCAGGTGGTTTCACTGGCATGCTCGGCAGCCTTAGTGCGAGGCTCACCCAGGAAGGTGAGAGTAATCTGACGCATTGTGTAGAAAGCAGTCAGGAAAGCAGAGACCGCCAGGACAATAAAAACCAGGATATGACCATTTCCAAAGGCTTCGGCAAAGATTTCATCCTTTGACCAAAAGCCTGCGGTTAACACAGGAAATCCTGAAAGGGCGAGTCCACCAACCAGGAAAGTCCAGAAAGTAATCGGCATTTTCTTGCGCAACCCGCCCATGTTGAACATATCCTGTGGGTCGGTGTGCTCGCCGGTATGCAAAACCCCATGTTCGACACCATGAATGACCGAACCCGACCCCAGGAAGAGCAGGGCTTTAAAGAAGGCATGGGTTACCAAGTGGAACGCGGCAGCCACATAGGCCCCGATTCCCAGCGCCGCGATCATAAACCCGAGCTGCGAGATGGTGGAGTACGCCAGGACCCGCTTAATATCGTTTTGAGCCAACGCGATCGTGGCAGCAAATAAAGCGGTGAATGCACCGATGAAAGCAATTACGCTCATGGTGGAGTTGAGTGGCAAGCCTTCAGTCCAGCCTGCGGAGATGAGCGGGAACATACGGATGATCATGTAGACGCCTGCCGAAACCATGGTGGCAGCATGGATCATAGCGCTAACGGGAGTAGGTCCTTCCATTGCGTCGGGAAGCCAGACATGTAGCGGCCACTGGGCGGATTTGCCAACCGTGCCAATAAAGAGAAGCAACCCAATAATCCCAGCCGCGGAAAGCCCAAAAAAGGCAGGGGTGGAAGCCAGGGCGGTCAGCATGGCAGGTCTGAAAATATCGCTAAAAGAAAGTGATCCGGTAAATGAATACACGAAAGCAATGCCTAATAACATAAACACGTCGCCAATGCGGGTGGTCATGAAAGCTTTCACCGCTGCGTTGCGGGCGGAAGGTTTTCCGAACCAGAACCCGATCAACAGGTACGAGCACAGGCCCATGATCTCCCAGCCGACGAAAAGGGTCAGCAGGTTATCGGAAACAACCAGTGTGTACATCCCGAAGGCAAACAGACTGATAAAGGCAAAAAAGCGAGAATACATCGGCTCAATCGAAGGAACCGAATGGGTGTGACCGTGCTCGGTAACTGACGCGCCATGTGGCGGCAGACCGGCGATATCATGATCACCTTTTGGTTGTCCAAAATTGTGGTAACCGATGCTGTAAACAAAAATAGCGAGGACAGTCCAGGCAACAAAAAAGATGACCACTGCAGAGAGGGGATCGATCTGAACGCCGACCTTGAGCCAGGTGGAGCCGGTTGGAAGCCAATTTATTGAAGACCCGAATATATTCACTCCGAATTCCTGCACCCCCAAGGCACGAATAAAAATAAACATGCTCCCCAACCAGGATAACCCCGCTGCACCAACGGCAATTCCGTGACTCAAAGCTTTGCGCTTATTGGTAAACAGGATGATCGCAAAGAACGACAGAAGCGGTGGAAGAGGCAACAGCCAGATGATGAACTTTTCCATTATGTCTCCTACCACTTCATCAGGTCAATTTCATCGGCAATCACCGTCTTCCGGCGTCGATAGACCGAAATAATCAAAGCCAAACCGACTGCCACTTCAGCAGCTGCCACTGCAAACACGATCACCGCAAAAACCTGCCCAGCCATATTTACCGGGTCCAGGTAGCGCCAAAAAGCCACCAGGTTGATATTTACGGCATTGAGCATCAATTCAATGCCGAGCAGGATGGCAATGGCATTCTTTCGGGACAGCACACCAAACAAGCCAACGGAAAACAAGGCGGCTGCCAGGATCAAATACCAGGAAAGTGGAACACTCATTACTGCCTCCTATTCCTTTTTCCCTGTGGCGATATAGACCGCGCCGACCAAGGCTGCCAATAATAAAACGGAGGCAACTTCAAACGGCAAGACATAGGCGTCCGGGGAAACCAAGGCAGTCCCAAGACTGCGGAGGGCATCGAGTCCTACAGGCAAGGCAGCGGCTGTCTGACCGAACGCTGGCTGACCAATGATCAGAAAAACCAACCCACCCAGGATCAGGAGCCCAAGCAAAGCGGGAAGCCACCAATTCGAGCGGGTCTGTGCGCCTTTGTCGAGCATTTCCCGGCGGGTGAGCATCACAGCAAATATGAACAAGATGGCAATGGCACCGATATAAACCACAACCTGGACAACCGCCAGGAAACTGGCTTGCAGGACAGCGTAAAGGATGGCAACGCCAAAGAGAGCGGCAACCAGCCACAGGGCAGCATGGATCAGTTTCCGCGCAATCACGACCATCACCCCAGATCCGAGGATCACGGCGGCAATCAGTAAAAAGATAATTCGATCAACCGTCATTCTGCCAGCTCCTAATATTAGAGACGCTGCGGGGAGAGATTTGCTTGCGCTTTGCGCTGTTTACGCCCGTAGGCGCGCAGGATCTCAACGGTAATGTAACCGATGATCACATTCGATAAGAACATTCCCAGCACATAACCCCAACCCGGCAGACCAACCAAAACCTTGCTTAATACGGCGGTATTCACCAAAACCACCAAGGACAGAGGGGTAAGAAATTTCCAGTTGAAGGTCAGCATGTGATCGATACGGATACGCGGCATCGAGTATTTGACCCACATGATCACCCAGTAACCAAACATCGCCTTGGCAAGGAATACCACCGCCTGGACAAACGAGTTGTTCAGCCAGGAGAAAATACCCAGTTTCTCCAAACCGAAGAATCCACCATAACCACCAAAGAATAACACAGCGATAAATCCGCCAAAGGTAAAGGCATGCAGCAACTCGCCGGCATAGAAAAGCCCGAATTTCATGCCGGTATATTCGATATGGAAGCCAGCGACAATTTCAGATTCGGCTTCATTCAAGTCGAAGGGAGAACGCCCGAGTTCGGCAATCGCACTGATCAAGAAAATCAGGAACGCCAGCGGGGAAAGTACGGCAAACCACATCCCGCTCTGCGCAAGGGTTATATCCTGCACACTCATTGAGTTAGCCAGGATGGTGGGGATGAGCAACACCACGACCATGGGAATTTCATAGGAAACCATATTGGCAACCATACGAAATGCACCCAGCAGAGCGTACTTGTTATTCGAGGCCCACCCCCCAACGATGATGGATAATGTGCCGAGCGCGCCAGCTGCAACCAGGTATAAAACCGCAACGTTCAGGTCCACGCCAAAGATCTTCGATGAAAGCGGTAAAATTGCCCAAAGAATAATCACAGAGGCGATGGCGAGGACTGGTCCCAGGTTATAGAGAAGCTTGTCAGCCCCAGTAGGGGTAATGTCTTCTTTAATTACCAGCTTGATGATATCCGCGAACGGCTGGATCAACCCGAACGGTCCGATGCGGTTGGGACCCAGCCGGTCCTGGAAGCGGGCAACAACCTTCCGCTCGACCCAGACCAGGAAGATATCCAGCACCATGGCAAACATAACCAGCACGGTAATGCCGATGAAATAAATGATCACCGTCACCAAGCCGGATGGAAGACCCCAGCCGGAGAGCAGGCTGCGCATCCATGTGCTGATGAAGTTGACCGGGTCATTTAAAAATGGCATGCATGGCTCCTTACAAACACAAATAAAAGGCTGATAGGGGAACCTGTCAGCCTTTTAAATTATGCACATGGTCTTTACGCCCACTCCAGCATCCCCCGGCGCCAGGCAAAAACCAGGCCGGTAACGAGGATGCCAATGAAAAGGATCCCTTCCAGAACCACGAAAAGAGGCAACTGCTTGAGCGACAACGCCCAGGGGAACAAGAAAACTGTTTCCACGTCAAAAACAAGGAAGATCAGGGCGTAAATGTAATACTGGGCTTTAAACTGGACCCAGGAATCACCAACGGTTTCGATTCCGCATTCGTACGTGCTTTGTTTGATCGGATTAGGCTTGCGGGGTGCTACCAACCGGGAAAAGAGCAAAGGCACGATTGGAACGATGATACCGATGACAAGAAATATACCGACATAAAGCCAATTAGTCTGCATAGGTGCTCCACCTACGGATCAGGTTTCCTTTGGATTTTTGACCTGCGAATTTTACCATAAAGGAAACCCTTACCGCCTGATTCGGTTTCTCGGAGTGGAGGTCCTGAGCAGGACCAGGGGTGTTTTTGGGGGTGTAATGCAGTGCCATGAGGTGTGCGCGAAAACGACTATAAACGAGTGACTGATTTTGAGGGATTAAATTTGGATGATGCCTAAGTGCAATATTTATCTTGAGGGACTCATCGACGCCACTTGGCGTCGATGTGGCTTTTGGCGGCTTGATGCCGCCAAAGCTCAAAACGATCAGAAGCCAATGTCTGAATTTGAGTCGTTTTTTTTAAGTCGGCAGAAAGAGCGAGATTTAAGCGGCAGAGCATTTGGGATGATTCTGCAAATCGTGCGTTTTTCGCACATTTTTGAGCATTTAGGACGTTTCCAGCACCAGGGACCTGCACCTCAAGGGTGATCATGCGCTTTAAAGCAAAATATGCCAATTTCGTGTCAAAAACGAGCATTTTAAGCCCATTTTAGTGGAATCTGCGAGCACCAAAGGAAAACATTCCCAAGCGGTTGACTCCATGCATGTTCGGTTTTTAAGGTGCGGACAGGTAAACCATGCCAGCGAAGGCATAGTACCAACCCAATTATAGAACATGCGTTCTGGTATGTCAAGAGCCAAAACGGTGGGTTCTACAACGGATGATGGAAATATTCTATTTTCAGACCAGGGAAAGTCTCGGGGCTATATAAATAATAATATTTACGATTTCAGGGGAAGGATCATCTTTCTTTATCAGATGTTAAATCGGCATGATTTTCCAAGTTCGACACGTTCTTACGGATAATAACCAGACAAATAATTCCGATAATAATATTCCAAGCGGTGGTTAAAACCCTGTCCAGCCCGGCCATGATGACACCTTTTACCGACGATATCCCCAGTGCGACCGCCCCCAACCCGTTTACTGCCTCACGCAACCCCAGAGTTTGGTCGGGTATCGGTAAGGCAGAGACCGCATACGATAAACTATTCAAAATGATCCCCCCTCCAAAACTAACAGGATAACCAAGCCAAGCTCCTATCAGCCACATTTTAATGCTCAACAAAACCTGACTGAGCACCCCTGCTACAAATAAAGCTATCACTGTTTTAGGATGTGAACCAAGAAACCCAAATCCTTCCATGATCGAAACAGTAATTTCCTTAACTTTTTTTGGCAGCTTAAGCCTGGTAATGAATTCTTTGCTATTCCTGGTTTTATGATTTACAAAAATGAAAAAGCCCAAAACTGCGACAGATCCAAATATGTATGCAATAAAAATAAGTAATAACGGGAGACCAGCGACAGCCTGATTCGAATTAATTGCCATACCAACCAGGCCTGAAATACCTCCGACAAAATAAATGATAAATAAAATACAAAACATAACAAGCAAGTAATTCATATACCGTAAACCGTACACTCGTTTAAGGTAAAGTGCTCGAAAACCAGCAGCACCAAAAGGGATGATGTTGACCAATGAACTGGAAGCATTTAATGACAATGCACTGCCGATACTCATGCGCGTGTTGAAAAACTGAACAAGCAAAAGGGTAAACCAGGCGTTCACCACCTGGATGGCGATCGCAATCATTGATAAGACCATTCCCTGTAAAAATGTAAGTTGTTTTATGCTTGACAGTTCGGAGGAGTAGCGAACAACATAATAAATTATCCCGCCTGCTCCACCAAGGCTGATCAGCAAAGATAGCCAATGTTTGAAAATATAATTGCGAGCTGCCAAAACCATCTTTTTATAATTCATTAATTATTCGTTTTTAATATTTCGAATTATTTCTCATGATTGGACCGGTCGATAAAGATAAATCCATTCACTAATTTTTGTACCGAATCTTCTTGATCTCATACAATTGCCTATCCTGGTTGATCTTTATCCGGTTTAGCATATCAGCCACCAAGGCGATTAATAAAACCAGCATACCAAAAATAAAAAAACCCAATCCAATAAAACCAGTGTTTTTATAAGGGGAAAAGCTATGAGTAAGAAAATAGTGCCCAAGAAGAAATACTTCAAACCCTGATCCAATTAAAATGAAGATCATTCCCAAACTGCCAAAAACCTGCAATGGACGATAGTCCAGAAGTACACGAAGGATGATTTTTGCGGTTTGCCAAGCATAGCGGAAAATTGAAGGTGCCACTCTTGACTTGCGACCCGGATCATATTTCACACTAACAGGATGCTCCATGACGCGCAAATCCTGGAATAGAACGGATAATATCGCTTCATGAGTATATGTAAACAGCCCAAACAAATTCAGTTTCAACAGCGCTTCACGACCATATGCGCGATAACCGCAAGAAACGTCTGTAAATTTTTGACCGCTTACGTAACTGATGATTTTTGATACCTGCTTATTGCCCCAATATTTTATCCGGGACATATGCTCTGGCATACCGGAAGCAAATCGTCGACCGATCACCATGTCTGCTTTATTAGCGATTATGGGAGACACCAAATTGGGAATTTCGACCGGATCAAACTGACCGTCCGCGTCTATACTGACCAGAATGTCGGCCTGATTTTCCAGAGCGAATTGCACAGCCGTGTGAAAAGCCGCTCCCACACCCTTATTCCTTCCATGGGAAACAACATGTGCTCCAGAAGCAAGAGCAACCGTAGATGTGTTGTCTGTGCTGCCATCATCGACAACAAGGTATTGAATATCATCAATTTTATCCAATGCACGGGGGAGGTTCTGGATAACTTGTTGAATATCTTTTTCCTCATTCAGGGCAGGAATATAAATAATTAGTTTCATGGAGTTCTCCGATATTCAATTAATCGTACAACCAGACGATCCCTTGTTGAACACCTGGCGTCCCTTCCCATCCCAAGGTCAACACCCAATTTTACTTAATTGCTGCCTAAAGGAGTCGAACAATCGGATCCAGCGCGCACAGGTATATTGAAATTGCACCAACATTTCCAAATTTCAGAGAGAGTGCCAGGTGTGATTATCTTCGAAAAACACCAGTCGAATTTATTCCTATGGAGCCTGGCAAATCCCAGTGAGGTTCGACTGAATCAAGTCGAAATTGAACGGAGTAAATCCATCCTTTTCGGCCACGATATTTGCCGCAATCTGATCACACAACCGGCTTTTTTGAGAAGCATCCACCAAATTGAACTGGAGCTCGTAGCGCAGGTCTTCCACATCCCAAAACAGCAAGAAAGAGGGCTGCTGCGCATCATACTGCCTGCCAGCGTCAATCAAGTCAAAATAGGTGGATTGAGTGAAGCAGGAATGGTCGATTTTCAATACCACCACATTTCCAAAACGTGAATTAATTGTCCCAATCGCCCTGGTACAACTGGTGTATGAAACCGGTGCATTTTCGATCAGCCATTGATACCTTAACAAAACCTGTGGTGCAGTCGGATCCTCAAAATTATATTGGTTCCCAGGAATATAAACCAGGTAATCTGTGCCAACAAAAACGGACAGACCTGTGGGGATAAAATCGTTCAATATGCCGACATCTGATTCCTGCCATTTCGTGAAACCTGTCACCGTGCCATAGTATTTAAAGGCGTGCCCATGCAGCCCTTCGTTAATGTGCCCAATGAACCCAACTGTAATCGTTTCCCCCAGATTTCTTTTTTCCCCGAGCCAGTCGTTCTTGATAACTGCAACAGATTCCTTGGCACCGGTTGTAAGGGGATTTGGCAAGAGCCTTTTAGCGACGACATCCGTATGGAAAATCCCCCCCCCGGGGGTGTGACGAACAGCAACATTTACAAACAGAAGAATAAAGAAGATATATAGGAGGATGCCAACCAGCGCTGCAGCAATCCGTTTACCGAGAATTACCCTGTCAAATAAAAATGCCATTACGATCGGAATGAATATGTAACTCAAATTCCAGCGAAGGAGGATCAACCCGATCAGGTTTAGAAAAATGGTGACTGCCAGGATGAATGCCAGGGGCATCCAGAATAATTCCCCCATATGATCCCAAAGCTTTTCCCTCTTTACAAGCTTTATGATGCAGATTATCAAGAAAACCAAAACCAATAAAGCCAGGAGCCAATATACAAAATCGGAAAAGTACACATTCCTTTGCTGCCAGATCTGCGTAAACGCTGATGTCAATGAAACATTCGATCCAAAGCGACCCATCGTCTTATACCCAAAAAACCGGCTCAAAGGATTATATGGAGACGGGTTCGCAATGTAAGTATAGATAAACCAGGGGCTCACAAACAAAAGAGACGGCAAGCCGAGTAAAAGCAGATCATTTACCAGCTTCCGATTTCCCGGTTTTTTATAATAAGCCGCACCAAGATAAAACAAAACAGGTACCGCAGCATAGATAAAGAAATTATATTTACTCAGCATCCCCAAGGCAATGATGATCCCGCTTGCAAGCAAATAATTGCGATTGGAGGTTTCCAAAAAGCGACTCATAAGAATCAACACTGCCAGGAGCAGAGCGATCAGCATGATCTCCAATTGATAAACCCTGGAAGCGTTGATAAAGCTGAAACTGCACGTTAATAGTATCCCACCGAGTAAAGCAGCCATGGTGCTCAAGTGCCTTTTAAGGAATAAATACAACAGACATACATCCAAGACCCCCAACAGCACCACAAAGACCCTCCCACCGACCACCCAATCCGTAAAAAATTTCAAGAATGGAAGGGAGGTTAGAAAAAAGAAGGGAGGATAATCGGTAGAAAATACATACCACGCTTTGAGCTTGTAAAACAGGTTGGGACCTCGACCGACCCAATAAATCAAGGTCCTAAGGGTCGAAAGATTGCCAGATTCATCGCCGATCACATTTATGTTTTCAAGCAGCAAGTAGGAAACCATAAATAAAATGGGGGGAACCAGCCCCAGATAATCGATAAACTTCACGCCCAATAGACTGCGCAAGCCTTGTTTTACCAGGGCAAACATACCGGAGATGGACACCCCTTCTATTTTGGTCGAGAGAAAGTCAAAAATGATGAGACCAATCAATAACCCCCCCACAGCCATCGCTAAAAAGACGATAAAACTCATTACATGTTCAGCGGATGATATGAAAATAAAGAGAGCCAAGATGACCGATAAAACAATACTCCCAGCGATCCGTTTCCAACTAATCTTCTGCTTCATCAACCCAATGTATTTTTGGTAAACTGCTCCAAGAATATAAGAGATAATAACTACGGCAATAAAAATATACAACCAGCTGCCTCCCCCGGTCACAATATCAATTCCATAGGAAAGGGGCAAGGAAAATATCAGCGGAAGGAAATAAATCATGAGATACGCCAGAGATTTAGCATGAGAAATTAAACCAATTTACCTTTTTAAGAAAGTCAAGGGATGGAGAAAATAGAATAGCCAATAAATAATACTTAAGTTCTCGTATTTTCGTTTCCCTAAATTATGTTCGCGATTTTATTGCTTCATTCCATCTATCAGGGTTTTTGCATAACAAACAATGCCTGAGGCAACCTGCCCGGATCATCAAAGAAGTCGCAAAGTGTAAGAAAGCGAGAATAATTATTTTTTATGTACTGATTTGGAATTATGGCTTCCCCATAGAATGCCGCATCGCGAACTCCACCGCCACCAGTGGGAGAAAAAAGGAATTTGCCGTCATCGTAATCCTGCTTTGCCTTCTCCACGGGAATGAAACTCTCAGAAAGAGCTTTATGCCAGCCAAACTGCAAATCCTGCCCTTTTGCCCGCAAAGACTCACAATAATCGAGGAAGCTTCTGCCCTCAGTTGTCGCAATCAATAATCCGCCCGGTTTTAATATCCTCGCAAATTCTTCAATCCATTTCATTGCGACATTCTCATGTAAATGTGAGAAGACGGAATACGCATAAATAACATCAAAACAATTTTCTTTAAGAATCGTCGGCGGTGCCGGTGTGGTCGTTATGTAGGTACCATGACCCATTTCAGCAGTGCAGAAATCAATCATGCCCTTATCGACATCCACAC
The DNA here is from genome assembly GCA_963830585.1 of uncultured Chloroflexia bacterium. GTDB lineage: Bacteria > Chloroflexota > Anaerolineae > Anaerolineales > Villigracilaceae > UBA877. Next base: position 726,153 of record CAWHNA010000002.1, on the reverse strand, counting down.
CAAAAAAATTCTCCCTTTCCACGTCCTTGAAAAAATATCTCGCAATTCTACCCCACCCACAACCAAAATCCAAGATGCACGAATTAGAATTTAGAGAAACCCCTAACAAGTCACAATATTTCTTTACCAGTAAATAAAAGTGATGCCCTTCCCGCAAAGCATGCTCTTTTGATGACCCAACGAACTGTTTTTGGATTTCTTCACTTGGGAAGCCTGGCATCTTTATCCCATTAACATACGGATGCTCAACACTCTCTAATATCAATCCCAGATATTGTTCATCTGTCATATCCTTGACAATATTATGGTATTCATCATGGGTAAACAGTGGTTTCATAAGAATCCTTTAGATTGTTTTCAGATCTGAAACAATCATGAACGATCAACAAATGGGCGACCATTTAATGTAGCCTGGGCGAACGGATAATTGGTCCTCAAATTTATTTCTGCAGGACTCACGCCATTCAGGGTTCCGTTGCGATCCACTTCCACAATCCGGTAACCAGACCCGGTGACAGAAAGACCAATAAAGCGTTCCAGTGCATGAGCAAGGGTACCATCCTTTTTTGCCTGTTCGGGTTCAAAATTGGATTCAGCAAGGTTAAGGCTGGTAACCAATTTCAATGCTGAAGGGCGGAACCAGTACATGGACCCGGCAGCAAAATAAAAGTCGTTGGGGTAATTCGATAGTCCAGCCATGCGGGCTAAATTCCCGACATTGGTTTGATTGGCGACCGCTTCTTCAGCGGCTCCCCAATAATATATTGAAGGCAAGAGATGCCCGGCAGGCACCACCAAGCCCACATCTTTTTGGAGAAATGCGCTCCTGGCGGCTAAAATATTCCCTTTTGAACCCAGCAATTTCTCCAAAATATCATCCAGCCACTGCAACCCGTCCTCACGATGAACAGTTTTCTTGGTATGGAGCTTCAACGCAGATTGATAACCCATTTCCTGGACAAGCGGCAGAGTCCGCAAGAAAGGGGCAATATCCCGACCACGATTTTCACAACGGTAGACATAAGTGTGCGGATATTTTTGGAATGATCGGGCTGCGTCAAATTCCACGTCAGACGGGATCGATACAAATAAATCAAAATCGAGCTGCAGATTATCGAGGAAATGTTCAATTTTCTGCCAAAGTTCGGGGTAATAGATATGCAATAAGACCGCCGTATCATGGCGCTTGAGAATATTCCCCGGAGAATAAAAAGTGGACGCAAACTCAACCCTCCCTGTTTTTCCTTCCTCTGAAACCGCCCGCAAAGCATCTGCTGTAGCCTGAAGGTAGGCATAGCCATATTTTCGATCCGGTTCCAGATAGGCACCTTCCCCCCATTCGTTCCATGCATTGATAAACACAAGGCGGCTCTCAGGATCATTCGTATTAATAGTTGAGCGGGACACCTGGGTCAACCAATGCCCGTACACCGCGGGAGTTGAGAAAGCGTACGTGTGGCCTTTTCCAGGGGTACGGGGGGCATTATCCCAGGCAGGCGCAACCGTTTTAAATAATTTGTATTGAGCTCCATGGTTATATGGAATTGCCCGATCGGCCAGGTCGATATAGTTGTAAATTTTCCCGGCATACGCAGGATTCAGGATCTGTATTCCCCTGGTAATCTCGGGTACGCTGATATTATGGGGGGGAAATTCCACGGCAGCGTCAAACCCTATCGGACGGGGATCACAAAAACCGAAGGTTTGGGCAGCAACCAAATACGGGTCACCCAGACCTTTTCCAATGCAATATTCCCGCCATGTGGCTGCCGCCCTGGCTGGATTTTTCATCAGGGAAGTACGGTAGACAATGATGACCGGGCGACCATTGATCCTAATATAATTTGGGTGGGATAAAACAGGTTCAAGATCCTTAATAAATTCCTTGTCGCTCTCCTGCGTGTGAGTTTGCGCAAGTAAAACATCGTTTTCAGCACCATCCCACCTTCTTGTCCAATTTTCATTGGCCCAGCAAACGCAAAAAGGAAAATCGATCTGGGAATCGCCCATAAATTGCTGGAGAGGTTTTTCAAGGAGGCGTTTCCCGTTAAACCAGTAATAGTGGAAACAAAACCCGAAAATGCCGTATTTTTTAGCCAGCTGCACCTGCTGGCGAAGAACATCGGGAACGCGCAGGTCATAGAAACCCAGATCTCCCGGCAAATGCGGCTGGTAGTGACCGACAAATTGGGGAATGGATTTCGTCACATTCGTCCACTCTGTAAACCCTTTTCCCCACCAAAGATCGTTTTCAGGAATGGGATGAAACTGGGGTAAATAAAAGGCGATCAATTTTACGGGCGGGACCCCCGGCAACAAGACCGATTCCGCTGCCGGAACAAACTCCTTGTCCAAGGACGGTTTAGTCGATTGAAGCATGGCGTCATAAACTTCATCATATTTGGCGTAATCGGTGTCCACCTCTTTCGCCGGAGATGACAATTGGCTTGCTTCAGGAATTTTTACTTCCTGAGGAATCGCGTCAGGGGCAGACCGAACAGGCTGATTTACAATGCGGCCGGAACGAAGCGCGTGATAAATGGATCTTGCAGCCTTTTCGCGTTTGCTCCCGGTTGGAATGAAAAACAGCCGGATACGCCAAAGGAATTGGACAAGACGCCAGCCGCGGCTCCCATATACCTCCCCCAAGCGTGCGCCGAGCAACTGGACGGAGCTTTCCATGCGGTCCTTGTGGGCAGCAACCACCTGTAACATTTGTTCTTTTTGCGCCACCGCCGATTCGAGCGACTGAATTGCCTGGTTCTTCTGCACCACCGCCGATTCGAGCGATTGTGCCTTTTGTTCCTGCTGCGCCAACGATGATTTGAGGGACTTTAGCGAATGCTCTTTTTTTGTCATGCGCGCCGCAAGTTTCCTCAGGGACTGCTCTTTAAGAGTCAACTGCGCTGCCAGCGATTGAACGGCCTGATCCTTTTCGACCACCTGGTTAGCCAGGACCTGAATGGAGCGATCCTTTTCTGACACCTGACCCGAAATGGAACCTATGAGCTGCTCTTGTTCGGAAATCGTATGCTTTAGAGAATCAGCACCAGCAATCAGTTCAAAGACGTCAAGACTTGAATCGTCATGCGTCTCCACTGCAATGTCTTTAATTGTCGATCCGTTGAGTTTATTTGCTTCAAAAGTGACTTCCTCCACGTTACCGGAAACAACCCGCTCCCCCAGAATATTTTCATCGGGTGATGAAGCAACAATTATGCAAAGGGAATTAATAAATTCGATCGAATGAATCCTTGATAAGGTGAGGTCTTCAAAATTTACACCATATTCCGCCGAGAATTTTGCCAGTGAATTATTCCGGGTCTGGCTATTCCTCCAGTGCTCAAAATTAAGGATATCCGTCAGCCGCTTGAAAAACGACATGGCTGATAGAGGATTATGGAGCCCACCTCCAAAATTGTCCCAGTAACTAGAGTGAAGATCCTCCACAACGTAGATGCCACCATCCACCAGGTGTGGAAAATAACGGGCAAATGACCGGACGACATTACTGGAAATATGCGAACCATCGTCAATGATAATGTCAAAGAGCGGGGATCGTTTCAGGATCACCGATTCGGTGATGTCAGAGTTCGCATCCCCGACGATGACAGATATGCGCGGATCTACGAAGCGAAGCTGCCCACATTTTTCGTCTATGTCACAGCCGATGATTTTTAATGCATTTTGGAAATACTTCCCCCAAACTTCCAGAGACCCTCCATTTTGAATACCAATCTCAAGGAGGTTAATTTGACGAAGACAATAAGGGTCAAATAATCGATCCCATTCATCCAAATATAAAGACCATTTGTCTGACAGCTTGCCCTGATGATCTTTGAACAGCTGTTTAAGAGAGTCTCTCTTTTTCACGAACCTGTCTCCATGCTCAATTCATCCACTCCCCCTTTATTTTATCTTTAGTTGTGATTTCAGGAGGTGCAAATCGCTGCAATTCTAAGTTCACGCCCATTTATACTTATCGATGGAATTGAGCAACCTATCCAGTTTGCGGTCAAAAAAAAGGGGGGTCTTTAGGAAGTGGTGCAAAATTATACCCTTTAAACTCGAGACTAACTCCATATGCAGGCATAGGTATAATTGAGAATAAGTGTTAATGGATATTAAGGAGAATTCATGATCCCCAATCAATGGTATGCAATCTTAGAGTCAAATGAAATTAAAAGTGGAAGATCCACCGGGGTAACCCGCATGGGTGAGAAAATGGTAGCCTGGCGTAATGCCAACGGGAGACTCGCGGTAATGGCAGATAAATGCCCGCACCGGGGGGCTTCACTCAGCCCAGGGAAGATTGACCAAGACTGCCTTCAATGCCCATTTCACGGGTTCGAGTATGACAGCACGGGAAATTGCATGCAGGTGCCAGCCAATGGAATAGAACGCTGAACCTCCCAAGGCACTCCACGTGACCAGTTTCCCGGTGAGAGAAGAGCATGGGTTTGTATATATTTGGTGGGGAACCCCACAGGAGAGTTACCCTCCTGTTCCGTGGTTTGAGTCCATCCCAGAGACAATGGTCTACTCGACATTGAAGGACCAGTGGAAGAACCATTATGCGCGTGCAGTCGAGAACCAGCTTGACGTTGTGCATCTGCCATTCATCCACCACAACACCATCGGGCGCGGGAACCGGACCCTGGTGAACGGTCCCATCGCGAGCGAAGAGAGCAAATGGCCCGGAGACCACCTGATCAACCTGTGGGTATTAAACGAACGGGACGAGGGTCAGAAACCGAAGAAACCATCAGAACTGCCCCAACAGAACCGACACCCTTCCCTGCAATTCCGATACGGGAACCTCTGGCATAATTGGATCGCTGACAACCTGCGTGTTGTGATTGCCTTTGCCCCGATCGATAACGAAAACACGCTTATGTATCTGCGGTATTACCACACCATCCGCATGCCGATTCTGCGCGAAATCACCGGTTGGATGGGGAGCATTGCAAACCTGGTGATCGAACGACAGGACCGCAGGGTGGTCATTACCCAGAGACCACATCGCCCTGACCTTGACATCGGCGAGATCCTAATCCCGGGTGACAACCCGATCGTTTTGTACCGAAAAATAAGAAGAAGTTTGATCGAGGGAACCGTAAAATAGGACCCATTGGAGCGACCCAACCAGGTCGCTCTATTATTTATTGTTCCACTTGTTGGACGAGAGGTAAACGGGATAAAATAGACGAAATGCCATTATTCCGTTTAGAAAGGACATCGACATGCCCGCCAAGTCCAAGGTCGCCGTAATAAGAACAACTCCCGAAACCGTTCTGAAAGATTATCAACGCCTGTTCGAGCTGGCGGACGGTGAAAAATCGCTTCGCCCAGGGATACAAACGATCCTGAAGGATAATATTTCGTGGCATTACCCGATGCCAGCGGCCAATACAACCCCATGGCAACTGGAAGGCTCGATCCTGGCGCTGCGCAAGGCAGGGTTCGAGGACCTGGTCTGCGTGCAAAACCAGACCGTGATCACAAACGCCTTCAAAGGAGAGGACCTTAATTGCTACCTGCCCATTTTTAAACAATACAAAGTACCCGCATTATTTAATTTTCGAACTGAAGAAATGAAGTGGGTGCCATACCAGCCCAAGGCAAAAATGCTAGCGCTGGACCACATCTACCCGGAAGGCATCAAAATCCCGGACTATTTCCTCGGAAAAAATATCGTCCACCTGCCGACGGTCAAGACTCACATGTACACCACCACAACAGGCGCCATGAAAAACGCGTTTGGCGGACTGCTGAGCAAACACAGGCATTACACTCATTCATGGATACACGAAACCCTGGTGGACCTGCTGGCAATCCAAAAAGAAATCCACCCCGGGATATTTGCGATCATGGATGGAACCACCGCCGGGAACGGCGCAGGTCCACGCCTGATGATCCCGGAGGTGAAGAACATCCTGCTGGCGTCGGCAGACCAGGTGGCAATCGATGCCGTGGCAGCCAAGTTGATGGGTTTCGACCCGTTATCCATCAAATACATCCGCCTTGCCCAGGAGCAGGGACTGGGGACCGGGGACGTCAGTCAAATCGAGCTGGTGGGGGATGATATTTCCGGGGAAAGCTGGAATTTCAAGATCGGAAAAAATACGCATACTTTCCTGGCGTGGCTGTCCTGGTACGGACCAACAAAATTCCTGCAGAAACTCATATTCAGGACCCCGCTGGTGTTCCTGCCGATCAGTATTTCAGAAGCCGAGCAAGATTACTTTTACTGGCCTTTGAAATATAAAGGGGTTGCGCGCAAATGGCGGGAAAATACCACCTGGGGAAAGCTGTTCCAGGAGTATCAACACAACGGATACCTGCAGTGCTAGCCCTTCACCTATCTCAAATCAAAAAACGCATATTTATGCGTTTTTTGATTCAACGGGTATTCAGTCCAAAAATGAGTATTTAGATTGTGCAATTATGTAATTGAAGCTTCCAGCTCCGCTTTTCGCATGGTCTGAAAAGCGGTAATCGCAACCTCGAGCATCTTTTCATCAGGTTCCCGGGTTGTCAGATGCTGGAGAGCAAGGTTTGGTTTTACGATCATGCGGACGAAGGAAAGGTTGAGGTGGTTCGCAGTCCAGCGCAGATATTCATAGGCGACACCTGCCAGGACGGGAATCATAACCACCCGGCTGATCAAGCGCCAGGCGAACGGAAGTGGACCCAAAATGGTAAAGAAAAAGAGGGAAAGCACCATCAAGGTCAACAGGAAGGCGGTACCACAGCGGGGATGCTCAACCGAGAACGTGGCGACAGCCGCGGGAGTCAACTCCGCGCCGGCCTCATACGCATTGATGGTCTTGTGTTCGGCGCCATGATAGGCAAAGACACGGGCAATGTCGGAGGCAAATCCGATCACCCACAAATAGCCCAGCAATAACAGCAGGCGAAGAACGCCTTCCAGGAGATTACTCCACCAGGCATTCCAGTGCAGGAAATGCTCGGAGAGCCAGCCGACCCCCGCAGGGGCGAGAAAGAAAATGCCGATCGCCACCAGAAAGGTCAAGCCGAGGGTAAGATAAAGAGCGGGTCCTTCCAGTTTTTCATCTTCGCCGGTCTGCAGGTTGGCGGAATCGGTAAGGGCGCGCATCCCCAGCCCGAGAGAATCCCAGAGCATGATCAAACCCCGCAGGAAAGGAATTTTTGCCACGTTGGATTTATAGATACCGCCAAGTTGTTCAACCCTGGTTTCAATCTTTCCGCTGGGAGCGCGCATGGCGACAGCAAAGGTCTTGCGCCCGCGCATCATCACCCCCTCGATGACAGCCTGACCGCCATACGCGATCAATTTATCTTCCATACCGATAATCTCCAAACATCCAGTTGAGGAATTGTTTTCTATTGGCTGAAATTATTTCAGGGTTTTAAATTCATGAAGAAATGAATGGCAGCGTCAATGCCGCGATACCAGGTAGGGAGATGCATTTTTTCGTTGGGAGCATGGACATTATCATCGGGCAGACCAAAACCCGATACCACCGATTCGATTCCCAGCAGACTCTGCATATCTTTTACGACCGGGATGGACCCACCTTCCCGCCTGAAATAGGGAGGGATACCCCAGACCGTTTCCAGAGCTTTACTCATTGCCCGGACTCCAACGTTATTACGATCGGAAATGGATGCGGGTCCACCTGCCATCACCGTCAAATCCCAGCGAACATCGCTGGGGGCATGCTCTTTAAGATACTTCAATAACTGCTGATGGACTTCATTCGGATCCTGGTCGGGAACGAGACGCATGGAAATTTTTGCCATGGCCCAGGCGGGAATGATCGTTTTTGAGCCTTCACCAGTGAACCCGGAAAGCAAGCCATTTACATCAAGGGTGGGACGGGCGCCCGTCCGCTCGTTGGCAGTAAAACCAGCTTCTCCGTATAAGGCGGGGACACCAGTAATATCAAGGAAATGCTTGTCATCGATCGGGAGACGCGCCAACTCATCGCGATCTGCCTTGCTCAATTTTTGGACGCGATCATAAAAGCCGGGCAAAGTGATGCGTCCCTTGGCATCGTGCATCCCGGAAATCAACTCAGCCAAAGCAATGGCCGGGTTGTGAACCACGCCTCCATAGATGCCAGAGTGCAAATCCTGACTGGGACCAAAAACTTTTAATTCAAAATAAGCCAAGCCGCGCAGGGCATAGGTAAGAGTAGGGTAATCTTTTCCGATCATGCCTGAATCCGGATTCAGAGCAAAATCTGCACGCAAGCAAATCCTTGTGCCCGGTAATGAAGGCCGGAAGATTGGGTGAGCCAATCTCCTCCTCACCTTCGAACAACCACTTGACGTTTACCGGAAGACCACCAGTCTTGACGAGCGATTCCACGGCCTTAAGCATGACCACGTCCTGACCTTTCATATCGGAGGCGCCGCGGGCGTAGATATTTTCGCCGCGTACTTCCGGGTCAAAAGGTCCGGTCTTCCAAAGGTCGAGGGGATCCACCGGCTGAACATCATAATGTCCATAAATAAGCACAACCGGCGCATTCGGGGCTCCCAACCATTCGCCAAACACAATCGGATGCTTGGGGGTGGGGAAGATTTGCACCTTTTGCATACCGAGGTTACGTAATTGTGAAGCAAGCCATTCGGCTGCCTTGCGAATATCTGCGGCATGCTCCGGCTCGGTCGAAACGGACGGGATTGCCAGGATTTCCTTGAAGGAATGCAGGAATTTCTCACTATTGCTATGGGCATATTGCAATGCTTTTTGCAGTTGATCTACCATCGATAACTCCCTTAGATGAATATGTTGAGATAAACAGGGGTTTATCCCCTGGATGACTTGACAAGTGCTCAGGGTGAAACGGTCGGCTGAACTGTCTGCTCCAGAGCTCGGCGGGTGATCAAGAACCAGGAGGCGATCCCATTGAAACGATCAGCCGGCTCAAACAAGGGAACAGCCTGCATGCCTTGAACGCGCTGGTCAACCCCATAGGTATAGATCGGATAATAAAGGGGTAAAGCGGGCAATTCGCGGGCGAAAACCACCTGGAAATTGCGGTAAAGGCGGGCACGTATATTCATATCAGCTATCACGCGAGCCTGTTCCAGGTATTCGCTGGCGGTTCGATTGTCCCACTGGGAATAATTCTGTCCACTGGTAATTTCAGCCTGGTGCCAGAATGGATATGGATCCGGGTCGTAAGAACGACTTAAGTCCAAGTCCACCAGGGCAGCCTGGTAGGTGCGAGGGGTAAGGTAGTCTGCGAATAATGAATCGTATGAAACCGCCTGGAGTTTCACCTCGACGCCAATATCCGCCCAGTTCTGCTGAATAGCCTGTGCAAGCTGGCTATGGACGGCATCGTCCGGATAAACCATGGTAAAGGACAGAACTGTTGTATCCTTGGCGCGGACAATACCGTCAGGAGGGAGAACGTAACCGGCAGCTTTCAGTGCCTGCAACTGCGGTATCGGGATCAAAGCCAATCTGCTCCGCCCCATTGTAATACGCCCAGGTAAGTGGCAGGAGCGGGCTATCCGCGACGATCCCCTGTCCCTGCAATAAATTATCGACCATCCACTGGCGGTTCAACCCGGCCATTAAGGCCCGGCGGACATTCTTATCCTGGAAAAATGCGACATCATTATTGCCCAGGTTGAAGAGAACCATGGACAAGCGCGGCATCCGGCTGGAATAGCAGGACAGGTTTGGATCAGAACAGGCTGATGCAAAAAGGTTCGAAGGTAATCTGACTAATCCCAAGGACTTCTCCAGCTTTATAAGCTGCAAGTGCCAGGTCTGCGGTGGGATAATACCGAAAAACGATCTGGTCAACAAATGGAATTTGACCATAATATTTATCGGAGACGGAAAGCACCACACCAGTAATTTGTCCGTTTTCAACGGTCAGGTGGTCAAATTTATAAGGCCCACTCCCAACCGGAGCCAGGTTGAAATCAGAATTCGACAATTGATCGGCAGTAAGGGATGCCAAAAGGTGATGAGGTAGAACCCCGAAGGTTAGAAAGTCCAGAAATGGAACAAACGGTTCCGGCAAGGTAAATTTGATATTTTTATCATTGATCCGGGTAATTTGCACCTGGTCCCACATGGAGCGAACATCGGATGAAAATGCCGAATTCACGCTGCGCAGAAGGCTAATGGTAAATAAAACATCGTCGCTTGTAACCGGGGTACCATCCTGCCAGACTGCGCCGCTGCGGATTGTGACGTTGTAAACCGTCCCATCGGGAGTGACCCCCCAGGATTCCGCCAGGTCTGGCTGCGGAACCCCGCTCGAATCAAACTTAATCAGACTGCTGAAAATCAGGCGGTCAATGTCCCGGTCGGCAGGATTATTCAGGTCAAGCAATGGGTTCAGCCGCCCAAACGAGCCCACCAAAGCTTCGGTATATATTCCGCCGCTGGCAGGTTCCGGCTGGATCGGATTAAGCGTCGGCTGCTGGGTCAACAATAGAACTGCCACCACGATCAGTGTCAGCACAACCACCAGGATTTGCCAGCGCAGTTTTTTCATGATCATGAAATAAAGAAAGGCCGCTCGCAGGCGCAACCAGCAATCCAGCGATGGCCTTCCTTAGGAAGAAATATTATTGCCCGGGCAGCGATGATCACGGACGTGATGGCGAGAATAAAGAAAAGCACGCTGAAAATGATCGTAACCCAAAAGAGGGTCTTCTCAATACCCCGCCTGGCAGTAAAAACGGTCCCCGCATCCCCACCCGTCATATTGCCCAAGCCAGCCCCTTTACTTTGAAGGATAATACTGATTACCAGGGCAATTGATGTTAAAATCAAAGAACCGTCCAGAAAGTTTTGCATTTGTCAGCCTCCAAAATTTTTAGCCGACAAATTATACCTGTTTTTCTCACAAACCGTCAAACAAGGTTTGCTAGCTGGATAAAAGATCCATTATTATTAGCAGAGTCTTGCAGCCTGTCAGGGGTTATCATCCACGCAGGATCATGATAAAGGAGTATCAACCTTTCAATCCTGGCGTAATCCTTGTTTGAAATATTTTTTTGGATAACTTCTATGAATGAACTGACTGTAAATATACACATGCACACCACCTACTCCGATGGTTCCGGCTCGCACGCGGACCTTGGACGGATTGCACTAAAAACCAACGTGGATGTGCTGCTCGTAACCGATCATAATGTGCTGGTTGAAGGAGTAAATGCATATTACCGGGATGGGAAAAGGCGTGTCCTCTTGCTCGCGTGTGAAGAAATCCACGACCAGGCACGCGATCCCCAAAAGAACCACCTGCTGGTTTTTGGAGCAAACAAGGAACTGGCTCCATTTGCAAATAATCCGCAGTCCCTGATCGATGCAGTCCGCGATGCAGGTGGAATATCCTTTATTGCCCATCCGAATGACCCAGCCATGCCCGATTTTGGGGAAACGGATATTTCATGGACAGACTGGGAGGTCAGCGGAGTTACCGGGATAGAGTTGTGGAACGGTTTCAGTGAACTCAAATCCGTGGCAAAGGGAAAATGGAACGCCGTGGCATATGCATTTTTCCCGGAGTTAATCCCGCATGGTCCCTTAACCAAAACCCTGCAGCGTTGGGATGAACTGACTGGAAAAGGTCAACGCGTGGTTGCCATTGGCGGTTCGGATGCCCATGCAGAACATAAATCACTAGGACCGATACACAAGGTCATCTTCCCATATGAATATCATTTCAGGATGATCAACACGCATATCCTAGTTCCATCGGGACTCTCAGGAGACCTGCTGCGGGATAAAAAGATGGTCATGGATGCGCTGGCGACCGGTCATTGCTTTGTTGGATATGATCTGCCGGCACCCACCCGGGGATTCCAATTCTCTGGCCAGAGCAAGGTTGGGACTGCGAGCATGGGAGATGAAATCCAACTATCCGGACCAGTGACCCTGCAGGTCAAACTTCCGTCTGCGGCAGAGATCCGGTTGATCAGGAATGGAAGGGTTGTTAAGAGCGGAGGCGGGGAGGTGATGATTTATATCGCCAACGAACCCGGGGTATTCCGCGTGGAAGCCTACAGGCAATTCATGGGGAAACAGCGTGGGTGGATATTCAGTAACCCGATCTATATTCGTTAAAGTACTCCCCAAAAACAAACTTATCGCTTACAATACACCCCTGTTCAAGCCGCTGCGCGGCTTGCCTTCCGCCCCCGGCTCACCTGCGGTGAATGTCCGGGAGCATATCCCGAGGAAAGGAGGTTTTCCCCATGCGTCACTATGAGCTTGTCTGTATCGTCCATCCCGACCTGGACGAAGCTGCGATTTAACGGCGTCGTCGATAAGGTCAAGGGTTGGGCAGTTGATACCGGCGGAGTTGTTGACAAAGTCGAGATCTGGGGCCGCAAGCGACTGGCTTATACCATCAAGAAAGCATCGCGAAGGTCAGTACGTGCTTTTCAATCTCAGTCTTGAACCCACCGCAACTGCCACGATGGACCAGAATTTGCGGTTCCTGGAACCGGTCATTCGATACATGATCACCGCGGTTGAATAATTTATACCACCGACCGCATTGATTTTCCTTTCCAACGAGGAGGGCAGCATGAGCCGTGGATTGAACAAAGTGATGGTGATCGGTCACCTGGGGCGCGACCCTGAAATGCGGTACACCCCATCCGGCAGGCCCGTGACGACATTTACTGTTGCCACCAGCCGCTCCTGGAACACCGCCGACGGCGAACGCCATTCAGAAACCGAGTGGTTCAATGTGGTCACCTGGGGCAACCTGGCCGAGATCTGTAAACAATACCTTGTCAAAGGACAACAGGTGTACATCGAAGGGCGCTTGCAAACCCGGCGTTGGGAAGACAAGGAAGGCGTCAAGCATTCCACCGTGGAGATCGTAGCAAATGAAATGATGATGCTTGGTGAGCGCCGAGAGGCAAACAACCATCCTACCACCGGGGAAGAACCCAGTCGCGGCAGAAGAAACCGAAGTGCAGCCTGCAGAAGACGAATTCCCTTTTTAACGAATATCCAAGCAGTGGCAAAATTCCTGATAAACCAAGTTTTACCACCGCAAGAATCATACAGGAGTAATAGTTCTTATGGAACGTGAACCTCGAAACGATAATGATATGGACCAGGGCGGGGAGCGCCGTTATTTCGCCCGCCCAAAAGTGTGCCAGTTCTGCGCAGATAAGCACCTCACGATCGATTACAAACAGTCAGACGTACTGCGTCGACTCGTGACGGAAGAAGGCAAGATCCGCCCACGCCGCCAAACCGGTACCTGTGCGAGACACCAGCGCGTACTGGCAGTCGCCATCAAACGCGCCCGCCACATAGCATTGCTGCCCTTTTCAGGCAGTGAACGCGAAGACCGCTAGTTAATTGTACGTTTGATGAAAGAGCGTGGTTATTTCCACACAAGTGTGTATCTATACGCATGTTATTTCACCGGAACGGCAGCAATTTTTGTGACCCTCCGCAATGGCATGACAACTACCGGATGAGGAATTATGGCAAAGGCTAAGGCAACAAAGATCGCCTCAAAAAAACACCTGGCTAGGCTCGAACGGGAACGCCGGCAAACCCGAACAATAACCGGTATCGCGATTGGTATAGTAGTGATCATCGTAGGGTTGATCAGCTATGGGATTCTGAATGAAACCGTGCTAAAAGCCCGCCAACCTGTAGTCACAGTTGATGGAGATTCCGTCACCATGCGGGAGTTCCAGGTGCAGGTGAAGGTGTCCCGCCAACAATACGTTGACCAGTACATGCAATACTATCAATTCGCCCAGATGTTTGGGATCGACCCGACGACCGACCCAAACCTTTCAAATACACTGAACCAAATTACTACCCAATTGGCGACGCCAACCAACATCGGTCAGGCAGTCCTTGATAACATCATTAGCGACCTGCTGATCCGGCAGTATGCCAAGGCTAACGGGATCGAGGTGACCGCAGCGGATATGGATAAGGCAATGCATGACGCATTTGGCTACTTCCCGGACGGGACACCCACCCCCACCCTGACGGCCACCCCATTTTCTTATTCGACGCTTGATCCAACCCAATACGCACTAGTCTCACCAACCAGCCTTCCGACTTTTACACCTGTCGCGACTACAGGCGCAACCCCGACATTTGATCTGAACGCGACCGCCACCACCATCCCAACATTGACACTCACTGCGACGGCCAGCCCGGTCCCCAGCATCACACCCACCGCAACTCCATACATACTGAGCGGCTTCCAAACAAGTTATAAAAATGCGCTCGCCAATTATGCCAAACTGGGAATGACGGAAGCGGATTTCAAAAAATTATTTTTCGAAAGCCCGCTTTACCGGCAACGCGTTACGGATAAAGTTACCGCAGATGTGGCACACATACAGGAGCAAGTTTGGGCACGCCACATCCTGGTAGCAGATGAAGCTACCGCTCAATCCATCCGCCAGCAATTAATAAACGGTGCAGATTTCGGCACCCTGGCAGCCCAGGTCTCCATTGACACAGGCAGCAAGGATAATGGGGGAGACTTGGGATGGTTCGGCCGCGGAGTTATGGTTGCAGAGTTCGAAATCGGCTGCCTTTGCATTGCAAATTGGTGAAATCAGCCAACCCGTGCAATCCACCAATGGCTGGCACATCATCCAGGTGCTGGGACACGAAACCCGTCCCCTGACAGAGACAGAATATAGCAACGCGGTCTCAGCAGCCTTCAGCAAGTGGTTGACTGACCAGAAGACTCCCGCCGCCATCGTAATAGCCAGCAACTGGCCAAGCAATGTCCCCTCCCTGCCCAGTATTGAGAGTGCATTCGCCGATTTATATGCGACTGCCACTGCGTATGCCAAACAGAACCCCACCTCGGCGACAACCTCAACACCAGGGACAACCCCGACACCTTAATCAGTAGTTGCTTTATGACATATTAAATAAAGCGGATAGCTTCGAAGCCATCCGCTTTGTTATTTAAATTAATGCACTTGAACAACTATTTTAGAAATTCATCGGTTATTTCATCTAACTTCAAGCTAATAATCTGACTGGCGGAATCGCGTCCCATGGTTACACCATAGATAACATCGGCTGCCTGGACCGTGTTGCGGTTGTGAGTGATGATGACAAACTGAGTATCCTTGCTCAACTCCACAAGCTGGTCGCGGAAGCGCCCCACATTCGCTTCGTCCAGCATGGCATCGACCTCATCCATTACGCAGAAGGGAGTCGGGGATACCTTTAGAAGAGCAAATACCAACGCAATTGCAGTCAGACTGCGCTCGCCACCTGAGAGAAGTGAAAGACCCTGCTCGCGTCTTCCCGGCAAACGTGCTTCGATGTCAATACCGGTTTCAGTCAAGTTCGCAGGGTCAGTAAGGGTTAAACGGGCTGAACCACCACCGAACAAACGGTGGAAAATTACGTGAAACTCCTCGGCGACTGCATCAAAGGTCTTCTGAAATTCGCGGCGGGTCATTTCATCCAACTCAGATATGACCTGACGGAGGTCTGTTTCAGCCTTGCGTAAATCTTCCACCTGGGTTGTCAGGAAAGTATGCCGCTCTTTAACTGAAGAGAACTCCTGCTGCGCATCGGGATTGACAGCCCCCATCCGCCGCAATTGAGCCCGCTGGCGGGTCATATTTTCCTCCAAATCGGGAGAAAGCTCCAGCACAACCGGCAGTTGTTCCACCAAACCTTCAAATGGCAGCGGCACCGGACCCGTTACATCGGTGCTGTACTCAAAAGCCACCAAGCCAAAGTCATCCTCTATTCTCTGCCTGAGATTCAGAAGGGTCTCCTGCCGTCGGCTGACATCGAGCTGGAATTGATTAAACGCCCGCTCAACCCGGGACAAGGCAGCCTGCTCTTCTGTCTCGTTGTTTTGCCAATTCCCTTCCATACCCACGGAAGATTCAAGAGATTTCTCAGCCGGTCCTATAAGAGCGCGTAATTCTTCCAACTGCGTGTTAATCCCGGCAGTTTGAGTGCGCAGGTTTTCCCTTTCATTCTCCAAATCCAACAAGGCAGCGTCTATTTCTAACAAACGCGAATTTGCCCTATCCTTTTGTTCCAGCAACTGCTGAACACCCTGGATACGCTCAATCAACCTGGTTTTGGCATCACTCAATGCGAGCTTTCCCACGGCAGAGCGTGTCCCCCACAAGGTAACCTGGTCTTGAAAATCATCCAATGAAAGCAATGCCAACTGGGATGTTTTCGCCCGGAGAGCTTCCTGGGCAACCATCGTTTCCTGGTGGTTTTTTGACAATGCCGAGGCTGATTCCTGACGGTCATTTATCGCTTCAGAGATCTCCAGCTCGATATTTTGTTTTTGTGCCAAATCCCAATCCAACTGACGCTGGGATTTATCCGCCCTGACCTGGGATTGTCGCTCGGTCTCGCGGGCTTTTTCCAGCAAAGTCCGCTTCGCATCCGCATCCATTTTTATTTCCAGCGAATGCCGGCGGGCGTCATCCAGTCGACCTGAAACCTCAATCAATTCATTTTCCAGGTTGGTGATGAACCCTTCCGCCTCTGACAGGGTTTCCTGCAATTCCCGCCGCTGCCGCGGGCGTCCTAGAGAAGCTGCTTTGCCTGGTTTTCCCGCCACAACCTCCCCCGTGGCATGAAATACTTCACCAAGCAGGGTTACCACCCGGGCATGCCTGGGGAGACCAATAAGCACATGCCGCGCTGCGGTACGGCTGCGAACTACAACCACCTGCCCCAAGAGTAAATCCAGAACCGGTCGGATTTCCGCTGGCGCTTTGACAAGGTCGGAGGCGACACCTAAACAGTTAACATCCGGCCTTATTTTTAGCGGTTCAGGCGGGATCAACCAATCGAGCGGCAGAATAGAAGCCCGGGAATTGTGATCCAAATCAAGGAGTGCCAGAGCCTGGTTCGTATCCTGACCGGATGCCAGGAGGATAGAATCTGTAAATTCACCCAGGGCAGCAGAGATCGCGACTTCAAGGTCTACTGGCACATCCAGTGTGGAAGAGAGCGCTCCGCGAGTTCCCTTTAGCCGCGATTGCCGAGCAGCCTCCAAAAGCAGTTTTGCCCCATCCGCGTAACCAGACAACGATTGCTCTGCTTGATCTAAAACATCCAACTGCGCTTTCATTCGGGCGCGCTCCGCTTTTTTAGCAGCCACACCAGCATTCACGTGCTTAACACTTTCCTCAAGGTCCGCCAGACTTTTCTGCGCTGAAAGGAAAGCATTCTCCGCCAGTTGCAGGATGTTTTCAGCATTTAACCTGACCAATTCAGCTGATTTATATTCAGTCGCTGAACGACTGGCTTCCTTGTTATCCTGGACAATCGTCTGGTTTGAAATCTCTATTTTTTGCTGCTGAGCCGCAATGCGGGCACCTAATTCATCAAAGTGTGCTTGAAAGCCAGCCCGCTGGGCGGATAGTTCTTCCATTCCCTTGCGGGCAGCTTCAAAGTCGAGTTCAATCCTCGATTTTTCTGCCAGACGTTGATTTAGGGCAACCTGGGATGCATCCGCTTGAAGGCGCGCTTCTTCGAATTCTGACAGAAGGTTGGCGACTTCCTTTTCTGCCGAAACCACGCGTTCCTGGGCAATCTTTAATTCTTCAGCTAGACGGGACTGCTCACTTAAAACAGCCTGACGATTATCCAGTTGGGAGCGCTGACGTTCATCCAGCTTTCCCAAATCACCGCTGAGGGATTCGCGGGTCTCGTGCAATTGCGCCGACTGGCGGTGCCAGGTATTCAGCTTCTCCCGCAGATCGTTGACCTGGTCACGATATTCCGAAATATCCTTTCGCAAACGCTGGTAGGAGGAGCGCGCTTCGTTCAGCGTGGTTTCCTGGGCACGCAATTGGCTGGTTGCATCCGTCAAATTTCCCTGTGCAGTGTGCCAATGATATCCATACCATTCGTGCATGAGAACGCGCAGATCAGACTGCACCTGGGTAAATTCCCGCGCCCGAACAGCCTGGCGTTCGAGGCTCTTCAGGCGCGGCTCCAGTTCAGCGAGGATATCCAATACCCGGTCGAGGTTGCGCTGGGAAGTTTCAAGCCTGTGCAACGCCTCTTCCCGCCTTGAGCGATAGAGACCAATGCCGGCAGCTTCTTCAAATAATTTCCGGCGCTCGTCAGCTTTTAACGCCAGGGAAGCATCCACCAACCCCTGCCCGAGAATGGTGTAAGTCCTCTCAGAAAGGCCTGATTGGGCCAGCAACTCGTTAATATCCTTTAATCGTACATGCTGACTGTTAAGCAGGTATTCGTTACGACCATCGCGATATGCACGCCGCGCAAGCCCAACCTCTGAGAAGTCCACCGGCAGCCAACCATCGTTATTATCAAAGATAATGCCTGCAGAAGCCATACCGGCACGCGAACGCTGGTCGGACCCGGTAAATATCATATCTTCGGTTTTTTTGGCACGCAAAAGGCTGAAAGTTTGTTCCCCCAGCACCCAGCGGAGAGCATCCGCTATGTTGGATTTACCAGACCCATTGGGTCCAACAATGGCAGTTATTCCTTCGGCAAATTCAAATTTTGTTTTTGCTGCGAAGGTCTTATAACCATGAAGCTCAAGGGATTTAAGACGTAAAGGCATTGAATTGTAGAATGGAATATTTAAGAATTTTCAATAGCATCCATGGCAGCCTGGGCAGCAGAACGCTCCGCAGCCTGCTTGTTGTGCCCACTACCCCGTCCATAGGCTGTCCCATTGATCTGCACTTCGATCTCAAAAATTCGCAAGTGATCAGGGCCATTGATCGAAACTGTGACATATTTCGGGATGCCCAGTCTTTGACCCTGCGACCATTCCTGCAGCCTGCTTTTAGGATCACGAGAATCAGCAGAAAGAATTAGCTGTTCGCTGACATGCTCCAACAAGGGATGAACGAGACGCTGGATGGTAGAAATGTCGCTTTCCAAAAAAAGTGCCCCAATAAGGGCCTCGAAAGTTGCACATAAAAGAACGTCTTTCTGGCGCCCGCCAGCATTGTCTTCTCCATGCCCAAGGCGCATGGCGGACCCCAAGTCATATTGACGGGCAAACTCAGCCAGTTGCTCGGTGCAAACCATCGCCGAACGCATACGAGTAAGCTCGCCTTCAGCCATTTCGGGGAAATGGTTGTACAACCATGCCCCAGCAACAAAATCCAACACGGCGTCGCCCAGGAATTCCAGGCGTTCATTATCTTCCAATGCTTCCTGATGCTCGTTGACATAAGACCGATGTGTTAGAGCACGCGTCACCAACAATAAATTTTTAGTGGGAAGCATTTGCCGCTGTACCAGTTCAGCCGGAGATTGTTCGCGGTTTTTTTCCGGATTGAGATCCATACCAACCTTCCGGAACCCAGGGAGCGCCAACACTCCCCTCCCATCTCCCGGATCCAAGCCTAACCAATCCAACTGCGAAAGAACCTGGGGCGGTGATAGAGGGGATAGCGTTCGCGGCCGCTAAGTTCCCATGAAATGTAGGGTTGATTGTAACCCGATTCAAGTAGGCTGACCAGCGGCTATGATACAATCGCGCCGTGAAGACATAGGAGTCGATCATGCCTGAACCAATCGCTGAAGAAACACTTTTCCTGCACAAAGCTGAAATCGGACTGGGAACATGGAGTTGGGGGGACCGGACCATGTGGAATTACGGACATGGATATGCAGAGAATGATATAGAGCAAGCTTTCCAATCCTCATTGGCAGCGGGGATAAACTTTATGGATTCGGCGGAGGTTTATGGAGGAGGCCGGTCAGAGAGATTCCTCGGGAAATTCTTGAAATCCACATCAACACCCAGTCTTGGTAGCAACCAAGTTCATGCCATATCCGTGGAGATTGAACCGCGGCGCTTTAATGCATTCGCTCGACTTAAGCCTGGAACGACTTGGGCTTGAGCACGTGGACCTTTACCAAATTCACTGGCCTTTCCCGCCCATGCCGGTTGAGTTCTGGGTTGAAGCCCTGGCGAAGGCGGTAAAATCCGGTAAAACACTTACAGCCGGCGTTTCAAATTACAGTAAGATGCAAATGCAGAGGGCGTACACCATCCTTTCGAAATACAACCTCCCACTGGCTTCCAACCAGGTCGAGTACCATCTTCTCAACCGGACCGTGGAAAAGAACGGACTGCTCGACCGCTGCAAAGAGCTGGGGGTGCGGTTAATCGCATATTCGCCATTAGCAAAGGGACTGTTGACAGGAAAATACAGCCCCGAAACCCCTCCACCAGGATTGCGGGCGCGCCAACCAATGGGGAGAATGAAAGCGCTTCCAGGCCTTATCGCAGAAATGGTAGAAATAGGCAAGGGACATGAAGGAAAGTGCCCCAGCCAGGTGGCTTTGAACTGGCTAATTTGCAAAGGAACCCTGCCGATTCCAGGGGCAAAAAATGTCAAACAAGCGCAGGAAAACGCAGGTGCAATAGGTTGGAGATTAACCTCTGAAGAAGTAAAGGCGCTGGATATTGCCAGCGACAAGTTTACCAAGTAACCGGCTGGAGCGATTAACCCCAGTCCTTTATTATTTATTTCAGTATTTGAAATAAATTGCTAAAGTCATCTGTCCATAATTTCACCGGGGAGACATAGCCGGTCATTGCAGTTGCGTGCGCGGCTATCCCGGCAGTATTCAATAGGGATGAGTCACGCGACATTAATACCCATAATGAGGCGAATGTATCCGGTAAAGAACCAGGATCGTTAATGACGACACGGCTCAAACCAAGATGATCGGCAAGTGTCCAGACCACGGGGACCAGGTTCAGGTGACGGTTGGAAATATTCACCGCCAGGATCCCATCCGTGCGAAGGTGCTTTAAATACAGGTCGAAGGCCTCAGCATCCAGCAAATGCATAGGGATGGAATCGCTCGAAAAAACGTCCAGGATCAACACATCAAAGTTTTGGGAACCGCCTGCAGCATGTTCATTTTCCAGGGAGAGACGTGCGTCCCCGGGAACGATCTCAATCTGGGCGCGACTTGCGGACACGTAACTGAAATATCCTCCACTCCCTTTTGCCAGATCGATCACGATCGGGTTAATCTCATAAAACCTGTAAACATCTCCAGACTGCCCGTAGGATGCAAGCGTACCAATCCCGAGACCCAATATTCCCACACGCATTCCAAGCCCCCGATGTGGGTCGTTAAGGATCGCAAGCCCCCCACCACTGGTCACTCCAAAATAAGCTGTGGGGATATCACTTTTCAACGAAGACAGGAATTGGTAGCCATGGATGGTGACACCATGCACCAACGCGTAGCGCTCCGACAAGGGATTGCCTGCATCTAGTTCCCTAACTCGAACAACACCGTAATAATTCCTTAAGATAAACAGATCACTTACAAGGTCTGCCTGGATTTGTTGAATGGAGCGCACTGCTGAAACAAGCACCATGCTAAGCAGCATCACGGTGTTCATGATGAAAACCCAGCGGCGTTGGACGGAAATTACGGTAATGAACGAGACAGCAAGAAACAGGATCCAGCAGAGGGTATAGCCCAGCGGCAATTCCCAATATCCCTTGAAAATAAATGGGGCAACAAAATTAATGAATATCCCCCCCAAAGCACCTCCCACCGATACCAACAAATAGAAGCGGGTCAAGTGTGCTGGATGCGGGCGCAACCGGTACAACTCACCATGGCAGACCATACAGGCGGCAAAAAGCCCAAGAGAATAAATACCGATCTGGACAGAAATGTTCAGAGAATCAGCCCGACCCAGCGCCCAGCCCACCAGCAGGGTAGCAACGAAAAAGATGATTAGATAACCCTGGCGGGAATACCAGCGTTCCCCTGAAAATGCCAGGATAAATGAGAGCAGGTAGATCGTAAGGGGGAGAACCCAAAGAAAAGGTATGACCGCAACTTCCTGGGTGATCTGGCTGGTGGTAGCCAACAGGAGGACAGAGGCGGTGGCTGCCAGGATAATCCACAGGCTGTAATCACGAGCAGTTAGCTTCGATTCCTTATCAACTCCTGAAAGCGCCAATTCGGGTTGGGCAGATTTCTTTTTGAGCAGGGATTGAATCGCACCATACCCAGCCAGACCGGCATAAGCCAGGTACATCAGGGACCAAATCCTTCCCTGCCAAGCCAGGGTAAGATATGGCTCAACCAACACCGGGTAGGTCACCAGCCCAAGCAGCGAACCGGCATTGGAAAGTGCATAAAGACGATAAGCGGTACGTTCCGGGAAATTCCGATGGAACCAGGCTTGCATGAGTGGGCTGTTCGTCGAAATCAAGAAATATGGAAGACCGACCGAGATAAGCAGCAGTTTACATATATCCCATACCGGAAAGCTGGATTGAACAGGTTTCCAACCAGCATCAGGGGTAATTGGCGATTTCCATGCCAGTCCAAGTACCAGCATTAATACAAGCGAACCACCCAGGAGTACCAGGTGGACAATTTCTCGCCGGCGACCCCTGCCTGAAAGCCAATTGGCGTAGGCATACCCACCCGTCAACAGAACCTGGAAAAACATCTGTACTGTGGACCAGACCGCAGAGGTGCCCCCAAACCAGGGCAAAATGGTACGGGCAATCATTGGTTGGATCTGAAAAAGAAGGAATGCAGAAAGAAAAATTGAGAAGAGGAAGTAAGCCATCATTCAATTGTACATTAAGGGGATACCTGCAGACCGTTCTTGAGATTAATAAAATTGAAAGCTATATGGCTTTATTTGTAGTTGGATATAAAGAAATTTCCGACCAGATTTCCTCCAATACTTATCAAACGCTGCTCCGTTTTGATCAACTGAATTGATTATGTATCTTCCCGCTCCTGCCGTCCCCCGGTTGTGCTAGAATAATCATTTAAGACTCGGAACTATTCTGGAGGCAGCGATGAAAATGACCGGCAACACGATCCTGATCACAGGAGGGGCGACGGGTATCGGCCTGGCGATGGCTGAATTGTTCTTGAAAGAAGGCAACCAGGTCTTGATCTGCGGGAGACGAAAAGAGAACCTGCTCGTGGCACAAAGTAAATTCCCACAGATCCATTATCAAGTATGCGATCTGGCCAATGCTGGTGAACGCCAGAGGATGTACAAGTGGGCTGTCTCGAATTTTCCGGAACTGAACATCCTGGTAAATAACGCGGGAATCCAAAGGCAGATTGACTTTACCAAAGGGACGCTTGACTTGATGAACGGCGACGACGAAATTCTGATCAATTTCAGCGCCCCGGTGCAGCTCACAGCCTTATTCGTCCCCCATCTGATGAAGCTGAAAGAGGCTGCCATCGTAAACATAACCTCAGGCCTGGGATTTGTGCCCCTGACCATAATCCCTGTTTACTGCGCGACCAAGGCTGCAATCCATTCCTTCAGCTGGTCGCTCCGGTACCAACTCCGTAAAACCAGTGTTAAAGTTTTTGAAGTTATTCCCCCCACGGTGGATACCGATCTAGACCGTGGTGCACGCGAACGGAGAAAACAGGAGTATAGAGGCATTCCTGCCACTGAAGTTGCAGAAGCGACCCTGGCAGGCCTGGGAAAGGATGAATTCGAAATAACCGTTGGACAGGCACAAGGGTTGCGCGGGGGAACACGGGAAGAATCCGAGTTAATATTTCAACGAATGAACGGACACTGGTAAATGGAAACGGTCGCACTGATCGCGGCAATGACCCAGGAGAGCGATGCATTGTTGCGTCTCATCAAGCGATGGAAACGCATTTCCTTTGGACAATTTAAAGGAGCCCGCTTCCAATCAAAGAACTTCGACTGCGCACTCATCATTACGGGATGGGGAAGAAAACGAGCCGCGGACGCAACGCGTACCCTATTGGCTGGGACCCACCCACTGTTGCTTATCTCTTTTGGGATTGCAGGTGCAGTCACCTCCGACCTCCAGATCGGCGATGTAGTCGTTTCAAGTAAATCGTATCTTTTGGAGAATGGCATAGCAGGTCGACCCCAATCGTTATCACAATTGTCAGAGACAGCGTGGAATTCAGTTGGTAATGCCTTGCAAGCTGAAAAGGCGAACCTATTCGAAGGGACTGCCATCACCACCCATGGATCCCAGGTCATCCTACAGCAGGGAAATGACATACCAAATCCAGTGCTGGAAATGGAAACAGCGGGGATTGCCCAAGTGGCAGCAGAAGCAGGATTGCCATTGGTTTCCATCCGCTCGATCAGCGATAATCCCCAGGCACCCATTCCGATCGACCTCGAAGCGGCAATGGACGAGAATGATAATCTCCGGATAAGCAAGCTGATTATGATGACATTGCGAAATCCAAAAATTATTTTTCAGTCCAGTAAAATAATGAGAAATTCGAGGATCGCGGCTGACCATGCAGCATTGGCGGTAAACACGGTGCTGGGTGAACTTTCATTAATTGGCAGCAAGATGTAAATCACATTGACTGATTATTCATTTATTGTATAATAGTTATATATTATCCGAATAATCTTATTTGGATAAAGTTTAATTTATATATTTTATGTTATTCATCAAAAAGGAGGCTTTTATGTACGGGACAATCGCTCGGATGAAAGCGCAGAAAGGCGCCCTGGAAGAATTGAAAAAAATGGGGACTACCCACCAACCGGCAGGATATATTGGATCCTATGTGTTCAAAAGCGACAACGACCCAAACGAATTCTGGATGGTGGCAATCTTCAAAGATAAAGAAACATACTTTGCCAATGCCAACAGCCCGGAACAAGACAAGGAATTCAGGAACCTTATGAGATTTTTGAAATCAGAACCAGACTGGCACGATGGGGAAATTGTGTATGAGAATACTGCCGGAAAATAATCACACTTTTTTGGAAACTCAAAAGTCCCAGGTCCCTGTGGTTTCCGGAAATAATATCAACGGTTCACCTCATCATTATCCATCTATGAACCAGGCCGAGTCATATGACTCGGTTTTTTATAATCGGTTAAAATAATTAGCATGGCATCGTCAAAACGTCGAGTAAAATCCCCGTCCGTTAAACTTTCCAATACCGATTCGACCACGCGTGATGCCAAGGCGGTTCTTTCTGGCAGGAGTAAGAAAAGCTGGTTTGTACGCCTGCTGCCTTTCCTTGGACCGGCCTTTATCGCCAGCATAGCTTATGTAGACCCCGGTAACTTTGCCACCAATATCCAGGGTGGTGCGCAATTTGGCTATGAACTATTGTGGGTGATCCTTGGCAGCAACCTGATGGCAATGCTACTGCAGGCTTTATCTGCCAAGCTTGGGATTGCCACCGGAAAAAACCTGGCCGAGCATTGCCGTGAGCGATTCCCACGCCCGGTGGTCCTGATCATGTGGGTCCTGATGGAACTTGTTGCCATGGCTACCGACCTGGCCGAGTTCCTGGGCGCGGCAGTTGCACTCAACCTGCTATTTAATCTTCCGCTCTGGATCGCAGGCCTGCTGACCGCCGGGATCACGTTCGTGATCCTCAGCCTGGAGCGTTTTGGATTTCGTCCGCTGGAGGCTGTCATCACCGGCTTCCTGGCGGTCATCGCATTAAGTTACGTGGTGGAAATGTTCATCGGGCACCCAAACTGGCCTGCCATCGCCAACAGCACTTTCATCCCACGATTTCACCAACTCCGAGAGTATCCTGCTGGGAGTCGGTATCCTGGGAGCCACAGTCATGCCGCACGCCATCTTCCTGCATTCCGCATTAACCCAGGGCCGGGTGGTGGTTAAAAAGCCTGAACAACAAAAACGACTGTTTCATTTCGAGATCATCGACGTGGTCATTGCCATGGTAATCGCCAGCAGCGTAAACGCGGCAATGCTCATCACTTCGGCTGCAGCATTCCATACCGCCGGTCAAAATGTCGGGACCCTCCAACAAGCCTACCTGACTCTGCAACCCTTGCTGGGACGTGCAGCGGGCCTCGTCTTTGGCGTGGCTTTGCTCGCGTCCGGATTGTCGTCCTCATCGGTCGGGACGATGGCTGGTCAGGTGATCATGCAAGGTTTCCTGCATTTCCATATTCCGCCCTGGATCCGCCGGATCGTTACGATCATCCCCTCATTGATCGTCATTTTCATCGGCCTGGACCCAACCCGTACCCTGGTAATCAGCCAGGTGGTGCTATCGTTCGGGCTGCCATTCGCGGTCATCCCACTGGTGATGTTCACCAGCAATAAATATCTCATGGGAGGGTTGGTAAACAAACGGCTTACCACCCTCCTGGCGGGTTTATCCGCTGTCCTGATCCTCGTCCCTCAACATTTTCCTGATCTACAAGACATTCTTTGGGAAATAAGCCTATGTTCAAACACATACTTGTTCCTTTGGATGGTTCCAAACTGGCTGAATCAGCCCTGCCCGTGGCAGCTTCCCTGGCGAAAACCTTAAAAGCTCCAGTCACCCTTCTGCATGTAATTGAACAGGATGCTCCTGAGGAAGTCCACCGAGATCGCCACCTGACCGACTCCGCCGAAGCTGAAGGCTTACCTGGCTGAAATTGCTAAAAGTCCGCCTTTCCTCCCAAAAGTCAAAGTGGATTGGCATGTCCATACAGCCGCCGTTGCAGACGTGGCGCGCAGCATCGTCGATCATTCCGCAGACGAATTTCAGCCCGACCTGATCCTTCTGTGCGCACATGGGAACGGCGGGATGCATGACCTGTTCTTTGGGAATATCGCCCAGCAAGTAGCGGCTGCCAGCGGGACACCGGTCATGTTGATCAAACCAGCAGAATCCCCAACCCCATTTAAGATAAAACGAATTCTTGTCCCCCTGGATAACGAGTCGGTCCACGATAAAGCCATCCCGATCGCGACGCAACTGGCAAAAGCCTTTAAAGCACAATTGGACCTGCTGTGCGTCATCCCCACCCTGGGAACCCTCTCCGGAGAGCAGGCAGCTTCCGGGAATCTCATGCCTGCCACTACACTCGGCATTCCTGGATATCACCGAAGAGATCGCGCAGGGAGCATTTCCAGGCCCATCTCGATGAATTCCACAAAATGGGACTTAAGCGCCACCGCAGAGATTGCGCGGGGCGACCCTGCCACCGTCATCTCAAAGACCGCAGAAAATAATGGGGCAAACCTGATCATATTTGGCACACATGGACGCGTGGGTCTGGATGCATTTTGGAATCGAAGTGTAACTGCCGGAGTTGCTCGCAGAACCCAAATCCCATTGCTGCTTATTCCCCTTTCAGAATAGATTACCCTGATATTTTTAGAAATAATCCTTCCCAAATTGGCAGGGATTATTGGTATTTCCACAGGTAAGCGCCCGGGGAAACGACAATTGATGCGCTTAATTTCCAGTCCTATTCATATCATCAGCCTCTTGACAATAACGTAAGTCGCGGATATATTCAACGTCGCTTAACTAATCAAGGATGTTAATTATGTCGCCAACTAAAGTATTAACTGAAGTGATCCGTGAATGGTCGGAAGTATTCATGCACCGCTCGATGCGTGACTTTCAGAAAATTCATGGACACGACGGGTCTATCATTCTCCCAGATCAACATCCTGATGCGCCTGGTCCATCGACGGAAATACCAGCGTCTCTGAAGTCGGTGAACAACTGGGAGTAACCAACGCAGCTGCCAGCCAGGCGGTGGACCGGTTGGTGCAGTTGGGACTGATCGTACGAACCGAAGATCCGGAAGACCGGCGTGCTAAACAACTAGCGCTTACGCAAAAAG
The DNA here is from genome assembly GCA_963830585.1 of uncultured Chloroflexia bacterium. GTDB lineage: Bacteria > Chloroflexota > Anaerolineae > Anaerolineales > Villigracilaceae > UBA877. Next base: position 698,532 of record CAWHNA010000002.1, on the reverse strand, counting down.
GGCGAACCCTCATAGAACAGGGCGTCGAAGCCCGCAGTAAATGGGTCGAGGGTGTTACCGATGCGCTCAGCACAGAACAGCAAAACATGATCATTTCCGCCCTTATCCTGCTCACCGCAGCTGCGCAAAAGACAACTGAGTAGGTCAAAGATACCAGCCAAACAAACATCCTGCCGAATTGAGTAAGGGAGCCAGATCCAAACCGATCTGGCGGAGCATCTTGTTGGATAACATTTTAGAGGAGTCTTCACAACCATGCTACGTTTATTGAAATACTTAAAACCTTATCTCCTTTTCATCCTGATTGCCATCGCCTTGCTGTTTGTGCAGGCAAATGCCGACCTGGCCCTGCCCGACTATATGTCGAAAATCGTTAACATCGGCATCCAGCAAGGAGGTGTGGAAAATGCCATCCCCGTGGCTATCCGCCAGACCGAGATGAACAAGCTCACCATCTTCATGAGCGCTGCGGACAAAACCAGGGTGCTTTCCGATTACACCCTGGTGGATAAAAATTCACCCGATTATGCCGCGGATGTCAAGCTATATCCCGACCTTGCTAAGGAACCTGTCTATGTCCTGAACAAGATCAGCAGCACAGAGATAACCTGGCTGAACCCTGTGATGGGGAAGTCATTTTTGATCGTTTCGGGCATCCAGCAGGTTCTGGCAGACCCGGCCAAGGCAGCTGCCATGGCCAGCAGCTATGGGCTTCGACCTGTCCAAGCTTCCACCCGGGATGGATATTTTTACCGTGCTCGGACAGCTTCCCGCTGCACAGCTTTCCCAATTGAGCAGCACGTTCGATGCAAAGTTTGCCGCCCTGGGTGACAGCATGATCATCCAGGCAGCCGCCGCACCGGTCAAGGCCGAGTATGTTGCTCTCGGTATGGATACCGGGAAGTTGTCGTCCAACTATATCATTCAACATCGGTGTGCTGATGCTGCTCGTGACGCTGCTCTCCGGGACCTGTACGATCATTGTGGGCTACCTGTCAGCTCGAACCGCAGCCGGGCTGGCGCGTGATCTGCGCCGGAATGTGTTCCAACGGGTCGAAAGCTTTTCCGCAACAGAGTTTGACAAATTCTCCACGGCCTCGCTGATCACCCGGTCGACCAACGATATCACCCAGATCCAGATGGTCGTCATCATGATGATGCGCATGGTTTTCTATGCACCCATCATTGGGATCGGCGGCGTGATCCGGGCCATCGGTAAAAGCGCCAACATGTGGTGGATCATTGCCCTGGCAGTGGTTGTGCTTCTTGGCTTGATCCTGACCGTATTTTCCATCGCCCTGCCCAAATTCAAGATCATCCAAAGCCTGATCGACCGGCTCAACCTGGTGACGCGTGAAAACCTGTCCGGCATGATGGTCATCCGGGCCTTCAACATGCAGGGATTCGAAGAAACCCGCTTCGATAAAGCCAATAAGGATCTGACCAGTAACAGCCTGTTCATCAACCGGGTCATGGTCATCATGATGCCGGTGATGATGCTGGTCATGAATGGAGTGACCCTGCTGATCATCTGGGTTGGTGCCCATCAGGTTGCCCAGTCATCGATGCAGGTGGGCGACATGATGGCATTTATGCAATATGCCATGCAGATCGTTTTTGCCTTCCTGATGCTGGCGATGATGTTCATCATCCTGCCAAGAGCAGCTGTATCCGGTGATCGTATTGCTGATGTGCTGGAGACCGAACCGGTCATCAAAGACCCGCAAGATCCCAAGCAATTCAGCGAACCATTCAAAGGAACGGTCGAATTCCGCAATGTCTCGTTCCGCTACCCCGGAGCAGAAGAAGATGTTTTGCACAATATCAGCTTCACTGCCCAACCAGGTCAGACCACTGCCCTGATCGGTACCACCGGTTCGGGTAAATCCACGATCGTCAGCCTGATCCCGCGCTTCTACGATGTCACGGAAGGGGCGGTCATCGTGGATGGGACAGATATCCGCGAGGTCACGCAGCATGAACTGCGCGACAGGATCGGTTATGTCCCGCAGAAGGGCACACTATTCTCAGGCACGATCGAAAGCAACCTGTTATATGGGGATGAAAATGCCAGTGACGAAGAGTTGAAAATAGCCGCCGACATTGCCCAGGCCACCGAGTTCATCTCCACAAATCCAGAAGGCATGCAGACTGAAGTGGCTCAAGGTGGGATGAACGTGTCCGGGGGTCAAAAGCAACGCCTGGCGATTGCCCGCGCCCTGGTGAAAAAAGCGCCCATCTATATCTTTGACGACAGCTTTTCAGCCCTGGATTTCAAGACCGATGCAGCCTTGCGCAAAGCGCTCAAGGAGCATACCGGTGCGAGCACCATGATGATCGTGACCCAACGCATTGCCACCATCAAGAATGCCGAGCAGATCATCGTGCTGGATGAAGGCAAGATCGTTGGCAAAGGCTCCCATGAGGAACTTATGAAGGACTGTGAAGTTTACCGAGGCATTGCCTTATCGCAGTTGAGCAAGGAGGAGTTGGCATGACCATGCACAGCGTTACTCCCACCAACCAGTTCCACTCCAGCCGGCGGCCGCCCCCCAATGGGCGGCATGAGGCCCGGCGGCGGTCCGATGGCGATGATGAGCAAGAGGTGAAAAACCGCGTGATTTCAAAGGCACCCTGAAAAAACTTGTCCAATATCTTGGGCAGTATCGGCTGTTGATCCTGTTCATCTGGTTGCTCGCGATTGCCTCAACGGCGGCAATGATCGTTGGTCCCAAGATCCTGGGAAATGCCACCACCAAACTGTTCGAAGGTGTGATGGCCCAGATCGCTGGAACGGTTCGTTGACTTTACCTACATTGGCAATATCCTCGTAGAAACCCTGCTGCTATACGTGGTTTCCGCCTTGCTGAGTTACGGTCAGGGCTGGATCATGTCCAATGTGGCAATGAATATCACCTACCGTTTCCGCAAGGACATCGCTGAAAAGATCAACCGCATGCCGCTCAAATACTTTGACGGCACCAGCCACGGTGAGGTGCTTTCCCGCATCACCAATGATGTGGATACGGTCAGCCAGACGCTTGAACCAGAGCCTGACGCAGATCATTACCTCCGTGGCCACGGTCATCGGTGTGCTCGTCATGATGTTCACCATCAGCTGGCAGATGACCCTGGTGGCCTTGGCCATCCTGCCATTGTCGTTCGGCATCATTGGCCTGATCATCGGCAAATCGCAGGTCTTCTTCAAACGCCAGCAGGACTACCTGGGGCATATCAACGGTCACGTCGAAGAAATGTACGGCGGGCACGTTGTGATGAAGGCCTTCAACGGTGAAGCCAAGAGCGTTGAGCAATTTGACCAGATCAACGGTACCCTGTATCGACTCTGCCTGGAAATCACAATTCCTGACCGGCCTGTTGTTCCCCATCATGAATTTCGTCGGCAACCTGGGTTATGTCGCCATCTGTATCCTGGGTGGCTACCTGGCTGTCCAGGGCACCATCACCATTGGCGATATCCAGGCTTTTATCCAATATGTTCGCTCGTTTACCCAGCCGATCTCGCAGATCGCCAACATCTCCAATATTCTTCAGCAGACCATGGCCGCTGCAGAGCGTGTTTTCCAGTTCCTGGCTGAACCCGAGGAAATTCCCAGATACCACGACACCCGTCCAGTTGGGTACTGTCGAGGGTCGGGTGGATTTCAAGAATGTCCACTTCGGTTACAACCCGGATAAGATCATCATCAATGACTTTACCTTCTATGCTGAACCTGGTCAGAAGATCGCCATTGTTGGTCCGACCGGCGCAGGCAAGACCACCATGGTTAAATTGCTGATGCGCTTCTATGACGTCAACAGCGGCGCCATCCTGGTGGACGGTCATGATATCAAGGACTTTACCAGGGCGAGACCTGCGCTGCATGTTTGGCATGGTTTTACAGGATACCTGGCTTTACAACGGGACCATCATGGAGAATATCCGCTATGGCCGGTCGAACGCCACCGATGAGGAAGTCATAAATGCCGCCAAGGCTGCCCGCGTGGACCATTTTGTCCGCACCCTGCCGGAAGGTTACAATATGGTGCTCAACGAAGAGACCTCCAACATCTCACAGGGTCAAATGCAGTTGATGACCATTGCCCGCGCCTTCCTGGCAGATCCCAAAATCCTCATCCTGGATGAAGCCACCAGTTCGGTGGATACACATACCGAAGTCCAAATCCAAAAAGCGATGGACTCACTTGATGAAGGGGCGCACCAGCTTCATCATTGCCCACCGCTTATCCACCATCCGCGACGCGGACTGGATCCTGGTGATGAAAGACGGTGATATCGTGGAGCAGGGCAAGCATGCCAAACTCCTGGCAAAGAAAGGTTTCTACGCCGAGCTCTACAACAGCCAGTTCGAAGGCAAAGAAATCTAGCGCTGCAAGGTATTTATCACCAAAATAAATAATCCAGCCTCTTCCAAGATCGAAAAGGAAATTGGGAGAGGCTGACCTTTTTCAAGGTCAGGAGGATTTTAGAATGGAAACAATAAACAAAATCGAACTCAGACACCTGGGAAAGACAGACATCCTGGTCACGCCGATCGGGTTGGGCGTGATGGAATTGGCAGGAGGAGGTGGTTTGATCGGGCGTATGTTCCCGATCATTCCGCAGGAGGAAAAAAATGCCATCATCAAAGCAGCGCTGGATGGCGGCATCAACTGGTTTGACACTGCCGAGCTGTATGGAGCTGGCGTGTCCGAACAATCGCTTGCGACCGGGCTGAAGGCTGCCGGTAAATCGGACACTGAAGTAGTCATTGCAACAAAATGGCAGCCATTTTTGCGAACTGCGAGAAATATTCCCCTCACCATCGGTAATCGCCTGCACTTCCTGGATGGTTACAGCATCGGAAATTATATGATCCACCAACCATTCAGCTTTTCCTCGCCTGAGGCGGAAATGAATGCCATGGCTGACCTGGTCGAAGCTGGGAAGATCCGCTCAGTGGGAGTCAGCAATTTCAACCCTGATCGAATGCGGCGCGCACACGCGGCATTGGCAAAAAGAGGGCTGCCACTGGCGGTAAACCAGGTTCGCTATAGTTTATTGGATCGGAAAATCGAGACGAATGGTGTCCTGGAGACTGCCAGGGAGCTGGGGATCACGATCATTGCCTACACACCCGTGGCGCGTGGGTTGTTGACCGGGAAATATCACAAGGATCCAGGACTGCTCGAGCGCGTGCCAGGTTGGCGTAAGGCAAGTATGAAACGCAACCTGGAGCGTACACGTCCACTCATCAACTACCATGGAAGAGATTGCCGAAAATCACGGAGCGACAATCGCACAGGTTGCATTGAATTGGCTGGTATTTTTCAAGGGAAACATCGTGGTTACCATCCCGGGTGCCACGAAGGTCCGACAGGCCGAGGAAAGTGCCGGTGCAATGAAATTTCGACTTTCCAACGATGAAATGGCATTGCTGGACGAAATATCCAGCAAGTTATAAATATTTTCGAGGGCTTTCGCAAGAACTGATTTCCGTGGGTCCACTTGTCGGAGACAGGATTAGCCCCATCCCATCGGAATAATTATCAAATGCTGAGCCCTCGGACTCAGCATTTGATTTAAGGTAAAATCATCCAAGCAATTACTTAGTTTCTCTATTATTTTAATTTTCCATCCAAGAAGGCAATCATGATCAATCCAACAGAAAAATCCCGATACCTTGCGAACCTTCAAAAAGAAACTGACGGTGCCTTCCTATATCTTGTCCTGGCGGAAACTGAAAAACAGCCAAATATGGCCGAGCTATACCGGCGTTTGTCCGCAAGCGAAGAAAAGCACGCTGCAGCCTGGGAAAAACGATTGAAAGACGGAAATGCGCAATATTTACCTCCCAAACCAAGTGGGCGTGCCCGTATTCTCGCGTTCCTGGCGAAGAGGTTTGGTCCCCAGTTCATTCTTCCCACCCTTACATCAAACGAACAGGCAGACAGCCGCGCGTATGATAACCAGCCAGAAGCTGAATCGAACAGCATGTCGGCTGACGAGAAGTCTCACGCCCGCCTTTTAACGATGGCTGGAACAAGCAGCAGCGGCCTCTCCGGGGGGACGGTGGCACAGATGGAAGGCCGCCATAAAGCCGGCGGAGGGAACGCACTACGGGCAGCAGTCCTGGGGTCAAACGACGGATTGGTCTCAATTTTAAGCCTGGTAATGGGTGTTGCCGGCGCAAACCTGAACAGCCACGACGTGTTCATTGCCGGGCTTGCCGGGTTACTGGCAGGAGCGGGATCGATGGCGCTCGGTGAATGGCTGTCGGTCCAAAGTTCGCGTGAGTTATATGCACACCAGATTAAGATTGAAAAAGAAGAATTGGAAAGGAACCCGGCAGAAGAGCAGGAAGAACTGGCTCTCATCTATCAAGCCAAAGGATTGTCAGAGAGCCGGGCGCGAGAGCTATCTGCTGCGATCATGACCACTGATCAAAATTCCATCCTGGATACACTGGCACGGGAAGAACTCAGCATCGACCCGAATGAACTGGGCGGGTCGGCTTATGTGGCTGCCATTACCTCCTTTTTGCTGTTCTCCCTTGGAGCTCTTTTTCCACTGCTCCCCTTCGCATTCCTGAGTGGGAATATCGCCATTTATACGAGCATGGGAGTCAGCGCGTTTGCGCTGTTCCTGGTGGGTGCAGCGATCACCCTGATGACCGGGCGTAATATATTTTATTCCGGTTTTAGACAGGTCATTATCGGCCTGGCTGCCGCGTTGATCACCTTCGGGATCGGGAAATTGATCGGTGTTTCGGTTGGTGGATAACCTTACCGGTGGGCGGAGATAAAAGATTTGCACGAAACCAGGATATAAAATAGAGGGGTTACCTGGAGAGAGTTGCCTGCTTTTAGGGTAAAATTCGACGATTCCAAAATTCATTCCAGGACAAACAAATGTCAACTCCCGACTGGGTTCAAGACGCGATTTTCTATCAAATATTCCCCGACCGGTTTGCCAATGGCGACCCCGATAATGATCCTCCCAATGTGCAAAAATGGGGCTCAACACCCACCTCCTGGGGATTCCAGGGTGGAGACCTGCGCGGCATCATCCAGCATACTGACTACCTGCTGGATCTGGGTGTTACGGCAATCTACTTGAATCCCATTTTTTTATCCCCCTCCACGCACCGGTACAACACCAGCGATTACTATCAAATCGATCCAAAACTTGGGAGCATGGCTGACTTCCACGACCTGGTCGATTGCGTCCATCAAAATCACATGCACCTGATCCTGGATGGCGTTTTCAACCACGTCGGACGCGGTTTCTTTGCTTTCGTGGATGTTCTCGAAAACGGGGAAAAATCGCGATACAAGGACTGGTTCCACATCAAGAATTTCCCTTTAAACGCTTACGATGATGGAAAGCCAATAAATTACCTTGGTTGGTGGGACCATAAATCTTTGCCAAAACTCAACTATTCCAATAAACTGGTCAGAGAGTATATATTAAAGGTTGCCCGATATTGGATCGACCAGGGTATAGATGGCTGGCGTTTGGACGTACCCAATGAAATCGATGACGACGGTTTCTGGGAAGATTTCCGTAAGGTCGTGCGGGCTGCCAACCATGAAGCATACATTGTCGGTGAAATATGGGATGTGAACCCGCGTTGGGCGAATGACCGTCACTTTGACGGGCTTACGAATTACCCGGTTCGGGATGCCCTTATTCCTCTTCTACAAGGGCGTGAAAATGCCACCCAATTCGATAAGCGCATCGAGACACTGCTAAAGGCATATGAGCACGATAACCTGCTTGCCATGTATAACCCACTCGACAGCCACGACACCGAGCGCTTCAAGACCATGGTGGCAGGAAACGTCGACAAACTAAAACTGGCTTTTCTTTTCCAAATGGCATTTCTTGGAGCGCCGGCAATTTATTACGGAGACGAGGTGGGGGTGGAAGGCGGGAAGGACCCGGACTCTCGAAGGGCTTTCCCATGGAAGGAGAATGAGTGGAACCAGGACTTGCGCACCTGGGTAAAAACCCTGGTCTCCCTGCGAAAACAGATCCCGTGCCTGCGCCGAGGTGACTACATCCGGTTATTGGTCGAAGACGGAAGCTACGCATTTGCGAGGTCCCTGGGAGATGACAAGGTACTGGTCGCAATGAATGCCACCTCAAAAGCACGTCGGATTGAGGTGCCAGTATCCTCGCTCGGATGGAAAGAGAAACGCATGGTCCAGAATTGCCTGACCGGTGAAAAATATACCGTCAGCGGGGGGAAAATATTATTGAGCTTACCTGGTTGGAGTGGAGTGTGGATCGGGTGAACCGGGTCAACCAGCTGCATCATTGGATTATTATGAGAGAGGGCGATCCCGGTTCCCAAGCCACTTCACGGGTTATCACGCACACCATAAATCCAGCTGAAATTCGTCCCGAGCGTGTTGGCCTGGTAAAAACGGTCATCAGATACTGAAAGCGTTTTGGCGTCTTCGTGAGAAATCAGGGGGATTGGCTTCCGTTGATATAGACGTCCGGATATTTCTGAAATCCTGGTTTCACTCCAGGTCCAATCGGGATCGAAGGCTGACAGGTCAAGCGGGCGGGTGTAGCCGCGTAATGTTTTCCGTTTTTCGTTATTGGTGTAAGGCTCGAAATAACTCATGGCCAATTCGCGGCAGACTCCTGTAAACCGGCTCACGGAAACGCAGGAAGGCATAATTTGACTTGGCGATACACCCCCAATTATGATTGTGCTGGAATAAGGCAAGCACATGGTCGTCATCCGTCCCGGGCTCAGGGACAAGGTCCATGATCAGGGGGCGATGCCCAAGGCGGAGAAGCGCCAAGGCAGCAAAGATTGCCCCGTCGAGGCAATGTCCCTGCCCGTCGGTCATTACCCGCAAGGGTGATCTGTCGAGCTCCTCTGCGATGTATGGGATGCTGTCCAAATATGCCTGGATGGCAGCCGGAGATTTTAATTCTTTGAATATCTTTCGTGCCGGGGGGGACAAGCGGGTCTCAAATTCGGATAGTATGCTCATTTTCAAAATTAATCCGTATATCAAACTTTAATGGTTTAGTAGAGGGCAGCCAGAGAATCAGGTTTATCGGCTCAGCAGAGTGATCGCGATGGATCCCAGGAAATTTTTTATGGGAAATGATAGTTGGAGCAGTGATGAGAGTTTAATAGTATCAAATATCTTATGGCAAAGCAAGGAATTATCAATCCAGGGAAGGTGTAAAATAAACCATGAAAATAGAGGATCCCATGCCAGTTCCTGATCGGGAGAAATTGCTCCAACTCATGCAAGAGGCGCGCACAAAAATGGAAAGCATCTTGCCGCTCGTAAACCCACACAAAGAAATCTATCCCGGGTGGACCATTAGAGAGGTATTAGCGCATGTAACCGGTTGGGATGATGCCACCATAGAAACTCTGCGCGCCCATATCGAGGGCAGACCTCTTTCCATACCCGATATTTCCGACCTGGATGAATACAATGAAAAGTCGGTTTCCTCCCGGACCGGTCTTGACAATGAGCAGATTCTTAGAGAATGGCGTTCCAACCGACAGATCCTGAGAACCATTATCGAGGAAATGTCAGAGGATAGTTTTTCCATCCCCGTCAGCGTCCCCTGGGGAGGAAAATCAAAAATAATTGATATGATGGAAATGTTTTGCGAACACGAAGATACCCATACCCGCGACGTACGAAAATGGCTTCAACATCCGGATAAGCCGCTAATGGAGGAAGGAGAATAATATGTCCACAACCGTGACCTCGAAGCAATTAATAAAAGTATCCCCTGCACAGGTTTATTACGCCCTTACGCATGCGGAAGCTTTGCATGAGTGGCTATGCGACTTCGCCACCATTGCCCCGCGTCCGGGAGGACGGATGTACCTTTATTGGCATGGTGATTTTTATTCCGCGGGAGAATACGTTGCCCTGGAAGAAAATAAATCCGTTAAATTCAAATGGTTTGCCCGGTCAGAACCATGTGCCACCGACGTAAGCGTTACCTTATCTCCCAGTGAAAATGGGACCCTGGTAACACTCGACCACATTGTTCCAGATGGGGATGATTGGAAACAACTCGCAGAAGGTTTCAAGACCGAATGGGATACTACGCTCCCCAACCTGGCTTCAGTCCTTGAAACAGGACTTGACCGGCGTACCTTTGACCGCCCAATGCTGGGGATCAACATCAGCGATTTCAACCCTGAAATCGCAAAGACTTTGGGCGTGCCAGTCACCCAGGGGGTCCGGCTGGATGAAGTCCGGGCTGGGATGGGCGCGGCTGCTGCCGGCCTATGCAAGGACGATGTCATCATTGAACTTGACAAAAAGCCTGTCACAAACGATTACGGGAGTTTTGTGGCAGCGCTCCAGGGCAAGAAAGGTGGAGATAAGGTTGAGGTGGTCTTCTACCGCGGCCCTCAAAAAATGACCATTTTAATGGAATTATCCAAAAGACCCGTGCCGGAAATTTCGTGGAACCCGGTTGAATCTGGCTGAGCAAGTAAGAGTCAAATATGAGGATGCCCAGCATAAGCTGGATGAATGTTTTATGGGAGTGAGTGAGGCGGATGCAGACCATGAGCCCTCCCCCGGTGAATGGAGTGCCAAGCAGGTGCTGGCACACCTCATCCAGACCGAGCGAGGTTGGATCGCCAACCTGGATGACGCAGTAGGTGGATATGAAAGATTGGCTGACGATTGGGGAGGCAACCTGCCCGGACACATCCACGCCACCGTGGCTGCATACGGTTCATACAAAAACATGCTGGACGAATTAAAACGCTTGTCTGTAGAAATGGTGACTTTTTTAGCAGCTCTTCCGAAATCCTTCGTCGATCGAAAAGCCAGCTACTTTTTGAATGCCGTCCAAATGCTCGAGCTGGAATCGCATACCAACTCCCATGTCGACCAGATCAAAGCAGCCCTGGCTGCGGCACGGAAATCCAAGAAATGACAACGGGCTGACGCTGAAAAATGGGTCAGATCATCGCAGTAACCGGTACCACAGGAGTAGGCAAAACTGCTCTTGTACGGGCTTTGTGTAAACAAGGTTTATTTGATACGGGACTGGAACAACATACTGAACGCCCTTTTCAGCGAACTGTTCAAAACACGCCGCGAATATGCACTCCCGAACCAAATCGATTACCTGCTGCTGCGAGCTGAACAGGAGCAAGTCCTGCGAAAGTCCAACCATACCGGTCTTGTGGACGGTGGGCTGGACGTAGATTATTACGGCTTTACCCAGCTGTTCCATGCGCGCGGCTTGCTGACAAACGCAGAATATTCCTTGTGCAAGCGATTTTATGAATTCGTCCGTACCCTTTTGCCTCCCCCAGATTTATTTATCCACTTGACCGCGCGCCCGGAGGTGATTGACCACCGCCTTGCGAGACGAAAGCGAATTAATATTGCCGAGTCAAAAGACATCCTCAAACTGGCGGCTTTCCTAGAAGATTGGCTTTCCACGATACCGTCCGATCACATCATCCGCCTGGAGGTCTCAGAAGGTGATCCGGGGTATCGCCGGCTGCTTCCATCCCTGCTACCCAAATTACATCGATATATCAATTAATCTCGTCCTCTTTTCATCACGAACACTCAAATTCCAAGGCAACCATTATGAAACATAAATACTTTATCGATACAAACAAAGGGGTCACATTCATCGTCATCCTGGGATTGATGGCGTTCTATCATCAATGGCAAAATCCAACTGCCTGGGTTTACCTTGCTTTGCATGGAACCTATGGTTTACTGTGGGTGATGAAAAGCAGCATGTTTCCAGATGCATCCTGGGAACGAAAGGTAAGTATATGGTTTGGGTTGGTCTCCTGGATTTCCCTGGTCTTCTATTGGATTCCGGGCTGGCTGATCATGTGGAAAGGAGTAACAGCTCCGCCCTGGCTGCTGGGAATCGCGGTCAGCTTGAACGCCTTCGGTGTATTCTTCGTCTTCGCAACTGATATGCAGAAGTTCACCTCCCTGAAATTGCACCCGGGTGAACTGATCACAGACAGCCTGTTCAAGTTATCCCGCAACATCAATTATTTTGGTGAATTCCTAATTTATGTGGCATTTGCCCTGTTGCCAATGATGTGGTTTGCCTTCCTGCCGCTGGCAGCATTTATTTTTGCTTACTGGATCCCGAACATGGTCCGAAAGGACAAAGTCCTTGCCACCCTGCCCGGATTCAAAGTTTATAAAAAGAATACACGATCATTCTTTCCATTCTTATTCTAGGAGACCCATGGCAAGCCTACGCAGCCGGATAGTCCAGCGGATCATGCGCGATACCAAGGATGCCCTGCTCGGCGATCTCCCGGTGGAAGTACGCCGCAGGCGGATCGACTTTGCGGCGCGACGCGCGATCCGGGTGCCGCGTGGGGTGTGCCTAAAAACCGTTTCAGCCAAGGGGGTTCCCTCCGATTGGCTTGAACCAGATGAGGCAATTCCCGGACGGGCGATCCTGTACCTTCACGGGGGTGCTTATGTTATTTGTTCACCCAGCACCCATCGCGGCCTGGTAGGGAAAATTGCCCAGGCAAGCCAGGCGCGGGCACTTTTAATCGATTACCGACTTGCCCCGGAACATCCTTTCCCTGCCGCCCTTGATGATGCCCTGGATGGCTACCGCTGGCTGCTTGAAAATGGTTACTCCCCGGAGCATATCGCGATTGGAGGAGATTCTGCCGGTGGAGGCCTGACACTGGCAACTTCCCTTTTCCTGCGGGATAATCATAAAAAAATGCCCGCGGCACTTTTTCTTCTTTCGCCCTGGACCGACCTGACCTTCTCGGGGGGATCCATCCGCGCCCGGGCAGACCGCGACCCACTTCTAAGTCTTAGCGACGATGATTGGCTGGTTAAAGTTTATGCCAATGGGCATTCATTGGATTACCCATATATTTCCCCCCTCTTTGGGGATATGCACGACCTGCCTCCCACTTTCATCCAGGTTGGGACCGAAGAAATCCTATACGATGATTCCGCCCGCCTGGAGCAAAAGGCACGTTTGGCGGGAGTTAATGTAACCCTGGAAACATGGCCGGGGATGTGGCATGTTTTCCAGGCATTTGCCCCCTATGTTCCAGAATCGCACCAGGCCATAGAAAAGATCGGGGAATTTCTTCGAGGACATTTATGATTTCAAGAAACCTGGAAGAACCTATTGCCCGCGGGCGAACAGCGGATATTTTTGCCTGGGAAGGGGGTCAGATCCTCAAATTATTCCACAACTGGTTTGAACTTGAAAATATCCACTTTGAACAAAAAATGGCCCGAGCCATCCATGCGGCCGGGCTGCCGGCGCCATTTGTAGGCGATATCCTGGAAGTGAATGGAAAGAACGGATTGGTATATGAACGCGTGGTTGGAAGAAACATGTGGGAGGTCCTGGAAAAACAACCCTGGATGGTTTTTTCCCTGGCCCGGCAGACAGCCAAACTTCACGCATGGACACATGCCACCATAATTCAAGTCCGAACTTCCCAGCCAGCGGAGTAGGCTCGAAAATAAGCTGCGTGCAGCCAAAGCTCTTCCAGATGATCAAAAAAGCTATTTGCTTACCGTGTTGTCCACTCTTCCAGAAGGAAATTCGACCTGTCATGGCGATTTCCATCCAGGCAACATCCTACTGTCGGCCAACCGGGCTGTGATTATTGATTGGATAGATGCTTCTTGTGGAAATCCCCTCGCTGACGTTGCCCGCTCTAGTATTATCTTAATAGGAGCGGCAGCCAGTTCACAAATCCCCAATTATCCCGCGAAATTACTCATACGCTTATTTCAATCAATATATCTTCGCACCTATTTTCAATTAAACCCAGGGGGAATTGGAGAGTATCATCGCTGGTTCCCTGTAATTGCAGCTGCCCGGTTGAGCGAGAATATCCCTGAATTGGAGAATTGGTTGTTGAAACAGGCTGGGGAGTGTTTCGTAGATAACGTAAACCCAGAAATCCCGTGCTATACTATTTTTATCAAATTATTCAAGAGGAGACGCCATGAAACATATCGAAGGGAATTTTAAGGGTATGCCCGACTGCAGCAATTATTACCAAGGTTGGCTTCCCGATGGGGATGTAAAAGCGATCCTGTTGATCGTCCATGGAGTTGGTGAATATTGCGGGCGGTACTCCAACGTGGTCGACTATTTCGTCCCGCTTGGATATGCTGTCTATGGGCTGGACCACATTGGGCACGGCAAATCGGATGGGCAACGGGAGGTAATCAAGCAATTCGAGGATTTTACCGAGCCGCTAAGTGTGTTCTGTAAAATGATCAAAGAATGGCAGCCGGGTAAACCAATTTTTATCTACGGCCACAGCCTGGGTGCATTGATAACATTATTTTATCTGCTCGATCACCAGGCAGATTTCAAAGGCGCAATTATTTCTGCGCCTCCCGTTAAAATTCCAGATAATATTTCACCTTTAACGATCACCATGGGCAAGATCCTTGCGACTATCGCTCCAAGGACAGGGCTGCTTGGGCTGGATACTTCCGGCTTATCTCACGACGAGGCAGTGGTAGCAGCGTATAACTCCGATCCGATGGTCTTCCACGGCAAAATTACTGCAAGCATTTCTGGAGGAATGCTGCGCGCCATGCTGCGAGTCAATGAAGAAGCCGGCAAGATCTCGCTGCCACTTTTCATCCTCCAGGGCGGCGGCGACAGGATCGTGGATCCAAGCGGAGCCACGCTTCTTTATGATAAGGTCGGGTCAAAAGACAAAACTCTAAAGGTTTACGAAAACCTTTACCATGAAGTACACAATGAACCGGAACGGGTCAGCATGTTCAACGATTTGCGAGCCTGGCTTGCAGCCCGAATATAATCGATCGCTGTAAAAGAATACAAAAAAGCGGTAATCATGCGATTACCGCTTTTTGTATAATTCAATTTATTACGCCTTTCCGACCCAATACCTACCAGCCTGGATAACCATTTTATCTGGCACGTCAGCCAGAACAATAGCGCCATTTCCGATCCGAACCCCCGAGCCAATTTTAATCCCGATGGTAGTGGTCACCCCCATTCCAACCAGTGTGCGTTCGCCTACATGAACGTGACCCGCCAGTAATGCCCCCGGGGCAATGTGCGTGTACGCTCCAATCTCACAATCATGCGATACTACCGCATTGGTATTGACCATGCATCTTTCACGCAGGACTGCTTCTGCCCCAATATAAGCGTTGGCAAATACCTGGACTCCTTCTTCCACGCACGCACTCGGTTCCACGCAAGCGCGAGGGTGAATTTGGCTGGGGAATGAGAACCCAGCGATTTCCAGCAATTGAAAAATGTCTACACGAATTCCAATATCTATTATTCCGCCCACCCCATTGGCCGCCAACAATATTCCACGCTCGATCAACCGAGGCAGAAGAACGCGGGTACCCAACACAGGAATACCAAGCACGCTTTTTCCTTTGAGCTGAGCATCATCATCGATAATCCCTGCGATCTTATAGTTATCGTTTTGAAGAACCAGTTCCATGAGAGATTTGGCATGCCCCCCTGCACCATATATCAGCAAGTATGGCTTTTTCGAAAGGGGAAATGTAGTCTTAAGCTTCTCTTCGCTGCCGGCAAGCTGACGGATCACATCCACCGTAACCAGTCCTTCATTTTTCAAAGAAGCCAGGTCCACACCGATAGATTCAGCGAGCTCTTTTGCCGGTTTGGTTATTCGCAAGCCACTTTTAGATGGTGAGGATGATCGCTTACCACCCTGGACATTTACCGGGTCATCGATTTTCCCGGTGATGACTGCCAATCGATCGCCCACAGTTAACGTGTCACCTTCCTTGGCAAGCAAATGAATAAATCCCGTCTCAGGTGAGGTGATCTCTGTTGCGGCCTTGGTAGTTTCAATCGTGAACAGAAGCAAGCCTTTTTCGATGGGTTGCCGGTCCTTTACGTGGACAGCTACAATCCTCGCCTCAGGCTCATTGGCATTTAAGAGAGGAACAATTATTTCGGATTTGATCATTATAAAATTTGTCCGTTCGGTAATCACAAATTATTCAAGAATGGAAAGACCTGCATTGATAATATCCTGCACGGAAGGAAGGATTTTGTCTTCCAATCTTTTTGCATTGGCAATCGGCAAATCCAGGGCTGCAACACGGCGGATCCGCAAGCCGCTCAATTTTTCGGCTGAGCGAGCTGCCAATTCCGCACCCCAACCGAGGGAAAGTGTCCCTTCTTCGACCGTCACCAATTTCCCTGTCCTCTCCAGCGATTGGAAAAGAGGATCGAGCATAAAGGGACTGAGCTGTGAAAATAGAATAATTTCAGCGAAAATCTCATGTTCCATTAGTAGATCAAGAGCAGCCAGGCGGGCAAGTTCGAAGTTATATCCATAACAGGCAAGGGTGATGTGGGGGGATTGTGTTGGTCGCAAGGTAAAGGTCGGATAAGCGCTCGAAGTTTGATCAACCTGGTAATCAAGCAGGTCAGCCGCACCTTCTTCCAGCAACTGACGGGGATATAGCAATTTGTGCTCAATGAAAATAACCGGGTCATCATCAGATATTGAGGCTGCCAGTAAATCTGCCGGATCTCCCAAAGTATTGGGGGCGACGACTTTCAAGCCAGGTATTCCCAGGAACATTTTTTCCAGAGATTGGCTGTGGGTGGGACCGTACCCCCTTCGTCCGCCCATGGGAGTGCGGACAACAATCGGGACTTTGACCAGGTCGTTATACATCCAGCGGAACTTGGAGGCATGGTTGACCAACTGGTCGGCTGCCAATGTGAGGAAATCGCCGAACATGATCTCAGCCACCGGGATCAGCCCGCGCAGTGCCATACCGGTTGCCAAACCGACGATGGCCGCTTCGGAAATGGGAGTGGTCAAAACGCGTGTCGGGAATTTTGTGGAGAGCCCGCGGGTTACCTTGAAAGCTCCCCCGTAAGGATCGAGAATGTCCTCTCCTAGCACATGGACGCGGTCGTCTGACTCCATGGAGCGATGCAGGGCAAAATTAAGGCGGTCCAGGACTGTCGTCATCAATAACTGATAATCAACTCGGGGAATGGATCAAGACTTGCTCGTTTAAAGGCGTCGTTAATGTTTTCGACAACCTCAGACTCCGCTCGCGAACAATCCTCAGTGGAAAGGCGGAGCCCATGAACAGTCAACGGGTCAAATTGCCTGATGCGGGCGAGTTCAGCGGGAGAGCGTGGGTCGTCGCCTTTGCTGTGAGCCGAGAAACGATGGGTATGCAGGATCAGACCAGCGGGTCCTTTTCCTGAACGGACGGATGACACGGGTTCCGATGCCAACGAGCAAACCGCCAATACATCCGATGTTTCCCTTTCCCAGACTGGGATCCCGAATGCAGAAAATCTTGCCGACATCGAACCGGCGACAGCTTTTTCAACCGGTGTTGTTTGGGCGTAATGGTTGTCTTCGAGAATAAACAAGATGGGAAGCTTCCATAGGGAAGCAATATTCAGGCTCTCGTATAACGTGCCTTCACCAAGCGTGCCGTCTCCAATAAAAACAAGCACAATTTTTCCGGTGCTCCGTTCTTTTTCCGCCAGCGCCATGCCGGTTGCGATTGGTACAATTCCACCGTGGATCCCATTCGAGTAAAAATTGCGCCAATGGATGTGCTGGCTGCCCCCCCTTCCTCCGACCAGACCAGTAGCTTTGCCCATCAATTCGGCAGCCAATTGGTAAGCGTCACCGCCGTAAGCCAGGAAATGACCGTGACACCGGTGATTGCTGAAAACCACATCCTGCGGGTCCACAACTGAAAATATCCCCGCAGCATCGGCTTCCTGGCCAATGTACGCGTGGGTTGTGCCGACGATTTTCCCGGTCGAGAACTCAGTTAACAAGCGTTCTTCGAACCGGCGAATCTTCAGCATGGTTTTATAAAGGGTGAAATCGTCATTCATTGCGAGGACATTATAACGCACACAAATCTTCAGAATTGCCTGGTTAGCTTGTTATATCAGAAATCCATTACGCCATGTATTATTCTATACGCAATCCATTCCCGGTAAAATGTAGGCGCATATCCCCCTCATGGTATAATCCCCGAACTATGAGTCCTGAAGCAACCCAAACCAAACTCTGCCCCACATGTGGGACACGGCTGGCTGAAAATGCCACGCGCTGCGTCGTATGCGGAACAGAATTCAACGCCACCCCAAAACAAAAAGCAAAATCAGAGAAAACAGTCCAGGGGGCACGCATGCCGGAAGTAACCTTGAGCCTGCCGGTTGCTCTGGGTCTGCTGGCAATTTTCCTGGTCGTGGGCGCCCTGGCATTGTTCTTAACCTTGAAAGGTACCGGAAAATTACCGAATGCCACTGCAGTATTCACTCCCACTGTAACGGCATCGATCACGTCAACTCCGACCGAAACGCTCGTCCCAACCGAGACTCCCACCTTGACCCCGGAACCACCGATTGAATATACGGTAGGCAATGGGGATTCGTGCATTTCAATTGCAGGATTGTATGGCTCATCGGTGGCTGCGATTGTCAGCTTAAATAATCTGAACAGCCAATGCACAAACCTGCTGGTCGGGCAAAAAATCCTGGTACCTCGTCCGACTGCAACACCGCCGCCTGCTGCCACTGCCACCCTGGAACCTGCAGCAGCCACCCGGGCTGCCTGCCAGACCGTAAAGTACACTGTAAAAGCGAACGACACGCTCAGCACAATTGCATCAGCATATGCGTGTCTCGGTTACTGCAATTAAAGAATGGAACGGGTTAAGCACCGATACCGCCATGCTCGATACCGTCCTGATCATCCCGCTGTGCATGCGTGACGCCACCCCGGGACCGAGCCCCACACCGACAACACCTCCCCCTTATCCAGCTCCCAACCTGCTCCTGCCAGCCAACGGTGAAATGTTCACCCTGGCAGCAGACAGTGTTACGCTGCAATGGGCATCAGTTGGCGCACTACGGGATAACGAGCGCTACCAGGTGATCGTGGAAGTCCTGACGGGGGGGACAGGGCATAAATTGACGGAATATGTAACCGATACCAAGTTCATCGTCCCGGTGACATTCCGTCCGCAGGATAACAGCATCCTGCTCTGGTGGGTGGTTACAGTGCGCCAGAGCGGCACCGATGACCAGGGAAATCCCATCTGGTCCACCGCAGGAGCGGCATCCGAGATGCGCGTCTTCGGGTGGAGCGGTGCCGGTCCGATCGCTACGCCGACAAAATAATACCAAGTCAGCAGGAAACCCTTCCCCGCGAAGTCTCCTCGCGGGGTCATTTTTTTACCGGGGACCATAGATGTCTGGAGCAAAATATGACCAAGCCGCCTCTTAACGTGCGTGATTACAATCGATATGCCTGGAATCACCAGGTGGACAAAAACAATAAATTTACCATTCCTGTCGATTTCAAGACCGTGGATGATGCCCGAAGGGGAGAATTTAGTGTCCTGCTGACCGAGACCAAGCCAGTACCGAAAGACTGGTTCCCATCCTTCCATGGGCTGGATCTGCTCGGCCTAGCTTGCGGTGGCGGGCAACAAGGGCCTGTTTTTGCCGCCCTTGGTGCCAAGGTCACCATCTTTGACAACTCTCCGGCACAACTGGATCGTGACCGCCAGGTGGCAGACCGTGAAGGATTGACTATCCGCACCGTCGAAGGGGATATGCGCGACCTGTCCGTTTTCCCGGACAAAAGTTTCGACCTGGTCTTCCATCCGGTTTCCAATGTCTTTTGTCCGGAAGTACGCCCGGTATGGAAAGAATCTTTTCGGGTCTTGAGGCCAGGAGGATTGCTGCTGGCCGGTTTTGCCAACCCGATATATTACATGTTTGGCACGCACGCTGATGAACAAGAGACCCTGAAAGTGATGTATGCCATTCCCTATTCCGACCTGAAGGATATGGAACCAAATGAGTTGGACACTTGCATAGAAGAGGGTATCCCGCTTGAATTTGGTCACAGCCTCACCGATCTGATCGCAGGACAGACCGATGCAGGGTTTGCCATTACTGGATTCTACGAAGATATTTGTCCGGATTCGCATCTCAGCAAATATCACCCGGTGTACATTGCCACGCGTGCGGTCAGGAAATGAAGGAGATTTTTAATGAAGTTGATTACCGAAAAAAAACGCATCGCCCTGGTGGCGCATGATAATAAAAAATCAGATCTGCTCGAGTGGGCGCGCTTTAACCGTGATACCCTGTCACGTCATTTGTTATTTGCAACAGGCACCACAGGAGACCTGCTTTCAAAGGAATTGGACCTCCCGATCACCCGCTTCTTTTCCGGGCCTCTGGGGGGTGACCAACAGGTTGGCGCAGCCATTGCCAAGAGTACGGTGGATATGCTCATCTTTTTCTGGGACGCCCTCGAACCTCAGCCCCATGACCCCGACATCAAGGCCTTGCTGCGCCTGGCTGTGTTGTATAACATTCCAACAGCCTGCAACCGGTCCACAGCTGACTTCATCATCTCGTCCCCGCTCATGGCGCAGGAATATGAACGCCCCACTCCGGACCTGGAACGGTATGCCTCCACCCGTCATCCCCTGGATTGATAATCATCCCAAGCCAGCGTTAAACCAGTCGAGAATAACAAAACCTTCCGAAATCGCATGATTTCGGAAGCTTTATTTAATCGAATACTTTCAGATTTGGGTCACCGGAGCTAATAAAATTACTTCTTCGCCAATTCCTCCAGCATCGCCGTTGTCAGGGATTTGGGTCTTTCGATGGGTTGACCCAGCGCACGAGCCCAAACCAGGTTCGGCATCACCCCCAGGGCACGTCCCACCCCGAACAGCACGGTGTAAAAGTCAAATTCGCGGACACCATAATAATACTGCAGGGTGCCGGAGATGGCGTCCACGTTAGGAGCCGGGTTCTTGGCTTTGCCCTGTTCCTTGAGTACTGCGGGGACCACGTCATATACAAGCTCCGCCAGGCGGATCAGGGTATCTTCCGGGAAACGAGCCTTGGCAAATTCGAGCTGCGCTGTAAAGCGGGGATCCGTCACTCGTAACACCGCATGCCCATATCCTGGAATGACCTTACCCCCATTCAAGGTGTCCCAGGCGAATTTGTACAAATCATCGCGAGGCGGAACGCCACCAAACTTATCGCGCACATCGATCAACCAGCCCAGGCATTCCTGGTTTGCAAGACCATGCAAAGGTCCCGCGAGTCCATTAAGACCTGCCGAGAACGAGTAATACGCATCCGAGAGTGCCGAACCAGCCAGGTGGGTGGTATGGGCGCTGACGTTCCCTGACTCATGGTCCGAGTGGAGGATGAAATACAGGCGGGAGAGTTCGGAATATCCCTTTTCATCCTTTACGCCAAGCATTTTGGCAAAGTTGGCGCCGTAATCCAGCTTGGGATCATACTTGGGTTCTTTTCCATCGCCATATTTCAGACGGTAGATGAAGGCGGCAATTGACGGGAGCTTGGCAGTCAGGTCAAGTGCATCTTCGAGGGTCGATTCCCAGTACATGTCTTTCTTGACACCCTCATGATAGGCTTTAGCGAATTTTGAACCGCTTTGCAATGCCAGGACCGCCTGGGAGAAAAGAACCATCGGATGGGTATCCTTCGGCATGGAGCGCAACATCGCAAATACATGCGCCGGGACAAC
The DNA here is from genome assembly GCA_963830585.1 of uncultured Chloroflexia bacterium. Classification (GTDB taxonomy): domain Bacteria; phylum Chloroflexota; class Anaerolineae; order Anaerolineales; family Villigracilaceae; genus UBA877. The sequence goes on along the minus strand of CAWHNA010000002.1, from coordinate 676,912 downwards.
TGCCCTTTTTGCCCATTCGGCTTCCACTTCTTCGGCTTGAGCCTTGGTGGGAATTTCCCCGATCAGCAGGAGATAAAACAACCCCCCCACATACGGGATGGCTGCGCCAGCGGGTTTGGGCAGTTTTTCAAGCACTTCCGGGATGGACATGCCCCGGAATTTAATCCCGGTTGCAGGGTCGACAAAGGATATATCAGTCACCATGGATTTAATATCGCGCATCCCGCCATATACCTGCCCGATGGTCACCTGGTCGATCACCTTATCGCCGTGATCTTTAACCAGGGACTTGACGCGCTCCCGCCAGGCGGGAAGTTGGGCTGATAATTTCTCGTGCAGAATCATTTTAGCCTCCGAATTCCAGGGTGTCGCTGCGAGGGTTCCCGCAATGGCACTAAAATTTAACCAGCGTTTCCATAACGCCGATACTTTCCTTGACCGCAGCAGCGGATTTTTCAAGTGCTGCTTTTTCGTCCGGGTCAAGCTTATATTCGATCACCTTTTCCAGACCGCCGCGACCCAGCTGCACGGGTACGCCAAAGAACATATCCTTCAGGCCATACTCGCCTTTTAGATAAGCCGAGGCGGGAACGATCAGGTGCTTGTCCTTCAGGATTGCCTCAGCCATTTGGGCTACAGCGACCGAAGGCGCATAATAAGCTGACCCGGTTTTTAGCAGGCTGACGATCTCGCCGCCGCCTTTGCGCGTGCGACTTACAATCGCATCCAGTTTTTCAGCAGGCAGGTACTCGCGCAAGGGCACACCGGCGATGTTTGAACGGCCCGTTAGCGGGACCATCTCGTCGCCATGACCTCCCAGCACGTAGCAGTCGATATTTTCCACGCTGACCCCGGTCTCGAGCGCCACAAATGCGCGCATACGGGCCGAATCCAGGATGCCGGCCTGCCCGATGATGCGCTCACGCGGGAGTTTGCCAATTTTCATCGCCAGGTATGCCATCGTATCCAGCGGGTTGGTTAATACGATTATGATGGCTTCAGGAGAGAACTTTAGTGCACTGGTAGTTGCCTCCCCGACAATCTTGGCATTGGTTGTCAACAGATCTTCCCGGCTCATACCCGGTTTGCGTGGGATACCGGCGGTGATGACAATAATATCCGACCCCTTGGTCGCTGCAAAATCGTTGCTCCCCACCACAGATACGTCCTTCCCGATGATGGGCAGGGATTCCAGCAGATCGAGAGCTTTACCCTGGGGCATGCCCTTCGACAATGTCCACCAGCACCAGATCGGCGATTTCACGCTCCGCCAGCCAATGAGCGGTGGTTGAACCGGTCATTCCGGATCCGATAATGGAAATTTTTGCTGTCATTGTTCCTCCTTAGGCTAAGACTAGCAGATATATACTACAAAATAAATCCGATTGATGATAGTACTCTTTGTCACGCACTTCTCGTGTAAACATCTTAATCAATAAAAGCGGCAGGTATCCTGCCGCCCAATCGATTTATTGAAAAATATCAAGCTGATTTCCTGTTCAAGGAAGCGGGTGGCTTCCATGGCTGCTGCAGCTCCCATTCCTGCAGAAGTAATGACCTGTTTGAACCAGGAGTCTGCAGATTCGCCTGCTGCGAAAACTCCGGGAACACTCGTATGCCCCCGGTCATTCACCTTTATATAACCATTTTCCATTTCCAATTGCTTGGAGAACATTTGGGTATTGGGTGTGTGACCGACAAATATGAATAATCCATCTGTGTTGAATGAATCAGTTTCACTCGTCTTAAGGTTTTTAATCTTTATCGATTCAACCTTCTCGCCGCCAATCACATCTGTAACAGCAGTGTTCCAGATGACCTTGATCTTGGGATTGTCCTGGGTACGCTTTTGCAAAATGGCTCCAGCCCGGAAACTCTCGCGCCGGTGAATGATCGTCACCGAGGTGGCATAGCGTGTCAGGAACAGCCCTTCTTCAAGTGCGGAGTCGCCTCCCCCGACCACTACCACTTTTTTATCCTTAAAAAACCATCCATCGCATGTGGCACAATAGGACACTCCCCGGCCCGTCAGCCCGGTTTCGCCCGGGATATTGAGCAGGTTGGGGCTGGCTCCCGTGGAGATGATCAATGTGTCTGCAAGGAATTCAGAATTATCAGTCACAATTTTAAAAGGCCGGGTGGATAAATCAACGCTTTGGGCAGAATCAAACTGGACGCGTGCTCCGAAGCGTTCCGCTTGTTTCTGGAATAATTCGCCAAGTTCAACCCCCCCCACTCCTTCAGGAAAGCCTGGATAATTCTCAATCGTATTCGTCAGAGAGACCTGTCCGCCCAATTGAAGCCCGGTCAACACCAGCGGTTCAAGATCTGCGCGGGCGGCGTACAACGCGGCGGACAAACCGGCTGGACCTGCTCCGAGGATCAGTACTTTCACATGTTCTGGTACTAATTTTGCTTTTGAAGATTCGCTCATTTCAATTGTGACTCCCTGATTATTATAAATTAGATGCGACCAAAACTGGTTAAGTTACGGGTTTCACAGAGCGTTCTAGTGTTTTAACCCAGCGGATGCAAAATAATTAACATACTCAGGCGGGAAGAATTAGCTCCGAGGATAGAAGATTGGTCCAAGTGACGAGAACCTGATTTTGTGCCAAACAGGTATCGTAATATCCCATTCGAACGAATATAGCACCGTCCATCCGGACAAGTCCGTGTATGTTAATTAAAATGGCAGAATCTTGAGAGATTATTATTTTTAATTTGCAGGTCGTGCATTCATGGATAATGTATAGTTGGAATTAATAAAGGATATAATTATACGAAGAAAATTTTATTCAATGCCATGAGCGGAATGGATCGCTTTTATCGTTTGCAATGGTCACTTTCACCGCCAGATGATGTAGAAACCCAAGCTCATTCCAAGACCGGCATTCTCATTGCGGTATTAAGGAGCATGAAATGAAAATTCAAATAGCCCTATTCCTTTCAATTCTTGTCCTGCTGATGATGGCATGCAACCTTACTGCAGGCGCTGGAAATACACCCCAGGTGCAGGGCACCACCCCGCAGGGAAATGAAAACCAGGCGACTGGAAATGTGCCTGTCGGAACCCCACCTGCGAATCCGGTAAGTATCAACGATGGATTAGGCAGCCTAAACAGCTACCAAATGACAGTTACCATCAATTCCATCGGCCCAGACCCGGCCCAATCCAGCACAACCACAATAGAGACTCAACGTTCCAAAGACCAGGATGCATCTTATACTCATATTAAAATGTCTGCTATTGACCCAACCGGAGGCGATCCCAATAATTCCGATAGCAACATCTACAGGATCGGCAATGATCAATGTTCCGGATCAGACCAGGATTGGAGTTGGACCAGTATGGCGCCAAACGAGGCAGAAATGCTGGATATTATTACGAGCATGCTGGGCATCACTCCTCTAATCGATACCCCCACGTTCGTGACTCAAGAAACGATGAACGATATTCCCACCAACCATTTTACATTTAAAGTTTCAGGGCTTGGGGTAAGTTCAGGAGCCCAGGTGAATGCCAACCAGGGCGACTATTGGCTTGCGGTGGATGGGCAATATATTGTCAAATACAACCTCGTTTTGGAAACGAGTACCGACCCCCAGACAAATGTACTGCACGAGGAAATATCCATTGAACTGACCCAGGTCAACCAACCGATTTCAATAGCATTTCCGCAAAGCTGCCTGGATGCTTCACTGGTCACTCCGGAGCCATAATCGTCGGAGGCTGGATGCACACCCCAGGGAATCCACCGGTATTATTTATACACTAGAAAATATAAGATCCTTCTTCGCCAGAATACAGCAGAGAAGAACAATTTCACGTCCGCCCTTTTTTTTCAAGAAATATCAAGGTGGGCAAATAACTTACCAATATCATACCGGCCGCCTGAACGCCAACCCAAATCCGAAGCATTTTAGTTATAAAGTGCTCGGACTTTTTTCCTGGGGCGTGCTTGTTTTTTGCTGCATCAGCCTCATGGTAGCACCGCGCCTTTTGTTGGAAGTGGCGCGTGTTGTGGCTATTTACACGATGATCCGTTGGATCGTCTTCACTTTTTTTTACCTTGCAGGACTATATAAAATCAGGAAAACAGAAAAACAAGCCTACACTAGCGCTTACCGGGAGCTTTCAGGGGGAGAAGAGGCCCGTCAAAAGACTGTTCACCACTTGGTAGTCCTACCAAATTTTAGGGAACCGCTGGATATTTTGAGGCGCACCTTGCAGTCTTTGAGCGTGCAGGTTGATGCAACCGATTGCATCACAGTAGTTTTAGGTATGGAAGCGCGGGAGCTTGAGGCCAAAGCAAAAGTCGAAACCCTTAGGGCTGAGTATAAAGACAAGTTTTTTTGCCTGTTGACCACATTTCACCCCGCCAACCTGCCCGGTGAGGCCCCAGGTAAAGCGATGAACGAGACCTGGGCAACCCACCGCGCCAGGCAGGAATTGGTCGAGCGTTTAGGCATTTCGCCAGGCATGATTTTGGTCACGGTAGTTGATTCGGATTCGGTCATCCACCCCCGGTATTTCGCCGAGCTCGCTCGCCAGTTTACCACTGCTCCTCACCGCTATTCCTTGATCTGGCAGGCTCCACTCTTTTCTGATAATGAGATTTGGCACACCAGCCCCATGATTCGACTATTGACCTTTTTCACCAATGCGATCACCACGGGCGATTACTTCAATCCCTTTGAAGCCAAGTTTCCTTACAGCAACTACTCGCTAAGTTTGAAATTACTGGAAGATGTGAATTACTGGGATCCCACCATGATCGATGAAGACATAAACATCTTTATGCGAGCCTTTATTCTCAAAGGCGGGGAGGTCTTTGTCAAGCATATATACCTGCCAGTCCACAGCAATCCTGTTTACGGGGCAAATTTGTGGCACGCGATCGGGATCTTCTATAACCAAAAAGTGCGCCAGGGTTGGGGTGGTACTGAGATCGGGTACATGTTCCAGAAATGGAATAATCTGCCGGGAACGCCATTATTCTATAAAATTGGTCGGTTTCTAAAGCTTTTTCACGACCACCTCTTTTTTTCCACCGCTGGTTTTATCGTCAGCCTGGGTACGGTGCTTTCGATCCTTATCGATCACACTGCGGTCATCACCCTTCCGCCAGCCAGTTTCAGTCCACTGTTTTTCATTATCTTAAACTTCTTGGGCGGTTCTGCACTGGTGGTTGTCTGGTTTGCCGAACGAATACGGCTGAGCCGTGGGTGGACAGACTGGAACCTGAAAACCCTGGCAGGCGAGATCGTATCCTGGTTTGTCTTCCCGATAATGTTTTTCCTGCTTATGAACTTACCAGGTCTGCAAGCCCAAACCATGATGTTACTCGGACGACCCTTACAATACGTCCGTACACCGAAAGGGATTAATTCAAAAATTGGTGAGTAGCAGACTGTGAATATTCGATATCTGGGGGTTTCAAGGAACCATCAACGAAAAGGGAGTCCGAAATTGGCTTCGATTTGATTGTGACCTTTATTCTGAATGAAGCAATTTAGCAAGGTTTAAGTGACTGAGCTGCCAGGCTGGTATAACGCTGCCGGCCAGGATGATCAATGCGAACCCTCCGAGAGCGGGAATAAGGACTGCGGGTTCCACGCGTGGGACGATCGTAAAGCTGGATACGGTCAGACGAATACCAAGGTTAATCGCGATCGTGATCGTAACGCCCAGCAATAGGCCAAGCAGGGTGATCCCGGCTGCCTGCACAAACAGATAACCCACCAGGGATTGGGTGGAAAAACCGCAGGTGCGCAGGATGGCGATTTCACGCCTGCGCAGCCATGCAATCCGCCAGAGAACATTAGCGAGAGCCAGGGAGGCAGCAATCCCCAAAGCCAGGGAAACTATATGCCACATATTGAGCATGGGCTGATACTGTGCTGCTATCAGCCGCAGGTCCTCACCTTTTTGCGTAACGGAGAGACCCCCAGGTAGGGTCTCGCCATCGTACAAGATGCCGTCATCAGGGATAATAAACACGGATACATCCTGCCCCCATCCCAACAAAGCCTGGGCATCGGCAAGCGAAATCCAAGCCTGGTTATCCATATAAGTGCCATTCTGAAAAATCCCCACGACGTTAAAATTTCGACCTCGCAACGAGATTACATCGCCAGTCTTGAGATGCTGCCTCTCGGCCAGAAGCCTGCCGATCATTGCCAGGCGGGAGGGTTCGCCTGGCTCCAGGCGGCGACCGGAGACCATCGAGAATGTTTCCAGCCGGGTATATTGCGCAAGGTCGATACCGCGCAAAAGAGTGGCATTCTGAATGGAGGTTCCCGTCAAGGCGCGGATCTCCGGGATAATCATGTTGATCCCCATCCGGGAGAGTTGCACCTCCACCTGGCTGGAGATCCGGCTGCCAGCGATATCACCTGCATTCTGGCTATCATGGACTACGAGCAAGTTATGAGTTTGTTCGCTGAATTCTGACGCCAGACCAGCGCGATATGTTTCCAGGAATGCGGCCATGGCACAGGCGATGGCGATTGTAAACGCCATGATCAACGCCAGACGGCGATAACCAAGCAAATCGAGCAGACCAAGCCGCAAGGTGAAAAAGAAACCAGCCATGCTCATTTGATTTCGGTCATTAGTCCAAGCCCAGCCAGGCGTCGGGATGTGAGCCAAACACCCAGAAAGGCAAAGACGACCGCGAGTCCCAGACCGGATAAGCCAGCAAAGGGAGTCAATCTTAGGGAGAGAAAAATAAGGTCTACTGACGCCTGGATCCTCTGGTAATTAATAAAAATCAGTGAAACCATCCAACCGAGACTATAAGAGACGAGAGTGAGCACAAATGCACGTGCAAATAATAAGCCTCGCAGTTTTCTCATCGAAAAACCAACTACACGCAGGAGCCCAATTTCGCGGCTTCGCTCGGTAAGACTCAGGCTGGTCGCATTATATATTCCGAAAGTAATCGCCAGTAACGAAACCAGGACCATCAGACTGCTTAAGACCACCAGGTTCGTATTCGACTGGTTGTAATCATTCGTGAATACGTTTTCGAGATAAACATTGTAATTTACAGAGATGCGAGCATCAGTCAACAACCTGAGGCGGACGCTTTCGGGGTTTGTTGAAGGGGTAAGGACCAGAAAGCCCACCTGGAAGCCGCGTGATGTACCGAAAAGTTGCTGACCTTCCGTATACGTCATCCACAAGGAGCCAAAGGCGTTTTCCGTGGACCGGATCAAGCCGGTCACCTGGAAATTTGTGCCGTAGATATTCACTGAAGAACCGATCTTCCAGGAAGCCAGTTGAGCCGCCCCTTCGCTGACCACCACTTGATGAAGACCAGCCGGCCATTCACCCTGGATCAAGCTCAGGGCAAGAGCAGCCGGCATTTCCTCCAACGGCAGCGCACGGACCTGCATGATGCGCCCATCAATTGTTAAATGTCGAAAAATGACCGGGAAAGCGCGCTGGATCTGGGATGGAGCGATCTCCCTAGCGGTTTGCAGGATTGCATCATCAAGTGAGCTATCCATCGGATCAATGGTATTTGCCGATACGATCAACAGGTTATTTGAGACCTGGGCAGGCTGGGTCAGGATCACAATGGACGGGCTAGCGAAGCAAGCAGCAGGTAACCAACCACAACCACTGCCAGGCTGATGATTGTCAGCAGGCTGCGCCAGCCATCACTGATCAGATCTTTAATTACAAACCGAAAAACATCACTCAGTTTGTCAACTTTGTTGGGTTGAATCTTTCCATCACGGAGCTCAAAGACATGATCTGCATTATCAGCAATTCGCAAGTTATGGGTGGCGACCACAAAAGTAAGACCCATTTGCTTATTCAATTCGTGCATCAGAGTGATGATCGCTTGAGCATTCTGTGAATCGAGGTCCCCGGTTGGTTCATCAGCCAGGATTAATTCAGGCCCGGTGATGATCGACCGGGCGATGGCTACACGTTGTTGTTCTCCCCCTGAGAGCTCCGAGGGACGGTGGCGCAACCGGTTTTCAAGCCCCATTCTGGTAAGCAGCTGGACGGCTTTTATTTTGGCCAGTTTAAATGAAATACCTTTCGCCATTAATGGCATGCAAACGTTTTCAACAGCATTCAACGAGGAGAGCAAATTGTAAAACTGGAAAATAAACCCGATGTGGTTGCGTCGGTAGCTGGTCAGGCTTTCTTCGCTGGCAGTTTCCAGCGCGAAACCATTTACCGATAATGTCCCTGCTGTCGGGTGGTCAATCCCACCCATTAAATTTAGCAGCGTGGATTTTCCTCCACCGCTTGGACCCAGGATGACAATAAATTCCCCCTGTTTTATCTCGAGGTCAATCCCATTGATCGCTTCAACAGATTCAGTGCCGCGATGATAAGTTTTATAGAGGTGCTTAATTGAGATCATATTAACGATATCTTTTTGAATGACCGCAAGATTCGCTCAACAGATTGGTTACAAGGGAATAATCAATTATTTTCTACAATATCCGGTATTATACTTCCACCATTAAAATATCCATATCTTTCAACCAGGAAGGTAAATTAAATCCAAATAATGCGCTTCAATAGTTGATCCCCTGGATACAGGAATCCGAAATTATGGAAAAGGGATTGGTGGCACGAAAATAACCAGTCCAAAATAATTTAAATGGCATGATACCTTACTTGATATTAGGAATGACATACGCCTTTGCTGCAGCTGTCCAACCGGGACCTTTCCTGACTTACCTGATTTCGCAAACGCTGACCAACGGCTGGGCTCGGACGGTCCCGGCTGCATTCGCTCCCCTGCTGAGCGATATCCCGATCATTGCATTGGTTCTGCTTGTCTTGAGCCGCATGCCTTCCTGGCTGGTCCAGGCGCTGCAGCTGGCGGGGGGAGTCTTTCTCCTTTTCCTTGCTTATGGAGCGTATGGAACCTGGCGAACCTTTAATTCCGAGAAACCGGTTGCGAATAACACGGTCCGTCAAGCCTTTCTAAAGGCAACCGTTGTAATGCTATTGAACCCGGGACCCTACATTGGCTGGAGCCTGGTCATGGGACCGCTATTGCTAAAGGGCTGGAGAGAGACACCATCCCATGGCATCGCTTTGCTCGCAGGGTTTTACAGCATCCTCATCCTTGTAACACTGGGAATTATGCTGTTATTTTCAATCGCAAGGAAGACCGGACCGCGAATTAGCCGGAGCCTAATAGGTCTTTCAGCAATCGCCCTGACAGTTTTTGGCCTATACGAAATCGGCCAGGGAATTCGATCCTTATTCTTCAACTGATCATTTAAGATCCATTATGAAATTTCCCTTTCGCTGTTATACGAAAGGGAAGTTGTGTTTCAAACCGTTTTTTCAGCTTCGGCAGCTCTTAACTTTTCGGCTGCCCGGAAATATTTAAGGTAACGCATGGAATTATCATCCCGCCCCAGGAGCATATCCGCTGCTTTCACGGTAGCTCCAAGTTTTGCCGGATCGGTGATCGAACAGGTGGCACCCAGCTGGATGGCAAGGGTGAGGAAGGCCTGGTTGACGGTCGGCCGGTCCGGCAAACCGAAAGAGACATTACTGGCACCAAGGTTGATATTTACTCCAAATTCCTTGCGCAATAAATCCACCGTGTGAAGCGTGACAAGGGCTGCCTTGCTGTCTGATCCAACCGTGAGCACCAATGGGTCGATAATAATATCTTCGACCGGTATCCCCATCTTTGCTGCCCGTTCGATGATCTTTTCAGCCACCGCTAATCGTTCTTCGGGGGTCTTGGGAATGCCGTTATCATCCATGGTCAGCCCGATGACAGCCGCGCCGCGGTCCTTGACAAGCGGAAGGACGGTGTCAAGCCTTTTTTCTTCTCCGCTGACGGAATTGACCAGCGGTTTGCCTGGCGCAGCTGCCAGACCCGCAGCCAAAACTTGCGGATTTGCCGAATCCAGGCAAAACGGGACATCCACAACCGGGACAAGCATTTCAACAAGTTTTTTAACCACCGAGACCTCGTCCAGCCCTGGGACGCCAACGTTTATGTCCAAAACCTCCGCCCCCCAGGCCACCTGGCTCTCAGCGAGTTGACGGGCATAATCAAGGTTGCCTTCGGACAATGCCGCCGCCAGCTTCTTGCGTCCAGTGGGATTGATCTTTTCGCCAATCATTACGAATGGACGGTCAATTCCGATAATGACTTCCCTGGTTGCTGATCTCAATATTGTGTGCATGCTAACTCCTTCTTTCAAATTATTTTTAGGAAAATGAGAAATGTTTTTTTTCTGCGCTCTTTTCCACTTCCGTTTATTTTTCTGTTGTTCGCATGAACCTTAGAGCAGTTTCAGCAAGGACCGCCGCACCGACTGGCAGGCAGTTTTCATCAAGATCAAAATCAGGGTTATGCAGCTGGCAATGGAGCTTATCACTACCCGTTCCCAAGGCAAACATGGCTCCCGGGGCATATTCCATGAAACAGCCGAAATCTTCCGCACCCAATTCGTTCTTCCATGGGAGCACATTTTTCTCACCAAGCAGATCGACCGCCACGGCCTCGATCAGATCGGAAGCTAATTCCGAATTGATCATCGGGGGCGTGCCAATTTCGAATTTCAGCTCATAATTCCCGCCCAGGCTTCTGGTGATCTCAAATGAACGTATGATCTCGGTATGGATCTGTTCCTGGACTCTTTTCTCGGTAAAGCGTAAGGTTCCGGTCAATTTTACCCGTTCCGGGATGACATTTTCCGTGAACCCGCCGTTGATTGAGCCTATACTGACCACTGCCGGGTCAAAAGGATCGATACGCCGCGAGATGATCCCATTTAGCGCCAGGATGACATGGGCAGCCAAATAAAATGGGTCAATGGTCTGGTGCGGGTGAGCGGCGTGCCCACCTTTACCGATGATCTCGGCAAACCAGGAATCCACTCCCCCTGAGGCTGGACCAGCCTGGATGCGAATGGTTCCAACCGGTGCCGTCGGATCCACGTGCAGTGCGATCACCAGGTCCACACCCATCATCACCCCCTCCTGGATCATGCGCGGCGCGCCGCTCAAGCCTTCTTCGTCAGCGACTTCTTCGGAAGGCTGCATCAAGAATCTAATCGTCCCCGGGAATTTTTCTCCAGCGATCAAGGTTGCTGCACCGAGAGCCATGGACATGTGACCATCATGCCCGCAGGCGTGCATCACTCCGGGGTTTTGGGAGGCATAAGGCACCTTGTTGGACTCTTGCAAGGGCAGAGCATCCATGTCAGCGCGGATGGCAACGACCGGCTTCCCGGCACCCAGCTCAGCAACCACTCCTGTCCGCCCGACACCGCGCTGAACACGATAACCCAAATGCTCCAGGATATCCGCTACTTTGGCAGAAGTGAGGGTTTCATGGAAGCCAAGTTCAGGGTGCATGTGGAAATCCCGTCGCCACCTGCTCATTTGATCTTGTATCGCGCGTGCTTTTTCCAGCATATTCTCCTGCCCGATATGATATTTCTTAAAATTTGATCCAAAATTATTTTACCAATTCTTTCTCTGCAGCCAACATCAAGATGTCCAACTCGCGTTCCTGGGCAGCTTCGAGCGGGGGGACATGGTGGTCGCGCAGAATCTTTTCAGCCTCCGCCTGAGCCCGTTCGACGAGCCCTGCTCTTCCCGTATTTTCCCATGCTTCCCAGGAGCCTCGTTCGGCGAGCTTGGTCAAATAAACCTCGCCTGACCTCAGGTATTTCATCGTGTGTTTTTGACCCAGAAAATTGCGTGTGGATGACATGGCAGCCGCGATCACATCCACCGCCAACGCATCAGAATCTGCGCTGATTCCTTTGCGGATCCGGTAGATGCTCCCGGCAAATTCGTTATCAGCCACCATCTGGGCGTACGACCCCATAACCCCCGCTTCCATTTCCCCTATGCCGGATAATTCATCCGCGCCTGCCAGGGCGGGAATGGCAGCGTTCAGGGCGCGTTCAAACCCATCCTGTGCATCCAGTCCATGAGCATTGGTCGAAAACCCATACACGTTGACCGGCAGCCCGTAGCGATGCCCGATCTGCACGGTGCCTGCGGAAGCCAGCCCCATTTCGACCCCGCCCCACACAGAAAGACCGCTGCGAGGTTCCATCATCGCCAGGCGACCGCAGTAAATGATCGGCAAGCCCGGCTGAACAAGTTCTGCCAAAACCAATGCGGCTAAAACTTCTGCATTCTGCTGCGTGATGGCCCCGGAAATTGAGAACGGGGCGGTCGTTCCGGCAGTGGGACAAGGCAGTGGGGCAAACGCGATCCCCTGCCGGGCGATTTCCATGATCGCTTCGGCCTCATGATCAGGTATGCTCAGCGGGCTTACCGGAGAGAGTGACAACGTCAGCACTTCTGCGGGAGGGCCGATCAACTCCGCCATTTTTACAGCATATCTGACTTCGGCAGCAAACTGGACGCCCGGTCCCTGGAGAGGTTTTAATGTATATGCCAACGAATGCCGGTACATCGCCAAAGACATGACTCCACCAGGGACTTCGGTGGGGGTGAAGAAAGGAGTGATGGTGTGACAATTTTCCAGGGCATCCAGCAGACGGGTAGAATCTTTTACGTCTTGAACGACAGCCAGGCGGCGGGTCCTTGTGGCTGCGTCGTATATCTGCGGGGCACCGCCCAGGTTATGGAAATACAAATTCCCCTTCGCCAAGTGTCTTGACTGACCCTCCCCGCCCTCGAATGGTGGTTTTCTTCCCAGCCAGTGAAATGCAGCGCTCCACCAATTCGGGCGGGAGTAGGACGCGTGTATCTCGCACCTTGGCACCCGCGTCCGTTAGAAGCGTGCGGCTTTTTGACTCGGTCAGCACCACTCCGGTTTCAGACAGGATTCGCAGGGTTGCCAGGTGGATCGCTTCGATCTCGTTATCGTCCAGGATGGAAAAACGGATCATTTGTTTTCTCCATAATAGCCGACCACAGGTGGAAATACGCTTCACTTGTTATCGCAAAGTAACGATAACTCCAGTAAAAACTACCGTTATTCCTTCTCTATGTACTTCGCTAGAAAGGCCACTCGGCGCTGTTCGGAATCCAGAACGTTTTCCAGTTTAAGAAAGGCGTGACCTTCGTCCTCGTACACCACCAGTTCCACGTCCTTCCCTAAATTCTTCAACGCCTCATGCGCTTCAATTGAATCGCTGACCGGGCAGCGCTGGTCGAGTCGTCCAGCGATCAATTGGACCGGGGCAGTCACCTTGTGAAGGAAAAAATACGGCGACCGGTCGACCCACAGGTCATGATCGTCATCCGGGTTGCCAAAATTTTCATAATCCCAGTGCTGGAGGTCCGGGCGGATATATTTATGGTTGGTGAACCAATTGATAAAAGGCACAACCGCCGATCCGGCAGCCCAGAGCTGCGGATATTTCGTCAGGCAGGTCATCGTAAGATACCCCCCATGACTGCGCCCGGTGATCCCGATCTTATCCGGGTCTGCGAGTCCATGTTGGAGCAGGAAATTTGCACCTGCGGCAACGTCATCATTATCCACGCCGCCAAAATCGAACCGGCTGGCTTCCTGCCAGGCGCGTCCGTAGCCGGTGGAACCGCGATAATTGGGTACGAGCACTGCCCAGCCCCGCGAGGCCATATGTGCCATCAGGGGATACCAGGTCATCTCAAAAAACCAGTCGGGACCCCCATGAATAAGGAGCGCCGCCGGACCTGGTTTTCAAATCCTTGGGCTTGAATAGAAGAGCAGGGACAGGGGTCCCATCCATCCCGGGATAAGTGATCTCCTCGGGCATGGCAAACGGGAAGTCGGCCAGCTCGGCTGGCAGGGAATTGGTTAACTGGGTAAATGTCCCATCCGCGAGAGAGAGAGACCACAGGTCATCCGGATGGCGCGGGTTGTCAAAGACAAAGATGATCCTGCTGCGGTCAGGGGTAAAGAGAGGCAGGTAATGGACTCCCTGCTCAACCCGGTAAAGGTCCGCAGGGCTGCCGGGTTTCTGCACCGCCAGCCATGATACCGTGCTGCGGTTGAAGACATACACCAATCGGCTCCCGTCAGGTGACCAGGCAGGAAACTGCTTCTCCCCTTCCCCATCCGTCAGCCAATTAATTTGACGAGTGGCAAGGTTAAAAATGCCAATATTATTGAAACCCTGGACGTCCGAGGTAAATGCCAGCCGGGTGCCATCCGGTGACCAGCACGGCTGCCCGGCATCCATGGGTCCATTAACATCAGAAATCCTGTACACTTCGCTTCCGTCTTCAGCATTAACAATATAAATGCTAAAATCGATTCCCCCCGCTTCCACCGACACTGCCAGTTTCGATCCGTCGGGAGACCAACGCACCTTCCAAGCCGGGTAGCCGGCATCCAGTACAAAACGTGCTTCCCCACCTGCGGCAGGGATTACGTATACATCAAATTGCCCGGATTCATCGCATATGTAAGCTATATTTTTACCGTCCGGAGACCACGAGAAATCCGCCTGGAGCGAGCCTTTCGCATGCGGGGTCAGGTCGTGCTGTTCTCCGGTGCCAATATCCAGGACAAATAGGTGATAAGCTTCGGCTCCATCAAAATCTACAGTGAATGCCAGGTGACGACCATCGGGAGAGTAGCGGGGATGGAATTTCCCGCCGGGTCCGTGTGAAACCAGGTGTGGTCCGGTTTTACCCCTATCGGCTTTTGAACCGGCACTGTCTCCCAGTGAGAGTTCATAGATCTCCCAGCGTCCCCCTGGATTCCAGGAATAAGCCACGCATTCCCCATCCGGCGAAACGTCGAAGCCCATTTCCGCTTCAACACATGGAACGCGCAACAAAACCCCTAGGTCAATCATGGCCTATTTTCCATTTCAGACTTTGTGACAGGCAACCCAGTGGCTGGGCGCGGCAAGCCGCCATTTAGGCACCTCGTCGCTGCACTGCTGGTCAGCCAGCGGGCAGCGCGGGTGGAAACGGCAGCCAGAAGGCGGGTTGATCGGGCTGGGTACATCCCCCACCAAAATGATCCGGCGGCGGGCACGGTCCTTCCTGGGATCGGGGACCGGGACGGCAGAAAGTAACGCAATGGTATAAGGGTGAAGAGGATGCTCGTAGAGTTCGTTCCGATCGGCCATTTCAGCCATCACACCCAGGTACATGACCGCCACCCGATCGCAAATGTGGCGGACCATGCTGAGATCATGGGCGATAAAGAGATAGGTCAAACCAAAGCGGTCCTGCAAATCTTCGAGCAGGTTAACCACCTGTGCCTGGATGGAAACATCCAACGCAGAAATGGGTTCGTCGCAAACGATAAACCGCGGGTCGGATGCCAAAGCGCGTGCCACACCGATCCGCTGGCGCTGACCGCCCGAAAATTCATGCGGGAACCGGTTGATGAGTCGCCCGCTTAAGCCAACCAACCCCATCAATTCCTGCACGCGTTCGACCCGTTCCGCCTCGGTTTTGAACAAATGATGAACACGCAATGGTTCGCTGACGATGGAGTGGACTGTCCAGCGTGGGTTGAGCGAAGCATACGGGTCCTGGAAAATCATTTGCGCAATGCGACGTACCTGCAGCATTTCCCTACCCCTGGCGGAGCGGACGTTATGACCATCGATCGTGACTACACCCTGAGTGGCTGGGTAAAGCCCAAGGAGAGTGCGCCCGGCGGTGGTCTTGCCGCAGCCGCTTTCGCCCACCAGTCCCAGCGTTTCCCCCTGGTCGATGGTGAACGAAATCCCATCTACGGCACGGACAGCGCCAATCTTCCTTTGAAAAATAATGCCGCGCCTGACCGGGAAGTATTTGGTCAGGTTTTCCACGCTGACAAGAGGCTGAGTCCCATTCATCTCGGCGCTCCGGTCTTAATATCCACCCAGCAGGCAATATTGTGATTGTTTTCCCCAACAGGTGTCAGCGAGGGATTATCAGTCTTGCAGCGTTCAATGACGAATTCGCAGCGCGCTGAAAATGGACAGCCATGTGGCTCCATGAGAAGGCTTGGAGGCGCTCCGGGGATGGATTTGAGCCTGCGGTCGCGGCGGCGGTCAACGCGCGGCAGTGCTCCCAGTAAAGCGCTCGTATAAGGGTGGCATGGATTTTCGTAAAGGTCTGTTACGCTGGCTTCTTCGACGATGAAACCGGCATACATGACCATGACCCGGTCGGCAATGCCGGCAACCACTCCCAGGTCGTGGGTGATCCAGATCACTGCCATGTGTACCTGGTCCCGGATCTTGGTTACCAACTCGACGATCTGAGCCTGGATGGTTACATCCAGGGCAGTGGTTGGTTCATCGGCGATCAACAGGCTGGGGGCGCACGCCAGCGCCATGGCGATCATCACCCTCTGGCGCATCCCGCCTGAGAACTGATGAGGGTAATCCCCCAGGCGGTTGGACGGATCTGAGATCCCAACCAATTCCAATAACTCAATCGCACGGGCATCGGCGGCATGCTGGTCCATCCCCATATGGGTGCGTAATGACTCGGTAATTTGCCTGCCTATTGTCAGGACCGGGTTCAGTGAGGTCATCGGATCCTGGAAAACCATGGCAATTTCGCGCCCGCGAACCTTTTCCATTTCGCTTTCGGTCATTTTTAACAAGTCATGGCCGCGAAACGATGCCATGCCGCCTGCAATCTCTCCTGGTGGAACCAGGATCAATTGCAAAACCGACAGCATACTGACCGATTTACCACAACCGCTCTCCCCCACAACCGCCAGGGTCTCTCCTTCGTCCACATGGAAAGAAATCCCGTTGACGGCATAGACCGTCCCCTCGGGAGTGTGGAAGCGTGTTTTCAGGTCTTTTACTTCGAGCAGAGAACTCATACCACTATACCGTCCGGCTGCGGGGGTCGAGAGCGTCCCGCAAGCCATCGCCAAGAAAGTTGATGCTTAGGACTGTAAATAAGATCAGCAGGCCAGGGAAGAACCAAAGCCAGGGGGCGGAATCAAGATAATTGTTTGCTCCGTTCAACATGTTACCCCAGGTGGCCGTTGGCGGCTGGACACCCAGACCCAGGAAGCTGATATACGCCTCGGAAAGGATGGCGTTCGCGACTCCCAGGGTGGCTGAAACAACGATTGGGGCAATGCTATTCGGCAGGATGTGGCGAAAGATAATATCGAGGTTGCGCGTCCCGGTTGCGCGTGCAGCCAGTACGAACTCATTTTCTTTGAGAGACAGGAATTGAGCGCGTACAATCCGCGCCAGGTACATCCAGGAGGTCAGCCCGATAATTAGGACGATCACGATTACGCTTCCACTAAAGACCCGACCCAAGATTGCGACTTCGGGAATCTTGCCTCCGAAATACTTCGCCATTACGATCAATAAGAAGATTTCCGGGATATTCAGCATGGCTTCGGTTATGCGCATGAGCAAGCTATCCACAACACCACCGTAATACCCGGCAATCGCTCCGACCAATATACCCAGCAAAGTTTCGACGATTACTGCTGTCAAGCCGATCAGGAGCGAAATTTGCCCCCCATAAATTGTGCGTGCAAAAATATCCCTTCCGATCGAATCCGTGCCAAAGGGATGCGCAGCGGACGGGCCCTGCAGCCGTAGACTTGTGTCGTTAAAATTGGCATACTTTTCGGATATAAACAAGGAGCCCCCGAGAGCGTACATCACCAATAAGACCAAGACCACCAGCCCAATAATGGCGGGTTTATGGCGTTTGAATCGACGCCAGGCCAGTTGACCAAGACTTAATGGAGGGGTTTCCAGGTCGTCAGGGGTCAGAATTGCAATTTGCGAAGAGGCCGTTTCCATACATGATCCCGTTAATCGTAGCGGATGCGTGGATCCAACCAGGCATAGACAACATCCGTGATGATCTGGAAGACGATTACAGCTACGGCGACCAGCATCAAGCTGCCCATGACAACCGGGGTATCTGCGCGGTTGACATGGTCCAGGAAAAGGCGTCCCATCCCCGGCCAGGCGAAGATGCGTTCGGTGACCACGGCACCTCCCAGCAGGAAGGGCAGATCCAACCCGACGATCGTTGCGATGGGCAGTGAGGCATTTTTTAAGGCGTGCACAAAAATAACTACCCGGCGGGTCAGACCCTTGGATCTGGCTGTGCGGATATAGTCCTGGTTCAAAACATCCAGCATGGTGCTTCGGATATAGCGGCTGTAGGAAGCCAGGCTGACTACGGACATGCTGATCACGGGTAGGACCATATGATATACGACCTGCCCAAATGTTTTTCCAACCTGGGGATCGAACATACCCACTGTTGGAAGGTATGGAAGCCCCCACTGTTTAAATTGGACCGCAAATATGAACATAAGGATCAGAGCGATAAAAAAGATCGGCATTGAATACCCAATAAATGAAAAAGCAGTAACAATATGGTCCAACAGAGAATATTGCCGCAGGGCAGAGTAAACCCCCACTACCAAAGCACCGAGAATGACGATCAATTCACCGGATAGCATGAGGATCAAAGTATTCGGGATGCGATCACCTATGACTTGCATGACGGGCTGCCGATCAACGATGGAGGTACCGAAATCTCCGCGCAGGATGCCAAGACGTGAACCTGGCGTTTCTGCAATCCCGTCCCCATTCAGGTCGGTCTTCGTCCAAGTATTACCGGCCAGCCAATATACGTACTGCATATATATTGGCTTATCAAGGCCCAGTTGACGCTTAAGGCGTTCATAATCATCCGCTCGGGTAACTCGCCGCCCACCCATGGTAGCCACGGGGTCTCCCATGCTCATCATTAAAGCAAACAAAACCACACTGATGATAAACAATAAGGGAATGCCTTGGAGCAGCCGTTTAATGATATAGCGAGCCACTACATACCTTCCATAAGTTAATTATTGGCAGATGAAATGAAGAGCCGGGAAACCCGGCTCTCTCGATAATTAGCTCAGTTGCATTGCTTATGGAACCAGGTCCCACTCGGCAATATTATAGAACATGGTTACGCCAGAGAACTTTACATTTTGCAGGCGTGGTCCAAGGGCATAAACATCCGGGTCCTGCCACATGCCGATTATATAGACCTTGTCGAAGAAGAGTTGATTGATCTGTGATATGGTGACCTGTCGGGCTACCGGGTCGACTTGTGTGGCCTGAAGCTTGATCAGCGAGTTAAGTTGTTCATCACAAATATAGAACCAGTTTTCCCCGGTGGGATTCGCATCGGTCGGAATCTGGTCGCAAAGCCAATAATAGATATCAGGGTCTGGGAACAGGGGACCATCAGACCATTCCTGGATATCGTACTCGCCTCTGGCGGCAGGTCCATTGTCAGCATAGCTTGCAAAGAACAAGGTATCGTCCACAGGGTTTACATCAAGCTTGATACCCACATCAGCCAGGTTCTGCTGCATGACGGCTTGGACATCCTGCCGGTCTTCCCGGATAGTGGTTGCATGGGTGATTTCCAGGTTTACGCCATCCTTCTCGCGGATGCCATCTCCATTTGTGTCGATCCAGCCTGCCTGGTCAAGCAGAGTTTTTGCTTGAGTTGGATCGTATGGATAAGGGGTAAGGGGTGGGTTGTTATAGTACGGCATTGCATCCCAAAAACTGGCTGGGGTCTTGGTCAGGCCAAAATGCAAATCGCGGTTGATCCCATCCCGATTAATTGCCAGGGCGATCGCCTTCCGCACTCTTACGTCCTGCAAGCCGGGGTTATTCTTCTGAGCATTAAGCGTGAAGAACATAAATTCGTTATACCCGTTTGGTTCGATAACGATCTTCAAACCTGCATCCTGCAAGTTGGGGACATCGCTATATGCAACAAAGGTACCCATATCCGCATCTCCGGCTTTTAACGCAGCCACCTGGGAGGCGTCATCCGGAACAAAGCGGATAAAGATCTCGTCAATTTTGGCAGGAGTGCCCCAATAATTATCGTTGCGTACGAAACGGGCGAAGCTTCCAGATTCCCATTCCGCAAATATGTAGGGACCGCAGCCGACCGTTGGTTTTTTGATCCAATCAGCGCTATCGATGGTTCCCTGAGATGCAAAAATCGGGCTCAGGATATGAGCGGGCAGGATCCCGTGCCAGAGGTTCGCCAACCAGGGTGCAAAAGGTTCAGAGAATGTGACCACAACTGTCTGCGGGTCTGGAGCCTCTACGTTTGAAATCATGTCATATGGATAAGTGGTAGCCACCGTATTCTTGGGGCTTACTGCCATCTGCCAGGTGAAGATGAAATCTTCGGCAGTCAAAGCCACATTATCGGACCACTTTAAATCCTTGCGCAAGTGCATAGTGATGACAGTTCCGTCCGAGCTGACTCCGCCATTTTCAACGGTTGGAATTTCCGTGACCAGGACGGGGAAAGGTTCGTTGTTAGAGTCAAACTCCCAGGCCCAGTGGTCGAACATTTGCCAGGTCGTCCAAACGAACCACATGCTGCTGTAAAGCGGAGCTAGGTTATCAAATTCTTGTGTAAAAATCAGAGTTGCTACCTTTTTTTCAGGGACGGTCGTAGCAGGTACCTGAGTGTTCCCTGGTGCCACGGTGGTTGCAGGTTTTCCCCCACAGCCGCTTAAGAGCAGGCTGGCCACCATCAAGGTGGCGAAAATTACATACAAGCCAGACCTTTTTTGCATTCCTTCCTCCTTTGATAGAAACGGGACGACCGAATAACTAATATTAGCAAAAAAGCGGTATCAGTACAACTACCATTTGTACTGATACCGCAGGATGATTATTCCAATCGTGGGAGTGCATCCATGCCGGCTTTATGTGCCAGGGGTTCCACGATTGCCTTCAATTTGAGTAATATATCCGCAGGATAGTCCGGACTCCTGTAAGCGTCCAGGAGTTCACGGGTCCGGATTTTTGCGCGCGCAAAGGTATCCAGGCTGCCCGAAGCCTGCCAGCCTCGATTGGAATCCCGGTCGATCACGGCAGATGGCAGGTTTTGTTCTTTCGAGAATAAATCCCGGGTGATTTTCTGTTTGAGGAAATCGCCTTTAAAGTTGATCCCTTCGAACATGGCAGTTGCTAGCGTTTCGGTGCGGACCTCGATGCCAACCAACAGGCGCTGAGCCATGGCGATCCCTTCTGCATCCACCACCAATTTCTCAGCGCTTTGGCAAGCCAGGAAGTCAAGCATCCCCGCCCCGGAAATCATGTTGATGCCTGCCAGCGCACCCACCAAGGCGGAAATCCCGCTTTCCATCCCCGCCTGGGCATCCACAATCTTGGCATCGGAAGCACCAAGGTAGGCATGGGTTGGCAGGTTAAGGGATTTACCCACCTGGGCGTACGCCGCATCGATCATGGCGGTCTCGATTGCGCCCATGGGTGTGGTGCCGCGGCGCATGTCAAAAATTGCCGGTGCTCCGCCCCACACAATGGGTGCCCCGGGGTTGGCAAGCTGGTGAATGGCAATTCCACTCAAGCTTTCAGCTGCATGTTGGACAACGGAACCAAGTAAAGTCACTGGAGCAGCGGCTCCAGCCAGGGGCATGGAAATAAGTTCCGCGGGGACGTTTTCACGCGCCAATTCAATCAGGTTTCCCCCACCAAAATCGCTCCAGATGAGCGGCGGTGACGGACATACGTCAAAAACCGCCTGGGGTTTATCAGCCAATGCCTGCCTGCTGCCCGAAAATACTGCCAGCATATCGATCATTGTTCCGAGAGTTTTTAATGAAAACGACCCGGTCACGATCGGTTTTTTTGAATATTGCAATACGATGATAAAGACGGTACAAATCACCAATTTCTTTGGGGACCTCATTACACACTACTGCTGTTGACTGGGCGTCATATTGGGAGAGCATCTCCGCCACTTTAACCAGGCGCACCAGGTCAGGCGTGAAAGAGGGCTTATGTTCCAGCGTTTCCGGATCAAGGATGTGAACACCGGATGAACCCGGATCAAATTGGACCGTGTCGCCACCATAATGCACCCGTCGGGTCCCGCTACGGTCGTAGAGATGGAATTCTGCCGGGACGGTATCCAGTGCTTTGCGAACGATTTTTTCCGGAATTTTTAGCACATCCCCCTCCGCAGCGGCGCCGGCATTAATCAGCAGATCGCGAGCTGGAGATGATTGAACCTTAATCCCCGGCTTTTGCATCAGTTGGAACGCTTCATCCAGGATGCGGGCAATCAGATCAAAAGTCAGGAACTCGATTTTCGGCCGGACGGCGGTCATTTTTTCTCCAGGGCTGCAATGATCTTCGACATTTCAATGGAGATTTTTTCATCCAGCGGGTCGGGCTGGTGCTTTTCCAGGGTGGTGCGCGCCTTTGCCAGGGCCCAGTCGCGTGCATCATCCTGCCTGGCTTCCCATTCATTGAACGGACGCCGGTCCATGAATTGCGGCAGGAACACCTCGCGCATATGCTTGAGGGTATGCTTCTGCGTCAGGAAATTTCCGCCCGGTCCCACTGCTGCGATCGTGTCGAGCGCCAGGGTCTCGTCATCCACCACGATGCCCTGCATCGTCTTTTGAATGATGGCGAAGATCTCGCAGTCCATCATCATCTCGGCGTAGGACCAGATGCGGCTGCCGTGCAGGAAACCAACCCCCAGCAGCATGTCTGACATCACAATGCTCGCCATGAACGTGGACAGGCTGTTTTCGATGCCAGCCTGCCAGTTGGGTTCCTTGGCTCCCGTGGCGAACGACCCCATCGAGAGCGGGATATTATAGAAATCGGACAGCACGTTCGTTGCTGCGCCGTAAAGGAAATCTTCCGGACCGCCGCCCGTATAGCCGCCCGTGCGCAGGTCGGAGGCAGTTTGCGCCGCGGCATAGAAGACCGGTGCGCCCGGGAATGCCAGCTGCAGCAGGGCAGTCCCGGCGATCACCTCGGCGTTGCCCACTGCCAGGTTGCCTGCCAGCGTAGCCGGACCGGTGGTCAGGTTGGCTGCCATGGTCATGAACCCGGTGGGAATGCCGTACTCGGCTGCCACAAGAGCTGCATCCACGCTGCCGCCGTCATGCCCGAGCGGAGGTGCGGAACACTGCATCAAGGAAAGGATCGGCCGCTTCCGCAGTTGTTCCTTCCCGCCGGCGATCAGGGCTGCCATTTCAATGGCGGCGCGTGCCTCGCGTTCGTTGTAGATGATTCGGTCTGGACGTGCTTGGTGGAATTCTCCCAAATGGCCTTGATCTCGTGCAGGCCGCGCGTCTCAGGAGGCATGTCCTGCGCCGAGACCGGCACCCAGTGAAAGCCCACCTGCTCGGTGGCGTCCGCAATGCGGGCAATGTCGCGCACATCCTGCAGGCGGGATACCCGCCGTTCGCCGGTCTGGATGTCGATCACTTCCACGCCGCAGCCGTCCGTGCCCACAAAGACGTGGTTGCCGTCCAGCGGCAGGTCCTGCTGCGGGTCGCGCGCCGCCAGCGCATAAGCCGGCGGGCAGGTCTTCAAGGCTTTCTCGATCAGCTCGCCCTTGGCGCGCACGACCATCTTCTCGTGGTCCACTTCGGCTCCGTGGGCAGACCAGATCTCCAGGGCTCTTTTGGAAGGGAAACGTACCCCCACTTTTTCGATGATCCACACCGTGGCATCATGGATTTTTTTGACTTCCTGCGGCGTCAATATTTCCAACCGCAGTTTCGGGTTGGTGATGGACTGGATCGTTTTCGACATGGCAGGTTCCCTGCGCTCAGGCGGCGCCCATCAACTGTTTCGCCAGCCCGACCGCCCCGATGGCGTCCTCGGAATACCCGTCCGCCTCGATCTTCTGCACCCAATCGCGCGTCACCGGGGCACCCCCCACCATCACCTTGACCTTCTTGCGCAGCCCCAGTTTATCCAGCTCGTCGATCACTTCCTTTTGCTTGACCATGGTGGTGGTCAGCAAGGCGCTCAGACCCACCAGGTCGGCTCCCACTTCCTGCACCTTGGCAATGATCCTGGCTGCCGGAACGTCCACCCCCAGGTCGTAGACCTGGAAGCCCGAAGCCGAGAGCATCGTCCCCACCAGGGACTTGCCGATCTCGTGAATGTCGCCTTCCACCGTCGCCAGGACCACCTTCCCCAGCATGGTGCGCTGCACTCCCCGCTTCTGCATTTCCGGTTCCAGGGTGGCAACTGCAGCTTTCATGGCTTCCCCCGCCATTACCAGTTCGGGCAGGAAGGCCTGCCCGCAGGCAAAACTCTCCCCCACGCTGTTGACCCCTTTGACAAACCCCTGGGTGATGGCCTCCAGCGGGTCGATGCCGGCTGCAACCGCCTGGCGCGCCAGGGCTGCGGCTGCATCGGAATCCCCATCCAGCACGCTCTGTGCCATCTTCTGGTATAGATCTTCGTTCATGAGTCACTCCTTCTGCAATGTGGGATCAGATTATGTTTTTCTTGGGACATGCTAATTATATACTGAGTTCGGTTGCCGACCCTATTTTTAAAATATCCGGAACCACGAAAAAGACCATCCAATCAAAGATGGTCTTTCTTGTGTTAGGTCTGCTCAAAAATCCATCGATCTGTTTCGCGTTCCCAGTCTACTAATTCAGCAGGTTTAAACCACAGGGCAATTTCCTTTTCGCTGTTTTCAATGGTATCAGAGGCGTGCGTCAGGTTGCGGCCGATTTCCAGGGCAAAATCATGGCGTACCGATCCGGGGGCAGCCTCGGTCGGTCGTGTGGCACCCATCGTCTGCCTGATGGCAGCTACTGCGTTCGGTCCCGCCCAGACCATTGCCATCACCGGTGCGGAGGTGATGTATTTAATCAGGGTATTGTAAAAGGGTTTGCCTTTGTGAATTGCATAGTGAGTCTCAGCGAGTTCTTTACTGACCTTCAGGAATTTTGCTGCGACCAGCATTAACCCGCGACGTTCCAACCGGATGATGACTTCACCAACCAGCCCGCGCTGGACTCCGTCGGGTTTGACGAGCACGAGAGATCTTTCCATTATTCATTTCTCCGTTTCAAAATCAGATCTCGAGATATTTAATCTCGAGATCTGATTTTACCATTGTTGGGTAGCTAATATTTTTCAGACCACCTGCATAGTTACCACCTGAAAATAATTTCCATGGAAACTATGTGGGTGATAATCAGCGCAACAATTCTTCAGCTTTTGTATAAGCGTCGAGGGCATCCTGCAGCCGATTGGCTCGCATGGAAGCATCACCCAGCGTCTGCCAGATACTGATATCCAACGGGAATCGGTAAATCGCTTCGCGCAGGTCATGGAGGACTTCATCCAATAACCGGTTTTTTTTGATGAGCTTCGCATATGCCTGCATGGATTCTTTAATATTCTTTGCATCCAGTGCAGTTTGCGCAGCAGACAAAAATTCTGCATCCTTGTCCTCGGCGGGGACACGCGAGAGCATCCCGGTTCCACCGAGAATCTGGCGTTGAAGTGGAGTGTCGACAGGAAATGCGGACGGTTTGGATGCCAAAACAACAGGCGGAGTCTCAGCGGGCTTCTCTTCCGCGGAGACCCATTCACCAGGTGTCGTTGGCGCGGGAGGTTCGGCAACCGGGGTGGTTTCATCCACCCAGCCAGGCATTTCCTGGTCGAAGTTTTGGTCAGGAGCAGGGATTGATTCTGCCCGCAATTCAGTGGGGGTAACTGCTTGACCCAACCATTCTGGTAAGCCTTCTACCGGTTTTGGAGGACTTTCCGCCGTGGTTGGTTTTTCCGGTACTTTTTCTTGTACGGATTGCTCAGGTTCTTTCAACCAATCGGGGAGATCGTCTTTGGATGATTCGATGGGTGGCCCAGCATGGGAGGCTGAACGGGCTTTCCCCAGGGCAGCTTCAACGTCATGTTTATTCAACCAGGAGGTGATGGTAATATCTTCTTCCTGGGGTATCGCTGGAGCTTGAGAGGCAGGCACGGTTTCAGGAATCTCGGGTTCCAGGGCTGGTGTTTTTATCAATCCGGGTTCAACTGGGCTGGTTTCACTTTGAACGGCTGGCAATTCTTCGTCCACGGGCTCCTGCCTGGTCGCAGTCGATTCATCCAGCCAGGCGTCGGTATCCACATCTGGCGGGAAAGATTGAGACGCTCCTTCAATAGGTTTTTCTGTGGGGATTTCTTTAGGTGTAACCGTTGTTTCGGGTTTTAATTCTTCCACAGGGATATATTGCCTGGCGTCTGAACCTTCCAGCTTTGTCCTGGTATCTTCTCCTAAAGCAAAAGTCTGGGGTGATGCTTCCCCGAAATTTTCCGGGGGATTTTCATCGGAGGGTGCAGTGGTTTCTGGAGGTAATTCTTCCAACTGGGAAAAATGCCCGGACCCAAACTGGTCTTTCCAAGATTCCATATCTTCCTGCAAAGAATACTGTTGAGCAGATTCCTCTGCTGTTTTTTCAATCGCAATATCTTCAGGGGGAACAACCTCGGGAGGCTGCAACTCCTCTGCAGGAACATCCTGTTCAGCCATCATGCTTTTCAACCAGGCATCCGAATCGTCTCCATTAATTACAGGTTGGGATGTTTCTTCCGGCTGCGTGACAGGGTGAGTCTCTTCTAATGGGGAAGCAGTTCCTGGTTGGGGTTGGCCAAGGGTGAGATTCTCTTCACTCGACGGAACTCCTGATGGGAAGGTTACAGGTTCGACCGGGATATTTATGTCCTGTACAGTTTCCTGTGCTGGTTCAACTGGTGGGAAATCTTCTGTACGTGGAGTTTCAATTCCGAGATCTTGTACTTCGGGAGGAATTGGTTCCAACGGGAAGGTTTTCCCAGGTTCAGTCGCGATTACGGGAGGGGCTGGAGCTTCTGTCGGCTCTTTGGGAGTTCGCAGCCACTCAGGCATTTCGTCGGCGCGTTCACCAGGTTTAATTAAGAGTTCTTCTTCTTTTGCCCCTTGTTTTGCCGCCAGGCTTTCGAGCCAACCCATCGCATCGTCTTCTATATTAAGCGGCTTGGCTTCGCCCGTTGGTTGGAAAGGTATATCCTCCCCCAATGAGGGTCCAGGACTTTGCAGGTTTTCAGCCGCGAGGGCTTGGGCTTCAGCCTGGGCAGGTTGGGTAACCCCTAATTCATCTTCAGGCAAATGTAATTCCGGTTTCTCCTCTGGAAAAGCCTCAGGAGTACCGGCATCCATTTCTTTCAACCAATCGGGAAAAACGTGCGTGTCGATGGGATCAGGCTGGGGTGGAGGAGTTTCAATAATTGGTTCTGCGACTGGACCTGACCCAAGCCCCATCAGCCATTCAGGAATATCACTTTCACCTGTTGATGAGGGCGTTGCGGGAACCTCGTCTGTGACCGAGACGTCTTCTGGCATCCCTTTTGGTGCCAGGGACTGAAGCCAGTCGGGGATATCGCCTTTTTCCAATGGTTCTGCAGGTTTTTCGGGTTCCACTTCGGCAGGTTGTTCCGGAACGATCCCCGCTGATTCCTTCCAACCGGCAGTTCGCATCCAATCCGGTACAGATTGGTCTTCAACTACAGGAGCTTGCTCCATCGGAGGCAAAATCGGTTGAGGGATCACTGATTTTTCCTCAAGCTGATCGGGGGATAATTCTGCAGTTTTTCCCGGGGCTTTTTCCTGGGGTTTTTCTGGAGGTTGTTCCTGGGGTGGTTCCACTAGCTTTTCAGGGGCTTGTTCCTCAGATCTCCCAGGCAACACCCATTCGGGCGCAGGTTCACGGTGTTTTTCCTCCACCAATTTGATTCCCAAGGTGGATGCCCAATTCGGTTGTGGCGAAACAGGGACTGCACCCACTATGTAATCAAGGTGCTCCAGGTTCACTGACGCATCTGGCACTTGTTCTGTACTGAAAACAGAGCCGGCGACAAACGAAGAATAAGGATCGAGCATATGCAGCCGCTGCCGATAAACCTGCGTGTTTTCAGTCTGTGAAGCCGCGGGGAGAACATCCACCAGGATACGCAAAGCATCCATGCAGTAGTTGTATTTCTTGAGCAAATTCGCAGCGACCTCTGCTGCCTCCACTTTTTGCCCTGACCTGAAATATGCCCGCGCCAGCATTACCTGCAGGTCGGCTCGATTGGGATCGTCCGCAAGCACACCCCGGATTTCCGCGATGGCTTGATGGTAAAGCTCCCCCTGGGCGTACATGTTGGCAAGGGCATCCCGGCTCAGGCGTATCCTGGGAGGTTCAGTCCCATCCCGGCGACCGTAAAGCCGGCGAAGTTCGTTTTGAATGGCAGTATTGGAGGGTTGGTCTTCATAGGCGCGCTCCATATGCCAAATGGCATCATCGAGCTTGCCCTCATCGTCGCGAATGATGCTCATCCCCACATGTGCAACAAAATCATCCGGTACAGCCATGAGCGTGCGCTGAAAGATGTCGGCCGCATCGCTGTATCTCCTGGCTTCGAGGAAACTTTTCCCCAGCAGCCGGTAGGTTTCAACGTACATCGGGAAGGTTTTCAGGATGTGCTGGCAATGAGCGACTGCCTCATCGAGTTGTCCACCTTCGATCATGGTTTCAATTTCTCGATTGTATATACGCAGAGATACATTGGACATGGCGCACTCCTGCTTCTATTATGCACTAATATTTTATATAATGCAATTCCATTTTATTGGACAATTCCGCAACGCCCCTATTCCCCTAGCTGGTTATAAAAGAGCGGCAGGGGCGGTACCTGTTTTTCGCTCCACTGATAAGCTGCCTTGAGGTTTTCCCGGGCAGCCGCTTGCTTGATGGCATCGTTGGCGTAAATTGTATAAAGAGGCTCGCCCTCTTTTACCAGATCGCCAACTTTACGGTGGATGATGAACCCCACCTCGTGATCCACCGGGTCAGCTTTCACGGCACGCCCAGCGCCCAGCGAGACAGATGCTTCGCCTATAGTTCGTGCATTTACCTTTGCTAAGAACCCACTCCGGTCAGCCTTTACCACCTCGATAAATTTAGCTTTTGGAAATTTATCCGGGTCATCAACATAAGTCACATCTCCTCCCTGTGCTCTGACCAGGACTCGGAACTTTTCGAAGGCGGCACCAGAGGCAAGTGCTTTTTCAGCCATTCGCCGACCGGTCTCGAGATCGGCGGCACGCCTCCCCAGGACCAGCATATGGGCGCTGACATGCAGGCAGTGCTCTAGAAAATCTTCTGGGCCGTGCCCATGGAGGGTATTGATTGCCTCGATCACTTCCAGTGAATTACCCACCGCCTCCCCCAGCGGCTGATTCATGTCTGATAGTAGCGTCACCACTTTCCGCCCAGCCAGCCTGCCAATATCGGTCATCAAAGTTGCCAGCATCTGGGCTTGATCGAGGGTTTCCATGAATGCCCCCAGGCCAACTTTAATATCCAGCACGATCGCCTGGGCACCTGCGGCGATTTTTTTACTCATGATGGAGGATGCGATCAATGGGATGGATGGTACAGTCCCGGTAACATCCCGCAGGGCATATAATTTACCGTCTGCGGGGGCCAGGTCCAGTGATTGTCCGGTTAGGACGATCCCTTCCTTTTTTAATTGTTGCTTGAATTCTTCTGTGGACAGGTTGACCCGGAAACCGGGGATGGATTCCATTTTATCGAGCGTCCCGCCGCTGAAGCCCAGTCCTCGCCCCGACATTTTTCCAACCGGTAAGCCGCAGGCTACCACGACTGGCAGGACGACCAGGGTGGTTTTATCCCCCACTCCACCGGATGAATGTTTATCCATGGCAATGTCCACCACGCCTGAAAGGTCGAGGATTTCTCCCGAATGTGCCATTGCGAGGGTCAGGTCGGTGGTTTCACGTGCTGTCATGCCGTTCAGAAGCACCGCCATTGCCCACGCGGAAACCTGGTAGTCAGGGATCTGGGAATGGGTGAACCCATCCACGAAGAATTTTATTTCTTCGCCGGTTAACTCCATTTTTTGACGCTTTTTGATTATGATGTCCACCGCACGCATCGGCCACTCCCGCTCGACTATGCGTATTGTATCGTATTTCTTGAGCGCAATCAGGTCCCCAATACTTTCCTGACCTTCTTCCAAACCTGGTCGAACATTTCCACAGTAAGACGCCCGGTCTGGGTGTTTTGGCGGCTGGGATGATAAGACCCTACCAGGGTTCTACCCTGCGGAATTGGATAAACGGCATTATGTGCGAAAGTTATGGAAGGATCCCGGATCGAAAATATGCGCAGGATGCCGTCAAAAGCGACCCGTCCCAGTGCAACCAGCACCTTTGGACGGATGAGCTCGAATTCGCGTTCCAGGTAGGGTCGGCAGTTTGCCATTTCCTGCGGATTGGGCTTATTATCGGGTGGAACGCAGCGGCAGATGGGAGCTGTATACAGGTCGGTGAGTACCAGGCCATCCTCCCGTGAGACCGATTTGGGTCGGGAGGCAAACCCGGCGCGATATAGTGCCGGGAAGAGAAAATCCCCCGAGGCATCACCGGTAAACTGCCGTCCGGTCCGGTTGGAACCATGGGCGCCGGGCGCCAGGCCAACCACGAAAACGGACGCATGCTCATCGCCAAATCCAGGTACGGGTTTGCCCCAATATTCCACGTCCCGGTAAGCCCGTCGCTTTTCATGCGCAACCCGTTCACGCCATTCCACCAGGCGGGGACAACACCGGCAGGTCAAAAGCTCAGCATTTAATTCCTGCAAAGTCATTTCAGGATTCTACCTTACATCCACTGGGTAACTGTTATCTGAAATTCCTTATATCTGACTGATTGAATTCCTGTTATTATTTACGAAAAAGCGCTAAACTACAAGCTATTCAGAGGAGGTGGTCGTGAAACCATTCCGAAAAAATGTTGCCATTGCCATTGACGGGGGAGGCATCCGTGGGGTGATTGTTACGAAAGCGCTCTCTATCCTGGAATCCAAGCTGGGTAAACCGGTGCATGACATCTTCCGTCTCGCCGCAGGCACCTCCACCGGGTCGATCATCTCTGCAGGCGTCGGGGCAGGGTTGACCGCCGCCCAGATGCACCAATTGTACATAAGTCTTGGTGAAACCATCTTTAAAAAAAGCTGGCGGACTTTTTTTTGGCCGCTGACCCGCTTCCGGTTTCCTCATGAACCGCTAGCCAATGCGCTGCGCGAACACCTGGGCGACAAGAAAATGGGTGACTTTTGGTCAGCGAACCCTCCCACGGACGTGGTCATTACCACCTTTGATCTGCTCGCCAACAAGACCTGCTTCGTGAAACCATGGAAAAGGGAATACAAGTACTGGCCGGTCATTCGGGCAGTACTGGCTTCCAGTTCCATCCCAACATATTTCCCGGTCGTCGCCGGTCGGTACGTGGATGGCGGGGTCGGTTCATATGCCAACCCCTGCTACCTGGCAGCCTACGAAGCTTGCTTTTGTTTGAAGTGGGATCCTGCAGAAACAACATTGATCAGCCTGGGTACAGGGCGCGATCCTAAAACAGTCAAGGCGGGTCAGCCTGAGCGCTTTATGGCCTGGGATTGGCTTGCCCCCACCCTGGATGCATTCCTGTCTTCGGCTGCCGATCAGCAGGTCCACCTTGTGGATACGTTCTTTACTGGAATGGATTTCCGCCGGTTCCAAGTGGACTTGAAGGAGTCTCTCCCCCTGGATGACCCGCGCCAGGTTCCGAAACTCGAAGAATATGGGGAAATGATGGGGAAAATGATCCTGGCTGACCAATATGACGGTTCCCTGGGAGTGACGCCGGAATTACCCGTTTCAAGAAAGGTTATTCCGGTCTAGAAAATTAGCATTGCGTCTCCAAAAGAATAAAAGCGATATTGTTCTTGCTTGGCAATTTCATAAGCATGGAGGATTTGTTCACGTCCTGCGAATGCACTCACCAGCATGATGAGCGTTGATTTGGGCAGGTGGAAATTGGTGATCATTGCATCGACAATTTTAAACTTATATCCTGGCAGGATGTATAAATTAGTGGGTCCGCTGTATGACAGGATGCTGCTGGAGCCCACCCTGGCAACTGATTCGAGTGTCCTTACGGAAGTTGTTCCAACCGCAATGATCCTGCCGCCGGACTGCTTTGCCTGGGTAATTGCCTCCACGGTCTCAGTCGGGATTTCACACCACTCCGTATGGATCTTGTGCTGCTCGGGATCATCTTCCGTTACAGGGGCAAAGGTGTCCAGCCCTACATGCAAGGTCACCTCGGCGAAATTGACCTTTTCGGTTTTGAGTTCGTCCATCAATCGAGGCGTGAAATGCAGGCCTGCGGTCGGTGCAGCCACCGAGCCTGTGTCACGGGCGTAAACGGTCTGGTAGCGTTCCGGGTCTTTAAGTGGCTCGTGGATGTATGGCGGAAGCGGCACATTGCCGATTATTGGAAAATAGGGCTCGATCGGCTCGGAAAACCGGATCCTCCGCCGGGATCCCTCCAATACGTCAACAATTTTTGCGGAAGGACCCTTTTCAATCATGATGGTTTTTCCGTCTGTTAATCCCTTGCCTCCTACCAGGCATTCCCAGGTAAGACTGTCATCCCGGTGAATAAGCAGGATTTCAACGTTTCCCCCGCTTGCTTTACGGGCAAATATCCGGGCAGGGATGACGCGCGTCCGGTTTACGACCAGCAGGTCGCCGGGATGCAGGTACTGACCGATTTCGCGAAAATGGCGATGCTCCAGTGATCCGTTTGAACGGTTCAAGACCAGCAGCCGTGAAGAATCGCGCGGCTCTACGGGAGTCTGTGCGATGAAGGAAGCAGGAAGGTCGTAATTAAAATCGGAAGTTCTCAAGATGGGTCATCCCGCCTGGATGAAATTGGATCCATTGGAATTTTACAGGGCATCTTGTGATGATATTAGCTCACGCATCTCACAACCTCGAGCATTCCCAATCGTTCCTAAACTCTTCGTTTCACAACTTCAGAGCAATTTTGGTTGTGTTGATTCGTTATATTCCACCCCAAGATGATCGTAGGCAGCCTTGGTGGCTACCCTTCCCTGCGGAGTGCGGTCGAGGAAACCGAGTTGCAGCAGGTAGGGTTCCACCACATCCATGATGGTTTCCGGTTCTTCACTGATCGCAGCCGCAATGGTATTCAGACCCACCGGACCTCCATTATATTTATGAATGACAGTTTTCAGAACCCGCCGGTCCAGGTCGTCCAAGCCGAGTGGATCGACTTGCAGCAGGTCGAGGGCATCCCGGCGCACCTGACGGGTCACCGTGCCATCTGAGCGCACCTGGGCATAATCACGCACACGCCGCAGGAGACGCAGCGCCACACGTGGTGTTCCGCGTGCCCGCCGGGCAATCTCTTCCACGGCTGCCTCGTCTGCATCGACGTTCAATTTTCCGATCGCACGCCTGACGATGGCTTGCATCGCCTTGAGGTCGTAATAATCCAGGCGGTAGACTGCCCCAAAACGAGCCCGCAGCGGAGCGGTCATCAGCGCCAGGCGGGTGGTTGCACCGACCACGGTAAAGCGCGGCAGCTTCAAGCGGATGGAGCGTGCCGAAGGACCCTTGCCGATGATGATGTCGAGGGCATAGTCTTCCATCGCCGGGTATAAAATTTCTTCCACAGCTTTGCCCAGGCGGTGGACTTCATCGATGAACAATACGTCGCCGGCTCGCAAATTGGTGAGGATGGCTGCCAGGTCACCAGCGCGTTCGATCGCCGGACCGGAGGTGATCTTGATATTTACCTTCATTTCGTTCGCCACCACGTGCGCCAGGGTGGTTTTCCCCAGGCCGGGCGGGCCATAGAAAAGGACATGGTCGAGCGCTTCTCCCCGCTGCAGGGCTGCCGCGATCAGGATGGCAAGGTTTTCCTTTACCTGCTCCTGCCCGATCAGGTCGGAGAGCACCTGCGGTCGCAAGGTTGTATCCAGGCGGTCATCAGGTTTTGGATCCGGATCGAGCAAACGGACCGGCCGCGGGCGGTCAATCGCTGGTTTCAGTGGATCTGTCATGAGTTGATTATAACCAGAAAAGGGGTTTCCGGTCGCTTGTGTGAATTGTGATTTTCCAGTATCCTTAGCCCATGGAACCTCGCATCAGCATCATCACCCTGGGGGTATCTGACCTGAAACGATCCATTGTTTTTTACCGCACCGGTCTTGGGCTGCCGACAAATTATAAAGATGGGGAAGGCATCGCGTTTTTCCAGTTAAGCGGCACATGGTTGGCGCTGTTTCCTTCCGATGCGCTGGCTGAAGATGCCCGCCTGCCGCCGGAACGGACCCCGTTTGGCGGATTTACGCTTGCCCACAATGTACAAAGCAAGGAACTCGTTGACAAAATTATCGACCAGGCCATTGCCTCAGGAGCCTCACTACTGAAACCGGCAGCTGATACCTTCTGGGGTGGTTATTCAGGGTATTTTTCAGACCCGGATGGTTACCCCTGGGAAGTAGCCTGGAATCCTTTTTTCCCCCTGGAGTAAATTATGAATGAATTTCTCGCTTTCCCTAAAGACTTCATATGGGGCTGCGCGGCAGCCTCCTACCAGGTCGAAGGCGCCTGGAATGAGGACGGCAAGGGGCCGTCGATTTGGGATACATTTGTTCACACACCCGGTCATATAAAAAACGACGAGACGGCGGATATAACCGTCGATCACTATCACAGGTATAAAGAAGATGTAGCTCTCATGAAGGAAATCGGCCTGGGTGCGTACCGGTTCTCGGTCTCCTGGTCACGAATTCTGCCGGATGGAACCGGGACCATCAACCAGGCTGGTCTGGATTTCTATGATCGCCTGGTGGATGAACTGCTGAAAAATAAAATAGAGCCGTATCTCTGCCTGTTCCATTGGGACCTTCCACAAGCGCTCCAGGACAAGGGCGGCTGGCCGAACCGCGCCATCCCCCAGGCTTTCGCAGAATATGCAAGTATTGTTACCGCTCGGTTAAGTGATCGTGTCAAGGTTTGGATGACGCACAACGAACCCTGGGTGGCAGCCATGGCAGGCTATTTTTCAGGAGAACTGGCCCCTGGGATAACCGATGTTCAGTCCGCCTTCAAGGCTTTGCATCACCTGCTTCTATCGCATGGGTTGGCGGCAGAAGCCATCCGCGCCAACGCAAAGGGACCGGTCAAAGTTGGAATCACGCTAAACCTTAACCCGATTTATCCGGCTTCGGAATCCAGGAAAGATCGAGATGCTGTCGTAAGGATGGACACGATTCTTAATCGGGCCACCCTCGATCCTTTGCTGAAGGGCACCTCCCCCATGCAGGAATTTGCCGTCGGTAAATTGCTTTCAAAGTCGTTGATCAAGCCCGGCGACCTTGAAAAGATTCACACCTTGGATTTGCTGGGGATTAATTACTATACCCGCACAGTGGTGAAGTCTGACCGGAAATTCCCGGTGGTTGCTGCCACGCAGATCCAGCCGGAAGGCAGGGAATATTCCGGCATGTGGGAAATTTATCCGGAAGGGATGTACGCAGTGCTTATGCGCATTAAGGCAGATTATCTCAACCCTTCGACTGCTGGCAGAGAAACAGGATCGAAATTTCCTGAGATCATGATCACCGAGAATGGCATCCCGGTCCCCGACGGGCTGGACTTAGATGGTCGTGTGCGCGACGAACGCCGCATCCGTTACCTGCGTGACCACATCGCCCAGGTCCATCGCGCCATGGACGCAGGGGTGCCGGTGAAAGGATATTTCCATTGGTCTTTAATGGACAATTTTGAATGGGCACATGGTTATGCCCAGCGCTTCGGACTCGTTTACGTCGATTTCAAAACCCAGCAGCGGACAATCAAGGACAGCGGATTCTGGTTTTCCAAGGTAATAAAACAAAACGGGTTCGAGTATTAAGCGATGGATTGGCACTACCTTGCGGGCGTGGCGCTTGGGGTACTCGGCGGAGTCCTGACCCAATTTGGACAGCTTCTTGAAAAACGGGCAGTTAATCAATTTCGGGGCGATAGCCAGGAAAATGGATTTTTTCGCCGGCTGCTGAAAAGTCCGACCTGGTTGTCGGGAGTTTTTTTCGGACTGGGCGGTGGGACGGTTGCTTATATGCTCGCCCAAAGCCTGATCGGTCCGGCGCTGACTCCCGGCTTGATGGCAAGCGGTCTGGTAATCCTGGCAGTGGGCTCAGTCCGCATGAACCACGAGACTTTGAACTCCTCCGAGATCGTTGGCATTTTCCTGATGATCCTCGGCATCCTGTCACTTGGGTTGAGCGGGTTGGCGATTAATTCAACACAGGTCAGGACCACCCTGGCAGAACAGGCTGCCTTGCAAAGGATCGCTCTTTTCACACTGAGTTTTTTCATGATGAGCTTCATCACCCGCCTACTTGTCATCTACAATCAAAAATCGCAGGGGGATGCTGATTGCACTTGCGAATGGGTTTCTCTCTTGTTTATCAGATTTTTGGATCAATCCCCTCCTGGCGCTGATCGCCATTGTAATGTTGGGTCATGGTAACCCCTCTCAAAATATAATATTTACCGTTGCATGCATCATCCTGGTATCGGTCGCCACCACGGTCACCTGGACGAACCAGTTGGCGTTCAAGTACGCCCAGGCAAGCAACGTTGTTCCGGTGGCCCAGGTGCCCATCCAGATCGCTCCCATATTGGTCTATTTCTTTATTTTTGCCCTGACTCCCCCAAGTTCCATTTCGGTCGTCTTCATCCTGGCAGGAACTCTCTTGACCATTGTTGCCGGGTTCTTGTTGGGGCGCAGAAAGGAAGACCCCATTTACTAGGAGATCACTATGCGGCGCATCATAGTTTTATTGTTTGTCTTCATCTTCCTGTTTAACATGTCTCAGCCGGCCTCGGCAAATGCTGTACTGCGCGTGTATTATGCAGGTCCACAGGATAACAGCGTCTATACCGCGTTGACGCTTGCCCCCAAAGATACTTTTACCATCGTCTCCGACCCGGCCCAGGCCGACGTTTTCCTGCTGAATGGCATCATCCCGGATCCAACCGGGATCTCAGCCCAGGTCCGGCACGGGGCTGGGTTGGTGTTGATCATGGGACCAGGAATGACAGCCCAGGATGTGGAAACCGTCAGCGGCGTCCCGGTCTCTCTTGCAGAACAAACAAGTGCTGTCAGTTTGACGGAAATAAAAATTAAAGACGCACTCGTCACGCAGATCATCTGGAATGGCGCTCCCCAGGTCCGCGAACGGATGGAAGTGCTTACTCCCCTGTCGTCGGTGCAGCCCCTCGTCGCAAGCTATGAAAGTGGTGCCTGGGTATTGTGGGCTGGGAATCATCCAAACATTTATTTTTTCAATGCTTTCCTGACCAACTATACTGACCCGCAAACAAACAAAACGTCCTCCTTCAATCCTCAGATCCAGGAATGGGCTTATTTCAATTATTTGATCTATCATCTCCTGGAACGTGCAGCTGGGCAGACGCCGCTTTCGTTCGCTGATTACCCCGCCTCTCCTGTCCCTCACCTCGGTGACCGCAATTTGCTGTTGATCCTGATGGGATTGATGATGGTCACCACCTTCGGGGCTTTTATCCTTGTCCGTCGCTATAGTTTAAAACACCCCGAAGAGCTGGACAAGATCGTTTCAGACCGCGCCAGTTTCGAGGTCCGTGAGGCAAAAACGGAGTGGGAAGAGGTGGGCTTTCATCGCCCTCTGGGAGGGTTCCTGGTTGCCTTGAGCATCGGTCTCATATTCTTCATCCCGCTCATTGTTTATCAGAACCTGATCCTGCCTACATACATTCTCCCCTCGGCACAAGCCCTGGGTATCTGGGGGCGTGTAACGCAATTTTTTAACCTTGCCTGGACTTTCTTCGACATGGGCACGAGCATCGCTTTCATAAAGTTCCTTTCGGAACATCGCGTGAACGACCCGAAGAAGGGCATCCAGTATGGTCAGGTTTTTGTCTGGTGGCAGGCTCTTTCAGGAGCGGTCCAGGTCGCATTGGTCATTGCCCTGGCAAGCACACTGGCACCGAGGTCGGCTTATGCGCTGTATGCCTGGAGCGTGATCATCCATTCCTTTATTCAGATCCCTGGTTTTTACCAGGTAATGAGGCACGCCTTAACGGGTTTCCAGCGTTTGGATTACAGCCGTTTGCTCGACGTAGCCCTGAATGTATTCCTGCCGATGGTGGTCCAGCCGGTTTTTGTAACCATTATGTTCGCCTGGGGACGCGCCCACCCGGTTTTTGGAGGTGCCATGGGGGGTCTGTTCGGGATGGGCATCGCTGCTTACGCGGCCGAATTGCTCACGTTCCTGCTCGGCCTGTGGCTCTATCGCCGGGTGGGATATAACGCCCGCATCTTGTTCCTGGCACATTTTGATTGGGAGGTGGTCAAGACCAGTTTCAAGTTCGGCGTTTTCGAAATGCTCGGATCGGCTGCCTGGTCTTTTGGGCAGGCGATGGAAATAGCCATCACCCAGGCACGCTTGATCAACTATGCTGAAATCTGGGGGAACTGGGGATTGGCACAAAACTTCATTTTCGCATTTAACGTCACCCAGACGCTAAATGACGGGGTGATGCCGGCAATTTCTGAAGCAATTTCCCACGGGAAGCGCATCCTGAGCCAGTATTACAGCGTGATGGCTTACAAGTACAACGGTCTCACCAGCGCGTTCATCGGAGCAGTCCTGCTTGCCGTGGCTCCAAAATTCATCATCGGGTCGACCGGGGTGGAGTTCCAGCGCGCTGCCATCTACGTGATCCCTCTGACCATTTGGGGGGCAGTCCAGTTCCCATCCTGGGTGGGCGATAACGTTCAGCTGGGTGCCAACAAACCCTGGCTGAAATCCATCCTGGTGTTTTCCGAGCAGTTGATCCGTGTGTCGCTTGCCTTTGTTCTCCTGGCGCGTTTCCAGGTGACCGGGTTGATCATCGCCTACTTCGTCGGATTATTTTCCAAGGGTATCGCTGCATACATCATCAACCACAAGGTTTGTTTCCCCCAGCGGTTCTATATCTGGCAGTCGCTGGTGGCACCCCTCCTGGCTGGAGCAGCTCATTTCGGCATCTTATGGGTGCTCAACAACTATTTGTGGAAAGGCGACCAGGTTACCAGTGTGTTGATCTTCTTCATTGGGATCCTGCCAAGTTTCCCGTTATTTATGTTCCTCTATGGTCTGTTTGGCGGCTGGGACAAGGATACCCTTAACGAGCTGAACGATGCCGTCATGTTGAGCGGGAGTGTGCGCTGGTTGACCCGCTGGGGGATGTACGAACCGACCGCGCTGGGAGCACGCGTCAGCCCCTTGAATAACCGTTTCCCGATCACCAACCGTCCCGAGGCAATGGAGGAGGCGCGGCAGTTGACGCTCGAAAAGGTCAAATTGTAACGCAGGGTTTTTGGTTATATGTCTTCGATCGCTCTCGCTGATGGACGCAACCTCGCTTTCGCCGAGTACGGCGACCCGCACGGAAAACCGGTGTTCTTTTTTCACGGGACGCCTGGTTCGCGTATCTTTCGCCCTCCTGACTTGATCACCTCCAGCGTGGGCGTTCATCTCATTTGCGTGGACCGTCCCGGGTATGGATTATCCACTTTCCAGCCCGGTCGACGCATGTTGGATTGGCCGGGAGATATCCTTCAACTGGCTGACTCGCTTGGTTTCGACAAGTTTGCCGTGGCAGGTCATTCCGGTGGTGGGCCATACGCCCTCGCCTGTGGCTTTGCCCTTCCATCACGCGTACGTGCTGCTGCTGTCATCTGCGGAGCAGGTCCTTTCGATACTCCGGGAATCACAGACGGTTTGTCCGTTCCTAACAAGTTTGGGTTGAGGGTCGGTCGTTTCATCCCATGGCCTCTCTGGCAGGTGCTTGTTTGGTTTATTTATCACCGTCGCGCTGCAGATCCTGCCGCTGACCTTGCCCGCGGTAATGGACATCGCCCGCCAGCAGATGACGAACAACTCCGCAGCCCGCAGGTCCGGGAAGCCTGCATCCAATCAGAGCTGGAAGCATTCCGCCCAGGGTTGCGTGGTCTTGCCTGGGATGTTCACCTTCTCACTGTTCCCTGGGGTTTTCGTTTGGAAGACATCCGTGTTCCTGTCTATCTTTGGTATGGGGGCGAAGATGACCTGGCAACACCTCGGATGGCTCAGTATATGTATGAAAAAATTCCAGGATGCAAAACCACTGCATGTGAACACGAGGCGCACCTTCTTATTTTCCCTCATTGGCAGGAAATCCTTAATCAACTCATATCGGAGTGACTATGCGCAACATCCACGTTATTTCACACACCCACTGGGATCGTGAGTGGTACCTGCCTTTCCAATTATTCCGTTTGAAACTAATCCACCTTGTGGATGGTATGCTCGACCTCCTGGAGCACGATCAGGAGTTCAAGTTCTTCATGCTCGATGGACAGACCATTGTTCTGGACGATTACCTGCTGATGCGCCCTGAAAAAGAAAATATCCTGCGGGAGCACATCCGCAAGGGAAGGATCATGATCGGTCCATGGCATATTTTGCCGGATATGTTCCTGGTGGGACCTGAAGCGCACATCCGCAATCTGCAGCAAGGCGACCGCACTGCCCGGAAATTTGGACCAAAAATGATGGTAGGCTACATGCCCGATTCTTTCGGTCATATCGGGCAGGTCCCTCAAATCCTGCGCGGGTTTGGGATCGAGGTTGCTTCCTTATGGCGGGGTGTATTTGATGGACCGGCGGAATTCTGGTGGCAGGCTCCGGATGGCTCACGCGTGCTGATGGCTTACCTTCGCGATGGGTATGGGAATGGCGCTGATCTTCCTGCGGACAACCTGGAGCAATTTGCCCGGATGATCGACGCTAAAGGAAATTCCCTCGCACCATTTTCTAAAACCTCGGATCTCCTGGTCATGTACGGCACAGACCACATGGAACCGCCTCCAAACACTTCTGCTGCAATTGCCTATGCAGATGAAATGCTGAAGGATACCCATGTGATCCACTCCACCATGCAGAAATATATCGCGGCAATTTCTGCCACTATTAATAAACAAAATATTGAACTCCCGACCGTGGTAGGAGAACTGCGCGCTTGCAAGCGGATGCATCTTCTACCGGGGGTACTCTCAACACGGATGTGGATCAAACAGCGCAATCATGCTTGTGAAGACCTGCTTACCCGTTGGGCTGAACCTTTCACCACCTGGCAGGAAATGATTGCGGATAATAACCCTGAGGGTCTCAATCGAAAATCCGGGATTCTAACCCAGACCTGGCGCCTGCTGATGGAAAATCATCCTCACGATTCCATCTGCGGCTGTTCGGTCGACCAGGTCCACCAGGAGATGAAAGTCCGCTTCGACCAGGTTGAGCAAGTCGGCGAGGAGGTCATCAAGCAGGCTCTCGAAAGCCTGGCTGGCTGCGTTGCCACGCAACGGGAGTTCCAGTCCAACAATCCTACTCCGGCGGTTGCGTTGGTCGTTTTCAATCCATCCTCCTTCTCCCGCACCGATTGCGTCAGCGCCGCCATTGAACTTCCTCCCAACGTGAACGAATTTGACCTGGTGGACGAAGTAGGAAATCTACTTCCATACCAGGAGAGCGGGCTGGGGAGCCACGAATTAATCAACCTGGACCTCGACACCCGCGGATTCCAGACTGCCTTCGGGAACGTCAGCGATGGGCGGGCCGCTGGGATGACCATCCAGGATATTAAAATCCAACGCCAGGGGGGTGAGATATTCATCGAAACCATCATGGCAGAGGGCGGCGAACCTAATCTGACTGTTTGGAATTCCGGGCGAAAACAGATTGAAAGTTTCTTCACCGACCCGACCGTTACCCGCTACCATGTGCGCGCCCGTTCCACCTCCGCCACTCAGTTGCTCACCACGGTGCAGGATGTGCCCGGTCTCGGCTACCGCACTATGTGGATCCGCCCTCGCGGCGCTGATATAAAACCTCCCATCCGGCTTGGATTTATGACTTCCTTGCTCCTTCCGCTTGCACGTCTGCCTTTCATCGAAAAACTTGCCACCCGCAAGCGCTATGCGAACCCCCCCTATAAAATTGAAAATAGCTTCTTTGAAGTGGAAGCGCTCCAGGATGGTACGTTATCAATCCTGGATAAACGCACCAGCCTGGCTTATCGCGGGCTCAATCACTTCCTCGATGGCGGCGATTGCGGCGATGAGTATAACTACTGCCCACCCGCAGCGGACCAGGGTTTTGCCCCCCGTTTGAAGCGGATCAACATCACCCGTGGATCCGTCCAACAGACGCTTGAAATCGAATTGGAACTTGTCACCCCTCTTACCCTAGCCCCGGATCGCAAGTCACGCTCGCATGAAAAAATTGCATTCCCAATCACCACCACCGTGATCCTTTCGAATGGGGTTCCCAGGGTTGATGTTCACACCCAGGTTGATAACCACGCCCGCGACCACCGCTTGCGCGTCCATTTTCCGGCTCCCTTATCCGCTGACATCGCCTCTCACGATGGACATTTCGAAGTCGTGGATCGGAAGATTGGAGTCCCCCCCTTCGACGAAACCTGGGTGGAGCAGCCAAGGCCTGAAGTTCCTCAGCGCGCATTTTCAAGCGTTACCGATGGTGTATCCGGGCTGACCATCGCCAACCGCGGCCTGACGGAGGTTGAAGTTTTCAAGAATGCAGCCGGGAACGCTGAGATTGCGCTCACACTCCTGCGCTGCGTTGGATGGTTGTCGCGGGATGATTTCTCCACCCGCAAAGGACATGCCGGTCCGTTCCTAGAAACCCCAGGTGCGCAGATGCCCGGTACCTGGGCTTTCGACTATTCGATCATCCCCCATCCGGGAGATTGGCATAAAGCTTATGAACAGGCTTATGCATTCGAGACCCCCATGCGTCTTGCCCGAACGAGTTTGCATCCAGGCGCCCTGCCGGTTTACGCCTCTTTTGTCAAGGTCGAGCCGGCTGCATTTGTCGTCACTGCCGTCACCCAAAGCGAGTCTGGCGACGGCTGGCAGGCGCGCGGGTATAACATTACCGCAGAAGCGATCCAGGTATCGCTGAAGCCGTGGAAGCTGTTCAAAAAAGTGGAGCAAGTTAATCTGGCTGGGGAGAAACTGGCACCTTTAAAAACCGATCAGGATGGAACCGTTACCTTCCCGGTGAGAGGGCACGAGATTACCACCCTGCTGTTCCGGAATTAAAAGACCTGGGCAACCTTTCCAGGCCGCCTGGGTCTTTTGACACTAATTACCTTTTATAAGGAATTCAAATAGCGGATGGATGCGGTCAGTGCAATGCCAAATACCACCACCCAGACCGCCAGCACGATGTATGCATAAACGTCCAGTGTAGATCCCTGGAATGTAAAAGGCAACCACCGCTGCCAGTGCCTGCACCAGGCCTGCTGCCAGAAGCCATTTTCCGCTGTACGCATTCACTGGGTACCATATTTCTGGGTTTTCCATGGTTTTCTTTACCCGGAACCCATATAGTCCGTTCGGGGGTATTTTTCCCATGATCATCGGGATGGATATTGCTGCCAGCAGTACACCACTGCAAAGGAATAACAGCATCAAAATGATCATTCAACACTCCCTTGAAAATTCGGATTGATATTTGAATTATAACGCGTCGGACAATTATCTTGCTATAATGGGCTCATGACTGACTTTTCCCTTTCCCAGGAGCACCTGATGGTGCAGAAGATGGTGCGCGAGTTCGCGCAAAAAGAGGTCGCCCCGGTCATCAAGGAATGCGACCGGCAGCAGCAAATGGCGGATTTCGTCCTGCCGCGCATGGGCGAGCTGGGTATTTTAGGCATCTGCCTGCCGGTAAAATATGGCGGGCAGGGCATGGATTACATATCCCTCGGGCTGGCGTGTGAAGAGCTGGAAGTAATCGATACTTCCTTGCGGGTGGTGATGTCGGTCCACGTCGGACTGAACAGCTTGGCTCTTTTTCAGTGGGCCACCGAGGACCAAAAACAGCGCTTCTTAATTCCGCAGGCACAGGGGAAAAAGATTGCCTGCTTCGGGTTGACCGAGCCGGGGGTTGGCTCGGACGTGGCTGCCATGGTCAGCTCGGCACGTCGCAAGGGGGATGACTATGTACTGAACGGTGAAAAAATGTGGATCTCGCTGGCTACCAAGGCCCACCATTGCTTGTGGGTGGGGCGCACCGATCCGGAAGCCTCAGATCCGCATGAAGGTCTTTCTGCATTCCTGGTGGAGCTCGACCGTCCGGGTGTCACCACCGGCGACATCCATGGGAAGCTGGGTGTGCGCGCTGGTTCCACGGGTTGGATCTCCTTCCAGGACGTCCGTGTCCCGGCTGAAAACCGGATCGGGGAGGAAGGCGAAGGCTTCAAGATCGCCATGAGCTGCCTGGATAATGGACGCTTCACGGTGGCTTCCGGAGCCACCGGTTTAATCCGCGCCTGTCTCGACGCCAGCGTCCGCTATGCAAAGGAACGCCGTGCATTCGGGAAGGAGATCGCCAGGACCCAGCTCATCCAGCAGAAAATTGCCAAAATGGTGCAGTCTTATGAGATGGCGCGCCTGCTGTATTTACGGGCAGGCTGGATGAAAAACGAGGGCACGCGTAATTCGCGCGAGACTTCCCTGGCAAAGTGGTTCGCCACCGACGCTTCCTTCGACGCTGCCAATGAGGCGGTGCAGGTGCACGGAGCCTACGGTTACAGCG
The DNA here is from genome assembly GCA_963830585.1 of uncultured Chloroflexia bacterium. Taxonomy (GTDB): domain Bacteria; phylum Chloroflexota; class Anaerolineae; order Anaerolineales; family Villigracilaceae; genus UBA877. Next base: position 632,543 of record CAWHNA010000002.1, on the reverse strand, counting down.
ATGAGTACGACGTGGAACGCTACCTGCGCAACTCTAAAGGTGCCGTGATCTATGAAGGCACCAGCGAGATCCACCAGCTAATGCAGGCTGGTTATGCCCTCGGGTACCGCCAGGATGTGCCCTTGCGCTGTGAACTGCCGGCATATGATCCAGCCCTGTGGACGGCGTAACGCCTCCTGATATAAAGTTATATAAAATCTGGGACCAAATTCTGGAATAAGCTTCCGGGTGACTGGCAGCTTATTTCTTTTTTATTAATTCCCCGATCTTACGCTTGAACATGTCCATATCGAAGGGCTTGTTCCACACGTCATTTGCCCCGGCATCCAGTGCTTCCTTCCGGTCTTTATCGCCGCTCATCGCAGTGAGCATCACGATCGGAATTTTTTTATCGAACGGCGGTTGGCGCATTTTCCGGCACAATTCGTACCCGTTCATATCCGGCATCATCACGTCCAGGATCGCCAGGTCGGGCATTTGCTGTTCCGCCTTTTGAATTGCTTCCATCCCGCTCAGGGCGGTCGTCACCTGGTAACCTTCGAGTTCCAGTATTTTCGACAGCAGGGTTAAATTCATATCATTATCGTCGACGACCAGGATGTTATATGGCATGTCAGGCACCTATCCTTCGCCCTGAGAATACACGATTAACCGATAAATCGTCAAGTGCAAAAGGGAATTTGGTGGTCTCGCAAACCTCTTGCTATTTGGGAGGTCGGATATAATTAACCAAAAATCGAGGTGCCATGCCAACCATCCTTGCTTCCCAACATCCTCTCGTCGCCCATAAACTGACCCGCCTGCGCGATAAGCGTACCGAACCCAAGAAGTTCCGTGAGCTCGTCCGTGAGATTGCCGCACTGCTGGCGTACGAGGCCACCGCGGACCTGGCTGTCGTCCCCCGTGACCTGGAAACCCCCCTTCTCGCAATGACCGGCGTGGAACTGAAGGAAAAGATCGGTCTCGTCCCCATCCTGCGTGCCGGTCTGGGCATGGTGGAGGGGATCTGGGAGTTGATGCCGACCGCCGAGGTCTGGCACATTGGTCTGTATCGGGATGAAAAGACTCTCAGGCCGGTGCAGTATTACAACAAGCTGCCGGTCGAACCGACCGTATCTGTGTGCCTCATCCTCGACCCGATGCTTGCCACCGGCGGATCCGCAGTCGCGACCACGGATATATTAAAACGTTGGGGGGTGAAGAAGATCAAGTTCGTCGGCATCATCGGTGCACCCGAAGGCATCGCCGCCATGCAGAAGGCTCATCCGGACGTACCCATTTTCCTGGCTGCCGTCGATGACCATTTGAACGAACGCGGCTATATCGTCCCGGGCCTGGGGGATGCCGGGGACCGTCAGTTTGGGACTGGATGAGCTATTGGTCTTAAATAATTGAGGACTAATAAATAGGAGTCTGGCGTCAAATTCTTGACACTGCCAGGCTCCTCTTTTTTTTCAGCCAATGTCCACCCCTGTGGCTCTCGACAGGATCTGGTGCAGCAGGAAAAACGGGACAACCAGCAGCAGGTGCAACGCGCCGCTCAACCCGAAGATCATCGCCAGCGCTCCCAGGAATTGATTGAATCGCGGCGCCAGGTTCGTCAGCATCCAGGTGCCTGCCCCGGCGAGGATCGCCACCGCCACCAGTCCCGCAACCAGTATTCCCAGCGGCAGCCATGCATGCCGGTCAGATTGGGAGGGCAGCATGGTGCTGCTGACCGTAAACACCAGGTAGAACCACAGCCAGAAATCGGGCGAACCTGGCACACCTTTCAACACCGTCCAGAAAGCGCCCCAGTCCGCGCTGCGCAGCACGCTCCACACCGGTAACAATTTCAACAGGTAGATGGCGGTCAATGCCACGAAAGCGCTGCCCGTCACCAGCGGAGCCGCCCCAATCAGGGCATCCCGCACGAAACCTCCCGTGGCTGTCTCCACGTAACCCAGCCGCAGTTTTCCATCTGGCTGCGCTTGGGGGACCAGTGAAAACCTTCCTGTCTGCACTCCCAGCAGTTTGGCGGAGAGGAAATGACTGAGTTCATGCAGCAGCACACCCGGAAAAAAGATAATTGCGAACAGAACCTGCGCCACCCCCGCCGACCGGGTCAAGATCAGGAAGAACGCCTGGATTTCTCGGTGCAGGGCCTGCTGCAGGAAAATGAATATTACCAGCGCAGCTAGCAGCCATAACAAGCCGTCAAAGGCTGCAAAGTAATTCAATCCTCACTCCAGGATCATCCCGATTGAAAAGAAATGCAAGACCGCCCGCATTTTGTTAATTAATGTGCAACGGCCTTTGACCGGTCGGCGGCTGCCCGCACGATGGCAAGGAACTCTTCCGGCTTCAAGCTCGCCCCGCCCACCAGCGCCCCGTCAATTTCAGGCATCCCAAAGAACTCGGCCGCGTTGGCTGCAGTGACCGAACCGCCGTAGAGCACCCGTGCTCCTTGTGCAGTCCCGTCACCGAAGAGCTCCGCCATCGGCTTGCGGATGAAGTCGCGGATGACCCCGTTGGCGTTCTCTGCTGAGGAGGCGCGCCCCGTCCCGATCGCCCACACGGGTTCGTACGCAACGACGATTTGTTTCGCAAATTCCGGGTCGAGTCCCTTCAGCCCCACCCGCACCTGCCGCGTGACCACTTCCGCCGTTCGGCTGGCTTCGTATTCTGCCAGGGTCTCGCCCACGCACACGATCGGCACCAGGTGGCTGGTTTTGGCTGCCCCGGTTTTCTTGTTTACGCTTTCATCGGTCTCGCCGAAATAGGTCCGGCGTTCGGAGTGCCCGATGATCACGTATTTGCAGAACTCCGCGATCATGTCCCCCGCCACTTCTCCGGTGAAGGCTCCCTTGGCTTCCCAATGCATGTCCTGCGCCCCCAGCCCGATGTCGGTGCCCGCCAGGAGTGCAGCCACCGGGAATAGCGCCATGAATGGCGGGCAAAGCACCTTCTCCACGCCCTTGATCCCATTCAAAACCATGCTCATTCCTGAGACAAGGGTTCGCGCTTCGGCGATGGTTTTGTTCATTTTCCAGTTTCCAGCTACAAATGGTGTCCGCATGATCCTGTAATCCCTTCCAAGGTCAAATGGTAAATAGGAGCAGGACGGGTGAATTACCCGTCCTGCATTGGTTTTACTTTTTATTCATCAGGGCTGCCACGCCCGGCAGTTCCTTGCCTTCCAGGAATTCCAGCGAAGCCCCGCCGCCTGTTGAGACAAAGGTCATCTGCTTGGCAACGCCGGCCTTTTTGACCGCACTGGCGCTGTCGCCCCCGCCGATGACGGTGGTCGCGCCGGATTCTGCCAGCAGCTTCGCCAGGGCAAAGGTCCCTTCGGCAAACTTGGGCATTTCGAACACGCCCACCGGTCCGTTCCAGACGATCAACTTCGCACCCTTCAAGGTGGTCTTATATAGTTCCAGGGTTTTGGGACCCACGTCCATCATGCGCCAGCCCGCCGGGATCTTATCTACATCCACGGTCTGGCTTTTTGCCTCCGCCTCGAATTTATCGGCGATCACTGCGTCCACCGGCAGGATGATGCGGCTGCCCGATTTCGCCAGGATGGCTTTGGCAGTCTCCACCGAACCGGCTTCCACCAGGCTGTCCTGCATGTTCAGTCCTTTTGCCGCCAGGAAGGTATTCGCCATCCCACCGCCGATGATCAGGCGGTCGCATTTGGCAAGCAGGTTTTCCACCACCAGGATTTTGTCGCTGATCTTTGCCCCGCCCAAAATGGCAATGTAAGGGTGCTCGGGGTTGGAGGTCGCCTTGCCCAGGTATTCGAGTTCTTTTTCCATCAGGAACCCGGAGACTGCCGGGAGCAGGTGCGCCACGGCCTCGGTCGAGGAATGGGCGCGGTGGGCTGACCCGAAGGCGTCGTTGACATACACGTCGCCCAGCACGGCCATTTTCTTCGCCAGTTCAACGTCGTTTTTCTCTTCTTCGGGATGGAAGCGGGTATTTTCCAGCATGAGCACGTCCCCCGGCTTGAGTGCTTTCGCCATCTTTTCCACTTCCGGGCCTACGCAGTCCGGCGCCATCTGCACCGGGATGCCCAGGTGTCCTGACAGCACTTCGGCGGCAGCTTTCAGGCTGAATTCCGGGTCAAAGCCTCCCTTCGGTCTGCCTAAATGGCTCATCAGAATTAATGAGGCTCCCTGCGCGAGCACGTACTGGATCGTCGGCAGCGCAGCCTTGATGCGTTTGTCGTCGGTGACCTTGCCGCCCTCCATCGGGACGTTGAAGTCCACCCGCATCAGCACCCGCTTGCCCTTAAGATCGATGTCTTTTACGGTCATTTTATCCATGGTTTTCCACCTTTCAGGATTAAGGAAATCAGGGAGCAGGCTCTTAATAGACCTGGTGTCCCTGATCCCTGGATCCTTTCTAACTAGAGCGATTTTGCCAGTAATGCAGCCAGGTCTGCGGTCCGAACGGAGTAACCCCACTCGTTGTCATACCAGGCAACCACTTTAACAAAGTTGTTTTCGGCCTTTCCAAGAACGCTGGTAAATGGCAGGTCAACTGAGGCGCTGTGCGGATCACCCTTGTAGTCGATGCTCACCAGCGGCTCGTCCACTGCCTGCAGGATGCCTTTATTGCGCGGCAGTTTGGCTGCATCCCGGAAAGCCTGGCGCAGTTCATCGGTCGTTGTCGACTTTTCCAGTTCTGCAGTAAAGTCCACTACTGAAACGGTGGAAACGGGCACGCGCAGTGCATACCCGTCAAACTTTCCTTTCAGGTCCGGGATCACCAGCGAGATCGCCTTGGCAGCGCCGGTGGTGGTCGGGATGATGTTCATGGCAGCCGCCCGTGCCCGGCGCAGGTCCGAGTGCGGCATGTCCAGGATCTTCTGGTCGTTGGTGTAGGCATGGATCGTGGTCATGAATGCCCGCTTGATCCCGTACTTGTCGTGCACGACCTTCGCCGCGGGTGCCAGGCAGTTGGTGGTGCACGAGGCGTTCGAGATCACGTGGTGTGTCTTCGGGTCGTACTTGTCGTCGTTCACGCCCATCACGATGGTGATGTCCTCGCCTTCTGCCGGCGCAGAAATGATGACTTTCTTCGCCCCGCCGGAGGTGATGTGGTTGACCGCACCCTTGACGGTCTTGCCCTTCTTGTTGACCCCGTCTTCCTTGATGGTGAACAACCCGGTCGAACTCGATCACGATCTCCACGCCCAGGTCTTTCCATGGGATTGCGGATGGGTCGGTCTCTTTGAAGGCGGTCACTTTCTTGCCGTCGATTAGCAGGTGATCCTCGGCAAATTCCACCGTGCCGTCGTAGCGGCCGTAGTTCGTGTCGTACTTGAGCAGGTGCGCCATGGTCTTCATGTCGCCGATATCATTGAACGCCACCACTTCCAGGGCGTCGGGATAGTAATCCCGGATGGCCTTCAGCACCTGCCGCCCGATTCGGCCAAAACCGTTGATGCCAACCTTGACTGTCATATTATTTCTCCTCGCTTATGAGTGTTTTATTTCAACGCTATTGCGTTGCTTGTTCCTTGTTTAATGGCCCGGTTCGTTCATTATATAGATCCATCAACGCCGAAGCCAGCTTGATTGCGTCATGATGGTCCGGCTGCCGGTGGTCTGCCAGGTCGGAGCAGTATAAACGTGGATCGCCTTCAAGTTTCTCGTCCACCTTGACCCATTGGATCCCTTTTTCCAACTTTTTATCATACCATGAATTGCAGACGATCAGGTCCACCAGCCCGGGTCCTGTCTGTTCTTCCAGCGAGCGGATGTGGTCCCCCGAAGAATACATGTCTGTCTCCCCGGGTTGGGTCGCCGTGTTGGATACAAAAAGTTTCAACGCCCGGCTGGACCGGATCGCTTCGAGCAGGTCGCTCACCAGCAGGTTGGGCAGGATGCTCGTATACAGGCTGCCGGGTCCGATGATGATCATGTCTGCGGCCAGCAGCGCCTGGATCACGGGTGGGAATGCCGAAGCGTTATCCGGTTCGAGCCAGATCCGCCGCACCCGCCCGGCTGCCATGGGGATCTTGCTCTCCCCCTCCACCCGCACCTCGGTCTGCGCGTGCATCAGGTGGACATCCGCCACCAGCTTGACGTTATGCAGGGTTGCCGGGAGCACCTGCCCGTGCACGGAAAGGGCGCGCCCCGATTCGGCGATGGCTTTCTCGAAACTGCCGGTGATGTCTGTCAGCGCAGAGATGAACAGGTTGCCGAAAGAATGCCCTCCCAGACCGGTGTCTTCTCCAAATCTATATTGGAATAATTGTGTCAACAGGGCTTCGTCGTCGGATAGCGCTGCCAGGCAGTTGCGGATGTCGCCCGGCGGCAGGATGCCCAGGCTGCGCCGCAGTTCTCCCGATGACCCGCCGTCGTCCGCCACTGAGACCACTGCCGTCAGGTTGTTGGTGAAGCTCTTCAGCCCGCGCAGGACGGTCGCGATCCCATGCCCCCCGCCGATCGCCACGATGCGCGGACCGTGCTCGCGCCGGCGGTGATCGGTCACCTCGTCCACCAGTCGCTGCCCGGGTCTCATGAATGGGCTTAACAGTGCCCGGTTCGAGTCTCCAAAAACCCAGCCCGATCAATCCAAACCCCAGCCCGCCAAAAATGACCACGCGCCAGGGGCGGGTCAGGAATCGCAGGGAAATGAATGACAGGATCGGCAGCCACCAGGTCTTGGGTGCCGTTCGGTAAATATCCAGCAGGTAGATCGCCAGCCCGGTCCCGATCATCGTGATCCCCGCCAGGAATACGATAAACCAGCGCTTTACCCCGATTCCCGGGACGAACCACCGGAAGAATCGCAAAAAACTTCGCCAAATTCGTTGGAACCAGGGCTCATACCGCTTAAACATGTGAAAGATGATAGCAGTCTTTCAAGGAATAGTCAACCAATCGCCCGATAAATTACATCCTTCACAAATGATCCTTCCAAGAGGGGTTTGGGGAGATGTCGGGCTGCGTTGCTTCCCGTCATCTCCCCGATAGTTAAATCCCCCGCCTTGGGGCGGGGGCTAGGGGGTGGGGGTTTATTATCGTCGAGCGGGGCGGGGACAGAGGTTGAGGATTCGCTGATAATGTTTACCGAGAAGACTTGAATAGGGTTCGGTCAGCTTACCCGCCTTGTTCTTGCCAACCCAGGGGGGTTTGGGGAGATCGGTAAGCACCGCTTCGTTGCTCTATCCGTGCCCGTAGAGGGGTTTGAGGGCAGCGAAGCGATGCTGCGTTGCTCTATTCGGTGCGTATGAGGGGTTTGGAGGCGGCGAAGCGCCGCTGCATTGTTCTATCCGTGCACATAGGGGGGTTTGGGGGGAAGTGAGCAGCTGCAGCTGCTCATTTCCCCCCAAATTCAAATTCCCCCGCCCCAGGCCGAGGCGGCTTCCAGCCGCCGGCGGCAGTTTCGACGCCACGAGGCGTCGAGGGGGCGGGGGCAAGGGGGTGGGGATTAATTATCTGTCGCGCGGTGCGGGACAACGGGTGGGGATTAATCATCACTCAAGGGGGCGGGGTCAAGGGGGTGGGGCCTCCCCTCCCCATGTTATAATTTCTCCCATGAGCGTCATAATTGCCCTGGATATCGGCGGCACGCAGTTGCGCGCCGCAGTTTATCCCTCCGCGGGGATCACCCCCATTGCCATCCAGAAGACTCCCACGCGCGGCATGGAACCTGGCGTTTTCGAACGCCTCACCGCCCTGGTTGACTCTGTCTGGCCGTCAACACAGGTGGATGCCATCTCGGTCGCCGCCCCGGGTCCGCTCAACCCTTACACCGGCATGGTCATTTCCACCCCCAACATCCCCGCCTGGCATAACTACCCGTTGGCAAAATTACTTTCCGAAAAATATAAGGTCCCCGCCTTCCTCGGCAACGATGCCAACCTGGCTGCCGTGGGCGAATGGAAATACGGCGCCGGGCAGGGACACCATGACGTTGTCTACCTCACCATCAGCACCGGTATCGGCGGCGGCGTGATCTGTAACGACATGCTCATTGAAGGCTGCCACGGCATGGCGGCGGAACTTGGGCATATTACCGTCCTCACCGGCGGACCCATCTGCACCTGTGGAGTTCCCGGTCACCTCGAAGCGGTTGCCTCCGGTCCCGCCATCGCAAAATATGTCAATGACCAGCTCTCCGCAGGCCGGTCATCCACCCTCAAGCCGGGAGCTCAGCTTGGTGCGCACGAGATCGCCCTGGCAGCCGGGCAGGGGGACGAATTAGCCTGCGAAGCCTTTACCCGCGCCGGTGCTTTCATCGGTCAGGCCGTCGCGGAATTCCTTCACATTTTCAACCCCTCCATCGTCATCTTCGGCGGTGGGGTCACTCAGAGCGGCAGGCTGATCCTCGATCCGATCGAATCCACCATGAAACGTAATGTCATGGACAAATCCTACCTGGACGGGTTGCAGCTTGCCACCGCAAAGTTGGGCGATGATGCCGGCTTGCTGGGTTCGCTTGCCCAGGCGCACATCCGCCTTTCCAAGGCAGGATAATCACATAAGGAGAAAGTATGGAACCAATGAAATTACCAGGGCCAAAAGCCAAGGCGCTGATCAAGCGCGATTCGGCTGTCATTTCACCCTCTTACCCGCGCGGCGTCCCGTTCGTCATGGATCACGGCAAGGGCACCGAGGTTTGGGACGTGGACGGGAACCGTTTCCTCGATTTTGCCGCCGGCATCGCCGTCGTTTCCACCGGTCACAGCCACCCCAAGGTGGTCAAGGCCATCCAGGACCAGGCTGAGCAATTTATTCATATTTCATCTGATTTTTATCACGAGAAATGGATCCAGCTTGCTGAAAAGCTCGACGAGATCGCTCCCTTTGGAGAAGAAGCCCAGTCCTTCATGACCAACTCGGGCACCGAGGCGGTCGAGACTGCCATTAAATTGGCCCGCTATCATACCGGGCGGACGAACTTCATCGGCTTCACCGGCGCTTTCCATGGTCGCACCATGGGCGCTGTGACCTTCACCGCCAGCAAGCCCACCTACCACCGCGGCTTTTATCCGCTCATGAACGGCGTCGTCCACGCCCCCTTCCCGAACCCCTACCGCCCCATCCTGGACCGGCAGTCCGGCGAGGACTACGGCGAGACGGTCGTCCGCTATATCGAGGATGAGATCCTCGGGCATATCGTCCCGCCCGACGAGGTCGCCGGCATCCTGGTCGAAACCATCCAGGGCGAGGGCGGCTACATCGTCCCTCCGCCCGGGTTCTTCCCCGCCCTGCGGGAGCTTTGCGACAAGCACAGCATCATGCTCATCGCCGACGAGGTCCAGATGCGGCATGGGTCGTACCGGCAAATGGTGGGCCATCGAGCATTTTGACGTGGAACCCGACATCCTCACCACTGCCAAGGGCATCGCCTCCGGCATGCCCATGGGTGCCTGCATCGCCCGCGATTCCGTCATGGACTGGCCGCGCGGCGCTCATGGCAACACCTTCGGCGGCAACCCGCTCGCCTGCGCCGCCGCCCTGGCGACCATCGACCTGATCGAAAACCAGTATCTTGAAAATGCCGCCACCGTTGGCACCTATATGATCGATGCCCTGCACGAGATCGCCGCGCGCCATCCCTCCATCGGCGATGTGCGCGGCCTCGGGCTGATGATCGGCGTGGAGTTCGTCAAGGACCGCAAGAGCAAGACGCCCGCCGATGAACTCTGTGCCCGTATCGTGGACTTGGCTTTCGAACGCGGCCTGATCCTGCTTAGCTGCGGCAAGAGCGTCATGCGCTTCGCCCCGCCCCTCAGCATTACCCAGAAAGAGGTGGACGAGGGCCTTACCATCTTCGAAGAATCCCTCTCCCTGGCGGAAAAAGAAGTAAAGTAATTGGAAAACCGAATCCAAAAAATCATCCCTGGTCAAATCCCAGGGATTTTTTGTAGTGGCGACTTCGCGGAGCACCCTTTAGGGTCAGTCGCTTCTTATCTGTTTCGAATCGCATGCTCGTCGTAAATTCCATCCTGCGCATCTAGGTCCCATTGCCCTGTAAATCCCATATTTGTGTAAGTTTCTTGCTCATGGGGGCTGCTTACATCCGTGCGTACCTGTCCGAAGTGCAAGGAACGCTGCTCGCTCAACAGCGCGCCGATTGTCACCGTCCAGGCAATTCTGGGGCATAAAAATGTAGATACCACACTCATTTATGCCCGGCTGTATGATGGGACGATCGCAGCCGATTATTACCGGGCTATGACAATGGTGGAACGGCAATTAGCATTGCCCGAAGATCGACTGGCCCAGCCGCCTTCGATTGGGGAACTGCTGGCGCTGGTGGATTCGCTGCAAAATGGCACCCTGAACCCGGCTCAGAGTGAGATTATTGGAACGTTGCGCGCCGGGTTGACAAGCCTGGCAGAGGAGAAATCAAAAGCTTTTGACATCAAGGAGTTATTTGTAGAACCTGCGAGTGTCTAAATCGGATCATTGGCCCTCACGGAAATGAAGCACGCTTTGTGTGCTTTATTAATAATGAGAGGTATTTGTCTGGTCAGCCAAGGATGATAATTCGAGTTACTTGTTCAAATTGTTCCACAAATCTTCAGGCCACCAAATTGATTTAGGCGTTTCTAAACAGCTATCCGAGTTTGAAAGAAAAAGCTGATCGAACTGCTCAATTGCCATTCCAAATGCTTTTTCAGGCGTCTTAAAGTTCACCCAATCTGGTGGATACAATTTCCATAAATCTTCCCCCCGTTGGTGAAGAACATTATAGAAGTCTTCAACATTGCCGGATGGTGTAAATTCTCCTGTTATCATGGCTGTTGAGGGACAGATACGATAATAATTTCCTCTGCCTTCTATAGGCATCTCGTAAATCATCAGGATTCCTCGATCAGGAAATAGAAGATGGATAAAGAAACGGTCCATTGGATCAGGTGTTTGAGAAACGAAACTTATGTTATCAGCGCGAAGAACGCCAAGAATGTATATTTGAGTTGGCTGGCCATATCCGGAAAGTATTTTAGAAAGAGTATATGGTCTTAATAGCTGGTTGTAGATGTTATTTCCAAACGCAGCTCCAGCCCATTTCCCATCTAAATACCAATCTGCTTGTGTATCGAAATTAGCTACAAGAACCTTATCTTCATTTGATGCCATCATATATGAGGGGGCAATACCAATCACCGCATTGTCATTTGGATACGGAATTTTCACATCTGCAAACGTCTCATTACCTGTTATCGGATTTACATAATCTTTCTTACTGTCAATGCTGCTCAACGATTTTATTAAGGTTAGAACATCATGCAAGGTCGATTGCCCAGGTGTGATCCCCAACCAACATGGCAGGCGGCAATTTGTAGTATCGTTCAACAGTGTAAGAAGATGATCATAGGCTTCATCTTTTGACAAGGTTGGCAAAGTCGTTAGGGTAGGTATCGGTGTCAATGTAGACGTATAGATGGGTGGAGAAACTGATAATGTTATTGTCATTGCTGGTGAGTTTTGTGCTGGGAGGATAACAGCCTTACATCCTCCTATGAGAGAAGACAATGCTGTAATCGCGAGGAAAACAAGAAGCTGCCTTTCTGCAATACCATACTTTCGTCTATTCATCGTGTAAACTCCGACATAGCAATGTTCATGGCTAAGATTGCATTATCGACTATAGCTTGATTGCGAGGGTCATTAGGCCAACTATTCCATCCCCCATAAACCCACGCTGTGAACATGTCCGCAAACATTTCGGTCGAAGATCCTGGGACTGAGGTATGTCGCCATACACCATTGGGTGCCACACCACCTGTTAATATAATTGTTTCATCTGCTGAACTCACACTGGCCACAGTAGTGCGATAGTGATAATTCAATTTATGGCCAAGTTCGTGTATAACAAGGGTTTCAAATTGGAAACCAGTGTAACCCGGAGTGTAAAAGGCCACCACATCTGTGGTTGATGGCTCAGACCAACCCCCATGGCAAATTACCACTTCACCAGCGTCATTATGACAGGGGCTCCACCCATGTAATTCAACTTCACTTTGCACATCATTGGGGCCCCAGACAAACCTCATTTCACCATACACCCGGAGAAAAGCTTCGGCAGAGGTCTCGCCCTCTCTTCTTAATTCGTCTCCTACCGCGATAACAGCACTAATTGCATTATTCTTATGAACCTGATCCCATGGGGCCCTAACGAATTTGATAATAGCACTAGCCTCTGCCCATTGAGTATTAGCAGCCTGTGTTTTAGCTAAACAATCATTATAATACTGCTGGGGAACACCCTCGCAATAATGTCCAGTGGGATCGTTGTAACGTATTGGATTATTAAGGGTGTAGGAATAACGGTTTAGTGACTGGGGCTTATAGAGGTTAGGTATAATGGTGTCAGGTTGACTGAAGCGTCCCAATTGGGGATCATACCACCTTGAGTGATAATCCATCAACTTAATGTAACTGTTGTCCCGTTGCCCTGTAAATCCCATATCTGTATATGTTTCTTGCGCATTGGGGCTACTTACATCTGTCCGTACCTGTCCGAACGGCAGGTAGCGCTGTTCGCTCAAAAGCGCGCTCGATGTTGTCGGTCACTGCCACCACCGAACCCAGATGATCTGTTAGGAAATATACTAAGCCGGAACACTGTTCCTGCCCGTGCATTCCTTCATGGCGATGGTCATGCCCGCGAAGGCATAATATTCCCGCGTGGTGGTAGTCGTCCCGTCACTTTGCACTTCGTACGAACCTGCAGCGAAGCTTGCCCCGAGAAAATCGTGGGGATAGTAGGTTGTTAAAGAGCTGGTGCCATCTGTATAAACCTGCTTGACGCGGCTGCCGTCACCGTCGTAAGTGAAGGCCCAGCCAGCAAGGAGAGTTCCCGTTTTGGTCGCACGTCCCGCTCACCAGCAGTACGGTTGACATCCGGTTTTCCACATTATACGACTGCATGTAGGTCTTCCCGGACTTTACCCTGCAGGTCAAGTTGCCATTGGCGTCGTAGGTGTAAGTGTCCGTTGTCGCCTCGCGGTATTGGCGATGAATTCAGTATATAAGTATTTCATACGTGGGTCAACAGCGAATAACAGGTGTCATTTAAGTTCCCTCATTGACAAAACAGAACATTAATTCTATAATCGTTATGCAGCGATTTCTTTTTCCATCGATCATGCCTTGCGACTTCGCACCTTAAAAACCAAATATCAATTGATCTCTACGGTTGACTCGTTTCCAGCCCTGGCTCTGATTTCCTGGTGCACTTCCCGGTATTCAAGAACCATTCGTTCCTCGATAATAAATTATTTTTCACGCGAATTTGCATGGTACTTGGCAAATTGCGTAGTACCTGGTTTGTTTTGGAATTGTTTCGCGGAACAATATCGCCAGCCTGGTACTTATATATGAAGAGACTATGGGAGGGTATTGTTCCTCAATTGTTCCTCGGGAACAATTCGCTCATGCGTCTTTCGCAGAGCAAATAATCCTCGTGTTTTGGGGATATCATCACCGTAGTTTGGGGACATTGTCCTCGTTCGCTTGTCCCCCGAAATTTGGGGGATTGAGTACGTTTTCCCCTTTATTTGGGGACGTGACCCCCCGTTCGCTTGTCCCCCGCTCGTTGTCCCACGGTCTAGGTGGGATTTTGGGGGATTAGGGATGCTGCACCTGCTCAAGGTAAGGTTGTTTGATTTGCAAAAATCAACCTGTTCGCTTCCTCGCCAAGCTCCAGGCACACTTAACAATGAAGAAGCCCTCGATAGTGAAAAAGGGGTTTGGGACGAGGTTGTTTGTTCCTCTTAAACAAATAACATCCCCCCGGGGGACAACTCGCGCCCAGTTTTCTAGTTTTTGGCTGCGCCTTGAGCGGTTCGACCACCCAGCCGCCGCTCTGCTTAAATGGCTGAGGCGACTTCCAGCCGCCATCGGGGGTTTGACGGGACGAGGCGTCGCACGGGAGTGTTCAATGACCGGCGACATTCTCCCGATGGGTTTCCGGGAAACATTCCCTCCACCCGGGAAAATCTCTCTTCTACATTTTTCCATTCGTGTCTTTGAGCCTTTGTGGTTAATGCTCTTCCCTTTTATACACTCCTCCTACAAACCGGGGACACAAATCTTACAGTCCTCGCCCCTCTCGGTGATAAAATAATCCCGGGATTTTATTTCGAAAATGACCATGCTTCCTGATTTCCGCGTCCGCCAGCGCGACTACCTGCTCGAAATATCGCGTGCCCTTACCCAGGAACTCGACCTGGATAAGCTGCTGGCGCGCATCCTGCGCATCTCCATCGAAATGCTGGCCGGTCAGGCTGGCATCCTGGCCCTCAAGGAAAGCGGCGGCTGGCGCGTGGCTTCGGCGCACGGCATCCCCCCCGCCTTCCTGAGTTACCTCGAACCTCTCCTGGCCGAGGAAAAAGCCGCCGAGCTCAACCTGGTCGAACTGAACCGCATGCTCAAGGACCTCACCTATACCGCCAGCATGGGTCTGCTGAACGGTGTCGGCATCCCCCTGGCAGCCCACGGGCAGGTCATCGGCGTCCTCTTTATCTTCCGCAGCTACCCCGACCTGTTTTCCGCCAACGATAAATTGCTGCTCCAGTCCTTCGCCGACCAGGCTGCCATCGCCGTCTTCAATGCCCAGCTCTACACCCAGATCAGTTACGAGAAAGGCCGCCTCGACGCCCTGGTTGATTCCGCTGCCGACGGCATCCTCATCCTCAACGCCGACCATACCATCGAACGCTGCAACATCGCCTTCGAAAAACTCTACGGTCGCCCGCGCGCTGAGATCCAGTCCAACGCCCATGCCGATATCATCCGCTGGGCGCGCCGCCCGGATGGGCTGACCCTCGAGGAATCCGAGGCAGCCGGCTGGCCTCTGACCACCAACGCCTACCTATATGTTGAAGGCGACCTCCAGCGCCCGGAACCGCCTCCCCTGCCGGTCGGGATCACCTACGCCCCCCTGCTCGCTGCCAATGGGACGCTGCGCAACATCATCGCCACCGTGCGCGATATCACCAAGTTTCGCAATGCTGAACAGATCAAGAACACCTTCGTCTCCATCGTCAGCCACGAGCTTAAAACTCCCGTCGCGCTCATCAAGGGTTACGTCTCCACCCTGCGGCGTGAGGATGCCAAGTGGGATAAGGCCGTCATCAAGGACAGCCTGACCGTGATCGAGGAGGAGGCCGACCATCTCGCCGCCATGATCGAGGACCTCTTGGATGCTTCCCGCCTCCAGGCGGGTGGGCTCACCCCCAACCTTTCCGACATTTCCCTCTCCATCCCTTTGCTGAACGGCTGGCGGAACGTTTCCGCACCCAGACCGACCGTCACACCTTCGTCGTCGATTTCCCCGCCAAATTTCCCGTCATCCTCGCCGACGAGAACCGCATCAACCAGGTTGTTTCCAACCTGATCTCGAATTCCATCAAATACTCCCCCGGGGCGAGATCCGTATCAGCGGGCAGGTTCGTCCCGAACAGGTGATCGTCACCGTCAGCGACCAGGGACCCGGGATTGATCCCTCCGATATCCCCTATATCTTCGACCGCTTCTACCGTTCTGATCAGGCTGTCCGCAAGACGAAAGGCGCCGGGCTGGGACTTTACCTTGCGAAAGCCGTTGTCGAAGCCCACGGTGGGCGCATCTGGGTGGACCCTCTGCCGGGTGCCGGTGCCCGCATCTGTTTTTCCCTGCCGCGTTCGCGCGAAATGCGGTAAGATAGCCTGTTTGCCTGTGACTTCCATCCCATAATAAAATCGAGAGTATCCATGCCTCCTCAGAAAACCCAGATCCCCTGCCCGCGCTGCCGTCAGCCGGTCGTCGCTCAAATCGAGCAGCTTTTTGACATAACCTACCGATCCCGGTGCAAAGCAGCGTCTGCTTGGCAGTGTTTCGAATTATGCCGTCTGCAAATCCTGCGGTTATAACGGCCCCATTTCCACCCCGGTCGTTTACCACGATGCCGATAAGGAACTGCTGCTCACCTTTTTCCCGGGTGAAATGGGCTTGCCTGTCAACGAGCAGGAAAAACTGATCGGTCCCCTGATCACCCAGGTCACCAATCGTCTTCCCCCTGAAAAACGAAAGGCTTACCTCCTCCGTCCGCAGAGTTTCCTCACCTATCAGAGTCTCATCGAGCGCATCCTCGGCTGCGGATGGGATCACCCCCGAAATGATCCAGTCGCAGCAAAAACGGGTTTCACTGATAGAACGCCTGCTGACCGCCAGCTCACCGGAAGTCCGCTCGGACATCATCAAGCAGAATGGTCCCATGCTCGATGCCGAATTTTTCTCCATTTTTAGCCGTCTTCTGGAAAGCACGCTCGCATCGGGTCAGGAACAGACCAACAAAACCATGGAGGAGATCCAGAAGCAGCTCCTGGCAGAAACCGATTATGGGCGCAAGCTTGCCGCACAAACAACCGAGATCCAGGAAGCCCTGAAGACCTTGCAGGCTGCCGGTAAGGGTCTCGACCGGGAGAAGCTGCTCAGCATCCTGATCGAGGCTCCCAACGATGACCGTCTGAACGCGCTGGTCAGTTTCACCCGCCCCGGGCTGGATTATCTGTTCTTCCAAAGTCTCACGGAGCGCATTGACAAGGGCTCCGGTGACGAAAAGAAAAAGCTGGAATCCCTGCGCGAAAAACTGCTCGATATCACCCGCAAGATCGACCAGCGCGCCGAGGAAGATTACAAGCGCGCCGTGGCATTGCTGAATGAGTTGTTGGCTGCCGAAAATATCCAGCAGGCCACCACCGATCATTTGGATGAAATAAACGATGTCTTTGTCCAGTTATTAAATCGCGAACTCCAGGACGCCAATAAAAAGAATGACTCCGTCCGGATGCCAAAACTCCAGCAGGTTGCCGCCGTTATTCAGCAAGCCAGCGCTCCCCCTCCCGAATTGGCTCTGCTGGAAGAAATGCTCGCCGCCCCCGATGAGGCTGCGCTGAACAAATTGATCGACCAGCATGCCGCGGATATTACCCCCGAATTCAGTTCCATCGTTGCCAGCGTGATCTCGCGCAGCGAGGAACAGGCTGGCTGGAAAACCAGCCGGCGAAGAGGCCCAGATGCTGGAAAAACTCCAGGTCATCTACCGGGCCATCCTGAAATTTTCAATGAAGAAAAACCTGGGTTAAAACAAAAACTTCCGCAAAGCTGAATTTGCGGAAGTTTTACAACTATTCGATTATGGGCAGGGTTATCCAGCCGGATCCCGTGTCCCCGCACTGTGAAGATGTAGGTGTGCTCTGGATCGATCGTAGCAATCCGGTCCCGCAAGCGGCGCAGGAGCGCATCCAAAGCCTGGTCCGAAACACCCACGGCTTGCTCATCGCCCCAGCCTTCGCTGACAAGTTGTTGCCGGTCCACTACCTGCCCTTCGTGGTCTGAGAGCACCTGCAGCACGTGAAATTGCAAAGCTGAAAGTGGCGGATCGATTAGCTGGTTATCCACCCAGACCCGCCTCGAACGCTGGTCCAGCCTGTAGGCGTCCGGCTGGATCCCGGACTCTGTGAGCGGGACGGTTGCATCGGAAGTCAGGTACAGGAATTGCTGTGCCAGGGCGATCTGGACCATGTCCCCGTCCTGCAAGGTTACCTGTCCCACCACGTGGATGCCGTTGCGGTGGACACCGTTCTTGCTGCCCAGGTCTTCGAGGACGATCCCTTCGACAGTTGGTGTGAGGCGCGCATGGAAACGGGAAACCTGCCTGTCCGGGATAACCACTTCGCAGGTCGACTCTCGTCCAATTGTCAGGGGCTTGTTCAATACCCACCGTTCGCCTTTCAGTGGGCCGGTTTGTCCGATCAATAAAGGGGCTTCTTCCAGGTTCCCTGCCATACATATTACTCCCGGATTCTTGGATTATACGACATGCATGATAAAAGGCGCTTATAATATAACAGATTGTAATCGGATGCGTTACGCTGGTCAATCAACGCCGAAAAAATACCAGCCATGTACCGTATATTTATCTTGTTCGCAACAAATCGGATTGATATGCCTGTCGCGCTAAAAACCGGAGAGGTGCTGCGCGGCCGTTATCGCATTTGCGAGCGCATAGGCCAGGGAGGCATGGGTAATATCTACCTGGCTGACGACCTGCGGCTGGAAGGACGCCGTTGTGCGCTCAAAGAAGTCGAACACGACCGTACCGTACCTGCAAAACTGCTGAAAGAGTCTCGGCAGCAATTCCTGCACGAAGCCACGGTATTGGCGCGCCTTGACCATCCCAACCTGCCGAAAGTCTCTGACTATTTTTCCATTGGTCCGCGTGATTACCTGGTGATGGACTACATTCCGGGCAAGGATCTCCGTTTGCGCATGCTGGATGCCAAGCAAACCAATGCATTCCTCGACGAAGATGAAGTCCTCTCCTGGGCAAATCAGCTGGCAGATGCACTGACCTACCTTCACAATCAGACGCCGCCGCTTGTCCACCGGGATGTGAAGCCGTCGAATTTGAAGATCACACCTAACGGTTTGCTTAAACTGGTAGACTTTGGTCTTGTCAAGGCTCTCGTCCCGGATGAAATGACTGTCACAGTGATCCAGGGACGGGGTACTGCACTTTACACGCCGCTTGAACAATATGGTGGTGACGGTGTCCACACAGATGTTCGCAGCGATATTTACGCATTTGGCTGCACCCTATACCATTTGCTCACGAATAACCCACCCACCGATGCACGTGAACGCTTTTTGCATCCCTCGAGCCTGCCGGAACCGCGCACACTTAATCCCGCAATCAGTCCCCGCACCGAGCGTGCCATCCTGTGGGCTATGGAATTACACCCGGATGATCGCCCGCCCTCCGCGAAGAACTTCGAAAATTTTTGATCGGGACCCGGGAACTCCCTCCCCGCCCCTTTGGATCGATTCGCCCTAAGAATTCCCTGATTCAACTTATCCGGGGAAAACCGGAAAAAATACTACTTTGGGTTTCTGTTGGGTTGTTAGTCATCAGCTTGGTGGCTTCATTGATCCCCTAGAAAGAATATGCCAGATATAGCCGATGGCGAACCCGATCAAAGCACCAATAACGACAATCCCCATTATCCCCAGCCAACCGCTTTTTTGAACGAATTGTGCTGCTCCTGGAAGTCGGACGGCAAGGTAAGAATAAGCTAATAATCCCCCCAGGACAATACAAAATGCCCACCGCAACGACCAACGTTGAGCTACATAGCCATTTCCAAACCAGTAAGTAAAAACCCCTAGCCCGCCAAGGATCACGAGCATGCTGAACCACCCACCAAAACCAGGAGAACTGTTCGCAGGTGCGGGTGGAGAAGGTGTATTCTGCAAAGTTGGAACGAATTGCGTTGTGGGAGTTGGACTGATATTTGGGGTAGGTGCAACAACTGTAACACTGAACCCTTCATTGGAAACATTTAATTGCAGTACCACCGATGTTAGTGCAGGATCACTTTCTGCTCTTATTTCGAGCAGCCCCGGACGATCAATGCTGAATGAAGCTCGCTGCCATTCCCTGGATAGTAGAAGCATCCAGCGCGAACTACTCCCGCTTCTCCACTTAGCAGGATACTAAAACGCACCCCCGTCCCGTCTGGTACCGGGTGACCGTTATGGTCAAGGATGACACTAGTTTTTACTGTAAACGTATCACCAACACGGAATGACGGTGTGGAAGTCGCTTCGGGTGTTACCGAACTAGTAGGATTGGAAACCGGTGATATATCCCTCGCTAAACCAATTACCTGGGAGGGGTCCGGGCTGGTCGCGGTTAACAAATCATATACTATCCCAGGAACGGATACCGGCAATGAACCTACGGGAGAGAGTTCACGGAAAAGAAGTCGAGCTGCAACTTCGACAAAAGGTTCTGATTTGCTATAAAGACAATAATAGGCAGTCAATTTAGAAATATCGGTTGAATCCAGAAAATAGGGAGCATTAAAAGCAAATACAACAATACGTTTATCGCGCAGTAAATCCTGTCGTTCTGAAAGAAATCTCCTTAAGAGGTCGGTCTGGGACTCACCTGGTTCTGCGTCCAGCATATTAATGATGACCCAGTCTGTTTGACGGAATGCAATTTCTTCTTCAGAAGTTTCACCTGCAATGCCGTCCAAGAGTGAACCCAAACTTGTAAAAGTGTATGAAAGAAGGTGATCTGCCCGCACCTCCCCTCCCTGTCCTGGACCATAAAGACGGATAATCGCTTTTTGAAGATCGTCCACAGCCAACATGGGTTCTTGTCCACAGGTACTACATTGGTTCCCGCGCGGGTGTCTGTCAGAAAAACAATCCGATCTCCCACGACAGGCGGTGAAGGCAAGACTGTTTCAAGGTCGGCTATATCCGGACTAACCAATGTCGCAGAATCCCTGGCAACTTCAAAAGTCACAGCTTGCGACTGGTTTAGATTTGCCAATCCATCAGAGGGCGGGTTCACAGCAGCAGGGAAAAAATCTCCATAAAGACGGTATTTTGCAGTAAGAATACGAACTACAGCATCATCCACCCGTTGGGCAAAGGCAGGGTCTTCACGATATTTTTGACCAAAAAACTCAATCGACTGGACCACGGTCGAGAAATTATCTGGCACGTCACTGGATAATATGTTTCCCATGAAAAGTAAATCATTCCCGGCGAGAAAAGCATCCCGTGCCACCAGCTTTGCAGAAAAGGATTGCCCCCCCGGATCATAAAATTGGCGGACAGTCTGACTGCCAAGATCATCACTGACCAATAGTCCACCAGCTGTTCGCCAAGTTGCGAAGGGTGGCAGGGATAGTATTTGGGAAAGCGCCTGTGGGTCAAAACTAACCGGGCGCGTAGTCGAGCGGATATTTCCTTGGAATCCTTGATACCGAATATGCGAAACAAGCAGGCCATCCGCCGTACTTGCAGGAGTTGGTGCATTTCCAGTGACTGAAAAAAAAGGAGCCAACTCAATTTGTTTCAATTGCTCGAGTGACTTCCGTACGGTCGCCGGTTCTCCTCCCGGTGGACGATCAGCGCTTCCACTCCCGGGGAAGTGATTGGCGATAACCGTCAATCGTTCGAAACTCCCGGTATGCAACCCGGTAATATAGGCGCTCCCCATCGCCCCCACCCAGTACGGGTCACCTCCGAACGCAGTCGCACCCAGACCGTTCCCCAATGTTGATCCGGGCGATTCCAGAACATCTAATGAAGGACCAAAATATAGATTAAACCCAATACTGGAAAGTTCCTTCCCCGCTATTGCGCCCACCTTTTCTGCCAACTCTGTATTCCACGTCGCCCCCAAAGCCATCAGGTCGGGTAATGGAGTCAGCCCACTTAGGATCTGATCATTCGGATACCCGTCGCCATCCTGGGAAACACCGATAAATAGAGGAATGTAATTTGAAGGAACGGTGGTTGGAGTAGGTGCCGGGCTGGGAGTGCCAGTTACTGGCCCACTTGGCAATCCTTGTGAGGCTTGCCATTCAGCATCTTGTAATTGAGCAATTAATTGAAAAGCACCTGAAACGGTGTTGGGAGCCGCAACAAAATTATCATTTTCCGCTTGTAGAACCACGCCTCCCACATGGTACCCGTCAATAAGGTCGACTATCTGGGAATCCTGGCTTGCAGTCGAACTGTTGAAAGTCACTAAAAATAGTTGACCCACCCGTTCATTTGGCGACATGTTTACCAGCATATGTCGTGCCTGGCTGACCGGGTCATTTTGCTGCAATGACCCAGAGGCACGCACACCAGTTGTTGAATTAATAGACAACAACAAAGAAATCAATAATAGAATGGATACAATACGGCGGGGAATCATTATGAATTATGCAAATCATCAACGATGACACGCAAAATTGCTTACATCCGCAACATTGCGTGAGGAATTCATTTATTAAATATCACTATTTTCTTCCCAGCAGACGGAGTGTCAGAGCCGGGTCACCGGTAATAATCCCATCGACCCCTAAACCAATTACTCTTTTAATATCTTCCTCCACGGTGACCGTCCAGGCATAAACTCGCTTCCTGGCAGCGTGAACACGGAAAACCAAGCCCGCATCAACATCTGTCATGAAAGGATTTAAGGCAGAGCAACTACCACGCCACCCAAATGACCGCCCAAGATAGCCCTTCCAACCGCGCATGGTCAAGAGCCCACAAGGAGTTTCCGGTAAGAGTGTACCCGCCTTTTGCAGATTCCAGGGAAAGAATGATGAGAAAAGAACCCGGTTTTCCATTCCATGGTTTTTCACGAGTTCAACCACTTTTGTCACCAACCCGTCGTTTGGAGTGGAATAGTTTGTCAATTCTATATTCATGAATAGTTGTCTGCCTACTTTTTCGAAGACTTCTGAAAGTGTAGGTATTTTTTCACCGGGAAATTTTCCGGGATACTGGATGCCAGCATCGAACCGCCGAATTTCTTCGAGGGTAAGTTTCGAAACTTTTCCGGATCCATTTGTAGTGCGGTCCACCGTCGGGTCGTGAAGAACTATCACCTGCTGATCCGCCGTTAGTTTTACGTCGAATTCTACAGCATCAGCTCCCTTTTCTGCAGCCTGCTTGAAGGAAGAAAGGGTATTTTCAGGTGCATAAAGTTTATCGCCGCGATGACCGATGACGATCGGAATTGGTAGATCATTCCACATGCTAGATATCCACGAAGTAGGCTTGCGAAGCTCGATCGATCATTTCATTTGACATCGCGGGCTCGGTAGAAAGGTAACGCGCAATGTCCAGGATTTGATCGCAAAGATCACGCGGATGGGAGGCGCGCATTTTTCGATTTCGTTTTATATAATATTCCTGTAATAAATACGCCAACCCCTGGTCGCTATAAGGGATGCCCTTAACCTGCGATACACGTTTGAATATTTCGCGATAATCCTCAAATGACGGATTTGAGATTTCGATCTTGTGACGTAAGCGGCGTAGAAAGGCTTCGTCCACAAGATCACGAGGGGGTAGATTGGTAGAGAAGACCACCAAGACATCAAATGGGATTTCAATCTTACGTCCAGTGTGAAGAGTCAAATAATCTACCCGGTTTTCCAGAGGGACGATCCAGCGGTTAAGTAAGTCCCGTGGTCGTACCTGTTGTCTTCCGAAATCATCTATTAATAATATGCCTCCATTGGCTTTAACCTGGAAAGGTGCTTCATAGAATTTGTTGGTATCATCAAAAACAAGATCGAGGCCTTCCAAAGTAAGTTCGCCTCCAACCATGATGAACGGGCGACGGATTTTTACCCAGCGGGGGTCGTGCCGGCCACTACGAAAACCTCCCGTCCCGTTCGGGGTAGAATCCACATTGGGAGCGAGCTGGTGGTTTACCGAGTCATATAATTTAACAACCTGACCGTCCAAATAAAGGGAAAAAGGAATATACATTGTCTGGCTCATTACGAGATTGCCAAATGCTTTTGCAACACTGGTCTTTCCATTTCCCGGGGGACCATAAAGAAATATGGACGTGCCTGAGTTCAATGCTGGACCAAGCCGTTGGAAAATCGTGTCTGAAAGAACCAACTGCGACAGGAGGGTGCGCATCGTCCGGCTGGTAATTGCCACACGACCTCGGCTTTGGCGTCGGATGGATTCGTTGTAAACCTCGATGGGTACTGGTGCCGGACCTGCATATTGGCTGCGCTCGAGAGCTTCCCTGGCGCGAACAATACCCGCACCTGTGATTGCATACTGGTATGATCCTTCCCCCAACCCCATTTGCGAAGATTTGACTTCCAGCAATTTTTCACGTTTAAGTGTTTCGAGAATTTGGTCGACAACACCTGCGAATGGGAGTGCTATTTCCTCTGCTGCTTTAAAACCAGAAAGATAACCTTGAAAATAAAATATCTTCAAAACCAAATCCTGTAACCAAAGCAAAGAAAGCCCCGTATCTTTCAATTCGCTCATAGGTGGTGGAACAAATGAATTACCCTGAACAGCGGATTCAGCTTTTGGCACAGAAGTCATATCGTCCTCCCGAATAAAATTACTATTGAATTATAGCACGCCGAATTTTCTTCGACGTAATATTTAGTTTATAATTAATTTATGACCCTTTCAGTTATCATCCCAATTTATAACGAGATTTCCTCTGTTAGACTAATACTTGAACGAGTTCAGGCGACCAAATTAGCTGAAGAGATCATTCTGATCGATGATGGATCGACGGATGGAACGCGTGACGTCCTTATCTCGCTTAAAGGAAACACGGGAATAAAAGTAATATTCCATCCCCAGAATCAAGGAAAAGGTGCAGCGGTCCGTTCCGGAATTTCCATTGCAAGTGGTAACGTGGTAATTATCCAAGATGCGGATTTGGAGTACGACCCCCGTGACTATGCTGCTCTACTCAAACCCATCGAGGAGGGCAGAGCAGACGTGGTCTATGGATCTCGTTTCCTTGGCGGCCCTCGTCGGGTAACCATGTTTTGGCATATGGTTGCCAACAAAATTCTTACTCTCACGACAAATATATTGTACGATACCATCCTGAGTGATATGGAAACCGGTTACAAGGTATTCCGGATGGAAGTCCTGAAAAATATCAAATTACGAGCCAACCGGTTTGACTTTGAACCGGAATTTACTGCGAAGATTTTAAAGCAAAATGTGAGAATATTCGAGGTACCAATCTCGTTCAATCCAAGGGATTATTCGGATGGTAAAAAAATTAGATTTCTAGATGCTTTTCCAGCATTTTGGGCTTTAATAAAATACCGATTCGTGGATTAGAAATTATTTTTTTCATGTCCTCTAAGGACGGGACATTATTTGAGTTTCACCAATAGCAATCGCATTAGGTTATAGGTCTATTTATGAATCTATAATGATTATCTAGAAAATTATTATATTTTATTAAACTAAACAAAGCTAATTACGGGGTTGTGCAGACGAATAAATACTCCTGTTTTATAGTTTGATGAGATGTGCATACAATCCCCCAAATAAGCAAAATTTAGATATCCGAATTTTCACAGGTCAACCTGGTAAATCCTTTTCCTGAATTTATTTTAGCTATGATATCCTTTAATCACATCCCAATAATTCAATACCAGATCAGAAGGTTTAACATCTTTAAGATTTAGTTGCATAGATTGTCTACCATTATATTCGTTGGATTCAAATGTATACAAAATATCCACGAGCGTGGGTAATTCTTGCAAGAGGTGTCCCAGCCGAAAACCAATAGCATCGAATGTGATGCGGTCATCGGTTACGACCAGCTTTAAATGTTTACTATCCACCCCCACAGTTCTTTTATTTGATACGCGAACATTCTGACTGACAAAAACAGCTTCAGGGTTACCATAACCTGTTGGTTGAAGGAATTCCAAGCTGTGCAACAATTCCGAATTAAGATCAGACAGTTTAAGGATTGCATCGGCGGTCAATGTTTGACGCAGATCTTTGCCATGTAAAGCTTCTGCAGCAAGGGATTTTAATTTTGTTTTTAAAAGCTCCAGGTTTTCGTTTTTGACTGTAAAACCTGCAGCAGCTGCATGCCCACCGTGTCGAATGAGCAGATTGGTGCATTGGTCTAATGCTTTAGTTATATGAAATTCCGGAATGGAACGGCAGGAGCATCTAGTGGTTTCGTCGGAAATTTGACCAACCACTGCGGGACGATAATAAGTCTCCACCAGCCTTGACGCGGCAAGGCCTACCACTCCGGCATTAAAATCGGGATGAACTGCAAAAAATAAATCCGCGCCTGGATCTTCAGCCATTACAATCGATTCAGCTTCTGCTTGTATTTTCCGGGTGATTTCCTGTCGCTGCCGGTTTTGTACGTTTAATTGTTGTGCCAGTTCACCTGCGATCTTGACATCTTTAGTGGTAAGTAAATCAAAAGCAGCTATAGCTGATTCAAGACGCCCAGCTGCATTTAAACGCGGTCCAATAATGAAACCTATACTGGTGGCTGTAACCCGAGAAAGTGACAAGTCCGAAACCGCAGCAAGGGAAAATAGGCCTTGTCTTTTTGTTTCGCGAATTTTTTTTAGCCCTTTTCGAACCAGGGATCTATTCTCCCCTGTTAATGGAGCAAGATCGGCAACTGTGCCAAGTGCGACCAGATCCAAGAGATCATCAAGTTGAAATCCCGGTGATTTATTCCCAAATGATTCCAATAAAGCTTGAACTATTTTATATGCCACCCCTACTCCCGCCAGATCTTTATCGGGATATGTATCATTCATCTGTTTTGGATTTACAACGGAATAAGCTGCAGGGAGATCTCCATCCGCTGGCTGATGGTGATCGCTTATGATTAAATCGAGTCCGAGAATACGGGCATGAGCGGCCTCGTCGGGTGAACGAATCCCGCAATCAACGCTAATCACCAGATTGACGCCATCCCGCTTTAGGTTTGTCAGTGCGTCTTTATTCAGCCCATACCCTTCTTCGAAACGATTAGGAATATAAGGTTTTACATTTCCGCCCAAGGCGCACAAAGCTTCCACTAACAGTGCAGTCGCAGTCACTCCGTCCACATCATAATCGCCATATACAGCAATTGATTCTTTTTGATCAAGCGCAATTCGCAGCCGATTTACAGTTTTTGAAATGCCCTTCATCTGAAAGGGAGACGAATTAAAATTATTATCTCCAGCAAGGTAAGACCGTGCATCGGCATCAGTGGCATATCCGCGGTTGAATAATACCTGTCGCATGATCGGGGAAAAAGAGGCAAGTGCCTCATTCGCCTGTGATGTAATGAGTGAAGCAATGTTCCAGCGTTTACCTTGATATGTGGACATTTATATATGGTTCCCCGCAAAACTAAAGAACTAAACTGTTTGGTTTAATTAAATAACTTCTTGACCTGATAAATACCAGTCACCAATTTATCCAATTCTTCTTTTACGTTATATATATAGAAACTGGCACGAGATGTTGCTATTATCCCAAATTTCTCATGCAAAGGTTGAGCACAATGGTGACCCGCCCGTATTGCCACCCCATAAGTGTCCAGGATCTGGGCGACATCATGTGGATGTACTCCATCAAGTGTGAATGAGGCTACTCCGCCTTTCTTCTCGGCAATCGGACCCAAGACCTTTACCCCAGGGATTTCTTCCAATCTCTCAAGTGCATAGACAATCATTTCTTGTTCATGTTCGGCAACTGCATCCATACCGACTTTTGTAAGATAATCCACTGCCGCTCCAAAGCCCACTGCCTCTGCAATTGCTGGAGTACCCGCCTCAAATTTATGTGGTATATCGTTTGGTACAAATGATCGTAAATGTACGGTTTTGATCATGTCGCCACCACCCTGAAAAGGCGGCATCGACTCCAATAACTTTGCCTTTGCATATAGTGCACCGATACCAGTCGGACCCAGCATTTTATGCGCTGAAAATGCCAGAAAATCCACGTCCAGTGCTTGGACGTCTACCGGCAGGTGTGGCACCAATTGAGCTCCATCAAGTAACGCTAGCGCTCCAGACTCATGCGCCAAGCGAATTATCTCCGCAGAAGGGTTTATTGTGCCCAAGACATTAGACATCCCGGAGAAGGCAACCAGTTTGGGGGCTTGTTTTAGCAGCAACGTATAGGCATCCATATCTAACAGTCCATCGCCAGTGACTGGAATAAAATCAAGGAGTACGCCGCGTTCGGTCGCTAGCTGCTGCCATGGCACCAGATTCGAATGATGCTCCATTTCGGTTAGAATTATTAAATCCCCCGATTTTAAATTAGCCCGAGCCCAAGTGTACGCAACCAGGTTGATCGATTCAGTAGTGTTGCGCGTAAAAACTATCTCTTTCGCTGAGTCTGAATGGATAAAATCTGCCACCCGTTGTCGAGATTCTTCATAGATACGTGTGGCTTCTTCAGCCAAAGTATGCACCCCACGGTGGATATTCGCGTAATTCTGGCGATAAAACTCATCCATCGCTTTTAAAACTGCGGTTGGTTTTTGTGTTGTCGCAGTTGAATCTAGATAGACAAGGGGGATCCGTGGGTGAACTTCGCGGTCCAGGATTGGGAAATCCTGTCGAATATTTTCTGCATTTAGAGCCATATTTTTTGTGGAATTTAATATTCTAGAATTTCTTTACTACCAAGTTTTTTTTGCGTCCCGGCGGGACGGATATGCTCAGATGTTATCGGATACCATAGAATCTTATCCGGAACCATCCAACCGTCGGTAAGGAAAACATTCGAGCGAAATTGAACTGCAACCATCTTATTGTCCACTTGTACGACAATTCCCTTTTAACCAGCCACGAACCCGTTCGCTGCTTTTTTCGTGGTCACAGAATACTTCGACCGTGTCTCCGACTTCGAAACTGTGTTCCAAGCCGGGTGATCGCATAAACGCAAATTGTGCCATCGGGCCTCCCCGAGATAATTTCTTTTGTTTCTTATTGTAGCTATGAGTTCGATCGTTGGCAAGCACCTTGGTAGTCATAGGCTGGATGTCTTTTCATGGATTGCTTGTTGGAAGCGAGCACGTACACCTTCAAATGGGATGCGTTGCATAATAGGGTCGAAGAATCCTTCCACGAGTAATCGTTCGGCTTCCTTATCAGGAATGCCGCGCGTTTTAAGATAGAACAGAGGTTCCTGTTCAAGTTTTCCAACTGTTGCTCCGTGAGTACAGCGAACATCGTCGGCGAGAATTTCCAGACCAGGGATGGAATCCGCGCGTGCGTTCGGGCTAAGGATTAGATTGCGATTAGCTTGATATCCATCAGTCTTTTCTGCACCGACAGCCACGTAAATCATTCCTTGCCATACTGAACGGCTGTTCCCTTTCAGGGCCCCTTTGAATAACAGATCACTGGTAGTGTGAGGGGCAAGATGATTTTGTTGTGTATCATGGTCCAGGTGCTGGTTCCCATCTGTAAAATAGAAACCAGACATGCGACCAGTAGCACCTTCCCCAACAAGATCCAGCTCAGAGAAGTTTTTAGTCAGTCGAGAGCCAATTGCTCCAAATATCCAATCCAAGTTTCCGTTCCGACCGACGCTGACACGTTCATGTGAAAAATTCCAAACATGCCGTCCCCATGACTGCAATTCGACAAACCTAAGAGACGCACTATCACTGACTTTAATTTCAACAATCCCACAATGCATGGCGGGGCCATTTTCGTCAGGCGAAGCTGCCTCATGAATATAAGTAACTGATGCACCTTCGTCAACCCAAATGAGGATATGCGATAGATGTGCGATATTCATGCCTGGACCCCACAAGAGGCTATTTAAAGGTTGTTCGATATGCAAACCCCTTGGAACATACAGCACCACTCCATTTTGACCAAGTGCACCAGCTAATGCAGCAAATTTCCCTTCTTCGGGTTTAACAGTCTGCCCAACCATTTTGGCTACCAGTTCTGGATTATCGCGTTCGGCCGTAATCAAGCTGGTAAATACCACCCCTTGATTTTGCAGGTCTGGATTTAAGAATAATTTTTCACCACCTGGTAAAAGAACTACCTGTCCACCAGGTTCATCTGCAGTCAAAGGTTTCAGCAATTCATCTGGTGTAGCAGCCAGGTCCTGAAATGCATCAGTCGAAGGCAATAAAAACGATTCAGTCGGTAATTCACGCAAATCCGTACGTCTCCAGGCCTCTTCAGTCATAACAGGTAAAGATAAGCGGTTGAAAGTTTGCCAGGCTTTCTGATGATAACCTGCAAGGACTCCGGAATTTGGAACCAGTTCGGAAGAAAATGTAAACGTTTTTGAAGGAGTCTCGCTGTGACGTGATTTAGTGACGACAACTCTTGGTTTTTCTTCCATTTCAACCCACCGACCCTGACATTTGAAGTTGAATCAATCGATTCATTTCAACGGCATATTCCATCGGCAATTCTTTTACCAATGGTTCAATAAAACCCGAAACCACCATTGTGGTTGCTTCTTCCTGGCTTAACCCGCGGCTCATTAAGTAAAACAACTGCTCTTCGCCAACTTTAGATACCGAAGCTTCGTGCCCAATAGTGACATCATCCTCGTCAACTTCGATGGATGGGTATGTGTCTGAGCGGGACTGGGGATCAAGAATCAGTGCATCGCAGGTGGTATTCGAACGTACCCCAATCGCACCTTTATGAACCTTGAGCAAACCTCGATATGAAGAACGACCGCCACCTCGTGATATCGACTTGGAAATAACTTTGCTGGTCGTATTAGGGGCAAAATGGACCATCTTCGATCCTGCATCCTGATGCTGCCCGGGACCTGCAAAAGCCATTGAAAGCATCTCGCCATGGGCTCCAGGTTCCATTAGGTAACAAGAGGGATATTTCATTGTGACTTTGGATCCCAAGTTTGCATCCACCCATTCGTGGGTGGCATTTGCATAAACCTTGGCTCTCTGAGTAACAAGGTTGTAGACGTTTGTAGACCAGTTTTGAATAGTGCTGTACCGTGACCGTGCACCTTTTTTAACGATGATCTCAATTACGCCAGAATGGAATGAATTGGTGGTGTATTGTGGAGCTGTGCAGCCTTCCACATAATGTACCTGTGCACCTTCGTCCACTATAATCAGGGATCGTTCAAATTGACCAACATTGGCCGTGTTTAACCGGAAATAAGCCTGTAATGGTAAATCAACTTTAACACCTTTTGGAACGTAAACAAATGATCCACCCGACCAGACAGCCGAATTGAGTGCTGCGAATTTGTTATCTTCAATAGGTATAACCGTCCCGAAGTATTCTCGAAAAAGGTCCGGGTGTTTGCGCAAACCATCCTCAATTGATAAGAAAATCACACCTTGTTTTTCAAGATGCTCGAGAATTGAGTGATAAACCATTTCGGATTCATATTGAGCTCCCACCCCAGCAAGGAATTTACGTTCGGCTTCGGGAATACCCAATTTATCAAAAGTATTTTTGATGGTATCCGGGACATCATCCCAAGAGCCTTTTGAGCCCTCGGTAGGTTTTACATAATAGAAAATATTCGCCAAATCAAGGCCTGAAATATCGGCACCCCAGGTAGGCATAGGACGCGCCAAAAAATGGGCAAGCCCCTTTAGCCGAAAATCAAGCATCCACTGAGGCTCCCCTTTCATTCGCGAGATGCTTTCGACCACTTCCTTGT
This sequence comes from uncultured Chloroflexia bacterium, assembly GCA_963830585.1. Classification (GTDB taxonomy): domain Bacteria; phylum Chloroflexota; class Anaerolineae; order Anaerolineales; family Villigracilaceae; genus UBA877. The sequence continues at coordinate 601,560 of CAWHNA010000002.1, read as the reverse complement.
TCAGCCCTCTTTGAGACTTGAAAACATAATTCTCGGCATCGTGGAACCCGTATTTATATTGTCCGATACTTTCCAATGCTCTAGTTTCATCACTCATAATTATTCACCATGGTTTCCAATAAAACTTCAAACCGGAGTTTCTTCGTATTTTTCGCGGACCCAATCGTAGCCGCGTTCCTCCAATTGCATTGCCAGGTCCGGTCCGCCAGATTCGACAATCTTTCCCCCCAGCATGATATGGACAAATTGTGGTTTGATGTAATTCAACAACCTTTGATAATGGGTAATCACCATAACTCCAATTTCCGGTCCGGAAAGAGCATTAACACCTTCAGCGACAATTCGAAGAGCATCAATATCAAGACCAGAATCTGTTTCATCCAAAATGGCAATCTCGGGTTTTAAAGTAGCCATCTGTAATATTTCTGCCCGTTTCTTCTCGCCCCCTGAGAATCCGTCATTTAAATATCTCCCTGCCACGGTCGGATCCATCTTTAGTAATTCCATCTTTTCTTTGAGCATTTTTCTGAATTCGAGAATCGGCATGCCTTTATCTTCATGATTCTCCACCAGCCTACGAGAATTGACCGCTGTGCGCAGGAAATTTGCGACGGTGACCCCCGGAATCGCAACTGGGTACTGGAAAGCCAGAAATAATCCTAAGCGGGACCGCTCGTCAGCGGCAAGGTTGAGTAAATTTATACCTTTAAACCAGATTTCACCTGCTGTAACCTTGTAATTTGGATGCCCCATTAGCGTATAGGCAAGGGTTGATTTCCCCGTTCCATTTGGTCCCATAATAGCATGAATTTCACCTTGTTTTATCGTAATTTCAACACCTTTGAGAATTTCCTTGTTTTCAATGCTGACGTGAAGGTTAATAATGACTAATTCTGACATGAATGTCTCCTACCAACTTTACTCTGGAACGCAGGGATTATAGCACCCCGAAAAGGATATGTCAATATTTATATTAAATATCTAATATATTGACAAGAAGAAACAGGGCTGTTATACTTTACATCAGTAGATGAGGTAATAATGAAAAGTACACGGGATCGAATTCTCCAAACTCTCCTTCACCAGCCTCGCACAACCATCAACTCACTTGCGGATTCAGTCGGGATCAACCCAATCTCCGTGCGTCACCATCTGACGAATTTGCAGGTTGAAGGATTGGTTAGCACTGAGGAGGAACGGCATGGTGTTGGCAGGCCACGGCTGGTCTATTTCCTCACCGAAGCAGGTACAGAACGGTTTCCAACCCGATATTTACGCCTGACATCCCGCCTTCTTGATCAATTAAAATCAACTATGCCAGAACCAATGGTCAGTAAGTTGTTCTCTCAAATGGCCAGTGACATGGCAAAAGACTATACAGATCAAATGAAAGGATTGAACATGGAGGAACGTCTGAACTTGACGCAAACCCTCCTAGCCGAAGAAGGCTTTAGCGTTGAATGGGAAAAAACCGGAAGTAAATATCAAATTCATGAGATTACCTGCCCTTATTTACGTATCGGGAAAAGTCATCCAGAAGTGTGCACAGTTGATCAAATCCTCATCTCGAAGATGCTTGCAGTCCCAGCCGAAAAAGTGCAATGTATTTTGAGTGGAGATGCTCACTGTACTTATGTCATTCAGCCAGAGCAAATTGTAAAATGAGCGACAACGCCCCCTCAATCCCTATCCATTGGGATATCAATGATACTCATCCCGATCTTGTTCCAGTGCTGCGGTCAAAGCTCGCCGAAGTAGTGGATCCGGAGATTATGCTTAATGTCCTTCAATTAGGTCTAATCAGGAAAGTTAAGATTGAAGACGGGATGGGAAAATTATACATATTGTTAACTACCCCTTTTTGTCCATATGGTCCAGCCATGGTAGAAATGATCAAGAATAAAGCTGAAGAAGGGATGGGAATGTCGGTTTCGATCGAACTTGGTCCTGAACCGTGGGATTTCTCTTTGATGGAAGATCCCAGCGCTCTTGATTGGGGTATGTATACCTAGTAGAAATCACATTAACAAGCATTCTCTTATCATATATTTTGCCGCCAAATCTCCGGGCGTCATGTCGTCACCGGGTTTAGGTGGCAAAATATATTGTGCTATAATAGACCCTGTATGGCTGAATACGCTAATAAATTGACACCCGAGGAAGATACGGCGAACCGTGCAGTACTTAGTAAGCGACGGTGGATGGTGTCAGGGTTTATTATTGCGGCTCTGATAATATTGGCTGGGGTTATTATTGCAATAATTGCATTAACAGAACATCCAGCAGTGGCAACTAATGTTCGTGATATTTTTATCATTTTTATGGCGTTTGAGTCGCTGATTATTGGGGCTGCCCTCGTGGTTCTCGTCATCCAAATTGCAGCTTTAATAAATTTGCTTCAAAACGAGGTCAAACCCATCCTGCAATCTACAAGTGATACTGTGAATACGCTAAGAGGAACGACCGAATTCTTGAGCGAAAATTTAGTTGAACCGGTAATTAAACTTAATTCATACCTTGCTGGATTAAGAAAATTTTTCGACTTATTCGGTGGGAAAAAATAATTCGCGTAAATACTTCCCTATATTAGAAAGGAGAAATAAAATGTCGGACCATGATGATTTTGGAGCGTTCCTAATTGGTTTCATTGTCGGCGGTGTCGCGGGTGCTGTGGCTGCCCTGCTTCTTGCCCCTCAATCAGGTGAAGAAACACGAGCTCTCATTAAAGATAAAAGCATAGAATTGCGCGATAAGGCCGCAGAACAAGCAGAAATGGTTGCCAGTCGAGCCAACGAATTCGCCGACGACGCCAAAACACGCGGCAAAGAAGTTTACGATAACGCCAAAATGCGCGGCAGGGACGCTCTCGATAGCGTCAAAAAAACTGTCACACGAAAGCGCTCGGAACCTTCTGCTGGCGAGTAAATCGTTTCAAATTATTAAATAAGGGTTTGACCTAGTTGGTCAAACCCCTTTTTTATTTGTGGAGAAATGGTTTCTGTGCATTAAAGATGGGGGGCGATTTTTATTTCTACGAGTATAATTATTTCCGGCTAGAATCCATTAATTTGGTTTCCATCTATCGGTTGGGATATGCCCCGGTGCGCGAAATAATTTTCCCAAGTGGAAAAGTTTTATGCAGGTTAGAACCCAGATACGTTAAATCAATTAAATAGTTAAATTTCAATTATTAACATGCAATTCTCGCGGATATATGCAACAGGTCTCCCTTTAAATCGAGATATTTAATTTTTATTTATGTAGTTCAATTGCTTTATTGAATGGCTAAATTGCTAAAGGAGAATAATGCTGAGCATCTTGATTGATAAAATGAAGCAGGCCATACAGGAAATTAAACAATGGCCTGAGAAGACAGTTCAGGTCTATCACCACAATGATGCTGACGGGCTGACTTCAGGCGCTATCCTAACCCGCACATTTGAAAGGCAGGGATTAAAAGTCCAACGCTTCTGTTTGGAGAAGCCATACCCTGCCGTATTAAAGAAGGTTTATGAACAGGATGGGTGTATTATCGTTTTTGCGGATTTTGCTGGAAGAATTGCCCCGATGCTTTCCGAATTGAACAAGGGGAGAAACCTGACACTGATCCTTGATCACCATGTTGCTGAAGCATCAACCGACCCGAGAGTCATCAATCTTGATCCCGACTTATTTGGATTGAAAGGGGATCGCGATATATCTGCGTCGACAACTTGTTATCTTTTTGCAGTGACCATGGATCCGGTCAATGGAGACATGGCCCATATCGCTACAATAGGTGCAGTGGGAGATGGTTTTTTTGTGGACGGCCAATTGGTTAGCCAGAACCGAGAAGTTGCATTGGAAGCAGCTAAACTGGGGTTGATTGAGATCAAGAAAATTAAAACAGGGGAACAGTATTTTTTGAATACTCCGACAGGTCAAATATCATGCACTGAATTTGGTGACTATCTTGATATTTTGGGAGGGGTCGGCTATTACCAAAAAGGACCAGATATGGCGGTTAAAGTTTGCCTGGAGGGAATTTCTGCAGGGTCAGATCGTATGGTTGAAGAATTAAAAGTAATAAGAACGAAAATCTTTTCCGAAGAGACCAAGAGGCTTCGGGGAGGCAAAATAAAAAAATCTGCCCACATCCAATGGTTCCATGTAGAAAAACGATTTTTTCCGATGGGTGTAAAAATGATCGGGGCCTTCTGTGATGCCATTAGGGAAACAAACCTGATTGATCCCGGTAAATATCTTGCGGGGTTCCAAATTATCCCCGATGAAATTCCGGGGTTCGACCCAATTCGGTTTAATGAAGTAAAAATATCGATGCGGGTTTCTCCTTTTATGGAAGGAGAAATCAGGGCGGGAAGAGCGATGGGACTCAATAGTCTTCTCCCTGAAGCTACGAATAGACTGGGAGGGTTTTCTGATGCCTGCCATAGTCTGACTGCAGCCACTACGGTCGCGATTGGTAAAGAAGAAAAACTAATCCAAGAAATGGAAAAAATAATCACAGGAGTATCTCATGGCTAATGGATCTGGTTTTGGTAAGACTATTTTAATTGGGGATCAATTTGTCCTTGATGAAGTTCCAGCAATAGTCTCGTCAATTCCTTTTGAAACAATTGCAACTGTCGAAAGGAGGGACGGCAAAGGATGGGTCCTTGAGGACAACCGGAAAGAAGTTCCAGGTTATAAAGAGAAGAAAAAGGAACAGCAAGCGCGTTCAATTGACAGGATTCTTGAGGTCATGAATATAGATGTCAATAAGAATCCGATCAAAATTACTTATGGGGGGACATTACTGGCCGGAAGCGGAGTTGGCGCGAGTGCTGCGAGCTGTGTTTCACTTGCACGCGCATTGAACGATGAGTTCAATTTGGGTTGTTCAATTGAAGAGATTAACCGGGTAGCCTGGCAGGGGGAATTCCCATATCATGGGATTGCCAGTGGAGTTGATAATACCGCTTCGACCTACGGGGGTCTCCTCCTATTCTATTTAAAAAATGGACAACAGCATTTTGAAAATATCCACACTCCAAAACCATTTGAAATCGTATTAGCAAACAGCGGTGTTACAGTTAACACTGCAGCACTGGATGAGTTTATTGATCAGCAAAAGAAAGAAAATCCTGAGCTTTTTTCAACTCGTCTTAAAACAATTACATCCCAATCGTTTAAAATGAAAGAGGCCTTAGAGGCGGGTGATCTTGAAAATGTTGGCATTATCATGAATCAAAACCATAAACTCTTGATAGATATGGTGATGTCACACGAAACCTTGGATTACCTGTGTAAGTCGGCTTTAGATAAAGGAGCTCTTGGAGCGAAGGTTACTGGCGGGGGCAGGGGAGGTTACATGGTAGCCCTAACTCCAGGGAAAATCCTTCAAGACACAATCGCTTCAGCCTTCGCGAGCGAAGGATACCAACTTATCCGCGCAACGATCGGCGGGAGGTAATTCAGAATGAATTTATTAAATCCAACGTATGAGCAGAGGACACATTGACCAGTTTCACCACCCCAAAACATCTTTTTCCTGGCTATATATTCGACCTGGATGGAACAGTTTATCTAGGGGACGCGTTGCTTCCCACAGCTGGAGAAACTCTGAAAGAGTTGCAAACGCGAAACTTGCGTACGATCTTTATCTCGAATAACCCCACACATGCACGTGAAGAGTATGCGGCAAAGCTCACCCGCTTAGGGGTCCCAACCTCAATTGAAGACATTCTGACTTCATCGCTGGTAATGGTGGATTTTTTAAAACGACGCATGCCAGGTGCACGCCTTTTTGTCGTCGGCGAGGAGCCGCTGTGCACAGAGCTACGCTGTGGGGGATTCGAATTGACCGAGGATCCGCAAAACGTTGATGCAGTAATTGCCAGTTTTGACCGTACCTTTGTTTATCGAAAGCTGCAGATTGCCTTTGACGCCATCCGTGCTGGGGCAAGGTTTTTCGCCACTAACCCGGATAGATACTGCCCTGTACCCTCCGGTGGTGAGCCGGATTGCGCTGCGATCATATGCGCTATTGAAGCGTGTACCAATAAATTGGTCGAAGCAGTGGTAGGCAAGCCGTCCAAATATATGATCAGTGCCGCCCTGAACTTAATGGGTCTGCCAGCTGCAGATTGCATTATGGTCGGAGACCGGTTGGAGACCGACATTTTGATGGGTCAGGAAGCCGGCATGTCAACTGCCTTGGCATTAACCGGTGCGACTCCTGAAAAAGACCTGGCGGGGACATCCATCCACCCAACGTTTGTCTTACGTCAATTAAATGACCTATTACCGTAATCTCTCCCATGCTCCAATTTATTATATTACCTGACTAGGTTCTTCACCGCGGTTATCTTTATCTGAAATAGAAGAATAGTGAGACATGAATCTATTAGCACCATATCACATGATCAGCATATATCAGTTCGATTCTTGAAATTGCTACACGCATAGAGAGCGTTTAAGGTATGGGATAAAAATATCGAACAATATGCATGGCCATGGGTTTCTCAGAGTTCAACCGGGTTCTTGAAACCATCATTATTGGTTAAGTTCTGCGACTCCCCATGCTCGTATCAATACTAATGGCGGCATAATCGACCACATTCTGCATGAATTTCTATGAACAAACTAGCACTCGCAAGGATACATCCTTCCACACTGAACTTCTCGGAATTCGCCAAAAACATCCCGCTCAAAAACAAGATTCGAGCAGGGGGCTCCCCTATAATAATTTTGTCTGAAAAGAATCACACTTTCCCGATCCCACCAGAGGAGATATAGTGGTTATAATGACACCTGCAGCAAAATCGGTGCTATTAGTGATCGGTAATGACAAGCGGATGTCTTATTTGCTCCGGCGTTATGCCGAACAAAGTGGATGTCAGATGATATTTCAGGATTCTGTCCCTGCAAATATCGACAATATACATAACTCGATCATTATTTTCTGTTCACTGGAAATATTTAAATCGAGCGCGAAGCCTGGTGGAAACCCTTGCGAAGAAAGAAATCCCGATCCTTGTTTGTACTTCTATCGCCGATGAAGTTGATGCCCGCGAGTTGGGTGCGGACGCCTGCCTGCTGCACCCCCTCAAGTATGAGAACTTCATTTCCGTACTGACTGTATTTTTACCAACAGCAGATACTCCGGTTTATCGACAATAACTTCCAGGAGGTAAGCAAATTTTATGAGATGTTTCACAATAATCTAAAAACGATAAGTAAGGATTTCTTTCGTGATTCTTTTGGCGATGATAAACACCGCCAACATAAATAATGAGTATTTAAAAAGGAGAAGAAAAATATGAAAAAGTCAGTATCTCTATTTTCGCTCATTGTCGTCATGAGTATCCTTCTAGCAGCCTGCGGTCCAGCCGCTACCACTGCAGCACCTGCGACCGCAGTTCCTGCCACTGCAGTCCCACCAACTGCAGCCCCCACAAAAGTACCCCCTACCGCGGCTCCCGTGGGCACCTTAACCATCTGGGCTGATGACACTCGCACGCCAATCCTGCAAGGACTAGCAGACGCATTTCTTGCTAAATACAATGTGACCCTCGTAGTCCAAGACCTCGGTGTAGTCCAGGACATCCGTTCCCAGGTGATCATCGCTGTACCAGCTGGTCAAGGTCCCGATATATACATCGGCGTCCACGACTGGCTGGGAGCGTTGGTCAATAGTGGGCTCGTCGCACCCATCGATTTAGGTCCCAAGGCAGCGGACTTCGTCCCATCCACATTAGCTGCATTTACCTATACGGACGGAAAACTCTACGGCGTTCCTTATGCCACAGAGAACCTGGGACTTTTTTACAACACTGACCTCGTTACAAAAGTGCCCACATCATGGGATGAATTACTTCAAATTGGAAAAGACCTTAAAGCTGCGGGAAAAGTTGATTTCGCCACTGCTATCTCTGCTGGGCCGTTGTACAACGCACTTCCAGTCTGGACATCTAACGGTGGCTATATTTTCGGGAAGACTGCGAGTGGTGCTTGGAATCCCCAGGATGTCGGGATTGACAGCGCAGGCTTTATCGCTGGGGTTACTTGGATGAGAAAAGCTGTCGCAGATGGCCTCATTCCTGACACCCTAGACACTTCCGCTGCCGAATCAATGTTCGAGACCGGTAAGATTCCGTTCCTGATGACCGGACCTTGGGCATTGGATAGTATGCGTAAATCCGGCGTGCACTACGCGATCGCTACCAGCTTCCCTGGTAGTGGCGTTCCTTTCAGTGGTGTCCAGGGCTTCTTCGTCAACCCCTACAGCAAGAATGTGTTATTGGCGCAGGCGTTCTTGACCGAATACATTGCCACCGATGACTTGATGACAAAGCTCTATAAGGCTGGGAACCGTCCATCAGCGTTCACTTCTGTTCTTGATAAGACAGATGACCCTGACCTGAAGGCCATGGGACAGGCTGGAATTAATGCTATTCCAATGCCGAACATCCCTGAGATGGGTTCCGTGTGGACTGCGGCGGACAATGGGATCACCCTGGCGATAACCGGCAAGCAGGCACCTGATTCTGCCATGAAGGATGCCGCGACCCAGATACGCTCATTGATCGCAGGCGCTCTAGTTGGTATGGTTAACCTGCCTGGAGACTACCAGGACAAGGCCGGTTGTGGCGGTACATGGGATCCTGCCTGTCCTGCGACCTCGATGAAGAAGGGCGATACTGGAATTTATACCCTGACCATCAGCCTGCCAGCGGGCACATACCAGTACAAAGTCGCGATGGATGGCGCTTGGACAGTAAACTTCGGTTCGGATGGTAAACAGGATGGGCCTAACTACACCCTCACCCTGGCTGCCGACTCTAAAGTGACCTTCACCTACGATCCAACTACCAAACTGGTAACAACCACAACACAATAATTTGTTGATTTAGAACCAAGGCCGGGGAAAATTCCCCGGCCTTCTTCTCATCCATATCAGGGGATGATTGCAAGGAGGTAAAAGGATGACCGCCCAGACAAAGCATGCCTCACCCATAGCGAAAACTCCTTCTAAGTCATCGATCTTTCCTCTACTGGGGCGTTTTGTGCTTCTGATTGTATTTGATGCCGCTGTAATTTGGTTTTTCTACAAATTGTTGTCATTGGGGTATTATCCATTTTCAGCCGCAATTCTGATTATTTTGGTTGCTGTTAACATAGTTTTGCTACTGAAGAAAGCGTACCCCTTGCGTTGGATGATTGCTGGGCTGGTGCTGATGGGATTGTTTACAATCTACCCCATCATTTTTACCATCTGGGTTTCTTTTACCAACTATGGCGAGGGACATCTTGTTACTGAAGAACAGGCGATCAACCAGATTTTAAAAATGAAGTATCTCCCTACTTCGGGAATGTCATATACATGGACAGCATATAAGTCCCCCCAGGGTGATTTTATACTCTGGCTTCAAGATGCAGCAGGGAATGGATACCTGGCAAAGCAAGGGGTACCAATTAGCCAACCCAAGCCGGGTGAATCGGGGGTCGGGGAGCTCGACAGCAATGGCATCCCGATAACTATCGAAGGCTACGATAGATTGAACGTTCTTATGGCTGCTACAAATAAAAATTTGACTGAAATTTTGTTTGGGGAAGCTGGAAAAACCATCCAAGTTCGGTCACCAACAGAAGCCGCGGAATTATTACCGTTATATGAGTATGATTCTGGTAAAGATGACATGATCAACCAGGAGACTGGTACCGTTTATCAGAACCTGCGAGGTTCATTTACAGCTCCAAATGGAGATGAACTCCAACCAGGTTTCATTGCAACGATCAAGTTCACTAATTTTCGGAATTTCTTCATAAGTCCTGCCCTGCGAGGACCTTTGTTGGAGGTCACTGCCTGGAATTTTGGCTTTGCCTTATTCAGCCTGTTATTTAATTTCTCACTGGGGCTCGCCATTGCCGTTTTATACAGTGATCGGCATTTCCCTCTTAAAAAGCTCATTCGGTCACTTTTGATTATTCCCTACACCGTCCCTGCCCTGATAACCATTCTAATATGGCGAGGAATGCTCAACCCCGATCTTGGCGTGATCTCCGTCACCCTGAAAAATTTATTTGGCTGGTCTCCGCCCTGGTTCACCGACCAGTGGTGGGCAAGAATTGCCATCCTGCTGATCAACCTCTGGCTTAGTTATCCTTACTTTATGTTAATCTGCAGTGGAGCACTGCAGTCCATCTCCGAAGATTACTACGCAGCTGCCCAGGTGGATGGAGCCAACCGTTGGCAGCAGTTTAGGTACATCACTTTGCCTCTGTTACTGGTCGCCGTTGGACCATTGCTTGTCGCCTCGTTCACGTTCAATTTCAACAATTTCAATTTGATCTTTCTGTTCAACGCAGGTGGACCGCCAATTGTCGGTACGCCTACTCCCGCCGGGCACACAGATATTCTAATCAGCTACGTTTATAACCTTGCATTCTCAGGCAGCCGCGGTATTAACTATGGTTTTGCTTCAGCCATTACCATAGTCATCTTCCTCATCGTTGGCGCCATTACTCTCTTCCAATTCCGTTATACCCGCATGTGGGAGGAGGTCAGTCGAAATGTCTAGCCCAGTTTCCCCTCAAAGGCTCCAACCTTCTGCCTCTGGACAGCGCAAGTTCGGCATAGCCATTCGCCTGGTCATTGCGGTGATCCTGGTCGCTTTCTCAATCTTCCCTATCATCTGGATGATATCTGCCTCGTTAAATCCAACCGGTTCGCTGGCCACTCAAACCCTAATCCCGAAGAATGCGGGATTTGATAACTATCGCAAACTTTTAACATCGAATGAATTTCCTTTCTGGTTATGGCTCGGAAATTCAATCAAGATCGCCTCGATTACCTCAGTACTGTCGCTTGCCATCACCACAATTGCAGCATACGCTTTCTCGCGTTTTCGCTTCCGTGGTCGCGTAACGATGCTTAAGAGCATCTTACTCATCAATGTGTTTCCAGGATTATTGGCGCTTGTCGCCACGTTCCTGATGATCTCCCAGGCGGGGGATATCACCCCCTTCCTGGGTTTGAACACCCATGCAAGTCTGATCTTGGTGTATCTGGGGGGTGCCATGGGTATAAACATCTGGCTCATGAAAGGTTATTACGATACCATTCCGCATGATATCGATGAATCAGCGATGGTGGAAGGAGCTACCGATTGGCAAATATTTACCAAGCTTATTCTGCCACTCTTGCGACCAATTTTGATTGTCATCGCTATCATCAACTACATTGGCACTTACGGGGAGTTCATCTTGGCGAGGGTACTGCTCAAGAGTGCTGAACAATATACGTTGATGGTCGGCCTGCAGATATTTGCAGGAGCACAATTCCAGCAGAGGTGGGGAGTTTTCGCCGCCGGTGCATTGATTGGCGCCCTGCCGATCATGATTATCTACCTTGTTCTCCAGGACCAGATCGTGGGAGGCTTGACCCAGGGCGCAGTGAAAGGGTAAATTTTTTTAGCGAACGGCGGAACGGAAAAATAACCTCATCGACAAGGGTGTGATAATGAAAAACGGAAAAAAGATCATTTTACCGGTTGTTCTCTTTACAGCAGTTGTTTTGCTCGCTGTGGTCGTCATTATCGTTATCATGCCAATGGTCTCACGTGCCAAGACGAACATCCAGGACAGTTCTCAAATACATGTTAATCCAATAGAAGGTCTCAGTCCTGACTTTATCATGGGGGCGGATGTCTCGATGCTGCGCCAGATTGAACTCAGCGGTGGTAAGTATTTTGTGAATGGAATCGAAGAGGATTGCTTGAAGATCCTCAAAGATCACGGTGTGAACTGGATTCGCCTGCGTATTTGGGTTGACCCGACCGACGACTCCGGGAATGGGCTGGGTGGTGGGAACAATGATCTGCAAAAGACCATCGACATTGCCGCTAGAGCCAAGAAGCTGGGTCTTAAGGTGCTGATCGACTTCCATTACAGCGACTGGTGGGCTGATCCCGGCACTCAGACCAAACCGCGTGCCTGGACAAAGTTGAGCACTACAGAGTTACAGAAAGCCGTTTATGATTACACGGCAAATGTCATCCAAAGCCTGGTAAATGCACGTGCGAACCCAGACATGGTCCAACTTGGGAACGAAATCAACGGCGGCATGCTCTGGCCCGATGGTAAGATCTGGGTGGAGGGGAATGAATCCATTGGTGGATTTGATGGCCTGGCTGCACTGCTCGACCAGGGCATCCAGGCAATCCGTGATCATGATCCGAACGGAAACAATCCAGGAAAAAGAATCAAGATTATGATCCATCTTGCGAATGGAGGCAACAACGACTTGTACCATACCGTCTTTGATGGCCTAACCGCGAAAGGTGTCGATTTTGATGTAATCGGCTTATCTTATTACAGTTACTGGCATGGGCCAATGGCAGACCTGATCAATAACATGAATGAGATCAGTGAGCGTTATAACAAGCCTGTCATCATTGCCGAGACTGCCTATGCATTTACGTTGGAGGCGGGCGATACGCAGAGCAATCTCTTTGGAGATGGCTTACAGGAAATCGGGGGGTACGAGGCAACCGTGCAAGGGCAGGCCACAGCCATGCGGGATGTGATGGCAGCCGTTGCACAAGTGCCGAACGGAAAAGGTCTGGGAATTTTCTATTGGGAGCCCGAATGGATCCCTGTGGAGGGTGCAGGCTGGAAGACGGGACAAGGGGATACTTGGGAAAATCAAGCCATGTTTGACTTTCATGGAAATGCACTGCCATCGCTTAATGTTTTTCGCCTGGCCAGACCAGAAGAGGGCAGCAAGTTCATCCCTGCTGCCATCGTAGAACTATTCCCTGCGAATGCCAAAGTGCCCCTGGATGGGGTCCTCCAACTCCCGGTTACCGTGAAAGCCACATTCAGCGACGATTCAATCCGAAAGGTGTCTGTTACCTGGGAAACCTTCGACCCAGCGGTAGTCAAGGATCCGGGAACTTTCGTCCTCAACGGCACAGTGGAGGGTTCAGATCTAAAGGCAACAGTCAACGTCACAGTCAGTTATGTCCGGAATTATGTAACCAATGCGGGCTTCGAAACTGGTGATCTCACCGGATGGACCGTGGAGGGTGATACCGCAGCAGTGAATATTAGCAACGAGACTCAAAATGTTTACCAGGATGTTTATGCCCTGCATTACTGGTTGGGCAACCCTTTCAAATTCACGATCTCTCAGACTATTACCGGCCTTTCTAATGGCCAGTATTCGTTGAGCCTGTGGATCCAAGGAGGCGGCGGGGAGAAAGTACTGCAGCTCTTTACGAAGAATTGCGATGGGGAAACAAAAACGATTGATATTGTCAATACCGGCTGGCAGCAATGGACCAACCCAACCATCAAGGGGATTCAAGTTACCACCGGGATGTGCACAATCGGTCTGACCCTCGACTCAGATGCTGGAAGCTGGGCGTTCATCGATGAGGTTATATTCTTCCCAGAAAAAAAATAAAATGCGTATAAGGTGGAATAAACCACCTTTTCCATAACTACACAGGAAAAAGACCTTTGGGAAGGAATTCATAATTGGTGTTCGCTTTGTGCTACCTGTCCTAACGGGTTTTTCTGCGAGGCTTAACAGTAACGGTTATAATTCCTGTGTGAGTTCACAACAAGCCCGGACAAATCAGCGTTCTCAGCAACATTCACGACTAACCATCGGTTTCCTGTCAACATGGTCAGTGTATGAGGGGACTGCCATCGATGATTATACTCACGCGCTTCTGGAGGGGATCCGTGCTGCTGCTCGTGACCACGATATAAACCTGCTGATTGGCTGCGGTATGTCGCTTTCTGGCAGTCCACTTGCCAGCCGCACAGCCTGGGCGGTGCCAGGAGCGGAAATGGATTTTATTCCAGTCGGTCCATGGAATACCGACGGGCTAATCATTATCCCTGATGATCTTACTGACTCACAATTTGAATATGTTCAGGATTTGGTTCGCTCAGGCTACCCGGTTATTTTTACCACGGCTGAAAAACCCGGTTCAGTGGTGGCAGTTGATAATGCAGGAGGGATCCAACAGGCATTCGAGCACCTCGTTCAACATGGGCATCGTAAAATCGCATTTATCGCGGGCAAGAAGGGAAGAGGCGGAGATAGCGCGGAAAGACTGTCCGCTTATCGGGAGGCACTTCGCTATGCGAACATGGAGGAAGACGAGCGCCTGATCGCTTTCGGGGAACATCGGCGGGAGAACGGGCGCGCTGCCATGCAGCAAATCCTTGACAGCGGAGTGGCATTCAGCGCTGTCCTGGCGAGCAACGATCTATCCGGGATTGGTGCCATGGAGACGCTTCGCAATCACGGAATGCTTGTCCCGGAAGATGTGGCTGTCATCGGCTTCGATGATATCCAGGAAGCACGTTCCCAAAATCCACTTCTGACAACTGTCCGTCATCCGACATTCTCACTCGGGTACCAGGCATTGTCGTCCATCCTCGAATTGATTAATGGCGAAATCACCGCTGGAACAAGCAAGCGTGTAGCAACCCGGCTCGTCATCCGCCATTCATGTGGCTGCCATCCGGAGAATATGCCTGTCGCTACGCTGCCATCACTAGTTTCCTTTGAATCATCTCAAAAGATCCGGCGAGCCCTGACAGTCTTGATGGCTGAAACTGCCTCCATGGAGGCCCGCCAGAGCACTCCTGAAGAGATCGCTACTCTGTGCCGGCATTTTATTGCCTCTTTTATCCAAAGTCTTACCAAGCACGATTCAACCCGGTTCGACGTCATGCTGCAACGATTTAGGGGTTGGGTCGAAGCCCATGAAGAAGACACATATGCTTGGCATTTAGCACTCTCTGCCTTGCGCCGCGGCCTTCCTCACCTGCTTTCTGTCGAATCGAGCATTGACCCAACCTTCGCAGATAGCCTGGTAGATCGTGCACGGCTGGCGGTAGCGGAGATTGCCCAGAGTAAGGAAACGGTCGCGATGCTTCAACGAAAAGAGATATCCAACCGGCTCGGCTTGATGACATCGCAATTGTTCACTGCCTTCGATGTCCCTGATATTGGCAGTATTCTGGAAAAGCATATCCCCCTTTTGGGGATTCGACGCATCCTTGCAGCGAATTATTCTTCCAGCGATGATGACCTGTTCGCGGATGCCATGGTCCTGTTGGATGTTGGGTTTCCTACTAATAAGGCAGGACAAAAAATCCTTACCCACGAGTTTCCGCCTCCGGGTTTCTATTCAACTCTAGAAGCTTTCCAAGTGGCTATTTTGCCATTGGAAGATGAGGAACAGACGACCGGGTTCGTGGCTCTCAGTGCCACCAACCTGGAGTTATGCGCGGTGATAGTACGCAACTTGGCTGCGGCTTTGCGAACCAGCCAACTTTATCGGGATGCCTTAGAAGGTCGTCAATTGGCGGAAGCTGCAAATCGCCTGAAAAGCCGTTTTCTGTCCATGGTCAGTCATGAATTGCGAACACCATTGAGCCTGATCGTTGGGTTGAGTGAGATGCTCTTGCGCAAGCAATCAAAATTATCCGAGTTGGTGATGCGCGATCTTGAACAGATCAACACAAGTGGAGAGCATTTGGCACGCCTGATCGGTGACGTGCTCGATATGGCCACTAGCGAAGCGGGACAACTGAGAATCCTGCGAGAACCTCTTGACCTGAAAGAAGTATTACAGGTGGTAGTGAAAATTGGTGAGCAACTGGCACATGAGAAGGGCCTGGGCTGGCAGGTGAATCTCCCCGAAGGAAGGATCATGGTGGTTGGCGACCTCACGCGCTTGCGCCAGATCACGATCAATCTGATCAGCAACGCAGTCAAATTCACCCATCAAGGTCGGGTTGTCTTGAATGTCGAGATGGATAATCAATCGGTCTTAATATCAGTAAGCGATACTGGCGTGGGTATTTCCCCGACTGAACAGGAAAAGATATTTCAAGAATTCTACCGCGCAGAAAATGCCATTCAGGCTGGGTATGGAGGACTGGGTTTAGGATTGGCGATAACTAAGGAATTATTAGAACAGCATGGCGGAAAGATTGGCGTCCGCAGCCCTGGTGACCTGGGGTGTGGGTCGACTTTTTTTTATACACTGCCGTTAATTTCACAAATGGTATCCCAAACTGAGAAGACTGCTTCCTTGTTGAACCCAACCAATACAGTGGTTGTACTAACCGAGCAAAACGATCCCGCGGAACGTTTATGCAACCATCTCAGTGAATGCGGCTTCTTTACTCGCGTGTATCATGTAGATAAGCAAATCGATTGGCTATCAGAGGTGATCAGCTCGCCTCCAATAGCGCTACTCTTTGGAGACCGGCTGGCCGCGCGCCAGGGATGGGTCATTTTGGGAAAGCTGAAACGGCAACCATCTACCGAGCATATCCCAGTGCTGGCATTTTCAATCGAAAGTAAGCTAGACCGAGGGGAATTGCTCGAATTGAACTATTTACAAAAACCGCTGCGGCTCGAACGGCTGAGGGAAGAACTCTTCCAATACATAGTTCCAGGAGAAAAACAACCCACAGTCCTAATCGTTGATGACGACCTGGGCATCCTTAATATGCACAGCCGCCTGGTCGAACAGATCGGGTGTCGGGCTGTTACAGCCAGCAATGGCATTGATGCTCTGAAAATGATCGATAAAACCAAGCCGGACCTGATCTTATTGGATCTGATGATGCCGGAGATGGATGGATTCGCTTTCATGATTGCAATGAAAAAGCGGGAGACGATGCGGGACATCCCGGTAATCGTCTTGACCGCCCGTGTCCTTTCTGAAGAAGATCTGGAACACCTTAACAATGGCGTTGCCACAATACTGAGCAAAGGGATCTTCAATTCAGGTGAAATACTCACCCGCATCGAAAAAGCGTTGACAAGACAGCATACTCTCGGGCAGGCAACGCAACAAATCATACGACAAGCCATGATCTATATCCACACCCATTTTGCTGAACAATTCAGCCGTGAGGATATTGCCCGGAACGTGGGCATCAGCGCGGATTATCTGACAGATTGCTTTCGCCAGGAATTAAGCATTACCCCCATGATCTATTTACGCCGCTACCGGATAATGCAAGCACGCGAATTGTTGGAGACCACCAACCTTTCGATGACACAAGTCGCGTTTAAAGTGGGCTTTTCAGAAAGTGCTCATTTTACCCGCTTGTTTCAGCGTGAAGTTGGCATAACCCCGCGCGCTTACCGTCATAATAAACTAGGGTAAAACTCAACACGTGTACATGCAGGTATTAAATAACCTGACTGCACCCAAATACATAGGGGGAAATGATCGATCTAAAAACCTTCCCTCGATCCCGTTAAGGTCTGAACTCATTTATCGCCGGTAATGCGACACCATTGAAATCGAATAAGGCCTGGTTTTCCCACTGGTTGCCCGAGGCAAGATTGAAGGGATCCCATCCATTTCCCTTCACTGTAGTCCAGGTCGGCTCCCAATAAAATACACCTAACGCCCCTGCCTTTCGTGCGGTGTTCATTACCGCAGCAAGATTAGCTGCCTGACCAGCAGGCGTAACCGGGTAATCCAAAGGTAGGTTACACGCAGGGTGAATGATATTCATCTCATCATCATTCCCGTCAAATGTGAATGGATAGGCAGTCTCGACAATGAGGACCGGCTTACCGTAGCGCGATTTTATGTTTTTTACGGTTTCTTCCATACTTTTTACCGTGCCATGCCAGTAGGAATAGTACGAAAGACCGATCATATCCCATTGAACTCCGTGGGATAAGGCGTTATCAAACCAGGTAAGTGCCCCTGCTTTGTCTCCAGCGTTGGCAATATGAAGCATTACTTGCGTGGACGGGAGGGATGTTTTCACTGCCTGATAACCTTCCTTCAACAAGGCGGCAAGATTATCCCAGTTATCTATACTACCATCGGGCAAGAGCATCCCAGGGTTAATTTCGTTCCCAACCTGAACCATCTCAGGGCTCGCGCCAGCGGACTTCAGGTTGCTGCATACTTCCAGGGTATGAATATACAAAGCTTTCTGCAATTGGAGGAAGTTGTATCCCGCCCAGGCTCCCGGCTTAACTTGATGCGCTGGATCTGCCCATGTATCCGAATAGTGAAAATCGACCAATAGGTTCAAGCCTTTCGCTTTCAAAGTTGACGCGAATTCCACTACTTTCTTCTGGTTATTTTCGCCATGAGGTGGGTTGACCCAGACCCGCAGGCGGATGGTATTCACCCCGTGATCAATCAGGATTTGCACTGGATCCTCTTCAATCTGGTCCTCATTGAAATACTTGGCACCCAAACTCTGGGCCCGCAGAAGAGATGAAATGTCTGCACCAAGTATCGACAATTTGTGAGGTGAGTAAGGTTTCATGGTTGTCTCGACCATCTCTGCAAGATCATCTAGGATTGGTGTTTATTCTACAATCATTCTAATTCTTATTAATCCCGTAATCTTGAACAAAAGCTGGGGGTTTTTCGATCGAGGAATCTCGGAAATCGTCAAATAAAGCCGGGTTAATAACAAGACGTCTTCAAATTGCCCACATATAATGTAAATGAGGGTTGGGAATTCTCCTGCCCCCAAATCTACTCTTGCGAGTAAAAGATCAACATGAATGATTTCCTGGTTACAATCATCCACCGGCCTGAAATGATACCGGAATATATCCAGAAAGAGGTCGAAAGGGGGAAAAAGGAGGATCTGAAGCGAACGGAAGTACTGCAAGAGTCCCTCGATATTTTTAGCACCCAGCAAAGAATTGCCCATGACCAAGGCTTGCGCACAACCATCCAAATGACCTATGCCAGTTTGTTCAACCAGGAGGCAGTGGCAATCGCTAAAGCGCACCATGAAAAATGGGGGGACGAAATTGGCTCTACCTTTCTGGGACTGCAATGCCAACAGTTCCGGGAAAAGTTTGGTTCCAAGGAAATGGCTATCTGGCTTTTCTCAATGGAAGATAAAAAGAAAATTGTGGATGAGCTATTCGGAAAGTTCTACGAAATGTTTGGCTTTTATCCTACTTCAACCGGATCCTATTACATGGATGCTGAACTGGTGAATAGTATCAAAGAAAAATATCCGCAGATTAAGGTGGCGGTGGCGACCTGTTGGGAGGAAGGCCCTAAAGCCTACCACAATGCCAATAACTCCTGGTACACCCTTATTGACGGAAGTCCCTGGAATCCCTGGATCCCATCGAAGCAAAACATCCATTGCCCAGCCTCGAGTGAGGAAGATGATATCGGCATTGTTGCCATTCCCCACTTATCGCGGGATCTAATGGCTGTTTTCGACGGACCCGGATCTTATTATGGCACTCATCCACAAAATATCCTGCGAGGCATGGTGTATGAGAGCTCCGAAATTCCATATTTTAATAATATTGTTGATCAATACCGAGCCATGTCAAAGTACAACCAAGGTTTTTCGTATAATATGATGTTCGTAGGCCCTGGTTGGATGAGTAAAGGGGGACGCTGGGAAGCGGATTATGAGCTTCTGCTCAAGAGTTACCTGGATGGCATGGCCTACTACGGCGAGCTCAAAAGGGAGGGCAAGGCACGGGATGTCACGATGAGCGAATTTGCTGATCTTTATCGTCAAGACCGCCCATACACCCGACCCGAGAACACACTTTGGAAGGATATCCTTTATGGATCGAACCGCCAGCAGTTTTGGTACGTAGATCCATGGATGCGTTTCTGCCTCGATATGAACCAAGGGGGCGCCATGATCGATTTGCGTCCGTATGCAGCCAAATTGATTCGCCCTTGCGGAGTGGGGACTAAGTATCTCCAGGATGCCTCCTATCCATACCTGATCCAGTCCCTTTATCGGGCAGGTTTTTTTACGCATTACGTGGGGGAAGGAGCCGTTAAAAGCTGCAAGTTCAGCTGCGAAGGAGAGGAGGTAGACCTGTGTACCTGCCGTACACTAGCCTCTTACTCCGAGCAAGGGGACACCCGAATCTTAACTCTCGATGCCGTGGATATTGAGTTTACCCATTTTACTATTCGTGTTCAGTCAGAGTTCCGTATGGCTGAGGGATCCGGTGAGATAGAAGTGATCAGGAAAATCTTGAACGCGACCGATCCTCACGTGGAAATCGTAGTGGATGAATATATAACCGCATGTTATGGAACGACTGAATACCCTGAAGACCTGACCGATATGACGCTCAGTGTGAAAGGCTTGTCTGGTGAAGCAAGTATTAAATATGCTTATCAAAGCCGCCAGGCGCATGTATTTGGCACTCCCCTAGCCGAGGCCATCGTGCCACAGGTTGATACGCGGCTGACGATGCGCACAAATAAGAAAAATGCGAATGGTTATTTCCGAGAAGGTTTTGCTTTTTCGCCGATGTATACTCTTGGAATTTCGACGATACTTAAAGGAAAAGGAGAGCTGCATACATGGCTCAAGGTCGAAAAGGCAAGCTGAATTATCGTTGCCCCCGTTGCATGATGCGAGAGATTGACATGGACATGCTATATGACCATGATAAGGATGAGTATTACTGCTTACGCTGTTCCTTTACGGGTAATGAACAGGAGATCTTACGTCTTAATGCTCAATTCCGAAATAAATATCGCGATCGATCCAAACGAATAACCAGTTTTTGACGGTCAGGCTGAACCAGACCACGTTGGAAGGGGAAGATGAATTAAAGATATGGAAGAATACCAGACGGATTTGAAAAAAATATTTGATTTCCCCCATCGCCGTTTCAACCCACTGACTCATGAGTGGGTTCTGGTATCTCCCCAGCGTGCCCAACGACCATGGCAGGGTCATATCGAAAAGACAATATTGCCAGATATGCCTCGATACGATCCAACCTGTTATCTTTGCCCCGGTAATAAACGCGCCGGTAACACCGAGAATCCTCCTTACACTGGCACCTTTGCCTTCGATAATGACTTCTCAGCCCTACTTCGTCCGGATGCGAACTCTACATCGCAAGTCTCGAATTCCATTCCCCTTATCCCGCAATCATCTACTGACCTTTTTACTGCCAGACCAGAAACCGGTACTTGTCGTGTCATATGCTTTTCACCTCGCCACGACTTGACCCTACCCCAGCTTTCACTAGATGAGGTCGATAGTATTATCGACGTTTGGAGCAGGGAAACCTCTAATCTGCAAAATAACCCCCACACTGCTTATGTTCAGGTTTTCGAGAATAAAGGAGCGATCATGGGTTGCTCGAACCCTCACCCGCACAGCCAGATTTGGGCACAGTCTCAGCTTCCTAACGAAATCGAAAAGGAACTCGCTTCGCAAATGGATTATTACCGGACCACTGGCCACCCTTTGTTGCTCGATTATCTTTCCGAAGAGCAAAGATCCCTTGAGCGCATCGTATCTTTCAATGAACATTTTACTGCCGTGGTCCCGTTTTGGGCCGTCTGGCCCTTCGAACTGCTTGTCATCTGCCGACGCTCCGTGCCCAATCTGCCAACCCTGACTCGGATCGAGCGCCGCGCCTTGGCTGACCTACTTCACCGAGTCACCTGCCGATACGATAACCTTTTCGAAATATCATTCCCATACTCAATGGGTTTTCACCAGGCTCCCAACGACGGCGCCCAACACCCTGAATGGGTCCTCCATACCCATTTTTATCCACCGCTCCTGCGTTCAGCAATAGTGCGAAAGTTCATGGTCGGCTACGAAATGCTTGCCATGCCGCAGCGCGATATTACCCCCGAAAAAGCTGCGGCTCGGTTGCGCGAGCTACCAGAAATTCATTATACCCTTCGGTAATCGTATTCCAAGCGCCGAAGAGTTCGTAATAGCTTTCCAGATTGATAATCGTCTTGGTTAAAACGCATACTGACGGGGTTGATTTGTTCCATCTCGGGAGACAAAAATGAAGAAATATATTTCTACAGCAGGCGTATTGGTTCTCTTGACAGTTGTGGGGTTGATAGTGTTTCTTTTTTTTCAACCTGAAATTGCCACTTTGCAGCCGACGGCTACTTCTTCCCCGTCGCAAACTTTTATTCCGACCGCTTTACCCATCACCCAGGTACCCGTCTTATCAAATGGTACCGACGGTTACCCATGGTGGAATGACACTGTTTTCTATGAAATATTCGTTCGATCGTTTTGCGATAGCAATGGCGATGGTATCGGAGATTTTAATGGAATTACCCTGAAACTCGATTATCTGAAAGATTTAGGTGTAACCGGACTGTGGTTGATGCCCATTAACCCCTCCCCTCCTACCATGGCTACGATGTGACGAATTATTTCGGTGTCAATCCCGATTACGGGACAATTGCAGATTTCAAAACCATGGTCATCGAAGCTCATAATCGTGGCATACGCGTTATCATAGACATGGTCTTGAACCACACCTCAAGTCAGCATCCTTGGTTTATCGACGCTCAGAATCCGAACTCGCCATATCGCAACTTCTACATTTGGTCAGATACTAATCCCGTTTATAGCGGACCGTGGGGGGAGCAGGTCTGGTATCCAACACCCACCGGTTACTATTACGCCATTTTCTCGAAAAACATGCCTGATTTGAACTATCGCAACGCAGAAGTGACGGGACAAATGGAGAAGGCGGTTAAATTCTGGCTTGAGTCGACCGGAATTGATGGTTTCCGACTAGATGCTGCCCGGCACCTGATCGAAGACGGCACGGTCCAAGCGAACACGCCTGAAACTCACCTTTGGTTCAAACAATTCCGAACCTTTCTAATGGGGATCAATCCAAATGCTGTGACTATCGGTGAGTTGGCGGGTGAACACCCGGTCACTATGGCATCCTATACTCAAGGCGATCAGCTTGACATGGCATTTGATTTCGGTCTGGCCTCTGCATTTGTTTCTTCAGCCAGTCAAGGCAATGCCGGACCAGCTCTTCAGAGAGAAAATATTACTAAAAGTTTTGTCCTGCCTTTTAAATTTGCACCTTTCCTGACCAACCACGATCAGGACAGGTTGATGACCCAACTAAATAATGATCCGGAGAAGGTAAAGGTTGCAGCATCTATGCTTCTCACTTCCCCAGGTGTTCCCTTTATTTATTATGGCGAAGAAGTCGGTATGGAAGGTCAAAAGCCAGATGAAGATATCCGCCGCCCAATGCAGTGGTCAACAGAAGAGTACAGCGGTTTTTCCACCGCAATCCCATGGGAATCGATCGGTCCGGATTGGGAAATCAACAATGCTGCTTCAGAAACTACTGACCTTTATTCCATCTTGTCCCATTACAGGTCTCTTATCCACATCCGTAATGAACATCCAGCACTTCGGGTCGGGGATCTAATTGCAATCCATTCGGATCAATCAGCGTTGTATACAATTCTCCGAATTAGCAAAGATGAAATTGTAATGGTGATAATCAACCTTTCCAGTAGGCCAGTGAGTGAATATAAATTGTCGCTCGATAAGAGTAATATTCCCGCTGGTGAATATCATGCCTTGCCCATACTCAGTGCTCCTGCAGAATATTCAAATTTGATATTCACAGATGCTGGCGGTTTTAACAATTACCATCCGCTGGTGGAAATCCCGTCTTACGGGACAGTGATCATCCAGTTGCAACTCAGCAAGTAAATCATTTACAGAAAAAAACGCTTTCCCACCTTACTTATCCTCTCGAGGGAGTTCATTGTTTCTTCAATAAATACATAATTTGTAAAAATTGTTTAAATATAATAATGTAGCGAGGATCGCGGAAATCGCGAATTGTTTCTGGGAAGGATATTATCTAAATTATTTTATTCAATTAATTCCTAACCGATTAGGTATTTATTCCAAAATGATGTTTGCTGTTATTAAAGCGAATTCTTTCAAGGTTTGTTATCCAAACTATATTGGGAATTTGTGTAGTAGACTGAATTAAAAAAGTCCTGAGTGTGCCTTTGAGTAATTCGACACACTGAGAACTCGATAAAATACTATCGTGCTGAATATTTCCTAAATAAGGTCTTCAGCCATAATTACCTAAATGTCTGTCTGTGGGGCGAGAGGGGGTCGAACCCTCACGGTGTCACCACCGGCGGATTTTAAGTCCGCAGCGTCTGCCAATTCCGCCACCGCCCCAACCAGCAAATTATACAACTATTTTACTTCGACTAGCGAAATGTGATAATAAGTTTTTGAAGGGAGATGAAAGGTTCCCATTAATCTTCAAAACAAAATTTCTGCTCTTAAGCATTCCAGGTGGGTATTTGACGTTATCCAATATATTTTTTATGAAAACGCTTATTATAATTTGATAACAAAACCTTTCCATGCTAAATAAAAGCTAGAACAGGAAAGCTGGATCATTCCCTTTATAACCTGGCTGAATTGTATTTTTTATAGTATGGTTCAATAATTCAATCACTGCTCGGATCGGTTTACTTACTTCGGATATCTGTAACTAACAGCATACCAAAAGAAATCATTGCACTTACGCTGTTAGGATATGCAGTAATAGGATGGCGAATTTATTGTATACTCCAAAAACACAGTTAAAAGTAAGCTATTATTGAATACCCGATAAGCAACGTTTTTAGATTCTATATTAGTAAATAAATTTTGGTACAACTCACTAAAATTCTTACCTAGTCAAATCTAAAACATACATTACTGGGTAACCCTTTGGTTTAAGAGGTCAACATGAACAATGAGCTATTTCTCCAAAAATCGACTTCCAAATCTGTCAGACAAGCACTTCGATCGTCATCTCCCATTGTTGCTCTCGAATCGACGGTTATTACCCACGGGTTGCCACGTCCAAAGAACCTTGAAATGGCGCGGGATATGGAAAAAATTATCCGTGATAATGGAGCGACACCAGCCACGATCGCAGTAATAGAAGGGAGGGTCCGAATAGGGTTGAGTGAACCGGAATTGGAACTGCTTGCCAATGAAGATCATGTTCACAAGATTAGCCGCCGTGATTTTGCCACGGCTATCGTTAAAAAAGAATACGGCGGGACGACAGTTGCTGCGACTATGTTTGTAGCCCATCAAGTAGGGATTCAGGTCTTCGCGACTGGTGGCATCGGCGGAGTTCATGATAAGCAGACTCTCGACGTTTCCACGGATTTACAGTCTATGGGAGATACTCCACTAATAGTTGTTTGCGCTGGAGCAAAAGCGATTTTGGATTTACCGTCCACTTTGGAATACCTGGAGACTATGTCTGTTCCGGTTATCGGGTATGGAACCGATGAATTTCCTGCTTTTTATTCTCGCAAAAGTGGAATGCCAGTAAGTGTTCGATTGGATTCACCAGTTAAAATTGTTGAGTTCGCAAAAGCACATTGGGAATTGGGAATGAAGACCGGTATATTAGTGTGTCAACCACTTTCCATTGAAGAAGAAATCCCCCGTGAAAATCTGGAAAAGGTGATTCTGCAAGCTCGCAGTGAAGCTCGCGACCTGGGAATCAGAGGGCAACCCTTGACCCCATTTCTCCTTTCGAGGTTAGAAGAATTGACTTCTGGTGCTTCGCTAAAAGCCAATTTGGCTCTTTTGCTTAACAATGGGCGATTAGCAGCTCAGATAGCAGTAACCCTCAACAATTTAGGTAGGCAAAAAGCTATTTAGACAGTCAAGCTTGGAAAAGCAACTGCATACCCTTAAAAGGATATTAATAGCATAATTCCTTTATTTCGTTGGTGTTGGGCTTGGCCAGCGTGTGTCTGTAAACCGAGGGGTCCAGGATGGGAACGATGTAGGGGTGATACTGAGTGTTATTGTTGGAGTACCTGTCACTGAGGGTGAGGGAAACATGGTTGCTGTTGGCGGGTTGCCCATAACTCTAAACTCACCAAGAACCTTCCATTTTGTTCCAACGAAGAATACTAATTGGTAAATACCTGGAAGCCATTTGTCTGATGGAAGAGTTAGAACGGAGGCACCAGAACCGCCTGTTCCGCTATCCCAAGAGGTTGTATTGTATTTCAACTGGATTCCATTGAAATACCATATTTCTGTCCACTGGACGCCATTTAGCATCCCATCATAAGTATAGGTTGCATAAATACTTGCTAATGGATTTTGAAAGACGATTTGAGGGTCGACTGCTATATAATTTTTTTCATTCTGTGAAAATATAAGCTGGCTGAATATCGCTCCCGGATTGGGTGTGACTATGCTTTTAAATTCCGTCTCAATGGCAATTGGAAGGAAAGGTGTCCCCGATGCTGTTGGGGTATAACTAATCGCAAGTGTGGGTGTGGTAGTGGGAGTAAGTGATATGGTAGGGGTCAAACTGATGGTTGGAGTCATGGATATTGTCTGGGTAAGGGAGCGGGTTGGACTGGGCTGGAAGAAATTGTAAGTAACTGGCTCACCAAAGCGATTCACCAAAAAAGCAAACCCAGCCAACCCCGCAGCCAATACGAATGCCCGCCAGCCAGAGGCCAATTTCTTGCGCCGTATTCGGTAATACGAGACTTTAAGTCCGGTACGGAGAGCGCGTAGGCCTTTCCAAATACTAAGCAGGGCGCCAACGATGCTGATGAGTACCAAAGTTACCACCGCGCTGTGAATATCTAGGTTCATCAGAAATGATTATACCTGCTTGACTCCTGCGTTGGATCGTGCTACATTTTTCCCATGATAATTTTCCTTAAACTTGGCGGCTCTCTCATTACTGATAAAACCAAGCCTTATACTCCCCGTCTAAAAATGCTCGACAACCTAGCTGTTCAAATCGCTCGGGGACTGCAAGAATCTCCAGAATTGAAGCTAGTTGTTGGACACGGTTCTGGTTCATTTGGTCACGAAGCAGCCAGTAAATATGATACCCGGAAGGGTGTATCGGGACAAATAGAATGGAAAGGTTTCGCAGAAGTATGGTATCAGGCTTCAGTTCTGAATAGACTGGTAGTGGAGTCATTTCGTCGTTCCAAGTTACCGGCAGTAACTCTGGCGCCCTTTTCTTCAATAACAGCAAAAGACGGCAAAATTATTGCATGGGATTTAAAACCACTGAAGACCAGCATGGCAAATGGGCTGCTGCCAATCATCCATGGTGACGTGGTTTTTGACAAAGTCCGTGGTGGAACAATTCTTTCCACTGAAGATTTATTCTCGCATTTAGCTCATCAATTGCATCCAAAACGAATTCTCCTTGCCGGATTGGAAGAGGGGGTCTGGAAAGATTTTCCCGCCCGAACACGACTTCTCAAGGAATTAACTCCAAGAACCTTTTCAACACAGACCCTTGGTTTAGGGAGAAGCGCAGGGGCTGATGTTACAGGAGGGATGCAAACCAAAGTTTTCGAGATGCTTTCACTGGTGAATCAGATCCCTGATCTCGAAATCGTGATATTTACAGGAAAAAAACCAGGTAATATACTACACGCATTAATGGGAGAAAACATAGGCACGCGTCTGCATTGTTGACAGCACTCCTATCACGCGATAAACTCACAATTCATTGAAAGGGAAAATACTATGTTTTCCACTCACGATCTAGAAATCATCGAGGATCGCAGTCTTGCTCCATACGCTGTCCGGAGCAAAGACAGCCGGGGACGGGAATTCAAAGACACTGAACCAGATTACCGGACTGCTTTCCAGCGTGACCGTGACCGAATACTGCATACAACTGCCTTCAGACGGCTGGAGTACAAGACCCAAGTCTTCATCAATTTTGAAGGAGATTATTTTCGTACACGTTTGACTCACACCCTCGAAGTAGCTCAGGTGGGACGGACCATCGCCCGTGCATTAGGTGCCAATGAAGATTTAGTAGAATCAATATGCCTTGCCCATGACCTGGGGCATTCACCTTTTGGTCATGCAGGAGAATTTATCCTCAAAAAATTAATGAAAGACCATGGTGGTTTTGACCACAACAAGCAGTCATTACGGATCGTCACCGAACTTGAACAACGTTACCCTGAATTTCCGGGGCTCAATTTATCCTGGGAAACCAGGGAGGGCATGGTCAAGCATGAGTCGGAATACGATGTTTCGGATGCCCGGGAATATAATCCCGAATTGCGGGGGAATTTAGAAACGCAAATATGTAATGTTGCAGATGAATTAGCTTATACATCGCATGATTTGGACGATGGCCTTCGTTCGGGAATGATAACTCCAAAAATGGTGGAAAGCATCTCTCTTTGGGGATTATTTAACGAGACCATCAACTGGTCTAGTCCTTATATGACAGAACTTGAACGGCATCACATGATTCGTGATCTGGTAGGATTACAGGTAACTGATATGATCCAATCTACAGATACACGATTGAAGGCAAGCAAGGTGAATTCAGCAATTGAAATACAAAAATTACCTTACAATGTTATTGGCTTCGGTGAAGAGATGATACATCGCAACCGCGAGTTGAAAGATTTCCTGTTTACCAAGCTATACCAGCACTACCGGGTTGTACGGATGCAGGTTAAAGCTGAGCATATAATCACTGATCTATTTAATACTTATCTTTCTGAACCCTTGATCTTGCCAGATCACATCCAGCAATATATTCCCATTCGAGGTCTTGAACGGACGATTTGCGATTACATTGCCGGGATGACCGATCGATACGCGATCGAAGAACATGCACGACTATATGACCCCGACATTAAACCATAACTCAAACAAGGTAAAAATGCCAAAACCATCTCCCACTTTCCTTACATCCGAAGGGGCTGCCAAACTTGAAGCAGAACTTAAAGATTTAAAAGGTCCCCAGCGAGATGCGTTGGCTAGCCGTTTACACGATGCCATTCAGATGGGGGATCTATCAGAGAATGCAGATTATCACAAAGCAAAAGAAGACCAAGGTTTCCTCGAAGGCCGAATCCTGGAATTGGAATTTGTCCTTCGGAATGCTGTTGTAGTAAATGCGGCTAGTGTGCCAAAGAATGTGGTAGCGGTTGGTGTTCGAGTTACAGTCCAGGAGGACGACCTCGAACCTGAGGTATATTTCGTTGTTGGTGCACAGGAAGCCGATCCCCGCTCAGGGAAGATATCACATGAGTCCCCGATCGGGAGCGCTCTGATGAATCATTTTATTGGTGATGTGGTTGAGGTGGATACTCCTGGTGGAAACCTGAAATTAAAAATATTGAAAATTGAATAAAAAAACGGGCGATCCACTCGGGATCGCCCGTTTTTATTACGCGGGGGTAGCCACTTTTGGCCAAACAGCTATTTCCAATGTCAGGCGTTCAAAATAGCTATCTTCCGGGAGAGCTCCCTGACCATAAGCCATATCCGAAGCCGTTGCTACCAGTTGAAGGGCGGCGGTTTCTAATACAATTTGCTTACCACGCTCCACCAGGAAGGGCTCTCCTTTGGCTTGCAACCTTTGGAAAGTTGGGGCATCGTTGAAAGCATGACTACTCATAAGAACTTTGGTCACCGTCTGAATATCATTCTTATCAAACAACCAAACTTCAAAAGCTGTTACTTTTTTAGGTTCTCCAACGCCGATGGTTTCAGAGATGCCAATTCCACACTCTCCTAAAAATTCACCTGACGGAGAGTCAACACTGAAGGAGTCATCAAACAAGTCATCACCTAAAACATATGTGGTCATGAATTGGGCTATTGGTTGTTCATCACCCAAAGCAGAATAATCAGTCATTTCAGATTGATTTGTAATATCTCGGGCTTTGCTTGCGGGGCTATCGGACGTGGTATGACGGAGGAGCGGGATGAGGTATTTATAAACAGCAAACCCCAGTATGGCAAATAAAATTATCGCAATTCCGATAATTATTATTTTAGATAACGAGCTTGATTTGGCGGGATTCTGACCTGTTCCAGGCGTAACGGTCGCGGTAGAAGGAGGAGCCTGGACCACCTGGGTAAAATTCTTTATACCGTTCTGATCCGGATACGCAGCCAGAATTCTTGCAAGCACAGCCGGACCATCCGAACCCAGGGCTTGGTAACGCTGAATTGCGGTGCTATTTACTGGATCATTAACAAATGAGTCAATTGTCATTCGCAAATAATCATTCTGCAGATCAGGGCGTAGGGAAGATGGTGTTGCGTTTGTCCATTGGACTGGCCATAATCCCCAACCCAAAACCACCAAACCAATGAACATACCCACAACAAGCCCAGCCACACCTGCTACGACCGGTTTTTTAAGATAATCAAGGATTTTCGTCATGGAAAGCTCCTTCGATATCGTCGACTCATAAGCAGATTATACAGAATCTTATCAAATAAGCCAACACCTATTTTCATGGTGTTTTTCCTGCCCTTTTTGACCATATGGAACAATCCAGCAACATCCCGTTTCTCCAGGATTATTATGATACTATGGTTTCACCAGAGGGAATAGCGGGACTCGAATGCAATTATTTATTTTGAGTATTAGGACTATATATTGATTTATCCTTATCTGATCAATTGTGGGTTCCTGGATAGCGTTCTCCTATGCAATTTCGGGGACTATGTCATCCAGAAGAAAACTTGATTCACACGCAAGACACTGCGCCTCCCTTTTATTAGAGACGACTAACATCCCTTTACAGTTTGGGCAGAGTTGCGCAAGTGGACGCTTCCAGGAAGTGAAATCGCAAGTGGGATAATTGGCACAACCGAAGAAAACTCGGCCTCTTCGAGTTTTACGCGAAACGATCTCGCCCCCATCCTTGGGACAAACCACTCCAATCTTTTCCAACCATGCTTCAGTGTGACGGCATTCCGGAAAACCGGAACATGAGATGAATTTGCCGTATCGTCCAAAGCGGATTACGAGTTCCTTACCGCATTCAGGACAAGCTCGCCCGATTGGTTCCGGACCGGTCTTGACGACCGGCATGTCAGCTTGAGCTTTTGCAACAGTGATTGCAAAAGGCTTATAAAAAGCATCCATAACTTTGATCCAATCAGCCTCCCCTTCTGAAATCTTATCCAAGTCTTCTTCCATTCGGGCGGTGAAGGTAAGGTCAATAATATCGGGGAAATACTGTTCCATAAGATCGTTGACCAGAATCCCGGTTTCTGTAGGAACCAGACGTCGATCAACTCTTTCCACGTATCCTCGCGCTTGTATCGTCGACAGAGTTGGTGCGTAAGTGGATGGGCGGCCAATCCCGTATTCCTCCAAAATCTGAACCAAAGAAGCCTCAGAAAAACGCGGTGGGGGCTGAGTGAAGTGCTGTTCAGGAATTAATCTTTCCAAATCCTGTCTCTGCCCTTCTTTTATGGAAGCAGGAATGTGAATGTTTAATTCATCATCTTCTTCAGATTTCTTGTCTTCGTCTTTTGTTTCCTCGTAAACCGTTAAGAATCCCGGGAATTTTACTGCTGATCCAGCGGCTCTTAGAGTGTAAACATGGTCAGAACCATGTCCGGAAACATCAACTGAGAGAGTGTCGAACACTGCGGACTCCATCTGGGAAGCAACGAATCTCTTCCAAATAAGTTGATATAGTTTGAACATGGCAGGATCCAGAAAGGGTTTAACCTTTTCTGGGTCTCGTAATACCGAAGTCGGGCGGATTGCTTCATGTGCTTCCTGTGCACCTGCGACTTTTTTTGTGTATTCAGGGGGTTTTTCGGGAAGGAATTCATTGCCATATCGATCGTTAATATATGCACGCACTTCATTGCGCGCAACCTCTGCAATATTGGTCGAGTCTGTTCTCATATAAGTGATCAAGCCAGCTGTTCCACCTTCTCCAACGTCCTGCCCTTCATAAAGACCTTGTGCAAGACCCATCGTCCGTTTGGCAGTAAAGCCCAACTTACGGCTAGCTTCTTGCTGAAGAGTGGATGTTATAAACGGTGCGGAGGGTTTTCGCCGTCGTTCACCGCGCTTAACTCGTGTGACAACGTATTGAGCTTTTTCCATATCTATCAAAAGCGGCTTGACAATTTCCTCACCCCCAAGCTCTGGCTCCTTATCATCAACCTTCACAAGTTTGGTAATGAACGTCTGCTTTTCACCGTGCGGACGTAGTTCTGCTCCAATGGACCAATATTCAACAGGGTTAAATGCATCAATCTCTCGTTCACGTTCCACAATCAAACGTAAAGCCACAGATTGCACACGCCCAGCAGAAAGTCGGCTGCGCACCTTCTCCCACAAGATTGGGCTAATGCTGTATCCGACCAAACGGTCCAACACCCGCCGCGCTTGTTGAGCATTAACAAGCTCCATATTTATTTCGCGTGGATGAGAGAATGCTTCACTAATCGCATTTTCTGTTATTTCGTGGAAGACCACCCTTTTCGCCAATTTCGGATTTATTGCAGCGGCTTCCATCAAATGCCAGGATATGGCTTCGCCTTCACGGTCAGGGTCTGTCGCAAGATAAACCTCTTCCGCTTCTTTTGCCAATTGTTTTAGTTCTTTTACCACGGCTTTTTTTTCGTTTGGAACACGATATTTCGGAGTGAAATTGTTCTCAACATCAACTGATAACTGTGAACGCAATAAATCTCGCACATGCCCCACTGAAGCCCGAACAGTATATCCCTTGCCAAGAAATCTTCCCACCGTCTTAGCCTTTGCAGGAGATTCAACAATAACCAATTTCCCATTCCGCTTATCGACTTTTTCCGGCTTGGCCATTCCTTCATGAGCCTCAGTTTTACCAATTCGATAAAGTGTTGTTCCACAAACACCGCATGTGCCGCGCGTAACAGGAGCACCCGCAGAATTGAAAGCAGCTTGAGGGCTGACAATTTCCCGTTTTGTTTTACATTTCATACAATAAGCTTCCAAGGAACACCTCCTAGAGATATTCTTCTTGACGCATAATTTTCAAATCGAAACTAACCATCGCACTTGTAGTACCAGTCCTGTACGAAAGACCAGCAAAGCATAACCCAAAACAACAAGAAGAAAAAGGGTTCAACGTCTCACTAATGTCAAAACTTGTCTTGGATGAATAAAATGTGAAATCAGCCAACCACCAATTCCTCTCCCCTTGGCTAAAATAATTGCATGGCAATGTCTCATGACTTAAACCTTGTACTGAGGCTTTTCATCCCTAATAGCAACATAATTCATCCCCCCAACCTGCCGAACCAATCCTTTTAGTTCCATCATTGCAAGTGTGGAAGAAACACGTTCTATTGGTAAACCGGTTTGGATACGGATTTCATCCATATGAAGAGGTTCTTGAGTAAGCACGTTCATCAGTTTTAACTCAGTTTCATTAGCGGGTAATATACTCCGGGATTGACGCTGCGCAGAGTTATGAGTCAAGTTTAAGACATCCAACACATCTCGGACGGAAAGCAGTGGATGTGCACCCTGAGCTATAAGCTTGTTGGTTCCCTTGCTTTGCAAAGCCAGAATATTTCCCGGCACTGCAAAAACGTCCCTGCCCTGGTCTACAGCAAACTGTGCAGTAATTAATGCACCACTCGTCTCCCCAGCTTCGACAACTACTGTAGCCATGGACAGGCCTGAGATTATTCGATTGCGCGGTGGGAAATTTGAGGCATCTGGAGGGGTGCCCATTGCATAATCACTGAGAACTGCGCCATTTGCAATTATCCTCTCAGCAAGCTGAGCATGTTCTGGGGGATAGATACGATCAACTCCACAACCGAGCACGGCAATTGTTCTTCCGCCTGCTCTAAGCGCTGCCTGGTGAGCAATCGCATCTACTCCGCGTGCCAAACCAGAAATGACAGTCACTCCATTAACTGCCAGAAAAGAGCTTATTTCTTCGGTCACCTGGCGTCCATAAGAACTCACTCGCCTGGTTCCAACTACAGCAACCGCCCAATTATCTTCGGATATTAATGTTCCTCGCAAATACAATACTGGTGGAGGCTGATCAATTTCTTTCAAACGAGTTGGGTACTGAACATCATCCAACGTAATGATTTCGATACCCCTATTATTTACCCTCTCAAGATATTTCTCCAAGTCTATGTCTGATCGAACTTGCACAACGCGCCCAGCGAGTTTCTCGCTAAGCCCAGCCGCCATAAGTGCATCTAGGGGAGCTTGCCAAGCCATAGCCAGGTCACCAAAATGATCTCGCAATCCTTGAAGGCGTACTGCCCCAATGCCTTTGACCAGATTGAATCCGACCCAAAAGCGTTTTTCGTTCACAATATCCTTATTATCATGGTTTCCTGAAACCGATGATAGTTATTCCCTTTCAATAATATACGTGAATTCTTGAGAATCTATCTTAATATTTTTTGTTGTTACCCAAGCCAGGTAGCAAATGAACCTTAATTGTATTAGAAGCTAAGTCAACGCTTAATACTACATCTGGGATAGCCGGAAGGAGTAGTTCATGCCCATTTGAGTCATTTACTACATAAACATCATTGGCCCCAGTTTTAAGGATTTCTGTAAGCTTGCCAAGATTATTGCCCTCTTCATCCACTACGTTAAGGTCAATGAGTTCGAGAAAATTATACTTTCTTGCAGTTAATTCTTTAGTTTCAGATAAAGCAATCGAAACAATCTGATTCCGAAAGCGCCCCGCCTGCTCGGGAGAAGATACCCCCTCAAAGCCCAACAGCAAGCCTTCGTTGTGTGGTCGACGTCGAGTAATAATCAACTTATCATGATGTTCGCCGAGGAAGACGATCTTTTCCGGATATAATTTCTCCGGAAAATCTTTATAAATTTCCACTACTACGTCACCTCTCACACCATGAGGGCGGCGTACCTTCCCCACCACCAAGAATGCAGGTCCGCCAGCAGTTGGCGGGCCTGCCGGTCGTTCTTTGTCCTTAGGCATACGATCAGGGTTCTACCACGTCAAGTGTGACCTGGTTCCCTTCACGCTCTGCTGCCACGCGCAACAAAGTGCGGATTGCATTCGCCACTCTCCCACCTTTTCCGATGACACGACCCATATCATTTTTGGCAACACTCAATTCTAGCGTTACCCGGTTGCCATGACGAATCTCATCAACGGCAACTTCATCAGGATGATCTACAAGAGACTTAGCGATGTATTCCGTAAGAGCTTTCATGTCATCTCATTATTGATCTGAAAATATTACCACGCACCTTCAAGCCTTCAAGAAGGCCGGTGAATCAACTTGCTAACAACACTCGTATTATTAATTATTTGTTAGTTTTGTTGGTGGAATTACGCCCCGCTCGGGCGGTATTCAGCTTCAGCCAGCAATGTCTCAACAGACTCGCCCGCTTTAAAACGTACGTAGCGTTCATCTGTACCAGCGGTTTTGAATAATTGCGCGACCAACTCTGTCGGCTGAGCGCCTTTGCTCATCCATTCGTAGATGCGATCTTCCTTGATATTTAATGTTGCCGGTTCTGTACGTGGATTGTAAAAGCCAACAATTTCCAGGAATCGTCCATCACGCGGGCTTTCTTTATCTGCAATGATCAGACGATAGGAAGGTTGGCCTTTTTGACCGGTACGACGAAGACGAATACGAACCATCAGAAATTTCTCCTTAAAATGTGATAATTGGATAATTGGCTTCAGCAAGATACACGCAGACGAGCAGAAAGGAGTGCTCTGTGAAATGCTGAAACCACCAGTAGGACAAAACAGGGTCTTGGAATTTATTTATGGAATCCCTGTCTTGGTGACGAAAAATAACGCCTCTACATTTTACCTCATCCGAACAAACGCGACAGGCCGCGTCCGCCGGATTTTTGCAGCATTTTGAACATTTTTTGCATTTCACGGAACTGTTTCACAAGCCGGTTTACATCCTGTACATCCAGCCCGCAGCCCCCAGCAATTCGTCTCCGGCGGCTGGCATTCAACACATCTGGGTTTCGGCGCTCAAGAGATGTCATTGAATTGATTATTGCCTCAGTTCGCTTGGTGGATTGGTCCATCTCCTCCGGAGAGATATTGCGGGCATTTCGTCCCAGGTCTCCAGGCAGCATATCCATCATCTGACTCATCGAACCCATTTTTTTTGACGAGCGCAACATTTCCGCCAAGTCTTCCAAGGTAAATTCACCTTTTGCAAGCCGTTCAGCCTGCCTTTGTGCCTGGTTTTCGTCGAAGACCATTTCGGCTTTTTCAATTAAACCTAGCACATCTCCCATCCCTAGGATGCGCGAAGCCATGCGTTCCGGCTGGAAGGCTTCCAGAGCATCAAGTTTTTCGCCGGTCCCAATGTACTTAATTGGCACGCCGGTTACTGAACGGATAGAAATAGCGGCTCCACCACGTGAATCTCCGTCCATTTTTGTCAGGACAATGCCGCTCAATGGAAGGGCATTCTGGAAGCCTTCGGCAACGTGTAACGCTTCCTGCCCAATCATTGCGTCGACCACGAGAAGAATTTCAGATGGCGTTACATTTTGGACAATGTCTTTTAGTTCACGCATCAAATCATCATCCATCTGGGAGCGACCGGCAGTATCCACGATTGTTACTGTATACCCACCATTTTTCGCTTTTAAATAAGCCTGAGTGACCAATTCAGGTGGTTTGAGGGTGCTTTCGAAAAATACAGGAATTTCCAGTTGGCGCCCTATTGTTTGCAATTGCTCCACTGCCGCGGGGCGGTATGGGTCCCCTGCAATGAGCATAACCCGTTCACCACTTTCTCGCAGAAGTTTTGCCAGCTTACCCGCCGCAGTTGTTTTGCCCGAACCCTGAAGTCCAACCAGAATGATCACGCTCGGTTTTTCCCCGGAAAGTTAAATCGGTGTAGATTCCCCAAGGGTGCTGATCAGTTCCTCATTCACAATTTTAACTATCTGCTGCCCCGGATTGAGGGCTTTTGATACTTCCGCACCAACTGCAGCGATTGCGAACACGGGTTATAAAATCCTTTACCACTGTGTAGTGAACATCAGCTTCCAATAATGCCAGGCGGACTTCCCGCATGGCTGTGTCAACATCAGCTTCAGAAAGTTTGCCGCGTTTTCTAAGTTGGTCGAAAAGGTCGGAAAGTCGTCCGGTCAGTGTCTCAAACATTTATTTCTTCATTAAAAAAGCAATTGCCCGAAGGCGTCAGGATTTTAGCCGAAAACGAGCAGATGGTCAAGGAAGCGCGCCTTAAACTGGAGTATCCGGGTTATACCTCGTGTATAATCTGGTGTCTGAAAATTCCTCGTCAAAGGAGAAATCATGTCGAAAGTAGCTGTTATTACAGATAGTACTGCATATATTCCAGATTCCCTTTTATTAGAAAATAACATTACCGTTGTACCGCAAGTATTGATTTGGGGTGATGAAACATTCCGGGATGGCGTGGACATTATGCCGGATGATTTCTACAAACGTCTGGGAACATGCCAAAGTCATGCCTACCACCTCTCAAGTTGCCATAGTCGACATGAAAATCGCATTTGAGAAACTATTGGAAAGTGGTTATGATGTGCTGGGAATATTTATTTCAGCAAAACTCTCCGGCACAATGCAATCTGCCACCCAGGCGCGTGAAATGCTCCCAAAAGCCATGCACAAAATTGCCATCGTGGACTCAAATTCGACAGCGATGGCGATGGGTTTCCACGTTTTGTTAGCTGCCCGCGCGGCAAAAGGTGGGACGAACCTGGCCGAATGCCAAAAAATCGCAGAAGAAGCTCGCGAACATACCGGGGTCTATTTCGTAGTGGACACTTTGGAATTCCTTCGCCGCGGCGGTCGAATAGGAGGGGCGCAGGCCTTACTGGGATCAGCGCTTAATATCAAGCCGATCCTTGAATTGAGGGACGGTACGAATAGAATCTGTGGAAAAGGTTCGAACCAAAAGCAAGGCAATGGATCGAATGATTGACCTGGTTGCCGAGAAAGTGTCTGGTAAAACTCCTGTCCGCTTAGCCACCCTACATGCCAATGCTGAAAATGAGGCGCATAGTGCTCTCAGTGCCGCTTCCCTACGCCTGCAACCGATCGAATCGGTTTTTGCATCCGTATCCCCTGTAATTGGATCCCATGCCGGTCCCGGAACCATAGGTCTGGCATACATGGCAGGCATGTAAAAAATCAGTCAGCAATCGAAATAATGGTTAATGATTTTTTCTGGTATATTTCGCCATTTGTACTTCCATTCAAATATGTTGTGATTGACGGTTACCCCCTAAGCAGGTATAATCCGCCTTCGGCTCAAATCAAGATAATATTGGAGTAACCGATATGGACACAACAAACGCGATGCCTGAAAGCGCATTGCAACCAAAAACGCGTCTTTCAGGTAAAGTCATTAAAACAACTATTGCGGGGGCTATCGTAGACATCGGACAAAAAATTCCCGGTGTCATCCATATTTCGCAACTGCAAAAAGACTCTGTTAACCGGGTTGAGGATATAGTTCAAGTTGGCCAGGAAGTGGTTGTTTGGGTCAGACGAGTTCATGATGACCGTGTAGAATTGACCATGGTTGAACCTTTATCCCTTGAATGGCGTGAATTGAAACCGGATATGATCGTCAAGGGCAAAGTATCCCGTTTGGAAACCTATGGAGTATTTGTTGAAATCGGTGCAGAACGCCCTGGTTTGGTGCACGTCAGCGAGATTTCACATGACTACATAAAAAATCCTGCGGAAGTTCTCAAAGAAGGGGACGAAGTTGAAGCTAAAATTCTTGACGTAGACCGCCGAAAAAAACAAATCCGTTTGAGCATCAAGGCTACGTTACCAAAACCAGAAGAAATAATTGCTGAAGTAAATAAGGCGGAACCTCGCAAGGGACGAAGCGGTAAGAAGAGCAAAAAAACAGAAGAATCGATTGAAGAACCAGAAACAAAAGTACCCGAATTGACAGCGTTCCAAATCGCATTCCAAAAAGCTCAAGAACGCGCCGGTGACAAGAAAAATTCTGTAAAAGGTAGAAAATCGAAACCAAAACTCAAGGAAGAACAGGAAGAGATATTTAACCGAACCCTTGAGAACCGGATAACTCCTGGTTGAATCGTGACTATTAATAAATAGATAACCTGTCAAGATTTGAAAACCTGGCAGGTTTTTTTATTTCTAGGATGAAATAATCACGGATGAGGTACAAATTACCTTGCTAGTATTTTTTCCCTTTGGTTTTCATTTCTTGTAAAAACTTTTCTCGGTTAGCGGAGCGCGCGGTTTTCCCACTAGAGGTTTTAACAAGCCAGGGATGATGAACAAGATGGACATAACGCAATGCCACTGCTGATCCACGTGTGACAGATGAACGGATCTCATCAGCAATCGTACTGCGGTTTTCCAGGTCGTCCACATCCACTTCGGCCACGATTACCACTTCTTCCGTGCCTGTGACATCATTGAACACACCAAAAGCAGATGCTCTCCCAGGATGGACACCTGGTACTTCATATACCAACAATTCCAGGTCCTGCGGAAAAATATTCTTCCCGCCAATAATTATCAAGTCTTTCTTTCGCCCAGTGATAAAAAGCTCCCCTTCCACGAGGTATCCGTAGTCACCGGTCAGATACCAACCATTCATAAAAGCTTTTTTAGTCGCATCCTCTCGGTGATAATAACCTGTTAGCATGCAATCGCTATGAATGGAAACTTCGCCTACGTGCCTATCGGGTAGAATCTTGCCTTTATTATCGATAATTCGAATTCTAGTATTCTTAATCGATTTCCCTGCGCTTATCATGCGTACTGACGTCTGACCAGGTTTCGCTACTTCAGCTACATTTTTAGTCTGCAGGATCTCTCGATCTATATCTTCGTAGAAGACGGGTTCATTCACTCCTCCCTGGGTAACAGCAAAAACATTCTCAGCCATTGCATAACATGTACACAAGCTCTCATACCGAAGCCCCAAGTTTTGAAATCGTTCATAAAATGCTCGGTGACTTTCCCAGCGCATTGGTTCTGAACAATTGGAAATAACCCGCCAAGTGGACAAATCCACACCTTCCAAATCGCGATCACGAATCTTTTGCGCGCAAAAATTATAGGCAAAATTAGGCAACCAGGTGAGTGTCCCCTTATATTTCGACACTATTTGGAGTAATCGGTATGGAGCACGTATCCAATCAAACGGCGACATTAGTACAAGTGGATACCCCATCAGGATTGGCATCAGCCAACACGCAATAAGCCCCATGTCATGATAAAGTGGAAGCCAGGAGATAAAAACATCAGCATCATTCAATTGGATGGCATTGGCATAGTTGGTTAATTGATTGATAACTGCCTGGTGCGTCAACGCCACCCCTTTCTGAAGACCGGTTGTACCAGAAGAATGCTGGAGAAGGGCAATGTCCTCTTGCTTGCGGTGAAGTCCCTCGAACAATGAAAATTCCGGCAGGCACGGGCTCTCAACGCAATCGGTGACAATAATAGTTTTCACCGAATCTATACCAGGTTTTATTGATGCCCGAACCTCAGATTCGAACTCCGGGTATGTAACAATCGCAGTTGGTCGAGAAACGGAAACTAACCCTGCCAGATCGGCGCGATAACGATCTGGCAATAATTTTTCGGTAAGAAACGGCATTATAGAGGGAATCGCCCCAAGTAACACTGCTCCGTAATATGCATAGAGTAAATCAATACCATGCTGGAGGATTAGCAGGATAACATCTCCAGGTTGAACCCCTTTTTGCAGATATGATTTCACGTACCCAGCGGAACCGTTTATCAATTCATAATATGATACCCGCAAGTCAAGCCGACCAGCGTGCAACAAAGTCACGCAATTTTTATTGGGGGTTGACTCGTAATGACCATTAAGAAGCTCTGAAAAGGTCGGCATTTTATTTTCGGGATTTGATGAGATTAACAAGTTGATTCAAGGTATCGAAGGTGGAGGCATTCAATTCAACATCGTCTATGCGCACCCCAAAATTGTTCTCGATATAAAGAGAGAGGTCCACCAGATGAAAGGAGTCTACTAATCCACTCGAAAGAAGAGGATCGTCAGGGTTGACAACGCGGTCGGGTTGTTTCAGAATTTCCCGGGCTATATATGCCCCTAACTTTTCAATAATCGGATCATTCATTTTGTCTCCTTTACAGTTTATGTTTCTTCACTGGAATAATTGCTATTGGACCCATACGACTATGCACTATATGCTGCTAGACGACTCCAAATACTAACTTCAATCCTGCTAAAATCTTGTTGGTATGGTAGGTAATGGTAATGTTGATGCTTACACCAATCATCGTAAATATCAGTTGTCTGCTACTATTCAGATAAAATTAGGTTCTGCCTCCATAAATATGCATAAAAAAACAACCCATTTCCCATGTTAGATCGATTTAGTTATGGGCAATTAAATATTGGTAAACAGAATCAATCGTCTGTAAAGCTGTCAGATTTCGCCAGGTCCACCCAAGTTCCATCCGAATGGGATCGTCGAAATTATAGTTACTTTCTACTGTCCCGGGAGTGAGATGAAAACCATCAGCACTCAGGCCATAATTCGGGAGGACCTCAGCAGCGGCTCCGAAATTCCAAAGTGGAATATTATAATCATAAGCAATTTTAGCCACTGTTTCATTAATACTAACTCGTGAACCAGGGATTTCAGCACGGGTGGCAATAATGGGGACTACTTCTTGTGAAAGAATGTATTCAACCAACATCCGTAAATAGGTATCATATTTTTTAATGTCACCAGACCATGCTTCCTCCATGCTAATGATGGCAAAGGATGGATTATAAACTCTGATTTCACATGCTACCGGAGTTTCCCCCTTGGCGCATACACCTGGTCGTGGAACCAATGTCCAAAACGAACTGAGAACTGTCGCCGCATTGTATCCACCGTGAGTAGCAAAACTTGATCGAGACCAGGAACCCCGGAAATGTTCGATGGTCAGCTGAAGATAATCATATTGAGTGCCTAGGTGGTATTTCGAGGGATCATCGAATTCTGAAAGGAAATAGGGAATTATATTTTGGCAATCCCCTATTTTTGAAAATCTAGCTGGATTACGACCTATAGCCAATCCTCGCTTAAATATATCGATAACGCGATTCGATATTCCCACCGGTATGGCAGGCATTGATTCCCATCCCGTAAAACCCTGGGTGGCTGTAGGGACTTGGGATGAAGTGGAATTAATAACTGGAATTTGCGTCTTGCCGGGAAGAGCCGTCGCAATCGGAACAGAAGTAGGTCCTGGAGATTCAGTTGAACGGACGGACGGTATTATGCTACACGCACTGCATATATAAACTAATATAACAATAAGGTTGGAATTTTTCAAGGGCAACCCTGTTCCGTAATGTATTGTTCAACACTACCAGCCAGTAATGATTCCCCATTTGATGTCAGATGGATGGCACTATTAGTAAATTCTGTTGTCGGGACAATATTCCACAAATCAAGATATTTCCATCCCCCTGCCTCAGCCCGAGTGGACATCATGTCCCTCCATTGGTCATAAGCCCAGCGAGGGTAAAAATAATTGTATCGTAAATCGCTGTTTTTACCAGCACTGATAAGTATTGGCTCATTAATAAGAATTATCGGTACATCCCCTGCTATACGAAAACCAGCTTCAAGTTCAGTAAAAGCCAATTCAGACATGTTCAAGGTCGGAGGTTGCATGTCGTGGTAGGAAACATCGTTATTAAAATCGATTTGGGTATGCTGATAATCAGCAGGATAAGTCTGGTCGATCCCAGTCGCAGTCCATAAAACTCCGTACAATTGGAGACGAAACAGGTCGGCGAGGTCGCGTCGCTGCCCAATCAGGGTGTCGTCCCAGAGCCCTGGACGGATGATCTTTGGGTCGTTCAGATTGAGTGGCACTTGGAAATTCGTGATTAAATCGTTCACCCGTTGGGAATTATTAGCAACGATTGGGGATGAAAGTTGGTTGTCGGTGGCAAATGCCTCGAGAGTTACAGACCATATGATTAGGTCCGGTTGATAACGCATCGCATAATCCAGTACCATTAAATCCTTTGTCAGAGAGATGGTCGGATACCCCAGGTTGAAGAGACGTACTTTCTTTCCACATAAAGAGAGGCCGGCTACATTCATCTGGCCAGTAAGAGTTTCTTCCGGGCGTAAAAGAGTACCCCAAATTGAGGAATTGCCAATTACCATAACCCTGTATTCATCTGGTGGTTTATGACCGTTAGCAATAATATGGGAAGCGTACATGGCATCCAGGTTGAAAAGACTAAGGTTGTATGATTTGGATGAATCTTCGCCAAA
The DNA here is from genome assembly GCA_963830585.1 of uncultured Chloroflexia bacterium. Classification (GTDB taxonomy): domain Bacteria; phylum Chloroflexota; class Anaerolineae; order Anaerolineales; family Villigracilaceae; genus UBA877. Next base: position 558,611 of record CAWHNA010000002.1, on the reverse strand, counting down.
TGGAAATCGTTGGCGTCCCAAGAAAAGATGGTTATACAGAGAAAGTCTACCCAATGAATCAGGATTCACAGCGACGAAAGCCAAATCAATTATTAGAAAAAGACCCATCCCTTTAAGAAGGACATTGCGAAGGAATTTTGAATCCATATTATGCCAAACCAAACAAAATCCGAAAGAAGTTGGTGGAACTGGAAAGGTCCGGTAAGGCAAAGAAAACCCAGCCAAGCGCAACAAAGTTGAAAGTTAACAGCACGCCTCCGATATTCAAGGCTGAATTCCATCGTGGCGACAATGCAGTAAAGCGAGCCCGAGTTACACCAGACCAACGGTTATGAATGAAAAGTCCCAGTCCGTGCCACATCCCCCAGGCAATAAAGTTAAAGGTCACCCCATGCCAAAGACCGATTAATACCATGGTCGCCAATTGTGTTGAAAATATGATCAACGGAATGGGGATCGATTTTTTTCCTGAGCGCAAAGCCCGTGTCACAGGATTAAAAAAATAAGTCCGAAACCATTGCGTCAACGTCATGTGCCAGTTATTCCAAAATTGGGTAAGGTTGGGTTTCAGGTAAGGGGCATTAAAATTCTCCGGGAGCTTTATACCGAGCAACCTCCCAAGACCGATGGCTATATCTGTGTACCCACTAAAATCGAAGTAAATCTGTAAGGAAAAGGCGTATATAAGCACCCATGCCCACCCGACTGAATGAACTTGAAGAGCATTCGTTGCATTTAGCGCAACCAATGCCATGGTATCAGCGATTGCAAATTTCTTGAACAAGCCTAATAATATTCGCTTGCCAGATTCACCGATATCGTCAGCAACCAATGCCATTGGGTGGCGTAAATCTCCAACAAAGCGCTCGATGCGATCAATCGGCCCAGCAGTTAATGCTGGAAAGAAAATAACATAAACCACATATTCCGATAAAGTGACAGTCGGCAAACGCCCGGTTGCACGGTCACGAATGGTGTGAAGTAATCGGAAAGCAATATAGGAGAACCCCAACCAGCGGATATCCCCTGCCAAAGCCAGACTTGTGGATTGTTTATTCAAACTCCTCAGGAAAAAACTTAATAATGAAGAGAGAAGGGGAATTTTAAGAATTACAAATATCAAAATAGGTAAACCAGTGAAAATAATAAGCATCACATTATTTATTTTCGAGACCCGGGATAATGTTAATGCGACCAGGCCAATGGCTGCCAGCCCAACCAAGACTTGGATAATTTGAGGCGGGTTCGAAGCTGTAAGGTATAGTGAGAAACCTAGATATCGCGTAAGACCGAGAGCCAATACCATACAGATAAGAATCAACATGGAAGATAAATTATTTCGCCATGTCCGATTCTCTGGTGAAGAGGTAATGATCCAAGTGAGGGAAGTCAAGGCAAGTGTGGCAGTCGGAAACCAGAAATCCAGGCCACGCACCGGAAGAACTGGTTGCATCGCATAAATTGCAAGAACGCTGGCTACCAACAAAAAACGCTCCCGCCAGCGATTCCTTAAGGCAAAGCCCGACAACACACTAATACCAATTGAAATAAGGATGAAGGTTAGGGTCATTAATAACCCTGGTATATCCAGATAGGGGCACTACTGGCAGTCAAAATAACCAACACAATAAGGATCAAACAAAATATTAATGCCCAACAGTTCTCGCGCGTAAAAAGGTGGAATTTCATTGATATCCGCAAACCAAATACTCACCGCCCTGGTTCTCTACCTGGTATGTTCTAACGGCTAAGTCGAATTGCTGGTCTTCGCCGTTATATGTTGCAATTATTTTCCCTTGACAAACAACTTGTGTGGTTGAACCCTTCGAGCCGGTTACAGCGCAAGATAGACTGTCCAATTTTGTCGCGACCGCTTGAAGGGAATCCAGTTCAAGAAGAGCATTAGACTCCCAATTTGCGCAGGATAAGGCAGATAATGAATTGGGGTTTTTATTTACCAAAGCATTAAGATAATCCTCTACCGCTTTCGCAGCTGGATCGGAGGCTTTTCCACAAGATGATAAAACAAGAGCTGCAGTACACATAAGAACTACAAATGGAGCGAATTTTTGCATGAACGACTCCTTTGAAATGTTGATATAGTTCTTCAGAAAGCCGGTACTACTCAAATAATAATGTGACCCAAGGGGTTTCATGATATCGATAGCCGAGGTATTTATGAATTCAGAAGTCTCGGGTGTCTAATAACCGGTTCTGGCGGGAAAATTATACCTTTTTCTGACATGAATTGACAAAATATTCCAATCCTGATAGTATGGGTCAAATATCAAACAAAGAGGTATAAATGGCGATCCCAATTCAAACCCAAACGGTTCTGCTAACCCCCGCTGCTGCGGAAGTTGTCCGCGGGCTGCGCCAACAACAAAAGTTGGACGAAAGTTACTCCCTGAGAGTTTACATTTCCGGCCAGACTTGTTCAGGATTTCAATATGGTATGGCTCTCGATAACAAACTTCGCGAGACAGATGCCATGTTTGAGAGCGAAGGCTTAAAAGTAATTGTGGATGAAACTTCTCTTCAGTATATGGCTGGCGCGAAAGTCGATTATGTAGATGATACACGAGGCAAAGGATTCCTGGTGGATAATCCCAATGTTGCCCCCGCATGTTCGTGTGAAAGCGGAACATGCGGATCGAGTGAGAATTAGAAATAATAGAGAGACTGGGGCAAATCCGGTCTCTCTATTTCTTAATTATTTTATTTTTAGTTATCTACCCCGCAAAAATGATATCACCGCTCCAAGTATTCCAACCAAAGCCAGACCGAGAATCACAAAACCCATCGGTATGCTTGGTCCGGAAGTTGTTGAAGGCTCAAAGTTTAGAGTTGCCATGGGAGGCGGTGGTGTGAAAGTTGGCAACCTTGTGGCTGTGGTTTGAACCTGAAATGCTGCAGCATAGGTGGGATTAATTGTCGGTGTCGTACGTGGTGTTGCAGTCGGGGGAGGCTCAACAATAGGAAGGAAACCAGGGGACAGAGATACCAATGATGCATACACCCAGCCTACACCCCCGGGTGCACCCAGATATATAATTTGTATCCATTCTTGGCCTGGTGACTTTCCTAGAGCTGGAGCAGTCTCTCCAGGTACAAGCCAACCGATTGAGTATGGATAATCATATGAACTAGGTCCTGAGCGGACATTCGCTCCGTCCGGGCTGGTTACCGTGATTATTGGTCCTCCAGGTGTTCCTGTGACCGTTGGAACATTCCCGGTAGGTTGTTGAGCGGAAGCTGAGGTCCATGCTGGAGTCATCCAAAGCATGCAACCAAATCCAAACAAGATGAGAATCCAGGAACTTTTTGTGATTCGATTTAGCATTAACCGCTACTCAAAGAATAAATATCCGTAAATAGAGATAGAGTATTGCCCAATAAGGCAAAACGATTATAATCGAAAACTATGGACAGACGCGTGTTTCACGGGGTTATAACCCCCATTGATGTTGCCCAGGCGTTGACTGCTGAATTCAACCAAGGTAACACCCAAACACAGGTATTTGGCGATGGCAGTAATTTGACTGTTCAAATTGCTTCTTCTGCGTTTTCGCGTTCTGGTGGAAAAACCGGTGTTAGTGTCAGTCTTCAGCAAATTGAAGACGGTATAATGGTACAGGTTGGTGAATTGCAGTGGTTGGGGGTAGCCGCCAGCTTGGGACAGACAGCCATATCCGCCCTTCTCAACCCCTTGAACCTTCTTGGCCGCTTGGACGATATTGCTCAAGACGTGAGCAGTTTGCAATTGAATGAAAAAATTTGGGGGATCGTCTCTAATGTCGCAAAAAATGCTGGTGCCAGTCAGGAGCTTTCTGAACGCCTCAGCAGTGTGACATGTGAATTCTGTGGATCGGCGAACCCCGTGGGTGCTTCGACTTGTATTGCATGCGGTGCTCCACTCGGAGTTGTTCAACCGAAAACCTGTTCAAAGTGTGGTTTTGTGCTAACCCACGATGAGAAATTCTGTCCCAATTGCGGGCAACCTGTTACCCTATAACTTCGACGGTACTCCAACCACCCAAATCGTTGTTAAAAGAATGTGTGGGAGAATATTATGGAAATCGCTGAATCTCCCTTGCCTTCAAAGTTAATTTTTAATTTGCTCAAGATCACAAAATGCCAACACTTGACAACTTCGAATCCCGCCTCCAGACATTGCTTGAGGTCAACTTATTAAAATATCTGCCCGGGTACAATATTGAAGAACAGGTTTTTCAGCAACTGGCTACCGCTATGCGAAATTCCCTCAGGGACCTGGATGGAACAACTATCGCTCCCAATGATTTTGTTATTATTGCAAATCCTTCAATAATAGCCCGTTGGCATTCAGAACCACGCCTTTTGCCAGATTTAGCAAAAGCGCTCAGGTCTGCAGGTGAGGAAGCTGGGTTTCATTTTTTATCGGAACCAGTGGTTTCCTCAGCTGAAGATGTCCACATGCCCAAGGACCGGTCGCGAATAATTGCCTCTTTTAGTGGTGGAAGCTTCCCAGAAACCCGGGGGTTGCCCGTCGAATTTCAGCCGGATATTTCCGTCGAAAAAATTCCTGCAAACGCTTTTCTTGTTGTTGAAGGGACAAAAATAATTCCGCTCGATCTTCCAGTCCTTAATATAGGACGTCGATTAAATAATCAAGTCGTTATAAATGACAAGCGTGTTTCCCGGGTGCATGCGCAGTTGCGCGTGACGAAAGGCCGTTTTGCCGTGTTTGATCTTAATTCCACTGGTGGGACGTTTGTTAATGGACAACGTATCAATAAATCCATCCTTCTTCCCGGTGACGTGATTTCTCTCGCCGGGGTGACTCTCATATATAGTCAGGATATACCATCCGGGCAGGTAACGAAAAGAGTTATTGCTGTAAAATGATCACCCAATTTTACCGATAGCCGGGGTTGGAGTTGCGCATCCAATTGGAAAACTTGGAAAAGAGAGAAAATGAGTGGACCGGTTATTCTTGTTTTGCGTCTTCTTTTGACCATAAGCTTATATGCGTTCCTGGTTTGGGCTTTCATAAACTTATGGCGCGATATTAAGTTACAGGGAGAGCTCTTGGCATCAAGGCGAGTCCCGCCTATTAGTTTAACCATCAGTCGGGGGAAATTCGCTCCTCAGGTGAGACATTATGTCCAACCGGAAATAACGATTGGCAGAGATCCAGCCTGTGAATGTCCTATTGATGATGTCGCAATTTCTGCCAGACACGCCCGGCTGAGTTATCATCAAAACCAGTGGTGGTTGGAAGATTTGAAATCCACCAATGGTACTTTACTAAACCATGAAAAACTTGATATGCCAACCGTGGTTACTTCCGATGACGAATTTGCGTGTGGAGAGGTCCTATTTGTAATATCTTTAGCTGATGAGTTCCTAATGCCACCAACGAAAAGAATTTAATATCTTCTCAATCAATCCCAGATGGGATTAATCATTAAATAGATTCTTCACGAATGACGGTTAAGGAATACTCCTATGACTGAAAAACTCTCGCTTGCAATAATTGGTGGCTCCGGATTGTATTCAATGTCTGGATTGACAGATACTACTGAACGTGATTTAGACACGCCCTTTGGAAAACCATCTGCTCCGATTGTGGTTGGTACACTTGAAGGCAAGCGCATCGCCTTTCTCGCCCGACATGGTATTGGTCATCACATTATGCCCACTGATGTCCCGTACCGCGCTAATATTTATGCATTAAAAGCACTTGGAGTGGAACGGATTATCAGTATCAACGCATGTGGCTCCTTGAGGGAAGATTATGCACCCGGTGACATTGTCATCCCCGACCAGATTTTCGATAATACTAAAGAGCGAGACCGGACTTTTTTCGGTAAAGGATTGGTGGCGCATGTAGGTGTCGCTGATCCATTCTGCCCGGATCTATCAACAAAACTAGTGGATGCAGTTACGAAATCAAATGTGAAGGTCCATTACGGTGGTTCGTTTATTATCATAGAAGGACCTCGTTTCTCAACAAAAACCGAGTCAAACGCCTATCGCTCATGGGGGATGTCCATTGTTGGCATGACAGCGGTACCGGAGGTATTCCTGGCACGAGAGGCGGAGATGTGCTATGCGGTAATGGCTCATGTTACAGATTATGATGTTTGGCATATTAGTGAAGCACCTGTATCAGTGGAAATGGTTATTAAGACACTTCACAGAAACACCCAGGCGGTTCAAACCTCAGTCAGTCAATTGGTGAAAACATTGCCTGAGAAACGCAATTGCTCATGTGGTTCGGCAATGGCATCTGCTGTCATCACCAATTCTTCAGTTATACCCCCCGCAACTCGCCAAAAATTGGATTTGCTAGTAAATAAATATCTCAAGTAATTGTTTATAAAATAGTTCCACCCTGATTAATGAAAAAATTCTTCGCCTCCGGATCGCAAGTAAGAATCCAGTCCCACCTGCTTGGTCTGGCGGGTGTCTTCATTTTATTCTATTCAGTCATACTTACCCTCGCTCCAGCTGCCCGCGAACGCACCTGGTCAGTGGAGTATAACTGGAATCAATGGTTGGGCTTTGCTGCGTGGGTTATCATTTGGGTACTGGCTCATATACAAACGCGCCAACGGTTGCCAGATGCAGATCCATACATTCTCCCTATCGCTGCTTTACTAACGGGGTGGGGGATATTAACAATTTACCGTCTAAACCCCACCTTTGGGCTACGCCAGACTGCTTGGCTGGTATTCGCAGGAATAGTTTTCCTGGTTGGTATGCGACTTTCCCCCACTCTCAGCTTCCTTCGCCAATATAAGTATGTCTGGTTGACCGGTGGGCTTTTAATTACCGCGCTTACTCTCGTTTTTGGGGTTGATCCAGGTGGTGGAAATGAACGAGCGTGGTTGGGTTGCTGCGGGATCTACTTTCAACCGTCAGAACCTTTAAAACTTCTTCTAATCATCTTTCTGGCTGCTTACCTGGCAGACCGACTCCCGCTAAGCCTCCGACCATTGGCTCTGATCGCTCCAACAGCAGTTGTAATGGGTATCGCCCTTCTCCTGCTCGTCATTCAAAGGGACCTTGGAACTGCGTCAATTTTTATTTTTCTTTTTACCATTATTTTTTTCGTAGCCTCTGGCAAAAAACGTATCCTGTTTATCAGCCTCGCTGGATTGCTCCTTGCAGGATTGGTTGGATATTTCTTCTTTGATCTAATTCGCCTGAGAGTTGATGCATGGATAAATCCTTGGCTGGATCCATCTGGAAGGTCCTTCCAAATTGTCCAATCAATAATGGCGGTAGCCAATGGTGGCACTTCAGGAAGAGGGCCAGGTTTAGGGAGTCCGGGGTTGGTACCTGTAGCTATTTCAGATTTTGTTTTCTCCGCCATTGCCGAAGAAACTGGCCTGGTTGGGACACTCAGTCTCCTAACCATTATTGGATTTTTCGCCTCACGGGGTATGCGCATTGCCATGCGCGCACCGGATACATTTCGTAGAATTCTTGCAGTTGGACTGACGGCATACATTGGCGCCCAGTCAATTCTTATTATGGGGGGAAATATCCGTCTGCTGCCTCTGACAGGAGTGACCTTGCCATTTGTATCTTATGGTGGATCTTCTTTGCTAACATCATTTCTTGCTTTACTCATTCTTTTGCTCATTTCAAGCCAGCTAGATGAGGAACCTGCTCCTCTTCCAAAACCACGGCCATACTTTATTCTAGCTGGAATGATTAATTTCGGCCTTTTCATGTTGGCTGCGACGAACGGGTGGTGGGCGGTTTGGCGCGGACCATCCATTCTCGACCGAACTGATAATGCCCGCCGTTCAATTGCTGATCGCTATGTCAAGCGAGGCAGCATTCTAGACAGCCATGAAGTGCCCATCAACTACACACAAGGCAATCCTGGAGAATTTTTTCGTACTTATGCATACCCGGAATTAGCGCCTGTGATTGGTTATACGAATCCCACCTACGGGCAATCGGGATTGGAGGCAAGTCTTGACCAATATCTACGTGGATTACAGGGGAACCCCGCCAGCAGTATCTGGTGGGACCACCTGGTTTACGGTCAGCCTCCACCAGGGCTGAACGTGCGTCTGAGCCTGGATCTTGAAATACAACAAAAAGCGGATGAATTGCTGGGAGCCCACACTGGAGCAATCGTTCTGATTAATGCGAGCAGTGGTGAAATACTTGCGATGGCTTCGCACCCTACCTTTGACCCGAATAATCTAGACGCGCAAGCGGTTGCGCTGCTTAATGATCCGACTTCTCCACTACTAGATCGAGCCGCCCAGGGAGTTTACCCTCCCGGAAATGCCTTAGATCCTTTTTACAAAGCGGCTGGTTATCCTGATCAGCCTTCTCAAAACGTGGCAGATAAGATTTTTGCGGATTTGGGTTTTTTTGCCTCACCAGAATTACGTCTGCCTGTTGCAGGAGTGTCCAAACCAGGATCAGCTATGGGAGTAAGCCCATTGCAAATGGCGCTTGCCGCGGCCACATTAAGTAATCGTGGGATTCGACCAGCTCCTCGCTTGGTTATGGCTTTGGATACCCCCACCCTAAGTTGGATCATTCTTCCAGCCCTGACGGATCCGGTTAATGCATTTTCTGCGACAAATGCTTCCAATACCGCAAAGGCGTTAATGGTAAAAGGTCAACCGATCTGGCAATGGAATATTACGGTAATCCAGAATCCAACCATATTCACCTGGTCATTGGGAGGAACGCTTCCAGCCAATCAAGGGGTACCATTAGCAGTGGTAGTATTACTTGAAGAGAATGATGAAAACACAGCAGAGTTGATTGGTCGAACTTTATTACAAATAGCCGCAAATCCATGAACATATCCCGGAATAACAACTAAATTGATTTTTTAATATACTCTTATAAATTTCCGCTTGCCGACCTGCAATACGCCTGAATGTGGGAATGGAGCATCAAACCTATTTAGCGTATCACCGTCCAACTTTACTCCGTTTTGCTCTATCATTCGGCGACCCTCGGATTTACTCGCTACCAAGCCAGCAGCAACAAGTACATCAACAACAGATTGATTGGGAAGGAGAGTATACGTAGGGATTTTCTCTGGAATGTCTTTTTGCTGGAATATTTTTTTGAATGATTTCTCAGCAGAAACCGCAATCTCTTGGTTATGGAAGATCTCCACGATCTCGCGTGCAATTGCCATCTTGGCATCACGCGGATGCAATTCCCCTGATTTCAGATCTTTTTCAATTTCACCTACCCTGCTCGGAGTCCAGCGAGTAATCAGCCGCATGTAGAGTCCCATCGCCTTATCCGGAATTGACATTATTTTTCCGTACATATCTTCAGGGGTTGAAAGTAATGGAATATGGTTGCCAAGGGACTTGCTCATTTTGATCTCTCCGTCAGTTCCGGGGAGAATGCCAAGGATGATGGCAATATTGGGCTTGTCGCCGAGAGCAGTCATGATCTTGCGGGCTGCTGTAACAATATTAAATAATTGATCAGTGCCTCCCACTTGTACATCCGTTTTTAAAGCATGGGCATCGAAACCTTGCATGATTGCATAAAATGTCTCGTGAAGGTAGATTGGATCCCCGTTTTCCCAGCGCTTGCGAAAATTCTCCCGGGTAATAAATTGTTGAAGTGTAAAATTTGATGCCAGGTCGATCAATTCCCCGAAGGTTAATTCAGACAGCCACTCTGCATTGAACCGGATCTTGGTTTTAGTGCGATCGAGAATTTTGTATGCTTGTTCTGCATAGGTGTGGGCGTTACGCTCAACCTCTTGTTGGGTCAAGCGAGGTCGAAGCTTATCCTTGTCGGAAGGATCCCCAATCAACGAAGTGAACGAGCCGACGACAAATGTGACTTCATGACCGAGTTCTTGAAACTGCCGCAGTTTTCGCATTGGGACCGTGTGACCCAGGTGCAGATCTGATGTGCGCGGATCGAAGCCGCAATAAACACGCAAAGGACGGCGTTCATTCTCTGCAACAATAAGCCGCTGACGCAATTCGTCAGCCATGTTATTTTTTAATATTTCATCCCCGTATTCTGTCCCTTGCATTAATAAAATGACCTGGTCTTCAATATTCATAATGATCTCCGAATAGTTGATTATATTTTTGAATGAACTTTTAATATCCACTTGGATTTCTCAAGAATAAAAAAGCGCCTGCCGAAGCAGGCGCGTCCTTCCCACCCGCAACGGCGTTTAAAGATGGGAATAATAGTTATAATTCGCAGCCATGATTTTCATCTCGCAACTATTATACAACAATTCTTTTTGTCCCATTTTATTTCTGATCCAGGCCTCGAACCACCCTGCGAGTGTTATCCTCCATGTCCATGAAAATCAATACTGTTTGAGCTGCGGCTTGTAATACCAAAAAATAAACGACCCCTCGCAATGGTTGTTCGAAAATTGAAAGAATATTTAAAAGGATATCGGTTACACCCATTCCAGTCCAGAAACCCCGACTTATTTGCAGGATAGTTGACATGATTTGGACCAGGAACTGCATTCCATATATTCCCACGACGACCCATGAAAATATCTTAGCAACGACTGATATGCGTAAGACAGTATCTTTATTGAAATATGTGCCAAGGAAATTTGCCCTCTGTTCCATAATCGTTCTGCTTTCTCCTTTCATTTTGTTATAATGGTTAACTTGATAGGTCGCCAGAATATTTTATTCAACTTGTGCGATACTGATTTGACATAACCTTTCAAAATAGGACGATGCCGGTTTGGATATGTTAGCATCCCGCAGTTGGAATTATACCGAATAGGACAGAATCATGGAACCAACCGATCTCCCCAAAAAGTCCAATAATTTTATTCTTGAAGCTGTATCCGAGGACCTGAAAACCGGAAGGTTTACCTATGTCCGCACCCGGCTTCCACCTGAGCCCAACGGTTACCTTCATATTGGACATGTCAAAGCGTTCTTGATCGACTATGATACTGCCAAAGAATTTGGGGGTGATTTAATATTGCGTTTTGATGATACCAACCCGACCAAGGAAGAAACCGAATATGTTGAGGCAATTGAAGATGACGCTCGCTGGTTGGGAATCAAGTGGGTAAAGGTAACATTTGCCTCAGACTATTTCGACCGCTTGTATGAGTGGGCAATCCGACTTATTAAAAAAGGTCTGGCGTATGTTGACGATCAAAGCCCGGAGGAAATGAACGCCAGCCGTGGAACCATGCCGCGGGGAACCAAATGGAGCGAGACTGTATCTGGTATTAAACCCGGTCTCGAATCCCCCTTCCGCAGCCGAACAGTGGAAGAAAACCTTGACCTTCTGGAGCGAATGAAAAATGGCGAGTTCCCGGAAGGGAGCCGAGTTTTACGCGCTAAGATAGACATGGCTCATCCAAACCTGGTCATGCGAGACCCAGTGATGTACCGAATCCTGCATGCGGTCCATCATCGTACTGGAAGTAAGTGGTGCATATACCCGATGTACGATTGGTCTCATGGCCAAAACGACTCGATGGAAGGAATCACACACTCTCTTTGTTCACAGGAATATATTATTCACAGACCACTATACGAATGGTTCCTGGAGCAATTAGGGGAGTTCAAGACCAGACAAATCGAGTTTTCGCGTTTAAACCTTACTTATGCGATGATGAGCAAACGCAAACTTCGAAAATTGGTCGAGTCAGGAGTCGTAAGCGGATGGGACGATCCTCGCCTAACAACCTTGCGCGGTCTGCGGCGACGAGGTGTAAGTCCTGAAGCAATCCATAATTTCATTACAGCGATCGGTGAGACTAATAACGATAGCTGGGTGGATATGGCCCAGTTTGAGGCATTTATCCGGGATGACCTCAATAAGCGATCTTTACGCCGCATGGCAGTATTACATCCTCTTAAATTGGTAATTGATAACTATCCAGGAGACAAATCAGAAGAAATGATTGCCATTAACAATCCTGAAGATGATTCCGCTGGAACACGCATAGTTCCCTTTTCAAAGATCCTATACATAGAACAGGACGACTTCCGCGAGATACCTCCGCCCAAATATCATCGATTATATCCAGGCAATGAAATTCGATTGCGTTATGCTTACCTTGTGAAATGCACGGGCGTGATGCACGATCCTACTACCGGCGAGGTGATTGAAGTGCATTGCTCTTATGATCCAATGACCAAAGGAGGAGATGCTCCTGACGGCCGTAAGGTTAAATCCACCATCCATTGGGTTTCCCAGGAACATGCCATAAATGCAGAAATCCGTTTATATGATCAACTGTTTACTGTTGAAAACCCAGATATCGGAGAGGATGTTAGTTCAATCATCAATCCTCAATCGTTAGATGTGTTGAATAATTGCTTCCTCGAACCTTCCTTATCTGAGGCAAAAGCTGGCGATAAATTCCAATTCGAACGAATTGGATATTTCTGCACTGACTTGGATTCTGCCCCCGGAAAACTTGTCTTCAACCGGACAGTCACTCTTAAGGATAGCTGGGTAAAAATAGAACAAAAAAACGGATAGGATCATGACTAACATCACAACCGTCGGATTTATTTTTGCTGGGGTGGCTGCGATTGCAGCCGGGATGATTAACGCGCTGGCAGGCGGAGGTACTCTTATCACTTTCCCTGTTCTAATGGCGATTGGGTTACCGGCGGTTTCAGCGAATGTCACTAATACCGTGGCATTGTGCCCCGGCTATTTGGGCGGAACATTGGCACAAGCGCAAGATCTGAAAGACCAAAAGAGACGATTGTGGATTGCACTTCCCGCCGCCGTCCTCGGGGGTCTTTCAGGCGGGATATTGCTATTAAGAACTGGGGAAAAACTTTTCACTACCCTTGTACCCTTCCTTATTTTGCTTGCTTCAACTTTACTTGCCATTCAAACTCCGGTTCGTGCATGGCTCACCCACAGGCAAGATGAAGGGAAAACAAAACCAGCATCTGAAATATGGGCATTTATTCCAGTTTTCCTGGGAGCAATTTATGGAGGTTATTTCGGTGCTGGATTGAGTGTCATTATGCTTGCAGTCCTAGGATTAATAATAAATGACAGCTTGACTCGCTTAAATGCCATTAAACAAGCGATTGCCTTTGCCACGAATGTTGCCGCTGCATTATTTTTTATCTTTTCAGGGAAAGTGGTTTGGAGCGTGGCTTTGGTAATGGCCGTTGGCGCTTTGCTCGGCGGAGCATTGGGAGGCAGGCTGGCGAGCAAGATTAAACCTGCAACCTTGAGATGGGTGGTAGTATCGATCGGGTTCGTGTTGGGGGCTATTTACCTGGTGCGATTATTCACTACATGAATAATTTCTCTCGAAGTTTTAATTCTTTCGGTAGAAATTATTATATTTTTTCCAAAATGTCCATCGCATTTTTCATTCTTTCCATCACTTTTTCTTTACCTACTATTTCCATGCTATCGAATAACGGTGGACTTACAGTCTGCCCCGTTATTGCGACCCGAAGGATCCCGAAAACTTGGTTTGGAGTAAGACCAAGAGTCTCCACTAAAGCCCGCATAGGAGGCTCAGAATTTGCCGGGCTGATGTCGGGTAGATTAGTTATTATTTCGTATGCCAGGTGAAAAATATTCATCGAATCAGCCCCGGTTAAATCCTTTGCGATCAGGTCAATTGGTTTTGGTTGGATCGCCTCCCTAAAAAACCAGGCTGCGAATGGCAAGCAATCATCCAGCGTGACCAATCGTTCGCGAATAAGTGGAACGATTTTCAATAGTTTCAAGTCGTCAACTACTAGACCCTCACGCAAGAAATAGGGTTTTACGCGTTCAGCCAGGTCATCGGTTTGAAGCATACGAATGTGAGTTGCATTAAAGTGATCAAGTTTGGCAAAATTAATAGCTGCAGGAGAAGGCGTCAGGTGTTGAATTTCAAAGCGGGCGATCATATCGTCAAGAGATAATACGTCTCCTTCGGGAACACCCCAACCCATTAGCGCAATCCAGTTCAGCACTCCTTCGGGAATGTAACCAAGACCTTGTAAATCGCTAACAAAGATCGAGTGACCATCTTTAATTGCTTCGCTTGCCTCGCGCTTGCTCATCTTCCCTTTTCCGCTTGGTTTGAGGAAGACTGAAAGGTGTACAAATTGCGGTTCAAGCCATCCAAAGGCGCGGATGATGTGAACATGCAACGGCAGCGAAGGCAACCATTCAGATCCGCGGATGACGTGGCTGATTTCCATTAAGTGGTCATCCACCATTGCAGCAAGGTGGTAAGTAGGCAGCCCATCAGATTTTAATAGGACAGAATCATCAAGAGCTGAGTTTTCTGTAGAACTTGGACCTCTCAACACATCTTCTGTCGTAATGCTCCCTTCCTTGGGCATTTTGAACCGAATGACATACCTCTCCCCAGATTCGACTCGCCTTCGCCCCTCATCCATAGCTAGGTTTCGGCATGTTCCATCGTAACGGGGGTTTTGTTTACGGTTTATCTGTTCCTGCCGTATTCTTCCCAGCCGTTCTGGAGTGCAAAAACAAGGGAAAGCTTTACCTAGTCTTACCAACTTCCAGGCATATTCGTCATAGATTTCTCGTCGCTCAGTTTGGCGATAAGGACCGCAAGGACCCCCAATATCCGGACCCTCATCGTAATTGATTCCCAGCCAACGCAAACCATCGATTAATTCCTGCTCTGCACCAGGAACGAGGCGTTTTTGGTCAGTGTCTTCGATGCGTAATATGAATGTTCCTCCGGTGCGGCGAGCCAGGAGGAAAGGATAAAGAGCAGAACGCGCACTCCCAAGGTGCATGCGACCAGTGGGGGAGGGGGCAAAGCGTGTGCGAACAGGTTTTGTATTCAATGTATTCTCCACTAGAAGTCCAGAGGCTTATGTCTTAATACCACGCTTTCCACTAAGCCAATCCCCAGCATTAAAGAAATCAACCCGCTTCCGCCATAACTGATAAACGGGAGAGGAATTCCAGTGACTGGAATAAGATTAAGGTTTACAGCAATATTAACTGCTGCTTGGAAGAATATCAGGATGGCTACACCATAACATATCAGAGAACCAAATGGATCACGGGCAAGGCGGGCAGCGCGCAAGCACCGATAGACAATAAAACCTATCAAAACAAGCACAAAAATCGTCCCTACAAAACCAAGTTCTTCCCCAATAACTGAAAATATGAAGTCGTTATGGCGAACTTTCATAAACCGGAGTTGAGTCTGGGTGCCACTTCCATATCCCTTGCCCACCCATCCTCCTGAACCCAACGCAATTAATGCCTGGATCACATTGTATGTGGCACCATTGCGGGCGCTCAGATCAGGTCGGAAAAAGTTGATAATGCGTTGCTGTTGATAAAGTTGGATAAAATTGAATGCAATTACTGCCAAGATAATACCCGTAAAAACCATGATCCCAAGCTGCCTCAGTTCCAATCCGCTTTCCCAACTCATTGCAGCCCACAATGCCATGATAACAATTACATTGCTTAGGTTTGGTTGGATGAAAATCAGCCCTGCGATGCCGAGTGTTATAAATAATCCCTTGATCAGCCAACTCCAATTTCGAGGAGCATCTTTATTTTTGGCAAAATAGTTAGCTAATGCCAGGATTACAACAACCTTTGCGAGCTCGGTTGGTTGGATGGAAACCAACCCTGTTTCTATCCACCGGGTTGCCCCAAAACGGGCACCACCAATGACAAATAATAAAAGAAGGAATATTACGATGACGACATACATCGGAATGATCGCTCCGGACCAAAAACGGTAGTCGATGGCTGCGGCTAGAATAATTACCACGAAACCAATTCCACCAAAGATCATCTGCCGGGGAACCAAGGTCGCCAGGTTTTCATTACCCGCAATGGCAGATAGAATCATCGTAACTCCAAATACAAGAGCTACAATAACTGCACCTAGTAGCCAAAAATCGAAATGTCGCCAGAAACCGCTGCGAAACATAATTAAGTGCAGACCTATCCCGCTGCACTCCCTGGTTCATGCCCCCGTCTTCGTCCAACACTTCGCAAAGGAATATCAGCCACAAGTCGTTGCGATCGTCCATCCTGCGCTACATTGATTTTCACTGCCGTTGGGTCAATATCAATATGGCGGGATATTGTTTCTATTAAATCATCTTTTAAAGATTCCAATTCAACCGAAGTTAAGTCTGTCCGGTCATGGATCAATACCAACTGCAACCGTTCCTTGGCGCTGTTGGCGCTCTTTTTTCGTCCAAACAGGAAATTCATCATTACTTCCTTCCCAGGAGGCGCTGAAATAGATTCTGTGATTCCAGGTCCATGAATGAAACTTGCTCCCCCAATAACCGCCTTGCAATATTCTGGAAAGCCTGTCCGGCTTTGCTTTTTCCGTCCAGTGCCAGCGGCTGACCTTTGTTAGATGCCACTATTACGTTTTCGTCTTCTGGAATAACACCAATCAATTCAACCGCTAAAAGATCAAGTACATCCTCAACTGAAAGCATATCCCCACGTTTCACCATGGCCGGATCCAGCCGATTAATAATCAATGCTGCCGGACCTTTTTCCTCGGCATCGAGAAGACCAATCACCCGGTCTGCATCCCGGACTGCTGATACTTCGGGATTCGTCATAACCAGGACTCGATCAGCGGCAGCAATAGCATTCTTAAAACCACGTTCAATCCCCGCTGGTGAATCAATAATGATCCAGTCTACTTCTTGGCGCAGCTCATCACAAAGGCGAACCATGTCACTCGGTGAGATTGCGGTCTTATCTCTAGTTTGGGCAGCTGGGATCAGGTATAGCTCGGGAAGGCGTTTATCTCGAATCATCGCCTGGCGTAAACGACAGCGGCCCTCAATTACATCCACCAAATCGTAAACGATGCGATTCTCCAGGCCTAAAACTACATCCAGATTTCGCAATCCGATGTCTCCATCAATGCACGTAACTTTTTTACCATGTGATGCCAAAGCCACAGCAATATTTGCGACAGAGGTGGTTTTTCCAACCCCGCCCTTTCCAGATGCAATTGTCACTACTTGTGCTGTCATCTTTCCATCCTGTCTATTTATGCCAGGGCTCTGCCACTAATTGTCCATCCTTCAGGCAGGCAATCTCAGGCTGATTTTTCCCTTGTTTTTTCGGGGAGACAGCGATCTCCCCGGCGATGCGGAGCTGGGTAGGCACCAACTCCAACGCACAAACAACCGCCTTTTCGTTCCCTTGCGCTCCAGCATGGACAACCCCGCGCAATCGTCCCCAGATAATAACGCTGCCACCAGCAACAATTTCCGCTCCAGGATTGACATCTCCCATGACAATAACATTTCCTTCAAAAAGGATGCGTCCCCCGGATCGGAGTGGACCTTTCACCCATTTAGCGGCATCTTCAGGTAATGTTGCAGATGCATCTTTATAATCAACTGGTTGAGGTTTTGATATGCGCGTGGCTAACCCAAGGTTTTGAGCGGTGGTTTCAGTCACAGGTGATTCGCTCAGAATTGCCCACAATGTTATACCACGTTCCGAAAGCTGGTCACGTAATGCAGACAATTCGGCTACCCGCAACTGATTTATTCCCACATTTAGAACTACACGCGCTCCCTGGAAAAATGATAAGCGCTCATCGACATTTTTAACAAACGCACTTACCAGTTCCGGCCAAGAAGCGCCGTCCAGGGTAATTAACAAACCATCCCGAATTCCCTTTATTTGAATTAATGTGGGTGACTCAACCATAATTCCTGAAATTATACTGCCTTTTGAAGGCGGGACTACAAGGTGTTTTGATGTTAAAGCCTGCAGCCAAAAAGCTGATGGCTATACGATTAGTATTGTGTAATGGGCTTTATTTCCACGGGGGGGTAGATTTGCCCAGGTACGGGAGGCATTGGGTTATATACCCAATCGATCTCCACCTCCCCAACTATGACTCCTCCAACGCGGGAAATCCCTTTATATTTTCCCCTCATCAATACATCCTCCATGGTTAGTGCCATGCTGAAAACAGCGAGAGGAACACCGGTTGGTATAGCTACCAGCTCTTCTGTATAGACCGAAGTCGAAAAAAGTATACATTGTGAGTCAAGGCTCTGAGTTTGAATTGCAGGTACGATGATTGGGTAACCATCCTCCCCAACATAGGAAAGGAATTTCAAGTTATCAATTTTATCCACGAAAGCACGTGTCCAATGGTTGAGCACAGGATTAGCATCAGATTTTGATCCCAATATGCGTGCTTGCATTGTTTGCACGGCGGCAAATATGATCTTATTCATCGGCAGGGGAGCTTTGCCTGTCTGGACGACAAGATCCATATAATAAACTGTATGAACACCAAAATAAGCGTTGTAACGAAACATTGGAATATTGTTATAGAAATTGTATTCCTGCCCTTTTTTCAGGTTGTGGGTGTATGTGGCTTTACCGCGCCAAAGCGCTTTATCCAAGCTCATAATTAAAAAGCCAACTTTTGGGTTTTCGAGGATATGTTTTTTTGACATCCCCTCTGTAAATTGCCCAAAACACATTGCCGTGGGTCCACATGCCATTAATGAAGAAAGGAGTGTTACATGTGGTAAACCATTAGCAGAGACTGAGGCCAGGAGTCCCACCTTCATCGCAGGTTGAGTCCCTATGATATCTTCTTCAGTAAAAGTGATTAATGACTGTCGTGGATTCATATGAACTCCCATCACAAATTCATGTTTTTTACTTCACCGGAAATAAAAATGAGGTCAGGGCGAAAGCCGGAAGCTAATGCAGCTTGCCTGCAGCAGGTTAATTCCTGGGAAGTCATTAGGGGAGTATGGCTATAAGACCACACCATTCCCAATCGTTTGTACTGATCTCGACAAAGGTTGTTAAATGCACATAATTCCCAACGAGATACGCTCCCATTAAGAGTTTCACTTAGGTGTCGCCCAATTGCTTTCAAATTTTCTGCAGAGTCAGTTGCACCCGGTATGAGGGGAGTTCGAACCCATATTTCTAAGGGACGAGGTTGAGTCTCGCGGTACCTGTGAATGAACGACAGATTCTCCAAGATCTTTTTATTGTATGAACCTGTGAATTCAAAATGAAGATTCGGGTCGAAAAGTTTAAGATCGAACAACACCAGGTCAGTAAATGGCAAGAGGTGGGCAAGGGTTTGGGTCGAAGTTAAACCGCATGTATCAATCGCAGTAGATATTCCCTGTTCCTTTAGTCCGTGCAGGAGTGATGCCACAAATTCCAGTTGGAACGTCGGCTCACCACCTGAAAGTGTTACGCCACCTCCTGATTTGTCATAATACGCCCGATCTTTGAGAAGTTCAGCCAGCAATTCTTCAACTTGCATCCTCTTCCCAATGGATTCCAACGCTCCGGATGGGCAAACATCAGCGCATTTTCCGCAAGCCTGGCAACGGTTCCGGTTAATTTGTAAACCTTCACTGGTCATTGCCAGGCAACCATTTGGACATGCTTTTATACAAGATCTACAATCCAAACACCTACCCTCGAACCATTGAGTCTGCATCCTCGGAGATATGCTCTCCGGATTATGGCACCAGGTGCAGCGCAGAGGACAGCCTTTAAAGAAGACTGTCGTTCGGATTCCAGGACCATCCTCAGTTGATAGACGCTGTATGTTCAAAATTAGACCGGTGTTCATTTAACCTGGTGGCTTTCACGGGCAATAATCTCGTTTTGAAGTTCACGTCCGATTGATGTGAAATACGCGTTATACCCGGTGACACGCACCAGAAGATACCGGTAATCTTCTGGATGTTCTTGGGCATCTTTGAGGAGACCTGAATCGATCATATTTACCTGGAGAGCTGATCCGCCGTTCTCTGTATATCCACGCAGGAATGCCTTAAATTTCTGCCGGTGTTCCAGATCGCGCAGAAGGGATGGATTAAAAGTCATAGTGTGACTTCCGCCGTTGGGCAGCATATTCAGGTATTCTTCCCAGTCCCCTTTTCCATCCGCAGCCTTCCCTCCCAGTACTTTTCCCACGGAATTCACATTGGCAGTTGGTCCATTGGTATCGGCTCCGTTTGATGGACACAAGGCATTCGAAAGGAATTTACCCTTTGAACGACCATCCGGGCTGGCTGGCACGATGAAAGAGTCAGCCACCCAGTAATTCCATGACAACATCCCTGGACGAAATAGGCGATGGGTTGTCTGCGTTTTGTGTTCCCAGGTTTCGTTGGTCCACAATTCCATCACCTGTGTGGCTAGCGCATCAGCATTATTATCATCCCGTCCATATTTTGGAGCCTTATGCAAAGCACGTGATTGCAGAACCTCATGCCCCACCCAATTGTCTCTAAGTGCCTGAAGTAGTTCGGAAAGGCTGCATATTTTTTTGTCAAATACCAGGTATTTTACAGCCAGGAGAGAATCAACTGTCGTCGCGTAAGTCACCGCTTCGATAGTTACATAACCTAATTCTGCGCCACCTTCGTTTATATCCAAACCTTTAATGGCACAGCCCTTGACCAGGCAGGATAGATATGGTGTAGGCACGAAACGAGCGCGAATAGCTTCAGACTTTTCATATAGTTTCACAATGAGACGGATAATGTGCTTGGTTTGAATAGCATAAGCGTCCCAAAACTCCTTCCAAGATTGCATTTTTGTCGCATCTTCTGTTGCAGCCCCCCACCGTGTTGGAGGGTCTGTTTTACCGGTTATTTCGTCCTTGAAAGGAATCAAATCATACCCTCCGGTCATTGTAAGCTCCACTGCTTTGAGCAGGTTCAAGTTTGCGTCTACCGTACCGGAACGGTCGTTTCCAACCATGGTGTTTTCCAGGCACCCAACCGGCGCGTAATCGAAAACGTTCTTTTCATTAATGAGGTTTGTGACTCCTGATTTTTTTGCCTGGAGCATCATCCCAGCCATTGATCGCTCATCAAAGTTCATGAGGAAGGGTGAACCCTGGCTGGAAGCAATCATCTCAACCACCCTGTCAAGCAATTTGTCTGGTGATCCGCGATGGAGACGAATATTCGGTTTGGGTTCGAGGATGGGGGACATTTCATTAATCACATCCAAAAAAATATACGTGAGATCATTCGTCATATCCTTGCCATCAGGTCCTAACCCGGATAGCGTAAATAGTTGACCGTAACCAGCAGTAATGCCCTGGTTGCCACCGGTTCGGATCATGCCATCATAGGCAGTATTACAATGCATCCAAAAGCATTTCAATATTTCCTTGCCAAACTCCGGGTCCATCCCAGAGCGGATAGAATTCTCCCACATGGGAAATAAATATTGGTCCAAACGACCAAAGGAAACGCCAGGCCCTGGATAATTCTCATCGGACATGATCAACATGTGGGTAATCCATAGTGACTGGGCAGCCTCCCAAAAATTTGTTGCCGGTTCCCACGGGACACGCGTTAATATTTCAGCCATCCGTTGTAATTCTGAACGACGGCCTGAATCTCCTTCCGATTGAGCCAGTCGGTTGCACTCTTTCGAATATTCAGCGGCAAGGTCACGCGGCATGGTCGCGGCGATCAACATTGCTCGCAATTGCCCTCCCTTTTTTCCCCTTCTTTCAGAATTTGACAAGGCAGCGAGTGAGGCTTCCAATTCCGCGTGAACAGATTTCCAGCCTTCCCGGAGAATTCGACGATAATCGGGGATAAGGTGACCTGAAGTAGCGCCTGCATTTCCATAACCATGGTTGTGGAACCACAACATCGCGGCTCGTGCACCCTTTGAGCCATAGACCTGACGGTCGCGGTCCTTGGTTTCTTTTTTTGTTAAGCATGCTGAGGTCTGGATATTAAAGCGTGCGCCTGCCAGGAGATCACCAGGTAGGATTTCACGCGGAAGGTAGCGCACCATGACCTCCCGATTGAACCAGGCGCGACGCTCAGGAAGAGACCACGACCAGAAATCGGGGGAAAGCGTCACTGGATGAGCGACTTGATTAAACGAAGATCGGAAAGTCTGCAGAAATGAATATGTCTCAGGCACAATATAAAAAGAGAGCTCGTTGTATTGAAAGTCCCATGGTGTCTCAGTCGTCCAGGAAGTGTATTCGTTATTCCAAGCCCTGCTGACCCCTTGAAAATAATAATCTCGAAGCCATTGAATCCTGGCAGAGAGATTTACAGGTATTTTTATTGCATAGCGAGGCTTTTCAAGGTCGACAATTTCCATTAACATTCTCCCTTCAGATATTTTTCTCCATGCTTTAGCATCTCCATCATTATCCTCTTGGAATTTTCCTGGTCCCGACAGTCTAAAGCATCGACTAATTTGACATGATACTGAAGTACTGAATCCACGACATGAGTTCCACAATATTTCTGAAAAAATTCTCCAGTGATGCTGGTATAAACCCCTTTAAATGAGTTGATGACAAGTGGGTAGACAAAATTGCCAGAACCGATGGCAATCGAAAGATGGAACAAAAAATCGTTGTCTGTGAGCGCTTGAGGCTGACTGATTACGTCACCCTGTTCATATCGAGTTATTCTATGAAGCTCAGAAAGTTGTTCCGGCGTCCGATTCAAAGCAGCCAGCCCGGCAGCCTCGGTTTCTACAACCAAGCGCATATCTATCAGGCTTTGTAATATCGAATGATCGAGTGTGCCATTATGGTAAGCGAGAAGGGAGGAAAGGATCGACAAAGAACCAGAACGACGGTAATCGCAAACGAAAACCCCGCGACGAGGAATAATCCGGACTAACCCTTTTGCATCCAAATCTACGAGTGCCTCATGCAGAACCGGACGACTGACACCGATCTGGATAGCGAAATCACGCTCGGAGGGTAGTCTTTCCCCAATACTGAGGCCGCCAGAAAGAATTAACCCTTCCAAGCGATCAATGCATGTGTCTTTTATACTCTTTATTTTGATGGGTTCGATATTACTATGCATGGTTGTTCCCACGAAGCTGGTAAAACCACCAGCCACTATTTATACTATAGCATATATCAAACATGGAAACAACTTGTAAGTGAAATGATAATTGCACAATTAGATAAGGAAAGGGCAAGCGCTGAAGATAAATCGACGATTTCCACTATTTTCAAGTATTATTTGTACCTTCCCACGATGACAACCCTCTGGTAAAATCAGCCCCCGGAGCGTTGTACCCTTCGCTCCCTCATCCTAAAAGAAGAAAGGGCTTGAAAATGAAAGTATTACTTATCAAGGACGTTTATAAACTTGGACGGGCTGGTGATGTAAAAAAAGTTGCGGATGGATATGGTCGCAACTTCCTGCTTCCCCAGAAAATGGCGGTACTGGCTACCCCAGGTGCGATTAAGACTGCAGAACACATCCGCACAAAGGCAGCCGAGAAACGAGTAATACTCAACGATGAGATGAGTGTGGTTGCCAATGCCCTTGAAAAAGTCCAGTTATCCTTTGGAGCCCGCGCAGGTGAAACTGGCAAGTTATATGGGTCGATCACATCGCAGGAAGTGGCAGACGCTCTTCAAAAGAAAACCGGGTACGCTCTTAAGCGTCAACAATTGGACATGCAGCCTTTACGTGCGTTGGGTGAACACACGGTGCGAATCCGTTTGACGATGGATTTAATCCCGGAAATTAAAGTCAACGTGTTTCGCGAAGGTGAAGCAGAACCAAGCCTTCCAATCGAAGAACCTGCTCCAAAGACGGAAGCCGTAGAACATGGTGAACCACACGCTGAACAATCTGCTGAACCCGACTCAACCACTGACTCCGCCGAATAATTTCTCGAAGAAAGAATAAACAGAGCATCACCGGTCCTTTCAAAATTGGGTGCCGGTGATGTTTCTTTAGCGAAAATGGCAGAGACCATAGGACAACAGTTTAAAAAGGCTCGTGAAGCAAAAAACCTGACCATCCAGCAAGTGGTACGGGTTACGCAAATACGGGCACACCATCTCGAGGCCATCGAAGCAGATGACTTTGAATCCCTGCCGTCTCCAATCCAGTTGCGTGGTTTTATGCGGATATACGCTGAATTTTTAGGCCTCTCCCTTAAAGACGTTATTGCCAACCAGCGGGAAGGGATCGGAGCGCCCTCCTCCACCGAAGAGTTTTCTACATCTTTTGACGAGGACAAAATTCCAGCAGACGATATTGAAAAAAACTTCATCCAGAGAAAAAACCACGTGTCCGTTGGTTTATTAAACATACTAATTAACCGGTTCAAAAAGATCTTTCAGAGAATAACTACCAAACCTGGTCTAGTTAACTCAACAATATATATTAAACCAGAAATTCCAAAAGCCCAAGAGAAAGTGGAAGAATATGCTCCTCACGCAGAAACCCTAATACCAAATACCGACCCTCTTCCATCTCAGTCGATCTTCACGACAATAGGGTTGACCCTTCAACAACGTCGAGAAAGCTTGAGCTTGACCCTGGACGAGATCGAACGCCATACTCACGTTAGAAATCATTATTTGTTAGCGTTGGAAGCTGGGAATTTTATAGACTTGCCATCTTCAGTCCAGGCGCGCGGAATGCTAACCAACTATGCTCATTTCCTTAACCTGGATGTTGATACAATATTGCTGTCGTTCGCCGACGGACTGCAGCACCAGTTGGTGGAAAGGCAAGCCAGGTCAGTCGAGCAATCTAATAATCACTCCTCGAAATTTCCTTTCTTAACGGACTTGTCAAATAAGATTAAAATCCCTTCGGTGATTCGGAGATATATTTCCGTCGATATCATCGTTGGAGGCGGATTAATACTCCTTCTGCTCACCTTTGCGATATGGGGTACAAGCCGTATCATCAATATGCGAACAGGCTCAACGCCGAAATCGACATTACCTTCCATGTTGAGTTTTTTACAATTATCAACGGAGCTAGCAACTTCTACTCCTGAACCCGAAACCACTGGAAATGGACCCACACCAATTTTAGAAGCGGCAGTCGAAACGGTGGCTTTGACGTTACCAGTCGCAGGCCAAGGGGCTGTGAAAGTAGTTGTCATCGCCCAGAATTCCGCTTATGTACGGGTTACGGTCGACGGAAAAATCCAGTTCGAAGGGCGAGTTATCGCTGGCAGCGCATATCCGTATGACGGGAACATCCAAATTGAAGTTCTGACTGGAAACGGGAGGGCGATTAGTATCCTTTATAACCAAAACAACCTGGGTCCTATGGGGGATATCGGTCAAGTCGTGGATCACATTTACACTGCAAATGCCATTTTGAACCCAACAGCTACGTTTACCCCAACAACCACAATTACCACCACCCCAACCAGTACGTTAAGACCGACAGCAACTTTGCGTCCATCTGCCACCCCGCGTCCGAGTATTACGCAGCACCCTTCTCAAACTCCTGTACCATAAATCCCAGGAGCAGTAGTTCCCCACAGCAAATGGTTACCGGCAATTTTATGATTTCAAGAGAGAAAGCTTTATTGTTATGAACCGAAAAACCTTCCATATCACGTCGCTCGGCTGCGCTAAAAATACTGTGGATACGGATTCCATGGCGCAACTTTTAGAAAACAGCGGCTACAAGTCTGTAACTGCACCCCAGCAGGCGAGCGTGCTCATTGTCAATACCTGCGGGTTCATTGGATCCGCACGCGAAGAATCGTATTCCTCATTGAGCGCCATGGCCGAGACAAAACGCCCGGACCAATTATTGATCGCTGCCGGCTGCCTGACCCAGCGCTATGGTGCCGAAGTAGCCCGCAAGATACCAGGTGTGGACGGGATCCTCGGAACTCGCAGGTGGATGGACATAGTACAGGTGGTGCAACAGCTGCGCCATAGCTCACAGCGTCCATCAGGTCCAGGACTACGGCCTGAACCACTTTTCCACTTGCCGGAAACTGCCACAATTGGAAGCGATGAAAATGGTACATTACGCGCTTCAATCGCAGGTGCCAGCGCCTATTTAAAAATCGCAGATGGATGCCGCCGACCCTGTGCGTTCTGTGCCATTCCGCTCATAAAAGGCACGACAGTAAGCAGACCACTGGAAACACTACTGAATGAAACCAGGAAGCTTCGTGATCTTGGAGTAAAGGAACTGGTCCTGATCGCCCAGGACACCACCGATTACGGTCATGATTTGGGGATGAAAGACGGGCTTGCCACTCTCCTAGAGAAAATTACCTCTACAACACCAGAAATAGAATGGATTCGAATCATGTATGCGTTTCCAGGCTATGTTACCGACCGATTAATCGAGGTGATGGCAAACAACTCCCAGGTGCTTCCTTACCTTGATATCCCGCTCCAACATGCGGACCCCGCGGTCTTGACCAGGATGCGACGCCCTGCCAATGTTGACTGGGTGCATACCACGATAGCCAAAATGCGGTCAACGCTGCCCAAATTAGCAATCCGGACGACATTCATTGTAGGGTACCCGGGTGAAACGGAAAACGAGTTTCAGACTCTTTTGGATTTCGTTGAGGAATTACGGTTCGACCGGGTGGGAGCCTTCCAATTTTCATTCGAAACTGGGACGGCCTCCGAACCCCTTGGAGACCCCATCCCAGCGACGGTCAAAGAAGAACGCTACCAGAGGCTGATGGAACTTCAACAGACGATCTCGCTGCAAATCAATCAATCGTACGTTGGGAAAACACTTGACGTTTTAGTTGAAGGGGAGCAGGACGGAATAGCTATTGGACGGTCATACCGGGATGCCCCAGAGATCGACGGGATGGTATTTATCGAAGGGAAAGCAGAGATCGGAAACATCATCCCGGTAAAAATCACCGGGGCAATGGCGTATGACTTAACGGGTATCCAGGTAATTTAATCCAGACCACGGCGCAGATTTGTTAGAGAAAATAAAGACGGGTCAGGGGGTTGCGGAGGGGGTCGGTGTAGGAGTCTCGGTTGGAACCAGCTCGGTTGTCGGTGTCTCGGTAGCAGGCGTCGTGGTGAAGGTCGGAGTCCCGGTCACATCGCCGGTACCGCCCGGAGTAACGCCCCCACTGCATTGATTTGCCGCTTCAGTGGCGGCGGGATAAACTGCGTTATTTAATGGGTCGCCCACCATGAAAGCAGTAGAATATTGATCCACAGCTTTACAAAATTCCCCGGCTTCGAAATATTGGTCTGCCAACATTTGAGTGGCTTCCACCCACCGGCTGGTGGCGCTCAGGCAGGATGAATCCGTCAAATTGGGGTACTGGGCCATCACCTGGGAAAAAAAGTTTTGAGCCTGCAACCAGTCCTGGTCCCAGAAACTAGCGCCGATAATATAAAGACGGGCATAAGTGCGCAGGCTTTCGGCGAAAGCGTCCAGGTTCCCGGCGCCGACAAAGTGTTCGGCGAGGGTCAGATCATAGATGCCGCCTTCCAGGTTGGCATCTGTGCAGGAAGAGGAAATTTTCCCAACCCCACGTTGGCGAAGAGCCATATAGTACATGCCATCGACCTGGGCGGTGAGAAAGGTGGGAAATGACTTGCGCAGGGAATCCAAGTTGGTTATTGCACCATTCCAATCACTGGAGTTCAAAAGCTGTTGGGCAGTGTTAAAAATATCCTGCGCGCCCGCGTAAATCGGGGGTGGGAGAAACGACCGGAGTGGGAGAAAACTCCGGAGTGGGGGTGGCATGGATTTTCATCATCAAGTCAGAATAAGCAGTGACGATACCAGGATAACTCGAGTCGTTGGTGATGACGAAGTCGAAATACTTTTGGGCAAGTTCGTAATTACCATCAGCATAGGCTTGCATACCCAGTTGGAACTGCTCATCGATCTGCCCGGCGACCTGAGTATTATAAGCAGCCATCCGCTGCCCCATCCCAGACCCGTAACCAGCCAGCAAGCCAATAGCAATCAGGGCAACTACAAATAACCCGACCAGCCAGCGAGGGAAATTCCTTTTTTGTCCAGTCGCTGGAGAATTCGACAGGAGGTTTTTGGAGAGGAACATGGGGTTGAGTGTCTTTCAAGTCAGTTTCAGGCATCGGGCGATTATACCTCAGGATTAAAGTTGAAGAAGAAGGCGGGCTTCCTTCCAGATGATCGGCAGAGCGACCGCCGCACCACATGCCAGGGATGACCAAGGCAGCAAGAATTGGGGAAAGCGGTATGAAGTGGAGTACGGCAAAGGCAACCAGACCGCCCGCGATTGCTGCTAGTAATGCACGAACCAGGGTGCCCTGCATGTCAAACAAACCAGGAAATTTACGGTTCTGTAATGATAGCAGAACGACAGCCTGAGTGGTGAACGTTACAGCGGCTGCCAGAGGAATCCCAGGTACTCCAATCCAGGTGGAAAACAGCCAGGCAAGAAGAATAAATGAGACCACCTGGATAAACGCTGCCACGAGCGGGGTGCGTGTATTCTGATTCGCATAGAACGAGCGCACTGCAGTCTCAAGCCAGGCGTCACCAAGCAAGCCAAACAGGAAAGCCCAGGTGCACCAGGTGACCATGTTTAGCTGGGAGGTTTCGTACCCGAAAAACCCAGCCACCAGCGGACGGATGGCAACCGCCAGCAATGCTGCAGCGGGCAGGCTGAGGGCCAGCATCACCCGCAAGGCGCGGTTGACCGTTTGACGGAAAGCATCAGGTTGGAGGCGATCAATAAACTCGGCCAGGGTTGGCAGGAGAGCGATGGCAATTGCTGTCCCGATCACGGTTTCAGGGACCTGCTGGATGGTCCAGGCGAGATTCAGCGCCCCCACACCCACCCCGCCAAAGCGGGAGCCCAGGCTGTCACGAGCGACAAAATAAGCCTGAATGCTTGCCATGGTCAGGACACGCGGCCAAAGCAGAATGAGAACTCGCTGGACGCCCGGGGTCTTCAGCCCGATGACCGGTCTCCAGCGAAACCCGTAATGAATCAGCCCCGGAACCTGGATCAGGAAGTGCATAACAGCACCCAATATGACGCCGTAAACCATTCCGTACAGCCCCAAACCGAATGCCGGCAGGGTCAGCGGACCGAGATGAAGACCCTGGCTGGGGGTCAGAATGGTAACGCCAAAAATCTGTCCCAGGTTGTAAAAAATGGGCGCCAGGGCGGGGAGCAGGAAATGCTTGTTGGCCTGCAGACCCGACATGACCAATCCGCTAATGGAAAAGAGCAGGATGGCGAGCAAGTCGAGGCGCATCAGGGAGACGGTAAGGGCCTGGTTTGCGGGAGTAAAACTCGGGACAATAATGTAGCGGACAAGCGGTTCAGCAAAAGCGATGATGACCACCGAAATCGCGGCAGTCAGCAGGAAGGCAATGTTGATAATCCGGGAGAACAAATCCCAGGCAGCTGAGCGACCATCACGGTCGAGGTATTCCTTGAGCACAGGAATGAAAGCCACTCCAAGGGCACCCCCGGAAAGAAGTGCAGAAAGATAATCAGGGATGTTATTGGAAGCGCCAAAGATCCCCATCCCCTCCAAACCGACCACCTTGTTAAAAAGGAGTGCCTTGATAAAGGCAAGACCCTTATCAAAAGTAAAGAAAAACGCCAGCATGAAGGAAATGCGGGTAAGACCGGAAAGTTTTCGCATCAAGATCCGCCCCTAATCGAGCGCACCAATTTCTTTTTCAACTGCTTCCAGTATTTCCCCGGACCTGACCAGGGCTTTCATGGCATTGTGATCGGGGTAGAGCGGGCGATCCTCTTCAAGATGAGTCCACGTGTTTACGGATGATCTCGCGGGCTTTTTGAGTACCCTTGCCAGGTGTGAAAGTGCGGAAATCCAAGGCCTGGGCGGCTGCCATGAACTCGATGCCAAGCACCCCCCAGGCATTATCCAGGATCTGCCCATTTTTGAGGGCGGTATTCATGCCCATCGAAACAAAATCCTCCTGGTCGGCGGCAGCGGGGATGGACTGGATGCTGGCAGGAGCGGACAGAATCCGCTGCTCGACAATCAGATGGTCGGCGGTGTACTGGCTGAGCATCAGGCCGGAATAAAAACCGGGGTTATGGGCAAGGAAATCGGGCAAACCCGCCGACAGGGCAGGATTGGTCAAGCGGTTCAAGCGGCGCTCGGACATGACACAAACCATGGTTATGGCAATCCCAGCCATGTCCATGGGGAGAGCCACAGGGGAGCCCTGGAAGTTGGCACCGGTCAGGGTCAATTTCTGATCAGGGATGAAAATCGGATTGTCACCCACACCGTTCAGTTCGATCTCAACCTGCGAGCGGGCATACGCAATGGCATCGCGGGCCGCGCCAATCACCTGGGGCGTGGAACGCATCGAGTAGGCATCCTGCACCTTGGTTTTCATCTTCCCAGTCGTCAGGTCGGACCCGGAGACCATTTTCAAAATATTCCTGGCTGAAACAACAGCGCCCTTGAAACCGCGCAGTTCATGGAGCATGGAATTGTAGGGTTTCAGGTTGCCCAGGAGCGCCTCGATGGACATGGAGGCTGCGATCTCGGCCTGCTTGAGGAAACGTTCCATATCGTAAATATGGAGGGCCGACATGGCAGTGAGCAGGTTGGAACCGTTGATGGCAGCGAGCCCGTCACGAGCCTGCAGCCCGGGAACCGGGATCCCGGCGCGCTGCATGGCCTCGCGACCAGAGAGACGTTCCCCTTTATAGAAAGCTTCTCCCTCCCCCAACAGAAGGAGCATAGCCTGAGCCATGGGAGCCAGGTCACCGGAGGCGCCGACCGAGCCTTTATTACAGACCACAGGGGTGAGGCCTTTGTTGAGCATCTCGACCAGAGTGAGGGTGATCTCGGGGCGGCAGCCGGAATTCCCGTGGGCGTGGACGTTGATGCGTCCTGCCAGGGCAGCCCGGACCTGTTCCTGCGGAACCGGGTCACCGATGCCAGCGGCGTGGTTGTAGATGAGATATTTCTGGAATTCCTTGACCTGATCATCCGAGAGGATCTTCTCCGAAAACTCGCCGATGCCGGTGTTGGTGCCATACATGGTCTCGTGGGCAGCAAGTTTTTCTTCCAACATGGCGCGGCAGACCTTGATGCGTTCGAGGGCGGCAGGAGCGAGGGTTACTTTTTCGCTGAAACGGGCAATGGCGACGAGTTTTTCGATGGTGAGGGAAGATCCGTCGAGGGTAATAGTCATTAATTGCTCCTAATTATTCCAAGTAGCTTGATTTTACCCCATCGGGGAGGGTGAAGCCAAGTTCCGGCGAAAAGGGATAGTGCCATGATAAACGCGCGAAAACGACTAGATTCGAGTGACTGATTTTGGATCGTTTATTTTTGATGATACTTGTATGTAACATTTATCCAGTGTTTTCCAGCGACGACCCAGGTTGTCCACACCTGCACCCCTGGCACTGCCCACCAGGATAAGTGTGCACCAAATGCACACCGTCCCGGTGTCCTTCCGGGAGTGCGGTGCAAGTGTGCGGCCGATTGCGGCTTGAAGCCGCATCGGCTCAAAACGAATGACTGATTTTGAGGGGGTAAAATTTGATAACGGCAGAAGTTTTCATTTTTCATCGAGAGATCATTTTAGGGAAAATGCAGTTTTAATACATTTATGCCACTTTTTCAGATATTTTGCTGAATTTGAGACTTTTAGGCTATTGCCATGAGTCTTTCAATTTCATTGAAACTTTAAAATAATTGTGTAGATATTACACCCAAGAGTGGGGGTAAAAAGAAAACAAATGCCAGTGGTGGAGGAACAATCGAGGAACAATTAACTTCTCCGATGAGAGCAAGCCCCTGGGCGAACAGCTCCCCATAGAGCTGGGATGATGATGATCGCCGCTACCAGGGGAACCATCCCCCAAGAAAGAACGGGTACGATACCCCTGGCAAGGGGAATAATTATCTGAGTGCTGCTGGCACAGATATAGACTGGTCAATATACATGTTTTCAAATTTTAAGGTGCAAAGTAAAAACGTCATAATAGCAACATCATATACTGCAATTTGATTATAGAACATTAATTCTAATGTGTCAAGAAAGCCTAGGGAGCATAATTCAGGAAGGAAAGGACGAAATATTCCCAAATCCGGGATAGAACCCCCACCGCCTTCGGCACCTCCCCCAAATACGACATAAAGATTTCTTGATATTACCAAACATTTAATTGTCGTATTTGGGGGAGGATGAAATCATCTATTTCACTTCCGAAGGAGGGTGACATCCCCTGGAAAAAGAACCCCACCGCCTGCGGCACCTATTCTTACGCCCCCAAGGGGGTGCTTTGCAAGGTATAAGTCCCATCAAATCCGAAAAACCCCCACCGCCTTCGGCACCTCCCCCAAATCCGAAATGAAAATATTGAATGATAATCAAATTTTTAGTTTTCGTATTTGGGGGAGGATGAGCTTGCAGAATATGTCTTAATTGAGGTTCAAGAATAAACTTGATTTAGAAAAAAGAACTTTCACCAGTATCGGCGTTTGCCCGAGGAGTACAAATTTCCTCCAAATCCGGAAAAGAACCCCCACCTCCTGCGGCACCTACCCTTACGCCCCCAAGGGGGTGCTTCGGAAGGTACAAACGTATTTCAAATACGAAAACCCCCACCGCCTTCGGCACCTCCCCCAAATACGACATAAAGAATTCTTGATATTACCAAATCATTTAATTGTCGTATTTGGGGGAGGCTGGGTGGGGATGGTCGAGTGGTGTAGAATCATCAAATGCCTGCGAGAAGAACCACAGCCTTAGGTTACGAGCATGCCAAAATTTTGCGAGAAGAACTTACCCCAGCTGAAAGTAAATTGTGGGCATATTTGCGGGGGAACAAGTTGAATGGAGTATATTTTAGGAGGCAGCACGCGATTGGACAATATGTTCCAGATTTTTGCGCAATCAAAGCAAAATTGATTATAGAATTAGATGGAAGCCAGCATATAGATCAAGACAAATATGATGAAGAAAGAACAAAGTATTTAGAAAAGAAGGGCTACAAAATTCTCAGGTTTTGGAATAGTCAGGTGATGAATGATATTGACGGCGTAATCCGTGAGATTGTCGCTGCGCTTGAACCTAAATCTCAATCTTGACAATGACGGAAACGGAAATGCAGTCTCCAACATGAAAACCTTTATTTCACTTCTGCGAGGGATCAATGTCAGCGGGAAAAACTACCCCTACCCAGCCTCCCCCAAATACGACACCCAAAAATGGGTTCCGTCTGAACTCTTCTTGTCGTATTTAGGGGAGGTGCCGACGATGGACATGAGCTTTCCAATATGAAAACCTTTGTTTCGCTTCTGCGAGGGATCAACGTCAGCGGGAAAAACTACCCCTACCCAGCCTCCCCCAAATACGACACCCAAAAATGGGTTCCACCTGAACTTTTCTTGTCGTATTTAGGGGAGGTGCCGACGATGGACATGAACTCTCCAATATGAAAACCTTTATTTCACTTCTGCGAGGGATCAATGTCAGCGGGAAAAACTACCCCTACCCAGCCTCCCCCAAATACGACACCCAAAAATGGGTTCCACCTGAACTCTTCTTGTCGTATTTAGGGGAGGTGCCGAAGATGGACATAGACTCTCCAATATGAAAACCTATATTTCGCTTCTGCGAGGGATCAATGTCAGCGGGAAAAACAGGATCAGCATGCCGGATCTGAAAAGGTTGTATGAATCCCTGGGTTTGAGGGATGTGGTAACCTACATCCAGAGCGGGAACGTGGTTTTCGATAGCGGGGAAAATGACCAAGCCAAGATGATCAAGTTAATTGAAGAGGGGTTGACGAGAGTGTTTGGAGGTGACGTGACGGGTGATCCTGCGAGATAAGGGAAGTTTCAAAAAGATCCTAGAGAACAACCCGTTCATAAATAAAGAGAAAGGAGAATCCTGAAAGACTTTACGTTACGTACTTATCAGACCTACCAAGGGAAGCAGCAATTCAACGGATAACCGCAACCGTCCCCCGAGCCGGGAGCGATCCCAAAGCAGATAAGACTAGAACTGTTGTTAGTAACCAGGATGAATTTATAATACAGGGAGAAGAAGTCTATTTGTTTTGTCCCAACGGGTATGGGAAGACCAAATTCTCAAACACATTTTTCGAGAAGAAACTGAGCGTTTCAGCAACCACCAGGAACTGGAAAACCGTGAACGCATTGAACGAGATCGCAGAGCGGAGGTGAGTATGAATGACAAAATGACAGCTATGCGCACCGAGACAGATTCTTTCGGTCCGATCGAGGTGCCAGACGATAAATACTGGGGGGCGCAAACGCAACGGTCCCTGGAAAATTTCAAGATCGGGGGCGAACGCCTGCCAAGGCCCATGATCCGGGCGCTGGGAATCGTCAAGCGCTGCGCGGCCATCACCAACGTGCGGATGAAAACCCTGGACAAGAAAATTGGAGACGCGATCGCCGAGGCTGCCCAGGAAGTCATCGACGGAAAACTGGATGACAACTTCCCGCTGGTGGTCTGGCAAACTGGCTCAGGGACGCAATCCAACATGAACGCCAACGAGGTGATCTCCAACCTGGCGATCCAGCGGATGGGGGGAAAGATGGGTTCCAAAACGCCGGTGCACCCGAACGATCACGTCAACCGGAGCCAGTCGACGAATGATGCCTTCCCGACCGCGATGCACATCGCCACAGTCGAGCAACTACAGCACGCCCTGCTCCCGGCGATGGAGCATTTATGCAAGGCGCTATCCGATAAATCCCAAGCCTGGAACGGGATCATCAAGATCGGGCGGACGCATTTGCAGGATGCCACGCCCCTGACGCTGGGACAGGAGTTCTCGGGTTATGCAGCACAGATCAAGCTGGGGATGGAGCGGATCCATGACAGCCTGAAGAGGCTGTACCCGCTGGCAGAGGGCGGCACGGCTGTCGGGACCGGGTTGAACTCAAAACCGGGGTTTGCGGAGCAATTTGCCCAGGAAGTGGCGAGGTTTACAAAACTTCCATTTACCACAGCACCCAACAAGTTCGAAGCACTGGCAACCCACGACGCCATGGTGGAAATTTCGGGTGTGCTGAATACCATCGCGGTGAGCCTGAACAAAATCGCCAACGATATCCGCCTGCTGGCATCAGGGCCGCGCTCAGGGTTCGGGGAACTGTCGCTGCCAGAAAACGAGCCCGGATCGTCGATCATGCCGGGCAAGGTCAACCCAACCCAATGCGAAGCGATGAGCATGGTCTGCGCGCAGGTGATCGGGAACCACACCACGGTCACATTTGCCGGTGCGCAGGGGCACCTGGAGCTGAACGTTTTCAAACCCGTCATCGCTTATAACGTATTACAGTCCATCCGCCTGCTGGGCGATGCGGCGATGAGTTTCAGCGACAACTGCATCGTGGGAATCGAGCCAAACGTCGAGCGAATCGCCGAGCTGATGGAGAAATCACTGATGCTGGTGACCGCGCTGACCCCGCACATCGGGTACGACAAGGCTGCCAGCATTGCCAAGCTGGCGTTGAAGAATGGGACGACCTTACGGGAAGAAGCCGTGGGAGGCGGGTTTGTGAGCGCGGAGGAATTCGACAAGTACGTGAGACCGGAGGAGATGATCCATCCGAAATAAAAGGCGATTTGTCGCGGGTATTTATAGGAATCTTTTTGAAATCAAAATCGCCCCCAATAACTTGCCATGAACAATGGTAAGGGTATTATTGAAATATCCCCTATCTGATCCTACCAGTTCCTGATAACAATCCTAATCGCGTGTTTTCCTTCCAACCGAACTTCCGGGGTGTTTTTTTGCTACCTTACCGCCTTATCCGTAATCTCCAGCGCCTTATCCAAGATAGCAAACCCTTCCTGCAACTGTCCCTCGGTGATGATCAAGGGTGGAATGATGAGCGCAGTATGCCAATGGGTATAAAGGAACAAGCCCATGATCTGTGCAGTATTTACGGAATGCAACCATCTCGGGGGATGAACCGTTCCAAGGAGCCATGGGCTCCTTGGTTTTTCGATCCTTCACCAATTCCATGATCCCGAACAAACCAATATTGCGGACATCCCCCACGGAAGGATGCGTTTCCCCCAGCTCAGCCAGGAGCTCGTGCAGGACGGGTCCCATGGCTGCGGCGTTCCAAAATTCGGAAGTTCCTTGTCTGCAAATACTCGATGCCACCGGTGCAAAAAGTCGATAGCGAGGTACAAAAGGGATCAAAACTGCCACCAAAAATATCTGCAAAAACGAAAGTGGCGGTATCCAGTTAAGGATAATTATTGTTGCATGTTAGAAACCCATTGCGAGTGTGCTTTCATTATTAGGATAGTATGCAGGTTGTAGTCCTAATTTCGTTATTTCTCTATACCTCCATAAAAATTGTTTTTTAGGGCGAATCTTTTTCCTATCCACCTAAATATTGTGTTTATAATGAGCTTGTGAGAAATTTTTATTGGAAATTTATTGTGTCAACCAAACATAAACTTGTCGGATTTGGGGGAGGCAGGAGGGGATTGCTATTTATCTTGTAAAGGTATGTTGTCTAGAATACGCGGGTTGAGAATACGCTCGAGTGCAGAACCGAGCATGGCAAACGCAAGCCCTGTGAGCAGCAGCAGTAAAATTGGTTCCAACACCCAAAACGGGGAGCCATATAACGCACCCTGCGCCAGTCCATCGTAAATGATCCGACCCCAGGTTGGATAGGTTGATTGGATATTGAAAAAACCCAGTGTGGCTTCCCAAAAGATAAAGCTTGGCACCTGTGACACCAATTGAGGAATCAATACCGGCATGATCCTTGGCAATAGATATTGAGTGATGATCCTGAAATTACTGGCCCCATACGCACGCGCGCTATCAATATAGGACGCTTCTTTCGCCTGCAGGAGCGCCGAACGAATTATTTTTAGGGGAGGACCAAATGAGTTGATGACTACCACGATTCCCAATGTAATCCATATATTCCAGTTAAAAAGGGCATTGGCGAGAACGGCAATTGCCAAGCCGGGCAATATCATGTTGATTTCAGAAATCCTTTGGATCAAAATATCAATCCAACCTCCATACCATACGCCAATGGCCGGCAATAACATGGCCACTAATGTGATGATGAACGTCCCCAGCAGGCCGATGAACAAGGCAAATGGCATTCCCCAGAACAAAGGCACCCGCAGATCCCGACGTGCATAATCTGTCCCCACCGGCCCGTACACCTGCCCTAACAGAACCAATTGGACCTGAAGGTCACTTTCCGGCTCAAAGAGTAGACTCGTAACCGTCAGTTGGTATGTTCCGCGTTCTGGAGTCAACTCCGCAGAGCCCGGTTCTGCGAATAGCATATTGAATGCTGGCTTGGCGTATTGGGAAGTCATATCGTACCAGTTTCTCCAGGCGGGATTCTGGCTGATAAGTTCAGGGATTGGTATGCCTTTCTCAAAATCATAGCTCGAGTCCCGTCCTGGGATGGTTCGTTTGAGATTGAGACTCCTGCCGTCCGGGTACTTCCATTCCAGTGTAACGAAAGGAGGCTGCTGGTCGTATTTGGGATCGAAATAAAGAAAGGCTTCGCTTGGGACTCCCTTATAGGAATAATCAAATGTGAATGTAATTGTCTTTTCGGTCCAGCCATTTTCCAGCGGACGAACAGCCATATTGGTTCCTTTGCTATTCTGATCCATGATCAATGTGGAAAGCCAGGGGGGGTTATTGAATAAATTTACCCATATCGGCATGGCTGCCTGCGGAATATAACTGCGACCGGTCAAACGCTTCTGCTCATAATCCTTTCCAACTTGTGCGTATGGGAGGGCAACGACTGCATAGATCGATCCGGCGAATAATATGAGGATAACCGTCAGTCCAAATATGGCCGACGGGTACCGGCGCAGTTCCCTGAAAAATAACCCGCTCCTCTCACGAAGGTCGAGGCTGGATCTTTTGAAATTACCTGCCGCCTGAGTCCAAGAAATTCTTTGCCTGCGCGTGGGAGCCTGGACCCTGCTCCCATAACCCAGGCCTTTTCCCTTCCTCCAGCGATTAAAACGCTCCCTCCACTTTGCATCTCTCGATTTAACTCTCGCATGGGCTTGCAGTCCGCTATTTGCCGGAAGAAGGCGAATGCGTGGGTCAATAATTACATAGACCAGGTCGAGGATAAATGCAACACTCCCGAGCAGGTAAGCAAAGATGACCACGATCCCCACTGTAATCATTAACTGGCCCGGCGCCATACTTTCTCCAAAGAAATTGGGCAGAGATTTGATGTAAAGCCAGCCCAATCCCGGCCAGCGGAAGGTCACCTCCAGCGCCATACAAAGCTGCCAGAATCCGATCAGAGTGGTTGCAATACTTGTAATAAAAAAAGGCAATGCTGGCCTCAGAATGTATTTTCTTTCCAGCATCCTGGAGGGCAAACCCTTGGCTTTTGCGAGTTCAACATAATCCTCTTCCGAGTAGATGATGAAAAAGGTCCGCCACGCATACACCACCTGGAATATAAGGCTGAGGACGATGGCAGCTACCGGCAGGATCATGTGTTTGGCAACGGACAATAGATACTCAAGTTGGTTCCCGGGCTTGGGAATGTCGTACATGCCGCTGAAAGGGAGCCAGCGTAACTGAACAGCAAAGATGGTAAGCAACAGAAATCCAAACACCCAGCTCGGCACGGAAGAGACCGGCGCCAGGGTTGCAAAAATTCGATCTGCCCGTTTTCCATAATTCCGCACCAGGTATAAGGAAAGAGGCGTTCCGATCAGGAATACCAGCAGATAAGCAGTTGCCACCAGCAATAACGTATTGGGCAGATATTGCACTATGATGTCGGTTATCCTGGAGGTTCTTTTCTGCGGGCCCATGCCGCTCGACCACGAGCCCAGCTTACCCCAATCAAATGTGAGCGCTTTAAAAGTCCACAGCATGTTACGCGGCAGGTACGGAAGATTTAATCCCGCTTCAGTACGCAGTTTTTCAGTCAGGGCGTTTACTTGATCTTGATTGGGGACCCCGCTGGAATCAAAGTCTATGGTTCCATTCTGTAGATTGGTTTGTATGACAAGATATAGCTGTGATTCAAGGCTTGTTTCAAATGGGGATACGGGTGGTCCAAGTCCACGCCGCGATGGATAGCTGCACAGTAAAACGGTGATAAAAACCCCGATGAAAATAGTCACCGCAATAGTCAACAGTTTGCCGGCCAAATACCACACTGTTCTCATAACCGGGTGGGCGCGTGGAGCGGCTTGTGTGATAATCGGCAGGAGTTTCTCCCCGACTTGCTCCTGGGCCGCCGGTTCTGGTTGTGAACCTGGTCGAGAGCCTTCATCCCGCCCCGGTCTTTCGGGTGGGATGTCTGCACTTATAGGCTTTCCGGTTTCTTTTCGTAGACGATCCACCGCCCAATGCATCCCCTTGCGGGCGCGTTCACTGTGCGGGTTGATCTTGAGTGCTCGTTCGAGATATGCCACGCTGGCCCGCGGGCTGCTAAATGCCGCCAGAATCAGCCAGGGTTCTTCCAGGTCCGGGCAAAGGTAAGCCGCCGTCCCGGCCCAACGGTGGGCGGCCGGATAGTCACCCTGTTGCATGGCTTGACGGGCATTCAGAAGCGCTTGCTGTGCAGATTCAGAATCGGTTTTCATAATGCCGGCTGGAGGCTTTTAAACCCGACAAAACTATACACACCTATTACCGAAATTCCACGTCGAAATATTTTTCCGTCATTTTCGCCCAAACTGGGTGAAAATTTTGATGGAGCTTTGTTAAGTTTAGCATTGTTCTTGCCATTCTGCATATATTTCCGTAAATAATTTCTTAAAACTGAATATTTTGGAATGTTTTCAACGTCCCGGTTAAATGGAAAAAACTGTCCGGTATATTTCAGAACGATAATTATGCCAGCAGCATATCTTAGACACCACCACATATCTTGCCGTTCTGATAATTTTCCCAGCAAGAAAAACATACTTCAACCGGAATGTCTTGATTTGCTGTCTGTATTCTGAAATGTGGAGAGAATCAAATTTGAACAGTAAAAACAGATTGTATAAAAGCATCATCATTTGAAACGCTGCTTCATTTCCCCAAAACGATTTCAGTAAAGATACTCAACCGCCATATGATACTTGACCCTTTTTATGTAATTCTCAGCATTGCCACCGCTTTTCATAAGAAATGACCACTATTTCGCATGGTAGTTCAGTATTGGTCACAAAGAAAACGTATTGGTATTCGTCGCCGTCCAAGAGAGATAATTGCGCCATTATTGCGTTCGTACCTTCCACCACAGCGCAACTAGTGAGGTGGTTTACTGCTGCTTTACCGCCTTATCGGTGATCTCCAGCGCCTTGTCCAGGATAGCAAACCCTTCCTGCAACTGGCCCTCGGTGATGATCAAGGGTGGAATGATGAGCGCAGTATGCCAATGGGTGTAAAGGAACAGCCCATGATCGGTGCAGTATTTACGGAATGCAACCATCTCGGGGGATGATCCGTTCCAAGGAGCCATGGGCTCCTTTGTTTTTCGATCCTTCACCAATTCCATGATCCCGAACAAACCAATACTGCGGACATCTCCCACGGAAGGATGAGTCTCCCCCAGGTCAGCCAGGAGCTCGTGCAGAACGGGTCCCATGGCTGCGGCGTTTTCCACGATGCGATCATCCTTCATTACCTGGATGTTGGCGACCGCGGCTGCCAGGGAGACCGGATGAGAGGTGTAGGTAAGCCCGCTTTCGAAGGCGTGCTCGTCGAAGGCTGCGGCAATTTCGGGTTTCATTGCGACGGCACCCAGGGGAGCATAGGCAGAGGTAAGCCCTTTTGCCATGGTGATGATATCGGGGACAACACCCCAGTTGTCGACCGCAAACCATTTCCCGGTCCGTCCAAAACCGCTCATGACCTCATCGGCGATCATGACGATCCCGTAGCGGTCACACAAGAGGCGAACGCCTTGCAGGTAGCCGTCAGGGGGAATAATGATGCCATTCGTGCCGGTGACAGATTCCATCAATACTGCGGCTATCGTTTCCGGACCCTCGTAGCGGATGATCTCTTCGAGATGATCCAGGTAATCCCGGCAAAAGTCTTCGTCAGAAATATCGGGGTTGGTGCGGTGAAAGGTGGAGCGGTAGCGGTACGGATCGAGAAAATGGACAACCCCCGGCATCAGCCCCGGTTCCCAGGCGACGCGGCGCGGGTCACCGGTAAGCGCCATGGCACCGGCAGTGGCACCGTGGTAAGAACGATAGCGGGCAAGGACCTTGAAGCGCCCGGTGCAGCCGCGGGCGAATTTGACGGCGTTCTCATTGGCATCCGCTCCTCCCAGGGTGAAGAGGACCTTGGAGAGGGCACCCCCGGGGGTCACTTCCGCCACCATGCGGCTGGCGATGGCGCGAACCCTGGTTGCCATGCCCGGCGCAGCGTAGGGAAGTTCACGAGCCTGGGTGACCATGGCTTCGATCACGCGCTGGTTGCCGTGACCGATATTGACACACATGGTCATCGAGTTGAAGTCGAGGTAGCGTTTGCCGGAGGTATCCCAGAAATAAACCCCCTCGGCATGATCGAGCGGAATGGGGCTCACCTTGGCTTGTGCCGACCAGGTCCAAAAAACGTGTTCTTTCGAGAGGGGCAGGATTTCATCATCGGGGAGATCAAACATGAGAACCTCGCAGAATTGACGATCCAGGATTTGGGTTTACGATCTGTGAATTCCATTTGATTATAATACCCGAGCAGAGAACCCAACCCATGATCGATAAAAACATTTTCCCCTTTCAGCGCATCTGCGTGGTGGGAACCACCGGTTCCGGGAAAAGCCGGCTGGCAAGCGAACTGGCAAGGCGGATGCAACTGCCCTACATCGAGCTGGACTCCTTATATTGGGGACCCAACTGGACGGGCTGCAGCGACGAAGAAATGCGCAAGCGGACAACCGAGGCGACGCGGGGAGATGCCTGGGTGGTGGACGGAAATTACGGCTCGATCCGCGACCTGACCTGGCCGCGGGCTGAAGCCGTAGTCTGGCTGGATTATTCCCTGCCGATCATTTTATGGCAACTTTGGAAGCGAACCTGGAAACGAGCGCTGTCGAAAGAAATCCTGTGGGGGACGAATCAAGAAAGGCTGCTGCCTCAATTTTTCAGCAAGGACTCGCTGTTCCTATGGGCACTAAAGACTTACCGCCGGCGCAAACGGACCTACGAGACGCTCACTG
The DNA here is from genome assembly GCA_963830585.1 of uncultured Chloroflexia bacterium. Classification (GTDB taxonomy): domain Bacteria; phylum Chloroflexota; class Anaerolineae; order Anaerolineales; family Villigracilaceae; genus UBA877. Next base: position 516,676 of record CAWHNA010000002.1, on the reverse strand, counting down.
GTGCTCCAGAATACGCGTCCATCGTCGTAAAACATTTCAAATCCCCACGCGAAACACGAGCCTGGCTGGATTCCTGGGCGTAAAAAGGTACCAGATACGCGGATTGGGTCGAGATCCCGGGCTCAACCAGCTCAAAAGGCGACCCGCAACTCAGATTTTTGACGGGTTGGAGGGATGTTATACTCGGGAGCGTGGCTGCACCCAAGGAGGATCCATGGCTGAAAAATCCCTTTTCGAAAACCAGGTGGCGCTTGTCACAGGCTCGGGGCGCGGGATCGGACGCGCGATCGCCCTGAAATTTGGGCGGGCGGGTGCGGACGTGGTGATCAATTTTTTCCGCAACCGGGCACCTGCAGAAGAAACCGCCCAGGAAATCGAAAGCATGGGACGGCGTGCGCTGGTGGTCAAAGCGGATGTGGGCGACCTGGATGACCTGAACCGTCTCTTCGACGAAACGGAGAAAACGTTCGGCAGACTGGATATCTTCGTCCATAACGCTGCATCAGGGTTCAACCGACCGGTGCTGAATCAAAAGCCCAAGGGCTGGGACTGGACGATGAACATCAATGCCAGGTCACTGCTGTTTGGGGCTCAACGGGCGGTCCCCTTAATGGAAAAATCCGGCGGGGGAAAAATTGTCAGCATATCCAGCCCGGGAGCGGGCAGGGTCATGACAGATTACGCAGTCGTGGGAGCAAGCAAGGCAGCCATAGAAAGCCTGACGCGCTACCTGGCAGTGGAGCTGGCGTCGAAAAACATTGTTGTGAACGCGGTCTCACCCGGGATCGTGGAGACGGAGGCCCTAAAACACTTCGCAGCAATGTCGGATGGGAGCATCCTGCAGAAAGCCACGGCAGCCACCCCGGCAGGCAGACTGGTCACCCCGGAAGACGTGGCTGAAGTGGTGGCATTCCTTTGCACCCCGGCAGCCGCCATGATCCGCGGGCAGGTGATCGTTGTGGATGGGGGCTACACCCTGCGAACGGATTAATTTATCCAGATTTATCCAATGGTTTTTGTGTTAGAATAAGCGCACTTGCAGTAGGACTTGTGTGTGGATTAACCGCCAGACCTGAACAAGGCTGGCGGCTTTTTCATAGCCTGCCGCCCAATTCATAAGGAGACGAGATAAGGATGGAAACAAAAATCTATGTTGGCAACCTGTCCTACGATACAAAGGAAGACGACCTGCGCACCCTTTTTGCACAGGCAGGGACGGTTGCTTCGGTAGCTCTGATCAAGGACCGCGACACCGGACAATCCAAGGGCTTCGCGTTCATAGAGATGAGCAACCAGGCTGAAGCCGAAAAGGCGATCCAGATGTTCAACAGCTTTAGCTTTGGAAATCGCCCGCTGAAGGTAAACCTGGCTCGTCCGAAAGAGGAACGCAGTTTTGGCGGCGGCGGATATGGTGACAAACGCGGTGGTCCCGGCGGCGGCTACGGCCGCGGCGGCCCGGGCGGTGGCGGAAAGAGCCGCCGAGGCCCCGGCAACAGCGGCGGTCAACGCAAATTCTAGAACGATGGAAATCCCGCAGGTTCTCCTGCGGGATTTTTTTTATTCAACCAGGATCACGCGAGCTGGAGCGCCGTCGGACCCGACCAGTTTTAATGGGAGACAATATAATGTGTAATTCCCAGGGGAGACTGTGCCCAGGTCCAGTCCTTCCAGGATGACGATCCCTGGCTTGAGTAATGCCTGGTGTGCGGGGATACTTTGTTTATAAGGCGCAATCGAGAGGTAATCTATCCCAACCAGCTTTACACCAGCGCGAACGAGCCACTCAGCAGCATCCAGCGAAAGCCCGACATACCCCGGGTCGAATTCTTTTTCGGATTTTTCCCATCGGCGGGAATTGCGAGTTTTACACAGCAGCCGCAACGTTCCGGGCTGGATGGCTGCCTTCTCAAGAAGTGCTGCCGTGATCAAGCCAACTTCATCCGGCACCTGAATGACCTGCACCGGGCCGATGAGCACATCCAGGGATAACTTGTCCACGGTGCGATCGTCATTCAGGAAGTGGTTAGGCGCATCCACGTGAGTGCCGGTGTGGACGCCGCATGCCAAGCGGGAGACATTGTCATGAGCGCCGGCATCCATCGAGGAAACCCGTTCCAAGACCACCGGCGGATCACCTGGCCAGACAACCATCCCAGGTGTAATCGGAAGAGAAATGTCGTAGATTTTCACACATGCCTCCTTTGACTGTTCAGGCTACCAGCCCCCCGCTGTAAATATTTTATCCAGGAAGACCCGACGCTCAGACTCCGTCATGAGGCGCGGGCGGGAATAATCTTCAATACGGTAGGAAACAAGTTCCGTACTGATATAGCGACCATCATAAAAAACGTGCAAGTCCACGAAACCGTCGCGGGTGTCATCAACCACGGTGCCATCCGGCATAAGGTGAGACATCTGGTCAAAAAACAAATTACCCGGTCCGTAATGGATAAATGAACCGGAGGAGAATTCCATCGCAGCGGGAAAATGCGCCTGGCTGCCACTGACGATCAGCGCTCCGGCTGCCGCCATCTTGAGAAAATCGCGCCGTTCGTAATCGGTGGGATTGGACTGATAGTACTCGTTATACTGGAACGTCATGATCGGTAGATATCCAGATGAACGTAAATCAGCCAGTTCGAGCGATAACGCGTCAAGATCACAGGGAGCGGAACCGGGACCAGACTCCGTTGCCCAGTCAGAAGGGGGACCCGCCTTATTACAGCCAAGGAAAGCGAACTTGTTCCCATGATCTTCCAAAATGGCAGGTTTAAGCGCAGACTGCAAATCCCGACCTCCGCCAAAATAGGACCACCCAAGCTGGTCGTAGGTATCCAAAGTGGACAGGAACGGGTTTGCCCCATAATCCAGAACATGGTTGCCGGTCAGTTCGACCACGTCCGTTCCAATGTCCTCCAACAGGGCGATATAGCGAGGATCACTGCAAAATATCAGACTTTCCGAATATTGGTCGGGCGGCGGGCAATTCGACTTGAAGGAGATCTCGTTGCTGATGTGAGTGATATCGGCCGATCGCAAAACAGAGCGAATCTCTTCACCCGGATAAAGGATGCCGTGACGTTCCATCCGGTCAGCAGTGGCACGAACCAGGGCAGTAACCCCCGTCATGGCAAGGACGGTCAACTTGCCGGGATCGCGGTTGCCAGACAGCAGGGGGAAGGCGGCAGGAGTCAAATTGAAATCAATCTTTAATGGATAGGTGTCTTCAGAGAAATCGTTGTGGACGGGGGATTGACCATCGATCGTGAGAACCTTCCAGCGCGGTTCCAGAGCTTCGAAGGGAATTAGAGCCCATGAGGGAGGGTCTGCCCAGGCGGAGTCAAGCAACTGACCTGCGGGAGCTGCATTTACTGACCCGGAAGCTGGAGCTCCCCAAATGGTGCTGAAGGCTGCAAGGGTGGATGCATCCATCCAGATCGGGCGCTCTGCAAAGGGTCCAGTGGCAGCACCAGCCCAGGCATTTTTAAGATCTACAAGGGAGACCCCGTCAGGTATGGTTGGGAAAGGTGCAACGAGAGCATATATCCAAACCGAGGAGTGGGAGTCCGGTGAAACCGAAGCATCCAAATGGAATTCGGCACCAGCAGGATCATCCGCGATGGACAGACCTAGATCCACCGCAAATTGCCCCAAAACATCGGGGACCGCGGGAGAGATCCAGAGCCTGACAGGCACATTGGTTGGCGAGGGTGTATTGGTTATCGCAATTGACGGAAGAGGTGCAGGAGGTTGATAGCCTTCAGGCTGGAAAGGAGTAAGAGTGGCGATTCCAATAGCTACACCTGGGGAAGAGACCGTGGTCCCGCCGGGGGCGAGGTTCAAAGATCCACAGGCAACCAGGAGCAGGGTGCAGGTCAAGGCTGCACATCGCCAATAAGGGTGGGCAGAGCTCAATGAAGAATAGCGTCTCACTCTGGTTCCAGTCGTAATTCAGCGAGGGTGTATTTCTTCAGTGCATTTTGATCCACAGTTATTCCAAGACCAGGTGCGGTGGGGACGTCGATGGTACTGTCGGGGTTAAGGGTAAAGCGTTCACGGGTGATATCTTCAGTGTAATATCGATCTGAAGCCGAAATATCTCCAGGTAAAATAAAACCCGGGAGAGAGGCGAGGGCAAGGTTCGAGGCGCGCCCCACCCCGGTCTCGAGCATGCCTCCACACCAGACGGGGACACTGCGCTGGAGGCACAGATCGTGGATGGTGATCCCCTGGCTGAGTCCACCCACCCTGCCCGCCTTGATATTAATAATCCTGCAGGCTCCCATCTCCAAGGCATAACGGGCATGGCGGGGAGTCAGGATGCTTTCGTCCAGGCAGATCGGGGTTTTCAATTCTTTCTGCAGGATGCGGTGATCCCAGATATCGTCCTCGTTCAACGGCTGCTCAATCAGCAACAGGTCCAGAAGATCCAATGGTTTCAATGCTTCCCAGGTACCCAAGGTATAGGCGGAATTGGCATCCACCTGAAGTTTTATGGCTGGGAAATGCGAGGCGGACGGCGGAGGCGTCGGAAACGTCACGCCCGGGCTTGATCTTTATTTTAATGCGCCCATAACCGGATTCGAGGTATTTCCGGACGGTTTCAACAAGAACTGCGGGAGAATCTTGCAGCCCCACCGAGACGCCCACCTGCACACGAGTATGGATACCCCCGAGCATATCACGCAGGGACCGATGCTGCTGTTTGCCAAGCAAATCCCAGAGCGCCATTTCCATGCCGGCTTTTGCCAGAAGATGTCCACGGATATGCGCAACACGCGATTGAAAATCAGCGGCATCTTTGATGTTTGTACCCAGCAGAAGCGGGGCAATAAAATCCTTCAAAATATGCCAGGCTGTCCCGGTGGTCTCATATGAATAGCCAGGGTCCCGGTCAGCAACGCACTCACCCATACCGGTTAACCCTTCAGACTGGACGGTGATCAGGATGCACTCGCGGTCAACGGAACGCCCGAAGGAGGTTTCGAATGGGGAGACCAGCGGCATGCTCAAATGGTGAAGAGTAATTGAGTCGAGTTTCATTGATTCCCTTCCCGGGGTGCAGGAGCTTCCATTAATCACTTGAAGAACATTGGTGCGATTATTCAATTATAGTGCAATGCAGGAGAAGAGCCTAAAAGCAGAGTGGAAACAAGACCACCATCCAATTCAAGCGTGGATAAGAGATTCAAGCGAAGAGACCCAACCTCCCCCAAATTTCCGTTCACCGGGAAACCAATCCCTCCCTCGAGGACGAAAAATAAAAGAAAAATGGTACCCTGTCAACCAGAGTACCATTTGTCATCATAGTGATGAAAGGAGGTGCTTATTGCACCGAGGAGAGTGAGTTGTTAATCTTGCTGAATACGTTGCCGATGACGGGGCCGAGGATCAACAAAACAGCAATAACGACGACAGCAACTAAAACAAGGATTAACGTGTACTCGACTAGGCCTTGGCCTTTTTCTTTCGGGGCGAATAACATGGGGTTTCACCTCCTTTCCGTTTTGGATTTCTCTAAAAGCCATTTTAGAGATATTGGTATTATATACTATTTCATTTATGAGTGCATAATTAATTCATTACAGTAACTTTACAGTTATTTTTAACTTACCAATGGTTAAAACATTAAAAACAAAAGGTACCCTGTAAGCCAGAGTACCATTTGTCATCAAAGCGATGAAAGGTAACGCTTATTGAACGGATGATAGGGAGTTATTAATCTTGCTGAATACATTGCCGATGACTGGGCCGAGGATCAACAAAACAGCAATAACGACGACTGCAACCAAAACAAGGATTAAAGCATACTCGACTAAGCCTTGGCCTTTTTCTTTCGGGGCGAATAACATGGGATTTTATCTCCTTTCTTTTAGATTTCACTGAAAGCCATTTCAGCGATGCCGGTATTATATAACATCCCGGTGCAGGAAGCTAGAAAAAATTAATTACAGATACCTTGCAATTCTGCGGGGTCATGCATGGAGAGGGATGGACAAAGAGACACGCGCACCCTTGCCGGGAGAGCTGTTTATTTCGAATGTACCACCAAGCATTTCGCTGCGCTCTTTAATTAATTTCAAACCGAGGTTTTCTTCCTTGCCCAGGGCATCGGTATCAAAGCCTTTGCCGTTATCGTCCACGGACAACTTAACGTTTATGTCGCCCAAATCGAGCTGGATTTTAACCTGTGTAGCCTGGTTTTGGTCGACGGCATTACTCAGTAATTCCTGCATGGCCCGGAAAACCATCACTTCGACATAAGACTCCATACGGCGTTCGCTGCCCGTGACGGTGACATTCACTTCCACGCCAGCCTGTTCCTTGAACATATCGGCATAGCGGGTGAGGGTCGGAGCAAGACCCAAATCGTCGAGCATCATCGGGCGAAGTTCAAATATAAAATTGCGAACTTTTTGAAAGGTGCTCATCGCGGCGACTTTTAAAGTCCAAGTTCAGCGCGAGCGCGGACAGCATCGATATCAAACAACTTCAAGGCAATTTCGGTTTGAAGAATGAAATTGGAAAGTGCCTGGGCAGGACCATCATGCATCTGGCGGGAGAGACGCTGACGTTCGGCTTCCTGGACATTGACCAGCATTTCAACACTGGAGGAGGCATTCCGGTCGCTCTTCCCTGCATTTTCTCCGCCGGCGTTGACGGCATTCTTCAGACGGTCGAGCATGCCAACGTATCTTTCCAGGTGGGTCTGGTCGCCCTGCAATTTTTCCAACTGGCCGCGCATCACGAACAACCGCTGCTGGGTCTCCATGGCGGTATCGTAGACCGTGCGAACTTCTTCGCCGGGGATTTTTCCGATCTGCCCCTGGATCTGCTGCAAATTTGCGGTCACGGTCGCGTTACGCTGGGACAGCTTTCCCACTTCAACGCGGCTTTGTTCCAACATCAGCGTGATTTCTTTCAATGCGCGATTGGTTTCATCCATCTCGGATTGGATCAGTTCTTGAGGATCTTCCACTGCGGCTGCGGTTGCAGATAGTTCAGGCACTGTCATAGTTTACTCCTGCGAGACGTGATCATTCAACTTTACCCATCCCCGTTTGAGGGCAAAGACAACAGCCTGGGTGCGATCCTCAACACCAAACTTTCGCAAAATCGAAGTAACGTGATTTTTTACCGTCTGGTGGCTGATGCCCAGGGAAGAAGCAATCTCCTTGTTGCTCATGCCTTTTACAACGCATGAAAGGACTTCCGCTTCGCGGTCTGATAACGGGTGGAAGGGGCTGCCCGGTTCGCTGTAAAGATGGCGGGCGACCTCCATCTCTCCTTCCAACCAGGTTTCCATTTCTTTTTGACTATAAACATGGTTTTCAATAACAAATTTCCCGCCGACCACTTCCTTGATGGTTTGGATAAGCCTGACAGGATCGATATCCTTGGCACAATAAGCTGCGGCTCCCGCCCAGGCGGCGTGGATGATCTGCTCACGGTCATCATAGGCGGTCAACAGGACCATCCGCGTTGGGAGTTTTTCCTGAACGACCTGATGGGTTATTTGCTGCCCGTTCATGTCGGGTAAATTAATATCAACGACAGCAATTTGCGGATGCAAAGAGCGAATCATCGACAAACCTTCTGCACCGTTCGCAGATTGGCCAACAATTTTAAACTCCGGCTCGAGGGAAAGCGTGTTTACCACCGCCTGCCGGAATAATGGGTGATCTTCGACTACAACGATTGTGGTTTCTTCCATCAATTCCATGCCATGCTTAGGATCAATCAAAGTATAGCACAGGTAATCCATGGCGACAATTTACAGCAAAAGGGAGACACCAATACGCGCTGTGAAGAGACAAATCCTGGATTGATAAAAGGATTTATGGACCCGGCCAGTGATAGACCACCATATTTGTCCCACCCAGCGCCGGCGCAAAGGGAGCCCCAGTTGAAAAAACCGGCTGCAAACCCGAAGTGAGCAGGGGATAAAAATCCGGAAAGGTAACGAGATAGGTCACACCTTTCGAATTCAAATAATCGGCCAGAGCAGCCTCATCCCGAAGAAATGGAATGACCTCGGGTGATATCAAGCCAGCCATATCGACCAATCCATGGTCCCCAAAATACCCCAGGGCGCCAACGTCGTGGGTAGCCACCAATGCGTGCACCGGGATGTGTGCCGCCACCCATTTAGCAGTATCGACCATTTCTGATTCGATAAAGCGGACGTCCTGATTATATGATTGCATCCCTAAATACCAAAAAGCAATACAGATAATGGTAACTGCGCCCCCCCAGGCAACCTTTATCAATCCCCAAGCCCGTTTTTGGGTTTTTAAGGCCATATATGCCAAATAGATTCCATACAATCCAATAAAAAAGTAAATGGGCATGGCTGGCATCAGGTAGCGCCCATGCTGATACGCCGGTAAACGAAACAGGTATATCCCGATGTAACCTATAATCCAGAGGACTGCTGCAATAAACCCCCAATTTCTTTTACGGAATGCCCACCAGGTTGTGATCAGGGCGCCCGGCAAGAGTGCTATCCCCGGACCGGTAACCAGCTGCAATGCGCCTTCCCCGATCCGCTGCAAAATCAGACTGACCTGCCAATTGGAATATTCCGCCTGCTTGGCATAGAAAGTGGTTGGTAAAGCCTTACCACCAACGACTAAATTAAATACCAGGTAGGGAAGAAAAAATATGGCGAACCCGAAGGCCACCAAAAACAGAGCGCGCAGCCGCTTTTTCCAGCCTGGCAAAGAGATAAGGATTATAAAAATAATTGGCCCAAGAAAAGTAATGCCATCCGGGCGCACCCAGACACTCATCCCAGCCAAAGCACCCAACAGCAACCAATGGGAGGTTTTTTTGATCAGTAACACCAACAAGATAAACGCAACCAGAGCGTGCAGGATCGTCTCCATGCCCGATACAGATGCCCAGACCAAATGCCATTCGAATGCAACCAACAAGCCCACCCAGGGGATGACAGCCACGATATTCCGGGACCAGGGTGCGCATACTTGTCTCGGCATAAAACGCCAGCGTAAACAGCAATAACCCGCCCAGGAAAAATGTCCAAATATAGGGGGAAAGGTGAAGCAAAAAACCAATAGATAAAAGCGCAGACCAAAGAGGAGCGGTTGAACCCCCGGAGAGTTGTCCCGGGATGAACGACCATTCCCCGCGGCAGGGCAAGGTTGCGGGCAAACGTCTGGTGGATCCATGAATCATCCAGGGGGAACCCGATGCGATAGGAGACCGCGCTGAATGCAATCCAGGCGCAGATACTTAACAAGGTTGCCAAAGCAAGGATGAGCCAGGTGCGTCTGCGCATCAGCGTTTTATCGAACAGGGTTGACATGGAAGAGATCGGTTTCATCCAGCATTCCCAGGTATTCCAAGGTGGGATATTGGTCGGGGTGGGCGTATAAATTTGCGAGGTCGGCTGCAGCACCCTTGCGTTCCAGTACTATGTAGGAAACATTATATTTCCGTGCTGCGTTAATTAGAGTTTGGACGTCGCCAAAAGGAACGACGACAGCCTGCCTCCCGGTCATTATAAAATATGCGGGCGGGTTTCGCGTCATGACGATCTCTGATGAGACAGCACCATGGTCCACAAGAAATGCATCCACTTTTTGGTAAAGGTATTCACCCTCATTCCACCCTGTATCGATCACGCGGATCTTGACCAGCATGACAGCTAAATACCATTACGACGACTGCAAGCGAAACCTGGAAAATGGCAGCCTTTTGCCGATCCAGGTTTTTATTTTTTGATAAGCGGACAACCAGGAATTCCAAACCCAGGGGGGCGAGAGCGAACCATATTGGCTGGAAAACCGTCCCGGCATGGAAAAAACCACCGTTCACGCTTGCAAAGGGGAAAAGGAGGCTTTCCACGAAGAGCAGAATGGCCCACCCCAACACAGCCACCTGAACACGAACCATGCGCCGGTAATGGTATATCGCGATAACCACCAAAGGGAATAAAAAAATCAAACCCTGCGCGAAAAAGGCTGTACTGAGATTTTGCAGGAGTGCTTCACCACGCACCTTTAATATCACCTGCCAGCCTTGTGCCAGCCAGGATTGAAAGGTGTAAATTTCAGGGGTAAATGAAAAGAGCTGGTTGTAGTTCGTCATCCAAAGTGTGTAACCGCTGCCAGGCGGGAGAACCGTACCAAATACAGTAAGACTGCGGATTATCCAAGCGCCCATCACCAACACGTATCCCGCGCAAACTCAATAATCCATAACCAAGAGACAGGAGCAGGCGATTGCGAACGGGAGTGGAAGATGACTGGCGATATGTGGCGATCATAACGACGAGAAGCGTCAATGGAAGCCAGAGCAACCCGTCACCACGCGCCAAATTTAGCACCCCAGCCAAAAATCCCAACAGCATCACTTTGGGGAGAGTCAACCGGTCAAGAAGGAGGAAATAAACCGCCCCCACGAGCAGATAGAGGCTGTAATTATCGGTGGTGGCAATGAACGGCAAATAATAGCCGGAAAATACCGCCAGGATCCCGGAAACCAACGCCAACGATCTTCGCCCGGAAATGCGAAATGCCAGCGACATGGTTACCAGGGGCGCCAGGGCAGCCAACAAAATAAAGCCGATTCGGGCTGAAATGAAGTTGATCGTACCGGTAAGAAGCATGCCGGCTGCGGCAAGCAGGGACGCCAGCGGATACCAATACGCATTTGCCGGATGCGGTAGACCCTGCGGGCGGTCCAGATAATTCCAGATAAACGGCTCCTCGAAACCATGACCGGAAGCCAACTGAGTACCATCCGCATAATAATAAGCCGCATCCATATAACCAGGTACATGCTGAAGGGCTGCGACTGTGAGCGGAATGATCAATGCCAGGATCAATAAGATCAAATAGTCCCTGCGCTTTATCACCGTATCAGGGTTGGATGAGGAAAACACGCGCCGCCTCCTCATCACCGAGATATTGCAGTCCTGCCCATCCCTGCGGATTTTCATAGACAGGAATTAATCCAGCGGGAAGACTTCCCGCTTCAAGAATCACGTATTTTGCGTTATAACGGCTGGCGACAGACAATAATGTATCCACATCCCCATCCGGGACCGCTATCGCCGGGTTTCCGGAAGCCAGGTAAAACCCCGGAGGATTTGCCACCATCACGATCGACTGGACTGTCATCCCTTTTGAAACCAGCATTGATGAGATGTGGTTATACGCAGAATTTTCCTGACCCCACCCAAATCCTGCCCCCAAGCCCACAACACGTACAAGAACAATTACTCCAGTGATAACAGCTACAGCGCAAGGCCAGGCCGGCACGAAAAACCTTCCCCGAACGGACCAGATCCCAGGAGCGGACCCTGCTTCCCCAGGCAAGGATTCGATCAAGACCAATAGGTGCAAGGACCCACCAAAAAACCTGTACCGAGGCACCGGAATGGAAGAAGCCCCCGCGCGCCCAGCAAACGGAAAGACAAAAGTCATGGCAGTGAAGATAAACAACCAGGCGACCACCGCCAATTGGATGCGCCGATCCTGCCGCATATGCCAAAGACCAATGGCAGCCAATGGGAGCAGGACCACCTCTCCCTGAACTGACAGCATCGTCGAAAGGTTGAGTCCCAGCGCCCAAAGGCGGACCCGTGTAATAGCCAATAGTCCCGATTGCAGCCAGGCTGAAAACGTAATCTGATCCGCTGGATACCCAAATAGCTGATCATACGAAGTCAGCCAGAGTGTTTTGGAACTACCGGGAGCCAAAGGGGCACCAAAGGCATAATAATTCCGTATAAACCAGGGGGTCATTACCAGCAGGTAGCCAGCCAGGGTTAGAAGGAAAAAAGAAATAATATGGGAGATGGGCCGGAGAGGCGATTTTGGTAGAACGAATATTACAGCCAGGAAGGCGACTAACAGCCAGAGCAAGCCATCTGCGCGGGTAAGATGCATCAACCCAGCAAGCAAACCGAGAAGCAGAGGGTTAATCGCGGATGTTTTTCGATGGAGGACAAGAAAGAAAAGTCCCCCGAAAAGCATATACAGACCAAAAGTATCCGTCACCGGTAAAAATGGCAGGTAAAAGGCTGAGAAGACCGCCAACAGTCCTGAAATAAGGGATAGGTCACGACGAGAAGAAAATGACCATGCCAGCGCGGCGGTAATCGGTGGGATTGATCCAGCCACCAGGAGAAAACCAACCCTGGCGGCCAACCAGGACGCAGGTCCGAAAAGGAACGCACCCACTGCTGCAAGGAGAGCTGCCAAAGGCATCCAGTAAGCATTGGAAGGATGTGGTAATCCGACCGGGTCGTCCAAATAATTCCAAAGATAAGGTTCGTTGAATCCATGACCAGCGGCTAATTGGATTCCCCCAGCGTAGTAATAATCTGCATCCATATAACCAGGCGAAGGTTCAAAAGCAGCGACCAATGCCGCAACAACCACGCCAAGCAACGCCAGGAGCAGATAGAGTCGCCAGGTCATGGGAGACTGTCGCTCCAAGTGCGCGGGGGACGAACTGCCCACCAGCGCATCCAGTACAGTCCGACCACGAGCAGAGTGGGAAACAGCAAGGCAAGCACTTGGGAAAGAACCAAAAATGAACCGGAAATATAAAGACCGGCAGCAATTCCCCATAAACCCACAAAAATGGCGACCAGGACAAAAGCGGCGACTCCCCAACGACCGGGACTCGACCAGCGTTCAGCCAAAATGGCAATGAAAAGAACCAAGGGAATGAAAAGCAATTCATATGAGGTTGGAATGACCGGGAACCCGACGAGAGGCGTGATCGCCAAAGTAATACTGGAGGTCCACAGAAAATGGTGGAAATCTTTTTGACGGACATTTCGCCATTCGATGAAGAGGAAGATGAGCAGGAAACCGGTGAGCAACCAGCCAAAACGCGGACCTACAACCGGCCACCAGGAGGCAAAGATCCGCACAGGCGAAAGGGATGTCATGAAATGGAAATGGGATAAGACCCCTGCGACGTATGGAAAAAACCAGGTGGAGAGGATAAAAAAAGAGATTGCAAGGAGAATCGTGAGGGCCATCAGGAATCCCGCAACCAGTCGACCGCGATGGTGATAAACAGCCCACCAAAGGATAAATATTACAAGAAGTATGGAACTATCCAGTTGCAGGAATGGGACAACCAGCAGAGCGCCGGCCAGCTCGTCACGCCCATCGCGGATCGCGAGCAGGAGACCCACAATTGCCAGGGAAGAAAATATAACCGCACTGGCTCCAGTCAATGGGAGAAGACCATAAATCCAAACGACGGAAAAGATTAGATAGACCGGCATGAGAGTGCGCGCAGGTTTCCAACCGGTTAACGTTAGGGAAAAAAATGCAAGGACGATCAATGCAACTTCCAGGCAGGTCATCCAAAGTCCCCTGGCAAGTGCGTAGTCCGAGATGAGAGCAAATGGAAAATAAAAGAGTTCAAGCGGGAAGGGGATGCTTAACCGGAGCGGATCCTCTTCCTGGGTGGCAAGACGACCGTAATAAATAACCTGGGCACGCTGTGCCGCGGGTTCGCTATAGGGGCTATTACCGAATTGAAGAAGAGTACCCGCAGCCAACCATGGAACGAAGAAATCCTTCTCTCCAGGGTGCAGGGTCGAATAATGGGTGTTGGTCCAAGTCAACCCACCAAGAGTGGCGAGGGCAAGGATAACCAGGGTGATCGTGGTGATGATATTGAGAGTGCGGGACATCCAGAGGGAATTCTACACTACATTCACAATTCGGGGATGCAAAACCGGGCATTCATTCAGTGATAAACTATCAGCATGTGGTCCCAAACTTCCCCTGATTGGGGTGGAGACGAAGAATAACCTCGGAGCAACTTTTCTTGCGGTCCGGAAACCTGACCATCTCACACATTTGGATCAAACGGATCAGTATCATTTACCTGCTGGTTCCATTTATTATTTTTTGCATCGGCTATTTAAAAACCTATGTATCTGCAAGCATCTCCATCCTGTTTTTAGGCTTAATCGTCTTAAATTTGAGAGCCGCGCCGCGAGATGATCAATCCTTGCAAATTTCACGAGGTAATCTAGTTTTTACCACTATTGGAATACTGCTCTGGGTAGCACTTTCCGGGATCGGGGGCTTTGCCTTCCAAAACACTGATTTCCACATTCGAAATGCCATTTTTAGAGATCTAATAACCTATGATTGGCCGGTGAAATTTTTTACCAACCCCATAAACCCATCCATACCCTACTCACTGGTCTACTATACCGGGTTCTGGCTGCCCGCTGCCCTGATAGGAAAACTTACCGGCTGGGTGGGTGCCAACATTGCCCTTTATCTATGGACAGGCGCAGGAATCATACTGACAATCCTCCTCCTGGCAACGAAGATCAAGTTAAAGCCATGGCATCTGACGTTGATCTTGATCCTGTTCAGCGGAATGGATTGGCTGGGATCGCTGCTAAGATTTATAACGGTTCCGAATACTCCCAATACCCTTTGGCCGCCCATTTTCCATCTTGAATGGTGGGTGCCGGGTTTCCAGTATTCATCATTTACCACCCAGCTTTTCTGGGTCTTCAACCAGGCTGTCCCTGCCTGGATCTGCATGGCATTGTTATTCGTTTCTGCTGACCGGAAGCTGATCCTGCTGATCTGGAGCTTTTGCTGTTTTTATGCTCCCCTGCCAGCCCTGGGGATGTTCCCTTATGTTGTCCTCAAAGTCCCAAAAGAGGTAATAGATCCTGAGAGCATCGCCAATGGGCTGAAAGTAAAAAGTGTCCACGATTTCTTATCGCGACTGGTGAAGGACCTTGTTTCTTTGTTTACCTTTGAAAATGTCCTCGGGGGAGGAATCATCCTGGGGATCTCCCTGGCTTATTTTCTTTCCAACCCACAATCGTCCCAAACATCGGCATTCCACCTAACACCCATTAAATTGATCATAGTCGTCATCTTTTTATTGTTCGAAGGGCTGATCCTGTGGTGGATCTTAAAGGGCAGGTATCAGGCGAACCTTAATTGGTACGCGGCTGGAATATTATTGATGGTCATTCCCTTAATCAATATTGGGATCGGTAACGACTTTGGTATGAGGGCTTCGATACCGACATTGTTCATGTTATTAATTTGGTCAGCAGAAACACTGGCAACTCCGTGGTCACGAGCGAGGGTGGGCTTGACCCTTCTTCTCTGCATCGGCGCGCTCACCCCGATTTATGAGATCGATCGTTCCATTTACAGGACTGCAGCGTATTATATTTCACCGCCAACCAAAGCACAAAAGTTGGCAGGTGAGCAGGTAAAAATATACGAACCCACATCCTTTGAATATGACCATCCCTATACACTGACTGCCGACTCGTTCAAGTCGCTTGCAAACTTCGATCCTGTGACAATCGCAAATTTCCTGGCACCAGAGGATCATTCTTTTTTCGAAAAATACCTGTCGAAATAAAGGTAACCCGGTGGATCGAAAAGGGACAATTCCCTGAGACAAGTTGTGCTATAATACCGAAATTCTGAGGCAAGCATGACCATTATTCACATCGCCAACAACAATAATAACGACAACAATAACCGGCTTAATGCCGTTGGGCGAAGCTTACCTGGATAAGGAATTCTCAAACCTTAAACATCGCCCGACGCACATGCGGAGGGCGATTTTTATTATCCATTTTCAAGCAAAGGAGACCTCCATGAAAAAACTAACGATACCTTCCAAATACAGTCCCAGCCTGGATGTGAAGCAAACCGAGCAAGCCATCAAGCTGATCAAAGATTTCTTCGAAGTCAGCCTAGCGGCTGAACTCCGGCTGAGCCGGGTGACAGCGCCCTTGTTCGTCCTGCGGGGCACCGGAATCAACGACGACCTGAACGGTGTGGAAAAACCGGTCGCATTCCCAATCCTCGATATGAACGGGCAGACAGCGGAGATCGTACAATCCCTCGCCAAATGGAAAAGGATGATGCTGGCAGATTATGGGATTCAACACGGTTACGGCCTGTATACCGACATGAATGCCATCCGCCCGAGTGAAAATTTGGATAACCTGCATTCGCTCTACGTGGACCAATGGGACTGGGAAAGGGTGATCAGTCCCGGAGAAAGAACCATCTCCTTCCTGCAAGAGATCGTGCGCAAGATCTATGGAGTAATCAAGCGCACGGAATTCCACTTATCAGACCGGTATCCATTCATCAAACCTGAATTGCCAGATGAGATCACCTTTATCCATTCGGAGGATCTGCAACGTGAATATCCCGATCTAAACCCGAGGCAGCGCGAGGAAAAGGCTGTCCGAAAATTTCGAGCCGTGTTCATCATCGGGATCGGAGCGCAACTTGCGGATGGAATCGCCCATGACGGCAGAGCACCAGACTATGACGATTGGACCACAGAGACCGCACCAGGATACCACGGCTTGAATGGAGACATTATCATCTGGAACAACGTGCTGGATTGCGCCTATGAGATCTCTTCCATGGGGATCCGCGTTGATCATGAGGCTCTCATAAAGCAACTGGAGGCAACCGGCACCATGGATAGGAAGGAGCTGTTTTTCCATCAACGCCTGCTGAACGGCGAGCTGCCGCTCTCCATAGGCGGCGGGATAGGACAGTCAAGGCTGTGCATGTATTTCCTGCGCAAGGCACATATCGGCGAAGTCCAGGTGGGTATCTGGCCCACAGAAATGGTCGAAGAGTGCAGGGCAAACAACATTTCCCTCCTGTGACCATGTAGATAATATGTGCTATAATACCGCCAACCTGAGGCAAGAATGAAAGCTATCCGCTTCGCCAACAATAATAATGATCATGATCACCGGCTGCATGTCGTTGGGCGAAGATTGCAAGGATAAGGCACTCTCGAAACGAACTCGTCGCCCAACGCCATAGCGGAGGGCGATTTGTTTTATAAATATATGAATTTATGAAACTAAATACATAGTTACACGGGAATTCTCGTGGAGCTCACGACTGGTTATTTTAATCTGCCAGTATTTATTTACTCAATATTGGAGGCCTGGATGTATAAAACTCACACCTGCGGGGAACTACGCGCCAGCCATGCAGGGCAGATGGTCACATTGGCGGGATGGGTACACAACTTCCGCACATTCGGGGGGGTGGTCTTTTTAGTAATACGCGACCGGTTTGGCATAACCCAGATCGTGACCAACCCGGATAAATTCCCTGAGGCAGCAAAAGCCATTGAAGGGTTGAAAAACGAATGGGTCGTACAGGTATCCGGCAGTGTCCGAATGCGCCCGGCGGATCAATTCAACCCAAAGATGCCCACCGGCCAAATCGAGCTGGTGGCACAGGAAGTAACCGTATTAAACGAAGCCAAGGCTATGCCCTTCGTAGTCAGCCGGGATGATGAAGAGATCGATGAAAATTTAAGGTTGAAATACCGTTACCTGGATTTAAGGCGTGAACGGATGAAGCGCAACTTAATTCTCCGGCATAACGTGGTTTTATTTATGCGCGAGTTTTTATCGGAACGCGGTTTTATCGAGGTAGAAACCCCGATGATGTTTAAAACCACGCCTGAAGGAGCACGTGACTACCTCGTACCTTCCCGGGTGTATCCCGGGCAGTTCTATGCCCTGCCGCAAAGCCCGCAGCAACTTAAGCAACTGCTGATGGTGGCCGGGATGGAACGCTATTTTCAAATCGCACGCTGCTTCCGGGACGAAGACAGCCGGGGTGACCGCCAACCCGAGTTTACACAGCTCGACCTGGAAATGTCATTTGTCCACCGGGATGACGTCCTCGACCTGGTCGAAAGCTTGTTCACAGCCATGCTGCCGGAAGTGGCTCCGCAAAAGAAATTTTTGTCCTCGCCCTGGCCGCGCCTGACCTATAGCTGAGTCGATGGAACGATTCGGTACAGACAAACCTGACCTGCGGTTTGGGATGGAACTGTATAATGCGAGCGAGATTTTCAAAGAAAGCGAGTTCGTCGTGTTCAAATCCGCACTGGAAAGCGGAGGAGTCATTAAATGCATTGTGGCGCCGGGGTGTGCCGGGTACTCGCGGAAGCAAATCGATGCATTAACGACGACCGCCAAAGAATTAGGAGCAAAGGGGTTGGTGACATTGGCGTTGACGTCAGAAGGTCCGAAAGGTTCCGGTGCCAAGTTTATCAGTGAAAAGGAAATTTCCGGATTGATCCAATTAACGAAAGCTGCCAACGGCGACCTGATCCTGTTCGTGGCAGATAACGCCAAGACCGTCCATAAAGTATTGGGAGTATTGCGCAACTGGTTCCGTGATGCCCTTAATCTGGTTGATCCCGACACGATGGCCTTTGCCTTTGTCCTGGATTTCCCGATGTTCGAATGGAACGAAGAATTCAAGAAGTGGGACGCGGCACATCACCCATTTACCATGCCACGGCTGGAGCACCTTGACCGGTTCGAGACTGACCCGTCGACAATCCTTTCCGAGGCATATGATATGGTCTGCAACGGGTACGAAATGGCATCCGGGTCGATCCGCATCCACCGGCGTGACATCCAGTCGAAAGTTTTCCAATTGCTCGGAATAGAGGCAGAAGAAGCCCAGTTCAAGTTCGGGCACATGCTGGAAGCATTCGAGTATGGAGCTCCTCCACATGGAGGAATTGCCCCTGGAATAGACCGGCTGGTAATGCTCCTGGCGGACGAACCAAACATCCGGGAAGTAATAGCATTCCCCAAGAACCAGGCTGCACGGGATGTGATGGCAGATGCGCCTTCATTCCCGGATGAAAGACAGTTGAAGGAATTGCACATTAAAATAACCGAGTAGAAGAAGAGGGAAATCCCCAGCCAAACATGGAGAAAGAGATGAAGCTTATTAGAGTTGAAGATATCGCGAAATATACCGGCCAACAGGTCACCGTACAGGGCTGGGTTTACAGCCGCACCGACAAGGGAAAACTGGTCTTCCTGCTCCTGCGGGATGGCTCCGGTTTTGTGCAATGCGTTGCTTTCAAAGATGACCTTCCGGCAGCGACCTTTGACCAGCTAACCCGACTGCCACAGGAGTCCTCGGTCATCGTCAGCGGAGAAGTACGCGAGGACAAGCGTGCCCCCGGAATCCCCGGAGGCTTCGAGATCGGTATCAAGGAAATCAAAGATCATCCAGGCAGCAGCCGAGGACTACCCGATGGCTCTCAAAGAGCATGGGGTGGACTTTTCACTCGACAACCGCCATTTGTGGATCCGAATGCCCAGCCAATGGGCGATCCTGCGCATCCGCGGGACGGTCATCTCCGCCATCCGCGAGTGGTTCGAAATCAACGGTTTCATTAACATGGATACCCCGATCCTGACCCCGGCAGCAGTAGAAGGAACCACCACATTATTCGAAACCGAGTATTTCGACGAAGGCAAAGCCTACCTGAGCCAGTCCGGTCAGCTTTACAACGAAGCCAACATCATGGCCTTTGGCAAGGTCTACTGCTTTGGCCCAACTTTCCGTGCTGAAAAATCCAAGACCAGGCGCCACCTGACCGAGTTTTGGATGGTTGAACCGGAAATTGCCTTTTGTGACCTGGACGGCTTGATGGAGGTGGAGGAGCAGTTCGTCACGCACATCGTCAAGCGGGTGATGCGAGAGCGGGGACCCGAATTGAAATCGCTGGGACGCGACCTGGCAATGTTGGAAAAAATCGAGGCACCCTTCCCGCGCATTTCCTACGACGAAGCGACCAAAATGATCCAGGACAGCTATGAAAAGGAAACAGATCCGGAGAAAAAGGAAATGCTTAAATTCGACTGGGGTATGGATTTTGGGGCTCCCCACGAAGCACTGCTGACAAGCCACTACGATAAACCCCTGTTTGTTTTTGGTTACCCGACGCAGGTAAAAGCTTTCTACATGGAACCCTGGCCAGGACGACCAGAAGTATGCAAATCAGTGGACCTGCTGGCACCGGAAGGGTATGGAGAAATCATCGGCGGCTCAGAGCGAATGTCCAGCCCCGATTTGCTGCTCCAACGGATCCACGAACACGGACTGCCTGAGGCTGCCTATAAATGGTACATGGACCTGCGCAGGTACGGCTCAGTACCTCACTCCGGATTTGGGATGGGTGTGGAAAGAACGGTTGCCTGGATTTGCGGAATCGAGCACATCCGTGAAACCATCGCATTCCCGCGCATGATCAATAGAGTGTATCCATAATCCCATCCAACCGGAGAATCGGTATAAACCTAATCAATAAGATGCACGGCACTGATTTTACCCAAATTGTGCTCCGGAGAGTCCCTTAAGCTTTCCCTACCCACCCCTCTTACTTTATGGTATAAAACATTCACCCTGCTGTGCTCGCGATGCTGCACCTCCGTTCTGAGCCAACACCCACAAAAAGGGGTCCAATCTCGCGACAAGGATGCGATAGGCTTCGGCCAAGGCTGATTTGCCGGGTAGAGCCCCGACCTGCGAAAGCAGGTTCAGAACCTTGCAGCACACGGCATAAGCGGGGTTATCTTAAACAACTGAATATGGAGAACCAGCGGCTGGCTCCCAAAAATATTGGGAGTACGAGGTGGAGGTTCCTCTGCGCGAGCGGAGGTTAAGATCCTTAGCGTGTTCCTTTTTCAAGATTATAGAATGGAATGCGAATATGGATCGAAAATCGGATAGATCAGCGGATGCCTCCGGAGCCTGATCACAGGTTCCTTTCTCCCTTCCAGGAAAAGCGCCCGGCAACAAACCGGTTTAAAAAAACTGTGTTTGTCGCCCAAACCTAAAACTGCCCGGCAACGGACAGGACAAAGGTTGGCGCAGTGACCAGGCCAAAGATCGCCTGCGAAAACATGGAAGGGCTGTGCACTTGATTGTTTATATAAAAGGGCATGCCCCCCAGGCATGTCTTTTTATTTATGGAGAACGCGATGAAACAGAAACATAAAATGAAACAATTCCAATTTGGAAATACAGGCTCCATTTGTATAAAGGACACCCAGCCCAGGCCGGCGCACCGGGCTTGAGAAGGGCAATTACCTGCCTTACATCCCAGGGTCCAGTGCAGTCCGGCATATTTCATTATCCATTCATACGGAATGTATCATCCAGATCATACTTTGTTCACGATAAAAAATTACTAGAGGAAATATGGAACCCAAAGAATTAATTTCCCGAGTTAAATCAGACCAGGTTAAATTTATTTCCTACCAATTCACCGATGTCACCGGCGCGGTTAAAAGCGTGGATGCCCCGGTAAAACAACTGGAGTCGACCCTGGAAGATGGGGTCTGGTTCGATGGGTCATCCGTGGAAGGGTTCGCCCGCATCCAGGAAAGCGATATGCGCCTGGTGATCGACCCAGATACCTATGCCGTGCTCCCGTGGAGTCCCCCCGAAGCGCGGCGGGCGCGTGTCTTCTGCGATATTTATACCCCCGATGGGCAACCATTCGAGGGCGACCCACGCGGGGCGTTGAAACGAATCCTTGCCAAGGTGACAGAGAGAGGCTGGACCTATAATGTTGGTCCCGAACCCGAGTTTTTCCTTTTCCGCCGCAACGGAGGGGAAGGAATCCACCCGGTGCCGCACGATGTGGGTAGTTACTTTGATTTTTCCGCCGATGACGAGGCGGTGCGCGTCCGAACCGAATTGATGGATGCGCTCAACAGCATGGGATTGGATGTGGAGGTGGGACACCACGAAGTGGCGATCGGCCAGCATGAAATTGATTTCCGCTTTGCGGACGCACTGCATACCGCCGACAACGTGCTGACGCTTAAATATACTGTCAAGGCGATCGCAGCCAAACATGACTTGATCGCATCCTTCATGCCCAAACCCGTTTTTGGGATCAATGGGTCCGGGATGCACTGCCACCAATCCATTTTCGACAGCAAGGGAAACAACCTTTTCTATGACTCAAAAGATGAATATCACCTTTCCCAGCTCGCATACGGGTTTATTGCCGGTCAGCTAACCCATGCACGGGCCCTGGCAGCAGTCGTTGCTCCGACCGTGAATTCATACAAGCGTCTTGTTCCCGGGTACGAGGCACCGGTATACATCGGCTGGGCGCAAATAAACAGATCTGCGCTGATCCGCATCCCGCGTTTCACTGAAGGCAGGATCAAGGCAATGCGTGCCGAACTGCGCTTCCCGGACCCATCCGCCAATCCATACCTGGCTTTCGCCACCATCCTGGCTGCAGCCATGGATGGGATCGACAAAAAACTGACTCCGCCCGCACCTCTAAACAACATCAACGTTTACCACCTGGACGAGACCGAGCGCGCCAAACTCGGAATCGAGTCCCTGCCCGGTTCGCTTGCAGAAGCCCTGGGCGAACTGGAAAAAGATATGGTAATCCGAGCGGCGCTGGGTGAAAACCTTTATGGTGCCTTCAACCGGGCCAAGTGGGATGAGTGGGACGCATTCCGAATTAATGTGACCGATTGGGAAGTCCAGCATTACCTCGAGACTGCATAAGCTCTTTTTACAAATATAGTTTATTACCAGTGAGCGACTCCCAAAATTTTAGGGCTGCACTCCTGAATAAAACAGAATCAAAACCAGCGATGAAAGTAATGATCGCTGGTTTTTAATATTATTTCAGAAGTCCGGAATAAGAGCTAATCTGCTGGTGTGGGTTAATTTCCCAATTTCAGGTCACTCAAAAGACCTCACTCTTATCCATGGAAAGGATTGAAGTTCGTGTCACGATCGTAAACATCTTCATTTTCCGTTTTCTTCAACCTGGTGACAGCTGCATACGTCACCGGGGTCATCAACGCTTCAACGCCTACCTTAAATAGATAATTGGTTAATACCAATGTCAAAAACAAGGTCCAGGGGAATACGTGGAACAGCGAAGCGATACCAATGAAAACCACCGTGTCCACCATTTCGCCCACGATCGTGCTTCCGATGGTACGTGTCCAAAGCCAACGGCCGCGGGTCATTACCTTCATTTTCGCCAGCACAAACGAATTGGTAAACTCCCCTGACCAATAACCTGCCAGGCTGGCAAGGACGATCCCACCGCTGGACATGCCGCCCAAAATTGCCAGGTAAGCTGTATTACCGGCATATTGCTGCCATTGGGATTCGCCTGGAAGAACACTAACGATCCAAAATATGAAAGCGCTTAGCGCCAGGCAGGCAAATCCCGCCCAGATCACCCGGCGCGAGTTTTTATAACCGTATACTTCGGTCAGGATATCGCCAAAAATATAACTGACCGGAAATAGGAGAGTACCCGCATCAAAAGCCATGCGGACGCCGAAAATGCCAAACCCCCAGTCAACAATTTTTGCCGAGGAGGCAATGTTGCTGACCACCAAGACCGTCACGAAGACCGCCATGATCAGGTCAAGATAACGATAACGTCGTTCCAAGACGACCTGATTCATGAGCCCACCATCTTGCAAAATGAACAAAACTCCGGCGCGGAAGTCGGTTGTCCACATTTTGGACAGGGGTGAAGTTCGGACTGGATGGTTTTACGTTCAACGAATAATCCGGATTTTCGAGCCTCCAGGAAGGATAAATAAAAAGACTGTTTTGCCCCGGGGCGGTCATTTTCCAACCTGTTGAGCAGTTGCTTGTAATATATTGACGTGGAACCAACTGAAAAGGGGCATTCTTCATAAATGTAATCAATACCGGTCAAGAGCGCGTAGGCAAGCATCTCGCGCTCATAGATGCGAAAGAGCGGCTTGACTTTGCGCGCCAGTCCCGGAACTCCAGGAAGCACCGGTCCCTGCCGGAGCAGGTATTCGCCCGCCCAGGAAAGGGTGTTCCCAAAAAGGACGGCAACCTCGTCGTCCAGGTTATGCCCGGTTAATAGAACCTCATACCCAAGGTCACGCGTGACCTGGTTCATCACGTGGCGTTTAACCAGCCCACACACCGAACAGGGTTTGAGTCGGCCCCGATGGGATTTTGAGGAAAACTCCGGGACGGTTGAGCCATACTCCTTCTGAATATCAACGACATGCAGTTTTAAACCTCGCTCCACGGCAAATTTCTCGGTCAGCCGCTGCGACTTGGATGAATATCCAATGCCTTCATCAATTCCCAGGCAAATATATAAACCATCAGCCCGGTATCCCAGGCGATGAAGGATGTCCCAAAGGGAAAGAGAGTCTTTGCCGCCGGAAACACCTATAAGGATTTTATCCGAACGCGTAAACATTTCGTACTTTTCGATGAAACGCTCACACTGTTCGGGAATCCAATCAAGGAAATGGTCCTGGCAAAGCGCTAATTTATGCTGGCGCATATTGACCACGGCTTTTTGACCGCACACCCGGCACTTCATTTATCCACCTGAAATTACAGCGATAAGTTTAATGACATCCCCCTCTTTTACAATCTCATCTTCGGTAATCAACTCACCAGCGCGAATGCATAATACCCCTTCCGGGAGGATGTTGTTCTTTTTAAGAGCATCCAGCATAGTCATCCCAGGACGGACTTCATACTCTTGATCACGCAATATTAATTTAACCATCATGCTCCAAGTAAAATCTCACATGCCTGCAGCCCGGATTATACACTCCCGGGATAAATAAATCGCGGGTGTAATCTACAACCCGCGAATATTTCAGATAAATCGAAGGTACTTTTGTGGCGGCGGGTCACAGTCTACATATTGACCGCGATATTCCGCAGGCATCAATAATGATATTTGAGTCATGATCTCATCCACCATCTCCTGGCGGATTTTTCCATTCACCTTTTCGCCATGGGCATCCAGGTAAAAAGGCTTGCCCACTCGAAAATGGAAGTCGGTGCGTTTGAGTTTCTTCAGATTGGAACTGAACGCCTCTCCACCCCAATGAGCCATAGGCAGGATGGGTACGACAGCATGTAAAGCGATCAATGCGGTCCCTGGTTGAGCGGATTGAAGCCGTCCGTCATAAGAACGCGTCCCTTCCGGGGCAATGGCAAGGATATTCCCTTCCTTGAGCACCCCCAAACAAGCTCGAAAGGCTTCCAAATCCAGCGTGCCGCGGCGGACGGGGATGGCATCAAAGAGATCAAAAAGCCAGCCCATGAATTTGTTGTCCCAGGTTTCGATTTTTGCCAGCCCAAACAATTTTCGAGGTTGAAGATGGACAAATAAAAGAGGGACTTCGAGCGAATTGATATGGTTTGTAACCAGGATCAATGGACCGCTCTTGGGGATTTTTGGAATGTCAGATTTATCGATCCGGCAGAGGATATCCGTCCCAAGCCGGATGAGATTAACCATAAACCAACGATAAATGGATTTCATGCAGGTTTCTTGGTAATAAACTCGATCTGCCCCGGAAGAAGTTCAATGGTCAGTTCCTTGCCCTCGAAGCAAACAGTCTCACCGTCGCAGTGAACCGGCAGAGTACCCTGAACAGCAGTCACGTGAACCTTGCGAGCCTGAGCCATGGTCACTTCTTTTTGGGTAGCCTGTGTGCCCTTCATAAAATACGGAATTAGACCAAAAATACGCAACTGGCTTGCGGAACGGGCAATACACAGATCGAAACTGCCATCAGCAGGATCGCCTTTTGGGGCAAAGAAAAAGCCACCTCCCATCCGGCGGCCGTTCATGATCGATAGCATCAAAGGAGAAACATTCAATAGTCTTATCATCATAATCCATCGTGACCGTAGGCGCTTTATAATACACAAAGATCGTTTCAATGGCTGCAATCAGATAAAGAAGCAGTCCGCGTGTCCAGCGGATCCTGGCAGCCACAAACCCGGTGGCTGCATCGAAACCGATACCCACCCCATTGCCAAAATAGCGGCCATCCGGATAATCGCCTCCTTTGACGATCCCCACGTCCATTCGGCGTCTGAAATTCTCTGCCAGGATTTTGCAGCCAGGTTCCACTCCCCCGGGAATTCCCATCCCAAAAGCAAAATCATTCCCTGTACCCACAGCAATTTGCCCCATGGCAGTTTTATCAAAACCAGCATGCCGGGCTCGCATCAATCCATTTAGCGCTTCATTGGCGGTACCATCCCCGCTGGCAATGATGACCGTTTCATATCCATCACGGGCTGCCTGCTCGGTCAACTCGGCTGCATGCCAGGGACGTTCAGTCAGCACCAATTTATAATCAAGGTTGATATTTTTTTAATTCCTGTTCCATCACGGGGATGGAACGTCCAGCAAAGCCACGACCAGAGGTTGGATTTACTATGAGCATGGAACGAGGCATGAATCACTCTCCTTGAGAAAGGTATGCTGTATTTTACATGTAACCCCGGGAAAGAGCCAACGTTTCTGATACAATACCCCCGAATTATGGTAATTCTTTTGCCCATCATTGTAATGCTTTTGACCGCAGTGACGCTTTTTGTGATGCGTTTCGTGCGGCCTAACTTTAAATATCCATGGATGCTTGCGATCGGTGGGGCTATCCTGGCGCTCATTGCGCGTTTTCTTTTGGCATATTCACATGCCTCAAAGCATTTCACTGGCTTCCTGGCAACCTGCAACGTTGTTTTCATTTTCTCCCACCTGGTTGGCTGACGGAACATCGTGGCCATATGCGTTATCACTGGCTGCGTTGGCTGCTGCTGTAATCTGGACCTCCATCGTGAGAGAAGAAAATGACCCTGCCGCCTGGGCAGGGTTGCTCGTTCTTGACTGCGCTGGGAATCCTGGCTGTAGCTGCTGAAAATCCCCTGACACTAATACTGGCATGGTCTGCCATCGATTTGGCTGAATTGGTTGCAATGCTCCGGTCAACAGAGGGAGAGGAACACAGCCGGGGCGTGGTGATTGCATTCGCCTCAAGGGTCACCGGGACCGTGCTCGTGATATGGCGTCAATCTCATCAGCATCGGGCACGGAGTCCCAATGGAATACTCCACTATAACCGGGAATACTGGGAGTCTATCTTTTAATCGCTGCTGGTCTCCGGCTGGGCATTTTTCCCCTCCATCTTCCTTACCGGAAGGAAAATGTTCCTCAGGCGCGGATTTGGGACTTCGTTACGACTGGTCTCTGCAGCAGCCAGCCTATCATTGTTGGCACGGATACCAGCCAGTGCTCTTCAATCCTCCCTTCTCCCAGTCTTACTTATTTTGGCTGCTTTAGCGGCTCTGTATGCCGCCTGGATGTGGCTGCGTGCATCGGACGAAATAATAGGCCGTCCCTTCTGGGTATTGGGGATGGCTTCCCTGGCGGTTTCTGCCAGTCCTTGCACGGTAACCCTCCTGGGAGTGTCGGCTGGGGTGTGATGTTGATCCTTGGTGGAGGCTTGTTGTTCCTGTTTTCAACCCGACAGAAGAACATCATCTGGATTCCTTTGCTAAGTCTCTGGGGTTTATCTGCCCTGCCTTTCTCAGCCACTGCTACGGCATGGGAGGCGGGAAACCATGTTTCTTGGTTGTTTATTGTGCCTTTTCTTCCCGCTCAAGCATTGTTGATGACCGGGGCCATCCGCCATGCTCTCCATCCTGGAGAAACCAGCCTCGAGTCATATGAAAGATGGACAAAATTTCTATATCCGACCGGATTATTCCTGCTCGCCGGAATTATGCTGCTTTTGGGAATATGGGGTTGGAATGGAGCACAAAGAGTTGGACAGGGATGGGCAGCCATAATAGCCATTGTTCTTACGGCTGGATTCACAGCATTGGTGTTAACCGTCATGGTCCGCCTGGCGCCCTCCAGACCAACCAGTCAATGGACACGAATTTTCAGAATGGAATGGGTCTACAGCACATTGGAGTCTGTTTATGATTTTTTATGCAGGATAGCTGAAATCATTACCTCTTCCCTAGAAGGTGAAGGCGGATTACTCTGGTCTTTACTCCTACTGGCTTTATTATTATCCATCCTCTCCACGCAAGCCCATTAATTATGATCGCAATACTAAATTGGACTGCCTTATTTATCGCCTTGATGACATCCATCGGTCTGCTTCTACAAAGAGACTGGCGGGTGGGACTTGGTTTATTGGCAACCCAATATTTAAGTATTTTCTGGTTGGTCCAGACTCATTGGCCGGTCTCGATGGCAGCCGGTAAACTGGTAACTGGGTGGATGGCCTGTGCCGTGCTCGGGATGGCACAACTAAGTAATAGTTATTCCGAAGAGTCTGAAGCAGCCTGGCCCCAAGGTCGCCTTTTTCGCCTGTTTACGGCAGGAATTATTACAGCTGCGACATTTGGGTTATCCGTGCGAGCTTCCAACTGGCTGGGGCTCAGCCTCCCTGTCGCTTGGGGCAGTCTTTTGCTGGCTGGAATGGGTCTCCTCCATCTCGGTATTAGTGCGCAACCCTTCCGGGTGGTACTCGGCCTGTTAACGGTCCTGGCAGGGTTTGAAATCCTTTACGCAGCAGTGGAAAGTTCTACTTTGGTGGCAGCCTTATTGTCAGCTATCAATCTCAGCCTGGCATTAGCTGGCGCCTACCTGGTGAACATGTCTACAGAGGAATCAACGTGAGCGCCCCATTTTTGTGGATTTTCCTTCCATTCATTTTAGCAGGAGTACTCACACTATTGCGCAATCAAAAAGTGATCTCCTTGATTGCCTGCATATTCACATTTTTTTTGACAATGGCCGCCTGGTTGCTGCCGGTGGATACAGTTATGACCATTGGCAGCTGGTCATTCAAGCTCACATCTTCATTTAGTATTCTAGGTCGACGACTTATACTTGGATCTGCCGATCTATCTTTACTCGCTTTGATTTACGGGTCAGCAATGGTTTGGTTCACCGCCGCATCTGTCACACAATCTGCCAGGCGACTAAATTCACTGGGATTGGCCATTGTCGCCTTGCTGGTTGCAGCCCTGGCGGTTGAACCGTTCCTTTACGCGGCACTTTTGATCGAGATGGCGGTACTATTATCTGTCCCTCTCCTGTTTTCCCCTGGGAAAAACCCGGGCAGAGGACTGATCCGTTTTCTCATTTTTCAAACTCTCGCAATGCCCTTTATTCTATTTTCCGGGTGGCTGTTGGCAGGGATCGACGCCAACCCCGGCAACCTGGGTTTGGTACAACAAGCAGCGATTCTCATTGCTTTGGGGTTCACTTTCCTATTGGCAATTTTTCCGTTTCACAGTTGGATTCCCTTATTAACAGAAGAATCTTCTCCAATTACAGTTGGTTTTATTTTGTGGATCTTCCCAACCGTCGCACTGTTTTTTGGATTGGGATTTTTGGACCATTACTCCTGGCTGCGAGACGCACCTGCCCTGAGTAATATATTAACTAGCATAGGATTACTTATGGTAGTCAGCGGAGGTATCCTGGCGGCGTTCCAGCAGCACCTCGGCCGTATTATGGGATATGCCGTCATCATGGAGACCGGGTTCTCTATCCTGACAATCAACCTGGCGAGAACAATTGGATTGAATCTATTCTTTATGCTGTTAATTCCCCGGGCGCTTTGTTTGGTTGTTTGGACTCTCTCTCTAAATATTTTTAAAAGTCATTCACCGTCTCTGCACCTATATGATATCAAAGGGTTGTTACGTACCTTTCCATTCGCGACTACAGGATTGGTTCTGGCAAACCTGGCGTTAGCCGGAATGCCCCTATTAGCAGGATTCCCGTCTCACCAAGCCATCTGGGGGCAGTTGGCCACTTCATCTTTTTCAATTGTTATTTGGGCACTTGCTGGCAGCCTGGGTTTGTTTTTCAGCGCAGTCCGCATGATGACAGCCTTTGCTGCGGCTCCTGAAGGCGTTCGTTGGGAATCTCATGAAACAGTTGCCCAGCGCGTGCTCCTATCGATTGGGTTCACGGCCTTATTCCTTCTGGGACTTTTCCCACAATGGGTGTTGCCCTTGTGGACAAAACTTCCAGCGATTTTCTCTCACCTTGGGCTATAACCTCTGTGCATTTCAATGGTACTTGCCGAGTTAATTTCGACATCCAGGTGCGGGTATGGATCCGACACATGGCAACTATAGGACAAGAAGTATAATGAAATCAGTTAGCGTCAACCTGAAATTATTCTGTTCCCATCGGAGGAATTAGATGGAATTCGAACAAATCATTAAACGATTGGACTGGCTGGATGAAGAGCATCGTAATGATAAAAGTATCATTGAAGCGCTCAGACAACGAGAGACCAATCTTGAAGGCGATTTAAAAGCTGCAAATAAAAAAATCAAGGAACTAACCACCCAAATTTCACGGTTATCCACTGCGCCTGCCCGAATCGAGCAATTTGATCATGCCCTGGCGCAGCAACGGACAGAAATTGTCAACTATATTGATGATTTGGATAAAAAAAGAGTGGAACACCTGCCGGAAATTGACAAACGGTATCAAATCCAATTCGAGGGAATACAAAAATCGGTTAATGACCTGCGAAAAATCAAAGAGCCGATTGCAGAAATCAAACGCGAACTTAAAGCCCGGACAGATGAGGAAATTCAACGTAATAAACTCACTGCTGAATGGGAACAACGCATGCAGACCATGGTTAAAACCGTTGAAGTCATCCAGCATTCACAAAAAGCCACCGAAGAACCACGCCGCCAGGACAGCAAACGCCTGGCAGACCTCCAGGGAGAACTCAACGCTTCACGAAAACGGCTGGATGATTCGCGGGAAAAAATCGATCTATTTACAGACAGCATCCGACGAATCGAGACCCGCTTAAACGAAATTATGGCAAATGAAGCGGAACGACGTCAGGCGCAAATCAATTTCATCGAAACCCAATCCCGGCTGCAGGTCGAACGAGAGCGAACGTGGAAAGAGTGGGAAACAAGTTTAAGTGCAATGCACAAGCAATCCGAAGCATTGGACCGAAATCTGCAGGAATGGGAAGTAGCCCAGCGTACGGTGAAACGCACACAGGAAAAATACGAAGAAATCGTCCAGAAATTCGAACGACGCATTAACGAGATAACTGAAATGCAGAGGTTGGTTGAAGATCGATTCCGCCAAGAATGGGTGACCTTCAAAGCTGATGATCAAAAGCGGTGGACTAGTTTCACGCTTTCGCAGGATGAGACGCATAAGGAATCACAGGCAGATTTAGTGAAAGTTGAAGAGCGGTTGACATCCCTGGAAGACTTGTCCCAGACACAGCAGGATGTACTCCAGCAAACCATGGATGCAAACGAGCAGTTGTTTCAAGGCATGGTGGCGCAGATACACGAGTGGCTGACTTCATATGAACGAATCCAGAGTACAAAGTAATCCACACATTACGAGATGGAGCTGCTCTTGAATAATTGAGGTAATATGCACGTAATCGGCACTGCCGGGCATGTGGACCATGGAAAATCCACCTTGGTTGCTGCGCTGACCGGCACACACCCTGATCGCCTTAAAGAAGAACAAGAACGGGAGATGACTATAGACCTCGGATTTGCCTGGCTGGTTTTGCCAGATGGCGAGGAAATTGGGATCGTGGATGTTCCCGGTCACCGTGATTTTATTGATAATATGCTTGCAGGAGTTGGGGGAATAGATGCTGCCTTGTTAGTCATCGCTGCTGACGAAGGAATCATGCCCCAGACCCGTGAGCACCTTGCCATCCTGGACCTGCTTCAAATAAAAACCGGAATGGTCGTGCTAACCAAGATCGACCTGGTTGATGATCCCGAGTGGATTGGTTTGGTAGAATCGGATATACGCAAGTTAGTAAACGGGACAGTTTTTCAAAGTGCACGCATCCAACGCGTTTCTTCTGTTTCACATGCGGGGTTTCCTGAGTTGCTGGAAAATCTTGAAGTACTTCTCCAGGGCATCCCAGCCCGCACCAATTTCAACAGGCCACGCCTGCCTGTAGATAGGATATTCTCGATAGCCGGCTTCGGCACAGTCGTCACGGGTACTCTTTCAGACGGTATCCTGACCAGTGGAGATGAAATAGAAATCCTGCCTTCCGGACAGCGCGGCAGAATACGGGGACTCCAGACCCACAAAAAGAAAGAAGAAACTGCGGTGCCGGGAAGCCGCACGGCAGTGAATATTTCGGGTCTGGACGTGCAACAGATCAAACGAGGCGAACTGGTGGTACATCCTGGACAATATCAACCTTCCCAACGCCTTGACCTTGGCATTAGAATGCTCCCACGGGTTTCAACTCCCTTGCGACACCATACGGAAGTCAAATTCTATATCGGTACTTCAGAGACCGTGGCAAATGTGCGCTTACTGGGCGCAGAATCCTTGGATTCGGAAGAAACTGGCTGGCTGCAGCTTGAATTGCACTCGCCGGTAGTCGCTGTCCGCGGCGACCGGTACATTCTACGCAGGCCGTCCCCTGCAGAAACAATCGGAGGGGGCGTGGTGGTGGATCCTCATCCCAAGGGCAGGCATAAACGTTTTGATAATACAGTATTGCAGGCACTTATTTCCATGGCCCAAGGATCACCAGCAGAGGTTTTGTTACAGGCAAGTCTCTCCCTTGGGCTGTCACCGGTTAAAAATGTTATCTCCCATTCACAGTTGGATAAGTCCCTCGCAGAGTCAGCTTTGCATGAACTCATTGACACGGGGCAGTGCCTGCTGATCGGAGAACTGTTGATTCCCGCAGTGAACTGGTTTACGTTGAAAAAAACTGCGGTCACTGCATTATCAACATATCACGAAGCATTTCCTCTCCGGCACGGCATGCCGCTAGAAGAACTTAGAAGCAAGCTGAAACTTGCGCCTCAAACGTTCAGCATGGCTCTGCAAAAAATGATCGCAGAAGGCGTCCTGACAGGAGTCACAAAATGGGCAGCTCTTCCGGACCATCAGGTCAGTTTTTCACCGTTCCAACAGATAAAAGTAAACCACTTATTGGAGTTATTTGATGCCACACCCACAACTCCGCCTTCGATAAAAGAATGCCTGACAGAAGTAGATGAAGACATTCTCAATACATTGAAAGAGTCGGGTCAGTTGGTTCCAGTTTCTGAAGAGATAGTATTTCGACACACTGAGTATGAAAAGATGGTGGAACAAATCCGGCAAACCCTTTTGTTGAAAGGTCAGATATCCATGGCGGAGGTTCGCGACCTACTCAAGACTACTCGTAAATACGCTCAGCCATTACTTGAGCACCTGGATTCGATCGGCGTTACCATCAGAGAGGGAGATTTCCGACGATTGAAAAATTAGGAGGATCAGCATGTGCGGAAGATATGCATTAACAATAGACCCCGGAGATTTACAGGTTGCCTTCCCAGAATTTTCATTTCCCGCGCAAGGCGCACCGCGCTACAACATTGCCCCCAGCCAGCCGATCCTGGCACTGCCCAATAACGGGACAAA
Organism: uncultured Chloroflexia bacterium; assembly: GCA_963830585.1. GTDB lineage: Bacteria > Chloroflexota > Anaerolineae > Anaerolineales > Villigracilaceae > UBA877. The sequence goes on along the minus strand of CAWHNA010000002.1, from coordinate 483,529 downwards.
CCAAGCCAGTTTTTTTGTGTGGGGGCTGATCCCTTCCTGGGCGAAAGACCCATCCATTGGAAACAGGATGATCAATGCCCGCGCCGAAACCCTTGCGGAGAAACCCGCTTTCCGTTCTGCATATAAATATCACCGCTGCCTGATCTTTGCGAATGGCTTTTTCGAGTGGCAGGTTCAGCCAGGGGTAAAGGCCAAGGTCCCCCATTTCATCCGGCTTAAATCGGGAATGCCGTTTTCTTTCGCAGGGTTATGGGAGCATTGGCAGTCACCAGATGGATCGGAAGTACAGTCGGCAACCATCATTACCACTGAACCAAACGAATTGATGGCAAAGCTTCATAACAGGATGCCGGTAATCCTTCATAAGAATACCTACACGCAGTGGATAGATCCTGCCCCCCAGTCTGCTGATCGTTTGCAAAACCTGCTGGTCCCTTATCCGACCGAAGAAATGGAAGCGTACCCTGTTTCCACCCTGGTCAACAGCCCAGGAAACGACCGGTCTGAATGCGTTCTTCCAGTGTGATCCATTTGGATAATATTCCCCTAATACCTCATTAATAGTTCGCTTGACTGTGTTTTGGCGACATGTTATGATGACTCAATATGAAAAACAAGCCCTTGGAAGATTTTCCTCAGGAGAACGAGGAAATAAGGGGGGAACCAGTTGAATATCAACCAAGTCTGATTACAAGATGGATGGATCGCCTAGCCCATTTCGGGCTGGGTGAAATATCGTCCCGAATCGGAACAAACGCGTTAGCGATAGTAATGGTCGTGGCAGTTGTTTTACTGCTTCAACGGGCGAAACTTGGTGGTTCCTCAACCTTGCCAGTATCTACAAACCTTACCCCCATGCCCACATCGCCTGTCTCGAAACTTCCCGTGGAAATTGCCCTCTCCCTGGACGGAATCGCACGGCAGGCAGAACTGCATACGATCATCCCCAGCCGGCCGCGCATTGATGTGACTATTTACACAGTCCAAACGGGAGATTCCATATTCAAGATCGCAGATAACTTTGGGCTAAAACCGACCACAATCCTTTTTGGAAACTATGGCGTCCTGAAAGACTCACCGGATTTAATAACCGCAGGCCAGAAACTCAATATCCTGCCCGTGGATGGGACGTACTATGAATGGCAAGGCACTGAAAGTTTGACAAAGGTTGCCGGGGTGTTCGGCGTGGATGCTGAAAGTATCATCAATTATCCTGGCAACCACTTGGACCCGGATACGATCGGGGACCTGAACAGTCCAAACATCCCCGCAGGGACCTGGCTGATCATCCCAGGGGGAGTGCGAGAATTTACCTCATGGACTGCTCCGGCTCAACTTGTGAAGGATAACCCATCCACCCACGTCTGGGGTCCGGGTGTGTGCACAGGGATCAGCTATGTGCAAGTTGGATATGGGTACTTCATTTATCCCACCACGGAACACTGGCTATCCGGGACTCCATATCGACCGGATTTAAGACATTTTGGAGTTGATTTTGCCGGTGCACAGGGGAATGGCGTTTTTGCAGCAGATGCCGGTACCGTGGTTTATTCCGGTTGGAATGATTGGGGGTACGGGAACCTGGTCATCATTGATCATGGTAACGGCTGGCAATCGCTTTATGCGCATCTTAGTCAAATTAATGCTGGATGCGGTCAAAATGTTGGACAAGGGGATTTAATCGGGTTGGTAGGGATGACAGGTGGGACATCCACCGGTCCACACCTGCATTTCGAATTGATGAACAAAATCCTTGGGTATGTTAATCCCCTGGATTATATGCCTGCGCCGTAGGCATCCTTGCAAAAGCCCGATACCTCGACTATAATTTTGCCACCCCAGGGCGCGTAGCTCAGCCGGTTAGAGCGCATCACTCACATTGATGAGGTCGGGGGTTCGAGCCCCTCCGCGCCCACTCCCCAAAAGCCTTCCGGGCTTTTTTGATTCACAGGGTTCGAGTGCTGCGCGATCCGCGCCCACTCCTTAAAAGCCTTCCGGGTTTTTTGATTCACAGGGTTCGAGTGCTGCGTGATACAGTTTCCCGATAGATTTATTAACACGCTCTCGCTAGCTTAACTATTATTATGAGGAAATTCCAGATATAAAATTCATGATGAAAAAAAATCATGACTTGTCGATCCTGGCAGTCTCCACATAATGTGCGTGTTTCATGATCGATTCTCTTTGATCCAAGGTCAGGCTGAAATATTCGGAATTAATCTTGCTTGTATTCCGGTTTTCCACCAAAAGTACACTGGCGTCAAGGCTGAGCAAAATGTTATGCCAGACGTTGCGCTTGACATTATAAAGCTTACCGAATTCCATAACCTGGGGGTAAATTGCGTCCACCTTAGAACCCGATCCTCCTACCAGTAATACCCCTTTTCCATGAATTAAAACAAAAACCTCGTCAGTTTCGGTGTGGCGCTCCACCTCTTTTATGTTGTCGGGCTTAAGTTCGTTAATATAGCGCAGTACGGCCACCCGCCAATCCCCAAAATCCACCAGGGGTTTATATCCTTCACCGGCATACTCGAGAATATCAACATAGCGCTGATCCATTCGACCTCACGACTTTCTCCCCAACCAAACTTCTACCAATTGCTCCTGCCCCGGTAAATCAAGCGGGACGAGATTCTCGGGGTAAACTACTCCATTGATAAGCATCCTAACCACTCCCCGACAGACATTTTCCGGGTTATGGACGGATATACGAAATATTTTTCCTCGAAACTTACGGCTCGCAGAAAAACCTTTCCAAGTGGAAGGGATGCAAGGATCAATCCGAAGCCCATTGATCTCAGGCTTGATACCCAGGATGGATTGAGTTGCACTGAAATATGACCACGCCGCCGCGCCGGTCAGCCAGGGAGTACGTGTATTGCCCGGGCGCGGGGAAAACGGGGAGTAGGTGGTTTGTGCCTGCACGTAAGGTTCGCTTTGGCGGAGTTCCGCCCTGGAATTGTAAGCGGCGGGCAGGGAAGCCCGGAAATATTGGTAGGCCAAATCGCCATGCCCCAACATGCATTCAGCCATTATTCCCCATCCCTGAGTATGATTGAAGATTCCAGAATTTTCTTTGATCCCGGGGTTGAAGACCACCGCACGCATCACATCAATAGGTGTCTTAACAAATGGAGGCGACGAAAGCATTAATCCATACGGTGTGGCGAGGTTTTCCTGCACGGCTTGCATACACGCTTCAGCTTGTTTTGGGGTGGCTGCTCCGCTGATCACCGACCAGACCTGGGTATTCATATAGACCTTACCTTCTTCATATTCTTTAGTACCATACACGGTACCGTCTTCCCCGAATGCCCAAACGAACCATTCCCCATCCCACGCGCTGGCTTGAATACTTGCGTCCAAAATCTTCCGGATTCGAATCGACCAGGTGGCTTCTTCTGGTTTGTTCAGCTGTTGCGCGATGTCTGCAAAAACCGATAACCCCAGCCTCACTTGAAAAGCAACAAACAGGCTTTCGCCATGGTAACCTAATTTCAAGCAATCGTTCCAATCTGCAAGCAAACCGCAAGGGAGACCGTGTTTGCCAATCCGTTCAAGGTTAAACACCAGGGCACGTTTTAAATGATAAAAGACCGTATCTTCGCCCTGATCTGCATAAGGCAATACTTTGTTGTAGAATTCCAGATTGCCTGTCTCGTTCACGTAAGCTGGAACTGAGTTGAAGAACCACAAACAATCATCGGAGCGATAATCTTGAGGCGCAGGTGGTTTTACTTGCCCCGGATTATGTTCGAAGGGATGGATTAGCTGCATTGCTCCCCCGGTTGAAACCTGACCGGTTAACATTAATTCAAGGCGCTTGCCAGCCTCATCCGGAATGGCAGCCACCACTCCAAGAATATCCTGAACCGAGTCGCGGAATCCCAACCCATCCCGCTCGCCATTGTAGACCAAGCTTGCAGATCGTGACCATGCGAAAGATACAAGACAATTATATAATCCCCATACATTAATCGTGTGATTGAAATCCTCATCCGGGGTAACAACCATCAAGCTGCCCAGCTTATCCTGCCAATGAGCCTTCAAATGGGTCAGCTCTTCATTGGCGCGTGCGAGGGATCCAAACTCCGTCAATGTCTTTATCCCGACAGTTCGGGCATCGCCAATCCCCATCAGGATCAATATTTCGCGACTCTCCCCTGGTTGAAGTGAAACGCTTGTTTGCATGCTGCCACAGGCATTATCCCCATATGCATTACTGTTGGAACAATATCCATTTTCTACTGCCAGCGGATCACGGTAGGTCCGGTAAGGACCCAGAAAAGCTTCCCGGCTTGTATCATAACTCTCCACTGCGCTCCCCACGAGGCCCATCCAAGTGTGACGGGCCAGGTCATGCAAAAAATAACCTCCATTTTCTGTAGTCAGATTATCCTGAATCGCTATGCGCAAGAGATTGTTTTCGATCAATTCTCCCCGCACTATAAATAGAGAATACTGCAGATTGACCTGATCCTGGTAGGTATCCCACTGGTTGGTAAATTCGCAAAATGTAAACAGAGAAAGGTCACGAGGTCGGTCGCTTTCATTGGTGATTTTCACCCGCCAAAACTCAAACCTTTGACCTAAAGGAATGAAGTAAGTGGTTTCGGTAAAGATCCCCGAGTATCGTGATTCGATTACAGAATATCCCATACCGTGACGGCATATGGAACGATAATGCTCCAGCGGTTTTCCTACAGGCTGCCAGGAAGCTGACCAATAATCCTTATCCGCGCGATCACGTATATAGATATATCGTCCGGGCTGGTCCAGCGGGACACTGTTGAAATGAAGACGCAGATACCGTCCGCGTGCACCAGATTGGTAAAAACCATAACCCCCGGCATTATTGGTAATTATTCCCCCAAAATCAGTCGACCCCAGGTAATTGCTCCAGGATTGAGGCGTATCCGGGCGAGTTATTACATACTCCCTGGCGTTATCATCGAAATATCCGTATTGCATCATCCAATCCTGACGTTTACGCTTACTTCTTTTGTCCCGGGCGGTGGGATTGGAATGATCGTTCCTTCAATGGCTTTCCCGTCCATTTCCAACCTAATACCATTTCCAGGCCGGCTTCTCAAAGCCTTAACCACGTAGCGGACTCCTCTGAAATTTCGGATTACCTCAAAACCCTTCCAATCCGATGGAACGGCAGGTTTGATTTCCAACCCAACGTAAGTTGGGCGGATCCCCAAAATCCATTGGGTGATCGCGACATAATTCCAGGAAGCCGAGCCGGTCAGCCATGAATTTTTAGCTTCACCATGCATGATGGTGTCCTTGCCGGCAATCATCTGTGCGTAAACATAAGGTTCGCAGCGATGGACTTCGCTCATGCTCTCACGTGCAGACGGATTGATCCGCAAATAATAATCGTGAGCGCGGTTTCCATGACCCATCTTCGCTTCGGCGATCATGATCCAGGGATTCGTGTGACAAAAAATTGCCCCGTTTTCCTTGTATCCAGGTGGATAAGATGAAATTTCCCCCAGGTGAAGATAATAGCGTGTATATGCCGGTTGATGGAGGACAATCCCATGTTTCGTAGCCAGGAGGTCCGAGACAGAGTTAAGTGCCTGCTCTGCGCGACCATCCTGCAAGCCGAGTCCAGCCATTACACAAATACCCTGCGGTTCAATAAATATCTGTCCTTCCTCGCATTCCTTGGATCCGACCGCGTTACCATAATCATCATAGGCCCGTCGAAACCATTCTCCGTCCCAGCCCGCGTTCCAAATTGCTTTTTCCATTTCCGCCACACTCTGTACGAGAGATGGGAAGAATGCACGGGAATCATTACTTAATGACTGTGTGTTATCTTTAATACACTCATCCAATTCAATCAATTCACGGGCAGCCAGAATAAATAATCCTGCGATAAAAACACTTTCGGCAACTTTGCCCTCTTTATTTGTGGTAGTTTGAAACGACTGCCCTGGCTCATCTGAAAAACAGTTCAGGTTGAGACAATCGTTCCAATCTGCCCGCCCGATCAAAGGAAGTCCGTGTGGGCCAATTCGCTCCAGTGTGTATTGGATCGATCTCTGCAAGTGTTGATATAAAGATCCCTCTGAACCAACCTGGTTGTCATATGGGATTTGTTCGGTGAGAATTTTCCAATCACCCGTTTCCTTGATATATGCGGTCACTGACAGGACTAACCAGAGAGGATCATCATTGAACCCGCCCCCAATATCGTTGTTCCCTTTTCGAGTCAGTGGCTGATACTGGTGATATGCCCCGCCAGTGGGGAGCTGGGTGGCTGCCAGGTCCAGGATGCGGTTCCGAGCCCGCTCTGGGATCATGTGCATAAAACCGAGCAAATCCTGGTTTGAATCACGGAAACCCATTCCGCGCCCAATCCCTGATTCGAAGTAAGAGGCTGAACGCGAGAAATTGAATGTGACCATAACCTGGTAGGGATTCCAAGTATTTACCATGCGATTGGTATGTTCATCTGGCGTGCTTACCTGAAATTGATCCAATAATCCGTCCCAATAATTCTGCAATTCCTGGAATGATTTGGCGACTTCCCCTGCCTGCAAACATCGGTCAATAACCGGTTTCACATAGCGCTTGTTTATTGTTTGCGAATCCGCTGGTTCATATTTTTCCTGCGGAGGGTTTTCGTAGTAACCAAGGACAAAGATGAGTTTCTTTTGATCCCCTGGATTCAAGTGAAGCTTGATATGTTGTGCTCCTACCGGCTGCCAGCCAAGTGCAATGGAGTTGTTCATCCGGCCATTTTCCACTGCCATGGGAGCATCCCAGCCCCGGTAAGGTCCCAGGAAAGAATCGCGCTGGGTATCAAAACCCGCCAATGGCTCTGAGCAGGCAAAATACGCAAAATGGTTCCTGCGTTCGCGATACTCGCTCTTGTGGTAAATCACACCGTCGACGACTTCCACTTCCCCAATGGAATAATTCCGTTGGAAATTCGTGGCATCGTCCTGTGCATCCCAAAGACAAAATTCCACAGCCGAAAATATTGACAGGTTTACCGGGGTTTTCCGCAAGTTCGTCAAGGTAAATTCCCAAACCTCAAGGTTTTCCCCAAGCGGTATGAAAAACCGGACGTGGGATTTAATCCCGGCTAGTTGGGAACTAATATCGGTATACCCCATCCCATGGCGGCACTCGTATTCATCGAGGGGATGGCGCACCGGCTGCCAGGTCGGAGACCAATACAGGGGCTGTGTCGAATCATCGTCCCGCAGGTAAATACAACGCCCACTGGAATCCAGAGAAGCATTGTTATAACGGTAACGAGTTAGGCGGCGAAGACGTGCATCCCGATAAAAAGAATATCCACCCCCGGTGTTGGAAACAATACCAAAGAAATCCTCACACCCCAGATAATTAATCCAAGGCAAGGGGGTATCCGGTTGCGTAATTACGTATTCACGATGTACATCATCGAAATGACCAAACCGCATTTGCACCTCTAGATATTAAATAAGGTCATCTAGAAACAGTGTCGAAGGTAGTGACCTGTTTTTCTAAGGATAAAAGCCCGGGATCATATCAACGTGCTCTCCGGGTTACATATCCGTGGATCCGGGATCGACTGGTTAATTTTGCTTGACTTGTGCCAGCAAGCCATCCACCAAATCCTCCGGAGGGATGGGCAGTGCACTCCCTTGAAAGTCGAGCACACCTAGTAAAGGCATATCCATTAGAAAGCCCATGGTGTCCATCCCGGCTTCTTCGCCTCCTCCAAACGCAGCTTGAATCTGGGCAGTCATTTGTTGGAAGAGTGGAGCGAATACATGCTTGCCGCGCGGGTCTTGCAACCATTCACGCACCGTCGACTCGCGATCCAGCAAGCTGGGAAGATCCATAGAAGACTCCAATGTGACGGTCTGGCTGCAGCGTATGTCCGCAGATGAAGCCCCGATTAGGATATCGAATTCGCCATTTTCGGTAATCCACTGCTGGAAACCTGGGTGGAAATAAGCAAATGAGCGGAAATCGAGTGCCATTGTCACGGTCCTGGTTTCCCCTGGTTGCAGCTCAACCTTGGTGAAGGCTTTTAGCTCCTTGGGAGGACGGACCAATTCTGATTTATGATCATGCACATATACCTGGACCACTTCCTTCCCAACAACCTTGCCAGTGTTAGTTACATCCACAGAGACTGATAAACCTTCATTATCTTTGAAAGATAACGATGACACTTTTAGATTCGTGTAGGAATAAGTCGTATAGCTCATTCCGTAACCGAAGGGGAATTGCACCGGGACTTCTTTGGCGTCAAAATAGCGGTAACCGATAAATATACCCTCTCCGTATCGGACCTCTCCGTTTCCACCCGGGAAGTTAATTTCAGCAGGAGTGTCTACAAGTTTCAGAGGGAAGGTTTCCGCCAACCTTCCGGATGGATTGACCTTTCCATACAGCACATCTGCAATTGCGCCGCCGCCAGCCTGTCCCATCATCCAGGCTTCAAGAACGGCAGCGGTCCCGTCTATCCATTCGCTCATTACCACCGGTGCGCCATTATTCAGGATGACAACAGTCCTGGGTTGGACAGCCGTCACCGCCTTGATCAGCGACACCTCCTGCGGAGTCAAGTCGAGGTCAGACCGGTCGTAACCTTCTGATTCTTTGGAATCCGGCAAAGCAACATAGAGCAAGGCTACATCGGCGGAACGAGCATTATTAACAGCCGCATCGATAAGGGTCTGATCCAAAGTGGAACCTGCCGAGTACCCTGCGGAATAGGTCAGCTCGGCATTCTTCGCCAATATTTGAAGTTCTTTAAATGGATTATCCACCAATGTGGGGTTGATGTGCGAGCTGCCTCCCCCCTGAAAGTGCGCTTCTTCTGCACCATGCCCGATAACGGCGATGTGCTGTTGATCCTTTAATGGCAAAATCCCATTGTTTTTCAGCAAGACCATACCCTCTGCAGCAATACGACGTGCAAGGGAGTGGTGTGAGACGGTATCGAAGGAAATGCCCTTCGGAGTTTCGGCAGCTTTGAAAACTATGCGCATGATCCGCCGGACTGATTCGTCGAGCACAAATTCGTCCAACTCACAGGATCGAACGGCATCAACAACGTTCTTCACCCGCCTGTCCCTCGGACCGGGCATTTCAAGATCCAGTCCGCCCTTCAAGGAAGCTACCCGGTCGTGGACAGCACCCCAGTCAGAAACGACCAAGCCTTCGAATCCCCATTCTTCCTTGAGGATTTCAACCAATAACCGGTAATTTTCGGAGCAATAGGTGCCATTGAGCTTGTTATACGCGCACATCACGGTCCAGGGCTTGGCTTTTTTAACAGCGGTTTCAAAAGCGGGCAGGTAAATCTCTCGCAGAGAACGTTCGTCGACTTCGGAACTGATGGTAAGGCGCTGTGTCTCCTGGTTGTTGGCGGCGAAATGCTTCAATGAAGTGCCTACACCTTTGCTTTGCACGCCGGTAATAAAGCTGGCAGCCATTTGCCCAGCAAGATATGGGTCTTCAGAGTAATACTCGAAATTCCGTCCTCCCAGGGGAGTACGCTTCATGTTCGCTCCGGGGCCGAGAATGACATCGACCTTCAGTGCAATACACTCCTCGGCCAACGCCTGTCCAAGGCTGTGGATCAATTCCACATCCCAAGTGGAAGCCATGCTTGAAGCGGTCGGGAAGCAAGTGGCGGGCAGGCTGGTTGAAATCAGGTCGTTAGCGTTCGACACACGGCGAACACCATGTGGCCCATCTGAAACGGTTAATTCCGGTAAACCCAAGCGCTCGATCGGAGTAGTCGTCCAGGGGGTTGCCCCGGTACAAAGTGCAGCTTTTTCCTCCAATGTCATTTGTTTAATCAATTCGTTAATATCAGTCATTATTTTCGCCTTTCTTGTGTTCTGGTTTACTTGCGGGTAAAACTCCGATTTCTTATGTTGAATATGTCAAGAGAAAATTTGGAATTAATAAACGCTCAAGGTCAACCCTCATGAGCATATGAGTCATACACGGAACGAATTCGTAACGCCTTTCGAGCCCGACTCAGAGTCCACCCGGCAGGACGCGGACAGGAAATCCGGACTGGTCCGACCAGGAGGCAGGCTAAAGTAATTGTCGCTAAAGATTACGTCGATTCCCTTCAGGGACAACTCCACCAAGAGTGCCAGGGAGCGGGAACTCAGATCGAAGATCAATTTACCCTTCTCGCTGTGAATATCCGTGGTTATAACGGGATCTTCCATTGATAAATGCTTGATGGGGGCAAAGCCTGCTGTTTGACGGGCAATACACTGCCCCCCTTGCCAGAGATCAGCAATAAAAACAAGCGAGCGTATATTCCCGTCTGTAATGCGATCGGAAAAGTCGAACTGGCAAACCTGGGTCGCAGCTTGCGGAACTGCGCTAACCTGCTCGCGACCATGAGCAAGAACTTTTCCGTTGAGTGATTCAAGCGACCAACGCACTTCACCTTTCCAGGGTTCGAGGAGATCATTGGAGACATATACTCCCTGAAATGGAGGTTTGTCCTCGATGGAAAGCATCACTGGGGCGTAGAAGCGGCGTGCAGCATAATGCAGTGCTTTCCAGCGTCCAAAGTAATCCAGGCTGGACCAGGAGGCGACCGGCCAGCAGTCGTTTAGCTGCCAATAGAGGGTGCCAGCGACGCGATCTGGATGGCGCCGCCAATGTTCCACGCCGTAGCGGATGCCCTCAGCCTGGAGTGCCATGCTCAGGTAAACCAGCGAGTCAAAATCCTTGGGGAGCCGGAACGTGTCCAGCATTTGACCAACCATCAGGGAATTGCCGCTGGCATTCTTCTGGTGCATTTCCATGATATAGGAGGTCATGTTCCAATCAGACTGATTCGCGTAGGTCCGAATAGTTGCCAGCGGCGGAAGTGCCTGGAACCCGAATTCACTCATGAAACGCGGGTACTGGTCGCGATAGGAACTAAAGGGCTTGCGCCCATGCCAAACGTCCCAGTAGTGAGAATCTCCCTGACTTTGGCCGTTGGGATTTTCAAAGGGGGTAGCGGAGGAGGGTGAACTGGGCCAGTAGGTATGATCCGGGTCCTCGGCGTTGCACCAACCAGGTAAAGAATGGTGGAAAAAGCGATCGTAAGCGGCTTTTAAATCCTGAAGTTCCGGAGCTCTCCAATTCCAGTCAACCCAGCCCCATTCCATCTCGTTGTTGCCGCACCACAGTGCCAGGCTGGCCCGATGGCGCAGCCGGCGAACATTCTCAACCACTTCCGCCCGGACATTTTCAAGAAATTCGGGTTCATCCAATGGATAAATGCTGCAGGAGAAAATGAACTCCTGCCAGACCAGGATGCCGTAGCGGTCGCAGAGATCGTAAAAGCGCTCCTCTTCATAAAAACCACCACCCCAAACGCGCAACATGTTCTGATGCGTTTCAGCTGCTGAGCGAATTAGGAATTCCAGAGACTCGTCCGTAATCCGGGTGGGAAAGGAATCAGCCGGGATCCAGTTGGATCCTTTAGCAAAGATCGGGATTTTGTTTATCACAAAGACAAAGGAGCGTCCCCACTGGTCTTCCTGCTGTCGCAATTCGATCGTTCGCAGCCCAATCTTGTATGTATGCATGTCAAGCGGCGTCAACCCGGAACTCCCACGGCGGATCAGAAAGACTTCCACCTGGTAAAGCGGCTGCCCGCCGTATCCATTTGGCCACCAAAGCTCAGGCCTGGGAATAAGTACCTTAACGATTCCATCATCCCGTCCAGTAATGATTGATTCTTTCTCAAAAATCTCGCCATCCGGTGCGGTGATGCGTACTGCCGCGTTGAGCGGTGTCTCCGTCCAGTGCTGAATCGCTACTCTAGCTTCAACGGCCACCTTCCCGCCTGTATGATCCTGGCGCAGGTGAACCTCAGCAAGGCACGCCTCAGAGTAACCCTCCAGGCGGATATCCTTCCAGATGCCAATTGGCGGGAGTTGTGGACCCCAGTCCCAGCCAAACTGACAGGGAGCCTTGCGGAGATGGGAACCACCGGGGATCGCCTGGGATACGCCAGCCAGCGCCCGCAAGGCTTGTTTTTCTGCCGCGTATTTTACCGGCGAAGAAAAGATGATTGTTAAGTCGTTGCGACCCTTCGTGATTAATAATGATTTAACCTCCCATTGGTATCGGCGAAACATGTTGTCTGTGCGACCAAGCTCATGTCCATTGAGGACCACCGTCGCCAGGGTGTCCAATCCATCGCAAACCAGGAAAACTTTTTCTTCTGAAAGTAATTCTTTTGTGCAGGGAAAACTGGTCCGGTATGTCCAATCGGATTCAGCAACCCACTTGACGCGTTTCTCGTTATCTGCGCTAAAAGGATCCGGAATGCCATTGATTGCCAGTAGATCCAAATGTACGCTTCCTGGAACGCTGGCTGGCAACCATTTTTTTGTTCCAACTTTTTGAAATTTCCAGTTTTCCAGTCAGAGGTTGTATTTGCATGGTGTTATTCTGTTGTGAATGAAATAATTGATCGTATTCATTACCTTTGCAGCGAACCCGCATATACCTAGCAAGTTACACCTTGGCATCAAAATTCCCGGCCAACACCCCTCCCGGAGGGTACCAGGGGTGAGTCATGTTTGGTGTCGACACCATCTGTAATTTCACTTGAAGCTTATTTCAGAGGGAACAATTACACAGTTGAGAGGTCCCATTCTTCATGGATTTTTGGAACATCGCTAATCAACCGTCGAGTGTAAGCTTCTTTTGAATGCAGAATCACATCATCGGCACATCCGGATTCAACAATTTTTCCGTGCTCCATGATATATACACTGTCGGAAACATAATATGCCAGGCCAATATCATGAGTGATGAAGATAAGCGTCATACCAGTTTCTTTACGCAACTGCATTAACATATCCAAGATCGTTGCGCGGCAGCAGGCATCGATCATCGAGGTGGGTTCATCTGCCAGCAGGATCTTCGGCTTCAGCAGGAAGATACGGGCAATCATTAAGCGCTGCATTTGTCCACCGGAAAGCTCAAAAGGATACTTGTTGGTCAATTCCTCGAACTTTAAGTTGACAAAACTGCAGGCCTCTTTCATCAATTCCATTTTTTTCTCACGCGGGAGTCTTCCACCGCCGCGCATGCGAATACAATCCAAAAGTACTGCATCGATTTTGTTGAAGATATTGTAAGAAGAGAAAGGATCCTGGAAGATCGCCTGGATATTTTTCCAATATTCCTGTTTCTTTTTTTGAGAACTGATATCACGCTTAATCCCCTGGAAAAAAACATCACCCTCAGTCACACTGATCAATCCTAAAAGCATCTTCGCCAAAGTGGTCTTCCCGCTGCCAGATTCGCCCACGATCGACACGATTTCGCCATTGCAAAAATTAAAATCCACATGATCGACAGCAACACATTTCTGACTGCCGGAGCCAAAGACCTTGGTGAGTCCTTTTCCGGTTAAACAGGGGGTATTTTCATCAGCCATTTTTATAAGCCTTTCTCAGCTCTTCTTCAGAAAAGATACACCGGTAATAGCGGTCATCCTCAACTACACGAAGATCGATGGAATGCGTCTTGCATTCTGATATAACATAAGGGCAGCGTTCGGCAAACCTGCAGCCGCCGGGAGGGTTTTTCAGGTTAGGCGGTACCCCGGGAATTGCAGACAGCTTTGTTCCCCGCAAGCCGCTTTCAGGCACGATGATCGAGCCCATGAGACCCTTAGAATATGGGTGGAGTGGATCAAAAACAGCTTGCTTTGCGGTCCCCTTCTCCACCATTTGCCCTGCGTACATGACCATAATATCATCGGTCACGTTGTAAAGCAGCGGAAGTTCATGCGTGATAAAGATCATCGCCTTGATGTAGCCTTTTTCCATCAAATCCCGCAGCATCTTAATGACCATCTTCTGTGAAGTTACATCCAGCGCAGACGAAGGCTCATCTGCTACCAGCACCAATGGTAAAAGAATGACGGAAATCGCGATCACCGTGCGCTGTTTCATCCCGCCAGATAGTTCGACCGGGTATTTTTGCAGGACCTCCGCTGGAAGACCCAGGATCTCAAAGCGTTCCCTGGCAAGATCGTAAATCTCCTTCCTGGAAATGTCTGAGTGATGAGCTTTAATAACATCCTCGACAAATCTGATTATCTTTTGGGTGGGGTTCAGAGAATCCATCGCGCACTGGGGAATGTAGGAAATCTCCGTCCCCAATATCGACCTGCGGATATCATCAGGAGCCATTCCCGAAATAGAATGTCCATCAATGATGATCTCCCCGCTCGTATAGTGCAGCGGAGCAAAGTAATATCCCATCAAGCTGAGAGCAAGGGTTGACTTTCCGCAGCCGGATTCACCCGCAATTCCCACCGATTTGCCTTCTTCAACTTTTAGTGAAACATGGTCGACTGCATATACATCCTCCCCAAACCGGGTGATGTATTTTGTTGTCAGGTCCTTGACCTCTAAAATAACTCTTGACATATCTATCACCTAGTCCCTCAAAGCGGGGTTGAATACCTGGTCGAGACCCGTATTCATCAAATTCATCGAGAATGTGATCGAGGCAATGGTAATAAGGATGGGTAAGTAAGCCCACCATTTTCCCAGGATCTCTGCCTGATAGATCAACGCCCAGTTCATCATCAAACCCAGCGTGGGTACATCGCTCGTTCTTGGGCCCAACCCCAGGATCGACAACTGGGCCTCCGCCAGGATTGCCGAGGAGATCTGCAGGATGAACGCCATGACAACATAGGAAGCAATATATGGCAGGATATCTGCAACGATGATATGAACGATCGAGTGCCCGGAAAGTTTCGAAAGGTTGACATGGTCACGGTTTCTCAGGGATATCACCTGCGATCTCACTGCCCTGGCGGTCCACACCCAGGCAGTGAATCCGATCACCACGGCGATCGTGACCGCCCCGCGTTTCTCCTGTCCAATGCTGAATGAAATCAAGATCAACAACACCAGGCTGGGGATGACGGTAAAGAGATTGGTGATGAACATGATAATATCATCCACAATTCCACCGATATACCCCCCCAGCAACCCCAGTGCTAAACCGATCAAGGTGGCAATGATACCAGCCACCAGACCAATCTCAAGCGATACGCCGGCAGCCTTAACCAGCTCCGTCAGAACATCCCTGCCGAAGTTTTCGGTCCCAAGGAGTAAAACGCGCACATTCGCAACATTGCCGATGTTCACATAATCCGATTGTTTAACAACGCCTGTTTGCTCCAGAGCTCCCGTATCCGGGTTTTGCGCTGCAATGGCATAACCTTCGGTAGACAAAATTCCCTGGAGGGAGGTATTGACCCTTTGATAATATCTTTGTTTGGCGAAGGTCATCCCCGGAAAAGCTTTTGGTCGGATCATAATTTTTCTGCCACAAATCCAAGAGGCTGACGATGTCCGAGGTATCTATTTGGGTGGCAGAGATCCCATCCGACACCAGCCATTCTTTCATGGCAAGGCGATCATCGTTGCTCAGCTTGTTGGCAATCCGCTTCGCAGCGGCGTCATCCAGCATGAGCGTGTAGGTCGTAGGGGCATTTATGCTGTCAAAAGTATTCACATAGATGCCCGGTGGAAAAAAAGTCCCCTGACCGATGATCATCAATGGAGAATCCCTGACAAAAAGCGGATAAATCAAAACTATCAGTATCAATGCCGCAAAAATGCAAAAACCTGCCACAAATTTGCCGGAGTGAAAAATCTGCCGAAGCGTATGTTTCATAACAGCATCTATCCTTAATCAGCCTGGGCTGCTTTGATGCGCGGGTCTATCAAACCATACACGATTTCGATGAGGAAATTCGCAAACAGCACCATTACTGTCACGATCAAAGCGGAAGCCGAGATGAGCGGATAATCCTGCCCCAATATACTGTGCAGGAGCGTGGTACCAAGCCCAGGATAACTGAAGACGATCTCCGCCACCAGTGCCCCGCCAACCATGGTTCCGATCGATAAAGCCAAGCCGGTCACCTGCGGAAGCATGGCATTTCTAAATACATAGCCGACAATCTTCCAATCCGGGATTCCCAGGAAACGGCTGTATTTCACATAATCCGCATTTAATTCATAAATGGACATGGAGCGCATGCCGATCGCCTGACCGCCGATGGCGACCAACACGATCGACCAGAACGGTAACTGATAATGGACGATCACAGACCACATAAATTTCCAGGTAAAACTTGGGTATCAGATCAAACCCATATCCGCCCGAAGCCGGGAACCATTTTAATGTGACTCCAAAAATGACCAGCAAAATGATCGCCATGCCGAATGCCGGGAAATTGCTCACAAAAATACTGACGGGCATGAGGACTTTATCAAAGCCTTTTTTCAGATAAGCTGCCATCGCGCCAAGCGTGTTCCCGATGATCCAGCCAACGATGATCGCCGGGAACTGCAGATGCCACCGTCCACCCGATGGCAGATTTGAGAGTGTCTGCAACAGTCCGGGGATACTGGCTGAACGAGAAACCAAAACTGCCGTGCACGACATTTCTCATGTAGATGAAGAATTGTTCAAGAATTGGTTTGTTGGTCCCAAAGAGATCCGCGTATTGCTGGTAGATCGCCTGGATGCCACTTGTATTGCTCATGCCCTGGGCAAGCCTTGATACAATGGCTGCCACAGGATCCCCCGGCATCAAGCGGGGCAGAATAAAATTCAACAGGAATGCGCAAATAAAGGTAACAACAAACCAAGCCAACTTGTTAAGGAAGTATTTTCGGTATCCTTTCAATGCAGCATCTCCTCTTAGATTTATCTGGAAGTAACCAATAAAATGGTAACAGGTACCAAGGTAAAATAGAGATAAGTCTTCGGATTAAACGATTTGTCATCGGGGGGGAAAATGGATAATAGCATAGGTATTATAAGTGATTTTATGGACAGCCATGTTCCGTTGTTGGCGGAACATGGCTGTTTAGTTATATTACGGTTTACGGCTTTACAAGCGTCAGGTTATAGAGTCCTGCAATGCTCCAACCGTCAGTAAGGTCCAGCGGTGGAACAGGCGGATTGGTGCCATCATCCTGGTGTGGGAAGTTAGTCCAGACACTCTCGTTCACAGCATGGAATGCCTGCGGACGATACATGAGTGTAAAGGAGGGGACATCGGTCAGGTAAATCTTGACCAATTGGGTATAGTCGTCCTTGATCTTGGCAGGATCCGTCAAAGTGGGGATCTCCTTGATCAACGCGTCGGCGTCGGGATTACTATATTGACCCCAGTTGCCGTTCCAGTTGCTCGCCAAACCAATGAATTCGGAGCTGAGCAAATGGCGGATGCGGCCCCAAGGCTGGGTAGGTCCAGCGCCGTCGCTCCACATCATGAAGATGTCATAGCCGGCGGGTAGTGGGGCGTCATTCTTGGTGACGACGGTCTGGTAAACTGCCCATTCAGGGTAGTTGGTGGTGATGTCGATACCGATCTTCTTACCAGCGGCAGCAACCACTTCAATCGCAGCCTGCCAGTCGGACCAGCCGTTCGGGCAGGTGGCTACAAAGTGAAGTTCGGTGCCCTTGTATTCCCGGTTGCCATCACCATTGGTATCCTTAACGCCAGCGTCGTCGAGCAGTTTCTTAGCGCCTTCGATATCGTTGCCAGCCCACTGCAGATCCGCGACTGCCGCATGATCATAAAGGGCTTGTTCGCCAGGGGTCGGGTTCATCAGCGATCGAGGAACCTGGTCGAAGGTGGCGGATTGGTTGGTCATGGCGTTGGCAATGATGGTTGGATAATCAACTGCCATAGCAATTGCTTTGCGGACCGCAACCTGGTCCAAACCGGGGACCGTCAGGTTGAAGAAGGCAGTCGGGAGGCTTGCGCCAATCCCGTAAGGAGCATCGGGAAGGTAAGTGGAAACGGGCAGCGCATAGTTAAGCCACAACACCTGGATGTTGGAGTTGAACTGCTGGCTGACATCCACTTCACCTTGCGCCAAAGCAATGGACCCAGCGGCATTATCCTTGAAGATGGTATGCGCCAGGTACTTTGGGATGGGCAGCTTGCCAAACATGGAGGCATCTTTGCCCCAATAGTTGTCGTCACGAATGAGGACAACCTTGGTGTCGTCAGCAAAGAAAAAGTGATAGGGCCCGGAGAAAACCACATCAGTCGGCGGGATCAGCCAGGAGCTTGGTGGCATCACCGCTGACGCGAGCTTCCAATGTCTGGGTCCAGGCTTTCTGAATGACATAGTTGGAGCTTAGGAAGGCAGAGACCATCAGAGGATTGAGAGCTTTGCCATCTGCGCCAAGTTTAGCCTTTACTGCCACCGTGTGAGCATCAACAGCCGTGACGGTGTCGATGTAATCTTTATTACCTGTGCCAACATTGGTTGAATACTTGAGGTTGGTAGCCCAGGTATAAGCGACATCATCGGCGGTTACCGGGGTGCCATCGCTCCAATGAGCGGCAGCCTTGAGCTTGAAGGTAACCGTGGTCTGACCTGCATCCCATGCATAGGGGCCATCAGCCAGCAATGGATACTGCTTGCCGTCCAGCATGTCGTACAGGTACGGGGTCTCGAACATGGTAACGCGGGCGCTGTCCTGCTGGGCGAGTGTCATGGCATTGTTGCAGCTGGAGGAGTACGGATTCCAGCAGACAACCGCACCCCACTGTTGACCATTGAAATACAAGGTCTCGTTGCGAGGCAGAGCGTTAGCCACATCAGCGGTGCTTGGGGTTGGGATCGCTGTCGGAGGCACAGCAGTTGGTGGTACTGACACTGGAACATTCGTGGCAGGAGCTACGGTCGTAGCTGCAGGGCCGCACGAGGTCAGCACCATGGTAGCAGCCATAAAGACCGCAACCAAGATATAAATTGACTTACGCATTCTTCACTCTCCTTCTTAAAGTATCAGGGTTTTCGTCGGCAGGATTGCCGACACTTTGGTGAAGCCGATTGACTGGGGGGATTTGATAATCTACGGGGTTCTTACTCTCATCACCTCCTTCGGATTTGGACATTAAAGCGCCACAGGATTCCCGGATCACCAATTCTGTGGCGACTAGGATACTTCGTGGATCTGACCCGGGGTGATCAATGATATCGATCAGTGTTTCAACCGCCAATGCGCCCATAGACTGGATGGGCTGCCGCATGGTCGTAAGGGGAGGCTGGGTTCTGGATGCATTCGGAGTATCGTCAAACCCAACCACCGCAACGTCCTCGGGAATACGTAAATGGGCTTCACGTATCGCCGATATGGCGCCGGCTGCCATGACATCATTGGCTGCAAAGACCGCATCGGGTTTAAATGGAATTAACCGCCTCATGGCAGCGTAACCACCTGCTTCCGTCCAATCCCCCTCCAGGACCAGTTCTGACAGGAGAGGTAGATTACGGTCGCCAATGGCTTTCTGGTAACCTTGATACCTGTCGTAACTGGCGATCTGGTTGTGCGGACCGGTGATCGTTGCTATCCTCTTCCGACCCTGGCGGATCAGATGCTGGGTTGCCTCCCGTGATGCCCGGATATTATCAACATCGATGTAGTTCACTTCCAGGGTCGGGTGGCGTCCGATTAGTATGAAAGGCATTTTGCTATCGTGGAGCGACTCGACGATGGGGTCGTCCATCAATGCCGAGGAAAGGATTACCCCATCCACCAGGCCGTTATGCAAAATCTGGCTGATGGTTCGACGCACATATTCCGGTTCTGCCAGCCAGAGCATGACGGAATGATCATGAAGATTACATGCCTCAGAAACACCTTGAATCAAGACAGGAAAATAAGGATCCGTAAAGATGAATGCCACCCCGGCAGGAATGACCAGACCAAAGATATTCGTTCGTCCAGCTGCCAATCCCCTTGCTGCCAGGTTGGGTTGGAAATTTTTACTCTGGATTACCTTCAAAACCTTTTGACGCGTTTCCTCTTTGACATTTGAATCAGCATTAATTACCCGCGAAACAGTAGAGCGGGAAACACCACTTAATCGGGCGATATCTTCTAAAGTTAATGCCATAAGTTTATTGGGAGCGCTCCCATTATTATACAAACATTTTGGCTGCAAGTCAACTACTTTGTGAGAAATGGTGCAAGTCACTTTCGGAACTTGGCTTCCAATTATTAGTGCTAAAATTCCCTACACAAAAAAATATCTTGGTTGGCATATCTTTATTCTTTGATAAAGGAGAATTCTTACTCATGACTTACCCTCCCCTCCCAAACATTCCCTGGGAAGATCGACCCGCTGGCAATTCAGAAGTTGTCTGGCGATATAGCGCAAACCCAATCATTCCAAGGAACATGATTCCCTCTTCGAATAGCATATTTAACAGCGCGGTCGTCCCCTTCGGAGAGGGATTTGCAGGCGTTTTCCGCTGCGACAACAGAAAACGCGATATGAATATCCATCGCGGCTTCAGCAAAGACGGTATTGCCTGGAATTTGGAAAATGATCCGATCGAATGGATTTGTGGTGACCCGGAAATTGGTGGGTACCAATATCGATACGACCCAAGGGTCGTCTGGATTGAAGACCGATACTACATAACCTGGTGTAACGGATATCACGGTCCGACGATCGGGATAGGCTACACCTTCGATTTTGAAAAATTTCACTTCATGGAAAATGCCCTGCTGCCATATAACCGAAATGGCGTATTATTTCCCAGGAAAATAAATGACAAGTATGTGATGCTTAATCGTCCAAGCGATAATGGGCATACCCCGTTTGGGGATATCTACCTCAGCCAAAGCCCTGATTTGATTCATTGGGGGGAGCACCGCTTTGTCATGGGAACCAAGGGCGGCTGGCAAAGTACTAAAATTGGAGCTGGACCGATCCCCATTGAAACCCCCGACGGCTGGTTGCTCTTCTACCATGGGGTGCTAACCTCCTGCAATGGCTTTGTTTACAGCTTTGGGGCGGTACTGCTCGATTTGAACCAGCCATGGAAAGTGATCAAGCGCGGTGGGCCATATCTCCTTTCCCCCCAAACCTATTATGAATGCGTGGGGGATGTACCAAACGTGGCCTTCCCATGTGCCACTCTTTTCGACCCGCCAACGGGGAGAATAGCAATTTATTACGGCGGCGCAGATACTGTTACTGCCCTGGCATTTGCCAAGTTGGATGATGTGTTGGATTTTGTTAAGGTGACTTCAGAAATATAGGGTCAGGGTGATTGGAAATATCTTCTATTGTTTTCTTGGATTCGCGATCAATTAAGGATAATCAAAAAGCGCCTCTCATCGAGGCGCTTTTTGATTTCAACGAAATTTTACGGTAACAGCATTAATAATCGGTTCGGATATATTGAATAATCCAGATCTTGAATTGCATTTGAGAATAGTTCCCCATCTGTGTGTGCTGGCGAAGGGCTTTCCAGGTGGATCTTAATCCATGTTGCCTTCTGTTCGTGAATCCCTTCCGTTTCAACATAGCTTCCCTCTCCAGGTTTCATGGCGCGCGGTAAGGTTGTCAGCATGGCAAGACGCGAGGAACGATACCCATAAACAAATGTTAATTTGCCATCGAAGGGGTCGGCATGTGGGATCATGTAAAACACCCCTCCCGATCGAGCGCCGTTGCCGATTGTCACCAATGAAACCGGTCCACTGTACTCGCCATCGTCCCAGGTTATCGTTGCGACCCACTTGGGGCGTTCCATAATGGCCCACACTGCTGCCACCAGATAGCGAAGAATTCCACTGATCCATTTAATCCTGACTTGCTTTGTGGTGACGTATGGTTCCAAACCAGCAGCTGAATTGTTGGCAAAAAGCCGATCGTTCACCTTGCCGATATCCATGTGCTTATTGTTCCCATTCTTAATTATCTGGGCCGCTGCTGGCAGTTCGAGGGGCAGCCCTAAATTGTAGACCATATCATTGGCGGTCCCCAAGGGAAGAATGCCAAGCGGCCCCAAATAGTCCTTTTCGGAATTTGCTGCCTGAGCAAGCCCATTTACAACTTCCCCAATTGTCCCATCTCCCCCCGCAGCAATGATTGGAGAAAATCCTTGAAGGACTGCCTGCCTTGCAAGCTCGACAATATGGCCAGGACGTTCGGAAATGGCCAATTCGAAATCGACGCCTGCAGATTTGAGAGCAGATTCTGCTTCTGGCCAGCGGGCTTTTGCCTTCCAACGATTTGAGTAAGGATTCAGGATTACTTTAGCTGTCATAATTGCCTCAACTTAGCTTTTCCGATTAAAAGATAATTCTTTTAAGAATCCCTGCAGCTTCCAACTAAACAATTAGTAAAAAGTACTCTAATGTGGAAATCCAATCACTGTAGAAAGTATTCTTCCTTTTGATATATTTTGCCGATATGGTAATTAATTTTGGGTTTACCTTTCGGAGAATTACTCCGGAGTCTCCTTCCAAGCGGATGCTTTATCTAATGATGATTTTTCAGCAGGAGTAAGGTTCACCTCCAATGCGCCAAGGTTGTCCTTCAACTGCTCGATCGAATTCGCCCCGATGATCGGACTGGATATGAGCGGATCGGCCAACAGCCACGCCAATGCTATTTGCGAAATGCTCGCACCTTTTTCCTTGGCAAATCCATCCATCTGGTCAAGCAAAACCCAATTGCGTTCGTTAAAATAACGTTTTGCCCCACCTGCGCGTGCCGAAATTGGGACAAGGTTTCGCCGGTATTTCCCGGTGAGGAACCCTCCAGCCAGAGGGCTGTAAGGAATGACACCGAGGTGATAAGTTTTGCAGACAGCAGATAATTCACGCTCGAACTCATCCCGATGAACCAAGTTATAGTGCGGCTGGAGGCTGTCAAAACGAAAAAGATCGTTTCGGTCTGAATCCCATAATGCCTGCATCAATTCCCAGGCTGAATAATTCGATGCGCCTATCGAACGGACCTTGCCCTGTTTTACAAGATCATCGAAGGCGCGCATGGTTTCTTCCACCGGGGTTTTCGGATCCGGCCAATGGGCCTGATAAAGATCAAGGTAATCAGTTTGCAGGCGCCGTAAAGAGTTTTCGACAGCCACCATGATATGTTTACGGGAAAGCCCTTCATCTTCCGCTCCTCCCCCCATATTGCCGCGCACCTTGGTGGCAAGTACGATTTTTGCCCGCGGGATATCGTTTTGCTTCATCCACCGTCCGATAATCTGCTCAGCCACTCCACCCGGGTTCCCATCAGCCCAACGGGAATAAATATCAGCTGTATCAATAAAGTTAATTCCGGCTTCGAAAGCTGCCGAAAGGACACGTTGTGACATGGCATCGTCCGCTGTCCAGCCGAATTGCATGGTGCCCAGGCAAAGGGGTGAAACCTTCAGACCGGTTAATCCAAGCGTGCGATATTCCACTTAATGCCTCCATTTTCCAAATGTTCAAATATTATTTATATTCGTTTACCTGTGTAAAGATGTAAAGAGATTCGCAATTAATAATGCAGGGGTTCCTGTGTTCCAAAACCGCAGGGTTGGGCAACAATTAGTAATTCAAATGTAAAACCGATACTCCATCATTTTACTCGTAATATCAAGATATTGCTCCCCGGCAGACTCCGCGCTATAATCCGCGGACAATAAGGAGCGATGCTATGCCTGAACAAACCGCAGATACCCATAAACCTTTCGAAGGTAAAATTTCTGAAGAGACACGCCAGCATTTCCGAACAGCCAGGGAAGAGTTCCGTAAAAGCATGGAAGGGATGATCCCTCCGGAATTCGCCGAACACCGCCGTAAAGCCCGCAAGGAAATGCTGCTTGCCTGGCGAAGTATGATCGACGCCACCCTGGAGAGGATGGAAGAACCAAATAAAAAGGCTTAGCCAACCATCAAGACCGCCCCGATAATAAGGGCGGTCATTTTTATCAAGGGTGAAACCGTCTCGGACCTGAACGGCTGAAGAAGAGCGTCCAGACCAAGGTCACCCCCGAGCAAGTGAAAAGGATATACGCAATCAAATCTTTTCCATCACCATAAAGAATCATCCCACCAAAAAGAAGGGCAGTAAATATGATGCTACCGGTGAGACGATTGACAGCCCTTTCCAATGAAACCATTTGCCTGCTTACTCCAGGCACCTGGATTGTAATATCACCTCTTTCCACCTGGCTCAGAACCCGACCCAATTTCGTAGGTATTGTTATTAATTCCTTAACCACATTCCCCAATTCATCAAGCCAAACTCGCCAATTGGAACCTACTTCCTGGGAGACAAGCTTGGTAGCATATGGAGCGAGCTGGTTCCACAGATTGAAATCCTTATCCAGCCCGGCACACATTCCTGAAAGGATGGCAACAGTCCTGCCGAGCATCAGCAAATTTTGCGGGAGTTGGAAAGGCATGTTATACATCAGGTCTCGGAAACGGTCCGCAAAATGAATCATTTCCTGAGGGCTTAGCTTTCGAATATCGTCCATGGACTTGCCCCAGAACATGTCAAACATCGAGGCACTCATTTGCTCAAGTTGTTGCAGGTCAGTGCCAGGTAACAGCGCATGAATGGTCTGGAAAGAGCGGATTAATCGGGCTGCATCTTGCATCCCGACGGCGACCAGCATTTCCCGAAGACCATTGCGCAAGTTATCGGGGACATGCCCCACCATTCCAAAATCTACAAAGGTGAGCTGCCAGGCTGGTTTTCCGTTTTCAATTTGACCTGGCAAAGGGGTAACGAACAGATTCCCCGGATGAGGATCCGCATGAAAAAAACCATCCACAAAAATCTGTTTGAGATATGTATCGAGTAAAACAGTGGCTACTTCAGTCCGGTCGATACCCGCCGCAGTAATGGCAGCATAATCGGTAATTTTTATGGCAAAGACATCTTCCAATGTTAATACGCGGCGGGTGGTGTGACTCCAGACCACCCGCGGGACATGTACGCGTGGCACCTCTTTGAAATATTCGGCAAAAATCTCGGCATTTTTACCCTCGGCAAGATAGTCAACCTCTTCGCGGATTGTCGTTGAGAATTCCTCTACCAGGCCGGAAACATCAGCCCGCCTGGCTATTGGAGGGTATTTTGCCAACCAGGTTCCAACCTGCCTTAAAGCCGCTAGATCCACTTCGATCAATTGCTCGATGAAAGGGCGTTGGATTTTTACAACCACGTCGCAAAATTCTTTTTTCGCACCTTCAGGTACACATATACGTGCCCTGTGCACCTGCCCCAAGGAAGCTGCTGCCAAGGGGGTTTCATCAAAGGAAATATATTTCTCAGCCAAGGGAGCGCTTAAACCAGCTTCAGCTTCACGACAAATATCTTCAAATTTCTCCGGAGGCACTTCGTCCTGCAGTCCCGAGAGTTCCTCGGTGATTTCAGGCGGGAGGACGTCCAACCGGGATGAAAGAAATTGACCGACCTTGATCATCACTCCCCCCATCTGAATGGCTAGAACGCGAAACTGCGCTGCGACACGTCGGTAACGGTCTGAACGTGTCCGGCGGGTTAACCTTCGAAAACCAATGCGTGCCAGGATTATTTCCCAAAAAATAAATCCAAGAGTTACGCGGGAAAAAAAAGACATGATGCGCAAATAGCGACGGCGCAGTTGTGATCTGTTCATTAATCCTCCAAATAACAGCACGATTGTATCACCAAGAATATGGGAGGTTTTGCTGTTGAGTTGAGGGAACAAGTGCTTACAACACAATGGCAAAATACTAAGTTTTTTTATCAACCCAATGGATAGATAAATCTCGTTTTGACTTAGTGGAAATCAGTAGAGATAGCTCAGATTACCTCAACTTTTTTTGCGTGAATTTTTCATGAGCTTAATCTAATAATCCGTGCTAGAATTTATTATGGTTCATATTTATCTTTTTCCTAAAAGGGAAATAAGAATAAACTAGAAATTTCATCGATGTAAAACTGGAATTTCAGCGGCGACAGCGTAAACCATGATTAAAATAGATATCGATTTTTTATAGAAAAGCAGTCCAGCCCGGTGGATGCAAAAATCGATGAATTATTAGTCAATGTAGTTACAGTCGAAACAACAGAGAACGTTCTTGGAAACCTTTCAACGATTTTTAGAAAAAAGAAAAAATAATAAGGAAATCCTTCATCTCTACATATATTATTTATCAATAACCCAAGGAGAAAACCATGAAAATAATTGATATTGAAGGAATTGGACCTGCCTATGCTGCCAAGTTAGCCAAAGTTGGAATCCGTTCGGTGGAGGCCCTCTTGAAAAATGGCGCATCCGACAAGGGCCGCAAAGAAATCGCTAAAGGGACGGGATTCACCCCAGGGTTGATTCTGGAATGGGTGAACCGAGCAGATCTTTACCGGATTAATGGGGTCGGCAGCCAGTATTCCGACTTGCTCGAAAAAGCAGGCGTGGACACGGTTGTAGAACTTTCCAACCGGGTGGCGGAAAACCTCTATGCAAAGATGGAAGAGGTCAACAAGACCAAGAACCTGGTAAATGCAATGCCGGGTGCCAAGAAGGTCAAGAAGTGGATCGCCCAGGCTAAAAAACTTCCTCGCATCGTTACTTACTAAGTACCGGTTAATTTTGAATTAGACCCCGATCCAGGATTAAGACCGCCTGAGATAATCTAAGGCTGGCGTTATATATATATATACGCTAGTCTTCCTTTTAAAATCACCATAAATGCATTTTTATGGATGTGAATAAAATATTAGTTATATATTTGTCAGTGAACTCATCATAAAGAGTAATTCGAATTACGGATAACCACATTATTAGTAATACTTTTCAACGCGGTTCCACGGTTTTATCACCATTAATTCGGGGAAGAAGATCAGGTTTTATATGGAATAGCAAGATAAAATTTAATTTCACCATAAAACAGCTTTGACAAATCCTATTCCACCTGCTATACTCACCTCGCCTTGAGATATTTCACCTAGGTGGATTATTACTAAAAAAGTAAACTTTTACTGCCGTAAGGCAGTTGGCAAAATTCAAAAATTACCTGTTCCACAAACCCCTGCAATATGCAAGGGGCGTTTTGTGTTTTATTTAATGGGCGGGTAGCAAAAAAAAGGAAATAACATGAGTAAAGAACAAAAATTAAGAATCATACCCATCGGGGGCCTGGGCGAAGTGGGTAAAAATATGATGGCCTATGAATACGCCGACCGCATCCTTGTTGTGGATGCAGGGCTGATGTTCCCCGATAACGATATGCTGGGCGTGGATTACATCATCCCTGACTTCCAGTATTTGCGCGACAACGCCAAGCGTGTGGATGGCATATTTATCACCCACGGGCATGAGGACCACATTGGAGCCATCCAGCATCTTCTGGCAGTCGTTCCGGCACCAGTTTATGCGACTCCCCTGACTAAAGGGTTGATCGATGTAAAACTGGCACGTAATGGCTTATCGAATAAATCTGATCTGCGCATGGTGCAGGCAAGCGAAACTATTCGGATTGGTCCCTTCAAGGTTGAAACTTTTCACGTCTGCCACTCCATCCCGGATGCAATCGGTCTGGGGATCACAACCCCTGCCGGGTTGATAGTCCACACTGGAGATTACAAGTTTGACCAAACTCCTGTAGACAACTGGCCGACAGACTTTGCCAAACTGGCAGAATTTTCCGCACGCGGCGTTGCGATGTTGCTGGCTGATTCCACAAACTCAGAACGTCCCGGTTGGACTCCTTCCGAAAGAGTGATTGGCCCCGCATTTGACGAGGTATTTAGGAATGCCACCGGTCGCATCATCATCGCCACCTTTGCCTCCCTGATTGCCCGCATGCAGCAAGTCGCGGATGCGGCAGTACGGCATAACCGGAAAATTGCTTTTGTTGGGACCAGCATGGTCGATAACGCCAAGATAGCCCAAAAAATGGCTTACCTGCAAATCCCCGATAAAACACTGGTGAGCCTGGAAGAAGCGCTTCATTTACCGGACAAAGACGTGGTTCTGATGTGCACGGGTTCACAAGGGGAACCGTCCTCCATCATTGGGAGGCTCGCCACGGGGACAAACCGTCAGTTCGATGTGGAAACTGGTGATACGATCGTGCTATCGTCTCACCCCATACCTGGGAACGAAGAAGCCATCAGCAAGACCATTAACCGTCTTATGCGTCGGGGAGCTGAAGTAGTCCATGAGGCCATCTCACCTGTGCACGTATCAGGGCACGCCAGTTCCGAGGAAATGAAACTCCTGCTCAACCTGGTGCGGCCCACCTTCTTTATGCCCATCCACGGGGAACTTCACCAGCTCAGACGCCATGCCAACCTGGCAAAGCAAGTTGGCATACCGGCGGGGAATATCGCCGTGGTTGAAAACGGGCAGGTGGTTGAACTGTGTGATGGGAAGCTGACGTTGGCTGAACGAATGCCCGGGGGATACATATTTCGTGGAAGGTGAAAGCGTCGGTGAAATCGATCTAGACGTCATGCGGGAGCGGGAGCAACTGGCTCGGGCAGGGATTGTCCTTATTACCGCAACCCTGGATAAATTCTCCAACCGCCTACTCAAGGAGCCTGAAGTGATCACGCGCGGCTTTATCTCTCCAGAAGACGCAGAGACACTCGTCCCTGCTGTCCAAAAGAAGGTGACGGAACTGGTCAATAATGGGGGCTCGGATGACGAAAAAACCATTACTGACGCCGTAAGAAGCCTGCTCCGTAACCAGACCGGGCGCCGCCCAATGATCTTCGTGGCAGTGACAAAAGCGTAATTAAATTACCTCGATTGGTTGAAAAACAAACTCGCGCACCGATCGGTGCGCGGGTTGATTATTAAGCTCCCAAGTCTATAAACCCAACGCTGACCACCCGGCATATTTACCCGTCTCTGCCAGTTCTGCCTCAATGCGCAAAAGTTGGTTATATTTTGAGACACGATCGGACCGAGCTGGAGCCCCGGTCTTGATTTGCCCCATGTTCAAGGCAACCGCAAGATCAGCGATGGTGCTGTCTTCAGTTTCGCCGGATCGATGGGATGTGACCGCTCGCCAACCGGCCCGGTGACAAGTCTCCACCGCCTCGATGGTCTCGGTCAATGTGCCAATCTGATTAAGTTTAACCAGCAGAGCATTGGCAGCATTTTCTTTGATTGCCCTGCGGACTCGTTCGGGGTTGGTCACGAGCAGGTCGTCACCAACGATCTGGATCTTATTGCCCAGTAATTTGGTCATTAAAATCCACGATTCCCAGTCATCCTGTGCCAGACCGTCTTCTATGGATACGATCGGGTAATCTTTTACCCATTTTGCCCAAAATTCGACCATTTGCTCGCCCGTCAGTTTCTTGCCTTCCTTGCGCAAATTGTATGTTTTTGTGTCTTCATCGTATAGCTCAGAAGCAGCAGGGTCGAGGGCAATTGCCACCTGTTCGCCGCGGCCGGCTTTGAACCCCGCCTTGCTGATGGCTTCGAGGATTACTTCCACTGCCTCGTTATTAGCCTTCAGCGCAGGAGCATATCCACCCTCGTCTCCCACCAAGGTTACATAGCCTTTGTCCTTTAGTACAGACTTGAGAGCGTGGTAGATCTCTGCTCCCCAGCGCAGACCTTCCGCAAAGTTGGGAGCACCCAAGGGCATGACCATGAATTCCTGTGCATCCGTTGACTGCCAGGCCGTATGCGCGCCGCCATTCAGAATGTTCATCATCGGAACGGGTAGCACGTGGGCATAAACCCCGCCAATATATCGATACAGGGGCAAACCAAGTGCTGCCGCGGCTGCCTTGGCGACTGCAAGTGATACGCCCAGGATGGCGTTGGCTCCAAACTTGGATTTATTGGGAGTTCCATCCAATGCTATCATTTCCGCATCAATGGCCTTCTGATCGGTGGCATCCCATCCATAAAGATCGTCGGCAATTTCTTCGTTGACAGCTGCTACAGCCTTCAAAACACCTTTCCCGTTATAACGTTTTTTGTCGCCGTCGCGCAGTTCCAGTGCTTCGTGTACCCCGGTGGATGCCCCTGAGGGAACTGCAGCCCGACCCCACGAACCGTCCTCCAAGATGACTTCGACCTCCACGGTCGGGTTGCCGCGCGAGTCGAGGATTTCCTGCGCGCTGATGATTTCAATTGTGGTATCCATAGGTTATCTCCATTCGAATAATATCAGGTCGATTGTTCTTGATTTACAAGCCACAGAGTATAACTCACATTCCTTTATTTATGCCCGCTTTTTTCCCAGCTTCCTTCAGCAACCCAACAAAAAGAGGGTGGGGGCGCATTGGTCTTGAAAGAAATTCAGGGTGAAATTGGCTGCCGACCATGTAGGGGTGATCTTTAAGTTCGGAAATTTCCACTAACAAACCGTCAGGTGAAATGCCCGAAAATGCCATTCCGCCTTTTTCGAATTCCTCCTTGTAAGAGTTGTTGAATTCCCAGCGATGACGATGGCGCTCTTCCACTTGCTTTTCGTTGTATGCCGACGCGGTCTTCGTTCCGGGTTGGATTACACAAGGGTAAAGGCCAAGGCGCATTGTCCCGCCCATATCAGTAATGGCGCGTTGCTCAAGCATCAGGTCGATCACGGGGTGGGAGGTGCTTCGATCAAATTCGGTCGAGTTGGCGTCTTCATAACCGAGTACATCCCGGGCAAATTCCACACACATCACTTGCATCCCCAGGCACAACCCCAGGTATGGGATATTATTCTCTCGGGCATATTTTGCCGTCTGAATTTTTCCTTCGATGCCGCGTGACCCGAA
Organism: uncultured Chloroflexia bacterium; assembly: GCA_963830585.1. Taxonomy (GTDB): domain Bacteria; phylum Chloroflexota; class Anaerolineae; order Anaerolineales; family Villigracilaceae; genus UBA877. The sequence continues at coordinate 452,934 of CAWHNA010000002.1, read as the reverse complement.
CCCTCCCGGGACGATAATTCCATCGGCAGATTTAACGAGTTCCCAGGCCTTCCCTTTCTCCAGGTCGCTGGATAGAACCCAAAGGATCTCTGCCTCCAGTCCCAGCGAAAGGGCAGCGTGGTTGACAGCCTCCCTCACGGACATGTAAGCGTCTTTTAATTCCACGTATTTGCCCACCAGGGCAATTTTAACCAACGGTTTCGGTTTACGAACTTCAGCTACAAGATTGCGCCAGGGACCCCAGTCTGGGGTGATGCTGGCTTTTAGTCCCAAACGTTCCACCAAGTAATCCCCCACCCCGGCTTTTTCGAGTAGGAGAGGGACTTCATACAAAACCTGGGAAGTGACCATCGGGACTACTGCGCGTTTGTCCACGTCGCAAAACAGTGCAATTTTTTCAGTCAGCCCGTCTTCCAGCGGAAAATCAGACCGAGCAATGATCATGTTTGGTGAAATACCAATGGATCTTAATGCAGCCACCGAATGCTGAGTCGGTTTTGTCTTGAGTTCCTGGGTGGCTCCAATAAATGGCAGCCAGGTCACATGAACAAAAAAAGTATTCTCCCGCCCAACTTCGTTGCGCAACTGGCGCAAGGCTTCTAGAAAGGGCTGAGATTCGATATCTCCCACCGTGCCGCCGATCTCCAGAATGACAATGTCTGCCCCGGATTCCTTTGCAGCCAACCCGATGCGACGCTTGATTTCGTTGGTTATGTGCGGGATGACCTGGATGGTCCCACCCAGGTAGTCGCCGTGGCGTTCCTTGGCAATCACCTCTGCGTAAACCTGTCCGGTGGTGAAGTTGCTGAAGCGGCCCAAGCGAATGTCGACAAACCTTTCATAGTGACCCAGATCAAGGTCGGTTTCTGCGCCGTCATCCAGAACATATACCTCCCCATGCTGGTAGGGAGACATCGTTCCCGGGTCCACGTTTATGTATGGGTCAAGCTTCTGGACGGTGACTTTGAACCCACGCGATTTCAGCAGTAGACCCGTGGCAGCCGCGGTCACACCTTTCCCAACTGAACTGACAACTCCACCGGTAAAGATAATATATTTAGTCGGCATAATTACCTCGCTAATATCAAAGGACGTGGGGAGGGCCATTTATTGGCTTCCTCCCCACGCGGGTAGACGGGTGCAAAAAAGGAGAATAATAACTTAAGTCTCATCCAACCAGTTTGACCAGGTCTTCAGCTGCCCGGCGCATCTCCAGAAAAATTATTCCAAGCTTGCCCTCCTGACGGGCAAGCGCCGTTAGTACAGCTTCAGACCCAACGGAGGTTAAAACAATAAAGCCATTACTGCCCTTGATATAAACCTGGTTCAACCCCCCCCGCCCAAGTTCTTCAGCGATCCTTTCGCCCAAGCTGAGCATGGCAGCTGACATGGCTGAAACGCGGTCCTCTTCAACCTCAGCAGGCAGTGCTGACGCCATGATCAAACCATCGACCGAAACAATGGCAGAGGCTTCAATATCGGGAGCTGCTGCTTGCATGGAACGCAGACGGTTAACCATCAATTCGCTGCGATTTTGATTCATACTTAAACTCCGGTTTTCATTTATCAGAAGATGTCTTCATTATAAGGGATACTTGGAAATTGTGTACGTTTTCTTATTGTTAATGATCATTTATACCTTTTGACCAACAGCTTCCAAAATGCCCTGCGCAGGAAATTCCCTGCCAATGCCCCAACAAAAACTGCCAGAACCAATCCTCCAAAAAAAACGATACAAGTCAAGTTGGTCAGAACAATTCCGGTAAAGGTTTGGACGAATAATCGGTCTTTAAGCAGGAGAAATGTAGTAATCCAAAGCCCCAGGCAAAACACGACAACAATGAATGTCAGCGCACTGACAACACGACCCGCACAGGTATGCTCAAGAGCCCGGTCAGCTTGGGAGGTGGCAGTTTCCTTTCCGGCTCTCCACAATTCGCTTAGCCGGGCTCTCAGGTCAATCTTGGGTGATCTGGTAATTGGGAGCTTCCTTCGTAATGATAACGTCGTGCGGATGGCTTTCAATGAGGCCGGCATTGGTAATACGTACCAGGCTGGTTTTTGTGCGCAGGTCGTTCAAGTTCTTTGCGCCAGCGTATCCCATTCCTGAACGAAGCCCGCCAACGAGTTGAAAAACGAAATCATGCAACTGGCCTTTAAATGGCACCCGGCCCTCAATTCCCTCCGGAACCAATTTCACTCCTCCATTCGTCATTGACACGGTGGAGGTATCCTGTCCAGTTGCATACCGATCCTTGCCATATCCCTGCATGGCACTCATGCTGCCCATGCCCCGATATTCTTTAAATCGGCGCCCTTCGAGTAAAACCACTTCACCTGGGGACTCATCCAGCCCTGCAAATAAACTGCCGAGCATGACTGTGTCAGCGCCGGCAACGATTGCCTTGATAATGTCACCACTGAACTTGATTCCTCCATCTGCAATGATGGGAATATTCGCTTCCCGGGCCATCTGGGAACACGCGTAGATGGCGGATAATTGAGGCATGCCTGCCCCTGCAACCACGCGGGTGGTGCAAATCGAACCAGCACCGACTCCAACCTTTACGGCTGCTGCGCCAGCCTCGATCAAAGCTTTCGTCCCAGCAGGAGTCACAACATTCCCAGCAATCACTGGAATTTCTTTCCAGTTTTTATGGACACGCCGGATAGCTTGAACCACCCCCTTGGAATGACCGTGCGCAGTATCGATCACGATCACATCCACCGCGGCATCCACCAGGTTTCCCACACGCGTTTCGAGATCAGGGCCCACGCCAACTGCTGCTCCCACCAGTAATCGGCCGCGATCATCGTGGGCGGCACTGGGGTAGTCACGCTCTTTCTGGATATCCTTGACCGTCAGTAGTCCTTTCAGGTGCCCGGAGGCATCTACAAGGGGAAGTTTCTCAATGCGGTGTTCCTGCAGGATCTTTTTCGCATCCTGGCGCGATATTCCCACCGGCGCTGTCACCAGTGGCTGGGGGGTCATGAACTTGCTGATGGGTTGGTCATAATCTGAAGGTTCAACAAAACGGATGTCACGGTTGGTCAGTATTCCCACCAATTTTTTGTCATGATCCACAATGGGTACGCCGCTGATCTTGTATGTTGACATGATATCTTCAGCCTGTTGGAGAGTTGCGTCAGGCGGCAGTGTGATCGGATCTGAGATCATCCCCGATTGCGATCGTTTGACCATGTCAACTTCATTGGCTTGTTGTTCCACGGAAAGGTTGCGATGGATTATCCCTATCCCTCCTTCACGCGCCAATGCGATTGCCAGGCGGGCCTCGCTGACGGTATCCATCGCTGCCGAGAGCAGTGGAATATTTATCTGAATGTCACCAGCCAAACGGGCAGTAACATCCGCTTCTGCAGGCAGGATTTCACTGTAAGATGGAACGACCAGGACATCATCAAATGTCAATGCTTCAGAAGATTGGAATAATGCCTTATTTTTGTCCATATTTCTCCTGCTTAAACTCCATTAATGGTTGAACGATTTTACATCAAAAACGAGTGAATGGGAAATAACCTTTTTCCCCCCGATAATTAAAGGAATTCTATCTTATGGTCAATATTGGTTGATTAAATTTCATTTGGAACTGGTGCTGTTCGTGAAACAAATAGACAGAAATATTAATATTCGGGTATCTCCAGCATTCTTATCCACATAAGGAAGAATAATTCAGGAAAAACTGCATCTTTAGACCTGTCCTTTTTAGCAATTGATCATCGACAATTTATTCCATTACTAGGAAAGGGATTGACACAAGCGTCGGCATTTCAAGACGTTCGATGTATGGTAACGATCATCTATAACGAAATATTGTCGACCTACCGATAATATCGACATAAAGGGCTTCTCCCGAATAGTTATCAGCCCGTGCGGAGCGATTTTCGGAAAACATGTTGACCCGCGCCTCCCTTCGTGTTAGACTCAATCCTTGACTTTCTATGCGCATTCTGTGCTCATCCTTAATGTTGTGGATGGTGAGTTTGATCCCTTTCCTCGGGCGCACTCCCCAGGTCAGCGAAGGGGTCATTGATTTACCGCGCCCAGGAGAAGCCATCCAGGGAGTTGTCGCGGTCATCGGATCCAGTGATGTTAATGGGTTCGCATCGGCAGAAATCTCTTTCGGGTACATGGATGATCCAACCGGAACCTGGTTTTTGATGGCAAATAATGTCCCGCCAGTTTCTAAAAGTACATTGGCCACATGGGATACGACCGTCATAACAGATGGAAATTATGTTTTGCGATTACGGGTTTACCTGACCGATGGATCCAGCAAGGACATTCTGGTCTCGGATCTGCGTGTGCGAAATTACACCCCTGTGGAAACACCTACACCACTCCCCGTTGGACCTGAACCGACCTTTGTCCCAACCGGTACGGCAACATCGCAGCCTTTTCCAACACCTACTTTCCCTACCCCGACCGCTTTGGGGCAGAACCCGGCAATTTTGGCTCCGGCAGATGTGACCATCAGCATTCTTTACGGGGGGCTGGCAGCAATTTTAACTTTCATTGTTATCGGAATTTACCTCTGGCTGAGACGGAAATAATCATGACAGATACTTATTTGATTGTTGGGCTGGGAAACCCTGGTCGCGAATACCGCCTGACCCGTCATAACGTCGGTTTTATGTTGTTGGACCGGCTGACGGCTCGACTTAGGGTACGCTTTACCCGCATGCAGTCCAAGGCGCTCGTGGCCAGCTCAAATTTCGAGGAGCGTAAGATCATCCTTGCCAAACCGCAAACCTTCATGAACCTTTCTGGGCAGTCTGTGCAGGGACTTCTACATTTTTACAAATTACCCTTGGAAAACTTGCTGATCGCTCACGATGACCTGGATTTACCAATAGGCACCATCCGCATCCGTCCGGACGGCAGATCAGCCGGGCAAAAAGGGATGACTTCGACGATCGACCGGTTGGGAACAAATGAATTCCCGCGTTTGCGCCTTGGGATTGGACGTCCCCCCGGGCAGATGCAAGCACCCGATTATGTCCTGCAGGATTTCTCGGATGATGAAATGGTCGTCATTTCCGAAACTCTCATTCGAGCCGTAGAAGCAACTCTCACCTGGGCAACCCTGGGACTGGACGCTGCGATGAACAAGTTTAATGGGACGATTTCCCTAGGGTGAAAAAGTAAACCTAAAAGCGTATTCATTAGCTATCATCGAGCCCCTCCACCCACCATCATGAAATATCTCCTCGAACAAATTCGCCACCTTCCAGCCTACCATCTTCTTTTAGATGACCTTCAGTCAGGAAAAAAACTTCCCGGCCTGGCATTGCCGCGTGCGGCCCGTTTGGCTGTCCTTGCTTGTCTGAACGACGACCTTGAGCTTCCCATTGTTTTTGTCACGGATCGCGTAGACCATGCCCTCCGGCTGCATGACGAGCTGGCATTTTGGGCGCCAGATATTTCCAGGTACATTTTCTCCGAGCCAAACCCGTTATTTTACGAAAATGCGGCTTGGGGAGGCGCCACCCGGCGGGAACGCCTGCAAACTTTGACTGCGCTTGCAGCTTATCACCTGCCATTTCTGGAAAAACCTCACTTCGCTCCCATTATCGTAACGACTGCACGCGCACTGATGACTCGCACTTTACCCAGGCGGGATTTCCTTAAAGGGAGCAAATTACTCAAAGCTGGACAAAAGATAATGCCCGGTTCCCTTATGGAAACATGGGTAAATATCGGCTACCAACCTGTGGACACGGTTCTCGAACCGGGGCAATTTTCTCATCGAGGCGGGCTGCTGGATGTTTGGCCTCAATCTGAACCTCATCCCGTCCGGCTGGATTTTTTCGGGGACGAAATCGACACTCTCAGGTGGTTTGACCCGGCGTCACAGAGGACCATCGAGAAAATGGATTCTATTCTCATTACGCCAGCCCGTGAATTTATCCTGGGAGGCGATGAGAGTTCAAATATTCCGGAAATCTCTGAATTTCACATTCCACTGCTTCATTCGATGTCATCCTCCTTGCTGGATTTTCTTCCCCAAAAAGCGATTGTGCTGGCAGACGACCTGGGAGTTCTAGAGAGTGCAGGATCTGAGATAGAAGAGCAAGCGATAAAACTGCGCATCGAATCAATCTCAGAAGGAACCTTGGCAGAAGATTTTCCAGTTCCGTACATTACATGGTCGGAATTGGAAGATGATCTGCAAAGCCATACATTTATTGGAACTGGGTCGATCAACTGCTGCGGAATCATCCGGTGACCTGGCTTCCCATTTCAGCCAGATCGAGCGCTTCGGTGGACGGTTGAAGCCTTTCATTGAATTTTTGGGAACATTAATTGCGAAGGGATGAGTCGGTTGTTGTTGTTTCCCGTCAAGCTTCCCGGTTGGAGGAACTGTGGCTGGAGCAAGGTGCGGGAGCTGTCGATGAAGCTCCGGGCAACCCTCAATTTCTCGAAACCTCCCTGTCCGAAGGCTGGAAACTTTCTTCCGATTCTCAATTATCAAGTTACCTGATCACTGATTCTGAAATTTTCGGTTGGGAACGACCACAACCACGCCAGCGTCCCCATACCGGGAGCTGAAACACCTGAATCTGCATACGCGGACCTACATGCCGGCGATTGGATCGTACACGTTGATTATGGCATCGGGCGGTTCATTGGGCTGGTCCAACGGACGCTGGACGGTCTGGAAAGAGAGTTTTTATGCATCGAGTATAAAAATGGCGACCAGGTGTACGTTCCCGTCCACCAGGCTGACCGGCTCACCCGTTATATCGGACCCGATGGATCCCCACCCGCTCCGGGAAATTTGGGAAGCCAGGAATGGCCGGAAACAAAGCGCAAGGTGCGGGAGGCAGTACAGGAGGTGGCTCAGGAGTTGCTTGACCTTTACGCCCGGCGCCAGGTTGCTGAAGGCTTCGCTTTCAGTCCGGATAATCCCTGGCAAGGCGAATTGGAGTCCAGTTTTCCATACGTCGAGACAGATGATCAAGTTAAGGCATTGGCAGATATCAAGCACGACATGGAAACGGCACGCCCGATGGACCGGTTGCTGTGCGGTGATGTTGGTTACGGTAAAACCGAGGTGGCCCTGCGGGCAGCGTTCAAAGCGGTCATGGACGGCCGGCAGGTGGCAGTACTTGTCCCGACCACCGTGCTGGCTCAGCAGCACTACGATACTTTCCGGCAAAGGCTCTCAGCTTTTCCGGTAACAGTCGAGATGCTCTCCCGCTTTCGTACCCCGCGCGAGCAAACCCAGATATTGTATGCGTTATCACAAGGTGCAATAGATATTGTCATTGGTACCCACCGGCTTATCTCGGCAGATGTCCAATTCAAGGATCTTGGATTGGTGATTATTGACGAGGAGCAGCGCTTCGGAGTCACGCATAAGGAACACCTGAAGAAATTGCGCACTGAAGTGGATGTGCTGACCTTGACTGCCACTCCCATCCCTCGCACGCTTTACATGGCACTTACAGGTGTGCGAGATATTTCCAATTTAAATACTCCTCCCGAGGAACGCCTGCCAATTATCACGCATGTTGGACCGTACTCACCCAAACTCGTCCGGCAGGCGATTTTGCGAGAATTGGAACGCGGCGGACAGGTCTTTTTCGTTCATAACCGGGTCCAAACGATCGATGCGATGCGGTTGCACCTGGAAAAACTCGTCCCGGAGGCACGCATTGCAATCGGTCATGGTCAAATGCCTGAAATTGAACTTGCCAGCGTGATGCACCGTTTCACATGCCGGGAACGTGGACATCCTGCTCTCCACCTCGATCATTGAATCCGGGCTCGATATCCCAAATTCCAACACGCTCATCGTTGATCGCGCAGATGCATTCGGGTCTGGCGCAGTTATATCAATTACGTGGGCGTGTAGGTCGCGGGGCTGCGCGGGCTTACGCCTACTTCTTTCGGCATAATAAACTCCGCCCGACGCCGGAAGGACAGGAACGTTTGGAGGTCATAGCAGAAAATACACAGCTAGGAGCCGGGTATTCGATTGCCATGCGTGACCTGGAAATGCGCGGGGCTGGTGAACTGCTTGGGACGCGTCAATCGGGTCATATTGCAGCGGTGGGGTTTCATTTATATACTCGCCTGCTGGCTGCAGCTGTCAAACAAGCCCGAACGCTCGGCAAGTTTGAGAGCCTGAAAATCGATCTAAAATCCCCCAGTCTGGATTCGATCCAACCGATGGGTTTGCCGGTCAACGTGGACCTGCCTTTAGCGATCGGCATCCCCGAAGCGTATGTCCCTGACACGAACCTGCGCCTGCGTCTCTACCGCCGCCTTGCCGACCTGACCGACGAAGCCGCGCTGGAAGCTCTTGCGGCTGAATTTACAGACCGCTTTGGCCCTCTCCCGGAAATGATCACCAACCTGTTCTACCAGATGCGGGTGAAGCTGCGCGCCGAAAAAGGCGGGCTTGTATCGATCGGCATGGAAAGTGGACAGATCGTACTGCGCTACCCACCATCCCCAGAGGGGATGGAACCCAAACACCTGCCAGACCTGGGTCCGGGAATCCGTGGAGGGAAGAATGCCTATTGGTGCTTGTTTGGAAAGGATGCAGATTGGCAGGAAAGGCTGCTGGAAATTCTGGAAAAACTACAGGATAACAAATAGCGGTTGGAGATTATCCAACCGCTATTTTGGGGTTTGTTGTCTTTTGCTATATTAGTTCATCTTCCGGACTCGTACTTCGATCCCCTTTTCCCCTTTTAGCAGGCCGACTAGTTTTGCAACATCTGTTTCTCCATAATGATAGGGGTATAAAATTTTCGGTTGGAAAGCCATGGCTGCATCGGCAACCATCTCAGGAGTCATTGTATATGGCAGGTTCATCGGCAGGAAAGCAATGTCAATCCTTTTAAGTGCTTTCATTTCGGGTGTGTTCTCGGTGTCACCGGCAACGTACAGGCGGGTGCTGCCAAAGGTTAAGATGTAGCCATTACCGCTTCGCTTCGGATGGAATGGGTCACCGCTCGGACGTTTGTGCACCAGGTTGTATGCTGCTACTGCTTCAACCGGGATTCCCGCCACTATTTGCGTATCTCCGTTGTGCATCACGATCCCACCTTTTAGCGTTTGGGCACAGTTCTCGGTATACACAAGCACAGTTTTTTCCATCCGGATGGACGCCAAAGCCTTGGGATCCATGTGGTCGAAATGCTCGTGGGTGAAAAAGACAAGATCAGCTTTTGGTAGTTTGGAATAATCCGCCACCTCGCCAAAAACATCCACATAAATGTTTTTCCCCTGGAATTCAATCAAGCAGGCTGCCATGACCGAGGAACGTGATAGAAAGCTCCCCGGCAGAGGTGGGGAGTAGATCGGTTTCATAATTTCCATGGGTAGTCATATTTACCTTCCTTGTTTGTGGACCTATGCACCATCTTCGTGTTTGCCATCGCAGAATGGTTTATTGGAAGATTTTCCGCAGCGGCAAAGAGTGACCCGGTTGCGGATTTCATATACGGTTCCATCAGCTGCTTCGATTGGAATCCCGCCGCGCACCCATATTGGACCATCCACCTGTTTTACAGGATCGACAACCAGACCGATGGAGGGCGGAAATTTCGGTTCGAGCAGCTTGCCATTTTTATCATGCAATACCAGCCTTCCCGCCGGGCAATCCCACACTTCCTGGATAGCTATCTTCTTTGCCGCGGGGTCGTTTGAAGCCCGGGTATTATCCCATGCACCTCCCGCCCGGTCACAAAAACGGGCATCTGCACACAAGGCGACCACGTCGGTCATTATCAAATCCGGGCCTACTGTTTCTGGTTCAATTTGCTCGATAAAGGGTTTTCGGCTGGCGGTTTCGGTCCCGTCAAAAAATATATCGTTATGGGTCAGATCACAAAATGGCTTTTCTTTGGATTGACCGCAGCGACACAGGTCATATTCCTGCTTGATTGGATACCTTTTCCCCATTTTCCATCCTGTGGATAAACCTTCTTCGTCTGGCACCATGATCTGATCGAACAATGGAATCAGCCCGGAGACCGTGTAGGCACCATCCAGGTTGACTTTTATTTTCATTTTGTCGTTTTTTATTTCCATCTCTTTCTCCCGATATTGATAAAGTATCGCAATCATACACCTTCTGTCCTGTTAGTTCAATCGCCGAATCTGCGATAGAACCAGGTTTTGATCAACTGGGTGAGTATGACGTATGCCACTAGCATCCCAAGCAACAATAACCAGTAGAGCGGCGGAAGTGGTACAAAACCCAGCCATGAGGCTAATGGTGAATATGGCAGATAGGCTCCAATTGCCACAATGAGCAGCGACGTAAATGTTAGTGCCTTGCTCGCCCGGCTTTGTAAGAAGGGAATTTTATTAGTGCGAATGACGTGGATGATCAGAGTCTGAGTAAAGAGAGATTCCACGAACCAACCAGTGTGAAACAAATCTGCATTCGTCCAGCTACTAAAAACATATAACATGATGAAAAAGGTTGCATAATCAAAAATGGAGCTGATGGGGCCAATAAAGATAATAAACCGACGAAGTTCGCCAATAGCCCACTTGCGCGGCCGGGTCAGCCATTCGGCATCCACTTCATCGGTCGGAATGGTAGTCTGGGAGAAATCGTACAGCAAGTTGTTTGTCAGCACCTGGATTGGCAGCATGGGCACAAAAGGAAGGAAAATACTGGCGCCCAGCACACTGAACATGTTTCCGAAATTGGAAGAGGCGGCCATCTTGATGTACTTGACAATGTTCCCAAATACGCGGCGCCCCTCCAACACGCCATCCTGCAGAACCAATAGACTGTTTTCCAGCAAAATGATGTCTGAAGACTCCTTGGCAATATCCACCGCGCTGTCCACTGAGATTCCCACGTCAGCAGCTTTAAGAGCCGGGGCATCGTTGATTCCATCTCCCATGAAGCCCACCACGTGCCCCTTGCTCTGCAGGGCGTGAATAATTCGTTCCTTGTGAGAAGGGGAAAGTTTGGCAAACACTGAATTTGATTTCAGCAGCATCGCCAAGTTTTGCTTCGTCCATTTCTTCGATTTCTGGGCCGAGCAGGATGTGATCCACGGGCAGACCTACTTGCCTGCAAATTGTTCCGGTGACGATATCATTGTCCCCGGTCAAGATTTTGACAACTACTTTGTGCTCGTTGAGTTTGCTCAATGCTTCTGTAGCAGTGGCTTTGGGTGGGTCAAGGAAAGCCATATAACCCAATAGGGTCAGGTCTGATTCATCCTCGATGGTGTAATGAGGGGTATCGTCGGTCCCGGTAAATATCCGGTAGGCGACTGCAATGACCCGGAAGCCCTCTGAATTCAATTCCCTCACACGCCGTTTGCGATGCTCATCGTGTTCAGCAGTAACTTCCAAAACCTCCCCATTGATCTCGACGTGCGTGGCAAGGTGCATAATCTCCTCGACCGCGCCTTTGCAAATCAGGATGTGCTGGTCCTTATCGTTTTCCACGATTACAGACATGCGTCGACGCTGGAAATCAAAAGGTAATTCATCTATCTTTTTATAGAGTTCATCGACTTGAAGTTTGTCATTCAGATCACCATGATTGAGAATGGCTTCGTCCATCAGGTTTTTTAATCCGGTCTGGTAGTAACTATTCATGTACCCGTAATCTAGGACCCTCTGGCTGGGATTGCCCTTAACATCCATGTGCTTTTCCAGGACGATCCTTCCCTCTGTTATGGTGCCTGTTTTATCTGTGCAAAGCACATCCATTGCGCCTAAATTTTGAATGGAATTGAGACGTTTTACAATGACTTTCTTCTTCGACATGGAAATTGCCCCCTTCGACAGGTTGACAGTCACGATCATTGGGAGCATCTCGGGCGTGAGACCTACGGCGACTGCCAGGGCGAAGAGGAAAGCTTCCAGCCAATTATGTTTACTCAGACCGTTTAGCAGGAAAACCAATGGAACCATGATGGCAATGAAACTAATCATTAGCCAGGTAAATTGGTTCACGCCTTTATCGAAGCTGGTTAGTACGCGTTGACCGATAATGCTGCTAGCCAATGACCCAAAATATGTCCCGCTGCCAGTTTGTACGACGACTGCCGTCCCTGTGCCACTTTCAATATTGGAACCCAGGAAACAAATATTGGTCATTTCCAGGGGGTTGTCCACAGAGGCATCTACCAAGGCTTGGTTTTTTTCAACCGGCAGCGATTCCCCGGTAAGAGCCGCTTGGTTCAAGAATAGGTCCTTCGTGGTGATCAATCTGACATCAGCCGGGATCATGTCACCGGCTGAAAGGGCTACAATATCCCCCGGCACTAAATCTTTCAGGGGAATCTCCTTTTTTTGACCATCCCTAATTACTGTGGTTGTGGTGCGGACCATCGCCTTTAATTGCTCAGCAGCATTGTCAGCGCGGCTTTCCTGGACGTAACGAAGGATAATACCCAGAATTACCATGGTCAGGATGACGATGGTTGCACGTATGTCGCCTGTCAAAAAGGAAATGACCCCCAATAGAACTAGGAGAATCACAAGGGGATTCTTAATGTTGTCCCATAAGCGCATAAGCCAGGTGCGCCGTTTTTCCCTGGCGACCTCGTTTGGTCCGTACTGCACGAGGCGTGCTGCGATCACGTCCTGGGATAACCCGTTGGTTGTTGTATCTAGTTGAGCTAGGATGGAATTAACATCAGTCCGAGCGCTTTCGACTAATTTTTTAGGTATCTGCACCCCGGTTGAGCGTCCTTGGCCAAGAGGTCGGATGGGAATTTTGATAGCGGGCAAGAAGCTCATGGTTCACCTCATAAAATAACAATCCGCCCCCGGGTTTTTGGAGACACGGGGGCAGGCTTGATTCACCGCAGAATCACGGTTGCGCGGGCCATCACTAAAGCATCTTCCACCCAGCAAGGAAATATTCGGATTGATTACGATGATCAGTGTCAAATGAAAGATTAGCGTCCATATGGGTTCGGTTAACAACGCGGGCAGTATATTCCCGCAAGAAAGGGGTGTCAAGGGGTGAATTCACGCAGTTTTTGGTGGTAGCTTTCAAGCTGGATTTTGCCCTATAATGGTGATGATAGAAATCCTGAACAAGCCTTCGTTACCCTGCGATAGTTGAAAGGAAGTAAACCAGGATGTTTTCCAAATTGAAGGATACCCTGATCGGTCCTGCACTCCCCACCAGGATCCTTGGGCACAAGCAGCTGAATAAGATCCGGGCACTGGCAGCATTCTCGCCAGATGCCCTGGCTTCCATTGCCTACGCCAACCAGGAAATCTACCTGGGTTTGATCGTCGCAGGGAGTATGGGGCTGTCTTATGCGTGGCCCATCGGGTTGGGGATAACCGGCTTGCTATTCATAGTTGCCTTGTCGTATTACCAAACCATCCATGGCTATCCATCTGGAGGGGGATCATATATCGTTGCACGGACCAACCTGGGTTCACTACCCGGGTTGTTAGCAGCCGCCGCCCTGCTTGTAGACTACCTCCTAAATGCGGCGGTCAGCCTAACAGCTGGCGTGGCTGCACTTGCATCGGCATTTCCATTTCTATGGCCTCACCGGGTCGCTATAGCGCTTTTCCTGCTGGTGGTTATAACCCTGGTCAATCTGCGTGGTTTACAGGAAGCCGGCACTTTCATGGCAATTCCAGTATATTTTTTCTTGGGGACGTATCTTCTAATGCTGTTGTATGGAATTATTCGACTTGCCATCGACGGACCCACACCATTATCAGTGGTAGCGCCACCTGCATTCCAACCACTGACTTTGTTCCTTATCCTGCATACTTTTTCAACTGGAAGCACGGCGTTGACCGGTGTTGAAGCCATCAGTAATGGAATCCCGGCTTTTCAGCAGCCAAAAGCGAAAAACGCCAGCCTTACTCTATTGGTCATGGCAGGATTAATGGGTTTGCTTTTTGCCGGAAGCATCGGCCTGACACAATTTCTAGGTGTGATCGCTGGACCTCAGGAGACTATTCTATCTGCACTCGCACGCAGATTGTTTAATACCGGGGGTATTTATTATGTAATTCAGTTCGCCACTTTGGGTATCCTGACCGTGGCAGCTAATACCAGTTTTGCCGGGTTCCCTCGTCTCGCTGCCATCCTTGCCCAAGATGGGTTCCTGCCACGGCAGTTTGGCAGCCTTGGCGACAGGCTGGCATTTACTAATGGCATTCTCATTTTAGGATTCTTAACGGCTATATTGATCTTTTCTTTTGGCGGCGATACCCATGCCCTGATCCCTTTATTTGCGATCGGAGCATTCCTGGCATTTACTCTTTCGCAAGCAGGAATGGTCGTTCATTGGTGGAAGATACGCGGCAAGCAATGGGGGTTGAAATCTCTCATAAATGGTTTTGGATCCCTGGCAACAATGACGACACTGGTGGTGGTTATATTTAGCAAGTTTAGAGAAGGTGCGTGGATCACCATATTACTCATCCCACTGATCGTGATTACCTTCCGTCAAATATCCAGCCATTATAGAAGGGTGGGAAAAGAGCTCTCCTTGAGAGGATTGCCTCCTTCTTTGAAACCGGTCGAGACGAAGCGAGTCGTCATCCCAGTTTCCGGGATTCACCGTGGGATGGTTGACGCGGTTAACTTTGCCCGATCGATTTCCAGGGATGTAACTGCGGTCTATGTGGAATTGGAGCCCGGGGCAGGCGAGAAAACCAGGCTCGAATGGCAAGCCTGGTGGCCTGACGTACCCTTCGTCGTGGTGCCTTCTCCTTATCGGTCAATAATAGACCCGTTACTGCAATTCCTGGACGATACAGATACGCAACACAATGATGGTCAACTGGCTGCAGTAGTCCTGCCTGAATTTATCCCTGGAAAATGGTGGCAGAGCCTTTTGCATAACCAGACAGCCTGGTTAATAAAAGCAGCACTTCTCTACCGGCGCCGAACCCTGGGGCGCGAGCGGATTGTGATCGATGTTCCCTTTCATTTGCGCGAGTAAGCAGAAGAAAGCGGATTTTCTGGGCAAAGTAAAGTGGTCGACGTCTCCCATATCAATAGCAAACCTTCATTTTTAATAACCTCTCTTTCCTTCATTTATGTAATAAAAATGACCGGAAAATGAGATTGTGTTTTCAAGTGGAAAAGCCCTATAATTAATGGCATAACATCGATTGGAGAGAGCCATGCCCGATCTCATTTCCCTTGTTTGTCCCTCCTGCGGCGGAAAGTTAGAGGTCTCGTCGAATGCTACCTCGCTGACTTGCCAACATTGCGGAAATGAGCATTTGGTAAAACACGACGCTGGCGCGATCACGCTTGAAGCTTTCGCACGATGCCCCCAGTGCGGCCGGAATGATAAAGCGGAAAAAGTAACTGCCGTGATTGCCAGCCAATCGCAGGAAATTTCCGGGTCTGAACAAAAAAATGAAGTTGTCTTAGACGGACAAGGGATGCAGAGATTGGTGACCAGGGCGGTGCCATTCACCCGAAAACAAATATCGATGCTCGGTCAACGCCTGGCTGCCCCTGAGCAACCACAATTTGGACCTGGTATGCAATCCAGTGGATTTGCACCTTCGGGGGGTGGTTTGAGGGCAGGAGGAATCATTGGAGTTGTTGTAGGTGCAGTATTCTTGATCGGTTCCGTGTGTCTCGTATTGGGGGGGATCTCAATGCTTTTCGGTTTCACGAACACACAGTCGCAGGACACCGCGGTATTGGCAGTGATTGGAGCTGTTGGGAGCTTAATGTCTTTCCTGGTGGGCGTCGCTGCCCTTGCAATCGGAATTTATTTATTGGTTCGAGCTGGGAAGAACAAACGTCTGCAGCAAGCGGAATTTGATCGATTAGTACAGGCTGAGAACTCAGAGCGCCAGCGCATCCGGGGAGCCTGGAAAATTGCCATGGACCGCTGGAACCTTTTGTATTATTGTGGACGGGACGACTGCGTTTTTATTCCTGGGGAAAATGCGTCCGCATCCATTTCGAAGATGAAGGAGTATTTATTCAAATGAAACTCTCCTCTATTCGGTTGGGACCCTGCCTCTTTCTAATGATCGTCCTGTCTGCCTGTACCTTGCAGCAATCAAATGCCATATCAGATTCTGACCTTGTGGCAACCAAGGTGGCGGCAACATTGGCTGGACTGACCCAGTCCGCGCTTCTAACGCCAGTAACCGCTACGCTTTCTCAGACACCTTTACCACCAACCGTGACACAATCAGCGACCCTGGCACCCAGTGTAACCATTGAGTTTACCCCCACTGCGACAGCGACGCTGCATCCCACCTTGACTGTGCGAGCTACCCCTTCCCCAACCCCGGGGCTCGGGACGATTGCTGGGAGTATTATCGGCTATCCTTATGGATCCGTTCCTGCCCTGGCGATCGTGGCATTTGAACAAGAAGCACCCTATAATTACTGGTACTGGATCACAGGAACCGGAAATACTTACTTTTCAATGGATGGATATATTACAACGGGACATTACCAGGTTGTGGCTTATGACTCTTCCAGTCACACGGGTGGCTGCCCGGTGATTGTGCAGGTGGTGACCAACCAGACTGTCACTTGCGACATTTCCAATTGGGGCGGTGGCTATCCCTCGAAACCTTCCATAGTTCCCAATCCGTAATATAACCCCGGTTATTTTTGGGGTGGAGGTGGCTAGAATATTCGGATAGGAAGTACGGCCGCATTTTCAGGAATTTACTTCCCCATTTAAAATCCGGGGGTCCTCGCGTAAAAAATCCTCAATATTCATGATTGGTTCATAATACGTAATTTGTGAAAATACCAGACCATAAGCTTGTCGCATTTCTTTTTTTTCTATTTTTATTGTTTCACTATTATTTTCAAGCCGAACTGTGAATATGGAAATGTCATGAAGCAATAGACTTGGCGGATATGGGACTACTTCAGAAATACGTCCAACTATTCGATCTTGGAAGTAATCAATTATTTCTTCCCTATACTCTGGAGAAGCAGGGAAGTAACGACCGAATCGTTGAGCCCTTTGTCTTTCGCTATGCGACGAAGCTTTGAGAATAGCTGTTTCAAAATAGAAATATTTTTTCCTTTGGTCAAACCAGAAGTTAAGAATTTTTCTCATATCAGCAGAGGTTAAGAAGAGGGGGCTTTCCATAATCTCATATCCTTATCAGGAATATCCAACCAGTTTATATAATACGGGATTGGGAATTACCCGATTTTTTATCCACATCGTAAAGATGATTTGTCTTGTTCGCAACATTAAAACGTCCGGACTTTATGTTTCTACATTTCACCTATGTCTGTCACGTAATGGATCGCCAATTCCTTGACCATCGTCAACAATGTATCTCGAATGCAGCGGTCAATGGTCACAACGAATGCGCTGGCTGCCATCCGTTTATAGTAGCTCGAACTCGGCATAAGACTCTACTGCTCGACCAATCCAAAGGCTGGGTCCATATTCTTGAATATGGATTGTGCATGCGATCGGTCCATCCACGGAACACTTAACATCAATAATCCGGCTGTCTTTCCGCCACCACATGTTGACATTACCGGCAGTGACAATGCATTTTGGGATGTTAAATGCTTCCAAAGTAGTTACTAATGCGTTATGAAATAGCTCCTCCTGCTCCCCCAGACCATCTATAAGCCAGCCCTCCCACATTTTGGATACATTATTGGTCAGTGGCATAAATATCTCCGTTGAATCGGGGATTACCTCAAATGGTTTGTCCAGCAGCCTTTACTTATCCTGTCCCTGGGGTAATGAAAGAGTAAAGGGGATTGAAATGTACCACGCCTTTTGTCTAATATGTAAAACCATATTGCCTCCTATTTATTATCGCGCCGTTTCATTCAACCCGCTCAAGTAGCTTTGGTGAATTAAGTAGACCTTCGCTGGGTCAGGGCAGGAGCTATTTACGAGACACCTCGTTACTTACTTCCCTAAACTTCATGGGATATCGATATTATCGTCGGGTGTAGTTACCAAGCCCCCCCAAGATAGCTCCTCCGATAATGGGGAAAACGCTAATATCTACCCCATGATGGAATGTTACTGTCCCATGATTCCATAAATTCACCCTCCCAAATAATCCAAGCCCTCCAAATATTAATCACACCCATCCCAACCTGGCTTTAGTAAAACAGCGTCCCCGATTCATGTCGCATTCCAATATCTGATTATTATCGCGCTATATCCCCATAAAGCAAATCCCCACCTGGTTAGGGTGGGGGCAATATAAGGTGGGGCTGTTTTGGGCACACTTAGAATAGAGATTATGTTGCGCAATTTGGCAATATCAATCGAACCCAGGTTTTGTTTTGCAGATTCAGACGGTATAATCTCACAGTTATTTTAGTCCTTGCTATTTGTGGTCATTTGTTCTATACTCCCTTCATTCTAGCATGAATTTAGGATTGTTAAACAAAATTCCTGTTCCTTTTCAGAAACCAATTAAATATCCTATGGACTTCAAACTTAATGCCCCCTTTCAACCCACCGGTGACCAACCGGAAGCCATCCGCCAGCTCGTGGATGGAGTACAGCGGCACCTCAAACACCAGGTTCTGCTCGGTGCCACTGGGACCGGTAAAACGTTCACCATCGCCTCCGTCATCCAGCAGGTGCAAAAACCAGCCTTGATCATGGCACATAACAAGACACTGGCGGCGCAACTTTATGCTGAATTCCGTGAGTTCTTTCCGGAGAATGCGGTCTCTTATTTTGTCTCCTATTACGATTACTACCAACCGGAAGCCTACGTTCCCCGCCATGATTTATTCATTGAAAAAGAAACAGAGATCAATGAAGAAATCGAACGCCTGCGCTTGGCTGCCACCACCGCATTGATGTCCCGCAGGGATGTCATCATCGTGGCATCAGTTTCCTGCATTTACGGTCTGGGCAACCCTGAAGAATATGGGAAGGGAGTGGTGAGATTGAAAGTGGGCGAGATCAGTCGGCGGAATGCCTTGATCCGCCAGTTGGTGGACGGACAATACCAGCGCAACGATATTGACTTGCGACCTGGGACATTCCGCGTGCGCGGTGACACGCTTGAGATCATCCCCGCTTACGAAAACAAGCGCGGCTACCGGGTCACATTCTTCGGGGATGAAGTCGAGCGTATCTCGGAGGTCAATCCACTAACTGGTGAAATCCTCTCCCAACCTGAGCAGGTGGATATCTATCCAGCCAAGCACTACCTGGCAGGGGACGATCGGTTAAAGGTATCCATCACCAATATCGAAAAAGAGCTGGATGAGAGGGTTGCATTCTTCAAATCCAACGAAAAATTGCTCGAAGCCCAGCGCATTGAACAGCGCACACGATATGATCTGGAAATGCTCCGCGAAGTGGGCACTTGCGCGGGGATTGAAAACTATTCTCGCCAGCTCGACCAGCGCGCCCCTGGAACCCACCCCTGGACCCTGGTGGACTTCCTGCCGAGTGATTATCTGTTGGTGATCGATGAATCGCACATGAGCATCCCGCAGATCCGCGGCATGTACAACGGCGACCGGTCTCGCAAAGAGACGCTGGTGGAATACGGTTTCCGACTTCCTTCCGCATTGGATAACCGCCCGCTAAAATTCGACGAATTCGAGCAAGTGATGGGCAGCACCATTTATACGTCTGCAACTCCCGGTCCATACGAGATGAGCCACGCAGAACAAGTGGTGGAACAGATCATCCGTCCCACCGGGCTTGTGGACCCAGAAGTGGAGGTCCGCCCTACAAAGGGTCAGGTGGACGACCTGGTGAAGGAGATCCGGTCCAGGGTCGAGAACGGGCAGCGGGTATTGGTGACAACATTAACCAAACGCATGGCTGAGGATTTGGCAGAATACCTGATGGAACTCGGCATAAAGGTCCATTATCTTCACTCGGAAGTTGAGACACTGGAAAGGATCGGGATATTAAGGGACTTACGCCTGGGCGTGTTCGACGTGATTGTTGGCATCAACCTTCTGCGTGAGGGTCTCGACCTGCCGGAGGTTTCCCTGGTGGCAATCCTGGATGCAGACAAGGAAGGCTTCCTGCGCTCCGACACAGCCCTGATCCAAACCACCGGACGCGCTGCCCGTCATATCGATGGAAGGGTGATCATGTATGCCGACCGGATTACCGATTCAATGAAGCGGGCTATCGATGAAACCAGCCGCAGGCGCACCAAGCAAGTCAACTTCAATAAGGAACACGGGATAGTTCCTGTCAGTATCCACAAAGCCATCCGTGACCTTACCGATCAAATGTCGCCCCAGGCGGTTTCTGAAATGAAAGGCGAGTACAAGACCGGAAAACACAGGGATGTCACCTCGCGACCAGAACTTCTAAAAGTGATCTCCGAGATGGAGAAGCAAATGAAGGAAGCTGCCAAGAACCTGGAGTTCGAGCGCGCAGCAGCCTTGCGGGACGAGATGTACGAGTTGAAATCGATCCTGGCAGATGATGAGAATTTAAAACCCTGGGAAAGGTTAAAGTTGATGGTTGGGGAAGACTAACCAGTTTTCGCAGATCCTGGAAAACCCTGGAATGGTTTCACGGGTTGTTTAGGGTCGTGCATAATATTTTGCTATGCAGTTAATTTCCAGCCGTGAATCCCCAGGAGGGGGACGAACGCCACCTCAATATCGACCTTGCAGCTAAAATCACAGCCCGTTCGCGTCCAAATTTCCAGGTGCTGGTGGCCGCGCTCTCCCACCGGGATGACAAGCCGCCCCCCGTCTGCCAACTGATCCAGCAGCGGTTGGGGAGCACAAGGAGCGGCTGCAGCCACCAGGATCCCATTATAGGGAGCAGCTTCCTGCCACCCGAGGGACCCGTCCCCCGTGTGGACAAGGATATTTGCATATCCAAGATCGTTCAATATTCGCGAGGCTCGCACTGCCAATTCCGGGACCACTTCCACCGTATGCACCATCGCTGCAAGTTTTCCAAGGATCGCAGCCTGGTAACCTGAACCGGTACCAACTTCCAGCACCTTGTAGGTGGGTTCAACGTGCAGTAATTCAGTCATCAGTGCGACAATAAAAGGCTGGGAAATCGTCTGTCCGTAACCAATGGGCAGGGGACCATCGGCGTAAGCCCACGCAAGATCGTCAAGTTGAACAAACCGGTGGCGAGGTACCGATTCCATTACAGCAATGATGGACGGATCCAGCAATCTTCGGGCGGATATTTGATCTTCCACCATGTGCCTACGGGCTACCTCGGTATTCATCATTGTTCATAAGGGGTACTATCCCGAACGCGAACATATGAAATAAAAATCATTTCGTGCCTTGAAGACGCCTGGCAATCTGCCGGTCCACTTTCCCCATCGGATATTCATTCATATCTGCTGGGAGAACCCAAACCAGCCTAGCTGATTCTACCGGATGGGGTTTACCATCGGTCACCTCACACTCAAAAGCATACAAGGTGATCCGAAAATGGGTATAAGCGTGCTTATATATGCCAAATGCTTCACCTACACGAATTCCAGCTCCAAGCTCTTCCCGGATTTCCCGAACAAGACAGACGTCCAGGCTTTCGCCTTTCTCAACTTTGCCTCCTGGGAATTCCCACATACCCCCCAGCAAACCTTTGGAAGGGCGTTTTGCCAGCAGGATCTTATTTTTCCGCCTGATGACCGCCGCGGTAACAATATAATGAGGGACCTTCAATTTGGGTTTCATTACCGGGCGAAGTTCCTGGAAGCCAAGCGCTTGCGCTTTGCATAATGATCTGAGCGGACAGAGTGGGCAGGTCGGATTTTGCGGCAGGCAAATTGAAGCTCCCAGGTCCATAAGGGCCTGGTTGTAATCACCGGCACGTCCTTTTGGCAGGTATTTTTCGGCAAGCTCCCCATAAGATTTTCTCACCAGTTGAAGAGTCAGCAGGTTCGGCGATATTAAAAACTCTGGAATAAACCCGTCGTAAGTTGCCGTCCAGGACAGCAGCATCCAGCCCAAAAGCCATGGAAGCGATTGCTCCAGCTGTGTATCGCCCAATCCCGGGCAATTTCCCTAACTTAATCACATCGCGGGGAATTTCACCGCCGAATTTTTCTTCGACCACTCTGGCTGTTCTAAATACATTTCTCGCCCTGCTGTAATATCCAAGCCCCTCCCATTGGGATAGAACTTCCTGTTCAGATGCTGCTGCCAGCTCTCTTACCCCGGGAAAGCGTTTCATCCAGCGTTCGTAATATGGAATAACCGTCTCAACCCGGGTTTGTTGAAGCATAATTTCCGAGATCCAAATCGCGTAAGGATCAGACTGCCCGCGCCAGGGAAGGTCCCTTCGGTTTCGGGAATACCATTCGAGAATCTTTCGGGAAAATTGGCTCATAAAAACAAAATACGAAGGGACAAAAGGAGATTTCCTTTATTCATGTTCCTTCGCACATTTTTACCCTTGAAAGCAAGGATGTGAATGATATTAAAATTGGAACCCGGTACGAGCCGGAATAACCTTATATGAAAAATTCTGAACCAGGGCGAAAAGTTTGTCCTGCAGTTGAGCCCAACTGTCCGAGTTCATTGCCCTCTGTACATCGGGCAAACCTTCAGCCAAAATACTGACCTGGATCTGTGGATACTCTCCAAAGACAGTCGCCCAGGCTTCCGCAGGCTGTAAGCCCAATCTCTGGACTCCTGGTACAAATTCATTAATCACGAACTCAAAATAATCTTGTTCATGGTCCGGGGCTATATCCCATGTCATGATTAATTTAACTGCCATTCTTATGCTCCTTGCCAGGACTACCTTCTTGAAACTGCCAAAGTGCAAAATATTTGACCACTAGGTTCCGGGATGTTCGATAGTATCCAGGGTCCAGTTTGTTTGTAAAAAAAGTGGCACACCTCGCTGCTACTCCCTTTGGTAATCGAGAACAATTACTTTCGTCTCGTCCGGGAGGGAAGATTTGGAGACTTTAAGTGTGGGCATCGTCTCAGCTTCATGCAGACCCATTTCCTTCATAAACTTGTCCAACTTGTCGAGGGGAACTTTTGCTTCCGGGGAAAAGAAATGCATCGGGATGACAACATTCGGCTCGAGCAGGCTGACTACTTCCGCGGCTTTTGCAGCATTCAGTCCGCTCCCGCCTCCCACTGGAACAAGAGCGACATGAACCGTCCCCAGAGCTTCAATTTCAGCCTGGGTTGGCACTGAACGAAGGTCACCCAAATGAGCCACGGTGATGCCCATATAATCGAATACGTATAAGGTATTGCGAGGTTTATCAGCCGCTGCTTTTTTGTTGGAAATATCCGTTTGCACGCCGGTAATAAACACCCCACCGATTTCGAATTCCCCTGGGCCGGTAATGGCATGACTGTAACCTTTCACCGTGGTCAAGCAGTTATGACCCGGCGCATCGTGGCTTGAAGTTACAATATCTGCTTTTAATTTGAGAGGTTCGTACCCGACTGTTTCAGCGTCGAAAGGATCGGTGACAACCGTCGCCATGCTCCTCTCCGTCAGTCGAAAACAGGAATGTCCATACCATGTAATCTCCATAGATTTCTCCGTGGAGGCTATTATACTCGTATAATAAATGGGATGGAAATTGTACTCAAACCACGCCATACCTCAGCTTCGTTGGTAACCCGGATAGAGGACGGCTGGCGCCTGGAGATCCCCGCTGGAAGCCGAAACACTTACCGGCTTGCCCAGCTCGATGACTACGTGGTTTTATCCCGCAGATTATTCCACCATTCGCCTCCCTGGACCATCAGCCTGCAGGCGAAAGTCTCAGCCTCAGGTCTGCCCGGTACATGGGGTTTTGGGCTTTGGAACGATCCATTCGGTTTTTCACTTGGATTCGGACGTACCGAAGGGCGGCTGCCTGTCCTGCCAAATGCTGCCTGGTTTTTTCATGCTTCCCCTCCGAACTGGCTCTCCTTTCGCGACGGCATCCCTGCCCGCGGATTTTTTGCAGGGAGTATCAAATCACCCCCTATCCCTTCTCTCCTTCTCGCCCCGGCACTGCTTTCTTTGCCTTTTCTTGTTATCAGGCCGGTCTCCCGCCTTCTTCGGAAATTGGCTGCCAGGGTGGTGCGGCAGGACGCTGTTGAGATTTCAGTGGACGTCACCCAATTACACGAATACTCGTTTTCGTGGCTACGCGAAAAATGCTTATTTAAAGTCGATGGGCTACCTTTGCTGGAAACCTCTGTATCCCCTCACCCTCCCCTGGGGTTGGTTTTTTGGATCGATAATCAGTTTGCTTCCTGGGATCCTGAAGGACACCTCGCCTACGGAACGTTGGAAAATCCCGCTTCAATTTTGGAGGTTAAATCCATTGAAATCAATCGTTGAATCTTTTAGATGGTAATAGAGGGGGGAATTATCGAACGGGTTAATCGTCTGCGATTATCAGCCGGAAATTTCCAAAGAGACTTTCCCTTTTCTAAATACTCCTAGGCCTTTATCTATACTACCTATCTTATTCTTTTGGCAATATTTCGGGGGAAAAAGTAGACTGGTGAACCTCTATATTCGCCGCTTTGAGGAAATTTACGGCGTTCTCGTCCGTACGATAAGCCACACTGTAAACTAGACGGGTAATCCCGGCATTGATCAATGCCTTGGTGCAATTTATGCAAGGAAGATGGGTGACATAACAGGTAGCGCCTTTTGTCGAAACCCCATGCAGCGCACCCTGGATGATCGCATTGGTTTCTGCGTGGATGGTGCGGATACAGTGTCCGTCCACCATTAAATGTCCTGCCTCATCACAATGCGGCTGTCCAACAGGAGAACCGTTAAACCCGGTGGTCAGGATGCGTTTGTCCAGCACCAATACACAGCCGACAAAAGCCCGATCACAGGTGCTGCGCTCGGATACTGCATACGCGATTTTCATAAAATATGAATCCCAGTCAGGACGCATGTAGTTTTCCTCTTTGTAAATAATTATTGATTTCGGCGATTATACTGCTCCTTGCGCAATTTAGAATAAAAATTCCCTTCCAAATATCCCGGGAATGAATTATTTGTTCCAATCACTATTGGATCTTCCCCCATATTAAACTGCCGATCGATTCCCTAACGTATTTTCTCTTGAATCAATTCCTGGATTTGGGGGGGAATAAAATCTACGGTCAACGTGCTAAATATTTCCCATTTTTCGATTAATGTCACGCCGGATCCTGGTTCGATTATAGTTTGAGGTCCAAGGCTCTCCAGCTCCACAAACTTATCGCTGCAAAACACTTCTGCATTGCAGCCCCCGTCAGGGTATTTCTCCCCAAGACGCACATCAGAAGACTTGCGAAAAAGAGTGCCGTCCAGCCAGTAAGCCATCCAACCCGACGGGTTGTAATATCCAATTTTCACGGGAGGCAGATCCGGTCTAGCAGTTAGCAGGAGATAGTCGTCGCGTAGGACGAGACGCGGGTCATTAATTCGTGTGTAGGGCCAGACAGCCATGGTGCGATTGGGAAACAATCCATCCGGATCGACATTCCCAACCGGTTGAGGCAGGATAACCACTCCGCCTAATTGGAACATGGTGAGCGCCCATGGAGCGAGATTTACCGCTTTCAACCCGGTATTGGTAATTCGATGGGTCAAGGTGACCACGGCATGGTCCAGTGAAAGACGAATTTCGATACTCTTGTCAATCCCCACCTTTGTACGCTGAAGGAGTGTCACTCCATTTTCCATTTTTCCGACTATCAAACCGTCGTCGTCTGGACAATATGTCTCGGGCATGATTTCCGGCGAGCACCAAAGACGGTGTCCCCCGTAAAAGCTAAATGGTCCCAGCGCTGTTTGAAGAATGAATCCCGGCAGTTCCGCAAATAAATTTTTCTTCCCGGTCGGTGAAAACCTGACGATGCGTGGACCGGAAGAAGTAAGATATTCAAGCCGGATATATTTGTTTTCCAAAACCCCCGTGGGAAGCCCATAAAAGTCGCTCATATCATGTTTCGCGGTCACTAATGATGGTATGGGCAGGGTAAAGCAACTATTAGACCGGCATATTGGTAATTGAATTTATATTTCAATTCTGTCTCGCAATTTCCCAATAAAATTGAGAGGCAGTACTCCGGAATGTATGGCTTGATTCAATAAATCAAGCAATTCCTCCTCAGACAAAATGAGGGGAATTGAATACTTGCTTTTTTCCGATCGATGACGACAGGCGAACCATCTCCTTGCCAGTCTCAAGCTGCAGTTTTTCGATCCTGATCTCTTGATCTTCAGATTTGATGAATGTGGAAGCCAAAGCTTTTGCTTGGTTCTTTACAGCCATATGACCATCCAATCAATACCAAAATTTGAATTGACGACTGTTATAGTTTACCATAACGAAAAAGCCTGGATTAGAAAGTTCCCTGGAAATTGATGTACCAATTTCCAGGGAATCCAGGTCACAATATGAAAAAATATTAAAGGCGGGTGGTTTCTTTGTCGAATAAATTTTTGCGACTACACTTCGATATAGACTGAATCGACGATCCCCACGATCACCGAAATAATGCAGGCATCCGGATTGTTAAGCGCTTGTCGGGCACCATTTCCTTCGCGATTCACCAGAACAGTGTCGCCTACGCCGGCATGACTATTGTCGATGGCGATGAAATCCTCATTCGACAACTCCCCTTCCAAGACCAGTGGCTGCACAACCAGGAGTCTCCGGTTCTTGTAATCCCGGTGGCTGATCGTGGTTACTACTGTCCCAACAACTTTACCCAGTACCATTGCATCTCTCAGGTATACTGATTGATCCCGGGTTTAAGGGTGAAATTAAAGTCACCTTCCGGGCGAACGGCCAGTTCATCCACGATTCCGATTAAAGCCAGGTCGACCGGGACGAACTTTATGGATGGCATGGCCAGGGCTGCTTCACGCGATCTCACCATCACGCACAAGTCTCCAGGACCGGCATCGACAATGTCTGCGGCGACTTGCAGCACTCCCACTGGCTCCAGGTTTTTATTTAAAGGCTGGACGACCAGCAGATTTACTCCCTCAATGCCCGCGTACTTGAGGGTACATACTGTACTGCCTTTGACCCGCCCGAACAACATAGCTTATTTCACTCCCGTGCTTTTCAGCACACGTTGAATGATCACATCCAGAAGCTCGGGGTCAACCTGGGTGCCCATGCGCGCGAGAACCGCCTCGCGCACCCGGGACTGAACGTCCTTTTCTTTCGTTTCATTGGGGACACTCGCCACAACCGCAGGGACGGTGGTCACCATATTTTTCTGAGAGAGATAGGGCCGGACTGGAGCACTTGGAGGATTATCCGGTTGGCTGCGTAACAATTGCAGACCCAGGCGGTTGGCTTTTTCGTATGCCAATTCTGTCAGCACAACGTTCTCGGACATGTTCAGCGACATCACGCCTCGCTTGAACATATCCTCGATGTCCCTTTCTGTATAGAATTCTTTGGGCATATCTGCTCCTCTCACGCTGGTTTCCTGCGCGACTTATGCACCTTCCTGCCCTGCCAGGTTCTCCAGGGTTTGAACGGCGGCATTCTTTGCGGTCAAAATTTCTGCTTCCGAACCGGAGAGCCACATGCGCCCGAAACGCCCGACGGAAGATACATGCACCAATTTGATGCTGGCAGTTTTCTCGGCTTCATTGCAGGCAATATTGATATAGGCGGCGGGAGCACATTCCAGCACCAGCATGGTTTCCCCTGCCACCAGCATACTGCCGCGTCGAAAACGGTTGATGAGTTGAGCCTGGTATGGGTCAACCCGGGTGATGACCTGGATCGAAACCACTTGCGGCTTGATCCGGTCGGTAATATTCATTCCTAAGCGGCTCAAAACAACCTCGCCTGCCTCCAGAACGGCTGCCTGGTTAGGGGAATGCACTTCGAACATCCCAAACTCGCGCTCGACAATTTGTG
Source organism: uncultured Chloroflexia bacterium (assembly GCA_963830585.1). Lineage (GTDB taxonomy): Bacteria > Chloroflexota > Anaerolineae > Anaerolineales > Villigracilaceae > UBA877. Next base: position 425,126 of record CAWHNA010000002.1, on the reverse strand, counting down.
CTCCAGGCCTTGCTTCAGTTGCCTTTACCGCGATATCCACCACCCGGAAGACCTCATTTCCAGGCGCCATCTCAACGTACAAAGCTGCCATGCCCTCGGTGGGAAGATCTCCCTGAGTTATTGTTCCAACAAATGATGCGTACTGCGGCTGCATCTTATCCAGGTAACAGTAGCAACGCAGCGAAAACGTGTCAGCCATCCTTGGTTCTCCTTCCCGCTGAATTCCCGAGACAAAATAGCAGGCAATGCCGGGGGTCCACGCACCCGTGATGTGCGTGGATTGGTTTCAGCAAGGTCCTTAGGGCTTGGTGATTTTCATGTTACTCACCAGCCGTCCCGGCGGTCACTATTTGGTTTTGGGTTCGGCGGCTCGGCCGCCGATGCTGCCCTTGGTGGTCTTGGGCAGGATCATTTCCACGTCCATGTGAGGGCGCGGGATGACATGGACCGAAACCAGTTCACCGACACGCTTGGCCGCTGCAGCGCCCGCGTCAGTGGCAGCTTTTACAGCGCCGACGTCACCGCGCACCATCACGGTCACATACCCGCCGCCAACATATTCTGAACCGATCAGGTTCACATTGGCAGCTTTGACCATCGCATCCGCGGCTTCAACCGCACCAACGAGGCCTTTTGTCTCGACCATGCCGAGAGCAATCAAAGTGGGATCTAATGCCATTTTGTACCTTCCTTTCTAATTGGGAAAATATGATTTTTCAATTTCGCTTGAAATCCAATATTTCACTGACAACCTGCCGGACAACCCGCTCCAAGTCCTGGGCGCTGGGGCTGGCTGTTTTTTCACCTGGCAGGAAAGCTTCCAGCGGAGGTGCCATCGTTTCATAAGCCAGTCGCTTGATGTTGATCAAATGGTATGCAGAAACATTATCGCCGGTAATGGCGCCTCCCACGCCACCTGAACCCAGGGTTAGCGAGGGCATCACGCCAGCAGTTAGTCCGATAGCGCCCAGCGTGCCCATGGTATTAACCAAGATTCGAAAGACCGGTTTTTCAAGCCCAAATGCCATGATGACCCGCTCGTCGTTGGAATAAATGATTTGCGTGTGACCAATTCCACCTGCCTGGATGATCTCTATTGACCTTTCACAACCTTGTTCCCAACCATCCACCTCATACCAGCCCAAAACGGTAGTCATCTTTTCGTGAGAAAGAGGTTCTGCCTTCCCGGTTTTTGCGAGAGGTGTGACAAGAATTCGTGTTTCAGGAAGAACCCGAAATCCTGCCGCTTCTGCCACAAATGGGGCGGATTTGCCCACCACAGCGGTATTAGGGCTTCCGTCCGGATGAAAGAGGAGCATGCGCAAGGCATCAGTCTCACGTGGGTCTGTAAAGTAAGCTCCTTCAGCCCTCATTAACTCTGCTAATTTGGATGCGATCGGCAGATCTGCGATGACGGACTGCTCGGTGGCACAAATGGTGGAATAATCAAACGCCTTGGAGGCCACAATATAGCGGGCAGCCTTTTCCACATCTGCACTGCGATCGACGTAAACAGGGACATTTCCCGGACCAACTCCATAAGCTGGTTTCCCGGTTGAATGCGCTGCCCGGACCATGGGTGTACCACCAGTCGCCAGGATGATGGCAGTCTGACGGTGGGTCATTAATTCCTGGGTGCCTGGAAGTGAAATCTGCTGGAGGCAGCCAATCAGTCCTTTCGGCGCGCCTGCATTCTCTGCTGCCAATGCCATGGTGTGAGCCGCCTCATACGTGCACCGTTTCGCTGCCGGATGCGGGGAAAAAACGATCGCGTTACGTGCCTTGACTGCAATCAACGCCTTGAAGAATGTGGTCGAAGTGGGATTTGTGGAAGGAACCAGGGCAGCAACTACCCCCATCGGCCAGGCAATCTCATACAACTTACGGGCGGGGTCGTGGCGGATGACTCCGACAGTTTTTAGATCACGAATGCTTTCCCAAACCACCCGCGCTCCAAATTCATTCTTGATCTTCTTATGGGCAGCCACACCATAACCGGTTTCTTCATGGGCAAGCCGTCCCAGTCTTTCGGAAGCTTGAACTCCAGCAGCAGACATGGCCGCACAGACACGGTCGACTTCTTCCTGGGAAGCCTTGCCCCATGATTTCCAGGCTTCATGGGCAGCAGTTACCAGGTCGCGAGATTCTTGGATGGAGGCGAGATCTTTATCGAGTCCCATCGTTCATATCCTTCCATTCCAGCTGGATCAAGATTTCCGAAAAGACAATTTACCGTCAACTTCTAGCGAATCGATGACCGCCATGATGACAGCGTCCACTGGGGAGTCCTTGGTGATAGCGGTCTGACGGGCTGAAGAGCCTGATGCAGTGAGGACCAGCTCACCGATGCCGGCATCCACCGTATCCACCGCCACGTATGGCTTCCCAACAGGATCGCCGTGCTCATCTGTCTGGCGGACGATGAGCAATTTCCGGGAAAAAAGTTTTTCATCTTTTATGGTCGCAACAGTCGTCCCGATCACTCGTGCAATTAACATGGTTTACCTTCCTATAATCAATAATTCCTTGCTGGCACAGCGACAGGTAGTGCGGGCACTGCACTGATCGTCGGCCCTTGGATGATCTTCACTCCTGCGCTGGCACCAATCCGGGTTGCCCCAGCTTTGATCATATTTTCAGCGTCTTCATAGGTCCGCACGCCGCCGGCAGCTTTTACCCCCATTTCCGGGCCAACCACCCGGCGCATCAGTGCCACATCATGCACCGTGGCACCTCCGCTCGCGAAGCCCGTGGAGGTTTTTACGTAGTCCGCTCCGGCTTCTTTGGCAAGCAGGCAGGCGATTGTTTTTTCCTCATCGGTCAGGAGAATGGCTTCAATAATAACTTTAACAATGGATTTCCTGGCGTGTGCTGCATTGACCACGCCGCGAATATCTTTGGCAACCAGCTCCAGGTCACGCGCCTTCAAGGCACCGACGTTTATGACCATATCGATCTCGGTCGCTCCATGATCAAGCGCCACCTGTGTTTCGAAAGCTTTTACCTCCGCGGAGGTTGCTCCCAGCGGAAAACCGATCACGGTGCATACTTTAACCGGAGAACCCTCCAGTAATTTGGCGCATAATTCCACCCATGTGGGATTAATGCAAACCGAGGCAAAGCCATATTTCCGGGCTTCAAAGCATAACTGAGCAATCTGTTCCTGGGTTGCATCCGGTTTTAATAGGGTGTGGTCTATCATTTTTGCCAGGTCCAGGTCCTGCGGGATGACCCCAATGGTGGAAGATAAACGTTCAGCTCCCGCGTTGACTACATTCCCGGCCCGGTCAAAGCAGGTCCGCACGCACTGCGACTCTGCACAGGTAAATTTGCAGTGACCGCCTTCAGGAACGTTGTTTTTTTCCTGTTTTTCAAACATGGCAGCAAGAACCTCGTGCGTGATAATTTCAACCAACTGCTCAACCATCTTTGTATCTGGCACCATCTTGACCTCTATTTAAGGAACATCTTTTCAACTTTGGTAATCTTGTCAACCCGGCGGGCATGACGGTCTCCTCCAAATTCTGTAGACAGCCAGGTTTTTACGATCTGTTTCGCCAGGTTTACCCCGATCAAGCCAGCACCCAGGGTCAAGACATTCGTATCATTATGTTCACGGCTGTTCACGGCAGAGGAGTAATCATAGGCCATTCCCGCTCGCACTCCAGGGACTTTATTTGCTACGATGCAACTCCCAATACCTGCCCCATCGATCATGATCCCCCGCCACGCTTTACCAAGGCTAACCAGCTTTGCCACTTCAAGCGCATAATCCGGGTAATCGACGGGGGCTTTACTGAAAGTCCCTACATCATTAACATCCATTCCCATCCCGCTTAGCTCGGCTTTTATAGTTTCTTTTAACTCAAAACCTCCGTGGTCAGCCCCAATCGCAATGATTTTACGAGCTTCTACGCTATTAACTGAGATTGGAGCTACTTCTTTAATGACTTGAAGAGATTCAGGGGTTACAGACGGCTTGGCAAGGCCCAGGACCTGCGCAAGAACCCGCTGCACGATTTGTTGTATCTGAGAATCATCTAATGGTGTCACTGATCGCTTCCTTGTTGTCCGCATGTACTAACTGGTAATGACCACATGACCACACTACCTTGCAGTTTAGCATATCAATAGCAAAAAGTCAAGCCTTCCAATATTTGGAAGGCTTCATTTCGCTATAAAATTTACAGGTGCTTGATTTATCGGGTTAGTTTCGCAATGTACCGGTAGCGGTCCCCCCGGTAAAGAATTTTGACAAATTCAAATACTCGCCGGTACTGGGAATAAGTAGTCCGTTCGCTTAGCAATAATGGGCTGCCGGGCTCGATCTGCAGAAGCGAGGCTTCGCGTGGCGTTGCCAGTGTCACTTCCAATGTTTCATCCGCTTCCGTTGGAATAAGATGAAATTTTTCCTGCAGGATCTTATAAATCGATCCCTGTTCTTCCACATCCTCTCGCGTAATTGTCTGGTCTTCAGCCAGGCAAATGTAGGAAGTCTGGATGCCCATGGGGACCCCGTCCCCCAGGCGAATCCGCTCGATAAGGAGCACCTTGCCCGATCCTTCCGGCAGCTCCAGGTGCTGGCGGACCTTGTCTGGAGGTTGGACATAGCCAATTTCAAGGATTTTCTGCCCCGGGCTGAGCCCACGCTGTTTCATATCTTCTGTAAAACTGGTCAGTTCTGAAATTCCTTTTTGCAGTTTTTGAGGAGATACAAATGTGCCGCGACCGTGCTCCCGGTATAAAAATCCCTGGCGCACCAACAAATCGATTGCCTGTCGGATGGTCGTCCGGCTGACCGAATAGATGCTTTCCAACTGGCGCTCGGATGGGATGGGCTGATGCGCTTCAAGCTTGCCATTTGCGATCTGCTCGCGCAATATGTTCGCAAGTTGATAATAGCGAGGCAAATAGTCGTTGGGATCAATTAGGTCTGGCATCTTTTTCTCCCTCATATTTTACACGAAACCATCATGGACGAGACCTACGATTGCTACAAGAGTCTTATTCAACGGATAACTGTATTGGCAGAATAGGTTATTTGCGGAAAAATGGAGTAATTTTGTCAATTAAACCTGCGCCTACCCCACCGAAGATGAGTGTAAAGAGGAAAACTATAAAAATTATTTAAACAAAGATACCCAGGTAACCCAACAAGAGACCTCCTATTGCCTGGTTTCATCCTGTTCCTCCGCCGCGATTTATCTGGGTTACGGCAGTGTGACCTGTAGCGATCCCTGCCAGCCAAACTGCAAACGGGATCAGATCAAGGATTGTGGATAAAACTGTGCTAATTCCGGAAGTAAAGACAGCCAGTAGAAGACCAATGGTCAAATCGAAGCACCACTGCAGGATCTAAATGGTCCATCCAACCAGGCCTAAAATAAGGCTGGTGGTTGCTAATATACTTTTCCTTCTTTCCAACATTTAATTCAATTTATCCCGCAGCGGGCGTAGAAGCAAAGACAAACCGATCACCCCGGCAATTATCACAGCTCCCAGAACCAGCGATCTGCCGCCTACCAGAATGAAAACTGCCAAGGCGATCGATGCGCCCTGGAACAGGAGCAACCCCCAGCGTTTCCAGTGCCAGAGTGCCAGGGCTGCCAGGTAGCACAGGAAACCGAGTGTCGCTATAGCTTCCACCGCCCATGCAGCCGGTCCATTAACCATCCCGGGAGCAGGGTAGTTCAGCAGTCCAAATAACACCACCAGCAGGCTGTCGAACATTAGGAACACCAAAAATCCGCTCAATTGCCCGATGCGGCGATTTTTTATCCTGGGGCGTGTGATGAGCCAGTAGGTTGAAAAGGCAACAATCCCCGGAACGAAAAGCAAAAGGAAGCTGCCGAATTGGATGATTATGGGGGCATCCAACTGGCAGGCTTCCCGAAAGCCTTTTGCATAATCCGGGCTGTACTGGGAATAAATGCCCGCGGAAGGATAGCAGGATTCGATCCGGGCGGCATATACTCCAAATGATGCAATCAGTAGCAAAATTCCCGCAACAAGGATTACCACCTTCCAATTTTTCATTTCGGTCTCCAAAACCTCGCGATGTTTACTTGTTGCGCAGGTCGATCTCTTCCTTCCCACCCAATCGTTCCTGGATGCGCCCCACCACCACTTCCAATGCCATCGGCTGGTTGACGTAATCCAGGTCGTCGGTGCGGATGGTTAGCACGGGACATACATCAAAAGTTCGCAGCCATTCTTCATAGAATGAATCAAGCAAGGATAGATAGCTTGTGGAAATTCCGGTCTCCATGTTGCGAGCCCGCCGCTGGATGCGCGCCATGAGCACCTCCACGGGGCATTTAAGATAAACCAGCAAATTCGGTGGTGGCAGGCTCCCTACTACGAGGTCGAACAGTTTTCGGTATGCCAGGTAGTCACGTTCTGCCAGGTTCCCCATATGGTGCAGGGCCCGTGAAAAAATATATGCATCCTCGTAAATGCTGCGGTCCAAAATGACGGAACGTGGGTCGTGCGCAGCATCCAGGTATTGATCAGCGCGGTGACCCAGAAAATAGATCTGCAAGTGAAACGACCAGGCATGCATGTCGGCATAAAAATCTGGCAGGTAGGGGTTATCTGCAACGGATTCAAAATCCGTACGCCAGTCAAGACGGGAACCTATCCGCTCAGTGAGGGATGTTTTTCCTGCCCCGATGTTCCCTGCCACGACCACAAGTCGTTTGGACATACCGCCTCCTCCGAATAATTCAATTGTACACGAAGTTTATTTAGGGGTTCCTTGATATATCGAGGGAAATCGGGATGCTGTTGTGCATGCTCAGCGATTTGAGGGTTCCGGTCCTACTCCTGCTTGCGAATCCCAGGTAGGAAGACCACGGAACCTATTGCCATCACCATCAACACTCCTGCACCGATAATAACTGTAAGAGGTTCATTGAACTTTTGGGCAAAAGCTCCGGCAAATAGTGATCCCAGCGGCATGGAACCAAAGAAGACCAGGGTATAAACACTCATTACCCGCCCCCGAAGATTGTCCGGCACCTGTGATTGAATCATTGCGTTACTGTTATTCATTACCATCATGAAACTCCACCCAACCCCAACCAGGGTCACCAGCGAAAGTGGCAGCCAGCGGATCCAGGCAAAGATGAATAACATGATAGGCATGATAAACGCACCCAGAGTCCAGAGTTTTCCTCTAAATCTGCGGTTTCCCAAATAAGCCAGCATCAGGGCGCTGACCATCGACCCAAAACCGCGCGCAGACACTAACACTCCGTTAGTTGTCACATTCCCGTGGAGGATATCGGTTGCCCAGGCTGGAAGCAGAGTCATCATCCCAATCCCGAAAATACTTACCAGGCCAATTGAACCAATCAAACTGAGAATAAGCCGGTGAGAGAAGACATAGCGTAAGCCTTCCTTCAAATCTGCCATCACCGACAGGCGATCCACAGGCCGAATTATCGGTTTAATGCGCATGAACAATAGGGCAACGATGATGGCAATGAAAGAGATCCCGTTTAGTGTAAAACACCAGGCGGGACCGAATGCAGCGTAAGTTAATCCAGCTACTGAAGGACCTACCACTGTTGCCAAATTGAACATTGTTGAATTGAGAGCGATGGCGTTGGTCATGTCTTCACGGCTTACCAGTTCGGTTACAAAAGCGTTGCGCGCGGGAGCATCGAAGGCATTTGCAACTCCGAGCAAAAACGCAAGTATAAGGATATGCCAGGGGAGTACTTTGTTCGTAAACGCCAGCGCTGCAAGTATGAAAGCCAGGACCAGCATGGAAATCTGGGTGATAACCATCATGTTGCGGCGAGAGATGCGGTCCGCGATGACTCCGCCAAATAAGGTAAAGAGCAATGCTGGTACACCCCCAACAAAACCGACCAGGCCAAGGTAAGCAGGTGACCCGGTCAGCTGGTAGATTAAATACCCTTGAGCCGTGCTCTGCATCCAAGTGCCCATTAAAGACACCATCTGGCCAAAAAACCATAACCGGTAGTTGTAATGTTTCATGGACGCAAATGTTTCCCCCAGGCGGGTATTAAGTATTGATTTTTCTATTTTATCGATATCGCTCAACGGGCACCTTTCATCCAAAAATATCGCCGGTTTGACCGGCAGCTATATATGTACCTAAATTTGGTTATACAAAGAAATGAGCAGAGGATTTTCTCTGCTCTTTATTTTATCAACAAATAGCAATCTAATTCTAACACTCACTATAGCCGCAAGTATAGCACTTTCGGCAGCCTTCTTCATTTACCATCGTTGCTTCACCACACTCGGGGCATAGATCCCCCATTTTTACCGGCGTAGTGACAGTGTCCACCTGTGGGAAATGACCATTGCCATTTTCAACTTCTTCTTCTGGTTTCTCTCCGGGTTCAGCAACCTGGTGTGTTTTCCGATTATTTAAGTACTCATCGAGCACCTGCCCTACGCCATCAGGTAAGGAGCGCACCCGATTGGGACCAAAGCCAAGGGAGCGTCCGCCGCCGATCCCTGAAAGTTGGCGAACCACCTCTGAAAGGCGTTCGCGCGGCGCGATCGGCGAAGCCAATCTGAGTACATAAGATACCAGTCTGCCGATTGCTTCCGAAACGGCCGCAGTTTCCGATCCGGCCTTGGCGGTATTTATGAACACTTCGAACGGTTGCTTCCCTCCGTTCTCATTAACGGTAATAAATGCTTTCCCAAGTGGTGTCTCGACCCGGAATGTACTTCCGGGCAGCAGTCTTGGGCGAGGTTTCTTGGACTCATGCCATGCTGCCAGTTGGGTGGCCAGCTCTGTTTCGGATACCGGTTTCCCATTGTTATTATTGCCGAACGGTAATACCACCGTTCCCGAAGGTTCTCCCGCCCCCATGGGAATGACTGCTGTCTGTTTTTTTTGCGAGGTGGCCTTGGTTTCCAGCACCACCTTTTCACGAGAACCAGTCACATAAACGGTGATGCCTTTACACCCCAGCTCCCAGGCGAGCATATATGCCTCAGCAACATCTTCAACGGTGGCATCCTCGGAAAAATTGATTGTTTTTGAAAGAGAATTATCCACAAATGCCTGCAGGGCTGCCTGCATATAAACGTGTTCGTCTGCAGGGATATCACCCGCAACGACAAACACATTTCGAACTGTTTCGGGGATCTCCCGAATATCCTGGCATGTGCCGTGCTGCATGACACTTTTGACGATTTCTGCGCGCCTTTCGGTTGGGATTCCCGCTTTTTCCAGGGCTTTGTCAAAGCGGGGACTGGCATAAGTTAGTTGCAGATCCTTGCCATTGTCATTAACATGTCTCACGTATGCCAGGGCAAAAACAGGTTCACAGCCATATCCCTCGCATCCGGCTACGGTGGCGATCGTTCCAGTGGGAGCTACAGTGGTCTGTGCGGCATTGCGGATACCGTATTTTTGAATCCCTTCGCGGATTTCATCCCAATCCAACACAGGCCGTCCCCATTGACGGGTGTAAGGCGTAACCGGTTGAGGGGCTTGCCACTTCAGCTTCTCAAAGTCGTAGATGCTGCCCTTGATGGCGGGGAAGGCCCCCCGCTCTCGTGCAAGTGCCACGCTGGTTCGCACCGCGTGGAAACGGACGAATTCCATGACCTGGGCTCCAAATTCGCGCCCCTCCGGAGAGCCATACCGGACACCCACATGGTACATAATGTCTGCCAGGCCCATGATCCCAAGTCCGATGCGGCGGGCTTTATGAGCGGCTTCTTTCAGTTGGGGCACTGCCGGGACGTAAGCGTTGGCGTCGACAACGTCATCCAGGAAGCGGGTGGCTATCTCCACCGACCGCTGCAGCCTCTCCCAGTCCACCAGTCCATCCTCTCCGCAGTGTTCAGCCAGGTTGACAGAACCCAGGCAGCAATTTTCATAGGGACCGAGCCATTGTTCCCCACAGGGATTTGTTGCTTCAAGCGGATATAGGTGAGGGACCGGGTTATAGCGATTGGCAGCATCCAGGAATAATAATCCAGGCTCTCCATTATGATGTGCTTGGTTAACTATTTTCGCAAAAAGTTCGCTTGCCCTGACTGTCTTGTAAACCCGCAGGGGAATCCCCTTTTCCCGGGCTTGTTCTGGAGTTCCGCTGAAGCCGCGATATTCTGGTGACGTTACGTCCGGGAAGATCAAGTTCCATTCGGCATCGTTTTTAACGGCTTGCATGAATTCGTCTGTAATCCCCACGGATATATTGAAATTGGTGATTTGATTCTCATCGGTTTTGCATGTGACGAATTCTTCAATATCCGGGTGGTCCACACGCAGGACTCCCATGTTGGCGCCTCTCCGTGTTCCTCCCTGGGCAATCTCTCCGAATGCGTGGTCATAAACCCTTAGGAACCCCACCGGGCCGGTGGCTTGTCCAGCAGATGATTTAACCAGTGACCCCTTGGGCCTGATTCGCGAGAAAGAGAATCCGTTTCCTCCGCCGGTCTGCTGGATAAGGGCTGCATCCCTGAGAGATTGAAAAATTCCCGCCGGATCGCGCCCCATATCGTCCGTTATGGGAAGAACGAAGCAGGCGGCAAGCTGTCCAAGTGGTGTTCCAGCGCCAGTAAACGTGGGGGAATTTGGAAAAAATTTTCTTGAGGATAATAACTCGTAAAATTCACGCGCGCTGTCCATTACATTGCCATAATAGGATTCCTCAGCCTTGGCAACATGATATGCCACCCGCCAAAACATCTCTTCCACGGTTTCCGCTGGATTCCCGTCGTCTCCCCTGCGCACATAACGACGCACGAGTACCTGGCGCGCGTTCTCGGTCAGGTCAACTGCGAGGAGATCCGCGGGGATGGGCGGGGTAGTTATTTTATTCCTGCTCGATGCAATGGATGTTGTTGCCATGCCTGATTTCTCCTCAATACTTCATTTCTGGTATCAATAAAATACAAATATTAATAGGAACAAATATGCACTGATATTCCACCCATGAAATATTAAATATCAGCGCATAAGAATGATTATGACTCTAACAACAACCGGTCAATTTCGTTGCGCAGGGCGTGCAAATCGTCCAGTCGCAAATAGACTATTGCATATCGTATGTAAGCAATCTGGTCTAATTCTTTTAATCCCTTGATTACCAGATCTCCAACGATACGTGAAGAAATTTCGGACTTTCCCTGGCGTTGAAGTGCTGCTTCCACTTGTCCCAAAAGCCGTTCGATATCGGATGCGGAGACGGGCCGCTTCGCACATGCAATGCGAATCCCGCGTTCCAGTTTCCCCCGTTCGAATTCCTCGCGAGTCCCGTCCTGCTTGACGATCAAGGGGGTTGCCAGGATCGGGCGTTCATAACTGCTAAATCTTTGTCCACATTTAAGGCATTGCCTTCTTCGGCGAATCCCCCCATGTGTATCGTGGGTCGTATCGATTACTTTCGAATCTTCATTATGGCAATATGGGCATCGCATTACCACGACTCCGTAAAAAATAGAACAAATGTAGCCGCCATATTTGGTGGTTTGGAAAATAAAATCCCCTACATATGGGGCATCATTTCCAGTATTCTAACATGAATATTATCCCTAATCAAGAGGCTGGGAGGGCTATTTACCTTAAAATTTCCTGAATTGAACAAGAGCTGGAAATCAAAAGTCTTCTCCGCGATGGATAACGATAAAATTAATATTGATTGCAAGGATTATCAAATAGCCGCCACCCCTCGAAGTATAATCAACCCATCCATGGAGAAGAAATGAATTCTGTCGTTATCGTAATTATCTTGGCTGTAAGCATTCTCGCGATCATTCTGATTATTTTCTATACGATGCGCTTAAATCGAAATCTGATGCGGCGGGTGAAGGAAATGCAGGAACAAGAACCTGATTTTGCGGCCGGTATTCGCAATTTCATAGAAGTTGAAGCAAATGTGATCAGTAAAAGCGAAACCATTGCTCCAAATGCAGGCGGGTATGCTAAGGTCGACTTGCAGGTATTGATACAACTGCCCGATAATGCTCCGTCCAAGGTGATCACCTGCTGGTTGGTGGAAGTAGGTTCGCTGGATCTGGTACTCCCCGGGCGGAAGGTACCCGTGAAAGTGGATCCTCACAAGATAATAAGTGTTATTCCAAACGTGCCTTGGGCAAAACCCTGGGTTTTTGGGAAATGATATGCCTCGAGTTCGAGCTCGTAATCCATCCAGGCGAAAATATCCTTTACCACGCCACTCCCGTAAAGAAATGGTATGTTATCACTTGGAAAATCATGAGTGATGCGGCTATCGCGATCATTTTCTCTTTTATCATCCACTCTCTGCTCTCTGGGATTACCGAGAGCGCGCTGGTATCTGTTTTATCGGCAGTATTTGCTGGGATTTTATCCAAAGTTTTGTTCCTGGGTTTAATCCCTCTAGGGATCACTGCTTGGGCTGTTGAAGATATAGCTTGCACATTGATCGGGGAGTTTATCTTTACCAATCACCGTATTTGGATTCACGGCTCCCCGCATGCCTGGAGCCAAAGTGACACACCTCTGGAGGATATTTCATCCATATCCTGGCATCGGGATGCGATTTTTGTCAGGCAAAAATCAACCCGAAAAATCCAAGTTCACATGTTCCCGGAAAGCAAATTATTCGCGGACGCCTATAAACAATATATTGGCAGGTTGTGAACAATCCAGCATGCTTATCCATCTACCTCCCGCCCCAAACCAAATGTGGCTGGGGGTTATTTATTCTTCCCCCTGATTATTATTGTTGTTTAGCTTTCTGCCATAACGCTTCCATTTCTTCGATGGACATGTCGGACAGTTTCCTGCCTTGTTTCTTAGCCCCCTGTTCTACAAAATTAAAGCGACTCTTAAAACGCTTATTTGTCCTCCTCAATGCAAATTCCGCATCCACTTTCTTCCATCGGGCCAGGTTGACCAGGGTAAACAATAAATCTCCCAGCTCATCAATCAATTCCTGTTCGCTGGTTACCTCCCTGACCTCCTGGATTTCCTCTGCGATTTTATCGAGCACACCGCTGACTTCTTTCCAATCGAAACCGACCCGGGCAGCCCGATCCTGATATTCCTGGGCTTGGACCAGGGCAGGTAATGCCAGGGGAACACCATCGAGTAAACCTTTGTTGGGATCTTCGCTATGTGAGCGCTCTTCAGCCTTTAACTTTTCCCAATTCTGTAAAACACCTTGAACACCATCCAATTTTATATCGCCAAAGACATGCGGGTGACGGCGGATTATTTTATCGTAGATGCCCTTGATCACATCAGCCATGCTGAACTCGCCCACTTCGCTTGCTATTTGTGCATTTAACACGATCTGCAAAAGCAGGTCCCCAAATTCCTCCGACATCTCCGCCAAGTTGCCAGAATCCATGGCAGCCAACGCTTCATATGATTCTTCCATCAGGTGTGGTCTGAGGGATTCGTGGGTTTGTTCGCGATCCCATGGGCAGCCGTTTGGTGCTCTCAGGTGGGCTACGATTTCCTGGAAAGCCTCGAATGAGGTCCCTCCACCCAGGGGTGGGACATATAGAGCTGTTAGTAAACCAATATGCTCCGAACGGTCGATTTCATAGAGCTGGATATCTTCGATGATTTCATCTTTTGTCCCTGCCGCATGGACCAGTCGTACCGGGTGTTCATCAGGATACACACTGTTGAGAGTCATTTTAACTTCAGCCGCGACGATGCGGGAATAAACTTGTGCAACTAATACCGGCATGTCCGGTGGAAATTCCGGGACATGCGCTTGGCTCAACTCAATTGCATCCGTTAGAACAAGGTGTGGATAAGGGTCTAGACCCAGTGCGGCAAACACTGGCTCTAAAAACGAAAGTCCGCTTACGATCTGGACTGGCAAGCCCAGAATCCGAGCTCGCTGGGCAATCTCGGGGCACGTGGCCTCGGCTACGAATGGGTCACCCGGTACGGCATAGACAACACCAGTGGGCAAACTTCCCAGTTCCAGGACCTTTTCCACAATTGATGCATAAACTTCATCGAAAGATTCGCCTTTTTCATAGAGTTCGTCGAAACTATGGATGGTTAGCTCTGGCGGGAGATCCAGCCACAGATGGATGCTGGTTTGTTCGTAACCAGACTTCTTTGGACGAAACTAGAACATCCCAGGCTTCGCGGGTAAGCTTGGCAGGGTCACCAGGACCAAGTCCTACTAAGGTTATTCCGGGCATAAGCACTCCTTAAAAGTAAAACGTAATGCATGAACGCAGCAGGTAACCGCGCACCACGCATTACGTTGAACGTGTCATCTTTAATGTGCTGGTTTATTAACGCTTGGTGTAGGTCGGAGCCTTGCGGGCACGTTTGAGACCTGGCTTCTTGCGTTCCTTGATGCGTGCATCGCGGGTCAGAAAGCCCCCTTTTCGCATTGCCGAAACGTTTTCCGGGTTCATCTTGACAATGGCGCGCGCCAGGCCAAGTTGGACGGAGTCCGTCTGACCGGTAACACCACCGCCGCTGACGATCACGGTAATATCGTATGTTTTAGTGTCATGACCGGCTGCCTTCATCGGTGCCAAAATGGCTTCCATGTCGCCGAGGCGGGTGAAAAATGCCGGGGCATCCTTGTCATTGACAATGAATCGCCCTGATCCCGCCATGATTCGAACGCGGGCAATGCTCTGCTTTCGGCGTCCAATTCCTTCAAAATATTGCACAGACATATTTCTACTCCTTTACGCGACCAATTTCGGATTCTGGGCGCTGTGTGTATGTTCCGCACCACCAAAAATCTTGAGCCGCGTGATGAGGTGGCGGCCCATTTTGTTGTGCGGCAGCATGCCCCACACTGCGGCTCGTATGACGCGGTCCGGATGGTTGCTTAACTGGTCGCGCAAACTTATCGTTTTCAACCCACCAGGATACCCGGAGTGGCTGTGATACATTTTTTCAGTTAACTTGGTGTGGGTTTTTGTGCCCGTGACTGTTATTTGTTGCGCATTGATGACAACCACGAAATCTCCCATTTCAACACCGGGAGTAAAGCTCGGTTTATGTTTACCGAGCAGGAGCGCAGCTATTTTGGTCGCAAGGCGACCCAGGTTTTCACCGTTGGCATCCACCAACAACCATTGGTGATCAATTTCTGCGGCCTTGGGATAGTAAGATTTGTACACTTTTGTCTCTCCAAAAATTCAGACTATTTCAATAGATTATCATAACTTACTTCGACCAGCGACAGACCGCATGCAGGAGCAAGGCTGGCAGGGATATAATTTATTCCATTCTTCCCGATGCCAGAGTGGGAAAAGGAACCCGTCTTCAGTGCTCTAACCAAGTCCTCCACAAGAAGTCGTCCCTGTCCTGCAGCCACCTGCACGTACACCAGCCTGCGAACCATGCGGTAAAGGAAAGCATCAGCCTGGATGTCGAAGGTCCACTCATCGTCATGGTGCATCCAGTTCGCAGAGAAGACTGTTCGCACAGTGCTGCCTTTGGTCTTCGGGGAAGTCCCAAAAGCACCAAAATCGTGCTTACCATTCCAGATTTCTGCCAGTGGCACAAGGTCTGAAACTTCGGGCCATACGCGCCAGGCATACCGTTCCCTCATTGGATCTCTTACGTGGTCACAAAACAACCGGTAACGGTAATGTCGGGAACTGGCATCGAAGCGCGGGTGAAAGGAATCCGCCGTAAGAAAAACTTCCCGCACTGCCATATCCTGTGGCAAGTGAGTATTCAACGCTTTACGCAAACTTTCGAGCCCATGACCCCAATCGAGGTCGAACGCAGCCACTTGCCCATTTGCATGGGTACCGGTATCGGTTCGCCCTGCCAGGTACACGGTTTGTTTATCCCATCCGAGTTTTCGCAGCGCTGTTTCGAGTTCTCCCTGTATTGTGCGGGAAGATGCCTGTCGCTGACTGCCCAGGAAGCGGGTACCGTCGTAAGCTAAGATAATCTGGTAACGAGCCATTTTAGGTGATCGGGTAATCCAAGATCAGGGAATATACCTGGCCACCTGGTAATGAAACCGAAAAGATTTATTCTTCGACGAGTTCAAGGATGGCCATTTCCGCTCTATCACCAAAGCGGGGACCTAGTTTGAGCACGCGCGTATACCCGCCTTTTCGTTCTGCAAAGCGGGGGGCAATCTCATCGAACAATTTCTTGACCACGTCATTACTGTTACCGCCCAACCGGGCAACAATAAGACGGCGGGCTGCCACCTTTTCATCATCAGTGGCATCCTTAATATTTCGGGCCACCGTGATCATTTTTTCAGCTTCGCCGCGAATTGCCGCAGCTTTGCTTACCGTGGTGCGAATACGTTCGTTTACAAAAAATTGCTTGATCAGGTTGCGGCGTAAAGCGATGCGCGCACCCTTCGTGCGGTTGAGTTTAAAGCCTGCTACTTGGTGTCGCATTGTTCAATCACTCCGACTCTTTCTTGGGTTCATCTTTTAGAAAACCCTTTTCTTTCATTTTAAGGCGTAGTTCCTCGAGGCTCTTTTCACCAAAGTTGCGGATGGACATGACCGCCTGGTCACCCTTCTCAAGCAGTTCAAGGACATCGCCGACGGTGGTGATGCCTGTGCGCTTGAGCGAGTTGAAAACACGTACCGAAAGGTCCAGAGATTCAACCGGAGTCTCGGCTACTTCACTGGTCAGGTGGGATCCGGAAACTTCTTTTTCCATCGCGATGGCGAGGGTTTCTTCACTGATCCCAGCCACATAGCGCAGATGCTCGATCAGGATTTTTGCAGAAGTGCTCAAGGCGGTCTCAGGTGCGATTGCGCCATCCGTCCAGATTTCAAGGATAAGTTTATCGTAATTGGTGCTCTGTCCGACACGCGCTGACTGTACTTCCCAGTTGATTCGTTTTACAGGTCCAAAAATGGCGTCTACCGGCAATTCGCCAATTGGCATGCGCCCGCGCTCATTGGATGGAGCATACCCGCGTCCACGTTCAACAGTGAACTCAATATCCAGGCGAGCTTTGTTATTATCGGCTGTAAACAGGTACAGATCAGGGTTGATGATCTTGATCTCAGGTGGGGCGATAATGTCAGCTGCTGTCACCACACCTTCTCCACGGACTTCCAGGTGCATGCGGATGGTGTCTACGCCTTCCATGATCAAGCGTAATTGCTTAACCTGCAGCATAACCTGGAGTACATCTTCACGTACGCCGGGGATGTCACTGAACTCATGCAGGACATCAATAATGCGTATGGATGTTACCGCAGCCCCTTCCAGGGAAGATAACAGCACGCGCCGCAAAGAATTTCCAAGCGTCACACCATAGCCATGTTCCAGTGGGCTGATGACAAATTTGCCATAATTTCGCGCCTCAGCTTCACGCTCGATTTTCGGCATAACCATGTTAGTGATAGTCACGGTACCCTCTCATCGACGTACAAAACGGTACGCCGCGTCTAATACAATGGACTCGGATTAGCGCGAGTAGTACTCAACGATCAACTGCTCGTTCAGGTTGCCGTCAATCTCGGGACGCTCGGGCAAACGCAACACACTCCCTGAAAGCGTTTTGATGTCGCGACTTAACCAAACTGGCGCATTGCGTACCTCAGCCAGTGCAGCCAATTCCTTGAAGTACGTTGCATCCATCGAGCCTGGGCGCACCGCAAGCACATCACCAACTCCCAGGTTCATGGACGGAACATCCGTGCGGCGGCCATTGATGGTGAAATGACCATGAGTGACCAGCAGCCTCGCCTGGGCACGGCTCGAAGCAAATCCCAATCGAAATACAACATTGTCCAACCGGGATTCCAGGGTCTGCAGGAGCATTAGACCCGTAATGCCGTGAGCTCGCAACGCATGACTAAAGTAGCGGCGGAATTGGCGCTCATAAACGCCGTAAATCCGTCGGGCCTTCTGCTTGGCACGCAACTGCTTGGCGTAATCGGATTCACGCCCAGTACCGCCTCTACCTCCGCGGCTGCCGCGGCTGCCGGTGGGACCATGTTGACCGGGAACAAAACTGCGGCGTTCAAAAGCGCATTTGGGAGTGTAGCATCGCTCTCCCTTGAGAAACAATTTTTCACCTTCTCGCCGGCACAGTTTACAAGCCGGCCCAGTATATTTCGCCATACTTCCTATCCTCTTTCACAAAACCTAGACGCGACGTTTCTTTGGAGGCCGGCAGCCATTGTGGGGTACCGGGGTGACGTCAGCGATCGACTTGACCTTCAAACCCATCGCCTGCACTGCACGAATGGCGTTCTCTCGACCAGGGCCAGGACCCGTGACAATCACATCCACTTCCTGGACACCCATCGCCTGGGCGGCTTTGATAGCCTGTTCAGCTGCCAGGCGGGCAGCGAACGGTGTGCTTTTCCGCGAGCCTTTAAAGCCCACGGAACCCGCACTCCCCCAGCAAAGGGTGTTGCCATCCGGATCGGTCACGGTTACGATCGTATTGTTAAAAGATGCAAAAACATGAACCTGTCCAGCAGATAACGTTCGCTTCCCTTTTTTTGCGCCGCTGGAACGGCGTGCAGATCGTACTGTCTGTGGCATAATTCCTCTCTATTTCCTTATTCCGAATTACTTCTTACCGCCCTTGCGGCGTCCGCGCCCGGCGACTGTTTTCTTAATACCCTTGCGGGTGCGGGCATTTGTACGCGTGCGCTGCCCGTGCACGGGCAGATTTCGGCGATGTCGCAGGCCGCGATAGCAGCCAATTTCCACCAAGCGCTTGATATTTAGCTGTTCCTGGCGACGCAGGTCGCCCTCGACCTTCCAATTCTTATTAATGTAATCGCGGATGGCCGCGACTTCAGATTCAGTCAGGTCTTTCACACGCGTATCCGGGGAAATCTTGGTCGCAGAAAGGATTTCGCGCGAGCGTGCAGGACCGATTCCGAATAAGTAGTTCAGGCCAACTTCGACGCGCTTGTTGCGCGGCAGGTCAACACCTTCGATTCTTGCCATATATCCTTATCCTATCCTTGTCGCTGTTTGTGCTTCGGATTTTCGCATATGATGAACAATACGCCTTTGCGTTTGACGATCTTGCACTTGGCGCAGCGCTTGCGAATGGAGGGACTTACTTTCATGATTGCTTTCTCCTTGCATATAGTTACTCAGCCAAAGGTTGAATTATACTTGCTCTACACACATCCGTCCAGTTGAAACGTTATCTCGCTATGTCACGGGACAGTCAGGACAAGAGGGTCGCCCTCGGTGACAGCTACAGAATGTTCCTGGTGAGCCGTCAACGATCCATCAGCAGAGACAACTGTCCACTGGTTGGACAGGACACGGGTTCGATGTGTGCCGACAAGTACCATCGGTTCGAGCGCGATTGTCATCCCGGGTCGCAGCAATACGCCGGTGCCCGGAGTGCCGTAATTTGGTACCTGGGGCCCTTCATGCATCTTCCTGCCAACCCCATGCCCGGTATATTCACGGACTACATGAAATCCCTGGGCCTCCACATATTGCTGGATGGCAGCAGACACATCACCCGTTTTATTCCCGGCGCGCATCATGGCGATACCCACGTTCAAAGCTTGTTCTGTCACCTCGATCAGCTTGGTCGCCATTGGGGAGATTTTTCCCACCCCAGCAGTAAAAGCCGAGTCGCCAACAAATCCTTCCAGGACTGTTCCGCAATCCACTGAGACAATATCACCTTCCTGGAGCTTGCGGTTCCCAGGGATCCCATGCACCAGCTGCTCGTTAACACTGACGCAGATGGATGCGGGAAATGGCGGCGATCCATAATTCTTGAAAGGCGAATAGGCACCATGTTTTTGCAGAATTTCCTCAGCAGCCGCGTTGAGGTCTGCAGTGGGTACACCAGGTTGTAAAAGGTCTCGAACTCCCGCCAAAACGATGGCATTGAGACGGCCAGCTTCACGCATTAGAGCGATTTCAGCTGCATTTTTAATGCTAATATCGCGATCCCAAGTCATGCCATCTTTCCAAGGACTACCATCAAATCTGCAGTAACCTTCTCGATCGATTGGGTCCCGTCGATTTCAGACAGAAGCCCAAGCTGACGGTAATACGTGATCAACGGTGCCGTTTGGGTGAGGTAGACTTGGATCCGTCTCTTCACGGTCCCGGCTTTGTCATCGTCTCGTTGATACAGCTCGGAAGCATCGATATCACAAACACCTGGTTGACGAGATGGGTTGTGCTTCTCGTGAAATACATGTCCTTGCGCTTTGCATGTCCAGCGTCCACTCAGGCGTTCAATCAATGTGGATTCGGAAGCGGTGATGTATGGGACAAAATTTACCTTCCCATTAAACTCTGACAACAACCTTGCCAGGGAATCTGCCTGTACCGTGGTGCGAGGGAAGCCGTCCAATAGAGCGCCTTCTTTGCAATCCGGGCGGGAAAGACGGGACCGGATCATGCTGATGGTGACATCATCGGGGACCAGCTCCCCTTTATTCATATAGGCTTGTGCCAGTTTTCCAAGGTCGGTCCCGTTCTGTATGTTCTCCCGAAAAAGATCTCCAGATGATATGTGTGGCAAACCGGTGGCTTCTGCAATAAGCTCCGCCTGTGTGCCTTTACCAACTCCGGGGGGTCCGAGTAGAACAATAAACGTGGGCATGGATTAATTTATTTCACCAGCTGGGCGTCATCGTATCCGTGAAGTTTTAATTCCGCATCAATGTTCAGGAATGTATCCCGGACAACGCCTACTACAATGAGCAGACCAGCCGACGAAACCAGGAAAATCGAAGTGGATGACAACGCCGCACCTATACCAACCGCCTTCAGTATCAGGTTGATGATATATCCCAGGACAGCTACCAAGCCCAGAAAGAAAGCTCCAGGAAGAGTAATCCGGCGTTGAACCTTGGTCAGATATTTTTGAGTTGGGGCGCCACGGTTGATCCCCGGGATTTGGGCACCAACCTTCTTAAGATTCTCCCCGTAATTCTGCTGGGAGAACATTACATCCGTATAGAAGAAAGTAAACACAACCACCATCAGGAAATAAAGTAATTGATAGACCCAGTTATTGGGGTTAAAGGTGGTTTGCGTGCCTGTCGCGAAATTTGCCACCCAGGCAACACTTGAACGTGTAAAATAACTTGAAATGATCGCGGGGAACTGCAGGATGGCGCTTGCAAAGATGAGCGGGATCATGCCTGCCAGGTTAACCATCAAGGGCAGCGTACCTTTAACCGGCATGGACATTCGGTTACCGACCCGACGCCCAGGGTACATAACCGGCACATTTCGGCGGCCTTGCTGTACATAAACGATTGCATAAATTACCGCCACCATCACCACGACCATTGCCAGCACCAGGATCCAGCCGTGCTGCTTGTCAGCCAGCAGGGTCCCGAACTGGGATGGGATCCGGGCCACGATACCGGCAAAGATGATCAGGGAGAGACCCTGGCCTCGAATGCCGTATTCTGAGATTAATTCGCCCAGCCAGATGGCAAACATGGTACCGCCGATCATGGTAATTAATACTGTCAGTGAAGGAAGCCATAGGGCGGCTGTAAATCCAAATGGTACGATTGCAGCTCCACCACTCTGGGCTGAATATGAATTGAAAATGTTTATTTGCCCCAGGGCAGAAAGGGTTGCCATGGGTACTGCCAGATAGTAGGTCCACTTTTCCTGCCACTTGCGAGCCTCACGCGGGTCCTCTTCCATTTTCCGTTGGAGTGCAGGAAAGATTGGGGTGAGTAATTGCAGGATAATTTGGGCTGTGATATATGGGTAGACACCCATGGACAGTAATGAGAAGTGCGAGACCGTGCCGCCGGAAAGCAAGTCTAGAAAGGAGAAAAATGAACCTGTATTGCTCAAATTCGACATCAACGACTTGAGCGCAGCGCCATTGATCCCCGGCACCGGTACATTGGCAGCCAACCGGAAGATGACCAGGATGATCAATGTCACAATTAATTTGCGACGGATATCCTGCGATTTCCAGAGATAACGCACACCCGCGAATGGGTTTTTCATAGTGAGGCTCCTCGTAAAAACGAGTTATCCAATCAACTCCACGGTGCCGCCGGCGGCTTCAATTTTCGCTTTGGCGCTCTTCGTCACTCGGTCCACGCGCACCTTAAGGGCGATTTTTAACTCGCCGCGGCCCATTAGAGCCACCGGATTGCGGGGATCGCGGATCAGGCGTGCCTGGTCCAGGGTAGCGGGAGTGACCTCGGCATTGGGCTTGAATGAAACTAACTGGTCAATGTTGACTTCGTTGTATTCAACTTCAGTGGGCGGAGTAAATCCCTTACCTCGCACAAATGGCAGACGACGGTAGAACGGCAGTGCTCCGCCTTGTCGAGCCAGGTGCCCCCCGAAACCGGTGCGTGAGGCTTGGCCTTTCGTGCCGCGCCCGGCTGTTTTCCCCTGGCCGGCTGAAATTCCGTGCCCGACACGTTTTCTGTTCTTTTTTGACCCTGGATTGGGTTTTAGATCGTTCAGTTTCATCTTCGGTCCTATTCTTCGACGCGGATCAGGTGGATCACCTTCGTCAACATACCACGCATGGAAGGCGAGTCTAGATGTTCCACCGTCTGGTTAAGATGGCGCAACCCCAGTGCTTGCAATGTAGCCTTTTGCGGGATCGGGAATCCGATTGGGCTGCGAACCAGGGTTATTTTTAAGGTCTTGCCCTCGGCGTTTTTAGCCATGTTTCTTTTTCCTTTCCCAATAAGGGAGCAGTTCCTCTATCGGTTTGCCACGCCACGCGGCTTCTTCTTTTGGGGACTTTAACGCTTCCAGTGCCTGGAGGGTGGCCTGGACAATATTGAGGACGTTTGATGATCCCAGTGACTTGGTGAGGATGTCGCGGATGCCCACAGCTTCTAGAACAGCGCGCACACCACCGCCTGCGATCACCCCCGTGCCTGGAGAAGCTGGCTTGAGCAGGATGACCGCACCGCCGACTTTACCGGTGGTTTCATGCGGAATGGTGGTCCCCGACAGGAAGATCGAGTGCATATTCTTGCGGGCACGATCTGTAGCTTTGCGCATGCCATCCGGCACGGCATTCGCCTTGCCCACCCCCATCCCGACTTTGCCATGGTTGTCGCCCATGATCAGTGTCACGCGGAACTGGAACCTGCGGCCGCCTTTAACCACTTTGGCCACACGCGCAATTTCAATAACGCGCTCGTCCAGGGATTCTGCCTGCTGTTCAGCTTCTCTTACCTTGTAATCCAACATATTGCGTTCTCCAATCAGGCCTTAGAATTCAAGGCCGCCTTCACGGGCGCCATCGGCCAGAGCCTTTATCCGGCCGCTGTACTTGAAACCACCGCGGTCAAAAACCACCGCCTTTACACCCTTAACCAGCGCACGTTCGGCGACTGCTTTGCCAACCAATTTAGCCTGCTCGGATTTCTTCAGGCCCTTCATTTTGCCCCGTAATTCCTCGTCTATGGTCGAGGCGGAAACAATGGTATTCCCAATGTGGTCATCGATCACTTGAGCATATATTTCAGAGAGACTGCGGAAGACATTCAACCGGGGTCTTAGCTCCGTACCCAGCACAGTCTTGCGTACCCGTGTGTGCCGGCGGAGGCGTGCATCAGAACGTGATTTTCCAGCCATAGGTTACTTCGCCGCCTTTCCAGCTTTTCCAGCCTTGCGTCGGATCTTCTCACCCTGGTAATGCAGCCCCTTACCATGATACGGTTCGGGTGGGCGGACGTTGCGGACGTTCGCAGCTGTTTGGCCGACCAATTCTTTATCGAAACCGCGCACGAATACAAGGCGGGTTTTGGTTTCCACGTCAAAGGAAATTCCAGCGGGAGGTACCATTTCCACAGGGTGGGAGTAACCCATATTCAGCACCAGGTTCTTGCCGCTCATTTCTGCTCGGTAGCCAACACCCTCGATTTCCAAAACACGTTCAAACCCTGTACTGACCCCGTGGATCATATTCGCCAGGACTGCACGGGTAGTCCCGTGCAAAGCTCGCTCAGCCGGCAGGTCTGATTTGCGGGTAATGACAATTTGACCGTTTTCCATGGCAATCCCCATTAATGGGGAGAATGTGCGTTTCATTTCGCCCTTTGGGCCTTTAACGCTCACGCTCGAACCGTTGAGTTCGATATTCACGCCGGTCGGGATAACTACTGGCATTCGTCCAACTCGAGACACTTTATTTACCTCCTCTTCTACCAAACTTTGCAGAGGATCTCACCGCCCACACCCAACTGGCGGGCTCTCTGGCCAGTCATGATGCCTTTGGGGGTGGACAAGATGGCGACGCCAATGCCTGAAAGTACCCAGGGAATCTCTTGCTTCTTGGTATAGATTCGCCTTCCGGGCCGGCTGACGCGCTCCAAGCCGGTTAACACTGGTTTACGCTCGCGTCGCTCTCCGATGTACTTGATCTTCAGGCGCAGGACCTTTTGGCTGGGTCGTTCGCCATCGGCAACTTCAAAGTTTTCCAGGTACCCTTCTTCTTTCAAGATCTTGGCAATTTCAACCTTGACCTTTGAAAGCGGCATAGCTGTCAGGGCCTGACCACTCATCACGGCATTCCGGATGCGGGTCAACATATCTGCAATAGGATCAGTCATGCTCATTTCTTACCTCCACCCGGCTACCATGACGACTTCATGACGCCAGGGATTTTCCCTTCCAGCGCGTATTCCCGGAAACAAATCCGGCATAATCCAAATCGCCGAATGTACCCGCGTGGGCGTCCGCAGCGCGAGCAGCGATGGCGGACCTGGTTGGAATATTTGCGACGCATTTCTCGGTATTTCATTGCAGCGCTTGCCATAGTTATTCTTCCTTCTTGAACGGCATGCCCAGCAGTGACAACATCAGCCGTGCATGGTCGTCGGATTTGGCAGTGGTCACGATGGTGACTTCCATGCCTCTGACTTTGTCGATCTTATCGTATTCAATTTCCGGGAAGATGAGTTGGTCTCGTAGACCAAGCGTATAGTTCCCGCGTCCATCGAAGGCCTCGGCAGAAACACCGCGGAAATCCCGCACGCGAGGCAGGGCGGTATTAATTAACCGGTCCAGGAAGGCCCACATTTTGGCACCCCGTAAAGTCACCTTGGTGCCAATGACCCTCCCCTCCCGTAATTTGAAATTTGCGATACTCTTGCGTGCCTTGGTCATGACGGGTTTTTGACCGGTTATGGTCGTCACATCGCCCATCGCTGCTTCCAGCATTTTCGGGTTATCCATCGCTTCGCCTCCCAGGCCAATATTTACCACGATCTTTTCGATATGGGGTACCTGCATTACATTTTTATACATGAATGCTTTGCGAAGGGCAGCAACAACTTCTTTCTGGTATTTTTCCTGCATCTGATTCATATATCTATGCTCCACCGGAGGTTAGTCGATCAACGCCTGGCAATTTTTGCACACGCGGTGAGCACCGTCGTCATCGCGCTGAACGCGAACGCGACTTGGCTCGTTGCACTTCGGGCAGACAAGCATCACATTAGAGATGTCCAAGGGTGCTTCGAACTTGATGCGTCCGGGGTTGATTGTCCGACCTTGGGTTTGAACCTGGCGCTGGTGTTTGGTGTGCACATTTACACCTTGGACAACCACCCGGTGCTCCTCCGGCAGGACCTTGATCACCTCGCCGCGTTTGCCTTTTTCTTCAATTTTTCCGCTGATGATCTCAACGGTATCCCCTTTTCTAATCTTGACTCTCATCGTTCGCTCCTCAACTGGCTTAAAGCACTTCCGGTGCCAGCGAAACAATCTTCATAAAACCCTTTTCTCGCAGTTCCCGTGCCACGGGACCAAAAATACGACTGCCCTTGGGGTTCTGACCATCTGCGTCCAGGATGACAGCAGCATTGTCATCAAAACGGATGTAAGAACCGTCTTCACGGCGCCATTCCTTCGTGCAGCGTACAATTACGGCTTTAACAATTTCAGATTTTTTTATTGACCCTTGCGGGGTTGCTGATTGGACTGCTCCAACCACAATATCACCGATCCGACCGTACCTCCTGGTGGATCCACCCATTACATGGATGACCAGAATTTCCCTTGCGCCGGTATTATCCGCAATTTTCAAGCGCGACTCATGCTGGATCATGGCTGTGCCTCCACAGGAGTCTCACCGACTCCTGGAACTGCTTCTTCGGAGGCTGCTTCTTCCGGTGCAGCGGTGACTTCTGCCACACCCTTATCCGCGGTGCGGATTTCATGCTTGATGATAGACTCGACCACCCAGCGTTTATCTTTTGACAGCGGGCGGCTTTCTACGATCTGCACCTGGTCTCCGATTTGGCATCCCAGTTCATCATGCGCCTTGACACGTTTACTCAGATGGACCACCTTGCGGTAGAGCAGGTGCCGGAAAGTTCGACCAATCTCGACAACAACGGTTTTGGTCATTTTATTGCTGGTTACAACGCCAGTTATTCGACGGCGGTCATTCATGCTTCACCTTCCTGTACGGTCGCGCGGTTTCGTTCATTAAAAATTGTTTCCATGCGGGCAATATCTCGACGCAGCGAGCGTAAGTGGCTGGTATCGGTTAATTGACCAGTTACCTGCTGAAATCGGAGTTTCATCAACTCGTCGCGCATATCCGAGATTTTTCCCTGCATTTCTTCAACCGACATTTTGCGGATTTCTTCGGTTTTCATGACTACTCTCCCGCCGCGATGTCAGAACGGGCAATAATCTTGGTTTTGATCGCAAATTTATGCCTAGCCAGCCCCATTGCTTCTCGGGCTGCAGCTTCATCCAAACCACCAATTTCAAACATCACGCGTCCCGGCTTGACAACTGCCACCCAGTATTCCACGTTGCCCTTGCCTTTACCCATGCGGGTTTCAGGCGGCTTTTGAGTATAGGGCTTATCCGGGAAAATACGGATCCAGACCTTGCCACGCCGTTTCATGGCATGCACAAGCGTTCGGCGGGCAGCTTCGATTTGACGGGCAGTTACCCAGCCCGGCTCCATCGCCATGAGGCCATAATCACCGAAAGAAATCTCTACACCCCGCGATTCCTTTCCCTTCATTCGGCCGCGCATTTGCTTGCGGTACTTTACACGTTTCGGCATTAACATAGCATCAACCTCACTTCAAAGTTGCCTTGTCTACTCACTAACGTAGACACCTTCGGTGGTCTCGACTTTTTCTTCCACTTCGGTCTTCATCTCACCGTGATATACCCAGACTTTAATACCTATCCGACCATAAGTCGTTGCAGCTTCGGCGCGGGCAAAGTCAATATCTGCCCGCAGGGTCTGAAGGGGAACGCGGCCGTCTCTCAACCAAACTGTACGTGCCATTTCCGCACCAGCTAGGCGTCCAGCTACCTCGATTTTGATTCCCTGGGCTCCCTGTCGCATCGCTTGCTGGATAGCGCGTTTCATCGCCCGTCGGTAACTGATGCGTCGTTCCAGTTGATCTCCAATATTGTGCGCAACCAGGTAGGCGTCACAGTCAGGAAATTTAATTTCTTTAATATCCAAGTCAACTTTCTTGCCGGTCAATCCCTCAAGGGCTACACGAACCTTCTTGATTCCCTCACCTTTTCGACCGATCAGGATGCCGGGTTTGGCGGTAAAAACAGCAACCTTCAATTTTCCAGGATAGCGTTCCACGTCAATTCGGGAAACACCTGCCCTGCCCGATTCCCTGTAGAGCATGTCACGAATGGCAAAATCCTGCGACAATTGTTCTCGGTACTGGGCACCCTCCGCAAACCAGCGACCACGCCAGTCCTGATTAACATTCAAGCGGAAACCAATCGGATGAACTTTTCGACCCATAAGATCTCCTTCTTCTCTTCTTTGCCGGTTAGGCAGTTTCCCGTTCTTGCAGGACAATGGTCACGTGGGAAGTTCGTCGCAGGACCGGCTTGAAGCGACCGCGTGCGCCGAAACGGCGCCACTTGCGGGTAGGCGCTTCGTCGGCAAAGATTTTCGCTACGAACAGATCGTCGCGGCTTACACCGAAGTTCTCTTCAGCATTGGCAACGGCGGATGCAAGTAGCTTTCCCACCGGCAAAGCTGCACTTTGAGGTGCAAAGCGCAGGATTTCCATGGCCTGCACTGCATTTTTCCCGCGCACCAGGTCAACAACCAGGCGCACTTTTTGAGCTGAAATGGTAAGGAAGCGCAAATGCGCACGAATATCATGAGTCATCTCAATACTCCTAAGCCGCCTTGGTCGACTTCTCAGCCGCCATGTGGCCGCGGAATAGCCGGGTGGGCGCAAATTCACCCAGTCGATGACCGACCATATTCTCGGTGATATAGATTGGAACATGCCGGCGACCGTCGTGGATGGCGATCGTATGTCCTACCATTTGCGGGAAAATCACGCTCGCCCGGCTCCAGGTGCGGATTACTTTCTTCTCGCCTTTTTGGTTCATCGCTTCGATCTTTTTCAACAGTTTTGGGGCAATGTAAGGCCCTTTTTTCAATGAACGAGACATATTTGCAAACCTCGCTTACTCAGCGCCCTAGCGGCTTGACTTGCTGCGGTGGCGCACGATGTACTTGTCCGTCGATTTGTTTCGGCGGGTCTTGTAACCACGGGCAGGCCGCCCCCAGGGTGTTTTCGGACCGGGCATCCCGGTGGGTTGCCGGCCTTCACCACCACCATGCGGGTGGTCTCTAGGTGACATTGCGGTACCACGCACGGTTGGGCGAATACCCATGTGCCGTTTTCGTCCAGCCTTGCCCAGCTTGATATTGTTGTGGTCTAAATTACCAACCTGTCCGATCGTGGCAAAACACACTTGGCTCACCAACCGCACTTCACCCGAAGGAAGACGGATTTGGGCGTATTCGCCCTCTTTGGCAAGCACTTGCGCTGACCCACCTGCAGAGCGGACGAGTTGTCCACCCTTGCCAGGTTTAAGTTCAACGTTATGAACCAGTGTGCCAACCGGGATGTTTGCTAATGGGAGATTGTTCCCGGGTCTGATTTCTGCTTGAGGACCGGAAAGCAGGGTATCTCCGACCTTTATCCCCAGCGGAGCCACGATATACCGTTTTTCACCATCCGCATAGTTCAAGAGGGCTAGTCGGGCTGTGCGGTTGGGATCATATTCGATCGCAGCAACCTTGGCTGGAATGTTTTGTTTGTCGCGCTTGAAATCAAGGATTCTTACGTAGCGACGATTTCCACCACCGCGATGACGGACTGTTATGCGGCCTGTGTTATCCCGTCCACCGTGCCCGCGCGGATGAATGATCAGGCTGCGCTCGGGAGTCGACTTGGTGATCTCTTCGAATGTATAACCGGTCATCCCTCTCTGGCCGGGTGTCGTTGGTTTATACTTTTTTACAGCCATTACTTCACCCCTTCAAGAAACTCGAGGGTGCTTCCCTCGGCGAGCGTAACGATCGCCTTTTTGAAACCAGCATCCCTGATCATCAAGCGGCGGTTGCGTCGACGGCTGCGTTTTCCAGCCGTGTTTAATATATTTACGCGCGTGACCTTTACATCGAATAATGTTTCAACGGCATCTTTCACCAGTGTTCGGGTTGCGCTGGGAGCCACCTCGAAGGAGTATTGGTGAAGTTTACCGGTCTGATAGTTCGACTTCTCAGTAACAAGCGGGCGGCGAAGTACATCATATATCGTTATCATGCTGCCCTCCTACACCAGAAAAGACTTTAACACGTCCAATGCTTTTAATGGCATGACGAGTTTGTCATATCCAAGCAAATCCCGGATATTCAAATAGTTGGCCATCAGTAGCCTTGCATCCGGGAGATTGTTGGTTGAACGAGCCACAATATCATATCCAGCGTCTTTATCCGCCACAAGGATCAGGACCGTGGCATCCCCTACCAGGACATTCAATGCCTCGGCCATTAACCGGGTCTTGGGTTCGGGCAGCACAAATTCATCTACGATGACTAGTCCTGCATCCGCTGCCTTGGCAGTCAATGCAGATCTCAGTGCAGCCCGGCGCATTTTCAAAGGCATGTGCTGGGTGTACTTGTGAGGGTGCGGCGTATGGATTTTGCCACCGTGCACCCACTGTGGAGCACGCGTGGACCCTTGGCGGGCGCGACCGGTCCCCTTTTGCTTCCAGGGTTTTTTACCACCACCGGAAACCTCGCTGCGTGTCTTGGTGCTGTGAGTACCCAGGCGGGCATTTGCCATTTGCTGCAGGTATGCCTGGTGCATCAAAGCTATATTTACTGGGGCTTCGAAGATCTCGGCCGGGAGTTCAACCGTCTTGATCTTTTCACCCTTCATGTTGAGAACGTCTGCCTTCATAATTCCATAGCTCCCATCATCCGCGCTATTGCTTGCGCGCTTCCTGGACAACTACCAGTCCACCTTTGGACCCGGGGACGGCACCGGTGACGCCTAGGAGATTTCGTTCAGCGTCCACCAGGACCACCTTGAGACCAGAGGAAGTCACTCGCTCGTGACCCATGTGACCCGGGCGGCGCGAGCCTTTATATACACGACCAGGAGTCGTCGTTGAACCGTTCGATCCGGGAGCGCGCAGGCGGTCCGAACCACCATGTGTCTTTGGGCCGCCAGCGAAATGATAGCGTTTGACCACACCGGCAAATCCCTTGCCCTTGCTTGTGCCGATGACATCCACGCGCTCGCCGATGCCGAATACCTCGACCGTTACCTTGTCACCGATCTTGTATTCGGGATCACTACTGCGAAATTCTCGCAAAAAACGCAGTGGAGGCAATTCGTTTTTCTTGAGGTGTCCCAGCTGGCCCGAGGTCAGTCGCTTGGGTTTAGACTCTTGGAATCCGAGTTGCACCGCTGCGTAGCCTTCCTTTTCCGGAAGGCGTACCTGCGTTACGTAACAAGGCCCAGCTTCGATCAGAGTTACCGGTAATGCCGCACCGGTCTCGTCGAAGATCTGGGTCATGCCGATCTTCTTGCCAATCAGCCCTTTTAACATGCTCGGTTTTCTCCTTCGCAGATTATATTGAGACTGTCAGCCGGGCTTGGCTGCATCATCTCGGTCACAGCACAGTCAATCGGCCTGCCGCGGCACACAGTTTTGTGGGGCCTACGAACAGAACCGTTCTTGTGCTGCCTTTTTTCCAACCCGTTCAATCGATCTTCCGGTTCATCGAGTTGGAGTAAATGACATGCTTAGATTTTTATCTCGATATCCACGCCCGCTGGCAGGTTGAGCCGCATCAGCATATCAATCGTCTTGGAATCTGGATCAAGCACATCGATCAGGCGGTTGTGCGTGCGGATTTCAAAATGCTCATGCGAGTCTTTGTCAATGAAAGTCGAGCGGCGTATTGTAAACCGTTCTATCTTGGTTGGCAAGGGTACCGGGCCAACCACATGTGCACCAGATCGCTCAGCTGTTTCGACTATCCGCTTGGCAGACTGGTCGAGGACTCTGTGATCATATGCTTTAAGGCGGATGCGGATTTTCTGTTTAGCCATATTATTTTACCTATTCGATGATTTTCGTGATGACGCCCGCGCCGACGGTAAGACCGCCTTCACGGATGGCGAACTTGGAGCCTTGCTCGAGTGCCACTGGCACGATCAGGGTCACGGTCAGGTCAACGTTATCCCCCGGCAGGACCATTTCCACGCCCTCGGGCAGGACCACGTCACCAGTCACATCCATGGTGCGGATGTAGAACTGCGGCCGGTAACCGTTGAAGAAGGCACTGTGCCGCCCGCCCTCTTCCTTCTTCAGCACGTACACCTTGGCAGTGAACTTGGTATGCGGGGTGATGCTGCCGGGCTTGGCAACCACCTGGCCGCGTTCCACGTCGGTGCGCTCAATGCCGCGCAGCAGCAGACCCAGGTTGTCTCCGGCCATGCCCTCGTCCATCATCTTGTGGAACATCTCCACGCCCGTGACCACCGAGTTGCGTGTCTCGCGCAGGCCAATGATCTCCACCGGCTCGCCGATCTTGACCACGCCCCGGTCCACGCGCCCGGTCACCACCGTGCCGCGACCCTTGATCGAGAACACGTCTTCGATCGGCATCATGAAGGGTTTGTCAGTCTCGCGTTTCGGCTCAGGAATGTACTCGTCCACCACGCGCAGCAGTTCCTTGATACTGGCATACTCCGGCGCATTCGGATCCGTGGAGGTGCTTTCCAACGCCTTCAGGGCGCTGCCGCGCACGATCGGGGTCGTGTCTCCCGGGAAGCCGTACCCGTTCAACAGCTCGCGCAGTTCCATCTCCACCAGTTCCAGCAGTTCCGGGTCATCCATCTGGTCCACCTTGTTCAGGTACACCACGATGCTCGGCACTTCCACCTGCCTGGCCAGCAGCACATGCTCGCGCGTCTGCGGCATCGGCCCATCCGGGGCTGCCACCACCAGGATGGCCCCATCCACCTGCGCCGCACCCGTGATCATGTTCTTGATGTAGTCGCGGTGTCCCGGCATGTCCACGTGGGCATAGTGACGCTTGTCGGTCTCATATTCCACGTGCGCAATGTTGATCGTGATGCCGCGCGCCTTTTCCTCCGGCGCATTGTCGATCGTATCGTACGCTCGAAACTGCGCCTTCCCCAGGAACTGACTGTATTTCGTGATCGCCGCCGTCAAGGTCGTCTTGCCATGGTCGATGTGCCCCATGGTCCCCACGTTCATGTGCGGTTTCGTCCGCTGATACTTCTGCTTCGCCATGAATTCTCTCTCCTTCTAGGATACACCAAGGAATTATGAATTAAGAATTTCATGCGCCACGGATTCTGGTACTGGCGCATAATGGTCAAATTCCATCGAAAAAACTCCGCGTCCCTGGGTTGTCGATCGCAGTTCGGTGGCATATCCGAACATTTCACCCAGCGGCACGGTCGCATTGATCGCCTGGGCATTCCCCGGGCGCATTTCCATGCCCCGGATGGTTGCCCTGCGCGCATTCAGCCCGCCGATGATATCGCCCAGAAATTCTTCCGGAGCGACCGCTTCTACTTTCATGATCGGTTCCAAAAGGACTGGTCCGCCCTTCCGCACGCCTTCCTTGAAAGCAAAGGTGGCTGCCATTTTGAAAGCCATTTCGTTCGAATCCACCTCGTGATAGGAACCGTCGAATAAGGTTACTTTAATATCAACAACCGGATACCCTGCCATCACGCCGCTTTCAGAAACTTCTTTAATGCCTTTCTCCACTGCGGGGATATACTCCCGCGGGATGGATCCGCCAATAACCTTATTAACAAAAACAACCCCGCTGCCGCGCTCACCTGGTTCAAGGGCTATCACCACATGACCGTATTGCCCGTGACCGCCGGTTTGCTTGACATATTTGTAGTTTACTTCTTCCACAGATTTCGTAATTGACTCGCGGTATGCCACTCGAGGTTTCCCCACGTTTGCTTGCACCCTGAATTCCCGCATCATGCGGTCAACGATCACATCCAGGTGTAATTCTCCCATGCCTGAAATAATGGTTTGACCTGTGTTCTCATCCGAGTGGACACGAAATGTTGGATCTTCCTCGGAGAGCTTCTTTAATGCCTCACCCATCCTTGCCTGGTCAGCGCTTGTCTTCGGTTCGATCGCCACCGAAATGACCGGTTCAGGGAAGGTAATGTTTTCCAGCATCACCAGTCGATTGTCGCAAAGTGTGTCACCGGTAAATGTGTCTTTGAAGCCGAGTGCAGCTACAATATCTCCGGCTCGTACTTCCGTCACATCTTCCCGGTGGTCGGCGTACATGCGTAAAAGGCGCCCAATCCGCTCTCGCTTCCCCTTGGTGGAATTGGTAACCATTTGACCCTGGTTCACAGTCCCGGAATAGACCCGGAAATATGCCAATCGTCCTACATAGGGGTCGGTAACTATTTTAAAGACCAGTGCACTTAATATTGCATCATCTTTCGGAGGCAATTCCACAACTTCGTCTGTCCGGGGATCCGTTCCGTGGACCGGGGGGACATCCAGTGGAGAAGGCAGGTAATCGATCACTGCATCCAAAACAAGCTGAACACCCTTGTTTCTAAGTGAACTTCCACAAAAGACAGGGGCAGCTTTGCTTGTTAATACTGCCTGGCGCAGCGCTTTTTTAAGCTCGTCGTTGCTGATTTCCTTGCCTTCTAGATACTTTACAGTGAGCTCATCGTCAAGCTCCGCGATCCGCTCTACCATGGAATGACGCCGCTCTCCAGCTTCCGTCTTTAAGTCTGCAGGAATATCAGCCTCGCGCGGCTCCCTGCCTAATTCATCATCCCAATAAATTGCCTTCATCACCAATAAGTCAATGACTCCCTGGAATGATGATTCCAGCCCAATCGGCATTTGCATGGCGATCGGGTTAGCTCCCAGGCGCTGCTTGATACTTTCCAGGGTGCGCTCATAGGAAGCACCTGTGCGATCCATCTTGTTGGCAAAACATATACGCGGCACCCCGTACCGGTCTGCTTGGCGCCAGACAGTCTCACTCTGCGGTTCCACACCTTGAACCGCGTCAAAAACTACAATTCCGCCATCCAAAACCCTTAATGAGCGCTGTACTTCCGCAGTAAAGTCGATATGACCGGGGGTGTCAATAATATTAATTTGATAACCCTTCCACTCCGCAGTGACTGCGGCTGAAACAATGGTGATTCCCCGCTCACGTTCCTGTTCCATCCAATCGGTAACAGTCGTCCCATCATCTACAGATCCAAGGCGATGAGTTTTGCCCGTATAAAAAAGGATCCGCTCGGTGGTAGTCGTTTTACCGGCATCAATATGAGCGATGATGCCGATATTACGATATCGTTCAAGCGGAAAGGCACGGGCCATTTTATTTAAACCTGGTTGATATTCTGTTGAACCGCGCCTTACATGCGGTAATGAGAGAATGCGCGGTTGGCGTCGGCCATCTTATGGGTTTCTTCGCGCTTTCTGATGGCAGCACCCTCGTTCTTGAATGCATCCAAAAGCTCGTCAGCCAATTTTTCAGCGAAAGATTTTCCGGAGCGTGCCTTTGAAGAATTGAGTACCCATCTGATTGCAAGGGTGGTTCGGCGTGCTTGGGGGACTTCCATTGGGACTTGATAAGTTGCCCCACCCACACGTCGGGGTCGGACTTCCATGGCAGGCGCGACATTTCTCATCGCGGTGTCAAAAATCTCTACTGGGTCTTTACCACCGCTTCGTTCGCGGATGATATCCAGGGTTTCATACATCACGTTGGTGGCTGTGCTTTTCTTGCCGCGGTGAAGCATATGATGAATCATGGTCTGGATGGTGACACTGTTGTAGCGGATATCGGGTAGGATCTCACGCTTTTCTGGCTTTGCTCTTCGCATATGAATACTCCATCAAACGAATTAACTAAGCAGCAGTTTCTTTTGGGCGCTTCGCGCCGTATTTTGACCGGCTCTGTTTCCGGTTATTAACACCAGTGGTATCGAGCGATCCGCGCACGATGTGGTAACGCACACCCGGCAAGTCTTTCACACGACCACCGCGCACCAAAACCACTGAGTGTTCCTGCAGCTGGTGACCTTCTCCGGGGATATATGCAGTTACTTCGAGTCCGTTTGTTAACCGCACGCGAGCAATCTTCCGCAACGCCGAATTCGGTTTCTTGGGGGTAGTGGTTCTGACGACAGTGCAGACGCCGCGCTTTTGCGGAGCGCCTTTCGCCTGGCGAACGCGCCGCTGTTTCTTCGTGTTGAGCGTGTACAGCAACGCAGGAGCCTTGCTCTTGACTTTCTTGGACTGTCGTCCCTTGCGGATCAGTTGATTTATAGTTGGCACGATCGCCTCCGAAACAAATTTCTTGATGACACCAGGTTTTGTCAATAAGTGAGGCCATCACGAACGTGCCAGATGGCCTCACTCGTACGTAATACGCAGTGGGCAGTGCGAAGCAACAGCCCATTTAGGCAACGAACTTCAATTTTATCATGACGGAGTGAAGCCCGTCAAGGAAAATGCTAAGGTCTTTCTCGTTTGCCGACTTTCACAAGCTCTTCGCCGATGTCGATCAAGCCGGTTGTGTATTTTGGAGGATGGACTTTTTCTTCATCCTTGCCAAATTTGATGACCTCACCTGTGTCGGTGACGGCCTCTACAGCCAGTCCAAGAGATTGCAATTCCTTAACCAACACTCTAAAGGATGCCGGGATGCTGGGTTCCTCGATTTGCTCACCCTTGACGATGGCTTCATATGTATTTACTCGGCCTTGAACATCGTCAGATTTTACAGTCAGCATCTCTTGCAGCGTATAAGCGGCACCGTAAGCTTCAAGAGCCCAAACTTCCATTTCACCAAACCGCTGCCCACCAAATTGAGCTTTACCACCAAGAGGTTGCTGGGTGACCAAGCTGTAAGGTCCAGTAGAACGAGCATGTACCTTGTCTTCGACAAGATGGTGCAATTTAAGCATGCTCATCACCCCGACCGTCACTGGCTGGTCGTATGGATCACCCGTTTTGCCGTCGTGTAGCACTTGCTTGCCCAGGATTGGCGCCGGGACTCCCCATTCGAGGGTGACGGCTTGGATCGTGGCCTGCAATTTTGAATCCGACACATTATCATGCCCGAACGTATGCAGCCAAAGTTTTAGGCAAGCACGGACGGCGCTTTGATCAAGTTCTTTGCGTAGCGAAGGTGCCGGGATTACATCCGCAAAGATGGTGCTGGGATCGAAATCGTGATCCCGCAGCCATTCGGTCACGGTAGCATGCCGGGCATAATTTTCTTCGTTCAACTGGTATACGTCATACCCGCGCTCGCCCAGCCACTGCTCCAGGTACAAACGCCGGACCTCATTATCATCTTCGATCATTTCCGGGGTATATTCCTGCTCCTTAAGCCAGGTCCAGGCAGTTTCAGCGGTCTCCTGCCAGGCATAATCCACCATCCAGGCACGTGCCAGTTCAGCTTCGATCTCTTCCTCGGTAGCTCCATCAAAGACCGGAGTGATCGCGCGGAAACCCAGTTTCTGTGCTGCCCAGCCTAAATGTACTTCCAATACCTGGCCAAGGTTCATACGTCCCGGCACACCTGTCGGGTTCAGAATGATATCCACCGGGGTTCCGTCATCCAGGAACGGCATATCTTCAACCCGCACTACCCGGGAGACAACGCCCTTATTGCCATGGCGGCCTGCCATCTTATCGCCAGCGGTTATCTTGCGACGCTGGGCAACTGAAACGCGCACCATCATATCCACTCCAGCCGAAAGGTCAGCATTGTCTTCGCGGGTGAATACTTTAACATCAACCACTTTACCGTGTTCCCCATGAGGCATTCGCAGCGATGTATCTTTCACGTCCCGGGATTTCTCACCGAATATTGCACGCAGCAAGCGCTCTTCAGGGGTCAATTCCTTTTCACCCTTGGGGGTGATCTTACCAACCAATATATCATTCGGTCCAACTTCTGCCCCTATGCGAATGATCCCGCTTTCGTCAAGATCTTTAATGGCCTCTTCACCTACATTAGGAATGTCGCGGGTAATTTCCTCCGGCCCAAGTTTGGTGTCGCGTGCTTCGACTTCATATTTTTCGATATGAATTGATGTAAATCGATCATCCTGGACTAGGCGCTCGGAGATCACGATCGCATCTTCGTAATTGGCACCTTCCCATGACATAAATGCAACTGTCACATTTTGACCAAGCCCCAGCTTCCCGTGTTCAGTCGAGGAAGAATCGGCGATGATATCACCTGCCTTTATAACCTGCCCCTTGATCACCGCTGGGCGTTGGTCAATACAGGTGGATTGGTTGGACCGTTGATATTTACGCAGGTTGTATGTGTGAGTGTGATTGTCTTTTTCTTTTACGGCGATGGATGACCCGGTAACAGAGATTACGTCACCATCTGCCTCGGCTACAATCACCTGTCCTGAATCAAGGGCAGCGAATGGCTCCATCCCGGTTGAGACGATCGGAATTTCAGGTCGGACCAATGGCACTGCCTGGGCCATCATGTTCGAGCCCATCAGGGCGCGGTTGGCATCGTCATGCTCCAGGAACGGAATAAGCGCAGCACTGATTCCGACGACTTGATGAGGGGCAACATCCATATAATCCAGGTTTTCCGGTGCGGTGAAAATAAACCCGGAATGGTAACGGCAGGAAATCCGCATTGTCTCGAATTCGCGGAACTCTGTCAGGACCGCGTTCGCTTGCGCGATCACGTATTTATCTTCCGCATCAGCGGACAAATATTCAAACTCATCTGAAACATAGGGGACGACCGCAACATCACGCTTGACCTTGGCGATCGTCTTAAGCGTTTTGGATGTTATCCGTTCTCCACCCTTAATCAACAACTCCCCGCTCTTGGGATCGGTGAGATCTTCTCTCAGGAGACGTCCAACCAGGGACGGGTCATTACAGGCTGCCTGCTTGATTACCCTGCGATATGGCGTTTCGATGAATCCGTATTCGTTAACGCGGGCAAATGACGCCAGCCGGCCGATTAATCCAATGTTTGGACCTTCCGGGGTTTCAATTGGACAGATGCGCCCATAATGGGAGTGGTGAACATCACGTACATCAAACCCGGCGCGCTCTCGACGCAGCCCGCCCGGACCGAGAGCTGACAGGGTCCGCTTGTGGCGTAATTCAGCAAGTGGATTGGTCTGGTCCATAAACTGTGAGAGTTGGCTGGAACCAAAGAATTCGCGCAATGCCGCGACGACCGGGCGAATGTTCACTAATGTGACTGGTGAAAGTTGTTCCTGGTCACGGATCGACATGCGCTCCTTGATGACGCGTTCCATACGGCGCAGGCCAATCCGCAGTTTATTCTGGATTAATTCGCCAACCGTCTTGACTCTTCGGTTGCCCAAATGGTCAATATCATCAGGCGGCTCGATGCCGTTGTTAATAAGGATCATACGTCGTAATAAACGAATGACATCTGCCTTGGTAACAGTCCGGTGCGGAATGGGAATTTGCAGATCAAGTTTTTGATTAAGCTTGTAACGACCTACCCGCTCGAGGTCATAGTGACGTTGATCAAATAATTGTTCTTCCAGGAAAGCCCGTGCGTTATCCAGTGTTGCCGGGTCGCCAGGGCGCATTCTTTTGAAAAATTCGATCAGGGCTGCTTCGGCAATGGTCAAGCCGCCCGAAGTGTCCCATTCAGGTTCCTGTCGGAGAGTGGAGGCAATAAACATCCGTTCCGGGTTGGTATCGACGTCCTTAAAAAGGTTAATCAGTTCCTCATCAGAACCTTCAGTGAGTATCTGGTCCCCTTTATTTCCATCATCAACGGCTGACAAAGCCCGCAGGAAAACCGTGATTGGAACAGTCCGCTTCCGGTTGAATTTTAGGATGATGTAATCACTCTTGCGAGTC
This sequence comes from uncultured Chloroflexia bacterium, assembly GCA_963830585.1. Classification (GTDB taxonomy): domain Bacteria; phylum Chloroflexota; class Anaerolineae; order Anaerolineales; family Villigracilaceae; genus UBA877. The sequence goes on along the minus strand of CAWHNA010000002.1, from coordinate 385,984 downwards.
TCGAATTCCATCCACGCACCGCGGTCAGGTATTAGCTTGGCCATCGCCAGGGGGCGACCGGTTGCGCGATCTGTCGGTGCCTCAAAGTAAACTCCTGGGGAGCGGATTAACTGCGATACCACTACCCTCTCTGTTCCATTGATGATGAAAGTCCCTTTATCCGTCATTTCTGGAAAGTCGCCCAGGAAAATATCCTGCTTGATTGGTTCGGGTACATCCGCTCCAGCCAGCAGAACTGAGACGTAAAGAGGGCTTGCATAGGTCAGGTCGCGTTCGACGCACTCTTCAATATTATGCTTTGGGTCGCCAAACCAATATTTCAGTCCCCATTGTTTTGATTCAGCGCCGCGGCTGGGAAAGAAAAGCTTCATTCCCTTGTTGTAAGAATCAATTGGCGAAATTTCGTGAAACAGATCCCCCAATCCTTCCGCTTTTAACCGCTTAAAGGAATCCAATTGAACTTCAATAAGGTTGGGCAGGCTAAGTGTAACCGGGATACGCGCGTAATTCTTCTCGGGTAAATCAGAGGCCATGGCTTTCTCCTAAATTTATGCGTTGTATGGAAAGGAAATTCTGCAATTGAAACCCCTGGTGGGGGAAAAGGCTGCGAATATGCAAAGGTTCATTATAATGACTCTGGAAGACAAAGTCAAGTTAATTTATGACCAATCTTTGTGTATTTGTCCATATCTCCTTGGAATCGTTGACAAAAATGCCCCCCCATAGTAACATCTAGCGCGCTTGGCGAGGTAGCTCAACGGCAGAGCAAGGGCATCATAATCCCTAGGTTGTGAGTTCAAATCTCACCTTCGCCACTCATATCCTGTATTCCTATTAATTTTCCACAATAATATTTGATCTTTTCCACATTCAACCTGCCCATAGGCAGGTTTTTTTATTGGTTAACAGGTCCGCTTCTATATTCATGATTCGACTTGGCTCACGCTTTCATTAATCATTTTGGTATACTCCTGCCATGACCTTTCCCATCGATGACTTAATTCGTTCCAAGAGAAAAACGATTTCCCTTATCATCCAGCCGGACGGTAAATTGATTGTACGCGCCCCCCAAAGAATGTCGCAAATTCAAATCATGGAATTCGTCCGGACTCATGAAGATTGGATCCGCAGGAACCAGAAGCGGGTAAAAGCGTCTCCCCCCCCTCCGCTGAAGGTATTCAAGGATGGAGAATTATTCATGTATTTGGGAAATGAATACCCGCTGTCCATAATTTCAAATCAGAGACCCGCTCTCATCTTTGAAAATTCCAGGTTCCATCTTTCAAGATCGAACCTTCCTGCAGCCCGGCAGGTATTCATAAATTGGTACAAGTCCCAGGCACGCATCGTTATTTCCCAATGTGTTGAAAATCTTGCAGCAAAGCACAAGTTCAACTATAAAAAAATCCGGATTTCGTCTGCACGAACGCGTTGGGGTTCATGCAGTACAACTGGAACGCTGAGCTTTACTTGGCGGTTGGTCATGGCTCCTCCGGATATTGTAGAGTACGTGGTGCTGCACGAGCTTGTCCACACCCGGATCAAGGATCATTCCAGAACATACTGGCATAGACTGGGCGAGCTCTTACCGGGGTACAAAGTAAAAGTTCGCTGGCTTAAGCAAAATGGAAAATTCCTTACGCTTCTCGGGAAAGTGAATGAATAATCCTGCAAAGATTTATATTTGCCGAAGAATATTTCCGATATTTAATGGGGAATTAATGGTTTAATCAATATCGACAGGGCGGTATAATCATTTTTTTGAGCAATATAGATAAGGAGATGCTAAAATGAAACTCAGTGCACGCAATATGATAAAAGGTAAAGTGACAAAGATTATCAAGGGGGCAGTCAACGCCGAGGTCACCATCCAGCTCCCCGGTGGAGAACAGCTCGTATCCATTATTACTAATTCGTCGGTTGTTTCCCTTGGATTAATAGAAGGGAAGGAAGCTTACGCCGTGATTAAAGCTTCCAGTGTGATGGTTGCCGTAGATTGATAAATTCGATCCCAATTGATTCGCTCTCCTTTTATTGGAGAGTATTCTTTTATTTCACATCCATCAACTCGACTTCAAAGACAAGGGTTGTGTTTGCCGGGATGACGCCGCCCGCACCCCGTTCTCCGTAAGCGAGGTGCGGTGGAATTGTCATTTTGGCTTTACCGCCCTTCTTCATCAATGCAATCCCTTCATCCCAGCCTTTGATAACATGCCCTTTTCCGAGAACAAATTCGATTGGTTCGCCGCGGCTGATGGACGTATCAAATACCTTTCCATCCAGGAACATGCCGGTGTAATGGACTCTGACTGTTTTGCCAATGGAAGCCTGGACGCCTGTTCCAGCCTTGGTTTCGTTGTATTCAAGTCCGCTATCTGTGATCATTGAAATCTCCTGATTGTGGGAAAATGGATTTTTTATTCGGGGGGTAACGAGACGCAATTGTACTTCAATTCCCATGTTATAATTTCGTTGCTGAAATATCCTGGGAGAGTAGGAATGACGAATACCCTGTAAATAAAACCATGCTTGTTCCGGGCACTTAATCCCGCTGGTTTTGATTTAGACCGAGGGCATATGCCCCCGGTTTTTTTATTCATAGGAACGTCTATGCTCTCGGTTCATCACCTCACCAAATCTTTTGGCATCCACCCAGTTTTACTAGACATTACTTTTAAAATTCCCTCTGGGAAACGGCTCGGGCTGATTGGGCCAAACGGCTGTGGGAAGACCACGCTGATGCTTATCCTCGCTGGTCATGAAAAACCTGATGCCGGGACGGTTACATATACACGCCAGGATCTGCGAATAGGCTTTCTCCCTCAGGGATTCGATTTGGATCCTTCCCTGACAATATCCGCAGCGTGTTCCCCTTTTGGAACACTCGACATGGGTTCCCTGGTTATCGAATTATCCGCTGCTCTGTCAAAAAATCCCAACGATACTCATCTCCAGGCCAAATACGACCAGGCTCTCGACCAGTTATCAATGAAGGCAACCACCCCTGCTGAAATCCTCTCGCCACTTGGGCTGGCCGATATTCCACCTGATCATCTGGTCGGGCAGCTAAGCGGCGGGCAGAAAACTCGCTTGCTTTTAGCTCGGATTTTGATTCAATCCCCTAATCTATTATTGCTCGATGAACCCACCAATCACCTCGACATCGACATGCTCGAATGGTTGGAAAATCGGCTCCAAAATTTTCGCGGGGCTGCTCTCATCGTCTCGCATGACCGCACATTTTTGGACAACACCGTCACTTCCATTCTTGAGCTCGATCCAGTCACCCATCGCTTGCGCAGCTATTCCGGTAATTACAGCGTCTATTTCGATCAAAAGTTGTCTGAGCAAAATCAACAGGTGCAAATTTATAAGGACCAGCAGGCAGAAATCCGTCAAATCCAGCAGGATATTATCAGAACGAAACAGCAGGCTCTCCGTGTTGAAATGACAACCACCTCGCGACAGCCAGGTGTGCGCCGGTATGCAAAAAAAGTCGCTAAAAAAGCATTATCCCGGGAGAGGAAGCTCGAGCGTTTTTTAGAATCTGACGATCTTATCGCTCGCCCTCGTCCCTCATGGCAAATTAAACTGGACTTCGCTGCCCCCGATCATATAAGCCGGGATGTGCTGGTAACCACTGGGTTAGCGATCGGTTACTCTTCTCTTAAACCGCTCCTGGCTGATCTTCACCTGCAAATACGTGGGGGGCAGCGGGTGGCGCTTACTGGTCCTAACGGTTGCGGTAAAACGACCTTGCTCCGTACCATCGCTGGTGACCTGGAACCGGTAGGCGGGTCGCTACAGCTCAGTCCGTCTGCCAAAACTGGATATATGACCCAGGAACAGGAACTGCTCGATCTTTCGAAAAGCCCTCTGGAAATCATCCAGGGTGCTGGGATCTTCGACCAGACCGAGGCTCGTCACTTTCTGCACTATTACCTTTTTAGTGGGGATGACCCACTTCGTCCCATTGGAAGCATGAGTTTTGGAGAACGTTCCCGCTTGGAACTTGCATTGTTGGTCGCCGAAGGGTGTACTTTCCTTTTATTGGACGAACCGATCAACCATCTCGACATCCCCTCCCGGGCTCGGTTTGAGCAGGCACTTGCTAAATTTTCTGGTACCGTTCTTGCGGTAGTCCATGACCGCTATTTCATCGATCGATTTGCTACGGATACATGGGTGGTGGAAGCATGTAAAATCAGGATGGTATCGAATTTCTGATGATGCAATTCAACAAAATAATATATTGAGAAAATTCTGCCCAATGCCGTATTCCCTTCCCCCATTTTTGTTATTGCGAATTGGATTCTTTTGTAAATTGCCCTCAAGTCATTAACCGATATAAAGATTAATTCCGGATTCGTGTGCTATTATTGGGCGCATTCGAAATTACACGGGAATGGTATGCGTCTAAAGGCAAACTTAACCCTTTTTGCAGTCGCTCTTATCTGGGGCACAGGTTTTATTTCGCAAGGCATTGCCGGGAAATATCGTGTAGCATATTTATTTAACGGGGTAAGTTTCATCCTGGCCGCCCTGATTTTGATCCCATTCGTTCCTCGCAATAAAAAATTAAGCCGGTCTCAAATTAAATGGATGCTGATCGCAGGGGTCATCCTCTTTTTTGCCACCGCGCTCCAGCAGGTGGGTATTTTATTCACGCAGGTGGCGAACGCCGGGTTCCTGACCAGTTTATATTCAGTTTTTACCCCTTTTTTGTTGTGGCTCGGATTCCATGAACGACCACATTGGATGGACCTGGTGGCTGTGATTGCCGCTACGGTTGGAGCCTGGTTCCTTTCAACCGCGGGGAAGGGATTCCAGTTTCACCAGGGTGACAGCGCGGAGGTGATCGGAGCGATTTTCTGGGGAATGCATTTCGTCGTCCTGGGGAAATACGCCTCCCGCTTTGAACCGATCTCATTTGCTTCAGGGCATTTTCTTGTCACCGGAGTCCTTAATTTCGTCATGGGACTGGTATTCGAAAGTCTTTCCCTCCTGACCCCTTTGCCGCTCATCGGGGCAATTCTTTACCGTGCCTCTTTGTCGATTGGGATAGGCTATACCTTGCAAGTCTGGGGGCAGAACCACACCTCGCCTACCGACGCAGCCCTTATCCTCGGTTTGGAAGCCGTTTTCGCGGGTTTAGCTGCCTGGTTCATCTTGAAACAGGGGCTGCTTCCTCTTCAAATTTTCGGTTGCGTGATCATCTTGGCGGCAGTCATGTTTTCCCAGCTAAAACACCTGATCCCTGCCAAGTCATAACCCTCACATTATTCAATGTGTGCGTCCGTTCTGAACTCCTCCATAATTGTTGTTATTTAGACTAATTATGTAGCGGAAATAAATTACATACATCACTTCCTCAACCTCCCTCGCTCATGTACACTGGTGCCATGCAGAAGAATTCCCCCGCCGTTCAAAAAATCCGCGTTGGCTGCCCGGCTCATAACTGCGGTGGACGTTGCCTGCTTATCGCCCACATCCAGGACGGCAGGATCACGCGTCTAGAGACCGACGATCGCCCCGACACGCTGGCTGCCCCTCAATTGCGGGCGTGTGTCCGTGGGCGGGCATATTTACGCAGGCAATATCATCCCGACCGCTTGATGACCCCGCTGAAACGGTCGGGCAGGCGTGGTGAGGGGAATTTTCAATACATATCTTGGGATGAAGCGCTGGATACCATCGCTATCCAATTCGAGCGGATCAAACACAAGTATGGTTCTTCATCCTTATTCGTTCCTTATGGCACCGGCAGTTACAACCAGCTTAACGGTTCCCATGTAGCTCGTCGATTAATGAATCTGTATGGTGGCTGCCTGGGAATTTACAACTCCTATTCGTGGGCTGCTACAAATTTTGCCACTCCCACGGTCTACGGCACCCTCGTAACGGGCAACCAGCGCCAGGATTGGCTGAACGCTAAATACATCCTCATGTGGGGTTGGAACCCGGCCGAAATGCGGGATGGTACCAACAGTGATTATTTTATTAAATTAGCCCACCAGGCTGGAGCACGCGTTGTCTGCATTGATCCTCGTCACACCCTGAGCGCGGCTGGGCTTGCCGATGAATGGATCCCAATAAGACCGGGAACGGATACAGCCATGATGAGCGCCATGGCGCATGTAATGATCACCGGGAAGCTGGTCGACTCTGATTTTGTCAACACACATTGCGTCGGCTTTGACTCAAACCAGATGCCGGTAAATGGTGCCGAAAGCTACAGTGATTATATTCTTGGGATTAGGGATGGATTGCCGAAGACCCCGCAGTGGGCTGAATCCATCACGGGTGTTCCTGCCGGTACGATTGCCAGAATTGCCAGGGAATATGCCGCATGCAAACCGTCGATCCTTTACCAGGGGTACGGGATGCAGCGCCGTGCTTACGGTGAGCAAGTCGTTCGAGCCGGCTGTGTCCTGGCTGCCATCACCGGCAACGTGGGTGTACCGGGCGGTTGGGCCAGTGGATTGGGATTGCAGGCACCGGACGGTGGCGGGTTGTGGACAGTTTTCCCCACTGGCGATAATCCAATTAAATCCCAAATCCCGGTTTTCCTCTGGACTGAAGCCTGCCTGCGGGGTAAGTCCATGACGGCTGTCGATGGAGTGCGCGGCACTGACCGTCTAGATAATGATATCAAGTTGATTTATGCGGTGGCAACCAATTGCTTGGTTAACCAGCACGCCGACATCAATCGTACCACTGAAATTCTTCGTGATGAAGCCAGGGTTGAATTTATCGTTGCACAGGATAATTTTCTCACTTCAACTGCCCGCTTTGCAGATATCATCCTGCCAGCTTGTACCCAGTTCGAAACCTGGGGAGTGGAGGACGGCTGGAAGTACGGGGACGAGGTCATCCTTCAGCCTAAACTGGTGGAACCCCCGGGAGAATGCAAATCCGACTATCGCATTTGTGCTGACTTAGCCGATCGCCTGGGGATTGGCGCGGACTTTACCGAGGGTCGTGATGAAAAAGCGTGGGTCGAATATTGTTTGGCAGAATTTCGACGGCTGCGCTTTCCCGAACTGCCATCCCTGGATCAATTTATCGAGCAGAACCTGGGAGCCTGGACCCGCCCAGCCACTCACCCTGCCATCGCCTTTGCGGACTTTCGACGTGAGCCGGAAAAATACCCACTAAACACCCCCAGCGGCAAGATCGAAATTTTCTCGAAGCAATTGTATGATCTGGATAAACCGGGAGAAATTCCAGCAATACCGAAATATATCCAGGAATGGGAGCATCCTTTTGGAGAGCTTCCGGAGAAAATTGTTTCAGATTCAGAAACGAATGACCCCCCCGCCCCTGGGGTTTCCCAAACCATCAACCACGCAGAATCCTCCCAAGTCGAGTATCCGCTGCAGGCAATTGGTCATCACACGCTGCACCGGGTCCATTCCACCCACGACAATAACGATTGGCTGGAAGAGGCTTTTCCCCAGCGTGTTTTTATCAACCCTCTGGATGCCTCTGCCCGCGGCATTCAGGATGGTAATGAAGTCAAGGTATACAACGCTCGTGGTGCACTGGTCTTGCCGTGCCGCATTTCCTTGCGCATTATGCCCGGCGTGATCGATATCCCCCAGGGAGCATGGTTCGAACCTGGTCAGGGTGGCGTGGATTATGGAGGCAATATCAACGTCCTTACCTCCCATCGCTGGACGCCGTTCGCTTTTGGGACAGCTCAGCAAACGATTATGGTCGAGATTGAATTAATTGAGAAACATAACCACAAATTGAACAATTTAATAAAGAACACCCGTGACCGGGGAAAAATTCGTTAATCCCGATAAACATTTAGCGATAGATCTCCGATGGCTTACGCATTTTATTTTGACTCAAGTTCATGTACCGGCTGTAAAGCATGCCAGGCTGCCTGCAAGGATAAAAATAATCTTCCAGGCGGAGTTCTTTGGCGGCGGGTTTATGAGGTCTCCGGGGGTGAATGGACTCGGTCTGGCGCTGCCTGGACCAACTCGGTCTTTGCGTACAATCTATCCATAGCGTGCAACCATTGCGTTCATCCCAGGTGCGCGGGGGTTTGCCCTGTGGATGCTTACCAGGTCCGCACGGATGGGATTGTCCTGATCAATACTTCGAAATGCATCGGGTGTGGATACTGCGCTTGGGTTTGCCCATATGACGCGCCGCAGCTGGACAAATCCGCGGGGGTCATGACCAAGTGTAACCTTTGTTATGACTACCTGGACGAGGGGTTGCCTCCAGCGTGCGTTGCCGCCTGCCCGTTACGCTGTCTCGACCTGGTGGATACGGACGATCCAGCAGTTGCAGAGCTCGGGCAGTCATTATGGAAAATCCCTGGGGAAGAGCATCCGTTCCCTCTGCCAGTCTTGTCACGCACCGAACCACACCTTGTGATCCGCTCACACCCCGCCCTAAAACTGGTTGGAAAAGGTTCAAAAGTAAGCAATCGTGAAGAAACCTGCCCCTCCCAACCCAGGGTCAAATCCAATGAAGAAATTCCTCTCATTATTTTCACTCTATTTGCGCAAATGGCGATTGGATCATTCGCCGCGATTTTCTTGATTTTTTTAAGTTTCTTTTATAAACACGCGACTTCGCAAAATATGATTATTCCACTCCTGGTGGTCATTTCAAGTATTGGGATTGCTCTGGTTTCATCATTTTTTCACCTGAAATCGCCAAAAAATGCCTGGAGAGCGGTATATCATTTGCGCAAGTCATGGTTGAGCCGTGAGATTTTGTTCACATTGGGATTCGCAGTGTTGTTGGTTCCCCAGGTTATTCTGGTAATATCTCGGGGTGGGTCTTCAAATGCGGAAATCATTATGGCAACACTTACATTTATCTGCGGCTTGGCTGCTTTATTTTGTATGCAGCGGGTTTATCAACTCCGCAGCATGCCAGCCTGGAATTCTTTCCGTACCATGTTTGAATTTTCCTTATCCTCTGTAATCTTGGGGTGCTGGCTCACGGGAGCGTTCCTTCCCCTTGGCGTTTCTCCTGGCATCTTGTTCTCGATTGCAATATTGGGTATCGTGGCATTTTCCGCATCGTTATTTTTCACTTTAATAAATTCTGCTCCAGAGAATAAAAGTCTCCAAAATTGGCGCATTGGACTGCTCATAGCAGGTTTGCTTGCTGGACTTGGACTTGTGCTTTGGCCATCCGTCTTCTGGATAATGGGTTCGATCCTGGTTTTATTAATCGCATTTGCCGAAGAAACCCTCGGCCGCTGGCTTTTCTATCTGCGTCGGAATCCCGGAATTTAGATTGTTCTGGGTAAATCAGGAATCTAAATGAAAACGAGCGGAAAGTGGTCTCGTCGTTTTCATTGTAAATCTACAAGGATCTTCCAGTAAATAATTCCCTCTATTCAAATCACACATCAAAATAAAGGTTCATCTCGTATGGATGGGGGCGATTCCGTACAGCGTAATACTCCTGGTTTCGTTTGAAATCCACCCATTGGTTGAGCAGATCATCACTAAATACTCCGCTCGAGGTAAGAAATTCATGGTCAGCCTCGAGGGCGTGCAGAGCTTCATTAAGCGAGGATGGCAGGGATTTGATATGGGAACGCTGTTCATCTGTCCAAGCAAAAACGTTCTGGTCGATGGGACCAAACCCGGCAGCTGTGGGGTCCATTTTCTTGCGGATTCCATCCAGGCCTGCCAGGAGCATCCCTGCTAGCGCCAGGTAAACATTGCAGCTCGCATCCGGCGGACGAAACTCCATCCGGGCAGTGTCCGGCTGGTTCGCATACTTGGGAATCCGCACCGCCGCGCTCCGGTTTCCAAGTGAAAAGAAGGCATTGACCGGCGCTTCGAAACCCGGGATGAGCCGGCGATATGAATTGGTGCTGGGGTTGGTAAGTCCCAGGAGCGCAGGTCCATGCGTCAGGAGACCACCTATATAAAATAATGCTTCCTGCGAAAGACAGCCGTATCCATTGGCATCGTAAAAAATATTTCTGTCCCTTGCTGAACAGATGCTGGTGGAAATGCATTCCGCTGCCGGCTTCACCGTACAACGGTTTTGGCATGAACGTTGCAGTTTGACCATGCGTGTGCGCTGTCATCTTCGTCACGTATTTGATGATCATCGTGGCATCCCCCGCTCGCACAAGCCCCATCATGGGTGTTTCAATCTCAGACTGGCCAGGTCCTCCCACTTCATGGTGGTGATATTTCACTGGCACGCCTATTGCATCGAGGTTCCTGACAATTTCCGTCCGCAGTTTGTAAAGGGAATCCTTCGGTGGGATGGCGTGGTAGCCGCCGTGCAGGGGGATGTAATGACCATGACCACCAGCAGCGCTGTTCCAATCTGCCTCCCCGGATGTGATCGCATAACTGGCGCGGTTTACTCCATATTCATAAGAAATACTATCAAAAATGTAGAACTCGTACTCGGGTCCCCACCGGCTTTCGTCGCCAATCCCGCTGGACTTGAGGAATTCTTCGGCACGGATGGCAATATTGCGTGGGTCATTCTCGAAAATGGCGTGGGTATCGGCCTCCAGGGTTTTGCATAGGAATGATAGGGTCTGTGAATCCCAAAAAGGGTCCATAAATCCGGTCGTCAAATCTGGAACAAGCACCATGTCTCCCGCTTTGACCGATTTGAGTCCCACCGCGGAACCATCGAAACCGATGCCCTTTTCCATCAAATCAGGTGCGAACTGCTTCGCTGGTACGGTCAGATGGTGCCAGCGCCCCCAAAGATCACAAAACTTGAGATCAACCATCTCAACGTGGAAATTTTCAATGTGCCTGATGACCTGGTCGAAAGATTGGAACATGGCACCTCCATATCAAATAATTCATTTATCCATGGTTAATAATTCAGAAACTGGCTGTCTTGGAAAAATTCGATCGTATTTGAGACAATACTTCGATAATACTCTACAAATTTATGAGGATTATCAATTACGATATTGTTATGCTATACTGCAATTATATTGATATTATGGATTTACCAATGAGATTATTCACAAGCCTGTTTTGTCCGTTAGGGAGAGGGACATGACTTGGAATTATACGCTTTATGCGGCGATCTTGCATATTTCCGCGATCACCTCGGTTTTGGTGGGATTTATGGTACTCCAGCGCAGAAAGTCACCAGGCGTGGGGGTATTGGCCTTTTTGATGTTTGCAGTTGCCGAGTGGGGTTTTGCCTCCGGGTTCGAGGCAGCGGTGGTCGGGATCCAATACAAGATAATTTGGTCTAAGCTGGAATACCTGGGGGCTCTCAGTGCGCCGACCTTGTTCCTGGTTTTCACTTTTCAATACTGCCAAAAAGATCGCTGGCTGAAGCCAGTCTACCTGGCCTTGCTTTCGGTCATTCCATTTGCAGGGTTCCTTGTCACGTTAACAAACGAAAGTCACCACCTGGTTTGGACCACCTTCTCATTAAGTCAGGGACTGCCCAATGTCCTGGTTTATGGGCACGGCCTCGGATATTATTTTCTATTTGCCTACGATTACCTGGTCATCGCAGCGGGTATCTTTTTCCTTTTGCAGGAATTTAATCGTGTCAAGAGGCCGTATCGCCGCCAGATCAGTATCCTGTTGATAGGATCCCTTTTTCCACTTGTCGGTGGAATTATCCACACCCTCTTCCCGAAAATGATTTTGGGCCTTGACCTGACGCCTGTCTCCTTTTCTGTTACTGGTCTAATCATCGCCTATGGTATTTTTCGGTTTCACTTGTTCGATCTCGGTCCCCTCGCACGTCACGTCCTCATCGAAAATTTGGACGATGGGATTTTGGTGCTGGATGTACAAAACCGCGTGATGGATATCAATCCGGTTGCCCAAAGTATTCTCAATACCACCGCAAATCAGAGCCAGGGACAGCCGATTTCAAAGGTCCTCAAGTTCTGGCCGGGGTTGGCTAAACGTTTGCGTGAAAATGAGGCCAAAGGCGAGACCGAGGTTCGCTGGGGTACCAACCCTCCCCGCTACTTTCATCTTTCAGTTTCTCCTCTCTATGGTCAACAAAAAGAATTGGCTGGCAGACTGGTGGTTCTCCGGGATGTCTCCATGCGTCATCAGACGGAGGCGGAGCTGGCACATACGATCAAGGAGTTGGGGATCATTAACCAGATCGGCCTGGCTGTTACCTCGGGTCTCGATATGGAGCACGTCCTAAAAACCCTTTATGAACAATGCAGCCAATTGGTGCCCATCGACATCTTCTACGTTGCCCTCTTTGATGAAACTAACTCCCTGATCCAGGTGCCTATTTTTTATGAGGCAGGCATTTACCAGGTCGGACCATCACGCGATATCGATGACCGCCCGGGTACTCTGGGGGCTGTGATCCGCTCGCAAAAAACTCTCTACTTGAACAATATTAACAATGAGAATGTTTTATCGGATACCCACCCACTGCAGCTTTCCGCCAATGCCCCCGAGAAAACTTCCCGTTCTTACATCGGGATTCCGCTGATGCTTCGTGATAGGGCGATTGGAGTCTTATCCATCCAAAATTATCGCGCCGATGCATACACCGATGATCATATCCGCCTCCTCGAACGAATAGCAGTCCAGGCAGCCATTGCTATTGAAAATGCACGTTTGTATTCCGAAATTCAGCGTCTGGCTATCGTTGACGAACTGACCGGTATTTATAATTACCGGGGCCTCCTGGAGCTGGGTGCACGGGAAGTTGAACGCGCCAATCGGTTCAGCCGGCCACTCTCGGTGTTGTTCTTTGACATCGATAACTTTCGAAACTTCAACAACACCTACAATCATGCCACTGGTAACGTGATTCTTAAAGTCAATCGCAGAACGGTGCCACGCCATCTTGCGCACAGTTGATGTCCTTGCCCGTTTTGGTGGAGATGAATTCGTTGCCCTCCTTCCTGAAACCGATATTTCCAGCGCACATATCGTCGCCCGGCGCATGGTCGAAGAAGTTGCTGCAAGTAAGATTAATACTTCTTTTGGAGAATTAGGGGTAACCATCTCGATTGGGGTGACAGTTCTATCAGAAGAAAGGCCCAACCTGTCCGCATTGATTGACCGCGCCAACAATGCCGAACACAAAGCGAAACAGGGTCAAAAAGGTATCGTCATTGTCGCACCATAACATGTCCCACTAGAGAAAAATAAAAATCAACCCGGGCTCTCGTCCGGGTTGATTTTTATTGGTGGTTTCCGAAAAACAATTCCCACCAGATTCGCCAGGTCGGGATTTCTCCTCCGGGTGCCATTGACGTCAGTCCGGGAGTGGGTGTGATCGCTGCACCTGGCACCACGCTCACTGGATGTTCCCCAGGACGCACCATTTTATTGTCGTAGGCCCACTGTTCCACCGCGCCGTCCGATGTGGCAAAGGCCACCTGGCCCGCCAGGGCATTTTGCGTTGCAATAATGGCGGTGGCTTCAGCACGGACTGAATTTAATTGGCTTGACAGGCGGTCCAGTTCTTCCATGCGGTGGTTAAAATCCACCAGCAGAACCACCGCAACGACTAACCCGATAACGATCAATATGTTGCGCCATTTAAACTTCATGAGCGTATCTTACCCTGTCACAGCCAGTTTGACAAGCTGGTCGATGTTATATGAAACTCACCCTTTGGTACCATGTTTCCTGCACACCGAATGCTCACCACTCGATATCTTTCCGAATATAACAAAAAACCCGCAACATTGCGGGTTTGCTGTGCCGAAGGAGGGACTTGAACCCTCACGACCGTAAGGCCACTAAGCCCTGAACCTAGCGCGTCTGCCAATTCCGCCACTTCGGCGTGCGGGTTGTATTTTATCCGAAACTAAGATTTTGTCAACCTGGATGCAATTCCCCTACATGGCGATGTATTCGCGCAGGTTATGCCCGACAGCATAAGCCGCAGCTTCAGCGCGGTTATTCACGCCTAATTTGGAGAGGATGCTGCTTACATAATTGCGCACAGTCCCTTCCCCCAGGAACAGCGCCTTGGCAATTTCACGGTTGGTCTTCCCCTCCGAAACCAGCAGTAGCACATGCTTCTCCTGCTGGCTGAGATGGGCAAAAGCGGAGGCTTCTTCTTCTTTGACCGCCCGTCGCACTTCCTGGAAAACTCGCTGGGTCACGGTTGGGTCGAGCATCGCCTCCCCTCGCCCCACGGCTTCCAGTGCGCGCACGAGATCTTCACCACCAATTTGCTTCAGAATATACCCGGACGCTCCGGCTCGAATTGCCGAGAAAAGCATCTCGTCCTCGGCATAAGAAGTCAACATGATCACCTTGATTTCCGGGAAGCGCCCCGTGATTTCCTCGCATGCTTCAATGCCGGAAGTCCCAGGCAGGCGGATATCCATTACCACCACATCCGGGTGCGTGTTATTGACAATTTCTATCGCCTCGCGTGCAGAAGAGGCCTCGCCAACCACGTCAAATTGCGGATGACGCTCCAGCAGCGATTTTAACCCCAACCTTACCACTTCGTGATCATCTACCAGTAAGATCCGTTGTTTGGCCATGGGTCGTCTTTCCTCCGGCTAGATTGTTCGAGAGGGCATTGTATCACAATGCCGTAAATTGGATGAAATTTTAGGTCGGGATGTGGTTTTCCAATTAATACTTGATGGCGCTGAACCGGTTGAGTTTATCCCAGCGATGGGTGGCAACGATCTGGCGGACTGTGCCGGTCAAGCCGCGCACTACCAGGCTGTCGGTTCGAGCCCCGCTGCCTGTGTATTTTACTCCATCGAGAAATTCGCCGTCAGTTATCCCGGTCGCTGCAAAAAACACATCTTCTGAGGAGACCAGATCATCCATTGTTAATACTTTTTCAAAATCGTATCCCCCCTCGCGTCCCCGGCGAAGTTCATCGTCGTTTCTTGCAAACAACCTGCCCTGGATCTCACCTCCCATTGCCCGGAGTGCACAGGCAGAAAGCACCCCCTCAGGTGTGCCGCCAATTCCCAGTAGGGCATCGATTCCGGAATCAGGCCAGGCAGTCATTAACGCACCGGCTACATCCCCGTCGGGTATCAGGCGGATGCGCGCCCCGGCGTACCGTACTTCGGCGATCAATTGCTCGTGCCTTGGTCTATCCAGGATCATCACGGTTACATCTTCTATGGATTTGCTGCCCGCTTTTGCGATCGCCGCAAGGTTTTCCTTCACGGGGGCATTAATATCCACTTTCCCTTTGACCAGTGGGCCGACGGCAATCTTATCCATATAAAGGAACGGGCCGGGGTCAAACATCGTACCTCGCGGGGCAAGTGCCACGGTCGCTAGGGCGCTCCAGGTCCCATTTGCCAGCGGGCGCGTCCCATCGATTGGGTCAACGGCGATATCCATCTCCAAACCACTCCCGTTCCCAACATGTTCGCCGTTGAACAACATAGGGGCATGATCTTTCTCCCCTTCCCCGATAATAATGACAGCATTCATATTAATCGTATTTAATACCAGCCGCATGGCTTCCACTGCGGCATGATCGGCTGCATTTTTATCTCCGCGTCCCATATACCGCCCGGCAGATAATGCTGCTGCTTCGGTTACGCGCACCAATTCGAGGGCAAAATTTCGTGTTGGCTCGCTGATCATTTGCCACCTCCTGGAAGGAGCCATTCTATATGAAGAACCAAATGATGAGCAGATATCCCAACGCACCTGCCCACAACCATGAATCCATTCGGTCCAATACTCCGCCGTGTCCGGGAATGATTTGACTGGAATCTTTCATCCCCGCTTGACGTTTGAACATAGATTCGCCCAGGTCTCCTAGCGTGGTCAGCGTGGCAAGCGCAGCCCCTAGTATCGCTCCCTGCCACCACGTCACTTCCATGCCACCCAGGCTGTGCCAGAGTAACGCCAACCCTGCGGTACCTGCCGTTCCAAAAATGACCCCGCCCCAATAACCTTCCCAGGTTTTTTTGGGACTGAGTCGCGGGGTAAGCTGGTGCTTGCCGAACCGTTTTCCCACAAAATAAGCTGCCGTATCTGCGAGCCACGCCGCGGGCAGCACCAGTGCCAGCCACCAGACCCCGTCTGGTAAATTGCGAATATCGATGAGGTAAGCCCCGATCCAGCCCAGGTACACGATCCCGCTGACGGTGACCGCGAAATCGGCCGCGGCCAGTGTTGCGGCCTTTCTCATAATCGATAAGATGCCAGGTCATGGCCGCCAGGATCAGAAGAGTCAGGCACTCCGGTGCCAAGATTGGGGAATAAGCCCTCAGCCCGACCAGTAAAACAACACCTCCAACTAAAAATTCGGTGGGAGTGGTGTAACCGGCCGTACGGAAGATATTCCCATATTCCCAGGTGGCGATCCCCAGCAGGAGCATGATCAAAGCATAATAAAAAAGCCCGCCCAGGATCATGGCAGGGATACCAATGACCGCCAGAACGATAGCGGCAATGATTCGTTTCATCAACATGGAATGATTATTCCTCTGCGGGCTGGGCTATACCACCATATCTTCGATCTCGTTGCGCAAATGTATCCAACGCTTTTTGCAGCTCTTCTTTATTAAAGTCCGGCCAATATACTGAAGTAACGTACCACTCTGAATATGCACCCTGCCAGATCATAAAATTCGATACTCGCAATTCCCCCGAAGTGCGGATAATCAGGTCCGGGTCCGGTACTCCGGCAGTAAACATATATTGGCTGACCAGGTCGGAGTTTACTTGTTCTGGTTTTACGCCATCTTTAATGATCCGCTGGATTGCACACACAATTTCATCTCTTCCCCCATAATTAAAAGCCACATTTAATATCAGGCGATCATTATTTTTCGTCAGCTCGATCGCTTCCAGGACCTTTTCCTGGAGCTTGGGATCGAGCCTTTCCAGTCGTCCAATATGGCGTAACTGGACTCCTTCCTTGTTCAACTCAGCCAGTTCTTTATCGATCACATCCTCAAGGATGTGCATCAGTCCGTCGACCTCCTCGCGCGGTCGTCCCCAATTCTCCGTGGAAAAGGCATAGATGGTGAGATATTTGATCCCGAATTCTACACAGGCGGTGATTATTCGCCGTAAATTTTCCGTTCCCGCTCGGTGTCCGGCCAGGCGTGGAAGGCCGCGCGAAATTGCCCAGCGTCCATTCCCGTCCATGATAATAGCAACGTGAGTGGGGATCCGCATAATGGAGGTCTTGGTTTTTTTTGCCATAAACGTGGTAGCCGCGATAATTTACCGCTGCTACACCTCCATGATCTCCTGTTCTTTATGAAGGCCGTGTTTGTTGATCTCTTCAATGTTGCGGTCAGTAATTTTCTGTAATTCTTCTTCGCCCCTTTTAAGGTCATCCTCGGAGATGAGTTTTTCCTTTTCAAAATCGCGCATATCGTTATGGTGGTCACGCCTTACGTTGCGAACGGCTATCCGGCTTTCTTCCAGCCGTGCATGGACGACTTTCACCAGTTCGCGGCGCCTGTCTTCCGTGAGCGTCGGTAGGTTTAAACGAATTTGTTTACCATCATTGTTGGGGGTAAGCCCCAGGTCGGAAGCAAGGATCGCCCGTTCGATGCTTTTTAAGGAGGTTGGATCAAAGGGCTTGATCAGCAGCCCGCGTGGCTCTGGGACGGATATCGATGCCAGTTGCACCAGGGGTGTTGGGGTGCCATAATATTCGATCGGGAGTTTTTCTACCAGGGATGGGGTGGCGCGACCGGTGCGGATGCCTGCCAGGTCATCATCCAAATTTTGGATTGCGGCGTGCATTCGAGTTTCAGCTTCTTTAAGAATGTCTTTAATCACGTCGACCTCCTGGGATGGAAAAAATGGTTGATATAAGCATACCTTAAAACCTTGAAAAACGCCAATAAAATTAACCGCTCGAGCTATCACTGGTGGAAAATAAGAAACAGGATCGCCGCTAATTTTCCTCGGACGATCCTGTCATAACATCTCAAACACCTATCATACCAGGGGAATTAGGTGGTTACCAGTGTGCCCACTTTCTCTCCGCGCACGGCCCGTTCAAGGGCGGTTGGGTCCCATAGATTGACTACCAGGATTGGCAGGTGGTTGTCCATGCACAAGGATATGGCTGTACTGTCCATTACTTCCAGACGGCGGTTGAGTACGTCTATATGGGTGAGGGTATCAAATTTGGTCGCCCCCGGGTCCTTCTGCGGGTCAGCATCGTAAACTCCATCCACTTTCGTCGCTTTTATCAATACCCCCGCATCGATCTCCACTGCCCGTAAAGCCGCTGCAGTATCGGTGGAAAAGAATGGGTTGCCGGTACCCGCTCCGAAGATTACAACCCGTCCCTTTTCCAGGTGGCGGATCGCGCGCCTCCGGATATATGGCTCGGCAACTGCTCTCATTTCAATCGCAGATTGGACACGGGTGTAGACACCACTCCGCTCCAGGGCATCCATCAATGCCATGGCATTCATCACGGTCGCAAGCATTCCCATGTAATCTGCGGTTGCACGGTCCATCCCCCGGTCGAGGCCCTGTTTTCCGCGCCATAGGTTCCCTGCCCCAATGACGATCGCCACCTCCACGTCCATTTCGTGAACAGTCTTTACTCGTTGGGCGATCGCTTCGGCTTGTTCCGGGTCGATCCCGTAGCCGTTCGCTCCTGCAATCGACTCGCCGCTAAGCTTGAGCAAAATCCGTTTGAACTTGAGCTCCACCATATTATTTCCTCCTGTCACCTGGTAAGAAAAAAGCCAACCGAATGGTTGGCTTTTTAATTACTCACTAATCTCGCCCAATTCCCAGCGCGCGAAGCGCCGGATCACGATATTCTCACCGAGAGCGGCAACCTGTTCGAGCAGGAGCTTCCCCACCGTGACTTTGTCGTCTCGAATGTATGCCTGGCGCATCAATACGGCCTCATCCTTGAACTTCTCAACGCGTCCTTGCGCGATTTTCTCAAGGATTGCTTCGGGTTTACCTTCTTCAATTGCTCGTGCTTTGGCAATCCCGACCTCGTGATTGAGCACATCTTCAGGGATGTCTTCTTCTTTTACATATTGCGGTGCTGCAGCTGCCACCTGTAAGGCAAGCTCATGGGCAAATTTACGGAATTGTTCTGCACGCGCGACAAAATCTGTCTCGCAATTTACTTCCACCATTACGCCAACCCGGCCATCACCATGCGAATATAGCTCAACGATCCCATTCGATGCTTGGCGGTCGGCTCGTTTCGCCGCGGTAGCCAGACCTTTTTCTCTCAGGAAGTCCACCGCTTTTTGATAATCTCCATCCGCAGCTTCCAGTGCTTTTCGGCAGTCCAGTACGCCCGCCTTGGTCGCTTCCCGTAACATTTTGATCATTTCAGTAGTTATTTCCATTCCAAATCCTTTTAATTTATTCCTTCTTATCTTTCCCAGCATCTTCGTCGACGGCTTCTTCCGGGGCAATTCCTTCCGCTACCTCACCGGTCGCTGCGATTTCTTCCGGTGCAGGTGCGGGTGCGAGCTTGGCTAGCGTTGCCTCACCCAACAATTCATCGTCTTTGAGTTCTTCGTCGCTATCGATTGTGTGCCCTATCATCTTGATTGCCTCAAAATCTGATTCAGGCACTCGTGCAGCAGCTGATTCCGCTTCAAGTTCCTCGTCCTTGCGTAACGCCTTGCCCTCTTCGACGGCATCTGCCATCTTGGAAACCAGTAATTTGATAGCTCGGATTGCATCATCATTCGACGGGATTACATAATCCACGTTGTTGGGGTCGCAGTTGGTATCCACCAGGGCGATTACCGGAATTTTCATCAAATTGGCTTCGTGGACAGCTGCATACTCGCGACTTACGTCCACTATAAATACCAGGTCCGGCACACGCTGCATATTGCGCACGCCAGAAAGATGAATATTCAGGCGGGTGATTTGGCGCTGGATGAGCAGGGCTTCTTTTTTGGTAAGCTTTTCGATATCACCGGTGGCGAATAATTTCTCCATTCGTTCCAATTCCACGATGCGCTGGTGCATTGTTTGCCAGTTGGTGATCATCCCACCCAGCCAGCGTTCGGTGACGTACGGCATCCCGCATCGAATGGCTTCATCATGAACAGTTTCCTGGGCTTGGCGCTTCGTGCCAACGAACATCACCACGCCGCCTCTTGCTACGCAATCACGAATTGCATTGTATCCATTGGTGATCGCTTTTACAGTTTGCTGCAGGTCGATGATATGGATACCATTGCGCTCGGTAAAAATATACGGCTTCATACCGGGGTTCCACTTGTTGGTCCGGTGGCCGAAATGGACGCCGCTTTCCAGCAGCGCTTTCATGGTTACAACAGCCATTTTTTCTCCTTACAACTTGGTCCTGGCAATGCCGGACCTGAAAGTTTAGCGGGGTTCACAAACCCGCTCAGGGACGCTTGATGCCCGTCCCGGGCAGAATGTGCTCCCTATTGGGAAGCGGCGGTAGTATACCACAATTCTACCAAAGGCGATGTAAAATAGTTGCATGGATGATATGCATCGTAAGACGAATGTCCAAACCGTGGATATTATCCCACGCCCGGATCAAGTTGAGAGGCACTCCGGTTACTATTGCCTTGACCGCCAATCTGAAATTCACACGGATATTCCCAACCTGTGGAACGCTGATTATTTAAGGAATATGCTTCTGCCTTCAACCGGCTTGCCGCTCGAGGTCCGGTCTGACAGTTTGCCAGTGAAAAATTGCATCCGTCTGGTTCTAAATCCTGGTCTTGAACGCCTCGGTCTTGAAGGTTATCGGTTGGAGATCTCCCCAATCGCCGTCCTGATAGAGGCCTTCGGGATTGCGGGGGTTTTTTATGGCATTCAGACCTTGCGTCAGCTCCTGCCGGCTGAAATTGAACAACGCATATCGGTTACTGGTGTGGATTGGCGGATCCCATGCTTGTTAATTGTTGATAAACCCCGTTTTTCCTGGCGCGGTTTCATGCTGGATGATGGTCGCTATTTTCATGGAAAGGAAATCGTATTTTTAACCCTTGATCTGTTGGCGTTGCAAAAAATAAACATTTTTCATTGGCATTTAACCGAGGACCAGGGCTGGCGGGTCGAGATAAAAAAATATCCCGCACTGACTGGGACCGGCTCGCATCGGGCTGGATCTGGCAAAACCATGTTGGGAAAAAAGCACGATGGAGTCCCACATGCGGGCTTTTACACCCAGGATGAAATCAGGGAAATTGTCGCCTATGCTGCCAATCGAAACATAACCATTGTGCCGGAGATTGAAATGCCTGGTCACTCCCTGGCTGCATTGGCTTCTTACCCCGAACTTGCTTGCACTTCAGGTCCCTTCCAGGTCGCCACGCACTTTGGGATCTTCCCCGATATTTACTGTGCCGGCAAGGACAGGGTATTTACCTTCCTGCAGGATGTCCTGGATGAGATCCTTGATCTATTCCCTTCCCCTTACATTCACATCGGAGGAGATGAAGCCCCCAAAAAACGCTGGGAAAAATGTCCTGATTGCCAGCAGCGCATCCGCGTCCAAGGATTGACGGATGAACATGGTCTCCAGGGTTATTTTACCAATCGGATCGCTTTATATCTTGATTCCAAGGGACGCAAGGTCATGGGTTGGAATGAGATCCTTCAAGAAGGGCTCGTGAAGAACGCCGTTATCCAGTATTGGGCAGGTGGGCGCCAGCGCTTAATCGAAGCCGTCCGCAATCAACACCGCTTCGTTGTTATGTCTTCCTATCTTGGGACTTATTTGGACCACAGTTACAGCCTGATGCCTTTATCCAGGGCGTACCATTATGAACCTGTTCCGAACGAGTTGGAACAAAAAGACGCGGGTTCCATTCTCGGTCTTGAATTCCCACTTTGGTCCGAGTGGGTGCCAGACCGCTCTCGTCTCGATTATCAGGTCTATCCCAGGCTCACCGCGCTGGCAGAAACTGGCTGGACTCCGCAGGATAAAAAAGACCTTGAGGATTTCCTTCGCAGACTGGAAATATTTCTTGTCCGGTTGCGACATTTGGGGGTCGGTTTTGCCTCTCTTGGGGAAGCTGAGCCATCGAAAATACGGCGGTTATTTGGCATCTTTTCTATTCCCCTGCCCCAAACGCGTACAGCCAAGTAAATTTTCGTATTATTTAATTCATAGGTGACCATCATGAGCTTCTTGAAAAACCTCTTTTCCCCTCCTCAAAGGCCTGGAAAATATTATCTTTTCGCGGTCCGATGCAACCGTTGTGGCGAAACAATCCAGGGGCAGGTGGATCTCAGGAGTGAACCCAGCCTGGATATTTCTATCGAAGGAAAACCCGGGTACACCTGTCGAAAGGTGCTGATTGGCAGTGGGCGCTGTTTTCAGCAAATTGAGGCAGTTATCAAATTTAATGAAGACTACCATGTGCTTGATCGTGAAATCCTTGGTGGGTCTTTCGTTGATATGACCGGTTGATATATGGGGATCCCCGCATTCATTGGAATGAGGGTCTTTGCGTTAACCCAATTACTATTTTTCACTTTCCGGCAGGTAAATTTCCAATATTAAAACCATCATCCCGACTGGTCACCGTCGGGATGAATTTGTTTTTTTTGACCCTTGGTTTACGCGTATAGTTGTTGCCGGATATGCACCACCTGCCTGCGTACCTTGTCGTCACGTTCAAGCAGGTCGGCTACTTTCTCACAAGCATACATGACTGTTGTATGATCTCGGCCGCCCAGGGCTAATCCAATTTGTGGCAGCGAAATATTGGTCTCACGCATCAGGTACATGGCGATTTGACGGGGCAGGGCCACATCCCTCGATCGGTCGGGACTGAGCAGGCGGTCCACTGATAAATTGAAGGTTTTCGCAACCATATCCACCACTGCGCCTGGTTTCACATCGCCGCGTTGGGGCAGCAGATCCGCAAGGGCTGTCTCAGCCAGTTGGGGTGTGAGGGACATCCCGCTCAAGTCTGCGAATGCTACGATGCGGTTAAGGGCTCCCTCCAGTTCGCGTATATTCGATTGGACTCGCCGTGCAATAAGGTCCATTACATCAGGTGGTACAACATGCCCTAATCGTTCGGCTTTCGAGCGCAGGATTGCCAACCGGGTTTCCAGGTCGGGCAGCTGGATATCAGCAGTCAGTCCCCATTCAAAACGTGACCGTAGCCGTTCTTCCAGTGTCACCAGTGATTTGGGGGGCCGGTCCGACGAAACAATGATTTGTTTGTTTTGACCATGCAGGGTATTAAATGTATGAAAGAATTCTTCCTGGGTGGATTCCTTGCCTGCAATAAACTGGATGTCATCCACCAAGTAAAACATCTGCTGAACGATATTTGTCCCTGAACGCCTGGGTGGTATGCGATCTTATTGCATTGATCATGTCATTGGTGAATTCTTCCGACGACACATAAAGCACACGCTGGTAATGCTCCTGGCAGTAGTTTCCAATGGCATGTAATAAATGGGTCTTCCCAAGTCCTACTCCGCCATATAGGAACAGCGGGTTATACGCAGTCGCGGGACTTTCTGCGACAGCCTGAGATGCCGCATGCGCCAGGCGATTATTCGGACCGACAATAAAATTGTCAAAAGTATAACGGGGATTAAGGGAAACGCTGCGCTGTACCTGTGGAATATCTAAATGCTCCTTGGAAATATCCTTTACGCCGGCGGGTTCTGATATGGATTCGCTGCTGGTAGAAGCATTGACAATGAAGGCAACATCCACGCTGCGGTTCATGATGCCCATCAACAAGCGTGTGACCGTACTTGCAAGACGGCTTTCCAACCAATCCCGGGCATAGGCATTTCGAACGCCGATGGTAAATAACCCGTCGTCATACGAACATATCTGGGTATCTCGCACCCAGGTATCAAAAGATGCCTTCGGCATCTCCATTTGGAGTTGCCCCAATGCTGACTGCCAGGCTTGCTCGGCGTCCATCTCTTCCTCCAAACTTCCTGATTTCCGTCGATAAGGTACGGGGATAGAAACCCACTGCTCTCGCAGTGGGTGGCTGATTTATTATTCGTTTGGGTCTATCTTTCTTACACGGGGGGAGGATAGTGCCCTCTATCCTTCACGAAAGTATTCTAGCAGAGATTCCGTTATTATTCCATACGCCAAACCTACGCTAGCTTAAAAACATTCCATTTTTTAAGGTATATCCAACCTTAACGAGCCTTCCAGAATTTATCTTTTTTTTCGGGATAGTCACATTCTTTTACCCCCCACTGCCGCGGGAGGAATGTCTTCACCAGCCATGGCTGGGGGTATATTGGGATTCCTTTCTAGGTTACCTGGATTCCACGACCTAACCTTAAAGAATCGCAAAGGGCATATAGCTGGTGTCGTGAAACGTGAAACGTTCAAACGGGCGTTTCGTTGCTCGTTGGGGAATTCTTCACGCAGCCGGTTGTGCTGGAAGACGGGGCACCCATGCGAGAATGGACGTTCCCTCCCCCGGCGACGATGTGATATCCACATCCCCGCCCACATTTTGGACTCGCGTCAGCATGTTTGCCAGTCCATGGCCTAATGTTTTATTGGTTTTATCCAGTTCAAACCCTTGTCCATTATCGGATATTTCCAGGAGGACTCGTTCAGGTGTGGTCCACAAATCCATCGTCACCTTTGAAGCTTTTGCATGTTTGGCGATGTTTGCAAGAGCCTCCTGGCAGATATGGAATAAGGACATTGCATGCATCTGTGGCAGGTCATTTAAAGGATCCTTCGGTGCTGCCAGGCTGACTTCCAATTTTGTGTTTTGTCTGAACTCGGAAATTAACCTCCCCAAGCCCTCAATCAGAGTTTCCCCCTGCAATTGTCGTGGGCGCAAGTCGAGAATGTAGCTTCGAATATCACGGATGGTATGGTTCAGGTCTGCCATTGCCTTCTGCAATCGTTCCTCGGCATCACTTGGATTTTCCCGCAGTAACGATTGGGCATTTTCCAGTGCCAGGCCAACCCCGTAGATTGATTGGATAATGCCATCATGGAGGTCCATGCCGATCCGCTCGCGTTCTTCCAGTACTGCCAGGCGGCGCACATTCGAATGAAGGCGCGGCATTCTCAATAGCCGTACCAGCCCCGGCAGCGACTGACATCAGCAGCTGGATTTCACTTTGAGAGATCACCCTGCGGCTGCGGGTGGCGATCGTAAGCACACCCACGACTTCACCATGGGTGGTCAGGGGGATGCAGGCAATTTGCTTGAAGCCTGCATCGACAACTGCCTGGCGGGTACCCTGCATGTCCTTGTCGAGATGGCTACTGATGACCGGTTTTAGAGTTTCAGCAGCCTTGCCCACCATCCCTTCGCCGATTTTGAATCGGTTGCGAGTCCAGAAAGCTTCAGCTGCTTCACCCCGGTGCAAAACCAGGCGCAAAGTCTCGCCGTCTTCTTCCACCAGGAATATTTCACCCGCTTCGACTCTGAAATGAGCCATTAAAAGTGCCAGGGTTTTATTAAGAATTTCTTCCAGTTCCAGCGAGGATGCCAGGGCGGACTCGATCTGGTTGATGACAGCCAGTTGATCGTTTCGCTTTGTAAGAGTGCTTTCACGTTCCTGTAATCGCTCGTAAAGGCGGGCATTTTCAATGGCAACACCCGCATATGCAGCCAGTATTTCAATGATCTTTTCATCATCCGGGCTGAATTCGGTATCACCGATCTTTTCAGTCAGGTATATCTGACCGAGTTGCCTCCCTGCGATCCGGATGGGCACCCCGAGTAAAGAATGCATTTCTGCATGCCCGCTCGGGAATCCCACCGCACGCGGGTCATCTTCGATCTCCGGGATTCGGATGTTACCGCTATCGCCATGCATCAAAGCGCCGATTAAGCCCAATCCACGCGGGGGATGAGCTATTTTCTTGATTTCTTCGGAGGACATTCCTACAGTAATGAATTGCTTGAGTTTTCCCTCCTCGTCTAATACCCCCAGCGCCGCGTATTTGGCACCCGCCTGTTCGCACGCCAGCGAGGCAATTCGCTCCAACAGCGTCTCAAGCGAGACTTCTTTTACAAGTTCCAGGCTCGCCCGGTGTAACCCTACCAGTCTATCTTGCAGCTCTTCGCGCGTCAGGAGCATTTGGATACCTCAATAAAGATAATTTTACTCTACTTATACGGTTTAAGACAAGTTTGATAGATTTTGCCAGCCCACACTGATAAAATGGAACCATGTCTTCTTCCCGTATTGCAGGATTTTACAATTTGCCGCTGGGTGAAAGGCTGGAGAAGCTGGCAGAAGCCGCCGGGCTCGATCCGTCGGAAATTTCCGCTTTCCAGCAGTCAGGGTTATCTTCGGAACAGGCGAATAAAATGGTCGAGAATGCCGTGGGAGTATTTGGACTTCCGCTCGGGATTGGGACGAATTTTATTGTCAATGGACGGGAGGTATTGGTCCCAATGGCGATCGAAGAGCCTTCAGTGGTGGCTGGAGCCTCTTTTATGGCAAAATTGGTTCGCGCTGCAGGTGGGTTTATTGCCTCCACTTCCGCCCCGGAAATGATCGGTCAGATCCAGGTTTTGGATGTGAAAGACCTGATGAATTCCAGCATGAAACTGCTCGAACACAAATCCGAATTGCTTGCCGAAGTCAATTCGCTGGACCCGGTCTTAACCAGGGTTGGAGGGGGTGCGCGCGATTTGGAAATACGCGTGATCGAAGCCTCTCCCATCGGTCAATTCCTGGTGCTGCATTTAATTTACGACGTCCGGGACGCCATGGGGGCCAACGCCGTCAACACGGCATGTGAAAAACTTGCTCCTCACATTGCTCAGATCACTGGGGGTCGTGTCCACTTAAGGATCCTGTCAAACCTTTCAGACAGACGCCTGGTAAAAGCCAGTTGCACGGTGTTGCTTAATGACCTGGCTTTCAAAGATCCTTCCAACCATGGTTTCACAGGCGAACAAGTTCGGGATGGGATCATCGAAGCCTGGGCTTTCGCCGAAGCTGACCCGTACCGGGCAGCCACGCACAACAAAGGCATCATGAATGGCGTGGATGCTGTTGTCATCGCTACCGGCAATGACTGGCGCGCCATCGAGGCTGGGGCGCACGCTTATGCTGCCCGTGACGGTCGCTATACCAGTTTGAGTACCTGGGGCAGGGATGCCGCTGGGAATCTGACCGGTGAGCTGGAAATGCCGATGGCAGTTGGCACTGTAGGCGGAGCAACCCGGGTTCACCCGGCAGCTATCGCTGCGCTGAAATTAATGGGCGTAAAAACCGCCGGAGAATTGGCAGGGATAATCGCCTCGGTTGGGTTGGCGCAAAATATGGCTGCCTTGCGCGCCCTCGCCACAGAAGGCATCCAGTCAGGACATATGACCCTCCATGCTCGCCAGGTGGCAATCGCCGCGGGGGCAACGGGTGCGCAGGTGGACGAAGTGGCTGCAAAAATGGTGGCCGAAAAGACTGTAAGGATTGATCGGGCGGAACAATTCCTGAAAGAGCTAAAATAAGCATGTACTCCAGGATCATTGCCAGTTCGCTTATTGCCGTTTCATTGTCTGCTAGTGGATTATCACAACCAATTTCTAATCCCACCCAGGTGCAATCAACTATTCAAAAAAATCCAATTTCAAATACACCGGTGACGGAGACGCAATCTTATCAAGAGACATCTGGTCCAATTCAACCTTTCACTTCATTGCCAGGACCATGTTCTACTCCCGCGCCAAATCAACTAAATGAATTTATTAACAGGTCGATCACGATAAAAGACAGTGGGAAAACCTTGTTTGTACACGTCACCTCCCGGTTTTGGATCTACCAGGATGATGGAATTTATCCGCTTCAGGATTTATTGAAATCGATCCCTGCCGGACTAATTGGATATGTCTCCAATGGATCGATTCGCGGACCTCAATGCTAACCCGTCATGTTTGAAGCTGTTCGTGAAGGCCGTGGCTTGGTTCGATAAAAAGATTTTCAAATGGTGATTATCGTTGACAACAGTTTGCCTGAGTCACCCTTTCCATCAAACTAAATAAAAGGGAATTTCATGACAACAATCCAACCAAGTACCAAATTACTTAAACCCGCCAGACCTGTGGGCATCATCGGTTATGGAGCCTACGTGCCGCGCTATCGATTACCTGCCAGGGAAGTTGCCCGCGTATGGGTCGGTGGTCGCGCCTCCGGGTTGCCTATTAAAGAGAAAGCTGTTCCTGGTTTGGATGAGGACGTGGTCACCATGTCTCTCGAGGCCGTGCGGAACGCCTTGAAACGTGCTGGGATTGATCCAGCTGAGATCCGCGCTGTCTGGATCGGATCGGAATCTCACCCTTACGCGGTCAAGCCGACTTCTACAATTGTTGCCGAAGCGATAGGCGCTGCCCCCCATGTCCAGGCTGCCGACATGGAATTCGCGTGCAAGGCTGGCACCGAGGCAATGGTCATGGCGATGGGATTGATCGGATCGGGGATGGCTCGCTATGCGGTCGCTGCCGGTCTGGATACCGCTCAAGGAAAACCCGGTGATGCCCTGGAGTATACTGCCGCAGCAGGCGGCGCTGCTTTTATAATTGGTCCCGCAGATGAAAGCCTAGCAATAATAAACGCTTCCTATTCCTTCGTAACGGATACTCCCGACTTTTGGCGCCGCGAATATCAGCGCTACCCGGAACATGGCAACCGTTTCACCGGTGAACCAGCTTATTTCAAGCATAGTACCGCTGCCGGTAAAACATTAATGGAAGAAATGGGTACGAAACCCGCTGATTACCAATGGGCTATCTTCCACCAGCCCAACGCTAAATTCCCTCAACGGACCGCCTCCCTGCTGGGGTTCACCCCGGAGCAGATCAAACCCGGGCTTTTATCTCCGGTGATCGGAAACACCTATGCGGGTGCAGCCATCATCGGGTTGACCGCCACGCTGGATATTG
The DNA here is from genome assembly GCA_963830585.1 of uncultured Chloroflexia bacterium. Taxonomy (GTDB): domain Bacteria; phylum Chloroflexota; class Anaerolineae; order Anaerolineales; family Villigracilaceae; genus UBA877. The sequence goes on along the minus strand of CAWHNA010000002.1, from coordinate 357,201 downwards.
CCCAGCCGGGAGATCGAATATTAATGGTTTCTTTTGGTTCTGGGGCAGGATCGGATGCTTTTGATATCACCGTCACGGACAAACTACTCGAGCGTCGTGATAAGGCTCTCAAAACTCAAGACTATATCGCTCGACGCACGGAAATTGATTATGCGACCTACTCCCGCTTCCGTGGCAAGATTGCGATGAAATAATTATGACAGATATCATCGTTGCTGGAATTGGACAAACGGTTGTCGGAGAGCATTGGGACGCCTCTCTTCGGTCATTAGCGCTGCAAGCCATTCAGGCTGCCATCCAGGATTCCGGTGGATTAAAACCTCAGGTTCTTTATGTGGGTAACATGCTCGCCACTTCACTTTCCCGTCAGGCGCATCTGGGGGCACTGCTAGCTGATTACGCAGGATTGACAGGCATCGAAGCCGTCACGGTTGAGGCCGGAGGCGCTTCTGGGGGTGCTGCCTTGCGTCAGGGGTATCTAGCCCTTTCAAGTGGGTTGGCGGACGTTGCGCTGGTGGTCGGGGTGGAAAAATTCACGGATGTGATCGGTCCCGACCTGGAAGCTGCACTCGCCACCCAGACAGATTCTGACTACGAGTCGGTTCACGGGATGACACTCACTTCCCAGGCAGCCCTCCTTGCCAACCGGTATATGTTTGAGTACCATGTTCCCTTGGATGGGTTGGCGTACTTCCCTTTGATCGCGCATGCCAATGGTGCCGGGAATAAATACGCAATGTATCGCAAGGCAATTGGCTTGGATGCCTACACGAAAGCCGAATCCATTTGCGAACCATTAAACATTTATGACATTGCCCCCAACGCGGATGGTGCCGCTGCGCTGATTTTGACCCGGCGTGAATTGCTGCCGAATGGTTTTCCGCATCCGGTCGTCCGCCTGGCAGCTTCTACCATCGCCTCAGACGCCTTTACCCTGGCAGAGCGTGGCGATATGTTGTGGTTCAGCGCCGCACAGGCATCCATTTCGAATGCCTTGCAGAAAACCGGGTTCACCCTCGACCAGGTCGACCTGTTTGAATATTATGACCTCTTTTCGATATTTGCTGCCATGTCCTTGGAAGCGGCTGGCTTTGCCGGGCGGGGAAAGGGCTGGGAACTTGCCAGGGATGGCTCCATTGCCTTGACTGGACAAGTCCCGTGCGCTACCCTTGGAGGCCTCAAGGCACGCGGTAACCCGGGAGGTGCCACTGGCGTTTACCAGGCTGTTGAAGCAACTGTTCAATTAAGGGGGCTGGCTGGCTCAAATCAGATCGAGGGGGCTCGACTTGCCCTCATTCAATGTTTGGGTGGTCCCGCCTCTATCGCTGTAACTCATATCCTTGAAACCATGTCCTAAAGGGGGGAAAACCGGGTGAGGAAAAGCCTGATAGTTCTTGATAGACAGATTGGGTAGAATCACTAATTAGTTCTATCAAGGAGATAATAAATGGAAATACCCCGCCATTGGCGACTCAATCAACAGCGGTATGGATTGGTCGGTGAAGTTTGTCCACACTGCGAAACCAAAATTTTCCCACCCCGCGATATCTGTCCTGCCTGCGGGCAGGATGCTAAAACTACATTCGCTTTTAGTGGGCGCGGTGCTGTTTTTTCGTTTACCACGATTTATGAGGCTCCCACTGGATACGATGAAACTGCCCCCTATACGGTGGCATTGGTGAAACTCGAAGAAGGTCCCTTAGTGACCGCACAGCTGACCGATCTTGGTGAGGCGCATCCCGAGATTGGGATGCCCGTTGAAATGGTCACACGCCGCCTTCGCTCTGATGGCGATGAACGCGGCATGCTGATTTATGGCTACAAGTTTAGGCCGGTCCTGAAACCTGCGTAGAGGATAAAAATCTCCGGATCAGTAAAGGATCCGGAGATTTTTTTACGAATTGTTTATACCTCCACATTTTAAGGATTACAATTCCTTAATAAGAAATTATTAATGAAGGAGGCTTATATGTTCCGAAGAATTCGAAGAGCTGGTTTTCAACCAAATCCAATTAATCCCAATCAAATGCAATCTTTGGCGGGAGCTGACCAGTTGGTTGCCAACGGACATCCCGGGCAGGCTGCCCCCCTGTTCGCCTCTCTAGCCAACGAGCTCGAAACCAATGCCCATCCACGACGTGCGGCTAACCTGCACGCCCAGGCCGCCCATGCATACGCCGACAACCAGGATGAACAATCTGCGCTGGATCAAGCACGCCGCGCACTTACATTATTCATCCAAAACCAGATGGTCAACCGTACCCCCGTTTTTTATGCCAATATCCTCAGGAAATTTACAAATAAAGGAATGAAATCTGCAGTGAATAGTATAACTGCTGAGTTTGGTTCAAAGATTGGACCCATGCCTGCTCAACCGACCTCTGGTGACTCACATCTCGGTCAACTTCCAACAAATTGCTTGAAGTGCGGTGCCCCCATCCATAAAAATGATGCCAACTGGGTGGATGATCAAACCATCGAATGCGACTTTTGCGGATCGCTGATTAGATCTGAATAGTCCCTTAATGGCGGAACATTTAGAATACCGGCAAGAGTAATTAAATAATTGATGCCCCATGCTAATGCGGGAGCATCAATTTCATTATTTGGGGGAAAGATTTGATCGAGAATCACATCAATTATCTTTTTCCTGCAATCAAATCTTCGTCTTATTTCCCTCGGTCCACAACAGCTTTAACTAGTTTTACGGCAATGCTTCCTCCCGGGACAAGTAAACCGACTGCATCAGCGGTCACGTCAAAGATCAGGTCACGCGTAACCATGCCTTTGATCTGATCGTTCAGTTTTTTCCCTCCCGCGTGTACTTCCCCGGTAAGCCCATCAAATTCAATTACTACTCGTTTTCCCTTGGAAATCCATTCATATTCAAATGCATACACCGGGCGAAAATTTATTTCGAGCGTTTCTACCATCACCTTTTCTTCATGGATAACCTGCGCTTGAACCGGCTTGATCACATCTGCGAGAACTGCCCTTACAACCGTGGAAGCATGTGCTTCGGGCGGCACGACTAAAACTCCCCCTGGTGCGAATTGTCCCAAGTCTGAGATTTCCGTCTTGGCAAATGATTTATATTTGCCGAGGTCAGTCTTCTTTCCAGACCCGTCAAAAGTAAAACAATCCCTGCTTTCCTCGACGCAATGTTCGACTCCCATTAATGAGAAATTTGCTGTTCCCTTATTGTTGGCAATTACAGGCAAGTCCTGCCCCAGGGCTGTCACATGGTTGACTTCCTTTCCACTCACTGGAATGGTGTACGTTTGATTTCTCTCGAAGACTGTATGAACGAAAACATTGATCAACCAAAATGCTTCCAAGCGGTTTTCAAAGGATGCAATTTGGATGTCCTCGGGTTTCGGACGAGCTAAAATAGCTCCCAGGGTCCCAGTCACGAGGCTGGTCTTTTTCTGTTCTAGTCGATCACGCGCGACTTCTAAAGAAATTTGGGGGATAAGGTGGAAGGCGCGTTCCGCCGCAAGATAAATGTCCATACGCACTCCTTGAAATTACGGGCAACTTTTATTCGCGATCAACTCAAAACCCTGACTTTATTAGGTATATTATCGCATATCTCGGGAATAGTGTTCAATTGTCTCAAATTTGGGGTTCTACCCTGGTTGGTGAAAGAGGGAGAAGACACCCTTTTTCAAAATTCAGGTCTACGAGTGTATTTCTCCGCTGACTTCCATCCACAATTGCTTAAATTTCAACGCATCCACTTCCAATACCGGGCTTTCGCACATGATGCGCCCTTTCGCACCAGAGTCTTTCAAAGCGCTCATCAGGCCTCTGAAATCCAGGTCAGCCTTTTCCATGACAAGGTGATTCATTTCTCCTTTCGGACCATAATTGATCCCCGAAAGATGAATGTGCAAATTTTGCAATGATTTTTTACCTAGGGAGTTGCCGTATAAATTCAGCGCTTGCATCCACTCATCATAAGAATTCATAGCTCCATCGCCGAGACGAGCATGCAGGTGGGCAAAGTCGATACAGGGGATGACACCGGGTATTGCTTTCGCCATTTTAAGCACGTCTGAAAGAGACCCCAGCATGGCTGCCTTGCCGCTGATCTCTGGACGCAGGATCACCAGGTTGCCCTCCTTGCGTAATTCGTCGATACAACCTTGTAATCGAGGAATGGCTACTTTGAGAACATCCGCCGGGGGACGTCTAAAGTACGTGCCGGGATGGAAAATTATATCGGTCGCCCCTGCTAAGTTGCCAAAATGGGCGGCATCAATAAGGTATTTCCTTAAACGAGGCCACTTTTCTTCATCTCCGTTGAGGTTAATATAATAAGGTGCATGCACCGATAGAACCATGCCATTTTCCATGGCTGTTTTGTTTATCGCCCTGCAAGTGGATTCGCTGACACGCACACCCTGCACCCAGGCTAATTCAAGCGCATCCAAACCAATGGAAGCTGCATATTTTATTCCCCCGATTGTCCCGCCAGGATTGGGAGGAGTGGCCTCTGGAGAGCCAACTGTGCCAAATCGAAATGAGAGAGACATTATTCTACCTGATCAACATGCGACCCAAGACCAATTTTACCGTTTGTGCATGGTCCCGTTAGGTTCGACATATTTGTGATTAAACTATTAATTCCCAAAGATGATTTTTATTTTTTCCAATAGTGGTGGTCCTAAAATAAGTAAACCCACCAAAATCGAGGTAAGTGCTGCAATCAAAACAGCCGCTGCTCCAACATCCTTGCCAACCTTCGCCAGGGGATGTTGTTGTGGGCTTGCCAGGTCCACAACTGCCTCCAGGGCAGTATTGATGAACTCCGCCGTCCATACAAGTGCAATGGTCAATAGCAGCGCTGCCCAATCGCTCGTCGATAGATGGAGCCACCATGCCATCAGCAAAACCAGTGTGGACGCAATTGCATGCAGCCAGGCATTATTCTGGGTTCGTATCACATACCGCCAACCCCGAAATGCATTCCTGAATGCTTGTGCTCGTGAAAAAAAGAAATTTTGAGGTTGTTTACTCATAAACAATGTTTGGAGGAATGCCCAGGATGGTAAGGACCTCTGATTGGGCTGCCCACATGCGCGCTTTGTCCCGCACCCCCGCATGATCATGACCCAATAAGTGGAGTACTCCATGAATGACTAATAAGGACAATTCAGCTTCAAGTGGATGTCCAGCCGAAACCGATTGAGCTTCAGCTTGTGGAACAGAAATTACTATATCTCCCAAATACCGCCGTCCCGTTTCCGGGTCAGTTTCGGATGATGGAAACGACAAGACATCTGTGGGTACATCTTTTTTCAGGAACTCACGGTCAAGTGCTTGGATCTGGGAGTCCCCCGTTAAAACCAGGGATAGATCTACATCTGGTGCAGACTGTTGATGAAGTGCCGCATTGGCTGCCCTTTCGAGGATGCTAGGCATGAACACGCGTCTAAATTCCGGAATTATCTCGATATGGATCATTTTTGCTTTTTTTTGGGAGAAGGAATTGGTGGAGCTGGGTTTTCCTCCGAGGGAGAATCTTGTGGAACAAGTTGCTCTGGAGGGTATTCAAGACGAGAGTGATAGGTTACACGCAGGGTATTAACAAACGACCCGTTAATTCTTGCGAGGTCTCGTTGAGATAGAGGGGTATCATCTAATTGTCCGTCCTTTTGGCACCGATCTATCACATTCCTGACAATGTCTCTGACTTCATCATCGTTTCGAGGACGTTCAGCGCGTGCTCTTGCTTCAACGCCATCCGCCAGCATCAGCACCGCAGTCTCTTTCGACCGGGGTGAAGGGCCAGGATATCGAAACTTGCTTTCGTCCACTTTCGAAGAATCCCCATTTGCAGATACGAGCGCAAGGTTATATTGGTAGCGCGTTTGGAGCGTGCCATGGTGTTCAGAAATAAAATCGTACAAACGTCGTGGGAGCCGGAATTTCCTGGCCAGTTTCAGTCCATCCTCAACATGGCGAATAATCGCTTCGGCGCTAATTTCAGGAACCAGGTCGTCATGAGAGTCTATCTGGTTTGGCGGCTGGTTTTCAATAAAGAATAGCGGGTTGGCGGCTTTTCCTACATCATGAAATAACGCGCCTACTCTTAATAAGAGGGTATCAGCTTGGATACGTTCACCTGCTTGCTCAGCAAGATTTGCTACTTGCAGACTATGCTGGTAAGTCCCGGGGGCACGTTGCAGGAAATAATTCAATAATGGTGAATCCGGACGGGAAATTTCAAGCAATTGCAGCGCAGTTGTCAGGCCTAAAAATTGAGCCAATAAGTATTGCATAGGTAAGGCGATACTGGTTGATGCAATTCCGGTGAAAACCGCCGCGCCCATGAGGGTGGTCAGCCCCACCCAATCTATATCGGTATATGGGAGACGGTATGCAGCCACGATCGCGGCTCCCGCGAATGCAATGGCGATGGCGGCATACATAAATTGTCCCACCCGGCGTGCTTGTCCGAGCGCAAGGACACCAATCAAGCTGGTAAGTGTGTAGTAGGGGAGTAATCCGAGGGAATCCGGCATTCCATAAGAAGCCAAAAGGCTCATTAGCAAGCCAAAGACCAATCCCCTCTCCATTCCAAAGAGTGCCGATACGAGTAGTGCGAACGCTGGAATTGGAAAGAGATAAGGTACGATTGTCCGATTGGGGTTACTGACTCGAGCTCCAATTAAGAAAATCGCGAATAATATTGCCAGTAATATTTGGCTGCGAAGGTCAGAAATTGAGGTGGGTTTTCTTCGGAAGAAATATATTGCTGCAAATATTGCAGATAGTACTACTACTACCGCTGCGCCTAAAAAGTTATATGCTGGATTATTAGGGGTCACCATGCCAAGCGAGGTCAAGGCTTCCAGGTCAACAGCAGTAATTACTTGTCCGCGCGTAACTACCGTCTGCCCGGCGATATAGGATTGTGTTATCGGTTCGACCCCATCGCGGGCAGCCTGGCGAGCCGCATCAGTCAGTTCAGGGCTGTAAAAACTATTTGCTACCACAAGTGGAGCTACAATTTCGACCGCCAGCGCTGCCTCACTCTCGGATAACGTGAGACTGACCTGCGATGAAAGCGTCTGGCGAACAGCCACCAGATCTTCTGTCCGAACAGGGTTTTGCATCGCTTGTTCCAGCAACTTAAAGGCTTCGGTTTGCACTAATTCCCAGCGTGAGTCAGTTAATGCAAGCAGGAAATTGAGAGAGGCAGGTTGAAGATTCAAGCCTTTTATTGCTGCGATTTCTGTTTTTTTCTGTTCAAAAGTGGATACCTGGTTTATCCGGATAGTGTTTATGAACCCCAGGATGGAAGTAAGCGCCTCATTTTGAGTACGGGCGATCGAGGTATCAGGGGAATTATAAATGGGAGCGACCGCGCGCTCAGCTGTCGTACGAGCTGCTTCTGTCAGTACCTCACTGGCATATTGGATACTTCGGGGGGCACGTAGATCCTGAGAAGCTACGTCTCCTGCTGAAAGCTGGAGGCTGATTTGACGTAATGACCAGGGCTGGACTATGGCGCCATAAGCCAAGACACTGGTGCAAGCCAGTACAAGGATGGGAAGAATGGTTCGAAGGGAAAATAATCTTGGGTAACGAGGTGAATCCATCTGCTTATCCGGTCAGGGGCATACCTAAGTCGCCTGGACAAACATCATTTCTGCAATAATTGACGGACAACATTACTGACCTGATCACCCGTCGCTCTACCCGCCACCCGCGGCATCAGTAATTTCATCACTTTTCCCATATCTGACGGGGAGGCAGCTTCGGTCTCAACAATAACTGCTTTCGCGAGAGTGCTAAGTTCATCTTCATTTATGGCTTCAGGGAGATACCTTTTTAGGAAACTAACCTCTGCATCCGTCGCTGATACGATATCAGGACGGTTGGCGCTCTGTGCCTCTTCAACTGTTTCCTTGCGTGTCTTTATTTCCTTCTGGATGATTGAAATCACTGCAGTATCATCCAATTTCACTTGCCGGTCAATTTCCACCTGTCGAATCGCGGCCAGTACCATCCGAATTGTACGTTTACCCACATCGTCCCCTGCTTTCATCGATTCTTTTAATCCTGTCTCAAGCTGTAATTTTAAGTCCATCATTTCATTATACCTCGTGGGAAGAAATGTTCTTGAGGAAGTAAAAATGGTCGAACCAAAGGGAGAACGTATGGTTTAATGTAAAATCTAAAGAAATTATCACCTTGTCACGCAAATATATTGAATTTAACAACCTGATCGAATATCCAGAAACGATTAAAATATCACAACAAACCAGCGTAATTTTCCCCCATTCTGGATATAATCTTAATATGTCCCCATTTTATACTCGTAAAGGCGATGATGGTAGCACAGGTCAATTGGGTGAAGGTCGTCTTCCCAAGAACCATCCGCGTATTGAAGCTGTTGGAACCCTGGATGAAGCCTCTGCTGCATTGGGTTACTCGCGCGCCCTTTCCCAATCGCCTCAAACCAAACCCATCCTAATAGAAATTCAACGTGACCTTTACACTATGATGGTTGGGATTTCTGCCACGCCAGAAAACTTGGAAAAGTTTAAATCGTTGGATGTTGCGAGAGTCCAATGGTTGGAATCCCAGGTAGACAAGCTTTCTTCGCAAGTAATGCTGCCGACGGAGTTTATTTTGCCAGGCGATTCCCTTTCAGGTGCCGCCATGGCGCTTGCCAGGACAATCGTCCGTCGAGCGGAACGACGGATTGTGGAGTTATCTATTGGTGGCGAAATCCAAAACCCTTATATTTTGCAATATTTGAACCGGCTTTCATCATTATGCTTCGTAATGGAACTACTCGAAAACCAAAATACCGGGCACAAGACTACTTTGGCAAAAAAATGATAGGAACCTTCCTCAATATTGCTACAGTCCTGGTAGGAGGGTCGCTCGGTTTGCTCTTTGGTTCGCGTCTACCTGACCGCCTGAGGAAGACTGTCATTGCCGGGTTGGGGCTGTTTACACTTGCTTATGGCATTTCCAATTTTCTAAAGACGCAAAACCCCCTCGTCGTCCTGGGGAGTTTGCTAATTGGAGCTCTTCTGGGTGAGTGGTGGAAGATCGAAGAGGGTCTGCAAAATGCAGGAAATTGGCTGGAAAAACATTTTAGTGGACAAAAAATTGAGGTTCCTGGTAGTGACGCTGATGGATCTGCGGCTTTCACTCCAACCAATCACGAGGTTTCATCGAGGGATTTCGTTAGGGCCTTCCTTACCGCGTCTTTGGTTTTTTGTGTAGGACCTATGACGATCCTCGGGTCCATTCAGAATGGTCTTACCGGCGATTATAGTCTGCTGGCTATCAAGTCGGTCTTGGACGGGTTCGCAGCCCTGGCCTTTGCATCAACGCTTGGAGCAGGAGTATTATTTTCCGTGATGGTAATCCTGGTTTTTCAGGGTGGTCTGACTTTGCTCGCAGCGCAGTTGAATGCACTCATCTCCCCGGCAATGATGGCTGAAATGACTGCCGTTGGTGGGATACTCTTGCTTGGTATCGCCATTAGCAGTCTTTTGGAAATCAAACAAATCCGGGTTGGTAATTTTTTGCCTTCGCTCGCTGTCGCCCCCCTGATTGTAGTGATCCTGGCTATTCTTGGAATTAAATAAATCCAGGGACGGGGTTCCGTCCCTGGACAGTTTGATAAAATCTATTTCCCTGCCAGTGCTGCGTCTATGGCAGTGGATACATCATTGAACGTTTGAATCTGTAAAAGTTTCCCGTTAACCAGTATGCTTGGAGTGCCTGTAAGATTTAACGTACGGGCTTGAGAGTTATCAGCCTGGATATCACTTGCATATTTTTTTGCCTGGAAACATTGGTTAAACGCCGTCATATTAAGGGTTAGATTCTGAGCCATGGAAACCAACCGTGGGTCCGTAAAATATGAGGCTTCTTCAGTAACTTGGTTGGCAAAAAGCGTGTCATGGTAATCCCAGAACCGACCTTGTTCTGAGGCACACAGCGCGGCATTGGCTGACCGGTAGGACGCGTCCGATCCGTCATTCCCATCGATCACAATGAATGAATGAAAAGTGTAATAAACCTTTCCCGTATCCACGTAAGTTTGTATGATTTGGGGTTCAAAATTCTGCGAGTAGTATAAGCAGATAGAGCATCGAAAATCCTCGTATACGTCCACCTTAACCGGAGCGCTTGGATCGCCGAGATGAACTCCGTTGACTGTTGTAGTAAATGCTCTTGGAGTGATCGCGATTACCGGCATTTGCGTGGCATTGGCTGTGGCTTGACTGCTCAAGATTAACGGCCTGATAAAAGCAAATGCGATTAATAATGCCCCCGCTGCCACCAAGCCAATAACCAGGATTCGGTTTCGATTTCTCTCTCTCTGACGACGCTCGCGGATTTCTTGACGTTTACTCATTTCATTTCTCCTTTACAGAGTGCAACATAATAAATACATTATGCATAATTATTCAGATATTTGGGAAAGGAGTTTGCGATAAGATAACTCAATCGATAAGTCCCTCCCTCGGAATTTTCCCATATTCAGGGAGGTTTGTCCAGCTACACCGCCGTATTATCAAAACTAATCAGGATTGTTCTAATCCAAATCTCATTTAGGGAAAATTATTGGATTGAATTTGGTCCAGTCGCCATCATGCTATCCATTTAATGGTTGTTTTTCATATACTTGGTATTGTTCCCCAGTTTCATGAAAACCCAAGCGCTGGTAAAGAGTGAGCGATATGGCATTATCGCTCTGTGTGTTTACTGTCAGATGGTTTATGCCATGCAGCCCGGATTGTTTGACCAGGTCTGCCACAAGGGCAAATCCCAAACCTTTCCCTTGCATTTTTGGCTGGACGGCCAGTCTGGCAAGATGCACGCCCAGTGGATTGCGTGTGCTGAGCTGATACCCGATCAACTGACCTTCCCTCTCAGCAACGGTTGGCCACACGGCTTGCGGATAAGCTTTTTCCAATATAGAGAAGGTATTCTGCCATAAAAGATCAAACGCTGACGCGTCAACTTCAGCAACTGCAGGTAGATCATAGGGCATCATCGCACGAATAGTAATTCCATCTGATAGGGGTATTGTGGAGGGGACTCCACCATCCCGCTCGAGCATGACAATGGATTGTTGGCTGGAGAACCCGCTGGAGATTAGTAAATCGCGCAACCAATCCTGCACGACAATGGCTGCCGCGATAAATTTCCCTTTTTGAGAGAGTTCAGTAAATGCTCTGCTCCAGAGTAACTGCCAGGATTCTTGAACGGGTATTAGTCCGGAGTTTGCGAACAGGCGGATCCATGCCACGGTGGGTGGTTCCGGGGGGCAGCCTAGCGCTGCGATAACTTCTCCCCTGACATCAAGTACATGGAAGGGCGGACTCCCAACCCACTCAATTGGACTGCGCCAGTCCAGGTGACGGTGAACATTGGGACTGAAATGGATCAGGTTGGCAATCTGCCGCTGGTCCGTCTGGACAGCCGGGCGAACCAGCAAGTCCCCGCTGGAAATCATAGTCTAAAGAAAAGCAGCTTCTTCATGAAGCGCTGTTTTGGAGTAGGGTTTTTTAGAGCTATCAACCCCGATTGCAAGGCAATGATTGCATCATATAACTTAAATCGGCGTAAATAAAGAGCAGCCAGTAACTGCATTACTTCAAGTCGTAACTCAGTTTCCCCTGCTTTATCAAGTGCTTCTCCCGCTCGTATATAATACTCTATTGATTCCTTATATCGCTTGAGAGCTTCCATAGCTGAAGCCTGGTTAGCAAGTGCCATTCCCTGCCGGCGATCATCTCCGTTTTCTGAGAAAATCTTTTCCGTACCCTGCGACGCTTCAAATGCTCCCAAAGCTTGTTTATCCCGCAATAGAGCCACGGATTGGTTGTTCTTCATCTCGGCTGACATGAGCACATCGCCAGCATCTGCATAGGCAGCCGCTGCACTCGAATAGCCTTGTATTGCTGCTTGATAGTCGCCTGCTTGATAGGAGACTTTGGCTTGATCAGCGATCCCTTGTGGTGTAGGTCTGTTCAGCATTTCAGAAAGTAATTTCCAGGATATCTTCAGCCAATGACCGCAGCTTATCGGTTGACATTCCGCTAAGTTTTTTTGCCAATTCCAGATAAGGGCGGTTAACCGGTTTACTCACAAAATTCTGTAGCTCATTGGGAAGTAGTAAAAATTCCTGGATGGCTTTTTGTTGGACCATCCATAAACCGATATGACCGGTCTGGTCAAAAAGTAGTTCAATCTGTGTTCCTAGCAAGGTGGTTAATCCCTCCAGTTCTGGCAAAGGGATGGGACGTTCACCCAACTCGTAAAATTTGATCCGGTTGGTTGATATTCCTGACATCTCCGAAAGAGCGTGGATGGATATGTTTGATTTCTCTCGGGCTTGTCGCAAAAGTGCTCCAATTAATCTCTGCCGGATACTGACAAACGCCGGAAGGTTCAACTCTTCATTTGCCGGCGTGTCTTCAGAAGTGGCATCCTTTCCCCAAAACCGATTCAGTGGCAAGCGCATGGAATAGGCCAATACCTCCAGTTCTGGCAGTGACGGAGATATACGACCTTCCTCCCATGCACGGAATATCCCTGCTGTCACTCCAACCACTTGCGCACATTCCGCTATGGTTTTCCGCTCAGATAAGCGGGCATCACGGATTAAGACACCTAATTTTCTGGAACGAAGGTTAACCTGGGCTTGAATGGTCATATGATTCCTCGTAAATTGACGGAAATTACACTGGCATTATAGCAGATAGACAATCAGTATTATCGCCGTTGGCGGGCAGCCAGAATATCAGCCGCTGTTGCACCAAAAATTTCGGCTCCAAGTTTAAAACCTGCTGTTTCCAACCTTGGACCAAACAAAGGTCGGATTCCCGTTGGTTTAACCTGCCCAAGGATTTTACCGTCTGGGTCTACACCACTTTGATTGAATTTGAAAATATCACTTAATACGACAACATCCCCTTCCATTCCGGCAACTTCCGTAATGGCAGTAATTTTGCGTGTTCCATCGCGCATTCTCGACATCTGGACAATGACATCCACAGCTGAGGATATTTGTTGGCGGACAATTTTAATCGGGAGATCCATTCCCGCCATAAGAACGAGGGTTTCAAGACGTGATATTGCATCTCGAGGAGAATTGGCATGAACCGTGGTGAGTGAACCGTCATGTCCAGTATTCATTGCTTGAAGCATATCCAAAGCTTCGCCTCCCCTGCATTCGCCAATGATAATTCGGTCCGGCCGCATTCTCAGGGAGTTGCGGACTAATTCCCGTACACTTACCACGCCATGTCCCTCAACATTGGCAAGTTTGGTTTCCAATCGGACTATGTGTTCCTGTTGAAGTTGCAATTCTGCCGCATCTTCAATTGTGACTATTCTTTCATCGTTGGGAATAAATCCAGAAAGAACGTTAAGAAAAGTTGTTTTTCCGGATCCCGTACCCCCGGAAATAATGATGTTCAGCCGACCCAGGACACACGCACGCAGGAAATCTGCCATCCCCTGGGTTAAAGTGTTTAATTCAATTACTTGGAGAATTGATAATTTTTCCTTTCGAAATTTCCGAATTGTAAGTGAAGCACCATCCACCGCACACGGTGGGACTACGGCATTAACACGGGAGCCGTCGGGTAAGCGAGCATCCACCATCGGGCTATCGGAATCAATGTGACGTCCCAATGGTGTGACGATCCGGTCAATGATCTTCAAGATGTGGAGGTTATCGTCAAAGACCACATTCGTCCGCTCAAGTCGACCTTGCTTTTCTACATATACCTTTTGCGGGCCGTTGACCATGATCTCGGTAATTTCAGGGTCATCGAGCAGCGGCTGCAGCGGACCGTAACCGGTTATTTCTGCGAAGATGTCCAGGATTAATCGATCACGGATTGAATCGGGAAAATTCAAATTCCTCCTGGACAACTCTTCTGCTAATCGATCCTTGATATTGTGCTTACGCTGCTCAGGTGTTAAGACTGTTGCCCCAGTATCTTGAGAAGCTGTGGCAATTAGATACTCTCGTAATTTCGAGAATTCCTTGGGAGACATTACGCCAGACGCATTCCCTTGCGGTTCAATCATTTCAGCTTCCGTTTGTCGAATTCGCAATCTCTTTGTCTGGCATGACCCAAATGATTTCGTCGCGCTGTACAGCCAGGAAATGGGTTCGATATAGGACTAGACCGTCAGTTGAAGAGATAATTGCATCTGTGATCGCAATAAATTTTTCAGGAATGTCCAACTCATCCTTTAGTCGCCGATCTTGCCCTATGTGGATATTTCCATGAATTTGGTGAATAACGGTCTGGATCAAAACAGGGACAGGGGTTTTTGAAATAATGTCTGTAAAGAATTTACCATTATCATCAAATTCAATTGTCATTTGATTCTCCTGATACTAGGTGACAAATTCGTTTTATGCCCTGCTTGATAATCACCAGGTATGAGAATGTTGCCCCAATTCAGCAATTTGATTGGCAGCTTCTTTCAAGGTAAATGTTGAAGAATCATTTGGAAATTTCGAAATTAAAGGTTCATGCCGGTTATTCGCAACCGTGAAATTGCTGCTCATGTAAGGTAATGTCAGGCGAATTTTGGTTCCTGTCATCTGCTCGAGTTCACTCTTTGACAGACCTTCCAGACCTACTGCCCTGTTCTGAAGTGGATATAAACGCTTCTGATCTATTCCCTGTGATTTCAAATATTCCCAAACGGTTCGGGTTAATATACCTGTGGAAAGATCCGTACCAACAATCAGGACTATTGTATCTGCCATCTGGATGATAGGTAAACTGATACGGGAGAGGGCTCGACCTAAATCCACCAATACGTAATCATAAGATTCAATAATCGCATTGATGATTCCATCCAGCCGGTTTACCTCCAGTTGGTTTGCTGATTCTGGATCTGGGGAACCTGCGAGCAGATGGAAATACCAGTTTGGCACTCGTGGCAGTTTTTCTTTAAAGTAAGCAGCAGTTGTGATTCCAGGAGTTTCCTTAGCCACCGAAACCAGGTTCATTTTATCTGTATAACCAACGATATCGGCAATCGATCCAATAGGGAGTACTAGATCCATTACTGCAACTCGGGTCTCGATTTTCTCACTACCCATGCACATCGCAATATTGGCACACAATGAAGATGTTCCAGTTCCCCCTTTTGCACTTAGAAAAACCTCGAGAATTCCGCGTTTCCCATGGTTACTCGATTCTTCACGCAATAATCGTGGAATGAGTTCCAATAACTGAGATAAAGCCAGGCTGGATTTCGTCAAGTAATCATTACACCCGGCTGCCATCAAGGCATTCTTGTCTTGAGAATCTTGCCTACTGGACAATGCCACCACCGGAACTTTGGATGTACGTCGATCTTGACGAAGTCGGGTTAATATTTCCAAACCTTTGACATCTGGCAGCTCTGGATCCAGGACAACGATATCAGGTCGGTCTTTCCAGGCTGAAATTAAACCCTCACGACCCAATGAAGCCAAAAGGACAGCATAACCACTTTTCCGAAGCATCACGGTCAAGTAGTTGCGGCTTGCAGCATCCCCATCGATAACCAGGATTGAAATCGGGTTGGTATTCATCTGCACCTGTTGAAAATTAGTCTTCGATCGGAGTCATCAAATAACCAAGCCCGGAACGGGTGGCAATATGGATGGGAACATGCGGATCGTCTTCCACTTTTTGGCGTAATCGGGCAATAGTGACCCACAAGATTTCCTTATCGTCACGATATTCCGGTCCCCATACACCGGTCAAAAGCTCTTCTGCGGATAAAACTTTGCCAATATTATGTGTAAATTGCAGTAAAAGGCGGTACTCGGTCGCGGATAGGTATACAGGTTGTTCGCCAAGCCAAACCTCGGCTCGTGCAAAATCGATACGAAGATTTCCATGCGTGAAGAATCGGTCTTGTTCGGTTTCAGTTACCTGGGCACGCCTGAGCACCGCTCTCACTCTTGCGAGCAATTCCATCACTGAGAATGGTTTTACCAGGTAATCATCAGCGCCAACATCCAGACCTTTGACCCGATCTTGCTCTTCACCTTTTGCAGTAAGCATGATAATTGGAACATTCGAGAATTGGCGGATACGTTGACAAACTGCAAACCCATCCATCCTGGGCAGCATGACATCCAGTAATACCAAATCGACTGGGTTTGCAGCAAAAGATTCCAAGGCTTTCTCCCCGTCAACCGCTGTAAATACCTCGAACTTTTCTGTGAGCAGGTTGGCTTCAAGCAGGCGCAGATAACGTGGTTCATCATCAACGACAAGAATACGGGTTGTCACGGCTTAATCCTCCTATTCCAAGATCTCAGGACGAAGGGGAAGTTCGATCCGAAATGCAGTCCCTTTTCCTGGAGCTGTTTTGACCGAAATTCGCCCATGGTGGGCATGCACAATCTGTTTGCATATGAACAATCCTAGCCCTGTTCCACTTTTGCTAAATTGCCCTGGTACACGGTAGAACCGCTCGAATAGGAACGGGATGTGCTCTGGAGGGATTCCAGGTCCACTGTCTGCGAACGTAATAATCCGCCAGCCATCTTTTACTTGAAGCGAGATGGTAATTTTCGAACCGGGAGCATATTTGATAGCATTATCAAACAGGTTATCAAACACTTGGGACAGGCGGACTGTATCAGCCTGGATGGGTGGTGCCGGTGCCAATTTCAGGATTATCTCCAAACCCTCATGACGACCATGAACCCTTTGAGCCATGTCTCGGAGAAGTGAATCCATTCTTACTGGCTGGAAATCCATATTCATATTTCCACTCTGCAGACGGGCAGAATCAAGCATATGATCGATCAAGGTTAGCAGGTGGTCGGATTCTTCATCAATGATTGCTAAAAATTCCTGCTGCGTGGCAGAATCCCACGTCGTATCGGATCGTAAAAGAGATGTCGTGTACCCTTTGATGAACCCCAAGGGGGAATGCAATTCATGTGATATGGTGGCTATAAAGTCGTCCTGGAGCTGGGCACGATGCCGGGCATGTTCCAGTTGGATAAGACTTTCTCGAAGTATATTTTGTTCGAGCGCGTTCGCAGTATGGGTGGCAGCCAAGGTTGCCAGCGGCATTTGTTCTGGGGTAAATTTGGGACCTCCGAAACGGACAAAGACTAACGCTCCTCTTCGCTCCGGGAGGACAATTGGCAAACCCAGCAGGTGTGGCATGGCGGTTCGATCTGTGGATCGTTTTTTAAGAGGTGTGACCTCGGTTACTTTTCCACTGCTGATTACCTGATTGGCAATCTCTTCTCCCCAGGAGGCGTCCGCCTCCTTATTACGTCCGCGCCCGGCAGCCCGGGCATATACAACTTCTGGAGTACTCCCCGTTCCCTCAACCAGATAGATTGCCAGATTATCAAAAACGAATTTCCTGCGTAATAAAATGAACAATGCATTCAGGGATTTTTTCCAATCATCCCTCACAATGGGACTGCTCAAGTGGGTGAAGAATTCAAGTGTTTCTCCGTCCATTTTCAACTCCCCATATCAAGGACTTTTTTTTACAGTCAGCAATGGAAAACAGAATCTAGTCCCTTTTCCATCTTCCGACTGCACTTCAATCACAGAACCATGTGCAGTAATAATTTCACGAACCAACGCTAGTCCCAGCCCGGTTCCCCCGTATCTGCGTGTTGACGAAGAATCTAATTGGTGGAACGGTTCGTATATCTCACTTATTCGGCTGGCTGGAATGCCAATTCCGGTATCTGTCACTGATACCATGATTAATGTGTCTGATTCTGGTTGGATGGATAGGGTTACTTTACCCCCGGAAGGGGTGAATTTAATTGCGTTATCGATCAGCTGGAGTATTGCCCAGGAAATTTTCTCTTCATCTGCTTGAACCAACGGAACTCCTGGGTGAATATCGAAATGCAAAGTCACATTTCGATCATCTGCCTTCGAGCGCGAATAGCTGATAATTTCTCCTCCGACCTTATATAGGTCAACCGGAGCAAGTGATAATGTCATTTCTCCGCGCGCAGCTAGCGAGAAAAGGATGAGATTATCAATCAGGCTTTCCAATCGTCCTGCAGCACGTTGGCTGACTTGTAATGCTTTTTTTTGTTCCGAGCTTAAAGAACCCAGAGATTCAGTCGCCAGCAACTCCAGGTAACCTTTAACATGGGTCAACGGTGTCCGCAATTCATGAGAAACATTTGCCACAAAATTTGCCTTCATCTGGCTTAATTCAGATAGCTTGCGCAGGGCTTCCTGCAATTCAGCGGTTCGCTCTGCAACACGCTGCTCAAGGAATCGATTGGCATCTTCCAGCGCATTTCGCAGTTGAATAATCTGCTCGGTCACGGCATGGTCAATTTGCAGACGGGTTAGAAGGTGTAGCTCCATCAACGCTTGTCCTAATAGGAAGCGTTCCCCCGATTGTTGTTTTTCTTTCTGGTATGCCAGGGCTCTCTGCAATTCTTCTTCAGAAATCAAACCATTTTGGACTAGTGTTTCACCCAAGCGTGGGACAAGGACTTCGGGGGTAAGAGGAATAGTCATCAGATTCTTATCACGACTGCCAGACCCATTCTCCTCCGACCATCGTTTTGGTCGGTTGGATATTGATAAGGTCGGCTGGATCGCAGGTGAACGGGTCCGTGTCAACAACAATTAAATCAGCCAAGAAGCCGGGGGATAATTTCCCAAGGCGGTTTTCCATTCCTGAGCAATATGCTGGTCCTTGTGTAAATCCTTCTATTGCTTCACCAATTTTCAGCCGCTGCTCAGGTATCCAACCTTCCTGCCCGGGAGATCCGTCCGCACGTCGCCTTGTTACAGCCGCATGCAATCCCCAAAAAGGGTTCGGATTTTCAACCGGTGCATCCGATCCAAAAGCTAATCGTGCCCCATGCATTGATTGAGTCTTCCAAGCGTAAGAATATTTCGACCGCTCACCCAAGAACCGGTCCGCCATAAGCATATCCGATGGGGCATGGACTGGTTGCATCGAGGCAACGATATTCAACTCTGCCAACCGCCCGGCATCATCAGGGTGAATTGTTTGCGCGTGCTCAATCCGGTGCCGAAATTCCGGTAATCCATTTTCACGTTCAAAGGAACGCAAGCGGGCAAACCCATCCAATACCTCATGAACTGCCCGGTCACCAATGGCATGAACCGCTAAACCAAGGCCATTTTTGACAGCAAGAGCACCTTTTTCAAAAAGTTGTTCTTGATCCATGATTAGAATACCACGATTTTTTGGTTCGTCAACATATGGTTCAAACATCGCCCCGGTATGCGAGCCAAGGGCACCATCTGAAAAGAGTTTGACGGAACCTATTCGGAGGAAATCGTCTCCAAACCCGCTTCGTAATCCGAGCCCAGTTGCGTGTGGGAGAAGCTCGATTGGGATGGATTTGACGACCCGGAAATGTAATTCACCCCTACCATGAAGGAGTTGCAATGCCTGGAAACATGTCCGTCTATCAAAATCGTGAACACCGGTCAGTCCCATGCGCCAAAAGCTGGCAATAATTTGCCGAAAATTTTTCGCCAGGTTCTCTGGAGTAGGTTCCGGGATTGCTGCCTCGACCAGGTTGACGGCGGCCTCAAAAAGGATGCCCGTTGGATTGCCCTGATTATCCCGCTGGATGCGGCCATTTATGGGATCCGGTGTAGAAGAGTTTATTCCTGCCAGGTCCAATGCAGTACTATTAACCCAAGCCGCATGCAGGGATTTTGCAGTTAAAAAGGTCGGATTTTCCGGCGCGATAGGATCTAGGTCTCTCGATGTGGGATATTCCCCTCCCCATATATTTTGGTTCCAACCATGACCTCTGACCCATTCACCACGCGAGGTTTGTCGGACCCGCTCCATCACTCTGCGAAGTATTTCATCCTTGACATTAACTTCGCAATCAACATTCTGAAGGCTTTGAGCATACTCCTGAAGGTGAATATGAGCATCCACCAATCCTGGCAGAATAACCTGCCCATGCATATTTTCGTGCTCTCCTCGGTCGAATTCCCCCACAAGGTCATCGCCGCCGATGGCTAAAATACGTCCGTTATCTATGACCATTGCAGAAGCAAGGATAATAGAATTGTCAAAAGTATGAATGCGAGCGTTGAAAAGGAATCTCATATCGAAATCAATCTTTTAACAGGCGGGCTGTTAAAGTATCCAATTCCTCGTTGGAGTAATAATGAATAGTTAGAGTGCCGCCTTTCCGGCCAGAACGAAGCGTTACTTTAGTACCGAGACTGGACCTTAAACGATCCTCCAACACCAGAATATCCGGTGGAACTGCAGGTTTTGGTTTGGGGCGTGAACTTTCTCCTGACAATTTCCGCACCAGTTCCTCGGTTTGCCGTACATTGAGTTCATGTGTGAGGACGGTATGCAGGGCAGCAGTCTGGCCTTCCGGGGATGAAAGAGCCAGAAGGGCACGAGCATGACCTTCCGAAATGCGCTTTTCTATCAATGCATTTTTAACCGAGTCGGGAAGGCGGAGTAAACGCAATGTATTGGTTACCGCCACCCTGCTTTTACCAACCCGGGCTGCGATTCCTTCGTGAGAAAGTCCGAAATCTTCCGCTAATTGCCGGTATGCTTCCGCCTCTTCAAGTGCAGAAAGGTCAGACCTTTGGACATTTTCAATGATGGCTAGTTCCAAACGCTGTTGATCAGTGGCTTCACGCACGAGCACTGGAACTGTAGCCAAACCTGCGAGTCGGGCAGCTTCAAGTCGGCGCTCCCCCGCAATAAGAACATAAATATCATCCGTCTCGCCTAGTGTGACGATTAAAGGCTGGAGTACCCCGTGCTCCCGCACCGATTGGGTAAGTTCTTCAAGGCTTTCTGGGTGCATCATATTTCGCGGCTGTCGTGGGTTAGGCAAAACCTTTTCGACCGGTATTAAAATTACCCCATTTCCCACTTGTATATTGTCCCCCCCTGGGATTAACGCTCCCAACCCACGTCCGAGTCCGGTTTTTTGTGCCATACTTTTCTCCTGCTAAGCACTTTCCATTACAGGGATGCCATCTCCCAAAAGAAGTTCGCGCGCTAATGCTTCATAAGATTTGGCAGCATTCGATTCCGGTGCATATGCGGATATTGGCAGCCCGTAAGAGGGGGCTTCTGCGAGCCGGATACTCCGAGGAATGATGGTTTCAAAGACCTGGTCAGTAAAATACTTTTGCACTTCAGCTACCACGTCACCCGATAGGTTGGTGCGGCCGTCGAACATCGTAAGGATAACACCGCGCACTTTTAATGAGGGGAATAACGCGGAGCGAACTCGTTGGATGGTATGAGTTAATTCACCCAGCCCTTCCAATGCTAGGTATTCACATTGCACTGGAATGAGGACCCCATCCTGTGCAGCCACTAATCCATTTATCGTCAACATCCCCAATGATGGAGGGCAGTCTATCAAAATATAGTCATATCGTTCAATCAACGTGGCAATGACTTGTTTTAACTTACCTTCCCGCCCTAATTCGCTAACCAGCTCCACTTCTGCCCCTGCCAATGAAGGGGAGGACGGTAAAATGGCCAGTTTCAACCGTGGGTTTTGTAAGACAAGGGCGAAGGCTGGTGCGCCTCCCAAGAGTGCTTCATATATTCCTCCCTTAACGGTATGCTTATCCACTCCGAGTGATGAGGTGGCGTTTGCTTGCGGGTCAATATCCACGATTAAAACGCGTTGACCAAATTGAACAAGATACGCCCCCAGGTTGATTGCGGTCGTAGTCTTCCCCACTCCACCTTTCTGATTCACTAATGTATAAACGCGTCCCACTATAAAACCTCCATCAGGCACGTACGAATTTCTTCCTGAGTTGGAATGCCATCCAGGCCTTTCCGCTTGATAGAGAATGAAGCAAGGTGAGTCGCAAACCTGGCTGCTTCCCATGGGTCACGGGTCACATACAGACGCCAAAAAAATGCTGCAGCAAATATGTCTCCTGCACCAGTGGCATCAACTTCCTCCAACAGAGGTGCTCGAAAACGTCGCAAATCGCCATTCCAATAAAGTCGTGCTCCAGCTGGCCCCTCAGTTACTGCCAGAACTCGACATTCCAACGCCATCTCTTCGATCTGATCTTCATCGCCCCCTACGTCTTCAATGCTGAGTACAGCAGCCCCTGCATGGGTCAACATTTCTCGAGCTTCAGGCCATTCACCATTACCAACCCGCCCGGCACCATCCCACTTACGTAGCCACCCCTGTGGGGTGAGACCAACCAATGAAGTTCGAAAATTCCCATTCACTAAAGATTTTCCTTCACCCGCGATCGGTCCAATGTGGATTATCGGTGTATGCAACCAGGCTTCAGGAATATTTATCGAAGTAATGTCTGGCGCGTTGTAATGGATATACTGTATTCGTCCTTCATGTGAATAGATGTTTTCAAAACTTGTGCTGTGTTGAGCAGGAATGCATTGAACTTTGATTCCGTTCAGTAAATCTAAAGATATTTCTCCGCCCCAGGCAGTGACTACTCCAACACGCAAACCCAGTGCTTGACTTGTCAATCCAGCGTAAGCTGCCGTCCCTCCCAAACGAGGACCATCGGGAGTAATGTCACACGAAAGATTGCCGATGATAAGATAATCCACCGGCTCGAGTGGGACAAATGATGTCATGAACCCATTATACCTGAGGAGGGATAAAGGGAAGCTCCTCAACACTATGGGGCATACGTGCTGGTATTTGATTAACAAATTCTCAGAAGGTCGTTTTTCTAGACAAATAAAAATTGTCCAAGAAATTTACCTTGGACAATTCTCAGGATTGATGGGCCTTGGATTAGGTTCATTGTTCGGAGGGAATACGCATTTCCTTTAATTGGTCACCGCCCCGGTTTGTACTTCTGATGGGTTTACTCCAGTCAGGCGCACATTAATTATCTTTTTTAACAAATCAAACCAGAAGGAAGCCC
This sequence comes from uncultured Chloroflexia bacterium, assembly GCA_963830585.1. GTDB lineage: Bacteria > Chloroflexota > Anaerolineae > Anaerolineales > Villigracilaceae > UBA877. The sequence goes on along the minus strand of CAWHNA010000002.1, from coordinate 334,267 downwards.
CAGGACTGGCTGCAACTCCCGAAATGAGAATTCCTGCAAGTTTAAATAACCACCCAGTTAAGTTTTTTGCCTGCGGGGAATTGATGATTGGGTAACATTGACTGGAGACCAAAATCCCATACATATCATTATTCGAACTGGGGAACAATGTGCATTGCTTTACAACATTCGTATCTTGTCCGCTTGTAAGGGGGATAGGAGATCCCACCCAGCCTACCGGGAGGTTAATTTGTGAAAATTGTTGCTGGATAATGGAAAGTTGTCCAACATTCAGGGTCGTTGTGTTATCTTGTGTAAGAATGCTTTCAATATTGTTCAAGATCGCAAAACGCAAATCCGGTTCGCTCCACAATCGACCAACGAGATTAATTGAGTCGACATTTACGATCACTGCCAGCATGGTCCCCACAAGAAGAGTGGTAATAAGACTGCGTCGTTTATACCACCCGGTCAACCGATCCATGGCATTATTAAACCATTCTTCGATATTGCCGCGAACCATATCAAGTTCGTTTTGGTTTTGTAACAAGGTTTGCGGGGTGCTATTCAAGATGGCGTACATGGTTTGTTTCAATTGTGGATGAGTGATGCTTAGAGCAGTGACACCCGCCCGAATTCGTGTCATGGTTTCATCATTAGATGTAATTGCTTTAAAGGACAATTTAACCAAGGCGTCATTAATCTGCTGTTTCTGGATTCTTACCGCATCGAATAAGGCATCCACAAAAACTTGCAGTTTGGGAATATCCTGCCCTAATGTTAAGAGATCGTTTTTTACTGTATCTAGGATTTCAGCACAGGCTTCTTCCCCTGTTTCAGATACCAGAGCCTTTCGAATCATTCCAAGCATCAAGCCTACACGGGCGCGTGCGTCATTGCGTTTCCTTTTTGGGAGTCTCTGGGTTTCGCTGTAAAGCTTATATAGCTGTTGTTGAAGCAAAGAGGCTTCAGTTCCCGTAGCCGAGAGAATATCGATCATTGCCTGGGAAAATTGGCTCGCGGGAATGTAGGAAGGTTTGTTATCGTTATTCTTCCCCGTGTATAAACTTCTGATCAAAGGATGGTTATAGAACTGATCTGTAATTGTACTATCTGTCAATAATTTCTCGAGAGATTCCTCCAGCATTCGGGACCGCCACTTTAACTTCGTAGCCGTCCATTCCTGAATTTGCATGGAAGCGAGGCTGAGCAAAGACCAGGTAAGAAAAAGACCAAGTAAAACATTAAGGATGATTGTTATGGACATCTCGTTCACCTCGTTAAAGAATGGTTCAATATTGGCAGCAGCTTGTTATGTCTGCCCTCCAACTCTGAAGAAAAATAATTTTCTTTTCCATGTTCAAGCGCTGGTTGGTCATCTTCCGAAATTAATCCCAGGTAGCGTTGATCGGACCTGATTGGGTCGAGGTCTGGGTCAGATTTTATCCAATCGATTGTTGTTTCCTTGTTAGTAAGCGCAAGCCGGAGAAATTCAAAGGCGAGTTCGTGATCTCCACAAATAACATAAAAACATGCCCGGTTGTATGTGCTTTCATTATTCATCTTGGGTAAAGCGATGGAGATATGATGGTTTGCCTTGTTTTCTAGCCCCATCCGGTGATACACGCCTGCAAGTGCACTGTGCGCTAAAACGTAATCCGGATTTTTCCGAAGCACAAATTGGAATGCTTGAATTGCTTCTTCGTTTTGTTGTTCAACGGAGAACAGTAGACCCAGGTAATAATAGTAAACCTCTTTGTCAGGCGCTGCCTCGATTGCTTTCTTGTAAGCTCCAATTGCATCTTTATACCTGCCAAGAGCCTTGTACAATTTTCCCAAAGTATCCCAACCACGGTCACTTGTGGGGTTGACGCGAGTGATATTTTCGTAAATATTTACCTTCGCCAGAATTTCTTCCAAATCATCAGTTCCTGGTCCAATATTCGAAGCCTTCGTTTTCCCGTCATTGCTTCTTCCATCAACGCCAATTTGAACAAGGTTATTTGATTTGCGGCGGTTCAGAATGGTGTGATCCATCTTTTGAAGTGGTATCGACAATTCCAGTAGGTTCAGGGATCACAATTAATGGCTTTTCTCTGTGACTGGGCAGGTCTTCCACTAACTTGTCTTGTTGATAGATAATCTGCCTGGTATTATTTGTCGTAAGATCGCTAATCTGGTCATCAGCCATGTTGGGCTTGGGTAAAAAAATGGGCTTGGTATCTGTCGAGTCTGATTTGGGAAATTCGTTCACAAATTCACTTGCATCGATAACGGGTTGAAACCCATCTTCAAACACTTGGTTTTCAATGGTTTGTTCAGTATGGGGAGCGGTTTTTTCAAAGTCAGGTTGCACAGTAACCGAGTTTGGGTCTTCCTTTTCACTTTTGATTAACTCATGGAAACCTGGAATGTCACTGGATTCCTTAATATTTTTTTGTTCAGAAGTGGATGTCCCCATATCCAAGGCATCAGCTTTTTTATAAGCTTGGATCGCATTATCCATATCTTTCAAGGCGCGATAGGTGTCACCTATTTTATTCCAGACTGCTGCTTGATTTTCGGGTGTTTCCATCAACTGAAGGCTTTTTCGAAACAGGAATAAAGCATGACCGAATTCACCCGTCAGGAGATATGCGTTCCCAAGGCTGCTGTAACCCCACCCGGAACCGGGATTTATTTCGACTGCTTTTGTGAAAGCAACAATAGCATCCCTGGGGGAGCCAAATTTCAGATAAATATTACCGATCTCATTCCAGAGTATTTCATCACTCATTTCAGCCTCTAAATTAACCCGCAACAAAATTCCCCAGTAATGCCGCTCTGGCACGTGCCATTACTGGGCTCACCGCGGGTTTATTCTCGCAAGATTTTTTGTATGCTTCCAGGGCATTTCCATAATCTCCCAGCCGTCTATAGGCATCGCCCAGCATGTTCCAGGAAATGGCCTTATCACCTGGTGAACTCAAAAGGTCAATACTTTTCTTGTAAAGCAGGACAGCGAAATCATACTTCCCGAGGCGATAATAAATGAAGCCAAGGTTGCTATACGGCTGACCATTTTTGGGGTCCATCTCGATTGCTTTTTTATAAGCTTCAATAGCCTCATTAAATTTCTTGGAGTTGATCAGCAGATTCCCCAGTTCATTCCAATCGCTTGAAGTTTGCGGACGGTCCCCATCACTTTGAGAAGGAGAAGATAAGTCCTTTGCAATAGTCTGCCCGGTACCATTGGATAGTGCGCTTTCGGATTTTGAACAGGGAGTATTTGACGGTGTAATAGGAGGCTGTTTTTCCAGCTCCTGAACAGGTGAATTTATTTCACTTGTGTTTTCATTTGCTTGATCTTGCAACTTGTTTTCCAGGTTTTCGTTGTTTTTACTGGCTGGCGCTAACTCTACTGCACTTGTCCCGGTAGATTTTTCAAGTTTAGGTTCTTCATTTTCAACGGTATGGTCCGAGTTAATGAGTGAATCATAGCTGACATTGGAGGCAGGTTCTGCCTCGTCTTCGCCTTCCCAAACATCGGGATCATCGATTTTCCCGACGTTCATTTTCCCTATCGCCTTTCCTTTTTGGTAGTGAACTTGTGCCAGGTTTTGGATATATGGCCAACATGCATTGGGAGCCAATTCGATTGCCTTGGTATAAGCAACGATGGCGTCGTTATAATCTCCCGCTTTCAAGTGCGCATTGCCGCGTTCATTCCATTCCGCTGCTGTTTTCAAGTCGAATACCTGGTTGGCTTCGATCATCTCTTCACCTCTTTCTTGTCCGGGATTGTCTTCATCCAAGTTTTGATCATTTTCTGGATGCGTTTCGGGGATTTCGCTTGTCAATCCGGTATCTTCATCATTAATTTGATTACTTTCCTGTTGCAATTTTTCTGATTGCTTATAAGCCCCAATTGCCTTTTCGTAATCTTTCATGTATAAATAAGCGTCTCCCAGTCGATTAAAAAGACCTGAACGGGTTCCATCATCTTCAAATTGTTGAATATTTTCTTCATAAATAGAAGCTGATGTTTCATAATCTCCGATTTGAAAGAGTGCATTTGCCAGGTTGATCGATGCCTCGTGGCATTGGGGACAAATAGAAATTACCTTTTGGAATGCAGAAATGCATTCAACGTAGATATGTTTTTGAAGAAGGAGTTTTCCCAGCTCATTCCATAAATCAGCATTTTGCGGGTTTATTTCGATTGCCTTGTGATAAACAGCGATCGCATCCACATCCCGCTTGTGTTGAATAAAACACTTCCCTAGGGATTCCCAGGCATCTGTTAAGTGGGGGTTTAATTCAACCGCTTTCCGAAGCGATTCTTCTGCTTTTTCCAACTGGGCGGATTCAAGATATGCTTTACCTATTCCTTCCCAGGAATAATCATAGTTCGGTGAAATTTCAAGCGCTTTATCAAATGCTGAAATAGCGTTCTGATAAGCACCTAATTTTAAATATACTTGTCCCAACCCATTCCAACTTAGAAAATCTCGGGGAAAGCTCACCAACGCCTTATTAAAAGCATTGATTGCCTCCACATTTCTCTCGTTTTTTGAAAGTAATTGTCCCAAATTGTTCCAAAGATATTCGGTCTCAGGAGAAATTGATATGGCGTACTCATATGCCGCAACGGCTTCGTCAACGTTCCCGAGTTCTGTATAAACCAGGGCAAGTGCGTTTTGACACTGTGCCTGGAGGGACTGGTTGGCGAATTTTACGGATATCTCTTCAGATGCCTTCACATACTTTAAAGCTCTCTTTAGATTTCCTTTTCTCCAAAAGATGATCCCCAGATTCAGGAAGGCGTTTGCACGCGAGTTGCTTTCTATGTCATTTTCTTGAATTTTCAGATCTTCCTTTGGCAAGCTATCAGGAGGAAGATCTGCAGTAGAAGGTTTATCTGGACCCTGCCAAAGCGATTCCAGGGACTGGATGGATTCTTGTTCCAGTTGCGGGAGATCTACAAACTCGACAACTCGATGCCGAAGGACCCAGCATTCTGTTGCATTTGCAGCAAAATCTGAGACTTCATTTTCAAACAGCCAAAATACTGCACGGATATTATTATCAATAAAAAATTCCCTATTTTTATTGAACTCTTGAAAAACGCGCACACCTTCGGGTCCACATTCCCAATTAAATCCATCTATGATCAAAACGGTTTGCGCAAGGTTCGGGAGTTCTGAAATTTGATCAAGGAAATCAAATTGGTTATTGAATGTGGTTTGTATAAGGTGCGTTTTCTGCGAAATACTTTCGAGTTTTTCCCGTAATACAGAATTAACTTCATCCCGGGTAATGTCGGATTTGTAAATGGCAAAGAGAATTGATGGACGATCCCACCTCACAGCCAACTCAATCTCACGGAATAGAATATCTATCCGGTCTTGGAAAGGCAGATTGATATCTAGTTCCTGGTGATGAGTTTCATTGTTCATTTACTAGTCTCTTGAGAACTGGATGGACGTCGCACCAGTTTTCACTATCACGGTATTCAAGGATGGCAAGCAACTGGAGTAATGGTCTTAACCGGTCGTTATACTCAAGGCGGTTGTGCTCATTGATTTTTTTCAAGTAAGCCAAATCATTTTTATCAAGTATGCGCCGGTATTCATTCCGAATTTCGGTTGCAGCCCATTCAATGTCATCTTTATTTATCTTCAAAGCTTTTCGGCGCCTGGCACAACCTATGGCAGATCGCATGATTCTTGCCATTTCTCTGAACACCCCCCCGCTGTAGGTGATCGCGTCTTCAAGTGCCTGTCCATCGATAAGGGATTGATCCATTCTGACATGGGCAAATTGGCGCATGGCGTCATACCCTTCGATGATGTGTCTTTCCGGCTCCTGGCATGGGTGTAAATTAATATTCGGTAAAAATATCGCCTGGTCTCGAATGGCGTCAAATTCCTTGCTGTAAAATAGTGCACTAGAGACGGTATAGATAATGGCGCAATTGGGCTGCATCATGATTTCGCGCCGATCATGGAATATGGCAGTTGCTTTGTTAAGGTCGGGTTTATCCATATCATCGATCAGGATGAGTGGAATCCTTTTCTCCTTGGAATAGATTGCAGCCGCGATCATATTGATGACATCGATTAACCCGGTAATATCTTTTTCAAATACCTGTCGCAATTCGATGCGGGTTTTTGGCTCCAATTTCATTTTCATGCCGGCATTCAAGAAAAACGCATCGAGCGAGCCGCCAAATTCATAAGATGATTGACCCGACAATACGGTTTTTACCTCTTGTTCTACTTTCCCTTTCCAACTGTTTAGTTGCTTCAACAATCGTTCTGGTATCTCTCCACCGTTTTTTCTGTACTTCCGGTACATCTGACTGCCAATTGCCAATAAAACATCATGAAAATCCAGGTCGACAATATCGGTCTCTTCGCGAATACTAAAATTAATCGGCCAAAATTTCTTATGAATTTCCGAGTGTGATAGGATGTGTAACAGTTCGGTGCTCTTCCCGCACCCGCGATGGCCGGAAAAAAAGAACTTCGGGGGGCGAAAAAATGGTGCCATGATTGCATCTGCCAATTCGTTGATCGGATTACCCGGCCGAGAAATATAAAATGGGTTTGGCTGACCATTTTTACCGGGTGCCAGGGGGAGGTCTAACTCAAAATTCAACCAGGCCCGGTCGAAATCCATCGCTTTAATATATTCGTAAGTTGTCATGGCGTTTCCTGGCTCACTTGTATTTTTTTTTGATACTATCGGAGAAGCTCCGGAATATGTCGAGGTTATAAAAAAGGATTATGCGAAGCTAAGATAACTCTCATTACACCATCCTGCTGGAACCTCTATTTGCGCCCAACCGGTTTTATGGGCGAGTATCTTTACCCTTTGACCATAAATCAGCCCTCCAACGATCGAATTCGTCAAACCGGGTCCGTTACGGACATTTAGACCATTGGTATTGCAGATTCCGTAGCTGTAGGAAGCTGCCACCGGTTGTGAGTTTTCTCCCTGGGCAGGAGTGCTTGTTTGCTCGAATGATAAATATGCCTCTGGACTCCACCCTTCGGGATCCTGGATTTGTGCCCAGCCGTTCTGGCGATCAATAATCTTTACTCGTTGACCGTATCGCAATCCTCCCACAACTGGATTGGACGAACCTGGGCCGCTTCGGACATTTAGCGCCGAAGTAATACAAATCGCATTGGGGGAAATGCTTGCAGCAGGATTGATCGAGATGGGAGAATTTGAAGGAGGTTCTACTGAAACTGGCAGGTCTTGGGGATGATCAGTCGAATCAGTCATCTCCGCAGGGATATCGTTTTGTGAAGTGGGATCCAATACTGGACCAGTCTGGGTTTGCACGCCGACAGATGAAACGGTTTGTTTTGCACCATTTGCAGATGAGTCGCTGGGTGCGGAAGAGGTTGGAGCAGGGTTCCCAAGACCAATAATCGTCTTCTCAATCGCTGCAATTCGTTGGGTCAATGTAGTCGATAAATCTGCAATTGATCCGCCAAGATTAGCAATCTGCCCTTCGAGAACATCTACCCGATCTAATGTTTTAGTGACGGTAGTATTTCCATTTTGATTTATGGAAGCGACTGCCCCCTCGAGCTTTTTTACTTTACTATCTAGTAATTCATATTTTTCGTTCAGATTTACCACCGGAATATTCATTCCCGCGAATTCCATCAACTCGTTTAGAGTCCCGTTATACCGGTTCATGTCCATCGATAGGCATTCAGAACCGAACGCTTCTCCTGGCCCTTTGGAAGTAAACTGCCAGAAATGCCACATGGTCCACGGTGGCGGGATTTTTGGGGTGTTTGAAGAAGTCCAGTGGGCATTCCAAAGGGGAAATTGGATCCAATAATCCCGTTTTGTTTGGTCGCCGTACTCCATCCAAAAACCCGGGCCAGTATAAATCATTGGTCGCTTATTACTTGAATTCTCAAATACCTCTGAGCGGCTGACCAATTGGTCCAGGCATTCCCTAAGAAACCCAATCGCAGCTGATGGATCGTTATCCGTCCGCCGGAGTTCATAATCTATGACTGGAGGCAGTTCGCCTGGGTCACTTTGCAGAAGATCGGCAAAATAATTGGCTTGTTCAGTTCCTGACTTGGTGTAATCCAGGTAGTGGTATGCCCCACGCAATAACCCCGCATCTTTCGCCTTTTGCCAATTCACATGGAAATTTGGGTCGGTCAATGTTGCTTCAGATGCTTTAATTAATACAAAGGTTGCCCCGGCTTGTTTTGCCTTTTCAGCATCCCAATTGCCATCCCATTTTGAAATGTCTATACCTAAAATAGTCATGGTAGTTCTCCAACATTTCTTAACTGAAGATCATCCCGCACCCAGCAACGATTTCAAGAAAGAGAAATTTGGAATTTCTCAAATCGATGGGTATTTGCTTCAAAATCTTTCAAGCTATCCATTTGTTTTTGCCATAGAACCGGCGACCATATTTCCAAATATTCACCCTGGCCGACAATTACCATTTCATTCCCTAATTCAGCATACTCACATAGGTTGACCGGGAGTTCCAGTTGACCGGAGTCATCCATCGCAGCCACAGTTGCCGATCCCAGGAACATTCTATTAAGGAGACGCGCCAGCGGGTCGGAAATGCTGGTGTTTTTTACCTGTGAATAGATGGCATTAAATGCTTGGGGAGACAAAATCATGAGATTCCGGTCAAAACCCTGGGTTATATAAACAGCATTAATCCCTGCTTCTCGAAAATTGGACGGCAGGGTTAGTCGGTAATTTTCATTTAGTGGTATGGAGAATTTTCCGAAAAACATATTTTTCCTTGCAGATCCAATCTAAATTCCTTGCGATACCTTCCATTGCACCGGGAATTCAATGGAGGCAATTTTGCATGCATCCTCAGCAGCGTGCTTTGATTAGAACAATCATATTCTCCCGCTATTCAGGTGAACGGGAAACCGCAGAAACCCGTTTATTTCTTTAGACGATATAAGAATATGACTTGGGAAGTATTATGGGGAGGAATCATCATGTTTTTGTGGTGTCTATCTGCGGTGTTCATCAACGGAAAAATCGTCCGGCAATAAACGAGTCTATAAGGATTTACCAAGTGCAATCATTCACTGGAATCTTGAATTGCTGCTGCTCTTTTTTTACACCTTGAGTGCTTTCCCACATAAGGACTATTCATTTGTGGGTTACACTTGCGGGGAAGGCGATTTTCCAAAAGAGTACTAAATGTCTGCTATTTTATGAGCTAACTGAATGGGTAAGGTTTGGAATAACAACACCCCCCCAACAAATGGGGGGGTGTTGTAGAATTTCGTGAAACTTTTCCTATTCGGTTAACCCTTTACGGATGGCGTATAAGGCTGCCTGGGTACGATTAGCAAGGTGAAGCTTATCCAATATATTACTGACATATTTAGCCACCGTGGATTCCTGGACGAATAATTTCTGACCGATCTCCTGGTTGCTTAGCCCGCTTGATATCAGGCGCAGGGTCTCAAGTTCCCGGGGCGTTAGAGGTTCAGTGGTGTACATGAGATCCGATGGGTTGTTTAACTCTCGAATAACCCGCATCGCTATCGAGGGATATAGTGTGGATAGCCCCTGGGAAACATCACGAATACCCTGTAATAACTGGGTATGAGTCGCGTCCTTGAGCATATAGCCTTGTGCTCCAAACTTAATTGCCTGGTAAACACGGTCATTGTCAGCAAAACTTGTCAGTACCAGGATATGCACATCCGGCTTTTTTTCTTTCAGGATGGGGATCGTTGTCAACCCATCCTGGCGAGGCATCACCAGGTCCAGCAGAATGACGTCGGGTTTGGCTTCCTCCAGCATTTCCACAGCTTCAATCCCATCCTTGGCCTGTCCGACCACTTCAATATCAGCCTGGTATGACAATATCGCCGCCAGGCCTTCCCTGACAACCGCCTGGTCTTCAACTATAAGCACACGAATTTTTTTTGTATTTTTCATGGGAGTTCCTTCCAAATTTTTACTATATCGGAACAGTCAAAGTAATTTTCGTTCCGTGCTCAGGAGAAGAATCAATTTTTAGCTTGCCCTTTATTCGTTTTGCGCGTTCTTTAATATTTCCAAGTCCTTTTCCGCCGAACTTGACCTTGTCTGAATCAAAACCGCAACCATTGTCCACGATCTCAAGATAAATTGATTCTTTCCGCTGTTTCAGTTTCACCAATACCGATTTGGCATTGGCATGTTTGAGAATGTTATTTAAAGCTTCTTCCACGATATAGTAGATTTCCGTTTCTTTTTCTACAGATAATAATATCTCATTATCCGAGATCATGCGGGCTTGTATCCCGGAGCGGCCTTCAACGGAAGCCAAACGTTGTTGAATGGTGGAAACGAGGCCATCCCTTTCAATATCCACCGGCTCAAGCTCGAACAGAAAAAGACGCATTTCCCTGAGGGCCTGGCGGGCATTATCTCCAATTCTATCCACCATTTTGTTTTCATCAATCGGCGCCCCCGATTCCAGCCCCAACTTGACGGCTTCAGTTAATGTCACCAGACCGTACAATTTTTGAGTAATTGAATCATGCAAATCCTGGGCAAGGCGGTGACGCTCAGCGAGGGCAATATCGGATTTTCTTTTTCGATCTGAATAAATAAAGGAAGCCAGTTCTTCGGTCACTACGCTCAAGCGGACAATTTCATCCGGGATAAAACCGGCCTCCTCCGTCCGGGCAAGAATCAAAACTCCCATCATTTGTTCTGTATATAGCAAAGGAAATACTGCAACGGTGAAAGCTTCGATTTTTTCCGCAATTTTTGCATATTGTGGATTTTGGCTTGCATCTGAAATTATGAGCGGTTCCCGATTTCCCAGGATCCACTTGGAAGAAACCAAGACTTCTTGAAGGTTGGATAAAGTATCCTTATCCTCCATTAATTCGCCATACTTTGCCATCAATGAAAATTTGAATTTTTTAGATTTGGGCAGGGGGTCCACCAGGCAGATCGCTCCGCTTTCCGCATGGAAAGTATAGGCGATTTGGAAAAGTACATCTCGGAAAAAATCATTGGTGGATTGGGAGGTATTGGCAGATTTAAAAAACGATCGGAGAAGATTAAACATCTCTTCCCGCGCTTGTTGGCGTACTTCATTTGTATCTTTTCGATCTGTGATATCCCGAAGGAAAATGACCTTTCCCCGTTCATCATCAAATTTGTTGATCCTGACACTGATATGATGCCATTGCTGGTTTAGATTTATGCTGCCTCGGAACTCCTTCTCCTTGGCATCGCTGGAGTTGGAAATACTGTTCCAGTTTGTCAGGATCGTTTCGACAGGATTCCCGTAAACCTTGTGGGTCGATGTACCGATTAATTGCTCCGCCGCCGGATTTAGATCCAATATCTTATCCTGGTTATTCAAAATAATGATGCCATCGTTAATGCTGTCAAATAGTTCGTCCCGGGTCAGCAGGTTTGTTTCAAGAATTTTATAATTATTGAATAGCAGCGCCACCCCAACTAACGAGAAACCTACCAGCATCAGGTCGTAAGCTGTCACCATCGGCAGAAGGCTGGTAAAACTGATCCCATCCAGAACAATGCTGATAAAAATAGCACCGTCCAAGGCAGCGAGTGGCCATACTCTTAATGGTTTCAGTGAATTACTGGATGTCGATATCGTCAGGACAATGGATGCCACCAGGAGCCCAATGGAATAAATCATCAACAGCAGTCCCCAAACATCCACTGGAGACATCCCGGCGGAATTTGGTGATATTAATGCTGAAAATAGGCCTCCTGGGATTAACTTGATTGCTACCAGTGCAAATAATAATGCAGGGACGAGTGCCAAAACAATGAATATTCGGTACGATAAACGCTGGTCCTGGATGATGTATCCAAGAATGTAGGTAAATACAAAGGCGGGCAAATAACCGATCAGCAGGTTCGAAATGATCTTAAATACTATGCTGACCTGTAAATTGTGAATGGGTGTGACAACCAACATGGAAATTGCACCAACGCTGAGACAGATCGAATATGCAAGGGTGCTGGCATATCCAATTCCCTTTTGCCGGCGAAGCATGATCAGCAATACGCCAATAATAATCGCACAGACGGTAATTACGGCTTCGATCACGATTGAAAGCGACATATTATTCTCATACATCTAGCTCTAATAATCCGCCCGGAAGGGGTTGGGTCGTGCTGGCTGTCTGGTACAGGCGGGTTACCTCTTTAGAGAAACTGCCTCGTGTGCTCTTCTCCCTGGTCGCTTTTTTAAGGATGCGCATTGCAGCGTTCACGCGCCCCATGGCAAGATAAATTTCAGCTATCTGCAAGTTGATCGCTGCCTGGTCCGGATATTTTCGTAACGTTTTGCGATAATTAAGGATGGCGTCATCGATGGATCCAAGTGCATAATACTGCCCGGCTGCTTCCAACCTCTCCTGAAAATCAATCCCTTTGCGGGTGAAAAGGTTATGGAATGAACCAACCGCAGGTTTAACCTTGGTACTTTGATTTGGGGAAGGAAATTCGGGAAATTCGACGACTTTGTGACGAAAGGCCCAGAAATCCGGAGAGAAGCGGGAACACTGTTTTGCTTCTGATTTGGTGAGCCAAAACAATACCCTGATATTCCCTTCAATAAAATATTCCCGGTGCATATTCAACGCCCGGTAGGCATTTGAATATCCACGCCCGCCTCCCCAGCGCAGGCCGGAGACAAAATAAACAGCTCGGCTGTGAGCGGGATGATTCAATAAATCGATTGGTATATCGTAATGGGATTCGTCCACTGAATAATTGAAAATTGCCTGCCCTAAACCTTTAAGAGATTTAGCTAGATTGGATTGAACCGTTTTCTTGACATATTCTGAGCGATACACCGCCAAAATGAGACTGGGGCGGTCCCACCGGATTCCCAGCGTTAACTCATCCAGAATAATATCAATCCTCTCCTTAAAATGTGCCTCTTTGGTGACCTCTGGCATGTTTCAACCAATTCATGAAGTTTTTAGGGATGCGATTTCAGGATTATATCATGCTCCCACTTGGCACTATCCCCGAGCGCTTTCGCCCATTTTTGATCATAGCTAAATTGAGAAGGCAGATTTCCACTCCTTTTTTTCATAGAATACCCAAATTGAAACTCCCAATGTTAACAAAATAACCCCTCTGCTATGTGAAAGGGGTTATTTAATACTCATATCGCTCGAAATGTTTTAATGTTAGGGATAAATTCTGAATTATGATTGTTCAAGCGAATATGTTGCGGAGCCTGGAAAAATCACTCTTTTGGCACAATCGTCACTTTGCGGGTCGGCTCCTCACCCACCGACTGGGTGGTCACGCTGGGGTGGTCGCGCAGTTCCAGGTGGATGATGCGGCGGTCGCTGGCTGGCATGGGTTCCAGCACCTGCCGGCGGCCGGCTTTCATGGCCTGGTCAGCCATGCGCTGCGCCATCTGGCGCAACTGGCGCTCATGGCGTGCCCGGTAACCCTGCACGTCGATGACCACCTGCACCCAGCGTTCCACCTGCTTGCTGACGATCAAATTGGTGACGTACTGCAGGGCATTCAGGATCTCGGCCCGGCGCCCGATTAATACACCCAGGTCATCTCCCTGGACGTCCACCAGGACCGGGCGCTGCCCCTCCTCGTCGAGGTCGCCATAGCGGACTTCGATATGAGCCGGGATTTTCATTTTTTCCAGCAGTTCAGCCACGGTCTGCCGTGGAAACGAACAGCAGGTTATCGTCCAGGACGTCGAAAGCCTCCTCCGATATCTCTTCGGATCCTGCTGCAGGGGAGGCAGGCGCCGTTTTCGATTGCGCAGCCATGGGTTTTTCGGCGACGGCACCAGGTCCGGAAGTAGTTTTGACTGTCAGGCGGACACGCGCCTGGCGGCTGCCAACACCAAAAAGTCCGCGGCTGCCGTTGTCCAGGACTTCAACGTCCACAGCTTCGGCACCCAGTCCGAGTTCGGTCAAGCCCTGTGTTACCGCTTCATCGACCGTTGGAGCAATTTTCTCGAGAGTTGTCCGTTCGTTCATTTGTTCCTCGCCAGGGCGGTGGTTTCAGGTTTATATCCGGGGATGATCGCCCGCCAATTGACTTTGCCCAGCAGGGCATATTGGGCGATCCCGATCAGGTTACCGGTGATGAAATAGATGGAAAGACCGGAGGCAAAGGTCAGCGCGAAATAGCCCAACAGGAGCGGCATGTAGAGTGCCATCATTTTATTCATCATAGCGCCCTGGTCGCCTGGGTTGGTGGAAGCCGGCATGGTCACCTTGGACTGCACGTAAGTGGTGAGAGCAACGATGATGGCCAGCAGCGGGACTCCAAAACCGAACATATAAACACGCTCCGGCTGCCCCAGGTTCATCCACAGGAATTGACTGTTGAGCGGCACAAGGTTGGAGATGGGGAAGAAGGAATACACGACTCGGCTCAAGATCAGCAGTTGAGCCGGGGAGGCTGCCAGGGCGCGCATGATGCTCTGGTACAAGCCAAAAATGAGCGGGATCTGCACCAATGACGGCAGGCAGGAAGCAAAGGGACTGATCCCAAGTTCCTTGTAAAGGTTCATTTGCTCCTGGGCAAGCTTCTCCTTATCGCCCTTGTATTTCTTCTGAATATCCTGCCACTGCTTCGATTGCTGGAACTGGGTCATCTTGGTGCTGGATTTGATCTGCGCAGCCATCAGGGGATGGGTGATCACCCGGATCAGGATGGTGAACAGGATGATCGCGATCCCGAAGTTCCCGCCGATCAATTTATAGATCAGCAGCAATACGTTCGTAAAGGGGTTGACAATAATGGTTTCCCACATGGGTAAATTCCTTATTTAGCCGTATATGACCACTTGATGGCCCCGGTTAGATCGAGGGCCACGAGGGTGTTGTCACCGCCGGTGGGGGCAACCAGGACAAGGGTCCCGGCAGCCGCGGGGGTGGCGTAGATCTTACCGGTCAGCGCAACGGACTTTATGTTTTGACCGGTATTGTCCATGAAATAGATATTCCCCGACTCGGTTGCCACGATAATTGTGGTGTCCATGACCAGTGGAGAACCGAATATGGCACCATTCAACTGCTGAGTCCAGAGTTGTCCGGTCCCGGACATTGGAAACGCGTAAAGCTTACCATTGGCATCCCCCGCATAAATGTAAGAGCCATCCTGCGCAGGACCAGACCAGATCCAGGAGGAGGTGGTTTGCTGTTGGAGGACCTGCCCGTTGCTTGTGTTCAAGGAAGCCAGCTCCCCGCCGTATGTACCGACATAGAGAATTTTATTCGGCCCGAGCACAGGCGAACCGAGGATGGCGCCGTTCACAGTTTGCACCCATACTTCCCGGCCGGTTTGAGCATTAACAGCATACACGCGCCGCCCGAGGGTACCAAAATAAACGTTCGTTCCATCAGTAATCGGAGTGCCCCAAATGGCCTGGTCCGCCTGGAAGGGAGTGACCCATTTTAGCGTGCCGGTAAAGCTGATTGCGTAAAGATTGTAATCGGCGTTGGCTGCATAGATCGTGTCGGCGGTGATCAGCACTCCCCCGATCCAGCGGTCCTTGGCCTGTTCGAAGCGCCAGTTCTCAGCGCCGCTCTGCGGGTTGAGGCTGTAGAGTTTATGGTCGAAACTGCCCACGATCAACTGCCCATCTGGGGTGAGCACTGGAGTAGCATAATAGGGTGTGGAGGTGGCTGCCTTAGCCGGGAAACGCCAGACTTCGGTTCCCGTCTGCAAATTGACGGCATACACGTACGGGCCGCCAGCCATATAGGCGTTGGTCGCGTCGGCCGTAACGCCAGGCCAGGAAGAGGCCGTCAGACCGGTGGCGCACCCACCCAGCACCAATGCCAGGCCGAGTGCCATGCCAATCAACAGCAGATATTTTGTCTTCATGAAGTCTTGTTTCTCCTAATGAACGGGGTCGTAGCCCCCGGGGTTGAACGGGTTACAGCGCAGCACACGCCAGGCAGCCATCGCGCCACCTTTCAACACTCCGTACTTATAAACCGCCTGGTACCCGTAATGCGAACAGGACGGGTAGAAGCGGCAGGTATCGGGCGGCATGGTTTTGGCGAAACTGGCCTGGTACAAACGGATGAGTCCCAGCACTGCCAGGCGCGGCCAGTTCCAAACGGTGCGGGGTAAATCGCGGGCACGCGGTTCGTCGGAATAATCATGAGGCAGGTGTTCGAAACTCATAGGCGTGGTTAAGGAGACCGGCTCGTTTCAGCAGGATGGACAGGGCTTCACGGGCCTGGAAGACATTTGCCGCAGCAAGCGGGGAACGGGCAATCAGCAGCATTTGCGTTCCGGGCGCGGTTGCCGGGATCAATTCACTCATGGCTGCCCGCAGGAGACGCTTGGCACGGTTGCGCTTGACCGCATTCCCGACTGCCAACCCGGCGCTGACCCCCACCAACGGTCCAGGCAAATCCGATTTTAACACGTATAAAACAACAAGCGGGTGGGCGTATGACTTGCCGGAACGCCGCACCCTGTTGATATCGGTTGAGCGGGTCAGGCGAAAACTGCGTTTCACCTGCGGCTGCCCTCTCCAGAGCAGAAAATCAAGAGCCGTGATGAAATAATCCTACCAACGGACGTGCTTGACATGCTGGTTGCTGCGAACGGTGAGGCGCAGGCGGCCTTTCATGCGGCGGCGCTTCAAAACGATGCGGCCATCTGCAGTGGACATGCGCTGGCGAAAGCCATGCACACGCACGCGCCGCCGGATCTTGGGTTGATAAGTACGCTTGGGCATCTAATAACTCCAATAATTTAGATTTAAACACCATACAGCGGTTTACCCGCCAGGGTTTTCGGATAGTCCCGGTTGTCGCCCGGGATGTGGACGAGTGATTATAACCGAGGGGATTGATTCGGTCAAAGGACAAACGCCGGGGAACCAAGCGGTAATCATATCACATGTGCCAATGGCGGGTAAAAACGTATACCGACGATTCTATATCGTCAGGGTGGCGTGTGGGCGCTGGCTCCACAATATCAGCCATCGACGACTCGTGTCGTCGATGTGGCGGCTGGGCGCTGGATGCGCCCGCCGCGCAGCGCACGAGGCGATGGGTGCGCGAAGAGGAACAACCTGTTTCCTGAAATAACCCGATTCTCATCGAGAGGATCCTCATTATATTGGCTCTAAATATCGGCGAGGGAGGTTGATTTAGGGGTTGATCCTGAGGAACAACCTCCTTTTATCATTCCTGGCTATATTCAGTCAAATGAGCGATTATTCCCCAAATACCGACCACAAAGAGATCCCTCCCCACCCTTCAAAAATCCCTGGGAAAAAAAGTGGGGGGGGAGATATGAGGAAGGAATAAGAGGTTTATGATCGGGAACGAAAATATTCCTTTGGCAAAAACATGGGAGAGGAACTTTGCGCAACGAGCCATCCGAATTAAAGTCACCTTAACAAAGTGTGTCGCGGAACGAATACTCCTATTCAATTTTTAAGGTGCGAAAGACAACGCAGCAAGGTCGTCCAGCGACGATGCACTTGCCGCCATTTCATTTTAGAACATGCGTGCTATTAAGTCAAGGAGAAAATAAAAGGGCGAGACAGCCTCTAATCCCCCAAATCCCACAATCCCCCAAATCCCACAATCCCCCAAATTTCGGGGGACACGCGAACGTGGGACAACGTTTCGGTGGACGAGCGAACAGGGCCAAAGTCCCCTGAAAACGCTCTCCAGGGAAAGTCCCCATTCGGGGATAATATGCTCCGCGAAGGGCAAAGTCCCTAAAGTCGAGGCACATAGTATCGTGTACCTACAAAGGAAATGCGAGATGAACCGGGCGCAATATATTGCGCCCCTACCAGAGCGGTTTTCCAGGGGTATGTCGCAACGCGTTGATCTGTTTGGCGGAAATGGATTTGAACTGCGCCATTATTGCACCAATCGACCCAGCTTCCAGCGTGCGCGATCGTTTGGTAGGGGCGACCCGTTTGAACTGTGCCTTTATTGCACCAATCGACCCAGCTTCCGGGGTGCGCGATTCTTTTGTAGTAGGGGCGACCCGGCGGGTCGCCCCTACAGGATTATCCACGATCCAAATAATCCCGTGCAAATGGTTCGGCATAATGACGAATTCATCCTCATGCAATTCAACGTTTGAGCGGATGTTCTCGGTTTTCAACCATTCGGTGCGAATGATTTCCCCCAATTGATTCAAGTGCATTTCGCCATTTGAAATCTCTCCGTAAATTTCTTGGCGTTGGCTTGTGACGATAGTTATAAAATATGCGCTCGGTTGGGTGTAATCGAAATCCTTCAACCGGATGGAGCGCCGGTGGAGTTTTTGTTGGGTAAAATTCATCACAGCATCCCTTCAAACGAGCGCCGCAGGAATGCCTCCGGTTGAGCAGGTAACATGCCCCCGTTGGTTCGATGGTCTCACTGCCTCAGATCCCTTATCACATTGAGATACGCTTGAGGTGCGATCTTTCCTGCGTAGGATAATAGCGGTTCAGATGCCCCAACTAATTTGCTTGTCTTCCCAACCCAAATATAACTTGCTCGCCCCGCCTGTATGCCCAGAATATTGCCAATCCATAGATGACCAGGACAAATGGCAGAGCCAAGAAATTGGAGTTGATAATACTATGTGCTATTGCGCCGGGCAGGATCGACCTTGTCCACACGCGCAACAAGGCAAGTACCAACCCAATGCCGAACACGTTGAGAAGTCTTTCAACTATCGTGTAAATAGCCGAAGCAAAGGGTGAGCCATACTGACTCGGATAAGATTGCTGGAAAGTCTGCGTATGCACCAGAGCAAAGAGCAGTGATGAGGCGAGGGCGGCCCACAGCCACGGTCTGTGTTTTTTGTCAAACAGCCGCAGGAAAAAGGTGATAAGAAAACCTCGAAAAAATACTTCCTCGCCAGTTCGGGCAAATGCTTCCAAAAACCCGCTACTCCAGTTGGCCGTGGAGGCGTTGGTGATGGCGGTGCAGAGCATGGTAATAATAAGGGCAACCAGGGCGAGATATGGACTGAGGGTGAAACCAAAGTCAGTAACTTTCCAGTGAGCAGCGATTGGCAAGCCTATAACGGGAAGATAAAGCGATGCCCATAAAATTAGCTGCCAGAGGATCGGAGTTGTGGTCGGGCCAGGCGAGTAGGGCTCGGTGTAGTTCAGGTAGCCGCCAATGGCAAGTAAGAGAGTGGCATAAAGGCCGCCCCATAATAACCAGTTGCCTTTATTCAGCCTGCTTCACCTTCTCATCCATGATGGTCCTCGCGATACGGATTACCCAACGAGCTACTCAGCTGTCATTTCTTCGACGGGCCCAATGCGTCAGATTCCTGATCGCATTGAAATACTCCCAAACTACAATCCATATCGGATTTTCTTACCCGGAGTCGATTCTCGCAATGCGACTGACCCAATAAACACCATTTCTGACTATACAATATTAAAACCGAGACTCATTTCCTGCGGAGGTCAGATCGGGGAGTATTCCTGGAAATATATAAAGCAAGACACGCCAATAAAAATATTCCCAACAAAATGGGTGACATCCACCCCGCGATAGTCCCCCAAATGTCAACTCCTGCAAACAACAGGATCAGAGCAAGGAAAACCTTGTTTGAAAGAAATGGCTTAACGAAGAGAAGCCCAACAAGCACTACAGCGGGAATCAGAAAGATAACTGCATGCTTCCAATCGATCAACGAATTGGGGAACCTAATCGGCAATGAGGCGATCAGAATTATTACCAGGGCAATAATCACCAAGGATGTGTAAGAGACAAACTTATAAAGTTTCATGTGTTTTCTCCTGTTTGATTCCCGACACAAAGAAGGAATAAACGATTGGGGCGTTGATGTCACCCAATCAGGTGCCCAACCCTTTGCTTTGATGGACTCAATGCGTCAGATTCCTGATCGTATTGAAATACTAATGAATAGTGATTAATATAGGTTTGGCGCATTTGATAAATGGAAGCCGCTGTCTGCTGGAGTCGTTAATGGACGCACAGACTGTCAGAAGAAACCCTGCACGAAAATAAACATGAATATCAAAAAATGCATAGTCGCCGATGCATATGTGCTTCGACCAAAATGACGTGCCAAGCTCAAAAGAATTGCGCACAGGTACAAGTCAACTTGTCGGGATAGCCACATCTTTGGCGTAGCATTCCAAATATGGGCATAGAACAGGTCAGCCGGTAAATGCCGCAGACCAAAAAGAACAATGGTAAGCGCGATTCCTGCCAAAACACCATAATGTTGACTGGTCTGGGTTTGTATTAATCCACGAAACATGGTTTCTTCACCTACAACAGTTATCACAACAAAAACAAAATAGTAAGCCAAAGCCAGTAACCCTGCCAGACCACCAATCGAGCCACCTTCCCCGGGCAGGTTGTATGGAATGCTTGGCCCTAAAATATTTGATAAAAAAGTCGATAGAAGTAGATAAATGACAACAGCTATTACGCCGATGAAGATTGGACGCCAACCTTTCCATTCCCACCCTAATGCTGGGCGAATGTCTCCAGATGGTACCGGCCACCCATAACGTAAAAGCAGGACGGGAAAAACCAGGTTGGGAACGGTAATAAGACCTAATTCGGCTATCATTCCCACATTCGCTGGCAAACGGATGTACCAACCGCCAGTGAGAATGGCAAATAGGCCTGCTAGGGCGAAATTAGCGGCAAACCAGACGAGTAAAATGCGCTTTACCATTGTTTTCGAAATTTGATGCGTGCCAAACCAGGTAGTCAGCCGCCAGTGTTTCGATGGACTCAATGCGTCAGATCCCTGATCGCATTGGGATACTAATTTCCTGATCGTCCTATGCTGAAGCGAGTTGTTGTTCCATTAAAACACCATCGGACATGCGCCAGACCTTGTCGGAACGCTCTGCAATGCTGGGATCATGCGTGACGATAATGACACAATAACCCTGTTCATGTGCCAATTGTCCAAGGATCTCGATCAATTTATCGCCATTGGCCTTATCCAAATTTCCGGTGGGTTCATCGGCCAACAGGACCTGGGCGCCGGTCGCCAGGGTGCGGGCAATGGCGACGCGCTGCTGCTCCCCGCCCGAGAGATTGGCCGGATAGCGTTTGAATTTCTCCTCCGTGATCCCCACGGAAGATAAAAGGCTTTTCCCTTTTTCCGGGATCTCCTTCCCTGGAACGCCATTGAGCTGCATGGGGAAGCAGACATTTTCCAGGGCGGTCAAAAGGGGAAAAAGCTGGAAAGCCTGGAAGATCATCGATACCCGCTCGCGCCGGTAGCGATCCAGGTCCAGGTCGGCAAGGGGCTCAGCATCGATATAGATCTGTCCCTGGGTGGGCTGGTCAAGACCGGCCATGAGCGAGAGCAGCGTGGTCTTGCCGCTGCCGGATGGTCCCACGACCGCGTTCAACTTGCCGCCTTCGAACAGGCAGGTCACTGCGTTGACCACTTTACGGTCCCCGTTCTTGTATTGATAACACACGTTTTCCAACCTGAGCCCGGGCATGATTTCTCTCCTTATTCCTTGACTTGTAAGAGCTCAATGGGTTTTTTATTGGTGACCGAAATGGCGCCGGCCACCACACCCGCCAGGACCCCGGCCAGGTACAGGCCGGCGCCGATCAATAATGGAACCGCCGTCACCAGGTTCGAGGCCGTCCACAATAAACGGGAGATCCCCAGGCCGAGCATCACCCCGAGGATGGAAAGGATCAAGGGCTCGATGATCAACGCCAGCCGGACAGCCGTCCTGGTTGTCCCCAGCACGCGCAGGATGGCAGCCTCCCTGGTCGCTTGCAGAAGGAGCAGGAAGCACAGCCCTGCGCCGATCAGGACCGACACGCCGATCACCACCGGGTAGAGCACCTTGAGCAGGGACAGGTTCTTTTCCAGTTGGGCGATCACGATCCGCAACTCCTCATCCCAGATAACAAAATTTAATTTGCCGCCCAGACCCAGCATGACTTTTTCCATATCCGCGCGGAACTGCGGCAGCTCCCGGTTTCTCTTTGGATCGAGGCTGAAATGCGCCACCGTGAACTTGGTCTGGCTGCCGTCCATGGCTTCCAGGGCGGAGAGGGGGATCAAGATGGGATCTATCGGACCATTTTTCCAGGGAATACTGTTGGAAAAACTGGCGGCAGCTCTCCCCCCCGAGTACTGCCCAACGATGACACAGGGGTAGGTACTGCTGGATTGGACGGTGATCTGCACCGTCTGGCCAACCTTCAACTGCAACTGCTCCAGCAGGCTGGCCGGGAAAAGCGCAGGCAGGCCGTCTTTGCGGATCTCTTCGATCGTCCGGGGTTCGGCGAAAAGGTCCATATCCCATCCCGAGGCAAAAATGAGCGAACCCGGATCTGCCAGGCCGGAATTGAACGCCTCGGGGCTGTCATAGGCATAGACCGGGAAGTTCCCGGGAAATACGTCATGAGAATCCAAATTTTTAATTTTGACCCAGGCGGTATCGGCCTCGAGCACACTGCTTTTCACGAAGCCGCTGTTCAAGACGCTGTCGATGGTCTTCAGGTAGACAAAGCCGGTGCCTCCGCCTGGTGTATCTCCGGTTGATGCTGAAGGATCGGCCAGCACGATGTCGGCTTCCACCACGGTGGTATCGTAGAGCCGCTCCACTTCCAGCCGGCTGCGCTCCATGGTCTGCCGGATCCAGGCCGCGGCAAGCAGAAAGCCCAGGGCAACCGCCAGGGTCAGGAAGGATTTGAGCCTGGAACGCAGCACGTGATGGAGCACATACCGGCTCAAGGATGAAGGAGTGTATTTTCTGCCGCGCAGCGAGATCGACTTCCTTCGCAGCAGGTCCCTGGTCGTGTGCTTCCAGGGAGATCGAGCGTGCCGGGCAGGCTGGAAGATAAGGAAGGAATGGGCTGGCTTATTGCATTCGTTCCTTTTCGCTTTTGGTTTGCTTGTTTTGGGAAGTCTCGCCTTGAAGCAGCTCAAAGACGGGTTTATGGGCCAGGAGAAACACCCCCAGCCAGGAAAACAAGGCCAGGAGCAGGAAAATGGCTGCGCACAAACCGGCGAGGAAGAAGGGGCTGAGGTCGGCGGAAGGAGAGACCCCGGCAGGCAGTCGGCAGGGTGGACAGGGAGGCTTTGGCCTGGGTCAAGGCATAATTCCAGGCCGGAAACCCGCCCAGGAGGATCCCGAGCTCGCCCAGCAAAAGCATGGGCAGGAGCAACTGCCCGTTGGCCTGCTTTTTGGGGACGCCCAGGGCTCTTAAGATCGCATAGTCGCGCTTGCGCGCCATCACGTAAAGAAAAACCGCCAGGATGAGGGCAACGACCATCAGCAGGCCGAAGACCAGCAGATCCGCGGAGGAGGAGCGGCGGATGGGATCCACCGCAGCCCAAAAGGCCGGACCATTGTTAGGGAGAAAATGTCAGGCTGATGCCCAGCGCCTGGAGGGGATCTTTATACGCTTGGATGAACTCAGTCTCGTGACGCGAGGAGTTCGAGCACAAAATTGTATTCCTCGTATCTAAATTGGTTTTGAGTCGCGGATGCAAAGCCCGGCCGCAAACTGGAGGTGGGAATATAGGCAGAAAAAGCCCAATTATTCGTATTGTTATATAAACCGACGATCTTGAAGGTGTCCTGGTAGGTGGGGTAGCTTCTCCAGTTGAGTGAATCCACGCCATCCCGGATTAACCCAAAATAGGTGTCCGTCAGCGGCCGGAAGGTGAACTGGATCTCATCCCCCACTTTAAAGCCGCGCAGGTTGGCGAATGACTCCGGCAGCACGATCACTTTGTTCCCGGCGAGATCGTCCTGGTGGTTCAGCCAGCGTCCTTCGGTCAGGTAATAAAAGCGGGAAGACTTCCTGCATCTTCGGCATGGCGCTCTGATCCGCGGTGGCGATGATGCTCAGCGTATGCAGGTTTTCGTTCAAGACATCGATCTCATTCTTGAAGGGAGCCAGGACGGGATCGCTGAAATCGAGGCTGGCTCCTTGCGCCAGCGGGATGTACCAGAGCTGTCCATCATCCAGCGGCTTGATCTCAAGATTGGCGTAGTGTGCGTTTACCCAGGATAGATCTATCGCTTGATTGTGATCGTCCCAACCACGGATGAAATATCTCTGGCCGACTTGCATGGCCTGGATGGAGGGGATGGCGGCTTCATGGCCTTCGAACAAAAAAAGGAGAGCGACCGTATCGCCCTGCTTTGGCATACTCGGGGTGGGCGGCCAAAAGGGTATCGATGTTAAATTTGAGATAATAGCCAACCGTTTTCTGATTTTCCGGCAGTTTAGCCCAGGTCTTTACTTCCTCTTTATCGATCAGATCACCGGTAAACCATAGATCATACGTGTGGGTATTGGGCCAATATTCTGGAGGAAGTGCTTCCATCATCATAGTAGCGTTTGAATCGATCCGGTTTTCATTATAAGTTTGCGGCATGACGCCTGAAACGATCTGCCGCTGGTCGCCATAAGCGATCAAGGGGCTGGTTTTGATCAAGTTCGATCCCGGCTGAAACATCCCCCGATTGGGGATCTTTAACATTTATGCAGGCTAATTTGCTCGGAGAACACCACCAGTGCGTGGAATCACTTACATTTTCGAGGGTGCCGATGGAGCGGTAGTAGCTGCCCAGGACCCCGGTTTCGCGCTGCACCAGAATAAATCCAACGGCTTTGGTCATGAAGCCGAATGAAATCAACCCAAACAGGATCAATAAAAGTAATGATCTGAATGGTTTGCGAAGACTGGAGATCAAGGGAACGTTTGTTTTCATATCATCTGCTATCCTCTTAGGTTAAGCAGATTGAAAATTAATATGCTGGTGAGTAGTACAGCCAATAGCAGGACAAGCCCGGCAAAGATCCACCAACCGAGAAGATTGGCAATCATACCTATCAGTATAATGCCGGCCAGGACAAACAGGCCAACATCGATCCGGGGTGAAGATTTCTGAATGGGGGTGCCTCGGCGATAAAGGAGAACACTACCAACTACCAGGCTTATCAGGCTGGTCACAAACACCAGGACGACCAGCGAGGCTCCCTTCAACCCGAAGAGGCTCCAGACGAAAATCCCACAAGAATCCGTGCGGGCAGGATATGGGATGGACCGTTCCTGGTTCATCAAGAAAACCCTGGTGAGGATGAAATTTCCCTGAATGATATCCTGCCCGGTGACCTGCCAGCGGAAATCCTGTTCATCGCCCGGCTCCATGGGCAGGCTGCCTGTCACGACCCGATAATTTACAAAATCGCGTTCACTGACCACCGCTTTGACCAGGATATCGGCCTTTTTTTGATTGGGATTGCGGAAAGAGGCGGTTATATTCCCTTCTTCTCCGGGAGCCAGCAGGATGGGACAGCGGATCCTGACCAGCTCTGCCTGGGTGGGCTGAGTCGCGGTCAAGTGCCGCGGCGTCCTGGGAATCTCCCCAAAAACCAGCCCCATTCAGATCAGCGATCACGGCCAGGCTGTTGAAACCAAAACCGAGGATCAAGCCGATGATAAAAATCACCCCCCCGATCATTTGTCTTTGATTCTTAAAAGGAAAGACCTGGAGGGTTTGCGAAGGCTGGAGATCAAGGGAACATTTGTTTTCATAAAAATAGTCTGCAGATCAGAGAAGGCCACCCTTGGGGAGGTGAAAAAGTTGCGAACGACCAGCTTGAATTAACATAAACATAAACCAGTATAGCAATATCGGAAAGATAATTCAATCCACTTTCGCTGGAAAAAACCGGGAATTGCAACGACCTGTGCCGATTCCATCCCCCTCCGCCTCGCGCTCCCCCATTTTCACCCCCTAAAGAGAAGGGGGCAGGCGTACAAAAAATGGGGGAGGATGATTTAACTTTGATTCCTGCGAAACATATCTCGCCCCCCTTTTATATATCCATTTCGAATGTGACCAATAAAGAGGGGGACCCTTGAGACCCAGGCGCTAGTGAGGAATAAAAACTGTAATTAGTAAAAGAAGGGTACCGCTATTTGAATATGTAATTATTTTATTACGTAGGCATACACCCCGCGGAATTCGGGAGGCAGCTGGCGGGCAAGGGATTCCATGATCAACCGAGTGCCCTCCTGCAGAGCGCCAGGGTCCTTCTTTTGAATGGGTAAATTGAACGGTTTGCCGATGGTCACGGTCACCGGGCTGCGGCGCAGCTTTTTCAGGCTGTTCTCGATCCGGCGGCCCTCGCTGCCTGTGAGCGTAACCGGTACCAGGGGCACACCCGCCTCGAGCGCCAGGAAGGCAGCCCCCTCGGTGCCTGCCTCGAGAGCTCCCGTGAGGGACTCGCGTCCCTCCGGGGCGATCAGAACCATCCGTCCGTCGCGGAAAGCTTCCAATGCGGCGGATATGGCGCGCCGGTCAGGCTGGCCGCGGTGGACCCAGATGACACCCAGCAGGTCCCCCAGCCAGCGCAGCAGGGGCAGGTCGCGCAGTTCGATCTTTACAAATACTTCGGGGAAAGCTAGGCAGGGCTCCAATTACCAGGACCGCATCCGGGTCCCCCAGGTGGTTGATGACCACCAGCGCCGGGCCGTGACGGGGATAATTCTCCCGCCCGATGAGCGTGGTTTTGGTACAGGCAAAGACAACCAGCCGGCACAAGAGCCTGAAAATCCAACGAAAAAAACGCCGCACGGCGGTCAGGCGCGGCAGGCGGGTGAGGTTGGGTAGCCAGACTTTAGTTACCGGCTTGGGGGTCGGGGAAGATGGCGCTGGCGGAGTAGACACCGCGATAGTCCTCGGGCAGCAATCCAGCCAAATGGCGCATGACCAGGTCGGCATTCGCCTGGCGGGAGGCACGGCGATCCCCGCCTTTGCCTTCAACGGGGGGCAAATCGATGGGCTTGCCGATGTGCATTTCCAGCCTGGGACGCTTGCCTTTGGCGGCTTTTTTCCAGAAATCGTCCGTGGTCCCGACAATGGCAACCGGGACGACCGGCATACCGGACTGCTCGGCAATGTAGGCGACCCCCAGCTTGGCAGTGCGCAGGCCTGGCGTGTGGGAGCGCCCGCCTTCCGGGGCGATCAACAGGGAGTACCCGGAACGCAGGACTGCCAGGACGGTATCGAACATGGCCCGGTCATAATCGCCGCGATGGACGGGGATGCCGCCCCACAAGCGGGCCAGGATATTCTGCCCGGGACGGTCCCACACTTCCACGGCTCCCATGGCTTCGACCGCCTTCGGAAAGAAAACGCCGACAAAGGGCGGATCGAAGAGAGAGACGTGGTTGATGGCAACGATATAAGGTGTGCCCCTGGGAACATTCCCCTTGCCCGTGATCCTGACCGGGGCAAGCAGCCAGAATACCACCCGCAAGACCACCCGCACGAAGGGGCGCGCCAGCCAGACCCGCCACCAGGCGGGGCGATAGGCTTTCACCGGCATAAGGCCTCCACTTTGGCAAAGACTTCTTCCGCGTTCAATTTGTCCGAGTCGATGATGACGGCATCCTCGGCGGCCCGCAGGGGGGAGAAAGCCCGGTTGGAGTTGATCTCATCCCGGCTGCGCACCCCGGCGAGGACCTGCTCGTAATCCGCCTGCCCGCCGCGCTGGAGGATTTCCTTGTAGCGCCGACTGGCACGTTCGGGGGCGGAGGCATCCAGGTAGATCTTCAGGTCGGCTTCCGGCAGGACGACCGTGCCGATGTCGCGTCCCACCATGACCACCCGGCCGCGCAAGCCGATCCGGCGCTGCTGGGAGGCCAGCGCCTTGCGCACATCCCGGTAGGCCGACACCGGGGAGACATTGGCTTCCACATCCGGGCGGCGGGTCTCCCAGGTGATGTCCACGCCGTCGAGCAGCACGTCACAGGCACGCCCATCCTCCTGCGAGGGAGGGCGCACGTCGATCTGGGCGGTCTCGGCGAGCCGGGTGACAGCTGCCTCATCGCTTATTTCCAGGCCGCCTTTCAGGGCGCCCCAGGTGACCGCCCGGTACATCACGCCGGTATCGAAGAACAGGTAACCCAGAGAATCGGCCAGCCGCCGACCCAGGGTGGACTTGCCCGAGGCCGCCGGACCGTCAATGGCGATGATGTTTGGGATCGGCATGGGGATCAATGATCATGCGATCAAGGGGTGGTGGTTGGAAGACCCTGGCTGTCGAGCATCAGGTCCGAGCGGACCCACAGGATCACTTCCTGGCGCAGGATGGGCATCTGGCGGTAGACCAACCAGTTCAGCCAATTGGTAGTGGTGGCGTGATCCCAGTCAGCCACTTCGGTGAGAGGCAGGGCTTCGCCCCGATAATCGGCAGCCAGGCTCAACTTATCGATGGTCGATATGACCATGGGGGGTGTCGCATCCGCCGCCAGGTCAGCCGCGTCGGTCACCTGCCAATCGCGAAAGAGCCAATGCAGCGCGGGGGAATCCACGTTGAGGATGGTCAGCGGCAATTGTGCGGCAGCCCCGGCATTCAGGTCCGAGATCTGGTTGGCAACACTCAACAGCACGTCCACCCGCCCGGTACGCGGCTCGGGCTGCCAGAGTTCCACCGTCAGGGGCACACGGATATTCGCCGCGCCGGTGCTCATCGCCACGGTAAAGGCAGCCAGGGCGAGCACAGCGCTCCAGACCCCGCCCAGGCGGGCTGAGGCTGCCGACCAGCCTGCCCTAACCAGCAGGAGGCTCAAGGCGATCAAAATGACCACGGCGAGCAGGAGTGACAAGCGCACGCGCGCCTCCTGGGTCTCGAGACTCATGGTGGTAACGCCCGCCAGGTTCAGCCAGCCAAAGACGAGCAGCGTGTCCACCAGGACCAGGACGCCGGCGATCTCCCAGAGTTTGCGCCCGGCAAAATCGAAGTGATGACCCAGCTCGATGGCTGCCAGCACCCAGAGAGGCAGGAGCGCCCAGCCCAGGTCGGTGGTCTGCTTGCCGGGGTAAATCAGGGCGAGCACCAAAGCCACCAGCGCCCAGATCCCCAGGCGGATGGAAAGAGTGTCCTTCTTGATGATCCCGCGCACAGCGGCGGCAATGCCAAAGCCAAGCGGCAGGATCTCGTAGGCGGGCAGGGCGAGCAGGGGCCGCCAGATTTGCGTATCCGAAAGGGTCCACCAGCCGCGCAGGAATTCCACGAAGGAGGAGACAAACGCCGACAAGCCGATGGGGGAAAGGATGAGCAGGCTGCCCAGGGCGAGCAGCGTCCCCAGCCCCCAGGCGAGGGTGGAGGAATACTTTCCGCTGCGCAGGCCGGTATAAACCGCAGAGGTTTTTTCGGACGGGGTTGCGCCAGGTTTCTCAGCAAGCGCGGACCCGGTTACTGCTGCATCCTGCTTTTTATCCAGCTTTTCGTCCGGTCTTTGATCCGGGGTTTCTCTCTCGGTTATTAGCGGCTGGGCCCCCTCTGCTTCCGCCCGTGCCCGTGCTTCAGCCCCCCGATCGATTACGGTGGTTAACGCCCAAACCAACACCAGCCCAAACATCCCAAACCAGATGGAAGGCCCGGAGAGCAAAGCCAGGGCGGCGAAAAAACCAGCCAGGGAGCGGTGATCTTGCAGCCACATCAGCCCGGCCAGGACCAGGCAGGTGACCGCCAGCATGGGTCCGCCCGCCAGGTGGCTCATCGCAGCCAGTCCCGGGTCGATTGCCAGCCCAAAAGCCAGGACAATCGCCGGGACGCGCCCGATGCGACCGCGCGTAAACCAGGGCGCAAAGACCAGGGCACAGCCTGCCAGCGCCGGCCAAAAACGCGCCAGGAAGTTCGAAGCACCGAAAATGTAAAACAGGACGGCTGTCAGATGGACATAGCCGGGGTTGGGACCGATCAGCGGATGCAGTCCCTGGGTGATCCGCAAAGCCTGGAGAGCCCAGTTGGCTTCGAAATCGGAGAGCGGGATCGCGCCTAAATTCAGGAAGCGCAGCCCAATGGCAAAAACAAGGGCGAGGGCGTAAAAGGCGTGCTCGAGGGTGGGCTGGAATTTGATCATCGACACTATTTTAACATGGTAGTAACGACTTTAGTCGTTCCTACGGCAGGTTATGGGACTTCGTAAATCGTCACCTGCCCCTGTTGAAAGACAGGCGAAAGGTGGTTCTTAAATTTGGCTTCGTTGAGATGGTAAGTACTGCGCTCGAGGGTACCGACGAAGACGTAGCGAATGCCATACTGCTGCAGGATGGACAGGGTCTCATCCCAAGTGGAGGTTTCGTACAAGCGGCGGACATCATCCAGGCGCGTGCCCTGGGGATCGTAGGTGCCGCGCCACTGGGCCTCGTGCATCGGCCAGCCCAGGACGGTGGGCAGCCCGCTGTATTCGGAGATATGCGCCCAGTCCGTGTAGCTGGAATCGATCTTCGTCGCTTCGACGATAATGCCATAGGGCGCTGAGCGCAGCCAGGCAGCACCAGCCATGTCATCGGGATAAATATTCTCGAAGAACGCGCCGCCGTCCAGCGTCCAGACCTGCATGGCAGCCTGCAAGGCATGCGGGTCTCCTGCTTTGCGGGCACCTGACAACTTTTCCTGGAACGCAGGCACCTGGAAATTGCTGGTCTTGGTGAGCACCCCGAGAACCGGGTAGACCAGCGCCATGAACAGGACGATGGTCAGCCCGATACGGTAGACCCAATTCCAGGCGCCGCGCAGGTTTTGCAGCACCACCGCCACCCCGAAGGCAGCCGCCATGCTCAACAGCCACCAGGCCTGGTAATAGAACTTGAAGATGGTATTCATGCGGTTGTCGAACTGGTCGCGCAGGAAAACAAATTCCGGGGCGATGACGAGCACCGACCCGACGATGGTCAGAAACAGAATAAAAACGCGTGGTAGAAGGGACAAATGGTGATGGAGTGTTCGACCGGACCTTCCGGTTTTTCCTGGTCAGGCAGGGTCCTGCCGGTTTTTATGAGAAATGACAGGGCCGTCCCGAGCAGAACAAGCAGGGTGAGCAGACCGCCAATAAAGGAAAAGCGCCTGAGCATTGCGGCTGAAAAAAACGTGACCGCGTTCAAGATGCCCTCACCAGCCAAATAACTGCTGACGAAAGCGGGCATGGTGAATTTTGCATACAGACCCAGCAGCCAGGAGAAGATCCAGAGCAGCAAAACCAGCGCACCACCCAATCCAAATCCAAGAGTCCACTTTGCCGGGCGTTTTTCAGAGCGCCAGAGATAAACCAGCCACGCAAAAATTCGCCAGGAATAACGGACCAAACATGACCCACAATTGGGCGCCGCGGGTGGGGTTTTCCAGGTTGGGCAGGATGCCGCCAGCCTGGGATGAGAACCCGACGTAGAACGGCAGGTAAAGCAGGATCGCCAGCAGCCCGAGCGGTACCCCCAGGGCGAACACATCTTCGAGACGTTTCCAGCTCCAGCCCAATTCCAGGGCTCTGACCAGGGCATACGAACCCACCAGCAGGGCAAACCCGCTGAGGATATCCCAAGTGTTCAGGAAAGCCAGTCCGCCCAAAACCAGGGAACCAAAGAAAAGCCCGAGCGGACGAATATGCAGGCGGTAAAACCCCAGGTTGGTCTCCCCTTTCCAGCCACCCAGGAACAGGTTCAGAGCCACCCCGATCGCCAGCAGATCGAAAGGCATCGCCAGGACGTGCGGGTGCAGGTCACCCAGCAGGTAGGAAAAGAAGGGGAATTCGTCGATGATCTCGTGCCAGACACCGGCAAGGTTGTATTCGGTGATCACGCGCGAAGCCCGCCACCACCAGTAAAAGCGCTGCGGCATCCAGCCAAGAGGCAGAGACGGTGCACTGCGCAAATCCTGGAGGTCCAGCCATTTCCAAAAGCCCGAGACGGCAGAGCCGTCCGGACCGAATTTCCAAAACGCGCCGAGGCGGTTGAGGACTTCAAAAAAACCTTCGAAGTTGCTGACGATCAAGAGGAAAAATGGACCCAGCAGCGGCAGGCTGGTCAGCGGGCGGGCTTGGGAAGGGTGAGCCTTCCTCCAGGCAGCTAAAAGATTATAAAGGACACCATATGCCCCCACCGCGCTCAAGGCGAACACCAAGGCAAGCATCAGGTTGAAAGCCACGCTGCCCAGGGTTCCGGTAATCTTGGCGAGCATGGCGGTCATGACGTAACCAAAGTAATAATATGAGATGGCGTACCCGGAAAGCCACGGGTCATGCGGCGGGAAGGTCGGCGAGCGCAGGATGGCATTGATAAAAGCCAGTTCCATCGGTTTTTCGGTGCCGACGATCTCCGGGTTCCCGGCGCGCACAAAAGCCAGGAAGGCAAAAGCCAGGAAAAACAGGATCTCTACCGTGAAGACCAGGCGCAGATTCGACCTGATCCACTCCCCCAGCGACTTGCGAGTCTCACCGTGAACAAGCGTGGAGCCAGACACTGCCGCCAGCACCACCAACCCAAACAGCAACCCGCCGCTGTCATTCTGGATGATCCCCAGGGAGGCCATCATCCAAAAGGCAAAGCCCCAGACCAGCATGCCGAACGTGCGCGCCAGGCTGAAGCCGCGATCGGCAAGACCCGGGAAGAGCCGGAAGGTCAGCGGGAAGGTCAGCCAGCCGAGGGCGGAAACCAACAGGTACCAGGAGATGAATTGGAGCATACTAATTAACTTATCATTCCAATATCGGGTGGAAGGTGAAATTTGCCATCCAACCCGGGTGGGAAATCGAATACGCGCTTTACCGCATCAAGGTTGAGCGGACCGTAGATGTGCGGGAAAAAGCTCGTCTGCCTTGTCCGAGCCCGGTTCCCAGCGAAGTCCAGCCTTTAGCAGCGCCGGATCGATCATCAGGATCACCAGTCCGAGTTGACCCAGGTAATAACTATTGGCTACG
This sequence comes from uncultured Chloroflexia bacterium, assembly GCA_963830585.1. Classification (GTDB taxonomy): domain Bacteria; phylum Chloroflexota; class Anaerolineae; order Anaerolineales; family Villigracilaceae; genus UBA877. The sequence continues at coordinate 301,552 of CAWHNA010000002.1, read as the reverse complement.
CGCAAGATTTGGCTGGCTTGAGAACTGTGGATAAAGCCTTCCGCCGCCAGTGACTCTGCCGTGTACGTGCCGGACGACTGCGCCGCTGACCACGAGACCTGGGAAGTTATATGATAAATATATTCCGTCACGGGGTACCCTGGCTGGAATCGAGGACTTTGAAAATCACCGTCTGCCCGTCACGATAGACCGCCTGCCAGAGGACGTTGTTATTGGCTTCGAACTTGAGCAGCCCATCCGGAGACCCCAGTGAGACGGGTCCACCCGGGTCGCCGGGCGTGTATTTTGCATGTTCCAACTGACCGACGATGATGTAGCGGACATTGTACTTGGTTAAGAAGGTGCGCGCCGCAACCAGGTCGGTGGTCATATAGAAGGCATCCACCTCCCTGCCGCGCGCCTGCACCGTCGCTTGATCCAGGACGCGCTGCTGCTCCTCATGCCATTCCCAGCCAACCACGTCGGGCAAGCCGGTATAGATGGAGAAACGTCCAAGCCAGGCATATTGGACTCCGGCCGGGGCGGCCTCAACCATGACCGGCGACCCCTGGACGTTGGCGAGCATCCACTGGATGGCGCGGTAGTCTTCGCCCAGGTTCATGTCCGTGCCATATTCCGCATAGGTGGCATACGCCATGTAGGTCATGCTGTCGAGGGTATGCGGGGTGGAAGCCGTCATGCGGTCGCGGATCTTGTCGGCACCCCCCACCACCAGGACGAGCGCGGCACCCGCCACCAGGACAGCGGCAGCGCCCTGCCAGGATACCCGCCAACCCGGCAGCCACTTGCGAAATTCAGCCAGTAAAAAGCCAAAGGAAGCCGCAGCGCAGATCCCCAGGATAACCCAGGTCTGAACACCAAACTTGAACACGGTGTTAAAGCGCCCGATATCGCCGGTGACCACGATCACTTCGACCATCATCGTCAGCAGCAAGCCGGTGCCGGTCATAAAGAGCACCAGGCGTTTCAGGTCCGGCATGCCGGGTCGGAACAGCAGGATCGCCGCCCAGACCGCCAGCGGCAGGGCCAGCCAAAGGATGGTGATGCCCTTCCAGGGAGTGTCCTGGGTAGGACTCATCACCCAGACTTGCTGACCCACAAGTACGAGAAGAATTACCAGCAGCCCACCAATGATCAGTTCCCGGAAGGGGCGCAGTTTCTGAAGCGAGGAGACCGGCGTTTCAGCCAGCCACTGGCGCGTCTCCCACGTCATCCAGGAAACGATGAAGAACAGGAACACTCCCCACTGGATGAGATACACCGATAAGGGTGTGCGCAGGCCCTTCCAGAGCTGGACCGAGGTGTACGCCTGCCCGAACCAATGCGAGAAGGGCTGGTACAACAATATTGACAGCCCGCCCAGTGCCCCCAGGGCAGCCACGGTCATCAAAAGACCGTTTCGCCCAACCCGGCAGCTGCAGTGGGATCCATTCAAGGTTGCTGTAGCGCCACACCGAGTAAGCCAGGACGACCGCTCCAAGGGCAATATATGTGTAGAAATCCCAGGTGTTGGTTGGCTTTAATGAACCGATGATCAAGCCGCCCATGAAAAAGCCGATGACCACATTGACCGGGTTGTCCCACCTGGCTTTTGACAGCAGCACCGACAGCGCCCAGGAAATGACGAGCACCGTCAGCATGAGCGCGATCATGTGGGCGTGCAGGTCCGAATAAAGGAAAGTGAACACGGGGAATTCATAGAAATCACTGTACCCGGACGGGAAAATGCGGCTGGAGAACCAATACCAGTCTCCGGGTCCGTAGGGCAAATTCATCCCACCCAGCACCATGAACAAACCCTTGAAAGTCCACCAGATGTGCTGGAAGACATTGCCCGCATCCGTCACCCCGCCGGGGGCTGCCACCCGCTCGAATCCCTGCTGCACCATGTGGAGAATGCCCAGGTTGCCCAGCAGGACCATGGCAGAGGAGGCCGAGATGCCGCCGATAAAGGGAAACCCTAAAAGTTTTTGTTTGGGCTCTTCGTCAGAGGGAGTTTTTGCAGCCCGAATCCCGCTTAGAATATTCCATCCGACGGAAAATGCTCCAGCTGCCAGGCAGGCAAACAGGGTGGGCAGGATGAAATTGTAAGCGATGGAGGGCACGATCCCAAGCAGTTTGACCGGCGTCCCGACGATCACGTAGCCGTAATAGTAATAATTAATGTAGCCGCCTGCGAACCAGGGGTCATAAGGCGGGAAAGTGGTGCTTTTAATAATGGCATTGAAGAAGGCAAAATCCATCGGGCGTTCACCGCCCTTGGAGGGATGCCACAGGTCAGGGTTTCCGATCCGTATGAATAGGTCGATCAGGAAAAAGCCCAGGAAGATCCCTTCCACCATCAGGAAGTACTTCCAGCGCTCGCGGAATTCCTGAATCAATTCCCTGCGCTGGCGCCAGCCCTGCCACAGCCCGACCAGAACCACGATCCCCAGCGCAATCCCTATAGTGAGGCGGCTGTAGGTCAGTCCAAGCGAAGCTGCCATCCATGCCAGCCAGGCCCACAGCAGCAAGCCGACGATGCGCGCCAGCGGGTAACCGTGGTCTGCCAAACCGGGGAAAGCCGCTCTCACCAACGGGTAGACGACCAGGCCCAAGGCAAAAATGACCAGGTACCACAATACCAGCCCGATGACAGGGTAGCGATTCGTGAGGGCATTTGGATCGAACAGGTCCGACCAGGTACCGCCTTTCTGTTGGACAGCCAGCTGGTCGGTGGGAAGCATCAGGTTCTTATAGGTGTCCGCCTGCCCGGGCGTAAGGTGGATGGCAGTGGAGAAGTCCACGCTGCCGAGCGCATTTTGCACGGTCGACGGGCTGTAACTGGCATTCTTCTTGAAGATCAGCACTTTGGGATGGTCGTAAAAAGTAAAAGCTTCTTCGGCAGATTCGTCGTTGATGACCAACGGACCGAGGCTGGGGTAGGATTAAAAGTGGCAACCAGGTCAAAACCCAGGCTGCCGTGGAACATCCCCGGCTCTGCCGTTTCATAGCACCAGGTGATGTTCTTATCCGTTGGGCACCCGATCAATTGTCGGTAATACTCGCTGGTCAACGGGTAGCGCTCGGGGATGCGCGTGATCTGCGCATACTGGTGGTTGGTGGGAATGAATATGTAATCGGTCTGGTCCAGTACGCTTTGGAAGCGGGTCAGTTTATCGGCGTTATCATCCCAGTAAACCTGCAGGTTCAGGTCGCCGCGATAGATCCCGCCAAACGGGTCATAGGAACCGATCCGGAACGGCAGGCTCCAGTCGTAATCGGTTTCGTTTGCTATTCCAGCCCCGGCCAGGTTCATTACCCCCCCGGTGGTTTGGATCTGCAGGGCATAAGTGGTTCCCTTTTGAAGACTGACGGGCTGGGTGGGAGTGAATGTGACAGGATCGCCGCGAGAGTCTTCGGAGGGAGTAAATGACTTTGTTACCGAAATGTCCGCCAGGACCTGGGCAGACTGGGGGTCGAGGGCAGTGGAGAGCACCACTCGCAGAGTCTGGGTGCCGGAATTGGAAGTATCGCCAACATGACCCAGCAGGATCGAGTTCAGCAGGCCGTTGTTTTGTGCGACAAAAATTGTCTGGTAGGGATTGCCGGATTGGAGCGTTCCGCCGTAGGGGAAAGGCAGCGGCTGCTGGGCCGTGGTTCCATCAGGGACCTGGAATTCCAGGTTGATCGGGCCGGGAACGTTCTGGAAGATCCAATCCGTGGCGGCAATGCGGGGTTCCGGATGCGTGTAAATGCTGAGAAACCCATAAGCATACCCGGCAGTAGCCAGCAGCACCAAGTGCACCTGCGCTGGACGCAAGGACAGCTTGCCAATTGAGGCGTTTAACCTGTGCCAGGCGCGGTCGGGCCCAATCGAAAACCACCCAGGCTGCCATCATTGCCAGCAGCGGATAAATGGGCAATTGGTAGCGCATGGTGGGGTTGTATTGAAGCGACTGCCATACAAAATAGATCCCCGTCCAACTCCAAAGCAGGATGTGCTGCCGCCATTCGCCTTTGAGCATGCGCCAGCCCATCCATAGGAAGCCTGCCCACGCCAGGATGCCAAGCGGAAGTCCAAGCCCCCAGGTTGTCAGGTTCTGGAAGGAGTACAAGTGCGTTCGGCGCGCCCATTGGAGGTTCCAGGGCAGATCCGAATTGGGGCTGGCCTGGCCGCGCACCTCACGAATATTCGACAGCCACTGCGGGTCGAGGCCCAGGCCGTTGAATGCGTATGGCTGGAAGACGCGAAAGGACAGCACGGAGAAAACCGCGCCGATGACCAGGAACAGGAAAACTTTCGAAAGGAAATCTTCAATTCCCTTTCTTCCGCCAGTTCCTTCCGATTCGACCGCATGGTTCGACCGGAAGTAGCGGACCAGGAGGGCAACCGGCAGGGTCACCGCAATGACAGCCGCGTTGATCTTCGAGGCAGCCGCCATCCCCAGGGCGATCCCAAACCCAATGGTCAGCAGGGTCAGCGGGTTGGAGACCAGTGCCTTCAAATCGGTGATAATTCTCGAACCAGGGGACGGTTCCTTCGCAACAATCTCTTCATCCATTTCGCCAACCACGGGTTTTTTTGTGGATGACTTCCACTCCCCGCTGGCGATCAGGACGGCGAAATACAAGGTCAGGAACATGAAAAAGACAACAAAATTATCAGTCGTGTAGAAGTGGGACTGTTGGATCTGCTCCACGGCAAGAGCGGAAAATGCCGCAGCCAGTAGAGCCACACGCGAGTTGTACACGCGTCGGACGATCAGATACAGCAGGAGCAGAGTTCCCAGGTCCATCACCCCCGAGAGATAGCGACCGAACAAGGTCAGGTGGTCGAGCTGACCAAGCCAGGTAGCCAGGTAGCGCGTCATGATCACCGGCAGGTCACCATAAACATAAAAGGAAAAACCATGGTTGTGGGGGTTTAATGGTGAGCAGTTGGTATCGAAATATCCGCCCCAGGCTGTGCAGTCCGGGTAAGCCTTGGAGGAGATCCCCCGCCAGTTTTGCGAAGCCAAGTTTGGAGGCGTACCGAGTTGATCCGCGGGGGTTCCCACCGGCTGTATCCCCAGGGTTACCGATGTCAGGAAATCCTCATCCGGGTGCTGGATGCTGAGGTCGCCCCAGTCTGCACCCGTGAATTGTAAATACCCACCTACCAGCAGTACGCCGATAAAGAGCAGGTCGAACACCCAATTCCATTTTTTTCGAGGTGGTGATATTGCTACCATGTTCATCCAGGAATCTCAACTACGGCAAATTCGCCGGCGGGACAGATAAGACCAGGAAATCCTTCCCGGCATTAACTACTGCAGAGTGGAAGGTGCTCAAGATCCCTTGCGGGTACAACTGCTCCAGTAAACCCAGGTCGTCGGTATCCTCAGGTTTAAGAATAAAAAGCTTGGCTGCCTCGATCTTCTGGGTCATGGGAAAATCCTGCGGCCACAGCGCAAAATCCTTGTCGGGCAGGTTCAACCAATCGCCCACCAGGCGGGTGTCCACCCAATAGGGATAAGGCACTACCCAGGCATCCTCGACCGTTCCATTTACCTGGGCAAACTGGCGGATGACATCTGCGATCTCGGATGTGTTCCAGGCTCCCTGGCGGAATTCGGTGCCGTACTGGTTAAGCACAAGGTCGTAATTATTATATGAAGACCAGCCTGCCAGTCCGAGGGTTACGACCCAGGCAAGGGCAATTCCGGTAGCACGGTTCCGCCGTGATTCGATGCTTTTCAATAATCCATCCAGGCCGATCGCCAGGATCAGGATGGCTGGGATAAAGGCAGCCGCTGCCCGGTTCAGGGAAGGGTTTTCGGCCGGGAAAGCCAGCGACAACGTCGATGGAAGCTGTAAAAGCGGGATGCATATCAATAGAAACAGGTCCACCCAGTGATGCTGGCGCAGGTATCGAAGCAGGACGAGCACAGCACCGATCAGGAACAGGGCTGCGGAAACAACGTCGAAAGCCGGCCGCCCCGGGACGGAATGGACCCAGATGCTGCCGTTGTCCCAGTTGTACATGCGCAGACTGTTCCAGGTGTTCGACACGAGAACCTGCCACCATGGACCGGGAAGAGGCGATTCAGACGAGCCGAGGCGGCTGAATGCGCGCGACCCGAAGCTGTCGGGGTTCTCCAGCCAGTAGCGCGCCAGCGGGAGGAAGACGATCAGGGAAACGAGAGCCAGGATGGATAGCCAAATAATTGCCTGCTTGCGGTTCCCCTTGGATTGGGAGTGCAGCAGATATAAACCCACGGCGGCTACCACCACGAATGGCATAATACGGAAGGGGCTGTAACCGTGCAAGCCAAAACCCAGGAACAAGCCGGAAACGATAAAATCGTTGCGGTTGCGGGTGCGCAGACCGCGCAGGAGATAAAACAACGTGGGTGCCACGAACAACGGGTAGAGCGTGAAACGCAGTCCGACCCGGCTGATGACATTCGGCCAGTAGGCGATCCCGGCAAAGAACAGCGCCAGCAGACCAATCCGTTTTCCACCCAGTTCCTTCCCAAGCAGGTACATATAGGGAAGTGTCACCAGACCGCAAAAGACCGTCCCGATCTTTAGGCTCAAAAATGTCAAGCCCGTGCCAAAGATCCATGAAACAACCAGAGTGAGATACATCTGGATGGCTTCACGGCCGGTATTGCGCGGAAAGAAGATATGCGTCTGACCCTGGGAAACGTCAAACACGTCAAGTAGTTTTTCGGCATGGTCGCTGAACGGCTCAGCCGGGACTCCCCGAACGTTATAAACACGGAAGAAAATAACGATCCCGATCACGACCAGGGCCAGCAGGGTCCAGCGGGTGACCTTGATCGTCCACGAATCATTCTTGTAAAAATCCACCAGCCTTGACCATAATGACCTGGAATCAACCGGACGATCACTGTCATTCACGCTGATTAACAGCGTGGAAGAAGTCGAATCGCCGTTTTCATCCTGGATGGTGTAGGTGACGGCTTCTTTCAACCCCCCCGCTGGAATCAGTTCCCATGAGGGAGGAATATATGAATAAATGCCATTTGAATTCAGCGTCAGGGAACCCCCAAATTTTGTTGAACTGGAAACCCCGATCTCTACGGGGTTATCTCCCTGGTGGGCGGAAACTACTTTTGTTGATCTGCCAGCCAGGTCATCGTTCTCAAGCACGTCACCCATCACCAGTGGACCATGTCCGGCTGACCTGGTTCGATCCGGGCTGCCGCCTTTTCGAGGAAGCCAAAATGCCCAAACGAAGAAAATGATCGCAATAACCCACAGGGTGACATTCAATACAGTGAATAGATTATCCCCCAGGGTCAGGAATGCTGCTACGGAAAACACACTCCCCAAAGTGAGCTGCACCCAGCGCACATGCATCTTATCCGTGCTGGTGCCGGTTTGCTGATACGGGGTCAGGACCCACTCTTTTTGTAGATAAGCCAGGACAAGCCAGGCGAGACCAAAACCGTAAAGGATCAACCCGGTGGTAACCGCCCGGTTGGGGGCAGGCTCAAAAGCCCTCTGCCCGAGCAGGGCAAAGACCAGGGCAAGCATCGAACGCCAGGGGAAACGCGTAGCCAATGGATTTGTTTTCAAAGGCATACCCGTCACTGCCAGCTTTTCACTTCCTGCAAAGTCGGATTGTGCTGGTTCCATTTCCGGTCCAGCTGTTCCGTCATCCATTGAGATACCCCCTCCAACAGGACGGGCTTCAGGGGAAATTTGCTTTTTTCCGCTGCGCTCCCAGAACCTCAACCTGGCTTTTAGATAATCGAGCACGCTTGGTTCATCGTTTATTGGCATTGGTTCTCTCATCGTCCGTGTCGACAGGCGCAGTTATTTAGTTCAACCAGCAAATCAATCGAGCCAGGAAGGATACCAATCTCCATTGCTGCTACCCGGCTCGCCTGGTGATATAGAAAGTATAGACGCCATCAGTACTTGCCTCGGCTTTGACAAATGGCTGAACAGCTCGATATGTCAACGCTAAATTCCAGCGGCTGGGGACAAGGATCCAGCGCCTGAATAGAAAGTGGGTAATGAGCGACGGCAGCCCGAAATAATGTCCCCATTCGAAAACCGCCTGGGACTGGAGCGAAAAATAATGCCACCATTTCTCAACGACAAACCCGGATTGTTCAAGACGTTTGGTCCAGGTTTCCGGGCTGTCCATATGTTTGTGCCGGGAAATTCGAGTAAAAAAACGCCGGTAAAGGGCTGCCAGACCCTTCAAATGGAGTTTTTCGAGCGCCCGGGTAATTGAAAGTGAGTCGTTAAAGCGCTGGTTGGGCACGCAAAATACAAATGGCGCTCCGGCTTTCAGAACGCGGTGGGTTTCAACCAAAACCTTTTCCACTTCCGGGATATGTTCGAGGACCGAATTGCTGATCGCACACCCAAAGGCCTCATCGGGATAAGGCATTTTGGCGCCATCTGCCTCGGTCAACAATTGGTAATTTTGACGCCGCCCGGCTTCCTGGATCGGCCCATGCCAGGGATCCAATCCCACGTCCAGGATGCGCTCAAAGGAAACCTGGGCGAAATGGCCATCCCCACAGCCCACATCCAGGAGCGGAGCAGGTAAATCAAGATCCTGGTAAAAGGCTGCCTCCACTGACCGGAGCATCGAGCGAAAATATGGCAGCTCGCGCAAGTTGAGCCATAAAAAGTCTTTTTGAGCAGTCCTGGTTTGTATGGGCATTAATGTGGCAACATTAGGAATTTTTGATTGCTGTCCGGGCTTTTCTTTACCCTTGGGATGACAATCGCGCCAATTGTACCACCCGCGCAACAAGGTTTTCAACCAAGCACACCGCCCTGGACACCGCTAGCGAGTTTTAATTCGTCTTCAACAGTTTTTTGAACAATTTCTCATATTCATTCGCCACCGTATCAGGGTGGTACTGTCTGGCAAGCGCATGGGTGTCACAGTGGTACATGTCTTTCCGATCGAAAATATCCAAAAGCGCGCCGGACAGGGCTGCCGGATCACCGATGGGCACCACTTTTCCCATCCCGTGCATCTGGATGGGACGTCGGACACCTGGTAAAGCCGAAGCCACGCAGGGAATATCGTTCAGCATGGCTTCTATTTGTACCAGCCCGAATGCTTCGGTCGAATTTAAGGAGGGGACTACCAGCACGTCCAGGTTGGGATAGAAAGCGGTCAGCTGCTGCTGGGTAAGGTTGCCCAGAAATTTCCAGCAGTCCAGAGCCTCATATTTCTTGATGCGCGGCGACAACCGGTCGAAATAGGCTTGTTCGCCCATCACGTTCTGGTACTGCCCGGCGAACAGCACCTGCGCTTGCGGATATTTCTCCAGGACTGCTGGCAGCGCATCGAGCAGGACCTCCACCCCTTTTTCGGCGGCAAAACGCGTCACCATCCCGATCACCGGGCGGCGCTTCCGGGTGTGATATTTTTGAGCAAACGCTTCGACCGAGCCTGGTTCCGCCGGAGGGAGGATCACCGGTGGGAGCAAGGGTGTGAGCTTGCGCCTGTACCTGGAAAGGTAGGAGGAGCTGTCCGCATAATCCTGTGTATACGTGACGATATGGTTCGCTGCCAGTGCAGCCAGGTTGTTTTGAAATTTCACAACCAGGTTAATTAATCGATTGAAGAAACCAGGGGGAAGGAACAGGTCACAGTGATAGGTAAGCACCACCGGCTTCCCCAACAGGCGAGCACGGAGGGCAACCCCGGGTGCATCGAACTGCGGCAGGTGCAGCTGGACGACATCGCTGTGGAATACCAGGTTCGTTGCCACCAGCCCGAAGGTTGGGGCGATGACCCCTTTGCTTATGCGCAATGCGACCGGGACCCGGATGACACGCACGCCGTCCATCGTTTCCTCGAGCGGCAGTGACTTGTCGTACTGGGTGGTCATCACGGTCACCTGGTGACCTTTTTTTGCAAAAGCGCGCGCCAGCCGTTCCGCGTAGATGGTCAACCCGGAGGTATGCGGGCGGTAGTACGTGAGCACGGTCAGGATGCGCATGATTAATGAATGTGGTTGTCGGAAGTAATATCGCAGTACAGACCCACAGGTGCACAGTCGATGCATTCCAGTTGCAGCGTGGCGTGGTTGATCCCGTAATGGTGCGACAGCATCCCCCCCATCGCCACCTGGATCTTCGCTCCCTCGCTCACTGGAACATCGTCCGTCACCAGGTGAGCCGAAAGAGTCCGCAGGGAGTGGGTGATGCTCCAGACGTGCAGGTCGTGCACGCCGCGCACGCCTTCAACCGCCAGCATGTCCTGCGCGAAGGGATTCCATGTCAATATCGGCGGGAGATGATTCCATCAGGATCTCCAGTGATTCACGCAGGATGCTCCAGGCATTCCACAGGATGAGAAACCCGATCATCACGCTGACCAGCGCATCGAGCCAATTCAATCCGGTGAAACGGATGACGATCCCCGCAATGACTGCCCCCACCGTCGAGGCCACGTCGCCCATCAGGTGCAAATAAGCGCTGCGCAGGTTCAGGTCATTTTCACTGCCGCGTCTCACCAAAAGGGCTGTTACGAGGTTGATCACCACTGCTACAATCCCGACGATGATGAGGACATCTGCCTGTACCACTGGAGGGGCTAAAAATCGCCTCCAGGCTTCATAAAAAACCCCCAGGGCGATCAGCGTCAGGGTGGTCGAATTTAGCAGCGCGACCAGGATTCCCGCGCGGTGGTATCCGTACGTTTTTCCGGAATTGGCTGGTTTGGTGGTGACCCACAGAGCCCACCAGGTCAGCCCGAGTGCCAGTGCATCGGTCAGGTTGTGAGCCCCGTCGGTCAGCAGCGCCAGTGAATTGGCAAAAACTCCCGCGAGCATTTCAACCACCACGAGGAGCAGCGTGATGATCAGGGACAGCGCCAGCCGGCGGATGGTGGGATTGGGTAGGGAAAAACTGTGATCGTGCAGCATAGGTCAGGCGTTCCGATTATACCCCGCCAAAATATAAACTTCCGAAGTTTTTCGCTTCGGAAGTCAGGGGACTAGAATAAATCCTTGTTTTCTTTCACCCATTTATAAAGCATTTCCACCCCCTCCTGCACCCCCACCTTCGGCTTCCAATCCAGGTCTCGCTCCGCCTTGCGGATATCGGCTACGAATACCTTCTGGTCGCCGGGTCTCCAGTCGCTGCGCTGCACCGGCACCGGTTTCCCGAGCATTTTTTCGAGCAGCGGCCCGAATTCGGTCCAGATGGACATTGTGTTCGCCGGTCCGCCGCCCAGGTTATAGACCTGTCCCTTTACGGCTTCGATCCTGTCGATCCCGGCATCATACGCGTTCAGTAGATCGTCCACGTTGAGGATATCCCGGATCTGTTTGCCGTCGCCATAGATCGTGAGCGGACGACCCGAGACCGCTGCAATGATCATCCATGCCACCCAGCCCTGGTCCTCCACCCCAAACTGGCGCGCTCCATAGATGCAGGATTGCCGCATGACGAGGGTGGGCAGACCGTAAATCCGGGCATAATCCCGCACGTACTGGTCTCCGGTGCCCTTCGAGCATCCATACGGGGAGTGGAAATCGAGCGGCTGGGTCTCCGCACAACCCAGCGGCAGGTTTGCATATTTCCAGCGGGTGGCATCTTCCACCACCTTCACATCTTCCATGCCGCCGTAGACCTTGTTCGTGGAGGCGTACAGGAAAACCGGTTTACGTTCGTTAATCCGCGCCGCTTCAAGCACATTGAAGGTCCCCAGGGCATTGATCTCGAAATCCTCCCGGGGATTTGTGACCGAGGTGGTCACTGCCACCTGTGCCGCCAGGTGGACGATGACGTCGGCGCTGCGGCATGGAAGCGGTCAACAAATTTGCGTCGCGTACATCCCCCACGATGAGCTGGAAGGCTTGTTCGCCATATTTTTCCCGCAGCCATGCCAGGTTGCGCGAGGAACCTGCCCGGCTAAGATTATCATAGATAATGACTTTTTCGCCGCGTTCGAGCAGTCGGCTGACATAATTGGAACCGATAAAACCAGCACCGCCGGTGATGAAATAGTTTTTGGTCATGATTGCTCCTTTTTCCCCGTGCCGTTGAGAGCCCGCGATTCATCAACATCCGGATTGGGAACTCCTGGCGACTCGCCCGTCAGACGATCAGCTTTTTCACTCTCTCCGCGTGAACCAGTCCGCGGGGATATCCGTCTCGCCTGCAGTTGGCGATAAACGCCCATCAGCGTCTCACCTTCATTGGACAGGGCAAACAGTCCGATGAGTCCCGTGAAGAAATAACCGGACAGGTGTGCCACCAGGGCAGCAGCCAGGGCACTGGATTTATTGCCTCCCAGCAGGATGACTGCTCCCCCGAACGCGGCCTCGAAGGTACCCACTGCCCCCGGCAGGGACGGGATCGCATTCCCAAAAGCCTGGGCACCCAGGCTGAAAAGGGACCAGACCGGGGTGGCTTGCGGGAAGAACGCCAGCAGTAATATGTAAGTTGAAATAATGGATGTTAGCCAGTTCAGGATCATCAACAGCAAAACCCGGACAAAAAGCCATCCGTCATTCAGGATGGACAACCCGGAAAAAAGTGAAACCAGGAATTCTCCGCCTTGTTTTTGGATCCCGGGCCAGCGGACGGTCAAACGATGATAAATGCCCAGCGCCCAATCCTGGTTGCGTGACAGGATCACCAGTGTGACCAGTCCCACCACGACCAGGACTCCAATAATTATGGCGATGTTCGCCGCCCCGGATGATCCGACCACGAAGGGGACAGCGCTCAGCAGGATGCCAGCGGCAAAAGCAAAGTCAAGCAGGCGTTCGATGATGATGGTCGAGAGGACTTCTAAAAATGGAAGCCTGGCTTTGCGTCCAAGCAGGAAAGCCCGTCCGATTTCCCCCAGGCGCACGGGCAGGAAATTATTTAATAGGTAGCCTTCACATACGGTCAGGAAGGTATCCCGGTAGCTGGCTTTTCCATGCAGCAGCGTGCGCCAGACCAGGCCGCGCACGAACAGAAACGTCATGGAAAAGAGAAAGCCCAACAATATCAACCAATAATTTGCCGAGCGGATGGCTTGAACAAAATCCTGCAGGTCGACAAAATAGAGGATGGCAGCGATGGCTACCAGGCTGATGATCACCCCCGGGAGCCAGCGGCGGGTGGATTTCCAAAATTTACTCATGGGGTGTCTTCAATATACAGGACTCACGAAATAAAATCATTTCCTTCGAGTATCCCGTATGCCCTTTGTTTTCGGATTTATTCATCTTCCAACCGCAAGACCGCCATGAAAGCCTCCTGCGGGATTTCCACGTTGCCGATCATTTTCAAGCGTTTCTTTCCCTTCTTCTGTTTCTCGAGCAGTTTCTTCTTGCGGGTGATGTCGCCGCCGTAGCATTTGGCAAGCACATCCTTGCGGGTGGCTTTGACGTTGGCACGGCTGATGATCCGCCCGCCCGAGGAGGCCTGGATGGCTACGTCGAACAACTGGCGCGGGATGAGTTCCTTGAGCTTGGTAATAAAGCGCTGACCCTTGTGGTAGGCGTCCTTTTCGTGAACGATCGCCGCCAGTGCATCCACCGGTTCCCCGTTCACCAGGATCTCAAGTTTCTGCAGCTGGTCGGCACGATATTCCTGCGAATTGGTAATCCAGGGATGCATAGCCTCGGGTGCGGCTTTTCAACTCGTCGAAAAAGTCGATGATGATCTCGGATAGTGGGATTTCGAAATTTAACTGGACCCGATGCGGGGCAGGATATTCCTGGCTTTTGTAGGTGCCGCGCCGTTTGGTGACCAGGTCCATGATCGGACCGTAGAAATCGGTGGGAGTGATGATCTCGATGTTCATCCACGGTTCGCGGATTTCAGCGACCAGGCTCTCGTTGGGGAGGTCTGCGGGCGATGCCACGATCCGGGTGGTACCTTCGTGCATGAGCACTTCATAAGCCACCGTGGGGGCAGTGAAAACCATGTCCAGGTCGTATTCTCGCTCGAGCCGCTCCTGGATGATCTCCATGTGGAAAAGGCCCAGGAACCCGGCCCTGAAGCCGAACCCCAGCGCCTGGGAAGTCTCCGGCTGGAAAGTGAGGGAGGCATCGTTGAGCTGCAATTTATCCAGTGCCTCGCGCAGGCTCTGGTAATCATCGGCTTCAGCAGGGTAGATCCCGGCGAAGACCATCGGCTTGGGGGTGCGGTAACCTGGCAGCGGGGACGCAGCCGGGCGGGCGCTGCTGGTGATCGTATCTCCAACGCGCGCATCATGAACGGTCTTCAACCCGGTGGCAACGTAGCCCACCTCTCCCGCCGAAAGCTCTTGCACCGGTTTCATGGTTGGAGCAAAGATGCCCACCTCGATCGGTTTCACGTCCACAGCCGTCGACATCAGGTGGATGCTTTCATTGGCATTCAGTTTGCCTTCCACCACGCGCACGTAGGTGATGACGCCCTTGTAAGAATCGTAATGAGAGTCGAAAACCAGGGCGCGCAGGGGAGCTGCCTCGTCTGATTTGGGGGGAGGCACCTTTAGGACGATGGCTTCCAGCACTGCCTCGATATTCACCCCATCTTTTGCCGAGACGCGCAGCACCGAATTCGGACGGGACCCCCAGCAGGCTGCCAACATCTTCAGCCACTTCATCCGGCCTGGCAGACGGAAGGTCGATCTTGTTGATGACCGGGATGATGACCAGGTCAGCTTCCAGGGCGGAATACAGGTTGGCAAGCGTCTGGGCTTCGATGCCCTGGGTGGCGTCCACCACCAGCACGGCCCCCTCGCAGGCATTGAGGGCGCGGCTGACCTCATACCCGAAGTCCACGTGACCGGGGGTGTCGATCAGGTTTAGTTCGTACGTCTGTCCGTCGCCGGCAGTATATTTCATCCGCACCGCCGAGGCCTTGATGGTCACGCCTTTCTCGCGTTCCAATTCCATCGAGTCGAGGATCTGCTCGGTGGTGTCGCGATCGGAGACGGTTCCGGTGAGGTGCAGGAGCCGGTCCGCCAGGGTGGATTTGCCGTGATCAATGTGGGCGATGATGCAGAAATTGCGGATTTTTTCAGACATGGTTTTGCGAAGAAAGTATAACCGATATTTTAAACGCAAAACCGGGGACAGTTGTCCCCGGTATGGGTTATACGCTTCAACGATTACAGGTCAACCTTAAGAAATCCAAACAGATTCCAAAGACCATGCATCATGCCATGACCGAAATCCGGTTTAAGGAATTGGTTCGGGCATGAACCCGGTATCACGGCAATCCCGTTTTCCCGGCATAACTTCACCGCTTCAGGGGAGACACTGGTCATACTGGCTGCCAGTCCGGGGCGGGTGCCCATCATGCAGTGCATCCAGACGTGTTTTACACCCAGGTCCACACACTCCCGCACGATCTTGTCGGTCACCGTGGGGTTGGCAAGGATGAAAACAGCATCGGGTTTCTCCGGCATCGATTTCAAATCCGGGTAGCACGGGCTGCCATCGTAAGTGGTGATGCGCGGGTTGACGGCAAAGACCTGGTAGCCTGCCTCCTTGAACTTTTTGTAGTTTAAATTGCAGCCGGTATCGCGTTTATCCGAAACGCCCACCACGGCGATCTTCTTTTGCGCCAGGAAATCCTGGACGAGGGATTCGATTTTTGCCATATTCATTCTCCTGTATTTGATATCTCAAAGCCTCGGGTAATATTTAATGATTTCGACAAAGAGACTTTGGGTCAATCCATGGAAATAATATTGAAAAACACCTGACGTTCCAAATTCGATAAGGTTGATGTTATCGGCTAAGTGATTTGTATTTTATCTCAAATTGTGGATCTCTAAAGGTCACCAAATGAAGGTTTTTATCACGAGATGCGTCTAATAATGTAGAATGACAGTCATGGACAGCCATTGGCTTGAACAATGCCGGGAGGGAGATGTTCTAGCCATTGAAAAAATGGTTCATCTTTATCAAAAAGATATTTTCCTCCTGGCTTTCTCCATTCTGGATAACTATGATGAAGCGGAAGACATCACTCAGGAAACATTCCTGGCTGCTTTACGTACTTTGGATTCTTTCCGTGGAGATTCGGCTTTCAAGACCTGGCTATTCAGCATTAGCATTAATGTGTGCCGTTCCCGATTGAGGCGCAATTAAAAACCGAAATAAATTTGCAGCAAACCTTACAGAATCTTTTTCAATTACGGGGTGGGAAGTGAACATCCCGAAAATGAAGTGATAAAAAATGAAGCCGATACTGAAATCTGGTTGGCTATCCGCAGTCTAAACAATAAACATCGAATCCCATTAATCTTCGCTATTACCACGATCTTTCCGTTATCGACATAGCAGCCATTCTCGGTATTCCACCTGGGACAGTTCACTCCCGACTGAACCATGCGCGTAATAAGTTACACGCGCTAATAAAAGAAGAATAAAAATGGCCAGAATCACGCATGACAGGCTCAAAAATATATGCACCTAGCTGCTGACAAGCTTCTGCAGGAAGGCCAGCGCGCCGAACTTGAAGAACACCTGAGAGAATGTGCCTCCTGCCTCGCTTTATCGGAAAGGTTAAATGCCCTGGACCATCGTTTGAAGAAAGTTTTTCACGCGCGCTGGGATAACCAGGATAGTCCAGAAATGAATATTCCTGCACTGACCCGTTCATCGAACAGGAGAGTTTTCACGACGAATCGGTTCATGATGGGATTAAAATTTCTTGCTGGCACAGTTCTCCTTTTAGCGCTGGTCATTGCTTCAGATACCATTTTCTCAAAATTAAAGACCTCATCTATCAGCAATTCGATTGCCACAGGTTCACCGACCGCTCCGATCGCCACTTTTACTCCGAGCCCTCAGCCATATAATGGCCTGATTGCATTTGACTCTAATAAAACCGGAAATTTCGAAATTTACACGATGCACATGGATGGAAGCGATGAGACCAATTTAACCAATAATCCGGGACAGGATATTTTACCCAAATGGTCGCCAGATGGTAAAAAAATAGCTTTTATAAGTGACAGGAATGGATATAACAATATTTATATAATGAACAGCAATGGGAGTGAGCTATCCCAACTCTCCCAAAATGATGATTTCATCTGGCTATTTACCTGGTCACCTGATGGAAAGAAAATTGTTTACGAAACGAACCCATCACAGGATGTTTCTGGTCAAATAGGTATAAGTGTAATGAATGCCGATGGAGGCGGGAAAATAAAATTGACGGGTGATCTGGAATCTGGCACTTTTTTGAGTTGGTCGCCTGATAGCCAAAAGATCGTGTACCACTCGCGCGATTTTGGGTCAGACCAGATCTATAGTAACTCTGCCATTTACGTTATCGATGCGGACGGCACTAATAAAATGAAATTACTGGATGCGGATAATAATGTCATGATTAAGTGGGAAGATGCGCAACATTTTTACGCAATGATCGCATCCGCTCAGATGTATCGGTTTAGTACAGACGGGACACCCGCTAAATTAGTTGCTTCTTATGAAACACCCATATCTTCCATGTTTGGGAGCGGCTTAAATATATATTATGTCGTGAAGATATCTGATACATGGTTTTGGCATCATCTTGAAGGAGCAACAACTACATCCGGTTCTATCTGGCCAAGCTTTTCCTCCAAATGCCAGTCATATCAAAAGGATGTATACCTCAATGACGCATCCAACTGGCCTTCCCCAAATGGAGAATTCAGCTTGGTGAACGTTTCTTGTTTTGAAGGTGTTTCATTGTTTTATTATTTAAATGCAGATGGAACGATGATCAAGTTATTGTTCAGCGACCCCATTCCTTTATATAACTTGGGAACAGCCTGGTCACCGGATGGGAAATATGTGATGGTGGAGATGGGAAGTTTCGAGACGGCTAAAGTCGATCTATATTTCATCGATATCGAGAAAACCCTTCTAGACCCCTCATTGCGACCAATCCGGTTGACTGCTGACAACGCAAGGATTAATCAGGCTGTCTGGCAGCCACAACCCTAGAACAAGTTATCAACCAGCTCATTCACTAAAAAAACCTGTACCTCTGGAAAACGTAATTCCGCCAGAAACTCGATATTTCCCTTCGGACCTTGCAGCGGGCTGCGGATCAATCCACGCACCCCGAAGCCTTGTTCTTTTGCGAAGGTCAGCACATCCATCAACACGGCTTTGTGAACATCGGGATCGCGGATAACTCCTTTATTCCGGGCAGTTTCTTTGCGTCCTGCTTCGAATTGCGGCTTGATGAGAGCTATTACGCATCCTTGAATCTCTTCACTAACCCGTTCGGTGGGGGGAGGAAACCAGCCTCCTTACCACCGGAAGCAGGATCTTCAACGATATAAATGAAGCGTCGATCGTCACCAGGCTGACCGGTTCCGCTAACCTTTCCACATGGCGGGCGTTGGTTTCTTCCATGACTACCAGGCGCGGGTCGTTCCGCAGCTTCCAGTGCAGGATCCCCTTCCCCACGTCAATGGCGTAAACTTTCGCAGCTCCGTGCTGGAGCAGGCAATCCGTGAACCCGCCGGTGGACGAGCCTACATCCGCACAGACCAGGCCTTTCACGTTGATTGAAAAACTCTCAAGAGCAGCCTCCAGCTTTTCCCCGCCGCGTGAGACGTAGCGCGGTCCTGCCTCCAGCTCCAGTCCCGCGTTTGAAATGACCGCCGTGGAGGCTTTTATTTCCACCTGCCCATCCACGCGCACCTGCCCGGCCATGATCAAGGCCTGCGCCTTGGCGCGGCTTTCCGCCAGGCCGCGTTCCACCAGCAAAATGTCCAGGCGCATTTTCGGCATAACTGGATTATATCGCTCCACCGGGAGATAAATCCCCGCTCAAGCGTGGAATAATCATGTAAAATAGAAGCATGCTGCGAGCCCTATTGAAAACCATGCGCCCCCGCCAATGGACGAAGAATGCCTTCCTCTTCGCGGCGCTGGTTTTTGATGGCAAACTATTTCACCTGCCCGATTTCCTGCGCACATTGGCTGGGTTCGCACTTTTCTGTATGATTTCCAGTTCGGTCTACATTTTCAACGACCTGCTGGATGTGGAAGCTGACCGGCTCCACCCGGTAAAGAAAAACCGTCCCATCGCCTCGGGGAAGTTGCCTGTCCCCGTTGCGATCGCCGCAGGAACCATCCTGGGCCTGCTTGCCATTGGGCTCGGGTTTTTACTGGACTGGCAGTTCGCCCTTACCGTCCTGGTCTACTTCTGCATGATCCTGGTCTACTCCAAGTGGCTCAAGCATGTGCCCATCCTGGATGTGCTCATCCTGGCAGCCGGTTTCGTCCTGCGCGTGCACGCCGGGACGACGCTCATCATTGTCGAGCGTTTCTCACCCTGGTTGTACGTGCTGATGACGCTGCTTGCCCTTTACCTCGGTTTTGGCAAACGCCGCGCCGAACTGGCCATGCTGGCAGGCGATCCCACGCTCCAGCGAAAAGTACTGGACGGTTACACCATTCCCCTGCTCGACCAGTTCATCACCATCGTTTCCGGTACCACCATCCTGGCGTATTCGCTTTATACCTTCTTTCGCCTGCCCGACAACCACACCCTCATGCTGACCATCCCGTTCGTGATCTATGCCATCTTCCGTTATCTCTACCTCATCCAGGTCAGGCAGATCGGCGGCGAACCGGAAGAGATCCTGCTTTCCGACCGTCCCTTCCAGGTTTCCATTTTCCTGTGGGGGCTGGCCGTCCTGGCGGTGTTCTATGTAACCTAGGGCGGACCTCAATCCGCAAAATAGCCTGTGACTACCTCCTCTGCTCCCGGCAAAATCATCCTGTTTGGCGAACACGCAGTAGTGTATGGGCGTCCGGCCCTGGCTGTGCCGGTGACCCAGGTCCAGGCAACCGCAACGGTCAGTGAAAATTCGCGCGGCGGGATCATGATCGAAGCTCCAAATATCAACCTTTCCGCTGACCTTGTCCAGTCTTCCCCCGGACCATCCGCTGGTTTCAGTGATCAACAGCGTTTTCTCAACCCTGAAAATTTCAAACCCGCCTGCCTGCACGGTATACCTCCAATCCACCATCCCGGTCGCATCCGGACTTGGTTCGGGTGCGGCGGTTTCCGTCGCCATCATCCGCGCATTGTCCGGCGTTCCTGGGCAAGCCTCTTCCGGATGAAACGGTTAATTTGCTGGCTTTCGAAGCCGAGAAGCTTTATCATGGCACGCCTTCCGGAATTGACAACACCGTGGTCACGTATGCCAAACCGGTCTATTTCATCTTGAAGAAGCCCATCAAGACCTTCCATGTTGGTGCGCCTTTTATGATCATGATCGGCGGCACTGGGATTTCCGCCCCAACCAAAGAATTCGTGGGTTCGGTTCGAAAACTCTGGCAGTCGGATAAACCCCGCTGGGAAAAGGTTTTCACCCGGGTGGGCGAGATCGTCTGGAATGCGCGCCAGGCGATCGAGCGCGGGGACGTCTCCGAATTGGGCAGGTTGATGGATGCCAACCACGCCCTGCTGCAGGAGATGACCGTCTCCTGCGCGGAACTGGATGAGCTCGTGGAAGCTGCCCGAAAATCAGGTGCGCTGGGAGCCAAGCTTTCGGGTGGCGGCCGCGGTGGAAACATGATCGCCCTGGTTGAGAAAGAGAACGCCCCGGCAGTAGCCAGGGCGCTGAGTTCCGCGGGTGCGAAACGGACGATCCTCACGCAGGTGGGATAGTTACGGCTGGATCGTGATGCTGGCAACCAGCGCGTCGAGCGCTGCCAGGCTGGGGGTGTAACTGTCGGAAGTCTGGGAATTCAATTGGCTGGTCATGTCAGTGAGGTAAGCTGCATAGTTGGCAGAGAACTGTTCCTGGGTCATTCCACCCGGCGGGTTATCCCCATTGGCTGGCAGGATGGGATTGTTGATGGGCAGGATGGCTGATACCCAGTAAAGCCCATCGGTGGTCAGTCCCTGGTAGGTATAGAACAGATCGTGGTTGTTGATCGGGGCATAGTACTGCGCGTACAGGGTGATGAACCGTATCCCCCCGCCATTGGTAAATGGAACCACCTTGTACTGGGCGTTGAACACCTGGGCAGCGTTGAAGATCGGCAGCAGCGGCAGGCTGGTCCCGGTCGGTCCACCGCTGATCAACGCCTGCAGGTCGGTAACTAGACCGGGAATGTTATCAGGCAGGAGTTGGGAATAACGCTGGATCGGGAAAATTGAAATATGGGGTTCGAAAAATTTCCCCGAGAGGACATACCCCTGGAAAGTAATATTGGTGTATTGAGGCGTGATTTCAATTCCTTCGGCACTCTCCGGGACAATATCGCATTTGTAACCGGATGCCAGGGCAGGGTCCAGGTGCAGGGACAGTTCGTTGCAGGAGACATTCGCCACCGGTTCAGGAGCTTCGGTTGGGACCGGAGAGTTGGTTGGGACAAGTGGTTCGGTCGGGATGGGGATGGTTGTCACCCCTGGCGTCAGCGTGATGCTCGGCTGGGTGGGGATGGAGGGGATGCTGCAGGCGAACAAAAGGATTGACAGGATGACAAGGAAATAGACTAAGCGTTTCATGGTTCCTCCTACTGCTTGCGTGCTTTACTTAGTGGTCACTTTCAGGGTGGGCTGCGCCAAAAATGAAACCTCAAAATCCCTGTTGTTCGGTCCGGGCAATGATCTCATCCTGCAGCGCTTCACTCAGGTCGCAGAAGTAATCCGAGTAGCCCGCCACCCGCACGATCAGATCGCGGTATTGTTCCGGGTCCTTTTGCGCCATGCGCAAGGTGGCAGCATCCACCACGTTGAACTGGATATGGTGCCCGTTCAGTTTAAAATAGGAGCGGATCAGGCTGACCAATGCGTCCAGCCCCGCCTCGTCTGAAAGCAGGGCAGGCGTAAATTTCTGGTTGAGCAGGGTACCCCCGGTGCGCACATGGTCCATCTTGGCAGCCGATTTGAGCACGGCGGTCGGTCCGCCCCGGTCTGCTCCCTGGACCGGGGAAATGCCTTCCGAGAGCGGGGTCCAGGCATGCCGTCCATCCGGAGTCGCGCCGGTCACCGAACCGAAATAGATGTGGCAGGTGGTTGGCAGCAGGTTGATGTGGTACTCTCCGCCGCGTGTGTTTTTCCTGCCCTCAACAGCATTGAAGTAGGCTTCGAAAACACATACCAGCAGGTCATCGGCGGCATCCAGGTCGTTGCCATAGCGAGCTGTCTTGTTGAGCAGCATCTGCCGTTTGCGCTCGTGCCCGGCAAAATCGGCATCCAGCAAGCCGATCAATTCAGACATCCTCAGGGTCTTCTTGCTCAAAGACATGCGTTTTAATAGCCGACAGGCAATCGGTGATGGTTCCCATCCCGACCCCTTGAATGTACGAGGAGTCGTAGCGCGGCCCGCCGTTATGGTAATCCCTGCCTTTCAGGATGCAATCGTCCACCAACAGCGACAGGAATGGAGCCGGCATATACGTCGCATATAAGCGCTCGATGACGTTGTTGCCGCGCACCTTCACGTCGATGAAGAACAACATCTGCTTCTCGAAGGCATTGAACAGGTCGTCAAAGCTCGTAAATGTGTTTGGATCGCCAGTATGGGGTCCAAGCTGGTGTCCGCTGCGAGGATCGAGGCCGTCATGCAGGGTCAATTCAAGGATTTTTGGGATATTAAAATACCCGGTCAGGATGTAAGCTTCCTTGCCAAACGCCCCCGTTTCCACGCAGCCGCTTGTGCCCCCGTCGCGCGCGTCCGCCAGGGACTTTCCCACCCGCACCATTTCCTTCACCACCAGGTCCGAATTAAAGACCGAAGGCTGCCCGAACCCGGTGCGGATGATCCGGGCTGCCCGTTTGATGAATTCATCTGGATTCTTTTTGCTGACCTGGATGGATGTGGAAGGCTGTACCAGGCGCATCTCCTCCACTACGTCCAGGATCAGGTAGGAGACCTCGTTCACCCCGTCCGAGCCGTCTGCCAGTATCCCGCCGATATTGATCTGGGCGAAATCGGTGTAGGTGCCGCTTTCGGCTGCGGTCACTCCCACCTTGGGAGGGGCAGGCTGGTTGTTGAATTTGATCCAGAAGCACTGCAGCAGTTCTTCGTAATATTCCCTGTCGTGCTGACTCAGGTCATAGAAACGCGTCAGGTGTCGGTCGAGATGACCGGGACAAAACGAATCCCAGGTATTGAGTTCGGTGGTCACTCCCAGGTGGACGAACCAGTAATATTGGAGCGCCTCATGGAAGTCACGCGGCGCATGACCTGGCACCCATGAACATACTTCAACGATTTTCTCGAGCTCAGCCCGGCGTCGTGCATCTTTCTCGACCTTGGCTTGCTTGCCTGCTTCTTCTGCGTACCGTTCCCCAAACCGGATCAGGGCAGCCGCGCAGATCCGCATGGCTTTCAGTTCTTCCTGCCTGGCATAGGCGTCGGCATCGTTTAGGAAATCCAGGCTGGCGAGACGCGCCTCTATTTCTGCAATGAAATCCAGCATCCCCTTTTGATATATCTTCCCGTCCAGGACGGTATGCCCGGGGGCACGCTGCTCCATGAATTCGGTGAAAATACCCGCTTCGAAGGCAGCTTTCCACTCGCTGGTCATTTCCTTGAAAAGCAGGTCGCGCATCGATTTACCCCCCCAGAATGGAATGACTTTCTTTCCGTACGCTCGCCGGGTCCTGGCGCTGACCTTGAAGGAGGTCTTCGGGCGTGAATTCAGGATGTCGAGGTCTTCCAGGGAGTGGCAGCACAGCTCCGGGAAGGTGGGAGCGGACTTGGGCGCCGGACCTTTCTCGCCGACAATGAGTTCACCTTTGCCGATCGAAATGGATTTGTGCTCCAGCAGGTGGGAAAATACCATCGCCCTTTGCATTGGAATGGAAGCACGCGTGAGGCGCTCTGGTCCCATCTCTTGATAGAAATCGGTCACCAATTCGGCGCGCTCGGAGGAGACAGTCTCGACTGCATCGAGGGACTGCTGCCGGAGTTTACGAACACGCTCGGTCATGGACATGGTTGCCTCACAATGGTTTTTACTGGTTTTGTCGTCTTACATCAGGGGGGCAGGGTAACGGCAATAATAATTGGATGTACCCGGGATTTTTCATGAGTCTATTTTATCAAACCACCATGGTAGGTCAGCTCGTACACACGCCTGTCGTCCCGTTCGATCCATTCTTCGCCGCTAAAGACCTCAAGATTGCCTTTGTTTGTATCGAAGTAAGTGTCTCTTCCATAAACGAACTTATAACCACCCAGGAAACGGTTTTCCAGGTAAAGTTGGGAGAGGCTGTTCTTCAGGATCTTTCCCGTTTCCTCAGCGCTGATGCGTTCTGGTTGAAGAATACGACCATAATAATTCATAGCCCACACAGGTTTTTCTTCAAAATAAACCACTTCTTCGCCGATGAAGTCTGCGCCGCCAAAATAACTATCCAGGTACTTGAATTCTCCGTCGTGGAACTCGAGATCGTGTGAACCGGGCCTGGAGGACCTGCTCTCCTTGCCGCTGCCAATATAGGTGGCCGCCTTGGCTCGCACGATGAAATCGTTCAACCGGTCTATAAATTCCTGCATTTTTTCCTAATTGATAATTTCCAGTCCATATGGCTGGAGTATTAAACCGATCTTCTTCATCCCTTCCTGGGTCGGGGGTTGGATTTCTGTGAGCGTGTACTCCATCCCCAGCCCTGCATATTTTCCTTCGGCAATGTTGTGATATGGCAGGATTTCCACCGGCGGAACGTTTGGGAGAGAGGCAAGGAAAGAACCGGTTTGCGCCAGGTTTTCTTCGTCGTCATTGATGCCAGGGATGAGCGGGATACGGATGATGATTTTGTGTCCCACTTCTGACAACCTGCGCAGGTTGGACAGGATGTTCACGTTCGATACGCCCGTCCACTTGCGGTGACGGACTTCGTCCATCAGTTTCAGGTCGAAGAGGAACAAATCTACCAGTGGGCGGATCTCGTCCAGGATTTTCCAGGGGGCGTAGCCGCTCGTATCGACGGCAGTATGCAGGCCGCGGCTGTAACAGGCTGACAGGAGCTCCTGCAGGAAGCGCGGCTGGGCAAGCGGTTCTCCCCCGCCAAAGGTCACGCCGCCCCCGGATTGTTCATAGAAAACGGAATCGCGCTCGATCTCGGCAACCACCTGGTCAACGGTCACAACTCTCCCGACCACCTGCAAGGCTTCAGCATTACAAACCCCGGCGCATTCCCCACTGACCTTGCAGCGCATCCGGTCGATCAAAATCTCGTCCCCCCGGCGCGATACAGCCGCATACGGGCAAACGCCCAGGCAGTCGTCACACAGGATGCAGCGTGCAGGCCGAAAGATCAGCTCGGGCTGGTAGGCGCGTCCCTCCGGGTTGTGGCACCACCGGCATTCCAGCGGGCAGCCTTTAAAAAAAACTGCCGTGCGGATGCCGGGACCGTCGTGGATGGAATATTTGCGGATGTCGAAAATTGTACCGGTAAGCATTTCAACCATTGTACCAATAATCAGCAGGGCAGCAAGGAATGCGAGCAAAAAGATGGAATTTCATTGTAAAATTCACCCAGGGAAAACCGGAGGCAAAATGTCAACTCTTGAAAAAATTGCGTTCTATCAAGACCGGCGCGACGAAGTTCCCAACCAGCTCCTGGCCAGGGAGCTTGCTGCATCCCGGGATGCGGATGGGATTCGTGAAATTGCAGCAAACCTGGGGAATAAGAATAAAAACGTCCGCAGTGATTGTCTCAAAGTCCTGTACGAGATCGGCTATCTTGACCCGGGTCTGGTCGCTGATTACTGGGATGATTTCCTGGGACTGCTTGGAAGCAAGGATAACCGCATGGTATGGGGCGCCCTGATTGCGTTGGCAAATATTGCCGATCTTCACCCGCATGAGATCTGGGCACAAATTGACGCTGTCATCCATGCCACGCTCACGGGTACGGTGATTTCCCAGGTTTGGGGGATACGGACCTTGGCCCGGGTTGCCGCAGCTGACCTGAAATATCAAAAGAAAATCTTCCCAATCCTCCTGGATCAGATCCAGAGCTGCCTGCCTCGGGATGTGCCCCTTCACTCGGAGAGTACCCTTGTTGCGGTGGATCAAAAGAACAAGGGAAAATTGCTTGAGGTGATGGAAGCCAGGCGGACTGAATTAACCCCCGCTCAATTAACCCGTTATAAAAAGGTGCTCAAAGCTCTCGAGAGGATTTGATCTTCCGGTCTGCTATTTGATCGCTGCAACCGGGTTGACCAGTTTGCACAGACCTTCGATATCAACCTCAACGCTGTCGCCAGCCCGCAAAGGGCCTACCCCGGCAGGGGTTCCGGTGAAGATGATATCCCCCGCTTCGAGCGTCATCACGGACGAAATGAATGCGATCAATACATTCACGCCAAAGACCATGTCGCGCGTGGATGCCATCTGCCGCGGCTGCCCGTTGACCTTGCAGGTTATGATGGCGTCCGATGGGTCGAAATCGGTATCGATCCAGGGTCCGAATGGACAGAAAGTGTCGAACCCTTTTGCGCGTGTCCACTGCCCGTCGGATTTTTGAAGATCGCGGGCGGTGACATCGTTCCCCACGGTATAGCCATATACGTATTTCTTTGCTTCCTCGGAAATAATGTTTCGTCCGTGCTTGCCGATGACGATCACCAGCTCGGCTTCGTGCTCGACCTGCTCCGACTGCGGGGGCAGGAGGATGGTGTCGCCGGGATTAATGATCGCAGAGGGCGGCTTTAAAAATATCAGGGGTACGGTCGACACTTCGGCTTTTTGTTCCTTGGCATGCTCTGCGTAATTGCGCCCGATGCAAATGATCTTGGAAGGCTGGCACGGTGCCAGCAGGTGTACATCGGTCAGTGGGGTTTCGGCCTCCAGGCGGTGAAATTCTCCAAAGATATCTCCCTCGATGGCGCCCACCTTGTTTTCAAGGATCCAGCCATACTGTGGCGGCTCATTCTTCTTTTGATAGCGGACAATACGCATGGGTTCTCCGATGGAATGAATTCGAAAAAGTGTATCACAGTTGATAAAATCTCGGTATAATAACTGCGCTTGGGCGCATAGCTCAGTTGGTTAGAGCGTCTCTCTTACACAGAGAAGGTCAGGGGTTCGAGTCCCTTTGCGCCCACTCTTTTTTCCCTGGCAGGTTTTCAAACCTGCCAGTTTTTTTATTCATGCTTTCTCACACTTGACCCGCCTCCCAGCCGGGAATATACTAATCAGGCACACATCCAAAAATCATCGATATATTTTTATTTTTTCGCCAAACGTACCATCAGGAGATTCCCCCATGTCTGATTACCTTTTTCGCGGATCGCTGGCAGACCTCGACCCCGAAGTGTATGAATTGACCCAGATCGAAGCCGAGCGGCAGGCTCGCAAAATCATCCTGATCCCCTCCGAAAGCCAGGCGCCTCTGGCAGTGCGCGAGGCAATGGCCTCTGCCTTCCAAAATATTTATGCCGAAGGCTACCCTGATAAGGCCGACCAGAAATTGACTCAGGAGCAGATCCTGGATTATCCAGCGCGGTTGGCAAATTTCCGCCGCTTCTCGGACCCGCGCTTTTACAAGGGCACCGAGTACGCCGATATCGTCGAATCCCTGGCAAAGCGCCGTTGCGCCGAAGCCTTTGCTGCCAACAATGTCAAACCCGAACAGATTTATGTCAATGTGCAGGCACTCTCCGGGGCACCCGCCAACAACGCCGTGTATCATGCCCTGGTCCAGCCTGGTGACACGGTCATGGGCATGAACCTTTTCCACGGTGGTCATCTCACCCACGGGTCCACTGCAAACCGTTCCGGCCAGTATTACCACATCGTTTCATACAGTGTTGACCCGCACAACGAACAGATCAACTACGATGATGTCATGGCGCTCGCCAAAGAAAACAAGCCAAAAATGATCATTTGCGGCTACTCATCCTATCCCTGGATTCCCGACTGGAAGAAGTTCCGCCAGATCGCGGACGCAGCCGGGGCCTACCTGCTGGCTGACATTTCGCACATTGGCGGGCTGGTGGCAGCCGGAGTTGTCCCCTCCCCGATCGGCTATGCCCATGTCATCACCTCCACCACCCATAAGACCCTGGATGGGCCGCGCGGCGCCGTTATTCTCACCACCGACCCGGAACTGGCAGCTAAAATCGACAAGGCCATCTTCCCTGGCGAGCAGGGCGGACCGCATGTTCACATATTTGCAGCCCTGGCTCTCACTTTCAAACTGGCGCGCACGCGAGAATTCGAAAAACTCCAGAAGCAGACCATTAAGAATGCCTTGGCGATCTCCGAACGCCTGAAGGAACGCGGCTTCCGCATTCCCTTTGGCGGGACGAACTCGCACATGCTCAACGTGGACGTTTCAACCATCAAGGGACCGGATGGCACCTCTCTTAATGGGGATAATGCTGCCCGCATCCTCGATCTTGCCGGCATTGTCGTCAACCGCAACACCATCCCCGGTGACAAGTTTGCCCTCGATCCCTCCGGCATCCGCATGGGCACGCCCTGGATCACCCAGCGCGGCTTCGATGAAGAAAAATCCAGGCAGCTTGCCGACATCCTCGCCGATGTGCTCCTCGCCGCCACTCCTCACAGCGCCTCTTCTGTCAGGGGTAAAAGCCCCCGGCGTGCCAAGCTGGATTTCAAAATACTGAACGACGCACGCCTCCGGGTGCGCGAACTCGCAACTTCTGCAGGCGTCGATTTCGAACCAACCCTGCATGGCTATCCCCATTTCTATTACCTGGATGACAAGCCCTCGACCGGTGTCTACGATCTGACTGGTGCAGGAGTCCGCCAGTTCCTAAATTATTCCGTGACCTCCGACCTGTCGGCTCTGAAAACTGGCGGAAGTCAGCAAACCCGTTTCGTCACCCCGCTGGGTGAGGTGACCGGCACTTTGACCTGCCTGGACTGGGACCATTATCGCCTCTCCCTTCCGGAAAAAGGAGCCAACCTGGTGGTCACCTGGCTGCGGGACTTGTCCGACACATTCACTTCTTTCAACCTGGACGGCACCCCGGACGGCACTCCGCGCCGCATGCCCGGACCCATCGTTATCATGGAATCAAATGAAACTGCCCCATCGGTAATTCCCGCGAAGAGTGACCCGCTTAGTGACATAAAACCTTGGTTTATTGGTGTAACAGGTTCGGGAAACGATAAGCCAAAACCGGATTTTGTTTGGACACCCCCTGCTGAGACTCTCCGCCGCACGCCTCTTTACGAAATCCACAAGGAAATGGGCGCGAAGATCATACCGTTTGCTGGTTGGGAAATGCCGGTCTGGTATTCATCGGTGCTTGAAGAGCATCTGGCAACCCGCCAGGCTGCTGGTCTGTTCGATGTTTCCCACATGGGCGTCTACCAGGTGGAAGGCGACGAAGCTGCCGCGTTCCTTGATTCGGTCGTGGCGAATAATTGTGGCTCGCTCCAGCCTGGTGAAAGCCTCTACTCCCAATTCCTGACCCCGGATGCCGAGGTGATCGACGACACCCTGATCTACCGGCGAGCCTGTGACAAGTTCCTGATGGTGGTCAACGCCTCCAACGATGACAAGGATCGCGCCTGGCTGGAAGCAGTGTTGGAAGGGAAGGTGAAGGTGGATAATGCCCGTCCCGGGGCGCGCTGTTATGGGTACAATGCCGTCCTGCGCAACCTGCGTGACCCGCAAGCTGGCGCTGATATGCGCGTGGATATTGCCCTGCAGGGTCCCCGCAGCATGGAAATTTTGCTTGCCATGGGGGTCAACGCCGACACGCGCCGGCGCATCCTGGCACTGAAACGCACCAACCTGTGCGATGCCCTGGTGGGCGGGTTTGACCTGATCGTTTCACGCACGGGGTACACCGGCGAGAAAATGGCCTTCGAGTTGTTTGTCCATCCCGAAAAGGCGGTCGCTTTGTGGCATGCAATTCTCAAGGCTGGTCAAAAGTTTGGCGTCAAGCCCATCGGGCTTGGGGCGCGCGATTCCCTGCGGACCGAGGCGGGTCTGCCGCTTTATGGTCATGAAATGGGTGAGGGTTCCGGAAAAAGCGGGCAGCCTGACCTGGGGGTGGGGGAATCCGGGTTCGGAGCCTATGTGAAGACCAGCAAACCCTGGTTCATTGGTCGCGAGGCTTACATTGCCAGGGAACAGAACCGCAAGGGTGTGGTGGTCCGCTTCCATTTCCCCGAGAAAGGCGTGCGCATGGCCCACAATGGCGACCCCCTGCTCGACAAGCGCGGGCGGGTGATCGGCTGGGTGACCAGTTGTGCTGCCGACATGGATGGCACCCTTACCGGGCAGGCATATGTCGAATTGAAATATGCCGCGGAAGGGACACCCATCTATGTTTACCAGTCAGCTCCCGACAAGACCGGTCCTGCACCCGCTGATATGAAGCTCGGTGACAAGGGCTTGCTCCCCACCGAAGCGCTGGTGGTTAGCAGGTTCCCGAAGTTATAACTAAAATCCCTGAAGAATTCCACGCTTCGCCTGCGGATGCCCTCCGTGTGGTGCAAAATGGCAAAACATGAACCTCTTCCAAAGTTGCGTTTTGGAAGAGGTTCGTTTTAAGAATTTTATGCTCGCACTGGAAATGTGTTGTAATAATTTCCTTATGGCTGCTGTCCCTTGGCAGTAACCTCGGTTTCCAAGGTCGCTGGGTCCAGGTTTTCAGGTAATGGGACGGCAAAATAATAATTTAACTCCTGGCCTGGCGCGGCAGGATCGGTAATATCCAGAAGGAAGGTCCCGGTCGCTACGATTTCCCCACTCGATTTTTGTCGCACAACCGCCGTAACCTGTCCATTGATAAGGCTGCTCCCCGTATTGTTCACAACCTTCCCCGCAAATACAGCTTGTTGATCATCAAAAGTACACGCTGTCATCCTCCAGCAATAGCGTCGCCACCCTTGCTTTTGCTTCCCACGTCAGGAATGGCTCCACCCGCACTGAAATGGTGCTTTTTTGAGCGATTAAGTCCCACAGACCGCTCACATTGTTCAGCGGTCCCCATCCGGTCATATCAAAGGGCAGGGTTTCTCCTGGTTCCAGTGGAATCCAGGTCGTAAAGTCATCCGCGTCCACCACCGAGCTCCTGGTCGAGTCTGTGTAGACAGTGGCTTGCAAAGACGTCATCAGGTCGGCGGCTCCCGGGTTGGTTATTTGTCCTATCAGATGAAAATGTCCACCGGCGTCCACATAATGGGAGATGACCTGGACGTCTCGATCGATATCCAAGGCAGGCGCGCCAGGTTGGTTGACCAGTACATCCCTGAACAACTGGTAGCCTTTCACGTTCGCTGCTCCGCCGGGTGGCAGGTCCAGGGTTGCCCTTACCGGTCCGCTTTCGCCGGGAGCTAAATAACGGGGTCCGACCGCCGCGTATTCAGCCGTTATTAAAATACCTGCCTGGTCATATACTGCTGCGATCAGCCCGTTGACCAGGACCGTTTTTAGACCCGGGTTGACCAACTCGGCTGTCAACTGCGCTGCCCCCTTATCATCCACCACCAATTGCCCCCCGCGCACCTCCACCTCGCTGCGTTCCTCCTGTTCTGCCAATACACACTCATCCACCTCTACCACAAAGTGATCCAGGCCAGGGATATCACGGTCGATCCACGCAGTGAAAGGGGCTGAGGCTCCCGGTTGCAAGTCAAGCGGGTATGCGCTCACGTCTTCCCCCTGGTCGGCGGGTTGGTTGTCCTTGGTCATGGTTTCCACTCCCGTCACCACCTTGCTTACCGCCTCGGAAGATGCGTTGTTGATCACCCCCACCACCCGCCAGGCTCCCACTGCGTCCTTGAACCAATGCACGTTGGTTACCGTGACTTTGTTGCTTTCGCAGCCCCCCACTGCCGAGACCGGTGTGGCAGTCTCCGCGACGGTCTGGGGGGTGGCACACCCGCTGATTAACATCACCACCCCAAGGATCATTCCTGACTTCATCATCAAACCATAACGATTCATTTTTTTCGAGATTCCATTTCCATCCGAAAACACAACCCAAGTTAGGTTTTGCT
Organism: uncultured Chloroflexia bacterium; assembly: GCA_963830585.1. GTDB lineage: Bacteria > Chloroflexota > Anaerolineae > Anaerolineales > Villigracilaceae > UBA877. Next base: position 269,663 of record CAWHNA010000002.1, on the reverse strand, counting down.
TCTCCCCGGATTATAACGATGTGAAGAGATTTAATACTTAATATAAGGTTAGGGAGAGCGGTTACACCGCTCTCCCTAACCAGGTTACTCCCTTTTATTGGAGAAGGGGTCCTTACTTGGTGATCGTAAACGTATCGATGGTGACGCCGGAGTTATTGACGACCTTGGCGGACAAAGTGTTGCCGCTGATCGTGAATTCGGCGAAACTGTATGTCTTGACGGCAATAGCAATGTTGGGTTGACCCGATGCGGGTGAGTAAAGTGGAGCACCGCCGCCGCCCACTGTCAGTTCCACCACCCCGTTCACCATTGCCCGCGCATAATAGTGATTGTGCCCGGATAGCAGCATCGCCACTCCATATTGCACCAGCAGTGGCTGCAGGTCGGTTTGGACGGTGGTATTGTTCGCATGTCCTCCGCCTGCTGACCAGCCCGGTTCGTGGATCATGACGATCTTCCAGGTCTTGGTCGTGGCAGCCAGGTCCGCCTTGAGCCAGTTGTATTGTGCAGAGCCTGCTGAGTATGATGTATAGGCATCCAGCATATCCACATGGATCGGACCATAATCGAACGACCAGTATAATCCGCCGCTCTGGAACGGCTCAGGCCAATACTGCTTCCAAAATGTTGCTGAGCCCTCGTGGTTGCCGCGGATGCCGATGTCGGCGATGCTGGCATCCTGCTTGCGCAGGTTGGTGTAGGCTGTCGCGAACCACTCGCTCATCCAGGCGCTGTCGCTGTCTCCACTGACCCAGTCGCCCACGTTGAGGTTGAGAGTCTGGAATGCAGGGTCGGAAGCGAAGAGTGCATCAACCTGCCCGGCAATCCCGTTATGGGCACTGCCGTTGGTACGCGTGTCACCGTAAGCGGTAAATTTGAGACTGGTGGCATTCGAGGCGGGAGCAGCGTAGAATGTGCCGCCCGAGCATTGGGATCCGGCTACCACCTGGTAATAATACTTGCTGCCCGGGGTCAAGCCGGAAATATCGTACTGATAGAGATGAGTGGTTGTATTCTTGGCTGTGACGGCAACGTTACCAGTTGCATAACTCGTGCTAGTGCCCCATTCCATCTGGAAGGTCGCGTTGGAAGTCCACTGCCAGAAAACCCTCATCTTGGTGTTGTCACCGGTGAAGATCAGGGTTGGACCTTTCGTCAGGATCACCGGGCTGCAGGAAGTGGATACGGTGGTACTGGTCGCGGTCGCTGCAACGGTTTTAGTTGCGGTCACAACAGGAGTATTCGTTGCTGTCTTGACAGGAGTATTCGTTGCTGTCCTGACGGGAGTATTCGTCGCGGAAATTGGTGAGGTCGCAGTCGGCGGAATGGTCGGGACTTTCGTATTCGTTGCTGCCAGGGTTGGGACCGGCGTGGAAGTTGGTCCGCCCGAGGTACCCGTGCTGACCACTAGTTGTGGAGCATTGGCGCCGTCTTCGCGGGATCCGAGACTGGTATTGGTGGTATTGGCGCTGTCGATCTCCAGGTTGTAGGTTCCGGCAGTCTTGACATAGCTGGTGACGTCCACAGCCACCCAGGCAGCCGCGTTGAATGCTGCTGAATTTTTGATCAAGGCACCAACCGCTGGTGAATTGGTGAAGTTGATTCCGGTCTCAGTCCAGGTATTATCCGCCACAGAATGGACTGCAAATCCGGTTGTGTTGGCACTGTTGGCATGGATGCGCAAGGTGGCGGATTGCACCGCACCGGGCAGGCCGCTTACCACGAAGCGCAAGTAGCTGCGGGTGACAGGAGAACCATCCACGCGAATGTTCGTGGCAGTCCCAAAGTTGCTGCCTGCGGACGTGGAGATTACGTAAGAATCAGCCGACGGTTTGAAGGTGAAAGTCCCTGACCCGCCCGATGTGGCGGTTGCCGCCGGAGTCTTGGTGGCAGCACTCGTTGAAACAAGAGTAGGTGTGGAAGTTCCGGCTGCCAGGGTGATCACCAGTTGTGGAGCATTGGCACCCGCTTCGCGCGAATCCAGGCTGGTATTGGTGGTATTGGTGGTATCGATTGCCAGGTTGAAGGTCCCGTCCGCCTTGATGTAGCTGGTGACATCCACCGCCACCCAGGCTCCCGCGCTGAACGCGGTTGAGTTGGAAATCACGGGTCCGCTGGCAGGTGAATTTGCATAGGTAATACCGCTCTCGGTCCAGGTGTTATCTGCCACGGAATGGACCGAGATACCGGTCGTGTTGGCACTGTTTGCATAAAGGCGTAGGATCGCTGATTGGACAGTCCCGCCTCCCACTCCGCTCACCACAAAACGCAGATAACTTCTCTTGATGGGTGAACTGTCCACCCTGATGGTGGGATCTGTCCCGTAGTTGCTTGTTGCTGAAGTCTCGATGACTACCGAGTCCGCACTTGGATTGAAGGTGAGTGTTGGCGCTTGTGAGACCGCCGCCTGCATGGAGGCGTGCACTACTGCATTGGCGCTCAAAGCCAGTAATACCACGAGCAGTAAGTTCACGAACCGGTAAAAGTTTTTTGACTGCATAACAATAATCCTTCCTGAATTCAGACCACTTGAAGATGGATCGGTCTGTTGGGGCCCAGGTCGTACAAGTGCTTCATTTCTGGACTTTTTTACTTCACCGGGCTGGACCCGGTCGGGCGAAAGAGTAGACTATCCTTCTCCCATGCATTGGGTGTCTGGAAGTAATGGATCATTTGCCATTTGTGTGCAATACATCCAGGTACTGCCCGTACCCCGAAGCGCTTTCCCAGAGTGTGCCGGGTTCGACTACGGTGCCCTCTCCCCACTCGCTGAAGGTTGTGACCAGTTGCCAATTTGCACCGGAAGCAGCCATGTCTCTTACGTTTTGTGCCCAGCGGGTGAGATCACGCGCCAGGCGTTCCGGATTTCCCTTAAGCCAAAAACCTGGGCTGATGCTGTAACTGTAGCTTCCCTGCTGGTCGGCAGCAACAGCCGGGGAATACTGGTGCCAGCTGTCCGGCTGGCTGGCGCATTGGGCGTAGCCCGGGAATACTTTGAGCACGATATACGCTCCCACCGTGTTGGCTTGCTTCCAGCGGTCGGCCATTCCGCAGGCATCCGCGGTATCCGAGTACACAAAAACCACGAATTTACCGTTCACCTTCAGGTAGCTTGGATTTTGGCCGTAATGGTTAATGATGTAATTCAGGTCGTTCTGGATCTGGCTGACCGATGGGTCTCCTTGGCTCTCATTTTCATAATAGAGCGCCCAACGGAAGTTTGTGCCTGCAGCCGCAGTGAGCAGGCCGGAGATCTTGGTGTCCGTCTGGCTGCCCTGCCCCCACCAGGAAGCGATCCCCGCCTGGATATTGCCGTATTGCATCATGGTGATATGCTGCTTGAGGATCGCCTGGTCGGTCGAGCTGTAATACCCGAGCTGCGGGGTGTAATTGGAATAAGGGTAGATCCCTTTCTGCGTCCAGGCTTCCGGGAACCAGGGATAATAGAACGCTGCCCGGATCGGGAATGACGGTTGCCAGCCTGTTCCACCGGAACTGGTGGGAGTGGTTGTGGGAGCTGTTGTTTTGGTAGGCGCAATAGTAGGGACAGTCGTTTTGGTTGGCGTATTTGTTGGAATGGCTGTCTTTGTCGGTGCAGTCGTGGGGACAGTCGTTTTGGTTGGCGTACTGGTTGGGACAGTTGTTTTTGTGGATGTCTTTGTTGGCTGTGTGGTCAGCGTCGCAGTTGCTGGGCTGACCATGGTGACCACCAGTTGAGGCGCATTCGCGCCAGCCTCGCGCGACCCCAGGCTGGTATTGGTGGTATTCGTGCTGTCGATTGCCAGGTTGTAAGTTCCATTTCCTTTAATAAAACTGGTAATGTCAACCGTCACCCAGGCAGCTCCCCCAAATGGCTTCGAACTTGAGATTACGCTCCCCATTGCGGGGGAATTGGTGTAAGTAATACCAGTCTCTGTCCAGGTGTTGTTTGCTACGCTGTGGACCGAAAAACCGGTGGTATTGGCACTGTTGGCATAGATTCGCAGGATCGCGGATTGGACGGTTCCACTTGCCAGGCCGCTCACCACGAAGCGCAGGTAACTGCGCGTAACGGGGCTGCTGTCCACCCTCAGGTTGATCGTTTTCCCGTAGTTGCTGCCGGGACTCGTTTTTATTACATAGGCGTCTGCTGTTGCTTTGAAGGTGGTGCCGGTTGCCAACGGGATGGCAGGTTTGTTGGCAGCTTGCACAGCGCTAACCGTGCCAATGACCATCACGATTACAAGCAGTGAATTTAATAACCTCATTAAATTTTTTCTCTGCAAATTTCTTTCCTTTCAAATTCCAGCCCGTTTACACGCTCAGCGGTCTGGTGAAGCCAGGTTGGTTATTTAACATATCATCAGCCTGGCAGTTGTGACCGGAAAGATACCGGTTGGTACTCCACAACGATGTACCCCCGGGGTTGCCTTTATAAAACATGAATGTTTATCATTTGTTGGGAAGTCATCAGTATAGTTGAAAAGAACTGGATGAACGTCATAACTTAAGTCCTAATATGTAATGTGATGGGGTTCTTTTGGGGGATTAAATGGCTTTTTTAGGGGGGTTTTTAGTTATAGTTCGATTTCCCGCTCATAGATGGAGAAGGATACTTGTCTGATGATAACAATTCCCCTTCCAGGACTATTCGCGCTTGCCTTCATACTTCATTTCGTGCATAATTGAATAAGGTTAAATCTTGTGTTAAATAGGAAATCCAATGCCCTATGATACCTTTCTGGCTACACGCATCCGTGCCGCTCTCGGACCGCTGCCCCTCCTCCAGGAAAAAAAGATGTTCGGCGGGGTCGGCTTCCTCATCAACGGCAACCTGGCTTGCGGAGTCCATAAAAATGACATGATCGTCCGGGTTGGACCGCAAAATTACGAGCGTGCCATATCCCGCCCTCATACCCATGTCTTCGATATGACCGGGCACCCCATGGCAGGCTGGGTTATGGTGGAGCCTGGGGGCTGCGCCTCTGAATCACAGCTCAAAGCCTGGGTCGACCAGGGGGTCGCTTTCGCCGGTTCATTGCCCCCCAAGAAGAAATAATAAAAGAGAACCATTTCCTGGGCAACTATGTCTCGATCGCTACGTAAATAGTTCGACAGTCTTATTTATGAAGGAGGAAGGACACCATGAGAAAAACTTCTAGTTTGTTTTGGGGCATCGCCCTCATCTTATTTGCCGCCGTTCTGTTGGCTGACCGGGTCGGATACATTGACCTATCCACCATTTCCACCAACGCCTGGGTCTACATTTTCGGCGGCGCCGCCATCTTGTTCTTGTTGGGTTACTTTATTAACGGTCTCAGGCATTGGGGCATGCTCTTCCCGGCTTTCATCTTCGCCGCCCTGTCTCTCACCATCTGGATGGTCACCCGCAATTACTCCGGGGCATTCCTGGGCGCTCCCATCCTGGCTGCTGTTGCTTTGCCGTTCTATGTTGGCTTTGCCATTCGCCGCCACTGGGGGCTGCTGATCCCTGCCTGGATCATGACCATCCTCACCCTCATCACCCTCATGGCGGACCAGGTCGTCGGGACCTTGATCGGCGCTTTGTTCCTGCTTTCAGCCGCCTTGCCGTTCCTCATTGTATTTCTCGCCAACCGTGCCCGCACCTGGGCCCTCATCCCCGCCTGGACGCTCTTTGTGCTCGGTCTGGTCACTCTTTTCGCAGACCGCGTCAACGGCAACCTGGTCGGCACCTTTTTCTTGTTCGCCATCGCCCTGCCGTTCCTGGTGGTCTATTTGCTGAACCGCTCCCGGCGTTGGGCGCTCGTCCCGGCAGCCGTTTTGGCCATCCTTGGCGTCTTCCCGCTCTTATCCTTGATCTTCACCGGTGACGCGGCTGGCGCGGTTGCGATGTTCCTGTTTGCCCTGCCTTTCTTCGTGGTTTACTTCCGCTGGAAGGAAGGCTGGTGGGCGCTCATCCCTGCCGGTATTTTTGCTTCCATCGGGGTGGTGGTCGTCTGCTCGATATTCGTTCCTAAAAACCAGGACTTGTGGAACGGCATCCTGACCGGCGTTTTGCTGCTGGGCATGGGGCTCACCTTTGGCCTTCTCTGGCTGCGCCGCCTCACCCTGCCCACTGAATGGGCGCTGTATCCTGCCGTAGGACTGCTGGTGGCCTCCCTTCTCGCCTTTATTCTGGGGAAAAACGTCCAGGACTACTGGGCCTTTATCCTGCTCGCGGTCGGCGTCCTCTTGATCGTCAGAAGCTTGGTTCGAAAAAATCCCAACGAGCCGACTCCCCCTGCCAATCCCGTTTAATAGTATCAATAGGTCGGGAAACCTCCCATACCCGCCCGACCCTTATTTCTAAAGACTAAAATAAAAAGGGACTTGAGATTGAAGCTCGCAAGTCCCTGTTTTTTATCACCTCCTTGGGGATGGCAGCCGTCGCACGTCTTCCTTCTTTAGTAAAACTGGCAAAATCATTTCTGGTTCTCCCGATCGGAAAAACTCTCATTCTTGCCCGTCTCCCTTATCTTTAAGAATGAAGAAAGGGGACTTGCGAGCTATGCTCGCAAGTCCCCTTTCTTCACCTTTTTCCCCTCCCTGAAGGGGAGGGGCCAGGGGTGGGGCTGAATATCAGGGTGGCGGAAGGAGCCGATCCTCCAAATATTTATTGAGGAACATCGGGCAGATGAACGGCTTGAATGATTCCAAATCGAAATGGCTGCGGACGAAATCGTAGTCCATAAAATTTATCTTCCCCCAATGCGCCTTGAACGGGATTCCAGCCTGGATAAGATGGTCCCAAAGGCCATGAAGGTGGTCGATGATTCTCCTCTTTCTGGCTCGCTCTGGCTGACGTCAGTCAGATACATAAAGTTGAATTTAACGATATAGTCCAGCCCCGGCCAATTCCAAGCCGACATATAGTATTGGTCTGTTTTTGTGAGCTCGATCTCGATCGGCAGGTTGGGCCAGCCATTTTTCCGGTAGTAATCCCGGCAGGATTGAAGCAGCCGCTGCAAATCAGCCGGGTTGAAGCCCCATTCTGCCATGGCTACGTGCAGCGGTGCGCGCCGGTCGACTGGCAGCATGGTGCGCAGCGGGCCTGAGACTTTTATCTCACCGTAAACCTTGATCAGGCCGGCATACACAAGCCGCATCGCATCGTCCAAAAGAGGTCCCGCCGATTCGATCTTATCCAGCACTTGGAAAAGCGCTTTGAGGATATTCTCAGATTGATCATCAGGATAATCCCCATCTCGGTCTGCATCTGTCTTCCGGTAGGCAGCCCACAGCAGTCCTTGGTCTGTGTCCGGAATCCAATCGATGCGCCAGAATTCGTATTTCTGCGATGTCTGGTCCAGATCCTTTAATATTTCATTGAGCTGGACCGGTTTTTGGATTGTCTCGAAATAGGGTTCATCCACCAGCCTGAATTGAACTTTTGTCAAAATACCGACCGCACCCAACGAACAGACGAGCGCCAGGAAAGCCGGATCTGATTTAGACACCCGTTTTTCGATTACGACGCCGGAGGCTCCATCGATCGTAATGTATTCAACCCAATCAAGCAGGTCATATAATGCGTGATGCGGTGTGGCGGGAGCGGTGTTCGTAGAGATTAGACCTGCCAGGGTTTGATGATCCGTGCCGCCGGTCGCGGTGAGAGCCTTGCCTCGCTCGCTCACGGATAATAAGAATTCGTGTAAATGCCAGTTCGCAGTCACGGTAACGGTTGAATTGTCATCATTGAATTCGATCGTCTTCGGTAAATCGCTTACATCGATAATGGCGTCCGACACACAAATATCCGAACAGGAATGCAGCCCTCCCAGGACGCGTACTTTTTGTTTCTTGGAGCTATCCTGGTTTAAGTCGGAAATAAAGCTCTTGAGCTCATCCAGATTTTGTGGCCTAAAATACAATTGAGGCTGAAATGAAACAAAGCGCGCCCAATCTCCAATGGTAAGCCTGTTGCTTTCCTTATCGGCAGGTAGCTGACGGGTTACTTTCATGGATTTCCTCCACCTTGGACTCAATAAAACTAATTACCTGGGAAGTTCAGTTACTTCAACTTCTGAATTAAAGCTCAATTAATGGAGTATTTAGGTCTAATTATACCATTTTTGGAATTAATCTTCATCCAGGGTTACCTGGAGCATCATGGAGGCACGCCATTTCCCCGTCCATACAGGGCAGTGACGGGGATGGGGCTTAATATCAGGGTGGCTTATAATGACTTCATCCTGCCCATTGAAAAGGAATTGAAAAATGACACCACCAAATTGGGATAACTGGCAGTTCCTCCTCGGCGAATGGATCGGCGAGGGCGGCGGCGTCCCCGGCCAGGGCGGCGGACTCCAGGTCTTCCACCTCGACCTGCAGAAACAGGTCCTCCTGCGCAAGAACCACGTCGATTTCCCCGCCGCACCCGAACGCCCGGCCTTCTCCCACGACGACCTGACCGTCATCTACCCTGATCCCTTACGGGAACCTGCGCGCCATCTACTTCGACAACGAAGGGCATGTCACCTCCTATTCGGTTTCTGCCAGCGCTGATGCCATCATCATGGTCAGCGACCCGGAACCGAACGCTCCCCGCTTTCGCACCACCTTCCTGAAAGGGAAAAACGGGACCCTGGTCAACCAGTTCGAGCTCACTCCCCCTGGCGATCCGGACAAGTTTCAAATGTACGTTGAAGGCACTTCAAAGAGAAAATAACCTCCTCCCAAAATAATATCAGCAGGGCAATATCAGGTGATGATCGTTTTTTGTTCTTCTTCCCCCGCACCATAGAGGTTACGAATCGTATCATTCCTTCCTCGCTCACGCCGCCGTCCTCGGCGGCGACGCACTGCGGGGGGAATACTTATGGAATGTGCCAACCTCTCGCTAATAATATCTCAGCGGTAAATTCACGAAACACCCTCTCCATCGCGAAGCATATCATCCCCGAGGGTGACCGAGGGGATCCCGTAGGGAAATCTGTTTTTGATTTGGGGACAAGCCGAGGTGGCTTCAAGCCGCCATTCGCGAAGTTGTCCCGGTGCACTTCCGGGAAGCAACCCCCTTTTGGGGGTCGGTGGCATCGGCGCCGCGAAGCGCTAATAGGGCAGGGTGAGGTGGTTTCCACTACATACAAACGCAGCCAGCTAAAAACCCCCGAATGCCCAGTAATACTAAACACCCTCTCCAAATCTGTTTTTGATTTGGGGAGGGCAGGGTGGGGTCTAACCATAGTCATGGTCAGCCCACAGCGGATTGAGAAGACCCTGCTTTTCTCCTGGATCTAAACTTGTTCTTCCCCCTAATTTGACTTTCTTCCAGTAAACCTCTTGGGTAGCGCAAATCAGCGCCGTTGTCCGCAGGTATTAATTAATTGATTAATATAGTGAGTTCCTACCCCACTTCGCGCTAGAACACCTTCCCTGCCAGGATCGCCAGGGCGGACATCCCAAACACCAGCAGCCCGGTTGTCCCCAAAAAAGCCAGGATGTTATGACCTTTTGAAATATCCGCCGCCCACTGCTTGGATCGTTCAGCCATATCCGCATGGTCCCCCGACTGCCTGTACTGTTTCTCCGAAATCGTACCCTGGTTCATACGCCCCAGGGCGGACAGGAACCCAAGCGAGATCAGGATGGCACCTGCCCAAAAAAAGCCATCGCTGAACTGGGTGGAAGTTTTCCACCCGAGTATTATGCCGATGATCGCTACAATGATCCCGGAAATGACCGAAAAAACGACGGCACTGGTCAGGACACGTAAGATAGGACTTTTCTTGACGTTCTCCATTTCTATCCTCTTCCCAGGTTGGAATCATCGTTAACGGAACTGAGAAATATTAGCCTTTCATGCCATAACAAAAAGCGCTTAATACGAATTGCCTGGTAGATGACCACATTATTTATTCTCTCCTTTCCCATTTTACGTCATTTAAACCCGCTTATCAAACAATTCTTATTTTTGCCACCTGACTTAGCGGAAAATTTGGCCTATAACACCCTTACCCACAAGCACGGGACGGTGTCTTTGTCCCGTGCTTTTTTAATTCTCAATTCCATAGGGCTTCAAGCCCCCGTGGCAGTCCCTCAGGCATGCGTCCCAAGGAAACGAGTCTCATGCCACCGGGTTTTTTGAGTATTCCCTAATAATTCCAAATATATTCCAATTTATTCTCGCTATATTCTTCATATACTTCCATTAGGTTGTGAAAAATCGCTCTTTTTAATCGATGCCTCAATTCCTCCCCAACCCATTGAGACCCATTCCCGCTTTCATTACTTTTTCCAAGGAGGATAATATATGCCCTCAAGACGAGATTTTCTTAAAATGAGTGCCGCAGGTGCTGCCGCGTTCTTTCTCGCCTCCCGCCCGGGTTTCATAAAGGACGCTCTGGCGTTCTCGCAAAGCAGCCACCTGAAAAAGTTTATCCAGCCGCTGCGCAGGCCTGGTGCAGAAATCCCGCTCGCAGCACCGGACAGTGTCAAACAGGATTGGTGGCAGCCGGGAGTCACTCACTACACCATTGATGTGGGTCAATACACAGATCATCTGCATCCCGATCTGCTCAATCCAACCCGCCTGATGGGCTTCGGACAGCACGGTAATTTCAAACACCTCGGCGGCATCATCGCCGCGAAAAGAGATGAACCCGTCCAGATCACTTTCCGCAACCACCTCCCGGCGCATCACATCCTGCCAATTGACCGTACGATCATGGGTGCCATGGATGGGGATGATCGGGTGGATATCCATCTTCATGGCGGCTATGTTCCCTGGATTAGCGATGGCGGACCGTATGCCTGGTGGCGTCCCAATGGTGATCAGGGTCCTAGTTTCATGAACAACTCGGTTTTATATCCTGGCGCGGCCGCCAACGAAGCGGAGTATTATTATCCCAATAACCAGGGCGCGCGCTTGATGTGGTATCACGACCATGTCTTTGGCCTGACCCGCCTGAATGCCTATGCCGGCATCGCCACTGCCTACGTCATCTACGATGACTACGAACTGTCCCTTGTGGCAAATCATAATCTGCCCGGCCCGCTGGATCCCAGGACCGTTTACCTGGTCTTCCAGGACAAGGTCTTCGTGAGTCCGAACACTGCTGTGGATGATCCGACTTGGTATACCGCCATGCCAAATTCCCGGCCCGGCGATCTATGGTATGCCCACATTTATGATACCGACCGGTACGGGGCACTGGGTCCAAATCCCGCCGGTCTGCCGCCCGATCCTTCCTGTGTCCCCGAGTTTTTTGGAGATACCATGCTGGTCAACGGCACGGTTTATCCATATCTTGAAGTGGAGCAGCGTGAATACCGCTTCCGCTTGCTGAATGCCTGCCAGGCACGCTTCCTGAACCCGCGCCTGGTCTACGCAAAGAACAATGACCCAACCGAGCCGCAGAACCTCGCCCCGGGCGGGATGGGGCCTGGCTTTATTCAGATCGGGACGGAAGGTGGTTTCCTGCCGAGGCCGGTCATGGTCAGCGGCAAGAACCAGCCTCTCCTGCTGATGTCACCCGCCGAGCGGGCTGACCTCATCGTCGACTTCCGGAATGTGCCGGCTGGCTCCGTTTTGCTCCTGTACAATGATGATCCTGGGCCGTATCCCATGGGCGATCCAGCCAATGACTATGACTCGAATGACCACAAGAACCCTGTTTCGAAACCCGGCTATGGGCCCGACACGCGCACCATGCTCCAGATTAGGGTAAAAGCCCGCAAAGGCGCTGCCAATCCACCCATCACTCTGCCCGCAGTCCTAAACCCCACCGATCCCTTCCTGGTATCCCAAAAGCCAGGCTTGCCAACTGCAGTTCCGGCCGGCGTGCCAGTACGGCGCTTGACCTTGAACGAAGGCTCCGATGAATATGGCCGCTTGATACAGCAGCTTGGCACCGATCAACCCGTCAACGCAGGGTCAGATATCTACTTTGGCCTCGGTTATGATGCTAAGCCGACTGAAATCATTCCAGCCGGAAGTACCGAGGTGTGGGAAATTATCAACCTTACGGGAGACACGCACCCGATGCACTTCCACCTGGTAAATGTTCAGGTCCTTTCCCGCCAGGCCTTTAACGTGGATGCCTATGCTGGCGGTGCCCCGGCTTACCAGGGGCCGCAGATCGCCCCGGATCTCAACGAGTTGGGTTGGAAGGAAACCGTCCACGTCAACCCCGGTCAGGTGACACGGGTTCTGATGAAATTCGATCTGCCGGCGTTGCCCTTCACGGTTCCGGCAAGCCCGAGATTGCAAAAAGAATATGGGATTACCGGCGCAGAGTACGTTTGGCATTGCCACATCCTGGAGCATGAGGAACATGACATGATGAGGCCCATGGTTGTGATTTAGAAGCCTGGGTCGCTGATCCATAATGCTTGCTGAAAAAGTGAGAGATGTCATATCAGGCATCTCTCACTTTCATATCATTTCCCCCTTGACAGAACAGAATATATGTTCTATTATTAACTCAGGGCGGGTCCCTTTTAGGAGCTATCTAATTCCCTCGCTTGTCCCCCGCATTTTGGGAGATTGGGGAACCCCCTTGGGGGCTCGAGCACCCAACCACCCCACCGCAGATAAGAATCTGCGGTGCCACGCACCTTAACAACTTAGAGTGAAATATTTTGCCTCCACTATTCCCTTGATATTTTCGTGGCGAGCCCTATTGGTGTGCCTCCATCTCCTCCTGCTAGGTGCTGCCGGTGATGGGATTGTTTGAAAACAAAAATCAACCAATCCCACTCACCTTGTGGCCGCAGTGTAAGCGAGAAAACCTTTATCCAATCCGGGTGTGTGGGGGAAATTGTTTCATAAGAACAATTTCCAGTGCCTTAAAATCCATAAGGGAAGTTCAGCAAACTCGACGTGTCTTCTAAATATCGGGAATTCGTGGTGAACTGGTTGTAAATAATTGAGGTAGTCATGAAATGCTCTGCCGGTTGCAATATGTTTCACACGGGTATGAGTAAAAATAAACGACCCAAAACCTCTCAATCGTTTGTAGTCGTTTTCGCGTATTTGTCATCGTGAAAGGAGATGTTTCACGATGAACGGCGACATCAAGTCCTTGTTCATCGCTTCGATGAGATGACTCATCTCAGAGTGCGGCATTCGCAGAGCGCCCCATTTTGGGAGGCACGCCGACGCAGACTGCATCGGGCGAACAAACCGATGCGGCATTCTCGACGGCCTCTGCCTTGCGGATTATCTCCTCTTCCGCCAAAACCTTATCCATTCCCCCACCTTGACAGTCCCGCCATACTCGGTTACTCTATCCTCCTATAACCGCATTATTTCAGCAGTCTTTGCTGTTGTTCGTTTGAGCTTCGCTCGATCCCCCCAACACCCCCGGACTTCTGAAGAAAAGGAATATCTTGAGCTTTAATCATTTCAACCTTGATCCGCGCCTACAGGCGGGGATCGACCGTCTCGGCTATACCGAGGCCACCCCCATCCAAACTGCCGCCCTGCCCGCCGCCCTGGCCGGTCGTGACATTATCGCCACCGCCCAGACCGGTACCGGCAAGACCGCCGTGTTCGTCCTGCCTATTTTGCAGAAATTATTGAACGGACCTCGCAACCGCACCCGTGCCCTCATCGTCACCCCCACCCGCGAGCTTGCCGAGCAGATCAACGATTCCATCCGGGATCTGGGCATCGGTACAAAGATCCGCAGCGCCACCATCTACGGAGGCGTGGGTCCTCAACCCCAGGTGCGCGCCCTGCGCGACGGGGTCGAGATCCTGGTCGCCTGCCCCGGTCGCCTGCTCGACCACCTTACCCAGGGCAACGCGAAATTACAGGGTGTCGAGATCCTGGTGTTGGATGAGGCCGATCGCATGTTCGATATGGGCTTCCTCCCCGATGTGAAACGCATCCTCAAACACGTCCCCGCCAAACGCCAGACCATGCTCTTTTCCGCCACCTTCCCGAAAGAGATCGAGGGACTGGCTGCCCAGACTCTGACAAACCCGCAGCGCATCGCAGTGGGTCTCAGCGAACCGGCCCATACCGTGGCGCACGCCCTCTACCCCGTCCCCCAGCACCTGAAGACTCCCCTGCTCCTGGCAATTCTCAAGCAGACCGACACGAATTCGGTCCTGGTCTTCACCCGCACCAAGCATCGCGCCGAGAAACTTTCCCGCCAGATCGCCCAGGCCGGGTTCCGCGCCACCAGCCTCCACAGTGACCGTTCCCAGGGTCAGCGCCAGTCGGCGTTGGCTGGTTTCAAGAGCGGGCATTTCCAGGTGATGGTTGCCACCGACATTGCCGCCCGCGGCCTCGACGTGGAAGGTATCTCGCACGTCATCAATTTCGACATGCCCGCCACCGCCGACGATTATATCCACCGCATCGGGCGCACCGGTCGTGCCGAGCACACCGGCGATGCCTTCACCCTCGTCACCCCCGACGACAGGGACATGGTCCGCTCTCTGGAAAAGATCATGGACAAGCCGTTGGTGCACCAAAAACTCGAGGGATTCAATTACTCCACCCCCGCCCCCGACCGTCCGGCTTCCTCACCCCGACCCCAGCGGCGAACTCCCGCCTCCTCCTATTCGCCGGGGAGACCTGCCAGCCGGCAGGCGCCTCGTTCCGCCCCCAACCGCAGCCTCCGCCAGAAATTCGCGGGCGGAAGAACGAAGTAAATCCCCGAAAATATTTCCCGGCGCACCGGGTCCCGCAAGAGACTCGCTGCGCCGGATGGGTTATCAGGGAAATTTATTGCTTATGGTTTTTTGGGAACTACGTGACCAATGAAAATGATTGACCCCCTTCCACCAATTGTCGGAAGATTCCCGGATAAACTCTTGATGAATTAATTGATAAAATGGATATCGGTTCTATAATTTCTCTCTGAGAGTTTTTTCCTTGGAGTCTTTATCCACCAGGCCGCTCATCCACTCCATGCAGGAGGGTACCTGTGCATGTAAAATTTCCAGTCACCATCCATCTCTTCTTTATCCACGCAGACCAGGTCCTCCTGCTTCGCCGTTTCCAGACCGGATACATGGACGGGTATTACAGCGTCCCGGCCGGGCACCTCGATGGGGATGAAACGGTCCGCATGGCTGGGGTCCGCGAAGCTCGCGAAGAGATCGGCGTTGGGATCGATCCGCATGATATGCTCTTCGCCGGGGTGTTTCACCGGCATTCGGATGACGAGCGCGTGGATTTTTTCTTTCACGTGCAAAAGTGGGACGGGGAACCTGTCAACTCTGAACCGGGGAAATGTGACGACCTGCGCTGGGTCCACATGGACTCCCTGCCCGGGAATACCATCCCTTATGTTCGGCAAGCCTTGAAAAATTTCCAGGACGGAGTCTTCTTCCAGGAATTTGGCTGGCAGTAGCATTAAATAGGAGTAAGAGGAATTTTATGGAAAAGCCGTCTCAACCACCTTGTTGGTCCCCGTGGTTGCCTGGATAGTGTGCAGAGAATCAATTTATGGAAGTGTGGGCGTTGGGAAATAAATATAGAGAACCTGCCCGAGGTTTTCGTCCCAGCGGTTGAAGTGAGCCCGGTCGGCCATCTCAGCCACTGCGGCTAGCGGCACCAGGTCGCTCGCAGCCCCCTGTCCCGGGTAGGCGTACTTCCCGATCTGCGCCCAGTCAGAAGGTCCGGTATTGGCCGGGTTGTCCGGGAATTCGTTCCCGGCATTTGGGATGATTGATTGAATGTACACCCGGTCTGGGTTCAACCGGACCCAAAGACCTGCTTCGAAGCGAAATCCCTGGTAGGCTTGATGGATGTGCGGTTTATCCTTCGCTGCCTGTGCGTGGTCGACCTGGGCAAAAACAAGCATTACCTTAAGGTTGGGCATTAGCGTTCGCAGGTCGATGTACTGGTTGATGCTTTGCCTGAATTGCCAATCCCGGGCAGCCTCCTCCGGGGTGGCCAGGTCGGCCGGCCAATCCGAAAGTGAAAGCGAACCGGTATCCAGCAATGCCTGGGTTAGCGCAGCGGAATAGGTGCGTTTTCCAAATATGATCGGTACTTTCCAACTTGTGACATAGTCACCGCTGCTGAGGCTTCCGTTCCCGTCAAGGTCAAGATAAGCCCGGCCAACAGCACCGGTACGCGGTTCCGTATAAGTCGCATCCCAGCGCACGTTTGCGTACGAGAAGTTGATTGCCGAGGTGCTGTAACTGACCGGGTAACTGTAAAAAGGGTTATAGACCGGCTGCCCGTTGTCGTCCACGTAACCCGCTTCCAGGCAGGAAAGCGTGTCCACTGTGGGGTTTTCCTGCCCGACATAGTATTGCACCTTCGACAACTGATCTCCGTATAACTTGAGCACGTTGATCACCTCGATGCCCGCATCCGAAAAAGCGTAAAGACCCACTTCACCGGTCAGCGGCGCCACCTGGGTCACGGATGAAATGAATTTGCCGTCGACATCCGGGATGGTACCGGACGCAAAACGAATAACGTCCCGCAATACTTGTACGGACTGTTCACCGCCAGAGTCGAATGTACCGGTACTCCGGCTGCTGGTGAGGCTGTCGGTTTGGCCCGGCCACATAAAGCTGACCTGTATGAGCCCCAGCGATGCGACATCCGGGTCCGTCATGAAGCTGGTGGAACCGGAAAAAATCGGAGGGATCACCACCACCACCCCGGCTCCTTCCGGGAAGCGCGCTCCTTTGGGTGAAGCGATCATCACAGCGATATCGCCGACCCCGGCTGAGTTGATGTGCGTGGATTGGATTTTCCCGCTAAAACTTCCCGCGGGGCAGTCGGATGCACAGGACAAGGAGGTTTCCCCACTATCGCAGAAGCCGTTCCCGCAATTTGTCCCCGGAGTAACTGAGGCCGCGCTGTTGGAAATCGGTCCGCATGCGGCAAGGATCGATCCGTTCATCACCAGGGCGATCAGGATAAAGGAAAAAGGTTGTTTCCGGGGGTGCTTCATGTCGTCCTCCAGGGTTCATTGTAGCACGTGCCTAAACTCTGCTGGAAGGGATCGGACAATATAATTGGACAATACTATGGAAAAACTGGGTCATTACCTGATCAATCTGCAACCTTTTATCCTTCCCGAATATCGTCTACAGGAAGAATATGCCGAGGAGGGTTGCAAGGATGAAAAAAACACGGTAATATTGTGTAGCCATGCTTCGAATCCTGTTGATATTCGTTTTGCACGGCGTTACAAAGTCAGCCAAGCCTGACAGGTGAATCGTACCTGCCAGGTTTTTTTGTCGATATCATCTTCATCACTAAGGAGTATGAATGCAGACACCCTGGGAATATCGCTATGCAAACCGGACACAACGGATGGGAAGTTCGGTCATTCGTGAGTTACTCAAACTTACCGAACAGCCGGACATCATCTCTTTTGGGGGCGGATTGCCTGCTCCTGAAGTATTCCCAATTAAGCAATTCCAGGCGGCTTGTAATTATGTCCTTGAGCACGATGGTCCCCAATCGCTGCAATACAGCACCACGGAGGGGTATCGACCTTTGCGGGAAATGATCGCCCGCCACACAGGTCGCTACTCTGTCAAGATCACCCCGGATAACATCCTGATCACATCCGGGTCCCAACAAGCACTGGATTTCCTCGGTCGGGTATTTATCAACCAGGGCGACCATATCGTCGTTGAATCTCCCACTTATGTCGGGGCTTTGCAGGCCTGGAATGCTTACGGAGCCCAATACATCGCTGTGCCCTCCGACGAGAACGGGATGGTGGTGGACAAGCTTGAAGAAGCCTTGCGCATTGGACCTAAGTTTATCTATGTCCTCCCTAACTTCCAGAATCCAAGCGGTACGACCCTTAGCCTGGAAAGACGGAAAAAACTGGTCGAGCTTGCGGACCGCTATGGAGTGCCGATCGTGGAAGATGACCCATATGGTCAGTTGCGTTTCGAGGGTGAACACCTCCCCTCCCTCGTCTGGCTGGACAGCCAGTTTCGTGGTGACGACGGTTGTTATACCGGGAATGTCATCTACCTGAGCACGTTTTCAAAATTGCTTGCCCCAGGAATCCGCCTGGCGTGGGTCATTGCCCCGGAGCAAGTCATTCGAAAACTTGTCCAATCGAAACAGGCAGCGGATTTAAATACCGCTGCCTTCAATCAAATGGTTGCCTATGAAGTGGGCAAGGGTGGTTTCCTGGATGAGCACGTCAAGTTCATCCGCCAGGTTTACAAGGAACGCCGCGACGTGATGCTCGAAATCATGGAAGAAGTCTTCCCACACGAGGTGGGCTGGACTAAACCACAGGGGGGCATGTTCTTGTGGGGTATTTTACCTGAGTGGATGGATGCTGCCGATGTTTTCAAAGTTGCCATCGAACGGAAGGTTGCTTTTGTCCCGGGCGCGTCGTTCCATCCGAACGGTGGTGGTGACAACACAATGCGGATCAATTTCTCGTATTCCAACCCGGATAAAATCCGGGAAGGGATGACGCGGCTTGGCACCTTATTGAAAGAATTGGTGGCTGCACACAAATAAAAACCAAAGCTCCCGCAGAAAAAACCTGCGGGAGCTTCATTATCCTTTATTTGTTCATTCGTGAATATACGGCACATATTCTGCCCGTGCGAGTCCCTGCTCTATCGCCTTCAAAGCCACCGCATGGGCGACCGCCTGGTGCAGAGAACGATCCAACGGATTTGGAGCCAACTCATCGGCTGCCGTGTGGTTAGCGATCGCTTCCGAAGCAGCCAGTAGCATCTCATCGGATATTCGCGGTGCCCACGTGTCTACCGCACCCCGGAAGATGCCCGGAAAACCCAGCACATTATTGACCAGCTTCCCATCCGCAGCGAAAGCTGCACCTTGTCTGAGTGCAACTTCGGGTTCAATTTCCGGGTGTGGATTCGATAGAGCCAGGATCACTTGCCCCTTGCGAACCATCCCAGGCTTGATCAAGCCCTGCACCCCGGTGGTGGAAACAACAATATCGCAGTTTGCCATAATATTCTTCAAATCCGACCGTTTCCCTCCATTGGTTTCGTGGCGCAGCAAAGCTTCTTCACTCAGATCCGCACCCCAAACTGGGTTGCCAGTGATACGCATTAGAATTTTTGCAATGGCATTCCCAGCCGCACCCAAGCCAATTTGACCAATGGCAGCCTTGCCTAGTTGTATCTTGAGGTTTCGGCATGCTACCGTTAGCACCGCAGTTGCCACCACTGCCGTACCGTGCTGATCATCGTGCATAACTGGAATATCCAATAGCTTTTGGAGTTCATCCTCAATCCTGAAGCAACGCGGTGCTGAAATATCCTCCAGCTGAATTGCAGCAAAGGTTGGGGCGATGGCTGCAACTACCTTAATAATTTCATCCGGGTCCTTAGTATTGAGCAGGATTGGGACACCCGAAAGGCCTACCAAGGTCTCCATCAGCATCGCCTTGCCCTCCATCACAGGCATTCCAGCCAAGGGTCCAATATCCCCGAGCCCAAGCACGGCTGTCCCGTCAGTGACGATGGCTACCAGGTGACAGGTGGAAGTATAAGTATGTGCCAGAGCAGGGTCTTGAGCAATTTTCATACATACTTCCGCCACTCCCGGAGTGTATACCTTTTGAAGAGTTGCAATTGAATCGATCGGATAACGTGAACGAACAGCGATTTTGCCTTTCAGGTGGAGAGCCAGCACTTCATCGCGGACATCTAGCAATTTTGTGCCGCGGTTTTTCCGGATGGCGTCCAGGATAATTTCCAATTGCATTTCATCATCCGCAAAAATGGTGATTTCACGGACCACCTGGTTTGTACTCTCGTTGAGGAGCTCAATATCACCCACGTTCCCCCCAACGGCATTAATGGCACTTAAGAGGCGAACGAAGGTTCCAATCTCATGAGCATTAGCCACCCGTACGATACGTAACAACTTATTTTCCCAGCTCATATTTTCCTCAGGAAGACTCTAGATTTCTGCCATGTAAAAGCACCTCAACCAGGTACACTAGCCGCCGATTTCGTTCATTGCACGATTTACTGCAATTTCTCCAGTAGCGAGCCCGTGTCCCCAAGGCTTGTTCCACACTGCTTCCAAAACAAGGAGCCGTAATTCTTCCAGGGAGGCTCCCGTACGTAATGGGGTCAGCAAGTCAATCTCGTAATCCCGCAGGAGACACATACGCAGGATGCCTTCCGGTGTGAGCCGCGCACGACTGCAATCCGCACAAAATGGAGCACTTACGGAAGAAATAAAACCGATATCACCCTTTGCTCCAGGAATCCTGAAAGAGACGCGCCTCCCCGTCCAGATCTCCGCCATTCACTGGACTCAATGAACCAAGTGATTGCTCAATCCGGTCCTGAATCTCCTGCGAAGAAACCATTTGCGTAGTCTGCAAATCCGTGGCACCTCCTAAGGGCATCATTTCGATAAAGCGCATCTGCCAGTGATGCTCACGCGTCAAATTTGCCAAATCAACGACATCTTCTTCGTTATAACCACGTACCACAACCGCGTTCAATTTAACTGGGGCCAACCCGGCAGCTTCTGCTGCTAAAATTCCCTCCCAAACAGTCTCCACATCGCCGCCGCGTGTCATGCGTTTGAATTTGGCTGGGTTCAGAGTATCAATACTGACGTTCACTCGTCCGAGACCTGCAGCAGCCAAAGGATCAGCCAATTTCGAAAGGAGCATTCCGTTGGTGGTCAAAGAAACGGAGCGGATTCCAGGTGTACTGGAAATGCCATGCACTATATCAACAAGGTGGGCACGTACGGTAGGTTCTCCCCCGGTCAGCCGGATTTTATCAAAACCGAGGTCAGCGAACAAACGCGCCAAAAGCAACACTTCGTCGTCCTGCATCATTTCAGCACGCGGCCGGAAAGTCATATCTTCCGGCATGCAGTAAACACAACGGAGGTTACAGTGGTCTGTGAGACTTATACGCAAATAATGGATTTTTCGCCCGAAACTGTCAAATGCCATTTTACCTCGTGATTACCAATAAATATCGATGTTATTATACCTGTTTCCAACTATCCCACCAATTGACGGAGTGTTCCAGCCGTGCTATTATCCAGTGGATTTATTTTTTGATTTATTAGAGAGGAGTTATCTATTATGAGTGCTGATTTTATTATTCGAATTTTCGGTATGGCAGTTTTCTCAATCTTGGGGGTTTATGTTGGAAACGGACTCTCGGTTTACAACCCTGATCAGCAACTATTTTACACAATTACCTTCACCCTGGTTGGCGCCCTGCTTGGGCTAATCCTCACGCCTTACGTCACAACCCGCCCCATCCGTGCTTTGCGAGGCATATTGGGTAGGCTGGCAGCTGAAACATTGTTTTCGGCACTTATCGGGCTGTCAATCGGTCTGCTAACCGCGGCCCTGCTAGCCTTCCCGCTATCCCTCCTGCCCTCTCCCCTGGGAAAAATCATGCCGTTGGTAGGAGTACTGCTTTTTGGTTACTTCGGAGTAGCCGTTTTCACGACTCGGCAGGCTGATATTGCCAATATTCTGGGCGGATTAACTTCCCGCAGGGAGGAAGGAACCAGCGGTGGAGGTTCATTAACCAACCGGACCATCCTGCTCGATACCAGCGTCATTATCGATGGACGAGTTGCCGATATTGCCAAGACCGGCTTCCTGCCCGGAACACTGCTGATTCCCCGCTTTGTGCTGAATGAACTCCAATATATCGCCGATTCGCCGGATAGTTTACGCCGGCAGCGTGGGCGGCGGGGCATGGAAGTGCTGGCAGAACTACAAAAGGCATCAGCGGTCGTAGTTCGAATTAGCGATGTGGATGTGGAGGGAGTAAGGGAAGTGGATGATAAACTGGTGATACTAGCCAGACAAATGAAATGTCCAATCCTGACCAACGATTTCAATTTAAACCGAATAGCGGAATTGCAAGGAGTCCTTATTCTGAACATCAATGAACTTGCGAATGCTGTAAAGTCAGTAGTGCTGCCTGGGGAGTTAATGTCAGTAAACGTTATCCAGGAAGGAAAAGAAGTCAACCAGGGTGTGGGTTATATGGAAGACGGCACCATGGTAGTGGTAGAAAATGGCAACAAATACTTGAATAAAGAGATCACCGTCACTGTGACAAAAGTCCTGCAAACAGCAGCAGGCCGGATGATCTTTGCCCGACCAGAAGGAAAAGAGTAGTCTCTCCTAACCATCCATGTGGAGCGCGGCTTAAGCCGCGCTTTTTTTATCAAGTAATATTAAATCTCGATTATTCCATTGCCCTTTCCGGTGGTTCATTAGTTTATAATAGCCGCAGAAATATTCTCAGGAGAATTCCATGTTGCGCGTTTACAATACTCTCACACGCAAAAAAGAAGAATTCACGACACTCGAGCCAAATCTAGTAAAAATGTACGTGTGCGGTGTAACCGTTTATTCGGACGCTCATATCGGTCACGCCATGTTTGCCCTTGTGTTTGACATCGTCCGACGTTACCTGACTTACCGCGGATATGAAGTGCGCCTGGTGATCAATTACACGGATGTGGACGATAAAATCATCAACAGGGCTAATTCGCTGGGAGTGGATGCTTCCGAACTGGCTGAAAAGTACATTAATGAGTTCCGGCGCCAGATTGAAGTCTTGAACATCCTGCCTGCCACTGTAAACCCGCGTGCTACGCAGGAAATGCCGCAAATCATCCGCATGATCGAGGGTTTGATTGAAAAAGGATTCGCATATCCTGCCAAGAATGGTGACGTTTACTTCCGTGTTACAAAAGATCCAGAATATGGCAAACTGTCTGGAAGAAAGATTGAAGATATGCAGACGGGGGCACGCAACGAAGTTGGCGAAGAGAAAGAACACCCGATGGATTTTGCCCTCTGGAAAACCTCTAAACCCGGGGAGCCTGCGTGGGAGAGTCCCTGGGGTAAAGGCCGCCCTGGTTGGCACATTGAATGCTCTGCTATGAACTTAAGCCATCTAGGCGAGCAAATTGATATCCATGGGGGTGGAAACGACCTCGTCTTTCCACATCATGAAAATGAAATCGCGCAAACTGAGTCATATACAGGGAAACCATTCGCCAGGTACTGGATGCACAATGGTATGCTTCAACTGCAGGGGGAAAAGATGTCTAAATCGATCGGTAACCTAGTCTCAATAGATGAATTTCTTTCCAAGCATGAACCGGATGCTTTACGCATGATGATCCTAAACGGATCCTACCGTGCTCCCCTCTCTTATTCCGATGATATCGTTGACGCGGCGGAACGTGGACTGGACAGGTTAAGGTCTGCATTAAAACCCGCGCAATCGAATGTCACAGGGACATCCCCCAAGATTCAAACTGACCTTGATAAGCAGACTGAAACTACCCAGCAGACATTCGTGGATGCCATGGATGATGATTTCAATTCGTCGGGTGGATTGGCAGCACTATTTGAACTGGTTCGTAGTATCAATTCAGCCCGCGATGCGGGTGCATCAGACCCAGAGCTCAAACCTGCCCAGAATACATTACTTGAACTATCTGGCGTTCTCGGTCTTCGTCTAGGCGAAAAGAGAGCGTCTGGAGATAAAGCAGACAAGTTCATCACATTGCTTGTTGAAATCCGCTCCGAGATACGCAAGCAAAAAAATTGGGCAATGTCGGATCTAATACGCGAACGACTTCAAGCCCTTGGAGTGACAATCGAAGATAACAAGGAAGGGACAACTTGGCATTGGTAAGAGTTGTTGTTCTAACTAATTAGAGGTAATTCAAAAAAGCAAAACTTCCGAGGTTTATTTCGGAAGTTTTTTAGTTATTCTGCCGTTGGTAAAACTATCCGCATGGTCGTCCCTTTCCCCGGGAAACTTTCGGCAGAAATTGACCCGGCGTGTGCTTCCACCAGGTGGCGAGCGATCGCCAACCCCAATCCCATACCGCCCGAGTCGGCCGACTTATAAAAGCGTTCAAAAACATGAGGCAATTCATCTTGAGGAATGCCTGGGCCTGAGTCTTTCACTTCTAAAAAGGCTCTTCCATCTGCATGCCGGTACTGCACACTTATTATCCCGCCAGAAGGCGTATACCGGAGGGCATTCGTGATCAAGTTCGAGAGCACCTGACGGATACGCCCAGGGTCAATATCCACCCAAGGCAAGTCGTCAACTGATTCAAATGTCAACGACACCCCAGCCAGATCGGCTTGGGATGTGAAAGCTGCCAAGGTTTCTTTTGCCAACATGGAAAGATCAACTGATTCTATTTTTAACTTAATTGCTCCGCTTTCAGCCAATGCCAATGTTCTCAGATCCTCCACCAGACGCGAAAGGATATTCGTCTCTTCCAATAAAGAGCGCAGGTTAGTTTCGTCAGGCGGGTAAACACCATCCAACATGCCTTCCAGGTTTCCCTGAACTACCGTCAACGGGGTACGCAGTTCGTGAGTGACATCAGCTAGTAATTCCCGACGCTGCTGATTATTGACATTGAGGCGAGAAGCCATATTATTAAATGCTCGAACCAAAGATCGAACCTCGCGAGATCCTTTTTCTTGTACTTGAACAGAATAATTACCCTGCCCCACCTGGTCTGCAGCCTTGAGCAGGTCATCCATAGGAACCACCAACCGACGCAGTACCATTGCCCCCAGCACTAACAACAATATGATGACCGGGATAATCAATACTCCAATTGGAATAAGTAATAGTAAAGGATTGAACTGAAACTTTACCAAACCCAGACCACGCGCAACCAATATAATGATCCCAGCCAACACAAACAAACTGACTAAATTGAACAATCCAAAAAAGCAGCCTATGCGGCGAAAGAAGTAAGGGCGGGAAGAGCGCTTATACGGCGGCCATGGTACATTCTCTGGCCACCATTTCGGACGTTTGATTGAGGATCGCTGGAAATGATAATTATTCATCGATCGGTAAATTTGTATCCCACTCCGTAAACCGTGAGGAGGTAACGCGGTTCGGAGGGATTGATTTCAATCTTGTGGCGAATGTTCTTAACATGTGCATCAATTGCGCGTTCATATGACTCAAATGCAACTCCGTGCAATGCATCCAGAAGTTGGGATCTTGTAAATACACGTCCTGGGTAGCGCGCCATTTCTGCCACCAGGGAAAACTCGGAAGGGGTTAAATCCTCGATCGGGCGGTTTTCTGCAGTTATGCGCAATCGGGGTAGATCAAGAGTCAGGTCTGCAACCCTTATTATTTCCTGGTTTTCATTTGCATAATTTTCCATGCGGCGAAATAATGCACGTGTACGGGCCACCAACTCCTTTGGACTAAACGGCTTGGTGATATAGTCGTCTGCACCTAATTCCAATCCAATCAACTTATCCGACTCTTCCGAGCGCCCTGTCAGCATGATAATGGGCACGTTCGAAACCTTGCGCAGTTCCCGTGTCACATCCAAACCATCCAGTTGTGGCAGTCCAAGATCGAGGATGATCAAATCTGGCTTTTCAGATCGTGCTTGTAAGAGCACATCCTTTCCGTTACTAGCCACGCGCACTTCAAAGCCGGCGCGTTCGAGATAATCACGTACCAACTTTGCGATCTTTGGTTCGTCATCTACAACCAGAATGGTTTTCATTTAGAAATCAGTCACCCGAGTCCAATTCAGGACTCGGGGTGATTATACGCCGTGGAAGATTTATTGGTCGGCCTTTTTATTTTCTGACTGTTCGTCAGGGGTAGACGCATGTGCCCGGCGATGCCATTCAGAAAACATGGATGGAACATCCTTACCCCACGGTCCATTTTCCATATTTCCCCGATGCATGTGCCGCCAACCCCAGCGTGGTCTCCAAATCAGGATGCGCATTACACCGAAAGCGAGGAAGAATAGGAAGATCGGAATCAAGCAGCCAAGAAACCCGAAACCTGGAAATCCCCAATAATAAACAAATGGCATTCCATAGAATGCATATGGCGACAGTGATGTCCCTGCGACAGGAGGCGGGGCATTTACCACCGCTGCATGGGACGCCCCAGCCTGGTAAGCGAAGAATGCTATACCAGCAATCGCTACCAGCAAAATTAATCCTGCAACAAGACGGAAAACAATGTGTTTGACCATATTTATACTCCTTTGTTAGTATGAACAAAGTATAAATACCAGTTGTGAACTGAGTGTGAAGTGACGATGGAGAGTTGATGAGAATATTCTGTTGTACAATTACGTAGACATTGTATGGTCATAAACGACTCCTTCCCCCGCTCCGAATTTGATATTTGGGCCGAAACGTACGACCTCTCGGTTATTAATAATCAATTCCCTTTTATTGGCTACAAGATCCTTATCGAAAAGATTGTGAAACTTGCGGATGTTAAACCCAGGATGAGAGTCCTCGACCTGGGGACAGGAACCGGCAACCTGGCGATAAGTTTTGCCAGAATGAATTGCGACCTGTGGTGTACAGATTTTTCTTCCTCCATGCTCGAAAAAGCACGACAAAAGATTCCCACCGCTCATTTCGTGCTGAGTGATTTGCGAAATGACATGCCACCAAAAATACAATCTCCATTTGACCGCGTCGTTTCGGCCTATGTTTTCCATCATTTCGACCTCAACAAAAAAATCCAAATTCTAGGCAAGTACAGTCCCCTACTCGCTCCGAATGGCCAAATAATCATCGGCGATATCTCCTTCCAAGATTTGAGCAACCTAGAAAAAGTTAAAAAAATGGTGGGAGATGTTTGGGAAGATGAATTCTACTGGTTGGCGGATGAGGCAGTCCCAAGGTTAGAAGACCTGGGGTTCAAGGTAGAATACAAACAGGTCTCAAGCTGCGCAGGTATTTTTGTTCTTCATGCGTAACCGGTCTTTCTGAAAGGATCCCATGCCATCTCCAGTCATTGTAGTAAATAATTTATCCAAACACTATAAAGTCCCGGTCCGCGAAGCCGGTTTGAAGGCAGCGACGAAAAGCTTGTTCAAGCGAAAATACAACACGGTCAAGGCAGTGGAGAGTATCTCATTCAAAATCGATCCAGGAGAAGTGGTTGGATTCCTCGGTCCAAACGGAGCCGGTAAAACCACAACCCTCAAGATGCTTTCAGGTTTATTGTTCCCTACATCAGGTACACCCAATGTGCTCGGATACCAACCATCCCGCCGGGAGGCAAAGTTTCTTGGTCAAATTACCCTGGTAATGGGTAACCGTTCCCAGATGTCCTGGGACCTGCCCGCTCTTGACTCATTTGAATT
The DNA here is from genome assembly GCA_963830585.1 of uncultured Chloroflexia bacterium. GTDB lineage: Bacteria > Chloroflexota > Anaerolineae > Anaerolineales > Villigracilaceae > UBA877. The sequence continues at coordinate 242,581 of CAWHNA010000002.1, read as the reverse complement.
GCAGAGAGCGATTTATGGGATTCCACGTCCCGAGTTTGAAAAAACGCGCGATGAATTTATTGAACTTTTAGAAGTCAAAGAATTAGTAAAGAAACCGGTTCGCAATCTTTCGCTCGGAGAACGGATGAAGATGGAAATCATCGTGGCTCTCCTCCACCGCCCCAAGGTATTATTTCTTGATGAACCCACCATCGGGTTGGATGTGACGATGCAACGCCGAATCCGACAATTCGTTGAGGAGTATAACCGGAGGACGGGAGCAACGGTTCTCTTGACCAGTCATTATATGGCTGACGTGGAAGCCCTCTGCAAACGTGTGATTGTTATCCACAATGGTAAGATTCTATTCGACGGCGAACTAGCAGCTTTACTGGACCGGTTTTCGGCCTTCAAGACGATTGGTGTGACCCTAGCAAACGGCTACGGCAGTTTTAGTCATTATGGAGAAGTGCTCAACCAGGATGCCGGTCATTTTACTTTGCGTATTCCGCGTGAAAAAACGCCGGATATTACAGCGCGCATTCTGGCTGAACAGAAAGTAGATGACTTGACGGTAGAAGATCCTCCAATCGAGGATATCATCGAGAAGGTATTCAGCCAAAAAAGCATGGATAGTAGATGAAACGTTATATCGATTTCTATCTGACATCCATGAAGATCGCGATATTGGAGCAGTTCCAATATCGAGCACAAAATTATTTCTATATGGTTGGAGTGATCATTGAGCCGACAATATACCTGGTAGTTTGGTCAACGATAGCCAACCAGCAAGGTGGCTCAATTGGAGGTTATACCGCTGGCGGTCTGGCTGCTTACTATATCGTTTGGACTCTTGTGCGTCAAATGAACATCGTGTTCACTCCTTACGGTTGGGAAGACCGAATCCAGCATGGGCGACTCTCCATGGAACTTATGCGACCCATGCATCCGATCCACAGCGACGTATCATATTTTGCTGGATGGAAGTTTGTAATGATCATCCTGTGGATTCCGATCGCAGCGATCCTGGCATTTATATTTAAGCCCACATTAAACCCAACCTGGTTACAAATCTTCATATTTTTTGTTGCAATATGGGGAGCTTACCTTGTTCGCACGATGATCTATGCAGTACTAGGGTTAATCACGTTGTGGACAATAAGAGTCAGTGCGATCTTCGAACTAATTTTTGCACTGGAAATGATCCTTTCCGGGCGATTTGTTCCCATGACTCTCATGCCAATATGGGTGCAGCACCTGGCATATTATTTGCCTTTCCAATGGACGTTTTTCTTTCCGATAAATGCCCTGGTGGGACAACCTTCTCCGGATGAATTGCTTACAGGTTTGGGTATGCAATTGTTATGGGTTTTGATTGGAATAGTGAGCGTTAAAATTATCTGGCATTTTGGAATACGTCGATTTTCATCAGTGGGAAACTGAGGCAACCATGAAGATCATCAAATTGGTATGGAGTTACCTGCGGATCGGGATCGCAAATGAGCTTCAATATCGGGTGAATTTCTTCATTCAACTCCTGCAATCATTTATCGCACTCGCGACGGGATTAATCGTCCTGTGGCTGGTATTTTCTCAAACCACAGAATTGGCGGGGTGGTCTCAACCGGAATTATTGGCTGTAATGGGTATATACATGCTGGTTGGAGGTGTCATCCAATCTACCATCCAACCCAATATGCAGCGGCTGATGAATGAGATTCAAGATGGAACGCTTGATTTTGCCCTTACAAAGCCTGTAGATGGGCAGATCCTGGTCAGCATTCGAGAATTCCGGTTTTGGCAATTGACCGATGTGATTGTCGGCCTTGCAGTCATGGTCATGGCCCTTGTGCAATTGAAGGAACAGGTCGGGATTATGCAGGCTCTCGCGTTTATCTCGGCGTTGATTTTGGGAGGAATCATGATTTATTGTTTCTGGCTAATCCTGACGACCACTGCCTTCTGGCTAATCCGCATTTGGGAACTGGTCAACCTTTTCCAAGGGCTCTACGCAGCAGGGCGCTGGCCAGTAACCATTTACCCGCAATGGCTGCGCATCGGGCTAACCTTCCTGGTCCCAGTGGCGTTTGCAGTTACGGTACCTGCCCAAGCGTTGACGAATCGCCTTACACCATTGACTCTACTTAGCGCTCTCGGTTTGGCAGTACTAATGATGGGACTGGCGCGAACAATCTGGCGGATAGGCGTCCGAAGTTATTCAGGAGCATCTGCTTAGGAACGGGCCGTTCCAAATTAAAGCAGACAATAATTAAATGAGGGAATATATTTACGGACGAAACCCTGTTTACGAAACGTTGCGAGCGCGCAGACGGGATGTATTCCAATTGGAAGTGGCGGAAGGCGCGCAGGATAAAGGGAGGCTGACCGAGATCTTGGATCTGGCAACCAATCGGAAAATCCCGGTAGAACGCGTAGCGCGTGCCAGACTTGACAAACTGAGCGATAACCATCAAGGTGTGGCACTGGAGGTTAGTACTTATCCCTATGTTGAACTCGAAGATATTCTCGACAATGCCAAAGCTCACAATCAGCCGCTTTTTGTGCTGATCCTCGATACACTGCAAAACCCACAGAACCTCGGAACCATAATCCGTACCGGGGAAGCTGTGGGTGTTCACGGAGTGCTTATTCCACCGCACCGCTCCGCTGAAATTACCCCAGCTGTCGTCACATCTTCGGCAGGGGCATGCGAGCATTTATTGGTGGCAAAAGTCAACCTAGCTCAAGCAATCGGTCAATTGAAAGACGCTGAAGCCTGGATCGTTGGACTTGATGAAAGCCCAGATTCAAAAGATCCATCTGAAATCCCGCTGGAGCGAGCACTAGCGGTGGTGGTGGGGAGCGAGGGAGAAGGTATCCGCCCCCTGGTTCGAAAATCATGCGATTACCTCCTTCGTCTTCCAATGGAAGGAAAAATCGAATCATTGAACGCCTCGGTAGCCGGTTCAATTGCCCTTTACCTGGCTTACCAGGCTCGCCACAAATCATAAATTCGATTAATTTAGAACCTATTCGAAAAATGGAGAAACCAATGATTTCCGCTGCATTCCATTTCCCAAAGGGATTCTTATGGGGCACAGCCACCGCATCACACCAGGTGGAGGGCAACAATACCAACAATAACTGGTACAAATGGGAACAAGAAGGACACACTTCCAGTAAATCCGGGCTGGCGAGTGATTGGTGGGGTGGGCGCTGGAAGGAAGATTTCGACCGCGCGGCTGAAAGCGGACAAAACACCCACCGGATGTCAGTTGAATGGAGCCGGATCCAACCCACACCTGACACCTGGGATAAAGAAGCACTTAGTTGTTACCGGTCCATGCTCCAAGGGCTCAGAGAACGGAACATAGTGCCAATGGTCACTTTGCATCATTTCACCGATCCACTGTGGCTTGAAGAGTTGGGAGGTTGGGAGACCGATGAGGTTGTCCCGGCATTCGAAAAATTTACCCGTAGGGTTGTAGAAGAATTGAAAGATTATTGCTCCTTATGGTGCACGATCAATGAACCGAATGTATATGCATTGGAAGGATACTTGCGAAAAAAATTCCCACCTGGAAAATCTGACCTAAAGCTCGGAATCCAGGTGCAGGCAAACATGGCGCGCGCCCATGCCCGTGCTTACCACACCATACACGAACTCCAACCAGAGGCGCGTGTGGGGTATGCGCTCCATTTTAGACCCCAGGTTCCAGCATTTGCATGGTCACCGCTAGACCGAATCATGAGAAATATCAAATTCGAAGGGATCAATATGGCCTTTCCTTCGGCTATCTCCACCGGGATACTAAGATCACCAATGGGTAAAATCCCAGTCCCGGAAGCAAAAGGGACACAAGACTATTTCGGGTTGAATTACTATTCAGTGGATACAGTTTCATTTGATCTACGCAACCGGGCAGAACTGTTCTCACGATCCTTTTTCCCAAAGGGAACAGACCTGGCGGATGCCGGAATGAATTCAAACACGCCGGAAGGGTTCTTTTGGGCTTTCAAATGGGTCGTTAAATATTTCCCCAATCTGCCCATCCTGGTAACAGAAAACGGAATCGAAGATAGCACCGATCGAATTCGGCCTCGCTACATAGCCCAGCATGTCCACTCCATGTGGCGGGCAGCAAATTTTAACTGGCCCATTAAAGGATACTTCCACTGGTCGCTAGTAGATAATTTTGAGTGGGACAGAGGATGGACCCAGCGGTTCGGATTATGGGGACTTGACCCCTTGACTCAACAGCGAACAAAACGCCCATCAGCAGATCTATTTTCCGAAATCTCCAAGGAAAACGGCCTATCCTCCCAAATGGTAAACAAGTATTGTCCCGAGGTGTTTGAAAAGCTTTTCCCCGGTTAACCCATCTAATTTTTCAAATATTAATAAGTATATTTCCCATTGAATTAGTCGATCTTGGTTCTCAACCTACTCTATGAACACTTCTCTTGACCTTATTTTTCAAAGACGATCCATCCGGGTGTATACCGAACAATTAGTCGAACCTGAAAAAATAGATCTATTACTAAAGGCTGCAATGGCTGCACCTTCTGCGATGAACTGCAAACCTTGGGAATTCGTAGTTATTTCCGACCCGGATAAACTTGCGCAGTTTCGCAGTCGACTAATTTTTGGAAATAGGAATGCTCCAGCAGCAATTCTAGTTTGCGGTAATCCTTCTTTATCAGTTAATCCTGCAGCCAGGTTATTTTGGGTGCAGGATTGCAGCCTTGCTGGCGAGAATATTTTAATCGCGGCGTCTGGACTGGGATTAGGCACGGTATGGGTTGGAGTTTATCCTGTTGCGGAATTCGTGCGCATAGTGCGGGAAATAGCTGGATTACCAAAACACGTCACGCCGCTCGGACTAATTTATATTGGCTATCCTGCCGAGGAAAAACCAGCTCGAACACAATTTGATCAAAATCGGGTGCATTGGCAAAAATATTAACAGCGGAATCCTAAAATTCGATTCAGGGAAATATTCTGCATAAGTTTTAGTAGATTCAATCGGGATACGCAAATAATCAATTCCTTATTTAGAGCCTTTCTACAAAATCCAGACTTCATATTACAAAATTTATGAACCTGCCCTCCTATTTTGTAAATAATATCATCAACTCCTTTGGCGATCCTGGCAGGCAATACCTCCAAGAATTACCTGAGTTGATTTCCATTGCTACGCGAACATGGGACTTGACTTTGAGCGCGCCACTCCCGCTTTCGTACAATTTTGTTTGCGATGTAACCCGGAAAGATGGAACACCAGCCGTACTCAAAATTGGCATTCCCAACCCTGAATTGAATAGCGAAATCAATGCGCTGAAAGTGTATGAAGGAAATGGCGCGTGTCGACTTCTGGATTCCGTACCTGACATGGGAATGCTCCTCATAGAACGACTCAGACCTGGAAGAATGCTGTCAACTATCGCTGATGACGATCAAGCGACAGAAATCGCTGCGCAAGTTATGAAAGCCATCCATCGTCCAGCTCCAGAACATAATAGGTTTATAAGTTTGGTGAGTTGGTTCAACGAGTTAAATAATCTACGCTCACGGTTTGGAGGAGGGACAGGTCCATTTCCTGAAGGAACGGTTGAGATCGTGAAAGAAATGATCACAGAACTATTCGAGGAAAATCGTCCGAATGTTCTGCTGCACGGTGATTTCCATCATTTCAACATACTATCTTCGGAGCGGGGTTGGCTTGTGATAGATCCCAAAGGTGTAATTGGACCAGCGGAGTATGAGGCAGGTCCATTTCTCCTCAATCCCTGGGGAGAAATGCCAAATGAAGGGGAAGCCATCCAAAGGACAAGACGACGAATAAACATCCTGGCCGAGCGAATAGGTTTAGACCGACAAAGATTGTTAAATTGGGCGATTTGTTTTAGCTTACTTTCTGCCTGGTGGGATACGAAAGAGGATGGGTCGGGCGGTGAGTACTCCAGTGCATGGACAGAAATTCTTCTGAAAGTTAAATATTAAATAAACAAGGGCAGCCATTTGACTGCCCAAAGGAATGAGTGTCAAATAAGGTGTTTATATCACTCCCAACTTCTTCCCAATGTGGGAAAATGCTTTTAACCCCTTATCCAGATCTTCTTTAGAATGTGCGGCGGAAATCATTACCCTGATTCTTGCCTTGCCGTTCGGGACAGTTGGGTAACCGAGTGCCATAGCAAATACTCCCGCATCAAATAGGTCACGGCTGAATTGCTGTGCAAGTGGAGCTTCACCAAGCATGACCGGTGTGATCGGTGTAGTGCTGAGCCCGGTATCAAAGCCCATTTTCTTCATTTCAGATTTGAAATATTTAGCGTTCTCCCAAAGGCGGTCCACCAGCTCTGTTGACGCTTCAAGAATATCGAGAGCAGCAATGCAAGCAGCTGCATCCGGAACGGTGACAGCCGATGAGAAAAGGAACGGCCGACCACGGAGCCGCAGCCATTCAACTATAACAGGTGTCCCAGCAACTACGCCTCCAACCACGCCAAAAGCTTTAGACATCGTCCCGATTTCAACATCCACTTTGCCGTGCAGACCAAAGTGGTCCACGATCCCCCTCCCCCCCGTCCAAGAACACCTTCTCCGTGGGCATCGTCAACCATTAACAGAATATCGTATTTTTTGGCAACTTCGTAGATTTTATCTAAAGGAGCTACGTCACCGTCCATGCTGAAGACTCCATCGGTGATAATCATGGCACGCCGGAATTGCGACAGGTTATCTTTAATAACATTTTCCAATGAGGCAACATCGCAATGATCGTAAGGGATGATTTTGCCACCTGAAAGACGACAACCGTCAATGATACTGGCATGATTCAACCGGTCGGAGAAAATGACATCCTCTTTGTTCACCAACGCAGGGATTGTAGCAAGGTTGGCAGTGAATCCGCTTTGAAAGGTAATGGCAGCTTCAACGCCCTTAAACGCTGCAAGACGCTTTTCCAACTCGATGTGGAGTGTCATTGTCCCGGCAATTGTACGCACTGCTGCAGGACCGACTCCCATCTCGTCCATTGCATTTTTCGCTGCAGCGACCAATTTCGGATGATTAGCCAAGCCTAAGTAGTTGTTCGAGCAGAAGTTAAGTACTTTTTTACCGTCCACTACCAGCCAGGCGCCCTGAGGTGAGCCTATCATGCGAATACGGTTATAAAGACCTTGCACTTTCAGGTTTTCAAGTTCTTGAGCAATCCAGTCTGTTTTGGTCGACATATTATCTCCTTGTGATCGTGTGGATCAACTGTTTTCTATTTATTCTCAGGTACGTGGTAAACGAGCGGGAAAACCGATAATACTTTTTTCAAAGAGAACCAAAATCGATCATACATTCCCTTCTTTCGATCCTTGTTATTTCTTATTCATAATTCCTAGATAAACATGAAATTGAGTTTTCCCATGATTCTAATTGCCGGGGACGAATTAGAAGCAACCTTTTCTATTTATATTCAAACAATACTGCATAACCAAATCCTCGGCTATTCTTCTTGAACTTCTTCTCCCAACAACCCCAATTCAGCAAGGGCAACCAGCACTTTGCGTTGAGCTCCTTTTTTTATTGTCACGGTGACCGGCCCGAGAGTCTCCCCGAGAAAGCGACCTGCCTTGGAATTTCGTAACTCTCCCAGAATCTCAGGATCGCTAACTTTTAATATTATCCGCGTCTCCAGCCTGGCTTCAGTTCCTTTGACCTCCCATCGCTTTAAGGCTTTTATTAAGGTAGGGGGGATTTCTGTGGAAGAATTTCGGGCAAGAAGGGTAAGAAGTTGCCTGACTTTAAGTCCCGCCTCCATAGCGCGTTTCAAAGAGGTGGTCGTTATTTGATATTGGTACTCTCTTTCTCTTTCTTTTTCTGGTTCCCAGTCGCAAAAACGGCATATCTGATACCTGACCAGGCGAGGAAATAACCACGGTATAACTATTTTACCTTGAGAAGAAACATTGAGACTGGTAGTTTCGGCCACCGGGATTCGATATTTATGATTGTTAATTCGAAAGGCGCTGACATCATTACTGCCCTCGGGCGTTGCCAAATCCACAACCCCCAGCCAATAAAGTGGTCCTGTGATCATGTAGCGAATTAGGGCACCGTCCACTTCATCCCAGCACACAAAACCACGAAGGTATTCGTTGTCAGACTTCCGTTTAATGAACCAGGAATCATAATCGCCTGCTGGGCGTTGAAAGTCCGGGTTTTTTTCCTTTACGGAATGGACGAACATCGGGAGACTCCACCACTTGTTCTCAGGAATTGCATTTAACAAGGATAAGATGTATTTGCGGGTAACAAGGGGCTGATTGCTCCACTCACCTTCGCATATAAGACCAGAAACCTGGTGTAGTTCATTGAATAAATCACTTTCCTGCCAGGCATTGATCAGCATTTCCATCGCGTTATTCCGCGAGGCCTCAAGAAAAAATCGCACTGCTTCTATCAATGGAGTTTCACCCGCAGCGATATTTTTTTTTGAAGGAGAGTGAATTATTTTCGCGGCGGACAAAAAATCCATTACCACCTGAACCGGGATTCGAATTTGGGGAAGTGGTAATCCCATCCGCAACGCAGCTAGCAGCGTTGTTGCATCGTCCAAGAGGCGATCAGAGCTTGGAATTGGGTGAGCGCGTTCATTTGGAGAAGCCGGTCGGCCCAAGGGTTCGATCGAGCTTTCATTGGCTTGTGAGATTAAGTGGGGTGTGTTTTTATCCACTGGTGCGCCACCCACATCTACACCCGAGTCATCAAATGGAATTTCAAAGTTTGATAATCCAAGAAAATCGTTGGGGATGTAAGCGAATTCCTGTGCGCCAGTTGGCATTTCAAAAAAAGCTTTAGCTATTAATGCCCGATAGAAAAGTATCTCTGCAGGACTGGTTGGGTTGAGGTAAACTAGTTCTCTATCCCGCCGGCCAGGACCTGCCTCGCGAATTTCTCCAAATCGACGCGTAAAAATTGCCCAGGGAAGCTTCCCCTCCGCTGATGCTAAAGCATTCAATGCTGACAGAGCATCATTTGGAAGTGATGCAATCATGTCTTTAAAAAAGGTGGGGTCGAGTAGAGCTTTGGAAAGCTCCTTTTTTTCTTTCTCAATGTCAGACACGCCCAACTCTATCCCCCATAACCTAGACACTATCCGTAAAAAACCAAAGTCACGACCTTGTAAACTTTGAAGCAAGTTTGGCATAAGGATAAATGCAAATAACAGCTAAATGGGGAGTCTTTGTAATTGCTTTAAACTCGAGGAAATTTGGTTTTTATCCTCTAACGACTTGAATTGCATTAGGAATGACCTTCAGAGACAGGTTGTGAATATCCGTATTGAACCCAGTGAAAATCTCCCCGTCGGCATGGATGAAGAGAGCACGATCGGATGATATTGTCATTTTGCGACAAGTCCCAGTCCGAACTTGTTTGAATCGGCCATGTGTACCCTTCATCACTTCCGGAACCAGCCTTAACATCATCAAGCGCGATACCTTACAAATCGTTGCGTAATCGAGAAGACCATCGTCATTTCGAGCGTTTGGCGCTACCAGGAATCCGCCTCCCTCCCGCGAACCATTACACAGTGTCAGCATGAGGGTGGATAAGTCCCAAGTCTCGGATTCTGTTTCGACGTGCAATTTCATAGCGTTAAAGTCCAGCATGATCGTTTGAATGACTGCTGTCAGATACATCATGAAACCTCGTACTAAAGGCAATTTATGCGAACGGATGGTTACTACTGCATCAAATCCGATCCCAAGTGTATTATCGAAATATTCCGATCGACCCGATGCATCAGAAAAAAAACCCAGATCCACCGGGTATGATTGCGCGTGCAGTGCCTGGTCCAAGGCCAAATCTGGTTTTTCTGGCAAGTGGATGGATTGGGCAAAGTCGTTGCCTGAACCAATCGGTACAATCCCTAAAACAGGGCGTTTTGCATCGGGAACTTGCATCAAGCCATTGATTACTTCATGCACGGTACCATCACCTCCAAGTGCGATTACCATGTCATAACCTTGTTCTCCAGCCTGCCTGGCCAATTCGGTAGCATGTGATGGGTAAACAGTCCCAGTCCAGTCTGCAAGACCAAAATTGTCAACAATAGGACGGAGGTCGCTGGCAATCTGCCATGCCTGACCCTTATCTGAAGTCGGATTAAAAATGAGCTTTACTTTACGGGGCATTGCCATCCACCACTAAATTTTGAAGTATGTGTCCCCAAGATACCACAATAGGAGACACCTGTGAACAAGCCATAAGAGAGAATAATGCAATTTTATTACGTATTATTGTCAAATAACTAAGAAGAACTCACATGTCGCCGTTTTGAGCCACCAAAAATTGCCCCCTACTATTCTTTTTTGCTCGAAAAAGGGCTTCATCAGCGGCACGAATCAATCCCGGAGCAGTATTCGCGTGTAATGGATAAAGAGCAACCCCACCTGAAACACCAATGTTGGTTGATTTTCCATTGGGAAGTTGGACAGGATTATTACGCAACCCATTCTGAATTTTTTGGATTACCACCTGTGCCTGGGTTAAATTTGTTTCAGTCAGAACCAGGGTCCATTCATCCCCGCCATAACGAGCCAGAAAGTCTGTTGAGCGCACAGATTTTTCCATCAAATTAGCAACCTGCTGCAAAACTTTGTCACCAACTTTATGACCATAGGTGTCGTTGATTATTTTAAAACCATCAAGGTCCATCATAACCGCACAGAACGGATTCCCAGTAGCAACAGACTGAGAGATAGCTTTATCCAGACGTTCATCCAACGCACGACGGTTGGGAAGTTCAGTTAAAGAATCACTGCGCGCCTGGTGACTGACCGCAGAATGTAAACGTGCATTTATGATCGCGATAACAGCTTGATCAGCTAGTAGGTTTAGCAAACGGATTTCTGACTGGTTAAATTCTCCCGCATTATTCCGGGCAAGGTTCATTACACCGATAACCCTATTTCCCATCATTAAAGGAAGGCCTATGATCGAACCGCACCAAGATTTTGGCATACCTTTGTAAATGGGGTGATTGGTCATGTCCTCGACGACAATTATTTTTTTCTCGCGAGCCACAGTACCGGTTAACCCATTAGGGCGAGATTCAGAAATTCGGACTTTTTCTTCGCTGCTATTTTTCAACGATGCACCAAATATCAGTTTGTCCTCCTGAAACAAGTAAATGTGGGCATCCTGAGAGTCTTTGACTAGCTGCATCGCTTCCCTAACTACCCCATCCAATACAGCCTGGAGATCAAGGCTTGAGGTCAGATTTACAGTAATCCGTTTGAGGGCATCCAGTTCCGCTGCCTGGCGTTGAATTAATAACAATAAATTCCCATTATCAGCAATCACATCGACAAGCTGCCTGGATATCAAACCTTCCTCCAGCTCTTTGTCATCCATAATCGACAACAACAAATTCAATAATTCCAACAGACGTTCCTGGTCAGGCACAGGAACATTTTTTAATGATAAACGCTGACGTGCTTCATTTAGCATCCCGGTGTGCGATTTCATGTCTTTCCTTCCCCGATCGCTCACTACTATTTCCACTAATACTTTCCTTCTCCATTATACAGATATTTTGCTGAATTGCAACCATGTGATGACAATTGTCATTTCGCTTCACGACCAATTCACAATAATTAATTTGAGTATATCTGATTCTATATTCCACCAATTTAGAATGAATATTAGTAAATTGGATGAATTGACATTTTCTATTAAATTCTGTACACTATAATCAGAAATTCATTATCAGGATTTATTCAGGAGGAACTATGGCAGCTCAATTCCAGTTCGTTATGCATTCCGGCCCAAATACTGGAAGGATATACCCGCTTGAAGCAGCTGAGATCATTATCGGACGAGATGCAAGCAACCTCATCGCAATTAATGATGCTGAGGTCTCGCGAAAACACGCCAAACTGATTCAGCAGAACTCCACATATGTGATCCAAGACCTTGGTTCAACCAACGGGACATTTATTAATGGACAGCGAATCACCACGTCACAAGAACTAAAACCGGGCGACACGGTTACATTGGGAGAAAACATAGTTTTAATGTATGAGACCGGGTTTGACCCGAATGCAACCGTTATCTCATCAGCTCAATCACTCAAGACAGTTGCCCCAGTCCAAAAACCACTTCCAACCCCTGCCCCTGCTCCTGCACCGATTCCGACTCCTGCTAAACCTCCATCCACTGCTCCAGTTGAAGTTTTCACCAGTCAAGCACCTGCGGGACCTGTGTCCAAGGTCGCATACTCCCGGCAAGAAAAAATTCCCCATCTGGTTGATCATCCTGATTATAATAATTTTCGTCATCTGCGCATGTGTGGGTTTATTTTTGATAATTGACCAATTCGGCCTGTGGTGTAAGGTAATGCCATGGCTAGTTCCGCTAATTGGTGGAACATGCGCATAAGTTGATTATTCAGAAAATATAGTAAATAAAGGTCAGGCAGCAAAAATATTTGCTGCCTGACTCTTTATTTCATGTAGAATAATATCCATAAACCAATTCGACCACTGTAAGGTCCGTTCAGCATTTTTATAGTCTGCAGTAAATAATTCTTTTTGGGAGAGGATAAGCAACTTTTCGAAAAAACGATTTTCCCAACCTTCAGGACGACGCAAAAAATCTGCGACAATTCCTCGTTGCCGCATTAGCGAGCCATCAGGTAACCATGCAGTCAGGAAATATGCGGAAGGATCAAGGTTTTCCTGATAGCGTCGGACAGTATCGAAAAAATCAACGGTCGTCTTGAGGTCGGTGCGAACATCTGCTGTGACGGATTGGGAATGCAGAAAGGAGAGATAAGCATTTTCCAAATTCGAAAATGATATCCCGAAGTGTTCTTGTAATGCCGTATCCATAACTGCAGATACTGCCTGATTATTGGGAGCGTGAATGGAGCGATAGAACTGGTTAAATGCACTCCATCCATACTTCTCAACCATGTACTTGATGAGAGAACCAGCTTCCAAATAAGCAATATCATGTTGTTGATTGTAGAAGTCGTTGGTTATTGTCGTGAGTGGTATGTACCACCCCAAGTCAAGTAATGCAGCTGCACGCGGTCCGAGTGGTTCAGGTTTGAAATGTCCCCCAGTCAGGTAAACAGCCAATCCTTCCTCGAGCATTGACGGGCGATAATCCCCTCCCAAGCTGCTATCGTAATAATGAACAAATTCGTGGTGAAATAAAATCGGCATATCATTGCCTATGTAATTTTCGTCGAGATAAGAGACATAAACAGAATTCAAAGTGAATCCTCCCTGACCTACGACACGAGACATAAAAACAATGTCGATTCGCTGACTTAGGGTTGTATTCATTTGCGAGGACACAGCTGATGACTCCTGATCAGCTTCCACGCTAAGTAAAGCTATGTCGCGTTCAGCTGCAGTCCCAGAAATATAAAACAAATTGCAGCACACGGTTTCTGTTGAAACCCAATGTGCCTGGGGTTCTGGGGGCGGTATCTGATCAGCGGCGTGGATCTCGAAGGTTTCGGTCCAGGTTGTGTTATCAGGAAGGGGTGTAAAGGAAAGAGAGTAGGTGCCTGAATTCAAATCGTGAGTATCCCATACCCACCACAAAGTTGCCTGACTTCGCCCGCCGATACCGAAAGGTGAAAATGGGGCACTCCCCAATTTCTGACCAGCGAATGCCACTTCCACACTTGTATTAGTGCCGCCTGATGACGATGGAACTAGAACCTCGAAACTTACCTTGTCGCCCACAAAAAGAGGCCCGTCCGGGTGGGAGACGACCGTTAATTGAGATACAGGTCTATGGGGTGAGCATGAGACAAGTAACAAAATAGAAATGAAAAGAGCGTTCCATGTTGGACGCATGGAACTAATTATAAGCGCACTCCAGTTGTAAAAACATACTCTTGAAGTTAGAATATAACCTAGGAGATATTTTATGGATGAGATTCAGCCCCCCGCTTCCCCGCGGTGGGGTGCAACGGCGAAACTTGTAGTAACGCTGACCCTGGTTGTTATTCTAGGGGCATTGCTGGTCCGATTTAAATTCATCCTCGGCCCGATCCTATTAGCTTTCATTTTGGCGTATCTCTTATTACCGATCGCTTCATTAATTAGTAAGAGATCCCCTCTCTCTTGGGGGATGGCTGTCAACCTAATTTACATTTTATTTGTAATTATTCTTTTGTCCTTGTTAACTTGGGGAGGGGTTGGACTTATTGGTCAGGTGACGAATTTGATCTCTGCCGTACAGAATTATGCCAATCAAGTACCGGTTTTTATCGACAGTCTCTCACACCAAATTTATATAGTTGGACCTTTTAAATTTGACTTCTCGACCATCGACTGGCAAGCCATCGGGCAAATGATCCTGTCATATATCGAACCTGCCCTGGGACAGCTAGGGGGATTGGTCGGGACACTCGCAAGCAGTGCTGCCTCAACATTGGGCTGGTTGGCATTTATCGTTGTTGTCTCATATTTTTTCCTGCAGGAGAGCGGCGGTTTTCGAACCCGGATAATACACATAGATATCCCTGGGTATACCGAAGATATCCGTCGCCTGAGACAAAAACTGGGGCATATTTGGAATGCCTTCCTGCGGGGACAGATCATCGTATTTATTTCCAAGGTAATAGCCTACACAATTATTATGAGCCTCCTGGGGGTTCACTACGCGATCGGAGTAGCTCTTATTGCAGGGTTTGCGAGCTTCCTTCCATATGTTGGTCCAGCCATAAACTGGATTGTGCTAGGGCTGGTTACCTATTTCCAAGGAAGTACGCTATTTGGATTGTCGCCACTGGGGTATACAGCCACTGCCATTATTACCGCCCTGGTGATAGACCAGGTTTTTGACAATCTGGTGACCCCTCGCATGATGGCCAATACCTTGAAAGTCCATCCTGCTTTTGTTTTGATAGCTGCCATCATCGCTCTTAACCTCATCGGTATCCTGGGAGTTATCATCGCAGCCCCCCTGTTGGCAACCCTGCAGCTTGTCGGCAGGTACACTGTTCGAAAGCTAGTTGACAAGAATCCCTGGCCTCCAGAAGAAGATATCATCCCGCCTCGACGAGTACCCAAATGGATCCGAAAATTTCGTACATGGATAAAAAAGCGAATTGTGAAAGAACCCAAGCAAGTGAATACCGTCGAACAGGAATTTAAGAACAGTAAGAGTACCAAATGAATGTTCTCTTTATTTTGTAATCAATTCCATTCATATGTTAGGTCATCAAAAGGAGCACTTCAATGTCCAATACTACTCCAGAACCTAAGACTGAAACTTTGGCAGAGACTGATAGCTATGCAGCATGGAAAGCAGAAGAACCTGATGGAGAAACCACATATCACCTGGAACTAAATAATGTGACTGTTCATTTTTTTAAGGAAGAATGGGATGAGTTCCTGGAATTGATCCAAGTCCTTAAGTAGAAAATGAAATACAGAAATGCAATCACAGATGTTCCGGGTGTAGAAGTAGGTCAGGCACAGGATGAGAAAGCGCTGACAGGTTGTACTGTTATCCTTTGCCGTAAAGGAGCTGTCGGCGGCGTGGATGTTCGCGGCAGCGCACCTGGTACACGGGAAACCGACTTACTGGATCCCATTAACCTTGTGGACAAAGTCCATGCCATTGTGTTAGCTGGTGGATCAGCATTTGGGTTGGATGCTGCAACCGGAGTGATGAAATATCTGTCCGAGCAAAAAATTGGGTACGGATTGGGGGCAACACGTGTCCCGATCGTACCTGCGGCTATTCTTTTTGACCTGGGAATTGGAAAAACTAAACGCCATCCTGACGCGGATATGGGTTATGTCGCTGTTTCCACTGCAAATAGCGGTCCAATTTTTGAAGGAAACGTAGGGGCAGGAACCGGAGCAACGGTTGGGAAAATATTTGGAATGTCAGGGGCTATGAAATCAGGATTGGGTTCGGCGAGTATCTTGATTGGTGGAGGTGTGGTGGTGGGCGCAATCGTGGCAGTCAACGCATTTGGTGATGTCCTGGATCCGATGACAGGACAAATCATTGCGGGAGCACGCCCCACCAAATTAGGTCCAGTAAAATTGGGTGGTTCCAATCAATTTGCAGATACTTTAAAGGTAATGAAAACGTTGGTAGGACGTACCATATTAAGCTTAGCAACGGGTGGTAATACAGTTATCGGAGTAGTAGCAACCAATGCGAAACTCGACAAGTCGCAGGCAACAAAAGTGGCGCAAATGTCACATGACGGACTGGCGAGGGTAATCCGCCCTGCACATACCATGCTTGACGGTGACACCATATTCGCACTATCAACCGGGAAGAAAAAGGCAGATGTGAGCATTGTGGGAGCTTTTGCCGCTGAAGCATTGGCACTGGCGATTATAAAAGCCGTAAAAGCTGCAGCGCCTGCAGGAGGATTGCCAGCAATTAACAAGTAACCATTCAATAGACAATATTTAATCCACGCCCAAATCCAGCGTACCCTGTTTTGTTTAGCCAAACCTAATAAATTATTTCCCTATTCGTTTTTCTTGAAAACTTATAGGAGACCGTCGCATTTTCGTCAGTTGACTTTACACTCAATCTTATCTATACTCTAAATATGCTTGCGCGTGTATATTCCTGTGCGGTAATAGGTTTGGACGGGGTTGTGGTGGAAGTGGAAGTGGATTACACCTCCGGCTTCCCCGGCATGACCATTGTTGGCCTTCCAGATGCCGCCATTCAGGAAAGTCGAGAACGTGTCCAGGCTGCTGTACGTAATGCAGGAGTGCCCTTCCCCCGAAAACGCCTTGTGGTCAACCTAGCCCCAGCCTCAGTGCGAAAGGAAGGTCCGGCCTATGATCTACCAATCGCGCTAGGTGTCCTGATTTATACTGGGATGTTGCCTCCTGAATCCGCTGAAGAGACGATGGTTGTAGGTGAACTCTCATTGGATGGGACGGTTAGACACGCCCGGGGGGTGTTGCCAATGGCTGCCACCGCCCGGCAAGCAGGTTTCAAGAGGATTGTTGTACCAGAAGTGGACGCGGCGGAAGCCTGCCTTAATCCCCAACCTGGAAATAATTCCCGTTTCTTCCTTGGCAATGCTTTACAACCACCTGGCTGGTCGTGTACCCATTCCAGTTACACCCGGATTGAGGTCGAAGACAGCCCACTTTGCCCCCCCACCGATTTCGGCGAAGTCAAAGGACAAGAGCATGTAAAACGAGCGCTTGAAGTTGCAGCTGCAGGTGGGCATAACATATTGATGATGGGACCACCTGGAGCAGGCAAGACATTGTTGGCGCGTGCCCTGTCCGGGATCCTGCCAAAAATGACTTTTGAAGAGGCATCTGGATGTAACCAGGATATATTCTGTAGCCGATCAACTCCCTGCAGAAACCCCGCTTTTGCGCAACCGTCCGTTCAGGTCACCTCACCATACCATTAGCCATGCTGGATTGGTTGGAGGTGGAAATTGGCCTCACCCAGGAGAAATTTCTCTTGCACATCACGGTGTTTTATTTCTAGATGAGCTGCCTGAATTCGGGATGCGCGTGCTTGAAGTTTTGCGCCAACCGCTTGAGGATAAATTTGTAACCATTAGCCGGGCGCAAGGTTCGTTGACATTCCCAGCCAGTTTCCAATTGGTCGGAGCTATGAATCCGTGCCCGTGCGGGTATTATGGAGATCCAATAAAGCCTTGTACCTGCTCATCCATGGTGGTAACCAAGTATCAAAAACGCATTTCCGGCCCATTACTAGACCGGATTGACATCCACGTGGAAGTACCTCGAATCGAATATGATAAGCTATCGGAGAGACGGTTAGGAGAATCATCCTTGTCGGTGAGGGAACGGGTCGAAAAGGCTCGCAACCTTCAAAGAATCAGATTCGGTGAAGATGGAGGAACTCACGTCACATGTAATGCGGACATGCGTCCCGCCGATCTGCGAAAATTCTGCATCCTTGATGAGACTGGTCAGTCACTTATGCGAACAGCCATGAATCAATTGCAATTATCCGCGCGCGGTTATCATCGTGTATTGAAACTGGCACGCACGATCTCGGATTTGGCCGGGAGTGAAAATATTGTACCGGCCCATCTTGCCGAGGCATTACAATATCGTCCACGATTGAACATGCTGTAGGTGTGTGATGAAAGATGGATTGTATCAATTCATCGTAGGAGTTGTGGATCTATTCCTTTGGGGGGGAAAACTGATCGGAGAAGAGAACCTGCCCAAACGCGGACCAGCAGTTTTCATCGCCAATCACCTAGACGCCACTGGCCCAATCGCAGCTGCTTGTTCAATACCGTTACGGTTTCACCCCTGGGTGATTGCAGACATGATGGATAAAGAACTTGCTCCTATCTGGTTGCAGTCAGACTTCGCAGAACGCCAATTGCATTTCAAACCCCCAGTCAGTCGGTGGGTCGCTCAAGCACTATGTCGGATAAGCGTCCCTTTGTTCTACTCGCTAGGATGCATTCCAGTTTATGCCAATGATTACAGTCGAATGCATGAGACCCTCGAGATGAGTATGGATGTGCTGCGGGAGGGAAAGTTTTTACTGGTTTTTCCGGAGGATTATCGACTGCCGAAAGATCCTGTTACCAAAATGCAGCCTTTTCAACATAGTTTTGTCCGTGTTGGGGAACGTTATTACGCTGAGACGGGAGAACGATCTGGAATTCTACCCGTTAACAATCCACGGGAGTGGAAACCTTGTTGTAGGCAAACCTGTCGTTTTCAATCCCCTCAACCAAGTGGGAATGGAACGGCGACGACTGAAAGAATTGATGGAAGATACGATCACAGCCGTGTATATGAATCTCGGGGGTGGAAATGCGTCAGGTGCATTTTCCGCAGAAAGAAAATAGAAAATTTTAAGTTTGAATTGATCAACCCTTAATAATTACGATTACAAGGTTTGCGAATCCAGCAATTATTTATTTTTGACCAGCCATTAACGCCATAAATGCATTTACAACCCGGGGGTCAAAATGCTTCCCTGATTGCTCGAGGATATATTCCAACGCCTTCTCACGAGTCCATGCCTGACGGTAAGGACGATTAGTTGTGAGTGCATCAAATACGTCAACTATAGCGAAGATCCTCGCGACGATTGGGATTTCTTCGCCTTTTAAACCTCGTGGGTAACCACTGCCATCCCATTTTTCATGGTGACAATAGGGGATGTGGATCGCCGGGCGCAGGTAAGTAATGGGGATGAGCAAATTATACGCATACTGGGGGTGCTGGCGCATGATATTCCACTCGCGCTCATCCAGGGGACCAGGCTTGAGAAGGATTTTATCCGGGATGGCAATCTTGCCAATGTCATGCAGAAGAGAGCCACGCCGAGCATGTTCCGTTTCCACTTCTTCAATCCCCATATCCTGGATCAACTGCAAGGTCAAATCAGTGACACGCAGTGTGTGACCTTCCGTATCTTCATCCCGCAATTCCAATGCCTGTGACCAACCTTGAATCGTGGCATCGTATGCCAATGTCAACTCAAGGTTGGATTGCTGCAAATTCACAAAGAGACGGCCATTATCAATGGCTATAGCAGTTTGCCCAGCCAACATTTCAAAGAAACTTATCCACTCCTGGTCAACCTGCATGGGGGACCGACGGAAGATTTCAAGAACACCCTGGATCTGACCTTTGGCAATCAAGGGGATGGCATGGTAACCGACGAAATTTTCTCCCTCCAGGTTCTTCACCAGCAAGGAAGCTGAGTTTGACACGGGGTGTTCCATAACCTGTGCCACCTCTTCGGTCTTTTGAAGATCCGTGATATTTATGGCACGCCGCTGTAAAGCGGACTGCCCTGCCAAACCTTCTCCCAGCCGCAAGCGTAATCCCTCGATGGAATGGGCTCGGAAACCACGTCCTGAGGCATATTCGAGCATCCTAGTCATCGGGTTGAAAAGCAGAACGGCAGCGGCATCTGCTTTCAGTTCCGTCATAATATTTTCCAGGACGATATTTAGGGTAACATTCGTATCCACACTCGCGCCGATAGCAGCATCAATCGAATGCAAGGCTGATAAGCGGTGCAAACGCAGCTGGGTCTCTGAGAAAAGGCGGGCATTTTCAATTGCCACTGCAGCCTGGGAGGCAAAAGTTACCAACAAGCTCAGGTCAGATTCTGTAAATGCAGCTTTTCGGGAGGCGTTGTCAAGGGATATAACTCCGATTACCTTTCCTTTAACAATTAAAGGCGCTGCAATTCCGCTAAGTACGGCATCGATCTCTTCTATTTCACCCTTAAATGGAATTTCATATTCGGAATGGGCATCATCGATCTTAAGAGGGATCCGCTCACGGGCAACCCGTGCCGCATATCCATTTTGATTTGGAAGGTACAAGTCGATCAAACGGGGATCTGAATAACCTGTGAGAGCATGCAGGCGGAGTAAACCGTCAGATTCAGTGAGTAGGATGGCTCCTTTTTCTGCAGCGGGTATTCCCTTCCTGGCGCCTGCCAGGATGTTTTCAAGTAATGGCTGCAATTCAACTGCACTGGTTAACGAGACGCTTACCTGTGAAAGAGATTCAAGCTCAGCCAACCGGTGACGAGTTTCCTCAAACAGGCGGGAATTTTCAACAGCTATTCCGGCATAAGCTGCCAGTGTTTTTAAAAGAATCTCATCCTCTTCAGAATAGACGTTTGGACGATAATCCTGTACCGAAAGGACGCCAACAATTTTGGTCCCCGAATGAAGTGGTAATGCAATAATGGACCGTGGAGTACCTGGTTTCCCAAACCTGGCGGCTTTGACCGACTTTTCCTTCAAGTAATCGGTTACGCGTAAAGATTTTTTCGCATCAATGACGTACCCAGCCAACCCTGAACCCCAATCGGAATCAATGGCTGGAAAGCGTTCACCACGATCAAAAAGGTAAACTGCGCGAAGCACTTTCTGATTTTCATCTGCCAGAGAGATCGTGATGACGTCCAAGGGCATCAATTGCCTGATCGCCTGATGGATCGAATGATAAACTTGTTCAAGGTCTAGACCAGCTGCAGCTATTTCCTGGCCAGCCTGATATAGGACTGCGCGGCGTTCCGCTGCGCTTACCACATCCTGATATAAACGAGCGTTCTCGAATGCATTCGCTGCTTCGGATGCCAAGGTTTCCATGAAAATTTGGTCTTCCGCACTATAGACATCCGGATCGCAGCTTTGAGCAGATATCACCCCAACGATCTTATCCTGCACAAGCAGGGGGACTGACAAGACCGCCCGAGCTGGCTCCCTGCCATCGACCAAGATTGGTTTTGCTCCCCCCGTTCTCAGGACATCCTTTATTCGTAAAGATTTCTTACTTTTTACGACTCGCCCCGTTATGCCTTTCGTGATTGGCATGCGGGTATTCGGGTGAAGAATTCCGTGGTCATACATATAAGGAGCAACTACCTCACGGCCATCCTCAGTAATGAGAGACACAACAAAGGCCTCTGCGGGCATAACCTGCTGAGCAGCCTGGTGAATTGCGTGACATAATGCTTCCACATCCTGTCCAGCCCTCACTATATTGAGACCCCCCTGATGCAAAGCATCCTTGCGTTTCGCAGCTTTCACCGCCTCTTGATACAAGCGTGCATTCTCAAATGCAATCGCGGATTGGGTCGCAAGTGTTTGAAGCAGATGCTCATCTTCATCGGTAAAGCGATCATTTTGGCGACTTTCCACAATGACAGAACCAAGAACCCGTTCACCAATCATCAAGGGTACATATAATCCTGAACGAATATCCGGGAAAGCAGGCACATAGCGGTCATCCGCAAGTACATCCCCAATACGGATCGTCTTGCCGTGAGATATCACCCAGCCACTTAATCCCTGATCTGTTGCGGTAAACATGCGATTTAGACGGTTAATTTCAACTTGAATTTCGTTGGGATTTAGTCCCGGTCTATTGAGAGCAAGTAATTCAAATTGTTTTGTGTCAGGATAATACAGTCGGATAGCTGCATTGTGCCACTCCAGTTTTTGGGACAGAATATCCAGCATTTTTTGGGCAATCGCTCGGGGGTCGAGCAAGACGCTCACGCTCAGGCCGTTTTCATAAAGGACTTCAAGGTCGGCCACCCGACGCTGTATCTCCTCTTCCGCCTGCCTGCGCTCGGTGATTTCGTGCATATTTATTACCAGACCCTGGACTGCCGAGTCATTGAGCAAATTGGAGGCGGTTGCTTCAATCCAGCGCCAAGATCCATCTTTATGCTGGTTACGAAAGGTGGTTTGGCGAATCTCTCCTGGATGCTGGACCAGGTCATTTATAAAATGGGCGACAACACCTTTGTCATCGGGATGAATAAATTCATAGCTACTCTTCCCAAGGCGCTGGGTGGAAACCCAGCCCATCATTCTAGAGTAGGCAGGGCTTTCATACAAGATCAATCCACGCGGGTCAACCAGGACAACTGCGTCAGTATTATTCTCGATCAAAGCACGGAAGTATTTTTCACTATTTTGAAGTGCTTCCTGAGCGATTTTACGTTCGCTGATGTCTCTACCAGAACCTAAAATTCCAAATGGTTGTCCCTGTGGGTTACGGATAAGAGTGAAAGTAATTTCGCTCCAGAAACTAGACCCATCCTTTTTATACAACTCGAGCTCTATGTTCCGTGACACGTGGCGATGGGGGTGGACAATGTTTTCAGGGGACAAAATATCGGAGAACAGTTTCAAGGTTTGCCGAAGTGAATCCGGGGGCATTTGCTGATCAAGCGTGATTTTGTTGAGTTCGTCAAGGGTAAAACCGCGAATTCGTGTCACGGAAGGGCTGGCATAGGTTGTTCGCAGACTCATATCCATCAGCCAAACCGTATCGCTCATATTCTCGGCAAGCATTCGGTAGCGTTCCTCGCTAAGACGGATCTGTTCCTCAGCCTGTTTACGAGCGGTGATATCCCGAAACGACCAAACCCGGCCATGAATTTTAGAGCCCTGTATTAAAGGACGTGATAAGCGCTCAAATACTCTTCCATCCTTAAAATTAATCGTATCGAAACTTTCTTTCCTGGATCTATAAAGGGTCTGAACCTTTTTCAAAAAGGCTTGCGGATCTGAAAGTTGATCGAGGACGCTTTGAAGGAGTAGGGCATCATCTTTGCTGGCCATAATTTCCTTGGGAATACGCCATACTTCCGCAAAACGTTGATTTGCATAAAGGACATTATTTTCAGTCCCAACAGCTAAAATCCCATCCGCAGTGGACTGAAGAACTGCCTGCAACGAAGATTCACTTTGCCGCAAGGCATCTTCTGCCTTCCTGCGTTCTGTGATATCTGTCAGAGTCCCTTCAAAGTAGAGCGGGTTGCCCTGCCAATCGCGGATTACTTGTGTGTTTTCAAGTACATCGATCTTGTGACCATTCTTTCGCCGCATGGTGGCTTCAGCATTACGCAACTCGCCTTTTTGCATCAAAATTTTAGCCCAAGATTGGCGGGCATCGGGATTTATATACAGATCCCGGGCGATATCTACCTTAAGAAATTCATCTGCGGTTGAAAAGCCAAAGATCCTGACCAATGCCGGGTTAACTGACAAAAATTTTCCATCAATAGTGGTTCGATACACCCCATCCGGTATGTTTTCAAACAAACTGTGGTAATTCTTTTCTGCTTCAAGCAAGGCTTTTTCAGCCATGAAACGCTCTGTAATGTCACGTGCCACCCAAAGAGTTGAATTTTCCGTCATTGGAGAAATTGATGTTTCAAACCAAACAGTCTTGCCACCAATTGGTAAATCGTATTCTATTTGGGTGGTTTGCTTTGTATCAAGAACCTTTTGAACAACCTGGATAAAGTTTTCCGCCTGTTCAATTGGGAATACGTCCCGCAAGGTTTTTCCAACAAGTCCACCAGCAGGCACTACCAGGAGGTCTGGATTAGTTGTGGCAACTTTAAGATATACCCCGTTACGGTCAATCACAAGCACCACGTCTTGCATGGACGTGAACAAAGCACGCAACTCTGCGTCTGAGGCTGCCAGAGCCTCCTCAGCATGGGTACGCTCCCCAATTTCCATTTGAGCTTGCTCGTATAAATGAGCATTTTGGAGCGCGATAGCTGCCTGATTGCCAAAGGCTGCAATCGCAGGGTTATCTGCAGAAGAAATATCAGGACCGGTAACAGCCAAGATTCCAATCGTTTCAGTGTCCACTTTTAGAGGAGTGAAAATTGATTGGTTTAATTTAAAAAGGGAAGTTAATATACGAACGAAAGAATGAAATTTCCTCGGTAAGGTATCCGCAACAGCCAAGGCAGGATCTGTAACAAAAACAGTCTCCCCTTGCTGTATCACACGTTGATAAATACTGTTTTTTCCCGGATTGAAATGGAAATTTCGAAGTGATAGTCCTGTCGCTTTTTCCGCCTTGGTTATCAAATCTAATTTATAGTTAATATACGATATATGCAAGGATTGATCACTTGTTGAGAATTCGAATCCCGTGGTATGGTAACCCAGCTTAGTCAACTGGGTCTGGATAGCCCGATAAACCTCAGAGGTGGTCCGAGAGCTTTGGACTGCCTGCGCTGCCTGATTAAGAGCTATTAGCAAGCGATTAGCATGAGCAGTCTCTGCCTGGGAACGAAGTAAATCCTGTTCGACTTGTTTACGTTCCTTGATCTCTTGTTGCGCCTGTTCGAATAAATGCGCGTTGTCAATGGCAACAGCAGCATGACTGGCCAGCATTTCAAGCAATTCCCGATCCGCCGGAGTGTAAGCGCCTGAATGATAACTCTGAGCAGATACCATGCCTGTGGTTTTTCCTTTTAATAACAGTGGTACAGCCAAAATCGAGGCAGTTTCAGGGCCGGTACCATAGGGTTCCATTTTGATCCCACTGGCATTGATTTCTTCAGGGTTGTTCAGGATCAAGGATTGACCTTTATGAATGATATACCCACCCAATCCATGGTCTGCTTTATAGGGATTTAGTGATATTCTTTTCCCGTTCTCCAGAATATAATTTCCCCCCATTTCATTCGTCGTTTCATCATATAAACTGATAATAAAATCTTCGCAAGGCATAACCTGTTTAACAGCACGTTTGACGGCCGTGAAGACATGTTCAGTATCAAGACTGGCTCCAATCGCTTCGCCCGCATGATAAACAATGGACCAACGTTCCACCATGCGTTGAAGATCTTTTTCAGCCTGCTTCCGCTCAGTAATGTCATGGGCGTTGATTATGATGCCTTTAATCGCGGGATCTGTAACCTGGTTGCTTCCCGTACCTTCGAGAATTCTCCATGATCCATTTTTATGAAAAATACGTAATTGCATTGATACTGGAGTAGGAGTTGGAGATAGAGTGAGTTTACGGAACGTCTCAATAAACGCAGGCATTTCATCGGGATGGATGTAATCCTGAAGACCAGACCCTATAACAACATCTTCCGAGGTATATCCCAGAAGGTGCTCGAGAGATGGACTGATGTACTTCAGGGTTGCATCAGGATTCAAGATGCAAATCAGGTCAGAAGAATTTTCAATAAGAGAACGGAAACGAGCTTCGCGTTCAAGCAGCGCTTGGTTTGCAGAGTGTTTTTCAGAAGCCCGGCGAATCGCGACCAAGAGCTGGTCCACCTCATACGGCTTTTGAAAATATGAATATGCACCTAAATTGACTGCTTCGATTGCAGTTGCCTGTGAGGCATGGCCTGTCAGCATGATGCACTCTGTCTCGGGAGATGCTGATTTGATGCTGCGAAGCACATCCAGACCCGAAATGCCCTCCAACTTGATGTCGATCAGAACAACATCCACATCCTGTTGTTGAATATAGGTTAATGCAGCAGCTCCGGTTTCAACTGGTACCGAATCAAACCCCTTAACCTTCAGAATATCGCTCAAAACGCCGCGCAGATTGGGATCATCGTCCAACAGCAAAACTTTGGTCATCTTTCCATCCACCAATAATCCTCCGACGAAGTATCAGATTTTGGGATTTTTCAAATTCAAAATAACAGCAGTTTTAGAATACGCAATCAATATTTGACTACATCAATCATATATGACTGAAAAGATCAACTGAATGGATTTTCAGGCAATGATCGGGGACATATCCGACCGATATTAGACAAAAGAATTTCAAACAAGAATTATATAGCGGCTAACACTTATTGGTGTAGAAAATGCATAAAACATATTATATACCATAGACATTTTGCAGAGCTTAGGTTTGTGGTTTGATTACACGCAAAATTACGTCAGCAGACGACCTCGGGAAGCCTCCAAATTGGAAACCTCATAAATAAGTACAAAGCCCAATCGAGGAGGGTAGATCATAGAAAATCATTTGGATTATATCGGCCAGCGAAAACGATTACAAACGAATGAGTGTTGTTAGTGGGAAATAATATATGACGGCAGTAATTTACATTTTTCATCGTTAGGATTTTCAAGCAGAGGTTTTATCAATTCATTCAACGGCAATATTCAAGATTTTTTGTCTCTCTTTGCCATGGTCCATATAACGGTTCTTTCTATTTTCATAGAGTAAAAATTTTCTGGTCAGGTGATGAATACCCCCCACGGGTGGGGGGTATGAAACCTTGTGTGTCATGGGTGGAGGAACGACTGAGGAACGAATATTTCAGCTTTTGAACCTGATCTACATGTTCTTGGTCATAAAGTAGCGGGTAAGGGTTAGTCATATCTTACCGACCCGGAAGATTACTGCTTCAAATAACTCCTCGCAACGGCATATGATTGATATATTAAGAACTCTAGATGCTTTCCTGGCGGCGTAGATGAAAACCCTTTCTCGTTATTAAGTTTGGGAAAAATCCCTTACATAATAAGAACGGGACTTGCTCACAACTTATTTTAGCACAAATGTTCTGTTATTACAATCCCCCACAATGGATCATATTAAGAATATCCACCAACACCCCTGCAAGTGATAGAACATGCCTAATAATAAAATTGCACTGGTGTCGTAATCTACTTCCCAATATTGTTATCAGACGTAGGCAACACCAATGTGAAAGTGCTGCCTTTCCCAAAATCGCTTTGGACATCGATGTTACCTCCGTTGGCTTCAGCCAGTTTCTTACTTACAGCCAGTCCCAACCCGATACCCTTTATTTTCGTCGTGAATAGAGGTTCGAAAAGTCTCTTCATATTTTCGGGGGAGATGCCAAAACCGGTATCGGTCACCGAAATCGCAACCATACGCTGCTGAGGTTTCAAATCCATTGGTTGCTTCACAACACGCGCTGATATGGTCATACGTGCCATAACAGGCATCCCCTGCGTGGATCCATGAGGTATCATGGCCTGCACCGCGTTAACGGTCAAGTTTCCAAGCACTTGTTCCATCTGCTGCGGGTCGACAAGTACCATCGGCAGATCAGAGGGTATATCTAGAACCACCTCCACCGAGGGAGGCACAACAAACCTTCCCAAAACACGCTCCAAAAGATCGGTCACCGATATATTTTTTTGCTCAATGGATTCTGTCCTGGCGAAGTCCAGCAAATCAGTAATGATTTTCTCGGCAGTATGGGTTTCTATATCGATCATGTCATAATACTGTTTAATCTTTTTATCCACATCCGGTTGGATTAATTTCAAGTAATAGATAGCGTTATTAATGACCGCCAGAGGGTTGCGTAATTCGTGCCCCACCCCACCTGCCAGCTGCCCCAATATTGCCAGCTTTTCCTGACGCAGGATCTGATCCTGGGCGGTTCTAAGTTCCCGAGTGCGTTCTTCCACGCGTTGTTCGAGGAGGGCATTCTCCTGGACGATTTTCTCTTCCACCTGTTTACGCCCGGTAATATCACGCAGCACTCCTTCTGTAGCCACCGGGAGACCACGCTCATCGAAAATAATCCTGCTGGTAATCGAAGTTGGGAGAAGACTGCCATCTTTTCGCTTTAGCCGGACCTCAAAATCATTGACCCCCCCGCTGCGCTCCATCGCAGTATCCAATTCCTCATAATCCTGCCTTGTAAAAAAGAATTCTTCGACCTGCTTCCCAATCACC
This sequence comes from uncultured Chloroflexia bacterium, assembly GCA_963830585.1. Lineage (GTDB taxonomy): Bacteria > Chloroflexota > Anaerolineae > Anaerolineales > Villigracilaceae > UBA877. Next base: position 214,585 of record CAWHNA010000002.1, on the reverse strand, counting down.
TCTTCACGTAAATAGCCAAAGCGCCTTTCAGCAGATGGGCTAATATCCGTAAGGACGCCGTAATAATTCGTCCGGTAAATTACATCCTCCACGTTTTCGTAAATATTCCGATAGCGTGCCTCGCTCAACTTTAGTGTAGTCTCAGCCTGACGCCGCTCTGCGACTATAGCACTCAAAAGTAACCCGGTAAAAACCAACACACTTAGAAGCAACTGTACACCGACGAGCCGCTGGGTCATGGTCTGGTTGGCAAATCCGAAAATCCCATAGCCTTTCAAGGTGTTCCAGATAGCGATGACAGCCAGGAGGGATAACGCGCCTGTCATTCCACGAGGCCGGTATCTAAACGCGAGCCATATCAGGAATGGAAACAGCATATAACTTCGCAAGACAGGTTGTTCTGCAACGGTAAAGCTACCAAAGAGAAACCACGAAAATGCCAGCCACACGAATAAAAATAGAAACACCTCAATAAACCGACGTGGCGAAGGAGACCGGAATATTTGCGGGTCGGTAACCCATGTTACGATGAGGGGGGTAACCAGGATCATTCCCAAGCCATCAGATGTCCACCATACAAGCCAAGAGTTTAGGAACTTTGCACCAAAAGCAAGTGAAGATACTCCCGCACCAATCAAAGCAGTGATTCCATTGCTCATGATAGCGACCCCGAACAAGGCTAGAATTTCCAGCATGTTTCCGAAAGTGATCCCAGACGGGCGAAAAGAGGTAAGAATCCAAGCCGCAAGCAAGGCCTCCAGCACATTCGCTGAAGCGAAGCCAACGCTGACTATTAATGAATTACCACCCATAACATTCCCAATTAAATTGGTAACCCAAATCACCGCGAGAATAGCAAACCAACGGCCTTTAGAGTTTAGCAGCAGGACCGCCAATGCCAACCCACTCGCCGGCCAGACAGAGGCAATCCCTTCCGGTTGTGATACTACTAAAAGTCCAAGACGCACTGCTATCCAATAAGAAAAGGCAATTAAAAATAACCAAGCGAGCTTAGTCCACAAAGGACTCACAAAACCCGGCATAGATTTTTGATGTGGACCAGGATTAAATTGATTCATGAAATTCTCCGATGCTCGCCAGATAAAAAGCACCCAGGGGTTTGGAACTGCATTCAACCAGAAGGAGATTTGTACCAATAATTATTAATGGATATTCAGCTTTATTTGCAGCCGGATTCCAAAGCATGAAAAAATTTCACCGCCGAATGATTTATCGATTAATTGTCTTCAAAGTTTTCGGAAATCATAATTATAATAACCAAGATCTGGGGGGCAAGGCAGGTGTATCCCCCATATATCCTATCTATCCAGAGAATCTCATGAATATGGGGCAAAATGTCTGGTATGTATATACATTGTACCTCGTTCAGGCTCATTCTTCCCTTGACAGTCAATGACTGCCATGATAATCTTGCGCCCATTATGTGCCAGACTACCAGAAATGGGTCGGGATGGGCGTAATAGATAATAAGCTGGAGAAAGCAAAATGTCAGAAGAACGTCATGTCGGTACGGTCAAGTGGTTCAATGCAACCAAGGGTTTTGGGTTCATTGGACGGGAGGACGGCGAGGATGTATTCGTGCACTTCTCCGCCCTTCAAATGGAAGGTTACAAGCGCCTGGAGGAGAATCAGAAAGTTGAGTTTTCAATAGAGCAAGGCCCCAAGGGACTCCAGGCATCCAACGTTGTACCCATCGAGTAGTTGCATCATTTTTGCAGATGCCGGGTCTCGAAGGGGACCCGGTTTTTGTTTCCCTTACATAATCGAATAGAAACCAGACCGGTTCATTTATCCAATTTTGAGTAGGATTGTCACCTTATGGGTATTCAAATTTCTTTGAGTCGTGAATCTCAACGCAGGGAAGTCCTGGTATCGGGGCATGTAGTCCCAAAGCCGGGACGGTGCGTGCAATGCGGGATTTGTTCTTTCAATTGCCCAATTGGTATCGATGTGCGCAGACATGCCTGGCTGGGGGAACATATTGAAGCATCCCAGTGCTTAACCTGCGGTGAATGTGTGAGACGCTGCCCACGGGGAGTTTTGAGCTTTGAAAGAACAGAATTGTTCATGAAGGGATCTTGATGAACCGATACGTAATTATTGGTACTGGCGTGACCGGGGTAACAGCCTTAAATTCATTGCGGACCAATGATCCATATGCTGAAATCAGCATGGTGGGAGATGACCCGCACGGGTTTTACTCGCGGCCGGGCATAGCTTATTACTTAAACGGTGAGATTCCTGAAAACCAACTCCCGATATTTTCGAAGAAAGATTGGAAACCCTTAAGCGTCCGATACGTCAAAGGAGTAGCCACACGGTTGGACCTTCGGAACCACCTTCTGGAAGTCGATTCTGCAAGCGTCTTGAAATATGACCGGCTTTTGATTGCGACCGGATCAACTGCTGTGCCCCTTACCGTTCCAGGAGCCGGTTTGAAGGGAGTGGTTAAGCTCGATGATTTTGAAGATACGCGCCGAATCATATCAATGGCAAGGCATGCCAACAGCGCGGTCGTGGTGGGAGGAGGAATCATTGCTGTCGAACTTGTAGAAGGTTTGATGGCAAGAGGTCTCAAGGTTCACTATTTCCTGCGCGGGGATCGATATTGGCCCAATGTTTTGGATGAAAAAGAATCCCGCCTGCTCGAGCATCGTCTTGCTGAAGACGGAGTAATTCTCCATTACCAGACCGAAGCGGCTGAAGTGATTGGTAAACGGGGAAAAGTTGTGGGTGTGCGCACCGCCAAGGGAGAAACCATCAGCTGCCAGTTAGTGGCTGTAGGTATTGGCGTAAAACCACGGATGGAACTAGCGAAATCTGCAGGGCTTGCCACCGAACGAGGAATCCTTACCAATGAAACGCTGCAGACCAGCAGCCCCGATGTCTTCGCGGCTGGGGACGTATCACAAGTTCACGATCCCCAAAGCGGTAAATCCATAATCGATACTTTATGGCACCCAGCACTCGAAAAAGGAAAGATTGCAGCCATGAACATGACCGGTAAGAAGATCTCTTACGTGAGAACATTAACGACAAATGTTCTTCGCCTGGCAGGTGTGTTGACGTCCATCATCGGTGCGGTGGGCAGCGGAGTTGACGAAGACCTAGTCAGTGTGGCGCGCGGATCGAGCGAGACCTGGCATGAATTACCCAATACCATCTCCCTGGAAAGCAATGGAGATGTGAACCACGTGCGCCTGATGATCGGCGAAAAAAACCTGGTGGGGGCAATCGTAATGGGAGACCAAAAACTTTCCGATCCCATACAGGAATTAATTTCTTCAAAAGTTGACATTTCTTCCATACGAAATCTTCTCACCCCTGGCGCTCCATTGGGCCAGATAATCATGGATTTCTGGTCGGCTCATAAACTGCCGGTTAGAAGTGCATAGGGCGTCATTTGATCCAACCCCGTTGAATCAATGAATTGGGGTCACACGATCCCTCCCCAATTCTGGGCATGGCAATTTATTCTGACACCCTCTTAAAATAGGTGAACCATGAAAAATACCCGCTTAGGTTGTTTTACCGCAACAGGTATCATGGCTGCAGTGCTGACTATTCTCATCATTGCAGGGTTCGCTTTAGCATCGGGTGGACTATTATTCAGCCCCGGTGCTCTGAATGCGCGCACAGGCATTCCCTTGGGTGGAACAGGCTCAAATAATGCACGAGAAGGTGCTCCTCTTGGGGGAGTCAGTTCGCATGCGGAAATTGCTGGTCAATGCGATTTGTGCCACGCCTCTTTCTGGAGTCAAACCACCATGGCGGACAAGTGTGTGGCTTGTCACACTGACGTAGAAGCACAATGGCTAGACTCTACGACTTTGCATGGCACACTGCGCCAAAATAACCCCGATTTGGCCTGTCGCGATTGCCATCCAGACCACAGGGGTCCCGATTCCCCGTTGGTAGATCTTACTAAGGCCAGTTTCCCCCATACCACTTTCGGGTTTTTGTTGTCAGGCCACCTATTAAAAAGTGATGGATCCCCGTTTAGCTGCAACGATTGCCATGGCAAGGTTTACAGCGGATTTGATCAGAATACCTGCACTACCTGTCATTATCAAATAGACGCATCTTTCGTGGCGGGCCACGTGCTTGATTTCGGCATAGACTGCATGGCATGCCACGATGGGGCGGACAGCTACGGGAAAAATTTCAACCACAACAAGGTAACATTCCATTTGACCGGGGAGCATGCCCAGGTACAGTGTGCGAAGTGCCACATAAATACGCGCAGCCTGGCAGACCTTAAGTCAACCCCGCAAGACTGTGCCTCCTGCCATGCAGGGAAGGATGTCCACCAGGGCCGTCTTGGAAGTGATTGCGGGTCATGCCACAATCCCGAAGGTTGGACTCCAGCGACTTACGACCACAACCTGTCCGTTTTTAAATTGACAGGGCTTCATTCCAAGGTTGCCTGTGTGGACTGCCATATCAACCATGTACTGCAGGGTACTCCCACGGACTGCAATTCGTGCCACGCGCCTAAAGATGTTCATCAGGGTCGTCTTGGCACAGATTGCGGATCCTGCCACACGACTGACGGTTGGACGCCTGCCACATATGACCATACTCTGTCAGCTTTTAAACTCACAGGACAACATAGTACAACCGCTTGTGTGGACTGTCATGTCAATCACGTGCTACAGGGTACTCCTACTGACTGCTATTCTTGCCATGCCCAAAAAGATACCCACCAGGGTGCCCTGGGTAAATCATGCGATACCTGTCATATCGCTGCGGCATGGAAACCCGCATCTTACAACCACGACCTCTCCACTTTCAAATTGACCGGGCAGCATACCACTGCCACTTGCCTGAGCTGTCATGCCAATAGCGATTATGTTGGTACACCTGCTGCCTGCTCTTCCTGCCACGCCGCGAAAGATGTCCATAGTGGGAATTTGGGCAAAAATTGCGATACCTGCCATTCAACCAACACATGGAAACCATCCACCTTTAACCACAATTCGGCAACATTTACATTGACCGGACAACATATAAATACGGGTTGTACAAACTGTCACACGAATAGTACCTTCTGGGGCACTCCCACCACCTGTAATTCCTGTCATGCTGGGAAGGATACTCATAAAGGTCAACTGGGACCAAATTGCGGACAATGCCACACAACCAACGCATGGTTACCAGCATCTTTCAATCATAATGTGTCCAGTTTTAAATTGACCGGTAAACACGCAAATGTTGACTGTACCGGGTGCCACAGCAATAATGTTTTTAAAGGCACTCCCACCAGCTGCAATGCATGCCATGCGACCCAAGACCCTCATAGTGGTCAGTTCGGGAGCAACTGCGGTTCGTGTCATGCAACCAGCGGCTGGGTTCCGGCAACGTTCGATCATAATCTTTCCTCTTTTCGATTGACAGGAGCTCATACGAGTGTTAATTGTGCCCAATGCCATCCTGGCGGTAACTACAGCGGAACTTCGACAACCTGCTCAGCCTGTCATGCTCAGCCAAGCGGTCATTTCGGAAATAATTGCGCACAATGCCATACGACCAATAACTGGAATGCATCCTATTCTCACACTGGTTTCGCCCTCACCGGTGGCCATTCCAGCGTGGCTTGCACACAGTGCCATACAAACGGTGGTTATACAGGCCTATCGGCAGCCTGCGCGTCGTGCCATGCACAACCATCCGGTCACTTTGGTACCAACTGTTCATCTTGCCATACGACCAGCAATTGGAATGCAACCTATTCTCATACCGGTTTCGCTTTGACTGGTGCACATTCGAGCGTGGCCTGCACCCAGTGCCACACGGGCAGCGGATATACGGGGCTTTCAACAAACTGCGCGTCCTGCCATGCTGAACCGTCCGGCCATTATGGTACCAATTGTTCTTCATGCCACACGACCAATAATTGGAATGCATCCTATTCGCATACAGGTTTTGCCCTTACCGGAGCTCATTCCAGCTTGGCATGCACGCAATGTCATACCGGAAGTGGATATACTGGGCTTTCGACTGATTGCGCATCATGTCATTCACAACCATCCGGCCATTATGGTTCCAATTGTTCATCTTGCCACACCACATCTAACTGGAACTCATCATTCTCTCACCCTAATTCGTGTGGTGGAAGCTGCACCAGTCACCATCGCGCCACCTGTTCCGATTGCCACCCCAGCAGTAACTATGCCACTTCTGACTGCCGCAAATGCCATGATAGCAATAACCCGGGCGATTAGACTATTCCAGATGATATATTTTCGGGATTTCTTGAACAATCGGTAAGGTAAAATATTGGGGACGAATTTGACCGACCTTACTTGGTCGTATAACCCGGAAGTTGTGGAGGATGATTATGACGCATTACATGACCCGATATAGCGGGAACCGGGGACTATGGTTGTCCTTTTTGGCCGCCATTCTTATCAGTGCAGTATATGCAATTGTCGTCTTTTGGACCCGGGCGATTCCTCCTGCAGGAGCATTATTTGGTCACCTGCTAGGGATAGTGGGTTTTATTCTCATGCTCATGACTGAAATCCTCTACTCCATCCGCAAACGCAGCCGGTCAGCTCGCTGGGGGAGCATGGCCTCATGGCTCCAATTCCACATTTTTACCGGCCTGGTTGGACCCTTCATGGTTCTGCTGCACTCCTCCTGGAAATTCAACGGGCTCGCAGGAGCCACCACCCTACTCACCGTCCTTATAGTAATCAGCGGGTTTGTTGGACGGTATATCTACACACAGATACCTCGCTCACTGGACGGGGTTGAGATCGAGACGACTGCTGGACAATCCCAAGCCTCAGGTTTGGCACGTGCCCGGCGGTTACTTGCGATCTGGCATATCATCCACATCCCGATCGGGATGGCGCTTTTCACTGCGGCATTCATACACATTGGTGCAGCATTGTATTATGCAACTTTATTGAAATAAGTAATTGATGAAAAATACCCAATTGGGATTTTTTACTGTTTCCGGTATTATTGCCGCCGTTCTTACCATCGTACTCGTGGCAGGGTTTGCATTTACATCGGGCGGGATGATGTTCAGTCCCGGTCCTCTCAATGCCCGGACGGGAATCGCGTTAGGGGGTGTTGGTTCAAATAACGCACGCGAGGGAGCTCCCCTTGGCGGGGTGAGTTCGCACGCGGAAATTGCAGGCAAATGCAACCTCTGTCATGTATCATTCTGGAGTTCATCCACCATGGCAGACCAATGCCTGGCCTGCCATAAAGATGTAGCTGTTCAACTGCTCGTCCGAGCTCCCCTGCATGGGACGCTTCACCAAGAATTTCCCAGCCTGACATGCAGCAACTGCCACCCCGACCATCGTGGTGCTACCCCACCTCTTACGGACCTAAGCAGCATAGGCTTTTCACACAATACGTTCGGCTTTTTATTGACCACTCACCACGGTAAAAAGCGACGGAACGCCATTCATTTGCGTCGATTGCCATACCCAGAACTACTCCAGTTATGACCAGAGCAACTGCGACACATGTCACAACCAAATTGATGCCAGCTTTACGCAAAGCCACGTAAAGGATTTCGGGACAAATTGTCTGGCCTGTCATGACGGAGTTGATACTCTTGGTCATAATTTCGATCATAATTCCGTCACATTCAAGTTGACAGGAAATCATGCCAATGCAGCATGCAAGCAGTGCCACGAAAATGATCAAACCCTGGTAGATCTTAAATCCACCCCACAAGACTGTGTATCCTGTCATTCAGCGAAAGATGTACACTGGGGCCGGCTCGGCCCGGATTGCGGGTCGTGCCATACAACCACCGGTTGGATACCCGCTGCCTATAATCACAATTTGGCTGCCTTCAAATTGAACGGACAACACTTAATCGTGGGATGCGGGGATTGTCATGTCAGCCATGTCCTCCAGGGAACACCGACCGCATGTTCGGCTTGCCACCAAGATAAAGATGTGCACCAAGGCAGACTTGGGACAGCTTGCGATTCCTGCCACACCACACATGGTTGGACGCCAGCTACATATGACCACAACCTGTCAGCTTTCAAACTGACAGGACAACACACAACGACAGCCTGCGTGAGTTGTCATGTCAATCACGTCCTGCATGGGACACCAACCGATTGTTTTTCATGCCATGTATTACAGGACAAGCATAATGGCCAGTTCGGTAGTGACTGCGGCACTTGCCACTCCACAGGCGGGTGGCTGCCCGCATCATTCGATCATCCCCGCTTTGGGTTTACGTTAACTGGTGCGCATGTACCATTAAATTGCGCCCAATGTCATACAGGGGGTGGTTATGCCGGGTTATCAACCGCTTGTGTGGCCTGCCACGGCGAACCTCCCGTGCATGCGGGAATGTTCGGTATTAATTGTGGGCAATGTCATAGTACCAGAAATTGGAACGCTTCCTTTTCACACTCGAACTTCCCAATGGATGGCGCACATGCCAACCTGGTTTGTTCGCAATGTCATTCAAGTGGAAGTTTTGGGGGACTTTCAACCAATTGCTCAACCTGCCACTCAGAACCGTCCGGGCATTACGGCTCAAACTGTTCATCCTGCCACAGCACCAGTAATTGGAACGCCTCATTCGCACATCCCAACTCCTGTGGTGGCAGCTGCCTTAATCACCATCGCGCGACCTGTGCCGATTGCCACCCAAGCGGCAACTATTCTTCATCAGACTGTCGAAAATGTCATGACAGTAACAACCCAAGTGGCGGATGAAGAATTAATATCTTCTGATCCAAGACGGTCATATATTTCCATTGACTGGGAAAATTAGAAAATCAACAAAACAAGCCATCTCGCGGACGGCGGCTTGTTTTATTTAAGTATTGGCAATGATTTACGGCAAATGGATATTTGATATCTCGGATTTTGTTTCAAGTACCATGGTTACCTCAGGTTGAGGAGGTTGGTTACGGTTTTGCTCGATGTTTTTAATCGCTGGAATGGAAAAGGCAACCAAGGTGACAACAATGCACAATCCTCCACCTATGAGATACCAGATACGAACTCCCAGCCAGTCTGAAATGGGACCGGCCACCAACAGACTTAGGGGCACCATGGCGGTGGCTCCAGCGTTTAGGAGTGAGAAGACACGTCCCTGCATGTCTGGTTCGATTGCTCCCTGGAAAATTGCGGTTAATGGGCCATTAGCAAAAACCTGAGTCATGCCAATTACAAAATTAGCCACAAGAATCAAGAAGAATAAATTGGTTGGCGCTGCACCAATCATGATTACTCCAACGCCGATGCCTATGACCCCCGTTAGTGAGGTGATGATTTTTCGTTTAAACCCACCCCATGAGCTGAGTATAAGACCACCAGCAATTATCCCCACGCCAAAGACTGTTTCCATCCAGCCAAGCTCTGTCACACCTTTCCCGAAAACTTTAGTGATTACCAGTGGGATAAGCGAACTGCTTGGGACGAGCAAAAAATTGAGCATCATAGCCAGCAAAATCAGCCCGAGCAACCCTGGCCAATTCACTACATAGTTGAAGCCTGCGCGTAAATCGTGCCAATATGTGGTTTTTTTCATAGATCCATTTGCCTGGGCAATTTGTCCAGGTGGATTTGGGATGGAAAGGACCAACAGGGGTATAACCGCAAGAGCTGCGGTAAAAATGTCGATTGCGAGTACACCCTGCATTGGTAACAAACCGATGAGCATTGCCCCAAGAGGCGGGGCGAAAATGCTGAGGACCCCTTGAAGCGTCTGGTTTAACCCAGACAAACGAGCGAAATGTCTTTTGGGTACCATCAGTGAAGTGGAGGCAGTCATGGCAGGACTATGAAAGGCTCCACCAAGTGACCTAATTAACAAGATGAGAAAAACCTGCCAAACCTGGACAGTCCCAACCGCGAAAAGGATGATAAGGAACCCAGTCGCGACCGCGATTCCCGTATCTGCTATGATCATGATAAGGCGCCGGTTCCAACGATCTACCAAAGTACCCACGAAGGGTCCAAGCAGGATCTGCGGTAGGAGCGCAACAAGAGTGGCAGTAGCCAGTACGGTTGCTGAACCGGTGGTCTTTGTCATCCACCAAACCAAAGCGAATTGAACCAATGCGGATCCAATCAGGGAGAATGCTTGCCCTGTCCAAATTGTAAAGAATTTGGGAGCCCAGCCCTCGGGTGTTGGGGAAGAAGGAGATTGTGAAGAAACAGAATTTTCCATCGTTTTTCCAATTTATCAGGGGATTTTTAAAAGCGGATTTCGCCAGGTATCAGAATTCAATTATTTAGGAAATTATTCCCGTATTTTCTGTGAATGCATCCGGATCATTTAATTCGGTCGCCAAGTGCTGCTTTGACTTCATCACTAGCATGGAAGATGCCTCGCACCTGAACGGATTCGACAACTTCCTTTGCAAGCTGGGGTGAGATATCATCAGTAAGATGGAGGTACCCAAGAATCATCATCTTAACCTTCTCACCTTTTGCCTGATATTTTTCCAGGGCAGCCCTGTTATAAATTATCGCTCCGATCACATATGAATTGCGAGTGACTGATTGCTTGATTTCCAGGTCGTGCCTATCCAAGAGGTTGCGAATGGCTGTCCGGATGAAATCTGTCCTATTAGAGAATAGACCTTCCTGAACCAGAAGATCAATTTTTCCAAGATCCACAGCTGACATATTTATAGTAATTTTCTCAGAATCTGGCATAATACACTCTCCTCTCCATCCATATGGATGGTACACAGATGGTATATTACATTTTATACCGTTCGCTAGATATGTCAAGAGCCAACAGGGAGAGAATCCACAAAAAAGAAAATAGCCTTTTTTCAGATCAAGGATAATTACAACCGCCTCCCTTTTTGAAGGCATTGAACCCCGTCTGGAAAAATAATCCTCTTGTCCAATTTTGTGGTAAAGATCAACTATATTTATAATGATTAGATAACGACAGGACTGCCGTCGAAAACGGGCAGAGATTCTGCGGAAGTGATAGGGATATAATCACCGGGTATCTTTATGATTAAGTCGAGACCGGTATCAAAATAAGAAAAGGACCTAAGTCTAATGCCCGATTTTGATCGTTACCTCTCCCCTTTCACCTGGCGCTATGGCAGTGACGAAATGCGAAGCCTTTGGAGTGAAACCAACAAGCGTTTATTATGGAGACAGCTTTGGGTGGTATTGGCGGAAGTCCAATGTGAATTTGGGCTAGTTAAACCAGATCAGGTAACAGACCTTCGGCACCACATGGATGAAATCAATATTCCCCGTGCGCTGGAAATTGAAGCCGAAATTCAACATGACCTGATGGCGGAACTAAAAATATATGCCAGCCAATGCCAGATAGGGGGCGGGATCCTGCATTATGGAGCCACGTCATCGGATATCGAAGATAATGCCGATGCCTTGCGACTACGCACTGGACTTACCTTGTTGCTTAAAAGTCTGTCTACTCTTTTACATAGGATCAGATTGCTGATTACAAAATGGGCCGATACACCTATAATGGCTTATACCCACCTTCAGCCTGCTGAAACATCCACACTCGGTTACCGACTTGCGCTCTATGGGCAGGATTTACTGCATGATTACAAATTAATCAATGAACTGGCAATTGGTATTAGGGGGAAAGGATTCAAAGGCGCTGTTGGTACATCCGCAGCTTATTCCGATATACTGGGCAAGGGAAATCTGACTGACTTCGAAAAAAAACTATCTGAAAAACTGAATTTAAGATTTTATTCGATTGCTTCGCAGGTATATCCCCGAAAACAAGACTACGATATTGTTTCTGCGCTGGCAGGATTGGGAGCTTCACTCCACAAGTTAGCCTTCGATATCCGCTTTTTGCAATCCCCATCTATTGGCGAGGTATCTGAACCGTTTGGGGAGAAGCAGATTGGGTCATCTGCCATGCCGTTCAAACGCAATCCGATCCAGTCGGAAAAAATAAACTCCCTGGCGCGCTACCTGGCGACACAGCCGCGCATTGCTTGGGATAATGCAGCAAATTCGCTCCTGGAGCGGACCCTGGACGATTCTGCAAACCGAAGGATCCTGCTCCCTGAAACTTATCTCGCTGCCGACGAAATGCTACTGACGGCGAACAAGATTATCTCCGATTTGCAAATTGACCGGGCTGCGATTGCTCGAAACCTTGCCACCTATGGCCCTTTCGCAGCCACAGAAAGATTGCTGATGGCGCTGGTCAAGGCTGGGGCAGATCGACAGGAGATGCACGCCCTGCTCCGTTCGCATGCATTAAAGGCCTGGCAGACTCTTAAGCTGGGCGTCGATAATCCGTTAATTGAAGACATTTGCACAGATGCAAAATTTGTAGAATACCTATCAAACCAAGATATTCGTCAATTAATGGGAGGAAAATTACAAATTGGGGATGCACCGGAGCGGGCGCGGCAGTTCGCAAGTGAAATCAACGAAGTTTTAAATATTAAATCGCAGTGAAGGGGAGAGCGGACCAGTGAGCTGGAGTATCATCAATTTGAAGATTTAGTTCTCGCTCTCGCAGACCGAGGAGATGAATCGAGGTCTGATTGACTTGGAAGAAGTGGGATGACACTCAAAACGATAAATAATGTTGACAAGATTAGAATGACAATTATCGTGAACGGGGACATATTGTTCTCCTTGCACTCCATTACAAATACCTATACGTTGAAATCTCGATTTGGTTTCCTGATTGATTAAACACGTTCAACTGGAAATAGTTGCATACTGAAATTCGCGTAAAAGAAACGCACCTGTAATTGCAGTGCGCTTAAATTGAAATATAAATATATTAATAATACGTACGACTAGTTGTAGCAGGATATTAAGGAGGTCAAGTCGAAAATACTTTTCCGACCCTTGACGGCACCCAACTCAACGAGTTGGGAAAGACTCAGTTTCAGAACCCCATCGCAGTAAACATCTCGTCATTAGTCGGGAATTTATACTCTTCAATCCCCCGCCTCTGCGCTTCTGTTTTTTCAACCTCTTCCAACTTGGCCAAATGGGGTCTATCCACGAGTTGTTCGTGCGTTTCGGCCAGTCGTCCCTCGAATTTTTCCACCACATTTTCCAAATCGCGCATGGGAGGTTGAGTCTGCAAATATGCCAGCATTGCTTCAGCCGCGTTCTCGCCATCTTTGCGGGCATATCCAACCAAGCCGGTGCTTGCCTGACGAGCCCAACCAGCCAGGAATACGCGCTCCATCGGCAAGTTTGAATCCGGGTTGAAGGCTTCATAAGATAAATTGTCGACCGGATAACGCGGGACTTTTACAGTCACATAAGAATCGTTAAAAATGGGAACACAAAAATCCTTGTCCACGGTATCCCCTATCGCGAAAATAATCGTATCAGCATCGATTTGTCGGGTGTTGCCAGTGCCGCGTGCTTTGATAATACCATCCGCAGCCACGAGGGTATTTTCTTCAACTTTGAGCCCCGATACGCCGTTGATCCAATCACCTGTAACCCTTACCGGAGTTGCCAGGAATTCAAAGCGAAAACATGTTTGGGAAATAGGAGGAAGCGCTTTGGGTAAAGCATCATAAAACGCAGTTTTAGCTGCAACCGGATCCTGCCCAGCGCCCTGCATAATAGAAGCTACTCGGGCAAATTCTCCATCCAGAAATGGTAGATTAAGGTTGGCACCCACACTTTCCATTTCCTTGCGAGTAAATTTCACATCAGCCGGACCCCGCCGGACAACCGCAACCACTTCATCCGCTTTACAAACACGGATGAGGTAGTGAGCAACATCCATCATCACATTTCCAGCACCAACAATGACAACACGCTTGCCAATCAAATATTTTTTCCCACTAAAAGGAGGTAACAAGTTATAGTGAAACACGATATTTTTGGCATGGTACACACCAGGTAGGTTTTCTCCCGGCAGGCGAAGCCACTTCGTCCCCTGAGCGCCGGTGGTCACCAGCACAGCCTGGAACCCGGATTCCAACAAATCCTCCAACACGATGTTCCCCCCACAACAAACGGTCACGTTTCCAAAATAATCAATCTTTTGATTGGACAGGATCTGTTTAAACTGGTTGCGCAAACCCTGCTTCATTTTGTATTTATCCCAGTAAATTCCATACTCGGCAAGTCCACCCGGAATAATATCGCGATTGAATAGCACTACACGCGCCCCACCTTCAGCCAGTTTTCTGGACGCAAATAAGCCAGCAGGTCCAGCACCGATGACAGCCACCATCCATTTTGAATCAACCATCCACAATCTCCTGATTAGAATAGGGGAATTATAGCCGTTGGTTAACCGACAGGCAAGAATAAAGCAATCTCAAAATTTCGATCATAAAAACTCCCGAATTTTCAAACTCTATGCTATATTTATATAAACCAGGAGGAGCAAAACCATGACATCTATTAATGGCATTGATTCACCAGAAGAGGATCAAAACAAGCCGGAACCTGAAACGGAATCGCAACCGCCGTTTGAACCAAAGCGGATCATCCATCTATCCAAACCCCTTACGGATATCGGCGAGAAACCATCGTGGCTCGGGACAATTTTCCGGCGTAAAATCGACTTAGATCCCATAGATAATGACGAAGAAAAGGACGAGGACAAGGAAGAAGTCGTGGAAGAAAACGTGCCAACCATCCAGCCCGATCCATATTCCGAGCAAGGAGAGCCCGAAAGCACTCCAACCCGTGGAGACCGAACAATCCCAGACCTAACCGACAAAAAAATCAACCCGGGCTTGCGATTGCGCGCATTATTATCGGGCGGAAAAACTCCTCCTGCGCAAGTCCCTGAGAGCAAATCCCAACCTCCCGATAAGCAAACTGGACCTCGTCTTATTTATCTGTATATCGCGGTGGGGATATCATTGCTGGCAAACGCCATCCTGGTGGTTGCACTCGTTATGATGTCCAACCGAATTAATTCCTTAACCCCGAACATGAACGACTTGCTCAGTGGACTCTACGGAAATTTCACCGGTATGGACGCAGCCAGCATTACCACAACCATTACAGTGCAAACGCAAGTCCCGATGAATTTCACTCTCCCGATCGAGCAAAACACGAATGTATTGCTGACGGAAGACCTTGCCATCCCGCATGCCTATGTAGTCATCAACTCGGGCGGACTATCAATCAATGCACCAGCCAGTATCACCCTCCCAGCAGGGACAAGCCTGCCCGTGGCTCTGAATGTTGCAGTCCCTGTCCAGATAAGCATACCCCTGACATTGCAGGTCCCAGTGAACATTCCCCTTTCACAGACTGGTTTACATCAATCGTTAATCGGCTTACAGGAGACGGTCCGGTCGTACTACTGCCAAGTCGATAAGAATGCCCACGATTCACAAGGCGTTTACCTGTGCCAACCCAGTGATAATTCCACGCCCAATCCATAACCGATGACAAAAATATTCAGTAAAACGATCCTGGAAAATGGTCTCAATGTTTTATTAAAGGAGATCCACACTGCACCACTAGTCAGTTCCTGGGTCTGGTACCGGGTGGGATCGCGGGATGAAATTACCGGTCACACCGGCATCTCGCATTGGTGCGAGCATATGCAATTCAAGGGGACTCCTAAATTCCCATCGAACTTACTTGAGCGCGCAGTCGCCAGGGATGGCGGCATGTGGAATGCGTTCACGTATTTCGACTGGACGACCTTTTTCGAGACAATGCCTGCTGACAAGATCAACCTCGGGCTCCGAATTGAAGCCGATCGGATGATCAACAGCGTATTCGACGAAATAGAAGTCGCATCCGAGCGAACGGTCGTCATTTCAGAACGGGAAGGGAGCGAAAACGATCCTTCGTTCCTGCTTGGAGAGGCTGTCCAGAATGCAGCTTTCCGAACGCATCCATATCACCACGAAATCATTGGTGACTTGCCAGACTTGAAGTCAATGAATCGTGACGATCTTTACAAACATTACCGGACGTTTTATGCACCTAATAATGCCGTATTAAGTGTTGCGGGAGATTTCAAAACTGCAGAAATGCTGGCAAACATTCGGGACATCTACGGCAAAATTCCAATGGGCAGCGTTCCACCCCGGATAGCGCGGCCAGAACCTGCAGCGATAGGAGAGCATCGGTTGACAGTGGAAGGACCAGGGGAGACAAGCTACCTGGACATTTCCTACCACGCCCCAGCAGCCAATGATCCGGATTTCTTCGCGGTCACCGTGCTAGACAGCCTTCTTGCAGGACCGAGCAGCTTAAACATGTTTGGTGGTGGGGGTACTTCAAATAAAACGTCGCGCCTATATCGAGCCCTGGTGGAAAAAGAACTGGCAGTGTCTGTCAACGGCGGATTGGCAGCAACAGCTGATCCATTCTTATACAGCGTTGTGATTACGGTAAACCCTAAACGAAAACCTGAAGAAGCCCTGGCTGCCTTCGATATTGAAATCAACCGCCTCCAAAGCGAGCTCATCTCGATGAACGAAATCACTCGAGCCATCAAACAAGCACGCGCTTTATTCGCGTATGGTTCAGAAAACATTACGAACCAGGCTTTCTGGCTGGGACATGCAGAAATGTTCGCAGGGTATGAATGGTTCCTGAGCTACCTGGAGAAACTCGCCAAAGTCACTCCTGCAGAGTTACAAAAAATTGCCCGGCAATATTTCCGTCCCCAAAACCGGGTGATCGGCACCTATATCCCAAGAGATGAAGAGGTGCGAGCTTGAAAACACAATTCCAGCACTCTCTTCCAGGTTCAGATGATATTACCCGAGGCATCCTCCCAAACGGGATTACAGTACTTGTACGGACAAACTTAAACAGCCCGTCAGTAGTAATCGGCGGATATCTCCCGTGCGGCAGCCTGTTCGACACAGACAATAAACTTGGCCTCGCAGATTTCACTGCAAGCTGTTTGCTGCGAGGCAGTGAGAAGCGGGATTTTCAACAAATCTTCGACGAGCTCGAATCTGCGGGTGCCAGCCTATCCTTCAGTGCGGGAGGCCATACTGCGGGGTTTTCTGGCCGGTGCCTATCTGAAGACCTGCCCCTCCTGCTCGAACTTCTTGCGGATGCCCTGCGCCGACCAGTCTTTCCCAAAGAACAAGTAGAACGGCTGCGTGCCCAATCGCTAACCGGATTGTCCATACGAGCCCAGGATACTGCAGAAATGGCTTCGTTGACGTTTGACCAGATTGTTTTTGAAGGTCATCCCTATGCCCGTCCGGATGATGGATGGCCTGAGACAATCAAAGCCATCAAGCGAAATGACCTGGAAAGATTTCACCACATTCATTATGGACCACACGGCCTGGTTTTAGCGATCGTCGGATCGGTGGACCCGAAAACCATTGTCACGCTAGTTGGTAGAGAGCTGGGTGACTGGACCAACACATTACAGCCAGAAATCCCGGCGTTGCCTGCACTCAAACCTTTGAAAAGGATCATCACACGCAAGGTCAAAATCCCCGGCAAGTCCCAGTCGGACCTTGTCATAGGAACCTCCGGTCCCCGCCGCAAAGATCCTGAATTTATGCCTGCCTCACTGGGGAATTCAGTTCTTGGTCAATTTGGCATGGCAGGACGAATCGGGGAAGTGGTTCGCGAAAAATCAGGCCTGGCATACTATGCCTCCTCATCCCTAAGCGCTGGAATCGGGCCGGGATCATGGGATGTAAGCGCAGGGGTCAATCCAGCAAACGTCCAAAAAGCACGTGATCTTATCTGCAAAGAAATTGAACGCTTTGTCGAGAAGGGTGTAACCATAGGGGAATTATCAGACAGCCAATCCAATTTTGTCGGGCGGCTTCCGCTCTCTTTGGAATCCAATGCCGGAGTGGTCAACGCACTTCTAAATATTGAACGTTTTGACCTGGGGTTGGATTATTACCGTCGCTACCCGAAACTTGTCCAATCGGTTACTCCAGAAGAAGTATTATCAGCAGCTAAAAAATACCTGCATCCCGACAAGCTCGCAGTAGCAATTGCAGGATCTTGACAAGAAATTTTGTGACATTCTCATTAACAAGCCACGAATGATATTGAAAACCGGAGTAGACATCATAGAGATCGCGCGCATCCAAGCTGCTCTAGACCGGCACGGCGATCGATTCCAGCAACGAGTCTATACGGAAAATGAGATTGCAGAATGCCATGGACGTGCAGATGCACTTGCCCTGAGATTCGCTGCAAAGGAAGCAACCACGAAGGCACTAGGAACCGGGATCGGACCGGTGAGTTGGCGTGAAGTGGAGACGCTGCATAAACGGAGCGGGGAACCATATCTCGTTCTGCATGGTAGAGCAGACCTGATTGCGAAGTACCTCGGGTTGACAAATTGGGCAGTCAGCTTAAGTCACAGCCAGGAAAATGCAATTGCAGTTGTAGTTGCATCAGGGGAATAAATTGTGATCTCCTCTATTTGCCGGGGGGATCAATTGATCTCCAATGATCAATTGGATAATTTACCTGCAATTTCGTTTTTATCTTCACAACCAATTAAAAGATGACCTAGCAGGATAGAGCGGTTCGGACGAATTTTGACCTTTCCTGAGCTTACCATTACCAAATCAGTAGTTCCCGTAAACACGGAAGGGTTAACAAGGCAGAGATCCGGAACAACCCCATATTTCGTTCGATAATGGTCGGCTGCACGTGCGACCTTTGCCCCGAGTGCAGTATGTGGATCGTTGTCAAACCACAACATTCCAACTTCCATAACAACCTTTCAAACACTTAACGATAAATCTTGACTAATAAACCGACGGCAATCGGAATTTTAGCCAGCAATCCTGACGCCACAGGCCATATTGTCCAGCTTTTATCAATCCTGCAAGATCAATTTCCTGGTCGTCCATCATAAGATGGGCGGTTTGAGGGCGATTTACGCGCCCAAAAATGCGCGTCTGGAAATATCCCAACCATGAGTGGAGATCAAGCAGCCGCCCGGGGTTAATCGATACAACCGGCCAAACATGCCGGCGAGGACCATACGTCAACAGCCAGCGCATATCGTGCTGGTCACGAAATCCATTGGCTGTCATCAGGTCAAGACCATCCACCATGACGACCACTACCTGACGGGTGCGGGGGAGAACTTCCGTCCATGAAACAAGCTGCGAAAGGAAGCGAGGCGCGGCTGAGTGATAAGCAGGCCAGATCCCCAAGCAATTAGATAATACTTCCAGCTCCGCCCATTCCTCGGGAAAGGGAGTAATGACTCCAAAAAGGATCTCCCCCGGATCCTGGAGATCTGAGCAATGCGTGAGAGACTGGAGGAGCGTTGTCTTTCCGCTGCCTCCATCTCCTGCGACCAGCAATGGACCAGGGGTCGGGTCGTACAGGTCAACCAGTATTGGAAGCCCGTTTTCGGCTACACCAAGCTGAAGAGAGCCATGCAACCGCGGGGTAGTTGCACGAATTGGTGGCTTTCCCAGGGTGGGATTAGTACCTTCAAGAGGGAAGTACAGCGCACCAGGGTGCAATCCAGCCGAGATTTCCTGACGAGTTTGTTGTGATACAGAGACTTGGTCAACTGTGGTCATAGGACACCTTTTTAAATCGTTTCTGAGGAACGAAGAGGAACGAATACCCTTAGAAATGTCAGGGTTTAGAACTCATGTTCTAGTCCTATAATAGCACATCTGTTCTTGAATGTCAAGAGAAGGTAGTACTTTGTCCATACTCCCCCAAATAACAGACGGCAGGGTATTCCTGCCGTCTAATTATAAATATTGGTCTTTTACTTCCTGACCTCTTCCTTTTCTTTTTCTTTTTCTTTTTCTTTTTCTTTTTCCTTCTTCACCTTCCCCTCTTTCGTCTTGAATTCCAAACCACTATCGTCAGCGCAGGTATCAACCAGAACTGACGAACCGCTGGGAATTTTTCCACCCAACAATTCCACAGACAGGGGACTCTCGACAAATTTCTGCAGAGCACGCCGCAGCGGACGAGCACCAAAAGCCGGGTCATATCCGGTTTTTGCCAACCATTTGCGCGCTGAAGCACTCAATTCAACCTTGACACCAAAATCGGTGAGACGGTCCTGGATTTCCTTCATTTGAAGCGTAACAATCTTCTCCATCTGCTCAATCGACAACGGTGAGAACATGATTATCTCGTCAACACGGTTCAGAAACTCAGGCCGGAAGGTACCTTTTAATGCCTTCTCTATTTTTTCATGATTCTCGCGGTCTTCGTCAGTTATTGTCGGCTGCAGGAAGCCCAAGGTGCCACCTTTGCGAACATATTCAGTGCCCAGATTCGAGGTCATAATGAGGACCGTGTTGCGGAAGTCGACAACATTACCCTGACCATCTGTCATGCGACCATCGTCAAGGATCTGCAGAAGAGCGTTCCAAACTTCCGGATGAGCCTTCTCGATCTCATCAAATAGCAACACCCGGTAGGGTCGACGCCTGACAGCTTCGGTTAACTGGCCACCCTCTTCATAACCAACGTATCCAGGGGGAGCACCGAACAAGCGGGATACCGTATGCTGTTCACGATATTCTGACATATCGATCCGCACCAGAGCTTCTTCATCGTCGAACAAGAACCAAGCGAGTGCTTTTGCCAACTCGGTTTTACCAACGCCCGATGGACCAATAAAGATAAACGAGCCAATAGGCCTGGACGGGTCTTTCAATCCTGAACGAGCGCGCCGGATGGCATCTGAAATGGCATGAATGGCTTCGTCCTGACCGATTATCCGCTCATGCAGGCGCTCTTCCATTTGCAGAAGTTTCGCGGACTCGGTTTCCATCATCTGGTTAACCGGGATGCCAGTCCACTGGTGGACAACTTCAGCAATATCATTTACGTCGACCACTTCATCAAGATGGTGCTCGGACTCCCACTTATCGCGCTTTTCCTTGAATTCCCCCTCCAACCTCAGTCGGTTGACCTTGATCTCAGCGGCATGCTGGTAATCGCGGGCATTCGAGGCGGCATCTTCCTCGGCCTGCAAATGGTCAATTTCTGTTTTAGAAGCTTTTAAATCTTCAGGTAATGAGTAGAGCGCCACGCGCAATTTTGCAGCGGATTCATCCATCAAGTCAATGGCCTTATCAGGTAAATGACGGTCTGTGACATATCGGTCAGCAAAGCGAGCAGCCGCCACCAGGGCCTCATCCGAAAAACGTACTTTGTGGTGTGCCTCATAACGATCGCGAAGTCCCTGAAGCATTTTGATCGTGTCGTCGACGCTCGGTTCTTCAACGTAGACAGGAGCAAAGCGGCGCTCGAGAGCAGCATCCTTTTCGATATATTTGTGATACTCATCCAAAGTTGTGGCACCTATACACTGCAACTCACCACGTGCCAGGGCAGGTTTAAGCATATTTGATGCATCCATAGCGCCCTGGGCAGCACCTGCCCCCACAACAGTATGAAGTTCATCAATCATCAGGATAACTTCCCCTGCGGAACGTTGAACGTCTTCGATGGCAGATTTTAAGCGTTCCTCGAACTCACCGCGGAAGCGCGAGCCTGCAATCATCGCACCTAAATCGAGAGAAACGACGCGTTTCCCCGAGAGGATCTCCGGTACGTCGTTGCTAGCAATTTTCTGTGCAAGCCCCTCGACGATAGCAGTCTTGCCAACGCCTGCCTCCCCGATTAAAACCGGGTTATTCTTGGTGCGGCGAGAAAGGATCTGGATAACACGCATGATCTCGTTATCACGCCCAATGACAGGATCCAGTTTCCCTTCGCGGGCAAGCTGGGTCAAGTCGCGCGAATATTTCTCCAAGGTGCGATATCTTGTCTCGGCCTGGGGATCGGTAACGCGCTGTCCACCCCGTAATTGCATGATGGAATCCAGAACCCGTTCACGAGTGAGACCAGCTCCTTCCAAAATTCGCGCTGCGGATGTGTTCCGTTCACTCATGATTGCGAGAAAAATGTGTTCAGTGGAGATATATTCGTCCTTCAAGCGGTTGGCTTCTTCATTGGCAAGGTCAATAATCCGCTTGACCCTGGGCGTAATGAAAATTTGCCCTGCTCCACCTCCAAAAATATTGGCTTTAGGGGTCATTCGCAAGGTCTGATCGAGACGTTCAGTCAATGCCTGTGCGTTTACGCTCAGGTTTTCAAGAATTTGGGGAATCACCCCGCCAGGCTGTTCGATAAGTGCCAGCAGGATATGTTCGGTATCAATCTGGTTGTGACCATAGCGTTGGATGATCTCAGCGGCGCGCTGGGCGGCTTCCTGCGCCCGTTCAGTAAATCGGTCAAATCGCATCATAGGTTTTTGTCCTTTTATAACTCGTTGATGTAATACTTGAAACCAGCATGATTATATGGGTATTAGTAGGGGTTTCCGGTTCGAATTTACGAGTTCTACCCTAATAGCATTCAATCAATGGAAGGATTATAACAAAAGGAAATCAACAAATCAGAAACGGGTCATTAGAATTCTATATGAGTCTTCGATGCTTTCCTGAATGTGTTCCAACTCCATTTATTAATCCATATCGCACCAATTTTGCCCGTCCTAATGAGAGAAAAGATACCCAAGCAAACAATTAAACGCAAATTATGAATTAATTTATGCCCAGGAGGTTTTAAACAAAAAACAAACTCCAATTCCCAGTTCCCATGAATATAGAAAATACTATCCGATCACAACCCCTCTCCTGAGCAAAGAGGGGTTGTATAATACTCCAATGACTTCCATCGCAATCCCCATCTCTGCTCAAACCCCGCAACTGCGTGCCCTAAATATCGTGCATGACCTACCAGGGGTAGCAGATCTAGTGGAAAAATGCTTTGCGGACACCATGGATGCTGACGGCAGAAACTACATCCAACAAATGCGGCACGCAGGGCAGGATAATGTCTTTTTACGGTGGGCCAGCAATGCAGTGGAAACAGTCTCGATGCCGCTTTCCGGTTACGTCTGGGAAGAAAACGGGGAAATCATCGGAAATGTCAGCCTGATCCCCCACCGGCGGGGACGGAAAAAATACTACCTAATCGCGAACGTTGCTGTCCGACCGGATTACAGGAAAAGAGGGATCGGACGGGCGCTCACACGAGCGGCAGTGGAGCATGCCCAACTTCACCGAGCTGACGAAACATGGCTGCATGTGCGTGAAGACAACCCAGTGGCAATCGGACTTTATCTTTCCATGGGTTTTGTAGAACTCGCCCGCAGGACGTCCTGGCAAGCAGAGCCAGATCGAAATACCGGTACCAATAACTCGTTAATGGAAATTACCAATCGCACCCCTCGTGACTGGCCAAACCAGGAAATCTGGCTGCAGCGTCTTTACCCGGAGGTTATCAACTGGTACCAACCGATGCCCTGGAGATCCCTGCGACCCGGGGTGGGATCGGCACTATATAGATTCATGTCAGATTACGAGGTTCGACATTGGGTAGCCCGGATTAATAACCTGCCGGCTGTGGTGGTAAGCTGGCAGGCAATGGCGGGACGAAACAACCGATTATGGGTCGCCATTCCACAAGAAGGTAACAAAGACACCCTGACGGGCCTGCTGAAACATGCACGCCACCAGCTAGCCTGGCGGGAAAAGATCGGGCTGGATTTTCCAGCCGACATTTACCAGGATGCAATCGAAGCCGCCGGATTTTCTCCATTGCGGACGCTGATATGGATGAAAAGCATTGAAACCTCGCCTGATAATATTCGTAAATACCTCTAAGAAAATCCGATTAATCAATAGGAGGTTAGAATGAAATTCATCCTACGTTGGGTAATTAACATGGTGGCACTATACGCTGCCATCGCTTTACTAAGGAACACCTACATTATTTACAGTGGAAACTGGATTGACCTCATCTGGCTGGCATTGATCTTTGGGCTGGTCAACGCCATCCTTCGTCCTCCCTTTAAAGCACTTTCCTGCCTTTTAATCATTGTGACCCTGGGGCTATTCACGCTCGTCATTAATGCCCTTCTAT
This sequence comes from uncultured Chloroflexia bacterium, assembly GCA_963830585.1. Lineage (GTDB taxonomy): Bacteria > Chloroflexota > Anaerolineae > Anaerolineales > Villigracilaceae > UBA877. Next base: position 190,714 of record CAWHNA010000002.1, on the reverse strand, counting down.
TTGCCCTTACCGGCTGGATCGGTTCTCAGTTTGGGGTTGGATTCACCCTGCAAGCGCCGTGGTTTATCAGCGCGTTCCTGGGTTCGCTGGTTACCACCGTGATAAGCGTGGTCCTTAGCTTGATATTGCGAGATGAATTAAGAGGCCGGCGCAACAAGAAGCATAACAGCTAAGCAATCAGATCCCTCTTAAATATCAAAGCAGGGCATGAACCCACATGCCCCTGCTTTGCAATTAGAATGCAAACATGAATACCAAGTCGTTCCCATTCGTACCGGTTGGTCCTGTTTTAATTAAATCACCCAACGCAGAAAAAAACGTGTAGGAATCGTTTCGTCCCAAGAATTCTTCCGGGTGCAAACCAAGCGCGGCTGCGCGACGAAATGTATCCCCAGTGACCACTGCTCCTGCTGCATCGGTGGGACCATCCTCACCATCCGTGGCAAGCGTGACAAGCATCACCCTGGGAAAATCAGCCAACTCAGAGACGGCAGCCAGGGCTAGTTCCGTGTTTCGCCCGCCTTTCCCATTCCCCTTCAAGGTAACAGTAGTTTCACCACCAGCAAGAATACAAAAGGGCACTGAGGCAGGATCGCCAGTCAAGCTCGCCTGGCGGAGGGCTGTGGCGAGTTCAAATGCGACCTGGCTGGCTTCACCCTGCAATTCAACGGAGAGGAGATAGGGATGAAATCCTTCAAGCTGCGCCTGGGTCAATGCGGCCTGGGCAGCCTGCATGTTGCCTCCCACAATTACATTTTGAACATTAGTAAACAAAGTGTCGCCCGGCCTGAGGGTATCCGGGGAGGTCTTGAGTGAAAAAAGGATGGGTGCTGGAATGCTGTTTTCCAACCCATATTTAATAAGTACGGATAGGGAATCTTCACGCGATGCCGGGTCGGAGGCAGTGGGACCCGAGGCAATCGCTTCAAGAGGATTGCCAACAACATCTGACAATATAAGGCTGACAACGGTTGCCCCAGAAGATAACTTTACCACCCCCCCACCCTTGAGCAAGTCTAGCCGACGACGAATAGTATTGATCTCGTCAATGCGGGCCCCACAAACAAGCAGAGTCGAGGTCAATGACTGTAAATCAGCCAAAGATATTCCACGGAGCGGTGCTGCCACCAGAGCTGAAGCGCCTCCTGAAATCAAGCAAAAGAGCAAATCGCCCTGACCCAAGGATGAGAGCAGTTCAATAGCCTTTTTCCCAGCTATAAGGCTGCGTTCATCAGGGATGGGATGACCACCAACAATTATGTCAACCGAAGAATTGGTATCAATCGGGGCTTGTTTAGATACGACCAACCGTGCAGAAAGCCGGTCAGCAAGAATATTTTCTAAAGCTTCCGACATGGAAACCGAGGCTTTACCCATCCCAAACAGAACCACACGATGAAAAGACCTAAGGTCGTAAACTTTTCCTGAGACAGTGAGGAAATCTCCTTCCCGCTTGACAAAACGTCTGACTGCCAAACCCGGGTCAATGGAATTTAATGCGGTAGAAAGGATGCGGGTGATGCGGTCCCCATCGGGTAATTCGCGCAAGCTGGTTGTCGAGAACGACTCAGCAGAAAGCATGGTCGTATGATAGCATTAATTAATCTGAAAGAAACATTGTCATGTAAACCCATCTACAAAACTTCATTCCCCAGAGGAGCCTGATGGTCAAACCCAAAGTATTTATAACCCGCCACATCCTAGAAAGCGGCCTTAATTTGGTTATGGATTTTTGTGAAGCGGATGTATGGCCTGGCGAACTCCCACCCAGCCGAAAAGACCTTCTGGACCATATCCGGGGACAACAAGCCCTGTTATGCTTGTTGACAGACCAAATCGACCGTGAAGTCATAGAAGCGGCCGGACCCGGATTATTGGTCATTAGCAACTGCGCGGCAGGCGTGGATAACGTGGATGTATCTACAGCGACCATCCGCGGCATCCCGGTGGGAAATACCCCGGGTGTCTTAACAGATGCCACAGCTGATTTTACTTTTGCACTGATGATGGCGGCAGCCCGCCGATTGGTGGAAGGTGAACGGCAGGTCCGGTCAGGGGCCTGGAAGACATGGAGCCTGGATGCCCTGCTTGGAGCAGATTTTTCCGGCGCGGTGCTGGGCCTGGTAGGCTTCGGGCGGATTGGACAAGCTGTGGCCCGGCGTGCCAATGGATTCGGGATGCGAGTTATTTATTCAGATCCAAATCCCATCGTTTCCCGAGATCAAAATCTGATGGGGACAAGTGAAACCCCGATAAAAGCTGAACGAGTCGAATTAGACACCCTGCTACGTGAATCAGATTTCATCAGCCTGCATACCCCACTGACAGATGAATCACGAGGCCTAATAAATGCAGCCGCTTTTGCGAAGATGAAATCAACCACTGTGCTGGTCAACACTTCGCGCGGACCAGTAGTAGACCAGGCAGCACTATTCGAAGCGCTCAATTCCCACCAAATTTTTGCTGCTGCCCTGGATGTAACTGAACCGGAACCGCTCCCGATAAAAAGCCCATTGCTAAAACTGAATAACTGCATTGTGGTCCCGCACATCGCCAGCGCAAGTTGGCGGACACGTCAAAATATGTCCCGCATGGCAGCTGAGAATCTAATCGCCGGGTTAAAAGGAGAACACCTGCCAAATTGCGTGAACCCGGAAGTATATTCGCGAAGTAAGATGATGCGCATTTAATTAAGAACTGAAAGGTCAATGTTTTTTCACTAGATTCCCCATCGTTTCAGTGCAAATTAAAGACTCACGGGCTTCCCGGTTTTTGCTGATTCGAAAAGTGCAAGGATGGTGGCAGTGTTTATGCGACTATCCTCAAGTGTTACCCGAGGTTGTTTTCCAAGCAGGATAGAATCGGCCATATCTTCCACTTCGCAAAAGTAGGACCCTCTGCCATTTACTGGAATGGTCTCGACCTTACCAACTCTACTGATAAAGAGCCTTTCCTTCACAGAAGGATTAAATGGATTTGGGATTATCAGGGTGGCATTGACTCCAACAATTTCCATGAAGACATGGTATGGGAGTTTGACACTGCAATCGAATTGAGCGAAGACATCCTGAGGGAAGCGCAGTTGTGCAGTGAAACTCTCGTCGACACCGGTGGGTCCGATCACTTCCCACCCGAAGACTTCCAAGGGAGCCGCCCCCAGGACGAAGCGAGTATAGCTTAGCGGATAACAACCCACGTCCCACAAACCTCCCCCCCCATCTCTGGTTTCCACCTATAATTCTCGGGGTCAGTCCCTGGATAGGTATAGGACCCGCGAACCATTTTAATATTCCCCAATATACCCCGCGCAATCAATTCCCGCGCCTTTAATGTCTGAGGATGAGAGCGATACATGAATGCCTCAGCAACGATTTTGTGATATCTCTGGGCTGCTGCAGCAATAGCGTCCACTTCCGCAGTAGTCAAGGCGAGTGGTTTTTCGCAAAGGACATGTTTCCCCGCCTGAACTGCTTTTATAGTCCATTCGGCGTGCAGATTGTTGGGCAAAGGATTATAAATGACGTCAATATCAGGATCAGCTAACAGATCCGAGTATGAGCCATATGCGCGTTTGATCTTGTTCAAACGAGCATATTCATCAGCCCTTGATTGAGTCCGGCTCGCAACAGCAAACAACTGGTTGCGTTTTGACATGCGCAACGGACCGACTAAGGCTTTGTTGATATCGGCAGTGCTTAAAAATCCCCAACGAAGGCGAGAAGCTGGCATGGATGGTTCCTTTTCTGGGTGCCCAGCTACTATTCAGGGCAGAATCCGAGTGTAGAACAATCCGGTATAGGAGTCAAGTATAATGCGCCCATGAATGACCTTAAGCGACACCCCAGGCTATTTCAAAGGGTGTTTGTCCTATTTGGATGGACAAGGTCCAGCAGTGTATTGTTAGGCGGATTCTTTTTAATCTGCGGGCTGATCATATATATTTGGTGGCCCCTGGCAAAGGAAGCCATTGCATATATCGATTGGGGGGGACATTGGTGGATATACATGGATTGGCTGCTTTTGGGAATTTTTGGTTTCATGAGCCTTACAATCATCGCTCATGCCAACCTGGGCAGAGATATGTTGATCGTTTTTGTCGGTATGTGTGGCGGATTAGTAATCGAGGCCTGGGGAACACAGACCAACTTGTGGCACTATTTCACAGCAGAAAGGCCCCCATTGTGGATCATCCCAGCGTGGCCGATAGCGAGCCTATCGATAGACCGAATTACCAGAATTTTTAATTGGGGAGTAAAAGGTTTACTCACCAAGAGCTCGATAAATCTCAAAGGAAGTAAATCAACCACCGGACTCGATATTGCGCCACTAGTGTTTAAAGTACTTTACTGGTCCATCTTCATCGGTTTTTTCGGATTGATGTTATATTTCGTCGCGCCCACATTCGGAAAATCATATACCATCATGGCACTTCTGTTGGTAGCAGTATTGACTTTGACACCGACAGACTATCGTTACGCCGTTCTAACTTTTTTGGCAGGGACTAGGATTGGGATACTTCCTGGAATATTGGGGGACCACGCGCCTTATGCTGGACATATTACACCTTCCAAACACCCCCTTTTTTCGCCGTGCTTGCGCATGGAATGGCAGCAGTCGCATTTTGGCGGGCGGGGTTGTTGGTAAAATTGGTATGGGGAAAATTAGTTGGACTTGTATTCCAAAAATCTGTAAAGATCAATTCACCAGGGAGGTTTGCGAGAGAGACGACATGGATCGGTAAGAAATATAAATAACTGTCTGACTGCGCTTTTGTCTAGATATTAATTAATTTGTACTTTTGTAACACCTGCCTCGAAATATCCATAATATGACGGTATACGACACGCTGACAAGAGAGGAAGCACCTTTAAGAAATAATAAATGGAGGCTACAGCAAAATGTGGGAAGACCTGAATTTCTTCGTTGGTTCATGGCAAGGCTCAGGAAAAGGTCAACCTGGGATTTCACATGTTGAAAGAAGCTATCAATTCGTACTTAACAATAAGTTCCTTGAAGTAAAAAACAAATCCATATGGGCACCCAAAATCGATAACCCTGAGGGGGAAGTGCACGAAGACTTCGGGGTAATTAGCTTTGATACCGCACGAAAATCCTTCATATTCCGTCAATTTCATGTCGAAGGGTTTGTCAACCAATACGTCCTGAGACTATCTCTCTCAGGACGGGAATACGATCGTTTTTACTACAGAAAGCATCGAGAACATACCAACCGGATGGCGTGCAAAGGAAACCTACCGAATAAACTCTCCTGACGAATTCACAGAGATTTTCGAATTAGCAGCCCCCGAAAAAGACTTTGAGGTATATTCCCAGTGTGACCTTAAACGAACCGCCCGAAAACCTTCCACCAACCGATAACTTGACCTATTTAAGCAGCTATTATCGACCCCATATGCGCAAATCAGTCGTGCCTAAAGACAAAGTCAAGAGAAGAACACGACAGGAATGGCAAGTATAAAGCCAATCCTGTCGGTATAAGATTCTCAGTTCCAACAATATCCCCCTGATTCTGTTTCATATAGTGGTGATATTATTTATGGATTTTGTATCTTGAAATGAGCCAGTGTTCCATTCCCGGAATTGGTAACCCACAAACCACCCGCTCCATCGGAGGCAACACCAGAAGGCAGGAGCAAACTACCCGCAGAGCAACCGTCCAGGACGCGAACAGGCTGCCCGTCGGGAGAAAAGGTGATCAGTCGGCATAGTTCCGGGTCCGTCACGGTAATATTGCCCGCGGTATCCACTGCGATGAAAGGCTTGTTCTCCACCGATTGCCCGTACCAGCCATCCACTGGAAATTCTGAAAGCGGGGTATAAGCCACACCATTAGAATCGGGCGCAAAGACCTGTACGCGCTGGTTCCAAGTATCGCTAACGTAGACATTGCCGCCAGAATCCAAAGCGATTGCCACAGGTTCATCCAACTCACCCAGACCCAAGCCAGGTGACCCAAATTGAGTGATATAGTCCCCATTGGGGCCAAAAACGACGATACGCTTGTTCCCGGTATCGGCGATATAAACACGGCCTTGAGCATCAACAGCCACGCCACGCGGCCCATAGAATGCCTGGGGTGAATCAGAAGCCTGCCCAAAATAGCCCCACATCGTGATAAATTTACCGTCTGCAGTAAATTTCTGGATTCTATAGTTCCAGGTGTCGGCGACATAGACACTGCCATCCAGAGCCACTGCAATTCCCCATGGCTCATTAAATGTCCCACCTGGAGCGTCTCCCTTTGAGATATCCGCCAGTGTGCCCCAGACCTGCAGCACACTGCCATCCGGATTCAGATGCTGGATGCGATTATTCATGGAATCTGCCACATAAAGGGTCCCATCCGCAGCCACAGCCACTTGACGCGGCGATTGGAATTGACCTTGGTCGGTGCCTGCGGCGCCTAATACGACGTCAGGGGAAGCCGTAGAAGTTATAGCTGCGTATGGGTCGACTGGAGCGACCACCGCCTGGGCAGGAGCTCCATAAGGCCAAAGCAGCGCACCGATGTCCTTGCGAACATAGTAATGCATGCGTGCAGAAACGCCCCAATCTGTGAGCGTATAGGCGGTACTGTTCTTCATCGCACCCCACTGGGTAAAGTCATCGTTTGCCCATATCTGAAATACTGCACTTCGAACTTGAGCTCCAGTAATGACAGGGTTTGCGCTCTGAATGCCGGTAAAAAAAGGTTTGACATGCTGCCAGGCAAGTGAGAGATACTCCGTGATCGTCATAGGAGGGATTACTTTGTCGGTCCCAGCATAATCCTTCTGGAAAGCAGAAGTATGCTCAGCATCAATGGAATTCCATTTTAGACTCCAATAATCCATGTTGGGCCACCATAACCGTATGCCTGCAAACTCGAAATAATCCTGGCGAACAACGGGTGTTATCTTGGTAAGGTTTTCATCTCCAACAGCGATCACTATTGCCCGCCGAGAATCAACAGTCGGGTTTACATCGAAGTCAATTTTATTGGGATAGCGGTGCATATACCACCAGTACGGGTAGCGTACCTGGTTGTCATAGGCAACCACCATGTCGGTCGTGCCAGTGGTACGGATGGAAAGATCCTCAATCTGGGCAAACAACGCCTTTGGATCCGGTGCACCATGTGCATAGACGAGGTACTCGGTAGCAAAATCATAATTAATAAAAGCCGCCCGGAATGCATCCCTTCCAGTCTGAACAGCAAGCAATCCTAACAGGATCAGGATGGTAACCCGAGCGTATTTTCGGAAACCCCAAGTTGCCAACCTGCCCCAGGGAATAGTCTCCACGAACCAACCTACTGCCCATGCCGTTGAAAGGATCATCGGCAGGGTAATGTGAATGGTCAACCAAGGCATCTTCTCCCCCGCATATGTAAAGATGGCCAGGCTGCTAACTGACCAAAAGACCAACAAGGCAGCGACGGGGACAGGAGGCTGGTCACTACCACCAGAATGACGAGTAAAAGGCTGGCCAGCAGTGTTCTGCCACAACCGCATCCGACTTGCAATCCCAGCTGCCACGACTGTCCCGAGAGCAGGCAAGAACTCATACATCGGTACCAAGAGGAGAATATAGTAATAAAGGGGCTGATCCCCACGCGCAACTGCCTGCTGTTCCGTCCAATAACTAAGAGCCCCAACCAATCCACCCACTATCCCTTGGGGATTTGTAAAGAACGTACTGTATAGAATGACAAATGGGATAAAGAAAATGGCGGCATGGAACAACCATTTTCGCCCGAACCACCATAATCCTACAACTATTCCAATCACTCCCAGAATCGAAGCCACACCTGCGACCCTGAGTACCCCAATTGAGGTGTAATCCAGGGCCGTGTAACCAGCCAAAGTAATCGGGATAGCGCTCAACAAGGGAAGGACAAACGTCCCGAGCATTACCAGCATACCTGCCGCCCGCTCGGATTTAATACCGGTCCAACCGATCCCTCGCACTAATGATACCCCTGACCAAGCAAGAGCCCCCATTCCTCCAGCAGCCAAGACGCTCACCACTATAACCATCAGCCTGACCTGTTCTGAAGGTGTGGTGTCCACCGGTTTATGGGTTAGATAAAAACCAGCTGCTGAAGACATAAATACAACTGTAAGCGCTAGCCCAAGCAGGAAGAAACCCCTGCGTCTTGTAGAAGACCATGTACCCCGGGAGACCCGGTCGACAAAATAGGCAGCGAGAAAAAGAAATTCTTCAGCGGCAAACATGTAGGCCGTCGCCTTGTCGGTGAAATGCAGCATATTTACCGCAGTAAACAGAAACAAAACCCAGGCTTCACCGCGTTCAAGGTAGCGAAGGATTGCGTAAATCGTAAGTATGCCCCAAAGCACAATATAAGACTCGTTGCGAGCATAACGTGCGTAATAAAGCATTAGCGGAGATATGATTATCAATGCTCCGGCGACCAGTGCCCCGGTCCTGCCCAGGTAGCGACGAAAGGCAAACAGAGCCACCAATATGGCAGCAATGCTTAAAACTGCCGCTGGAATGCGGCTGGTAAAATCGTTATCACCAAAGAGAGCGTAAGAAAGGGCGATCATGTGAAACTGGAGGGGTCCGTGCATCATTGGGTCATATTGGTACCCGGTGCCAGAATATAGCCCAAACGACATCACGACATGATTGATCTCGTCGTGACTCATGGCACGCGCTCCCAGGTCGTAGAACCTGGAGAAGAGGGCAGACGCAACAAGAAGAATCACCAACATGGTTTCCAAGTTAATTGGAAACCAGCGTTTTAGAGGTGTATCTAAAAGAGATGGTTTTTCGGAAGTAGGGATCATTCAGGTAATTGTACCAAATCTGCTAACTAAGAGAGGATGACAAATGGAATTTTATTTGGTGTTGGTAGAATCGAAATGAGTTAGGACTTCCAGCGCGCGTAGACTGCCTGCGAAAGGATCCTGCCAGCACTCTTCTCTTCTGTGACCAATTCACCACATTCTAAATTCCCCCCCAATCCACTCATCATCTCTGAAATTGCATAATAGGCGTGAACAGCTGGTAGTTTAACTGCGTAGATGGTCAGTATCACAAACAAAGCCTGGTCGCTTAAAACATTCCGACATGCCTGTAACAGCCTGGGGAGGGATTTATATACCTCCCACACTTCGCCTTTTGGTCCGCGACCAAACTTTGGAGGATCCAGCACGATCCCATCATATTTGACACCGCGACGCGCCTCGTGCTCCACAAATTTCATTGCATCGTCCACAATCCAACGGATTGGTTTATCAGTAAGCCCAGAGAGATCCTGATTCAAGTGCGCCCAATTTACTGACTTCCTGGATGCATCCACATGTGTGACTTTTGCTCCAGCTGCAGCACAAATCAAGGTAGCCAACCCGGTATACCCAAATAAATTCAGGATGTTCAATGGGGTTTTTTGCGGAATTGGTGGCTGGACGTAACTATTAATTTGTTCCCCCATCCAATCCCAATGGGATGCGCACTCGGGGAACAAACCCAGGTGCCGTCCAGGTGTGGTCATAACGATGAAACGCAATTCCCGATTTAATTTCACTATAGCACCAGAACTATAAGAAGCGTTATCAGGTAGGGGGTATGTCATTTCCCATTGCTCCCGGATCTTTTTCTTAATTAGCCAATGACCACCACTCTCTTCTCCACTGGGCTGGAAGACTGCATCAGCAGAATCCCAAGATGCAATCGGGAGTGAGGGTCTCCACAACGCTTGGATTTCGGGGCGGATAAAAGAATATGACCCGAACCTTTCCAGTTTTAGTCCGTTACCGGAGTCCAGTAATTCGTAATCTTTCCAACGTGGGGAGGACAGTAGGTGGATTTCAGGAGCCATAGAAAATGGACAAAGAAATGGGCAGGAAACTTACCTACCAAATATGCAACTGCCTATTGCAATTCGTATAGAAGTTGTGCTAAAATACAGCATCAGTGGTAGAAAGTGGGACGAAGTGGGATATCGGGAAATCCGGTATTCCGGGTCAATAGGGAAAATAAGGACTGATGTTCCTCAATCAATACCAGCACACGTTTGATGATAAAGGCCGACTGACGATCCCTTCAAGATTCCGGGAACTGCCAGAAGAAGGTGCTTTTGTTGTCCAGGGATTGGACCGCAACCTGATGGTATTGCCTCCGACAGCATTCGAAATAATATACACCCGATTGATGGCCATGAGCATGACCGATCCCAGCGCCCGCCTGTTGCGTCATATTATTCTCGGTAACGCTTTGCGGGTCGCCCCGGATAGTGCGGGGCGCATCTTAATCTCAACCAATTTGCGGGAATATGCCAATTTACAAAACGATGTGGTTTTCGTGGGACAGGGTGACTATTTTGAAATCTGGAGCCCTGATTTATGGCAAGAACAGCAAGTTCAAATAAACGATGCTTCAACAAATGCCCAACGATTTGCCACACTTGACCTAAAAACTCGCTGAAAATGGTTCCATTGCACCAACCAGTACTTTACCAGGAAATTATACACGCTTTACGCCCGAAAAGTGGAGGACGCTACGTGGACGGGACTCTTGGGGCAGGCGGCCATGCGGCTGGGCTGCTCACAGTGAGCAGTCCAGGAGGCCTGCTGCTGGGATTGGATGTGGATCCACAAGCGCTCAGGCTTGCACACCAGAAACTCGCTCCCTTCGGGGAGCGCGCATGGTTAAAAAAGGCGTCATACACTTCGCTCCCCATGCAACTTGCTGAATTGGGGTGGGACTCTGTGGACGGTATTCTGCTCGACCTGGGAGCCTCCTCGATGCAATTTGACAACCCCGAGCGCGGCTTTTCCTTCCTGGCAGATGGTCCATTGGATATGCGCTTCGACCCATTTAACCCACTCACCGCTGCCGAGGTCATCAACATGTGGCCGGAACAGGAACTGGCAGACATAATTTTCCATTACGGAGAGGATCGATCGGCGAGAAGAATTGCCAAGGCCATTATTTCCGCCCGACCAGTAGAAGGGACTCGGCAATTGGCTGCGATTATTGAGCGGGTGCGCCCAAGGCGCGGAGATCCCCACCACCCCGCGACGCAAACCTTCCAGGCTTTGCGGATCATTGTCAACAATGAGCTTGAATCGGTGGAAAAATCCCTACCCTTGGCTATCGAGGCTTTGGGACCGGGAGGAAGACTAGCTGTGATCGCGTTTCATTCGCTCGAAGACAGACTGGTCAAAGAATATTTTCGCCGGGAAAGCAAGGATTGCATCTGCCCCCCCAGCCAACCGATTTGCACATGCGGGCATAAAGCAAGCATTAAGGAAGTCACTCGCCGGCCAATCACACCGACCGAGGAAGAAATAAACCAAAACTCGCGCGCACGCAGCGCCAAGTTACGGGTTGCTGAGAAATTATAGAAAGCCAATGGGTGTTGGCTCAGAACGGAGGTGCAGCGTCACCGATATCAAATAGCAATAATTTTAACGGATAGCAAAGATGAATAATGTTACTCAAATCGTTCGGAAGGTTCGTCAAGCCCCCTGGAGAGTTCAACGCCAGTGGATAGGTCTATTTTTGCTCGGTCTCGTGTTGATGGCAATGGTGGCAAGCATCTATCTAAATGTCACCGTAAGGGCCACCATGGCAGGTCGTGAAACCTTAGGGCTTCAAGCAATGATCACAACAAGCCAACGTGTCAATGCAGATTTGGAGACGCAGTTGGCTGGCTTGATCTCAATTGGGTCCATGGAGAAAAGAGCCGAAGCCATGGGCTTCCAGCCTGCAGACCCAACTGATATTACTTTCGTTGCAGTCCCAGGGTACACGGGGCATTCAGCTGTGGACTTATCAATTCCGAACGGAAACCAGCCAGAAGCGCCAATCATTCTCCCGCAATATACCGAATCGTGGTTCGACTATTTTATGAACCAGCAGGCTTCTTCCAACCTGACCGGGGGGGGGCAGCCATGAAACGGTTAACTCATGCCTGGCGCTTTTTTACTTCCGCAGCTATTTTAGCAGCGATGGGGATCGCTATCCTGGTGCAAATCGTTCGCATCCAAGGCAGTCCGGAAGTGGCGGGTGTGATTGACCAGGGTAATTATGTCTGGAAGGACTTTTACCCTCCCCGCGGTGAAATTTACGATCGAAATGGTAATCTGCTGGCAGGAAATAAAACCGTTTATGAAGTTGGGCTGGATATGACAGCCAAGCCAGATATGCAAACTGTCCTGCTGGCCCTGCAAATGTCAGGCTTTGACCTCAACGAAGTCAATTACCGAATATCCCAGGTGCCCAATGCACAATACGTAATCCTGGATGATTTTGTGTCGGCCGAAAAGGCTGACCAGTTGATGGCCCTGCAGAAAGTTGCACATGGTGACCCGACAGGGAAAAACCTTGACGCCATATATTTCAAGGCTCATTATGGACGTAGTTACCCGGAAAACGACCTAGCATCCAATTTACTGGGGTTTGTGACGGAGGATAACCACGGCTATATGGGCGTCGAGGAAAAATATGACAATATACTAGCGGGCATCCCCGTGCGGATCGCAGTCCCTGCAGACCCACGGAGGGCAACCGAGTACCCCTCCATTCCACCCGGCCAAACCATTATTCTGACCATTGACCGCGAAATCCAATCTTCCGTTGAAAATATACTGGACCAAGCGCTAAAAAATACCGGGGCAGTTTCAGGAACGATTATCGTCATGGACCCGAAGACTGGTGAAATCCTAGCTATGTCGTCAACACCCCGTTTAAACCTGAATGATTACCAAAGTATAAAAACCGTTTTCCCAGGAGAAACGCCTTTCAACCGGGCGATCAGCCAGGCATATGAACCAGGCTCCGTTGCCAAAATCCTTACCATGGCTGGCGCACTGGATAGTGGGGTTGTAAAACAGGATACCATTACATTTGTCCCTGAATCCATCGTCGTTGGTGGATTTAAAATTTACAACTGGGACGGCGGCGCATGGGGTTATCAAGATATGACCGGATGCCTGGCTAACTCTCTCAACGTCTGCCTAGCATGGGTCTCAGACAAAGAAATGGGCAGCGCGAGCTTTTATTCTTATATGCAGCGCTTTGGCCTCGGGCATGCGACCGGGATTGACCTGGCAGGCGAGGCCTCCGGCCGATTGAAATTACCCGGTGACAGCGACTGGACACCTGTGGAACTTGGCACCAATGCCTTCGGGCAAGGTGTATCTGTAACCCCCATCCAGATGGTGATGGCTGCTTCTGCGCTGGCAAATAATGGACAGATGGTCTATCCACACGTCCTTTACGCCCAGATTCAAGATGGAAAACAGAGCAATACCAAAACTCAAATCGTTGGCACCCCCATCTCAGTCACAACCGCACATACCATCACCGATATGCTGGCAAATGCACTTGAAACCGAATCATCCACTGCCCTCTTACCCGGATATCGAATCGCGGGAAAGACCGGTACAGCGCAGATACCCCTGCCTAGCGGAGGGTACGACCAAAACAATGTAAACACCTCTTTTATCGGTTGGGGACCGGTGGACGATCCCAGGTTCTTGGTTTATGTCTGGCTTGAAAAGCCTCAGTCTAATAGGGCAGCCTCCGTAGTGGTAGCTCCAATTTTTAAGCAAGTCGTTGAAAAGCTAGTAGTACTGCTAAATATCCCGCCGGATGCCATCCGTCTACAGATGATCGGACGATGAGGATCCATGCTTAACCTGGCTGACGCAATCGAAGCCCTGACAGATACCCGTCCACCGTTTGAAACTGCAATCGCAGAGGCAGCGATCGACTCGCGCCAGGTCATTCCAGGGTCGATGTTTGTCGCTATCCCTGGTGAACATTTGGACGGACACAGCTTCATCGCTGACGCGTTCCAGCATGGGGCTTCTCTTGCTTTAATCCAGCATGAAATTCCCGGCAACTTCCAAACTGTAAAACTCTCCAAAGGGCAGCTCTTGGAAGTGAATATTGATTTGAACCTGCCTCTCTGCCTTATGGTTGAGGACACGGTCGTGGCGCTCCAGCAGATTGCCCGTTTTTGGCGGCGTAAATTAGACTTGCGTGTCATTGGCGTTACTGGAAGCGTTGGAAAATCCACCACCAAAGAAGTCATCGCCGAAGTTCTCGAAAAACATTACAACACTTTAAAAAGCCCCGGGAACATGAACAACGAAATCGGCTTGCCTTTAACCATTTTGAAAATTGGCCCAGGAACCGAGCGCGCAGTATTGGAAATGGGGTTTTATGTTCCAGGTGAAATCGCATTCCTATGCGACATAGCCCTGCCTGACATTGGCGTCGTGACCAATATCGGCACCGTGCACGCAGAACGGGCAGGCTCACAGGAAGATATTTTCCGAGGTAAATCCGAACTTGTCAGGGCTCTTCCCGCAAGCGGTGTGGCCATTCTCAACAAGGATGATCCCTGGGTTCGCAAAATGGCAGACCTCTCCATCGCAAAGGTATTCTTTTATGGTCTCGATCCTACATCAGACCTGTGGGCTGATGAACTAGAAGGACTTGGGCTTGAGGGTATCCGGTTCCAGCTGCATTACAACCACGAGATAATGCACGTACATGTTCCCTTGATCGGACAGCATTCAGTCCATACAGCGCTGCGCGCTGCTGCGGTCGGTTTGGTAGATGGGTTGACCTGGCAGGAAATCCTGGAGGGTCTCCGGCAAGGGCACAGCCAATTACGTTTGACATCTGTCCGAACTGAAAACGGGGCTTTATTACTAGATGATACTTACAATGCAACACCTGAATCCATGCTGGCAGCTTTAAACCTTTTGGCCGAACTAGAAGGCCGGAAAATTGCAGTGCTGGGGGATATGCTCGAACTCGGACAATATGAAAAACAAGGTCATGAGATGGTGGGAGTGCGCGCTGCTGAAGTTGTAGATTTACTAATCACGGTTGGAATCCTTGGTCATTTAATTGCAGAAGCTGCCCAAAGAGCAGGTTTGAAGTCACAAAAAATTACAGAATTTGAGAATCAATCTGAGGTAATTAAACACTTGGGAAAGCACCTCAGCAAGGGCGATGTGGTCCTGGTTAAAGGCTCTCATGGTCTCCACATGGACCGCATCGTATCCGCCCTGGAGGTACCCGAGTGAATAATACTGCGTTAGCGCTGGGACTGGCCGGGTTGGCATTCATGATGACGGTCATCTGGGGCGGACCATTACTGCGCATCCTGCGTCATTTTAAGGTAGGAAAAATTATCCGCGTCGACGAACCAGGAACGCATTTGGTCAAGATGGGGACTCCAACGATGGGCGGCGTGATGATTATCCTACCAGTGGCACTCATTACAGTATTACTCAACGCAGTCAGTTTGATCGGAATGAAAGTACTCGGTGCCTCCGTACTCGTCCCGCTGGCAGCCATGGTAGGTTATGCCATCCTGGGAGCACTGGACGATTGGGAAGGCATCCGAGGAAAACGGAAGGGCGAAGGAATGCGCATCCGCACCAAACTTATCGCCCAGATCGTGTTGGCGTTGGGGCTTGCGGCTGTGTTGAGATACTTCCTGGATGTGCCAGACCTATATATCCCAGGGATCAACATCGAGATCGAACTTGGATGGTTATACATTCCAATTGCTGGTTTTGTTATTGTTGCAATGTCCAATGCTGTGAACTTTACCGATGGGCTGGACGGGTTGGCGGGGCTAATCTCGGCAACCATTTTTGCAGCATACGGCGGGGTAGCCTTGATGCAAGGACAGGTTTTTATTGCCCGTTTTTGCTTCACCATGGTTGGAGCATTATTTGGGTTCCTTTGGTTCAATGTTCATCCTGCGCAATTGATCATGGGAGACACAGGCTCGCTATCGCTAGGCGCGACCATCGCAGTGATCGCACTCATGACCGGACAATGGGCAATCCTGCCAGTGATCGCTATCATCCCGGTTGGCGAGGCACTGAGCGACGTGATACAGATCGCCTATTTCAGGATCACACATGGGAGACGTTTTTTTAAAATGGCACCGCTCCATCTCCATTTTGAATTACTCGGGTGGTCGGAGATGCAGGTAGTCCAGCGATTCTGGTTGATCGGATTGCTGGCGGCCATGCTTGGTATTGGATTGGTGATGGTGTAAAGTCGTGAAAACAGACTGGAACGGAAAACGCGTAGTTATTCTCGGAGCTGCCCGCCAAGGCCAGGCGGCTGCGCGGTGGTTGGCGCGTCATGGGTCTCAAGTAACCCTAAACGACCGCCGTTCAGCATTGGATCTGGCAGAAGCGCAGTCTGCGTTATCTGGGACAGGTGTAACCTGGGTACTGGGTAGTCATCCCATAGATATTCTCGATGAGACCGATATTGTTTGTCTTTCTGGCGGTATTCCGCTGACCAACCCCATTGTGGTCGAGGCTAACCGGCGAGGCATCCCGCTGACGAACGATACCCAAATCTTCATGGAAAATGTCCCCTGTCAAACCGTCGGCATCACCGGCTCTGCAGGAAAGACCACCACGACCACACTCGTCGGACAAATGGCAAAAAATGCCTTCGGCAAGAGTGCTTATGTGGGCGGGAATATAGGCGACCCCCTGCTCAATTATTTGGACGAAATGAACCCGGAGAATGTTGCTATCCAAGAAATTTCCAGTTTTCAATTGGAACAAATGACGATTTCTCCGAATGTTGCAGCCATTTTAAATATTACGCCCAACCACCTCGACAGACATTCGAGTATGGAATCCTACGCTGCAGCCAAGCAGCGCATCCTGGAATTCCAGAAGGGTGAGGATAGCGCAATTTTATGCCGCGAAGATGCTGGATCCTGGAATATGCGCGAAAAGGTGCAAGGGCGGTTGATTTCTTTCGGGACCGGGATCATCCCTGACAACCAAGACGGTACTTTAATATCAGAAGGCAAACTAATCTATCGTAACCATGGGACGGATACCCCCCTGCTCCATCGCAATCAGATTCAATTGCGTGGAGAACACAATGTGTTAAATTTCCTGGCAGCCTTTGCCATCGGGTATGCCAGCGGGGTGCCCCTAGATGCCATGCTGAAAGCTGCAAAAGATTTCCGAGGTGTTGCGCACCGGCTGGAATTTATCCGGGAATGGAAAGGTGCCAAATGGTACAACGACTCAATCGCGACAGCTCCAGAACGCACCATGGCTGCGATCCGTTCGTTCTCCGAACCCATCATTCTTCTGTTAGGCGGTCGCGATAAGAATCTCCCATGGGACGACCTTGCAAAATTAGTCCACGAACGGGTTAATCAGGTGGTCCTCTTCGGCGAAGCCTCGAGTAAAATCGCGGCTGCGCTTGACAAAGCCAACGGTCCCCTTCAAAAAACCGTTGAGCACACCAAGAATCTTGAAGAGGCAGTTCAAGCTGCAGCACGTGTGAGTAAACCCGGCGACGTGATCCTCCTTTCCCCCGGTGGCACCAGTTTTGACCAATTCAAAGACTTCGAAGAACGTGGTGAGGCATTTAAAAAATGGGTATCGGGACTTTCGTAAAACACTCCACGCGGCCTGCTGTCGCACAGTCGAAACGTACCTTTAATGGCAACGGCGACTTAATCTTAGTGGCAGTAATCATCGCACTGGGCATTTTCGGCTTACTGATGCTTTATTCTGCCGGTACCGATTTTTCCCTCCAGACTTATGGATCAGCGACCTATATCTTCAACAAACAATTATTGTGGATGGCTATTGGAATAGTGTCTGCATTCATCCTGTCCAGGGTTGATTACCATCTCTGGCAAAAAATCGCGATACCGCTAATGGCAACGACTGTCATTCTGCTGGTTGCCGTACTCATCAATAACGAAGTCCGCAATAACGCCGTGCGAACTTTCTTTGGTGGTTCGGTCCAACCTTCTGAATTAGCAAAAATCGCGACGATCATTTATTTATCGGTTTGGTTATACAGCAAACGTGACCACATGCATGATTTTCAACTAGGGTTGATCCCGCTGGCTTTCATCCTGGGTTCAATTGGCGGTTTGATCTTTCTCCAACCAGACTTGAGCGCTGCAGTGACCATATTCATTCTGGGATGGTTATTATTCTTCCTAGCTGGCGGGGAAATGCGACAAATCATCCTGTTCAGTGTTGTCGCCCTAGCGGCTGGATGGCTGGTGGTGCAATTCAGTTCCACCGGTAGAGCCCGAATTGGTTCATATATTGCGGGATTAAAAGACCCACTTCAATCAAGCGACCATGTTTTATGGTCCCTGGAAGCCATTTATAAAGGTAAATTATTCGGCGTTGGAATTGGACAGGCAACAACCAAATTGATCGGCTTGCCATTTTCTGCTACTGACAGCATATTTGCTGTGATCGTTGAAGAGCTGGGTCTGGTGGGTGCGGCTGGATTGATCAGCCTATATGCCGTCCTTGCCTGGCGCGGAATGAAGATCGCGAGTAAAGCACCAGACTCTCTTGGGTCTGTAATGGCTGCCGGGTTGACCTTATGGATCACTTTCGAAGCAGTATTAAACATGGCAGTCATGGTTGGACTGTTACCATTTGCCGGAAACGCCCTGCCCTTTGTCAGCGCAGGCGGTTCGAACTTGATTTCAACCCTGGCCGCCATTGGGATTTTACTTAATATCTCCCGTCAATCCGGACGGGCGACTCCTGCCATTGATGAAAGGAAAACATACAGTGCGTCTGTTGATCTGCGCGGGAGGGACCGGAGGCGGAGTGTACCCCGCACTCGCCGTCCTGCAAACCATGCAAAATAAAGCCGAAGTTCTGTGGGTGGGGGGTGAAGGCGGCATGGAAGCCCAATTGGTAGCACGGGCAAATGTGCCGTTTAAAACCATCCCAGCCGCCGGAATCCACGGTGTGGGCTTGAAATCGCTGCCGGGAAACATTGTCCGGTTAGTGCGCGGTTTTTTTGCGTCTAGACGGATCCTGCAGGAGTTTAATCCAGATGTAATGTTCTTTACTGGCGGGTACGTGGCTGTCCCCATCGCCATGGCGGGGAAACGAATCCCAATGGTACTTTACGTCCCAGATATAGAACCGGCACTGGCACTTAAGACTTTGGCTCGTTTTGCCGATAAAATTGCTGTCACCTCTCCGGACTCATTCCGATATTTTAAGCACCCGGATCGCCTTGTACTAACCGGTTACCCGACCCGCCCTGAACTTGCCAAGTGGACGAGGTCCACTGGTCGCCGGACTCTAGGGTTGAGCGAAGACCAGCCGGTTTTGTTGATTTTCGGTGGAAGTAAAGGTGCACGATCGATCAACGAGGCCGTGCTCTCAAATCTGACTACCTTGCTGGATCGAGTCCAAATCATCCATATCACTGGAGAACTCGAGTGGCCGAGAGTGGAAGCCCGAGCTAAAGAAATCAACGGTGTCCAAGCCAATCGTTACCATGTATTCCCCTATTTGCACGACGAAATGGGCGCTGCTCTTGCTGCTTCAGACCTGGTGATCTCGCGTGCAGGTGCCTCTGCCCTGGGCGAGTATCCACTCTTCGGGTTACCAGCAGTGCTAGTGCCATACCCATACGCCTGGCGATACCAAAAAGTTAATGCGGATTCACTTGTCAAACAAGGCGCAGCAATCATGCTGGAAGACGACAAACTGTCTGATCAGATCGTTTTGGTAGTGAGCGATTTACTTGGCCAGCCGATTAAATTGGCTTCCATGCGGAATGCCATGGAACGCATTTCCCACCCGGAAGCCGCTTCAGAAATCGCCAACCAATTATTTGCACTTTGCCAGGAGAGGAGCTGAGACCATGATGAGCCTGTCCTTCGTCTTCTGGATGTACGTTGTCTTATTCAGCATTATCGGTGGGATGCGTGGGTGGGCTAAAGAATTAATGGTCTCCTTCAGCGTCATCCTGGCAATGACATTCACGACCCTGCTCTCTAATTATGTCCCATTTATTCGCGATATTCTGCAAAAAGACAACCAAGTCCTTTTCTTCTGGTTGCGTGCCATTATCCTGGGTATGCTGGTTTTCTTTGGGTACCAAACTCCCAACATCGCTCGTTTCGCTCCCAAGATGAAACGAGAGAAACTGCAAGATATCATCCTGGGCGTGGTCATTGGTGCTTTTAATGGTTACATGATTGCTGGAACCATCTGGTATTACATGGCAGACGCAGCCTATCCTTTCACCCAGGTAATTACCGCTCCTACTGGAGATTTTGCAAAGGCAGCCGAAGCAATGCTCCATTACATGCCGCCCAAGCTGCTTGGTATCCCTGGCATTTATTTTGCCGTAGTAATTTCATTCATATTTGTAATCGTGGTGTTTATCTAATTATGACTCGCATTCACCTGATTGGCATCGGCGGGACTGGACTTTCAGCAATTGCACGTGTGCTCCTCGAAATGGGGCATACGGTAAGCGGATCTGACCGCGCTGAAAGTTCGTTCACGCGTGATCTGCAATCTGCGGGAGCGACCATCAGTATCGGTCACCGCCCCGAAAACGTGCGGGACGCTGACCTGGTAGTACGTTCGTCAGCCATCCAAGATGATAACCCAGAGGTGACTGCTGCACGTGCGCAGAGGATTCCAGTTTTAAAGCGGGCTGATTTTCTTGAAAGCTTGATGGATGGGAAAACTGGCATCGCCGTTGCCGGAACGCACGGCAAGACAACCACCACTTCCATGATCGCATGGATGCTCTCTGCTCTTGGCCAGGACCCTTCTTTCATTACCGGAGGCGTGCTAGCCAACCTAGGAGTTAATGCACGGGCTGGAAAAGGCAGCACCTTTGTAGTAGAAGCGGATGAATATGATCGGATGTTCCTGGGCCTAAAACCGAGAATTGAAGTGGTTACCAATATTGAATACGATCATCCCGATTGCTTCCCCACCCCAGCTGATTATCAAGCCGCATTTGTCGAGTTTATGTATCATCTTTCAGCAAATGGAACCCTGATTGCTTGTGCTGACGATCCAGGGGCGTTTGACCTTATGGATCAAGCTAATAAACTAGGCAAGACGGTCATCTCTTATGGGATTTCCGAGCTGTCCGGTCCAATGAAGCCTTTAAACGCTTATGCTAACGCCTTAATCCGCAACGAAAAAGGCGGATATTCGTTCAGTGCATCTGTACTTGGTAAAGCGGAAGCCGTAGACCTACAACTACCAGGAAAACATAACGTTTGCAACGCACTGGCGGCATTGACCGTGACCCAAGTTCTAGGATTGCCCCTGGCAGATTCTGCGTGGGCACTGGCGCAATTTACGGGGACCGGGAGAAGGTTCGAAGTACGGGGTGAATCAAATGGCATTGTCATCATTGATGACTATGCGCATCATCCAACTGAAATTAAAGCGACCCTGGCTGCCGCACGTTTCCGCTTTCCATCCCGCCGCATCTGGGCAGTATGGCAACCACACACCTATTCGCGCACCCGAGCTTTGTTAAACGAGTTTTCGACTGCATTCACAGATGCCGACGAGGTTATTGTCACCGAGATTTATGCTGCAAGAGAACAAAAACAAAACTTTTCATCGAAACAGGTTGTGGATTCAATGCCCCGGCAAGCACATTTTATCGCTGACCTGTCCGAAGTTAGCAATTATCTTGTTAGAAATTTGCGGCCAGGAGATGCATTGGTTGTGCTTTCAGCTGGAAACGCAGATCAAATTTGCACCGAGGTCCTGACACGATTGAAGGAATCACAAGGCTGAGTTTATGAATCCGTCTACATTATCCGACTTACGCTCCACCTTTGGCGACCACATGCAGGAGAATATCCCCCTCTCCAGCTATACTGCGGCCCGCATCGGGGGGCCAGCCGACGTCATCCTTTTTGTCCACTCAGCAGATGAGCTGGCAAACGCAGCAGATAAGTTGTGGAAATTGAATTTACCCTTCTCAATCCTTGGCGGCGGTTCAAATGTTCTGGTTAGCGACAAGGGTGTGCGTGGTGTGGTGATCATCAATCGGGCAAGGAAAGTGAATTTCAACTCTAAAGGTGAGCCACCTACAGTCCACGCAGAATCGGGAGTAACTCCCAACGATATTACCCAAAGGGCAGCTCGATTGGGGCTGGCGGGATTTGAGTGGGCAGCAAGTCTACCCGGATCCCTGGGGGGAGCAATTTATGGGAACGCGGGAGCATTCGATGGAGACATTGCAGGAAACCTGATCTCCCTGGAACTCTTCCATCGCCAAAATGGACGCCAGATCTGGACTGTTGAGATGATGGAATATGGCTATAGAACCAGTGTACTCAAACGCGACCATCCTCCCATGATCATACTTTCCGCGATCCTTGCACTTCATCAAGGTGATGAACAAGCCATTAGAACGAAAATGGAACAATTTTCAGTGCAACGGAAAGAGACCCAACCACAAGGCGCCAGCATGGGTTCGATGTTTAAGAACCCCCCCGGCGAGAAAGCAGGCCGTTTGATAGAAGCTGCCGGTCTAAAAGGGAGCAGTGTGGGATCAGCCGAGATCAGTGACCAGCACGCGAATTATTTTATCAACCACGGTCAAGCCCGAGCTGAAGATATGAAAGCCCTTATCAATTTGACAAAAAATACTGTTGCAGAGAAATTTGGCGTATCTCTCGAACTGGAAGTGGAATTAATTGGCGAGTGGTAACTATGGATAAGAAACTACGGATAGCAGTGCTTTTTGGGGGTAGATCCGGCGAACATGAGGTGTCGCTCATGTCAGCCAGGTCGGTGCTGTCCGCTCTTGATCCGGTTAAGTATGAGATCACACAAATCGGGATTTCAAAAGACGGCGTCTGGCGAATTGGCGAAAATATCCTTGAAGAAATGAGCAGAGGTCAAACAGAAAATAATGACCTCAATCAAGTTGTGATCATACCTGATCAATATCACAATGGTGTCTGGGAAATCCAAAATAATAAATCTGCTTGGAATCTTTTACCGGTTGCGAATGTGGATGTTGTATTCCCCATCTTGCACGGTACATTTGGAGAAGACGGCACCGTGCAAGGACTGCTTGAACTGGCAGATTTGGCTTACGTGGGTGCAGGGGTAACCGGGTCAGCAGTGGCAATGGACAAAGGTATTTTTAAGGATGTGATGCGCGCCAATAAGATTCCAACGGCTGCATCTGTTATTGTCCTGCGCAGCGAAATAGAAAAAAACATTGACAATGTCATCCACCAGGCGGAAATAGTAGGGCCTTATCCATTGTTCGTCAAACCAGCCAACTTAGGTTCATCAGTGGGTATCACCAAATGTAACAGCAAGTCAGATCTTGGAGAGGGATTAAGGGAAGCTGCCACATATGACCGCAGGGTTTTGATTGAGCGCGGAGTGAATGCCCGGGAGATCGAAGTTTCGGTGTTGGGGAACGATGTTCCGATGGCATCAGTACCAGGTGAAGTGCTTCCCAGCCGCGAGTTCTATTCTTATGAATCCAAATATATCGATGGAACCTCCGGGCTACGAATCCCAGCACCGCTCCCTGCCGGAATCACTGAAAATATCCGACAAATGGCAATTACAGCCTACAAAGCTATCGATTGCGCTGGTATGGCACGTGTGGATTTCTTTGTCGAAAAAGGCACCGACGAGATTTACTTGAACGAAATAAATACCATCCCTGGTTTTACCAGCATCAGCATGTACCCCAAGCTTTGGGAAGCCAGCGGACTCTCTTATCCACAACTGGTGGACCGCCTGATCGAACTTGCCATCGATCGAAAAATTGACCGAGACAATACTGAACGAAACTTCCGGAGATTACCATGACCACCCTGCAAAAAACCCGCCGTGCTGATTTTATCCGCCAACGCCGCACCATTAAAACCCCCCTGGTGCATATTGCTCATAAATCGGTGAAATCCCCACGAAAGACGTACCACCAAGACTCAGTATATTTACCAACCAAACCTAGCCTGGTTTCACGTCGACCTTCCGCCCGAACATCAAAAAGCATACACCGTAATGGCTATCCCATTGCATTTTCACTAGGTCGCACGAAGGTCCACGCTCCTACCCTGAGTATTCCTCAGTTGGGTCCGCGCTGGGTTTCCGCTGGAATGACCCTGCTGCTCGGATTCTTGCTTCTGACCATGTGGACCGCATCACCTTTTGCAGTCAAGGGAGCAGATGTGGTAGGGAATCAGCGAATTGGAGCGGCGGAAATCAACGCAGTGCTTGGAATGGTCGGCAGACCCATTTTTGACGCAATCCCAGCCCAGATCGAAGCTAACTTGCACACAGCTTACCCTGACCTGGCTTCAGTCAAAGTTCAGGTAGGTTTCCTCAACCGAATTACAGTGGACGTCGTAGAGAGGACACCGGTACTGGCCTGGTATCAAAACGGCGTGGTTACCTGGATCGATGCCAACGGAGTTGCATTCACACCGCGCGGCGAGGTGCAAGGCTTGGTCCAGGTGGCTGCAACTGAAGCCCCAACAAATGTTCCTTTGGACTCAACGCTCCCACTATATGCACAGAAATTCATTACACCGGAATTGGTGCAGGCAATGTCCAAACTGTCTGCGGATGTACCAGCCGGGATGCCAATGACGTTCGACCCTGTTTATGGGATGGGCTGGCAGGACCCGCGCGGCTGGAGTGTTTATTTTGGGCAGGACGCCAAGGATATTTCTTTGAAAACGAGTGTTTACCAGGCAATTGTTGATACTCTTACCCTCCAGGGCATTCAGCCCACGCTTATCAGCGTGGAATTCCTGAATGCACCATTCTATAAGTAGCCCAAGGACCCTATGGACGAAATTGTCGTTGGGATTGACGTAGGTACGACCAAAGTCTGCACGCTGGTTGGGCGGATTGAGAAAGAAGCCATCCGCATCCTTGGCGTAGGCATTGAACCCTCAGCAGGGATCAAAAAGGGTGTCATTGTGGACCTAGCAGCCGCCGCACAAGCAATCACGAAATCGGTCGGTGTGGCTGAACAGACCTCAGGGGTGGAGATCACCGGCGCAATGGTCAGCCTGGCTGGCGCTCACGTCTCCTCAATAAACTCCAGAGGCGTGGCGGGAGTCTCCGACGAATTGATCGACGAGATAGACGTGGCACGCGCATTAGAAGCTGCCCGTGCAGTCGCCATCCCTCACAACAGAGAAGTCATCCACATCATCCAAAGAGGTTTTACGGTGGATGGACAGGACGGTATATCCATGCCGATCGGGATGCGCGGGTTCCGGCTTGAAGTGGAAGCCCACATTATCACTGCAAGCCAGGCAACTGTCGAAAACCTGCGCCAATGTGTTAATGCGGCAGGAGTGGAAGTCCTCCAATTTGTCCTGAATCCGTTGGCGTCCGGAGATGTGGTTTTAACGGATACCGAGCGCCAAATGGGCGTGGCAGTATGCGACATAGGCGGAGGAACCACCGACCTGGCACTATATGTTGATGGTCACGTCTGGCATACGATGGTTTTAGCGGTAGGCGGCAATCATATTACCAACGATATTGCCACAGGCCTTCGGCTACCGTTGACGCAGGCTGAAGAAATTAAGAAAAAATACGGCTTCGCCATGAAGTCCGGTGTAGGGGCAGAAGACACGTTCATGGTACACACATTCGGAGAAGACCAACCGGTTAAGATCAGCCGCCAGGATATGGCTCATATTATTGAAGCCAGAGTTGAAGAAATTTTTACTTTGACACTGCAAGAAATCAAGCGTTCGGGATACGACGGGCTACTACCGGCAGGTATAGTTTTAACCGGTGGCACCAGCGCGCTGCCGGGTATCCGCCAATTAGCATCAAAGGTATTCGGACTTCCAGTTCGAAATGCCCAGCCGGAAAACCTAATCGGTCTTGTTGACCAGTTGAAAAGCCCAGCATATTCCACAAGCGTTGGCCTGTTACACTGGGCCGCGGCGTTGACAGAAGACGACCTTTCCCCCGCTCATGGCCATAAACCGCGCGGCGGGAAGCGAGATAGCCAATTGAACCTGGATCCGGTCAAGGACTGGCTCAAAAGGTTGCTCCCAGGAGATCCACAGAAATAACAACACACTATTTCCTTGACCAAGAATCGTAACCCATTTTATCTTTCAGGAGGCAGTAACATGGACGCAAAAAAGAATTCAATAGAAACATTCGCCCGAATCAAGGTCGTTGGGGTGGGCGGCGGCGGCAGTAACGCCGTAAACCGGATGATCGAAGAAGGCATCCAGGGAGTCGAGTTCGTGGCGATCAACACCGACGCCCAAGCCCTGATGCTGGCGAAAGCTCCGACCCGTGTACGTATCGGCAACAAGCTGACGCGCGGTCTCGGCGCAGGCGGTGACCCAGAAATCGGGCGCAAGTCCGCTGAGGAATTTGCCGAGGACCTTTACAATGCCATGAAAGGCGCGGACATGGTCTTCATCACGGCCGGACTTGGCGGCGGGACCGGAACTGGTGCAGCCCCGATCGTAGCCCAGATCTGCAGGGAAGTGGGTGCATTGACCATAGGCGTGGTCACCCGCCCCTTCACCTTCGAGGGCAACCGCAGAATGCAATCCTGCGAAAACGGCATGACAAAGCTCAAGGAACATACCGACACACTCATTGTCATACCCAACGACCGGTTGCTCCAAATAATGGACAAGCGTGCCAGCTTGAACGATTCCTTCAAGATGGCGGATGATGTTCTGCGCCAAGGCATCCAAGGCATATCCGAACTAATTACTGTGCCTGGTTTGATCAACCTAGATTTCGCAGATGTACGCGCCATCATGTCTGAAGGTGGTGCTGCCTTGATGGCCGTAGGCAAAGCATCAGGAGAAGACCGCGCCCGCATCGCTGCAGAACAGGCCATCTCAAGCCAACTGCTCGACATTACTATAGATGGTGCCAAGGGTGTCCTCTTCAACGTCACAGGTGGGCCAAGTTTGACCTTATTCGAAGTCAACCAGGCTGCTGCATTGATCCGCGAGACAGCCCATCCTGACGTTAACATGATCTTCGGCGCAGTAATCGACCCGGATTTGGCCGATGAAATCCGCGTGACTGTGATTGCCACCGGTTTCGAACGCACCGGAATGCCGAGGCGAATCGCTCATCCAGCCACCCACAACACGGAAGGTAAATCTTCAAGCCGCCCGCTCGAATCCGTCAGCGTGGATGCTCAAACCAGTCAGTCGAGTGCAGAGTTCCGACCACAAACCTTTAATACCGAGGATCTCGATATCCCGACTTTCCTACGCAACCGCAAGTAGTAAACCACCTCCCCTCCGGAAGATTAACAGGGGCGACCCTAAGGCCGCCCCTATTAAGTTTAAATCCATATATTACCGGTATCGCTAAACTTTCTAGGAGGACGGATCGTCTGACTCTGAAAAGATCCGGAAGGCGTCAGCTTCAAGAATAAGATCAAGATGAGACCCATAATTCACCGCTGGGATTTTGGCGGTGATGACTTCCATCACTGAAGGGTTCTGGAAATGCCTGATCTTGGTTTCTGGATGGGGATAATAAATGAAGCCATCATAACCCCGCTTATGAAGTAAAACCTTACATGGGGAAAAGGAAAAATTCTCGGGTGGGTGCAAGTCGGTCCAGGAAATTTGGTAAAAGGAAAAAGCTGGTTTAACCAACACAAACCATAACGGTTCAATGGAAATATTCAGTGTGCCGGTGAAGAAACGGTCAAGATCCAGCCCTCCCGCCTTAAAGAACGGTTTTTGACGTTCCAGTGTACCGTAAGGGTATACTTTCGACGGCCCTGAAGCGACACGGTGCCCTTCCACAACAATCCCAGAAACTTGGATTGTGTCCTTTTGCCTAATGAATATTTCTGATTTCATGAGGATTATCTTACAACTCTCCTGAGAGTTGTATAATTTATGAATTACTTATGCGAACCTCGATCAAAATAGGGAGTTTACCCCTATTGCATGAGAGAAAATCAACAGGAGATGCAAGTTTATTGATTGGATCGGAATATAAATGGGATCTTCTTCAATTATTTTATAATTTATCCATATTAGGAATATCGACAATTTCGTACAGAGGTAAAGATGCCTCCTGCCTCTATGGAGAAATCGCCATCAAAAATTCATCCACAGCTTGCATGAAAGTCGTGGGCTGTTCTTCATGAGGCACATGTCCAGCCTGGGGGATAATGATCAACCTGGCATTCGGTAGTTCACTTGCCAACCGGACCGAGTTTGCCGTAGGAACGATTTTATCGGAAGCGCCAGTAATTACCAATACCGGAAAAGTGAAATCCTTCAAGCGTTCTGGCAGAACAGAGGGCTGGCTGGCTGCAGTAAAAAACCACAAAGCTCGGTCCCAGTTATCGGCTCGGAGCGGCTTAGTATAGCCGTCCATCGTTTCGGGGGTAATTTTCGACGGATCATACCAAGCCATTTTAATGAGATCGATGCCACTACTCTCGATTGAACGAACAATTAGCGGACCGAGGTGATTCATCTCAGGGGTGTTATAGAAGGGACGCAACCAAGAAGGCCCACCCCCTGCCTCATATACTGCTGGGTCGACCAAGATGAGCGCCTGGACACGGTCCGGATGTTGAAGAGTAAACTGCATTGAAACAGTTCCTCCAGCTGAATTACCCACAAGAATGGCTTTCTGCACCTTGTAGTGGTCAAGTAAACCGAGTAATAGATCCACATTGCCTTGCGAACTGTAAGGATTTTCTCCTGACCAAGACATGGGTCGTTCAGTGAGACCAAAAGCCGGGCGATCATAGGCGATAACCGTCCCGTAATGACTGAAAGGTTCCATCACTGCATGCCAGGAAAACAGACTAGCTCCAAAACCGTGCAAGAGGACCAAGACTGGTTCCCCTTGCCCCATCTTTTTGACATGCACAGTCAGACCATTTATCTGAATAAACAGGCTATCGGGGTCGGCTAACTGCCCAGGCGGCACGGTATTTGTTAGTTGGGGGACCGGGACCAGAAAAGGTCCAACCAATACCAAAAGAACCAAAATGATCAAGGAAATACCGAGCCCACGTAATAACCTGCTCAATTTCATTTCTGGACAGCATTCCTCTTCACC
Source organism: uncultured Chloroflexia bacterium (assembly GCA_963830585.1). Lineage (GTDB taxonomy): Bacteria > Chloroflexota > Anaerolineae > Anaerolineales > Villigracilaceae > UBA877. The sequence continues at coordinate 161,816 of CAWHNA010000002.1, read as the reverse complement.
AGCATTGCAGCCCCCAAAGTCACAGCAACAAGCGCAAAGGCAATCCAAATACCCATAGTGACCACTCCTTGCTGAGGGAATTTAACACCAATGCCAGCCAAAGCCCACAAGATTACTGCAGCATAGGCGATGTCACGTCGAGTGAAACTCATCAGACCAGCTATGACCACCACAGTAAATAAAATTACAAGCATCCAGGTTCCAGCGCTGTGACCAAACTGGTCCCACTTGAGATATGACAATACGTCGGTCACATTTGCGATGGTTGCCACTGTAATCCAACCCAAATAAATACTAAATGGTACTCTTACCATCCAGGTTTCAGTCGACGATACTTTTGTCTTTCCGATGCCCAAGCGCAGGTAGGTAGCGATCAGGGATGCAAGTAGAACCAACATTGCAGCAAGTGTCCCGATAAAAAGTTCGTAATGCCAAAGAAATATCCACATGCTGTTGGCCAGACAACCGAGCACAACCCACCAACCGGTAGTTTGCATGCGCGGGTTTTCTTTCTGTGCTGGAAAAGCCTGGAAGACGGCATAAGTAATTAAACCAATGTAAATCAGACCCCAGATTGCGAAGACATAACCAGCAGGAACGAAATATACCTGGAAGGTATCTGAGATCTTTCCGGTATTCAGTCCATTGATTGGCAGAGCATCAGCCAGAATATTGATAATAATTGTGACAAGGACTGCGATAATTACAGCAATTTGACGAAGAATATTCTTCATTCGGACCTCCTATCCTATTATCCTGATTTTAAGAGTTAAAAACGAAAAGTTAACTAATAACTGACAACGATCATTCCGATTTGTCCAAAGGTTCAAAAGCCGATGTTATTGTTTTGATATTCATTTCAACCGGGCGAACTGAAAGCCGAAGCAGGCTCCGTATCCCTTCTCGAAGAAACCCAAAAAGGAAGGAATATCGCGGGCTGACGCTAACATCAAGGCCAGTTTTGCCATCTGTGGCAGCAGACACCAGCCAAAGAAGTTTGCGTGCTGCCACATCGGGATTCTTCCCAGCCGCGCGGATCAAGAAGGGCATGATACTGCGCAACCGCTTTTCGTTATTTTCAAATGTGACAACCTCTGTTAGAAGTTCTGTTTCCATAAGACCAGGTTGTAGAGTAAACACCCCCACTCCGCTTGTTCGGTATTCCTCTGCCAATGCAAGCGTGAATACTCGAATCCACGCCTTAGAAGAACCATATGCATTTTGGCTGGGGGCAGGCTTTTTTGAGCCCGCTCCCAAGATATTAACCAGCTTACCTGATTTTCGCGGTAAAAAGTGACTCAATGCAACTCTTGAACCATAATAAACGCCTTGGATATTCGTCCGCAACACTGATAAGAATTGATCAGGAGATAAATCCAGAGTATGACCGTATGGACCTGCAATACCAGCGTTATTAATCCAAATATTAAAACCCCCGTATTTCTGCAGTGAAAATCTTGCCAAGTTATCGACTTGACTAGGATCTGAAACATCACAACGAAATGAAGACGCTTCGTAACCCTGTGAATGAAGGTCATTTGCAATTTGGTCGATTTCAAGGGTTGATCGAGCGGATAAAATCACCCTTGCTCCTGCCTGAGCAAAATTCAATGCAACAGACTTCCCCAACCCTCGGCTAGCGCCAGTAATTACAGCAACCTTCCCATTGAGTATATTCATTTTTTTCCCAAATCATTTAATTCCAAAATTCAATCAACCAGAAGTTGGTGGTATTTTAGGTGGACTTCATACAGTTCAATATATCGATAAATAATATCCGATAAACGTGGAGAATGTAACTAGGGTGTTAAATTCTATCCGATTTTTTATTGTATAAAATGAAAAGGAATATTAACTTTTTTACAATTGATCAATATTATAGAAGTCTGTATATCATTTGTCAAGTATTTGCATAGTTTTGGTTGACAAACCAATTCAACAATAGTAGAATGTTATGGCAAATTCAAAGGGAAAATCTCATGGAAAAAAATGAATCTGTTGCCCCTCTCTTAATATTGGCGTAGTCACTCGGGTTACCGGTGTACCCATTGCGACTCTGCATGCTTGGGAAAGACGGTATGGATACCCGACGGCCGAGCGGACTGCTGGTGGTCATCGTTTGTATTCCGATAAAGACATAGCCGGATTGCGGTGGGTAAAATCCCAAGTCGATTCAGGGCTGGCAGTCAGCAGGGCTGTGATTGCAGTTCGGGCACTAGAAGCAGAGGGACGTCTTTTCCTCCCGGTTGAAATGGTCGAAAGTAGACCTATTAAACCTGTATCGACCGTTACACCAGGCTTTACTCTCCTTGACGCTTTGTTCCATCATGACTTAATGCTTGCAGATCAGCTTTTGGGAGAGATGCTCGCTTTTACGTCCCCAGAAGACTTGACACTAAATGTCATTGGACCAACTTTATATGCCATTGGCGAAGGCTGGGAACGGGGAAATATTTCTGTAGCAACCGAGCATCTGGCCAGCAATTATCTTAGACACCGCTTGATGATGTGGATGCTAACTGGTCCAACCCCAAAAACCAAAAACCAGATTGTCTTGGCCTGTGCACCCGGTGAATGGCACGAAGGTAGTTTATTGATGCTGGGAGTACTTTTGCGCCGCCAAGGCTGGCCGGTGGCATACCTGGGTCAGAATGTGCCCTTCCGCGATTTAGCAGTGTTTATTGACAATATCAATCCCCGGGTAGTAGTGTTCGTCGCCATGAGTAAAAAACCGGCTTTAGCGCTGACTGATTGGCCAAAATGGATCCATCAAATTGCGGGTAATCCGATCGTGGCCTTCGGTGGGCGGGCATTTGTCATGCAACCTGAAATGCAGGGGAAGGTACCTGGGAATTATCTCGGGGAATCTATAAAGGATGGAGTGACTAATTTGGTGTCAATCATGCAAAAGTTGAATTAATACTCATCCAAATATAGAATATCTGATTGCAAGGGGTTATAAATGGTAGCAGCAACTACACTATTCTTGATATTCCAACTCATAATCCCCGATATGTACTGTATCCCCTTCCTGGGCACCAGCGTCCCGAAGGGCTTTATCAACGCCAAGCCGTTCCATTAATTTTTGGAAGCGGCGGACCGAACCAGTCTGGTCCCAAGGCGTCATTTCGGCGGCGCGTTCAATCGAGACTGATTTAACACGATAGCCGTCCGATTCGCGCAGGATCGTGAAGGCGCGCGGATCTTCGACAGGTCGATAGACCGGCATGGGAGGTTCGACTTCTTCCAAAACAGGTGTTTCTGCCAGAGTGGAGGCAGCCTTGAGAAGTAATTCGCGAACATCGGTACGAGCCAGGGCGGAAATTGCCATAGATGGGAAGCCGCGCTTTTTGAGTTCTTTTTTTATTTTCGGCCAACGTTCCTGGACCTCGGGCTGATCTATTTTGTTCAACGCGACAATCTGCGGCTTCTTTGCCAAATTCGGATCAAACAAACCCAGCTCGGTGTTGATCTGGGCAAAATCCTCAAGTGGGTCGTCAGACAACCCATCCAGGAGATGAATCAAAACGCGGGTTCGCTGGATATGTCGCAGGAAGTCATGTCCCAACCCAATTCCCTGCGCGGCACCTTCCACCAAACCGGGGATGTCTGCAAGCACTACGCTCGTTTCAGCATCCACTTCCGCTACGCCGAGATTGGGTTCTAGTGTGGTAAAAGGATAAGAAGCGATCTTGGGCCTGGCATTCGTCAAGACAGATAGGAGGGTGGATTTGCCTGCGTTAGGGACCCCGACGATGCCAATATCGGCAATCAGTTTAAGCTCGAGGCGCAGACGTTTTTCTTCGCCTGGTTCACCGCGTTCAGCTGTGCGGGGAATCTGGTTTATCGAGCTTTTGAAATGCGGGTTGCCTCGTCCACCGCGACCGCCCTTGCAAACCAGAAAAGTTTGGTCAGGTGCCGTCAAATCACCAATGAGATTACCATTGGCAGCGTCATAAACGACAGTACCGGGTGGGACAAGAACAGTGAGATCATCTGCAGATTTCCCGGATTTGTTGTTGGTCCCACCACCTTTGCCATCTTGTGCGGTGTATCGTGAGGTATGACGGAAAGCTGCCAAAGTATTGAGCGTGGAGCGCACCTCAAGAATTACGCTCCCGCCCCGCCCGCCATCCCCCCCGTCAGGTCCGCCGCGCGGAACGTATTTCTCCCGGTGGAAATGGACCATGCCATCCCCCCCCCTTCCGGATTGTACGAGTATCTCTGCCTGATCGATAAACATTTTTTTATTGTAACAAAGAGACCGAGTTTATGCGAGAAACCCGGTCTTTGATCCTTTTCTATTATTTTTTCTTGCTCTTTTTCCCAAACTTATCCATGAGGATATCTTCCAGCGTAGGCTGACCGATCTCCTGGAGCTCGTAGCGAACACGTTGATGGGGCTTGGAGATGGTGATCACCCGGGTCAGGTCGATGGGAGTGCCGATGATAACCAGGTCCACGTCTGCCTTGCGGATGGTGGCTTCCAAGTCTTTCATCTGGGCAGCGCCATACCCCATGGCTGGGCAGGATAGGACCAGTTTTAGGATACTTTTGGAAAGTAGCAGCGATGGAACGGACTGCGAACGGACGAGGATCCACGATTTCCTTAGCGCCGAAGCGTTTGGCAGCGACGAAACCAGCGCCGTAGGCCATTTCGCCGTGGGTGAGTGTGGGACCATCTTCGATAACCAACACGCGTTTACCAAAAATCGCAGCGGGATCGTCCACAAAGAGCGGAGAGGCAGCTTCTATGACCGTGGCACCCGGATTCAGCATGCGGAGATTTTCGCGGACTCTGATCACCGCCTGGGGGTCTGCGGTATCAACCTTGTTGATGACAATGACATCCGCATTGCGTGCATTCATCTCACCAGGGTGATAAGTGCTCTCATGCCCGGGACGGTGCGGGTCAGCCACCACAATTTTTAAGTCCGAGACATAAAAAGAGAAATCATTGTTGCCACCATCCCAAAGGATGATGTCAACTTCCTTTTCAGCAGCGCGCAGGATCTTTGTATAATCCACCCCGGCATAAACGATGACACCGTTATCTATGTGAGGTTCGTACTCTTCACGCTCCTCGATAGTGGTCTCATACTTGTCAAGGTCTTTATAAGTGGCGTAACGCTGGACTTCCTGCTTGACCAGGTCGCCATAAGGCATGGGATGGCGGATGGCAGCCACCTTGTAGCCTAAATCGCGAAGGATGAGGGAAACACGACGAGTGGTCTGGCTTTTACCGGACCCGGTGCGCACAGCGCAAATGGAAACGACAGGCTTGGTGGATTTAACCTGGGTGGAATGCTCACCCATCAGCCGGAAATCGGCACCAGCAGCCAGGACCATCGAGGCTTTATGCATGACCACCTCGTGAGGGACGTCGGAATAGGCGAAAATGACCTGTTCGACCTTGTATTTTTTGATCAATTTAAGCAGGTCGGTCTCAGCAAAGATGGGGATCCCTTTCGGGTAAAGTTTCCCAGCCAGCTGCGGCGGATAGGTGCGCCCTTCGATGTCGGGGATCTGGGTTGCCGTGAAAGCCACCACTTCATAGTCCGGGTTATCACGGAAATAAACATTGAAGTTATGGAAGTCGCGCCCTGCAGCGCCCATGATAAGAGTTCGAGTTGGCATAGATTCTCCTTAATATCGGGTTCCAGTATCAATCACGTCAAAAATGAGCAACCGGCGCAGCGCGACGCTGGGGAGCGTGACACCGGGGATGAGACTACATTACCTCAGGAGCGGTAATACCCAAGAGTGATAACGCGTTGGCAAGAACAATTTTCACCGAGGCGACCAGCCGCAAGCGTGCATCACGAACCTCGGGGGCGGCCTGCACAACAGGACAGGCATCATAGAAACCAGCGAATGCCCTGGCAATATCGTAGGCGATGCTGGCAATGACAAGGGGCTTGTATTCAGCCGCGGCGCGCTGGACTTCAGCAGGGAAGCGTGAGAGCCAATCAATCAGTTCCACTTCAGCGGGTTCGAGGGAATAGCCAAACTGTGAATAAGGCAGGTTGGCAGGATCGGCGCCCGCTTTCCGCAGGATGGAATTGCAGCGGACATGAGCGTATTGAATGTATGGTGCAGCCTGACCATTGAAATCCAGAGCTGTCTGCCAGTCAAAGGTGACCATTTTTGTATTTTCGCGAGCAAGAATAGGGTACTTTAAGGCTCCCAGCCCGACAGCTTTCGACACGCTATCAAGCTGTTCCGCGGAGAGATTGGGATTCTTCTTTTTAGCTTCCTCCCGGGCGCGGGAGGTGGCCTCCCGCAGTAAATCTTCCAGGAGGACAACTGTGCCTTCGCGGGAGGAGACGACCACATTTCCGGGGAGGGTAACCAATTCGTAGGGTACGTGGCTGCATTTTTGAGCCTGGTTGTACCCGGCTATTTCCAGGATCTTGAACACCTGGGTAAAATGCAGGCTCTGGCGCACATCAACCACGTAAACGGATTTTGCCAGGTGTGGGTAATCGCGGAATTTGTGTAAGGTTAATGCCAGGTCCTCGGTCGCATACAGGGCAGTGCCGTCCGAACGGAGAACGACAGCAGTGCGGTACTGGTCCTTGGTCAGAGCAAGAACCTCGTCAATTTTGACGATCACCGCCCCGCCATTGGGACGGTCATCGGTGGCAATCCCACGGCGGACGAGATCCTCCACCATTTCCTTGCCAGGCTTTTCTTCCTGGCTGTTGAAATAATAAATATCGAAGCGAACATCAAGGGCTGCGTAAATCTGGCGAAAACCTTCCATAGACCAGGCACGGGTTCGCTCCCATAAGGCAACTATCTCGGGATCACGCTGGTCCCAGCGGGCATAAAGGGCGCGCAATTCCCCTTCGAGGTTGGGGTCCTGTTCGATGCGGTGGGCAGCTTCGGCATAGACCTCGCCCATCCAGCGGGTGATGTCGGTGGCAGGCTCCTCACCGTTGTGAAACTTCAGGTACCCCCACAGCCACTTGATCACATGCATGCCCATGTCACCGGGATAGTTGGCACGGACGATATCGTTGCCAGCAAATTCAAGGATGCGACACAAGGCGTCGCCCAGGATGGTGCCGCGCAAGTGTCCGACATGGAATGCCTTGTGGGTGTTGGGGTGGGAAAACTCGATCATAACCCGCTGACCAGTGGCAGGTCCGGAGCCGAAACGGTCCTTTTTATCCAGGACAGAATCGACTATTCGGCGGGTGTATTCCTGCGTGTCGTAATACAGGTTGAGATATCCCATCACCGCTTCCACCCTGCGGATACCGGGAATGTCACTCACCCTAGCCTTCACCTGGGAGGCAATTTCCTGAGCGCGGGTGGCGACGACGATTTTTTTGCCCAGGCGAGCCTCGGAAGCCGCAGTGGAAAAAAAGGAAGTGGACATGCCCCACTCTCCGCTAATGGGGAGAGGCTTCCATTCAAGCACAGCAAGGGGAATATCACTCTCCTTGCAGAAAGCCTGGATCCTGGTTTCGATGGCGTTTTGTTCTGTCTCAAACATAAATCCTCGCGCCAGAAATTATATCATTTGACATAACCGGTAAAATAAAAAACGGGAGGCCCGTCGTTCAGGGCGCTCCCGCACATGGTTTTTGCAAGCCGCGAACTCAGGATTCTTTTGTTGCGGCAGGTTTTTTCTTTGCGGTGGTCTTGGCGGCTGATTTCTTAGCCTCGGTTTTCTTTTCTTTAGAGGCAGCCGCGGCCTTTTTAGGTTTGGGGGCTGCTTTTGATTCTTCCATCGACTCGTCGACTACCACAGCCGGCTCTTCCAGCTTGCGGGCGGCGGGGCGGCGGCTGGAGGTCTTCTTCCCCTTCGAGGACGATGTTTTAACCGGCTCGCCGACAACCGGTTCCCCTTCAGCGGGGACAGCTTCAACCGGAGCGGGGACCATTTTTGCGAAGGCCTTCACCAGGCGGCTCTTCCGGCGGGCGGCGTTATTCTTGTGGATGACGCCCTGTTCGGCTGCCCGGTCAAGGGTGCTGATGGCCTGCATGAGGGCAGCCTTGGATTCAGGAGTGCCTTCGTCAATATTGGTGCGAGCTGTACGAACAGCGATACGAGCTTCGCCGCGGTAAACACGGTTGCGCAGACGTTTCTTGTCGTTCTGGCGGTTACGCTTGATCTGAGACTTGATGTTAGCCACTACATTCCTCCAAATAATTTAACAATTTCACGGCGCATCATTTTACAGCACGGGGGGGAATCTGTCCAGACCGAAATGGAGGGAGTTTAGGAGGAAAGAGCCTTACCATCCCAAAACGGGTGACTATCGAGGGGAGGGTTGTTTGATTAAGAGGAACAAACAACCCAGGGAGAAAATGCCTTTTTCCCACGAGAGGTTCCTCATTAATATGGGGGTATTAATGGAGTGAAATTTCGGGCGAGGGTTGATTTTGCAAATCAAACAACCTCATCATTCGCCCCACCCTACCCTCCCCAAATACAAGAGCGGTATTTGGAGAGGGTATTCGACCAGGATGGTGATAAAGGGAGCCTTTTGCGGCTCAAACACGCGCATCGATGGGTGCGTGAAGAGGAACAATTCTTTTCCTGCAGGAACCGATTCTCATCGAGAGGATTTTCATTATTTGTGTGACGAAAATCGGTGAGATGAATTGATTTGGCATTTGACCCTGAGGATCAATTCCCCAGAGAAAATATCGGGGTGTCTGGGGAGGATTTTTGTGAATTGACGGAATTATCGAGGGACCGGCTGAAAGGTCGGATGGAAGGGAATTAAAGTCACTTTTTGCGCGGCAGCCGCGGATCGAATTCCATTGGGCACCCTTGTGCCCAAATCGGGCGATGGCGGCTTGAAGCCGCCTCGACTCGGATGAAGTTTTTAAGGTGCGGAGGAAGAGGCAAAAATCATTGCGAATAAAGCGATTGCCACTCTATGATTATAGAATGGATGTTCTAACGCGTCAAGAGGTGATCGCGCAACCACCAATATTGCCTCCATTTATCTTCCTTAGCGGTTAAAAAGGCGACCTAACACCCCAGCAGCGGTGATACTAATATTTGTCTATACCGGAAGAGGTTTTTTGGAAAATTGCCAACGGCACCAAAAAAGCTGACGGCTGTTTATAGGGTAAAATATTCACATGCAATCATCCTTAGAAAAACTGCGGAAGTTCTTCCGACTTGAACGTGAAAACGGGTATACGAATAAAGCTGTAATCGGCGGGTTGGCGAGCGTGCTTGATTTATGGGAAGGCGAGGCACGCAACGATAAGCTACCCGAGGAAATCGTCCAGGCAACCGCGGCGACGTTAAAAGCCTATGGTGAGCGAAACCCCGAGGAGCGGCTTGAATCCCTTAAAGCCTTATGGAAGCAAATATCCGACAAGGTCCCAGAAGCAGGGTTGACGAAGAAAACAACCCCAGCAAAGTTCATCCCAGCGCCTGCCAAAGCCAGGTCACAGAGCGAACCTTTCGCGGGCCAAATGCAACCCTTGCGCGAGCAGCCAAAACCGGCAGCAGGCGCTGGAGAGGCACAACCTGCAGAAAGCGAACCACGCACAGAACCGGTCCCAGGATCGACGCAGACCCCAAAACCCCAGGAACAGCCCCCGGCAGGGATGATGCAACCTCAACCAGAGAAGCCAAAGGTTCTGGATAAACCGGACGTGGATATCCCAAAACCAATGCAGGATGAGCCTCAATTAATGCCAGTCGTATCTGCGCAAGTCAGTACAGCCTTGGAAAAAGTGACAGGACCAGTGGCAGAACATCTGCAACCCATTCAAGCAGAGGGAAAGCCACAGAATGGAAACAACGAAGCTGAAGGCGTCCCGGAACCAGAAGCTCCTCCGGATGTGCTGATGCCTGCGGGGGAACCATTTGCAATCGGACCTGAACAAAAGCCAGAAAATGGGGGACCAACGACAGGTCCGGAAGCACAGCCGAAAGCTCAAAATAAAAAAAATGAACCAACTACAGGGCGAGCACCCGGTCGAACACAACAACCCAAGAAGGCTATGCCAGGCCGCGCCGAGGCTCACCCGGGCGGCGTGACCACTAAACGACCGATCGCCCTAAACGCGTCGCTCACCGTCCTGGCGGGGGTTGGACCCAAGCACGCGGCGATGCTGACCCGCCTGGGATTGAATACCCTGGGGGACATGCTCTACAATTATCCGCGCCGCTACGAGGACTACAGCAAGCTCAAACCAATCCGAGAAATATTCTACGGTGAGGTGCTGACCGTGATCGGCGAGGTCACATCAATTACATCACGACAAGCCCATGGGCGGAAAATGAGCATCGTGGAAGCCGTGATCAACGATGGGTCAGGAGGATTGCGGCTGACCTGGTTCAACAAGCCCTGGCTGGTTAATCAAATAAAAGTGGGGGAGGCTCTATCAGTTTCGGGCACCGTGGACCAGTACCTGGGACGCCTGGTGATGAACAGTCCTGAATGGGAACCCGTGGAAGTGGAGAACCTACATACCAACCGGATCGTACCGATCTATGCCCTGACTGCAAACGTTGCCCAAAAGTGGCTACGGACATTGATGAAACAGGTGGTGACCTATTGGGCACCAAAACTAACCGACCACCTGCCCGAACCCATCCGTCAGTCTGCAGCCCTTCCAGACCTGGGAGCGGCACTCCTGCAGGTGCATTTTCCCGATTCAGATGCCAAACTGCAGGCAGCCCGACAGCGTTTGGCGTTTGATGAGATCTTTTTCCTGCAGACCGGGGTGCTACGTCAGAGGCGGGACTGGCAGTCAGCCCCAGGACGAGTATTTGAAGTTGATGAACCGTGGATGGAAACCAGGCTGGCAGCGCTGCCGTTTGCCCTGACATCTGCCCAGAAAAAGGCAATGGGCGACATCCGCACCGATCTGAAATCCGGCAAGCCAATGAACCGGCTGCTGCAAGGCGACGTGGGATCAGGTAAAACCGTGGTGGCGGCAATTGCAGCCGCGATGGTGAACCAGGGAGGAGCACAGGCAGCCATCATGGCACCGACATCCATCCTGGCAGATCAACACTACCGCACTTTCCAGAATGTGCTGGCGGGTGAAAAAGGACCACTCAAGCCAACAGAAATCCGCTTACTGGTAGGCGATACTTCAGCTTCAGATAAAGAGGGCATCCGGGCAGGGCTGGCGAGCGGGGAAATTAAGATCGTGATCGGTACCCACGCGCTGCTCGAAGACCCGGTGATATTCGCAGACCTGCAGTACGTGGTTGTGGACGAGCAACATCGCTTTGGAGTGGAACAGCGGGCGGCACTGCGGTCAAAGGGGACCAACCCACACCTGCTGGTGATGACTGCCACACCCATCCCACGTTCGCTGGCACTGACCCTTTACGGCGACCTAGACCTCTCGGTGATGGACGAACTCCCACCCGGACGCCAAACCATCCCCACGTATATCCTGCCTCCGGTTGAAAGGGAGCGCGCGTATACCATTGTGCGCAGCCAGGTGAAAGAGGGGCACCAGGCATTCATCATTTATCCGCTGGTGGAAGAGAGTGAAAAGAGCGAACTGCTAGCTGCCACCCAGGAACACGAACACCTGCAAAAAGAAATCTTCCCAGACCTTAAACTAGGTTTGCTGCATGGACGAATGAAGGGTGAAGAAAAAGATGCAGTCATGCTGGCATTTCGCGAGAAACAATTCGACATGCTCGTCTCCACCACGGTGGTGGAAGTGGGGGTGGACGTGCCAAATGCCACGGTGATGCTGATCGAAGGAGCAAACCGCTTCGGGCTGGCACAACTGCACCAGCTACGCGGACGAGTAGGGCGCAGCGAAGCCAAGTCGTTTTGCCTGCTAATCCCCGAACACGAAGATGCCGCTGAAAACGAGCGCTTGAAAGCGATGGCTGAAACCAACGACGGCTTTGTCCTGGCGGAACGCGACCTACAGCAAAGAGGTCCCGGAGAATTCCTGGGAACGCGACAGGCAGGATATGCAACCACCCTGAAGATGGCCAGCCTGAGCGACATCAAATTAATCGAAAAAGCGCGCACGGAAGCTCAAGCCCTTTTCGCGCGTGACCCGGACCTAAAAAATCCTGAAAACAGCCTATTGTCTGAAGCGCTTGAGCGCTTCTGGGGCGGCGGGAAAGGAGATATGAGTTAGGATGATACGTGCATTGTTTCCCGGAACTTTCGACCCGATCCATTTCGGCCATATCGATATCGCCAAACGAGCCATCCGCATCTTTGATGAACTAGTGGTGGCAGTATATGACCGGCCGCTTAAAAGCCTGATGTTCCTGCCGGAAGAACGGATCGAGCTGGTGAAGGAAGCCTTCAAGGGCATTCCCAAGATCAACATCACGGGATACAGCGGCATGACCGTGGAATTCTGCCGGCAGATCGATGCCCAGGTGATCGTGCGCGGCCTACGGGTCTTTTCGGATTTCGAATTCGAATTCCGCATGGCACTGGCGAATCACCGCCTGGCACCAGACATCGAAAGCGTAGCTTTTATCACTGACGAAGACCACACCTTCCTTTCGTCCACCACCGTGCGAGAAATTGCGAGCCTGGGCGGGGACGTATCGAGCATGGTCCCAGCGCACGTGGAAGCGGCGCTAAAAAACAAGGTCAAAGACCTGAGCGACCAGCAGTTACGCCCGTTCGGTATTAAAGTATAATTAGAATATACCGCCCTGGTTCCTGCGGAGGAGACGATGGATATTCTTCACCTGATTGACCGCCTGGAAGAGCTCTTCAATAACAGCCGCCCGATCCCGTTGACCCATAACGTGATCGTTGACGAGGATAAGTTCCTGGACCTGATCGACCAGATGAGGATTTCGGTTCCTGAAGAGGTCAAAAAGGCCCAGCAGGTCTTTTCGCAAAAAGACCGGGTAATGGCGCAGGCACAGGAAGAAGCCACGCGAACGTTACAGCTGGCGCGCGAAAAAGCCGATGCGCTGGTGGAAAAAGAAGTGCTCGTGCTGGACGCCCAAAGACGCGCCAGCCAGATCATCGACCAGGCACGAATGGACGCCGAGAACATCAAATCGGGCGCAGACCAATACGCCCTGGATGCTCTTATGGGGCTGCAAACTGAACTTGAACACCTGAGCAACCAGGCACAAAACGGGGTGCAAGTGCTGCTTCAGAAAAAGATCCCACCGGAACCGGTGGGCCAGCAGAAATAAATGAAAAGCCTCCGCTGAATGAACTGCGGAGGCTTTATTTTTGGGACTACATTCAATAACTGGGCTTACAAAGCGACACTGCCCACATTACGTATGACCATCACCACTTTACCCTTGATCTCAAGCGGTTCAGCCTTGTCGATCATGATCGGTTTCATGGTGGGATTGGCAGGCTGGAGCCGGTAGTGCTCCTTCTCTTTGAAGAAATATTTCAGGGTAGTCTCGTCACGATTCGGAAGCCAAATAGCAACCATTTCGCCGTTATTGGCCTTGATGGCAGGCTTAATTATGACGATGTCGCCATCATTGATCATGGCATCGATCATTGACTCGCCTTTGACCTTGAGGGCGAAAAGTTCACTGCCCTTTTCACCGGTAGGGAGCAGGCTGCGGGCGACATCGACTGCGTCCATTTCGTTGCCGATGCCGAGATAATTGGCGCCCGGAGCAGGAACCAGCATAGGCTCACCGGCGGCAATGGGACCGAGGATGGGAATCTTCAGAAGATCCTTGCTGACCGGATCGGTGAGACGCACGGCGCGGGAGAATTTTGCGTCCCGCTCGATCAGTCCCATCTCGGTCAACTGTTTTAAATAGTAGGTAACGACGGAGGTGGAAGTGATCCCTACCGCTTCACCGATCTCGCGGATGGAGGGAGGATACCCCGTGCTCAGCCTTTCATTGAGGTACTCAATTATTTTCTTATGTCGTTCTGTCAAACCTCTGCGAGTTCTAACCATTTGAACCTTCCTTTCTAATGATGCCAGCCAAACATTTGTGCTAATTATAATACGAACACTCGTTCTATGTCAAGTGGTATTTTTGGGGAATCTTTGGGGTTTTGCATCACAAGAGATAGTGAAAAAGGTGTGGGAAAAAACATACCCCTTTTTTGCACCAATCTAAAATGGCAGGTTAGCTTTAAGAGCGAATTATTTCACCTGGTACGAGAATTATCCTTTGACCGCGCCAGCAGTCATTCCTCAAACGATGTACCGTTGGAAAAGAAAAGCCAGGATGACGGGTGGTAAGGCAGCCAGGATCCCACCCGCCGTCACCCCGGTGATGTTGACCGAGTAGCGTCCGACAAATTCGGAGATCACCACAGGTGCAGTTTTGGCAGCCGAGGTGCTTTATAGGATAATTCTTGCGGTTTAAGATAATCCATTGGAGAAAAACTTGCCACTTTATCCTGTAGCGGACGGTACAAACCATGATGGGAAAGACTTGTACCATCCTGCATAGTTGAGGTGAACAGAATTGTTGAAAAACTATATTATATTAAAGTCTAATATTGAAATTATTGAATATTTCCTATTGACATTTATAAATTCATGCATATAATATCAATAAGATTGATGTTATATTTTTATCCTAGAAAACGAGACGAATATGAAACCGGTATTTCACGCAATTCGATCGTTCGATCACCGGATCCGTGGAGAGTTCAACAACCCATTGGAGAGAAAGCAATGAAATCTGCTTTGAGCAAATGCCCAGTTTGCGACGGTGAATTGACCGTAACACGCCTGCATTGCGAAACCTGCGATACATCCATCGAAGGTCGCTTTGCCAATGGCGCTTTTGCAGGGCTGACCCCTGAACAACTGGATTTCATCGAAACATTCGTCCGCTGTGAAGGAAAAATCACCCGCATGGAAGATGAAATGGCACTTTCTTATCCGACCATTCGTAACCGTCTGCAGGAAGTAATCCGCGCACTCGGATACGAACCGGGCAAGGAAGAAGCCACCGACATCTCGGATGAAAAGCGGCGCAACGTGCTCGAAGAACTCGATTCCGGTAAAATTTCAGCAGAAGAAGCCATGCGCGTCCTGAACGGAGAGGAGTGATAATGAGACAACAAACCGTATCGGTCAGCTCCACACCCAACCTTGTCATTGAATCCATCCCCGGCGACCTGCGGGTGGCCGGCTGGGACCGAACCGAGATCATGGTAAAGACCGATGGAGATAATTTGGAAATTTCCACAGGAGCGGATCCGATCGTCATATCCTGCGATGAAGATTTGATCATGTATGCGCCACGCAGCGCAAAATTGAAAGTGGAAAAAGTCGCTGGCGATGCCATCCTGCAAGCTCTCAACGGTCCCATCACGCTTGGACCTGTGGCGGGCGACCTGACGATGAACGACCTGGGTCCGGTAAGCATGGATACCATCGCGGGGGACGCCTCGCTGAGGAACATTGGAGCCTTAAATGCCGAATCCATAAACGGCGACTTCACGCTGCGCGGCGGGCACGGGGTATGCGCCGTGGAAAAGGTGGGCGGGGACGGCTCAATCCGCGACGTGGATGGAATGCTGACCATTGATAACGTGGGTTCAGACCTTTACGTGCGCAACGTGCACGGAGCAGTAACCGTGAAGGCTGGAGCAGATGTGGCTTTCTACGTTTCCCCGGTGGCGGGCCAGATCTACGACATCACTGCAGGAGACGACTTGATCGTACGCCTTTCACCAGAAACAAACGTAAAACTTCATTTGACCGTAAAATCACCCGAGTCGATCCATGTGGATTTCCCCGGGGTCCAGATCCCTGAAGATTGCACCTCCTGCGACGTGATGATCGGCGAACAGAAGGAAGGCATGGCGGAGATGTTATTATCCGCCAAGGGAGACCTGCTGGTGACCCACCAAGCAGACCCCTGGGAGTCCGCTGCTGATTTTGACAGTGGAAACTGGCACATTCCTCCCATCCCCCCCATCCCACCCATTCCACCGATCCCACCACTGCCCCCGGATTTCTCGGAGCGGATAAACCGGCGTGTGCAGGCTTCCATGGAACGGGCACAGGTCCATATCGAAGCAGCCAGCCGCCGGACAGAGGCCAAGATCCAGGCAGCGATGCGGCGGGCAGAAATGAAAGCCCGTGCCGCCGAAGTACGCGGTCGACGCGGCGCGCACTTCAATGTAAACGTGGGACGCTGGAACTGGGATATTTCTCCTCACGGACCGGTCGAAGGAAGTGAAGCCGTATCGGATGATGAGCGATTGATCATCCTGCGCATGCTGCAGGAAAAGAAAATCAGTCTTGCCGAAGCTGAGAATCTCCTGGCTGCACTCGAAAGTAAATGATATTTCTTTCCCGCTTGCTTGTCCTCCTTCCCACCCCCGCGGGGGGTTGCGCAAAGGGGAAGGCAGAAGATAAATGCAATATTGTGATCGACAATTCATTCCCGACCTTCCGCCCCTCTTCCCGCCCCCTCCAGGGGTGCTGCGCGAAGGGAGGGGCGGAGGCCAGGGAAAAAGGAGCAAGCCATGACCGACCAAGAACGGGAACAAGTATTAAAAATGATCGAAAGCGGGAAAATCTCCGCGGAAGACGGTCTTAAATTGATGCGAACACTCGACCAAAACCCCGCTGAGGAAGAGCTGCCCGCGATCAAACAAGTGACGGGCAGCGGGGCTAGAACCGATTCGGGGCAAGAAAAAGCCGGGACCGGCGCACAGGAAGCCAAGTCAAGCTTTGAAACAGATCCAAGGATCGAAAAGGTCAAAGCTGCTGTCCAGCGGTTATGGCAAATCCCTTTATGGATCGGCATATTTATAACCATCCTAAGCGCATGGGGCATGTACGCTCTAGTGCGGGTGGCGAATCTCAACTTCTGGTTCTACTTCCTGAGTATCCCCCTGCTGCTGGGCGTTTTGTTAATAGTGGCAGCTGTGGGGAGCCGCAAGGCGCGCTGGTTATTTGTGGACGTGCATCAGAAGCCCGGTGACAAACCAGCCCGCATTTTCCTCGGATTCCCACTTCCATTAAAACTGGCTGCATGGTTCCTGCGGATATTCGGAAGGTATATTCCCGACCTGGGAAAGACCAATGTTGACGAAGTGATCCAGGTAATCGAAACCGGATTTACGGGCGATTCTCCATTGGTGGTCAATGTTGATGAAGGTGAAGACGGCGAACGAGTCCAGGTTTACATAGGGTAGCTTATTTCCTAAGGATTTCCTTCAACAGCGAAGGATTGAAAGAAATACTTATGATTGACAATTATTAATTGGAGGCTGACATGGCAACCACTGAAGAACGCATGAAGATCCTGAAGATGATCGAAGAAGGAAAAGTGAACGCGGAAGAAGGCGCCAAACTCCTGGCAGCGCTGGCGAGCGCCAATCGACCGACAAGCGGGTTGTCGGCGAGCGGGGCAAAATGGCTGCGGGTACGCGTGACTGAAGTAAATACCGGGCGCTCGAAAGCAACGGTGCAGATCCCAATCAGCCTGATGGAAGCGGGGATGAAGATCGGCGCGCACTTCGCCCCTGAAATTGACGGGGTGAATATGGACCAACTTATGGAAGCCCTGCGCACCGGGATGACCGGAAAGATCATCGACGTGACCGACGACGAAGACGGGGAACACGTGGAAATATTTGTCGAATAATGACTGATTGATAGCTGGTCAATAGGCAACCGGAAAGAATTAATGGTTTAATCAGCCTGAATTTCGACTGGATAAAAAGGAGTTTGCCATGCCTGAGATCATTGAAAAAAAGTTTAACGTTACCTCCCCTGCACAACTGGCGGTCAACAACGTCAGCGGCTCGGTGGAAATAACCCGCGGGGAAGAGGGATTCATCCAAGTGACTGCCACCAAGCTTCCAAACAGCGGTGATGAAAAACGCACAGAAATTGAGATCATCCAGGAAACGGATGGGACTGTCAAAGCTGCGACGCGATATCCCGACGGCGGCTGGACGTGGATGTTCGGGTCTCACCCGTGTGATGTGGAGTATGTCATTAAAGCTCCGAGACAGTGTTCCCTGCGTGTGAACGGGGTGAGCAATAATGTTTTGGTGGAGGGGTTTGATGGGGAAATCAATATGAATACGGTCAGCGGCGAAATTAGCATCAAATCCATTAATGGCCCCATGCGGATCCATTCGGTCAGCGGGGATGTGGATGGGGAGCGCCTGGTGGGCACGCTGGCGGCAGACACAGTATCAGGGGATGTGATGGTGAAGGCATCAACCCTGAGCTCCGTCAATGGGAAAACTGTGAGCGGCGACCTGCATATTTCCACCCCCCTGGGACATGGACCTTATGAATTTAAATCGGTATCCGGTGACGTGTGGATGATCGTCCCTCCTGAAACAGCCTGCACGGGCGAATTACACACCCTGAGCGGGGATCTGACAACTGCATTCCCAGCGAGCGGCTACTCGAACAACCCTGGTTCCAAGTCCGTCCTTATAAAAGGCGGTGGGGTAAAAATAAATCTTAACAGCGTATCAGGCGACCTATCCCTGGATTGTGACGGGGAAATCCCAGCCTCACCTGACCCAGAGAAAACAATCACCAGCGAAGAGCGAAAAGCTGTGCTGGAAAGCGTGGAACGCGGCGAGTTGACCGTGGAGCAGGCACTCGGAAAACTTCACGGGTAATCCCCAAAGTCGTAAACCACCATCAGGATTTCCACTTCCACTTCACCGGGATTGGTGAAATGTAATCGTCCAATCCCGGGTTTTTAAATCAAACAAACCAGCACTGGGAAATCCCAGTTTAATCCGATTTTGCTTCGAAACTCATTCCCAACTTACCGTGACATGACCGAAAAAAACATTCAAAGGTAACCTCACTCATGCAAATGAATTCGCCCGCAAAAAAACGCCCAGCAGGAATGACCGGTTTCAGCATTGTTTTCGTAGGGCAACTCATTTCCGTCATCGCAACGCAAATGACCGGGTTCGCCCTGACTCTCTGGATATACGGAAAAACAAACAGCGCGACCGCGTTGGGGTTATCACAAGTCTTCTTCATTGTGCCGTTCCTGATCATCTCCCCCATCGCAGGTGCGATGGTAGACCGCTACAACCGAAAATTGATGATGATGATCAGTGATATCGGAGCAGGCCTGGCAGTTACTGTTCTGCTTATCCTGCAGGCATCCGGGACAATGCAATTATGGCACCTATACGCAATGAATGCAGCGATCGGGTTGGTAAATGCGTTCCAGTGGCCAGCTTTTTCAGCAGCCATCACCACCATGGTGTCGAAGGAGCAGTACGGGCGAGCGAACGGGATGATGAGCCTGATCGATGCAGGACCGGGGGTTATCGCACCCATCCTGGGAGCAGCGTTAATCGGCATCATCAAGTTATCAGGTATCTTGTTCATCGATGCAATCACTTATGGCATTGCCATCCTGTCGCTGGCGATCGTGTTCGTGCCGCAGCCAACCCTCAGTGCGGAGGGTGAAAAAGCAAAAAGCAACATATGGAAAGAATCCCTGTTTGGCTTCAAGTATATTTTTGCCAGGCGTGGATTGTTGGGGCTGCTGTGCATTTTCCTGGTGGGCAACCTATTTACAGGGATTGCCTCGACACTATTCGCACCTGAAATCCTGGCGCGGTCAGGCAACAACAGCGCCATGATGGGAACAATCGAATCCACTGCCGCGATCGCGGCGGTAGCTGGCGGACTGATCATGAGCGCCTGGGGAGGATTCAAACGACGCATCAACGGGGTGTTATTAGGCTGGCTGTTATCATCGGTTTTTGGAATGATGCTGTTCGGGTTTGGCCGCGGCCTAACGGTGTGGATCCCAACCGCCATGCTTATGACGGTTTTCGGTGCACTCATCAACGGTTCCAGCCAAGCCATCTGGCAATCCAAGGTAGAACCCGACGTACAGGGGCGCGTATTTTCAGCGCGACGACTGATCGCCTGGATCGGGCAGCCGATCACACCCATTATCGCGGGGACGCTGGCTGACTATGTTCTGGAACCAGCAATGAAAACGCAATCATCCCTCTCCAATATCTTCGGTCCGCTCTTCGGAGTTGGGCCAGGAGCCGGAATGGGACTGCTGATCTCCATCTGCGGAGTCGGCGCAGCTCTTACCGCGCTTATCGGATACACACTGCCGGTCATCCGTAACGTGGAAGATTCTTTACCTGACCATTCCCAAATTGAGAAAGCTGCTGAAACCGTGACCGAAGGTGAACCGCTTCTAGGCACAACCACATAACCCATTATCCCTACAAGAAAATCCACCCAGATCTCCAAATGGATTGTCGAGTGAGGTCACTTATTCATATGGTATAGGTCAATCTCAAAAAGGAGCCAGTAATGCGAGACAGAATTAATGAAGCCCTCAAACGAAGTAAAGCCGATTACACCGAGATCCGCATCGAAGAAAAGGAAACCACCCGGGTGGCGTTCCGGGGGAAAGAGCTAGAGGTAGCGAACGCAAACATAGATAAAGGCGGGATCGTACGCTGCCTGATCAAAAACAAAGGATGGGGGGTGGCTACTTTCAACGACCTGGATGACCTGCTCAATAAAACAGACCAGGCTTACCAATGTGCGCTGGTTGGATCGGTGCCAGAACCGATCGAACTAGCTTCGGTTGAACCAGTGGAAAAAATCTCAACGGTCGAGATGAAACGTGATTTCCGCGATGTCCCATTATCCGAGAAAAAGACTCTAGCAGAACACTACAACCAGGTCGTGATGGGACATAGTAATAAAATCATCGATACCCAGGCTGTATACAGTGACACCTTCAGCAAGATCATCCTTGCCAATTCAGAAGGGACCTATATCGAGCAGGACCGTCCCTCCGTGGTGATAGGTGCAACCGCCATCGCCCGGGATGGTGACAATGTCCAACAGGCACATGATTCAGTGTCGAGCATCCAGGGGTATGAATTTGTGCTGAATAAAGATGAGAAGGTTAAGATGGTTGCACAGCATGCAGTAGAACTGCTGGCTGCCAAACCAGTCAAAGGGGGGCAATACACCGTGGTTGCCAACCAGATGCTGGCGGGTGTTTTCATCCATGAAGCGTTCGGTCATCTATCTGAAGCGGATTTCGTCTATGAAAACCCCAAAGCGCGTGAAATGATGAGCCTGGGCCGCCGTTTCGGGAAGGGGATCTTGAATGTATTTGACGACGGTTCCATCCCGAACCAACGCGGCACCACTCTCTACGACGACGAAGGCACCCCCGCCCGCCGAAACTGGCTCATACAAAACGGCGAACTGGTAGGGCGCTTGCACTCACGACAGACGGCCGGCAAGATGGGCGAGAAAGCTTCAGGAAATGCGCGTGCCATCAACTATCGGTTTGCGCCCATCGTGCGGATGACCAACACTGCGATAGAAAATGGCACCACCTCTTTCGAAGATATGATCAAGGACATCGAGCTCGGTATTTATGCCTGCGAAGCATACGGCGGCCAGACACAACTTGAAAATTTCTCCTTCAGTTCAGGCTATGCTTACATGATCCGGAATGGCAAGATCGCCGAGATTGGTCAAGGATGTGATCCTGGCGGGGAATCTATTCTCCACCCTGGAAAACATCGATGCCATTGGCGACGATTTCAGGTGGATCAATACTGGAGGCGGATGCGGCAAGGGCAACCAATACCCTCTGCCAGTTGGCATGGGAGCACCCCACATACGCATCCAGAACGTTGTCATTGGCGGTGAATAGGCGGAGGAAACCATGGATATCCTAAATCAACTTAAAAAACAAGCTGAACAGGTGGAAGTACTGAGCCTGCAAAATGAAAAGACCACGGTTGAATACGAGGCAAACCAATTAAAAAACTGCAGCGTTGCAGAAACCAAAGGCACTGCTGTACGGGTGATACGAAAAGGGCTGCTCGGGTTTGCCGCATCGAGTGACGAAACTGCGATGGATAAGCTGGCTGCTCACGCGCTTGAGTCTGCAACGTATGGAGACAAAGCCCAATTCTCCTTTCCAGACACAAAACCCGCTCCAATCGTACGCACGTTTGACAAGGTGGTCGCTGACCTGACGATCGGGAGGTTGGCAGAGATAGGCAAAGAAATCCTGGACCTGGTACTGACCGTTGAACCAGAGGCACGCTGCAATATCAGCATGGAAAGGAGCATCGCCTCAGCAAGCATCCGGAACCATAAGGGCCTGGATGTTACGTTCAAAACATCTCCACTTTCACTGGGGCTGGAAATCGACCGCGTAGAAGGCGATGATGTCCTGATCGTTTTTGACCAATCCGGCACCACTGTTTGGGAAAAAGATTATTTGGACTTTGCCAGACGACTAGTGGAAAAACTTATCCAAGCCCGGAAAATTACCAGCATCAAGCCCGGGACGATGCCCGTGCTATTTGCTCCCAGCGGTACGCTGGCATTGGTCCTACCTCTCAGCCAGGGGTTGAACGGCAAAGAAGTATACAGGGGCACCTCCCCACTCGCAGGCAAAATCGGTGAAAAAATCTTCAATGACAAGCTCAGCCTGGTGGATGATGGCACCATCAATGGAAAATTCGCCAGCGCTTCTTATGATGATGAGGGAGTGCCGCGCCGGTGCAATACGCTGATCGAAAAAGGTGTGCTAAAAAGTTTCATCTACGACCTGAAGACCGCAGCCCAGTCCGGGGTGGAATCAACCGGCAATGCATCACGCGGCCTATTCAATCCGCCCGAACCATCCGGGACAAACCTTGTCATCCAACCTGGGACAACCCCATTAAAAGAGATCCTGGCAAGTATGAATAATGGCATTATCGTCGAGGACTTGCTGGGGATCGGACAGGGCAACATCATTTCCGGCGCATTCTCCAATCCACTGGCATTAGCCTTCAAGGTGGAGAAAGGTGAAATCGTCGGGCGTGTCAAAGACCTGTCAATCGCTGGAAACATTTACGACCTGCTGAAGAATGTCGAAGCAGTCAGTAAAGAAGCACAGTGGGTCTACAGCACGGTGTATGCCCCATATATTTTGATCCCTGAAATGAATGTGGCAGGGAAAGCTTGAACATTCGGAAAAAAACCGGCACCTTAGGGGTGCCGGTTTTTTTTATATACTTGAGTTATGCTTTCGTAACAGCAAGGGGCCTAACTTATCGATGATCCAACCAAATGACAATTCGGCCCAGGGAACCACCTGCAGCCAACCGGGGACATAGATAACACGGCGAGGGTTAAGCATCAACTTCCAAATCCTCCAGGCAACATAATCGGCAGTGACGCCCACATGCTCGGTAGGGATGTGACTGCCTTTTTCCTGTGAGAGAGCGGCTTCACCAAATTCGGTCCGCACAGGACCAGCCCGCACGACGCTGATGTGGACATGAGTCCCGGTCAATTCGCGGTACAAAGCGGTGGTGAAATTATCGAGGAATGATTTGGTTGCACCGTAAATGGCCACCCCCTGGCTGGGAAGACCGCCCGAGATCGAACCGACATTGATAATATGACCGGAGTTTCGGCGGCGCATAGTTCGCAGGAAATCAAAGGTCAACTGCACAACCGCTTCCACATTAACTTGCAGGATCTGCCAGGCAGTCCTCCAGGGCATATCCGTGCCGTAACCATACCAGCCCAAGCCGGCATTATTAACCAGGAGATCAATATCACCGTGGAGACTGGTAATTTCCCGGAACAGGAATGCCCGGTCAGACTCCAGGGTCAGATCAGCGTGGACAGGATAGGCGCGACCCCCTGCCTGGATAATCTGACCTGCTAATTCTTCCAAGCGGTCGAGACGACGAGCAACCAACACGACCTGCAGGCCCTCTTTCGCCAAGCGTCTAGAAGTGGCTGCACCAATCCCTGATGAGGCACCAGTAACCACCGCAATCTTATCTTTCCAAAATCCGTTTGTATCCATCCGGTTAAGCCTTGCCTTGAACCCTGCGATTATCGAAAAACCAGCGGACAGTATCGGTAATCGTCTCAATGGCAGGGCGAGAGTGGAAACCTAATTCCCGGACGGCTTTGGCATGGCTAATATTCGAGTTGCTTTGCAAAACTTCAAGCGAGTACGGCGTGAAGCGGGGTTTTGCCTTCGTTTTCTGGTAATACCACGGTGTGAACCTGGCGGCAAACTCAGCCAACGAAAATGGGATACGGATGCTGGCAAAGGCCTTGCCGGTCACTTCGCGAACCGTCTCAAGCAAATAGCGCACAGAGATCCGATTGCCCCCCAAAATATAACTTTCGCCCGTGCGCCCGTGAGCCTGGGCAGCGATCATGCCATCCGCCACGTCGCGGACATCCACGAAATCGTATGCCCCTTCCACAAAGAACATCGTGCGGGCTTCAGAAGCGCTGCGGATCACCTCGCCTAATTCAGAACCGCGGAAATCGTACGGACCGATGACGCCCGTGGGGCAGACAATGACCGCGTCCAGACCTTCGTTCACTGCGTTTTGAACCGCAAGACTGGCGGCAGCCTTCGATCGGTCATATTCGCCATAAGGGTTGTCCTGATCGAACCCAAGCGATTCGTCCATGGCAACTCCTTTGGGGGCGCGTGCAATGGCATGGATGGAACTGGTGTAAACCAAGCGACGGACCCGCGCCCGGCGGGCAGCTTCGACCACGTTGCGCGTCCCTTCAACATTAACCTTCCAAACAAACGGGTTTTTGCCCGGCATGATGGAAATGATGCCCGCCAAATGATAGACCGAATCCACGCCTTGCATGGCAGTCTCGAGCGAGTCAGCATCGAGCACATCCCCTTCAACCTGCTCGATCCCCAAATTATTAATAGGCGTGGTGTCTTCGTCACGCCAGATGAGGGCGCGAACTTTTTCACCCTGTTCCAGCAACTTACGGATAAGAACATTGCCAATGTGACCGGTTGCACCTGTGACCAAAATCATCGATCCCTCCGTCCTTATTTCGCCAATCCGTTCATCAGAATCTGCATACTTTCACGGGCTGTCTTCTCCCAGTCTGCGCCGCGTGGATCGAGGACACCCTGTAAAACCAGACCAACCGCCAGAGAAACGATGACCTGGGCAGCCACCTGGGTGTCGGTGGGTTTTAATGAACCCTCAGCGATCCCATCCTCAACCAGCCTGGCGAAAATTTCCTGAAAATGTCGATAAGGTGCTATGACCGCCTTCCAGACCTTCTCATCGCGACTGGCTTGCAACCAGAATTCCAGAAACATTGGCAGACGGTCTTCAGCAGCTGCGAAAACCCCCGGCAAGAGGTTGGTCATATGCACCAGAGTCTCGGGGACCGTATCCTTGCGGGCTGCTCCCATGCCAATATCAATCATTGCCAACCAGCCCTGCATCAAGGCCAGGAAGATAGCCTGCTTGGTGGGATAGTGGTGATAAAAGGCGCCCTTGCTCACCCCCGCCTCCGCACAGATGTCATCCACACTAGCGCCATCATAACCAGAGATTGCGAACCGTCGTACGGCTGCATCCAGAATTCGGGCACGCGTCTCTTCACTACGTTGTTGTGGCATGAATGCTCCCTATCATATAAACATACCGACTGGTCGGTATGTTTATAGTATCCTGTTACCTGGCGATTGTCAATGTACTGGAAATTAGAATCTACTTACAAAATTTTGCAGGAAGGAATCACAATCATATATCCCCATTTTCCAAACAAAATCCATCCTGCATATTAATATTCATAATTATTTCATTCCATCTCAGCTTAAAAAGAGGAACAACCTACGCAAATATTAATGCCGGTTAAATTCAACAATTAGAATTAATTAGCTGAAAGAAAACGCATCATATTTATCTAGATCCGACCCATCTATCAGCTATCATATATGATTAATTTTCGGAAAATAAGCGTAAAATAGGGTGAGAATGTGAAACAGCTGTGCCAGGAGTTGAGCATGGGCAAGGAAGTGGCAGTCCTAACCGACAGTACCGCCAGCATCCCCGAACCGATATTAAAAGAATTGAAAATTCGCACGGTGGCTTATTATATTCACCGCGGGCAGGAAGTGCTGCGTGACCTGGTGACCATCCAGCGCGAAGAATTCCTGAACTGGCTGATCACCGCCAAGGTCCTGCCGACGACAGCCAGCCCCGGTCCCGGTGACTATTTCGAGGCATACGAATCGCTGGTGCAAGAGGGTCACGATGAGATCGTCAGCATTCATATGACCTCGAAAGGGAGCGGAGCATTCCAGGCTGCCCTAGTGGCGCAATCCATGGTCAAAGAGAAGGATCCGGAGGTGCGTGTTGAGGTGATCGACACCCGGAACGTGGCCTTGTGCCAAGGGTGGATGGCGATCGAGGCAGCGCGGGCTGCTTTGGCAGGGTTTGGATTGGAAGAAGTTGTATCGAAGGTAAAACAGATGATGCCGGTGACGCACATGATCCAGACCGCGGATACGCTCAAATATCTTTACATGGGCGGACGGATCGGCAAAGCCACGAACCTGGTGGGCAGCCTGCTCAATATCAAACCGCTGATCGGCATGGCAGATGGGGAAATCATACCGCTGGGAATAGCGCGCGGACGAGGGCGAGCTTACCAAGCCATCGCCGACAAGGTGGAGGAAACCCTGGGAAAAAGCAAGGCACGGATCGCATACATGCACGCAGGGGCGAAACAGGAAGTGGAAAAACTCAGACAGATCGTGGAAAGCAAAGTGGACGTGGTGGAATCCTTTGTGGGGGAACTCTCCCCTGCCCTGGCGGTCCACAGCGGGCCGGGGACAGCCGGTCTGTGCTTCTTCCCAGCGGAGATGTAATTCATTTAGAAATTTAGTAAATCAAAGCGGAGCCTTTCGGCTCCGCTTTGATTGAGATAATTGGAACATGATGAATAATTAGAAATTGGGTTAACAATCGCAGGAGACTTCTTTCTTTCCGGTTAAAGCTGCACGGATCATGGCGCTGGCACAACCGACGCCGCTTTCAACCGAAATGGCATTCATGATGCAGTTCTTTTGACAGGCGCCACATTCCATGCAAGCCAACGGGCGGACCAAGACTGCCTTGCGCCCCTCCATTTCAAATACGGCATGGGGACAGACCGCGACGCACAGCGCACATCCGTTGCATGGGGCAGGATCATAGACGAGGGTATTGACTGCATAAGCATTTAACATGGTCGAACTCCAATCAACGGACAAATATCAAACCAAAAGCGAAGAGGACGCCTATACCGAAGGTCCAAGCCATGCCGGGAATGTAAGTAAACATCTCCTGCTTTACGCCGGTACGCGAGGTGAAGGTACTTGAGCCGGTAAAATTGAGCGCCAGGAAAGCCGTGACCGCCGGCATGACAAGCAGGAATTCCAAAGCCTGTCCAACCTGATGCCACCAGACCCACCCGGGGTGGCGGAAAAATGCAGAAACGGCAAACGGAAGTGCTGCCAGCACGCCAAGGAAGAATCCCTTTGTGCTGAAATTGTGAGTCGGGAGCCATGGTAAAAGGATGGGGAAAAGGACGATGCCAGCGAAGACAGCCGTCACGGCTGCCAGGCTGGAGACCCATCCGCCCACGAAGAAAAGGATCACTGCAGCGAGCAAGGTTGGCAGGAAGGTCTGGACGATGTCCACCGGGATAAGGACTGCCCGGTCACGAAGGGGAAACTCCACCCGGCGCATTTCGGGGGTGGCTTTGCGCGTTTTAAGATATTCAGGCAGGTCCGCGGCGCGAACCGGGCCATATTCCACCCAGAAGCCCGTCAATTTTTTGACCTCATGGGCAGCCACGCCGGGAGCCCCCAGCTGGGGAAGGATCAGTTTCCGGTGGGTCACAACATCAGCAAGCCGGCTGGCGATCACCCTGCGGACGATTTCCTTCGTGCCAAAGGTACCCTTCCCAGCCGCACACCAGACGTTGATCCCCTGGGTGTCCAAAACCAGGATATAACCGTCGATCCCCACTAACGATGAACGCAAGGCGTCAAAGCTGAGCGTGTAATTCGCGGTGACGAAAACAGGGGAATCCGGTGAGGGGTTTCCCAATGCATACAGACCGGGTTCCTTGCGGTGTTCGCCCCGCCTGACACCAACACGCGCCAAGAAATGGTCCCAACGGTCTGTTGAAGTGAGAAGACTTGTGGTTGGAAAAATCTGCGGAAGCGCTGTAATGGAGCTTATGTCAATCATGTAATCCTCACTGCATTCCACGGATAAAGAATACCTGGTTTCCACAGGCAAAATAGTTTTTTAGAGTCCCAATTATATTGGTTTTCGAGCCGTGATCGTAGCAGAATAGACTTTCTCTTTCGCGACGGTTGGTTTCGTCCAATTCACTGGCGATCGCCTTTTGGCGTTACCTTCACATCCGTGAAACCCGCATCGGTCAAACCGTTGATGTACTTGCCCACATCCAATGCACCGGCAACGCAGGCTCCCCAAGATTCCATATCCTTGCGCAACTCTTCAGGAAGTGGTCCGTCCGTGACGGTATCTGAGACAGCGACACGTCCGCCAGGTTTAAGCGTTCGAAATACTTCGCGGAATACCTGTGGTTTATCCGGTGAGAGGTTGATAACACAGTTTGAAATGACAACGTCGACGGTATTAGATTCGACAGGAAGTTTTTCCAGATAACCGGAACGGAATTCAACATTATGAATCCCCATCCGGGAGGCGGCGAGACGGGCACGCTCCAGCATTTCAGGCGTCATATCCACGCCGATGACATGACCTGAAGAACCAACCTGTTTCGAGGCCAGGAAACAATCCAAGCCCCCGCCCGACCCAAGGTCCAGCACCGTTTCACCCGGTTGGAGCGCAGCAACGCCAAACGGGTTGCCGCAACCCAGACTGAAATTAGTTACGTCATCGGGAAGGCTGGTCAGCAGGCTGGCAGGATACAATTCACTACTCCCACCACAACAAGAACTCGTAGAGCGAGCCTGCTGCGCATAATGCTCGCCGGACGCTTGCATGAATGGTATCAGGGGTTTGGTTCATTTTTTCCTCCAATTTGAGAATTTGTCAAATAGACAAAAGTCTATATATTCAACCAAAAAAAGAGATCAGGATTCAATTTTTACCACAGCATCCCCCGGGATAAAATTCGCAGACAACTGTCCACAGCAAACGGTAATGCGCTGTTGGTTCAGCCTGTAAAAAGTCTGTTTGCCTTCCTCACGGACCTCAACCAACCCGGCTTCGCGCAGGATGGACAGGTGATGAGAAACCGTAGGCTGCGTGACGTTCAATTGCTCGACGATTTCGTTAACCGAGAGCCAAGTGCAACAACAGATCTTCATGATCTTTTGGCGGGTATCATCAGCGAGAGCTTTAGCGAAAAGGACAGGGTCGAATGTTTTCATATTGATAACCATCTATTTGATATTATATAGATAATCGTCTATTTGTCAAGAGGCAACATGGAAGGAATCCACAACGAAGGATGAAATAATTCCTTTTTCAGTTCAGTGGAAAAAATTCAAACTATGTTTGAAATACCGGAGGATGAACGCCAAGAGTAATATGATTCGGGAAAATAACATTAACAGCAAATGAGTGTAATCTGCTATAATTAAGATATACATACTCTGATATTAGTTTGTTTTTTCACAAGGAGGAGAGTCAATGCCTGAATCCGTTTGCTGCGTTTGCGGAGATCCAGCCACCAAAAAGATCGGCTCGCGCTGGTTCTGCGAAAAACATTACCTGTCTGCCACACGTGAACGCCCGCACACCTGGAGATCATCAATCCTGCTTATTGCAGGATTGGTAATATTTGTGGGAATCATCTATGTTCTGGACCTGGTCTTTAAGCCAGTATGGACAGGAACGGGACTGATCGCTGCAGGGGTTGTCCTTGCGTTATTTCCTGCACTAATCTGGATGGGATTTTTCTACATCCAGGACCGCCTGGAGCCGGAACCAAAGGGGTATATCCTGGGAGTATTCCTGCTTGGAGCAATCCTGGCCGCAGCGGTGGGGATCCCCCTGGTCGACAATTTCTTCCAGGTATCCAAATGGATTTACACCGATACTGCTGCGACCATCCTGGGAAGTATCCTCGTGGTCGGGTTCATCCAGGAATTCCTGAAGTACGCTGCGGTTCGTTATACGATCTATTCATCCGCGGAATTTGACGAAGCCACCGACGGCGTGATCTATGCGACGGCAGCGGGCCTGGGTTATGCAACCGTACTGAACATGCAATACGTGATATCGAGCGGGGGGGTTGCACTGGGGTCCAGCGTGATCCGGATGGTGGTGGTTGCGCTGGCACAAGCCAGTTTTGCCGGCATCACGGGTTATTTCCTAGGTCGTGCCAAATTTGAACACAAGCCGTGGTGGTGGCTGTCTTCAGGTATAGCGCTCGCAGCCGTGGGCAACGGCCTGTTCAATTGGCTGCGAGGACTAATCGTCCAGAGAGGGATCACCATTTCAGGTGCAACCACCAATCCATGGCTGGGACTGGTGCTGGCAGCAGTGGTGGCAGTCATTAACAGTTGGGATGATTCTATGGCTCATCCGCCGGAATATTCGCACGGCGTTGGCTGAAAAATAGGAGGCCGATATGACTGCAACCACACTTCCATCAAAAACAGACTCCACACTCCAACGCTTGGCGGATTGGGCTGTAATACTTGTCACCCTCATAGCAGTGCTGGCGGGGTGGCTGATTAAGAACAGTGTACAGAACCGAAGTGTACCTTTTACCGGTTCCGGGATAACTGCCCAGATACCCGCAGGCTGGTTAACAACCAAGGTACAGGGTAATGAAATCCTGCATGTGTCCGACCCACGCTCAGCAGGGTTTGGCACCACTTATACAATCGAGAATATCCCAGTGGCGACAGATGCCACGGTCGACCAGGTGGTCAGTAACCTAACTTTGCAGCGCGGCCAATCGATGAACTCCTTCAGGGTACTTGAACAACGAGCAGTCACTATTGCTGGACAGTCAGCTTATGAGATCGGGTATGTATATGTGGAATCCAACCCCAACCTCACCCACAATGACATCCCCAATATCGTCCAAGGATTGGATTATGTATTCCTGAACGGGGACCATGCCATTGTAGCCACCTATTGGGCAGATGAAAACGAATATGCATCTGACCTGGCGCGCTTCCAACTATTTCTGAGCAGCTTGAAGTTTTGAGGGAGACGACCATGAAACTTCGTACTAACTATCGAATATGGATGGCATTCGCAGCGCTAATCCTGGCTGTACTGGCATGTGGTCCGAACGTTGTCCAACCGGTGGCCACCCAAGTACCCACATCCCAACCGACACCAGTATCCCAAAACCAGGGGACAACCAATAATCCCCCGACCGAAACGACAGCCAGCCTGATCAAGTCAACAGTCCAAATATACGGCCTCCAGAAGCAAAATGGAAAATTAACTCCGATTTATTCCGGGTCGGGGACCATCATCAGCTCCACAGGGTTGATCCTGACCAATGCGCATGTTGCCAGCCCGGCCTCACAGGGAGACACAAGCAGTGAACCGGATGCCCTGGCAATCGGCCTGATGGACAAGGAAGACAAACCCCCCGTATTTTTGTATTTCGCCAAAGTGAGGGCAGTGGACGGTTATCTTGACCTGGCGGTAATCCAGATCACCACCACCCTGGATGGTGCTGATGTGGACCCCAACAACCTAAACCTGCCCTTCGTCCCAGTGGGTGATTCCGACCAACTTCACGTGGGAGACAGTATCAAGATCTTCGGGTTTCCGGGTATCGGTGGAGAAACGATCACCTTTACGACCGGTAATGTTTCCGGTTTTACGTCCGAACAAGGGTTAGGGGATCGAGCCTGGATCAAAACCGATGCGACCATTGCCGGTGGAAATTCTGGCGGATTGGCAGCCAATACTGCGGGCTTTCTAATTGGAGTCCCAACCAGCGCATCTGCGGGAACAGGCGGGAACGTCACCGACTGCCGCGTGATCCAGGATACCAACGGGGATGGCATAGTGGACTCAAAGGATACCTGCATCCCGATCGGGGGATTCATCAACGGGCTCCGACCGGTAAACCTGGCATTGCCATTGATCAAGGCTTCCCAGATGGGGCAGGCATACGTCAGTCCGTTTGGAGGACCTTCCCAGGCAACTTCAACGGGGGGCGGGAGCGAGGCGTTTGGAGCGATCACCTGGTATACCGCAACTGGTGGATCTGACTGCAAGGTGAAGGACCCGGTCAGTGCATTCCCCTCCGGAACCTCCGCGATGGCGGCTGCCTTCAGCTTCAGCGGCATGACGGATGGGGAACCATGGGCGGAGAAATGGACAGTCGGCGGACAGGAATTGTACAGCAGCCAATATACCTGGAGTTCAGGCACACAAGGCGATACTTTCACCTGCCTGTTCAACAGCCAGTCAGGGATGCCGGAAGGAAATTATCACATCGAGTTGTACGCAGGAACAAACCTAAGCCTGATGACACAATCTGATGTTACAGTCGGCGGTGCATCGAACGGTACAGTCCCGTCAACCAGTGACGGCGTTATTACAATTTCAGGCCAGGTCATTGATGCTGACAGCAAGAATCCGCTGCCAGGCGCTGAAATATACGTGCTGAACCCAGGTATTACCTTCGACCAGTGGAACACCGACGGGTTCGCAAATGCAGATATATTTACCTTTGCCAAAGCTGACGATCAAGGTAATTACGCCCTACCGGATAAACTTGCATTAAATGTAGCTTATACCCTGGTGGTATACGCAGAGGGATATAAAATCACCTACGGGGATAACCTTACCTGGACCAGCAAGGACCCGGTAAATTATCAGATGGACTTAAAATTGTCCAAATGACCTTTGATGCGGTGGAAAAATCTAAGACGAAAAACGGCCAAAACTCCGGCCGTTTTTTGTTATATATCAAAAGTTAATCTCCCGCACCCTATTTCATATCGAATGGCTATGCCAATAACATCATGAGGGCAGACAATCTCCTAACCGGAACTTCCAGACCAGCCAATTGTTTATTTATAATTTCCCTGCCAAAGCCCGGAAAAACATATTGAATTTAAACCCTTGTCCTGAGAGCAGGGCCTGGGCGCGAAACATGCCAGCCACTGCGCGGACAACCAAAACAATGGTGGCTGCCAGCAAAGCTACAGCCAGCCAGGGCTGCCACCAGGCGACCCCTCCAGCCGAGAGGCGTGCCATCATCGCCACAGGAGCAGATAGTGGGAACAGGCTTAGGACGATGGCAATCATCCCATTAGGCGCTTGCATAAAGACACTGCTGGCGAGGAATAGGGGCACCATGAGCGGCAAAGTGATGATAAAGGTCGCCTGGGAGGCTTCGCGCAGGTTGGGAGCCAGAGCACCCAGTCCCGCCATCAGGCTGGCATACACCGCATAGCCCAGCAGGAAGTAAACCAATCCCCAGGCAAGGAATGAGAACGGCAGATGTATAGAAGACGGCAATTGGAAAGTCCGCCCACTCAGGTTAAGCAGAATATAACTGGTGCCAAACCAGAAAAGGGTCTGCCCCAACCCAACGATCCCCAACCCGATGATCTTCCCGGTAAGCAATTGGCGCGAGGTAACCGAAGTAAGCAGCATTTCAATCACCCGGTTCTCTTTTTCCTTGGATATGTTGTTCAAGAGCAAGGTTGCCGACCCGACAATTAGCATATAGAAAATTATAGTGATGATATAGGGAGTCCACAACGCCAGTGGATTATTCTCATCGGGAGCCGTGCTTGCAGCCAGTGAAACATCATCCACCTTCAAGGGGCCATTCACCAAATTTGCGAACAGGATGTTCCCTCCAGCAAGGTTAACCTGCAACACCCAGGTGAACAAACCGGACTGACCACTGCTCCCTGCGAGCGGGTTTAAATCCGGACGAATTGAAGTGAGCTTTCCACTTTGGATGTAGTCGGCGGGGACAATATACAAGGCGGATATTTCACGTGCGGCAAGAGCCTGCCGCCCGGTAACCTCGTCGGGAAAAGAGACGAATGTTTTGGGTGGAACGCTTTCCGGAATCTGGCGGATGATCCCGCTTAAATCCACATAACCTTCGGGACGGGTGTCCTGTGGTCCACTCACCACCTGGTTGACAGTTTGTAAAGCGCCAGCACTTTTATTAATAGCTCCAACACCTGCGAAGATCAAAGCACCCACCACCGGGAGACCTATCAACGCCAGCCAAAAGGATGGACGGCTGATGAGCGTGAATATTTCATTTTTTAGAACAAGAATAATCTTTCTCATGAACATATCCTTTTCCAACCAAGCGTCTATTTCGGCAGTTTATACTTTCTAATTATTCAAATCTAAGTTGTAGATTTCCTGAAACCTGATTAAGGTAAATTTATTTTACAAAATATTGCTCCTGAAAATTCATAGTATTAAACTTTTTGCCGGGTAAAGATTTCGCGTAATTTCAAGCGTTTCCCATAACGAAGCATCCCGATCCTGAACGCACGCCCCGCCAACCAAATGGTCGCAATCGCGGTCAAAACCAGGATGGACGATGAAAGGGCAATCTGCCAGGCTGGCAGGATGGTGAGACCATCGCGCATGAGCATGGTGAGCGGTGCCGTCAGAGGGAAAAGGCTCAGTCCTACGGCCAGCGGCGAGTTCGGATTGCTCATTAATAAAGTGGTCAGCATATAAGGGACCCATATGGGGAGACTGATCATCCCGACCATTTGCTGACCTTCGCGCGCTTCGGAAACCGTGGCACCAATGGCGGCCATCATTGCGGAAACAAGTACAAACGCAGGCAACATCACGAAGCCGAGCAGAACCAGGGTCTGCGGACCGATCTGGATCCCCTGCAAAAAGGTCAGGTTTTTCCTAAAAACCAGGATGGGGACGACGATGAACACCAGCCAAAGAATCATTTGTGACAACCCAACGGAGATGTCGCCAATAATTTTCCCTGATATTAATTGGTCAGGAGATACGGAAGTGATGATCACTTCTATTGTTCGGTTTTCCTTTTCCTCCACCATTGCCTGCATCAGATAACCCCCGGTGGAAAACATGGCAATGATGAAAGCAATCCCGGAAACAATAGGGATGAGCACATTGAACCAGTTTTTGCTGGAAATGCTGCGGGTGCCGTCGGGGGATTGAACGATGATCTCAGCCCCTTTTACCAGGCGGTCAGCGATGGCCGGATCAGTACTCCTCAAAAGGTTGGCACTCAGGAAATTATAGAATTGAACACGAGGCGATGATTTGAGCTGATCGAGATGGACGACGCGAAGCTCCCCGGTGGACAGGTAGTCCGATGGTAAAACATAATAAGCCTGGATGCGACCCGCATTCAGCGCCGCCCGAGCATCATTTTCATCTGCAAAGGGGAGGACGGGCACCGGCTTATCGGGCCACTCGGGAGCGGGCGCGGAAACCGGGTTGGCGAGGAGACCGGAGAAATCCACGTAACCCAGCGGGGTGGTACTTACATCCAGCGATAAGATCAGGAAAATCAACCCTAATAACACCAAAATGACCAGGGGAACACTGAGCAGCCCTAAAAGTACAAAGCGTCGCGTGAAAACGTGGCGATGATATTCGTGCCAGGCGACGTGCCAGAGTTTATTCATGCCACCCCTTCCTTGCCCTGAACGACCCTGATGAAGATCTCATCCAAGGTCGGCATGGAAATCTCAAACTGCTCCAGGTTGATATTCCTGGCCACCAAAGATCGCAAAACCTCCTGAGGCGCTGTGCCCGGAGATAAGTGCAATTTAACGGTTCCGTTGATAGGTTCAATACGTTCGACGCCTGGCATGGTCGAAATTAAATCGCTCGTGCGAACGGTCACGGAGTGTCCGGAAAACTGATGACGGATGTCATGCAACGCGCCATAAAGCATAACCTTGCCATGGTCAATCAGCACGATGCGGTCGCACAATTCTTCAACCTGGTGCATCTGATGCGAGCATAAGATGATGGTTACTCCCTTTTGGTGCTGTTCGAGCAGAAGATCCTTGACAGTCTGGGTGTTTACCGGGTCGAGACCTCCGAAGGGTTCATCGACGATTAGCAGTTCTGGTTGGTGCAACAAGGTCGCAATGACCTGGGCTTTTTGCTGCATACCTTTACTAAGTTCCTTGACTTTTTTGGTCTTGACTGCTGCCAAATCGAAGCGTTCAAGGTATGCTTCGGATCGTTGTTTCACTTCCGACGAGCTGAGCCCCTTGAGTGAGCCCAAGTAAGCCAGGCAACGATCAAGCGGGATGTCCTGGTATAAGCCGCGTTCCTCGGGCATGTAGCCGATGCGGTCTTTTTTGGCTTCGTTCATCGGTCCGCCTAGGATGGCGACGGAACCGGATTCGGGCTTGAAGATATCAAGCATGACTCGCAACGAGGTGGTCTTGCCGGCGCCGTTGGGACCGAGAAGCCCGAACAATTCACCTTTTTCGACACTAAAGGATACATCATCCACAGCTTTGACTTGGCCGAAGGATTTGGAAATATGGGAAATATCTACAGCGGACATATATTACTCCTTGGTATTCTCAACAAACTGCTTGAGTTGATTGCGATAAGTGATAAAAGCCCTGCTGCCCTCCCCGGTTATTCGACAGAGCGTTAAAGGTATCTTGCCACGATAAGTCTTTTCAATTTTTATATAGCCAGCTTCTTCCAGTTTCGATAAATGCACCGAGAGATTGCCTTTCGTCAAACCGGTCTCGCGCTGAAGGTAAAGAAAATCAGCGCTCTCAACAACAGCGAGAATGGCAAGGATGGTACTCCGGGAAGGTTCGTGGATGAGACGATCAACATCCGCAAGCGAATGCAGGTCAGCGGTCATCGGGAGTCTCCTCCAATAGCGGGGTGCGATGCAAGAAGACTCGGAATGTGATGACTCCAGAGATAAGTGAACAACCTCCCATGATCAAGAAAAATAAACCTAATTTTCCGGTCCCAAACGGATCACTTATTAGAGCATTACCCGGTCCGAAAGGTGAGAGAATCAAACCGGCGATCAAAGAAATTAACCCGAGGAAGAAAAATCTAACTTGTTTAACCAGAAACGCATAAACGAAATATGCAATGCCAACAAATATGGAAAATAGCGAGGTGAACCAAGCCGGAGACCGGAATATATCGGGAATGATAAGGTTTAAGACTACCAATCCTGCAATACTTAGCAGCGAAATTATTACTACAAAAAACAGCCTCCAGAGGCCATTTCGAGGTCTTAGCCGATATTCAATGTAACCGATGCGCGGGTATATGAATCGATGCTGCAAAAAGTTGACAAGAAAGCCTGAGAGCACGATCCCGAAAACAAACAAGCCAATATAAAAAGTTGGTTTGCGCGGCAGCAGGAGAGCCAATCCCGCCCAGAAGAATACACCACCCAGCATCAGCTCGGTTGTTCCTGCGATAAATTTCCAGCTTTTTGTCCGCCTGGTAATACCAGATAATTGATCTGTCATTTTGAGCCTTCCCCAAGCTGAACAGGATTCTGGCGAAGGTATGCTCGCAAGACGCATGTACCAGTGCCGATCAGAACCAACCCAAAGACCAGGTAATAACCAGCCAATGCAACGTTGTCGACTACCCTACTAAAAGCAAGAACCCCTCCCACCAAGGAACTCAGTAGTGCGAGCAAATAAAAACGAAGTGTGGATGTACGCCAGCCAAGGAAAACAAGAACCAGCCCCAAGAGAATACCCGATAACAACGCCATGCTGTTGAGATGAAACCTGGGAGTTGAAGCAAGCACAGTGGCAGTAATCGCCACCAGGATGCCGACACCCAACCCCAGTGCAATTCTCCAGCCCCGTTTAACCCCGTTCTGGCGGCTATATGTAACATACCCGGTGCGCGGCCAGGTGACCTTTTCCTTAAGGAGCGTGATGAGATGACGAATCAGCCAGGCGCCTCCAATCATCACGAGAACAAGGGAACTATCAACTAGCGCTGCCAACCAACCGTGCATGGATGTTTCAGCATAGAAGAAAACTGCCAGGATCAGGCAAAGCAGGCCGAATCCAAATTCAAACGAACCATCCACATAAAAATATTGAATTGTACGCAATTGCGATTGCTTTAGATCATCAGGCATATGAACTATCCTTTATAGACTGGTCTACTATATAAACCTGTCTATATTATATATATTCCCCTCCTATTTGTCAAGTGATGAATATTGGATTATTGAGGGACGACCTTTAAACCTAAACCCGGGCGATGCTCACCTTTTCCGCCTCAATGACAAATTCCCACCTGCCCAAGTCAGCGAAGTTGTAAACCAGTTCGAGGCGCGTCGGAGTGCGTTCGATCGACTCAAGTTTTATGGGCCGCTTCGGTCCAAAGGTGATCAGCTTTTCATCCCATTCGCCTTGATCTGCGGGACTAAAACCAGCAGGAGCCGTAAATAGGCGCTTCAATCGAAGTCTCATCCAGCAGCAAGCGCAGGATAGCCTCGGGAGGATCCATGCTCCACAAGAGACTTGCAGTAGCCTGGTCCTCCACCGCCTGGATGCGCTGCTCCTCTGTCAGTTCCCACTGGACCGGGGACCAGACTGCAGGTAAATCGTCCACGTACAAAGTTTCGGGATCAATGATGGATGGCATGGTTTTCCTCCGCGGCGATTATATCCTGCAAGAAACTGTAATCCAATGGCTCTGTATCGATGCGAAATAAAAAGGATGGCTCCTAATTTATCCACGCATAATTCTTTTCGGATATACTTCGTTCCATGGATGAACTTGAAAAACTTCTGAGCGACCTGGTTGCGATCGATTCGGTCAACCCCGGCCTCGCGGCCGGTGCCCCGGGTGAATCCAAAATTGCCGTATATATTGCCGAATGGCTGAAATCCGCGGGCGTGGAAGTGCAATTAATTGAATCGATACCCGGACGATCCAACGTGGTAGGAATAGTTCATGGAAGTGGCGGCGGGAAGACATTGCTGCTCAACGGCCACATGGACACGGTCGGAGTGGGCGGGATGCAGAACCCCCATAAACCAGTCACCAGGGATGGCCGATTGTATGGAAGAGGCGCGTATGACATGAAAGGCGGGCTGGCGGCCTGCATGATTGCGATTGCTGCAGTGAAAAAAGAGCACCTGCGCGGGGATGTGGTTTTCACCGCTGTGGTCGATGAGGAATTTGCCAGCCAGGGAACCCAGAAATTGGCAAAGCAGTTTCGCGCAGATGGCGGGATCGTGGCAGAGTTCACCGAACTCAAACTTATCACGTCGCACCGGGGATTTGCCTGGATCGAGGTTGAGACGGCCGGGAAAGCGGCGCATGGGTCGCGTCCCGACCTTGGAATCGACGCAATCGTCAAAATGGGCAAGGTGCTGGTGGAATTGGAAAAGCTCGATCTAGCCCTACGCTCCAAGCCCAGCCACCCGCTGCTGGGCAGTGGTTCGATCCATGCTTCACTGATCAACGGGGGCAAAGAGCTTTCCACCTACCCGGACCGGTGCCTGCTCTCCGTGGAAAGGCGGACGCTCCCAGGAGAAACCCCCAGACAAGTTGAAGGGGAAATACAAGCAATCATCGATAAACTTCAAGAATCGGACCCATCCTTCCGGGCAGTCGTGCGCAGGGGACTTGACCGAGAATCGCTGGAGACTTCCGAGGATGCGGCAATCGTAAAAGCCATCCAGGCAGCGGCCGGGAAAGTGATGAAGCGACCCCTACCGATCGCGGGAGTACAGTTCTGGACGGATGCAGCTTTGCTATCCGCGGCGGGTATACCATCCATACTGTTAGGACCATCGGGAAGTGGAGCGCATGCAGATGAAGAATGGGTGGACCTGGCATCCGTCAGGACATGTTCTGAACTCTACCTGGAAACAGCAAAGGTTTTTTGCCAGTAATCCGTTCGTGGGTAATTCGGAAAAAAACACCAGATCAATTTGAAAATCATGCAATTGCATGATTTTTCTATTTTTCACTTACGCCGCCTGCCTGCCAGCACGATCGCAAGAGGTAAAAGAACCAAAACGGTACTAAGACAACAGATGATGGCAAGCTCATTGATCCCAAAATCGAACATTCGCTAATCCACCGTGAGCGTCTTGGAAAGATTGCGGGGGAAATCGGGATCATAACCGCGCATGACGCTCATATGATAGGAAAGAAGCTGCAGCGGCAGGACCGCCAGGAGAGAAGCGATCTCAGGGGTGGATTTCGGCAGGACGATCAGGTCGGTGGCGTTGGAGCGCAGGCGGGCATCTTCTTCGCCAATGGCGATGGCGCGCGCACCACGGCAGGTCACTTCGTTGATGCCGCTGACGATGAGGGAGACATCCAAGGGTCCGGCGGCGAACAGGATCGGGAATCCACTTGTCACTGCAGAAAGCGGGCCGTGCTTGAACTCGGTAGAAAGCATCCCTTCACAATGGGCGTAGGTGATCTCCTTGAGTTTCAGAGCGCCTTCCAGGGCGATGGCATAGGTGGCGCCATAACCCAGGCAGTACAGGTCATTCCAAGCATTGACCGCAGGGGCAAGTTCCGCAATTTGTGGCGCAACCATCTCGAGAGTTTTTTCCATTAATGCGGGGATGACGGACAATTCGGAAGTATCGCGACCCGCCAGGCGATAAGCCAGGTACAGGAAAGTGACCACCTGGTTGGTAAAGGTCTTGGTGGCGGGAACGGATATTTCATAACCGCAGCACAACGGCAGGGTGCAGGCAGTGGCCTTGGTGAGGGTGGAACCGATCACGTTCGCCAGACCGAAAGCAGTCATGCCTTTTTCTTCAGCGCAATGGAGGGCATTGAGCACATCCTTGGTCTCGCCACTTTGACTTACGAACAAGCCCACGTCCTCATAGCTGACCGCGGGGGTATACTGCGGGATAAACTGAGGAGCCAGAACCGGGAATGGCAGCACGACCGGCGATACGGGCGAAGTAAACTGCACCTGCCAGGCAGGCATGGTAACTGGTACCGCAGCCGACGAAATACAACTGGCGGGCAGTGCGCATCTTTTCGAGAACGGCTTTTACATCCGGGCTGCCATCCAAAAGATGCAGGAGTTCGCGCGCAACCTGCGCCTGTTCGTGGATCTCCTTCAACATGAAATGCGGGTAACCGCCCTTCTGAACGGCGTCCATCGTCTCGGTAACCGTTTCAGGGTCACGCGTGATGAGGCTGCCGTCCTTCACCGAGCGCAGCTCGATCCGGTCAGAACAGAGGGTGATGATCTCGCCATCCTGGATGCGGACGATCTCCCGAGTGAGAGGGAGAATTGAGGGAAGGTCAGAGGAGAGGCAGGTGAAACCATCCCCGATGCCGACGACGAGTCCAGACCCCTTCTTGATGGCATAAAGCTTGTCATCGTTGATGCGCCCGATTACGAAGGCATAATCACCCTGCAGATCGCCATACGCCAGGCGGATGGCGTCGATGAAATCGTATCCCTTGTTGATGTAGCGCTCGACCGCGTGGACGCAGGATTCGCCGTCATTTTGAGAGCGAACGTTGAGACCTTCGGCGATAAACTGCTGGCGCAACTCGACGTTGTTGACCACGTTACCGTTATGCGCCCCAACCATGTCACCGTCCGAATCGAGATGGGGCTGGGAGTTGACCTGGGAGGGTTCGCCAAAGGTGGCCCAGCGCAACTGGGTCATGCCACGCTGACCAGTCATCTCAGCGAAGTTATATTTAGCGGCGACATCCTCCACGCGACCGGTATCCTTGCGCAGGTCAATTTTGGAACCGTTGAGGGTAGCAGCGCCGACCGAGTTGTAGCCTCGGTAGGTGAGACGGCGGGCAGCTTCGATGAGGATGGGGCCGAGAGGTTGTTCGTCCTTGGTTACAATGCCGAAAATTCCACACATGATCGAGGGTTACTCCTAAAAGGGATGGTTGCAGAGGCCAAGTTTATCATAGCTCCACGGCCGCGGGCGGATGCCATCCGACCCTACGCGTGGACGAGATCGCCAGATTGAATCCACATCAACAACTCCCCCCCCACAAGGGGGCCGCCTTGTGTCGTTGATGCCGCAAACAGCGAATTGATCCTGAGGAACAATCGAGGAACAAATCCATCTCGTTGTCCCTTCATACTTATGTGCCAGGTTGGGAAGTTTGTTCCGCGAAACAATCCAAAAACGAATAAACCTCATTTGGTGAATACGCGAGAGATGCAAATTCGTGTGTAAAATAATCAATTTTCGAGGAACAAATAACTAATTTGAGGTTATTAAGGTACTGAGATATGAGCATTAATCAACAGCAAAGATATTTCACCAACTTAATAATAGAACTATTGTTCTGGTTTGTCAAGGGGGAGATCAAAGAAATAGTAACGACTAAAGTCGTTACCTCAAAACGATATGCTCCGGCTCAGATTATCGGAACATAAAAAATTTCATGGTGATCAGGAATAAATCTGATAATATAATTAAAGATTAATACGGACGACAAAAAGGTGTAATAATTGGATATGTTCCAATTAAGCGTTAACATCCAGCCATATCGAAATGCCTTTGATGTCACACAGGAAATAATCTTATGTTTAATTTGAGTTTAAGTTCTGCGATTGGAATTGCCGTCCGAACGCTGATCATCTATGTTGTCATCCTGGTGGGGCTGCGACTTTCGGGGAAAAGGGAAGTCGGGCAGATGACAGTCTTCGACCTGGTAGTCTTGCTGCTGATCTCCAATGCGGTACAAAACGCAATGGTGGGCACCGACACCAGCCTGTTGGGAGGGATTG
Organism: uncultured Chloroflexia bacterium; assembly: GCA_963830585.1. Classification (GTDB taxonomy): domain Bacteria; phylum Chloroflexota; class Anaerolineae; order Anaerolineales; family Villigracilaceae; genus UBA877. Next base: position 119,333 of record CAWHNA010000002.1, on the reverse strand, counting down.
TTGCAGCAATAGCACTCCTGCTTGTAAATGCTGTCCTTGCCCGATTAAGCCTGAGCTGGCCACGCCTGCGACACGCGGTGGAAGGCACCCCCACCCTGCTGGTACTTCACGGCGATGTCATCGCAGCGCATATGCGTAAAGAGGGGATCGACGAGGAAACCCTGCAGGCAGCATTACGTGAACACGGGGTGGATAAGATCGCGGACGTGGAAATGGCAGTATTGGAAATCGACGGGTCGATCAGCGTGGTACCCCTGGGGTCGATCAGCGCACACGTGAAGAAACCGCTAAAATACCTGCGCCATCAATAAACCGCCAGGGCAGGATGGCAAAAGGATTTGAAATGTGCACCGGAGGGTTGTCCCGGACTTTTTGCAAGTGGTCCGATTTTCGAAATAATGTGCGAAGCGGATCGTCAATCATTGCGATCAGGCACCGAACATTGCTTCCAAGGGGCTGCTCGGAAAGAATCAAGGTATTTGGGGCGTAATTTTCCATTCGGGGATTGTGCTACAATGATTTATCATTGCAAGTCCTTACCTTTTCCCGATTTATGAAGGAGGAAAATACAATGACCGGTTTCGTCGGAAATATCGAGAAATTAACGCTTAAGAATGACTATTTCCGTGAGGTGCTTTTCACCGGAAAGCACGCCCAGTTGGTGGTGATGTGCCTGCAACCGGATGAGGAGATCGGCAACGAGGTGCATGCATCCGTTGACCAATTCTTCCGGATCGAGCAAGGGGAAGCCAAGTTCGTTTTCGGAGGCAAGGAAGAACACATCGTCCACGAGAACGATGCAGTCATCGTCCCAGCGGGCACGTGGCATAACGTGATCAATACTTCCAGAAAGCAACAGTTGAAGCTCTATACGGTTTATTCTCCGCCGAACCACCCAGATGGCACAATCCACAAGAACAAGGCGGAAGCAGAGGCAGCCGAAAAGCAAGAGCACCATTAAGAGAAATAGTTTGCGGCGCTGAGCAACGGAATAATAAAATCCACGACTGAAGTCGTTACTACATAATAAATGACCGCAGATGTCTTTGAACAGAACTGCGGTCATTATTATTAAATATGGCTAGAGGAGAAATTGTAAAGACCCGACTTATTTAGAACCATTATGGGCAGATGTAGAAGGCGGTTTTCGGCCGATGACGAGAATAGTAATATCGTCGTAATTCGGCTGCTGCTTAACCCAGTGACGGAGAGTGGTCTTGAGGTGTTTCAGCAATGCGTTGGGTGAGGTAGGCGCTAAACCGACGACTTGCTTAAGCTGTGACAATTCAAAAGTTTCCTGCAGGGGATTATTGGCATCCGTCGTCCCATCCGTGAATGTGACCAGGCTCTCACCGGGTTCCAGGGATATATTCATTTCCTCATAATCAACGTCGGGGATGATGCCCAGGGCAATACCTTTACCAGGGAGGGACTTAACCTGACCGGAAGTCTTCTTTAGAAGGGGCGGGGGATGCCCGGCAAGAGCATAGGTCATGGTCGAACTTGCTGGATCCAGGACACCATAAAAAGAAGTGACGAAATTCGTTTTAATATCCAAGTCAAACAAAGCCCGGTTAACCTGCGACAATAAAGCAGCCGGTGATGGTTCGAAATCCACCCGCTCGCGGACCAAGCCATGCGTCATCGCCATGTAAAGAGCAGCGGAAGCTCCCTTGTCACTCACATCCGCAACAATAAATCCCCAGCGCCCATTAGGCAGTTTATAAACATTGTAATAATCCCCGGAAGTTTCATAAGCGGGTTTCCAGTAAGCTGCCAGATCGTACCCAGGAATCCTGGGTAGTTTATCAGGGAGCAGGCTGACCTGCACTTTGCGAACCGTGTTGAGTTCATTTCTGAGGTGGGTATGTTGTCGCTGAACCTGATCATACAGGCGGGCACGTTCCAAGGCTCCACCGATCTGACGGGCACCGGCAGTCATAAACTGCAAGTCGGAGGCAGACAGGAACTGCCATTCCCTTGCGGCAACATTCATCACACCAACCATCTGACCACCGGCATTGATCGGTACGCTGGCATGGAACCTCAATTCATCCGATGAGCTGCCGGCTGCGGCTGCTTCCTGGAGACGGCTGCACTCAAAAATGTTGATACCCCTTTTCAACCTGCCCGAATTTAACAATTTCTGGCAATTGCATGCCGGCGGGCGCGTCAAATAATAGCGATCGGATTGTTCCAGGCTGGATGGCAGATTGTGGGCAGCAGCCAGCAGAAATCCATGGGCGGGTGGATCTCCCCGCTGGGTAGTTTTAAGGAAACCAGCATTCGTCTTGAGGGTGATCCAGCCGGTATGCAGATCCATTACTTCCAGAATAGTCTCCAGAGAATCATTGAGCATGGATTGAACATCCGGGGACGCGATTGGTCGATTCAGCCAGTCGGTTCAAGGCGCGCAACTGTGCCAACTCTTGCTCAACGGAAGGACCGGTAAAAGCATTGTGTTTATCAATCGCTTGTTTCTGGCTGATAAAGCGTGCGTTAATCTTGTACTTTTCGAAAGGGTTTTCCGCGATCAACCCGTTAACTTTCAGCCAGGAATAGAAATTTCCCAGCGAAGATTTGACGCGATTCACATCATGGTCAGGTTCTCCTTTAAGGTGACGATCAAGGAGGTAGGTGCGAATATCAGCATCATCCGAGGAATCAGGGCAGAAATCCTCGCTACAGCGACTGTTCACCCATTCGATATATTCTTTAACATCCTGATAAATGATTTTTTTTCGGGAAGGCATGGATATGGCAAAGCGCTCCAACACCGTCGCTTGCTTAATCGTGTCAGCTTTCCTTTTTCCAAGGCTTCGGAAATTTCCGGATTTGGACCTGGGTAATTTTGAATTACTTCGCAATTGCATATGGACTCATCGGTTCTATCAACTGGCATTGGGACTGACCAATGCAGAATTTATTGAATCTTTCCTGAGGGTATTTCGACCATAATCGAATGGCAGTCTTCGACGGCTTTCAAATCCAGGCGGGTCTCATCCCAAACTTTTACTGCATCCCCCTCCTGCAGGGTAAGCCCGTTCATCCCCAGCGATCCTTCCAAACAAACCAGATAAAAATAATGGGTTGGACGCAAATCCGCCTTAACGTGCCTACCAGCCTGGATCTCAGACACATATATATTGGTATCCTGGTTAACCTGGACCGGTCCGCCTGATTTTTTACCGGAAGCAATCTGCAAGAGCTTATTCAGGCGATCCTTCCTGGTAAAATGATTGGAGACGTAACGAGGGGGCAAACCCGGAGCATTCGGCTGGATCCAAATCTGAACAAAACGCAGCGGCAACGCGGGTGATTTATTTGTCTCGCTGTGAGTTATTCCGGACCCAGCACAGGTATACTGCATGTCCCCACGCTTGATTTTGTTCCTATTGCCCATGTTGTCCACGTGAGTTAATTCGCCCCGCAGACAATAAGAGATAATCTCGATTTCCCTGTGAGGGTGCGTTTCAAACCCAAAGCCCGGCTTGACCACGAAATCATTAAACGCAACCAATTCACCGAAATGGTTATTCCCAGGATCGTCGTAATCACCAAATGAGAAGTGAAAACGCCCGGTATGCCATCCAAAATCCCCGAGGTACATGTGTTCTGATAAAATCTTGGAAAGCATGCCCCTTCTCCTCCGACCGCGTAAAACTAATGTCCTTTTAAATCCTTCCGAAATTGATAACACTCGGGAATTACTAATTTAGTATAGCAGAATTATATAGATATATCAAGTCTAATTTGTAATATATTTTCAAACTGGTCTTCAATAAGCGAAAATGAGCGTCACACAAGGCGAATAATGAAACGGCGACCCCAATAGAGCGAGGTCACCGGATCATTAAGGGAAAAATAAATTTCCCCGGTCTTAATTTCACCTAAAATGCACTAATTATGCTTAAATTCCTGCACCTGCCGGTCCAACCATGCCAGCCAGTTTGATACGCCCTCCCCAGTGCGGCAGGAAAGCTCAAACTGGACCACACCCGGGTTGAGCACCTCAATCCCCTTCTTGAAGAAATCCATGCGGAAGGGTACATATGGAAGCAGGTCTATCTTGTTGATGACCACCACGTCCACCCCGCGATACATGCCGGGATATTTGTAAGGTTTATCTTCGCCCTCAGGGATGGAGGCCACCAGCACACTCTTATGAGTGCCAAGTTTGAAATCCGCCGGGCAAACGAGATTGCCGACATTTTCTATGATGACCAGGTCAAGAGCTCCCAGGTCAAGCTGGGAGATGGCTGACTGAACCATGGCAGCATCCAAGTGACAATCCCCGCCGGTGTTGATCTGGACGGCAGTCGCACCGGCAGCCTGGGCACGGTCAGCGTCAAAGGAAGTGGCGATATCCCCATTGATCATGCCTATACGCAAGCGTCTGGAAAACCCTTTAAGGGTCTGCTCCACCAGTGAAGTTTTTCCGGCGCCAGGGCTGGCCATAATATTGAGGGCAAGGACCCTGGCGGCATCGAAGCGAGCCTGATTCTCGAGTGCAAGGCGGTCATTGGCGGAAAGGATCTTTTCAACCACGGGGATGCGCAGCGGCATGTTTATTCTCCAATCAATTCAAGTACAAATTGCAGTCTTACAAGCAGATGTCACTCTTCCACATCAATGGCTTCAAGGTTAAATTCATCTCCCGTCTTGATCTTTGCGTGGGTGCCCCCACAGTGCGGACAGGCAAATTCCTCCCCAGCGGGTTCATACTCTTTCCCGCAATCCTGACAGGTGAGGACCACCGGGACACGCTGAAAATGGAGGGTCGCGCCCTTGGCGATGGTACCATCGCTGATAATATCCCAGTAGAACTGAACCGAATCGTCGACGATGGAGGACCACTTGCCGATAACGAGGTAAAGACCGGTAATTCGGCTGGCTTTATTCTCCCGGGCGTGACGGAGTGCAATCTCAAGAAGGCTTTCTGTAACGGCTAATTCGTGCATGGGTCAGGACATTATACAGCAATAAAATTTAGGAGATTTCAAGGTTAAAAATATTTATTTTCAGGCGAGGTTCAAACACGCACCTGATGGTTTAGGCGAATCCTGAATGCCACAGCAGAAATGCTTGCAAGGATGGACTCTTCGTGCAATTTTATACTTTCTAATATTCTTCTAATGACATCCGTAAGTTGAAATATTATAATAGAATAAATTCATAAATATATTCATAAAGGAGAGCGGATATGAGACTGTCAAAAAGGTTGGGCTTTGTTTTACTGGCTATTTGGCTGATCGTAACCGGATTGATCCCTTTATTCCATTTCACTTTTTCCGGTCTGGACACCATCATGGCAATCCTGGCGATCGCAGCTGGCGTACTAATCCTGTTTGAACGCTAAAAGACTTCTGAATCAAGGGTATTAATATGTCAATCGTAAACATCGTCGGCGGGGCACTGTTGCTTGCCCTGGGGAGAAAAATTTTCTGGTTCTTCGTGGCTGCATCTGGTTTCTTTGCTGGCTTCGAACTGGCGACCAGAACCTTCCATGTGAGCCTGGTGTGGGAGGCGATACTGATCGGTGTGGCAGTAGGGCTGGTAGGTGCGCTACTGGCAGTTTTCGCCCAAAAGCTGGTCATCGGAATAGCGGGATTCCTGGCAGGCGCATTCATCACATCGCGCCTATTACCCCAACTGGGGACGCAGGTCCAAAGCTGGAGCTGGATCATCATCGTTATTGGCGGGGTGATCGGGATCATCCTCTTGTACGCCATTTTCGAATGGGCACTGATGATCCTTTCTTCTGTAATAGGCGCCATGCTGGTGGTGGAAGGGCTGAACCTGGCGGGTATGGTGGCAATCATTGCAGGGATCGTCCTTTTCGTGATTGGAATCGCCATCCAAGCTGGATTGAACCGTCAACCCAGAACCGAAAGAAAGGCAACAAGTTGATATCATCAGCGAGGAACCTAATTAAAAAATGAATTCGGGACGACCATCTGGTCGTCCCGAATTCTTCTTGTAATGATTTGTGGTCCTGTGGTAAACAAGGTGAGCTTACCCAGAGTCTTCTATAAATCCCCGTAATCCTCGGGAAGCCAGCAGCACAGGACCAATTCGCGGGCGGCTTTAACTTCGTCCATGCGCCCAAAAGGAGTCTTGTGCGGGGCTTCGTGCAGGAGCATGGGGGTGTGTTTTGCTTCATCTGCAATTTTTAACAGGGCATCGGCAAAGGCGTCCAGCGTGCGCTTGTTCTCGGTCTCAGTGGGTTCAATCATCAAAGCTTCGTGAACGATCAGAGGGAAGTAGTTGGTGGGAGGATGGAAATCGTAATCCATCAGCCGCTTGGCTACATCCAGGGCACGGATGCCGGGAGCTTCAGCCCACTGCCCTTCCACAACGAACTCATGCATGCAAATCCGATCGAAAGGAACGGTATAGACGCCCTTCAAGCGGGCTTTGATGTAGTTGGCATTCAACACGGCATACTCAGCGATCTTACGAAGCCCGTCTGGTCCATGCATGACAATATAGGTGTAAGTGCGCACCATCATCCCAAAGTGACCATGGAAGGCCTTGACCCGACCGATCGATTTCTTCGGTGTAACAAAACCAAACAAGGGAGGCTCTTCATCCGAGCCTGCCTCGATCACCTCTACGAGAGGACCAGGGAGGAAGTCTGCCAGTTTTTCAGTAACGCCCACGGGTCCAGAACCCGGTCCGCCGCCGCCGTGGGGGGTTGAGAAAGTCTTGTGCAGGTTGTAATGCATCACGTCAAAGCCCACATCGGCGGGACGCAAAATCCCAAGCAAGGCGTTCAGGTTGGCACCATCGCCGTAGACGAGCCCGCCGCAATCGTGGACAATCTTAATCACCTGCTCCAGGTGCTCATCAAATAGACCCAACGTATTCGGGTTGGTAAGCATCAGACCGACGGTGGCATGGTCGCAGGCAGCCTTCAGGGCAACCAAGTCCATATTGCCGCGGGCGTCCGATGGGATCTGGACTACTTCGAGATTGCTCATGGCGGAAGAAGCCGGATTCGTACCGTGAGCCGAATCAGGGATGAGCATCCTGACCCGCTTGGAATCACCGCGGTCACGGTGGTAGGCACGCATGATCAATACCCCGGTCAACTCACCGTGGGCGCCAGCAGCAGGCTGGAGGGTCAAACCGGCAAACCCGGAGATTTCCTTTAACCATTCCTGGAGCGTAAACATCAGCGCCAGGTTACCCTGGACCGTTTCAACCGGTTGAAGCGGGTGGGTGAAAGCGAAACCTGGCAAGCGGGCTGTATCCTCATTGATCTTCGGGTTGTACTTCATCGTGCACGAGCCCAGCGGATACAGCCCATCATCGACACTATAGTTGTATTTCGAAAGGGCAATGTAGTGGCGGACGACATCCACCTCAGCCAATTCGGGAAGCGGCAGTTCCTTGCGGAGCAGGTTTTGCGGCAGCTTCGCCAGCGGTACATCGGGAGTTGGAAATGTGACGCCCGTGCGACCGGGGGAGGACAGCTCGTAAATCGTAGGCTCAGTCATGGTCAGCCTCCGCTAAAATCTCCACCAATGCATCGATTTCCATCGCGGGTATTCATCTCAGTCACCGCGACCAGCATATGGTCCTTCAGAGCGGGATAATCCTGACCCAAGTCGTAACCGCCGAGGATGCCGTGTTCAAGCAGATGGTCGTTTATCTCGCCCACCGGCCTGGGACAGCAGACAGAAAACTCGTGGAAAAATGGAGCATCAAAGCAAAGCGAAAACCCTTTTATTTTACTGATCTGCTCAGCTGCATAATGAGCCTTGTGGTAACACAACTCCGCCACCTGGCGCAGACCGGTCTGTCCAAGCAATGAAAGGTAAAGGGCAGCTGCCAGCGCCATCAGGCCCTCGTTGGAACAAATATTGGAGATGGCACGCTCGCGCTTGATATGCTGCTCACGAGCGGTGAGGGTAAGCACAAAGGCGCGCTGGCCGCGGTTATCCACGGTCTCTCCCACCAGGCGACCAGCCATCTTGTGGATGTACTGCTTGCGGGTGGTGAAAAAGCCCAGGTAAGGACCACCAAACGAGAGGGGAATGCCAAGCGGCTGGCCCTCCCCCACTACAATATCCGCGCCCATTTCGCCGGGGGTCTTCAAGAGCCCCAAGGCGGTTGGATTGACAGTCATGCAGACCAACGCACCCCTGGCATGAGCGATCTCAATCAATTTCGCAAAATCGTAAACCCGACCAAAAAAGTCCGGGTACTGGACAATGACCAGGGCAGTGTTGTCGTCGATCAGGTTTTCAAGCGCCTCCGGACCGGCATCCAAGTTGGCATTGGGATCATCACCGGCCAATTCCATGCCCATGCCCTGGATGTAGGTGCGCATGGTGGCGCGGTACTGGGGATGAACGGTGGGCGAGATGACCACGCGGCTGCGTTTACCGCGGAACTGGGCATACGCCATGTTGGCAGCCTCAGCGACTGCGGTGGCACCGTCATAATGGGAGGCGTTGGAGACTTCCATACCGGTCAGGGCACAGATCAGGCTTTGGTATTCGAAAATGCCCTGCAAGGTGCCCTGTGATATTTCGGGCTGGTAGGGAGTATAAGCTGTATAGAATTCCCCGCGCCTGAGGATATGATCCACGGCGGCAGGGATGTAGTGATGGTAAGCTCCAGCGCCGAGGAAGGAAACCAGGTCGGATTGAACGTTCTCGTTGCCGCTGGCAAGTTCGCTCAATTCAGCAGCAGCTTCCATCTCGGTGAGGGCAGGCGGCAAGTCCAGTTTTGGGTAGCGATGCTTTGCCGGGATATCCTTGAACAGGTCTTCAAGGCTATCCACGCCAATAGCTGCAAGCATCTCATCCCGCTCCTTTGGAGAATGCGGGATATAAGTCATAGCTGCTCCTTTCAATTGCACAAAATCTTAATGTGCACGTTCTTCACAATATTTATTGTAGGCAGCAGCATCCATCAGTCCGGATGCCTGCGCGCCTTCCACCTTGACCATCCAACCCTTAATATATGGATCAGTGTTTAAAATTTCTGGATTACCACTTAAGTCTTCATTAACAGCCACCACCTTGCCACCCACCGAAGCGTAAGTCTCGGCGGCAGCTTTGACGGATTCCACCGAGGCAATCGGCTTACCCGACGCGACAGTGTCGCCGATGGACACGACAATCTCGACAAAAACGATGTCCGAAAGCTGACCTTGGGCATAATCGCTCAGTCCCATAGCTCCGGTAGCAGGATCAAACCACTCATCGGTCTTGGAATACTTTAGATTGGTGGGAATATTCATATCTGGTCTCCTCAAAGCGTAATATTGGCGAAACAAAAAGGGCACACGCAGACAGAACGTGCGCCCTCTGTTATCAACCTGAGAGATTCTCCCGCGAAGGTTCTTAATTAACCAGCCACATCCGCAGGATTGCCCCGTCGGTGTTCCAGAGCGGGATCGATTCCCCGCAAGGGAACTTTCCAGAGGTTACTGGCGCAGGGTCCATTTTACCTGAGAGTTTCACCCGGAGACGACTGACCCGGGTTTGCCCCTTCGGTGCTTTCCTAATTGTCGCAGTGATCTATTCAACCATTAAACGACAAAACTCATCATGGAAAGTCTCTTCCCTGTCACCATTATTTTGAAATCCTATATGCATTGTAAGAGCAAGGCGGGGGAGAGTCAAGGAATGATTTCGTTAAGGATAAACAAAAACCGGCGCGTTTCCGCGCCGGTAAAGAAGGGGGAGGAGAAAGTCACTCGCCGGTAAGCGTACCGCGAACCCAGTCACCAACCAACCAGTACTTGAAATCATGGCCCTGATTCACCTGGACTGCACCAACGACACCATAAACCAATGCCCCGAGCAGGCAAAAGTAACAGGACGAAGGTGAACAAAAGCGCGAACGGGATCAATATAATCCCAACCAGGATCATGGAGAGACCACCCACTACAGCCCACATCAGGCCGATCAATATGCCGCCTCCAAACCACCAGATCAACTGAAAGACCATGGACTGCAAGGCATGGTATGCCACAAAGCGCGAACGGTCCTTATAGATCATATAGATGATAAGAGCTGCAATCGGACCGCCGAACCCGGTCACCAGGTTTAAAAGAGTGCTCAAGTGGGCAAGGATGCCCCAGGTGCGTTCATCGCCAGGGGTCAACACCTGAGGCGGATTTACTGGCAAAGGAGATACCAGCGAGACTGGCTGCGGAAATGGAGTAGTGGAGGCACCCGAAGGTTGAACAGCTCCGATTGGTTCGTCTGAAAGTTCGGAATTCTTTTTGGCAGGCATAATCTTCTCCTAGTCTTGATAACGATGGGTACGATACAAATCCAAGAATATATAACGATTTTCCCTACAAATGGTTGCATCCTGTTAAAATTAAGAAGCCCGCCAATTGGCGGGCTAATTGATCAAGTCAAACCGTGATTACGAAATCCAGTGCTGGCCGCGCAGGAAACCGGTAATCACCGGCACTTCGAAATATTTACCCTGGTAGGCAAGGAGCGCTGGCCAGATCAGAATCAGCCATACGAACGGGAGAAATACACCCGACAATTGGGATGAATCCAAGGACGATCACGACAATCCAAATAACGACATTTACGGCGAGTGCCTGGACCGCGTGGTATTTGATGAAGGGTCGATCCTTCTTTCCTTCGATAAAAAGCATGATGAGTGCAATGATAAAAATCGGGTACCCAAGAGCAGCCCAGAGTTTATCATCGCTGGTAATATCTGTATTCATATTGTGCCTCCTCAATCTAATTACAACTGGAAATTATTAGGACGCTTTTTCAAGGGCGGACGATTGAAGGCGAACCAGATATCAGGCGACCCAGCCTTGCTTCTTGATGAAATCGGAAAGGAAGGGGACAGTCACCCATTTGCCCTGATAGGACTGAATGCCAAGAATGATCGCGTAGATGGCACCCAAAACAAATAAACAGCCTACCGTAATGGTGCCCAGGACATATAAGGGGACTGCAAATGCCAACGAAAGGACTGCATTGTATTTAATGAACGGGCGGGCTTTTTTGTCATCCATGAGAAGCATAACAATCGCCACCGGCCAGAACAGCCAGCTTAGCAACGCCCATAATCGATCGTCACTGGTAAGATCTGAAGTCATTGGTTGTTGAGTCATAATTATCTCCTAAGGCTATGAAATTGGTTTAACGTTTGAAACATTTTACATCTAATCTGGACAAAAAGCAACCGATTTATCAAAGAGCATTAATTCCGATGCGATTTCTACTCCAAAACAACATTCTTTTCAGTAAAAGGCAGTAGAATCATGGCGTGAATGATCAACTCAAAATCGTCTTCATGGGATCGCCCGTGTTTGCCGTCCCTGCCCTGAAAGCGCTCGTCAAGGAATATTGCGTGGCAGGAGTGATCACGCAACCCGACCGTCCGTCCGGACGAGGTGGTGCATTAAGCGAACCTGCGGTAAAAAGCGCTGCCCTGAGTTTGGGAATCCCGGTCATGCAGCCTGAAAAAATTAGCAGGCCAGAGGCCTTAGCAAAGCTTACCGAATGGGCTCCCAACTTAATCGTGGTTGCAGCCTTCGGGCAGATCTTGCGCCAGATTGTGCTCGACCTGCCAACTTATGGCTGTGTTAATATCCATGGGTCACTGCTGCCGCGCTGGAGAGGAGCCGCTCCGATCCAGGCAGCGATTCTTGCCGGAGATGATGAGTCCGGTATCACCATCATGAAAATGGATTCAGGCATCGATACCGGCCCGATCCTGAGTCAACGCGGCGTTCCAATCGTCCCCGATGAAACCAGCGCATCCCTATTCGAGAAAATGGCTCCTTTGGGTGCGGAGCTTTTAATGGAAACCCTGCCAGGTTACCTTAACGGCGATCTGATTCTCCAGCCTCAAACCGAAGAAGACGCAACATATGCCCCGATGCTCAAAAAAGAAGATGGCCGGCTGGATTTCACAAGACCAGCAATGGAATTGGCGCGACGGGTGCGGGCAATGAACCCATGGCCGGGAGCTTTTTTTGTTTGGCAGGGAAACCCGTTGAAGGTTTTTCGGACCCATGTTTACAAGGGGAATACCCCGGGCGCCGGGCACAGGTTTATCCAGGAAGGCTATCCCGCGGTTGGAACTAGCGATGGAAGCCTTGTCCTGGATGAAATCCAACCCGCAGGAAAAAAGCCCATGACCGGGAGAGCCTTTTTATCCGGGGTACGAAACTGGCAAACCAACTGACTGCAAATTACGAGATCTTGAGTTCGTGTGCTCTTTCGAAATCTTGCAGTTGAAGTTCCCATGGAGAGGATCATGCCAAAATTCATTGCAGCCATTGACCAGGGCACCACCAGCACCCGCTGCATCCTTTTCGATCACAGCGGGAATATTGCCGGTATGGATCAAAAAGAACATCAACAGGTTTATCCAAAACCCGGATGGGTGGAACATGACGCCCTGGAAATATGGGAGTGTACCCAGGGGGTCGTGAGGGGCGCAATGGAAAATTCCGGTGCAGCTGTAGCTGATATTGTCGCGATCGGCATCACCAACCAACGCGAAACTACCGTCATTTGGGAGCGCCAAACCGGGCGACCCATCCATAACGCGATCGTATGGCAAGATACACGCACGGACACGATCTGCAATGAACTGGCTAGGGATGGAGGGCAAGACCGCTTCAGAGCCAGGACCGGCCTGCCCCTGGCAACTTATTTTTCAGGACCAAAAATTAAATGGGTTTTGGACAACATCCCCGGAACGAGACAACGCGCCGAAAAGGGTGAGCTGCTGTTCGGCAATATGGATAGCTGGGTACTTTGGAATTTAACCGGCGCACATGTTACCGATGTAACAAATGCATCCCGAACACTTTTAATGGACCTGAAAACACTGGACTGGGATGATGAAATCCTGAAGATCCTCGGGATTCCGCGAGTGATGCTGCCCGAAATCCGCTCGTCGTCAGAAGTTTACGGGAATGCCAAAGGCGGGCTGGGTGGAGTGCCACTGGCGGGGGACCTGGGAGACCAGCAGGCGGCACTTTTCGGTCAAACCTGCTTCAACCCTGGTGAAGCCAAGAATACCTACGGTACAGGGTGTTTCATGCTGATGAATACCGGCAATAAACCGGTGATATCAAAAAACGGACTACTGACCACGCTTGCATACAAGATAGGCACCCAGCCAGCCATCTATGCCCTGGAAGGATCGATCGCTATCAGTGGGGCGCTCGTCCAATGGCTGCGCGATAACCTGGGGATCATCCAAAAATCATCCGATGTGGAAACACTTGCCAGAGCAGTTGAAGATAACGGCGGGGTCTACTTCGTCCCGGCATTTTCGGGTCTGTTTGCTCCCTACTGGCGCTCGGATGCGCGCGGTGCGATCCTGGGAATGACACGCTTTACCAATAAAGGTCACATCGCCCGGGCAGTACTGGAAGCGACCGCATTCCAAACGCGGGAAGTGCTGGAGGCGATGGAAAAAGATTCGGGGGTGAGACTTTCCGCCGTGAAAGTGGATGGTGGAATGGTATTCAATGAATTACTTATGCAATTCCAGGCGGATATCCTGGGGGTGCCCGTAATCCGTCCCAAGGTGGCAGAGACAACTGCACTGGGCGCGGCATATGCTGCGGGGCTGGCAGTGGGCTTCTGGAAAGATTATGACGAACTGCGTTTCAACTGGGGCAAGGACAAGGAATGGGAACCATCCATGGCGGCAGAGAAACGTAACGCGCTTTTCTCCACGTGGAAAAAGGCCGTGACACGCACCTTCGATTGGATCGAATAAATAGTTTGGGTCAAGACAACACTGAGCTCCAAGCCAGGTAAAAACCATGAATCGACAAGAAACTCTTAAATCACTCAGGACGAAATCCCCAACTGTGCTTATAGTCGGCGGAGGGATCAACGGCGTGGGTACATTCCGTGACCTCACCCTGCAAGGTGTGGATACCCTGCTAATCGACCGCAGCGATTTCTGCTCAGGAGCGTCAGCAGCGTCCTCGCGCATGGCACACGGAGGCATCCGCTACCTCGAAAATGGGGAATTCCGCCTGGTGAGGGAGGCAGTGCAAGAACGCAACCGCATGATCCAAAACGCACCCAGCCTGGTCAAACCGCTGCCAACCACGATTCCAATATTTAAAACCTTTTCCGGAATGCTGAACGCCCCGCTCAAGTTCCTTGGATTGTTAGAAAAACCATCGGAACGAGGTGGATTGATCATTAAAGTGGGACTCATCTTCTACGATGCCTTCACAGGAAAAAACCGCACCGTGCCGCGGCACGTTGTCGACGGGCGACAGAAGGCGCTCCAGAAGTACCCCTTACTGAACCCAGCCATTCGATACGCTGCCACCTATTATGACGGTATCATCCTCTCGCCTGAGCGACTAACCATTGAACTCCTGATAGATGCAGAAAAGGTGGGCGACCATGCGCGGTCTCTCAATTATGTCAGCCTGACGGGAGGAAATGCAGAAGCAGTCACATTGAATGATGAATTGACAGGGGAGAATTTCGAGATCCGACCGAAGTTGATCATCAATGCTGCCGGACCATGGATAGACGCGACCAACCTGATGATGGGTAAATCCACTCAATATGTCGGCCCAACCAAGGGCTCGCACCTGGTGCTCAATAACCCAAGACTACGGGAAGCCATCGGTAATCACGAGTTTTTTTTCGAGAATAAAGACGGACGAATTGTGCTCATTTTTCCATTGTTCGACAAGGTGATGATCGGCACTTCCGATCTCCCCATCGACGATCCCAACTCGGCGCGCTGCACAGATGAAGAAGTGGAGTATTTTATCGAAATGGTCGGTCGAGTATTTCCCGATGTACAGGTAAGCCGCGATCAGATCGTGTTTCGTTTTTCAGGCGTCCGTCCGCTGGCTTATACCAAGGCTAAGAATGCCGGCCAGATTACCCGGGATCACCATATCCAGGAGGACAGGTTGGGATTTGTCCCGGTCCTATCTTTGGTAGGCGGTAAATGGACATCCTTCCGCGCCTTTTCCGAGCAGGTAACCGACCGGGCACTGGAATTCCTCAACCTGACACGCAAAACCGACACAAGGTCCCTGCCCATCGGTGCCGGAAAAGATGCGACTCCCATCAAAACCGATCCAAAATACACCAGGGAAGAAATCACTGCAATAGTAAAGCGGGAGAAGGTCGTGCATCTCGATGATCTGCTCATGCGCCGGACCCTACTGGCATACCTGGGTCAGCTTAGCCGGGCAATGGTGGAGGAAATAGGGGATTGGGTAGGAGATGTAATGGGCTGGTTCGGGCAACAGAGAAAAGAGGAAAAGGAGCGAGTCATCAAGATTTTAGCTGATAAGCATGGGGTCCGGTTGTGACCTGACAACAATCGCGATCAATATTCCCGGCTTTTTTTGATGATAAAATACTTTCCCTATGGCAGAAACTTCGCTTTACCATGTCACATTCCTCCGCCATGGTGAGTCGGTCGGCAACCTGGAAAACCGCTTCCAGGGGCATGCAGATTTCCCTCTTACAGAAACCGGTCGCACCCAGGTGCATGCATTGGTTGAACGGTGGCAGAATGAACGCCGCAGATTTGATCGGGCGTTTTCCAGCCCCTTGCTGAGGGCGCGCGAGACCGCGGAGATCATCTGCGAGGCGCTTAACATTCCGCTTGAAATTGATTCGGATTGGATGGAGATCGACAACGGGCTGCTGGCGGGCTTGAACGAAGAAGAAGCGGCTCTATCAGTACCGCTACCGGCAGTGTTCACCCCTTACACTCATACCGGCAGAACCGGAGAAAGCCGCTGGGAAGTTTACCTGCGGGCTGGGCGAAATCTTCAGAAGTTGGTGGATTATCCTCCGGGACGCACGCTTGTAGTGGCACACGGGGGAATCTTGAATATGGCGTTATACGCCATCCTTGGCATCCCAGCTCAAATAGCGCATTCCGGAGCACGGTTTACATTTCACAATACAACCTTTGCGACCCTATCGTATGAACCAGAAAATCACATCTGGCGTTTGCTGCATTTCGACAATCGTCCACAATTAAAAGAAGATTAATGTGGAAAAAGCTAATATCCTGATTTTCGGGGCAGGAGCGATCGGGACGTATGTGGGGGGGTCATTGTCACTCGCTGGCAACCGGGTTGTGTTCTTGGAGCAACAAAAAACCGTGGAGGAATTGCGGGTGCACGGCCTGCGACTTGATTTAAACCGCGGTTCAAACTCGGTTTATACCATCCCGGGATCGTCGCTAATCTTCGCTACCTCCATTGAGAAAGCTCTCGGGTCGGGACCTTTTGAACTTGCCATATATGCCTTAAAATCCTTCGACACGAAAACAGCTGTGGAGCAGATGAAACCATACTCTGATAAACTTCCGCCCATCCTCTGTCTTTCCAACGGCGTCGAAAATGAAGCCAGCATTGCCACCGTTTTAGGAACAGGCAATGTCTTGGCAGGAGTTGTGACCACAGCGATCGGTCGCCGTGCGACAGGTGATATCGTCGTTGAACGCATGCGAGGGATGGGGTTGGAAGACAAGCATCCCCTTTCCTTGTTTGCAGCGGAAGCACTTAATGCCGCCGGATTGAACGCCCATCTTTTCAAGGGCGCGGCAAATATGAAGTGGTCCAAATTGGTATCCAACCTGCCTGCGAACGCCACTTCCGCGATACTGAACTTGACTGCCGCAGAGGTATTTGCCAACCCAAGCTTATTCCGCCTGGAAATGGGAATGCTGCGTGAGTGCCTGAACGTGATGCAGGTAAACCACATCCAAGTGGTGGATTTACCACGCGTCCCCGTTCGCGCACTTGCGATTGGGAGCCGCCTACCCACCTTCATTTCCCGTCCCTTAATGATGAAGGCGGTGGGAGGAGGAAGAGGTGGTAAGATGCCATCATTCCACATTGACCTTTATTCCGGCAGAGGTACGTCGGAAGTGGAATGGCTTAATGGGGCGGTAGTCCGTTATGGCGAGAAGGCAAGGGTGCCAACTCCGATCAACAAAGTTTTGACAGATACTCTCCAGGCCCTAACGAAAGGGGAACTCCCTTTGAAAACTTTTGACCGGCAACCAGAAAAACTGCTTGCCCTGGCTTCTTAGGTATTCAAAATCATTGGTGCACACAGCGGATAACCTTATGACCAATAAAATTGAACTAGTTTCACCCAGAGATACCGTCGAAGTCCACCTGCCTGGAGGAAGTGTCTTATGCGGGCAGCGGTGTGCTACCGCGGGGGATTTTTTGAAGGCAAATGTTTCCCCCGGAAGTGCACCCCTAGTAGCTGCCATTGTCAACGGCGACCTGCGCGAGCTGACCTATCCAATAAAAATGGACGCTACACTGGCACCCGTGAGCATGGCGGATGCCGATGGGGCGAGAGTATATAGACGTTCCTTAACCTTCCTACTTGAGACTGCTTTCGTGGCACTCTTCCCGGAAGCTGTGCTCATAATCGATCATTCCATTTCATCCGGGGGCTATTATTGCCATGTAGCGGGACGACCTGCACTTGATCACAATGAACTCCACCGGCTGGAAGCGGAAATGAAACGATTAGTGGATTCCAACCTACCCTTCCTGCGCCGGGAAATCCCGGTGGCGGAAGCCATCGCGTATTTCGAAAAAGAAAATTACCCGGACAAAGTCAGCCTGCTGAGGCACCGTCGCAAGCCATATGTGACCCTGTACAGCATCGGCGATCACCTTGACTATCATCACGGGTACATGGTGCCATCCACGGGATACTTGAAATGGTTCGCCCTTAACCCCGCCAACACCGGTTTCACATTGCGGTACCCACGCAGACGGGCCCCCACCACGATCGCGCCCATCGAAGATTATCCAAAGCTGATGGCGACCTTTCATCAATATGGGGAATGGCTTGAACGCCTGGGAATCGATAATGTGGGTGCCTTGAACGATGCCATCGAGAACGGGCGAAGCCGCGAGATCATCCTTGTTTCAGAAGCATTGCATGAGCAACGAATTTCCGATATCGCCCGACAGATCGCGCACCGGCGCAGGGAAGCGCGGATCGTGCTCATTTCCGGTCCGTCCTCTTCGGGTAAAACCACCTTTTCGCGCAGGTTGGCAATCCAATTACTAGCTCTGGGTCTTTCGCCTTTCGCCCTCGAATTGGATAGTTATTTCGTAGACCGTGAGAAAACCCCACTGGACGATCACGGGCAATTCAACTTTGAGGCGCTGGAAGCCCTGGATCTAAATCTATTAGGAGACCACCTAACCCGGTTGATTGCCGGGGAATCAGTCACCATGCCGCGTTACGATTTCAAAGCAGGCAGACAGATGCCTGGCGATGCCATCCAGCTCAGCGCTGACCAGATCATCATACTGGAAGGCATCCATGGGTTGGACCCCAGGCTTCTCCCGAAACAATTATCCGGACGAGCCTTCCGCATCTATGGGGCGGCGTTGACACAACTCAACCTTGACCGACACAACCGCGTCTCAACCGCGGATACCCGCCTCATCCGACGCATCGTGCGGGACGCGCGTGAGCGGGGCTATACGGCACAACAAACCATTTCGCGCTGGGAATCGGTAAGGCGCGGTGAAGAACTCTACATTTTCCCCTACCAGGAAAATTCCGATGTGATGTTTAACTCTGCCCTGGTTTATGAGATGTCTGCCCTGCAACCGCAAGCAGAACCTCTCCTGCGCCAGGTGCCACGAGGCACATCCGAATTCATTGAAGCGAAACGATTGCTCGCTTTTCTAGAGTGGTTCCTACCCGTGGATACGGATCTAATCCCGGACAATTCGATCCTGCGCGAGTTCATCGGGGGCTCGATCTTGAAAGATTTCAAGATCTGGAAAGCGTAATTTTCATATGAATTTGATCGAAGTATTCCTCATCGCCCTCAGCATGGCGATGGATGCTTTTGCGGTCTGTCTCAGTGCAGGAGCCCATGAGCAGTCATTTGGTCCGAGACCGACATTCAGGCTGGCATTCCACTTTGGCCTATTCCAGTTCCTGATGCCTGTATTGGGCTGGTTTGCCGGGGCAACAATCGAGCGCTACATCACTGCCTACGATCATTGGATCGCTTTTGCTTTGCTGGCTTTCGTCGGGGGGCGAATGATCTTCTCCGGGTTTAATCCGGAAGCAGACGCACAAAAAATCGACCCCTCCAGAGGTTGGACGCTGGTGCTGCTCTCGATCGCCGTCAGCATCGACGCACTGGCGGTTGGGCTAAGCCTGGGAATCGTAGGAGTCACCATTTGGACCCCGGCGGTTATCATTGGGATCGTAACCGGGCTGGTTTCCTGGCTGGGCTTAAAGCTGGGGAAAAAACTGGGTGAAAAGTTCGGCAAACGCATGGAGATAACAGGTGGAATCATCCTGATCCTGATAGGGGTCAGGATTTTACTGGCACATTTGCTGGTATAAAAAAATTGACGGGAATTTATCAACCTGGAACGAATTAATATGAACTTAACTGACCTGGCAAAAATTCGGTTGATCAGTCAACAAATTGTGGGGAGTAAATTAAGTAATCCAAAGAATGCCATTAACTGGATGGGCGCCATCCAGGCACAGGATTATGAAATGGCAAAATGGGCAATTGGGATTCGACTGCCGGGGGCAAATGACAATGAAATTTGTGCTGCCATAGATAAGGGGGAAATCCTGCGGACGCACCTATTACGACCAACCTGGCATTTTGTTACAAACGACAACATTTATTGGATCCTGGACCTGTCCGCCCAACAAATCAAGGATTCATTCAAATCAAGACACAACCAATTAGGACTTACCAACACCATTTTAAGAAAAAGCAATTTGGTTTTAGAAAAAGCTTTGAAAGGGGGAAACCATTTAACCCGGGAGGAACTGATTGCGGAACTGGGGAAAGCAAAAATTCCCACCAACGACAACCGTG
Source organism: uncultured Chloroflexia bacterium (assembly GCA_963830585.1). GTDB lineage: Bacteria > Chloroflexota > Anaerolineae > Anaerolineales > Villigracilaceae > UBA877. Next base: position 99,460 of record CAWHNA010000002.1, on the reverse strand, counting down.
CATCCCACATTTTTGCATGGGCAGAATTGGAAGGATTAATCTGCAGCGGTGCAACCAAAAATGGAAAACAAACCTATGCAATCCTTGAGGAAAGGGTGCCCAATAGGAAGCCTTTTAATAGAGAAGCAGCCCTGGAGACTCTTGCACAAAAATATTTTTCAAGCCGCTGCCCGGCAACGTTACAGGATTTTGTATGGTGGTCGGGCTTGACCGTGAGCGCCGCGAGATCAGCAATGGAAATGGCAGGGCCAAACTTCTTCCCGGAAAAAATCAATTCGCAGACTTATTGGTTCACACCCTCATTTTCGTTATCAAAAACCATGGATGAGGACCTTTTTTTACTGCCAGCCTTTGATGAGTTCATCATCAGCTACAAAGACCGGAGCGCGGCGCTTCCATTCGAAAGTCACAAAAAAGCTGTTTCAGAAAATGGGATATTCAGACCGGTCATTGTGGTTAATGGACAAGTAATTGGAATCTGGAAACGAACCATCGTGAAGAACAATGTAGCCCTGGAAGTGAATTTTTTTATGCCCCAAAATAAAACCGTAACAAGAAATGTAAAAGAAGCAGCAATTCAATATGGGCATTATTTGGATAAGCAAATTGAATTAAACATTAATAATTATTGACAACGCGGATGAAATAAACTTCTATAAAATATTGATCGGTAACAAAACTTATAATTGTCACTGGTCAATAGAAAAACGCCTCTCGGAAATCCCGAGAGGCGTTCAGGTTTGGTTCGCACTTGTTTTTACAATATTATTCCGATCATCGCTCCCATCAACGAACAGCCCAGGTTAACCATGTCGTTATTAAGCCAATTCCAACCGCGGATCTGCACTGTTGGAGTTCCACAGGAGTGAAGCGGGTGTTTTTCAGTCTCTTTCTCACAAAGGGGGCAGCGATAAATAGCCTGGACTGTTGCTCCCAATAAAGAGTCGAACAATGAGCCCAGCAATCCGGCGATGATTATGATGACGAAATTCATTAAACCTTGCCCGGCTGGTCCAAGCAAAGTACCCAGGGCGGCAATAAAAGCAGAGCCACCCAGGGCAGCCAAAGTACCGTAAATGGAGACTGCCCCGGAAGTGCCACGTTCGACGGGGGACCAGGAAGTGATCAGACGCGGTAGGGAAGGGTTTAGGACGCCAAGCTCGGTTGCCCAGGTGTCAGCATTGACCGCTGCCAGCGAGGCGGCAAATACCACCCAGGTCCACGAGGCACCTGGAATGAAAAAATGCAATCCAGCAAATAAGGAAGCCACAGCACCATTGGCAAGGACCTGTCCAATATCGCGGGTGCCACCTTTATCAAATTTTTCGTTCAAGGAGGCTTTCTTTTTTCCAAAAAAACGGGTAAGGGCACTCGAAGAAATAAAAAATGCCATCAACAGAACCGCCCATCTCCAGCCACCCAAGCCGAAGATGATCGTTCCTTCCACCAATGCCCCCCAGGCTCCCGACCTGCTCAGGCTGTGGGAACGGTAGGCTGCCCAGGAAATCAAGACAGCAAAGAGAAAACCGAGCAACACTTGCATTAACATGATTACACCAAGGGAAATAGGATGAAGTGCATTGTCCGTATAATCATACGGGGGTGGAAACGATAAACATGACTGCGACCAGGAATAATAGAGTGGAAATCACTCCGCCGACCCAAATTATGTATGCCAACGGGCGAAGACTGGCACGACGGTAGAAGATCAGCCCAGCCGCCCAACCAACGACACTAAAAAAGAGACTGACACCCGGTAGCAAGATCAAACCCGCACCTGGGACCGGATCACCCACCCCACCCGAAGGAAGGAATCCAAGGGGAATTTTGTCCAGCGAAGGAATCAGTAAGCTGACCCATCCCAGCAGGCCAATGTTTAGGAGCAATCCAGACAGCCAGAGGAAGCGTGCCAGCGTGCTTTCCCAGGCTTGCACTACTACAAAGGTGGGAAAAACAGATTGAGGAACCGTGGGGGAAAGACTACCCAATTCAACAGCATGTTGAATATTCTGCAAGAAGCCATTAGTATCCTGAGGGGATATTGCAAAAACACGTTTGGAAGTGGCTACCAAAAGAATTGCTTTGGAATCGGAAGCAAGGAATTCCACCAGTCCCAGATCCGGGTGGCGACGAGTACCAGTTATTGCACCCGGCAGGTGAATGAACGGCAAAGCCAGGTGGGAAGCCTGGGCTTCCCTGGAGCGGACCCATTCAACTTCCGAGACCGGGATCTGCTCCACTCGCAGACCCCATGTTATGGTTAGTTTATCGCGGTCCAAGCTGTAATTGGCGCGGGAAAGGGAATACAACCAATAAGTAACGAAAGGTAAAGAGAAAAATGCAAGCGCTGCGACCAGGATGTAAATTGTGAAACGCAGTCCAATCGGTTCCTGGGATGCCAGGGCTGCAAAAACGATGACCACCAGGGTCGCAACGATGAGCAAAGAAACTTGCAGCGTCAGACCCCGACGGGGGGGTGGAAAATCTGTCATGGATTACTTTATTTTCCCCATTTCCATCTGAATGGCCCGGCAGACAAACTCAACCTGCTGTTCGGTCATCACGCCTGAAAAGGGAAGAGCCAACCCGCGTCGACCGAGATCTTCGGTCACCGGGAAATCCCCCAACCGGTACCCAAAACGCTCGACCATGTAAGGCTGTAAGTGGATGGGTAAAAAATATGGGCGCACAGGGACTCCACGTGCTTCCAAACGTTTCGCCAGTCCATCCCGGTCAATCAAAGGGTCGAACCGGACGACGTAGACGAACCAAGACATACGAGTGGTAAATTTCTCAATGAAAGGCGCATTTACACCTGGAATCTCAGCTAGACGTTCACCGTACCAGTCAGCCACCTGGTCCCTTTTTTGGAGAAGTTCATCGATGCGGTGCATCTGGGCGGTGCCCAAAGCAGCCGACATCTCGTCAAGCCGATAGTTATAACCCAAGTAGGTATGGGAAAGCCAGGTATCTCCAGGAGCGCGGCCCTGGTTGCGCAAGGCGCGCATCAAATCGGCAGCCTGGGCATCATTCGTTACAACAATTCCGCCTTCGCCCGTGGTGACCTGCTTGTTTGGGTAGAAAGCAAATACCCCATAATCCCCAATCGTCCCGGTCTTGTGTTTCTTGTATTCAGCACCAAGAGCCTCGCATGAATCTTCGATAACTTTCAGGCCAAATTCATTGGCTACTTTACGAATCGGATCCCAATCGGCAGATTGACCGAACACGTCCACACCCAGGATTGCTTTCAGCGACCGGCGAGAGGCAGACCCCTTGCGTGACAGCCATTTTTGGGCTCTTTCGCCACCTGCAGACAGGTCTCTCGCCGCTTCCGCCAGCAGGGTGGGGTTTATATTCCCACTGCGTGGATCCACGTCTACAAAAACCGGCACGGCATTCTCGTAAAGGAGCACATTAGTGGAGGCGACAAACGAGAACGGTGAGGTGAGGACCACGTCCCCCTGGCTGATTCCTGCAGCCCGCACACAAAGGTGAAGCCCCGCTGTCCCGGAGTTGACCCCGATGGCATGTCCCAAGCCTGTAAAGTCGGTAAAGGCTTTCTCGAATGCACGGATCTGAGGCCCCATGCTTAGATTGGGAGTTTCCAGAACATCAACAACAGCCTGACGCTCTGAATCCGTCAGGTCGGGGCTGGACATGGTAATCTTGGATAAAGTTTTTTTGTTCAAAGGATACTATGCTTTGGCAGGCTGATTTTGTTCAAGAGCTGCGGCGGTACCGATCGGGTCATCCAGACCAAGATCCACAGCATCTTCCATGCGAATCTGACCACGCAGGAAAGCGCCTTCCTCGGTTGCAAAGGCAGCAGTGATGATGTTGCCCCAGACGCGCCCACTGGAGCGGATCTCGACCTTTTGGGCGGTAATATTACCTTTAACCGCCCCCGCCACGATTACATTTGCCGCCCGGACAGTTTCACAAGTCACTTTACCGGTCTCACCGACTACGAGCAGACCTTTCAAGGCAATTTGACCTTCAAACGTACCTTCCACCCGCACTCCACCCGAACCGACGAGGCTGCCCTGCCAAATGATGCCTGCGCCAAGAACCGAGGTGATGCGATCCACCGACTGCATGCTGGCAGGCGGTTGTGGTTTTGTGCTGCGTTTAAACATAGAATATCACCAAATTGAATCTTATTTTATCATCTTCGGAGTAATTGAAAACGCCATGGCATGGATTTCCACGGCTCAGGCACGGTGTACAAACCCACCCGCGGGCTGGTGATTATATCACCTGCTGGACCGGTGGATCCTTCCTCAATCCATAAGCCTGAACCCGACTCAAATAAGCTTACCCCGTTCAAGCCCCCATTAATCCCCAATGCTATAGGTCAGCTTGGCTGGACCGATCGTGTCGCGCCCGTGACGGCGGAGTGAAATGACGTCGACTCCTTCGACCGGATCGATCGCACGGATCAATACAGCGGCAGGAAAGCCTTCATTTTCGGTAACTGCGTTTAGCATCCAATGCTGACCATAGGTGAAATAGACGTAGGCATACCCCGGCGGGCCAAACATGACTGCGTTCCTGTTTGTCTTGCCGGACTTTGCATGACATCCCAAGTCATCCTGCCCCACGTAAGCCTCGGCTTCGATGATGATACCGGTTAGGCGGACACCATCCAGAATCCTCACCAGCCGTGAACCAAGCAGATCATGGGCGACGGTCAACGTGGGGCGGGAATAAAAAGATTGGGGAAGTATTTTCACGACAGGGAGGCTGTGTTGGAACAAACAGAAGTTATTTCACCCCGTTAATGGATAACTCTTTTGTTACCTTGAAACGCACATCCCTTTGCAGAGATAAACGCAGACCATTTTCAAGGGAAATGGACGGCTTGTAATTTAATTTTTGAGATGCCAGGGAAAGGTCAGCGCAAAGACGGGAAACGCCGCCGGAGGCCTGGGCGCTGGAAATAATATTGGTCTGACTGCCGGTGACTTTCAAGACCAGAGTTGCAAGGGCTCGAATGCTGGTCTCCTTCCCGGAGCCAATGTTAATCACCAACCCATTGAGGTTAGGAGCAGTAGAAGCTGCGACCATGGCTGAGATTACATCATCCACGTAAACATAATCGCGAGTTTGCTTTCCATCTCCATTAATGACCAGTGTCCCATTGCGAACGGCCTGCCTGAGGAAATAGGGCACAACCGGCGGGTTGGAAGCCGGCAGGTGCTGCCCGGGACCATAGGCATTGAAGATGCGCAGACTGACGGTCTCAATTCCCCAAAGCCCGCCAATGGTGCGAATATAATATTCCGCGGCCAGCTTCGAAACCGCGTAAGGAGAGTTTGGCCGGGGAGTTTGTCCCTCAGTTAATGGCTGGATATCCTGGGTGCCATAAATGGCACCGGAAGAACCGAAGACAACACGCCTGACCCCCACATCACGCATCGCCTCCATCAGGCTGACCGTGCCTCCAACATTGACGGCATTGTACTCGCGTGGGTAGAGAATGGATTCGGGTACCGAAACGCGGGCTGCCAGGTGATAGACGCAATCTACTTCCTGGAGAAGAGTCCATAGCTTCGGGCGATCATTTACATCCCCGCGGGTGAAATGGACATCGGGTGAAAGCGCCTGGGGATCCCCTGTGGAAAGGTCATCGATACCGCGCACTTGGTGACCTTCACGGGCAAGCAGGTTGGCAAGCGAAGAACCGAGGAACCCGGCAGCACCGGTAATCAGGAAATTCATATAATGAATTATACCCTCAAGCCACTCTAGATTTCTTCGCCCAAGAACCAGTCCCGGCGGGCTATGATCCACCAACGCAGAGTGACCAATATATATAAGAAGGCGTTCGCGACGAGCAGAACTCCAATTTCCCAAAGCTGGAGCCCCCGGATGGTCACCCAAATTTCCGCCAAGGGTGCATTCCGAATCACCCACCAAAGCAGAAAACCAAGAACCAACACCAACAGGACCGCGTAGACCACTTTAGGATAGTTCGATTCATCCTACATTTCCCAATGCATGATGGGATTATAACCGGATTGAACGTCCCAGGTCTCAAAGGACAAGGTACCGGTGCAGGTGTTGAAGATAACAGCACGAAGGGAAGAAAGGCATTAGTCCGCCAGAGGGTTCTGAATTACAATAAAATCCTGAAAAATCAATATTCTGTAAATCAAATGGAGTTGCTTGCATGATAAAAATGCTCTCCGGAAATGAAGCAGTTGCGCGCGGGATGTGGGAGGCAGGTGTGGGGGTGGCTTCGGCTTATCCGGGTACACCCAGCACAGAAATCCTAGAAAACTTCGCTCTTTTTCCGAATGTTTATGCCGAATGGGCTCCAAACGAAAAGGTTGCTGTCGACGTGGCAATCGGAGCAGCATATGCCGGTCGACGGGGAATAGCCATCATGAAGCATGTGGGATTAAATGTGGCAGCTGATTCATTCATGTATGCGTCGATGACCGGGGTTGAGGGCGGACTGGTAATCGTCACAGCCGACGACCCGGCGATGCATTCCAGCCAGAACGAACAAGATAACCGGACTTTTGCCAAGTTCGGACGAGTCCCCTGCCTGGAGCCCTCGGACAGCCAGGAAGCCAAAGACATGGTCAGTGCCGCATTTGAATTAAGCGAACAATTCGATAGCCCAGTACTGCTGCGACTGACCACGCGCATCTGTCATTCGGCGAGCGCAGTAGAACTGGGGGAACGGATCATTACTGAATACGAGCCAAAACCCTTCCCTCGGAACCCTGCCAAGTACGTCATGGTACCGGGAAACGCTGTCAAGCGCCACCCGGTCATCGAACAGCGTATGCTCGATATTGCCAACTATGCCGAGACCTTCCATTACAACCGACTCGAACCAGGCAGCGGAGAATTAGGGATCATAACCTGCGGCGTTTCTTACCAGTATGCAAAAGAGGTCTTCCCGGAGGCCTCCATTTTGCGACTTGGGTTAACCTGGCCGCTTCCTGAAAAGCTACTCCGTAATTTCGCGAAATCGGTGGAGCGTTTGATCGTAATCGAGGAACTCGACCCATTCATCGAGGAGGCTGTGCGCCTGCTTGGAATCCCCGTGGATGGAAAAAGCATCTTCCCAATCAACGGTGAATTTGACCCGCGCGTGGTGAGGGAGTCAGCCATCAGAGCAGGCCTGATACCCAAATCAGCACATGTCGCCATTCCGGATTTGGTGACAGGTCCGCTGCCTGGGCGGCCCCCCGTATTATGCCCCGGTTGTCCTCATCGACCGACGTTCTATATCCTAAACAAATTAAAGGTGCCAGTCAATGGGGATATCGGTTGCTATACACTGGCATTGACCGCACCGCTGAGCGCCATCCACACGTGCGGGTGCATGGGTGCCGGGATAGGGGTGGCACATGGAGCTGCCAAAGCTGGCAGCCCCGAACACCACGTGGCGGTTATCGGCGATTCGACATTCTTTCATACCGGCATCCCCGCGCTGGTCAACGTGGTTTACAACCACAGCCCGGTGACGACGGTCATCCTGGATAACCGCATCACCGGCATGACCGGGCACCAGGAAAACCCTGGAACAGGCCGCACCTTGCTCGGACAGGAAACCGTACAGGTATTGCTGGAGCCGCTGGTGCGCGCGCTTGGTGTTCAGCATGTGCAGTCAGTTCCTGGATACGATGTAAAAACTATCGAGAAGGTTCTTAAAGAATATGTAAAACTGAACGAACCCTCGGTACTGATCGTGGTGGAACCCTGCGCCTTGCTTCCGGATGTTCGAAAACGGTGGGTGCCGCTGGAAGTCCTGGCAGAAGAATGCAATGGTTGCACACTTTGTTTCCGCCTTGGCTGCCCGGCAATTTTAAAAAGCGAAGAACTAGATGAGAAAACGCAGCGCCCCAAGGCATTGATAGACGCGAGCATGTGCACCGGCTGCGAGGTGTGTGCAGAGATCTGCCCGCGAGACGCAATCCCGTTTCGCCAGGTGACGGTCACGGCAGGTGAATCATGAAAAACCATATTGACTTCCTGCTGGCAGGCGTAGGAGGACAAGGGACGATCCTGGCAAGCGATGTACTTGTCAATGTGGGACTGGCAGCGGGATTCCAAGCCAAACAGGCCGAAGTTCACGGCATGTCACAACGGGGGGGGAGTGTAACCAGCCATGTGCGTTGGGGGGAGGTTGTATTCTCTCCATTGATCGGTGCAGGTGAAGCAGACGTGCTGCTGGCATTCGAGAAACTGGAGGCATTGCGCTGCGTGAACAGCATGCGCCCCGGCGCACTTGCCGTGATCAATATGCAAACCATCGAGCCGCTCACTTCCATTTCAGGCGACCAGACCTATCCGACCGATGAAACCCTGCAGAACGTCTTTTCAAAACTCAGCTCGAATGTTCAATACATAAATGGTGAGGAGATTGCCGAGTCGTTGGGAAACGTTAAGGCTGCCAACGTGGTCCTGCTCGGGGCACTCTCCGCATTGCTTGAACACACCGGACAGGCTGGAGGAGGTCTGACCTCCGAAACCTGGTTGAATGTGATCTCAGCGCGGGTTCCACCCAAACACTTGGAACTCAACCAGAAGGCTTTCCAAGCTGGACGCAAAGCCGTCAGTTAGAAAAAAACATAACTCCACCTTAGTTAAAAATTAATAAATCTGAGGCCACGCAAGAATGCATGGTCTCAGATTTATTTATGAAACCGTAATTCCGGGAAATTTCCCCCCTAATTATTGCGATTTATGAACATGTTGTTTAGCATACTCAGCGCCACGCTTTAATGCATCAACGTTCTTGGGCAGCAAATTTTTGTGGCGTCCTGGCATATGCGCATTAAGGGCAGCTTCGATATCATCCAGCGAGAGAACGGGCAGCAGCGCCAGAAGTGCGCCTGTGGCAACGATGTTCGCCATGCGCTTGTCCCCGGCCTCTTCCGCAATATCGTTGCAAGGAACGGAGACCCAGGTAATATCGGTGCGTGCCACATCGCGATCCACCATCGAGGAATTTACGATCAGCACACCACCGGGCTTGACCATCGATTCATATTTATCAAGGGAGGGAAGGTTCATAACGATGGTCGCGGGTGGATTTTGCACCAAGGGTGAACCGATCTCTTCATCAGCAATGACCACCGTGCAGTTGGCAGTGCCACCCCGCATTTCAGGGCCATAGGAGGGAATCCAGGTTACTTCTTTACCAGCATCCATGGCAGCATATGAAAGCACCTGACCGGCGAACATGACGCCTTGTCCACCGAAACCAGCCAGAAAAACTTCAGTTTGCATTGGAATTCTCCATTATTGTCATTCAACTCTGAGCTCACGATATGGACATCACTGTCCCCGATCATTGCATAATCTTTGCGGGAAGCAGGAGCGCATTCGCTCAGAATGTCTGAAACCCTTAAAATTTTAAGGCAGCCACGGCAGGCGCAATCTTGTAATCGCCAAGCGGGAAGGCGGGGATCATGTGCTCTTCAAGCCAACTTAGCGATTCTACCGGAGTCACACCCCAACCAGTGTTGCAGGTGGATAGGAGTTCGACCATCGAAAATCCCAATCCGTGCACCTGTGTTTCGAATGCAGTCCGAATCGCCTTTTTTGCAAGGCGAATATTTTTTGGGTCATGCAGACTGCGACGAACAATGTACCCGGCTCCGTCCAGGGTTGCCAGCATCTCGGAAACCCGGATGGGGTAGCCCTGCGTTTCCACGTCACGACCGCTTGGGGAAGATGTGGTCTTCATACCTGGTAAAGTGGTAGGCGCCATCTGACCGCCAGTCATTCCGTAGATGGCATTGTTGATGAAGATGATAGTGATGTTTTCCCCGCGGGCAGCAGCATGCACAGTTTCAGCCATGCCGATCGATGCAAGGTCGCCATCGCCCTGGTAAGAGAAGACCACCCGGTCAGGCAGAACACGCTTGATTCCAGTAGCCATCGCGGGGGCGCGCCCATGGGCTGCTTCCACGAAATCCACATCAATATAGTTATAGGCAAATACGGCACAACCAACCGGTGCCACACCGATGGTTTTATCCAGGATATTCATTTCTTCCAGGACTTCCGCCACCAGGCGGTGAGCCGTTCCGTGCGTGCAACCGGGACAATAATGGGTTGGGGTGTCTGTGAAACCCTTGGGGCGGGCATAAACCAGGTTCTGAGGATTAACAATAGTGACAGCCATGAATACCTCTCATCTCAACGTGCCATCATTCGCTGATACCACAGGTCGGCAGGATCATCATCCGGTTTCCCGGGGTCTTTGATCATTTCCTGGATCTCCTGGACGAATTCATCCGGGAAAGGCATCACGCCACCCAACCGCCCATAGAAACGCATCGGGATCCGGTTCCTGACTGCAGCCTGAACATCCTTAAGCATCTGCCCGGTGTTCATCTCGACCACCAGGAAGGACTTTGCCTGTTTGCACAATTCCTCAACCCTCTTATTCGGGAAGGGGTTGACACTGATGGGGCGAAATAGTCCAACCTTGTGACCCTGGGCTCTGGCAGCCCTGACAGCCGAAAGTGCGATCCGCCCAGCGGTACCAAACCCGATCACGACATATTCAGCATCGTCCAGGTAATATTCCTTATAACGAATTTCGTTTGCCTGGGCTTCCCGCCAACGTCCAAGCAAACGCAAGTTGGTTTTTTCCTCGGTGGGGACGTCGAGGTAAATCGAAGTGAGCAGGTGGCGTTCACGCCCTTTTGCTCCACTCACTGCCCAGTCGTATTCTTTTCGAACAACAGGCTGCATTTCGGGAAGTTGGATAGGTTCCATCATCTGCCCGATGGAGCCGTCAATCAGGATGGTGCAGATATTGAGATATTTATGCGCCAGTTCGAATGCAACCGGCATCAAGTCCACGGCCTCCTGGATAGAAGCCGGTGCCAGCACGATAGGATGGTAATCCCCGTGACCGCCCCCCTTGCAGATCTGGTTGTAATCGCCCTGGGAGGGGGCGATATTTCCAAGGCCAGGCCCGCCGCGCATCACATTGACCAGCACCATTGGGACCTCGGTTCCGGCGATGTATGAAAGCCCTTCCTGCATCAGGCTGATGCCAGGGCTGGAGGAAGAGGTCATCACGCGCGCTCCTGTACAAGCAGCCCCGTAGACCATATTAATGACCGCAGGTTCACTCTCAGCCTGCACAAAGGCACGTCCAAGTTCGGGCATTCGATGCGAGAGGTATTCAAGCACTTCATTTTGCGGGGTGATCGGGTAACCAAAATAAGCCTCAAGACCGGCTCGAACAGCAGCCTCGGCGATAGCTTCATTGCCTTTCCACATTTCACGCGCCATGCTATACCCCTCCTGCAGAAACGAGGGCGGGAGCTTTGGTGACTTCGCGGTAGACAGTGATGGCCGCGTCAGGGCACACCAGGGCACAGATCGCACAACCAGTGCAACCTTCTTTGAAAATGTGGGTTGGGTGGTAACCCTTGGAGGTTAACTTCGCGTTGTCCAATTCAAGTACTTTGGGCGGGCAGGCTGCATTGCAGACCTCACACCCTTTGCAAAAAAGTTCATTGACTTCAATCCAACCTTTGGCAGGCATTGACCTGGCCTCCTTGCTTCAGAATTAAGACATTATTAGTCGAAATTTCCGCTTGAATATTATGGCGGTTTCAGTAATTATCGGGTAGTGCAATGCGTCATACAGTAAGAGAACAAACTTCCTCACCTTTCAAAGGTGATTCCATCGCTAAATGATAAATGCAACCATGTTGACAGTGGTCCGTAAGCTGTGTAGAATGATTATTGAATTCGGAAACCTTCAGCATGGAAGAAATGGGCGCGATATGAGGCAATACGGAGGCCAGGACCGATGCTAGAAACTTCGATCGACTACCAGATCGTGATTTTTACATACCGCCACTGCATCACGGGTGAGATGGTTCTCAAAGATAAACGGCTTTCGGATCACATAAACGAGCGGGTAGATACAATGCTTGCATTGAGAAATGTGACAGTTGCCCGGCTGGAGAATCCCGCCCATATTTTGCACAAGATGGTGACTGCAGTAGTCCCGAAAATCGGGATTGTGCTGATCTTCGAACCGACACAAAAAGCAATTCCACCTTCCAACAGGTTTTTTGGATACATCAAGAAGGAAAAGCATGAGGTTTTCCTGATCATGGAAGGCATGGAAGTGCGGGGAATATTACACACCCAGCTTAATCCAGATTTTCGAGGAATACTGGTTAATTCACCTGACGCGTTCCTGCCAATCACCCAGGCTACCATCCACCTGGAAGCCAACCCGAGCATGACCATCCACCAGGAAGCCATCCTGATCAACACGCAACGCATACGTTTTCTAGGCAAACTGGATATTAAGTCACCCACCATCCCGCTTCCGCCAAAGGAAACTTCCACAGCTTAATTCCCCCGGAGGTATACATGCCTATTCCAGTCATTATCGACGCCGTCCGGACCCCCATCGGTGCCCTGGGTGGCGCCCTGGCACCAGTCCGTCCTGACGACCTTGCTGCGCATGTGCTTAGAGCGATCCTTGAACGAAGCCACCTCGACCCCACGCTCGTGGAAGAAGTTTACCTGGGCTGTGCAAACCAGGCTGGGGAAGATAACCGCAACGTGGCACGCATGGCACTTCTCCTTGCAGGGTTCCCGGTGGAGGTGGCGGGTGTGACCATAAACCGGTTGTGCGCCTCTGGCTTGAACGCGGTTAACCAGGCTGCGCGGGCAATAAAAGCCGGCGAGGGGGAGGTATACATCGCAGGTGGCGTCGAATCCATGAGCCGGGCGCCTTATTCACTCCCCAAGGCCGATTCTGGGTTCCCGTTCGGCAACCTGATCGCGTATGACACGGCACTTAGGCTGGCGCTACCCAAATCCAAAAATGCAGGAGAAATATGGAACAGAGCAAATGGGGGAAACCGCGGAAAATATCGCTCAAATGAAACCGCATATCACCCGCCTGAAACAGGATGAGTTTTCCGTCCGGTCGCACCAACGAGCCATAGCCGCGATCAACTCGGGGAAATTCGCCGAGGAAATCCTCCCGATAACGATCCCACAGCGCAAGGGCGACCCCAGGGTAATGGACACTGACGAACGCCCGCGGCGGGATACGTCGATGGAAAGCCTTTCCAAATTAAAACCAGCCTTTCGCAAAGAAGGCGGGACGGTAACTGCGGGAAACTCCTCCGGGCTCAATGATGGTGCTGCTGCCCTATTAATCATGACCGATACCAAAGCCAAAGCCCTAGGGCTGAAACCCTTGGCTCAAATCCGATCGTCGGCGGCAGCAGGAGTCCCTCCTCGAATCATGGGGCTCGGTCCGATCCCGGCTGTTCAAAAAGCGCTTGTTCGTGCCGGTCTGACTTTAAAAGACATACGCTTGGTCGAATTGAACGAAGCATTCGCCGTCCAATCGTTAGCAGTGATCGAAGACCTGGACCTCGACCCGGAACTGGTCAACGTAAATGGAGGGGCAGTTGCACTCGGCCATCCATTAGGGTGTTCTGGGGCACGGATCCTGACAACCCTCCTGCACGAGATGGCGCGGAGAGCGCCTTCTGAGAAACGACCTTACTACGGTCTGGCAACCCTGTGCGTGGGTGTGGGACAGGGAGAAGCAACAATCATCGAATGGGTTGGCTAAACAATTTCCAATAATAAATATAGCGCCGGGAACAATCCCGGCGCTAAGTTCGTCTTGAAGGATATGTTCCATTATTTCTTAATTCACCCTTAGGTGTAGAAATTACAATTCATTGTAACTAATTGTTATCAACTTAACAGGTGATACTGGCATTTATTTAATGGGACAATCGTTTCTATCTGTAGGCTCCCTTATTTATTTTCTTCCCCTCCAATTCCCCCTACCGTCAGCAGGAATCGCGTCGTACAATCGATTTAATAGCAGTAAATTATCCAGTATTGATCAAGGAGAGTGCCATGAGTCTCAAAAAAATACTCGCAGGTTCGATGTTGGTGTTGGTAATGACCGCCTGCAACCTGGTGCAATTGCCCCCCACAAGCACTCCGGCAGTCAGCACCATTTCCCCCACTCCCTCGATCATGCCCGCCACGATCACCCCGACGCAAACCACGGCAAACACTCCCCTGGCGACTCCGCTAACCATGCCGGCAGTCAGCTCTCCCGCCCTTATCCATATCGCTTTTCTGGATGCCAACAACGGCTGGGGGGTTGCCAGTAACGGCAGCGGTTATATCCTGCGGACCGCGGACGGCGGGACAACCTGGCAGAATGCCACCCCCGTTGGACTGACCGGCATTGGTCTCTCGACCACGATCAATGTCCTGAATGTCAACACCGCCTGGGTCCTTGTTCCAAATGCAGACTTTTTTACGGGCATGCTGTACCGCACTTCCGACGGCGGTCTTACCTGGACCTCTTTTTCAGTACCTTTTGGAGGAGGCAGCCTGCAATTTCTGGATAATAATACCGGACGCGTCATGGCTGACCTGGGAGCAGGGGCAGGATCACAGGCAGTGGAAATATTCCAAACCAGCGACGGTGGTGCAACCTGGCTTAGCGTCTACAATAATGACCCAACCCGCCCGGACTCATCCAACACACTGCCCTTGAGCGGCATTAAAAATGGTATGACTTTCCTGGATGCAAATAATGGATGGGTGACAGGCACCCGACCAGTTGATGGAGAAGTCTATGTGTTCGTAACACACGACGGAGGTGTTTCATGGGAACCACAGGCTATTTCTTTACCGGCGGGATTCAGCTCATACCAGTATATGCCGCAGCCACCAGTCTTCTTCGGAAGTGATAGTTTCATGGCAATGGGGATTTTTATGAGTAATTCAACCGATTTCACTTTCTATACCAGCCACGATGGTGGAAACAACTGGAGTGGAGATCCGGCGAACACAAATATGATTATCAAACAAGGTCTATACTCGTTTGCTGACAGCCTGCACGGCTGGAGCTGGGATGGTGGAACAACCGTGTATGCGACTTTAAATGGAGCGCAGTCCTGGAGCACAAAGGTGACCAACATTGACTTGAGTGGACGGTTAACGCAATTGGTGTTTGTCCCTGGGACTGGCGGACAATTTATTGGTTGGGCCCTGACCAGCCTGGACGATGCCCGTCACTCACAGCTATACAAAACCACCGATAACGGCGGCACCTGGAACCCACTGATTCCATAAAAACTTGTTTCCAAGAAGGTGCCATTTCCACGTGGAACCAATAGTTTGACCGAGGAGAATATCATGAATCGCAAATTGATACCTGTCGCACTCGTACTATTAATGGTCTTACTTGGATGCAGCATACCCCTAAATTTTAATTCCAATGGCACACCGTCATTTATCATTACCGACACTTCGATCCCACCAGCAGCTAACACAGTAACGTCCATCCCAACTATTATTGACACAATTGTACCTAGTCTTACACCCACACCTATCCCGACTGGCACCGATACGCTCATCCCCTCCCCCACTTTCACGGAGACGCCCACTCTGGTCCCTTCCATTTCACCCGTTCCCAGCTCAGTCCCTGAACTCTCGGTGGATATTCTCCGCAATGCCACATATACCACCCCTTATTTCCTGAAGACCGTAAAATTGGTTAATGGTTCGTACACGGAAGGTTCAGGGGCAACTTATTTTTCAGTGCAAATACTGGATGTTTTCGCATATGGAGATTTAAACGGAGATGGGAAGGCCGATGCAGGAGTCATCCTAGCTGAGAATCAGGGCGGCAGCGGGGTATTCGAATCCGTCGTGGCGGTACTCAACCGGGGAGGCGCTCCACATCAGATCAGTTCTGTCCAGTTGGGAGACCGGGTACTAATTAAAGGTGCCTATATTTCATTGGGAGTGATCCATTTAGACATGGTCGTACATGCACCAAACGACCCCATGTGCTGCCCGTCTCAAGCCGAGAAACAATCTTTCTGGCTTTTGGGAAACAGCCTTTGGCTTATGAGACTAACTTCAGGTCCGACGGGAGTCGAACGCACCATCACAGTTACATACCCGGGAAACTGGGTGAGCGTAACCAACCCGTTTACCGTCAATGGGAATGTTACCATTTCGCCTTTCGAAAACACATTGAATTACAGTGTCTATATCCTGGATGGGACAAAAGTCAACTCAGCTTCTTTGCTGGTTTCTTCTGCTGGGATGGGTTCGCCAGGTACCATCACCAAGACTTTTGACTTGAGCAGCGCAGGAATTTCTGGTGTAGTGATCGTTCAATTAAAAGACGTTAGTGCAGCAGATGGCTCCACGCTTGCGCTTGGGTCGGTGGTGATTAACTTGCACTAGTTGAGACAAATGAAAAACAAGTCGAGGTTGGCAATTAGCCAGCCCTGACTTGTTTTCGCGTAATCTCCTTCCAACTATCAACAATGGTTAAAAATTCATTTTTAAGAATTGAAAGATCACGTGCGGTTATATACCTAAGTGATAATTGTTTGATTCCTATCGGAAATAAATCATGTGAAAATAATTTATTAATTTTTATGGGATTTCAGCTTCACCTTCTCCATAAACCTGGCTTCATCGATCACGAAACGATCGTGATCAGCCTCTCCGATCAATTCATTCTCATCCCATGCTTGAATCTTAAACTTCAATTTTCGCCCATTGACAGCGACCAATTCCGCCCGGGCGCGCACGTTCATACCAACTGGGGTGGCAGCCAAATGAATGACATCGATGTGTCCACCGACCGTCGTCTGACCGGGAGGAAGGTGTCCGCGCAATGCTATTACTGCGGTGCTCTCCATCAAGCCGACCAATGATGGGGTAGAGAAAACTGGCAGGCCTCCGCTGCCCCAATGGGAAGCAGTATCGCTGTCTAACACCGTATGTTTAAATTCGGCCGAAAGACCAGGCAAAGGTTCAACCATTCAAGCACCTCACGAATTTTCTATTTCTGATCATTATAGCCTCACAAATCGTAGATCATGAATAAACACCATACATCTTGCCTAAAATTGGTCACAATCTTATCATCTCAAATTAATTCAAAGGATAGTTCTCCCAATACAAGACGCGATCCAGGAGGCTTCTAGTACCGTCCAATTGAAAAAAGTACAATTCGGAAAACCGACCCGCCTAAGGATGAGGATGAATGCTTCCGCGTTGACGGGATAATTGGGAAAAATTGCATGTGCAGCTCAATTCCAATCACTGCTGCATAAGGGAAGACCTGCCAATAGTGCACAAGATCAATCATAATTAGTTAGTACAAGTTACACGAGAAACAAGAATCTCGGCTGGCGTTTACCATTTCATGCAAGAGGCAGTATAATCCGGCGCGGAGTCATTCATGCCTACAATTTACCCATTCACAGCCATTGTCGGACAGGTGCGGATGCGCCGGGCACTGATCCTCAACGCCGTTGACCCTCGCATCGGCGGTGTATTGATTCGCGGCGAGCGCGGCACTGCAAAATCCACGGCTGCGCGCGGCCTTGCTGCCCTCCTGCCGAAGGTGCGTGCTGTGCATGGCTGCCGGTTTGGCTGCGACCCCGACCAGTCGGCATCCTGGTGCACAGAATGTCGTGAAAGAGCGGCATCCGGTGAGCCGCTTCCCGTTGATGAAAAACCCATCCCATTCGTAAACCTGCCCGTTTCCGCAACGGAAGACCGCGTGGTGGGAACACTCGATATCGAGCAGGCAATCCAGAAGGGGGAGCGTCATTTCGAACCGGGCGTGTTGGCTGCTGCCAACCGGGGTTTGCTATATATCGACGAGGTAAACCTGCTCGATGATCACGTGGTAGACGTGCTGCTTGATTCTGCTGCGATGGGCATGAACATTGTTGAACGCGAGGGCATTTCCTTCACACACCCAGCGCGCTTTATCCTGGTGGGTACAATGAACCCCGAGGAAGGCGATTTGCGCCCGCAATTGCTCGACAGGTTCGCGCTATCCGTGGATATCACTGGCATACGGGATGCCCGCGACCGTGTGACCATCATCGAAAACAACCTTGCATTCGAATCTGATGCAGAAGCTTTCCACAAACTTTGGCAGCCGCACGAAGAAAAACTCAGCCGCATCATTGCACAGGCACGCACGATGGTTGATAAAGTAAGCTACACCCGCCGCGACCTGCTTTCCATTGCTGCCCTGACCGCTTCCCTCAACGTGGATGGACACCGGGCAGACCTGGTCATCCTAAAAGCTGCCCGTGCTCACGCTGCTTATGAGGGACGTACCGCAATTACTGACCGGGACATTGCCCTGGCTGCTGAATTGGCACTCCCCCACCGCATCAAGCACGGTCCTTTCCACCAGACCGAGATCTCTCCGGAACAATTACAAGAACGCATCGAACAGTTGCAAGGGTCGTCTGAGGAAGGCGAACCGTCAGAGCCATCTGAGAAAGACCCCGATACCGACTCAGTAAAAAAAAAGTCATAACTGAAGCAGAAGAGCAGGATAACCCAGATCAACCGCCTAATTCTGAACCCTCCCCCCAGCAGGATGTTTTCGGACCGCAAGATGCCCACTGGTGGGACGGTGGAAAAAAGGTGAAAGTCGGCGAGGCTTTCGACCCGCGAAAACTTGATACCCCACTCGACAAATTTAACCCGTCAGCATTCAGGACGACGGTCACGTACCCATACCGAACGCAAACGCGGGCGATATATCCAGTCCCGTCCAGCCAATGGAAAAACCGATGACGTGGCGTTCGATGCCACCATCCGGGCAGCGGCGCCGTTCCAACAGCAGCGCGCCGAGCAGCGAAAACACGTTGCATTTGCAATCAAAAAGAGCGACCTCCAACGCAAGGTTCGCGTCAAGAAAGCTGCCAACCTTATTTTGTTTTTGGTGGATGCGTCCTGGTCCATGGCTGTAGCAGAGCGGATGACCGCCACGAAGGGTGCCATCCTGTCCCTCCTGACGGATGCATATCAGCGCCGGGACCGGGTGGGCTTGATCGTCTTCCAGAAAGACCGGGCAACGCTCATCCTGCCACCGACGAATTCCATCACCCTGGCCCAGCGGGCGTTATCAGATATCCCGGTGGGGGGTAAAACTCCCCTTTCAGCCGGCCTCTTGATGACCTACCAGGTGTTGGCACAGGAACAGGTTATCCATCCCGACGTGGAACCCTTATTGATCATTCTGACGGATGGCGCGGGAAATGTTTCAATTGGTGTCCTGCCTCCACAGGAGGAAGCTTTCGGGTTTGCCGAGCAAATCGCAGGTCGCGGTTTCCGGACTGTTGTCATCAACATGGAACACGCATCCTTTGACCAGGGATTGGCCCAGGCACTAGCTGATCATCTCGAAGCACCATGTTATACCCTGAATGAACTTAAAGCGGAAAGTTTGCTAAACACCGTTCGGCAAGAAATGGCCGACTCAAAGAAAAAATAAAAAAACGCCTTCAGGCGTTTTTTTATTTAGCAGTGCGGGTGCAGTTTCTTCCGGCGAGTTTAGCTGCATACATTGCCTGATCGGCAGCATGCAGGACCTTTTCCCAGCTATCACCATGCTGCGGATAAACCGCTACTCCGATCGACAACGTTGCCTTTAATTTCACCCCCAAGTGTTCAATATCCTGCGATAAAAAACTAGTCCTTAAATGTTCAGCGCGTTCATGACCCTTCTTGAGCTGGGTACCTGGCAGGACAATTAGGAACTCTTCACCACCAAATCGGCAGGAAATATCTGAGCCGCGGACTTCAGACAGGAGGATTTCGCCTAACTTTTTAAGGAGCAGGTCACCGGCATCGTGCCCATAGGTGTCATTAAACGCCTTAAATCCATCGATATCGATCATGATCAGGCAAACCTCACTCTTTTCACGATCTGCCCGTTGAAATTCACGGACCAATGATTCTTCCAGATAACGACGATTAAATAGTCCGGTAAGCGAGTCGCGGGTGGCTTGTTCCCGTAACTGGGAGTGAAGGCTTTCAATTTCCACAAGCTGGTTCCGTAATTTTTGGTTTGCCTGTTGAAGCACAATTTCGTTTTGCTTACGTTCTGAAATATCGCGGGCGACACTCTGAATGTGGATGGGGACTCCATTATCATCACAAACGAGCTCTGCATTGATCTCGACAGTTACTTTCTCCCCATTCTTTTTAATAAAATCACGTTCATAGAGGGGAATAATCTCACCCATTTGTAAACGCTCAAGGATTTGCTTGGTTTCTTTTTTTTGCGCAGAAATGTCGAAGGTAGACAGTTTGATTAATTCGTCTGGCGTGTAACCGGTTAAATTCGCGGCTCGTTGATTGACTTCAAGGTGGTTGCCCTGCATGTCGAGAATAAATACGGCATCGTGGGATTGTTCAAATAGCGCCCGGTACCGATGCTCGGCTTTTTCACGCTGCCTGATCTCTTCTTGGGCTTTTTCATATAGTCGGCTGTTTTCGATTGCTACCGCCGCCTGAGTGGCAATTGTTTCGAGCAGGCGGATATGGGCCGGGTCGTAAGCATTGGGTTTATAACTCTGCATCGAAATTACACCAACCACGCGATCCCCTACGATCATCGGCACACCGACATACGCCCTGGTGGGAGTCCCACTTGTACGGAAAATTTGGAAGGTTGTGACTGCATCCGGGGAAATGATATCCGGGATGTAAATTGTCTGCCGGTTATTGATCACCCGGCCGCTCAACCCCGGGTTTTGGCGAATATCACGTGTAGGGATCTGGGGGTATTCTCCGCGGTCATAAGCTAAAGGATGATGGATCAAACCGGTATCTGGATCTAAAATTCCAATATAGAATGCTTCCACCGGTAAAACTTGACGGCATTTTTCAAGAAGGGTTTTTAATACTTGTTCCATATCCAGACCGGAAGTAACCGTAATACCAATGTCAAAAAGCGCGGTCATTTCTTCAGCACGGAGGCGCACTTCTTCAAATAAGCGCGCATTTTCAATGGCTCCTGCCGTCTGGGTGGCAATCGTTTCCAACAAGCGGATCTGATCTGCATGATAAGCATTCGGTTGAGAGCATTGCATCGAAATCACGCCGACAACACGATCGCCAACCAGGAGCGGGACGCCGACATACGACCGGCTCGGGTCGCCTCCAAAATCTATCGCTTTATATTTCCGGCTGGCCTCTTCAGCGAGGACGTCCGGTATGTAGAGCATCTGCCGGGTTTGGATGATGTAACCGGTCAGCCCGGGAGATTCGCGCATTTCACTTGGAGGTAAAACCGTAATTTCTCCCTTGTCATAAAAAAGAGGGAAGCCGATCATTCCAGTTTCATGATCGTAAGTTGCTATGTAAAAAGCCTCAATAGGCAGGACCCGTTTACATTTTTCAAGCAAGGCTCGCAGGAGTTTGTCCATCTCCAAGCCGGAGTTGACTGCCAAACCAATATCAAGCAGAACTTGCAACTGGTCCGCGCGCTGCTGGGCTTCTTCCAACAAACGGGCATTCTCAACGGCAATTGCTACCTGGTCAGCAAAAACCTTTAACCGCTGAGCATGAGTTTGATCGTAAAAGTTGGGAGTCAAGCTGGTTAAATCCAGAAAACCGATCACCTCACCTTTGGCTAATAGAGGTACTCCCACGTATGAGCATATCCTTTCCAATCCCTCTATTACAACCCAGGTTTTGGCATGGCGGGTATCCGGGATCGTTATTGCCTGACCAGATACCATCATTTTTCGGAAGTTCGGAATCTCGTCCACCAAATAATCTGATCGTTTTATTTCAAGACCATGTTCGCGATAACCATGAGAGCATGCCACCCGGGCAATATTATTGTCTTCCAGCAACATTAATGATGCCATGTCATATGGAACAACATTACCAACATTGTCCAGCAGGCTGTCAAGCACTTCCGCGAACGAGCGCGAACTGTTCAATGCCGCGGTCGTTTCCCGCAGCGCTTCAGTCATCACACGCTGTTCGTGTTCAGCCTTTTCAATTAAATGGAGTTCAGTTATTCGGTCCATATCATTGCTGCATATTATTTATGCTCAACTCAACAGTAACCGAGTGTCCTATCTTCCAAATTTATCGGGAAATCCAGTAAATTACACACATTCAGAGCAAATATACTTTCACCGCCTTTCCCGAGGCAATATTGGAAGAGTTGATTAGTGCAGAAACACGAAACCACTCTTTCCAAGTTTACCTTAACTAACCAGCCTTAATCCGTGCAATTGCATTGTAAAATGAATCCTGGCTTGTTCAATAAAATCAGAGGGTGCAATCATTGAGCTGCCTGATTGATCTGGATTACTCTCTGCTATAATCTGCCCCGATGATCCTACTCACCGGAGGTACTGGCTTTATTGGCCGGGTGCTCACCCGTCAACTGGTAGAAACCGGGCATTCGGTCCGAATTTTGCTGCCCCCATCCCCCCGTACTCCCCGACTTCCGACAGGCGTACCAGTGGAAGTGGCAGTTACCAGTATTAGCGATGTGCAAGGTCTGCGCGCGGCATTACATGGTGTGGATACCATTTACCACCTGGCCGGAGGGGAGGGACAAGGTGGACGAGCCAACTTGCAGGGGTTGGATATAGAAGGTACCCGGGCATTATGCCAGGCTGCCGCAGACGCACAAGTGAGCCGCTTCTTCTATTTAAGCCACCTTGGAGCCGACCGTGCTGCAGGGTTCCCGGTACTTAAAGCCAAAGGTATTGCTGAGGAATATATTCGCAAATCGGGAGTGCCTTACACAATCTTGCGCGGTTCAATCCTTTTTGGTCCCGGCGACGAATTTACCTCCGGGTTGGCAATGCTTCTGACCGCTGCACCCGGTTTCCTGCCTTTGCCAGGCAAGGGAGAGACCCTCTTGCAACCATTATGGGTGGAAGACCTAGTCACGTGCCTTATCTGGTCCCTTGAGGCTTCCGAAACCATCAACCAGACCTACGAAGTGGGAGGCAGTGAATACATCAACCTGCGCCAGTTGATCATCATCGTTATGCAAACCATAAAGAGGCATCGAATCCTGGTAAATTGGCCCATGCAAACCCTACGGAGTCTGACAATCCTCATGGAATCCATCTACCCGCGTTTCCCTACCTCAATCTTCTGGTTGGATTACCTGGCCATCAACCGGACTTGTTCACTGGATACGATTCCCCGCATTTTTGGACTTATGCCTGCCCGATTTGCCTCCCGGTTGGATTATCTACGAAATGTTCCCTGGACCCGGCAGGTCCTCAGTAGACTGTTTTCATCCCATGGCTGATTGGAGCATTCACCTACTCGAAACTCCTGGAGAATTGACCGCGGTTGAAGACCTTCAACGACAGGTGTGGACTGGTTCCGAAACGAACATCATCCCGGCGCACATGTTACTGGCCGCGGTCCATAATGGAGGGCTGGCGCTCGGTGCATTCGTGGGGACTGATCTTGTGGGAGTGGCATTCGGATTTCCAGGAATATATTCAACTCCCGATGGTCCGCGATTAAAACACCATTCTCACATCCTGGGTGTTCGCCCAGATTGGAGCGGAAAAGGGATTGGGTTTGCGCTCAAACGTGCCCAGTGGCAGGTGGTACGAAAACAGGGAATCGATCGGATCACTTGGACATATGATCCCTTACTCAGCCGCAATGCGCATCTTAATATCAGTCTCTTGGGCGCGGTGAGCAACACCTACCTGCGTTCAGAATATGGGGATATGCGAGACGGTCTAAACAATGGATTACCTTCTGACCGTTTCCAGGTAGACTGGTGGCTGAATACAAAACGGGTAGAGCGAAGATTAAGCAGGCGGCCTCGCCAGGTCCTGGCACTTGATCACTACCTGAATGCCGGTGCGACATTGTGCGCATCTTTACCAAGCCTTGAGCCAGCTTCCCGTCCACCGGAAAAGATTCCCCCGCTGAAGGGCACATTGTTGCTGATAGAAATCCCATTCGATTTTCCGGCATTGAAAGCTGCTGACCTGACCCTGGCTCGCAATTGGCGCCTTTATACTCGTGAGATCCTAGAGAATGCGTTTTCTAGCGGTTACTTGGTTACTGATTTTATTCATGATGGAAGGCGCAGTTTTTATGTCCTGACACACGCGGAATCCACTCTTCAGGATGATCAGGGAACCGATTAACTGTAATATTGATGTGGTTAATAGGTGACTATTTTTTCTGTCATTGGATCATTCAGGAACCACAAGCACACCCCTTGATAAAGCCGGGATAATCCGACAGATGATGAATAATGCAAATTGTGTAGTTTGAGGGTGCTATTCGACCGGGTACAACACCAATCCCACAGTGCCAGGACCAAAATTTGCTGCCAGGGAAATCGCCAGATCTGTTAGAAAAGTTTCTTTGCAATTAAAGCGTTTCCTGGCATCCTCCATTAAAGAGCTTCCAGAGACAATATCGCGGGCATGAACAATACCCAGGTAGACAGGTTGATCCCCGAACTCTGCAACCGCCATATCAATTACACGCGCGAGAGCAGCCTTTCGTGTTCGGACTTTCTCAACCATGTCAACTACCCCGTGATTTAATACCGCAATAGGTTTTACGTTTAAGATCGATGCCAACGCGGCAGAAAGGGTACCAACGCGGCCGCTCATGCGCGCATATTCAAGCGTGTCCAGGGTGAGGATTATGCGGACCCTATCCCGGACCCCTTCCAGGTATCTGACAATTTGCTCCACGCTTTTACCTGCCCGATCCATCTTACGTGCCTCCCGACACATTAAGCCCAGTCCCAACGACCCTCCAGCAGAATCAAATGGAATCACCTTCATTACATCCTTTAATTCATCGGAGGCTGCGACAGCGGAAGCGTAGGTACCGGAGAGCTTGCTGGTCACATGGATGGATAGAATGGTATCGCCATTTTGTGCGATCCTTTTGTAAAATTCCGTAAATTGGTGGGGGGAAGGCTGGGAAGTCTTGGGGATTTTCCTGGTTTGGTCCACCAGATCGTAAAAGCCGGCGCTGTCCAAGTCTACATCCTGAAGGTATGTCTTTTCACCAAACAGGATATTGATTGGGATGACATCTATGGCGTATTCCTCTTCCCACCCCATGGGAATATCAGCAGCACCATCGGTAACAATGCGTAACATAGTCAGCCTCCTTGGCTAAGGTAAAATACCATCCCTTGCCAGATCCACCACGCATGTAATTCGGAGTGTGCTCCAGCACTTCAGTGCGCGCGTTCGTGAACCAGCAAAGAATTTATTAACACCGGCGAATGCTAAAGGTTTTAACCCCGCCGGGTTTTGGAAGTTCCACTATAATACCACTTCGCTCATTTCAAACCCGAGTGGAATTTATAAAACATTTGTGCTATAATTTATTATTCCCTTTACCGAGGATTGTATGTCAGCTAACGTCATCCGCGTTGTTGGTGCACGCGAACATAATCTCAAGAACATCACCGTCGAAATACCCCGAGACAAGTTGGTGGTAATCACGGGACTTTCTGGATCCGGAAAATCCTCACTGGCGTTCGACACCATTTTTGCCGAAGGCCAACGCAGGTATGTCGAGTCTCTATCTGCTTATGCACGTCAGTTCCTTGGCCAGATGCAAAAACCCGACGTGGATTACATTGAGGGCCTCTCTCCGGCAGTCTCCATCGACCAGAAAGGGACCTCGCATAACCCAAGATCTACGGTAGGTACGGTGACCGAAATATACGACTACCTGCGCCTTCTATTTGCACGGGTGGGGGTCCCACATTGTCCAATTTGCGGACGGGAAGTTGTAAAACAATCTGCCCAAGAAATTGTGGATGCCGTCGGGGCTTTACCCGAAGGTACCCGCATCCTGGTACTATCCCCGGTAGTTCGCGGACGGAAGGGCACCTACCAGGCTGTCTTCGAGGAGGTTCGTAAGGCGGGATTTGCGCGGGTTCGTGTGGATGGGACCGTTTACAACCTGGATGAAGAAATCAGCCTCGATCGATATAAAATCCATACCATCGAAGCAGTGGTAGACAGGTTGGTGATATCAGGCCTGGGGTCCACAGAGGATCGAAAAGCAAATATCACCAGGTTGACAGATTCAGTCGAAACTTCCTTAAAGTTTGGAGACGGATATCTCACTGTTCAAATCCTGGCAGAAAAATCTGAAGAAAATCACGAGTTACATTTCTCCGAACACCTGGCTTGTCCCGAGCACGGGATCAGCATCCCGGAAATCGAACCGAGAACCTTTTCGTTCAATACCCCTCATGGGGCATGCCCTGACTGCCAGGGGCTGGGGAATAAATTGGAAATCGATCCGGACCGCGTAATAGACCGGGAAAAATCTCTATCCGATGGCGCTTTGATCGCGATGGAATGGAGCAATGTAAAAGACGAAGGGAACCCGGGTTATTACTGGCAAATGCTGGAAGCCATGGCAGATCATTATCACATAGACATGAATAAGCCAATCAAGGATTTGCCTGCCGAACACCAAAATCTTGTTTTATATGGAACGAAAGGTGAAAAAGTTCGCATTCATTACCATAACCGCGACGGGAGGCAAGCGACCTTCGACACAGCTTTCGAGGGTGTAATCGGCAACCTGGAACGACGATATCGTGAAACCAACTCCGAATATATCCGGGAAAAGATATCTGAATACATGAGCGATCGGCCCTGCCCAACGTGCGGAGGCAAGCGCCTGCGTCCGGAAGCGTTGGCGGTCACGGTGGATCAAGCTAACATACTGCAGATCACCGAATGGCCGGTTCTCCACTCACTCGAATGGGCCAAGAGGCTGGCGGGATCGGGTTCCCCTCTTACCTCGCGCCAGAAAGCCATCTCCGACCGAATCTTGAAAGAAATCGTCTCACGCCTGGGATTCCTTGTAAATGTGGGCCTGGATTACCTTACCCTGCATCGATCCGCCGGTTCCCTCTCCGGAGGTGAGGCTCAACGTATCAGGCTGGCAACGCAGGTCGGCTCCAGGTTGGTGGGAGTTTTGTATGTGCTGGACGAGCCTTCCATTGGATTGCATCCGCGCGACAATGACCGGCTGCTGACCACTTTAAAAGGGCTGCGTGATATCGGTAATACAGTGCTGGTGGTAGAACATGACGACGATACCATCCGTACCGCAGATTGGGTCATTGACTTGGGACCCGGGGCGGGCGAGCTCGGTGGTCGCATCATCGCAGAAGGAACACCCGCCCAGATCATTGCTCATCCCAAGTCTTTGACCGGTGCCTATCTCTCCGGTCGCAAACACGTACCGATGCCCAAGAAAAGGCGCGAAGGCAATGGAAAATTACTGACCGTGGTGGGAGCCTGTGCCAACAATCTGAAAGATATAACTGTCAATATTCCTCTCGGGATGTTAGTTTGTATCACCGGGGTTTCCGGATCGGGAAAGTCATCGTTGATGAGCGACGTCCTGTATAACGCACTGGCAGCGAAATTGAACAGGGCACACACTCAACCCGGGGAGTTCGAGCGCATCGACGGGATCGAGCATCTCGACAAGATCGTCAATATTGACCAGTCCCCCATCGGTCGCACGCCGCGCTCGAATCCGGGTACCTACACAAGCCTGTTCGAAGAAATCCGGAAATTGTATGCGGAATTACCTGAAAGCAAAGTGCGGGGGTATAAGCCCGGGCGATTCTCTTTCAATGTACATGGAGGGCGCTGCGAGGCATGCCAGGGCCAGGGCGAATTGCGGATCGAGATGCAGTTCCTCCCGGATATTTATGTACCCTGCGATGTATGTCATGGCAGCCGGTTTAACCGCGAAACTCTCCAGGTTCATTTTAAGGGACACAGCATTGCAGACGTGCTCGATATGACCGTGGACCAAGCGCTTGAAATTTTCTCAGCGTTCCCCCATATGATGAACAAGCTCAAACTCCTGCAGGAAGTTGGTCTGGGTTACATCAAGGTGGGACAACCCGGAACAACTTTATCAGGCGGCGAAGCCCAACGCGTCAAATTGGCCAAGGAGCTTTCCCGCCGAGCAACGGGCTGCACCTTGTACGTTCTCGATGAACCCTCGGTGGGGCTGCACGCAGCGGATGTGCACAAGCTAATTGAGGTTTTGCAACGGCTTGTGGATGCAGGGAACAGTGTTTTGATCATCGAGCACAACCTTGAGATCATCAAGGTGGCAGATTGGATCATTGATCTCGGTCCAGAAGGGGGTGACCGGGGAGGTGAGCTGATCGCAGAAGGGACTCCCGAATATGTTGTTTCCGTTCCTGGATCTTATACCGGCACTTTTCTGAAAAGCCACATGAAAAAACAAGCCAACCCAGTACATTAACCTATGCGAAATCGTTCTCGCTCGTAAATTCGCTTAAGTTCAGGTAGAATAAGGTTACAAAATGCACCGGTGGACCTCCCGGTTCAACTAGAAATAGGAAATGGACGGGATACCCTATGTCAATATCAAATACGATCGACTCATATCGCAAAAAACGAAAACAACCACTGCCTCTAATTCTCGGGGGAGCAGCAATCCTGCTCGTAATCATCGGGATCATTATATTGGTCGTGACCATGAGCAAGGGAGGCTTCACGCTCTTCCCAACCCAAACTCCCACCCCCACTATCACCCCCAGCCGCACCAGCACTTTTACTCCGACAGAAACGGCAACGATCACCCTTACTCCCACTATAACCACCACTCCGACTGCTTCCCAGATATTTCAATACGTCGTAAAGGAAGGTGAAACCCTTACCACCATCATTCAATCTCAAGGGCTGGCAGATACCCCCAATGCGCTCATCATTATTTTTATGATCAACCCAACGATAGACCCGATATCCGGGTTTATCACGGTTGGGCAGACAATTAATTTGCCACCGCCTGGTTTCCCAATCCCGACTGCCACTCCACTTCCCACCGGGCTTGCTCCTGGGGCAAAAATCACCTATCGCGTCCTGCCCGGCGACAGCCTCGGTAGCATTTCCACGAAATTCAACAGCACCATCGCAAGCCTCCTGCTTTTGAATAAAACTGTCCTTACCAATGGACAAAATTCCATCATATACCCGGGACAGTTGCTGACCGTATCAATTAACCTTGTGACACCAGTGCCGACGGTAAACCCGACCGCAACTGCGACGCCATAATAAAATCTAAAACCAGACCCCCGGCCTCGAAAAGAACCGGGGGCCTCTTTTTGCCCCAATACCTTTGACATTCTGCACGCCAAAGGCTAAAATGATAAGGTTAATAAGGGAGTGAACCGTGAGGAGTGGTAGTGCATAACTGGCCTGGCAAATTCGTAATTGGTCTTACCGGCAATATCGCGACCGGAAAGAGCGTTGTTCGCAGGATGATGGAGCACCTGGGTGCTTACACCATCGATGCCGACGCATTATCTCACCGCGCAATTGCCAAAGGTGCGCCAGGCTATCAACCCGTGGTGGATGCATTTGGGAAATTTATCCTGGATGCAAGGGGTGAAATCGACAGGGCCAAATTGGGGCGCGTAGTCTTCAATGACCCAGAGGCACTTAAGATTTTGGAAGAAATTATTCATCCATTGGTTGAACAAGCCGCAGACTTGATGATCAGGCGGGCAAACCAGCACATAATTGTGATCGAGGCCATTAAGCTTCTCGAAGGAAAATTGGCAGGTCAATGCGACTCCATTTGGACTTCGAATGCACCCGAAGCGATCCAGAAAAGTCGATTAATGAAACGGCGCGGGATGACCGAGCAGCAGGCTATCCAGCGCATTCAAGCCCAGCCTCCCCAGGCATTGAAGATAGCTGCCGCAAGTGTTGTCATACAGAACGACGGTTCGTTCGAAAATACCTGGAAACAGGTGGTGGAAGCGTGGAAAGTCATTTCTCCCACAACGGACACTGCTCCACTCATTTCCCGTCCGTCCGGGGTGAACGAACTTGCGGTCCAGCGCGGACGCCCGCGGGATTCAGCCAGTATTGCTGCTTTGATCACCCGTCTTAGCGGCGGTACCCGCTCGCTTTCTCCGGATGACATTATGGCTGCTTTCAGTGATAAAGCCTTCCTTCTGCTCACCTCAAACAAGGAATTGGTCGGGCTGGCAGGCTGGCAAGTGGAAAACCTTGTTTCGCGTTCCACTGAGCTTTATCTAGATCCGGTCATCCCAACCGTGCCCGCACTTAAGACCCTGGTGACCGAGGTCGAAAGCGCTTCCCAGGATTTACAGTGCGAAGCATCCCTGCTCTTTCTCCCTCCTGAATTGGCAAGGCAGGAAAGTATCTGGAAAGAGCTGGGTTATATCCGCCGCACACCAAAAACACTGGGAGTGCAGGCCTGGCAGGATGCCGCCTTGGAATCTCAACCAGTAAATACAATCCTATTCTTTAAACAACTTCGCCAGGACCGCATTTTACGACCCATATAGCTGGATCTTTCAGTATGCAATTCCAGGCTTTCGATCCTCCAACACCAATATGCCGGAAAAGGCGTTACAAGTTCGATTGGTGCCTTTATTAAAATGAATAACCTGTTAATCAACATCCTTTTCATATTTCAACGTCTTGACTGGCTGGGTGTTATAGATATCCTGCTGGTCATGTTAATCTTCTTTAGCGTGATGTATCTTGTCAGGGATACATCAGCCATGTTGTTGTTACGCGGGATCATCCTCATTATTGTGCTGGTTACCCTCCTTACCAGCCTGGCAAATTTACCGGCTTTTTCCTGGCTCGTTCGTACAGCGTTACCAGCCATGGTTTTTGCCATCCCGGTCATATTTGCTCCTGAAATCCGCCGGGCTCTTGAACGCATCGGGCGGGCTGGGACGTTTTTCCGGGTATCCAACAAAAATGCCAGCCAGCAAATGCAAGAAACCATCAAAGCAGTCGTCGCTGCTGCTGCCCGTTTGTCTGCCCGCCAGCATGGGGCTCTCATAATATTGGAGCGATTCGATAGCCTGGACCAATATATCCACAGTGGAGTCTTACTCCAGTCGGATGTCACCCCCGAAATGTTGATGCAAACATTTTATCCCAACACTCCCCTGCATGATGGAGCTGTAATCATCGCCGGCAGGAAGATTGTCGCTGCGGCGTGTGTAATGCCCCTCTCTTCCAGCGGGATCCTTACCCGCTCTCCCGAGCGGCAGATGGGACTCCGGCATCGGGCTGCACTCGGGATCTCCGAAGTCACCGATGCGATCGCGGTGGTCGTCTCTGAAGAAACTGGAGCAATTTCCATTGCCCATGCAGGACGTATCATTCGCAGATTGGATGTGGAGCGCCTGGAAAATATCCTGGTTGCCTTTTACAATCCAGAGAAATCCCAGCAGGAAAATTTTCTTCAACGGCATTTCCCATATTTGTTTACTCACAAGGATGAATGATTGATGTTCCGCTGGCTGGCAACTAATTTTCGCACGTTCCTCCTGGCGTTTGTCCTGGCGGTTGCTGTTTGGGTAACGGCAGTTACATCGGCGAATCCAGATCAGACACAAATATTTCCGCATCCCATCCCCATTGAATTTATCGGTCAAGATCCCGGCTTGATTCTAACGAGTGGCGCAGTTCCACAGGAAGTTGAGGTTTCTTTACGTGCCCCACGCTCGGTATGGGATAGTTTGGTGGCTGGAGATTCTGCAATTCGCGCGGTTGTCGATCTGACTGGTCTCGGTACTGGAACTCATTCGGTTAGCGTGCAGGTCCAAATTGGGATTTCCCCCGTGCTGATTACATCTGTATCGCCGCGGAGTTTTGACCTGTCACTCGAACGGCAAGTGACTCGTTCCCTGGCAATTGACCTTGCACTTACGGGTAATCCAGCCATTGGATTCGAAGTAGGCGCTGCAGCGTTAAACCCTGCAGAAGTCGTTATTACAGGAGCGGAAAGCCTGGTTTCCAAAATTGATCATGTCAAGGCTAAACTTGACTTAACCAATGCCCGCCAAAACATCATTACATCCATTTCGCTTCAAGTGGAGGATGCCTACGGAAATGTGGTTAACGGAGTAGCTTTGCTCCCGGACACAGTGCAGGTCACATTGCCAATTATCCAGCAAGGTGGTTACCGTGATATGGCGGTAAAAGTGATGACTGTGGGGAACCCCGCCAGCGGCTACAGCCTGACGAGTGTTGCTGCGCTTCCACCCATCGTCACGGTCTATTCCGCAAATTCAGATATTATCGATGCAATGCCCGGTTATGTTGAGACCTCCTCACTTGATTTAAGCGGTGCGCAGGCAGATATTCAAAAACAACTTGGGATCATCCTGCCACCAGGTGTCACTCTTATCGGCGATCAGTTCGTGACGGTTAAAGTGGGTATTGCCCCCATTGAAAGTAGCCTGCCGCTTGCCTATCTCCCGGTTGAAATGGTTGGATTGGCAACCGGTTTGCAGGCGCATTTATCTCCTCAGACAGTGGATATCATCCTTTCCGGTCCCTTGCCGGTGCTTGATTCTCTTACCCCTAGTAATGACGTCCATGTTCAGGTGGATCTAACCGGTTTGCTCCCGGGAACTTACCAGTTGATTCCCAAGGTGACTTTGTTACAGCAAAATCTTATCGTTGAATCAATTCTGCCTGGAACGGTTGAAGTGGTTATAGCCAAGAAAGGCTCAGCCACACCCACTCCTTAATTACGGCTTTTCCCCCTGAGGGGGATCGCCAGGCTGGCACTCCCGGTGAAATCCTTATGAAACCTGTAGTTGCATTGGTCGGACGCCCCAATGTGGGGAAAAGTACATTATTTAATCGTTTGGCTGGCGAACGGCTAGCCATCGTGGACGATACCCCAGGTACCACGCGCGACCGCATTGTAGCCGAGGGAGACTGGAACGGGCGGCCATTTCATATCGTTGATACCGGCGGAATTGACCCCACTCAGGGGGGACGTTCTCCTTTGTCAGTGGATTCGGCAGATTTTATCCCAGAAATTCGTGCCCAGGCTTTAATGGCGGTGCGTGACGCAGATGCAGTGCTCTTCCTTACGGATGCCACCTCCGGGGTCACGTCACCAGACCGTGAAGTCGCAGAAATCCTGAGGCGATATCAAAAATCGGTCAACGGACAACCCTGGCCTCCCATTTTTGTGGTGGTCAACAAATGTGAGAATGAAAAGCAGCGCAATGCAGCTGCCGAATTCTACGAACTGGGATTGGGCGAACCATACCCGCTTTCAGCCATCCATGGTACGGGTACCGGCGATTTACTTGACGCCCTGGTGGCATCATTTCCAGCACAAGCAGCAAGCGAAGATGACGATTTAATCAAAATTGCCATTGTTGGCAAACCGAATGCCGGAAAATCATCCTTACTCAATAAATTGGTAGGGGAAGAACGCGCCATTGTATCACCCATCCCGGGAACAACCCGCGATGCCATCGACACACATATTGAGGTGGAGGGGTTACCTGTCACCTTGATCGATACAGCGGGAATCCGGCGGCGTGGGAAAATAGAACAAGGAGTGGAAAAATACAGCGTATTGCGTTCCTTCAAAGCCATCGAGCGAGCCGATGTTGTGTTGTTGATCATAGACGCAGCGGATGGAATCACCTCGCAGGATGCCCACATTGCTGGATACATCCTGGAGGCATGGAAGAGTACAGTTGTCCTTGTCAATAAATGGGATACCATTACCAAAGACAACCAAACAGTGGAAGATTACACACTACACGTCCGACGGGAACTTAATTTCATGGACTACGTCCCGATGCTGTTCATTTCAGCCAAGACCGGTCAGCGCGTGGACCAGGTTCTTCCGACCGCGTTGCGCGTCCAGGAAGAGCGGATGGCGCGCATATCCACCTCCATGCTCAACCGGGTCCTGCGAGACGCCCAGGATGCGCACCCGGCACCGTCACATGCAGGACGACAGCTAAAAATCTACTACGGTTCCCAGGTGAGAGTTGACCCGCCCACTTTCGTCCTGCATGTGAATGACACGAAACTATTCCATTTTTCCTACCGACGCTACCTCGAGAATAAATTCCGGGAGGCATATGGTTTCATCGGTACTCCCATTAAAATTGTTTCGAAAGGTCACAGGGAGGAGGAAGAGTAAGAAACAAGACGAAAAACAAAACCAGGCTGCACCAATGTGCAGCCTGGTTTTGTTTATGGTTCACCCGGAGATGAGATGCTACGGAGCAGGAGTATCGACATCCGTGGCGACATCGTTGACTGCATTGAGATCCGGGATTGGATAAGGAAGAAGCTGGGCAGTTAAAGTGGCTGTGTTGGTCATTGGCGTTAAGGGAAGTACCAACGGTGGGACAGAATTAACTATGTACTGCACCGTGTACGTAACGCTCCTTCCGGCCGGGATGGCCATCGTATCCGTAAAGGCTGCCAAAACGCTCGTGCCAGCGAGGCAGGTCGCACCAAGTTGAGGAGTGCAAGTCCATGACCAACTGGCCATTTGAGCAGGTATATTGTCAGCGATGCTGGCAGCAGTGACGTCAGACGGTCCATAGTTAGTAACCACGATGGTATAGGTGCCATGACCACCGAGGCCGCAGCTCCCGCAACCGACGGTGTAGGTTGCCACACCATCTGACATCGTAACCCCCAGGTCGGCAGTCGGGTGAGCATCAGTATCGACCGCAGTATTGTTGCCCAGGATCGGGTCGACAATTCCAGCAGGAGCCGTAACGGTGGCTGTATTGACGATCGAGGCTGCTGCAGCAAGGTTTACTGAGGCGACCACAGTGTAGGTGATCTTCTTGCCGGACGGGATATTAACCAAATCACTGAAGGCAAGTGCTGAGGGTGTTCCGGGAGAAGCGCACGTGGCGCCGCTATCGGCTACACAGGTCCAGATCCAGCTGGTGATGTCTGCAGGTTTGGCGTCAGCTACTGCTGCCCCGATCACTGGGACAGGACCGTAGTTACTGACAACAATGGTATAGGTAACAGTTCCGCCAGGCGTGTAGATCGTGATACCGTCGGTCTTGGTGATCGCCAGGTCAGCGGTTGGAGCTGCGTCGATATCTGTGGCGGTGTTATTACCAGGAACCAGGTCCAGGAAGGCGGGAGGTACTGAAGCTGAGACTGTGTTCACCAGCGTACCTGTGGCTAATGCATTTACACTCGCCACTACTGTGTAAGTGACGCCCTGTCCAACCGGGATACTAACCGAGTCGGTGAAGGGGCTTGCAACACTCGCACCCACCAGGCAGATAGAACTGAAGTCCGGTACGCAGGTCCAACTCCATCCAGTGAGCTGGGATGGCATGGTGTCGCCAACAGTAGCGCCCACAACAGCTTGAGGACCATTATTTACCAACCGGATAGTGTAGGTGAGGGTTCCACCAGTGGTGTAATAGCTAACGCCATCGTCCTTGGTGATTGCCAGGTCGGCACTCGGACCTAAATCGGTATCCGTGGCCGTATTGTTGGTCATAATTGGATCGGGGGTACCAATTGGAGGCGTGATGGTGACGGTGTTGACCAGGTTTCCGGGTACGGAAGTGGTCATAGTGGCAACAATGGTATAGGTAACCTTTTTACCTGACGGGATGTTGGCAGTATCGGCGATGTTGGTTGTGATCGTTCCGCCGGATCCGGCACCGCAGACAGCGCCTGCATCCGGTACACAACTCCAACTCCAGCCGGTCACCTGTACAGGTTTGTTGTCACTGAAGACAGCGCCAGTCACGTTTAGTGGACCGCCATTTGAAACAACAACCGTATAAGTAGTCGTGCCACCAGGAACCCAGACGCTGATTCCATCGTTGATTGTAATCGCCAGGTCAGCACTCGGCGGGGAATCGGTGTCGGTGGCTGAGTTATTGGCCAGGTTGGGGTCTGGAGTCGGGCCGGGGTTGGTAATGGTGGCTGTGGTGACCATGTTGCCGACTGCACCACCACTAATAGTGGAAACGATGGTATAGGTTACATTCTTGCCAACCGGAAGGTTGATCGGGTCAGTAAAGTTTCCGGCAGGGCTAACTGGGCCGGCTGTGCAGGTTGCGCCCGCATCAGCTACGCAGCTGACCGTCCAGTTGGTAATTTGCACTGGCTTGCTAACCAGGACGCTGGCACCGGTAACGTCGTTCGGTCCGCCGTTATGGGCGACAACAGTGTAAGTTGCCGACCCGCCCGGGGTGTAGGACCCAAGGCTGTCGTTGATCGAGATCGACAAGTCAGCGCTTGGTCCGATGATCACACCGGTTGGGGTTGGGGCTGGGGTGGTTGGAACGGGTGTCGGGCCGGGCGGCACGCTTCCACTGCGAATGACACGTGGGAACGACCAGACCGCTCTATCACCACTGGCTGAACCAAAGGCTTCCACTCTTAGGATGAAGTTGACATTCTGTCCAGCGAGAGCAGACAGATCCACATCCATGCGGTAAACCAGGTTGTCCAGCCGCTCGGCAGCAGTTTTCAACGTAGTGACCGGACCACCACCAATTTGATAGGCCAATCGGAAGATAACGTAGCAATTGGAAGGCCCATGGAATTGGCAGCCAACGTTTGAAACAAAATGATCACCGTTTTGGACGGCAAAGGCAGGATATTTACCCTGGATAAAGCCGTCCGTCACGAATTGAGGGAAGGTGAGCAGGCCTTCGGAGCTGGCTGTGCCATCTTCCATCGTATGGGCACCCAGTGGGAGTGCAAAACCGCGTGAATCCCCATCGCTCCCCGGGAATGGCAACGCACCTGCACCGCTCGTCCAGGCAGCTGAACCTGCATTCCCTGTGAAGCTGTATGCAGTAGCAAAGGAGCTAGAAACTACTATTTTCGCGAAGAAGTTGGATGTCCCGCCTGCACCAACTCCAAAATTTACTCCGGAAGCATTCCGCAATCTCCAGTAGCTAAAATATGTGCCTGAAGAAAGAGGCGCAACCATGTTCAGCGATAAATCAATAGTCGCTCCTGGAGCTACGCTGGTCGGCAGGTTGACTGCGGACGAGGTTACCCCCATGAAATCACCGCCATCGAAGACGAGCCGATATGAAGTGGTCCAGGTGCAGGTACCCACGTTCATCAATCGCCAGGTTTTAACAAACGCGGTACCGCCCGCCATTGCCGTCCCATCCGGGATGGTAACATCGGCTATGAACGCGGCTTTATCGCAGGCAGAACTCAATGGCGGAACCGTACCACCGCCGGATTGCGCAATGCGCGGCCCTGACCAGACTGCCCGGTCCCCGGCTGGGGAACCCGTGGCGAGAACCTTCAGGATAAAAGTAACATTTTGTCCTGCCAAAGAAGAAAGATCGACGTTAAGGTTGTAATATAACCCATCGAGCTTTTCTTTGAATGATTTAAGAGTGACGATGGCGCCGGAACCAATCTGGTACTGCAACTGGAAGGTGACAAAGCAGCCAGTAGCGCCAAAATCACAGTTGATGATGGACATGAAATGATCACCACTGTTGACAGTATAGGCAGGGTAAACCCCCTGGATATAACCATCGGTGACATTTTGCGGAGCGGTAAGCAGACCAGCCGGACCGGTTGCACCCGTTTCCAGTTTGGGGGAGCTCTGTTGCAGCAAAAAGCCCCTGGTGTCTCCGTCCGTTCCGGGGCAAGCTAAAGTCCCCGCTCCGGTCGTCCAGACTGCAGCACAGGCATTCGTCGTAAAATCGAAGGCTGTAGTTGGAGAGCCTGACGACACTACAATGTCAATAAAAAACACCCAGGTGCCGGTAGGTCCCACCCCGAAGAGCACATTGGAGGCATTCCTAAGCATCCAATTTCCACGGTAGTGACCTGGAGCGGACGGAGCCGTCATATTAACGGTTACATCGACCGTATTTCCAGGGGCAACGCTGGTGGGAAGATTAACAGCAGAGGGGGCGCCCATCTTCGAACCAGAAGTAAAAACGATGGCATAATCGGTGCCCCAGGTGCTGGTGCCCACATTCTTTAAACGAAATGTTTTTACCATTGCGGCCCCCGGAGCAAATACAGTGCCGTCGGGGATAGTCACATCAGCCACGAACGCGGCAGCGTCACTAGCGCTGGCAGAAACAGGTCTGGCGCCAAAGACCGCCCCTGGCATGAATTGCACCAGCATACTCACGATCATGGCTACCGGGATGAAAATGCGACGGAATTTCATTTCTTCCTCCTTATAAAGCAAAGGCACAGGCTTAAACGTCCTGTGAACAAAATATAGACGAAAATAAGGGCCTAATAGTTCCTTTCCTGTCTAATAATAATACAAATGTTCAAAAATGGAGTACCCATTTAATAGGGTAATTATATGGGGGAAATTATCATGCTCTCGCTACAAACTGCTTGAGATAAAGCCGATGAAGTTGTACAATTATTTAAAGGAATTATGAATAAAAAAACATTCCCGATAGTATTCTTGATCCTTGGGACGATTATTCAAGTCACCCTTATCCCGATACGCGCTTTCAGCTTGGGTCCCAACGGGCTGAATCAGGAATCGATTCCCAATGGGAATGAACCTTTACCTGCCAATCAAGGGTTCGATTTGGACAGGAATGGAACCCCTGAAACCTTGGTTTTGACAGGTGGCCGATTAACCATTTTTTCAGGAAGGGAATCAGCCTGGCAAAGCCCGGCTGATTGGCAGATTATCCAGGCTGCCATTGCCGACTTAAACCTTGACAGAAAACCTGAAGTCGCACTCCTGGTCTGGCGCCGTTTTCGCTCCTGGCCCGTTGACCAATGGCTCCCGCATGGCGGCCGCATCGCTGGTTTTCAAGATGCGGAAGGACAATCATGCCAGATCATTCTGATTGGCTGGAAATTCAACGGGTACCGGGAATTGTGGGCTGGCTCGGCGATGGCAGACCCGATCAAATCCTTCGCAGCAGCTGACATAAACAGTGACAATGACCAGGAGTTGGTGGCACTCGAAGGTCGATATTCAGATCCCAGGACCGCTCCCGCCCGAACCATTAAGGTCTGGAAATGGAACGGATTTGGCTTTACCATCGTCTCATCTTTGGACGGGGAATTTAATGAAATGACCCTGGTCCAGACAAAAAAAGGCTCTATACTAATTCTTGTTCCCTAAGGAGGAGGTCATGAAATCGTCTCTGCATAAAATAGGTTGGGCATTCCTTGCATTGGTGATGATCCAATCGGCATGTAACTTCTCAGCCATTCAATCCACCCAGTCTCCATCCATTAGTCCCACCAAAGCTTCGATTGCCACTCCCACTCAATCGATTCCCCTGACGGGGGTCTACCCGGCGCCATTTGCCGTATACAACGAGGTCGCAGCCCGCCTCCCGCAGACTTTTGGCGGCGGCGGATATACCCTTCCGCTCGACCTGAACCAGGTGGAGAATTTATCCGCAGTGGATATGACAACCGCACAGGAATCCCTGCTGGCAAAGAACGGCTTTACGGTGGCTGCGCCACTGGCAGGGCAGTTCCGCGAGTTTTACCAAATTTACGAACAATGGCGATATTCGGATATCCCCGTCTTTATTACCACTGACTCTGTTTATCACATTTACCATCTGATTTTCGATAAAATGCTGCGCGACCTGGAAAACGACCACTTTATCGTTGACTTAAAATCGCTGACCGGTGCCATGCTGACGACCAGCGACCAGCAGTACCAGGCATTGCTTGGTACTGCTCTCGAAGAACCCGCCCGCCGAAATGTGGCATATTTTGCGGTGGCAGCCCAGTTGCTCGGGCTGTCCAATCCAGTGCCATCTGCGGTCTCTGACCTGGTGAGTTCTGAGCTGGCACTTATCAATGCTGCCGGCGGGTTTTCAATATCGCCAATTTGGGATCGCCCGGACCTGCCTGATGATCAGAAATTGCTGGAAGATTACAGCCAGTATGTTCCGCGCGGCCATTACACCCGCAGCGAGGACCTGAAAATGTACTTCAAGGCCATGATGTGGTATGGTCGTCTCACTTTCCGTTTGAACGACGATTTCGAGACCCAGCGAGCTCTGCTCATCACGCAGGCAGTTCGCTCGGCTGTCACAGCAGATGGCACCACTGCGCTGACCCTTTGGGAAAATATTTACGAACCGACCGTTTTTATCGTCGGCAAGGCTGACGACCTTGGCTACCTAGAGTATGGGGCTCTTTCAGACAAGGTTTTCGGAAAAAATCCAGACCCGGGTAAATTCGCAGATGCTACCCTCTTCGCCCAATTCAAACTAGCCACGGAGACCCTCCCCCCTCCCCAGATCAACTCGATGTGGGTCTGGATCTGGCAGGACCAGGCGCAGGTGACCAAGGGCTTTCGCTTCATGGGACAGCGTTTCACCTTAGATGCGTATGTGTTCGGGCAAGTGATCTGGAGGAAAGTAGGATCATCGGATGACCCACGCGGCCTGCCAAAGGCATTGGATTTCTTCGCTGCAATGGGTTCCAGCGAAGCCTACAGCATCCTGGACAGCATGGGGGCTACTCATTACGCCAATTTTGACTCTCAGATGACCAAGGTTAAGACCGAAATTGCAGCACTCGGGAATGATTCGTGGACCCAAAACCTGTACTGGGCCTGGTTATATTCCTTCCAACCGCTGATCGCACCAAAAGGCAACGCATACCCACCCTTTATGCAGACGGAAGCCTGGACACGCAAAGACCTTCAGACCGCCCTCGGTTCATGGACCGAACTCAAACACGATACCATTTTGTACGCCAAGCAGGTGATGGCTGAAATGGGGGGAGGTGGCGGAACAGAAGCACCGCCTCACGGGTATGTGGAACCCAACCCGCAGGCATATGCCCGCCTTTTGGCGCTGGCACAGATGACCTACGATGGTCTGGAGTCTCGCAGCCTGTTGAGCGACCTTACACGAGCCAACCTGGAAAATTTGATCAGCGAACTTACCTTCCTGAAGAACATATCGGAGCGAGAATTGGCTGGGGAAGCCAATACCGACGATGAATATTGGCACATTCAATACTGGGGCGGAACCCTGGAACAATTCACGCTGGCAGCTGCTGACACAACTGGAAATGCATCGCGCGACCTTTCAGACCAGAAAGCCGCTCTTGTCGCTGATGTGGCTACCGGCTTGGATACGAATGGAAGTCTGTCTGCGTTGGAGGAAGCGGTTGGTCAGCCCACCATGATTTACGTGGTCCTGCCTGATTCTCCCTGGCGGGTTGCCGGGGGAGCAGTATATTCTTATTATGAATTCACTGTCCCGCCTTCCAATCGAATGACCGACGAAGCCTGGCAAGCCCTGGTGGAAGCCGGGACTAATCCGCCTCAACCTGACTGGACCCAGATGTTCGTTGCACCATAATAATGTGATGAAAATTAGTCATCTGACCAAGGACGGCAGTGCAGATCGCCGTCCTTGGTTCAACACTCCCTGGCATGGATTGGTAAGCTGCCTCATCATATTGTTCATTTTGGGCTGCGAACCAAAGCCCCCTATGGTCACTTTGGCTCTGCTGGGTGACCTGATGCTCGATCGTGCGGTAATGCCGCAGCCAAACTCTTTGGCTTTCCTAGGAAGAGACCTGTCGAACGCGGACCTTGTCCTCGCCAACCTGGAGAGTCCCCTTGCACAAATTCCTCCTGTGACGGAGACCACTAATAATCTATGCGCAACGTCCGATCGGGCGTTATTCCTTTCTAACTGGGGAATCGATTTGGTTTCCATTGCCAACAACCACAACCTAGATTGTGGTCCCCGCGGAGCTGCAGAAACCCGTACAATCTTGGAGACCGCAGGGATCACTTCAATAGGACCAGTTTTACAGCCAGTTTATCGGGAAATTAAAGGCCTGCACCTGGCTTTCCTGGCATTCGATGATGTATCCTCTGAATTAGATGTTGACGCTTCTTCGCTAGTAATCCACGCCGCTCGCAGTACGGGGGCATTGGTGGTGGTTTCCATCCATTGGGGTGCAGAATATCAAGGTGGGGCTACTGAACGGCAGAAATCATTGGCAGAACAATTTGCGCGGGCAGGTGCATCCCTGATTTGGGGGCATCATCCCCACGTGTTGCAGCCTGCTGCCTGGATAGATTCTGCTCAGGGCAAGACGTTTGTCCTTTTCAGCCTTGGAAATGCCCTTTTTGACCAGGGTGGCTTGGTCGATACCCGCCAATCAGCACTGGTGGAGATCACTATGGACGCTGGGGGTGTTGAAACTGTCCGAAGTGTGCCTTTTGAGATCGATGTTGGGAATAGCCGCCTTTTTCAACCAGATGCCGAAGCAGCAATAAAAATCAAGGAAAGATTAAATCTCCTATTCCCAGATGAAAATAAATAACCTGGCTGCCCAACTCGACAGCGCCAACGTAAATCAAATCAAAAATTGAGCGAATATATCCCGGCTTATAGGGGGGGATACAGCGCCAAGGTTCAGAACCCGGGATCCCGGTATATAATTAATTCATGCCTCGTACAATCCTGCACCTCGACCTGGATGCCTTTTTTTGCGCTGTCGAAGAGCTGCATGACCCATCCCTGCGCGGCAAAGCGTTTGCCGTAGGCGGACGTCCGGAAGGTCGCGGTGTGGTCGCTTCCTGCTCGTACGCAGCCCGGCGGTTCGGAGTTCATTCGGCGATGCCGACGAGCCAGGCCTTGCGGGTTTGTCCGGGACTGATTGTCGTTTCGCATCACTTTGGTAATTACGGGGAAATGTCCGATAAGGTCATGGAACGTCTGCATGACCTGTCCGGACTGGTGCAGCAGATCTCAATCGATGAAGCCTTTGTGGATATCAGCGACCTGCACGAACCCCCGGAGTTGATCGCCCTCCGTCTGCAAAAGCGTGTTAATGATGAACTCGGCTTGCCCTGTTCGGTCGGAGTGGCAACCAACAAGCTGGTCGCCAAGATCGCAACAGAAGTTGGAAAGAAAACCGCAAAAAAGCAGTCGCCCCCAAACGCTGTGACCATCGTACCCCCTGGGAAGGAATCTACATTTTTAGACCCCCTGGAAGCGGGTATGTTATGGGGGGTAGGCCCTAAAACTGCCGCAAAACTAGCCGAGATCGGGATTAAAACCATCGGCGACATTGCCCGGTACCCCGCAGAGGACCTCGCCCGCAGGTTTGGAGAAAACGGGCGTGATTTGGCGCGCCGAGCCCGGGGAATCGATGACAGCCCTGTTTCCAGCGGACATGAAGCCAAATCCGTCAGCCAGGAGACCACCTTCGCCAGGGATGTCAGCGATGACAAGCAGTTGGCAGATACGATCAGGAAATTATCGGCGCAAGTAGGTCACCGGCTGCGCCGGGCGGGCATTGCCGGGTTAACCGTCAAACTGAAACTTCGTTGGCCGGATTTCACCACCCTTACCCGCCAGGTCACCCTGGCACAGCCCACTGACCAGGATGAGGAAATATATCACCTGGCGCTCGATCTGATGGGGAAGGTACGCCAAAAGGGCAAACCAGTGCGTTTAATCGGAGTAGGCGTTAGCGGGCTGGGCGTTCCACTGCGCCAATTGGGATTGTGGGATGAAGAATCGGAAAAATCACGCCGATTGCAGGAAGCACTGGATACTGTCCGGGCCAGGTTTGGGGATAAAGCCATCCAACGCGGGAAGAGAAAATAGTTACCTAGAGGAGTTAGAGATGCCTGTAAAGACCGGTAGCATTTCCCTTAAGACACACGGCAACACCGATGCCTTTGATATCACACGGGAACTCCAACACCTAGTCTCCGATTCAGGTTTGTCATCCGGCATCTTGACGGTTTTTTGCCCCTCCTCCACCAGCGGGTTGACCACGGTCGAATTCGAACCGGGAGCGGTGGCTGACCTGAAGCGATTGTTCGATGTACTGGTCCCGTCCCAGAAGGATTATGCCCACAACGCTACCTGGGACGATGGGAATGGTCATTCCCACATGCGCGCCTCGCTGCTGGGACCTTCGCTGACTATCCCATTTGTTGGCAAAACCCTGACGCTTGGCACCTGGCAGCAGGTGGTCTACCTGGATTTTGATATCCGGCCGCGTCAAAGGGAATTGGTGGTCCAGATGGTAGGGGAATAATTTATTTTTTCACCAGGGCAGTCCGCAAAGATCGATTTCCCCCTCCGGCCAATCCTGACGGCAAACCGGTAGGATCATCACCGGATATACAAGCGATGTTTTTCCTTCCGGCTGATCAACAGACATGGACCGGG
Source organism: uncultured Chloroflexia bacterium (assembly GCA_963830585.1). GTDB lineage: Bacteria > Chloroflexota > Anaerolineae > Anaerolineales > Villigracilaceae > UBA877. The sequence continues at coordinate 55,599 of CAWHNA010000002.1, read as the reverse complement.
CTGCAACACGCCAGCCTAATTTTTCATAGCGAGGAACCATCGGTTCGGTCGCAATCATCATTCCAAAATCCACGTTCAAGGGGTCGCGCAGGAAATCCTGCGCTGTAGTGAGAGCTGACCTGGCGTAGCCGCGTTTGCGCCACTCCACCTTGGTCGCCACGTTACCGATTCCCCCCAACCTGACTGCCTGCTCGCCAACTTTGACCGTCCGCTCGACAATATGCACATTGGTGACCAGGTCTTCATCTTCCCAGACCATTACTGTCCAATCAGCGGAAGCCCATTTTGTACCATTCAGGAAGGAATACAGGGAACTGGTCACCACACAATCCTGGCGGGCTCTTTCAAATGTACTCAACTCTTTCGCAGACTTAACTTCAATTCTCATCGTGATTGCTCCGTATCACCAGGTGATTGTATCCCACCCATAGAAAGGATGCAAGCACGATGTCCTTAGACCACGATTTCTCTGAGGGAATGTGGAATAAATACCAGACTATGCCTTAGCCAGAGATAAAAACACATCTTCCAGGGTCGGCTCGCCGTGCTCAAGCGCAGATACCGCTAAGCCGCTCGATTTTAGTGCAAGCAGCAGACCTGCTTCCGTCGTACCCTTTTCAGTGATCAACCTTAAATGATCGCCAGCCAAGCCAACTCGCAAAACACCTGCACAGTTGTCGCACGCATCCAGGGCACTTTGAAGGGGTTCAGCATGCACTTCCCATACTTCACCGGGGATAACCTGCGTTTTTAACACTGCCGGGGTATCCAATGCCAGCAGCCTGCCGTCCCGCATCATGCCCACCCGATTGCAATACTCAGCTTCGTCCATATAATGAGTTGTCACGAGAATCGTCACCCCTTCCGCTGATAACGCATAGATCAAATCCCAAAAACTACGTCGTGCAGATGGGTCCACGCCCGAGGTGGGCTCATCCAAGAAGAGCAGTTTCGGGCGGTGAACCAGCGCGATCGCCAGTGCCAGCCGCTGACGCCAACCTGCTGAAAGCGCCTGGGCTTTCTCAAACTCGTGACCCGACAATCCGACCTGAGTCAATGTATCCAGGATGCTTTGCTTATCATGAATCCCGTAAATACCTCCATAGAAAGTCAGGTTTTCCTGGACCGTCAGGTCATCGTACAGGGAAAATTTTTGTGACATGTACCCGACACGTGAGCGCACTTCCTCCGACTGAAGGAATGCATCAAAGCCCAGCACGGTAGCACGTCCCTCGGAGGGTTCGTAAAGGCCAAGCAGCATCCGAATGGTGGTGGTCTTCCCTGAACCGTTCGGTCCGAGATAACCAACGATCTCGCCACGCTCAACTCTGAAGCTGACGCGGTCCACGGCTGTGAAATTTCCAAATCGGCGGGTAAGATTCTCGGTAACAACAACGGGGTCAGGCATTGTAATATCCAAGGAAAAATATCAAAGGATCAGGAATGTTCAGCAAGTGAAATAAATACGTCCTCCAGGGTGGGAGGTACGAGGCGGTTCTCCAGGTGTTCGCTGGTCCCTCCTGGAAAAGCCCGGTATAAAGCAGTAATAACACCATCCGCCCGACCTGGTACAAGGCGCAGGTGGATTTTGTCGCCAAAAGCCCGAATATCCTCAACATCTCCGATCTTTTCAGCAGCCTGCCTTAGAGCCGCCAGGGGAATGCCCCGCACTTCGAGGATGCAACCTTCCAGCCTGGAACGCAATTGTGAAGGTGTGCCTTCCAGGATCATCCGCCCATTCCGCATGAACCCCACTCGATGGCAGCGAGCGGCTTCGTCCATGTAAGGTGTTGTAAGGATCACTGCAACCCCTGCTCCCTCCCGGGCTGCTCCAACACTGGATGGTGAGAGCCGCTCCGGGGAGCTCACGAGCCGGATCAGCAGTTGCCAGAAATCCTGGCGCGTGACCGGATCCACGCCGGTGGTTGGTTCGTCCAAAAGGAGCACTTTCGGGCGGGTAACCAGCGCTGAAGCCAATCCGAGTTTCTGTTTCATCCCTCCCGAGAGCTGCCCGGCGCGACGATCCTTGAAAGATTCCAGACCCACAAAGGTCAGGATTTCCATGCAGCGCGGCAGCCACTCCTGCCGGGACAGGCCGCGCATCTCAGCAAAGAACCGGATGTTTTCAAGAACCGTCAAGTCTTCATAGAAAGAAAAACGCTGTGACAGGTAGCCGAGTTGGGCACGCACCTGCTCGGTATGTTTGCCAACCGAAAATCCACACATGGTAGCATCCCCATCATCAGGTTTAAGTGCCCCCACCAGCAGCCGCATGGTGGTGGTTTTACCCGCCCCGTCTGATCCAACCAATCCGTAAATTTCTCCTGCAGCGATTTTCAGATTCAGGTCTATCACGGCATTAGTGGAACCGAACGATTTTGAAAGATGACTAATCTCAATCATGGGAGGCAGGGATGCAATGTTACTAGTTTAAGGATTGATTTATCCCTTTGTTTCCAGTCATACCTGGTATTCGACCCCTTCATCGGACGTGTGACGGGATTCTGGGTGGCTTTCCAGGTATTCCATTAATAGGGTTGATTGACGGATTACTTTATTAGCGATGTGAAGGGCTAGTTCGAATTGTTCTTTGGTCAAGTATTGGTAATCGGAAGCAATCATCAGGAGTGAACGTACTTCACCGGCATTCGACTTCGCATGTCCAAGATACTGCACAAACTGCGCCTGGGTTTGACTCTCAAACCCTTCAGCAATGTTACTCATGACCGATACCGCGGCGCGCCGAATCTGATTCTTTAAGCTTATATCCTTCGCGAAGGCTCCTTGTTCAGTGACCTTATGAACCAAAACAGCCAGCTCGCGTGCTTTCTTCCAGGCATACATTTCTTCGAAATGCTTGATGATCGGCATTTCAACTCCTCTTCGTGTCTTCTTGCCACTCCATTAGCGATTAAAAGTGACATCCGCGGGCATCCCAGGTTTGAGTTTTCCTGAGGCATCCTGGACCTGCAATTTGATGGCAAATACTGTACTCGAGCGACCTACCGCGGTTTGTACGTTGCGGGGAGTAAATTCCGCCTGGTCAGCGATATGCATGACCGTGGCAGAGAAAGCCTCTCCAGGATAGGAATCAACCTTCATAGTTGATGGTTGACCGAGGGACAGTTCGCCATAAAGGTTTTCAGGTACGTAAACTGTAATCGTAAGGTTATCGAGGCGTCCCAGGGTCATCGCCGGGGAGTTGGGAGGAATGATTTCTCCCGGCTGAATGGAACTTGTGAGGATAACGCCGTTCTCCGGGGCATAAATGGTTAACTTGGCGATCTGGATATCGATCAAAGCCAGGCTGGCCTCAGCCTGGGTTACTGCCAAATGAGCCTGGTCCGCTGCAGCCTGAGCCTGGTGGACAACTGCCTGCGCGGCGGTCATCTGAGGTGAGTTCTCACCGGTTTGGAGCGCGAGGAGGCGATCCCGGGCGGATGCGAGACGCTGATCTGCAGTAGACAGGTCTGCACGAGCCGAAACGATATTCTTGGCAGCTTCGCTGTCTTTAAAACCGTCATAAGCTGCCTGCGCATCCTCCAACCCGGTTTTTGCTGCGTCGAAAGCGGATTGGGCGGCATCCTTCAGGATGCTCCCATTAGCAGAGGTCGCCCGTGATAAAACCTCCTGGGCGACGATAAATGTTGCCCGTGCATTTGACAGTCGTGTCTCTGCTGCAACAAACGCCGCTTTGGCTGGGTCAGCCCATAAGGAATCAAGGTTTTCCTGAGCGACTTCTCTCGCAGAATTAGCGGCGTCAATTTCAATTTGAGCCGATTTAATTTCTTCGGGACTGCTGAAGTACCCTCCCGGAAGAGTGTAACCAGGCGGGTTGAGCGCCCGCCAGTCGGCTGTGCGGCTGGACGTGGAAGACAGGTGGGCCGCGTCCAGTGCAATATTATAGTTAGCCTGTGCAGTCGCGAGGGCGGCATCACTCGTCGAAGCCGCGGCTTGCGCCAAATTCAAGGAAGCAGCACTGACAGCCCGTTGACCCTGCAGCAGAGTGTCATTCATGCGGAAAAGGACGTCACCTGCCTGGATCTTGGAACCTTCCTCCACTCTGACCTCGGAAACCTTACCGCCGATTTCGGGGGAAATGGTCACTTCGACAGCTTCGATCGTTCCCGAGGCGGTCAGGGTGGAACTGGCAGGGTTCAACCAGGCACGCAAGCCAAAATACCCACCAGCCAGTACTGCCAGAATGATGATAATGATTACGAGAATGGGTGGACGCTTGTGTTTCATGATCAACTCCTTAATCAAGACGTTTACGGAAGCGGAGGGAAGCTGCACTCATAATGGCGATCCCGAAAACAGCCAGGGCCATTATTTCACTCCATATGGGTCCGGCTCCTACCCCCTTGATCAGCAAGGCGCGAATAATGATCAGGTAGTAACGCAATGGGATAATATATGAAACCCACTGTAGGACCTGCGGCATAGCTTCGAGCGGGAAGAAAAAGCCGGAAAGGAAAATACCTGGCAAGAGGGTCATCCAAACTGTCAGCATGGCTTCCTGCTGTGTGTTGGCGATGGTGCTGGCGAACAGCCCAATCCCGAGACCGGAGAGCACCAGCAGCCCAGAACACGCCAGGATGAGGCTGAGATCACCCAATACGGGCATGCCAAACCACCAATGACCGATCGCTAAAACTTCAAGCGTATCAATGAAGGCCAGGATGGCATAGGGCAGGATCTTTCCCACCACCAGTTCCCAGGGACGGATGGGGGTGACGATCAACTGCTCGATCGTACCGCGTTCGCGCTCCCGGACCACCGCGGTAGCAGTCAGGATGGAAGTAATGGCATACAGGATCATGCCAATTACGCCCGGGATCATAAAATAGGAACTGACCAGGTCGGGGTTGTACCAGACCGTAGTGCGCACCTGGAGCGGGGGTTGGAAATTGGAGGCATCCAAACCGCTTGCCTCCAACCGCTGGATCATCAACCGGGTCGCCCGTGATTGACCGATGAGCGTGGCTGCCGAGAGGGCAGTGGACCCGGCTGTTGCGTCAGAACCGTCGAGGATGAACGCAACCTGGGCCTTGCCATTTGCCAGGGCGGTGTTGTAATCCGGCGGGATGATCAAGCCAGCCCGCACCCTTCCCTGCTCGATCAGCAGGCGGATATCGTTCTCGGAGCTGGCTGTATACGCCAACTGAAAGTAATCGGCTGCACGATAAGCGTCCAGAAGGGAGCGTGACTCGACACATCGACACTGGTCGAAAACCGCCAGGTGAATGTTGCGTATGTCACTTGTTGCCGAATATCCCAGCAAGAATAATTGCATGATCGGTATGACCAGGATGATCACCAGAGTCCGTTTATCGCGGGTGATCTGGATGAATTCCTTGCGCAGGATGGAGACAAGACGTGAGTTCATGCAGGCTCCTTGGATTCCATGACGCCGTGAAGGAAGATTTCGATAAAGTGATCCAATGCATCGGGCGACAACATGACGGCTGGAGTATTGGTGAGCAATAACTCGGTCATGTAATAAGAAAAGAACAAGCCGAGGAATGCTCGAAAGAACACAAATGGAGGTATGGAGCGTAAGGATTTATTGCTAAATTTCTGAATTAATGGCAGGACCTGCGGGAGGACTTGCTGGAGAATATTCGGCATATTACGTCCATTGAATTCAACCATCTCTATCAACATCAACTTGATGAAATCAGGTCGTTTGCCAAGTTCATTTACCATCGCATGGGCTGCGCTTCGGATGAACGTCTCCATGTCGTCCGTGCGAGTTTTCAACAGGATGGGCAGAATTTGTTTGTAGGGATGCCGTTCAATAATGAGCTCGCTGAAAATGGCTTCCTTGTGAGTAAAGTGATTGTAGATCCCCCCCAACGCTAATCCTGTCTTTTCTGCGATCTGGCGCATGGATGTGGCAGCATAACCCTGCTCCAGGAACAATGCATAGGCAGCCTCGATAATGACCTGGTGAGTGCGTTCACCTTTCGTCAGTAATCCTGCTTCCATATTACTCCATCCAGAAATGAACGGACGTTCGTTTTTATTATACGATTTCTCTCCTTTTTGTCAAGTGGCTAGCCTGACCCCGGTGAATTTCCAAAAATAAATGTAATTTGGGCGGGTGGTAGAATTGATGAATATGCTTTCGCTTGAAGAATCCGTCCACAAGCACCTGAAATTCAATATCACCGTCAACCTGCTGGACGGTGCTTTTTATGGTTTGGGGTGGGGATTTGGCTCGGTGGGGACGATCGTCACCCTTTTCGTCAGCCGGATGACCAATTCCGCAATATTAATCGGACTTATCCCTGCCATCCACGCGGTCGGATGGCAGTTGCCCCAGTTGTTCATGGCTAACCGGGTTTCGCGGCTGCGGCGCTACAAGCCCATGGTAATGTGGATGACCATCCACGAGCGACTCCCCTTCCTGGGACTGGCACTGGTGGCACTTTTTTTGAACTCGCTGGGGAATAAAGCCGCCCTGGCATTGACTTTCATTATCCTTATTTGGCAGGGGTTGGGCGCCGGATTCACAGCCAACGGGTGGCAGAGTATGATCGCCAAGATTATTCCTTCTGATTGGCGCGGGACTTTCTTCGGCGCACAGGCAGCCTGGGCAAATGTGCTGATCAGCGTGGCAGCCATTGCGGCTGGCTTTATCCTGGACAAGGTTCATGACCCCATCAACTTTGCCATCTGCTTCACCCTGACCATTTTCGGGATGGGGCTGTCAATGGTATTCTTAGGCAAGACCCGTGAGCCGGTGGACAATGAAAAGACCATCCCTGACCGCCAGCCATCACCCTGGAAAGGTGGTTTGGCGATACTTCGCAGCGATCGGAATTTCAGCAGTTACCTGGTTGTGCGATTGATATCCCAATTCGCAACGATGGGTTTCGCATTTTATATCGTTTACGGACTGCGCAGGTTTGGCATGAGTGACTTTACTGCGGGATTATTGACAGCCGCGGTTACCATCTCTGCAACAATTGCGAATGCTGTCATGGGATGGCTTGGAGATCGCCTGGGTCACCGAGCCATGCTCATTGCCGGGTCGATCGCGGTCATGCTTAGTTCGCTGATCGCCTGGGGTGCACCTTCATTGAACTGGATGTACCTGGTTTTTATCCTTTCGGGTCTCGCCAATGTGGCTTATTGGACCATCGGGATGGCGATAACCACAGAATTTGGTAATGAAGAGACCCGCCCAACCTACATCGGTCTCTCGAATACCCTGGTGGCGCCCTTCACCATCATCGCTCCACTGCTTGGCGGCTGGATCGCCGACAATGCCGGTTTTCAAGCTACGTTCATGGTTTCAGCTGTGGGAGGCCTTGTTTGTGCCGCCTTGCTTTACTGGCTGGTGCGCGACCCGCGCCCACGGACAGGCTGAAATTGACCGTTTCCAAAAATTGATAGCCCCTGACAGATTCATCGGGTAGAATCCAATCATTCCATTCAATGTCCTGGATAATATTAGTCATTTTTTGATTTGGAGTTGAGGTTTAGCATGCGACCTGTCGCAATCATCGGGATCGGCCAGACCAAGATTGACGAAGCGTGGGAAAAGTCCATCCGCCAGATTGGGGTGGAAGCGATCCTTGCTGCCTTGAAAGATGCCGGGCGTGAAAGTGCCGATGGAATCTTTCTCGGCAATATGATGTCGGGCATCATCAACAGCCAGAATAACCTCGGTCCGCTCGTAGCTGACTGGGCCGGGTTAAAAATTCCTGCGGTCAAAGTGGATGCTGCCTGCGGTTCAGGCGGGGCAGCATTACGCGCCGGGTTAATGGCAGTGGGATCCGGAGAGTTGGAGTCTGCGCTCGTGGTTGGCGTCGAAAAGATGACTGACCGCCACCCGCACGAAGTAACGGTGGCGCTTGCCACTGCCGCGGACGCCGATTATGAGGTGGACATGGGCGTCTCTTTCGTTGGATTGAACGCTCTCATTATGCGCCGCTATATGTACGAATTTGGTTGGAAGCACGCCGATTTCGCACAATTTGCCATTAATGCCCACGCCAACGCCATGCACAATCCTTATGCACGACTTCATCATGTCATTACCCTCGACGAATTTGAAAAATCGGCGATGATCGCGACCCCCATTAATCTTCTGGACGCCTCCCCCATTGGGGATGGGGCTGCCGCCTTATACATTGTCCCTGCCGATTCTTTGCAGCCCGGGTCGCGCATCCTGATTGCCGGCTCTGCGGCTGCCACCGATACGATTGCCCTGCACGACCGTCCCGACCCGCTTTTCCTGGCAGCCGCGTTTAAATCATCGCAGTCAGCCTATCAGCAGGCGGGTGTTGGCCCCGGAGATATAGACGTGTTCGAACTGCATGATGCTTTTACCGTCATGTCAGCCCTTTCACTGGAAGCCTGTGGATTTGCCGAACGCGGACAGGGTCCGAGGCTTGCCTTGGATGGAAAACTGACCCCGCATGGAAGCATCCCGGTGATGACCCGCGGCGGGCTTAAGGCACGCGGGCATCCCGTGGGTGCCACGGGGATCTACCAGGTGGTAGAACTGGTCCAGCAACTGCGCGGCGAATGCGGCGAGACCCAGGTGCCCGAGGCGCGCATAGGGATGGCACAGAATATTGGCGGGTCAGGTGCCACCATAATCACTCATATTTTGAAACGCGAATGAATTCCGCCTGGCTAAATAAAAGCACCAAACCCTTTTTGCTGTAAAATACTTGCATGCGCCTTAAATTCACCCGCTTCCTGATCCGTTTTCTATTGCGCTGGCTGACCCAGGTGGAGGTGCGCGGCAGGGAAAACATCCCGGTAAGTGGTAATTTTATTATTGCAGCCAACCACATTGGGCTGGTGGATGCCTTCCTGCCATTTTACATTATAGATAATACCAATCTGGTCCTGCTGGTAGGCGAAAAATGGGAAAAGAACTGGGTCACCCGCTGGTTAGGCCGCGGGTTGAATTTCCTTTTCGTCGACAGGTTCAACCCGGACTTGAAAGCCATCCGCGCGGTGATGGCACGTATGAAAAAAGGGGAAATCCTGGTAATTACCCCCGAGGGGACACGCTCGAAGGTTGGTTACCTGATCGAAGGCAAGCCGGGAGTCAGTTATTTGGCTGCGAAATTGGGCTACCCGCTCCTTCCGGTCGGCATCAGCGGTTCGTTCGATGAAATTTTCTTTGGACAGTTGAAACGTCTCCATCGTCCGCACGTCATTGTTAGTATCGGACCGGAATTCAGCCTGCCTCCCCTCCCTGCTGAAGCTGTTAGCCGCAACCAGGCATTATTGGAAGACACGGATGAGATCATGTGCCGGATCGCTGCGTTAATTCCCATGGAACAACGCGGGTTCTACGCAAGTCATCCACGTTTGAAAGAGTACATATCTGGTCCCGTCTAGATGGCAGCTAACTTTTAGTGATACGGGGGGTATTATTTACCAGGATCCTTTATGAAGAAATCCACCCACAAAATCTTCCGGTTTTTTGTACGTCTCATTCTCGGGTTAATTGCCCGCATGGAAGTGGTTGGTTTAGAAAACCTGCCTGCCGGCGGCTTTGTTATTGCTGCCAACCACATCGGGCGCCTGGACGCCGCTCTCGCATATTACATTCTCGACCGGCCGGATATCATCATGGTGGTGGCGGAGAAATATGAGAAATATGGCATTTTCCGCTGGCTGGTCAGAATTACCAACGGAATGTTTGTAGATCGATACAACTCCGACATCCATGCCATCCGCGAAACCCTGCGCCGCCTCCAGAAAGGACAGGTTTTCACCATTACCCCGGAAGGCACACGTTCCAAGTCTGGTAATCTCATTGCTGCCAAACCGGGGGGGACCTACCTGGCCTGGAAAGCTGGAGTACCAGTCGTGCCGGTAGCGGTTACTGGCACCGAAGATGCAGTGGTGGTTGAACGGTTGAAGCACCTCAAACGGCTGAAGGTAAAGATCGTGGCTGGGCAACCGTTTAATCTTCCCCAGGTCAAGGGGAAAGACCGTGACGCGGCCATGCTCCTGTATACAGAGGAGGTTATGTGCAGGATCGCGGCATTGCTGCCACCTGAACGCCGCGGAATTTATGCTGAGCACCCAAGACTGAATGAATTTTTAAATCAAGAGAGCGGTTCAAGGGATCAACCGACCGGGTAACCCTATAGGATTTCGCCCTGGTTGCGTTTCAGAAATTCCCCTCCCCCCTTTTTCCCAAACCATTTACCTCCATCGACGATCAACTGACCTCGCAGGAAAACCTTCTCTGGGTACCCGGTCAGGTCCCAGCCTTCGTAAAGATTGTAATCTGTACGCTGATGGCAGGAGGCAATGCCGTACTTAACCTTCTTGTTTGTGTCAAAAATGACGATGTCAGCATCGGAACCAGCTAACAACGCACCCTTGCGCGGGTACAGACCAAAGATCTTTGCGGGGTTGGTGGAGGTGAGTGCCACGAACTGGCTGGGAGTCAACTTTCCAGTTCCAACCCCGGTCGTCCAAATGACCGGGAGCCTGTCTTCCACACCTGGCAGGCCGTTGGGGATCTTGGTGAAGTCTTTTGCGCCAAGTTCCTTGCCGGGAATGGCAACTGGTTCCCCCTCATACATTATCTCTTTGGTGCCATCGTAAAAAAACGGACAATGATCGGTCGCGATGGTCTGGATGGTGCCATCCGCAGAACCTTCCCATAACCGCTCGTTATCTACGGAGGTACGAACGGGCGGTGAGCAGACCCATTTCGCCCCATCCGGGCGGCGCAGGTCATCTTCGCTGAAAAACAGGTATTGTGGGCAGGTTTCACCCATCACTTTTACCCCACGCTCACGGGCGTACTTGAGCATGTCCACTTCACCGGCAGTGTTCATATGCACCAGGTACAACGATGTTTCCGCCATGGCAGCCAGGGCAAAGGCGCGCATGGCAGATTCAACTGCTCCCCAAGCAGGGCGGGTCTTTGCGTGCCATTCAGGAGTGGTATGTCCCGCGGCCAGGGCTTCTGCTGTAAGCATCTCGATCACATCTCCGTTTTCAGCATGCAGCATCACCAGTATTCCGTTGTCACGCGCGATCCGCAGAGTCTTGAATATATTCCCATCGTCAAGGCGCAAGCGGTTGTTGTAGGCAGTAAAGACCTTAAGGGTGGAGATTCCCATGTCCGGCAGGGACGGGATTTCAGGTGCGATCTTTCCGTCGAAGCGGGTCAGGTTCATATGTGCTGAATAGTCCACGGCAGCTTTCTCCGCCTTCCCATGCCATTTTTCGATCGATTCAGCCAGGGAAGGGAAATCCAAGGAGACGAAATCTATAACAGTGGTGGTCCCGCCGAACGCGGCTGCCTTGGTACCGGTGTAATGGTCGTCCGAGGACACAGTTCCGAACATGGGCAGGTCGAGGTGGACGTGCGGGTCCACTCCTCCGGGAAGGACAAGCCTGCCCGTTGCATCCACCTGTTCAGCGCCCGGAAGCTGCAGGTTTTGTCCAATTTGGGATATCTTCCCACCTTCAACTAATATGTCAGCAGGATATGATCTCTCGGCGGTAATCAGTAAACCGCCTTTAATCAAAGTTGGCATTTTATTTTTCCTTTGGTCCGTATGGCTCTTGAAGCTCTTTAATTCCAAGCAATGCGACAAGTACATCCGGAGGCAGGTCAGCCTCCGGGAGTTCTGTTTTATATAATTGATCAGTTTCAGCTCGTTCGCGCAGGGATTGCCAGAGCAGGGCGCGTTCGTCGCTTTGCACTACAAGGTCGTTGAGCACTTGTGCTTTGAGCATATATTCCCCCGTGGTATATAAGAAGGTCAGTCGCTTCCATTTTTCCGCTATTACCGGATGGGGCAGTCTTTCAAGCTGACCAAGCTGGATTTTGAAATATTCTTCCCCTGCCCGCGGATGATCGGATTCATCCTTCAGGAGATCGGCACGGGTGGTCAATTCGTAACCGCGTACCTCAGCCGTCCATTCAATTTTCCCGGCTTCATCACCGAAACTTCCGGGCTGGTAAAAAGCAAGGACATCCACTGCGATCACTTTTGGCGCAGAGCGGAAAGGGATCCGATACCACCCCAACAAGCGGGCGATCTCCAGGTCGCGCGGCGAAGGAAGCAGGCAGACCAGGATAAGGGAAGACGGACTCAGCATGGATTAACTTTACTCCAAAAATTGAAAAGACTCAACGTAATATGTGCATATAAAAGGTGGACCTGGATAATTTCTCCAGGTCCAGTCGTATGTCCTTTTCCAAGTCGCTTAAGGTTTTCTGGTTTTCCCCTTATGCGCTTCTTTCCCGATCCAGCCATAGTTCGCGGTATTTACGGTTCCAGTCAATCATGAAGCGGAAAGCAACTACAATTCCAACTGCTGCCCCGATCCACAGTAAAGGACCGCGTACTCCTGCCAGCCACAAGAGCGGAGTAAAAAGAATCCCGGTGACCACGCTGGCGCGTGCGCTGTGGCGCAGGATCACCGTCAATAGACCTAATGTTGCATAAACGATTAAAATAATGACGGGAGCCGCCACCATCATCCCGCCGTTTGCGGGTGCCAGCCCCATCCCGCCGCGGAACCCAGCGAAAACAGGCCAGCAATGACCAATGACTACCATGGCAGCTGTCAATGGGACTATCCACACCGCAGGTGAAGCTTTGGATGCCAGCCAGGTTGGTCCGAAACCTTTGGCAACATCCAGTACAAAAACCAGGGCACCGGGCAGGAATCCTGCCTGGCGGATCGTGTTTGTGGTCGTGGCGTGACCGGAACCTGCATCACGCACGTCCACCCCTTTTACCAGGCGAGTGATCCAGATGGCAAATGGGAACGAGCCGCAAAGATAACCAATCAGGCTGAAACCTAAAGCGTAAAGAATTATTTGCATGTCCCATCTGGATGATAAACAGAGTATAAATATGGACGTCTGAACTCTGTCTCATTTATTTAATTATCAAAATACCCTCATCATTACGTGGCAACAAGAAATTTGGGTGGGGATCAATAAGGACTTGCTTGGATATTTCGATTAGTACATGATTCCTTTAATATTCTCAAGGACGCAAATACGCGGGAGACAATGATAACAACTGCGACAATTTTAGAAATCTGGTCAGCCCATCCATCACCACTGCGCCATGTCCCGAGCAAATGATCCGGGCGCGCAGCGCTAATTGTTTGATCACGGATGCGTCGGCTTTTCCCTGGTTCCATGTGACAGAACCGTGCGAACCCACGAGTTTGTCCTTCCTGGACAGGATCGAATCCCCTGAGAACAGAATCCCTGCCGAGGGCGCGAAGAACGACATATGACCGGGTGTGTGACCCTTGGTATCCACCACAAAAAGACCATCCAAAACTGGAAGCACCTGTCCATCGGATAGGTGTTCGTCTACGTGCGCCGGGGATACTCTCCCCAGGAATTCTGCCATTGCAAATATTGGTTTCAGGAATATGTCATCGGTTTTTAACGAACGTGGGAAACGTCCGGATGCTACCGCCCTGGCCTCGTACATGCTGGCATAAACACGCGCTTCGGTCGCCCTTTTAAGCGCTGCCAGGCTGCCGGCATGATCCCAATCAGCGTGAGTAAGCAGGATGCGATTTAGATCCCGTTTACCGAACCCCAGCCTCTTGATGAAATTAAGGATCTTTATTGCACTCCCCGGAATACCCGTATCAATTAGAGTCAATCCGTCCCCGTCAAGCAGTAAGTAGGAATTGCCAACAACCCCGGGCACAATGTAAATATTTGGATTAATTTTCATTTCAAAATAACCAATCTCCTTGAAATTGTCTGGGAAAAGCTGGGCAAGTATACCCAAAAGGGGAATTTACTGGCTTAGAAGCTTATGAGTAATTATTGTAAAGTCATTTTGGATAAGGGGGTTTAATAAAACCGTTAGCCGAGGCTGGGATTTCCGCCTCCGCTAACGGTTGGTTCTCTTTGATAAATTAACTCAACCCAACTTCGTTATTAAAATCCATGATCAACTCGTCGATTTCTTTTGCCTGCTTCTGGACACTCGTCCAATAATCCGGTTTCACCCACATAGATTGGATCTCGGGATATGTTTTACCCTGCTGTTCCACCCAGGTGAAATATTTCAGGTTGTGGATGCGGCGTTTGTCGGTATAGCGGAGTTCGAGCAGATTATCGGTGGACTGACCATGAAGGTAATGGGCGAAATCGGCTGCAGCATTTTCCGAGGTGTACTCGCCTGACTCGGCATGCATTTCCTTCAGACGCGATTGGTAGAGTTCCATCGAGTCGGTCAGGATCGTGATCATTATGTCTTTTTCGTCCATTTCATAATATTTGGCGGCCTTGATGGCTGAAAGTACATTCGAGATGCCTGAAAATCCCAGTAGGTCCAGCTGGGAAACCACCGCTTCCGGGACCCCTTTGGAGGCCAGGTATTTCCGCCCGGCTGGCTCGTTGAATAGACGCGCCAAGTTGACCACGGCATTATCATCGATCGCCACCACCATATCGGTGTTCTTGGCATTATGGATCCAGGGCACATGCTTATCGCCAATGCCCTCGATGCGATGGGAACCGAAACCATTTTCAAGGAGGGTGGGACACTGCAAAGCCTCGCTTGCCACGATAATACTGCCCGGGAACTGCTGTTTCATATAATCCCCGCTGGCGATCGTACCGGCAGAACCGGTGGCGGATGCCATTCCCCGGTAGCGACCTTTGGCACCAGAGGCTTTTTTCACTACTTCTTCCATGGCATGCCCAGTGATTTCATAGTGCCACAGGTAGTTGCCAAATTCTTCGAATTGGTTGAAGATCATCAGCTCCTGCCCGGATTTGCGCAGTTCCCAGCACTTGTCAAAGATTTCCTTAACGTTTGATTCGGACCCCGGGGTCTTGATCGTCTCTCCCGCAATCTTCTCCAGCCAGTCAAAGCGTTCCTTGCTCATCCCGGCCGGTAATATGGCAATGGAAGTGCAGGCCATCAGGGCAGAGTCGTAGGCACCGCCCCGACAGAAGTTACCCGTGGACGGCCAAACGGCTTTCTCTACGGTTGGGTCGAACTGACCGGTGACCAGCCTTGGCACAAGGCACCCAAAGGCAGCCCCAACCTTGTGTGCACCGGTAGGGAACCATTTTCCCACCAGCACAATGATGCGTGCCTTGACCCCTGTCAGAGAGGACGGAAGTTCGAGGGTGTTAACTCCACCAAATCCCCCACCCTTGGCTTTGGGATCGTTGTGCCAGGTGATCCGGAATAAGTTACGCGGGTCCACATCCCACAAGCCGACTCCCTTGAGGGATTCCTTGACTTTGGCTGGGATCTTGCCGGGATCTTTCATCTGCTCAAAAGTGGGGATGACAATGTTGCGCTCACGGGCACGCTGGATGGCGCGGGCGCGCCGGTCTTTTTGGATGGAGAGGTCGATCATGGTCATTTTAAGATACTCCTTGCGGATATTCGGGGCAGTTGTCAGACAACAAATATTATAACGCATATAAAACATTAGCTGTCATAAGCTCACCGGTCCGAATGAACCTGGGCGCTTATCAATCGAAATATATTTGTATCCAACTTAATTAACTTCAAATTTATTATCCTCCGGGAAAATGTTTTCCCCCTTGAACATTTCGGGAATTGGTAATATAACCCGATTACTAATATGATAATTGTTATCTGAATATTTTGAATCATCTGCAAAGGTGGATAGGAAATTAATAATGAACCGCAAGAGATTGTTCATCAGTTTTGGTTTGCTTTTAACCCTCGCTTGTAATTTCACTGCCCGGATCCCCGCGATTACACCAACATCGGTTGCACCTCCCTCGCTGCCGCGCATAACCACTCCCACGCCCTCCCTGCCTACTTCCGTCCCTGTTTACATCCCACCTGAATGTGTGGGCCACCAGGTGGCTACCCTTCCGGCAGCGACGACCGTTGCCGAACCGACGATAAGCTCGGGGATAAATCCACCTCTTTCGCAGAGTGAACAACTAAAAATATTTGATGAACTCACCAGCCCGATACCAAGTTTGTATGTTTATCCTGACTTCAATGGGCTGGATTGGCCTGCCACGGTTACAAAATACCGGGCCAAGATCGAGACCGGACTTGATACCGAAACTTTTTATACAGAAATGCAAAACCTGATAACGGCATTAGGTGACAACCACTCGTCATATTTATCACCGGTGGAGGTTACCGAATCCAACGCCCAATTGGCAGGGCGGAATGATTATGTTGGGATTGGTGTAGAGATATTGCCAATGGTGGATAAAAACCGGCTCTCGATACTTCTGGTCTTTCCAGGTTCGTCTGCGGAGCATGCCGGATTGAAACCTCACGACAGCCTGCTGGCTGTAGACGGAATCCCCTTGGTGGAAAATGGGACTACGTACCCTCAGCGTGTTCGAGGCCCAGCATGCAGTGCGGCAGTGTTCACTATTCAGTCACCCGGAAAAACGCCTCATGATATTACAATCATTCGCTCTGCAATTAACTCCTCCCTGCCAATCATCGCACGGATGGTCCCTACCCAGGATGGTTCCCGCATCGGATATATTTATCTGCCGTCCTTCTTTGATGAAACTATTCCCGGGCAGGTTAAACAGGCCCTCCAGCAATTCGGCCAATTGGATGGGTTGATATTGGATAATCGCATGAACTCCGGAGGCTCCAGCGATGTTGTTGAACCTATCTTGAGCTATTTCACAGATGGTGTAGTAGGACATTTCGTCAGCCAGACTGCGACCCGACCCTTGCAAGCCAGCGCCGACCCAGTCAACAATTCACAGAGTGTGCCGATTGTCGTCCTGGTCGGCACGGACACCGTCAGTTTTGGGGAAATATTTTCAGGGGTTTTGCAGGATACCGGACGAGCAAAAATTGTGGGACAGACCACCCTAGGTAATGTTGAGATCCTTCACGGGCACAACCTGAGCGATGGCTCTCTCTTATGGCTGGCAGAAGAACGGTTTGTACCGCTCCATTCCCACGCCGACTGGGAAAAAACTGGCATCGTCCCGAACGTGCAAGCCTACGCCGATTGGGACATCTTTACATTCGAAACCGATCCATCTTTGGCAGCAGCAGTCACACTCTTTGGACACCGGTAAAAGAACATAATTACATTTCCTAAATAACAGGTATTAATAATCAGGATACATCTGCCCCTCGGATTTGAAGGTCATTACTTCTTCAGTTTTCATCCCCCACCATTGCCCCCATCCCCAGGTGTGTTACTGTCGTGACATTTTAGGCAGGTGTATGTGGAAAGACTGATGGGATGGCAATCGTTGCAGGTTGCTCTTTCGTGGTTGATACATCCCCTTTCTCCGCAGTTACCCGGATGTGCCAGGTTGAATGTGGCAGGGATCCACGCCGCTGGTGGTGTGACACTGGTCGCAGGTCATGCCTGTGAAAAGCCCGGCATGGTAGGTCGGGTCGGGGTGACACGAAACACAAGTGGTGGGGAGAACAGTAAAAACTGCGTTGGTGTGACATTTGGTGCATACCAGACCAGCATGAGCACCTGTCAGCGGAAATTTCGTCAGCGAGTGGTCAAACGTGGCTGGCAGCCAACCCTGGGTGGTGTGACAGGTGCCGCACCCGCTTCCAAACTGGCCTTTGTGGGCATCATCTTTTAAATGGCAGCCGGCACAGACCTGTGAGGTCGATTTCATGTCAGCAATATTACGTGCACCAGTATGGCAGCTTCCACAATCCAGCGCGGCGTGTTTTCCGGTTAATTGGAAGGCAAGGCTGGCATGGTTGAAGGCATGACCGTAGCTGTCAATTCCGTCGTGGCAAGCCAGACAATTAGCGCTATATGCCAGCAAATGTGAATTCATGAAATCAGCCTTTATCTGCTGGTGGCACGTGGTGCAAACAACCTGGTCAAATATGGCATACCCGTTTGGATGGCAGGTCTTACAGGTGAACGCAGACCCATCTGTCTGCTTTTGGTGGGCTGTGAGAGCATACCCAAAAACATTGTGGGTGATATCAATCATGGATATGTCAGTCAGGGAAGCAGTCGCACCTCGGTGATCAGGGTGGCAGGACCGGCAGGTCAGGCCTGGTTTTTTTGTGAATTGATCGCCATGCAGGGTGGTTGGATCCAATTCCTGGGCTGCCACATCCGTATGGCATGATACACACTTGTCAGCCATGGTGGTTGTTTGCCAGAATGCACTATGACAACCGGAACACTTCGCAGTTAAGTCTGCGTGGGAGGTAATGCCTCCCTGGGATGTACCTGCCTGGGCGTTGAGCCCACCCGGGCTGAAAAGCACCCCGCCGCGTGCCAACCCAACCACTAACACGATCAACATGCTCAGCAGAGCTGTAATCAATCCTGGGAATGTCAGGCATCCGTATGGCTTTTTATCAATTCCCATCATTCCACCTTTAGCGGACCTGTCCCCCACTCTTGGTTTTTAGCCAGAAATCCATAACTGACTGTCCCAAATGTGTGTTGGGCTGTAATAATTGGTTCCGGATGGGACTGATATCCACCTGGGCATTGATCAAATCCCTTAACGGCCGGGATATTTTCTGATCGCCCATCACCAGCGCCCCCAGCAATTTCTGCTCTCCAACCACGAGGCGCACATGACTTGCGTCCGTGCCGCTTTCTGAGGCGATGGTATTGGGTAACTGCTGCCAGGTTTCACTTGAACCGCGCATGGTGGAAACCTGCCCTTCGTCGCGTCCGCTGCCAATCGCCCCGATGATGGTTGTCATCACTCCAGCCAGGAGCAGGACATTTGTGGCAACTGTCCGCTTGTACATTTCTTTTTGCCCGGCCATATTGAACGCCGCAATGCGGCCCTGCTTCCGCCCGGGATACCAAAGATTGTCAATGGAACATCGCCCACTCATTGGGTCAAGAATTTGAGCAGCATCACCTGCAGCAAAAACGTCGGGTGCGCTGGTTTGCAAATACTCGTTCACCAGGATGCCCCGCCCGATTTTCAGTCCTGCCACCTGTGCCAGTTCCATGCGGGCTTTCACCCCGATCCCCACTGCCACGATCTCGCATTTCAGAATTTTACCGGTAGAGGTGCGCACCCCGGAAACTTTACCGCGTTTTCCTAGAATCTCGGTGATTTCTTCATGGTGATGAATGGTGACCTCAGTTTGGGTGAGAGGTTGCTCGACCATGCTTGATTCAATTTCCCCCAGCACATTGGACCAGAACCAGTCTCCGCGCAGAAGGTAATGGACTTTGACCCCACGGGCAGCCAACCCCTCCACCAATTCGATTCCGACAACGCCTCCACCCACCACCACGGCAGTTTTGGTATTTCGAATCATTGAAAGGATCTTTCGGGTATCCTGCAGGTCATCCAATTTGACCAAACCTTGCAGGTTGGCTCCCGGAACATCGAGAGGCACTCCAGTAGCTCCGGTGGCTAGCAGCAAACGGTCATATGCCACCTTTCCGGAGGTATTAATATTAATCGTGTGAGCTTCTGGGTCGATTCGCGTTACCAGTCCCTTGAGGTGATTCACATCCAGATTTAGTTTTCCTTTTTTGGAAAATAGGAATAACTGTTTCTCGGGGATTTCGCCGGTTAAATAATATGCCAGACCGGGTCTGGAATAAAAACCGTAAGGATCGTCACCAACGAGCAAGACTTCGGCCGACGGGTCCATGGTGCGCAATGTCTCAGCGGCGGTGTAACCAGCTATCCCTGTGCCGATGATAACGTGGCGGGTCATTACTGCCCTCCTGTGAATAGTTCGGTTTTCTCGAAATGCAGCACACCGCGGGGGCAACGTTCCACGCATTCACCGCAGGTCAGGCAATATGAGTCTTCCACGAACTGCCCAAGCCATGCGTAATAACGGACATCTATCCCAATTGGACAGTTAAAAGAGCAGATCCCGCATTGAATGCAGCGTTCCGGGTCGGGGACGACATGCCCGGTTACCAGGGTCTTAACGTGATGAGTCTCGTTGCTTATCGGAAAGGTCATCATGTGATTAAATTCCTAATTGTAATTATATATCCCTCCGGCAAAATTAACCATTGGAGTATATTGGCGATAATTATCGGTGGATTCTATATCGACCGGTTTTCTCCGGATATTTACCGACCTGCCTTGATCGCCTGGATGGCAATCCGGTCCATCAGGTAGGGGGCGATCAATTTCATCCATTAACCCAGTTTGCCGTGCAAGGTCATCACTTCTTCCCGTTTTCTATGCGTCATTGCAGAGACAATTATTCGGGCACACTCTTCCACCGGCATAACCTAGTCCTCGCGAACCGGGCTGCTGATCAGTGGTTTCCCGTCCGGGCTCAAAGCGCGAGCGCGTACCTGGGAAGCAACAAATCCCGGGTAGATCATGGTTACACACACCCCGATAGGTTCCAACTCGATCCTCAGTGAATCGAAGAGACCGGTCATGGCATGCTTGCTGGCGGCGTAACCGCTGCGGGTTGGTACTCCAGACTTGCCTGCAATGCTTGGAACCCAACGATCAATCCTTTTTTTGTTCTAGAAGAGGCAGTGCATTATGGGTGCAATACATGCTTCCCAGGTAGTTAACGCGCATGATCTGTTCAAGAATACCCAGGTTATTTATCTTGTCGAAATTCCCCCACATAGTGAGATCGGTGTTATTGACCAGAGCATTGATCCGCCCGAATTTTTCAAAGGTAAGCTTCATCGCCTCTTCACAAAGGGCCTGGTGTTTGACGTCCAATGGGATCGCGATGCCTTGCTTCCGCGGCGTTGACATTCATACACTGCCGCTTCCAACCGTTCGACATTTCGTGCTGCTAATGCCAAGCAAGCTCCCTGGTTCGCCAATTTATGAGCCAGTTCCCGCCCGATTCCGCTCGAACCCCCGGTAATGATCACCACTTTATCTTTGAATGCAGGACTATTCAAGATTTTCTCCTTTTTCGTGGCACGGAGGTTTGATTATTATCAGGTATTTAACGCAAATAATCAACCGTAAAAATAGGATCGATGAATTCTCTGTATATTTTAACTTCGGTATGCTATGATATTGATAATACGCCAATAATATTCTTTCCAATCTTGAGGAGGTAACCATGTCCAAGATAATCCGGCAATCTGTCACTTTCAAAGCTTCTCCCCATGCTGTTTATGAAGCCCTGATGGATTCAAAAAAACATGCAGCCTTTACAGGTGGTAAAGCCAGCATCAGCCGCGTAGTTGGGGGGAAATTCACTGCTTACGATAATTACTGCAACGGAAAGAACGTGGAACTGGTACCAGATAAAAAAATCGTGCAGGACTGGCGCGCGGTTGACTGGCCTGAAGGCTTCCTATCGCGTGTGACTTTCAAGTTCACTGCAGTGCCCAACGGCACCCGGATCGATTTTACTCATTCTCATGTCCCGGAAGGCACCGAGGAAGAATTCAAGCAGGGATGGATCGACAATTATTGGGAACCAATGAAGCGTTACCTTGAAAAATAAGATGAATCCCAGTCCACTCGCCGCGAAATTAAAACTTAAAATCGGACAGAAGGCTGCACTTGTGGGTGCACCAGCCGGGTACCTGCAGGAATTGGATCCATTACCGGAGGGCGTTCACCTGTCTGACCGTCTGGATGGAAAATACGATTGGCTCCAGGTTTTTGTTAAGAACGAAATGGAGCTGGTTGCCTTACTGCCACAAATTCTTACTGCACTGAAAGCTGGATCCCTGCTATGGATCACATTCCCCAAGGGTAGTTCGAAGATCCAGACTGATCTGACCCGTGATAAAGGCTGGGACTCCCTGCGAGGCACGGACATGAAATGGATAAACCTGGTGTCCGTGAATGCAACCTGGTCGGCATCTAGCTTGCGCCCATATCATTCTGGCGAGATACGCCAATCTTATCGGTGAGTTTTTTTGGATCAAGCATGAGCAGGTTTCCTTTAAAATTATTTATGGCGATGAATGTCCTGGCCATCCGCATCAGCCGGGGGCGTCTAGGCAGTCAGCTTGGCAAACAGACCATCCTCCTTTTGAACACCATTGGGCGTAGATCGGGCCGGGCTTTCGTCACCCCTATCGCCTATTTCTATACAGATGGTGTCTACTTCCTGGTCGGTTCCAACTGGGGTAAACCAAAGCAGGCGGCCTGGTATCATAACCTAATGGCATACCCTTGCACAACGATCGAAGTTAAAGGTAAAAAAATCAATGTGGAAGCCCACCCTGCTGAAGGCGCACAGTATAAGCTTTTGTGGCAATATGCGATTGAACATCACCCACCCTATTTGCATTATAAGGAAATGACCACCCGCCACATTCCGATCATGGTTTTGCAACCAGAATTAAATCCGAAAGAATCTTAGATGACCCGATCCTATTTTACATAAGGAAAAATGGAGGACAGCATGCGGGCAACAGCCATGATCCTGGTAATATTGTTTCTTCTGAGTTCCTGTGGACCGTCTTTTCAAGTAGATGGATCCGTTTCGTCCTGCCGCCAAACCGTGGATGCCATTTCCTCTCTAACCGGCGGGTTGGAATTACCCGCCAATTTTCAAACCAATAACCCGGTAAAAAAGGGCGGGGAATTTGATGTGATGCAGTATTTCAGCGTTCTCGATCATTTGACCTTGCAGACAGGTTATATCCTGGATTACGTTTACCATTATGATGGGATGGGGGGCAACCCGATCCTCTACGTCCGTCCGGCAAGTAAGCCCCCCTACTCCAGAGAAGCCGACCTGGCAGCTGCAGGCGAGACTTCAAGCTACCTGGATTACATCCAGGTCGACGATACTGCTGAAAGTTACTTTCAACTCGCGGTGTTATCAATGATGGGCAGCCAGTTTTATTTATATTGGCATGCCAACTACAGCGACTCGCAAATTATCTGTGAAAAAGTCGATATTACCGACATAGTCAACAGCCTGGATGGAGATTTCGGGTACCCGATTTCGCCTATTTCTCGCATACGCGCCGCGTTACTTAGCGGTGTTGATCCGGTTGTCAACATCGGCGAACGGTCTGCCGAGGTTCGGATCAAAACCTTTACCCGGTGGGGAGGGTTTTATCAGCAAATTTTTACGATCAGCCGGAGCATGCCTCATACCATCCTGGAAGTCCAGGAAAAGAATCTTGTTCCTTACGATTGCGGGGTATTGTTCTAGAGTTGGGGGTTAATTGGAGTAATGGGCATAAACTAATCGGTGCCGGATGTCTGTGCTATACTTACGCAGATTTTTTCCTGAAGGAGCCATCCATGGATATCCATAACATCGATGATGCTGTCACCCGGCGCATAAATTTCTTCACCGAGCGTGTGCGGAAACTTCGTGAGGATGACCTTTACTTTTACAATCTACCGGTGGAGGAGATTAAAGGTGGCTCGCGAGTCATCGTTGGGGGACGTGAAATGGGGATGTACGCCTCATATAGTTACCTCGGTTTGATAGGTCACCCGCGCATCAACGCGGCTGCGAAGGCTGCCGTGGATAAATTTGGGACCGGTACTAACGGCGTGCGACTCTTGGCCGGTACTCTCACCCTTCATACTGAACTCGAAGAAACCATTGCAGCTTTCAAGCATACTGAAGCTGCAGTCACTTACTCCTCCGGTTACGTCACCAACTTGACCGTATTATCGTCCTTGTTAGGCCGCGGTGATTTCGTCATCTCTGACAAGCTTAACCACGCCTCCATTGTCGATGGATGCCTCATGTCCGGGGCGGAATTCCGTCGTTTTAAGCACAATGACATGGATGAGCTGGAACACCGCCTGGAGCAGGTCCCCGGAGATGCTGCAAAATTAGTGGTGGCTGACGCAGTTTTCAGCATGGATGGCGATGTGCTCGACCTGCCCAGGACAGTCGAAATATGCAAAAAGTTCAATGCCTGGTTAATGATCGACGAAGCTCATTCGGTGGGAGTGCTCGGCAAGACCGGGCGCGGCATCGAGGAACACTTCGGACTGGAGAATGTGATCGATATCAAGATGGGCACGCTCAGCAAGACCATCCCTTCCATAGGCGGGTACGTTGCCGGTAAGAAAGAACTCGTCCAGTATCTCCGTCACGCCAGCCGGGCCTTCATATTCTCCGCTGCCCTGCCTCCTGCACAGGCTGCAGCCGCCAATGAAGCCTTCAAGGTCATACTGGATGAACCCTGGCGCATAGAAAAGGTCTGCGCTAATGGCGAACAGTTTATCAAGGGGTTAAAAGGCGCTGGATTCGACACCATGCTGTCCACCACGGCAATCGTGCCGGTGCTGTGTGGCACTGACGAGCGCGCCTACAAGCTGACCCAGGTCTGCCACCACAAGGATTTGTTCGTCCTGCCAGTAGTATCCCCCGCCGTTCCGGAGGGACAGGCGCGCCTGCGCGCCACCGTAACAGCCGCGCATGAGCCCAAGGAAATCGAATATGCCTTGGGCGTGATCGAAAAAGCAGGTCACGAAATCGGGATTATTTAATTAATAATCCATGAAAAATCAATCTTGACCAGCTATATATAACGGTTCAAGTCAGGAACTTGCATGCAAACTATCATCGAGTCACAAAAGGATAACCTGATCCTTAGCACCGATCCGAATCGCCTGGACATTGATGAAATTTGTAGATTTTTAGCACAGGCTTATTGGGCGGATACTCGCAGCCGAAAAACTATTGAACGTTCCTTAAAGAACTCACTGGTGTTTGCCGTTCACGACGGGGAGCGTCAGGTGGCGATGGCACGCGTGGTCACGGATTTTGCCACCTTTGCATGGGTATGCGATGTCTTTGTTCATCCCGATTACCGAGGCCGCGGAATCAGCAAGTGGATGATGAAGGAAATCCTTGCCCACCCTGACATGCAAGGACTGCGGCGTTGGATCCTGGCCTCGAGCAATGCTCGCGGGTTGTACAGTCAATTTGGTTTTTCACAACTCCAGCACCCCGAACGCTGGATGGAGCTTTTCGACCCGGCAGCCACCTGAGATCTCCTTCATTTATTTCCGTTTGGATCACGGAAGTAACTTCTGCAATTTCCACAAGATAATTACTACTGACAAACCGGATATGATCACTAAATTTCAATACATCTTCATAAGATCAAGTCTGCAAAATAAAGAACAAGATGTCATTCCCACTCACGCTCAAAATTAGTTAAATTCAGTCCAGATGCTAATAAAAGAAATATCGACCCTTACTCTCAAACCGGGACGTGAAAAATCCCTAATGCGACGTCACCCGTGGGTTTTCTCCGGTGCGATTGCACGCGTGGAAGGGAACCCTGCCTCTGGAGAAAGTGTCGACCTGGTTTCTGCTGACGGGAAGTTCCTGGCACGCGCCGCCTATAGCCCTAATTCTCAGATCCGCGCACGTGTCTGGACCTTCAACCCGTCCGAGCGAGTGGACGCGGATTTCTTCAGGCTGCGGATTAAAAATGCAATCGCTTCGCGGGAACCCTGGCAGGATAAGAAGAGAACGAACGCGTTCCGGCTCATCCATGCTGAGTCGGACGGACTCCCCGGCTTGATCGTGGACCGCTATGCTGATACCCTTGTTTTGCAATCCCTCACCGCGGGTTCAGAATATTGGAAGGATACGCTTGCCACCCTGTTGCTTGAAGCGACCGGGTTGACAACGATTTTTGAACGCTCAGATGCAGATGTCCGCGAACTTGAAGGTCTCGCCCCATGTATAGGTCCTTTGCGGGGAGTCCTCAATAGTCAACCTCTGGTCATCACCGAAAACGATCTTAAATTCCGGGTCAATGTTGAAACCGGTCATAAAACCGGTTTCTATCTTGACCAGCAGGTCAACCGTCAACGCGTGCACGCGCTGGCTGAAGGTCGTTCTGTGCTGGATTGCTTCTGCTATACAGGGGGATTCACGGTCAACGCCCTGGCAGGTGGAGCTAGATCGGTGCTTTCGGTGGATGGGTCCGCGGATGCACTTAGTTTGTGCCAGGAGAATTGTTCGCTAAACAATCTCCCCGACGATCGTCATGCCATTTTGGAAGGCGATGTCTTTCAACTACTAAGAAAATTCCGGGATGAAGCCCGCTCATTCGATTTAATCATCCTCGATCCACCCAAGTTCGCACCTACAGCCGCACAAGCTGAAAAAGCCGCCCGGGGATACAAAGACATCAACCTGCTCGCTTTTAAACTTCTGCAATCCGGTGGGATCCTGGTCACCTTCTCATGCTCGGGCGGCATTGACGCAGGTTTCTTTCAGAAAATCGTTGCTTCCGCGGCGCTCGACGCCGGTGTTGAAGTACGTATCGTGGAACATCTGTCCCAATCTCCGGACCACCCTGTGGCACTGAACTTCCCCGAAGGAACATATCTCAAGGGATTAATTTGTTATAAAACGTAGAACCACTTGTAATCCATCGAAACATCCCACCAGTTTGATTAAGATCTTTATTTTATAAAGATCCTATTCGTTTGTAAGATGACCTGGTGCAGTTGATGAGTACCTCGCAGCCAGCCTATAATTTAATAACAAAAAGGACGGATTTTCATCCCTCCTTTTTTTCGTAACCACTTGACTTTGGTTTGTTTTGATCGTTCGCTTATTGTCCATTATCATGAAACACGTTAAATCTCCCAATATCCGGTGGGTTTAATAAATCCCATTTACATAATTCTGTATGTCTTGTGGAGGTTGGACACCGGGCTCGATCGTTATGTTGTCAGTATAATATGTCCTTTTCGAGCCATCTGCCAGCACTACGGTTCGTAAAAGTCTTAGTAAAAATCCGCTTTCTGAGTCAAAATAGGCAATGCTGCCGTCCGCGGTGATTGGTTGAGTAAAATCCGTGGTTGTGCGCGGGGTATCGAGCTGAGTGTTAATCGTGAAAACAGTGACGGTTTTCCCATTTATCTTATCTGTGGTAACAACCGGGTGGTTATCACTGTTCAAAATAAAATTGTCAAATTCATCCCCGAATTGAAAATCTAGGGAAAGAGGAAATGGATTTAATGCTTCAGAAATGTTCGTCGTGAGATTATAGGCAAGATTATTCCGGAATACGATCGTTTCGAGAGTCTGTCCATCCTGCGTGTTCAGCGCCCAGACATATTGGTAGACGCGTTTTTCTGCATTAATGTGATACCAAATATCGATTGCTTGAACCAGGGGGATAGCCAGTCCACTTGGCAATTTCCCACGGTCCTGACCATCAGTGTCATAAACAACATTTTCTGTGACATGTACCCACCCAGGTTGGTTAACCGTAAGTCTCCCTTTTACAGTCAAATCTGTCAAAAGCTTCTTTGCATCGGCGGAAGTAGTGGAATTTCCGCACGCTGACAGAAAGCTTGCCATAATTGCTGTAATCAATAAAAACCAAGTGATTTTCTTCAAGATTACGACTCCTGTATCTTATTGGTTTATTTTATCCGTTTGTCACTATAAATTGCCCTCTGAGAACGGGAAATTGGCAATCAAGTATTCAAACCCGCTGGTTGACTTGCCTGGATTCAGCGTTACTTTCCTGCCTCGCGTCGGTTAATCCTCGCCAAGCGATAAAATGGATCGAAGTAAACCAGCCAGCATCACCCCCAATTGCACTCCTTTAACCGGGGTGATTGCCAGGGATTGACCTTTCTGCTCGGCGCGTTTGGTCAACAGGTAGGCCGCACCCATCCCCACCAGCGCACCGATCAAACCACCGATGACGATGGCTTTATATTTCCACATGGTGCTGGGTGGAGGCGTTTCGATAATTACGGGTTCATCCATTGTATTGATCCTTTCGAGCCATACAAGCTAATTCCCTGCCCCGGTGTGCGGGGAGGATGGTTACCTTCTGAATATAAATTTAAATACCGCCCCAGCTTGCTTGGTCCAGATAAAGGGTTTAGTTGCCCCGTCTGCCACTTGGCGTGTCCCTGCTGAAACCTTGTTAAAAATATTCTGGGCTTTTCCCGTGTAGCGAGGAATGATCTGAAGTATTTTGCTCATCCCGTAAATGATGGTAATGGATATTACAATCAAACCAAGGGCAATTAATAACCCTGGGAAGAGCAGCCATACCAATGAAATATCAGCCCACACACCTGTTCGTGCGGAGCCGCCAGTGACGACCAGCAATGATCCTGCGATGATCAGTCCCGCCATAACCAGGAATGGCACCAGGATCTGCCAGGCAAATTGGCGCTTATGCGCCCGAATGGTCGAATGGTCATCGGGAAGCTGGTTTGACATGGGTGGATTCTAGCACAAAAAAAAAGACCAAGCAGGTCTTTTTTGATCCCAGGCAATATGGTTCTGCTGATGCTGATTAAGAGAAGGGTGTGTTGGGCGGATTTCGTCTATCCAACACACCCCGAGTAACCTTTCGTCTCTACAATTCACCTAAGGCCAGATTTTGTCCCGGGCCTGCTTAATTGTTCGGTTTTAGTTCCTTGCGGTTCATTGCGTCCATTACAGCCACCGCTGCCATTTCGACGATTGATTCCACTTCGTCACCGGTCTGCAGCACATGGATGGGCGCGCCTGTTCCCAGCAGGATCGGTCCAATGGCATGTGCGTTCCCGAGTCGGGCCAGTAACTTGTAAGCAATGTTAGCTGATTCCAGGGATGGGAAGACCAGGACATTGGCATCCTTGACTGCGCTGAACGGATAACGCTCTTCCACGATTTCGGGAACCACAGCTGTGTCCGCTTGCATTTCGCCGTCCACTTTAAGGTCAGGACGATTCTGCTTGACCAGTTCGACCGCCTTGCGCACTTTGTCTGAATGGGAACTGGGAGTGGAACCAAAGTTGGAGAAGGAAAGGAAGGCCACGCGCGGTTCGATTTCAAGTCGCTTCGCAAAATCGGCGGCGAGACAAGCGATCTCCGCCAGGGCTTCTGCGGATGGGTCGATATTTACTGTGGCGTCAGTAAACAGAAAGACACGTTCTCCCACAATCATGATATAAACCCCTGCCACCAATCCCCCACCCTGGGCATGATTAATTTGTAAAGCCGGGCGGATAACATCTGGATACTCGTAAGTCAGCCCTGAGACAAACGCATCCGCATCGCCCATTCTGACCATCAATGGACCAAGTACATTCGGTTCCCGTACACGCTTTTGAGCGTGTGAAAGGGTCATACCCTTGCGGGCACGCAGGTCGTAATATTCTTTAACATAGCCTTCAAATTTAGGGAAATTGTTCGGGTCGATCACTTCACATTCGAAATCAAGCGCTAATTCTTTGATCTTGTTTTCGATTATATTGGGCCGTCCCACCAGGATAGGTTTTCCGATGCCGTCTTCTTGAACTTGGACAGCAGCGCGGAGGATCTTGGGTTCCTCGCCTTCCGCAAAAACGATGCGCTTCTTCGGCATGGCCGATTTGGCTTTATTCACGAAGAAGTAGCGCACGCGCGCACCTCTGCCCATCCGGAAGGCAAGTTGCTCACGGTATTCGTCCAAGTCGATCGGCTTGCGCGCCACCCCGGTCTCCATGGCTGCCTTGGCTACTGCTGTGGACTCCCACAACATAACACGCGGGTCGAGTGGTTTGGGGATGATGTATTCGGGGCCATATTTCATACTGTCCACCCCGTAGGCGCGCAAGACTGAGTCGGGCACGTCCTCGCGGGTAAGGTTAAAAAGTGCCTGAGATGCGGCAAATTTCATTTCTTCGTTGATGGCACGTGCTCTCACGTCTAGTGCACCGCGGAAGATGAAAGGGAAACCGAGTACATTGTTAACCTGGTTTGGATAATCCGATCGGCCGGTCGCTACAATTGCATCCGGGCGCGCCTCCTTGGCCAACTCATACCTGATCTCAGGATCCGGGTTCGCCATAGCACATATGAATGGCTTGTCAGCCATGGACTTGACCATTTCAGGTGTAAGAACATTGGCAACTGAAAGACCAAGGAAAACATCCGCCCCGCGTACAGCATCCGCCAGCGTCCGGCAATCTGTATCTACGACGAAGCGGTCTTTGTACTTGTTCATGCCTTCCGTACGGCCCTTGTAAATTACACCCCGGCTGTCGAGCATCATGATGTTGGATCGCTGGATCCCCCAGCGAATTGCAAGTTCGGCACAGGATACGGCTGATGCGCCTGCACCTGAAATGACCATTCTGACGTCGGCATGCTTCTTGCCGACAATTTCCAAAACATTCGCCAGCGCTGCAGATGAAATGATGGCAGTGCCGTGCTGGTCATCGTGGAATACCGGGATGTCGAGCATCCCTTTCAGCGTCTCTTCTATATAAAAACATTCAGGAGCCTTGATGTCCTCCAGGTTGATCCCACCGAAAGTCGGGGCGATGGCACGCGCCACCCTGATAACTTCATCGGGGTCATGGCTGTCCACCTCAATGTCGAAAACGTCAACGTCAGCGAATTTCTTAAACAGCACCCCTTTACCTTCCATAACCGGTTTGCTCGCAAGCGCCCCTCGATCGCCAAGTCCTAATATAGCGGTGCCGTTTGTTAGGACTGCCACCAGGTTGCCTTTCGAGGTGTACTCGTACGCTGCTTCCGGGTCCTTCTCGATATCGAGCACTGGCACAGCCACACCTGGAGTATATGCTAAGCCCAGGTCACGCTGGGTATCCATGGGCTTGGTGGGTACAACTGCTATCTTGCCCGGCTTTCCGTTCAAATGATGGTAATCCCGGGCATCTTGATCGGTAATTTTAGGCATATTTCCTCCGTTATGGAATTTTATTTCATCAACTTCCTGATTATCTCACAAGAAGGAAGAACAAAGTTAGTTCCAATTGTCACAATTAAGATAAACGCCTTTCCCCCTTTCCTATGAATATATCCAGTCACCAGTCGGAATCCGACAAGGAGACTGGGTATTTTAATGTATAATAGTGTTGTCTGGATAATTATCGTACCGCTGATTTGGATAATTTGGAAAGCGGTCACGGCTTGAAAATGGAACTCTGGAAAATCCCGGGTATGCCCTTTGACCCGAAACACGGGCATTTTTTATGGGAAGTCTAAATCTAATGAATTTGCGGAAAATATCAATCAGGATATCTTTAAGAATTAGGGACTTCCCCTCAAAACCCGCTTCCGGCACCGGACTCCTAACCGGTCCCCGATAAACCATCTGCATTCCTGCTCAGAGCAGGATGCACATGAATTGGACATCCAGGATACGTTTAACAGCCGTGACCCGCTGCAGGCGGTGTTCGGCTGTATTTATTTAAAGAGCATACTTAGTTTTTTTTTGATTACGAATAATTAATCGGTGAGTAGAATCACGGCAATCGAACCCCAGCAAAAGAACCCCCAGCGGGTAAACATTTACCTGGACGGGGAGTTCGCCTTTGGGTTAGCCCGGATCACAGCCGGCTGGCTGAAGGTGGGACAGGAATTAAGCGAAGAGAAGGTCTCAGTTCTTCAAGCCGAAGACGCCAACGAATTGACCTACCAGAAAGCTCTGCATTTCCTGAGTTATCGCCCGCGTTCCTCGGCAGAGGTTCGGCAGAACTTGGTGAAGCGAGGTACTCCCGAAGCTCTTGTTGAGGAGACTCTGGTCCGGCTGGAGCGAGCCGGGTTGGTCAACGACCTGGATTTCGCTCAGGCATGGGTAGAGAACCGCAACACTTTTCAACCTCGCAGCAAATCGGCACTGCGCTTCGAGTTGAAACGGAAGGGTCTGAGTGACGAGGTTGTGCAAACTGTTCTTGATAAGAAGGTGGACGACGATGCCCTGGCTTTCGAGGCTGCCCGCAAATACGCATCCCGCCTGGCGGGCAGGGAATGGCTCGATTTCCGCCAGAAACTAAGCGGGTTTCTCGCCCGTCGCGGCTTCTCGTACACCACCATCACCCCGATCGTCTCTAAAGTCTGGAAGGAATTCCAGACGGCGGACGAAGGGGAAAATTTAGATGATAAGGATTAACCATGGAACCCATTGTCGGAATCATTATTGCCGCCTTGACCCTGCTGCTGGGTCTCGCCGTCGGCTATTACATCAGCCGATCCCAGACTGAAAAAGCTCAGCGTAACCAGCGCGATAAAGCGGAAAAAGCACTGCAGGAAACGCGTGAGCAGGCGCGCACTATTGAACTCCAGGCTCGTGATAATGCCCTGAAAATCTCGCAAGCCGCTGAAGGCGAGATCACCCGCCTTCGCACTGAATTGAGCCGTGAAGACGAACGTTTGCAAAAACGGCGCGCCGAGCTCGACAGCCGAGTTGAAAAGTTGGAACAACGCGAACAGGCTGTGAATAAGCATCAGAGCGCGGTGGACAAACGCGCCAATGAAATTGAGAAAATGCATGAGCAGGAAATGGTTGAACTCCAGCGCGTGGCTCAAATGAATGTGGACGAGGCCCGTACGATCTTGCTCGCCGAGGTGGAAAAGGATGCCCGCAACGATATGGCACGCATCATTCGCCAGATCGAGTCGGAGGCGCGTGAAGAGGGAGACAAACGTGCCCGTAAACTTATCGCCGATTCCATCCAGCGGGTTGCCACTGATCAAGTGGCGGAATTCACCACCTCACTGGTACCGCTGCCCAATGAAGAAATGAAGGGCCGCATCGTGGGGCGCAACGGACGCAACATCCGCGCTTTTGAGCAGGCTGCTGGTGTGGACGTCATTGTGGATGATACCCCTGAGGCTGTGACCATCTCCTGTTTTGAGCCCGTACGCCGTGAAGTGGCTCGTCGTTCCCTGGCACGTTTGATCCTGGATGGTCGCATACACCCGGCTCATATCGAAAAGGTCCTGGAGGAAGAGCAGAAAGCAGTCGATAAAGTCATCGTGGATGCGGGTGAACAGGCTGCTTTCGATGCCGGGGTCACCGGTCTGCATCCTGAAATCCTGCACATGATGGGCCGGCTAAAATTTCGCACCTCCTACGGGCAGAATCAACTCGCGCACGCCGTGGAAGTTGCAAAGCTTTCAGGGATCCTGGCAGCTGAACTGGGTGCCAGTGAGGATGTCTGCCGACAGGCTGGATTCCTGCATGATCTGGGCAAGGCGATGGACCACAACCAGGAGGGCACACATGCCTTGCTGGGTGCCGAGTTTGCAAAACGCTACGGGGTGAACGCGGTGGTGGTCAATGCGATTGCTGGTCATCACCATGAGGTGGAGCAGGAGAGCGTGGAAGCCATCATCACCGAATCTGCCGATGCAATTTCCGGTGCCCGCCCGGGAGCTCGCCGGGAGGACCTGGAAGCCTACATCAAGCGCATCCGCACCCTCGAGGATATGGCCACCGCCTTCAAGGGCGTTTCCCAGGCTTACGCCATCCAGGCGGGACGTGAAGTGCGCATCATCGTCCGTCCGGAGGAAATAGATGATCTTGCCGCCGCCAACCTTGCCCGCGATATTGCAAAGAAAATTGAAGAGACCATGCAGTATCCCGGTCAGATTCGGGTGACGGTCATCCGCGAGACGCGCGCCACGGAATACGCCAAGTAAAAAGCGCCGAACTGGATTACCATTGCATTTTCCCATATGTTGAACGATTCCACCAAACTCACCACGGGGAGGCGTGAGTTCTGGCGCGGGGTGCGTGAAGAAGCGCCAATTCTGCTGGGTGTAGTTCCGTTTGGCCTGATTTTCGGCGCACTTGCCATTGACGCTCATATCACCATTCCGGCTGCTCAATCCATGTCTTTTATCATTTTTGCTGGCGCTTCGCAAATTGTCGCCGCACAGATGATCGGTGGCAGTACATCCTTCCTGTTAATCATCCTGGTTGTGTTCGTCGTCAATCTGCGGCATGCTCTCTACAGTGCCTCAGTATCTCCGCACCTGCGTCATCTCGCGATTGGTTGGAAAATCCTCCTGGCTTATCTTCTCACCGATGAAGCCTACGCTGTCACCATCAGTCACTACAATAAAACTGGCGACCCATCCAAAAAGCACTGGTACTTCCTGGGCGCAGGTATAACCCTTTGGTCATCCTGGCAGGTGAGTACCGCACTTGGGATTTTTATCGGGGCGCAGGTCCCGCAGTCCTGGTCCCTCGATTTTGTCCTTCCTTTGACCTTTATTGCGTTGGTCGTTCCTGCACTCAAAGATAAAGCTGGGATATCGGCAGCCATCATCGCTGCCGCAGTGGGACTGTTGACGTCAGGCTTTCCCTTCAAGATTGGGCTGCTCGTAGCGGCTTCCCTTGGAATCCTTACCGGTCTTTTGATTGAAGGACGATCTGCATGACCATCTGGGTGCTCATGATAGTTGCCGGGCTGCTCACATTTGGCACCCGTCTCTCATTTATCCTTTTATTACATCGACTCAAGGTCCCCGGTTGGTTTATGCGCGCCCTGCGGTTCGTGCCAATGGCAGTCCTTTCAGCGATTATTCTCCCTCAATTAGTAACTCGCAACTCATCCCTGGATTTGTCCCTGCGTAACCCGCAGCTTTATGCTGGTGCCCTGGCAATCCTGGTGGCCTGGCGAACTAAAAACGTTCTTTTAACCATCCTTACAGGAATGGCTTCATTATTGATTTTCCAATCTTTGTTGGGGATAATCCATTAGAAGAAGGCGGTCCCGCCCGATCAACTATCAGGCAGGTACGCTGTCCGATTAATACCGTTGTGTGCCCACAAATGGGTTTTCATGCTTTTCCTGTCCTACAGTTGACTCCTCCCCATGCCCTGATAGCAACCGCGTTTCATCCGGCAGGGTAAAAACCTGTTCCATAATGCTGCGGGTAAGCACTTGCCAGTCCCCTCCAGGCAGGTCCGTGCGCCCCACACTTCCGTGAAAAATCAGGTCGCCGCAAAATAACACAGATTCTTTTGGACAGTAATATACAACATGACCTGGGGTATGTCCCGGGGTATGCCGAACCTCGAATTCCATTTTTCCCAATCTTAAGATTTGTCCATGGATTAAGTCTACCGTTGGTTTCGGGCCAGGGTCGATCTTCATCCCAAAATAAGGAGCTCCGCCCTGGTTTTGCCAGAGTTCATGGTCCATTGGGTGCAGAGCAACAGTCAGAGGAGTGTTTAAGTCTTTGGCAAGGTCTGCTGCTCCTCCGAAATGATCAAAATGCGCGTGCGTATACCAGAACTGACCGATCCTCCAACCTCGCTTTTGTGTTTCCAAAAAAATCATGCGTCCGTCCCATGCTGGATCTACCACTGCCGCCTCCCCGGATTCGGAGTCAGCAATAACATAGCAATTTGTTGATACAGGACCAAGGATAAGGATAAGAAAATCGAGCAAGTTCAAAGCTCCAGGGATTGGTTTGCTGCGGCTGGTTCATCCACCTGCTGATGGGGTGTGAACATAAGTGAGATAATAAATGCACCCCCCAACAATACCAGGCTGATTGGGTACACCCCTGCCGGCGATTGGGTATAAAGGATTCCCGCCAATAATGGCGCCAGGGTCATGGACAGCGAACTGAAAGTCTCCACCACTCCGTAAGCAAGTCCCATTTGCGCTGGGTGGACCAGCGGGCGAGCCTGGGCATAAATGAAGGCTCGCGCAGCGCGATAACCTCCCAGCAGGAAATAACCCAGCGCATACCAGGGCACTCCCACCCCCTTCCATAAAAGCAGGCTGAAGAATGCCACCGAAACCTGCGCGAGCATGAATCCTGTTCGCGCAGCAAGTTGTCCCATGACAAGGTTTAGGATTGCATTTCCCAGGCTTCCCACCGAACCAAGCAATCCAATTGACTCGAGCGACAACCCGCGTTCGTTTTGAAGAAATTTCGGCGTCAGCGGTTGGGGAAGATACATCACGAACATTGCCAGGAATACGATGCCAACCAAAGTGATGTAGCGTTGGTTTGCCCACAGTTTGACCGGGGGTTTGGTCGGGTCGTGCTTTTCGCGTGGTTGGGAGCGGATAAAAAGCAGGATAGCCGTAGAGACGATGAAAATGCAGGCTGATACCAGGTAGACGTTTCGCAGGCCGTACCGCTCTCCCAGCCATCCGCCGGAAATAGGTCCAAGCACTGCTCCCAGGTTAAAGGCAGCCGACATAAGTGTCATCGCCCGCACTGGTGTCAGTTTTCCTCTTGCTGCCGTGATGTAGGAGTTCATCGGGGAGGAGACGAAGGCAGTTAATCCGTAGAGAAGAACTCCAACGATGAATGTTGGTAACGTCTTTGCCAGGAACATCACCCAGGTCGCGGTCAAACCGGATGCCCATGCAGCGATCATGATCGGTTTTCGCCCGATCCGGTCTGCCAGGTAACCAGCCGGGATATGCGCCAGTGTCATCGCCAGGCCGAAGGCACTGAAGACGATTGCAATGGTCATGGTGCCCGCACCCAGTTGCTGGAGATAAAGAGGTTGGAAATAGATGAACATTCCCTCGCCTATCCCCCAGGTAAAGAGGGAAGCAAACAACAGGACCAGGTCCAGGCTCATGCCATGGCAACCCGGTTAATGAAATCTGCTGCTGCTTTAAAGACCACTGTGCGAGTAGGCTCTTCCGTGATGACGTGCCCACCACCTTCCACCCACATCATGTGTTTGTCAGTGCTTCCGAGATTGGCATATATTTTTTCCATGCTCCCACGAAAGACGTAATTATCGTTGCGGGAATGGATCAATAATGCCGGCACCTTGATCAAAGGCAGTGCTTTTCGCATCTCCATAAGGATGTTGTTTAATTCGCCTGCTGAACGGACCGGGTTTTTGGGGTAGGCAACATGCTGTTTATACGCATCTTTATCGAACCAACCCGCATCTGGGGCACCGCGGCCTTTGGGCATATAGGGGAAGAACCATGACAGCAGTCTGGTTAACGGGATAAGCCTGGAATCAGGGAGTTGGAACGGAGTGGACATGGCAACCACGCCCCCGACTGGAAGAATGCTCGCGGCAGTCAAGGACAGGACCCCACCCATGGATAGCCCAAGCAGGAAGACCTGGTCGGTACAGGAACGCAGCAGGTCATAACCATCCTCCACCGAGAGCATCCAGTCTTGCCAGCGCGAGCGCACCATGTCTGCGGGTTTTGTAGCGTGACCGTTCAGTCGGATCCCGCATACTGTGTATCCCTTCTGATTCAAATACTCGCCAAGCCAGCGCACCTCTTTCGGAGCCCCGGTGAATCCATGAGTGACGAGGCAGCCGAGTTTTGCGTTGGTTTCTTTTCCGGGGAAAAAGAACGGTTCTGCGGTTGGGATGATTTGGGACATGCTGGCCTCAGTAGTGATTAATAAATTATGGAATAATAATGATCCCGCGGACAAATTATAATCCCCCGTTTATGGATCGGAAGATGGACGATTGATTTCAGAAAAACAGGATGAGGATGTCAAGGTGATTCGCCGATAAAAGTATCAACCATTCAATTCCAGTGTTACCGCATCCATGCCGGGTGTTGTTTTTCGATTTGCCGGTATATCGGGCACCCGGGTTCGTGTGCTCCGCGCAGGTAACCGCTGGATACCAGGAATTCATTGACGATCTCCCCACCCGTGAATACAAAAGTCATTTTAAATAATTTCGTCCATTCTTCCAACGGAAGTGGGTGGTGCCCATCCAGCCAACCTTTAAATGAGCCGTATTCTCCTCTCAATCCCTGGATGCGGCGTGCATTTTCAATTGCAGCTTTCACCTTAAGTCGGTTGCGGATGATACTGGCATCTCCCAGCAGGCGTTTCGTGTCTGATTCTGCATAAGCTGCCACCTTGTCTATATCAAATCCGTCATATACATTATGGAAAGCATCTTTTTTCTTTAGAATGGTAACCCATGACAGCCCGGCCTGGTTGATCTCGAGTACCAGCCTTTCGAGTAAAGCCGCGTCACTGGTCAGCGGAAAACCGTATTCGTGATCGTGGTAGTTTTTATTCAAAATGTCTTCCGGGTGCTCGCGTAGATATTGGCAGTATGTCATCATGTTAGCCCTCTCATGATTTTTGGAGTTCCAGGAACTTTTCCAGTTTTTCCAGGGCTTCGGGCATATTCTTTCTTGCAAAACCCAGCCGGAAATAGTTACCTGGATGGTCATACATCGTTCCTGGCAGCAGCAGGACACCCAATTTGCTCACAAGATCGTGACAGAATGTTTCTATATCCACACCTGATAGGTGCGGAAAGGCAATCGGTCCAGCCTTTGGGCGCACCCACTCGAACTCGTGCACATGACTGACGAAAAAAACATCAAGAAGGGATAAGTTATCATTAATGATCTTTAAATTTCTTCCGGCGATCTTTTCTCTGTGCCTTAAAGCCAGCTCAGCCAGGTATTCGCTTGGAGCGCTGCTGCAGATGGTGGTGTAATCCTTGAGAGCAGACATACCAGCAACCACAGGCATGTTTTTTGTCGCAATCCAGCCTATGCGCAGCCCAGCCAGCCCGTACGCTTTTGACATTACCCCAAGTGAAACTGCCTCCGGGTTGATATCACACGCGGAAGGGAGTCGGTCCCCGGGGTTATATTCGAGCTCGCGATAAACCTCATCGGAAAAGAGCAGAATATCCTTTTCCCGGGCGATTGCATTGAGCGAGAGGTAATCGGCTTTCGACATCAAATAACCGGTGGGGTTGTGCGGGGTGTTGATAACGATGGCACGCGTGTTTTTCCGCAGGCTGCCCTTTAGTTCATCTAAATCGAGCGCCCACTTGTTTTCAGCGCGGGCTTCCCAGGTGGTTACCTCACAGTCAAGGCTCCTGGCTATCTCAATCAATGACTGGTAGCACGGCCAGTGGACGATAATGTGGTCTCCACGTTTCAGCGTAGCCTGCATGAACAGGAATATTGCTTCCTCCGCGCCGTTGCAGACCAGTACCTGTTCTGGTTGGATGCTGTTGTAAATCCGACAGATTTCCTTCCTAAGCGATGCTGCCCCTGTAGACTCGGTATAACCCAGCCAGTAGCGCTTAAATTCTTGCTCCGCACCTGGTTCAAAAGCCAGGAGATCCCCCACCGAAAGAGATTCGCAGTCCGAGCTGCACAAAAGGTATTTAACGTTGAATTCGTATTTGGCGAAGTAACGTTCCAATTTGAAAGGGCTGAGTTGCATTGTATTTTCCTTGCACGATTCAAAACAGACAAAATATCTTACCCGACCTTCCTTAACTCGCGCGGCATATCACTGAGGCAGTCTACCCCATCTTCGGTGATAACCAGATTATCCTCGATCCGTACTCCGTTGCGCTCCGGCAGGTAGACCCCGGGTTCCACGGTGTACGCCATACCTGGTTCCAGCAACTGCATATTATCGCCGCGCATGTACGGTTCCTCGTGCCCCTCCATGCCGATCCCGTGACCGGTGCGGTGTGTGAAATATTTACCATACCCTGATTTCTCGATCACCATTCTGGCAGCGCTATCCACACTGGCACACGTCGAACCTGGTTTTCCCGCCGCCCTTCCGGCTGCATTGGCTTCCTGCACGATTTGGTGAATCTTGCGATACTCGGCATCTACCTCCCCCACCGCGAAGGTGCGCGTCAAATCGGAAATGTAGCCGTCCACCGCCGCACCCCAGTCCACCACCAGCAAATCTCCCCGTTGGATCTTCCGGTCGGAAGGAGTGGCATGCGGATTGGCGCTGTTTGGTCCGCCCGAGACGATCGGGGCAAACGGCATTTCTGATTGTGATCCGCATTGAAGCAGGTGGACCACCAATTCCGATGCAAGTTCATTTTCGGTCATCCCTACTTTTATATGTGGGATAGTAGCTTCCAGGGCGGACTGGGCAACCTTGACAGCCTTATGCATTGAATCAATTTCCCCGGCGTCCTTCCGCATCCGCAGGCTGCTGACAACCTGGGAGGCATCCGGAAATTTCGCATTATGCGCACCTGATTCGAGCTGTCGGAATTCCAGCAGCCTCATCTGTCGCGGTTCCACGCCAATCTGCTTTCCATCCAGGTTTAGGGAATTAACCGCCTTGAGGAAGATACCCGCCCAGTCACCTGGGTTTTCACCATACGGGAAGGATTTGATCGCGTACGGCAGGGCTCTAACCTTTAGCAATTCCAATTCCGGCAGGACGATGACAGGGTCATTCCCGGCAGTGAACAAGACGATAATCGGACGTTCAGAAAGATGAAAATGAAGCCCGGTAAAGTAGACCAGGCTTGGGCCGGCGTTCAAGGCGATTGCATCCAGGTCAAAGCTTTTCAACGAAGAAGATAGTTTGGAGATTCTGGAGGAAATCATTCTTGTCCTTTCTTCATTAATTTTTTAATTGGGAATTAATAAATCTCCAGTTTATTTAGGTTTTATAATGATGAAATCGTTTAACGAAAACCATCTTGACACCCCAATCGATCACCGCCGGTAAGAGTGTATCCAGGGCAATAACTGGCCAGAACCACCAGGGGATCACGACCATCCGGCGCGGATGCTTGGCAACTTGAACAGTTCGGCGTGCGACATATTCGGAGGTCATATAGATCCAGGCAGGTAATTTCAAATTTTGATTGAGGGGGCTGTCACCTGATTTGAGACCAAACTCGGTCTTTGCCGGGCCGGGATATAGTCCGGAAACTTTTATGCCCAGGACTGCCACTTCCCTGCGCAGGGCGTCGGTAAACCCGCGCATCCCATGCTTGGTCGCGGCATATACTGTATACATCGGGGAGGCGATCAGTCCCGCCACCGAATTCATGTTAATGATGTGACCCGCCTTGCGAGCCAGCATGGATGGCAGGATTGCACGCGTTAATTGCATTGTCCCTCTTAAATTGACATTTAACTGCATGTCAATGTCATGCGCAGGATCAAAGGTTTCCAGCCAATTTATTCCTCCCAGCCCGGCATTGTTAAGCAGGATATCTATTCGCCCATAAGTATCCAATACTGTTTTAACAGCGGAATCGATCTGGGTTTGTTCTGTCACGTCGAGTTGCAGTGGTTGTGCCTGCCCACCGGTAAGATGGATCTCTTCAGCCAGTTTAGTTAATCTATCCATGCGGCGGGCAGTCAGGATGACGATCGCTCCTTCTTTGGCAAACAGTCTGGCAGCGTCTGCTCCAAAACCAGAACTGGCGCCGGTGATAAAGACTACTTTGCTATTAAGCGAATGTGCCATGCCGTCCTCGCATAAAAAAATAAATGACGCAAATATTGTATCCCATTTGCGTCATTCACGGTTTTTGGAACGAACCACTCAGTCTTCTACAACTTCACCTGCTTCTTCCGGTTTGCGCCGTGGGTGAGGTGGTTCCAGCGTCCCTTTTGCAGCCAACGCGATATCGAGCACCTGGTCCATATGTAGCAGGGCCACGATCTTCAAGTCCTCCCTTACCTTCCTGGGCACATCCACCAGGTCTTTCATATTTTTTTCCGGGATGAGCACCACCTTTAGCCCGGCACGGTGGGCCGCAAGTACCTTTTCGCGTAACCCCCCAATGGGTAGTACCCGCCCGCGTAGCGTGATCTCGCCTGTCATGCCCACCTCTTTGTGGACTGCCCGCCCGGTTAATGCGGAGACGAGCGCGGTTGCCAGGGTGATCCCGGCTGACGGGCCGTCCT
The DNA here is from genome assembly GCA_963830585.1 of uncultured Chloroflexia bacterium. Taxonomy (GTDB): domain Bacteria; phylum Chloroflexota; class Anaerolineae; order Anaerolineales; family Villigracilaceae; genus UBA877. Next base: position 14,312 of record CAWHNA010000002.1, on the reverse strand, counting down.
TTGGGATGGCGCCCTCCGGCATGTGCACATGGATATCCATTCGCTCAAAAACATCCAGGTCGATCCCCAGTGTTGGTGCACGGGATTTTACATATGTCAGCGCGGCCTGTCCGGATTCCTGCATCACGTCACCGATCTGTCCGGTCATCTGCAGGCTCCCTTTACCGTCCAATACGGCTACTTCGATGGAGATAATCTCCCCGCCATTCTCGGTCCACGCCAGGCCAGTTGCCACCCCCACCTCGTCTTTACGCTCGGCCTCCGTCTGGAAGAACTGCTGTGGGCCGAGAAATTTCTCGATGAGATCTGGGAGGATATCAGTGGGATACCGCTTCTCTTCAGCTTTCCAGCGCGCCACCTTGCGGCAGATGCGCCCGATCTCGCGCTCCAGGTTGCGCACTCCAGCCTCGTATGTGTACTCGCGCACGATGCGTTGCAGCGCTTCTGTGGTAAAAGTCATCCCGAGGGACTCGATCCCGGTTTCTTCCAATTGACGTGGTATCAGGAATCTCTCTGCAATGGTAATTTTTTCTTCCTCTATGTACCCGGGAAACTCGATCACTTCCAGCCGGTCTAGGAGGGCGGGCGGAATGGTCATCAAAGTATTGGCAGTGGTAATGAACATGACCTTGGAAAGGTCAAAGTCCAGTTCGAGGTAATGGTCGCTGAAGGCGTGATTCTGCTCCGGATCCAGCACCTCCAGCAATGCGGAGGAGGGGTCCCCTCGGAAATCCTGCCCGAGTTTATCGATCTCGTCGAGCATGAATAATGGGTTCGCGGTTCCAGCCCTTTTCATCGTTTGCAGGATTCGCCCGGGCAAAGCGCCAATGTACGTCCGCCGGTGGCCGCGAATCTCAGCCTCGTCTCTCACCCCGCCGAGTGATACACGCACGAATTTTCGCCCCAGTGATTCAGCAATGGACTGTCCAAGTGAGGTCTTGCCGGTTCCAGGAGGGCCGACAAAGCACAAGATCGGCTGCCGTTCCTTCTTGGGTTTGAGTGACCGTACTGCAATGTATTCCAGGATGCGATCCTTGGCTTTCTTCAGCCCGTAATGGTCACGCTCCAGGATGCGTCCAGCATGTTTTACGTCCAGGTTGTCCTTGGTCGATTGCTGCCAGGGCAGGTCAAGGATCCAGTCCAGGTAGGTGCGGATGATGCCTACCTCCGGTGCCATGGCGGGCATCTGGTTCAACCTTTCCAATTCCTTGATGGCGGTGGTGCGCGCCTGTTCCGGTAGTGACGCTGCATCGATTTTCTTTTTCAGATCGTTGAGGTCGCGCGTGAAAATATCGCCTTCGCCCAGTTCAGTCTGGATCTGTTTCATTTGTTCGCGCAGGTAAAACTCACGCTGGCTCTTGTCCACTTCGTCCTGGACACGGCTGTGGATTTCATCCTCCAGCTCCAATACGTCCAGTTCCTGGGCCAGCAGCTTATTGATCCGCTGCAGCCGTTGGCGAGCGTCCTTCATTAGCAACAATTGCTGACGCTCATTTAGTTTGATCGAGACTGCGGTAGCGATCATATCCGCCAGCCAGCCAGGTTCGGCGATATTTATGGCAAACAAGTGGGCTTCTTCGGGAATTGCGCGGTCGAGTTGGACGCAGCGGTCGAAAAGGTCGAGGGCGTTGCGCATCAGAGCCTGGGTGGTTTTGTCGGCAGTCGCCGGTTCGTCGATCACCCGTGCCCGCACCCGCATTACGGGGGTCAGGCGGGTGAATTCCACTACTTCCACCCTCTTCCGCCCCTGCACCAGAGCAGAAGAGGTACCATCGGGCATCGAAAGCAGGCGACCCACTGCCATTTCTACCCCGATCGAAAGAAAATCCTCCGGACCTGGGTTTTCCTTGTCCGAGTCGCGCTGGGTCAAGCCGATTATCGTACGGTCGTGCTCGTGTGCTTCCTGGATTGCCAGCAGGCTGGGTTCGCGCGCCACAAAAACAGGTGTGACCATATGTGGGAAAACTACGATATCACGCAGTGGCAGGACTAGCGCTTCGATGCAGCCATTCTCATCTGGGGTTGCATTGGCAACCCGGTACAGCTCATCGGTACGCTGGGAGAGCGCTACGTTGAATGCATCTTCTTCCTGGAAAGACCAGTCGTTTTGATTCATAACATCCCTATGAGATAACGACTATCGTCGCTATTCTAAATTGGCTAATTTTTCCCAGGCAGTTTTCACTTCTGCAGTGACGAACATACTGCCTGCAGATAAGACAATTTCTCCGCTCACCCCTGACAGCTCCAATGCCTTCTGCAGGGCAAACTCCACCGGTGCAACTGCTTCTGATCGGATCCCAAGGTCGGTCGCTGTCTCGACGATCTTTTCCGGTTCGATGGCGCGCGGGTGCACGGCCTTTGTTGCCAGAACAAGATTTAATCGCCCTTTCAAGGCGCTTAACATCGCCGTCATATCCTTGTCTTCGGATGAGCCAAAAATCAGGATGGCTTCCCGGTGCGGGAAGTAATCGTCCAGGGTCTGGGCTAATTTTTCGAAAGAATCCCCGTTATGGGCAGAGTCCAGGATGACCGGTGGTTCCTTGCGAACGACTTCGAACCGGCACGGCCATTTTACTTTCGCAAATCCTTCGGCAATGTCCTTGTCACTGATTTTCAGCCCGCTTGCTTTTATTGCCGCATAGGCTGTTGCCGCGTTGACAACCTGGTGGCGCCCCAATAATGGGAGGCGTAGTATAACCGATTCTTGTCTTTTTTCAACTCCTTGCTTTTTATCAATATCCCACCTATTACAGCGTACTGACAGGGTCTGCCCTTCCAATGAATGATCACCAGCCTCGAACGCTACATCATTGCCAACGATTATCAGCGGAGCCTGTCGTTCTTGAGCTACCTTTTCCAATACGAGACGCGCCTCGTCTTTCTGGGGCGAGGAGACCACGGGGATGCCTGGTTTAATGATGCCGGCTTTTTCACCTGCGATCAGGGTTAGCGTATTGCCAAGGACAGCCATATGGTCATAGGAGAGCGAGGTGATCACCGAGACACGCGGCGTGACCACATTGGTGGCATCCAGCCGTCCGCCCAACCCAACTTCGATCACTGCCGCATCCACGTTTTGCTCGGCGAAATAAAGCAGTCCGATGGCAGTCGTAATTTCGAAGGTAGTCAGCTTTGGCACAGCTGCCACAGAAGACTTGATATGTTCCACCAGTGTCACCAGTTGGTCATGCGAGATTGGCTGCCCGTCTATTTGGATACGTTCCACGTAATCCTGTAAATGCGGGGATGTGTACAGCCCGGTTTTGTACCCTCCAGCTGTCAACGCTGATCCCATCAATGCACAAGTGGAGCCCTTGCCTTTCGTCCCGGCTACGTGCAGGATCGGGTATTTCTGTTCCGGGTTTCCAAGCAAGGTCATCAGCGCTCGCATCCGGTCCAGGTTGAAATCAGCCTTGGCGAGTTCAGAGGATTTTTTAAGACTATAATCTACGAATGAATAGAGGTAATCAAGGGCAAAGTTGTAGGCAGTATTGGTGTCCATAGATAAAAGTATTGTAAATCGTAATCAGTAATTCGTAAATCGCAATCCGATTATGGTTGGCCTCCTCACCATTCACCTGTACCTACCAGGCTGTACTTCTCTGAAAGAAAAACGGGGTCGCCTTAAACCCCTGCTGGCACGCCTCCACCGCCAGTTCAATGTCTCTGTAGCTGAAATGAGCTTGCATGATAAATGGCAGGAATCACTGATTTCCTGTGGGATGGTTGGGAATAACACTGCCTACCTTCAATCTGCATTGGAAACAGTCCGCAAATGGGCAGAAGCAAATTGGTCGGATGGAGATGTGCTTGATACGAAAATTGAAATTTGGTAGGGTGATCTTTATGGTCGTCTCGAGCTAGAATCAAACCTGGGTTTGGAGGATTTATGGATTTACTTTTGAAAGGATTACGAGCCCTCGTCACGGGATCAAGTAGGGGGTTGGGATATGCCACCGCACTCACTCTGGCGAGGGAAGGTTGTAGACCTGTCATTAATGGTCGCGACCAGGTCAGGGTCTCCGCAGCGGCTGCAAAGATCTCTGCCGACACAAGCGTTAAGGCTCTTGCCATGGCGGGTGACCTTGTCGACCCGGATGTTCCCGCCCACCTGGTGAATGAGGCTGCCCGCCTGCTGGGAGGACTGGATATTTTGATCACGAATGCCGGGGGGCCGCCTTCAGGAGCATTCGAGACCTTGGACGAGGCAGATTGGCAGAAAGCGATCGACCTGACCCTGTTGAGTCACGTGCGCCTGATCAAAGCCGCCCTGCCTTTCCTGCGCAAGTCGAAGGCCGCCAGCGTGCTGACCATTACTTCATATTCCGTCAAGCAGCCCATCCCCAACCTGGTTTTATCCAACAGCATTCGCGCTGCCACCGTCGGGCTCACCAAGTCGCTTGCTCTCGAACTCGGTCAGGACGGTATTCGCTTCAATTCCATCCTGCCTGCATGGACGAATACCCAAAGGGTGACCGAATTGATGACATTCCGTGCCAAACAGAACCACACGTCGGTCAAAAAGGAAATGGCTCTTCAATCAATGGACAGCCCGCTGGGACGAATGGGCACCCCTGAAGAGTTTGCCAACGCAGCAGTTTTCCTCGTCTCACCCGCGGCCAGCTATATCACTGGGATGATGTTGGCTGTGGATGGCGGGATGATAAAAGGAACCTTTTGAGAATATGAAAACATGTTTGAATTGCAGCCGCTCTGAACAGGAAACGCCGTTGGTGACCCTTCAATACCAGGGGAGCCAGGTTTATATCTGCACCCATTGTTTTCCGATGTTGATTCACTCCCCTGCCAAGTTGACCGGGCTGAAAGGCGCGGATAAGATCCAGCCCGCTGACGACGACCATTGATCTGGCAATAAATCAATAAAAACAGCTGCCCTTACACAGGGATTGCATTATTGCCTTTTCACATGAAAAAATTGGAGGACCTTCACCCTCGGTTATAATACCGCCCATGCTTTCCCCCCAACAGATTGATACCCGCCTGGAGCGGATCTTATTAAAGGTACAGAAGCCCGGTCGTTATGTCGGTGGCGAATTGAATGCCATTGTCAAGGATTGGGATGACGTTGGTACCCGCGTGGCTTTCGTCTTCCCGGACATCTATGATATTGGTATCTCCAACCTGGGCTTGCAGATCCTTTATGACCTGGTCAACCAGCGTCCGGATATCCTTGCTGAGCGCGCCTACGCTCCCTGGGTTGACATGGAAGACCTGATGCGGTCGAATGAAATCCCACTCTACTCGCTTGAAACCAAGCATCCACTGGCAGCTTTCGACATCTTGGGTTTCTCCCTCCCCTATGAAACCCTCTACACCAATACGCTTAACCTGCTCGACCTGGCAGGGATTCCTCTCCGCTCCTCAGATCGAACTTCCGCAGATCCCCTCATCATCGCCGGCGGCCACGCCTGCTTTAACCCTGAACCAATGCATGCCTTCATCGATGCATTTGTGATCGGGGAGGGTGAAGAGGTTATTCAGGAAATTATTGATGTTGTGAAAAAGATAAAGGGGCAAAATTCCCGGGCAAGCATGCTTCAACCATTATCTTTCGATCGCGAGCGTTTGCTCAGGGAATTAGCGCTCATCCCGGGTGTCTATGTGCCCCGATTCTATGATGTGAAATACCTCGAGGATGGCTCGATCGATGCCATCTCACCAACAATCCCCGAAGCTCCCCAGGTTGTGATCAAGCGCATGCTGCCCAAGCTTCCTCCTCCAACCACCCGCTTCCTGGTCCCGAACATTGACGTGGTTCACAACCGCGTGTCGGTCGAAGTCATGCGCGGCTGCACACGCGGCTGCCGCTTTTGCCAGGCAGGTATGATCACCCGCCCGGTCCGCGAACGAACTGTGGAGGAGATTGTTCAAGCCGCGGAAGCAGCTGTGGCAGCCACGGGAGCTGAAGAGTTGGCGCTCCTGTCCCTCTCCTCCTCAGACTATACCGATATCCTTGAATTGGTCACCCGCATTGGTGAACGGTTCGGTGGGAAGCATCTCACCGTATCCCTGCCCTCTCTGCGGATCGATACAGTCTCGGTGGAGTTGATGGAAAAACTAAAAGATCGCCGCTCGGGGGGCTTCACTCTCGCCCCTGAGGCAGCCACCGAACGGATGAGGCGAATCATCAATAAATTTATTACCGATGAACAATTACTTGAGACAGCTCGTGAAATATATTCCCGCGGTTGGACCAATATCAAGCTTTATTTCATGATCGGTCACCCTTCAGAGACCCTCGCTGATGTGCAGGCGATTGCCGACCTTTGCAAACGCGTATTGGCGGAAGGGCGCAAGGTTCTGGGCGGGAAAGCCCGGGTCCACGCCGGGGTGAGTACTTTCATCCCCAAGCCGCATACACCCTTCCAGTGGGTTGCAGTTGACTCTCCTGATCAGATCAAGGCCAAGCAGGAGCTGCTCATGCGTGAGTTGCGCGGCTCCGCTTTCAAGTTATCTTGGACACAGCCTGAAGACACTCTCCTTGAAGGCTGGTTGTCACGTGGCGATAGGCGTATGGCAGAAGTGATCTTCGCTGCCTGGAAGAACGGAACGAAATTCGACGCTTGGCAGGATCAGCGCCGCTTTGAGGCTTGGACCGATGCTTTTACAGCCCAAAATATCGACCCTGCCTTCTATACTCATCGACCCCGCCGCAGCGACGAAGTGTTCCCCTGGGAACATATATCCGACGCCATCCGCAAGAAATACTTGTACGCGGATTACCAGCGCTCTCTGGACGGCACTACCCGCCAGGATTGCCGTGAAGGTTGTGATGCTTGCGGCATTCTGCCCACCTTCTCCGCATCTCGGCGCGAATTTCCTGGAATTTTATGGAAATGTCCTGAAGTTAAAGTCACCTGCCAGTGGAAGGCGAGTCCCGGCGGGAGGAGGCTAGTCCATGAACCTGCGCACACTCTTGAACTACATATTGGTTGGGATCCTGGGTGGATTATTAATATTTATGGGCATGCTCATGTTCAACACGCTGTTGAACTTGATCGTGCCTACCGGTCAGTGGACAATGCTGGCACTCTTATGTTTTACATCCCTGGTCGTTGGCATATTGGCGCGACTGCTCCAGCCGTTCCATGGTCTGGGCTCCGCGATTGCGTCGGGTATTATTGCCGCACTCATGATTCTTTACCTTTGGATTGTTCCTACTAAAGCAACCTCCATGGACCTGGTCTTCGGACCCCTCGGCATTCTGGTCACAATTGGTTTCTCCCTCCTTGGCGCCTGGGTCCTTCCTGTTCTGCGCAACAAGACCGGCAGGCGGGTTAGTAAAACTTCCTGAATGAGACTACGCCTCACTTTTTCCAAATCTGGAGCGTTACGCTATACCGGTCATTTGGACCTGCACTCCCTTTGGGAGCGGACTGTCCGCCGCGCAGGTCTGCCCCTTGCTTATACCCAGGGTTTCCACCCGGGGCCTAAGATCCAGTTGGCGTCGGCTTTGCCGCTGGGTTTCATTGGATCCGCTGAAATCGTGGATTTGTGGATCATTGATTCCCCTGGTTCATTGGATCGACCTTATAAGGAACTACTGCAATCCGCTTCGCCGCCAGGATTGGGAATTTCCAACCTGGAAGTTGTAGACGAACATGGTCCTGCTCTCCAGACCCAGGTGGTTTCTGCAGAATATGATGTAACCTTTCTGGAACCGGTACCCGTCGGGAAGTTGGCAGGGGGGATCGCCAGTTTATTAAGCGCTTCCGACCTCCCCCGCGAGCGTCGCGGCAAGACCTACGACCTGCGCCCACTGGTCGAAAAGCTCGAATTGCTTCCAGGTGAAGGAGCCAACCCATCATACCTGCAAATGCTCCTTGCCGCACGGGAAGGAGCTACCGGTCGCCCCGAAGAAGTGCTGGATGTCCTTGGGATCTCGTTCGAGACAACCCGCATCGAACGTACCCGTTTGGTTCTTCGCGAGACGATTTGAACTCGAGATGGAAGTTTAGGGGGAAGGCAAAAAATCGATCCAAAGCTTATTGATAAGCCAGTTTTTATAAGTGGGTCGCGAATAAAGATCATTATTGAATTGCGATAAAATAAGCAATCTGTTTCTCGCTGGAGAATCCAATGGGTCTGATTGTTTCGGGATTGATCGGTTTTTTTACCGCCCTCCTTTTTGCCTATATCCTCTATTGGCTGGATCGCTACGAAAAGGAACCGCTCCTATTATTGGGCGGAGTTTTTTTATGGGGCGCAGTCATCGCTGCCGGCAGCGCTTTCATAATTAACACCTTCCTGGGGCTGGGAATATACATTTTCACCAACTCCAGTGTACTTACCGATATTGCCACCGGATCCCTTGTAGCCCCATTGGTGGAAGAAACCTTTAAAGGGTTGGCTGTCCTTGCGGTCTTCCTCGTCTTCCGCAGCGAATTTGACTCCATCCTGGACGGAATCATTTACGCCGGTGTGGCTGCCCTTGGATTCGCAGCCACAGAAAATACTTACTATATTTATACGTACGGGTTCCAACAGGGTAGTTGGAGCGGTTTATTATCCCTTACTTTTATCCGCATTATTCTAGTCGGTTGGCAGCATCCCTTTTACACCGCCTTTTTCGGAATCGGACTCGCTGTTTCACGCCTCAATAAGAATGTGGCGATTAAGATATTTGCTCCCCTGCTCGGATTGGCTGCAGGAATGTTCGCTCATGCGGTCCATAACACCGTGGCAGCGATACTCCCAAGTGGGTTGCCGGGGACGCTGATTGGTACTGCCATCGATTGGACCGGATGGTTTTTTATGTTCATCATCATCATCTGGGCTACCTGGCGCGAGCAGTTGAACCTGAGAAAATACCTTGCTGCAGAGGTCCAGGCGGGAACGGTCACCTCTGCACAACTCCGTACAGCTACCTCCGGATGGCTCCAGATGTTCGCCAGGATTGCAGCCATTTTCAATGGGAAATATCTCAAAACGGCTCGGTTTTACCAGGTGTGCGGTGAATATGCCCACAAGCGCCGTCAATATGACCTGCTTGGAGATGAAGGCGGGAACCTTGCCCGTGTCCAGAAATTGCGAACCGAAATGGTTCGACTAGCTCCCTTTGCCCAGGTCTGACAAGTTCGATACGCAGGTAAAGTCGAAACCTTTGTAAGGCATCCTCTTGTGGTAAAATCCTCGCAACCCGCCCCTGTAGCTCAGTGGACAGAGCGTTAGCCTCCGGAGCTAAAAAGGGCAGTTCGAGTCTGCCCAGGGGCATTTTTTTATTTCGGGTCAATCGCTAAGTCTATTAATATAGGGTTGGAATGGCTTGATTTTCTGGGGTCGAATTGCCAAGGGGATTTGTAACCTTGTGAGGATCCCGATGTCACCTCCAAGGGAACGCGATTTATAAATACTCGAGACCATCAGATTAGGTGGTCTTGAGCGCTTTTCTGTGAGGAATTGAGTGCAAATAGTCACCCTAAGCAGATTTTAAGTCCAGAACCTTCTCCCCTTTTTCACGATCCCATATATGGCATTGTGGGGTTATTTTCAGCCTTTTTTCCTATATATTAGTTGCGCTCGGCGATAGAAAAATATGGATTTTGATATAGTCCTCTGGGTGTCGATTCTTGTAAACAACACCCATTGAAGCTCCACTATAGTATACAAAAATGTATGAACATCAAACAAGATGAATTTGTCAAGTGAAATACAATCAGTGAGATTGTCCGTACTCATCGAGATAACGGCGGTGGGCGCGGGCGACTTCATCAGCAGGGATCTCGTCCAGCTGACCGAGTTGTAAAGCGTAAAAAACTGTTCGTGCCACATCTTCGACCATAACGGCGGTTTTAACGGCTGCCTCCGGAGTTTTTCCGATGGTAAAGACGCCATGGTTCTTCATCAGGATAGCCGGGCTAGAGCCGATCGAGCGTAAGATCTCCTTTCCAATATCGTCCCCGCCGATTTTTGCGTATGCACCAACCGGAATCGGCCCACCAAATTCATCGCAAATGGCAGTCAGCACCGGTGGTATGGGTTTACCGGCTGCTGCCCAAGCAGTGGCAAAAGTCGAATGAGTATGCACAACACCATTCACATCAGATCGATGACGATAGACATAAACATGGGCGAAAGTGTCGGAGGAAGGTTTTAATTTACCCTCGACGACATTGCCATCCATGTTTACTATCACCATGATTTCTGGTGTTAGTTCATCATACTTTACGCCTGAAGGTTTGATCACCATCAGCCCGGTTTCATAGTCCCGTGCGCTAACATTTCCACCCGTCCATACCACAAGATTGTTCTTTGGGAGTTCACGATGCAACTGCACCAGCTCTTCTTTCAATTTTTCAAGCATGTCATATCCTCACTTATTTCAGCGCATCCACAGCCGCTCTTTCAATGACAAGCCCCTTTTTATAACGTTCCATGAATGCCGTAAAGCCATTGATATCCCTTTGATCGGGGGCTATTGTTGTGCCATTTTCACTCGCAAAGACCTTGTTGGAAAGCCAATCTTCCAAGGGTTCGTCCTCTTCCTTATGGAGCATATAGGAGGCAAGCAATGCTATCCCCCATGCGCCGCCTTCGCCTGCGGTCTCCATCACGGAAATGGGGACATTCATCGCTGCTGCCATGATTTTTTGACCCACATCCTTTGTTTTGAAAAAGCCACCGTGACCAAGGACCCGATCGATCTTCACCTGCTCCTGTTCAAAGAGGATGTCCAATCCGATCTTCAATGTGCTGAGGGCCGAGAACAGCTGCACCCGCATGAAGTTCGAAAGGGTGAAACGGCTTTGGGGTGACCGGACGAACAGCGGGCGCCCCTCCTCAAAGTGCGTGATGGGTTCGCCCGAATAATAATTGTAGGCAAGGAGCTCGCCGCAATCGGTATCGCCTGCGAGGGCCTTTTGATACAGTACTTCAAACAACCTGACCTGATCAACCTCCAAGCCACACACATTGGCAAATTCTTGGAACAAGCCGATCCATGCATTGAGGTCGGAAGTACAGTTATTGCAATGTACCATGGCGACAGGCCTGCCAGTGGGTGTCGTCACCAAGTCGATCTCGGGATATACCTGCGACAGGGCCTTTTCCAAAACGATCATGGCAAAAACGGAAGTGCCTGCAGAAACATTGCCCGTTCGCTCCCTAACACTATTGGTCGCGACCATGCCCGTACCTGCGTCACCCTCGGGCGGACAGAGCGGGATACCCGCTTGCAATTGTCCAGTGGGATCGAGCATCCTTGTGCCTTCCTCGGTAAGAACACCTGCAGCATCTCCTGCTACAAGTACTTCGGGCAAGATGTCCTGGAGCTTCCACGGTAAGTTTTCCGCAGCGATCCGTTCGTTGAATAGCTCGACCATGCGAGCATCGTAATCGTTGGTCTTGCTGTCGATGAGGAACATGCCCGAGGCATCGTCAACGCCCAGAACCTTTTGCCCCGTTAGGTTCCAATGGACATAGCCTGCAAGCGTAGTCAGGTAGCTGATATCCTTGATATGAGGTTCCTTGTTCAATATCGCTTGGTAAAGGTGTGCGATGCTCCAACGCTGGGGAATATTGAATTGAAAAAGTTCCGTGAGTTTCTCTGCTGCCTGTCCGGTGTTGGTGTTTCGCCATGTTCGAAACGGGACGAGTAGATTTCCGTCCTTATCGAATGCCATATAGCCGTGCATCATGGCGCTGAAACCGATGGCACTAATGGTTTGGAGCGGGGTGTGGTAATTCTCAAGGACCTCGTTGCTGAGTTTCCGATAGCTGTCCTGCAGGCCTGTCCAAACATTCTCGAGGCTATATGTCCAGAACCCGTTCTCGTATTGGTTTTCCCAATCATGGCTTCCTGATGCGATCGGTGTATGGTCCTCGCCAATCAGCACCGCCTTGATCCGGGTCGAGCCAAACTCGATGCCAAGAACGGTCTTCCCGCTTTCAATTACTTTTTGAGTACCGTGCAGTCGGATGGTTTTCATAATAATCAATCCATAATGAGAATAGCAGGACGTTCCAGTGAATCCCCGTCAACATCAACTGAAATTACCGGCCATCCGGAGATGGAGGTCAAAATTTCGTTGCCTGTTTCTGTGACCAAAATTGTATCTTCCGATTTTGTGCCGGTGATGGATGGGTTCCAAGCATACACCTGGCCGAGCGAGACCTTTTCGCTTGCCCCGGGTCGGGCCATGTACTCGCGCGGTTCGTAACCTGCCGGTCCGCCCTGGTGGTGCAAACGCCATTCATCGGGATAACCAAAACGGGCATACTCGTCTATTGTGGTTTGGAAAATCTCTCCCAGACTCCGTCCAGGACGGGTAGCATTTATCATTGCAGCATCAATTCGAGCTACAGATATTGCCTTCTTCTGGATTTCTTCTGGAAGATGGCCAAAATGGACCAATCGTGTGATGGAGCAGACCAATCCGTGTTGGCGGCCGCACAGGATGAGCATGGCATATCGTTCGAGCTTTTTAGCTGTTGGAAGGGGATGGCGAAAGTTGAAGATACGTTCGTCAGTAGCGATCAGAATTACAGTTGGCTGAACACCGCGGCGCTCAGATTCGCCAGCTAGGAGACCAGCGATCTCGAATTCGGTCTGACCGGGGTGTACGGAATGGATAGCGGAATCCATGGCTTGAGCGCAGAGCCAGCCCAGGGTCCGGAAACGTTCCCCCTCCATTTGCGTCAGGTTCGCCCGGAGATGGGCAATCTCAATCGATAGATCCAGCACACCCGGGAAGAGACTATCGGCTGCCACTTTCAACTTACCCATCAGTTCCTGAAAAAAACGGTTTGTTTCGAACCATGGGGCAATGGAAAACTCCCAACCCTGGGCGATTAGACCTTCTTCTTTTTCCAAGCGAGGGGCTTCGATGTTATTCGTGAACAGGAACTGCTTTTCCCTGGTGATGAGTAAAGATGCCTCGCCCTCACTACGGGCAGTATTGACGTAGACGGCAGCTCCGGAGCTAGCCCAAGCAACGCTGCTCACACGTTGAAGCAGGAGCGCATCCACGCCGTGGCTGGCTGCCAAACTACGCAGGAGGCTGAGTTTTCCGGATATTGCGTTCATGGCTTCCACCATCCGGGTCAGAGACCTCTCGCTAACATATAGTACATTTCATTCCATTTGATTTCATTCTTCAAGCTAGCCAGCTTGGTCTCGTTGTCGATGACTAGGAATTCCAATCCGGCTATACCGGCATAATCTTCCAAATGGTCCCTCGTGACCGACTGGCTGAAACCGGTATGATGTGCACCACCAGCCAGAATCCAGGCTCCCGCGGCGACCTTGAGGTTGGGACGCGGCACCCAAACAGCGCTGGCTACTGGCAGCTTTGATAGTGGTTTCTCTGGTTGGATCACATCCACTTCATTCACTACTATGCGGAAGCGGTTTCCCATATCTAACAGCGTGGCGTTGACAGCCGGCCCGCTGGGCACAGTGAAAACAAGCCGGGCTGGGTCGTCCCTGCCACCGATCGAAAGCGGGTGAATCTCAAGGCTGGGCTTTGATCCTGCAATCGAGGGGCAGACCTCGAGCATATGCGCTCCAAGTACCTTCGGGTTTTTCTGATCCAAGTGGTAAGTGTAATCTTCCATGAAGGAAGTGCCGCCCTTCAAACCAGCGCCCATTACTTTCATGGCGCGCACCAGGGCAGCCGTCTTCCAGTCACCTTCTGCACCAAAGCCATAACCATCTGCCATCAAGCGCTGAACGGCCAGGCCAGGCAATTGAGCTAAACCGTTCAGGTCTTCGAAAGTGGTGGTGAAAGCTTTAAAACCGCCCTTCTCGAGAAAAGACTGCAGGCCGAGTTCGATACGGGCTGCTTCGCGCAATGACTGGCGTTGGCTGCCTTTGGGTCGTAATTCTTTGGAAACCGAGTAACTATCGTCATATTCTGCAACTAGACGGTCAACATCAATGTCGCTAACCGAATTGATAACCTTGACTAGGTCGCCGACGCCGTATCCATTAACTGAATACCCAAGCTTGAGCTGTGCCTCGACCTTGTCGCCCTCGGTGACAGCCACTTCGCGCATATTATCGCCGAAGCGGGCTACACGAGCTCCCTGGGAGTCGTGCCAGGCTGCGGCAGCCCGCATCCAGGTGGCGATATCAGAAAGAACATCATCGTCTTGCCAGAATCCGACGACAATTTTCCGCTCCAGGCGCATACGGCTAACAATGAAGCCAAACTCCCGGTCGCCATGGGCCGATTGGTTGAGATTCATGAAGTCCATATCTATGGTTGACCAAGGCAGGTCACGATTGAATTGCGTGTGCAGGTGGAGAAATGGTTTTTGCAATGCTTTCAATCCAGCAATCCACATCT
>CAWHNA010000001.1:0-988469 GCA_963830585.1 uncultured Chloroflexia bacterium | reverse complement strand
ATACCCGGGAAACAATCCAAAGAAACACCACGGAGCAGAACATTGCTGATGCGTTGTCAACAATGGTCGGGGTGCGACGGCTCTGCTCCGTGGTGCCCTTCTGATGGTCACAATGCGTCTGAGCCTGATTCGCCGGTGCGAATGCGGACGACATCTTCGAGGCTCGAGACAAAGATCTTGCCGTCGCCGATCTGGCCGGTTTGAGCTGCTTTGATGATCGCCGCGACGGCAGTGTTCAGTTTGCCGTCGTCGACGACGACCTCGATCTTTACTTTCGGCACGAAATCAACGCGATATTCGGTGCCGCGGTACGTTTCGGTGTGGCCTTTCTGCCGACCGAAGCCGCGGACCTCGGTGATCGTCATTCCGTGGAGGCCGAGCGCGATTAATGCGTCTTTAACGTCCTCGACCTTGAAGTGTCGAACAATCGCTTCGATTTTTTTCATCGCCAGTTTGCTCCATTTGCAGGTCAGAATAGTCAGGAACCGTCGAACGTCGGCCGATCGAGTGCTCGCAACCGCGCGTCGGCGCGATCGGCTCGAGCACTCTCGGCCACGATGGTAAACACGGATCAGGCACCGACCGTCGTGGGGGACAGAGCATCCTCGGGATATGCCACGCCACCAAACTCGGGCATGTCAAGTCCTTCGCGCTCAACTTCCGGCGAAACGCGCATGCTCTTCATCGCATTGACCACTTTGAAAACGATGAACGTAACTCCGAAGGCCCACACAATATTCAGGCCAACACCGAGGAGCTGACATTTAAATTGGGAAAAGTCGCCATAGAGCAAGCCGGTGACGCCTTGGCCTGCTTTGCCGAGGTATTCAGCGGCTCCAACACCGTTCCAACCGGCGCCATAGTGTCCATCCGCAAAGATGCCAACGCACAGTCCCCCGAGGGTGCCGCAGAATCCGTGAACGGAAATAGCTCCGCACGGATCGTCCACTTTCAAGATCCGCTCATTCAGCAGCACGCCAAGGCAGACCACAATTCCAGCGAGGATGCCGATGACGATCGAGGAATTTGCGCTGACAAACGCGCAGGGTGCGGTAATCGCGACAAGGCCTGCCAGCATACCGTTGCACGCCATCGAAATGTCGGGTTTACCGAACAGGTAATACCACAGGAGTAGCGCCGTCGCCGAGCCGGAGCAGGCCGCCAGGTTTGTGTTCACGGCGATGACTGAGATGCGAAGGTCGGTTGCGCCGAGGGTCGAACCCGGATTAAAGCCCATCCAGCCAAATAGCAGGATGAACGTCCCGGTAACGACAAAGACGAGATTGTGCGCGGGGAAGGCTCGTGGTTTGCCGTCCGGCCCATACTTACCCAAACGTGGACCGAGGATGATGGCGAGCGCCATGGCAGACCAGCCGCCGATGCCATGAACCACAGTCGAACCGGCGAAATCGACGTAACCGTGGCCGAGTTGCATCGAGTTGCCCAATTGCGAAAGCCAGCCGCCGCCCCAGCACCAGCAGCCGAAAATCGGATAGAGAATCGCGCCCATGAAGAGTTCGCAGAGGATGAAGGCGCCGAAGGTGATCCGTTCGCAAATTGCGCCCGACGATGATGTATCCGGCGGTCTCCATGAACACGACCTCAAATAGCATGAGGACGTTAGCACCGGCATCATACGCGGGCCCGCTCATAAAGAATCCCTTGCCGCCCAGGAAGCCCCATTGGCCGCTACCCACCATGAATTTGTCGAGGGTAGGCGTACCTCCAATATTGGTTGGCGCCGCGTTGATCGCCACGCCGCCCCATTGAAAAGCGTAGCCGACCGCGTAATATGCCAGAAACGCGAAGACATACGCCGCAAAGTTGAGCATCATGAGGTGACCGGCATTTTTCTTCCGCACGAGCCCGCACGTTAGCAATGCGAAGCCGGCTTGCATGAAGAGCACCAGATAGCCCGTCGCCATGGGCCGATTGGTTCAGATTCATGAAGTCCATATCTATGGTTGACCAAGGCAGGTCACGATTGAATTGCGTGTGCAGGTGGAGAAATGGTTTTTGCAATGCTTTCAATCCAGCAATCCACATCTTTGCCGGTGAAAAGGTGTGCATCCACGTTATGATGCCAACGCAGTTATCCTCGTTGTTCGCTTCCGCACAGATTGAATAAATCGCCTCAGGAGAAGTGACCACTGGCTTGAAAACCACCTGCACTGGCAGCTTCTTGGATTGGGTCATGCCAGAGGCTATTTTTTGCGAGTCTTCGGCCACCCTCTTGAGGGTCTTTTCGCCATATAATTCCTGGCTCCCGGTGACAAACCAGACTTCATAATCCTTTAGCTCAAACATTGACAAACCTCCTAAAAAAACATTAGACCATCAAAATAAAATTCACTCCAGCTGGTAAAGACTGCGGGCGATGATGTGCTCCTGGTATTCAGGAGCCAGTTCGCAGAAATAACCGCTCCAACCCCAAACGCGCACTATCAAGTTCTTGTGTTTCTCGGGATGAGCCTTGGCATCCAGCAAGGTCTCCAAGCCCAGACTGTTGAGCTGAAGTTGCTGGCAGCCAAGCTGGGCAAATATTCGTACGAGCATGGCAACTTTGCGAATAGATTCAGGGTCGCGGAAAACAGAATCGGAGACCTCCATCGTGATCGGGCCTCCGTTGTAAATGCGACGATAATCAATCTTGGAAAATGACTGCAGGGTACTGATCGGACCTCGGACACAAACACCAGGCGAAGGGGCGAGGTTGGCACTGAACGGTTCGCCCCTGACCCGACCCTCAGCTGTTGCACCGACGACCGGTTCTCGCATTCCCTCATGTCCCCTGGCCAGCCAGATGTAGTACATCGCCGAGCCGGTCCCCGGTCTCATAATCCCTCCACGCGGCGTGCGGCCATAACCTTCACAAGCGGCGGCGAAGGCATCAAACAAAGTACTCAGCAATACATCCGCCCGGCTATCGTTGCACCCGACCTTAGGCCCTTCCTCAGCCAGTTTTTGGCGCAAAGGTTCGTAACCGTTGAAATTCACCTGGAGGGCAGCCAGGAGCTCGTCTGCTGACACGGTTTGCTCATCGAAGACAAATTGTTTGACCGCCGCTAAAGCATCAGCAGCATTGGCAGACCCGGCACCGTGGATGCCAAGGTTGTTATATTTAAGTCCTCGCGAAAGGTCGTATCCTTCCTCAAGGCAGCCGCGCATGAAAATCGAATAGTATGGCGCGGGAGGCAACAGCAGGCGGGAATAGGCATCTCCCAAGTCATTCACCTGGGTGCGAATGTTTTCAGTGATGCGGCTAAGAATACCGTCAAATTCCATACCATCTGAAAGCCCCACACGGATCGCCTGGTCAACGGCAGCTGGGAAGGAAACCGCCCCAAAGTTGACAACCTCCATGCCGCGCCCGGGAATGATGAATTCCCAGCAGGCGGCGACAGCATAATCGCGGGCATCTTCAAGATCGTAACCGTGCGCAACAAGCCCCGGGATGACAACATCGTCGTTGCTGTATTGAGGAAAACCAAGCCCTTTGCGTGTCAACTCGCTCGCCAAGCTGAGAAGCTCCAAGTCAGTCTGAGACGAGATGCGTAGGTTAAATTTTCGGATCAATCAGTTCCAGGTCAGCAGAGACTCGTAAAACCATACGGGTGAGCTCGTTAACCGCCGAAGAGCCATCAGGCTTGACTCCTCCCAGGGTGAGAGTCTGGCCGTTGTCACCCTGCTGGACGCCAGGGTATAAATCGCTGTCTTTGTTCAATGCTATAAAAAATTCCGCCAGCAATTCTTCCGCATCCGGGGTCTTAAGGAGGCCGGCCTCGAGGTCGGACCGAAGTAAAGGCCACATATATTGGTCGAAGCGCCCCAAGCCGACATGGTAATTACCACCGAGCCACACCACCGCCTGACAGAGGCGGATAGACTGTAAGGCTTCACGAAAATTACGCGCCGGGTGAGCAGGAACGGATTCGAGAATAGAAGCTATATCCGGTTTGCAAAGCAAACCAGCCTGTTTTGCATAACGGGCGGCTAATCCTAGCACGGCATCTATGGTTTCGATGGCACTGTCGAGGAAATCGACCGCACATGAGTCATCTGCCATTCGGGCACGCGTTGTTTCCGCCACAATCCGGCGCCCAAGCAACCCCTGAGACAGCAGCAGGTTCCAATCCGCGCAGATGTTACTTACCGGTCCGAGCTCGTGCAAAGTCCGTCCTGCAGTCATACTGGACCAATCTTTCTGCGAGAAAATCGGCGGGACGCCCGGAACTGTACGCGTGAAGATGATTTTTTCATCTGGTCCGATGACAACGCACTCAGCCTCGCACTGTCTGTGTACCAGCCGGGCAACGCGTCGAGGCCAGGAGAGACCTTCATTTTCGCACTCCGGTAGGAGGTCGATCGGTTGCGCCTGGCGCAAGGTCAAATGTTCACCCGCTTTCATCCGATGTTTTAGTAAAATCAACCTTTCATTCATGCGAGTTTGACCTTGAGCCCAGCTTGTTCAAAGATTTGCATATTGAAATTCAAGGGACGGCCTTCATCATAATCTGGCATGAACTTCATGCCGGCAAATTGATATTTTGAACCAGCGGCCCGATTATAAGGCAATAAATCAACCTCAATCAAACCGGGCAATTTTGAAACGGTTTTGGCAATCCCAGCAAGGTTTTCGTCCGTATCGGTCACTCCGGGTACCAAAGGTACTCGAATTATAAATGGCTTGCCCGATTCGCTCAGCAGCTGCAGGTTGTTCAGGATCAGATTATTATCACAGCCTGTATAGTGACGGTGCGCCTCAGAGTCAATCAATTTCAAATCAAAAAAGATCAGATTCGATCGAGCGAGGAGCAGGAGAAAATCCTGCTGCGGGCCGTAACCGCAAGTGTCAAGTAAAACATGCAAGCCATCTAGGTGATCGATCACTTCGGCAACAAACTCTGCCTGAAAGAGAGGTTCGCCACCTGAAAAAGTTATACCACCATCATTCGCTCGCAAGATTGTGGCTTGCTCGTTTAATAGAGATGCCAGGTCCTTAGAGGAAAATTCCCTGCCAGCTACCCGTTCGCCCGATAAGCTTCGTATGACTTGGGGCTGGATGGATTGGCCTTCCGGGTTGTGGCACCACATACAAGCAAGTGGGCAGCCTTTTAGGAAGACTGTGGTCCGTACTCCAGGACCATCGTGGACCGCAAATTCCTTGATGTCAAAAACGATACCAGATGTCATCACCAATCATTTCACTCAGAGGCTGTTTAGAATTCCTATGCCTCTCATCCTTGCATCAATTGCTTGGCACGCTGGGCAGCAGAGGGGGCATCCGGCGCATAAATGTCCGCACCGATATCCGTGGCATATTGCTGAGTTAGCGGAGCGCCACCGATCATCACCTTGACCTTATCCCGCAGGCCGGCTGCTTTCAAGGCTAGAACAATATCCTTCATGCGTGGCATCGTGGTGGTCAGGAGGGCAGATAAGCCGATCAGGTCTGGATGATGCTCCATTACCGCCGAAATATATTTCTCTGATGAAACATCCACGCCGAGATCGATGACCTCAAACCCGGCGCCTTCAAGCATCATCCCAACCAGATTCTTTCCGATATCGTGCAAATCGCCTTGGACGGTCCCAATGGCGACCTTGCCAATTGCCTTTATGTTTGCAGCTGTTAGTTGCGGGCGTAAGATCGCAAGTCCGCCTTTCATCGCCCGTGCAGAAATGAGCATCTCGGGGACATAGAATTCACCGTTCTCGAACAACCGGCCAACCTCACTCATCGCCGAAATCAACCCATCCGCCAAGATTTTTTCGGGGGGAATGTTCTCCGCCAGAGCGTTGTTCACCTTGTCCTGGGTGGCATTCAAATCGCCATCGATTACGCTCTTTTTTAAATCATCCAGAAGGCTCATTAAACCTGCTCCTCTCAAGGATCCGGGTAACCGGGTTGGTTTTGTACCAGTTCAATAAATGCCAACATATTCTCAAGCGGCACATCCCCTTCCACATCATGGGCCGGTGCAAATATGTAGCTTCCCTGCGCTCCCATTTTTAACAATCGTTTCGTTTCCATTTGGACATCTTGAACCGTACCGAATGGCAATGTCCGCTGGGTGGATAAGCCACCATGGAATGTCAGACGCCCGCGATAGTGCTCCATCAAAGACTCAATGTTCATCACTTCGGGCTGGAAGGGATTGAAACAATTCAGCCCGATCCCAATCAAATCCTCGAAAACTTCGTCAACATCGCCGCAGGAGTGAATGAAAACTATCTTGCCGGCTGCATGAACGAATGCATACATACGTTTGAGTACAGGATAAATAAACTGGTGCCATAGTTTGGGTCCCATTTGCAATCCGCGTTGTTGCCCCCAATCATCCCCGAAATAAACCGCATCTATCTCGAAATTCATCGCTTCCTGGATTTGAGCAATGTTGTATTCGGCGATCAAATCAAATAGACTGTAAACAAAACCGGGGTGATCATAAAAATCCATCAACAGGTTCTGCAAACCACGCAGAGTCCAGGCGCGTTCATAAAGTGAAAAACCAATTTGGAAAACCCTGAAGCGGTCCCTGTACCGAGCAATCATGTCAGGAATCTCAGTGAAAAACCGACGATCAAGAGGATCGGGAAAGGAATAGTGCTGCAGAGTTGGTTCGGGCAGGACACAACCGGTAACGTTGCCGATATCCTTATCGATGCTCCGGTCCCAAACGACGCCGAAGACATCTTGAACATGATTGTTGCCTAAATCAGTAAAAAAGCCGATATCGCTGCCGAGCTTGAGGATATGGTTCTGGAGAGCTTCTTCGATTTCCAGCGGCTTGAAATATTCTTCCAACTTTGTCCTGGCCTCCTGAGTGAATCCACATGACCAGGGTACATATGGAGGTATCTGACCTACCAGTACGGCGCGAATAACTTCCCTTTTGTTCATTGCAAAATATTATCTTCCTTAATAATCAATTCCTTGTTCATGCAAGCATCTTATATGGCGTTAAACGAATGGTATCGATCATCGCCCAGAAATTTTCGAGGGGGGTGTCGAGCTGTAAATTGTGAGTGGGTCCAATAAGCAGCCCCCCACCCCTTCCGATCGTCTTTAACCGGGTAATTACTTCCGCTTTAACCTGCTCCGGTGTGCCAAAGGGCAAGGTTTGCTGAATATCGAGCGATCCCCAAAAACATAAATTCCTGCCATATTCTTTTTTTATTTTCACCGGATCCATGGCCATCGGTTGAATCGGATTTAACACATCCACGCCAATTTCGATCAAATCCGGGATGATCGGATAAACTACTCCGTCGGTATGGTAGGCGATTTTGATGTGTGGATTTATTTCACGCAGTCGATGCGATCAAATCAGCCATGCGTGGTTTGAAATATTGACGCCACATTCTGGGGGACATCAGCATGGCGTTCTGTCCGCCGATGTCGTCGCCGAGCCAAATCATATCCACTCCCAAACTCACCAGCCGTTGCGTGATGATCTTGTGATAGGAATAAGGGATATCCAGGACCCGGTTGGCTGTATCTGGATTAGTAGCCATATCGATCATTAATTGCTCATACCCTCGCAAGGCCCATGCGGATTCGAAAATGGTTGTCGGAGTCACACCAACAATCCAATACTCGTCCTTGAAATTCGCCAGGACACAACTTGCGTCAGTGTAGAGCTCCAGACGATTGGGATCGGGGGAGAGATAAGTCTCAACCACCCTGTCCTCTGCCAATGGATGACCGAAGGGTTCGGTGTATTTTCCCTTGCCGTAAGGCGTCTTGTATTCGATTGTTTTCCAGGCCACACCCCATTCATCCAAATAGCTATCGACATTCTGGTAGCCATCCTGATAGTATCCGTTGACCCAGCCGACCGAAGTCAGGAGCATATCCTCATCCAAGGCACGCTCCAGTTCGTAATTGTTGCCACCCCCGTGCGGATTGTGCAACCCTTGTCCTTTTAACTGCATATCGATTTCGAGGCGGGCAGCAAACTCGGGGGTGAAGCTGATCTGCATCGGGCAACGATCCGGTTCTTCATGGTTGAGTGCTGTCAACACACGCTCACGGTGCTTCATTAAATGTATTCCTCCACGGGCAGACGATTCTCACCCACTAAAAGAATGAAGGGTGACTCTTACCATATTGCAGCGCGGTATCAAAAGCCGCGACGATATTCTCCGGCGGAACAAAGGCCTGGATGTTATGCACCGCCGCAAATACAAAACCTCCGCCTGGTGCGAGGTCATCAATGCGGCGTTTCACCTCGTCGACAACTTCCTGCGGCTTGCCAAACGGCAAAACTTGCTGAGTGTCCACCCCTGCTCCCCAAAAAACGATATCCCTTCCAAACTCAGTTTTCAGTTCTTTCGTATTCATGCCTTTTGCAGAAACCTGTACTGGATTCAAAATATCGAATCCGATCTCGATCAGGTCAGGGATTAGACCGCGCGTTGCCCCGCAGCTGTGGTAGAACAGCTTGGCACTTGTCTTTTTCTTGACCGCTTCAACCAACCGTTTTTGTTTGGGCTTGACCATCTTTCGATACAGCTCGGGATTGATAATCCAGCCATTTTGCCCGGCCAGGTCATCCCAGTAGGTAAATACTTGGATATAGGAGCCAACCTGCTCTAGGTAATTGTTGCAGGATTCAATATAGATATCGGTAATTTCTTCCATCAAACGATCGGCAAAATCCGGTTCTGTAACCAGAGCCATTAAAAAGTTCTGCAAGCCCATGACCCGAGCTGGCTGTTCAAAGATGCCTCCACCAATCACCGCGCTACCTACCAGGGCATATTCCGTGGTTTCGTACAGGGCTTTCGCCTGCAAACCCAGTTGCGCGTTGACTTCAGAAGAATCAGGAATCGGCCAGCGATAGTTGTCCAGTTCAGACATCGTGGCTTTTTTGATCGGGAAATCGACCCAATCAAAATACAATCCACCTTTTTTGGGCATATGCAATTTCGAGCCCCAGCGATCGATGAAGGCATAATAATCGCCCTCTTCGAAAATATCCACCCCCAGCGTCGTCGCAGCTGGTAATTGCACCAGTGCGGAAATCAACCCCGAAACGCTCCATTAATCCATCATCAACATAGGGTAGTTGCTGCACATAATCCAGCATCTTGATCTCCTCAATTGGCATACCAAGATACTGTTTGAGTTCGATGTAAGTCTTCTTGACGATCGAACTGACAATCGTCGCGCCCAGATCGATTGGGACGCGATCGGGTTCTTGATGATTGAGGGATTGAATAACCCTTTCGCGGGACTTCATTTATACATCGTCCTTCTACCTGAAGAGTCTTTATAGATAGGTCTGCAAAGCAATGGATTCAAAATTGGTAACACAATGAAGAGGGCATTAGGAATAATCTCCCTTCATCCTATTATTTCTGTCTTGTCGAGGCAGAAACAGCACTAATAGGAGATATATTTACAAAGGAAGATGGTTGATTTATAAAAGCGGAGCCAGATTACTCCCCACGTTTACGCAGATATGTGTGCATAATCACCGATAACACGATGATAAATCCATAAATTAACTGGGTCCAGAATCCCGTCAGTCCGACGGCCACGGTAGCAGCTTCGATGGCACCGATGATAAAAGCTCCGAGGAATGTCCCCAGAATCGTCCCAGTTCCGCCGAAGACAGATGTGCCGCCCAGAAAAACAGAAGCAAGGGTGCTCAACAAATAACCATCGCCCAGGCTGGGCCAAAAATAGGCAACGTAAAAACTTGCAATTACGCCAGCAAAGGCCGAGATCAGGCCTACCAGCATGAAGGCCTGGATGCGGGTTCGCCCGGTGTTGACGCCCATCAGTTCGGCGCTTTTGACATTGTCACCAATGAGATAGATATGTGCACCAAATTTATGGCGGTTTAGTAGCACCCAACCGAGGATCGTGATCACGACCAACCAAACCATTTGCATGGGGAAATATCCGCCGATCTTCCCGACCAACATCGGGTAAAAGATGGTTTGTTTTATATAAGTCAAAGTGAAATTCGCCCCTTGGGTGAGCACTAGCACGGCTCCCCGCCAGAAAAATTGCGTGCCGATCGTGACGACCAGCGAAGGAATGCCAAACTTCACAATAATAATTCCATTGATCCAGCCAATAATGGATCCCGTAATCAAGGCGGCGATAATTGCTAGGAACACCTGTATGGTCGGGTTACCGATAAAGGCTGTCCAATTGTATGTGAAAGAAAATGCCACCATGCCCATGGCCATGATGGACGGAAACGAAAGGTCCATCTCGCCAGCAATCACCACAATGGTCAGGGGAATGGCCATAATTGCAAAGAAGGGGATGGAAGCCATAAAGGCAGAGTATATCTGTCCGGATAAAAAGGTGTTTGGGGCTGAAACAATAAAAATTATCCACAAAGTGATAAAGACACCTAGAATTCCGAGTTGGGCGCTGTTCGTGCGGGCAAATCTTCTGAGGCTAAAGGGCACTTTATAGTGCTGGCTGACTTCGGGTGCGGTTTCTTTGGTTTGAGAATTCATTGAATCCATCCTTGTCCATGCGCTATTCGAGTGTGCCGGATTCTGCAACATGGATCATCTTATCCATTAACTCGTTTAGGTCAATGTTTTTTGTTAAAAATTCACCGGCAACCCTCCCACGATCAATTACCACCACACGATCGGCGACATTGTAGACATGCAGGATGTTGTGGTCAATAAAAATAGCGGATTTGCCCGCCTGCTTGATGCCATTCACGAAATTGACCAGCTTGGAGGTCTCCTTAAGCGAGAGACCCATAGTCGGCTCATCCAGCACGATTATTTCGGCGTCGAAGAAGAGGGCACGTACGATGGCGACTCCCTGTTTCTCACCGCCTGAATACTTGCCAACCCGGGAATCCGGGCTGACCGCATGGGAGGTAAAGCCCATGGATTGGGTCATCAGCCGGTGGGTTTCATCTCTCATCCTTTGAATATCAAGGAAACCCAAGGAGTTGGTGAGTTCGCGTCCCAAAAAGATATTGCGCCAAAGGGTTTGTAATTCGGCCAGTGCTCGCTCCTGATAAACGGTTTCCACCCCCAATTCCCGGGCTTTTGGAACCGATAAATGATCTACCTTCCGACCATTGAAATAAATCTCTCCGGACGTGGGCTGATAATAACCGGTTATGATTTTGATCAATGTGGATTTTCCTGCACCGTTATCACCCAGCAAGCCTACAATTTCATTCTGGCCCAGCTGAAAGTTGATATTCTCAAGCGCCTGGACTTCTCCAAAGGATTTGGACACGTTTCTAAGTTCTAGGCGATATTCCATAAGATTATCTCCGTTTCACTTTTGGATAACCCATCTACTCCGAAATCATTTTTTTGAGAGAGGAAAGGGCTAAATAGCAGGAATTCATTGGGAGCTACTTAGCCCTTCCGTGTTTTCCGATTGCTGATCCATTAATGAAATAAAAGAATCAGCATGGTAAGATCGGTTCCGTTTTAGCGAATCCCCTTTGCTACTAACGCGGCCAATGCATCGACGTTGTTTTTGTTGACAAAACCTGCTCCAGTGTCTTCCTGAATTCCTGCGAAACCATAGACGTGCGTAAGGCAAATCTGCAGAACACCATAATAACCCTGCAGCCACTGCTGCTGGTCGATCACCAGCTGGAGCCAGCCTCCTTGGATGGCTGTTACTGCATTACCGGATGCATCAAAACCGGCAGCAAAGACATCACCGGGTTTTTTACCGGCGGCTTCCAGGAAGGTTTGGATGGTGCCGGTCAGGTTGCCGTGATCGGTGATGACCATCTTAATATCCGGGTTGGCGGACATGATGCCCGTAAAGACCGGCACGCCAGCGGCAGCACTCGCATTGGTAGCGTCGTCGATCTCCTGGTAGATCACTGTCAGTCCAGCTGCTTCAAGGGCATCCTTCACGCCTTTAGTGCGCTCACCACGACCTGCTTGTGATAACAAACCCCACAGGAAGGCCTTATCACCCGCCTTCAGACCTGATTCTGTTACGGCTTCCTGACCGAGTGAGAAGCCCGCGCTGTACAGAATGGCGCCAGCATAGCCAAAACCCTTGGAGCTGTATTTTGCTTGAGCCAGCGGCAACTGGGTGTTCATGCTGGTAACGATTATGCCCGCTGCTTCAGCCTCATCAATCAGAGGATCAAAAGCAGTATCGCCAGGATGGCCCATAACAGCAATACCATTGGGCTTGGTGGCTTCAGCTTGCGTGAACTGGGTGATCATCTTGGCAGGATCCCAATCCGACCAGACGTATTGTACATCTGCGCCCGTATCAGCAGCGGCTTGGAGAGCACCGTTGTAGACTACTTGCTCAAAACCACCACCGGGGGTTCCACCTGGGAAGAAGACGATTTTGGTGCCGGCGCACCACTTGGCACCAGCGGCAGGAGCCGTGGTTCCAGAAGCCGGGGTTGGGGTTGCTGCTGAGCCACAGGCAGCCAGAACGATTGATAATAGGGCGATCACGGAGATAACCCGTGAAATATTCTTGAACATTTAATCCTCCTTATTTTTTCTGAAAGGGTTACGGAAATCTCGAATCAATTTTGTGTTCATCATATTTTAATGGATGGTATTTTTTTGGTCCACCTCCTTTAACTCCTAACCTAGATCAGGAAAATCCGAAAATGGCACCAAGAAATGATTTGGTGGTCTCAAATTGAAGAGCTGGCTCGAACAACTAGCTCCGGCTTCAGCATTGTGGATAATGGCTGAAAAGGTTCTCTTTCCAACCGGCGTGCCACGATCATTTCATTTAGATTTTTTACTGCAATGCGGCCTACATCAACCAATTGCTGGTAGATGGTTGTCAAAGGGGGCCAAAAGAAGGCTGACTCCGGGGTGTTATCGAAGCCCACGATTGCCAACTCCCGAGGCACATGACGGCCCAATTGATGAGCGATCCCCAACGCACCCAGAGCAATCTGATCGTTGCAGGCAAAAACGGCATCTAGGCTCGGCACATGTGCTAAGAGGGAACGCATCCCTTGCTCCCCGTTCACAGCTGACCAGTCGTCACTATTAATCACCAGGGAACGAGAAGCTTCCAAGCCCGCCTCTCCCAAAGCTTCCTGCCAGCCTCTATATCGCTCGCGTGCCTCCCACCAGGTCATTGGACCGGTGATAATGCCAATCTTCCGCCTGCCCTGCCGCAATAAATGTTGCACTGCCTGTTT
Organism: uncultured Chloroflexia bacterium; assembly: GCA_963830585.1. Lineage (GTDB taxonomy): Bacteria > Chloroflexota > Anaerolineae > Anaerolineales > Villigracilaceae > UBA877. The sequence goes on along the minus strand of CAWHNA010000001.1, from coordinate 975,315 downwards.
GGCACCATTACAATTATCGACAGAGACTACGGAAATTCCCGGTCGGGGTTCCATACTTAGGAAAATGATGGGGGGAAGTTGAGAGAATCGACTGGCAGAGAGCCAGTTCCGGTTGTTCCCCACTTCGGGTACTGCCCAGATGATCCCGTCGACACGGCGGTCAATCAACGAGTCTAAAATCTGCTCGTGATCACTATCAGGATGATTCATTAAGTTTAAAAACAAGGAATAACCTAATTCATTCGCTTCTTGCTCGATCCCCACTACTGTGCGTGAAGGTCCAAAATAATCAATTCCCCAGGCAATCACTGCTAGGGTATTTGTTCTTTGGTGGATTAAACTGCGCGCCAAGATATTCGGTCGGTACTCAAGCTGGTCGATTGCAGCCTGGACACGCAGGCGAGTTGCTTGGCTGATTTCATTCTGGTGATTTACGACACGTGAGACAGTTTTTGTAGAGACTCCCGCTAAATCAGCCACATCCCGCAGGGTAGCATGCAGGTGATTATTCGAATTATGAATGAATTGTTTCTTAGGGGTATCGATATTCATTATTCGCAATTATTCTGAATCAAGGAAAACAATCCAATAACTATTTACTATTTATGACATCGTTGTCGACAACGATGTCATAAATATATTACAACTTTTACCCCCCGTTTGTCAATAAGCAATCTCATAATGTCCCATCAATTTCGCTAAAGTACATTATCAAGAATAATCCTTAATTTGCACCTCATTTCCCTCAATAGGCTTTTTCTTGTAGGTTCTTGCTCCTCCGGATGGGTGGGTTATTCGGTTCATAAATATCAATATTTGGTTTATGGTGAATGGAATCATGTATATCCGTCAAAAGAAGTGTGTTCTGTTTCGCAATTCACACACCTTGAGGCAAATTCCTTAGCCTTGCAATAAAAACGGGTGTCCTGCAATGTCATCGCGTCCACTCAAAAGGGACGCAAACCAAACACCCTCATATAGTAGTGCCCCCATTCCAAAGGATGGGTACAAAACACGAACATCTTGGCTGCCATAAGTGTTTTTTTAATAGTTGTCCAATTGAGCAATTTTTTATGAGTAAGATAACCAGAATTCCTATCAAGAACGAATCCAGTACACTTTTCCCCTTGGTTCGATTGACCCGAACATACTTGTACCCCTCCAGGGGCACTATTTTTATCGGGTCATTTGCCAAGTCTATTACTATGGCTTGGAAATGACCCGATGAGAATCTTGCTATTGTATTCCAATTATTCTCTATCTTTCAGAAATTCTTTACACAATTAACACTGCTAAAACGAAAGCCTTCCAAGTCGAGTCAATTTTAGCAATTGGGACCTCGCGGTTGGTTCTTTACATTACCCCCACTCGAGTAATGGATTCAGGAATGCTTCCTCGGTGGAATTATTCCACCAAGTGACAGGCAGCCTGGTGACCCGGAACGATCTGGCGAAATTCTGGTTCTATATGGCTGCATTTTTCTATGGCAATTGGGCAGCGGGTGTGAAAATTGCACCCGGAAGGCGGATTGGCCGGGCTTGGGAGATCACCTTCCAGGATAATTCTCTGGCGCTTGGCTTCGATATCTGGGTCAGGAATAGGAACGGCGGAGAGCAGTGCCTGGGTATAGGGATGCAGGGGATGGTTGTATAACTGGTCACTGGTGGTTAATTCAACGATCCTACCCAGGTACATGACTGCCACCCGGTCACTGATATGCCTCACCATACTTAAATCATGGGCAATAAATAAATACGTCAGCTTGAAGCGCTCTTGAAGGCTTTCCAATAAATTGACAACCTGGGCTTGGATTGAAACATCCAACGCAGCGATTGGTTCATCGCAAACGATGAATTCGGGTTGGAGAGCCAGTGCACGCGCAATGCCGACCCTTTGGCGTTGTCCACCTGAAAACTCGTGCGGATAACGATCTATAAATGAACTTGATAACCCCACCAGCTCAAACAACTCCTGCACGCGTTCTTTTCTCATTTTATTCCCGCGCACGAGGCCGAATATTTCTAGAGGTTCTCCAACGATATCGCCGACTGTCATGCGAGGGTTTAAGGAAGCATATGGGTCCTGAAAAATTATTTGCATGCGCTTATGGATTTTACGCAATTCAGAACCGTGTAAATTGCTTAATAGGACATCTTCAAGATATATTTTCCCTTCCGTGGGAAGATAAACCTGGAGGATGGCACGTCCGGTGGTGGTCTTTCCGCAGCCTGATTCACCCACCAGCCCCAGGGTCTCGCCATGCATCACATCAAACGAGATGCCATCCACCGCTTTCACTGCGCCTACTTTTCGTTGAAAGAGTCCGCGTGTGATAGGGAAATGGATCTTTAGGCGATCCACACGGATCAAAGGTTGAGGCGTACCGGACACAGGCGTTTTTTCTTCAGCTTCCACGCAGCCAACCTCCTGTCGTCCGTGCCTGTTCCCAGCAAGACACCAGGTGGTCCCCGGAAATGTCCTCTAACTGCGGCATATCTGTCAGGCATCTCTGAATCTTAAAAGTGCATCGGGAGGCGAAAGCGCAACCAGGTGGCATGACCAACATGTCAGGTGGCTGACCGGGGATGGAAACCAATTTAATGGCAGTTTTTTCATCCAGGCGGGGCAGAGATCCCAGCAACCCGATCGTATAAGGGTGATGAGGGTTATGATAGAGTTCGCTTACGGAAGCTTGTTCAACGATCTTACCCGCGTACATAACGAGTACCCGATTTGCGAGACGGGCGACCACGCCCAGGTCGTGAGTGATCCAGATCACGGTCATACCCAGCTTTTCGGTCAACCTTTTTACCAGGTCGATGATCTGAGCCTGGATCGTCACATCCAGTGCGGTGGTAGGTTCGTCGGCAATTAATAACTCGGGGCTGCAGGAAAGCGCCATGGCAATCATCACCCGTTGGCGCATCCCTCCGGAGAACTGGTGTGGGTAATCATTTAAACGATCCGAAGCCGAAGGGATGCCGACCAATCCAAGCAATTCCACCGTTCGATCGCGAGCCTGCTTTTCATCGAAATATAAATGGGTTTTAAGTGCCTCTTTGATCTGCACCCCGATTGGTAACACAGGATTGAGCGAGGTCATCGGGTCCTGAAAGATCATCGCGATATGATGACCCCGAACTTGGCGCATTTCTTCTGGAGTTAAATTCAGAAGGTCCTGTCTTTTGTATTTTATTTGCCCGGAAACGATCTTTCCCGGGGGAGCGGGGATCAAGCGCATCACAGAAAGCATGCTCACGCTTTTCCCCGAGCCGCTTTCACCCACAATCCCTAGCGTTTCTCCATCGTTAACGAGGAATGACATATCGTTGACGGCGTGGACAATGCCTTCATGGGTTTGGAACTGGGTGGTTAGATTGTTGACTTCAAGCAGAGGAAACATGATCAATTAAATTTAGGGTCGAGCGCATCGCGCAAACCATCTCCGATCAAATTGATCGAGAGGATTGCCAGGAAAACTGCCAGCCCAGGGAAAATGGATACCCAGGGTGCGGATCGGATAAATGTACGACCATCATTCAGCATGGCTCCCCATTCTGGGGCAGGTGGTTGAGCGCCTAATCCTAGATAACTCAAACCTGCGGTCACCATAATACCTCCACCCAGCCCGAGCGTGCCGTAGATAATGATCGGCGCGAGGACATTGGGCAGGATATGGCGGAACATAATCCGCAGGTTTCCTGCTCCAACCAGCCGGGCGGCGAGCACATACTCGGTATTCATCGCCTGGAGAACCGATCCTCGCATCAGGCGGCTATAACCCGGTATGCCGGAAATGCCGATTGCAATCAGGACGGTTGTCAGGCTTGGACCAAGCGCTGCTACTATGCTCAATAATAGCAAAATGGTTGGAAAGGCAAATGTCAGATCAACAAAGCGCTGGATCAGGTTATCAACAAATCCCCCGACGTAAGCTGAGAACAGCCCCAATAGCACCCCGCCGATAATGGAGATGAAAACTGCGACCATCCCGACCCGCAGGGAGTCACGCCCGCCCCACAATACTCGGCTGAAAATATCACGTCCAATGTTATCCGTCCCGAAAATGTGATCGGGGTTGGGCGGCTTGCGGACATAACTGTAGTCTATGGAAGTGGGATCATACGTGGCGAGCAACGGAGCAAATACAGCGCTTGAGATCAACAGGAGCAGTACGATCAGCCCAAAAATTGCAGGCTTGTTCCGAAAATACCTTTGTACTGCCAGGCGCCATTGGCTCCGGCCGTGACGGATTCCAGGTGTGGCTTTCGCACTCTGTTCGCTGGGGGGTTGGTTGGTTTGGTCTATTGTGTTTATTGAATCTTCCATGTAGTCGACCAGGATTTTTAAGTATAGCGGATGCGGGGGTCGATGATGCTGTATAGGATATCAACGATCAGATTCATAATCACGTACAGTGCTGCGCCAAATAATACAATACCCTGGATTTGTGGCATGTCGCGGGCACTGATCGCTTGAATTGCAAAACGGCCCAGCCCCGGTCTGGCAAACACAGACTCGATGAAAACTGCTCCACCAATTAAACCGGCAAATAGCAGCCCCAGGAAAGTTACGATGGGGATCATGGCATTCCGCAATATATGCCGTGTACTGATTAGGGTTTCACGCAAACCTTTCGCTCGCGCGGTTCTGACATAATCTTCCCCCAATACTTCCAGGACGCTCGAGCGGGTCAGGCGGGCAAGAACGGAAGCCGGACCAATTCCCAGGCAAAAAACAGGCGCGATAAGAGAAGTGAATCCCACTCCTCCCGTAACAGGAATCCATTTTAGCTCGACCCCAAATACGATCACGATCATGATCGCTAACCAGAACTCAGGCAGTGAAAGCCAGCCCAAGGCGATTAACATGATTCCATTGTCCAATGCTTTATTATGTCTGCTGGCTGCCAGCAGCCCGGACGGAATTCCCACCAGAAAGGCAAAAATAAAAGCGCCAGTCCCCAATTCCAGGGATGCTGGCACCCTAAATAATATTTCTTGTAGAACAGGAGTTTGACCACGGTAGGACCGACCAAAATCGCCGTGGAGCAATCCCCACACATACTTCGCATATTGTTCCGGTAAAGGATCATTTAAGTGGAGCTGTTCGCGCAGCCGGACAATATTCTCAGGGCTTGCTGAGTTGCCCAGCATCATTTGAACCGGATCTCCGGGGGTCACCTTTCCAATGGCAAACACAAGAAACGATACACCCAATAAAACAAGGACGAGACTCAACAATCGGCGGATGATGTAGCTGAGCATTGTCAGAAAGATATTGAGGGTTCGGAAATAATTAGGAGATCACCAGCCGTAGTATCTCTGGTGATCTCCAAAAACATTGAAAGGTTATTTAAGCCAGGCGTTGCTTAGATCCATCGTATTTAAAGCAGTGGACCAAACTGCATCCTGGACTCGGGTCGAGACAACAAAGTATCCTTGGCTGTTTACCAGGGTGATCCAATATGCACTTTCCATAACGCGCATTTGGATTTGATCTGTGTATTGAGTATGCTGAGTGGGGTCCATGACAGTTTGTGCCAGGTTCAGCAGGGTATCCAATCCCGGATCGCTTACGCTTGCATTAAGCCCTGCACCAAGCATGGCCGAATCGAAGAAGTAGAACAAAACGCCGGCATTTGGATAATTGTAGCCAGTCACGACCAGGTCATACTCACCGTCGTTAACAGTACTTGTTAGTAGGCTGGGATCAACGGTCGAGATCTGCATATCAATCCCAATATCTTTGAGCTGTTGCTGGACAATTTGAAGGATCGCAGTGACAAAATCGTATGAAGGACTGACTACTTTGAAAGCCAATTGGGTTCCGTCTTTTACCAATTTCCCAGTGGTGTCCGGAGTATATCCAGCCTGGGCGAACAAATGCCAAGGCTTTCGTTTTGTCATAATTGTATAGTCCTTCAACCTGTGGGTTATAACCGGGGATACTGGGAGGCAGAGGTCCATACGCCGGCGCACCCGTTTCCTGGGGACAGGACATCGATTATCGCCTGGCGGTTTACCGCGGTGCTGAGGGCTTTTCGAACACGCTAGATCATTCCAGGGCGCTTTATTCAAATTGAATGCCAGGGCTGGATAGAGTGTCTGTCCCATGGATTTAAAGATCGTAAATTTGGTTGGATCCTGGAAACGGCCGATCTCTGATTGGGGTACGCCATCCATCAATGTTTCCCCGGATTCCAATGCGGCAACCAATGTCGCCTGGTCTGGAATGATTCTATATTCTATCGTTTGGATAAACATCGGGTCCGGGTGCATATGCTGGTCCCCAGGTATAGTCCGGGTTGCGTTCAAGGGAGATATGGTCGCCGGTTTTCCATTCTTTGAAAATATATGGACCAACACTCATTGGATTACGGGCAATATAGTCATCGCCTTTGGCTTCCACATATGCCTGGGAATAGGGGCTGGTATACCCACCCAGGGTGAGACTATCCAGGATATAGTAATTGGGCGTATCAAGGGTCAATACAAGGGTTCGTGCATCAGTGGCTGTGGCACTAACCAGTCCCTGGAGGAGGACTGCGGTCACTGGAGAAGCGGTCTCAGGTGCCATGGCACGCGTGAAAGTCCAGGCATAATCCTGGGCAGTCAATGGTGTACCATCATGAAACTTGATGCCGTCTCTTAAGAATAAATGTCAGGGTTTTTCCATCTTCGCTCACTGTATAAGACTCGGCCAGGTATGGAACGATATTTCCGGTATTCGGATCCTTGGCGAGCAACGATGCACCTACCTGGGTCAATATTGCTGCCGACGTGCCCTGGGATGATTTTTGAATATCCAAAGTATCCGGATCAGCACCAAGCGATAAGACCCCTGTGCCTCCGATTCGCGGGTCTGCAGTTGGTTGACTGGGCACAGTTGTTCCGGGCAGACTAGTTGGCTGGGTCGGGGGTTGGGTAGGTGGCTGCGTGGGTTGAGGGGTGCCAGCCCCACATCCCATCAGGGAAGAAGCGATTAATAAAGTGGCAACAAACATCCCAACGAATTGTGATTTGTGCTTCATATCTCTCTCCTTGGTCTTATGTGGGGGTTCTTAATAGTATAGTTAGTATACGATATATTCACGTAAATCATATAGCCAATTATCATCAAAAATACCCTGCCACTTCGGTGAAATAACTATCCAGGGGATCTGAAGCGAGAGAAAAATGCCACTTGTATTCGTACTGAGTCGTATAGTCTTATTTTTCACATGTCACTTTGCTTATATACCATTGATTTTGGTGCAAAGATGGGAAAATGACATGCCTCTTAGTGAAAGTGGCTGGCATATATTTATGTGAATTGGCTATATCATTTTTCGCCAAATATAGGTAATATTGGGATACCAGTTATCGCCCCCCTAATAAGAAACCTATGCATATTCCAGTCACTAAAGAAAGCTCCACGCCTCTATATCGCCAGATCCAGCAGTTTATAACTGAGCAGATCGAGTGTGGTGTCCTTGTGCCAGGGATGCGGCTTCCTTCCAATCGCGATCTCGCGCAATCCCTGGGAGTCAGCCGGATTGTAATTGCGAATGCCTATGGCGAATTGGAATCACAAGGCATGGTTTATGGACGGCGCGGTTCCGGAACGTTTATTGCGCCTCTATATACATTGGCATCCAAGGGAAATAAGGCTTCGGTAACAACCGTGGACTGGCCTTTATGGCAGCAGGAACTTCTAAGCCACGCCTGGCACGCCAGCCACCAGGAGTTGGACCAACTCCTGGGGCAGGCAGCCCAACCAGGTCTGATCTCGTTTGCAGAACGAAATCATGCCGACCCGATCTGGCCAATCGATGACTTGCGGAAAGCTCTCCAGGCAGCATTGCGTCAAGAAGATACAGTAATCGGATTGGGGCAAAATAACCTGGCAGGATACTACCCCCTGCGGGAAACAATAGCGCAGATCCTGACCACCGAGGGAATCCCAACCCACCCTGACCATGTAATGATCAATTCAGGTTCCCAGCAAGCACTGAACCTGGTTGCCCACGTGCTGCTTAAACCTGGCGACGTAGTCCTGGTTGAAAGCCCGACATATAACGTGGCAATCGACCTGTTCCGGTCGATGGAAGTCCGCCTGCTGGGAATCCCGGTGGATGAGCAGGGAATGCAGGTGGACTTGATCGAATTGCTGCTGCAATCCTCCCCGGTCAAGTTGATCTACACCACGCCGACCTTCCACAACCCGACTGGTACCTGCATGAGTGGCAACCGGCGCAGACAGTTGGTTGCATTGGCGAATCGTCATAATATCCCGATTCTGGAAGATGATTACATCGGAAATATGCGCTATGAAGGCAGGGCAGAGCCAGCTCTTAAATCCCTCGATCCTGGTGGAGGTGTCATTTATGCCGGGACCTTTTCCAAGCTGTTAATGCCGAGCCTCCGGATCGGATTCCTGGTGGCGTCCGGACCTATTTTTTCACGACTTTTGGCTTGTAAATATATTTCTGATCTGGTGACTTCCGACCTGCTTCAGCGAGCCTTGCGAGAGTTTATTTCCGTAGGCCGCTACCATACCCATCTGCGCAGGGTGTCCCAGGCATATCACCAGCGGCGTGACGCGATGAGCAATGCCCTGCATAAATATTTACCAGGAACTCGCTGGGTGGCGCCCAAGGGGGGTGGCTACATCTGGCTGCAATTGCCCGACGATCTGTCTTCGGATAAATTCTTCCATTTCGCGGCAAGGGAAGGAGTATCTTTTGTGCCGGGGTCTTTCTTCTACCCCGGACAGCGCGCTCAATCCTTCCTGCGGCTGAACTTTGCGATCAATGAGACAGATGCAATCGAAGAAGGTGTTAAGCGCCTGGGTGTTGCATATCACAAGTTTTTGGCCAATCAATCATAAGAATTTTCGAGCGAGGAATATATGACCAGTCATGAACTATTAATGGATGAGTCCAAATCGATTTTTGAACGTTTCTTATATAATGCAGCCAGTTTGATCACCCCTGGAAGAATTACACCCATATGGCAGGAGGACGGCAGCAGTTTTGATTATGACATCCTTAAAGGTGAGCAGACGGTAAGATACCATGTCGATCCTTTTAATAAAATCGTCACCCAAATTCCAAATCAGGTAATACCCCCCGAAAAAGTTCAGTTAGGGTCCGCGGAAGTGAAACCCGGGACATTTACCTGGGTGATGGGGAACCAGGTGCCGGAACTTCCCTCCCCGGATGGGAAATGGTTTCTAGGGGTGGAACACTTCAACTTGTACCTGCGCTCGACCACGGATGGATCCAAGCGCTTCCTCACCCAAGAGGGAAAACCAGGCGAAGGCAGGGCAGATCTTTCATGGGATGTGATGGGTGCACGCTGGTCGCCGGATGGTAATCTCCTGGCCGCGCGTAGAGTCCATATTGGCGAGATGAAAAATTTCCCCATCATGCACTGGCTTGAAAGACCAGAAACTGTTGAGCTATATCGTTTTGCCCATGCAGGAGATCCAGCATGGTCCAATGAGTTGCAAATAGTTGACATAAATACCGGGGAATGTAGTCAAATCGACTTGGGGCAGGCTCCCACAGATTTCCTTAATATCGTCGGATGGCTCCCGGGCGAAATAGTGTTTGCCACCAGCGACAGGTTGAGCAAGGCATTGCACTTATTGTCCGGAGATTTGGCGACCAGGAAGTGCCGTAGTATTCTGGTTGAAAAACAACCAACCTTCCATAATTACCAATTTTTTGAGCCGCTGCCGATTACTCCTCTCGCAGACGGGAAACGATTCCTATGGCTTTCCGAACGGGATGGATGGAACCAGTTATATCTTTACGATATTCAGGGAAACCTTATTTCCCAGCTCACCCACGGAGCCATGAATGTTTACCAGGTGGCGTGTGTAGACGAGCAAAACGATTGGGTATATTTCACGGGGCTGGCCGAGAAGAGGCTGTATGATTTGCACCTTTACCGGGTTCACCTGGATGGGAGCGGCTTCACACGCCTGACAACCGCGACCGGAAACCACGAAATAACATTCTCCCCATCCAAAAAATTCTACCTTGATATCCATTCGGCAGTCGACCGCCCTTATGCAACCGAGTTACATGCCGCAGATGGCAGCCTTGTCCTCGATATTGCCCGGATGGATATTTCTCAATTAGTACAGGCGGGGTGGCAGCCTCCGGAAGAATTCTGGGTGAAGGCGGCCGATGACAAGACAGACCTGCGCGGCGTCCTTTACAAGCCGGGCAATTTTGATCCCAATAAAAAATACCCTGTTCTCGAATATATATATGGGGGACCGCACACGCTGGATGCCCCCAACAGTTTCTATGCCTATACATTCCTGGAAGCATTTGCCCAGGTCGGTTTTGTGGTTTTCGTTGTCGATGGGCGCGGCACCATCGGGCGCGGGAAGGCATTCCAGGATTTTTGCTTTGGAAAGATCGGACAGCATGAAATCCCCGAACACGTCCACGTCCTGCACCAGCTTATTGAGTCGCACGCCTACATGGACCCGGAACGTGTGGGTATTTTCGGGCTTTCCCAGGGGGGATATAACACCTTAAGAGCCATGTTGACTGCCCCGGAAGTGTACAAAGTCGGCGTGGCAACCTGCGCTCCTCCCAGTGCAACTGACACAGCCTGGGCATACACCGAGCGTTTCATGGGAGGCACGCCGCAGGACCTGCCCGAAGCATATCGAAAGGGGTCGTGTTACGAAGTGATCGATAACCTGCAAGGGCGGTTGTTGCTCATTCACGGAACGATCGATTCCAATGCACCCATTGCCCATACCTTTCAATTGATGCAGGCATTCATCACTGCTGGTAAACCAGTTGACATGCTGATCATTCCTGAACAACCGCACCTGTTCGAAGGAATCGCCAGCAGATACTGGCTAAATGCAGTTCGCCGATATTTCCAAGAGCATTTATAGGATAAAAAAACATGTACATCGTTGAAATGGAAGGTGAGCCTCGTCAGCGCGGTCAGCAGTACGGAGAAGCCTTGCGTCCGCAGATCCAGCAGCATGTCGAAGATTTTTGGCAAGGCATCAGCCAAGGCAGCGGCCAGGATCCAAAGACTTTCATCCACATGTGGCTTGGCGAGATGAATTTCCTGCCGGCGATTGAAAAGTGGACTCCCACGCTGCTCGACGAAGTAAGGGGGATAGGCGAAGGCGCGGGACTGGATTATGAAACCATTTTATCCTGGCAATTTTTGGATGAGTTGGGCTGGTATCTTCTATATAAAGCACCGCCACGAACCGGGGCACAACCATCTGAAGAAACTCTGCCACATACTGGGTGCAGCTCATTTGGGACATTTTCCCACGATGGACTTCCAACCCTCCTGGCTCAGAATTGGGACAGCAATATCTTTTTGGATGGCTCGCAGACCCTTCTGCACATTCGATATCCTAACCAGGAATATGAAATGTACGTGCCGGTTGCCGCTGGGCGCATCGGACCTTTTGGGGTCAGCAGCCGCGGTATCGGCGTATGTCTGAATTCCCTGAATGAATACGTTAATTATTCTCCCTCTGGCTTGCCGGTCAATTTTGTCGGTCGTGGGATTCTTGAACAACCAGATTATGCATCTGCAGTAAGTTTTGTGCAAAATGTGCAGCACGCTACGGGTCAAACTTATTCAATTGGCGGGGTGGAGGGCATCTCCATATTTGAATGTTCTGCAAACCAGGTCCGTCGCTACGTCCCGGAAAAAAGCTCCTCCAACATAGTGCATACCAACCACCCAATCGCGAACACCGATTTGCGATTGTCACCTGCGGACTTGGAGAATTTGCCCCAGGCATCCAGGGAAGAACAGAAAACAAAGGAAACCAACACGCGGACAAGGTTTAATTGCATCACTGATCGGCTTGAATCTGCCCAACCGGCGAATCTTGATACCGCCAGGGCAGTCCTGCGTTCGCACGATTCGGCAAGCTTTCCGGTTTGCCGTCATCCGCGGCCCGATTACCCGGTGGTGACCATGATCGGAATGATAACGGAATTCTCCTCTCCTCCCATTTTCCATGTAGCCTCTGGGCGTCCGTGCGAAACAGAGTTCCAAACCTTCACTTTCCCAGGTAAGTGAGGCTAAATACCCGATGAACAGCACCGAGCCTGTAAAAATCCGTTATATGTTTAACGTCCGTACTCCAATGCGGGATGGCACCGAGCTATCCTCAGATATTTATTTGCCGCATGCGGAGGGCAGTTATCCGGCATTGTTGATGAGGACCCCTTACGACAACACTACCGAACGCCACCTGCACATGGCTCGTTTCATGGCGGAACACGGTTATGCCTTCATTTTTCAAGACGTGCGCGGGCGGGGAGATTCGGATGGAAAATTCATCCCTTTCGTGAATGAGGGGAAAGACGGCTTCGATTCAATTGAATGGGTGGCTGCCCAGGCTTGGTGCAACGGCAAAATTGGTACTTTGGGGGGATCGTATGTTGGGACAGTGCAGTGGTTGGCTGCCAAAGAGCTGCCCCCCCACCTGGTGACGATGGTAAGTTCCGCACCTGCCGGGAGATGGCTGCAGGAACTTCCATTTATGAACGGCAAGATCCTGTTAGACATGCTCATGTGGCTTGACAGTGTTGGAGGACGTACCAATCAATCCGTGCTGCAAAACCCGGCCATGAGCGGGGTATTGGATTGGAAGACGCTCCTAATGCACTTCCCAACCATTTCAGCTGACGAATTAATCGGGCGCACCAGTACCGTCTGGCGTGAATGGATCTCGCATCGCACCTTCGATGATTATTGGAAAAAATTGTCTCTCGAGGGATGTTTTGATCGGCTCAATTTGCCCGTATTGCATATCACCGGCTGGTACGATGGAGACCAGCCGGGGGCTTTGTTTTATTACAAAAATATGCTCGCCGAAAGCCCGGCTCGTGATCAGCAGTTTATACTGAGCGGCCCTTGGTTGCATTCCGGGGTTTGGTTTCCCGAACAGAAACTCGGGGGGATGGTCTTTGGTGAGTTTGCCCTCCACAATATCAAGGAAGTTCACCTGCATTGGTTTGACCATTGGCTGAAAGGTGAGCAAAATGGATTGCCGGAGGAAGCTCATGCTAAGCTGTTCATTATGGGGAGTAATATATGGCAGGAAGTTTCCGCCTTTCCTCCACCCGGCTCCAACTCATACCGTCTCTATCTATCCAGCCAGGGTAATGCAAAAACAATGGCAGGGGATGGTGTGCTGAACAAAGACATCCCTGGGGAGGAACCTGCTGATGAATATATCTACAACCCTGTAGATCCAACACCCTCTGCCAAGAATTATGGATTTTCCGACGATGAATTTTATTTCGATCGAAGTTATGCCGAAGAAAGACAGGATGTTTTGGTTTTTACCAGCCAGCCCCTGGAACAGGAAATTGTCATCACGGGCATACCCATGGTGACTTTGTATGCCTCCACGGATGTCGTCGATACAGATTTTGCAGTGGTGCTGACGGATGTTTATCCGGATGGTCGCTCTTATTTTCTTGCCGATGGAATCCTGCGAGCTTCCTATCGAGAATCAATAATCGAACCAGCCCTTATTCAACCTGGAAAGGTTTACGAATATGGAATTGAATTGAACGCTACTGCGAATTGTTTTTTACCTGGGCATCGCATTCGACTGGAAGTGATGTCATGCTATTTCCCCAAATATGACCGAAATCCCAATTCAGGCGATCTTCCCGGTTTGGAAAAAACTTATCAACCAGCCCGGTTGAATGTTTTTCATAATTCAACTTACCCATCGCATCTGCTTCTTACCATTAATCCAATCAGTGGGCAAAATGTTCGGGCAGTGGAATCCACCCCCCAGGTCTGAAAACTGGAATCTCTTCATAGGGACTACATGGACTACGATTTAATCATCTCGGATGGTCAGGTAATTGACGGCACTGGCAGTCCACAAAGGCTGGCAGATATTGCCATTGTGGGTGGGCGGATTGCGGTGATTGGGGATACCCGGGGATTGAAAGCCAGGCGCTCCATTGACGCACGCGGCATGATCGTCTGTCCCGGGTTTATTGATATTCATGCCCACGGAGAAGAGCAGCTTCTGGTAACACCCCTGGCAGAAGCCAAGTTGATGCAAGGGATTACCACAATGGTCGGTGGTAATTGTGGTATCTCAGCTGCTCCGATCCAGGGACCGCTGGCTGCATTTGTAAATGGCAGCGGGGTTTTCCCGGGGGTTGAAGTAAATTGGTCGACTTTTGCCGAGTTTTTCCAGAAGGTGGAAACAATTGGAACCACGATTAACCTCGCGTGCCTGGTTGGTAACGCTACGATCAGAGCCTGTGTGGTTGGATTGGATGCCCGCAAACCCACTCTGGATGAATTAGCATGAAATGAAGCGCCTGGTTGCCGAAGCCATGCTGCAAGGTGCATTCGGTTTTTCAAGCGGTCTGGTTTATACGCCGGGAAGTTTTTCCGACACCAATGAACTTATCAGCTTGGTCCAGGAAGTCTCAAAATTTCACGGTTTCTATGCCACTCATGTGCGTGGCATGGCTCATCCCATTATTCATGCAGTTCACGAGGCGATCAGCATCGGGGAGAATTCGGGTGTACCAGTACAAATTTCACATTTAAACCCGGGCTACCCGTCCTGGGGAAAAACCGCCGAATTGGTCGACATTATTGAATCCGCCCGGTCCCGGGGATTGGATGTCACAGCAGATACGCTCGTCTACGACCAAAGCATCTTCTCCGGAGGGTCGCTGCTTCCCAACTGGGCTAACGAAGGCGGCTTGCCTGCCCTTCTAAACCGCCTGGCTGATCCGGAAACGCGGCAAAGGATCAAAAATGAAACCCGCCAATATGGTGATAAATCAGGGGGCAGCGTTGCAAGTTGTCTGATTCAGGCTGGAAAATGGCATCAGCTTTGGGTTACGGTGCCAAAGCGGTTGTATATGAAAGACCTGCAAGAGCTTTCAGAAATGGTGGCTGCTCAAGATCCGTTTGATGCTCTTTTGGATTTGATCGTTCAGGAAAAAGGAAATGTAAGTGGCATCAGTCAACCGTATAGTCAGAACGATGTTGATTACACGTTGGGGCATTCATTGATTATGCCGGCAACAGATGACCGACCCGTCTCGAAATCTGGCAAACTGGCACCTTGGCATACGCGGGGATATGGGTCTTTCGCCAAGGTTATGGGGTGGTACGTCAGGGAACGAGGCATACTCTCAATTGAGGAAGCCATCCGGAAGTCCACTTCACTTCCCGCCAGTCGGCTCGGCCTCCTGGATCGGGGAATGATCAAACAAGGCTATTTTGCCGATCTAACCCTGTTCGATCCAAACACTATTGGTGAAATGGGCACCATCGCTGATCCTGCTCAGTATCCCCGGGGAGTTAATTATGTTTTGGTAAACGGTCAGGTTGTCATTGATCAAGGAGAACCATCCGGGGCACTACCCGGGAAAGTATTAAGACACATTTCCAAAGAATTCGACCACAGGCTGTGAGGAGAACCCGGATGGATCAAAAAAAATTGGAATTTGGAAGTCAGTTGCCGCATATGGTAGTCCCTCCTCCTGGACCTCAATCGGTTGCGTTGGCTGAACGGCTGGCAAGGGTTGAAGTTCCGGCGGCATCTGCGATTACTAGAGGGGAGACCCCGGTTTTTTGGGAGCGTGCAAAAGGGTCCAACATTATCGATGTCGACGGAAATATGTACGTTGATATCACCGGGGCGATGTTCGTTACTGCGGCCGGGCATGGTAATCCGCGCATTAGTGCTGCAATTGCGGAACAGTCTGAAAGTTAATGCACTCGGCAGGCTGTATAAATCCCAATATTCCACGGGTAAAGCTGGCAGAAAAACTCGCAGAGATAGCCCCCGGTGACCTCGAACAATCTTATATTGGTAATTCCGGCGGTGAAGCTGTGGATATGGCTTTAAAAACCGCACGACTATATACCGGGAAGAACACCGTGATTGCTTTTCAAGGAGGTTTCCACGGCAAGACCCTGGCATCCTTGGCGGTGACCTCTAAAAACTTTTTTCGCGAACCCTGGCAGGGTTTGCTGAACGGATCGGTTCATATCCCTTACGCCTTCTGCTATCGGTGTGCATATGGACTGCATTACCCGGATTGCAACCTTCTTTGTGCCCGGTACCTGGAGCATGTCTTGAGTTTTCCGAGTTCCGGAGTGGCAGATGTGGCTGCAGTGATCGTTGAGCCAGTCCAGGGGCTTGGAGGAGTGATCGTGCCCCCGCCTGAATTCTTGAAGATGATTGCTGATATTTGTAAGAAATACGGGGTTTTGCTGATCGTTGATGAGATCATCACTGGGTTTGGACGCACTGGAACTCTTTTTGCAGTGGAGAGGTCAGGGGTTGTTCCTGATTTTATTGTAATGGGCAAGGGCATGGCAAGCGGCTTCCCCATCTCGGCGATGATTACCACCCGGGAGATTGCATCCTGCTGGGGGGCAGAGCAGCATACCAGCACATTCGTTGGTCACCCGGTGGGCTGCGCAGCCGCTCTGGCGGGCATAGATGAGATCATTGGGAATGATCTGGTGCGCAGGTCTTATGAACTTGGCAATTATATGAAATCTAAACTCCTTGAAATGCAGGCACAGCATGCGATGATTGGAGATGTGCGCGCTCTTGGGTTGTTGGCAGCGATAGAGTTGGTGAAAGATCGAAAAACGCGCCAACCTGCCACAAAAGAAACTGAACGCCTGGTAAATGAAGCTTTAAAACGCGGCCTCATGGCTACTTTGCGGGGAGGTGATTATGGAAACTGCCTGCGCATGGCTCCAGCCTTCACCATTACTCAAGAACAGCTCGATTTTGCCTTGCAGACCCTTGATGAATGCATGACCGTTATCGAGGCCTCCGAATGACCATCCGGGCTTTGTTCTTCGACCTCGGCGGAGTCCTGATTAAGTCCGTTGATAAGGGAAAGCGTGATTTCTGGCTGAACCGGCTGGGAGTAACCGGGATTCAGATCGCGGAGGCGGTCTGGTTGAGTCCTTTGGGGCGCAAGGCAATGGTTGGTCAAGCAACAGAAGAAGAAGTCTGGAATGATGTCGGCAGGCGTTTTTCCCTGACTACCGGCGAGCAGCATTGCCTGGAAAAAGACTTCCGCGATGAGTCCACTTTGGATGTTGACCTCTTGAGTTTTATCTGTAGTATGAAAATAAAATTTCTAACCGGGGTGATCAGTGATGCTTTCCTGAGTGCCAGGTCGAGGCTTGAATCAGTATTTCAGCCCGGTATTTTTGATACCATGGTCTTTTCTGCTGAAGAAGGTGTGGTCAAGCCTGACCCAATTATTTTTCAGCGTGCCTTCGATCGTTTAAGCGTTAAACCTCAGGAGGTGATTTTTGTTGATGACCAGCCTCACATCGTCGCAGGAGCGCTTTCCCTTGGAATTAATGCCATCCGCTGCACCAATTCTGCGCAAGTCCAGCAGGACATCCTGTCTAGGTTGGATAAAGCCGCGGCAGGAGCTTAACGGCATGTCCATTATCCCCGAACCCCAGGTGAACGAGCTTGATCAATGCGCTCGGCAGCTGCGCAGGGACAGCCTGGAAATGATTTACCGCAGGCAAAATGGTCATCCCGGCGGCTGTTTGTCGGCCGCTGAGATCGTGGCTGTCCTATTTTTCAATAAACTTAGATTGGACCCCGCGCATCCGGGGTGGCCTGGGCGGGATCGCTTCTTGATGAGCAAGGGTCATGCTTCGGCGATCCTTTACGCTGCCTTGGCGCGCAGGGGTTATTTCCCAATGGAAGATTTACGCCATTGGGGAGAACTGGATTGTCACTTGCAGGGTCACCCTGACCGGTTAAAAACTCCCGGCCTTGATATGACCACCGGGATGCTCGGTCATGGGATTGCGATCGGAGCCGGCCTGGCTCTGGCGGGAAGGTTGAAAAACATTCCGTATCGTGTCTACACCCTGCTGGGCGATGGAGAATGCCAGGCTGGAATCGTCTGGGAAGGAGCAATGACTGCTGCCAAGTACCACCTCGCAAATCTGCACGTTATCATTGATTGCAATGGCGTGCAGCTTGATGGGCCAACCACCCAAATCATGCCGCTGAGTCCGTTTGCGGATAAGTGGCGTGACTTTGGATGGGCGGTATTGGAAATCGATGGGCACCGCGTAGTTGAAATTATCCAGGCTCTACAGGCAGTTGAAGAGATCCTTGATCGGCCCAGTGTCATCATCGCTCATACCATCAAAGGGAAGGGGGTTTCCTTTATGGAAAATCAAGCCCACTGGCATGGAATTGCCCCCAATACAGCCCAGTTTCAGCAGGCGATGCAGGAATTGGCATAAGGGTTATATATTATGGATAATATGTCGATCCGCGAGGCATACGGAAGAGCTCTGGCTGAGTATGGTGAAATAAATCAGGAAGTAGTGGTCCTGGATGCTGATACCTCCTCATCCACCTTATCCAATTTTTTTGCCAACCGTTTTCCAGAACGATTCTATAATATTGGGATTGCCGAACCATGCATGATCGATGTTGCGGTTGGTTTGGCTCTCGCTGGAACGATCCCATTTGCCAATGGGTTTGCTTCCCTGCTCTCCCTGCGAGCATTGGAGCAGATTCGCACTTGTGTCTGTTATGCCCGGACGAATGTAAAACTTGCTGCCCACTATGCTGGAGTTTCAGCGTTCAAAGATGGACCAACCCACCACTCAATTTCTGATATTGCCATAATGCGCTCATTGCCCGGGATGACCGTCATCGTCCCGGCGGATTCTCATGAGGCGGCTGGATGGGTCCCCGTTGTTGCTGAGTATGATGGGCCGGTTTATTTGCGTCTCAGCCGGGCAGCAACCTTGCCGGTTCATCAAGAAGGTCTTCACCTGGACCTGGGGAAGGGATTATTGCTTCGGCCGGGAGGAGACGTTACCTTGATCGGATGTGGAGCCCTGGTAGGTTACACATTGAAAGCTGCCGAAATCCTGGCAGGTAAAGGGATTCACGCCCGGGTCATTGAAATTCATACGGTCAAGCCGCTGGACATTGGCATGGTCATCCAGGCAGCGGAGGAAACTGGGGCTTTAGTAACTGCGGAAGAGCATTCGGTGATAGGCGGTCTGGGGAGTGCAGTTGCGGAAGCATTGTGCAGATTTAAACCGGTTCCTCTCGAAATGATCGGGATCCAGGATGCATTTGCACGGACTGGACCGGACCCCGAATCCTTAATGGATTCACTGGGTCTTGGCGTATCAGATATTGTCGCCGCAGCTGAACATGTGCTCACCAGGAAACCAAGCTTAAGAAACTAATATATTAAGACGCGGAGAATAAAACATGGATCAGGACCAGTTCTTGGCATTCAGCGGTGGATTATTAATCGATGGAAACGGTGCAGCTCCCATTCCAGATTCAATTCTGATCATCCATGGCAATCAGATTCTGGCTGCAGGTAAAAACGGGGAAATCGATATTCCAAGTGGATGCCGGGTTTTGGATATCAAGGGTAAAGCGATCATGCCCGGGATGTTTGATTGTCATTGCCATTTTGCTGAGGTCACCCAGGATTTTTCGACCCGGCTTTTTACTCGCAAAACGGAAAGGATTTTCCAGTCAGCCGGCATTCTGAAGCGCCTTCTGCATGCAGGATTTACAACCGTCCGTGAGGCAGGGATTTTTAATGACATAGGGTTGAAAATAGCCGAACAAAAAGGGCTGTTTGAAAGCCCGCGTATCGTCATGGCTGGAGGCATTGGACAGGTTGGTGGCCATTTTGATGAGTATTATCCAAGCGGTCAACAATTATCTTACTTTAATATTGAAATGTGCACCGGGGGCGTTGATGCCATGCGTGCCTCGGCGCGTAAAGTGCTGCGTGAGGGATATGATTTTATTAAGGTGTGCGCTACGGGAGGAGTAGTCTCTCCCGCCGATGAACCCGATTATACCGAGTGGTCCCCTGGAGAGTTGGAGGTGGCAGTTTATGAAGCGCGCGCACGCAATAAAGCTGTGATGGCTCATTGTGTGGGAACCAGAGGGACAAAGAACGCGATCCGTGCCGGAATATGGTCGATTGAACACGGGGTCATGTTGGACGAGGAAGCAGTAAAGTTGATGGTGGAAAGGGGAACTTACCTGGTACCCACCCTGTTTATTATCCACGAGGTCAACGAGCATGGTTCGGATATGGGCCTGACCCCTCTCTCATTATCCAAGGGAAAGGATTTGATAACCAGGCATGTTGCCAGCTTCCAAATGGCATTAGACGCCGGGGTAAAGATCGCGGTTGGCACCGATGGAATCGTGGATGCCCACCATGGAAAAAATGCCCGGGAGCTGGAGCTAATGGTCAATTATGGGATGACTTCCCTGCAGGCGATCACCGCGGCTACGAAAACATCCGCACAAACATGCCGGATCGACTCCCTCGTTGGCACCCTGGAGCCCGGAAAAGAAGCAGATTTACTCGTAATCGATGGTAATCCCCTGGACGATATCAAAATACTCCAGGACTCGAACCGCATCCTGCTTGTCATGAAAAAGGGTAAATCATTCGTCGATCGGAAAGGGCTGTTTACCTGATCCTCCAATTAAATGCAGTCCCCGCAGGACTAAATTTCCCTGAAGTGCTGGGCTCGGAGATGCTTTCGATAACGAGATTTGCAGGAAACCTTTGGGTGGTGCTCGTGGAACAGCGAGTTTTATTCGTTTCCTGGTTATCCAGGACGGCGTAAAAGCAATCTTCCAGCCTCTTCCAGGATACCAGGCGAGCATCAAGCAGTGAGGTCCGTCTAGAACAAGGAGAATTAATGAATCCCTTCAAACTATATACCCTCCAACTGAGTGGGGATCCACGCCAGGTGGGACGTGCGCACGGCGAAGAGCTGCGGAACGTCATCCGGGAATTTCATCAAAAGCAAATCGCGGGATTGGAAACCTATTTAAAGATGACGTATTCTGCCTACCTGGACATGCTGTTCAGGGAAACCCGGTTTTTACAGGCGGCAGAAGAATGGACGCCTGACTGCGTGGAGGAAGTGCACGGCATTGCGGAAGGATCAGGCTTGGATTTCCACGCTGCCTTTGCGATCCAGCTTTTGGATGAGGCAGATTGGTATATCTCTCAAAAGACCATGGGATTGTTTGAGGTGGAGTCCAATCATTGCAGTGCATTGGGAGCCTGCGGCGAAATGGCAAGCGTGAACCTGATAGCCCAAAACGCGGATATGGGTAAATCGGTGGACGGTTACGGGACTCTTCTGCACGTGAAATATACGCAGACCGGGATCGAAAAGTTTGTTGCGACTATTCCCGGAGTCATCGGGATATGGGGGATGAATAATAAATCGATCGGGGTGTGTCTAAACGCTATGACCACCCATATGAAAAAATCCGCTCGGGGCTTGGGGACAATTTTTGTCTCCCAGGGAATTCTGTCCAAGAAAACGTTTGCAGAGGCAGACCATTTCATCCGTGAGATTCCACATGCGTCGGGTGAAAATTATACGATCGGCAGCCCTGAAACGGTGGTCGACTACGAGTGCTCCGCCAACAAGGTCAGCAGATACATTCCTTTTGAAGGAGCAAGTGTTGTTTACCATACCAACCACCCGCTCGAAAATGACGACTTGGATCTGACCCCGGAGAATATTAAAAAATTATCCCCTGAGCTGCAAACCTGGGTGGCACGTGCCCAGCAAAATACTGGTGTTCGATTCGATTCGGTTGAAAAACGCATGAAGAACCTGTCAGCGCCCCTGACTGTAGAGAAAGTTAAAGAAATACTATCATCCCATGACACCCCAGATGACCCTGTCTGTCGCCATAGACGAGATGACCAGAATGGGATGACAAACTTTTCTATGGTGATGGAACTTGGCAAAGACCCCAGGTTTCATATCGCCTCCGGTCCACCCTGCAGCACTGAATTCAAAGTTTTTAACTTCCGGGATGGGCTCGGGGAATTAGCCCAGGGGGAAAGACATGGATAACCGTTTCATTAACTTGCTGGAACATACGTATGTGGATTTTCAACAAACCTCCGAGGTCGTCAAAGACCCCTTGATATTTTCCAAAGCGGAAGGGATTTATTTGTGGGATATCCACGGGAAGCGCTATTACGACGCAATTAGTGGAATATTTGTCGCGGTACTGGGACACAGGCACCCGCGCGTCATGGCAGCAATGCGTGCACAAATGGAGAAAATGACATTTTCTCCACCGCTGCACGGTACTACCGATGTCTACCTTCGATTTATTGAAAAATTGGGCTCGGTCACCCCTCCCGACCTGAATTTTATTAAATCCTTCAGTGGGGGGTCAGAATCAATCGAAGCCGCAATGAAATTTACGCGGCAATATTTTAAACAAACCGGGCATCCGGAAAAATATAAATTCATCAGTCTGTATGGAGGCTATCACGGTGGGACCCTCGGCGCATTGGCTGCCACCGGGAGCGCCAGGCACAAAAACAAGTTCGAACCTCAAATGAACGGATTCATTAAAGTATTTTCTCCCCTGGAATACAGGGATGCATTTCCCACCTGGGAGGAAGCCAATCGTTTCGCAGCCCACATGCTCGAAGAGGTGATCGTCCAGGAAGGTCCGGAAACAATTGCCGGATTCATCATGGAGCCGATCAGCAATCTTAGTGGTGTGGTGACTCCGACAGACGAATTTTTCCGTTCGATCAGGGACATTTGTACCCGCCACCAGGTGAAATTGATTCTTGATGAAGTGGTTACCGGTTTTGGACGAACAGGGGAAATGTTTGCCGCCCAGACCTTTGGGGTTATTCCGGATATTATCTGTGCCGGTAAAGGTTTATCCAGCGGAGCAATCCCGATGGGTGCCATGATCGCGAACCAGGAAATGGCGGAACCTTTTAGAGGTTCAATGGAAGATAATGTTCAATTTTTTCATGGTCACACGTATTCGGGAAACCCGTTATCCGCGGCAGTAGGGATTGCCGTGATCGATGAATTACTGGAAAAGCAATTACCGCAAAAAGCTAAACTTATGGGAGAGTATTTGAATGAGCGGCTGCAGGATTTTCGGAAATATGGCGTGATCCGGGAGATTCGCGGCAAAGGTCTCCTCAGGGGGGTTGAATTTGTAAAAGATACCCGGACCATGGAACCTTTCCCTGTTGGGCGAAAACTTGGGGATGCACTGAAGAAAACTGCAATTGATAACGGTCTGATCCTGCGCATCCATGGAGACTTTTTTTCTGTCGCACCTCCCTTGATAGTCGAAAAAGCTGACATCGATGAACTGGTTGACTTGCTGGATAAGAGTCTCTCAGAAGCTTTGGGCATGGTGAGCTAATTATTATGTTTGATATCCGCCTTGAACGACTGGCTACAGCTCCTGGTCAATTATTCCATAAATGTACAGCCTGGTAACTGGGTATTGCTGCTCGCGGACCTTGCTGCGCAGCCTCTCGTCGAAGAGGTGTGCCGCGCAGTTTTGAAGTCAGGCGGGAAGCCTACCCTCACCTTTAGCAGTGATGAAATTACAAAAATCTTCGTGGAGGAAGCAAGCCAGGACGCCCTTCGTTGGCTGTCCCCCGTAGACTTAATGCTTTTCAACCAGGTGGACTCGATCATTTACCTGGGGGCAGCTGAAAATAGCCGTTCACTTTCTGAGGTGGACCCGCGACGGTTCCAGCTTCACCAATTGGCTCAGGGGGAGCTTAGGAAAATCCGTAATCAGCGATTCGCGAAGAATGAACTCCGTTGGGTTTACACACAATTCCCCTGCCTTGCATACGCCCAGGATGCTGAAATGAATCTGCGGGACTTATGAAGATTTTTTCTACGCTGCTGCATTCCTTGATCAGCCCGATCCGGTTGCTCGTTGGCAGGCTGTATTCAACCAGCAAGATGAAGTTGGTGCAGTGGCTAAACCATAAAAATGAAATAGTCTTGCAGGGCCCCAACATTGATCTAAAGCTATCGATTTCAGGACGTACCTTTATTAATGCTGCAGGGCAAAATAACATTCCCGACGGAGAAATTTTTACCGGGCCTGTTGAAAATTCAGTTAATGGTTGGGTGAAATTTACTTATCCCGCAATCAAGGATGGACGGGAAGTTACCGGGATTGAGCTGGAATTCACGGATGGTCGGGTTTCAGCATCTCGGGCTGGCAAAAACGAGACCTTCCTGCTAGCGATCGTTGGATACAGATGAGGGTGCGCGGACTACTGGGCGAATTTGCCTTCGGAACCAATCAGGCAATCCAGCGCTTTACTCGCAACATTTTATTCGATGAAAAAATTGGCGGTACCGTCCATTTGGCGTTGGGGAATGGATATCCCGAGACCGGGAGTCAAAATCGATCTGCCATCCATTGGGACTTGATCTGCGACATGCGCAAGGACAGCCAGGTCAGCGTTGATGGAGATTTGTTCTATCAGAATGGAGAATTCCTTATATGACCCAGGGCTATTATCGCTTCCCTACGATTTTTAAGGACCGCATCGTTTTTGTGAGCGAAGATGATTTGTGGCAGGTCCCTGCGCTGGGTGGACGGGCTGAACGTCTTACTGCCGGTCTGGGACTTTGCACCTACCCGTCCTTCTCTCCAGATGGAAAACTACTGGCTTTTATTGGCCGGGAAGAGGGAAAGGAAGACGTATATGTGATGCCCTCCACGGGTGGTCAGGTGCAGCGCTTGACTTATATCTGCGATTGGCGCAGCCGGATTGCAGGGTGGACTCCGGCTGGAGAGATCGTTTTCTGTACGAACCACAGGCAGCCGATCTTCCGCTGGCAGGAACTTTGGTCGGTGAAACCCGATGGGAGTTCTTTAACTCATTAAACCTTGGTCCGGCTCGTGCCATCGCTTTTGGACCGGCAGGTGAACTGGTCCTTGGGCGAAATACCGACGATCCGCGTCATTGGAAGCGTGATCGCGGCGGCACGATTGGGACTTTATGGATTGCAGGGACGAAAAGCAGCGAATTCCATCCATTGATCACCCTTGCTGGCGACCTTGGCTCGCCAATGTGGTTGGACAACCGCCTCTACTTCCTCTCCGATCATGAAGGTATCGGCAACCTCTACTCCTGCCTGCCCAGCGGTGAGGATCTGCGCCCTCACACAGATCACTCGAGTTATTATGCCTACAACGCCTCCACCGATGGCAGCCGCGTTGTCTACCATTCGGGTGCTGAGCTTTATATGTTCGATCCTGGGGGTACGGGCACAGGAATTGTCCACGTGGATTTCACGTCTCCGCGCACGCAGCAAAGCCGGAAATTTGTTCCGCCACTGAGTACCCTTGAGAGCTGGCAATTGAGTCCTTCTGGTGACCAGGCTGTCATCACCACCCGTGGGCGTATGTTTTCTTTTAAGAACTGGGAGGGGGCGGTGACCCAGCACGGGAAAATGGATGGGGTCCGTTACCGTCTGGCGCGCTGGTTAAATGATGGGAAACGCTTGCTGGCAACCAGTGATGAGGGTGGAGAGGAGGAATTTGTCATCTTTGAGGCAGGTGGCATGCAGCCACCGCAAACTTTTCCCGGACTCGATATTGGGCGTGTGGTCGAGATCTGCCCAAACCCCAGGAAAGAATTGGTGGCATTTAGCAATCAGCGCAATGAATTCTTTGTCCTCGATCTGACCACCCGGCAAATAACCCTGATCGAACGCACCGAGCAGCGCTCATGCCGGCTTGACCGCTGGTCACAGGCACGTGGAGCCATGTTCGACTGGTCTCCGGATGGCGAATGGCTGGCATATACGCGATCATCCTCTTTGTATCACTCCCAGATTTGTCTTTGGGAGTTATCCACCGGTGTCAGCCACCCGGTTACGGAAGGGAATTTCAAGGATGAAAGCCCGTCCTTCGATCCACAGGGCAATTATCTCTACTTTATTTCTTATCGCTCTTTCACCCCTTATTCCGATAACCAGGTCTTCGGTGCTGGCTTTCCAAAAGGGATGAAGCTTTTCCTCGTTCCATTACATCATGAAACCGTCTCACCGTTTGGGCTGCAGCCGCAGCAAACACACCTTCAAAGTACTCCCCGTGTGCAGATCGATTTGGAGGGTATCCAGCAGCGGGTTCTCGCCATGCCAATAGAAGAAGGTCAGTATGGCCGTATTTTCGGCCTGGCAGACGGAAAAGTAGCCTTCTCCAGCTACCCGCTGGAAGGGCTGTCCAACAATGATTGGGAATCGCTCCCCATTCCACCTGGTGACCTGTGCCTTTTCGACCTGGCGAGCAAAGAGAAAAAAGTATTGACGGGCGATGTATTCGACTTCTCCACTTCCATGGACAGGCAGGTTCTCATGGTCCGCCAGGGTGCCCGCCTGCGGGTGATCGATTTCAGGGCGGGTTTTAATCCCGCCTCGACCGAAGCGACCGGGCCGCGCAGTGGTTGGCTTGATCTTGAGCGGGTTAAGCTGGGCATCCAACCGGCATTGGAATGGCAGCAGATGTTTTCCGAAGCCTGGCGCCTGGAACGCGATTTCTACTGGACTGCGGACATGTCCGGGGTTGATTGGCCGGCAATATACAAACGATACCAGCCGCTCGTCAGCCGGGTGGCTTCGCGCTCCGAACTATCGGCGCTCATCTGGGAAATGCAATCCGAATTGGGGATCGGCCACGCCTATGAGGACGGTGGAGATCATCGCCGCCCGCCAGAGTATCGGGTCGGCAGCCTGGGGGCTGATTTCGAATATGACCTCGCCGGACCAGGTTGGCGCATCACCCATATAATTCAGGGTGATACCTGGGATGAAAAGAGCACCTCTCCTCTCGGCGCTCCCGGTCTGAATATTCAGGTAGGTGATTTTCTGCTGTCCAGTCAACGGGCAATCATTGAACCCCGGCCTCTCTCCTGCTTCTGCACTGGTCAATCTATCCGGAAGCCCGGTCATATTGACGTTGAAGAGCGCTGGCACTGGATCGATCTTCCAGGTTTCAGTGATCGCGTTGCGGGATGAGCTTCCGGCTCGCTACCGGGAATGGGTCAATGCCAATCGCATGCACGTCCATACTGCCAGTGGGGGTCGCTTGGGTTACTTGCACATCCCCGATATGGAAAATATGGGCATCGCTGAATTCCAGCGTGGTCTCCTTGACGGAGATGGAAACACAGGCACTATTGGTGGATGTGCGCTATAACACTGGAGGCTATTTTTCTCCGTTGATTCTGGAAAAGCTCTCTCGCCGCATGATCGGTTTCAATAAACGCCGCTGGGGAAAAGAATTGGACAGTTATCCACCGTTTGTACCTCCGGCGGTCCTGGTCGCCCTTGCGAACGAATACACAGGCTCGGATGGAGACATTTTTTGCAAAGGGTTTAAAACGCTGGGGCTGGGTCCATTAATCGGCAAACGCACCTGGGGTGGCATTGTGGGTATCTCGCCTCGCAACCCGTTGGTCGATAACACCGTCACCACCCAACCGGAGATCGCCTTTGGATTCACCGATGTTGGCTGGGGAATCGAAAACCATGGAGTAGACCCGGACATCGAAGTGGAGAACCTGCCCCAGGATTATGCCCACGCAGTCGATATGCAGTTGGAACGTGCCATCCTCGAAGGGTTGCGTCTGCTGGATCAAAAAGCTTCCCCATATTCTCCCCCACCTGCCCCCAGTAGGGCTTGGTCGCCAAAAACAGGAAATGAGTTAAAATTTCTAATTGGAGAACAAAATGACAATCAAACAAGGAAATTCAACCCGCTGCGTCCATGCCGGGCATACCTACGATACTACCTTCCGGACCGTTGTCCCCCCGATAGTCGAAAACTCTGCCTTTGAATATCAGGATATGGAAACCTGGCGCGCGGTGGCTCTCAAAGAGCAGACTGGGGATATATACAGCCGTAACACAAATCCCACTGTGCGCGCCTTCAATGAAAAAATGGCTCTGCTGGAAGGGGCTGAAGCAGCCACGGATTTCTCTTCCGGGATGGCCGCGATTAACACCACCCTGTTTGCGCTGCTAAAACCCGGCGGACGTGCTGTCACCATCAAGGATGCCTACGGGGCAACCTATCTGCATTTTACAGAAATCCTGCCAAAGTGGGGGATCGAATGCAAGGTCTGCGATACATACGATGAAGCGGAAATCCTGGCATCGGTGGGCGCAGGCTGCGACCTGGTTTACCTGGAGACTCCCACCAACCCGCTCTTGCGCGTGGTCGATCTTGAAAAAATCTTTTCGGCAGCCCGGCAGGTCGGTGCCATCACTGTCACCGATAATACTTTCGCAACCCCCATCAACCAAAATCCGGTCGCCCTGGGGTCGGACTTGGTGATCCATAGCGCTACAAAGTTCATCAACGGACATCATGATGCACTTGCAGGCGTTGTCTGTGGGAAAAAAGAGTTGGTGGAAATAGTCTATCATTACCGGGAACTGACAGGTCCCTGCCTGGATGCCCATCGGGCCGGATTGCTTCTGCGCAGCCTGAAGACCCTGGCGCTGCGAGTGGAAAGGCAAAACCAAAATGCCCTGGCAATGGCCGGCTACCTGGAAAAACACAAGCACGTTCGTCAGGTCAACTATCCCGGGCTGGATAGCCACCCGATGCATGCAACCGCCAAAAAGCAAATGCCGGGCGGTTTCGGAGGCGTATTGAGCTTCGAAATCGATGGCGGGTTGCCTGCTGTGTTCAAGGTGTTGCCGCGCCTGCGGTTTGCCCTCATGGCTGCCAACCTGGGTCAGGTGGACACGATCGTCGGCCCGCCTTCGACTACCTCTCATGTGGAATGCACCCCGGAGGAACGGGCAGCGGCTGGAATACCGGAAGGCTTGATCCGCTATTCGGTAGGGATCGAAGACATCCAGGATCTGATGGACGACATGGAACAGGCATTATCGATTTTATAGCCCGGAAGGCTTTCCATGCTGGATTTTATCTATTAGCCATCCCAGAGAACAATTCTGACATGATCTCACCATTGCAAGGTATAGCCAACGACGATTTAATCACCGGGGTATGGCAGACTCGCGGGTATAACAAGATTTTCGAGATTCGCCCGGATCGTTTTTCCATCTATGACCTCACTGGGATCAGTAGCGTAAAATCAAAAGAAGGACCACTCAATATTTTTTACCAGGTTTTCGATCGGTTTGAACGCGATCAATCCGGCACGTTGCATTTATATGCCCGCGGAGGGATCACTCGATACGATCTCACGCCGCTCCCACGCCTGCCAGGTTTATGCAATTCCATTTCTGCAGACAGTGCTGCGGATCCGGGTTTCAATTTCGATGTATTCTGGCATTATTTTCAGGAAAACTACGCCTTCTTCGATCTCAGGCACTTGGATTGGGGATCGGTTTACCGGGAATATCGCCCCCAGGTAACCTCGTCCACCAACGATATGGAACTTGCCAGCATTTTTAACAGGATTATTGTCGGGATGAATGATTCCCACGCCACATTGGCTATTCCTGGTCAATCGATATTAACCCGAAAGCCGCATGCGTTGATCAGGCAGTGGCAGCGTGAATTCAACTCCGATAAATTCCTGGAATTGTATCCACGCGGGATTCCCCGCCTTTTCGCTGCCCTGAATTCCGGGGTCCTGGATGGAAGGGGTAATTCAGCCTTGAACGGGCAGTTGCTCTGGGGGAAAATCACTCCCCAAATCGGGTACTTGTGCGTATTCTCGATGATGGACATGTACGCAGATTTCGGACTGCTCCATTACGCCGGGTTCGAAGTCACCAATCAGGCTTACCTCGGTGCCTTATCTACAGCGGTCGATCAGGCAATCGCTGATCTCCGGGAAGTGAAAACCCTGATCATAGACGTACGTTTCAATCCCGGCGGGCACGATGCCGCTGGGAAGGTGATCGCCAGTCGGTTCGCAGATCGAAAGCGCTTGGCGTTTACCAAGCAGGTCCGGCTGGAAACAGGCTTCAGTCCACATCAGGAAATCCTCCTGGAACCCGATGGAGCAGCACAGTTCACCGGACCCGTTTTCCTCCTGACGAGCGAAGCAACAGCAAGCGCTGCAGAAACATTTGTTTATTTTATGATGGCTTGTCCGCATGTCACCCGCATGGGTGGGACAACCCGCGGGGTGCTTTCTGATACTCTTTTGATGCGTCTGCCTAACGGATGGGAAGCGAGCATTTCGAATGAGGTTTACACGGCTGCGGATGGCGTTTGTTACGAAAGCATCGGCATTCCACCCCAGCTTGAGTCTGAAGTTTTCGTCCCGGGCGGTTTTTACGAAAATATTAATCGGACCGTGCAAAGCGCGGTTTCAATAATTTCAAAAATTGGAGACTGATTGGATCATGGACATTTCAAGAAAAATACCCTACCAGCTCGAGGCAACCTCATCTGGTGATATCGATTCCATTCATGCCGCGACCCTAAGCATTTTGGCTGAGACGGGTGCAATATACGAAGAACCCGAGGCGATCCAACTGCTTGCAGATGCGGGTGCTGCTGTCAAAGACGGTAATCGCGTTCTCATCCCGCCTGCCTTGGTGGAACAAGCCATAAAAACATCGCCAAAATCGGTGCGTATGTTCAACCGGATGGGCGCAGAAGCGCTCAAGCTGGAAGCCGGGTATGTTTATTATGGCACCGGTTCCGATTGTCCCAATGTGCTCGATTTTATTACCGGGGAACGTCGGCGGGCCGTGGTAAAAGACATTGAAATATTTACCCGGTTAAGTGATGCATTGCCCGAGATCGATTTCATCCTTTCAATGGCGATCGCCTCCGATGTTCCCACCCGGACTGCAGACCTGCATCATTTCCGTGCGATGTTGTATAACACCACCAAGCCCATTTTTTATACGGTGGTAAATGACGAGAACAATCCGGTCATTATTGACCTGGCTGCCAGGGTCGTGGGAGGGCTTGATGTCCTGAAAGAACGTCCTTTTATCGCCAGTTTCGGCATGCCCAGCCCTCCTCTGCGTCATTCAAAAGGGGCTCTGCGCAACCTGATCTCCTGTGCCAGGCAGTCCATCCCGGCGGTGTACGCCAGTGGGACCCAAATGGGTACGAGCGGACCGATGACGATCGCCGGTGCCACCGTTTCTTCCAACTGCGATGTGCTTTCCGGTCTGGTGGTCCACCAATTGGCGAACCCGGGAGCCCCGTTCATCTATGGAGTATGCGTCCCCCCCATCGATATGCGCACGACGATTGAGTGCTATGGAGCACCGGAGCATTTTCTGGGTGATCTCTTGAATGTTCGTGTTGCCCAACGCTATGGTCTGCCCTCCTGGGGTTATGCAGCCGACACCGATTCAAAAACCCTCGACCTGCAGGCTGCCTTGGAATACGCCGGCTCATCGCTGATGGGGCTGCTGAGTGGCTGTTCGCTCCTTCACGACGTTGGTTACCTTGAATCGGGCATGGTCGCCTCCTGTGACAGCATCGTTTTTGGCAATGAGGTGGTGGCATTCGCCCGGCGGATGATTCAACCCGTCGTGGTAACCCCTGAAACCTTGGCAGTTGACCTCATCAAGCGGCAGGGACCGGGTGGTTCTTTTATGACCGAGAGACATACCCTCAACCATTTCCGTGAGATTTGGTATTCACCGCTGATCGACCGTAACCGCTATGAAGGCTGGGTGAAAGCAGGCAGCCGGACAATGCCTGACCTGGTCCATCAAAAAGCCAAGGAGATCCTGGCTTCCCATACCCCTCTTGCCTTGGATCCAGCGATAGTGCGTGAAATCGACGACAAGATTGCCGCTCTGGACAAATATGCAGGTTGAGTGATGGCAGAGAATTTGTGATAAGGAAATATAAATGACTAAACCAGTTGTCATCTCAGGGATTGAAATCTACAAATTCGATATCCCCTTCACTGAACCCATCACCGTGGCGCTGGGGACATTCCACCACGCTCCAAACATCCTGGTCCGGATCATTTCCGAGGATGGCGTGTCCGGGGTTGGGCGAAAGTTCGCCCATCTGGTCGATCACCGGCGAGACTCAGGAAACCGCCTATCAGGCTGGGCAGTCCCTGGCTGCATTATGGCTGGGGAAAAATCCCTTTGAGATTGGCGCCCGGATGAATGACCTTGAAAGTTTCCTGCTTCACAATACTTCGATCAAGTGTGCTTTCGATATGGCGCTGCACGACTGGGTCGGGAAACGGTTGGGAATTCCCCTGTATTCCCTCTTGGGAGGCAAGCAAAGGCCGCTGACCACCGATATCACCCTTGGAATAGCCGCGCCCGAAGAAATGGCTTTGGCAGCCCGCGGGCAGGTGCAGCAAGGGCTTCGCTGCTTTGAAGATCAAGCTTGGCACTACGGTCGTGGCAGACGTGGCTCGGGTCGCCGCGATTCGAAAGGCAGTGGGGGCGGGAGTAATTTTGCGGATCGATGCCAACCAGGGCTGGGACTCCCCCACAGCCATCGCCGCCCTTTGTGCCCTTGCCCCATTCCAGGTCGAGTATTGCGAGCAGCCCGTGCCATGCTGGGACATGTCCGGGTTAAAAAAAGTGCGCGATGCTAGCCCAATCCCGATAGCTGCTGACGAGTCTCTTTTCAGTCCCCACGATGCAATCAGCCTGGCAAGAGCAGGGGCGTGTGATTACTTTAATATCAAGCTGGCAAAATCGGGGGGCATTCATAATGCCGTAAAAATCGATGCGATTGCGGAAGCTGCCGGGATCCGCTGTATGCTCGGATGCATGTTCGAGACTCGCCTTGCCCTGACTGCAGCTGCCCACCTTGCAGCTGCCCACCCGAATATCGTTTTCCTGGATCTGGATTCCGCATTCTATCTGGCTGAAGATCCCGTGTTGGGCGGTTTGACCTTTGACAGGGATGCGATCAGGCTCCCTGGAGAACCCGGACTGGGTGCCGAGGTCAAGCCGGATTTTCTAGCCAGCTTGGAGCATGTGTCCCTTGGTGAAACGAAAAACTAAAATACAATTCATCTCAAGTGTTATTAAGGAGCAGGCAATGTCAGATATTCTCAAGGAAATAACCCAAAAACTATATGAGGGCGAAGAGAAAGAGGTCAGCCGGCTTGTCCAGGAGGGGCTGTCACAGGGATTGAGCCCCTCGCTGCTTTTGGAGGAAGGCTTGATTGCCGGGATGGATAAAGTTGGGAAAGATTTCAAATCCGGCGAACTCTTCGTGCCGGAGGTCTCTGATCGCAGCACGGTCCATGCAGGCCGGGATGAATATCCTGAGACCGATGCTGGTGGGGAATAACGCTGCCTCCTTTGGGAAAATCGTGCTCGGCACTGTCAAGGGTGACTTGCATGACATTGGCAAGAATTTGGTAAAAATGATGCTCGAAGGGGCCGGGTTTGAAATTGTCGACTTGGGCAATAACATTCCTCCTCAGGCCTTTGTGGAAGCAGTCCGAATTCACCACCCGGCCATCGTGGGCATGAGCGCCCTCCTGACGACCACGATGCCGCAAATGAAAGAAACGATCCTCGCCTTGAACACTGCAGGCTTGCGTGATTCTGTCAAAGTGATCGTTGGCGGGGCACCGGTGACGGAAGAGTACGCTTTGCAAATTGGAGCCGATGCTTATGGATCGGACGCGGCGGTGGCCGTGGACAAGGCTCGTAGCCTGGTGACCAAATAATCGCTGCTTATCGTTTAGCCAATAATTTGCAGGAAATTCCCAAGGAGAATTAAGGATGAGCAATAATCCGATTACCCAGGTACGACCGGCTTATCGGCTGTTTACCCCGGAGCAGATCGAAGAAATCCACCGCGCCACACTCGAAGTCATGGAGACGGTTGGGATCCGTGTCCCTCACCAGGAAGCCCTCAATCTTCTGAAGGAGAATGGCTGCCAGGTTCGGGAAGGCGACATCGTTTCATTTCCCAACTGGCTAGTCGAACAGTGCATCCGCAGCGCGCCTTCCCGGATCACTATCTATGATCGCCAGGGCAATGAGGCCATGCGGCTGGAGGGTCGCAATAATTATTTTGGCACAGGCACCGATCTTATCCGGACGATTGACCTGGAAACCGGGCAGGCCAGGACTTCGGTCTTGCAGGATGTGATCAACGCCGCCCGTATCGCAGATGCCTGCGCGGATGTCGATTTTATTGCCTCCTCCGCCCTCCCGCATGACGTCCCTACCAATGCCATGTATATCCGCTGCGTGAAAGCCATGCTCGAAAATTCCACCAAGCCGGTATTTTTCACGGCGGCTGGAAAAGAAGACCTGGCCTTCATTCTTGAAATCGCAGCAGCAGTCGCCGGCGGGGAGGCAGTTGTTCGGGATAAACCATTCCTGATTCATTACTCTGAACCGACGGCGCCGCTGGCGCACTCCTTTGGAGCGATCAACAAGCTGTTGCTGTGTGCCGAGAAATCGCTCCCCATCTGCTACACGGCTGGCGACATTATGGGCGGAAGCGCGCCTGTAACCCTGGCGGGTGGAGTGGTGCAGGCCAATGCCGAAAACCTGAGCGGTATCGTAATTCATCAATTGAAGAAAAAAGGCGCTCCGATCATTTCGGGATTTGCGGTGGTGCCCATGGACATGAGAACCACTACCTTCTGCTATGGTGCGCCTGACTGGCGCCTGACCAACTCAGCTTTCGCCGATCTTTATCACTATTACGGCATTCCGATGTGGTCCACGGTGGGCAGCGATGCGCATTGCCTGGATGAGCAGGCCGCCATGGAACATGCTTTCGGCACCTTGATGGCGGCGCTGGACGGGGCGAACCTGATCCACGATATCGGCTACCTCGGGCAGGGCCTGCTTGGCAGCCCGGTCTCGATCGTCATGTGTGACGAGATCATCAGTTATGTGAAACGGATCCTGCGCGGTTTCGATATGGACCGTGAGCACCTGGCGGTGGACTTGATGAAGGAGATTGGACCTGGAGGGAATTACCTGTCGGAAAAACACACCGTGAAACATTTCCGCACCGAGCTGTGGCAGCCCAGGCACCTCAACCGCGATACGCCTGAGACCTGGCAGGAAAAAGGTGCCTTGCGCTATGGGGACCGGGTAAAGCAGGCAGCACTGGATCTTCTGGCTTCCCACCAGCCAAAAATGCTCCCCCCGGAAATACAAAAACAGGTGGACGAAATTACGAGTGAAGCGGAGAAAAAATTGGAGGGATTTGAGTTCATCGCCTGATATGTGAGGATTGGTTCGGGACGATACGTTTATCTTTTAGGAAGACTTGAATTAAAATCTAGTAAGAACCTTTCCTCTTTTCTTCTCGATTCAGTAGATTCGACAAGGCTTCACCTCCCTTTCCCTAAGCACTAGGTTAGTAACTCCAATTTTTCCTCCTACCCAAATTCAAATAGCGACCTGCCAGCCTGGTCGCTTTTTGATTTCCAATCTCTGAACCCTCACGATTGGCTTATCGCCTTAAACCGTGGCTTCAATTGATTTTGGTCTGCTCACAAAACGGGCAAATAAAAGCGCCGCGAACAGTCGTCCGACTGCGGAAGTGACAAAGATGGCTGTGTATCCCCACTTCGTAACCATCCACCCGCCAACCACGGCTCCGGCAGCCAGTGCAAGGGTGACGGAAAGCTGGTACATGGCTGAGTAGCGTGCCCGCCCTTCCTGGGGCGTTAATTCCAGTAATAGATTAAAGGATGCCAGGCCGTACGCACCCCATAAGACTCCACTCACGATATTAATGGGGATGACATGCCAGGGTACCCTGGTGAACACCCACGCGACCGGCAGGATTGGGATGAGCAGGCCGCTGATCAGTTGCAATCGATGTGCCCCCCAGCGGTCCGCCAGCCTGCCGAGCCTTCTCTGCACCAGCAGGCTCGCCACGGTCGTTGTGATGCTGGCGATCCCGACCATGGAAGCACTGGCTTTCAGGTTCTCCACCATGTAAACATTGAAGAATGGACCCGGAACATTAAGGAAAAAGTTCCATACCACGGCTGTAATGATCAAGGCTTGAAGAGCGGGTGTTTTCCGCAAGTCCCGGACGAGCGAAGGGATGTCAATTCGTGCGGGAGTTTGAGGGATGCTTTGACCGCTGGGGTCGTGCAGCCTTGAAAATGAAAAGGTGGAGCCCATTCCCAGCACAAATGCAAAAGCCATACCAAGCTGGTACCCCCCGGGTTGACGGACGCGCGTGATCAACGCGCCGATCAGGAGTACCGCCAGCATCCCGGCGATCCCCATGATGAAATTGCGCGAGCCAAAATAGCGGCCGCGCCCCTGCATCGGTACGATGTCGGCAGTGAATGAAAGCCATGCAGGGAAAGCCAGGTTGCCGAATGCATCCCGTGTGATGGAAAGTGCCATGGCGGTCAGGATTAACACCTTGCCGTTCAATCCGAATGGAACCAAAGCGATGAAAAGGATGGCAAGTCGTGCGATGGCCCCCCCAAAGAAAAGTGTGATTTCCTTGCGATGGTTGAAGCGCTCAACCAGGATTGCACCGGGCAGCAAGAGCAGCGTGGCGCTCAAACTGGACAACGCGCTCATGATTCCGATTTGTGCGCGTGTGGCTCCTAGTGCCAGCACATACAAAGTCATGTAGGTGGCAATGATATTGTCACTAGCCGAAGAAAACAGGCCGTCATACCAAAACCAGCGCAGGTTTTGGCGTGCTCTTGCCGGTAATTCCAAAGCCCAGTCACCCCCGGTCACAAGCTGCGAAAATGACCGGCGAAGACGCCCCCACAATTCAACAGGTGAAGAGACCCATTTTGTCATAGTAGTTGAATATTATTAGTGCTAATTGATTCTCAGTAACCAGATCTGCCCCCACGCATGACGTGTTGTTTTAGATGACTGGGAATTGCTCCCTCCATCATAATATTTACACTCATCGATGGACTGCTTGCTTATAACAGGCTGGTCAGGTTTCCAACAATGATCTTGGTCCCCAACCTTGTCCTCATCTACATTCCAATAAGGAATTGAAAGATCCGGTCCTGAAAATCAGGGATCCACTCATGTGTAAAGTCGGGGTACATTACCATTTTCTTTGACGAAGTGATTTTGTTATACACCGCAAACTGGGTTGATGGAGGGCATATCGTGTCCGCCAGGCCAATTCCCCAAAGTACTTCTGCCTGCACGCGCCTAGCCAAAAACTGGATATCGATGTATCCAAGCTTCTCAAAAATGGTAGTCTTCGCGTGCATGTGCTGGATCGAATAAACGGAAGTAATCCTTCAGTTCCAGGTAGGCATCTTTTGTTTGGTCCATTTCCCAAACGCGTTTGTAATCGCTGAGAAATGGATACATGGGGGCGGCTCGTTTGATCCGTGGCTCCAGTGCTGCACAGGCTACCGTTAAAGCCCCTCCCTGGCTTGCACCCGTTGCGCCCACTCGCTGTGGGATCCACATCTGGCATTTCCATGACGATTTTAGCCAGTTGTGCCGTGTCGAGGAAAATTTGACAAAACAGCAGTTTTTCCGGCGAGCCGTTGAGGGCATCATCCAGAGCCTCGGATGATATGCCCGTGCAAGGTATTGCCGATAACTCCCCCTCCATCAGTGGAAAGACCGCCTTGGCCGCGGCAGTCCAGCGCAGCCACCGTGTACCCCTGTGCCACATAGTTCAGCTTGTCGGCCCAGTCTCCGGAATCGACCGAATAACCATGGAACATTAAGACGGCCGGGTGAGGGTCTGCGGGTCCCTTGGGTCGCAGTAATTTTGCGTGCACTCGTGCGCCGCCTACCCCGGAGAAATACAGGTGGAAGCATTCGACACCTGGCACTTGGAATTGAGCCTCTACCATTTCAACATTTGGCTCGGTTGCGTGCATTTCTGCCAGGTTGTTATCCCAGAATTTATCGAAGTCCTTGGGACGTGGGTTGCACCCCTGGTAAGTCTTTAATTTTTCAAGTGGATAATCAAAGGTCAATGGCATGGCAGGATCCTGGTCAGTCGAATTTTGGAGATCAAATTTGTACCATCAAAAAGGAATTATACCGTACAGGTGCTGGAAGCTTTTGCTCATGGCTCGTTCAGCCAAAATACAGTTTCCTGCTCCACATGACACACTTGGTCTGAACGCACTTTACTCCCCCAGGCATATAACAAAACACCTTTGGTAGGTGTTTCAATTTTATTCGCCATGCTGGCACGTCCGTATTCCGTGCACTTGATAGCTCCTAAATCGATAGTGGTTTGTCTTTCCAATCCTCCCAGGTGGGGATCGCATTTTCAGGGATGTGTTGAAATGCTTCTCGTATCGGGATGCCCTCTTCCCTGCAAATAATGGTGGCAAGTGCTAGCCCATGCGAGACGATTAACACCAAACCAATTGGGTAAAGTTGCGCGATATTTCTCATTGCAGCCTGGGTGCGTTCGGCCACCTCGTTCACTGATTCCCCTCCGGGTGGGTGGAAGTTGGCAGGGTCGATTTTCCGCTCGTCCCAACCCTCTGCATTCCGGGCTCTGATATCCTCCATGAACTGCCCTTCCCATTCCCCCTGTTTGATCTCGCGCAGGCGCGGCTCTGGCGTAACCGGCAGTGCCAGCACCGTCGCCATGATTTCCGCCGTTTCCCTTGCACGCAGTAGATCGCTGGAGAATATGGCGGCAAAAGCATATCTTTTTAACTGCCCGGCAAGGGATTGAGCTTCTTCCCTGCCGGTTTGGTTGAGCGGTGTGTCGCTTTGACCCTGGAAGCGTCCTTCACGATTCCAATCGGTTTGACCGTGGCGTACCAGGCAAAATCGCTTCACTTTTTCCGGTGCTCCAGGTAGGCAGGCACATTGATCATGGGCGGGCGCTCACGCTCGGCGATGTCTTCAACCGTCAGGTAATACCCGTCCCTTGAGTGACGGATCAATTTCATGGTCTTGTTGACGTCCTCGACAATCGCCCGTTCGTAACGGTTCTCGATTTTACGAAGCACGGTTTGGATGATGGCAAAGGACATTTTGCTCAATGCCACCAGGTCTTGATTCTTATGGATGCGTTCCAACAGGTCCACCTGGGCGATGGAACGTAGCCCGAATTGCTCGAATACATCGATCAATAAGCCCGTCTCCACGCCGTAGCCCGAGAAGAAGACCGCCTTTTCGAGTGCCTCCCGCCTGCCCGCATATTCACCCGAAAGCGGCTGGACGATCCCCGATAGTTCGGGGTAGAAGAGGTTCAGCAGTGGACGTGCGGTCAGCTCGGTAACCCGCCCGCCCCCGCCTGCCATTATTTTGTCCCCCACCTTGAGCGGGCGTCGGTAAAATCCCTTCACAAGTTGAATGTTGGGGTTGAGCAGCAGGGGACCGATAACCCCGTACACGAAACCGGGGATGGATATTGATGATGTCGGTATCGATCCAGGCAATAATGTCCCCTTTTGTGACCATCAGGCTTTTCCAAAGCGCTTCTCCTTTGCCGGACCTCGCGCCCAGCTCAGGTAGGATGTTTTGGTGGATATGCACTGGGATGCCGAGACTTTCTGCGATCTGGCGGGTTTGATCGGTCGAGTCGGAATCGATCAGCACTATTTCATCCAGGAGCGGCGTTTCATCCATGAGCGCTTTTTTGATCATCGCGATAATTTTCCCGACCGTTTTCTCCTCGTTCAAGGCAGGGTAAAGCCAGGCTGATGGTTACTCCTTGTTTCTCTTTAAGCGTCCATGAGTTGTTTCAGGTCTGCAAACTCATTGGCGTGAAAAGTGTTTTCAGCAAACCATTTATCCACCAGGATGGAAATGGCTCGGGCTGCCTGCGCTTTCATCCAGCATGTTTTCAGAGATGGGACGGCGGGTTTTCACCACCATCACGGTGGCATGCGCCTCGCGCAGCATCCTCTCCGCCACTGGGCCGATGGAGGGACCGCCCATGCTCTTGCTGGCAGTCGCTCCCATCACGAGCATGTCATATTGTTTCGATTCATCCAGGATGGTTTGAGCAGTGTCACTCGTCGTGATCGAGCGCAGCTTGACTTCGGGGATTTGGTGCAGTATGTGTTTCATCCCTCTGAATGGGGTGTCATTTTCCGCACCTGACAGGGCAAGGTGCAGCACATCCAGGCATTCTGGGCACAGGTTCATCCCGGTCTGGAGCGCCAGTTCTGCATACGGCCCGCCGCGTACGGCAATCAAGGTTCGTTTATATTTGAGGGGGGTTTCGCCCCGTACAATCGCAATATCGCAGATTGAATTGGAAAGGATTTCGGCCGCGGGTACTCCGCATGTGATCAGCCCGTCTTTCCACTCAACGATGAATAGATCAGGTTTTTCGAAGGCAATGACCTTTTGTAGATCCTTCCAGGGCGATTCGGATACGATCACGGTTGTTTTGAACCGGGTGCTTTCATTGCCCAGGGATAGCAGCCGTTTGCGCACCACTTGCGCCGCATGCGCACCTGCGCTGACGGATCCTCCGCTTGTGATTGGCACCACGCCTACCAGCACAACTTCCTCGGCAATTGCTTGCGCAATGGTCAAAGCGGATTGTCCGTCTGTCCCGGTCCCAATCGGGACGAGCACGATTTTAGGTTTTCGTAATGGTTTCTTCATGCCATCACCTCCCGGATTAACGGTTCAATTTGCAGTCGGTAAATGGAATCCCATGTGTACCCATGTTTTACTCGCCGTGCCAGGCGGGCTGTCGCTTCTTTTTCCAGCCTGTCTGCAATTTGCCTAGCGATGGAATCTGGTCTGGCATGAGTTCCAAAATAACTGGCATCCTCACCGCCCAGTTCGCGCAGTACGGGGATGTCCGCACAAAAGACAGGGATTGAATTGAAGCCAGCCTCGAGAATTGGAATCCCGAAACCCTCCTCAAAGCTGGGAAAAATCAAGGCATCTGCAAGCCGGTAGAAATCGGCAACGATGGCATCCGGAAGAGTCTCTTTGGTCACTTCAGCCAGGAAATGCGCTGCTCCTTGAAGTTTGAGTTCGCTGCGCAGTTCCAGGAGTTTATCCTTATAAGCCGCGTTGGCAGGGTTATGGGACCCCTCGGGACCTGTCACTAAAAGCATGGCTTTTGGGAAATTAACTCGTAACTCCGCCAGGGTTCGCAGGGCGAGTTCTATGTTTTTTCGTTCCGTGATCCGCGCAGGTAGCAGCAGCAGCGGATCTGCTTGGTAAAGTAATAGTTGTTCAATTAACTGGATCGTTCGCGTTCTCAAGTTTGAAAAAGGTATTTGGGTCCACGCCGTTGGGGATCACGTGTATGGACTCTTCTGCAATACCTAGCAGGTCGCTGAGTTCTTTCCGTCTTATCTTAGAAATCGTAACGTGAGTGGCACCTGCCCATTTTGAGCGCAGGACATTCCAGGGATAACCATCGTGCATTTCTGGGAGATAACGCTGAGTGGTCCATGCCAGGTCATGGTGCCATAAGACCAGGCGCGGGAACCCGGGTGTCTGGTAGGCCTGGTTCAAAGCCGCGCTTAACGCCAGGTTTTTATGCAGGGAGGCCACGTTGTGCGCAATTAACAAGTCAAATCCCTGTGACTCAGCCATCAGGTCAGTCTTGATTTGATCGCGCAGTACATCGAAGCTGTTGGGGACATTCCCGGTATCCAGCTTCTTTTTTACTTTGATCACTTCTGCGTGGCGCGAGTCCAGGCGCGCCAGGATTCGTACCGGGATGCGTTCATCAAATACTTCTCCCCGGCCTGACAGGATGGTCACGTCGTGCCCTGCCTTCGCCATTAGTAGCGCGTGATGAGCGAGCACGCTTTCCACGCCGCCAACATTCGGAGGCGACGAGTAATGCAGGATGGCAATTTTCATCCGGCCTCTCCGAAACAATCGGACAGCAGCACGCCCAGCCTGCGCTCGAGCATGGAGAAGGAGAAATATCTGCGCGCCAGTTCATAGTTGTAATCGCCTTGTCTTTTTGCCTGAGCCGGATGCGTAAGAATGTTCCGCGTGTCCTTCAAAGTTCTTTCGCTGATGAAACCGTCGAATTCGATCACCTGGAACCCCTTTGGCTTGATGTCCGCTTCATAGATGGAATAATTGTTTACCACCAGCGGACGCTTGTAATAAATGGCCTCCAGGAAGGCGTTGCCAAACCCTTCCACCGCTGAAGGATAAGTGACCAGGTCGGCGTGTGGATAGATATCTCCCAGGGCGTAAATTTTCCGCCCATCTACAGTGAGACCGCGCTCAGGTCCCACGATCGCTGATTCAAAATTAACTTTTACATCCAGCAGCGCGGCGAATTTGCGCACTCGTTTTTCGTAATCCGTTCCCTCATCCCCCGCCGCGTGCGTGATGACCAGCTCGGCTGGTAGTCCGAGGCGGCGGGTGAGCTCGATGGCATGCTCGATGCCTTTCCGTTGGATAATTCTCGTCGGCTGGAGGATCAGGTATTGATCCGGGTTCACCCCCAGGTCTGCCCGCGCCGTGTTTGTGTACTCATCCGGCGGGGGAGGTGGCGAATCAAAATCCATGACATTTGGGATGACCATCGCTGCCAGTCCCGTCCTCGAGGCAAGCTGGAATGCCTGGATCGAGTTAAGCACCACGTGCCGGATGGCGGGCAGGGTCGCCGGGAAAGCAGCCGCCAGGTAATCGTGTACGGAGTTGTTGACAAACCTTTGCCGCTCCCAGTAAAAATCGTGATGATGGGCAATGGTTGGATACCCTGTCTCGGCAATGAACTCGGTCAGCGCCAGGCCCAGCGGCAGGTTGATCGGGATGGTAAGGGCATTTTCGACGATGAGTGCTTCTAAACGAAACTGCGTCGCAAATTCATACAGATGCTTTTTGAAGTACTCTTTTAATTCCTCCACCTGCTTCGTGACGCTTGCCGGACGGATATATACTGAGAAATAATCCTGGTGAAGTGTCTTGATTTCCCGCCGTACCTGGCGGCTCGCGTGCATTTTCCCCCACTCTCCCGTAAAAACGATCTGGTTGATGCTGTCGATCTTCGGATGCCGATAAAAAGCTTCCGGTACCACATAGCTTTTATCCTTGGGGCGGTCACATTCACCGCTGAAATAGAAACACGCGTGTCCCATGCGCCCCAGGACGGAAGCCCATTTGGCCGTCTCGAGGCTGACTCCGTCTGTCCCTGCAAAACGAGTGGAGATAAATCCGATCTTTCGGGAGGGGGTCATTGATTATCTCCTTATTGATAAGGGTAAACAACCCTGGTGGTCTCCAATGATGCCAGTTGGGGGATACGGTACAATTACTCTCGTGAGCTTATCTTTTTATACCACACAACTTGCCCGTATTTATGGTCCGGATCTCGCTGCTCGGGTTGCGCCGCAGTTTCAGGAGCTTGTCGATCGATATCGCGGACAAATCTCTATCCCAACTGATATTTCTTTATCGGAACGCGATTCGATCCTGATTACTTACCCTGATCAGGTTCATGAACCTGGCAAGCCTTCTTTGCAAACCTTGGCGGAATTTTGCGAAGCAAAATGCAGGGATGTCGTCAGTGGGATTCATATCCTCCCCTTTTACCCCTCGTCCTCTGACGATGGTTTCTCGGTCATGGATTACCGCGCTGTTGACCCTGCCCTTGGCTCCTGGCAGGACGTTGAACGAATGGGGCAGTCCTTTCGTTTGATGGCTGATTGTGTCCTTAATCATTCATCCGTTCAGGGGCAGTGGTTCCAGGCTTTCCTTCGAGGGGATCAGCGCTATCACGACTATTTCTTGACCGTGGAAGGAAACCCCGATCTCTCGCAAGTTGTGCGCCCGCGCACCTCCCCTCTCTTAACCGAATTCCAGTCTGCCTCCGGGTCCCGCCGCGTCTGGACCACCTTCAGCGCTGACCAGGCGGACTTGAATTTTCACAACCCGCAGGTCTTGCTCGAAATGCTCGATATTTTGTTATCCTATGCCCTTCATGGGGCGCAGTTCATCCGTCTCGATGCGGTCGCTTTTATGTGGAAAGAGCCTGGCACAACCTGCATCAATTTGCCTCAGACCCACGCCATCGTCCAGCTTATGCGGGCTGTTCTGGACCAGGTGGCACCCCACGTCCGCCTCATCACGGAAACCAATGTTCCCCAGGCTGACAACCTTTCCTACTTTGGAGATGGCACCAACGAAGCTCAGCTTGTTTATAATTTTGCACTCCCCCCGCTTGTACTCCACACTCTTCGTACTGGTGATTCCTCCATTCTTTCATCCTGGGCTGCCAGGCTGGACCTCCCCTCTGACCGGACGACTTTTTTCAATTTCCTCGCCTCCCATGATGGGATTGGTC
The DNA here is from genome assembly GCA_963830585.1 of uncultured Chloroflexia bacterium. GTDB lineage: Bacteria > Chloroflexota > Anaerolineae > Anaerolineales > Villigracilaceae > UBA877. The sequence goes on along the minus strand of CAWHNA010000001.1, from coordinate 931,281 downwards.
TGAATCCCGTTCGAGGGATTCTATCTTCCCGGGATATCGATGCCCTGGTCGCTCAGACCCTCGCCCACGGCGGGTTGATCTCCTACAAGCAGAACCCGGATGGCTTTCTAAGTCCCTATGAGTTGAACATCAATTATTTCGATGCGCTTTCTGATCCTTCGGGTGGCGAACCGCTTGAAATTCAGATCGCCCGCTTTATGGCAGCCGAGGCCATCATGCTGTCTTTGCGTGGCGTTCCCGCTATTTACTTCCACAGTTTATTTGGTTCCCGTAATTGGAAAGAAGGGGTGGACCTTTATAAATACAACCGCGCCATCAACCGCGAAAAACTTGATCGTCATGAACTTGAGCTCCAGCTTGCGGATCCAGCCTCCCTCCGTTCGCAGGTTTTTGACCTCCATCGTCGCTTGCTTGACCGCCGCTCAGCTTCCGCAGCCTTTCATCCTTATGGGCTGCAAAAGGATCCTGGATTTGGGCAAGGACGTGTTTGCCGTTCTGCGCACTTCTCCTGATGGCTCGCAGACCGTCTTGTGTCTGCAAAATATTACTTTACAAAGCCAACCTGTTTCCCTCACGAATGGGACGCTTAAGCTCGAACCATATCAAACGTTGTGGCTGGATAATCCACAAGGCTTTACTCTCCCTTAAACAACAATAGAAATAAGCAGCCTGCTAAATAGGTCGCTTTGTGATTATCTGGGATAACCCGTTCTCACCTGCACGCGTGATGACGCTCCCGGATTATAACAAGATGGTGACATTATCTGCTGAGGGAATGCATCCCACGAGGCAGCCACAACCACATTACGGAATGATTAACCTGGTCAGTGTATTCGTCAACCATTGTATGTACTTTCCCACTTCCCAACCTCGATCCTCAACCAGGAGGGTGAAGACCTCACCACTGGTGATCGCCCAAATCGTTTCAGACGCCAGCTCAACGCTAAGTCCCTTCTGCAAGGGTCCGTTCAACAACAAGGCATTTACAAAAACTTTCATCCCCTCCACACGTTCGTTGAGAAACTTATTAAGCATGCCAGCGATATCGGGTTCGGTTTTCGCTGCCGCACGCATTACTTCAAAGAGCGGAGCGACGCGCACCATGATTTCGGCAATGTCATTGGCAAACAGTTGGATCTGCCGATGTTGATCTTTTTGTAGCATCACTGCCATCGGACCCTGGCGTTGCAAAAGAGGAGTTGGATCATCATCTCCAACAAGTGAAATGCTGATTAGTCGGGAAAGAATCCCCCTTTTGTTTCCATATGCGGCATACACGGTCTCAACCGCCACGCCTGCCTCCAGGGCTATTAACTCGATGGTTGCGCCAGAATAACCGCGAGCAATGAACAATTTTCGCGCTGCCTCGATAATCAGGAGCTGGGTGGTGCGCGCCTGCTCTTTTCTCCGACTTAAGTCATAGCGTCGTTTTGATGATATTTTGGTGTCCATATTATCTTGACAATATTTATCTAATTTGGTATATTATATCACATAAAGTATTACTGCATTTAATATATCATAACTTTATTGTAAAGGAGAAAGACATGTCCGCAGAACAAACCTCTAGAACTTCCAATAATGAAGAAACATTTCATACAATTGTTATCGGCGGTGGACAGGCAGGATTGTCTGCTGGTTATTTCCTCAAACTCCACGAAGAGAATTTTGTCATTTTGGACGAACCCACGCATACCGGCGATTCGTGGAGGAAACGTTGGGACAGCTTAAGATTGTTCACTCCCAGCAAATTTGATTCCCTTCCGGGGGCATCTTTCTCAAAACCTGGTGACTACTTCCCCACTAAAAACGAAGTTGCTGATTATTTGGAGGATTATGCCAGGCAATTCAATCTGCCGGTTAGGCATGGCGTCAAAGTCGAGAGTTTAAGTGGAAATGATCATGGCTACCACATAACCGCAGGGACTTCCGGCTTCTTCACCACTAACGTGATCATTGCAACTGGGCCATACCAATTGCCTAATGTTCCCCAATATGCGAGTGGACTAGACCCGGAAATCTTTCAACTCCACTCGAGCGAGTATCGCAACCCGGAACAAATCCAATCCAAATCAGTGCTGATCGTTGGGGCAGGTAATTCCGGGGCTGAGATTGCTATTGAACTTGGTAAAGCAGGCAAACGGGTTTGGCTCGCGGGGCGCGATGTTGGACGTATTCCATTACGTTCACCACTGGGAAGAGTTTTTAATGGAATGCTGATGTGGTGGATAATGCGTCATATTTTGACTTTGAAAACCCCCATAGGTCGAAGAATGTGGGCGAATTTACAAAACCATGGAGTTCCTCTGGGACGCGCACAACGCCAGGAGATTGAAAATTCTGGTGTTGAACTTACGTCCCGTCTTTCTGGTATCCAATCCGGTAAACCTCAAATCGAGGATGGGCGAATCCTTCCCGTGGATGGCGTGATCTGGGCAACAGGCTTCCGCCCGGATCACCATTGGATCGATCTCCCGATTTTCGACGAACACGGCGCTTGCCGTCACAGTCGCGGGCTTGTAAGCGATGCACCCGGACTATATTTCCTTGGTCTCCCTTTTCAAACGGGGTTAAGTTCATCACTGCTCGGAGGCGTTGGTTCAGATGCGGCTTATATTGTTTCCCAAATTCGTCCTATGGGAAATTCTGGTTGATATCAAACGTGAAAGATCTTCTCGCCTGCTCGGATCGCCACCTTCAGTCGGTTCTCCGCCGGGGTGAGCGGACACGACCATGCGTCGTTATACGCGCAGTAGGGGTTGTATGCCAGGTTGAAATCCACCAGGAATTTTCCATCCGCCAATTGCTCCGGTTCGATGTACCGCCCGGCAGGGTAGGTTTCCTTGCCCGCCAGGTTGTCTGCGAATGGCAGGAAAAAACCGTCCTGGTTTGAATACAGGGTCAGTTCGGCCTCCTGCCCCTCCACCTCGAATTTGAAAAACCCGTAGCGCTTGATAGGACTGGGGATCCCCCACGGTCGTCTGGATCGAAATGGTCTCCTGGGTTGGGATAGACCTCCACCTTTACTTCCAGTCGCAGGCTTGGGTTTTCTGGATAATATTTAAGACCTTTGAAGTCGTGTTTTTGGGCATGGCTGAGCGGGCTTTGCATGTGCTTGGCAAAGAATTCATCTTTTTCGGCTCGGAACTTTTCCAATTTGGTCATGCTGCCCTCCTATAACCTGTTAGATGACCTGGACGTTGAAATGATACCCGCCAATCCCCGTGTTGTAAATATAGTACCGCATGGTTGACACTCCCCCCGCCTTGGGGTATCCTTCCCCCGTCCGGGTGGGTCCGGCGCGGCGGAGCCTTTCGAACCCCGTCAGGTCCGAAAGGAAGCAGCGGTAAGGAAGTGTCTCCGGGTGCCGCCGGGATACCTGCCCGGACAATTTTTATTGGTTTCAGCATTACTCGCTCCATCACACGTATCATATTATTCATATCAAATTCTTGTGCTTCTAACTGGGGGGTATCATTTCCTTTTGTCTTCGTGACTTCGTGGTAAAGCTTCCTGGTAGGTCTTTCGTTCATCTATCCCCAAACAGACTATAATACTCCCCTATGTTTCTCCCCACCACCCCCGAAGAAGTAAAACGACTCGGTTGGGATGCGCTCGATGTCATCCTGGTCACCGGCGATTCCTATATTGACAGCCCTTTTATCGGTACTGCCGTCATCGGAAAAGTTCTCCTCAACGCCGGTTATCGCGTTGGTGTGATTGCCCAGCCGGACTCGAAAACGGACGCCGATATTTCCCGTCTTGGGTGAGCCGCGCCTTTTCTGGGGTGTGACCGCCGGCAGCATCGATTCGATGGTCGCCAATTACACCGCTCTAAAAAAGCCGCGCCGTTCGGACGATTACACCCCCGGTGGTGAAAACACCCGCCGTCCCGACCGCGCCACGATCGTCTATTCCAACATCATCCGCCGTTTTTCCAAGCGGCTTCATCCTGGTCAGACCGCTCGCCCGATCGTTTTGGGCGGCATCGAAGCCAGCCTCCGCCGGGTTGCCCATTATGACTTCTGGGATAATGCCGTCCGGCGCTCCGTCCTCTTCGACGCCAAGGCTGACTACATCCTCTACGGCATGGCTGAAAATGCCACCCTGGAATTCGCCGCCGCTCTGCGCGACGGGCAGGACCCCCGCAAAGTACGCGGGTTGTGTTACATCTCCAGGGAGAAGCCTGCCGGTTACCTGGAACTGCCCTCCTTCGAGACCGTCGCCACGGACAAGCTCGCCTTCATTGATATGTTCCACGCTTTCTACAAGAACAATGATCCCATCACCGGGCGCGGACTCTGCCAGCGCCATGCTGACCGCTTCCTGGTCCAGAATCCCCCCGCTCCCTGGCAGACTCAATCCGAGTTGGACGCAGTCTACGCCCTCGATTATGAACGTGCTCAGCACCCTTATTATGAAGCCCAGGGTCAGGTCAAGGCTCTCGAAACCATCCGCTTCTCGATTTCAACCCATCGCGGTTGTTACGGGGAATGCAGCTTCTGTGCCATCGCTGTCCACGAGGGTCGCACGGTTCGCTGGCGCAGCCCGCAGTCCATTCTGGATGAAGCTGGGCGTCTCACTGCCCACCCTGAGTTCAAAGGCTACATCCAGGATGTAGGCGGACCCACCGCCAACATGTATGGCTTCGAGTGCGGCAAGAAACTCAGGAACGGTGCCTGCCCTGCCAAAAGCTGCCTCTTCCCCGAGATCTGCCCGCTTCTCGAAGTGGATCACCGCCCGCAGTTGGAACTGCTCCGCCAGGTCCGGCAGTTGAAAGGCATCAAGAAGGTCTTCGTTGCCTCCGGTCTGCGCTATGACATGCTCCTCGGCGACGCCCTCTGTGGCGAGACCTACCTGCGCGAGATCGTCGAGCACCACGTCTCCGGTCAGTTGAAGATCGCTCCCGAGCATACCGAAAAGAATGTCCTCGACTTGATGGGCAAACCGGGACCGGACTCTCTCTTGCTGTTCAAAGAGAAGTTCGACCGCATGAGCCGCCTTGCCGGAAAGCCGCAGTTCCTTACTTACTACATGATCGCCGCCCATCCCGGTTGCAGTGCCCAGGATATGGTTCGCCTGAAACGCTTCACCAGCGAGAAACTGCATGTCAGCCCGGAACAGGTTCAGATCTTCACCCCCACCCCCTCCACCTATGCCAGCCTGATGTACTACACCGAACTCGATCCCTTCACCCGCCGCCCCATTTTCGTGGAGAAGGATCCCCGCCGCAAGGAACATCAGAAGGACATTCTCACCCGCAAACCTGCCGCGGAATTTTCGTAGCCATCATTTTGTTCCAGGTCAAGCTCCTGGCGGTGTCCTCGCCGCCGTGACTAAGATTTAGCGGAATTTTCGTAACAGAAAATGATCCCAAATATTGCTCCAGGCAGCCTCCTCGCTGCCGTGACTAAGTTTTAGCGGAATTTTCGTAACAGAAAATGATCCCAAATATTGCTCCAGGCGGCCTCCTCGCCGCCGTGACTAAGTTTTAGCGGAATTTTCGTAACAGAAAATGATCCCAAAGTATTGCTCCAGGCGGCCGTCCTCGCCGCCGTGACTAAGTTTTAGCGGAATTGTCGTAACAGAAAATGATCCCAAGTATTGCTCCAGGCGGCGTCTCGCCGCCGTGACTAAGTTTTAGTGGAATTTTCGTAACAGAAAATGATCCCAAGTATTGCTCCAGGCGGCGTCTCGCCGCCGTGACTAAGTTTTAGCGGAATTTTCGTAACAGAAAATGATCCCAAATATTGCTCCAGGCGGCGTCTCGCCGCCGTGATTAAGTTTTACTTAATTATTAAAACAGGTTCATTCCTGACCAATGGAAGTTTTACTCATAGGTTTCCATCATGCATTCGTGGTAAGGGTAGGTTGATCTTTTGGACTCCTTTTTCGCAGTAACCGCCCCCGGTCTCGAACCCATCACTCACCAGGAAATCATTGCCCTGGGCATCGTCGCTGCCTCTCTGGAACCAGGCGGCATCCTCTTCCAGGGTGACCTTGCTGCCCTCTATCGCCTCAACCTTCACCTGCGCACTGCCAGCCGCATCCTGGCTCGCCTGGGGAATTTTTTCTATGCCACCACTTTCCCCCAGCTTGAGCAGCGCCTCGCCTCTCTGCCTTGGGAACGCTTCCTGGCTCCCCGCCAGCCGGTTTCATTGCGGGTCTCCTGCCATAAATCCAGGCTCTACCGTTCCGACGCTGTCGCCCGTGTGGCCTCCCGTGCCCTCGACCAGCGCCTGGGTGCCCCTTCCCCCCTGCTTAAACCCGACGAGGAAAGTGACCAGGCTTCCCAGTTGGTGGTCATCCGCCTTTCGGAAGATAAATGTACCGTCAGCGTGGACTCATCCGGTACGCTGTTGCACAAGCGCGGTTACCGTCAGGCGGTTGCCAAGGCTCCCCTGCGCGAGACCCTTGCCGCCGCCATGCTCCTGGCATCCGGCTGGGACCGCTCCTCCCCCCTGCTCGATCCATTCTGCGGCTCTGGGACGATCCCCATCGAAGCCGTCATGCTTGCGCTGGGCATCCCTCCCGGGCTTAACCGTCGTTTCGCTTTCATGGATTGGCCCGGTTTCGACGAACCCCTTTGGCAGTCGCTCCTTGCGCAGGCCTCTCCCCGCCCGGAGTCGCACCCGCTGATCCAGGCTTCCGACCGGGACGCTGGTGCCATTAAAAGTGCCCAGGCCAATGCCGAACGTGCCGGGGTTTCCGAATACATTGATTTCCAATGCCAGGCAGTTTCATCGATCCAACCCCCATCTTCCGTGGGCTGGGTCGTCACCAATCCCCCCTACGGTCTGCGCCTCAGCGAAGGGAAGGACCTTCGCAACCTGTATGCTCAATTTGGGAATGTCTTGCGCCAGAAATGTCCCGGCTGGGATGTGTCTGTTCTGTGCAGCGATTCCGCCTTGCTCGGTCAAATGCATCTCAAGCTGGACACATCCCTGGCACTGGTCAACGGGGGTATCCGTGTCCGTCTTGGTCGGGGTCTCGTTTAGGAAATCGTCCCAAATTATTTTTTCCTGGGGGGTTCCTCATGGTTGGTCTTCCACTCTATTCTCTCTACATTTATTCTTGCATGCTTCCTCGAGCATGCACTTGTGCTTCGTACCAATCAGGTTCGGGCTGTGAATTTGTCATAATATCCGGGGGACTTTTTCCCTTCCTTCATGTTCTTTATTCGATGCTTGATTCATTAATTTATTTTTCATATTTCCCTTGACTCATAAATAATATGTATTATATTTTTCATAAAAATAGCAAAATTTTGGAAAATATAATGAAAGTCGGTATTTTTGGTTCAGGCATGGTGGGAAAGGCTCTCGGAGGCAAACTGGCTGGGCTCGGTCATGATGTGGAAATTAGTTCACGTCACCCGGAAAAATTACAGGACTGGTTGTTAAAAGTTGGCGGGCGTATCCGGGTGGGATCCCTTGCTGAGGTTGCAGCCCATGGAGACCTATTATTCAACGCTCTCAATGGGAAAATAGCGCTCCACGCACTTTCCACCGTTGATCCGCTTGATTTGGTGGGCAAGATTCTTGTTGATATTACCAACCCGCTGGTTTTTTCTCCGGGGATGCCTGCCTCACTGTTTGTTTCGAACACGGATTCATTGGGGGAGCAGATTCAGCGCCTCCTTCCTAATCTCAGGGTTGTAAAAACGCTCAACACGGTCACTGCCTCGCTGATGGTGAATCCCCGGCAGCTTGCAGAGGGTGATCATGTCATATTTGTTAGTGGGAATGATGCCGATGCAAAAGCCAGGGTCATCGAAATTCTGACGGATGGGTTTGGCTGGAAGCATGTGATCGATTTGGGTGACATCACCACGGCGCGCGCCTCTGAAATGTACCTGGCACTTTGGCTGCGCTTGTGGTCTTCCCTTGGGACAGGCATGTTTAATATCAAGATCGTCAGCTAAGGAATAGTGTTTGCAGGCACGTGTAAGCATTGAAGAATAAATGATGCCGGGAGAACGAATATGGACGAAAATAAATTAACTTTGGGTCGCAGTGATCTTCATGTATCTCGCCTGGGGTTGGGCGCAATGACCTGGGGGCATCCGTCAGGGATGGCTCGTTGGACCCCTGCCACGCTCTCCTACGGCGGTGCTCATGGAGCCGACCAGGAGAAATTGGCCGTAGAAACCAGCATTGCTGCCGGCGTGAATATATTTGACACAGCAGCGATGTACAGCAATGGCGCTTCTGAACTGCGCTTGGGGGAACTCACCCGGGATAAAAATGTTTTGATAGCCACCAAGTTTCCCCCGAACCCATTTTCGCGTACGGAGGCTATGCCAAAAGAGCTGGACGCAAGCCTCGCGCGCCTGGGGCGGACCTCCGTGGATTTGTACCAGCACCACTTCCCTTCTAATCGCGTCTCCATTCCCCTTTTGATGGAATTCATGGCAGATGCTTTCGAAGCCGGCAAGATCAAGGCGGTTGGTGTCAGTAACTATTCGGCGGACCAGATGCGTGCTGCCCATGCTGTTCTTGCTAAGCGTGGCATCCCCCTCGCTTCCAATCAGGTTGAATACTCGCTGCTCCATAGGCGCCCCGAAGTGGATGGCGTCCTCGACGCCTGCCGTGAATTGGGAATAACCCTTATCGCCTACCAGCCTTTGGCAAGCGGAGCGCTTACCGGAAAGTATATGTCTGGGCCTCGACCGACCGGTTTTAGGCGGTTCATGCCGTACTTCAACAGGAAAACCACTGAAAAGCTGGCGCCGGTAATTTTAATGCTCACCGATATAGGGCAGCGCTATTCTAAAACCTCCGCCCAGGTCGCCCTCCGCTGGTTGATTGAAAAACAGATCGTGCTTCCCATCCCGGGCGCTAAAAATGCCAAACAGGCTGCCGAAAATGCCGGGGCTCTTTCGTTTCAATTGACTTCCGCTGAGATTGAAATGCTCAACCAGGCAACTTTGCCTTGGCGAAAGTAACGGGTAGCGTATCGTCCCTGCTTTTTGGGAATATCATATCGTCCCCGAGGGTTACCGCGGGTATCCTCATGGGGGACGGCGGCGATCCACTCCCGTGGATGAAAACGGTAGGGGCGCAATACATTGTCCCTCGCGGAGCACTCCCTTCGGGGAGCGTTTTGAGGGGATGTTGCGCCCTTCCTTATATGATTCAATCCGCGCATGATTGTCTCGTTGTACAATAAATCAATCATCCATACGAGGAGAACCGATAAATGCCCGCACCGACAACTTCTGGCAGAGGACCGGGGAATGGGTCAGGATGTGACTCCCGGACCGGGAAACAACCGGTAACAGGTTCTCATAATTTGCAAGTGATCATTGAAGAACGTTCGATCAAGGCGGGCACCGCAAGCGCAGTTAGTTGACATGAGCACCACGTCGAGCGTCAGTTTGGAGGTAATCAAGGATGAAAAACGCGCGCATTTCCGCCATTGTGTTTCTTCTTTTTATACTGGCCGTTACGGCATGCAGCCCTCCCGAACTGATCACCTCAGAACCCGGGACCGAAACCAGCACTCCGGCGGCTGTCGCAACCGGGACGCAGGCGCCATCCGCGACATCAATCCCCCAACCCTCACTCTCACCGACGCCAGCCGTCCTCCCACTGGTGATCGTGGAATGGGCCGTATATCCTTATGCCGACCCAGCCGACCCCCAGAACACGGATCCTCGCGTGGAGATCCTTATCCGCAATCCGAATGACTTCCCGGTACGAGTAAATACGGACGAAGTGGAATTAAGATTGCTGAACGCCGCCGGGGAAATCGTGCTCAAGAACCCTAATCCGACCATCGATTTTTGGGAAGGTTCCTGGATTCGGGCGGGAGAAACCCTGCCAATGACCGCTTGTGCCTGCTTCACCACCGACGGCGTGGCTAAGCAAGCGTGGGATTCCCTTGAACTGGTTGCCCCCCTTGAACCGGCAACGGGAATCGCCTACACAACCGATGTGGATGTGAGCATCGGTAAGTTTTTCTTCCTCGATGAAGCCCACCTCGGCGGCCATCAATTGGCAACAGAGATCACATTGGTAAATACGAGCGGGCAGGTATTGAAAAGCTTTGAAGTATGCGTGACCGCACGGGACGCGAGCGGCAAGTACGTGGGGGTGGCAATCTACGGCTCATTTGTCGGTCCGGCCGACTCTGGGCAGCCTGGCAACATCGAGCCGGGCACATCGGGCGGCGGAATCGTCGTAACGCTGATTGACTATGTGGACGGGCCGCTAAGTTATGAGGTTACAGCGATCGGTATTCCTGCAGGCAAGTAGAATTAATTCATCCACTGGCTGGACTATATCCAAAAGGCGCTTCCAAGACGCCAGGTGTCGAACGAGAGAATAATGAAATGGTAGGTATGAAACATGATATGGCATCGATATCTGCTGCGTCTGTTCGTGCGGGGTCTTGGCAAGTCAGCGGATCGCTGCGGGGTAATCTTGTTTCGTTGATCGAACCCGGCTGATCATTTCACACCATCTTTCTTCCCACCTTGACCTGAGTGCCGCGTGCGTCCATTCATTACGAGATCACAGCCATGGGTTTTCTGGCGCAAGAATTGAACTTTCGATTGATCTCTCGGCTGGAAGTTCCCTGCTAGGCATTGCCAATCTAAGCACCAGCGCCGTCACCCTGGGTCCGCTACCCCGTATCGGATTTTCAATTTGCCCTTCAGGAAGTTCCGGACGGGAACTGGACTTACCCCTAAGGTCCCGCCATAAGAGTCTTCCGGGAGCCGGTGGCGGAAAGGAACGCGGACGAGCCAGCCAGCGTGAGCGGCTACTGGATCTTGCCAGGACCGCGCCTACAAAGCTTGCACTGGACGCTGGGGATTTTGCCGTATATGTGAGCATTTTTTTGCTTCGAGTTTTTTCTGCTCCCTGACAGAACCCACACCTCTCCCGGTGCCGGTAACGCTGGCCGTTGAGATTAAATGTGCCTCGCATAGAACTTGAACCTCAGACCGCTAGGTTCGAGGTAAGTACCCCGAAGGGGCATCAAATCCTTAGCTTGGAGCTTTTATGCCTTTTGCGATGTGCTTTTAAACAGCTCATCGCTTTTTTTACCCCATTTTGTCCTCCTGTAAAATATGAGCCTTGAACTCCTGGGTTAACAGCTCTCCGATTATTTAAAATGGCTTTGTTTTACCAAGGACATTTGATATACTGGATTTATATCATTCCAATTCGTATGTTATGTAAATACTCTGATCGAATCATTGTTGGGCTGCTGTGATGGATGAGAAGAAGTTATGACATGAGCGAGATCGGTTCAGCGCTCCGAATTGGACGTCGCGTTGTCGTTACTGGGATGGCTGGTGCGGGCAAGAGCACATTTGCACAACATCTATCGGCGAAGACCGGCCTTCCGGTGATTCATCTGGACGTGCATTTCTGGAAACCGGGCTGGGTGGAGCCGTCAGATACGGAGTGGCGTTATGTCCAGTCCACGTTGCTCACGGGCGAGGAGTGGATTGCCGAAGGTAACTATCACGAGACGCTGGATCTGCGGCTTGAGCGCGCGGATACGGTCGTGTACCTGGACACGCCATGGTGGCTCTGCGCAGCGCGAGCGTTCGTGCGTGGGTTACATCGTCCGGAAGGTACCCAATTGCCTGAAGGCTGCGAAGATACGGGATGGCGACGGTTGCGTGACGAATGGTGGTTGGTGTGGCGCGTCTGGTTGGGGCGGAGGTCTGAGCGCGAGCGAGAACTGGCGATCGTGGCGCGACATGGAAGCCATGCGGCGTTGCACGTTTTACGTTCCAAACGTGCCGTCCAACAATTTCTTGACAACGTCTAGCTGTTCCTACCGAGACTCATCTCATCACACTCGCGATCGGTAAGCTCTTCTATGGGGCTTGGATAATGGTGAACCTACAAACCGATGTGTGGCACACACTTCCCAAGCTGCGGTCCAACACAGCGTGCACTGGACAGGTGGGATTCTGCGGCGTTTTCGAGTATTTTCTACGCCCGAACAGAATCCTGCTTTTGGAGTTTTATCTACGCCCGCCCACCTGCCAGTAACGTAAACCGTTGAAATCAAATGTGCCTCGTATAGGATTTGCCCCTCCAACCGCTAAATTAAGAGCTCAATTCCTGGTAATAATAATCCTCCCTCCTTTTTTCAAATCTTATAAAATCCTTTCACCCTCTCTTCCTCTGTGATGCGTGGTTTGGATTCTTGCGTAGGGGCGACCCGGCGGGTCGCCCTCTTTTCATTTCGCCCTTGACTTAATAGCACATCCGTTCTAAAATATAACTAGGCAAGGGACGGCCGCAAACACCGTTCTTTGCCTCTTTTTAATGGCGGCCTGTCCCTTGCTGAGCGCAATACGACATCAATCCTACACCGTCTCGGTGCCCTGCCGGGATTGCGCCACACACTAGCACCGCACTGCGTTTGGTGCACACTTGCCCTGGCAGGCGTGCCAGGGGCGCAGGTGTCGAAGACACCAGTCGTCGATGTCCCCCCAGTGAATCATAGGTGTTTGATGGTCAATCAACAATCTAAAATCAAAAATCTCAATCCTCCTCTCCCTCCGTGTCCGCCAGACCATCCGCCGTGATCCCATCGGTTGGGCTTCCTCCTGCGGCATCAACCTCCACCCCTACCAGCGCGGCGTCGCCCTTGCAATCAAAGATTCGATCCTTCAACCAAAAGGGTCTCACCTTTGTCGTCATCTTTCCTCGCCAGTCCGGCAAGAACGAGGTCCAGGCCCACATCTTCTCCTGGCTTCTTTATCGCTACTCTCAAATTGGAGGTCGCATCGTCTCTGTTTCTCCCACCTACAAACCCCAGACCCTCGACAACATGGAACGCGTCGCCTTTTCCCTCGACGCCTGTGTCGGCTCCCGTCATCTCTGGAAAACCTCGGTCGGGTACAAATACAAGCTCGGCAAAGCCTGCGTTCAGTTCTTTTCCGGTGACAAGCGCTCCAAGGTGGTCGGTGCCGTTGCCAACCTGCTCCTCTCCGTCGATGAAGCCCAGTTGATCGATCCTGCCAAGTTCGACAAGGACTTCGACCCCATGTCCGCCTCCATGAATTGCACCCGCGTCTTCTGGGGCACCGCCTGGATTGCTAATACGCTTCTGGAGCGTCAGCGCCGTTATGCCCTCCAGGCCCAGGAAAAGGACGGCATCCAGCGCCTCTTTTTCTATACCGCCGATGACGTCCGTCGCGTCAATCATAGATATGGCGACCATGTTGACCGGGTCATTGCCGAACGCGGCCGCAACCATCCTCTCGTCCGCACCCAGTACTTCTGCGAAACCATCGATGCCCAGTCCGGCATGTTCACCCCCGCAAGAATCTCTCTCATTTTTCCATCCATAAGTCTCCCCCCAAATACGCCGAAGACCCACGAATTTGGGGGGAGGCAGAGGGGGGCTGAAAGCACCGGAGTGAGAGCTGCAGGGGTGGGGTTGGCTGCAGAAGTCATCGGTAGGGGGGTTGATTACCCAGCAGGAGCCTCCATGCAGGCACCTTTCCTAAATACGGCAGGTCTTGTAGGGGCGCAACATGTTGCGCCCGGTTCATCTTCTCCCATCGCCTTCTTGATCGACGTCGCCGGCATGGACGAATCCAAAACCTCCCTCGCCTCCTCCCTCGCCGACGAAGGTCTCGGCAATCCCGGTCGTGACTCCACCACCCTCACCATCGTCTCGATCGATCTCTCCACCCTCGCCGAACTCAACCATCCCACCTACCGCGTCCTCGCTCGTCATTCCTGGACCGGGCAAAACCACCTCACCGTGTTCGGTCAGATCAAGAACCTCGCCGGGCAGTTTTCTCCCCAGCACATCGTCATCGATGCTACTGGCGTCGGCGAAGGTCTCTGGGCTTTGCTCGACCGTTCCTTTCCCACTCGTGTCATCCCCGTTAAATTTACTTCAAAGGAAAAATCCGAGATCGGCTGGAGATTTCTCAACATCATCGAAACAGGTCGTTTCCTAGACCCTGATCCAACGGACGATTTGCTAGCAAATCGGTTCGTCTTCAGTACAAGTATTGCATTAGCGAGGTCCTCCAGGGTCCCATGAAAACTCTTCGTTGGGGTGTCCCCGATGGTACTCGTGGTCCCGATGGCGAACTGGTCCATGACGATTATGTTCTTGCCGATTCCCTTGTCGCAGTTCTTGACCGTATGAAATGGTATTTCACCACCACCCCATATTTCAGCGAAGGCATTGACCCCTTGGTGAGTCTTGGCTTAATTGACCCATCAGAAAAGTTCTATGCCAATCGATTCTAGTAGGGGCGACCCTAGTGGTCGCCCGAGATTTTTGGAGTAGCGATAATCTTTAATATCTCAAAAGGAGCATCCAATGACAGATACATTACCTGAAATAATTTCCCCTGACGGTGAGATCGTTCTTATTAAAAGAATCCAATCCCAAGGGCGGTGCCCCCCGCGGCAACAAGAACGCCTTGAAACATGGCTTCTATTCTCATACCTTCTCCCGCAAGGAGCTCGACCGTCTCGATAATGACGTGGAAGGTGAATTCCGTGACGAAGAGGAATACCTGCGTGTCATGATGGCCCGTGTAGCCGAGTCGGCTGAAAACACTATATTAACTCACGCAGAAAAATTGGCAACCTTGCGGGCGGTTTCGCTTGCCTCGATGTGCATATTAAATATTCACCGTTCCCGCAAAGCCATCTTCGATAAGCAAGCCACCATCGATAAAGTCTGGGAAGAACTCAAATATCTTCCGGTAGAGGAAGATTAGCCAAGGCGGCTACAAGCCGCCATTGGCAACTTCGACGACACGAGTTGTCGAAGCTGAGGTAAACCGGTCCATGACTTACTATGTTCGTCATTCGCGTTTCGAAATAAATCCCTCTGCAGGGCCAATATACGGCTTGCCCCTCGGCAATTCTTTCTTTCAACTAGAAAGGGCGAGACTCGTCTCGCCCTTTTTAGTCCCAACAGGTTGTTCCTCAGGATCAACCCCCAAAACAACCTCCCTCGCCGATTTTTGGAGCCCTTTTAATGAGGATCCTCTCGATGAGAATCACCGATTCCGGGGTAATAGGTTGTTCCTCTTCGCACCTCCCACCGATCGTGCGCGGAGGCGGCTACAAGCCGCCATCCGCCACCCTGACGATTGCGCAGCATCCCGTAGGGACAGAGTCGTCAGGGCGTGTGCTGCGCGGCGGGCGCATCAAGCGCCCGCACGCCACACCGACGATATGAATCGTCGGTGTACGCCAGAGTCATCACGATGACAGAGCCCGATATCATTCCGCGTCTCTGTGCCGCCCGAGCATACGCCGACAGGTCCCCGACAGGGGGCAGTCACCACTGCCCCTGAGCGCAGCCGAAGCGGTTTGGAGGGACACCCGAACCCGAGGCGTCACGAACGCGAGGCGGCTTCCAGCCGCCATCGCCAGCCCCAGCGGCAAGAGTCGCGGGGGCCGAGTGGTATCGGTAGGGGGGCTGAACTATCAGGAATAGGAGAAACTCAAACCCACAATCCTGATCCCATCGCTCGATCTATGTCCTCCCCTTCCCCTACCTGTTATAATTCCTCCGACATCTTTCTCCAGGAGTGCTCTTATGTCCTTCAAAATCTCGTTCGGAACCGACGGTTGGCGCGGCGTCATCGCCGAGGAATACACCTTCGATAACGTCCGCCGCTGCACCCAGGGCTTCGCCAGCTACCTGCTCGATAAAGGCGACCAGGGCAGGTGGGTCGTCGTGGGTCACGATAAGCGCTTCGACTAGTGAATATCTTCGCAGCCGCTGCCTCCGAAGTCTTGGCCGCCAATGGTCTGAAAGTCTATCTCACCGACGGAGCCACCCCCACCCCGGTCATCGCCTATTCGGTCGTGGATAAGCACGCCTGCGGCGCGCTCAACATCACCGCCTCGCACAACCCTCCCACCGATAACGGTTTCAAAGTCCGCGACTCCTCCGGGGGTGCCATCGACCCGGCTGGTCTTCTCAAAATTGAGTCCTTCATCCCCGCTGACATCCAGGATGTTCACCGCACGACCCTCGCCGCTGCCATGGAAAGCGGGCTGGTGGTTAAATTCGACGCTCATACCCCCTACATCGATCACATCAACAAACTGATTGACCTCCAGCCTGTCAAGGATGCCGGTCTCACCGTGATGGTTGACTCCATGTGGGGCAACGGGGCCGGTTATTTTCCCCGCCTTCTGGCAGGCGGCAGGACCAGGGTGCTTGAGATCCATAACACCGCGCAACCCGTCTCTTTCCCGAGATGAAACGCCCCGAACCGATTCCGCCCAACATTGACGTCGGTCTAAAAGCGACCGTCGACAATCACGCCGACGTCCTGCTCATCACCGACGGCGACGCGGACCGCTGTGGGATCGGCGACGAGAACGGGGAGTTTATCAACCAGCTTCGGGTCTACGCCCTGCTGGCTTATTATCTTCTCGAGATCCGCGGCGAGCGCGGCACCATCGTCAAGACGCTTTCCACCACCACCATGCTGAACAAACTCGGTGCGCTCTATAACGTCCCGGTCGTTGAGACCGGCGTGGGTTTCAAGTATGTCGCCCCGAAAATGATCGAGACGAATGCCCTGATCGGCGGCGAAGAAAGCGGCGGTTACGCCTTCCGCGGCAACGTCCCCGAGCGCGACGGCATCCTGGCGGGGCTTTACATGCTCGACTTCATGGTCCGCACCGGCAAAAAACCCACCCAGTTGCTCGAAATGTTGTTCGCTAAGGTCGGTGAGCATTTCTACGACCGCATCGACACCCCCTTCACCGGCAACCGCAAGGATCGCGAAGCCGCCATCCTGAACGCAAACCCGCAGGTCATTGGTGGTCTCAAGGTCACCGGGTTGGTTACCATCGACGGGTTCCAATTTAAGCTGGAGGACGGCGGCTGGATGCTGATCCGTTTCTCCGGTACTGAACCGATCATGCGTGTTTATTGCGAGACCACCCACAAAGACGCCGTCCAGGCCATTTTGCAGGATGGTCTGAAAGTGGCTGGATTGAAATAGATCGTTGATCTCGTGCCATGGCTGCCGGGAATGCGTGAAATGGAAAACATCCAGCACATGACTCTCACCGACACCCATTGCCATTTGGACTTTGAAAAATTCGACTCCGACCGGCAGGCTGTGCTGGACCGCGCCATCCAGGCTGGGGTTGGGCGGATATTGATCCCGGGTCTTACCCTTTCCTCGAGCCTGTCCGCTGTCAAACTGGCTCATAGCCACCCGATCCTGTTTGCAGCGGTGGGTGTCCACCCCACCGAGGCCTCGGGTTTTGAATCTTCTTCGATTAACGATTTAAGAAACCTTGCGCAGCATCCCAAAGTGAAGGCAATCGGCGAGATTGGACTGGATTATTACTGGGACGCTTCCCCCCGTGACCTGCAGCAAAAAGTCCTGTCGGACCAACTGGCCCTCGCTGCCGAACTCCAGCTCCCGGTGGTCATCCATTTCCGGGAAAAAGGGGATGTGGCTTCCGGCGATTGTGCTGCAGACCTGCTGAAAATTCTGGAGAAATGGGTCGCGGGCTTGAAACGCATCAAAAGTCCTCTGGCTAAAAGACCGGGTGTCCTGCATTCTTTTTCCGGCACGCTTGAGACAGCCCGGGCTGCCGTCAAACTTGGGTTTTTTGTGGGCGTGGCCGGACCGGTCACCTATAAGAACGGTCAGACCCGCCAGGAACTCGTTGCCTCGTTACCGCTCGACCGCATTTTGTTGGAAACGGATGCGCCTTTTCAAACGCCGCATCCTCATCGAGGCAAACGCAACGAACCCGCCTATGTGCGCCTGATTGCTGATAAAATTGCACTCGTGCGCTCCAGCACAATTGAGTTGATCGTCGCCGCAACTCATGAGAATGCTGAAAGACTATTTGCTTGGGAATGATTATTTGAATAATATCTCGTTTTTTTCGCCCGTCCAGGATGGTCTCCAGGAGACCGAAGAGCTGGTGCGCTCCCAGTCCTACGGTGCTCACCCCGACCTTGGGGCTGCGCTGGAGCATTTGCTGTCCTCCGGCGGTAAACGCATTCGCCCTGCGCTTGCCCTGCTCATCGGGCAAATGCTGGGCGCGCCTCGCGACAAGATTACCACCCTGGCTGCCGCCGTCGAATTGCTCCACAATGCCACCCTGGTCCACGATGATTTGATTGACGGTGCCCTGTTGCGCC
The DNA here is from genome assembly GCA_963830585.1 of uncultured Chloroflexia bacterium. Taxonomy (GTDB): domain Bacteria; phylum Chloroflexota; class Anaerolineae; order Anaerolineales; family Villigracilaceae; genus UBA877. Next base: position 913,137 of record CAWHNA010000001.1, on the reverse strand, counting down.
GCGGTAATCCTACCCTCAATGCCCGTTGGACTCCCCCTGCCACCGTTCTCACCGGCGATTTCATTTTCGCCCGCGCTGCCAAGCTGGCTGCCGATACCGACCACCTGCCCTTGATGAAACTTTTCGCCGAGACGCTGGCTGTCATCGTTAACGGCGAATTGACTCAGTTGTTCTCCGCCCGAGGGCTCACCAGCCGTGAAAACTACTATAAACGCATTTATGCCAAGACCGCTTCACTTATCGAGATGACCACGCGCACGTCCGCCATGATCAGCCCGGTGGACGAATCGGTCGTTGAGTCCATGCGCGTGTATGGCTACAACTTGGGTATGGCTTTTCAAATTGTTGATGATGTGCTGGATTTTACCGGCGAACAGGCTGAAGTGGGGAAACCGGTCGGTTCGGACCTGTTACAGGGTCTGGTGACTCTTCCGGCCATTTATTACGCTGAAGCTCATCCCGATGACCCGGACGTCATCTGCCTCACGAGTGGGTGCTACAGTGAACACGAACGGATGGAACGCTTGGTGCTGGCAGTGGGTAAAAGTTCCGGGGTTAAGAAATCGCTTGAGGAAGCCGAAGGATATATCCAGAAAGCGCTCCACCCGCTGGAAGGCATGCCCGCTTGCATCGAGCGCCAGGCCCTCCATGATTTGGCACGTTATATCGTCACCCGCAAAATTTAACCAACCTGCCCGTTCGCAAGCATCCGGAAAAATGCTTCGCAACCACCCGTGGGTCGAATAGCACTCCGGAGTTTTTCTGGATAAATTCAACCGCTGCTTCCCTGGTAAAAGCCTTCCGGTAAGGGCGGTCGGATATCAAGGCATCCCATACATCTACCACTGCAAATATCCGTGCTGCAATGGGGATTTGCTCTCCGGTTAATTTGCGAGGGTACCCTGACCCATCCCAGCGCTCATGATGTCCATACGGAATGTCAAGCGCCTGTCGCAGGTATGAAATCGGGGAAAGCATATCCAGTGCGAATTCGGGATGCCGGTGCATGATCGCCCATTCTTCATCGGTAAGTGGACCGGGCTTGTACAATATACTGTCAGGAACGCCCATTTTGCCAATATCGTGCAAAAGTGCCCCTCGCCGAATATGTACCAGGTCGGTTGGGCTGATTCCCAGTGAGATCTGCCAGTTGGACGGTCATTTCAGTCACTCGTAACGCATGCCCTTCCGTTTCCCGGTCGCGCAAATCCAGTGCTTTTGACCACCCCTCGATGGTTGCATCGTAAGCCATGGAGAGGTTTAGGTTTGTCTGCTGGAGTTCTTCGAATAAAACTGAATTGTCGATGGCGATTGCTGCCTGACCTGCCAATGTCTCCAGGAAATTCCGCCATTCCGCGTCTGGTTCAACCAGGCTGCGATGGAATATTTCGAGAACACCCTTGATTTGCCCTTTAGCAATCAGGGGAACACCAAAATAAGTCACGAATCCTTCTTCGGTCAATAACTGGGCGCGTTGTACTATTTTGCTGTCAATCAGGTTGGGGATATGGATAGTCGTGCGCGATCGGATTGCTTGCCCAGCCAGGCTGTCTCCAATGTACAAACGTGTGCTCTTCACCGAGTCGGAACGGAACCCGGAACTGGCGGCGTGATAAAGTGTCTGGGTCTTTGTATTGATAAGCAGGATGTTTACAGCATCAACTTTTAATTGGGAGACAATATGATCAATGAGGATTCCCAGCGTCACCCTCAAGTCCAGGATTGTATTAATTGCCATGTCGACCGCACGCAGGGAAGCCAGGTGCTGTAATTGGCGCTCTGTCTGCTGGTGAAGGTCTGCACGGCGAATTGCGTTTCCGGCCATTTCACTTAGCGTTACCAGCAGGTGGACTGCGTCTGGTTGAAGCTGGCGCGGTAGCTCGACCGACACGAATAAGACTCCGATGGTCTCACGTACTGTGCGGATCGGGACGCATGCACCTCCCCACCCAACAGGGATCTGATTTCGAGTGCTGTCTAGGGTCAAGGGGTCTGTCGCATACTCTCTTGAAAGGCTCACTTGACCGGTCTTGAATACGGTCCCGGCGATTCCTTCCCCAGGTTTAACTGGCATTTCCTGGATTGATGTGAACCAACCACGCGCTACTTTTTCTTTCAAAACGCCATCTGCTAGGGTCATAGAGCCAGATCACCCCCGATTCGCATCCTAAAACCTGTGAGGGTTTCATCCAGCAAGCTGGGAAGCATTTCATCGACAGTCTGGGCTGACCGGAGGGAAGTCGATATATGGTTGACCGCTTCCAACTCCTTTAAACGTCTAAGGGTCTCTGCATACAACCGTGCATTTTCGATTGCCACCGCAGTATGAGCAGCAAGCATCTCCAACAAAGTTTGATCATCAGCAGTATAAGCATAAGGCTTGTAGCTTTGGACCGATAACATTCCAGTCACTTTTTCACCCAGCCGCAAAGGGACTGCCAGGATTGACCGGACCTCTTCTTCTTCACCAAAATGAACACTTCCTGGGATTGGTTCTACAGATAAATCATTCGTAATTACCGGCTTGCCGGTTGAAATTACCATTCCCGATAGACCTTCTCCGGCTGGGCTGCGGTCTGACTGCCAGCGTCCGCCTTTATCCACCAGGTAGACGGCATCAGTCTCTTGGGCTTGTTCATCCAGCAAGGTAATGACAAATGCTTCGGTCGGCATTAACTGGACTGCCGCCCGGTGGACCGCAGCGTATACTCGTTCCGGCTCCTGGCTGGCTTGGGCAATCTCCTGGCTGGCACGGTGCAGTATTGCCCGCTTTTCACCAGCTTGCAGCGCATCGTGGTATAGCCGTGCGTTTTCCAGTGCGATTGCCATTTGCTGAGCCAGTAGTTGCGCCACGCGCACGCCATTTTCGGAAAAGAAATTGGGGGTAACACTGTCAACCACCAGCACGCCGATCATTCGCTGGTGTGTAACCAGGGGAACAGCCAGGATCGATCGCCCATTTTCAGTGCCGGGGACCCAGTTCCATTCTGGGTGGTCAAGCGTGTTGGAAATAAATGGGTTTTAAGTCCTGCGCCATTTGATGGAGAGCTGCACTATCTTTCAGTAGTCCGTTTGGAGCTTGGCTTCTTAATTCATGATTGGTGTAGTCCATCCCGGCAATCAGGTCAGGTTGCCCGGATTCTCCAACCAGCAGCACAGACGCAGTATTGAATACAAACAGATGCTTAAGCTGATCAAGCATCAATCTGATAACTTCATTTATATCCAGGCTCGCAGTCACGACTTGAGCCACCTGGCGGAGTGTTTCCGCTTCCTGCCGGCGGGTGCGTTCTGAATCGAACAACCGTAGTTTTTCGATAACAGTTGCGAGCGTGCCCGCGATTGTGTTGAGCAGACGTCCATCATCCTCGCTGAAATAGTTTAATTGACTACTTTCAGCATTAATTACCCCGATCAGGGTTTCTCCCGATTTAATCGGCACACATAATTCAGAGAGGGTTTCAGGGACTGTGTTTAGGTAATATGGATCGGTTCTCACGTTTCCGGAATAATAAGCCTCACCTGTCGAAGCAACATGACCCATTATCCCTTCAGAATGTGGGATGATTGCCTTAGCGTCAAAGGATTCACCATGATATGAAGGATGTGGGTGCAATTCATTGTCTGACTGATCTATCAAAGCTACACCAAAGTCATCCACATAAACGGCATTTCCAATAATGTTGGTTACCTCTTCAATCAATTGGTCTACACTGGTCGCTTGTGCGGCGGTCATGGACACCTTGTGCAACACCGTTAATTCTTTTAACTGTTTTTGAAGTGCATCTTCCGCCTGCTTGCGACTGATCGCAATAGCCACCTGGGTTGACACAAACTCAAGCATTTGCTGGTCGCGTGAGCCGTACGCATTGGGATCGGTGTAATGTTGAACTACCATTGCGCCGATTGTTTTTCCTTCAATAATCAGGGGTACCCCTAGCCAAATTGCGGATGGCACCCCCAAAAGAATTATTGCCCCCTGATGCTCCAATTCGTCATGAACAGCCTGTGTACAGAGCAAGGATTTGCCAGTCCTCAAGACATATGCTGTCAATCCTTGCCCGGGCTGAATCTCCTTCAAGTACGGCTCATCCTTGTCGTCCTTGAAATATTGAAATCGCAGCACATTCCTTTTCTCATCATAAAGCGTGATATAGAAATTTTCGGCCGGCATTACCGAAGAAATAATTTCATGGATTTGAGTAAATAGGTCATCTAAGGATTTGGTCGTCTCGGTGGCTATTGCAATCCGGTACACAGCTTCCTGCAGATTCTGTGCTCGCTTTCGTTCGGTAATATCTCGAAAAATAACCAGGGAGGCGAATGAATCCTGAAAATGGATCGGGGCAGCCGTTACTTCCACGTCGATCGCTGACCCATCAACTCGAATAAATTTTTCTTCAGTTACTGGAACAACTTTCCCTTCGGTAATTTGCTGGCGCGTGCGTTCCTTCACCACTCCTCGGAAATCCGGGTGGACAAAATCCATCATCGGCTTCCCAATAATTTTTTCCATATTCTCGACGCCTAGCAGTCTCATCGCTGTGGTGTTCGCCAGCACCATCTTTCCACCACTGTGAACGGCAATCGCATCCGGGGAAAGATCAAAAAGCTGGTGATATCTTTCTTCGCTTTCCTCGAGAGCCACTTCTGCCTGTTTGCGTTCGGTTATATCCAGCAAGATCCCCTGCCAGAATAATGGATTTCCGGATTTGTCGCGAATCAGGACAGCTTCATCCCGGACCCAAATGGTTTGCCCGGAATTGGAGATCATTCGATATTCGGCGGTAAACGGTTCGCCGGTCTTAAAAGTATGTGTATATTCCGAAACTATGCGCCTATGATCGTCGGGATGAATTACCCTGGTCCATAAGTCATTGTTTTTCGACCATTCTTCCGGGTCATACCCCATTATCGTTTTTATTTGTGGACTCACATATTGAGTTTGACCGATGTTCTCAGCCGAGTCTGTATATACAATGGCTGGGATTTGTTCCACCAGGGCACGATAGCGTGCCTCGGCTTCACGCAGCGATTCTTCAGCCCGTTTCCGTTCACCAAGCTCCAATTGGAGCCCTTGGACAAGGCGCGCGTCATGGACGACGCTTGCAGCTTGCCCGGCGAAAAGGAGTAAAAGGTGGGCATCCGTTTCAGTGAATTTACATTGGGTTTCAGTGGAATCGTTAACCCCCAAAACTCCTATTAATTCACCACCAAAAAGCATTGGTACTTCAATGACTGCATGATAGGGGATATCTTTATAAACGGACGACCGTCCTTCCCAGGTGGCGTAATTATCAATGATCAGTGCCTGCCTGCTTTGAGCAACCTTTCCCGCCATTCCCTCGCCCATCCTCAGCCGCACTCCAGGTTGAACTGCGAATCCCTTTTCAACACTTAAAACAAGATCATTATCTGCTTCATCATATAAATAGATGAAACCGCTGGGGACTTTAAGCAAAGTTACAGATCGTTCAACTATCGTACGCAGTAAGGAAAATAAATCTTGTTGAACTGCAAGATCGCGTACCGTATCTTGAAACGCAGCCAGCTCTTCAACACGCTCGCGCAATGCTATTTCAGCAACTTTTTGCTCGGTAATATCCAGGATTACCCCATGCCAGCAAATTGGGTTGCTGCTCGCGTCATATAGAATGGTTGCTTCGTCCCTGACCCAAACGACACGTCCCTCTTTTGAAATCAATCGATACTCAATGAGAAATCTATCCCCCGTTCGATTGGTTCTTTCATTCTCGGACAAAACCCTTTCTCGGTCATCAGGGTGAATAATATTTCCCCACAGGGCTGGGTCTTCGATCCATTCATCGGGGGTATATCCCGAAAGCTTTTTGATCTGAGGGCTGATGTAAATCGTGGTGCTCATTTCGTCGACAGCATCGGTATATACTGCCGCTGGTATCTGTTCAATTAACGTATGGTATTTTACTTCCGCAGTCAGTAAGGCTTGTTCTGTCTTCTTCAGGTCCGTAATTTCCACCATGACCCCTGTCAATCCAACAACTTTCCCATTTTCCTGGATTACACGGCTCGAAGTATGAACATTCCGGACATTACCATTTTTATCTACCACCCTAAACTCGTAAGGTTCCGATCTTCCAGTCAGAGTCCGTTTAAAACTCGATTTCAGTCCGGGTAAATCGTCCGGGTAAACAAAAATATCGAATGATTTGCCTACCACTTGATCCACTTGGTAACCGGATAAATTCTCAATGACCGGGTTGATGTATGTGAAGAGTACCTTGGTGGTTTATTGAAAAAACGACTTCATGTAAATTTTCAACCAATGTCCGATAAATATCACTGGTTTCTGGCAGGTTTTCCCCCTGATGTTTCGCTTTGGAAACACTTCCCTTGATACTTTTTCTTAAAGGGGTTTTTTTCGCTATCGTGGTTCAGCGGCTGTTTTAATGGTCATGAAAATGATTATAGGTCATTCAGCTGTATTTTGCACGTCTTTGGGTGTTAATTACCCTAAACCTATCAAAAATGAAAACGAGTCCGTGTGGACTCGTCATTTATAGAGGCGTCGACGGGATTTGAACCCGTGATGAGGGTTTTGCAGACCCTTGCCTTGCCGCTTGGCCACGACGCCGATCATTGGCTTCATTATAAATTGAGGATTGCTGATTGACAATCCGCAATCCTCAAACGTGAGAGCGGGCGATGGGATTCGAACCCACGACCTTCTCCTTGGCAAGGAGACGTACTACCACTGTACTACGCCCGCCGGTGGCCATACCATCTGGCCGAGAGTGCCGAGAGCCAGGATCGAACTGGCGACACCACAATTTTCAGTCGTGTGCTCTACCAACTGAGCTATCTCGGCCTGGCAATGGTCTTGCAACAGAGCGGGTGAGATTTTACACGTAGAGAGGAAGATTGTCAAGCAAAGGTCAAACTACGTTTTACAACTTCTTTACACCCACATGATATTCCGATTACTTGATGGTTCTACAATGCAATCATCAAATCCATCCTAGTAAGGAGAGTAAATATATGCGACAACCATTCTCGTTCTTCAAGAAATCTGTTTTGGTTACTCTGGTCCTGGCTGTAGGATTGGCTGTCCTGCCAACTTCCGGAGTTTTTGCAGCCGGTCCACAGGATGTAACCACTCCACCCGAACGCGCCCGCCAATAATTTACGTTTGGAACTGGCCTGGGCACACGCGCAAATAGTTTACCAGCGTCAGGGATATTTACTGTCACTGGTGGACGGAGTTCATCACCCGGGTCCAGGTTCTAATTGACAGGGCAAATACCAAGGGTTGGGATACGTCATCCGTCCAGTCAGCATTGGATGCCTTTAACGCCGTCATTCCGGCTGCTCGCGCTGCACACGTGCCTGGAGCAGCCATTATTTCCAGCCATGTTGGCTTCGATGCAGCCGGCAAAGTGACTGATCGCGCCGCGGCGCTCGACACCACCAAGTCTCTTATCCAGGTGCTCAAGGATACCCGCACAGCCATGAATGGTACAGGTCGGGCGCTACGCGCAGCAGTTCGAACCTTTCGCGAGGCTCACCAGCCTCTTCAGGACCCGCTAAATCCCTAGTCAATATCCTCCTCCCTTTTCAGAGACACGGAGTATCCGTGTCTCTGTTTGTCTTTTGCAGTAAAATTAATAATACCCCACGAAAGAAGAGGATCACATGGATAAAAAAGTCATTACCAGCGAAAAAGCTCCAAAACCCATCGGACCGTACTCGGTCGCCATCCAGGCGGGGAATTTCGTATTTTGTTCAGGGCAGCTTGGCCTTGACCCGTCAACCGGGAACCTGGTCCAGGGTGGCATTGAGGCTCAGACCCGCCAGGCATTAACAAATCTTAAAAACGTCCTGTCCGATGCGGGTTCCGGGCTGGAGTTTGCGGTCAAGACCATCGTTTTCATGAAAGATATGGCCGAATTTAGCAAAATGAATGCTGTCTATGCTGAATTCTTCTCCGAAAACCCACCTGCTCGTAGCACTGTGCAGGCGGAATTGCCAAAGGGGGGAGCCGTGGAAATCGAAGTTGTTGCCGTCTTGAAATGACCTCCGAATTAATTCTTGCTCGTCGACGATGAACCATCCATCATCCAGCTGGCTCGGATGTACCTGGAAAGGGAGAATTTTCGGGTTGAAGAGGCTTCGAATGGTGAAGCGGCGCTGGAATCTGTCAATCGCCTGAACCCGGCTCTGGTCATCCTTGATGTAATGCTCCCCAAGCTGGACGGTTTTGAAGTCTGCCGTCGCCTGCGTGCCTTGGATAATCAGGTGGCGATCATCCTGTTAACTGCACGCGATGAAGATATGGATAAGATCCTGGGCCTCGAGTTGGGTGCAGATGACTATCTCACCAAGCCGTTTAACCCGCGTGAGCTTGTTGCTCGCGTTCGAGCCATTCTTCGCAGGTCGGAACGCGCAAATCGACCAGGGGCTCCTTTCTCAGTTAACGACCTCTCTGTTGATCCGGTTAGACGTGAGGTCCGCCTCGGAGAACGCTCTCTTGAATTGCGCACCCAGGAATTTGAAGTCCTTCTCGTTCTGGCTGGGCAGCCCGGACGGGTTTTCTCTCGGGAGCAATTGCTGCAGCAGGCCTGGGGCTTCGATTTCTATGGTCAAACTCGCACCGTGGATGTTCACATCGCCAACTTGCGAAAGAAATTGTCCGGAAGCACTGTAAAAATCGTGACAGTAACTGGGATCGGGTACAAACTGATCGAATGATGTTTTCCACCCTGCGCTCTCGCCTCTGGTTGAGTTATGCCTTGGTTACTGGTGCCGCGCTTTCAGTGGTGGCTATTGTCCTTTTAATTTACATTATCCAAAACCCATCCACCTACCGTCAGGCCAATTCACGGTTGACGATCGTCGCAGCATTCTTGCGCAAGAATGAACCGGAATGGATTGGCCTTGCTTCCCCCGATTTACAGGTGCGAATTGAACAGGCTGACAATGTTTATTCCACGCGCATTGCCATTTATGGTGCTAAATCGTCAATTGATCAACGATTCAGAATCGAGCCTGCAGCCTCCTCTTCCAATTGCCACGTTTCCCCCGTTTGCGGCCATATTCCATCCTGGTGGATGGAAATGGAAATTACTGGCTTTACATTTTGCGCCATTTAAGCGATGGTCGCTGGCTCCTTTTGGCTGTGCCGCGCCCACCGGTACCATTTCTGGCAATATTGACCGATGAATTGATGCTCCCAGTTTTAGGGGCGGGCGCTGCTGGACTGATCATTTCCCTGTTGGTTGCCTTCTGGTTGGCACGCTGGATTGGTGACCCCCTTCAACGAGTTGTGGTTGCTTCAAAGCAAATGCCCTCCGCACAAGTAAATCCCGTTACTCTTCGTGGTCCCCACGAGGTTCAGGAATTGATGCAGGCATTTAATCAAATGAATGTACGCGTGCATACAAGTCAGTCATCCCAGCGTGATTTCGTTGCAAATGTCAGTCACGAATTGAAGACCCCCCTGACGTCCATCCAGGGGTTTTCCCAGGCGCTGCTTGATGGGTTGGCTGGTACCCCCGAAGCCCAGAAGCAGGCGGCGCAGGTCATCTATGATGAATCCGGGCGAATGCACCGGATGGTACTCGATCTGCTTGATCTTGCTCGGCTTGATGCAGGTACACTCGATCTGCAGCACTCAACTGTGGATATATCTGCCCTGCTTAATAATATTGCTGAAAAATTGGCTCCACAGTCTCGTTCAGCCAATATAGAAATTCGTGTGGAAACCACCGACCTCCCGATGATGATTGGCGACGGAGACCGTCTTGCTCAAGTCTTTACGAACCTGGTCGATAATGCCTTGAAATTCACGCCTGCTGGAGGCACCGTCACATTGCATGCAGCCCAATCTGGATCAAGTATTCAAGTGGAAGTTGCAGATTCCGGTGAAGGGATATCTCCCGAAGCCTTGCCGAATATATTCAACCGGTTTTACCAGGCTGATCTTTCCCGGTCTGGTGGACGGAAACATGGCGCAGGCTTGGGACTGGCCATCGTCAAGGAGATTCTGGAGGCGCATGGTGGTAAAATAACCGTCCGCAGCGAGTTGGGCAAGGGTAGCACTTTCATCGTTTATTTACCCCTGGGATCCCCCACACCGGGATCAATGGCCTCAAAAAAAACCAGGTTGTAACGATTTTTTGCTGCGTAAGCAACTATCATGTCTTCTGTTTCCATTATTATCCCCTGTTTAACGAGCAATCTACCATTAGAGAACTGCTCGAGGCGATTTACGCGCAAACCTTCCCGCGCATCGACCTTGAACTGATCATCGCCGATGGTATGTCCACAGATGGGACTAGGGCACAAATTTTAGAATTTAGTGTTTCCCACCCGGATCTGCCCATTTCCATTGTGGACAACCCTAAGCGTTATATTCCTTCCGGGTTGAACCGGGCATTGAAGGAAGCCCGAGGTGAAATTATCATCCGTCTTGACGCACATTCGATTCCTTATCCCGACTACATCGAGCGCTGTGTCGCAGATCTTGAAGCCGGTCTCGGAGAAAACGTGGGCGGTGTGTGGGAAATTCGCTCCCAGGTAAACACCTGGATTGCACAATCCATTGCTTTTGCGGCAGCCCATCCGCTTGCTGTTGGAGATGCTCTCTACCGTCACACCGGAAAATCTGCAGTGGTGGATACCGTTCCATTTGGAGCATTTAAACGTGGATTACTGGCGTTGGTCGGTTTATTTGACGAGACTTTGCTCACTAACGAGGATTATGAATTCAACGCCCGCATCCGCAAATCAGGTGGCAAAATCTGGCTCGACCACACAATTCGTTCGATTTACATCTCCAGGTCAACTTTACCGGGGCTCGCAAAGCAGTATTTCCGTTATGGATATTGGAAATGGAACATGTTACGTCGTTATCCAAGCACTTTGCGGTTGCGCCAGGCTCTTCCACCTTTATTTGTTCTTAGCCTGTTTGGATTGATGATTGCAGGTTTTTTCTTGTTCACATTCAGGGTGCTCTTCCTTGCAGAAATCATCACTTATATCCTCATCCTATTCTCTATCGGATTTCTCTCTGCCATAAAACATAGGAAAATATCGTTAATTATAGGTATGCCGCTTGCCGTCAGCTGTATGCACATCTCCTGGGGAGTGGGCTTTTTATGGAGTATGATTAGTGGATTATTCCCCCGCGCCGTTTTGGAGAAGAATTAATGCGAACGGTTTCACGTCCCATCATGAACAATTGGAGAGTTCGCCCACAAGAGCAAAGGGTCATTCTTATTCTTGGCGATTTATTTGTCTCCGTGCTGGCTCTTTTCGCCGGTTTATATTTCTGGGGGCAAAAGTATGATTGGCTGAAATTTTCCCTTGATTTTCTAAAACAGCGGGTTGAAATTTGGTTTTATTTCCTGCCGTTTATTTGGATGATATTCTTGGTGGAATTGTACGATGTCCACCGTGCCAAGAATCTTCGACAAACTGTCGGTTGGATCGCACTTGCCGCATTGGCTGGGTTGTTATTGTATGCACTGGTTTACCTCATATCACCACAGGGGTCTTTACCGCGTTTGGGCATAGGCTTTTTCCTGGCGTTCGCCTCGGTCCTTACCTTATTTTGGCGGTTAATATACATTCAAATATTTACTGCCCAGGCATTCCTTCGCCGGGTCTTGGTAATCGGCGCGGGGAAAGCCGGGGAAACGATTGCCCAGGCTTATCAAAACATGCGTCCACAGCCTTTTTTCCTGGTGGGTTTTACTGACGATGATCCAAAAAAGATTGGTAATAAGGTGGATGGGTTCCCGATCCTTTCCGGGAACGAACACCTCCTTGATATTATTGATACGGAAGCGGTTACAGAAATTATTGTGGCAATTTCTGGAGTGATACAAGGTGAAACCTTCCAGGCTATTCTGGACGCCCAGGAAACCGGCGTGGAAGTCGTGCCGATGCCCACTGTTTATGAGGAATTGCTCGGACGGGTTCCTGTTCACCATTTGCAGTCGGATTGGCTCATCCGATCCTTTGTTGATGAGGCTCGCGTTAGTGGTTTCTTTGAGCTGGCCAAGCGGTTGATAGACATATTTATTGCATTAATCGGTTTAGTGATCTGTATCCTTCTCGCGCCTCTTACTGCCATAATCATTTTATTGGATAGTGGTTTTCCCATCTTATATAAACAGGTTCGATCTGGGAAAAGGAACAAGCCATACTACATTTACAAATTTCGCACGATGTACCAGAACGCCGAAAAGGATGGCAGGGCGCATGTTGCCGAAGAAAACGATTCTCGAGTCACGCGTACCGGCATTTTCCTCCGGCGCACTCATATTGACGAACTGCCGCAATTTTGGAATGTCCTTATCGGCGAAATGAGCGTCGTCGGACCCCGTGCTGAACGCCCCGAACTGATTACCAAGTATCTGAAGGAAATTCCATTCTATCGGGCACGCCTTCTGGTTAAGCCCGGAATTACAGGTTGGGCACAAATTAATTATGGGTATTCTGCCACGACTGCAGAAACAATGATCAAACTCGAATATGACCTCTACTATATCAAGCACCGCAACATGCTGACAGACATGCTGATCCTGTTTCGCACTTTTACCCAGGTTCTTACCTTCCGAGGTCGTTAATCGATGCGCACACTCGTTACTGGCGGGGCTGGGTTTATTGGATCACATATCGTTGAGGAACTCCTCCACCGCGGGCATACTGTTCGCATTTTGGATAATTTTTCAACAGGCCAGCGAAAAAACCTTGAAGGATTCTATGGGGATGTGGAAATTCTTGAAGGCGATCTGCGTGATGTCGGCGTGGTTAAATCAGCTGTAAGTGATGTGGAACAGGTTTTTCACCTTGCTGCGTTTATTTCCGTTCCTCAATCGATGGCGGATCCTGAAGCTTGTTTCGCCACCAATGTGGGAGGCACGGTTTCCCTTTTAGAGGCAGCCCGCCAGGCGGGTTGCCGTAAAGTCGTATTATCTTCAAGTACTGCCGTCTATGGCGACACCGATGTGTTTCCAACTACGGAGGAGACTCCCCTCTGTCCACTTTCGCCTTACGCAGTGTCAAAACAGGTGAACGAACTCTACGCCAGGTTGTATTCTCGCATACTTGGGCTGCAGGTCACCGCCCTGCGCTACTATAACGTCTATGGGCCGCGGCAGCGCCCCGATTCCGACTACGCAGCTGCCATCCCCATTTTCGTCCGGCAGCTCGCGGCAGGAAAACCGATCACCATCTTTGGAGACGGGAAACAGAGCCGGGACTTTATTTTCGTAAAAGATGTCGTGCGAGCCAACCTGCTGGCTGCTGATTCAGATGCCGCAGGGGATGCTTTTAACATATGCACCGGACACGAAACTAGCTTGCTGGACCTCTTGGAAGAATTGAGTGAAATCTCACCTAAATCCCCCCAGGTCCGCTTTGAAGCGCCCCGGTCGGGAGATATCTATCGTTCGGTTGGCAGCCCTGAAAAAGCAGCCGCGTCGTTGGGGTTTCGGGCTGAGACCTCCTTGGCACGAGGCCTCTCACAAACTGTGGAATCGATGATCAGAAAATGAAAGCAAGACAAGCTCAAATTCGCAATCGCTATCTAATTTTGTTTGACATTTTCCTTACCGTCGCTTCAGTGGTGGGCGCTTTTGCGCTGCGACTTGACATTAACTTTTACTCATACATATTAGCTGTGTATTGGATGATCGCCATCAGTCTGGTGGTTAAGTTAACCATTTATTATTTCTTTGGTTTGTACCGTCGTCTTTGGGCCTATGCCAGTATTAATGAACTTTTACTAATTGTGATGGCAGTATCAGCCGCCTCGATAGCATTTTCAGCAATCATGATGACCCTGCTCATCACCCGGCTGCTCAATTTCCCGCGTATGGTTCTGCTGATAGACTGGCTGTTGTCATTAATAGGTGTTGGCGGTTTCCGTTTCTCTTTACGGTTTATCTCTGAAACCCGCTCTGCAAACGCAAAACCACAAGCCCGGAAAGCTGGCAAGGTACTGGTGATCGGTGCGGGGGATGCTGGTGCCCTGGTTGTGCGCGAGATGCAGCGAAACCCGCAGCTTGGTTTACACCCGATTGGTTATCTTGACGATGACCCGGCCAAACTGAAACATCAAATTCATGGCGTGCCCGTGATCGGGAAACTGACTGACTTGGGTCGTGCCTTGAATAATCGCCCAGTTAGCGAGGTAATTATCGCCATACCCAGCACCGGTGGGAAAATTATCCGCATGGTGACTGATATTTGCCGCCTTAAAGGGGTGCCGTTCCGTACGATGCCCGGGTTATATGAGTTGATCGGTGGGAAAGTCAGCGTGAACCGCCTGCGCGAAGTGGATATTACCGACTTGCTGAGACGGGAACCGGCTCAGATCCAGAATGAGTTGATCGGGGCAGCTCTGACCGGGAAACGGATCCTCGTTACGGGTGCTGGCGGTTCAATTGGAAGCGAAATTTGTCGTCAGATCGCCCGCTGGGGTCCGCAGATGCTTATTCTGCTCGGTCATGGAGAAAACAGCATCTTTGAAGCGATGCTTGAATTGCACGAGAATTTCCCAGCTTTGCCGATCCAGCCGGTAATTGCTGACATTCGAGATGTGCCCCGTTTAACCAGTGTCTTCAACAGTTTTCACCCTCAAGTGGTTTTTCATACTGCGGCGCATAAACACGTCCCCTTGATGGAAAGCAATATTGAAGAAGCCATCTCCAACAATATCATTGGGACGCGCAATGTTTGCACGGCAGCCGTGGCTGCCGATAGCGAACGCCTGGTGCTGATTTCCACCGATAAGGCTGTGCGTCCTGTAAACGTGATGGGTGCCACCAAACGCATCGCTGAAATGATTGTTTTGGATACTGCGCACCGCACTGGCAGAGCCTTCTCGGTTGTCCGTTTCGGGAATGTCCTGGGCAGCCGGGGTAGTGTGGTTCCATTATTCAAACGACAGATAGCTCACGGAGGGCCGATTACGATCACCCATCCGGATATGAAGCGTTACTTTATGACCATCCCCGAAGCCGTCTATCTTGTGCTCCAGGCCTCAGCCATGGGTCAGGGAGGAGAGGTATTTCTCCTCAACATGGGTCAACAGGTCCGCATCTTGGACCTTGCTGAGGACCTGATTCGGCTGTCTGGTCTTGAACCGGGTAAAGATATTGAAATTGTGTTTACCGGTATCCGCCCCGGCGAGAAATTAAGTGAGGATTTGTGGGAGGAAGGGACAGAGTATCAAAAAACAACCCATCCGGATATTTTCCGCGTGGAAGCGGAAGAGTCTAATATTCCGCCTGGTTTGTCCCGCACTGTGGATGAACTCAACCATCTCTCCCTCGAAGGCGAGACTTCAGCCATTATTTCATTGTTGGACGAGACGATCCCGGAAGGAAGTGTTCGCTCTAACCCTCCCATGGAATTGAATTCGCTCGTCTGATCTCAGGAGTCTCCGCCGGTGCCCGAGATCAGTCCTTCCGAATGGAACACCTTTCTTTCCAACCATTCCACCGCTCATCTTTTACAATCTGGTGAGTGGGGTCTATTAAAATCCGCCTTCGGTTGGGAAGCTGTCCATCTTGTCGAGGGGGAAACCGGGGCACAGGTTTTATTCCGTCACCTTCCATTGGGATTTACCTTGGCTTACCTGCCCAAGGGGCCGGTAACGGTCTCCACACCCAATCCTGGGTTCTGGTCTGCATTGGATCACGCCTGCCGCGCCCGTCGTGCGGTCTTTTTGAAAGTTGAACCGGATGGCTGGGAGCAGGAAGGGCGGACATCCACTTTTAGTCAGCCTGGTTTTCTTCCAAGTCCCCAGCACATTCAGCCGCGCAATACACTGGTGATTGATCTCCACGGAAGTGAAGATGATATTTTCAACTGCATGAAGCCCAAGACTCGCTACAATATCCGCTTGGCAGGGCGCAAAGGAGTTGTTGTCCATCCATCGGATGATATCGAAACTTTTTACAGCGTGATGACGACCACCGGGCAGCGCGAAGAGTTCCACGTCCATTCAAAGGATTACTACCGCCGGGCATATGACCTTTTTTATCCCAAAGGGATGTGTGAACTCTTTATGGCAGATTTTGAAGGTCGCACTCTGGCATGCTTGATGGTCTTCGCTCGTTCCAGGCAGGCGTATTATTTTTATGGTGCATCATCCGATGTGGAACGCAACCGCAAAGCCACCTACCCTCTGCAGTGGGAAGCCATCCGTTGGGCGCACGCCCACGGGTGTCAGGAATATGATATGTGGGGCATCCCCGACGAAGCTACAGACGTCGCGGAAGACGACGCAGAGGCACGCGAAGATGGGCTGTGGGGCGTATATCGATTCAAACGTGGTTTCGGCGGAACCATCAAACACGCCATTCCAGCCATGGACCGCATCTATCAATCCTTTGCTTTATAAGCTCTACTTGTGGCGATTCCCCGCCTCCGGCGCGGACTGACAGATGATTTCATTTACCGGCACGCCTTCTTCCTGGAACGAACTCGTCGCTTCCCTGCCTCTTGCTCACCTGCTCCAAACCTGGGAATGGTCACTGGTAAAAACCAGGTACGGTTGGAAAGCGCTGCCTTTCGTATGGCAACGATGGTTCAGGGAAGCCGGTCGCGGCAGCGATGGTTTTGAAACGCAGCCTTCCGGTAGCCGGGTTTGCAAAAAAAATGTGCGTGCTCTACGTCCCGAAAGGTCCGCTGCATGGACTGGGCGGATACTGACCTGCGTCATAAAAGTACTGGAAGATTTGTGCACCTTTGCAAAACGCCAGGGTGCCATCTTTATCAAGATTGATGCGGACGTGGTGCTGGGGACCGGGGTACCTGGCGCAGCCGATGCAGTTCGAGTCTGAATCCGGGCAGAAGGTCTAGATCAGAGCTGGAATCCATGGGCTGGAAATTTTCGCAGGACCAGATTCAGTTCCGCAACACCGTCCTCATCGACCTGCCGTCCACCGAAGATGAGATGTTGGTTCGCATGAAACAAAAGACACGTTACAACATCCGCCTGGCGCAAAAGAAAGGCGTGATGGTGAGGGTGGGGACAGTCGATGATCTGCCAACGATGTACCGCATGTACGCTGAAACCTCAGTGCGGGATGGATTTGTTATCCGTGAAGAAGGCTATTATCAGGCCGTCTGGCAGGAGTTTATGAAGGTTTCTCATACAACTGGAACCAACCAACCCTTCTCTGAACCATTGATTGCTGAAGTGGAGGGTGATATTGTGGGAGCGGTATCCATGTTTTATTTTGCCGGGCAGGCGATTTATCTCTTCGGGATGTCGCGCGAGTCTCATCGTGAAAAGATGCCGAATTACCTGCTCCAGTGGGAAGCCATGCGCCGGGCAAAGGCACTCGGCTGCAGTACCTACAACCTGTGGGGAGCACCGGATGAATTCAATGAGAGCGATGGGTTGTGGAAGGTTTTCCGCTTCAAGGAAGGGCTGGGTGGCGTTGTATCCCGTACCATCGGGGCCTGGGACTTCACCCCAAATCCATTCCTATACAAAATGTACACTGAAATCCTGCCGCGTGTGATGGATATCATGCGAGCCCGTGGGAAGGTTAAAACGAAACAAAGCATTGGTGGAGTGTAACCACTAGATCGCATGGATTTAATTTCAAATCTCCTCCCTCTTGTATCTTCCCGGTAAATACAGGAAATAATATGATCCCTCGCCTTCGATTTGCTCACTTGCCCACTCCCATTGAGCCAATGCCGCGCCTTACCGAATTTCTCGGCGGACCGCGCCTGCTGGTGAAACGTGATGACCAGACCGGCCTGGCATTCGGTGGCAACAAGACCCGCAAACTGGAATTCCTGGTCGCAGAAGCGCAGGCCCAGGGGGCAGACACGCTGCTTTCTGCAGGGGCGCTGCAATCCAACCATTGTCGCCAGACGGCTGCTGCCGCGGCCAAATTCGGGTTGAGCTGCATCCTCGTCCTCGTTGGAGAGCCACCCGCTCAAGCCAGTGCCAATCTGCTGCTCGACCAGCTTTTCGGAGCAGAAATTGTCTGGGTGGAGAAATCCCGGCGGGACGCGGTCCTGCAGGAAACTTTTGAGAAAGCCTCCGCTCAAGGAAAAAAACCATATCTCGTCCCGTACGGTGGATCCAGTCCAACCGGGGTGCTGGGATATGTATTTGCCATGGAGGAATTTATCGGACAGAAGGTTGACGTTGATTGGATCGTTTTTGCATCCTCCTCGGGTGGAACGCAGGCAGGACTGCTGCTGGGAGCGCGCCTGTTTGGTTACCAGGGCAAACTGCTGGGCATCAGCATTGACGAACCTCAGCGCATCCTGCAGGAGCGGGTTGCGCACCTGGCCTCCGAGGCAAGTGTTCAGATGGGCTCGCGCATCGAGTTTCGCTGCAGATGATGGTTTGGTCAACGCTGAATATGCCGCACCCGGCTATGGGGTGCTGACCGGAGCGGAGCGTGAGGCCATATCCCTGTTTGCCAAGTACGAGGGTCTCCTGCTCGACCCGGTCTATACCGGGCGCGCCGCTGCAGGCCTGGTGGACTTGATCCGCAAGGGATTCTTCAAAAAGGATGAGACCGTGCTGTTCTGGCACACCGGTGGGCAGCCGGCGCTGTTCGCCGAGAAATATCAGCCAGATCTGGTTTGAAAATTAGAGACGCCGCTTTTCAAGCGGCGTCTCTCTTAAATACTAGGGCAGAAACTGAAGATGATCCTTGGCACCGGATGGGATGGTCGTTTCATCCCACAACATCGGGTAATATTGAATATTGCGCCACATATCTGCCATGTCGATGTAATGCGGATTATAAGCGTGTCCCGACTCGCCCGTGGTATGGACGGTCACAGAATTAGCCAGGTTCCCCAGGTCCACGATCATGCGCATGGAGGGCAGCCAGTTCACTGAGTAACCCTTCGTTGCGTCCCAGCCGGTGGCGTTGACGATGGCCTCGCCGCCGTTCGTGGGGAACGGTCCGCGGTTGAACAGGGCTTCGATGGGGGCGATCCCGGATGCTCCGAGTGTCTGGTTGGCGAAGGTGGCAGTGTGCAGGTCGCCCCAGTTCCATTTGGCGGGATTCCCGCCCTGCAGCTTTTCGATCTCCGCCACCGCCTCGGTGAATGCCCTCAATAGGATTGCATCACGGGTCTCCACCCTGTTGGGTGTCGACTTGTCGTCCCAGAAGGGATCATTCGGCAGCTTCACCAGGTTGCGCATCACCTCGTCCAGCGGGAACTGCCCTGGGGCCAGTAATCCTTGGGCAGATCATCGTTGAAGGTATCCGCCAGCAGGTTTTTCCAGAATACTTCGAATACGGCCGCGGGTGCAGAATCCATGCGCGCCTGGTAGTCCCAATTCTTGAGCAGGTCGAGCGCCACTGCCTGGTTTGGCGTTCCAGCCTGGAAGGTCAGCTGCTCCAGCAATGGCACGAGCGTGGCAGCGTTGGCATCATAATCGTCGCCCTGCATTTTCTGGATGTAAGCAATGTCGATCGGCGCGGGAGCAGTCTCGATCAAGCTGGCGATGCGGTTGGCGCGGAAGCCGTAATCCCAATCCGTAGCTGATCAGGTAGGGATAACCAGCCCCCACCACGGCGTTGTTGGCAGTGACAATGTAGCCCTTGGCTGGATTTAGTACGGACGGCAGCTGGTCAAATGGGATGTAACCGCTCCACTCGTATTCGTCTGTCCAGCCGGGAACCGGCAGCCTGCCATCGCCGTTCTTGCGGATGGGGATATTGCCCGGGGGTCTGGTAGCCGATATTCCCCTTTACATCGGCATACACCAGGTTTTGCGCCGGCACGTTGAACTTGCTGGCTGCCTGTCGAAATTCGTCCCAATTGGTGGCTGTATCGAAGCCCCAGACGGCCTGGAAGATGGTGGATGGCTCGAGCGCTGTCCAGCGCAGGGAAATGGCGTAATTGGCTGGCAGCGGCACCCCCGCGGTCGTGTCGAATTTGGCCAGGTCGGCATAGGCCTCGGAGATGATCGGACCGTGCCGCGTGGAGCGCACGGTGAGACTGACCGGCTTTCCCCCGCCGACTGCGATCGTCTCGGTGCGCAGGGTCATATCCACCCATTGACCGTTGTATTCGTACTGGTTTGGATTATCCGGATTGATCTTTTCGATGTAAAGGTCCATTACATCCGGGCCGGTGTTGGTAAAGCCCCAGGCAATGTTTTGGTTGTGCCCGATCACCACGCCTGGCACTCCGGCAAAGGAGAACCCGGCCACCTCGTATGGGCAGGCGCTGCTGACCGGTCGGCAGTGCAGTCCAACCTGGTACCAGATCGAGGGCATCTGGATCGACAGGTGCGGGTCGTTCGCCAGCAGCGGCATCCCGGTGGCGGTCAGGGACCCGGAAACCGCCCACGAATTGGATCCGATTCCCGCCCCGGAGGTTCCCAGCAGCGTATCCAGGCTGGAAAAACGCGCCTGGACGGAGGTCGAGCTCCAGGTCTGGAAAGCTTGCAGTAGTTAATGGATTCGCAGCAGGTGTTCCCATCTCAGGGACGATCACCGGGTGGTCAGACGGGTAAACCGGGAAAAGCTCTGCCACCTGGTCGGGAGTGAGCGTCTTGAGCAGGATGGCGCGTTCGATCTCCTCGTCCATGTTGCCGCGCAGGTCCCAGGCCATGGCCTTGCCCCAGGTAAGCGTATTGACCGGGGTCCAGGGTTCGATTTTGTAGCCGGGGGTCAGGAGCTTGAGGATGCCGTATTCCAGGCTGATTGCTGTCCCCTGGTGGTCTGCCAGGTAGGCATTGACACCGTCGGCATAGGCATTCAGGATGGCGACCGATTGGGGGTCGTAGCTGGCATATTCCTGCTCGGCGATCTGCCGCCAGCCGAGCGTGCGCAGGAACATATCTGTTTTTAGCTGGGTTTCCCCGAACATCTCGGAGAGACGGCCGGAGCCGATGTGCCGCCAAAAGTCCATCTGCCAGAAGCGGTCCTGGGCATGGACGTAGCCCTGCGCCATGAACAGGTCATGCAGGCTGGCGGCATAGATCTGCGGGATACCCATGTTGTCACGGTAGACGTCCACGGGACTCTCCAGTCCGGCAAGTTTTAGCTCCCCGTTCGTCTGGGGAAATGATTGGCGGACAGTCACCACCCCGAAGGCGCTGCCTAAAACAGCCAGTATTACCAGGATGCTCACGATCCACACAACAATTCGGGTACCTTTTTTCTTCATCGATACTCCTCCAATTGGCGAATTGGTAAGTTCCAATATTTTGACCATTCTCAAATAAATATAGCCGCAATAAACGGGCTGATGAAAATGGATAGGTAAATCAGCGTGATCCAGGGCTGGTAATCCACGTACATTTCCTTATAGGTCATGCTCCAGGGGTGCTTGATGACAACCCAGCCCAGCAGATCGAAAAGGATGGTGATGACCGCCCAGCTTGCCCCGATTATCAATGCCTCCTTCCAAACGTTCAAAGGGCTGGTTTGGAGAAAATATATGTAGGCGAAGATGGGCCAAATGATGATGTTATACAGCGGATGAAATGGCACGGTCCTCGCGTACGGGACTATATCATACATGCTGGTGACTTTTTCCACCTTGATTTCCATTTTCAATACTTTCCAGTTGAAAATGGTGTGCCCGATCCCCACCAGGGTCACAAGGATATAAGCGCACCAATACCACAACAAGAATAGTCCCAAATTCATTTGTATTTCCTCTCAGGTCCAGGATTTATTTGCTCAGGCGGGCAGCTCCGCTTGCGTCAAGGGCTCAATCGCCAAATATAACCCGCAACCCTCATCGGGGTATCGCATAATGACCGGGCAATTGCCGTATAATGTTATCTCCTGTTCAATCGTGCTCACGCAAGGAGAATTTTGATGCACTACAAACCAGATCCATCCAATTACAAAGAGCTCGTCCCGGGAGTTTTCATGAAACCCCTTTCATATGGAGATAAAAGCCTGCTCTGCGAATTCAAGTTCGTAAAAGGAGCGAAGATCCCTTTGCATCAACACCCAAGTGAGCAGACCGGTTACCTGGTCAAGGGGTCGCTGCGCTTCTTCGGCGACGAGGGGGAGACGGTCGTCGTGCCTGGTTGCAGCTGGAGCTTTAAGGGTGGGGTCAACCACGGCTGCGGAGGCCCTGGAGGAAACGACAGCCATCGAGGTTTTTTCACCGGCGCGCGAGGATTATTTACCGAAAAAATGAAAAAACTCCTCCTTTTACTTATCCTTCTTCCGATCATCCTGATCGGTTGTGCGCGATCCCCATCCAATAACAATCCCGGGTGGGTGAACGACCTTGTGTCAACCTGGCAAAATGACCCGGTCGGGAATCCGCCGCAGTCCATCTGGCAGTATGAATTCAAAGGCCAGCTTGTTTATTATGTGCCCGCTCAATGCTGCGACCAATTCAGTAAGCTGTATGCCGCAGCCGGGGACGTGATCTGTGCGCCTGATGGTGGTTTTACCGGGCACGGGGATGGAAAGTGTCCTGATTTTTCTCAACTGCGGACGAATGAAAAGCTGATCTGGCAGGACCCGCGCACACGCTGACCTAACCCAATTTGACTCGTATGTCCAGCGCCACCGCCCCCTGGCCGGGTGCCAGCAGCCGCAGGGGGTTGATCTCGATCTCTGCGATCTCCGGGAGATCATCGGCGAGCTGCGACAGGCGCTGCAGGATCTCGAGCACTGCCTCCCTGTCGGCTGGGGGGATATTGCGGAAACCGTCCATTTTGCGCCCGGCCCAGGTTTGCTGCAGCATACCTTCTGCATCAGAGGACTGCAGCGGAGCCAGCGCAAAGGCCACGTCCTTCAAGCCCTCCACTTCCACTCCTCCCGAACCGAACATCATCAACGCACCGAAGGTCGGGTCACGCTTCGCCCCGATAATGACCTCCTGCCCCTCCGGGACCATGCGCTGCACCTGGACGCCTTCCAGGCGGGCCTCCGGTCTTGCCCGGCTTGCTCGCTCATACAGGGCGCGAAATCCCTGCAGGATATCCTTGGGAGTCAGCAGGTTCAGTAAAACCCCGCCCACGTCGGATTTGTGCGGGATGTCGGGCGAGGCGATCTTCATCACCACCGGGAAACCGATCTGGGCGGCGATCTCCACCGCGTCGTCAACTGTGCGGGCAAACCGGACAGGCGCGGTCGGGATGCCGTACGCAGCCATTAATCGGTCCGCAGCCAGGGGGTCGAGGAACTCGCCTGGGCGGGTGTCCGCCAGGGCAGACTTGGCGAGGGTCAGGTCGATGTCCGTCCAGGCACGCGGCGCCTCATCCAATCTCTGCAGCAATTCCGCCCGTTTGGCGAGAGCCGCCAGTGCGGATACCGCTTCCTCCGCGAACCGGTAGTAGGGGATGCGGGCGCTGCTGAAAAGTTCGCGCAGCGCCTGCCAGGGTGGGCCCACCCATCAGGGCCACCACCACCGGCTTGGAAGACGGCTTTGATGAGCGGGATGATCGCCTCGGCGTCCAGTCTCGGCGGTCTCGACGGGCGGCGGCGGGATGATGACCAGCACGCCGTCCACGCCCGGGTCGGCGAGCAGCAGGCGCAGGCAGGCGGCGTACTGGGCGCTGGTGGCGCCGCCGAGGATATCCACCGGGTTGTGCAGGCTGGCAGCGGAAGGGAGCATTTTGGAAAGCCCGGCCAGCGTGGCGGGGGATAATTCCGCCAGGCAGAGCCCGTTGGCTTCAACCGCGTCCGTGGCGATCACCCCCGGTCCGCCGGCGTTGGTCAGGATCGCGATCCGTCTCCCGCCCGGCAGCGGGCATTCCGCCAGGGCGACCGCCCAGTTGAACATTTCTTCGAGCGAATCGGCCTGCAGCACCCCCGCCCGGCGGAAGGCAGCCTGGTAGGCCGAGTCCGCTCCTGCCAGGGCACCCGTGTGCGAGGCCGCCGCCCGCTGACCGCTGACGGACCGCCCCACCTTCATCGCCACCAGCGGTTTTACCTTGGAAGCTTTTGCTGCTTCTTCGATAAAGCGCCGCCCGTCCCGGATGCTTTCGATGTAGAACGTGACCGCTCGTGTGTTCTCATCTTCCGTCATCGACGAGAGGACGTCGCTTTCATTCACATCTGCCTCGTTGCCCAGGCTGAGCAGGCGGGAGAAGCCAAAGCCCTGCCCCTGCGACCAGTCGATGACCACGCCGCACACCGCCCCGGATTGGGAGATGAACGCCAGGTCGCCCTTGAGCGGCGGCGGCTGTGAAATAAACGAAGTGTCCAGCGGCAGGTGCAGGTCGATCAGGCCGATGCAGTTGGGACCGACCAGGCGCATGTTGTTCTTGCGGGCGATCTCCAGGCATTTGGCTTCGAGGGCGGCGCCTTCGGGCCCGGCTTCCTTGAACCCCCCCGAGGAGATGATGGCTGCCCGGATGCCCCTCCCTGCCGCGGCTTGCCAGGCTCTCGGGGACCGCAGGCGCCGGGACGATCAGTACCGCCAGGTCCACCGGGTCCGGGACCTCGCCAACGCTGCGGTAAATGGGACACCCGAACAGTTCCCCGCCTTTCAGGTTGACAAAGTGGATCTCGCCCGCATACCCGCTGCGGGTGAGATTGCGGGCGATGAACCAGCCCAGCTTGGCGGGGTCGGCCGAGGCGCCCACGATGACCACGCCTGAGGGGTGGAAGAAGGGGGAAATGGAACTGTCCATGCGGCGATTATACAACACGGTCTCCCAGTTAAATGTTATACAATAGGCCTGTCTGTATCTTTTTGAACAGGTTAACAGACGCAAATTAGGATTGTTTTTATCGCTTATCGAAATCCATATTTTCCTGGGGTGCAGTCTGAAACCCCTGTAAACTATGCTGTGCTCGGTTCAAACGTGAGTCGGCTGGTTTAAATCTACGACCTGGATCTTGTCAAGGGCTGATATTACGAACATACAACTACACCCATTTTCGAGAAATGATTTCAATGATCTGATTTCCTGGATTCGCAGCCCGGATGACCTGTTCATTTGGTCTGCGGATACTTTCACTTTTCCTCTCGATGAAATTCAATTGGAAAAGCATTATCAGGAAGCGCAGGGATCAAATACCCGGCTTATGTTCCGGGCAGTCGACAGTCAAACGGGGGAACATATCGGTCATGTTGAATTGACCAGGCTTGACAGGGAAAAGAAGAAGGCCAGCATTGCCTTTGTGCTTGTCGATCCTGGCAAAAGAGGCCTGGGGTATGGCAATGCGATCATGCAAAATATCCTGGATGAATGCTTTCACCAAATGAAGCTGGCAAAGGTTGATTTATTTGTATTCGAATTCAATCCGGTTGCAATTAAGCTTTATGAAAAATTAGGGTTTGAGATCGAGCAGGTGATTACAGATAAGATTAAATTGAATGATAAATTTACTACCCTTTACTTGGATGGGGCTGAATTATCAAAAATTCATTGCCTTAAAATAGCCAGCCAGCACAGCGCCGGTGACAGGGTTCAGTGGTGTTTTATTATCCACCCCAGCAAGGGTAAGTCTCTGAAGTCAATAATAGGAATCTGTCCTAAATCCGCTGCTGAATAAATAAGAGCTGGGTTCAGCTCCGAAACGGTTGAGGCTGTCTTAAAAGGACGTACAGTCTCGATAGTGGAACTGACCCAGGGAAATAATGATACGCGGGCTGTTGTGCAATACATTTGGAAATGCTATACTTTTAGTAAGGATCGAAATATAGTTGAGCACATGGGTCGACCAGTCCCGGTGTGACAGTCACGTTATCCATCATAGAACAAAGAAGGAGACATCATGGAAGAATGTGCGAAGTGCAAGGTGCAAAGGGATGGAAAGGACGTCCGTATCTATTATGGCAATAAGAAGTCGGAGTCTAGTCAATCTTATACCACTGGCAAGAACACAAAGGTCGCCGTAACTACGGTCATGACCACCACGAACTTCACCGTTGGCGGCTGGGATGACGTGAGCGTCTGCGACCACTGCACGAAGAAACACTCCCTTATAGGTGGGTGTGTTAATGCATTCTGGAGCGTGCCCCTGGCATTGATCGCTCTCGGTTCCATAGTGGCAACGTTTTTCTCAGAAAACCTCCAGCAGACCTTTAAAGGTTCCCCACTCGCCGCTATGTTGGGCCAGATAGTACTAATACTCTTGATAACATTTTTCGTAACAAACACCGCTGTGGTTTCCCTTCGCCGGCTCATCAAACCCCTCAATGAAACCTCTCGGTCCGTAATCGCTCGCAAGGTCATGTTGACACGCCACGTTGGTAAGTACGACACATTCTGGACCCAGGCCGAACTGGAGAAACTCAAACCCGGCTAGGCAGGGGTCTGTTTGCGATAGGCGGGTGATCGTCGTAGTGGTAGGGGTGCTTTGGGTGGGTACCCTTGTCTGAGGAATATTTCTATGAAATCATCAATTACCGGACTCGTTCTCGCACCTGGCGCTGCCGTTGACCTGCACCTGCACACCACCTTACAGTGATGGCACCTGGACTCCCGCGCAGTTGCTGGATCACCTGGTGCAGGCGCAGTTTAGCCTGGTTGCCATCGCCGACCATGACCGGGCGGATACGGTCGCTGAGCTCCAGCAGCTCGCGCTGGACAAGGGCACTGCCCGTGCTCGTCGCCGCCGAAATGACCACGCTCTGGAAGGACGAATTGTCGGGCAAGGACGAACTGTCCGGGCAGGACAACATGACCGACCTGCTCTGCTTTGGGTTTGATCCACCCCCCAGTCCCTTGGACGACATCGCCCGGGACCTGCTCCACCGCCAGCGGGACAACACCCGCGCAGTCTATGAGACACTTCAGCAGAAAGGGTTCTCATTTGACGGCGAACCCGACGCTCTGGCGGCTCTCCTGGAGCAGCCCAGCCCTCAGCAGCCGTTTGCGCTGGCTGACCTGCTGCAAAGACATGGCTATGGCGGCACAGGCCAGCCCTCGGCGGGCAGGGTCCTGCTCGAGGCGGGCTGCATGTTGGTGACGAACGATCTGGCCGCGGTGGTGGAAGCCGCTCACCGCAGCGGCGCCGTCTGCCTCATCGCCCACCCCGGGCACAAGGACGGGTTTGTCACCTATACTGCTCCAATGCTGGACAAGCTCCGCCGGGATATTCCGATCGACGGGCTGGAGGTCTATTCCCCCAAGCATACCCCGGACCAGGCAGCCATGTACCTGGCTTATGCTCAGCAGCACGGTTTGCTGGTCAGTTCGGGTTCAGACTCCCATCGCCCGCAGAAGCCGCCCATCAAGTACCCGGCTGAATTGAGCCGTGCCCTCCTGGAACGGGTGGGTATTCAAATTAAAGCATGATCGCCACATATATGCAGCCACTCAACCTCAATTGCGGCCGACCCGCCATTAACGCAAACCCTTGAGATCAGATGCGCCTCGTCTGGAACGTGAACCTCGCACCCCTGGGTTAACAGCTCCCCCCTTTTTGAAAATAGGCTTGTACTCAAATGTAAATAAGCTATACTGGTTCTCAATAGTCTCCCGATTTCTGTGTTGTGTGAATCCACTTTATGCATCATAGTTGGGCAGGCTGACACGATGACAAATCATTTTGCTCGGAGAGAGGGATAGACTCATGGACATGTCTGGTTATTTGAAGCAGCATTGGCAGGACGAACACGCGGAGGAATATGCAAATGGTCTGAAGGCTAAGAACAACTACACCGGCCTGGTCGAAGCCCTGGCAAAACACCCTTCTGAAAGAGTTCAGGCGGGCTGCCCTCAAGACGATCAATTCGCTCGACTTCACGACATTGGATGGTCAAATAATTGATCTCATTGAAGTGTCCACCAGGGATTTCCTTTCAAGGAATTCGAAACTATTCCCGTCGGAATTTGTGGATGCAGCCGGCATTCTTGCCAAGATCAAGAGACCTCGGGGTATTGGTTACTTGATCTCCTTTTTAGACAAGTCTCAAAAAATGCACGATATGAATGTTGACCTGGCTTTCGATAGATGTTGTGGCGCTATTGGAGAACCAGGGATCGACCTGATCCTTGCCCACCTGTTGGAACACAATTACTGCTTGATGGAAGGGCTGGCAGCCAGGGGACTTGGCAGTATTGGCGGGGAGCGCGCCCATGACGCATTGGTTCTGGCATTAAAGCACCATTGTGATACCTACCAGGCCTATGATTTCCGGAATTGCCAGGTGATCGATAGCTATGTCAGCAGTATTAAGAAGATCGGGGTAAGGCCCAACGCCCTAGACACTTTGAAAACCTCCCTGGAGGCTGTAAAAAAGGCAGAGGCGAAACATGCGGAAGAATTGTCGCACATCCATGGGCCGTTGATCGGCAGCTCACCTTACCCCATTCTGATGAAATTGATCCAGGAGTTAATTCAAAAAATAGAGCCGGAAGCAAATTAGGATCGCGATCGCAGCGGAACCTGGATGGTGGCTGCTCCCGGACACGTTTCCTCACCTGCCGCTCAATATGCCATGCAGCCGACGAGCTTGCGCGCCGCAAACGCACGGCCTTCCAGCGGGCGGCTGATGCTGGCCGTTGAGCGGCAGGGTAATAATTGCGCATCTCAATGAGGTGAACCATGGCAAAAATGTACAGCGTTACCACAGATGCAGTTCGCATCCCCTATTCATTTCAATGCGAGAAGTGTGGCAAATCCCAGTCGAAAACGTGCATCAGGCAAGGCGCGAATGATGTGGGCCTGTCTCCTGAAGCGGCCCAGAGAAAATGTCTCGACAGTGTCAAAAAAGGCATTGTAAAGCTCAAGAACGCGGCTGATAAAGGCGATTATTCATGGATTTCCACTGATCCCTGTCCTGATTGTGGTTACATTCAATCATGGCAGCTAAAGGCTCAAACGTCCGGAACAAGGTACATTACAGTAGGATTGATCCTTCTACTCGTTGTAGATATGGCATGTATTTCCGGGTTGATTTTGGGTACGCCAAAAGCACTCGCTTGGATAATTACTGCTCTCCTCCTTATCTGCACTGGTTTGCTGCTGAGAGCTATTTTATTGAGGAAGAGCCGTATTGGAAAAACTCAGCGTACAAACCGGTCCTTCCGCCCTGAAGTAATATGGCCAGATCTGCTTTGAAATGGGAAATCTAGCCGACCAACACCGGCTCACCTGACCGCCTTTGGCGTGGGTATGTAGGTATTCATCAGAAAAGGTGGTAATTGGGTTTTGTCGCCTTGTTAATATCGGCGGCACGGCTTGCCTGGTCAGCTCGGGTTCAGACTCTGCATCGCCCGAAAAAGCCGCCCATCAAATACCGTGCTGAATTGAGCCGTGCCCTCCTGGAACGGGTGGGTATCCAAATAGCGGAACAAACTCTCTGAGTAAGCAGCAAGCCAACCTCCGCGTGTTGGCAACAATCGCGGCGGAACAGAAGCGATTTTTGAGTGTCTATTTGATATTCTCAAGAGGGCACTAATTGCTAACCATAGAAGGAGTAATATTGATACTTTCCCTGCTAATTGTTATACAATTGAATATAGAATCAGTTTAGGCTATTATCACGTATTGGTTTAATTGAATGTATTGTCAACTCGGTGGGAGTAATAACCATGGCGGGATTAACCAACCAAGAAATTTTGATCATAGTGAACCTATTCATTGGGGTCTCTGGAGGGTATCTTGGGGATTTTAGTTACCGAACTCACAGAGAATTCTATCCTATGTACTGCGGGCTAGATATCGATCCAGATCAGTATGAAGGAACTACCCGTAATCGATTTATAGAAAGATTAAAAAATTCTCCAGCGTATGCTCAAGCTAAAATCTTGCGGGGTGTAATTTCAAAGTATCCGTTGGAAGCAGATGATAAACCCATAACAAGAACACCGGAATTGTTACATAATTTAGAGAAGGTAATCTCTCGGCTAGAACAATCTTCCCCAATCCCTTCACCTACTTTGCAAATAACAAGTGCTAGTGTTGAACAGGCAATTAAGGATGAAGAGACATTAATTGGTTCAGGAAGTCCAATTAGTGGCGTTGATCGAATTCATACGGCTTTACATGGATACTTGTGCGCCGTTTGTGACAAGATAAATATTCCTTATGCTAAAGATGATAGCATGGTGAAATTGCTCAAAACTCTAAGACAAAATCACCCTGCACTGAAAAATCTTGGGCCTCGCTCCCAAGACATTGAACACATTCTTCAGTCACTTGCAAGTATCATCGATGTATTAAATCCTATTCGTAATACTGCAAGCATTGCACATCCAAATAAAGATTTGTTGGGTAAAGAAGAGGCAATGTTGGTTATTAACGTTGCTCGTACATTACTACATTACCTTGATAGTAAAATTGGAGCATAAATTTCTCGAACTCATAATTTTAAATTTACCATTTTTTCCTTGGATGCATATATATATTTCTAAATAATATAAAGATAATTAATATGACCCCTCCTTCCTTCGCTCTCACCCAAATCCAAGCTCTTGTCAAGAAATTTAAATCCATGAGCGCATCCGAGCGCAAAGGTATGAATGAGAATGCCACCCGCCAGGGTTACATCCTTCCCTTGTTATCGTGCCCTCGGTTGGGAAGTGGATAATGTCAATGAAGTCAGTCCGGAAGAAAAGGTATCTAAAGGTTGGGTCGACTTTTCCTTCCGGCTTGGCGGCATCCCGCTTTTCCTTGAAACAAAAAGGGCTTCTGAGGATTTGAACGACCCTCGTTGGGTGCAGCAGGCCATCGATTATGCCTGGACCAAGTCTGTCACCTGGGCGCTGCTGTCAGATTTTGATCACATGCGTGTCTTCAATGCCGAGTGGAAAGAGAGTGACCCGTTTCGGGCGCAGTTCCTTGAATTCGATCTGGAATCGTATGTATCCGATTTTGAACGCTTGTGGTGGTTTTCGCGTGGAGAAACACTCACTGGGAGATTGGAAAAGGAAGCTGACAAGGTCGGCAAACGTATTAAGCGCCTTCCTGTCAGTCTAAATCTTTTCGATGATCTGAAACTTTGGCGTAATGACCTTTATAAAAGTTTGCGGGGATATAACCCGATATATTCCCCTGCCCAGATCGACGAGGCTGTGTTGCGTGCTGCTTAATCGGTTAATCTTTATTCGCACCGCCGAAGACAGGGATGTGGAACCAATGCGTTTAATGCCAATGTTGCGTGAACTCGAAGAACGCAAGCAAATGGATAAACTTTCTTCTAAATTGGTTGAGCTATTCCGGGAGTTCGATGCCACCTATAACTCGGAACTTTTTGCACGACATTTCTCTGAAGAATTATATTGTGACCGCCCTCCTTTGGAAGCGCTTATTCGTGGTCTGTATGAAAAGAACTTTGTGCGTTACAACTTCAATGCTCTTGAAGCTGATGTTCTCGGAACAGCTTACGAACAGTACCTGGGTCATGTCGTTACGGAAGTAAATAATGAGACCGGCTTGATTGCAGCCGCCTCCCATGTGGATGAAAAACGGACAAAGCGTAAAAGCCAGGGTATTTACTATACCCCCGCTTTTGTAACTCGCTATATCATTAAGCAAACGGTCAGTCGTTGGTTGGATGAGCATGGTTATAATCCATCCACACCTCCACGCATTCTCGATATGGCTTGCGGATCTGGCTCATTTCTTATCGAAGCCTTCGATATTCTTGACCGGTTTGTTGCAAAACAACGTAATCAAACGACAGGTGGGAGCGATGATTTTCATGATAATCTCCGCCGTCTGGAACTCCTTCAATCTTGTATCTACGGTGTAGATAAGGACAAGCAAGCTGTGGACGTTGCACGTCTGAACCTGATGTTCCGCGCTCTCCATGGTCGGCAGAAGCTGCCGTTTCTCGCCAATATCCGCGAAGGTGATAGCTTGGTCTCAGGCTCTCCTGAGGAATTGGAGATCACTTTTGGAGAGAATTGGAAGGCCAAGAAACCCTTCGACTGGGAAAAAGAATTCCCAGAGGTAATGAAAGAAACCGGATTTGATGTGATTATTGGTAACCCTCCGTATATTCGCGCTGAGAATATGCCGAGAGATGAACGCGAACTTTTATATGGATGGAATTCATTATAAAGTCGCATATGGTAGATTTGACATCTTCATTCTTTTTTTAGAACGTGCGATAAATATGCTCAACGAAGGGGGACGGTTAGGATTTATTATTCCTTATCCAGTCTTAAATGAAAACTATGCCAAGCTATTACGTTCCTTTATTTTGAATTCATGTGCAATTGAAACGATTGTTGATTTATCAGAATATAAGGTTTTTCAAGAAGCAAGTATAGCTACTTGCATTTTCATTCTTCGAAAAGAATCCAACAAATCAATTCGCAATGCAAATCGCATAAAGGTCATTAGGCAAGAATCTTATCAAAATGGGATTGATCAAGAATTGTCTGGCAGTTTGAAGATCACTCAAAAGATATTTAATGAAACTCCTCTTCAGTCATACCGTCTTGATTTTGATAATCCATCTATCTCAATTTCGGGGAAGATAGATGCCTTAAGTATCAAGGTGGGAGATTTATGCTTTGTTATTACCGGGGCAGTATTACATGACCCCAAAACAGGGGAATCTAAAGATAGGTTGATTTACAATCATTTTCAACCTGGCTTAAAATCATATATTGAGGCAAAAGAAATAGGTCGATATCAACCACCTATAAGTACACGATTCCTTGAATATCGGTCAATGGAAATGCACCGTCCCAAATTCCCGCAATTGTTTGAGAATAATAAACTCATGGTGCAAATGGTAGCGGGAGGTAGCGGTCTTATTGCAACGTTTGATGATCAAAAGTTGTATACCGACCATTCATTACATCTTTGTGTAATGAAGAACTATTTATTTGGTGTGAAAAGGTCACAAATTAAAATTACTGATGATGAAGCAAATTTCGCAAAGCCATATAATCCTAAATTTTTGTTGGCTCATATCAATTCGCGTCTTGTAAATTTCTATTTCCGAAAAAAGTTAGAATGGGGGGTCTAAATATCTACCCTGAAACTGTTAGACAGTTACCCATCAGGAAAATTAATTTTGAGGATCACGATCAAAAATTGGCCCATGATGAAATCACGAAATTAGTAGTAGAAATGCTTGTTCTCCAAAAACAATATCAGCAAGCCAATTACACTTTGGAAGATGAGCGCCATCCACTTTTACGCCGTATTGAAGTCCTGGATAAGGAAATCGACCTGCGCATATACTCGCTTTATGGCCTCACTGACGCAGAGATAAAGATTGTTGAAGGCTTGTAGGGGCAGAAGGTGTCCACCCGCTCTTCCTTTTTTTCCCCCTTGACATTCTAGCACATCCGTTCTAAAATAATACCAGGCACGGTCAGGCCTCACACCTGACCGTGTTTCCGTTTATCGGAAGGCCTGACCGTGCTTATCTCACTGCGACCACAAGTCGCACATCGTCCTGATGATCTTCCAGGAGTGAGCTACATCGGGCGGACACTGTCCCGGTGCCTTTCCGGGATTGGCGCCCGATGGAAAGCCATTATCAACTTATCCTCTTTCATAACGACCCAAGGAGCCCTCCATGTTCAATTCTTCCTCCCTTTCCTTCCTCTCCCTCCGCATCCGTGACACCATCCGCCGCGACCCCCTCGGCTGGGCTTCCTCCTGCGGCATCCACCTCCGTCCCTACCAGCGCGGCATCGCCCTTGCCATCAAGGAATCCATCCTCCATCATTCTGGGTCTCACCTTTGTCGTCATCCTCCCCCGCCAGTCCGGCAAGAACGAGCTCCAGGCTCACATCTTTTCCTGGCTTCTCTTCCGCTATGCTCACCTCGGCGGGCGCATCGTCTCCGTCTCCCCCACCTTCAAGCCTCAGACCACCAACAACATGGAGCGCGTCCGCCGCTCCCTCGATTCCTGTGTCGGCTCGCGCCGCCGCTGGCAGACCTCCAAGGGCTACATGTACAAGTTGGGCAAAGCCTGCCTCCAGTTCTTCTCCGGCGATACCAATGCCAGGGTCGTCGGTGCCACCGCCGACCTGCTCCTCTCCGTCGACGAGGCCCAGGAGGTCGATCCCGCCAAGTTCGACAAGGACTTCGACCCCATGACCGCCTCCACCAACGCCACCCGCGTCTTCTGGGGCACCGCCTGGACCTCCAACACCCTCCTCGAGCGTCAGCGCCGCATGGCCCTTCAGGCCCAGCAGGCGGACGGTATCCAGCGCGTCTTCTTCTTCACTGCCGACGATGTTCGCCGCCTGGTTCCTGCCTATGGCGATCATGTTGACCGGGTCATCGCCGAACGCGGCCGCAACCATCCCCTCGTCCGCACCCAGTACTTCTGCGAGACCATCGACGCCCAGTCCGGCATGTTCACCCCCGCCCGAATTGCTCTGATATTCCCGTCAAATCATCCATCGCTAAATACCGACGATTCGAGGTCTTCTGTAGGGGCGCACATTGTCCCCGAAGGGGAACGTATTGCGCCCGGTACATCTTTCCCTATCGCCCGGGGCGTCAGAAGCTTCCATGCAGGCACCCTCCCCAAATGACTTGCATTTGGGGAGGGCCGGGGTGGGGTTGGCTGCAGAAATCGCAGAAATCATCGGTAGGGGGGTCGAAAGCCCAGCAGTAAGTGCTGCCGGGGTGGCTTTTCTCATCGACGTCGCCGGCATGGACGAATCCAAAACCTCCCTCGCCTCCTCCCTCGCCAGCGAAGGCCTCGGCAACCCCGGTCGTGACTCCACCACCCTCACCATCGTCGGCATCGACCTCTCCTCCCTGGCAGAGCTCAACCATCCCACCTACCGCGTCCTCGCCCGTCATGCCTGGACCGGGCAAAATCACCTTGCCGTCTTCGGACAGATCAAGAACCTTGCCGAACAGTGGTCACCTCAGCACATGGTCATCGACGCCACCGGCGTGGGCGAAGGTCTCTGGGCCTTGCTCGACCGTTCCTTCCCCACCCGTGTCATCCCGGTCAAGTTCACCTCCCAGGAAAAATCCGAGATCGGCTGGCGCTTCATCTCCATCATCGAGACCGGTCGCTTCCATGACCCTGATCCCTCCGACGAAGTCCGCCTCCAGTACAGCCATTGCATCAGCGAGATCCTCCCCGGTCCTCCAAAACCCTCCGCTGGGGTGTCCCCGACGGCACCCGCGGTCCCGATGGCGAACTCATCCACGACGACTACATCCTTGCCGATGCCCTCACTTCCGT
The DNA here is from genome assembly GCA_963830585.1 of uncultured Chloroflexia bacterium. Classification (GTDB taxonomy): domain Bacteria; phylum Chloroflexota; class Anaerolineae; order Anaerolineales; family Villigracilaceae; genus UBA877. Next base: position 878,088 of record CAWHNA010000001.1, on the reverse strand, counting down.
CCTGGACGGTTTGCAGTGGAGTATCCAGACCGCTCCCTTCTTTGCGGAAGGGTTGCCTGACCCTTTGGAACGGATTTTTAAGGATGATTCACCCAATCGATATTCAATGGTTTGATCCTGAGGAAAAATAAATGACAAACTCGCCCCCCCCAGATGACAAAAACAAGGCGATCATGCCTCCTCATAAATCCTTGCGCAAACCGGGAGGCCAGGTCGGTAATAACAATGCTGTCAAGCACGGCTTCTACGCACGTTACTTCGAGAAGGTGGAGGTCGATCGGCTTGATACGGATGTCAAGGGTGAGCTGTATGACGAGGAAGAGCTCTTGCGCCTCTATCTTGCCCGCGTTGCCGCGACCCTCAAGGACGCCCATATGGACCATGATAAATATGTGTTCGACACGCGTACTGTTTCTCTCGCCGTCGGTCGTATCGAAAGCATTCAACGTTCCCGCAAGGTCGTCTATGATAACCAAACCACCTTGGATAAAGCCTTGGATGAACTCAAATATATCCCCGTTGATGAAGACTAGTAGGGGCGACCCTTGTGGTCGCCTATTGTTTTTGGTCGCCCGGTTCCAGGAGCAATCAAGTTGATTTTGGTGGCGGCACTCATCCGACCTTGTGCGGCGTACACAACGAGCGATGGCGAGGCGCTTCACGGAGTACCCCCCTTGGGGGGCCAGCCGCCATCGCCAGCCCCAGCGACAAGAGTTCGCAGGGGCCGAAGGGTATCGGGAGGGGGGCCGATCCTTCCGCTTCCCGTCCCCAACCAAAGGGAGGGGGAGCACCCCTCGCTAGCACGCCCTCTAAAACTGTAGGGGCGACCCGGCGGGTCGCCCATGGTTTGTGGTCACCCAATGTGTCACAAGGCGAGGCGGCTACCAGCCGCCATCGCCAGCCCCAGCGACAAGAGTCGCAGGGGCCGAAGGGTATCGGGAGGGGGGTTGTTCATTCAGGAGAAAATATTCGTTCCTTAGTCGTTTTTCCGTCCCTGGCGTCTGCCATCCGATTACCCCCCACCCCTGGGGGTTCCTACCCCAAATTGGCATGTGTTGGCGCCCTTTTCCACATCAGGATCATCGGTTTTTATCAACTCGCTATTAATATTATTTGCTTTAATGTAAGGTTTTATTTGCCAGTTTGGTGGAATAATCAATGGATAATCATGCTTAAGGGAGATAAAAGCTGTGAAGAAATGCCCGTATTGCGGGGATGAGAACGAGGATGAGGCCGTTTTCTGTCGTTTTTGCGGACAAATAATCCCGGAGTCCGTCAATGCTGCTCTTCCTGCTCTTCCTGCCAGGAAAATTCGGTCTGTCTGGGCAACGGGTGCCCTTTGGGCAGCCGTGATTACCGGTCTGGCTGCCGTCGGGACGGTAATTGGATATTTTAAAACTCCCCGAGCGGTGGTGGGGATCGTCGCCATTGGGACCATCCCCAGTTTTATTTTTTTGTGGCTCACCTGCACCTTGATCACCTGGCGCTGGAGAAAGGCGGGGAAAAGAAGATTATTGGAAATCTTCACCATCATTACCTTTATTCTTATCTGGGTAACTCTCAGCCTGGTGGCTGAGAACCTGCTCAGCCCGGCCAAGCCTCTGAATCTGGCTCCACTGGTGGTTCCCACCGGGACAGCCACAATCCGGCCTACGCCGGTTAAATTAGGAGATTGTTATCCCTGGGACTATATTAGTCCGTCACAGGTGGGTCTAAATCTTTGCATCTATGGGAAAGTGCACGAATTTGGCGGGACCCTGATCTTGTTCAGCCGGGACTCCACCCAGGTTCGCATCATCTACCGGCCGGTTGGGATCTACCTTCGTTTGCAGCAGGGGGACTGCGTCATGGCAACCGGGCCGGTCACCAGCGAGAACGGTATTTTAATGTTGACCACGAGTGAGATCGGGTACTGTCCTACGGGATTTGTTCCATAATATTAATTTTCTCAGGCTGAAGATCATTTAACGTCGTTCTTCCACGATGACCCATTTGTGGTCTGATAGTTCTTTTGCTAAAATTGTGCTGACAATCACGATCAATAGCATTGAGGAGAAGCACAACGTGAATCAAAAACTGGCTGCCGGAATGGGGATACTTTTCCTGGTCGTCGTTAGCTGCACTCTCAGCCCTGCCGCCCCGCAGACGCCGGCTGCGACGGTCCTCCCGGATGCTGCGGTTGCCACCTCCCCTGCCCAGGGGCTCCCAAACAGCGCTGGTCGCCACCTCCACCCCCCGGGATACTTTGCCGCCTTATCCCACCAATCCTCCGACCGGGACTCCCACTCCCACCCTCGATCCCTGCACGGCTTATGTGACCGCGCTGACGGCGATTTCCGCCCAATTCGAGATCGACCTGGTCAAGGTCAAGGCGGACGTGGCGAGTCATGACATGGATTCATTAAGCTGGGACTGGTCACAGATCCTCAATTTTGCCATCAGCAAGGTCGAGATCCTGCAGCCTCCCGCCCAATTTGCCGGGTTCAACCAGTCCTTCCTGGCTGAGCTCCATGCCTACGCTGACGGCGCTAAGGCCTACCTCCAGGCGGACCCGGTCACCGGCGCGGTGAAATTCGCCGAAGGGGACGCCCTGCGAAGCGCGCAGGCAGGCGCGGTCTCCCAGCTCTCCTGCTCCAGGTAGCCCAGGGAAATTGGAAGGTTGTCTTATTCTTTTTTCTATTCTCAATTCAGCGGATATGCAGGCGCCTTCCTGGAGGAATCTCAATAAATATTAATGCCTCCAGCTGATCGGCTGGAGGCATATTTAGTTTTCGTTTTTGACCGGTGAGTTATATTCCCGCCATTGACCGGTTTTCTCTCAGAAAGGGACTTTGTTCTCGTTTCGACACTACATGGCAGGAACTTTGACGCCCAGCTGTCCGATCGCCGCCGGGATGCCACCGTCAGCAGGCGACTCGACCATGAAATGAGACACTTTGTCGCCCTGGACAGTGATGGTATAGGAATCCTTTACCGATACCTTTTTCCCCGTGGCCGGGATGGCCGGCATGCCCGGGATCGGCAGGCTCAACGGACCGGTCTGCGTGCCGCTCCAAATCGCGTCCACTGTGGCCCGGTTGCCATTCACCGTGACCCGCTGAACGTTAAATTTGAGGTCGGGGAAAGCAGTGGTGAGTCCGGCAGTTACTTTCATGGCTTCCATGATCGGGATGGGTGCCGGCAGCACGCCCCCGCTAGCCATGGCATCCGAGGTGACCATGCCCTTCAATTTTTCAATATTGGTCATGTTTACCACCACATCACGTGCGATTTGTTCGATACTCATGCTCATAGGGAACTCCTTCCACTAGGTGTATATCGGATAATTTGGACAATATAACACATAATTTATTTAGTTTCAAGTTTTGCATTAAAGGAAATTAATATATCCTCCCCACTCTTAGGTGAGGTTCTCAACGGATATTTGCTGAACTTGCGTCTTTTGTGAAAAAAACAATTAGAATCTGATCATATGCCGGGGTTGTAATTCCCCCGTACTTGTTACTCTCTAACCCGGTCTGCGTACCAACCCATCTCAGGAGGCGGTATTGTGAGCGAAATGACCTTCGAGCAACTGCAGCATGAAAATGAATTCCTCCAGGACTGGCTTTCCGACCTGCTGGACGCCATGGAAGCTGAACTTGACCAGCCCACCTTGAACCGGCTGGTGGGAGCCTGCGGGCGGGGCTGCTTCCTGCGGCATGCCTTCAAGCGGGAAATGGCCGTGGCAGGCAGGGGCAGCCTGGAGAAGCTGATCGCCGCCATGCAAACCAATTTCGAGGTCTGGCAGGCGGAAGACGGCGTCCACATCCGCTACGGGGAGACCGCCGCGCGCTGTTACTGCCCGGTGGCACCCAACCGCATGGGTCACGCCGACGAACTGCACTGTCAATGCACGCGTGCCACCCACCAGGCCATTTTCGAGACCGCCCTCGGGCACCCGGTGCCGGTGGAGATCATCGAGACCCTGCGCCGGGGAGGCAAGACCTGTCATTTCGTGGCAAAGGTCCCGGCTGCGAATTTGACAGAATAGGAATTTGGAGTAAAGATGATCCCCCATAAGAACAGGCAGACCAGGAAAATCCCGGTCTGCACTTATGGTTCAACCCGAGTAATGGTTGCTTACTATCAATGAATTAATTCATTCGATCAAGGCAGAAGGATTTTACTGAACGATGATACTTACGGTGACCGCGATCCCACTTTGGGCTGTGACCGTGATCATCACCTGGCGAGTATCGCCCTTCGTGAAAGCCCATAAATACATATCAGCTTGCGTGGTTTCATTCATCATCTGCCAGCCGTTGGAAGCCATCCCGGTCTTGTAAAAATCAACCACCTGCTTAAATATCATGTTCGTCGAGAATTGATACATCGTCATTCCCTGGGTCACCGACTTGAGCAGGTCCCCGTTGTTGTCCAGTAGTATCGGGATATCCGCGGGCAACCCATCAATGCTCTGGAAGGCGGTTTTTGTAGCCCTCAGAGTGGGAGCGTTTTGAGTTGGAGAGGGTTGGAACGAACCGGACTGTGGGATCGTTGAAATTCCCTGGGTGCCTTGAACAACACCCGTCAGGGTAGTGATCGGCTTCACCTGGGATGTCAAGCGGGAGGCGAAGTAAACTCCGCCCACCAGGACAACCAAAAATACCGCCACTGCAACGACTCCCAACGCAATCAGGCCGATCATCCAGCCCGAGATCTTTTTCTTGACTGGCGAAAGCGTGGCCGCAGCCCGCACTGTTTCTGCCTGGCGATCAGGAGAGACCATGGTTGGCATGGACGCCTTGACAGTCTCCATCAGGTTGGTAACAGTCAACAGGCTCTCCTGGGTGCCAAGCGCCAGCTTCCCCAGCGCATCCGCGAAGGCGCGCATGTCCTGGAAACGGTTTTGCGGTTCCTTGGCGAGCGCCTTGAACAAAACCTGCTCCACCGCCTCAGGCAGGTTGGGAACCAGGGAGCTGGCACGCGGCAGAGGGTCCTGCATGTGCTTGATCAAGACAGCCGCCGGTGTTTCCGCGATAAAGGGCAGGCGCCCGGTGATCATCTGGAAGAAGACCACGCCCAGAGAATAAATATCCGTACACGAATCCGCTTTCCCCATCCACTGCTCGGGTGCCATGTAATCCGGCGTACCAATCCCGACCCCGGTGGCGGTCAGCTGGGTGGATTCCCCTGATTCGAGCATCTTTGCGATCCCAAAATCCGAGAGCAGCGGCGTATTGGACTCGGTGATCAAGATGTTGGCAGGTTTCACATCGCGATGAATGATCTTGCGCCGGTGGGCATAGTCCAGGGCCTGGGCGATCGGTGCCAACAAGGCTGCCGCCTCCCCATAGGGCATGGGCCGGCCCATTTTTTCCTTCAGTGTCCCCCCCTGGACGAAAGGCATGACCAGGTAGGGGATGCCTTCCTGTTCTCCGTAATCCAGGACCTTGAGAATAAAAGGATGGTCCAGTTGGGCGAGCGCCCTGGCCTCACGCTGAAATCTTTTTAGAAACTCGTTTTGTTCGGTCCCTTCCTTCTTGTCAGTCCGGATGATCTTGATCGCCACGTTGCGTTCCAGGGTGGTATCAAATGCCTTGAAGACCGAAGCCATGCCGCCCTGTCCGAGCGGCTCGATGATATGGTACCTACCAAGGTTCTGTCCGACCAGGTTATCCATGTGAACTCCCACTAAATTTAATGCTGCGATTTGTCGATTTCCGGGCAATATGCTTTTAAATTATACATCAGCAGGAACTCTCATATACCGATGAAGACCCTATGGATCACACAGATCGTACGTGGGATGCCAGGGAGTCTTTGACCCTTCTGCCTCCCACCAGGTGCGTGCCGCTGCGGTGATACTTCCGGCGGGGGTATCCGCTGCCACCGGGCTGGGCGATAAATTTTCGGGAGTGATCGCATAGTTCTTCGTAACCAGCTCCTGCCCGGTGATGCCCTGGATCGCCAGTGCCGCCGCGGTGCGCACGTAGGGATCGGGGTCGCGGAGAAGAGGCCCGACCTGTCCCAATGAACAGGACCCGTTGTGACCGGTGATGCTCAGAACGATCAAAGAGTACAGGCGGAGTTCAACGCGCGGGTTTTTCAAATACTCGATCAATGCAGGCAGGTCGGTGACTGCCCATTCCGGTCCGAGCGAGATGAGCGCCTCAGCTGCCAGGATCGAATCCGGGCGCGGGAATCCCATGGCGTAGGCGATCATGCTGGCGGCGTCATTTGAGCTGGCATTCACTACAGCCAGCTGCTTCAAGGTCTGCGGAAACAGGGCATATGACGCTGATGAAGGATCATAAGTGGACGAAGTGGGATCGGACACTTCGAGGATTGCGATCAGGTTATCAATCGTTGATATAAAGGTAAAGGTGGGGAGAAATGTGCTGGTCCGTAAAATTGTGTCCGTTGGAAGATGTGGCGTTTGTGTTGGAAATGGAGAAGCAGGCTGGGTAACTCCTGTCAGCGGGCTGCAGGAAGCCACCAAAAGTATCAGCGGAATTATTCGGCATAATATTCGGCATATGGAATCACTTGTTGATGGTTTAAATAGCATAACAGAAGTATACACCGGGATATATTGTTATATTTGTGGCGTGAGATTGCCTCCGGGAAAACAACCTCCCCGAGGGAGTTGCTCCGGCTCAGTTCCGTTCGGGATTAATATCGCCAGGGACGATGACGCCGCTCCCCAAAAAACGCAGGGACCATGCCGCAATGACACATCAATTTCGGGAACAAAATCCTGATCTGCTGCGTCAGCATAATGTTATACTTAAATTTCACAAGGAGTTAGATCATGCGAAACAAACTTTTCATCTTCGTCCCATTCCTGGTGCTGGCCCTGGCACTGAGCGCCTGCGGAACAGCACCCCAGCCGCGCACGCTGAGCGTGAGCGGGAACGGCACGGTGTACCTGACCCCCGACATCGCCTATATTTACATCGGCGTGCACAACGAGGATCCCGCCATTGCCACTGCGGTGAACAACAACAACACCCAGACCCAGGCCCTGGTGGATGCCCTGAAAAACGCGGGCATCGCCAGCGAGGATATCCAGACCAGCAATTTCAGCGTCTACTCCACCTCCCAGTATGACAAGGTGACCGGCGTATCGACCGGCACACAGCTATGCGGTGGACAACACGGTCTATGTGACCGTCCGCGACCTGGGCAAGCTGGGCACCCTGCTCAACACCGCCGTCAGCGCGGGCGCCAACAATATCAACAGCATCACCTTCGACGTAGCCGATAAAAGCGCGGCAATGGCGCAGGCCCGCACCAAGGCGATGGCCAACGCCAGCAGCCTGGCAGGCGAGCTGGCCCAGACAGCCAAGGTGACGCTGGGTGAGATCCAGACGGTGACTTACTCGGACAATTCCCCCACTCCCTACGCGGCTTATGGGATGGGCGGCGGCGGCGCAGCCGCTCCAAACGTCTCCGTACCGATCCAGCCGGGGCTGACGCAGATCACCGTGACGGTCAGCGTGACCTATACCATCAAATAAACCCGACTTGCCAAAACTCCGCCCGGTTCATCAAGAGCCGGGCGGGTCTTTTTGGGGTTCAAAGAAACCGTCAAGATTGGAAATATTGATTTCAAACCAAGGCGGAAACCTCCCGGTGAAAGAGTAAAATTGAAGGAATGACTGCAGATTTCATCAAACCCCGCTACGACCCGGCCGGATTCGCCGGCCTGCCGCAGCGCATTACTGACCTGCTAACAGGTCCCGATAATTATGAGGCAGTGGTCCTGTTCCTGGTGGACGGTTTTGGCTGGCGGTTTTTCGAAAAGTTCCAGGAAGGGCCCTTCCTGAAAAGTGTCGCCAAAATCGGAAACACCAAGAAATTGATCGCACAATTCCCCTCCACCACGGCGGCGCAGCTGACCACGCTCCACACCGGAATGCCGGTGGGCGAGCACGGCATTTTCGAATGGATCTATTATGAGCCCATGCTGGATGCAATCATCGCACCGCTTTTGTTCTCCTTTGGCGGTACGTCCCAGCGGGATACGCTCAAACAGGTGGGGGCAAAACCACGCCGACTTTTCCCGACAGACCACGTTTTACCAGCAGCTCAAGAAACTAGGCATCGCTTCCACCATTTTCCAGCACCGCGAGTACACCCCATCCTCTTTCGGAGATGTGATCTTCTCGGGGGCAAAGGCCACCGGCTACAAGACCCTGCCCGAGGCGCTGGTCAATTTGGCGGAGGCGCTGGCAAAACCCTCCCCAACCAAAGAATACTACGTACTTTACTATGAAAAAATCGACTCGGTCAGCCACGAATACGGTCCTGATTCACCGCAGACAAACGCAGAGATCCAGGTGTTCCTGATGACGATGGAGACCATCTTCCTGAATGCGCTGAAAGGCAACCGCAGGAAAATCCTGTTCCTGCTGAGCGCCGACCACGGACAATCGGAGACTGACCCGCAGACTACCGTCTACTTAACCGCGAGCCGCGTTTCGAGGGCGTCGAAAAATTCCTGCAGGACGAACCAGCAGGGGACCCTGATCGTCCCGGGCGGTTCGGCGCGTGACTTTTTCCTGTATATCCGACCCGGGATGGTCGAGGAAGCTCAGGCATTCCTTACGCCGCGCCTGGAGGGCAAGGCGGAGGTGCGGAAAGTGGCGGACCTGGCACTGCGAGGGCTATTTTGGTCCGCGTGCTGTCGGCCCAATTTTTTGGGCGGGCAGGTGACCTGGTCATCCTGCCATACCGAGGTGAGATCGGTCTGGTGGTACGAAAAAAACAAGTACGAACAGAGATATTACGGTCACCATGGCGGATTAACCCCGCAGGAAATGGAAATCCCGCTGATAACCTGGGAAATGTGAAGTAAAATTGAACCAACACACTGTCCCCGCCGCGCTACGGCGGGACCTATAGACTCGAAAGGAGAATCCCCATGTACCAAACCATCATCATCGTAGGCAACGTAGGCCGGGACCCGGAAATGCGCTACACCCCCTCCGGCCAGGCGGTCACATCCTTCTCGGTGGCCACCAACCGACAGTACACCAACAACAACGCCGAGACGGTCAAGGAGACCATCTGGTTCCGTGTCTCTGCCTGGGGTAAAACAGGCGAGACCTGCAACCAATATCTCAAGAAAGGTTCGAAAGTGCTGGTGGAAGGACGCCTGACAGCCGACCCCGCCACGGGCGGTCCGCGCATCTGGCAAGCCCAGGATGGGACCAGCCGGGCTTCCTTCGAAGTTTCCGCACAGACCGTGCGCTTCCTGAGCAGCCGCTCCGAGACAGAAGGCAGCGGCACGGGCAGCGCACCCGTCAGCGAAGAAGGCGGCCTTCCCGCGGATAACGAAGACATCCCGTTCTAACCCGGAAAGCGAGGCCGAATGTGGCACTCCCCCCTCCCAAACCCCCAAACTCCTTCCAGATCGACCTTCCAGGAGACCTGCATCCGGTCTATGCCAACCTGGCGCGCATCGCGCACGCCCCGGCAGAGTTCGTGCTGGATTTTGCCCGGCTGCTGCCGGGTGACAGCAAGGCAACCGTGACCGCCCGGGTGGTGATGAGCCCGGTGGCGTTGAAATTGTTCGCCCAGGCGCTCAACGAAAACCTGGCCCGCTATGAAGCCACCTTTGGGACCGTCAACATTCCGCTGGGCGGCGCCTCGCTGGCCGACAGCCTCTTCAAACCATTTCACCCGCCGGAACCTCCCAAGGAACCCCCCAAAGAGCCTCCCACGGAACCCAAATAGTATCGCAAACGGACGCGGACAGCACAATCGTCCGCGTCCTCTTACATTCAGGATAAAACCATGCAAAAACTTGAAAAGATCGCAGAACAGATCCGCCAGACATTCGATGCACAGACAGCCACACGGGACAAGGCGCTGGGGCAGGCAAGAGCATTGACGCGCGCCTGTGCCCTGTCGATCCGCGCCGTACACCGGGATGAGACCGAGGTGATGCAAGCGCACCTGGACGAGGCTCAAAACGCTGGCAGATGCCCTGCGCAACGACCTGGCGGATTATCCTGCTTTCTATTTTCGCGGGATACACCCAGGATTCACTGAAAGAATTCGCAGAGGCCAGCATCACCTGCGCCCTGATCCGCCACCAGGCACTCCCCACGCCCGAAGACCTGACCCTGCCGCCCAATACTTACCTGAACGGGCTGGCGGAATCGGTGGGGGAAATGCGCCGCCGCTGCCTGGATATGCTGCGCCAGGATAACTCGGCCGAAGCCGAACGGCTGCTGGGGCACATGGACGATATCTTTGCCATCCTGGTGACCATGGATTATCCCGACGCGATCACCAACGGGCTGCGCCGGCAGACAGACGTGATCCGCGCGATCATCGAACGAACGCGCGGCGATGTGACCTTCAGCCTGCGCGGGGAGAAACTGGAACGGTCGCTCTCGCGGCTGAGCGCACAACTGCCCGGTTCCGAGGCGGAGCTGAAGGATATCAAGCTGCCCCGCCCGCCCGAAGATGAAGCGTGAATCACTAACGGGCAGCCAACTCAATAAATTTGCCGGAACTCAATGCCACATCCAAATTCGACCGGGAAACCATGAATATCTATTTCGCCTGCTCCATAACAGGGGGAAGGGAATTTGAACCCATCTATCGTGCGATCACCGCAGCATTGTTGGCGGACGGTCACGATGTGCCGACCGCACACCTGGCCGAGGCGGGTGTGAAATACCTTGAAGGGCAGGTAGTCCCGCGAGAGATCTACGAACGGGACACAGCCTGGATCCGGACCTGTGAAGCCTTGGTGGCTGAGGTGAGCACGCCTTCGCACGGGGTGGGCTACGAGGTGGCTTATGCGCTAAACCTCAACAAACCGGTGCTTTGCGTTTACCGGGAGGGTCAGCCTGTGTCGAAGATGCTGAGCGGGAATTCGAACCCATCCATTTCTGTTAAGAGTTACCGGGACACCGAGGAAGCGCTACAGCTAATCCGTTCTTTCCTGGCCCAATAAATTGAATTGTGAAGTTAATCACTATTTAATATGACTTTCCGCCCTAGCCCCTTATTGGCGGTTGTACTATTATTCTGGACGGAGACGGAAGCATAACAACTCCATCCTAGCAACCACTGTCTCCTCCTTTGGCGAACGCCTCCGCAGATAGCTCCATCTGCGGAGGCTGTTTTATGCCAATATCATCCGGGCATTTACTAGCCAAGCGAGGAAAAATCAAAAAAAGGTCGCAGGGAGAATTTTCCCTGCGACCTTTTTTCATGACGTGGTAAAGTCAGCGAGCGGGGCAGTTGCCTGCATATAAAGAGGTAAAACCACGGTAAATGTGGAGCCCTGTCCGAGCAGGGAATCGACCCAGATGCGACCCTGGTGGTTGTCCACAATGGATTTAACGATTGCCAACCCAAGCCCGGAGCCCCCCACTCCCTTGGGAACATTGCTGGCACGATAAAATTTTTCGAATATATGAGGCTGGTCACCGGGGGGAATGCCAGGACCGGTGTCGGAAATGCGGAAAATCACCTGGTCGCTGCGGGCTTCCACGTCAATTGTAATTTCACCGTTCTCAGGCGTGTATTTAATAGCATTCCCGATCAGGTTATCCAGCATCTGGCGCAAGCGGATGGGGTTGCCGCGCATCTGGGGAATCTCATCTGGCAGATTTTGGTGGACAGTCAATTTTTTATCTGAAATCTGACCGCCGAGGGTTTCCAGCGTGAAGCGAATAATTCCGTCCAGCGGTACGATTTCCTTCTGGCTGTCGAAGCCGGCCTCGATGCGACCCAATTCAAGGAGGTCGTTGACGAGGGCGGTAATGCTCTGCACACTGTTCTGAACGCGGCGAATGAATTCCCGCTGCTGGTCATTGACCGGACCGACCCGGTCGAGCAAGTCGACATAGCCGAGGATAGCGGTGAGAGGGGAACGCAGGTCATGTGAGACGGTGTGAACGAACTCGTTCTTCAAACGGTCAATCTGCTTAAGGTAGGTGATATCCTGCATGGTGATGGCCATGCCAATTTTTGGAACGGGGGTGCACTGAGCTGAAAGCACCCGCCCATCCTCAAAACCAATCTCGTTGTGCGGCATGGGATTATGGATACTTTCGTTCAGTAGGATTTTTAAATCAGGGTGAGGCAGCACATCGGTGACCGGTTTTCCCTTCACTTCTTCTTCCTGCCAAAGACCGAAAGCACGTCGGGCAGCCGGGTTGATCGACAGAAGGTTCAAATGGTCGTCAACGATGATCACCCCATCCTCGATATGGTCAATGATTGTATCGAGTTTTTGCAACTCGTCGATCCGATGCTGAAGGGTGGCGGTGGTGCGCTTGACCTCACGACGGGTCCAGTCTCCGATCCGGTCAGCGCGTTTAATACTGTTCTCCACCGTCTTCACGATCTCCTCAATGTGAAGGGGGGCGTAGAGGCAGTCGCTGATACCGATATTGATGGCTTTTTTAACCACCGCAGGGGAATCTTTTAGTAGTAAAAGAAGGACCGGTTGGGTTGGAAATCGATCCAACATCCCGGCGGCGATCTCCAGTTCATCGGCTCCATTGAAATTCTGACTGATGATCACCAGGGCGGGAGAGGATTCCTGTAAGGCTTTATTCAGGGCGGGGCGATCGCGGGCAATGGCGACTTGATATGAGACTGCTGCCAGAGCCCGTTCAAAAAGCTGCAGGATCTGCTCATCATCTAGTGCCAATAAGACCAAATCGGATTTAGGCATTCAACCATTCCCTAATTAACAAACATTACCTGCTGCTGTAAGAGACCGTTCCCTTAAAACCATTTCATCGCGAATTACGTGCACAGCAAGGAACATTTAGACCCTGACAATATATTTTCCACGATCCATCTGATTTTACCAGCAAGCTCCCAATCGTTGGGTATGGCAAGGTGGACATCCCCATGCGGCAACAATGAAAACGACATGCGATTACCGGTGAGCGAGTCAATTCGGAAAACAGATTTAATCGCCCAGCCACAAAGATTCAACCAGTAATAATGATGCAAAAGCTCTCATATGATAGCACAATTGTCCAAAATTCGTGAAAAATATCGCAGGATAAGCAGACCCATCTCGAGTAAAATACGTAAATAAAAGCCTGCCAGGAGTACAAATGAAGGACTTTCTGTGGTGGCGCGACGGTGTCATTTACCAAATCTATCCCCGCTCTTTCGCGGACAGCAACGGCGACGGATTGGGTGACCTCAACGGGATAAGCTCGCGTCTTGACTACCTTGCCGACCTGGGGATCGATGCCATCTGGTTGTCGCCATTCTACCCGACCCCCGATAAAGACTTCGGGTACGACATCAGCAATTATATGGATGTGGACCCACGCTTTGGGAGCCTGGCAGACTTCGACCGCCTGACGGCAGAAGCCCACCAGCGCGGCATCCGAATCATCGTGGACCTGGTGCTAAACCACACTTCCGACCAGCATCCCTGGTTCAAAGAGTCCCGCTCCAACCTGAAATCCCCCAAGCGGGACTGGTATATCTGGCGGGACCACCCAAATAACTGGCAGGCCTCCTTCGGCGGGAGAGCATGGGAATTCGATGCGCCGACCGGTCAATATTACCTGCACCTGTTCACCAAGGAGCAACCGGATGTTAATTGGCGCAACCCGCAGGTGCGCAATGCACAGCTGGACGTTTTCCGCTTCTGGTTGGGACACAACGTGGACGGGTTCCGCCTGGATGTTTTCAATGCTTACTTCAAGGCTGCGGACCTGACAGATAATCCCCCCAAATTCGGTCTGCGAGCCTTCGACCGCCAGCGACACATCCATGATATCGACCAGCCGGAAATGATCCCGTTCCTGAATGAAATGCGGACCTTGTTGGACAGTTACCCCGAACGCTATGCAGTGGGTGAAACCTATTTTGCCAGCCCGCAGAAAACAGTCTCCTACTGCGGACCAGACCGGCTGCACGCGGCGTTCAGTTTCGATTTCACCTCTAACGACCTGAGCTATCCATGGAACCCGCGCTGGGTGATGGAGCGGGTAATGAAACGCGAAGTGAATTTCAATGCGGCGGATGCCTGGCCAACAACGGTGATGAGCAACCACGACCTGCCGCGGGCGGCCAGCCGATATACCCGCGGAGAAGACGATACCCAGGCATTCCTGGCAATGACCCTGCTGCTCACGCTGCGCGGGACACCTTTCATGTATTACGGTGAAGAAATCGGAATGCGCAACATCCATTTGCGGCGAAATGAAATCCTCGATCCCCCCGGCAAAAAATACTGGCCCATATACAAGGGACGGGATGGCTGCCGCTCCCCGATGCAATGGGACGATTCAGCGTATGCTGGATTTTCGACCCACAGCCCCTGGCTGCCGGTACACCCGGATTACACGAAGCGTAACGTCAACAGGCAGAAAGGGAACCCTGACTCCCTTTTCAACTTTACCAAAAAGATTCTCGCCCTGCGCAAGGAAATCCCGGTCCTGTGCCGGGGCGACTTCGTACCCCTGGAAACGCCAAATGGGATGCTGGCGTACCTGCGCCGCATCACGGACCAAACCGTGCTGGTGGCGATGAATTTCAACAACCAGGAAACAAGGTTTACGGCTCCACCCGGACAGTGGCGAATGCTGTTTTCCACCTCAAAAGGTTCATCAGGTACACTCAACGCTGACGAAATCCAGCTATTAATCCTGGAATGAAGGCTGAACCAGGTTGTATTTTTCCCCCAAATCCTTATACTTACGGTGATGGACGGATTCGCATACCTACCCGGCACTGAAGCAGAAATACCCGATCCCCTGGCACGCTATCTCCCCCAAGCCACGGACGGGATCGCAGCCGCATTCCTGGCACAACAATTCAGACCAGGCGACTGGGTGCTGGACCCGTTTGGCGCTTCCCCGCGCACAGACCTTGAAATGGCCCGGCTCGGGTTCAAGGTGCTTGTGGCGGTTAACAACCCGGTGACCCGCTTCCTGCTCGAAACGTCTGCCAAGCCCTTCACACAGGCTGACCTGCAAGCAGCGCTGGCTGAACTATCCTCCGCCCGCAAAGGGGATGAGCGGTTGGAAACCCACTTGCAGTCACTTTACCTGACAGAATGCAACCAGTGCCACCAACAAGTTCCAGCGGAGGCATTCATTTGGGAACGGGAAAGCGGGGTAATGACAGGGCGCTTGTACCATTGTGCTTGCGGGGACAGCGGAGAATACCCTGCAACCCCGACAGACCTTGCCCGCGCTGCCAGCCTGGCTGCCACAGACAGCTTGCACCGCAACCGAGCTCTCGAGAGAGTGACCTCCGCAGGCGACCCGGACCGTCCGCATGTGGAGGAGGCTCTGAAATGTTACCTGCCGCGAGCAGTGTATGCGCTGATCACCATCATTAATAAGCTGGATGGATTTTCCCCAACTTCCGAACACCGCAATGCACTTTTTGCACTTACACTGACTGCCTGCGACGAGGCGAACGTGTTATGGCCGCTTCCCGCAGAGCGCCCAAGACCAAAACAACTTACCATCCCAACCCGCTTCCTCGAGAAAAATGTCTGGCGAGCGCTGGAGGGGAGCGTGGAAACTTGGGCAGGGGGAGGACAAGCGGTGGAGGTCGTGAACTGGCCCAACGACCCAGGTGAGACTGGCGGGCTGTGCCTTTTTAATGGACCAATGCGTGAGCTCGCGCCTCATCTGAATGAAGTCCCGATTAAGACGGTTGTCACCATCCTCCCGCGTCCCAACCAGGCGTTCTGGACACTGTCAACCTTATGGGCAGGCTGGTTGTGGGGGCGGGAAATGGCGGAAACGTTTAAATCTGCGCTTCACCGTCTCAGATATGATTGGAACTGGCATGCGGGAGCCCTCGAGGCGGCTTTGAAAAACCTGTCGGACCGGTTAACTCTCAATGCACCATTTTTCGCCATCCTCGCTGAACCGGAGACCAGCTTCCTCTCCGCTGCGCTGCTGGCGGGAGCTGAATCAGGGTTCGACCTGACCGGGCTGGCGGTGCGCACACGCCATGATCCAGTGGAAGTGCTCTGGCAGCGGCGCGCGTTCAGTCTTGCTGAAAAAGAACCTGTAAAAATCGACCCCGAGTCGGTGAGATCGGCAATGCTTTCCACCCTTAAGGAACGCGGTGAACCAGTGACGGTCCTTCAGCTGCACGCAGCAGGACTGGCTGCCATGGCGGCAGACAACAGCCTGCGCGGGAAGGACGAGGCCCTGGCGCAGATCAATGTTCCCATCCAGGATGCGCTGGCAGGCCCAGGCTTCATCCACCACGGGGAGAGCAAGAACCCGGAGACGGGATTGTGGGGTCTGGAAGAATGGGACCCTGAAACCGAATCACTGCCCGACCGGGTAGAGGTAGCCGTCGTCCGCTTCCTAAATAAGTCGCCGAGAGAAACGATGCGAGCCCTGGAAACGGCAATAAATGCTGAATTTCCGGGGCTGCAGACACCTTCGATGGGATTATTGCGGGCAGTGCTGACATCCTACGCAGAAGAGTCAAACGGGCAACTGCAATTGAGGCAGGAAGATTTGCCGAGTTCACGACGTGCCGAGTTGGAATCCACTGCAAATGCCCTGACAGTTCTTGGCACCCAAATGGGATTCAAACTCGAGCGGAAGGAAAGTCCACACAGACTGGTCTTATGGCAGGGTGAAAGTAAAACGGAATATGCATTTTACCTGGTGGCATCCGCCATTACCGGAAAAATCATGCGTCAAAACGCATTTCCACCGGAACAAAGCATACTGGTCCTCCCAGGTGGGCGAGCCGGCTTGCTGGCTTATAAACTGGAGCGCGATCCAGACCTAAGGCGGCTGGCAGAGCGCTGGAGGGTGGTTAAGTTCAGAGCTTTGCGGCGATTGGCCGGGATCGCGGGTCTCAGCCACGAACAGTTTGAAAAAGAAATAGCAGGGGACCCAATCGAAGCTCCCGAGCAAATGAAACTGTTCTAGTCCAATTCCGTATAACTTGTGTAAAAAGTATGGTTGTGCTTGCTTTCCGGCTCCAATGACTCTATAATTGACCAATCATGCCCAACAATTTATTAAAGAGAATCGGAGCGGGATCGAAATACCTTGTGATCGCGGCTGCCGTGCTGGTTTTTACCGGATGGCTCATCAACACACCTCCGGGCTTGCTGGGCAAAGCAGATGCCATCGGGTATGCAGTCTGCCACCGGATCAGTGAACGGTCATTCCATATCGGGAGCATCCAGTTACCGCTGTGCGCACGCTGTTCAGGAATGTACCTGGGCGCAGTAACCGGGCTGGTTTTCCAATCGATAATCGGCTGGAAACGGATAAAAATCCCGCATTGGAGCATTCTTGCCCTTCTAGCTATTTTCGTGGCAGCCTTCGGGATCGACGGGTCCAATTCATATCTATACCTGCTGAAACAAATTTCGCCGGGAATCCTGCCGAATATACCCAACTTGTATATTCCCAACAACACCCTGCGCCTATTAACCGGCAGCGGAATGGGCATGGGAATGGGCATCATGCTCTTTGCGGCATTCAACCAGACCGCCTGGAGTGATGGCGTTGAGAAACCAGCGATCTCCGGCTGGAAATGGTTTGGGGTGCTGCTGGCGATCCAGCTGGTGTTCGACCTGCTGGTGCTGACCGAAAGCCCGATCATTCTCTATCCGCTGGCAATCATCAGCTCGCTCGGAGTCTGGCTCCTGTTGAGCATGGTATACAGTATGGTTTGGGTGATGATCATGGGGCAGGATAACAGGTTTACAAAATTACGGCAATTATGGCTACCGGTACTCGCCGGCTTGACAATCGCCATGATCCAAACCGCGGCAGTCGATGCACTCCGATTTTGGTTAACCGGAACGTGGGGAGCATTTCCGCTAGGTAAATAGCGGAAAGGAGACGGTGATGGAAGCACTTTTTGGTATCATGACCGCATTTGGACTTTCAGCCAGCGCCGGACTGAACGCCTATATCCCGCTTATGGTAGTCGGCGTTATCGCACATTATTCGAATTGGATCAAGCTGAATCCACCCTACGATCTCCTGGCAAATGCTTGGGTGCTCATTGTAATCGGCATCCTGCTGATCATTGAAATGCTGGCAGATAAGATCCCGGCAGTCAATCATGTCAACGACATCATCCAGACGGGTATCCGCCCGGCAGCGGGAGCAATCATCTTTGCCGCCAGCGCGCACGTGGTCACCAACGTCCATCCGGTGATCGCCATCATTTGCGGGCTACTGGTAGCCGGGAGCGTCCACGTGGTCAAGTCGGCGGCGATACGACCGGTCGTCACAGCGACCACCGGTGGAGCAGCCAACATTCCTGTGAGCATTGCCGAGGACGTGTTCGCAACCGGGTTGTCAATCCTTTCGATCGTCATCCCGGTACTGGTAGCCGTGATCCTGATCTTATCCGCGGCTTTCATCATCTGGTGGTTCTGGCGACGAGCCCAACGTAAAAAAATCGCAGTCTCTTAATTATTTTCCGGAGGATTTATGGCCCTACAAACACATGTTTCAGTTGCACCCATGCCTGCCCCCCAAGACAATCCCATGGTCAGGGAGCTGAGCAACCCCATTTACCAGGCGCGCGGCTGGTTAAAGTTCCTGGGAGTCTTATCCATCATTGGGGGCATTATACAAGCGCTCTCCATTGTGGGAATCATCATCGCCTGGCTACCGATCTGGATGGGCGTATTGATGTTCCAGGCGGGTTCCTCAATCGATGCGGCGAACAAGGCTGGAGATAAATTCGCTTTCCTCAATTCCATGGGCAGCTTGAAAACCTATTTCGTTCTCCAGGGTGTGTTCAATTTGATAGGAATTATTATTGCCTTGAGCCTGATTTGCATCCTGGTGGTGCTGCCCCTGGTCGGGATCACCCTGATCCCATGGCAACAAATCATCAACAACAACCACATTTATTATTAATCCTATTGAAAGCTTGAATCATTCCATTTTCCACTTCAATGTCCAATAACTATCCATAAGGAGATAAAGAGAAATGAATCAACCCTATGTCCCCATGCAACCTGTTGCGAAAACCAGCACCCTGGCGATCATCAGCCTGATCGGCGGAATCACCGGCTGGACCATATTGCCGTTCCTGGGCGCGATCGTTGCGGTAATCACCGGTCACATGGCACAAAGCGAGATCAAAAAAAGCGCAGGCATGATCACAGGCAAAGGGATGGCTACAGCCGGATTGATCCTGGGATACCTGGCAATCGCCGGCGGGATCTGCGCATTCTGCTTTTTTGTCATCCTGCCCCTGCTTGGATTAGGCATCAGCCTGCCCTTCATCAACAACTCCGGTTTCTAGTTCATGGCGGAAACCTCGGACACACCGACCCCACCGCCCGCGGTTGCCCCCAAGAAGCTCAGTCCCTGGATCATCGCCATCCTGGTGATCGTGCTGGTCTGCTGCGGTTGCTTTGGTGCGGTGGGACTGGCGGTAGGTTTTTGGGATCCCATCCGGCAGGCATTTGGTTTTACCTCCCTGCTGCCAGTGCTGATGATTCTCACGGTATGATCAAAACCCCGACCTCTTCACGAGAGATCGGGAGTTTTGTGATCAGCAAATAGCTGCTGCAATTCTTTCAAGGCTGCCCGGGCCTGTCGACGTGTTTGCGCGTCCAGGTCAAGGGCGGCAAATTCTTCTTCATCCAGTACGGTCTGAGTCCCGTCAGGGGCTACCCACAGGTCGAGTGCAAGGTCTATGTATGAAATCCGACTGCCGGACTCGAAGACTGCGGGATACCCAATGTTGCAGTAATAGCCCTTGACCCGGTCATCTTCACGATCATGGACCGCAAAAATGTTATACCAACGGTCGGTATAATAAATCTCAACAAAACGATCATTGCGCTTCAGAATTTCACCTGGGATGGGGGTATCCGCATGATTAAACCTGGCCTCCAAAATCACATAGTTTGACCGGCGGCGTAGAACCCGTGCTGTATATTGAACCACTACCTGACCGACCAGGTTTCGCTTAATGACAGTGACAGCCGGTTTCAGGACAGGCATTTAATGCCATCCCTCGGAATTACCAGATTTATTTTTTCCCCCACACGCGGAGCGTCCGGAAGATAAAAATCGAGCCCATTAGCAAGGGTGATTTTAAAACCATCCGGGCGAAATACCACGTCCGTCACCACGCCGCTAATTTTCCCTTCACTCCCCCGCTTAACATTGCGCCGGCTGATAAGGAGGTTGACCCTCTCTCCGGGTGAATGCTTTTGATCCTGGTGACTTGGAACCGGGACTACCTCGTCCCGTGCAGGAACCGGGACTACCTCGTCCCGTGCAGGAACCGGGACTACCTCGTCCCGTGCAGGAACCGGGACTACCTCGCCACCCAATTCTATTATTCCAATCGGTGTCTCAACCATGTAAGGTGGGGATCCTGAAATTATTGTCCCAGTAACCACGTTGCCGGCATCCAAAAATTGCGCAGCCCATACCGATCCGGGGTCTTCCCAAACCTGTTCAGGCGCTCCGCTGCGGACGATCGTACCCTCATGAAGCAGAAGCACGCGATCTGCCAGGGTGAAGGCTTCTTCCTGGTCGTGAGTGACATATATTGCCGGGACACCACTGGCGTGCAGGATACGCCGCAACTCAGTCATCAACTGGTCGCGCAGGTTGCGATCCAAAGCGCCGAGGGGCTCGTCGAACATTAGCAGGCGGGGACTGGGAGCCAGGGCGCGCGCCAGTGCCACACGCTGCTGCTCGCCGCCCGAGAGGTCATTAACCTGCCGGCTACCAAAGCCAGATAAATTAACCATTTCCAATATTTCGGCTACACGCAGGTCTATATCCCTGCCAGACATGTTTTGCATTTTCAGGCCAAAGGCTATGTTCCCGGCTACGTCCATATGAGGGAAGAGGGCATAGTCCTGGAATACCAAACCAAAGCAGCGCAAGTGGACCGGGACGGATGCAAGGTCCTGCCCGTCCCAAGTGACATGCCCCTGATCGGAGAGTTCCAGCCCAGCAATTATCCTCAACAAAGTGGACTTACCGCTCCCGGACGGCCCAAGCAGGCATACGGTCTCCCCCGACGAGACCGCGAAAGAGATGCCGTTCAGGAGAGGTTTTCCCTCGTAAGATTTGTAGATATCGATCAATTCGAGCATACCGCTCCGATAACAATCTTAAGTCGAAAAATTGGGTCTCAGGGTCTGCTTAAAATTCTCCGGTCCCGGGTAACCGCAAGCGTTCGATCAATAGAATCCCAATGCCGCAAACCACCATCAAAACTGTTGCCATGGCCATTGCCTGACCATAGTTCAAACCCCCTGGTTGGGACAGGAACCTGGCAATCGCGATCGGCATAGTTGGGTACTCCGGGCGGACAACCAACGAGCTAGCGCCAAATTCACCGAGCGAAATTGTGAAGGCAAACACTGCTGCAGATAATGTGGCACGCGCTACAATGGGCCAATCCACTGCAAACCAAACATGACGGGATGAGGCACCCAGCGAAGACGCCGCCTGGCGAAGCCGGTCGGGGATGGAGGCTAGCGCCGGCTGTAAACTGCGGATAACAAAAGGCAGGGCAACCAGGGTGTGAGCCAGCGGGACCAGAAGCGGCGAGGTGACCAAGACCAACGGAGGTCGATTAAACGAGATAATGAACCCCAGCCCCAAAGTTACAGCAGAAGCACCGAGTGGGAGCAGCAGAAGCGGGTCAAGCGCACGTCCGAGGCGGCTTGGATGAGCCAGTGCAGATGCAACGGGAAACCCGAGCACAAGAGATATTATGACGGTTATGGCGGCGTAGCCCAAGGAATTACCAATCGCCGCAAAAGGAGGCACATAGAAAATCGAATCGCTTCGATTGATAAACAGCTCGGTAAAGTAATCGGACGTGAAGCCATATTGAACAGGTCCGCGCACACCGCGGTCCGCCTGCAGCCTGGTCACGGAGGCCAGCGGAAGCGAAATCAACGGCAGGACAAAAAGCCCCAGCAACAAAATGATCATCCCGGCAAGGAAAAATTTCTGGAGAACGGTGCGAGCTTTTTTTATATTGGATTTGGAGGAACGCGGGGCGCTGGAGGCAACATTACGAATGACAATGCGGCTGTATAGAATTGAAAAGGCAAGCGTGCAAAGCAACTGGATGAGGGAAAGCAGCCCTGCCAGCGGAAGATTGAAAACCTGGACAGCTTGTTTGTAAATCTCAACTTCCAAGGTCGAGAATCCCGGTCCGCCCAATAAGAGGATAACGCCAAACGAGGTGAAATCAAAAATGAAAACCAGGATGGAGGCAGCGAGAATGGATGGACGCAGCAGCGGCAGGGTGAGATGGGTCAACATGCGAGGCGAATCAGCTCCCAATGTGCGGGCAGCCTGCTCGAGGCGCGGGTCCAGATGTGAAAGGGCATTACCAACCAGTCGAATAACGATGGTCGTGTTATAAAACACATGGGCCATGAGGATGATGCCAAGTGTGCCAACGATGGAGATTGGCGCCGATTGGAGATGAAATAAATCCATCAACCCCAGGTTGATCCAACCGGTTGGACCAAGCAAGGCATTGAACCCCGCCGCCACAACAACCGTGGGCAGCATAAAGGGAATCGCTGTCAGAACACGGAGGAGGGCTTTCCCACGAAAATCATAGTGAGCAAAAAGGACAGCAGCGGGAAGACCAATCACCAGGGTCAGGAGAGTGGACAATGCTGCCTGGTAAAAAGTAAAGCCCAATGAGTGGAGGGCAAGCTGCAGCGAGGAGAGATCAAGCGTTGTGAGGGCGGATGGATTTAATCCAAGCCACAAGATTCGGGCGAGGGGATAGAAAAAGAACAAGCCAAGAAATAGCGAAGCACCCAACCATGGCAATAAGGGTCTCAACCATGAAGACCAAAAAAGTCCGGCCTTTGCGGGTTTTATTAAATGGGCGTCTTCGGAGAACCTGGACATGGATGGAAGAGGCTTCCGCTCCTCGCTAATGTAATACGGCTGTAGTCCAGGCAGCTATCCATTGATCACGGTCGGTGGCAATCATGGATGGATCAAGGGCGGCGGGCTGGGTAGCAGTCTGGGCATATTGGATGAATTCGGTAGGCAAGGAGGCATCCGGGTTGACAGGATAAACGAACATTTGGAGAGGCATGTCCTCCTGGAACTGCTGACTGAGCATAAAATCCACAAATTTCTGAGCCAGAGCAAGGTGCCTGGTGCCCTTTAATATGCCAACGAACTCCACCTGACGGAAGCAGGTGTCGGGTCCAAGCATGGAGGCTGTGGGAGCTGCAGTTACCGGTGAGGTGGCATAGATCACCTCCGCAGCCGGACTGGAGCTATACGAGACCACCAGCGGCTGTGCGCCATGCCCGGACGAACCGCTGAAATTGGTGTAATAAGCGGTTTCCCAGCCATCCGCAACAACCACCCCGTTCGCCCGCAGGGAACTCCAGAAATTTAGATAGGCGTCCGGACCGAAGTGCTTAATAGTGGCGAGGAGGAAACCCAAACCAGGGGAGGAGGTGGCAGGATTCTCGACAACCAAAAGACCTTTGTATATTGGAAGCAGCAAATCTTCAAGGGAAGCGGGCACAGGGAGATTGCGAGTTGAAAAATAAGCCTTATCGTAGTTGATGCAAATATCCCCGTAATCCACAGGCAGAGCCTGGTCCGAAGAGTCGAGGCGGAATTCAGCAGGGATCTTCACCAGGAGAGGGGAAGCGTAAGGTTCATAAATCCCGGCTGAGAGAGCGCGGGAGAGGAAGGTATTATCGACCCCATAGAACACGTCCGCCAAGGGTGCATCCTTGCTAAGGATGGCTTTATTAAGCGCCACCCCCGCATCGCCACTTTTCAGGAAGACAAGCTTGACATGGTTGGCTTGTTCAAAAGCAGTAATGACCGACTGGCTGGCGGCAAAGGAATCGTGGGTCATGACCGTGAGGGTGACCGGACCAGCAGGGGAACAGGCTGACAGTAACGATGCAGTCAGCAGGAATACGAGTAGAAGGATTCGTTTCATGGGGATCTCCAACGCTTTACGATTGCAGGTGATGACTGTGAACGACCAGCAACAATCCTGATTCCAGGGAGATGGAGGCCGACTCACCCAGTAACTCATTGCTCAGGCCGCGGGTTTTAGATGGCTGAAGAGTCTCCCGATTAAGCTTCCAACGCAACCCAGTGGTTGTGATGCCACCAACCTCCCCTCCCCACGGGATGAGCGAGACCACATCTCCCTTTTGCCCTTCGACCCGGGCCTCGGTGCGGACAAACCTGGCTTCTTCCGCTCCATCGTCTACCCGGACATCCAACCCTGCCAGGGAGGGATCGGTCAGCAAGGCGAGGTTTCCCAAGGTTTGATCCAGGCGGTTTCCAAGCGCTCCAATAACAAGGATTTCGTTATAGCCGGATGAAACCGAATGGTTCAGAGCCAGTTCGAAATCCGTCTCGTCCTTACTGGGCGGATGAACACGGATCTCTGTCCGGGCGGCCTCAAGTTTTAGGCGGTTTTCTTGGTTCAGCGAATCAAGGTCGCCAATCACAAGTGAGGGCAGCAGCCCGAGAGCGAGCGCATGACGAGTACCACCATCGGCTGCAATGATTTGGTCATTGGGGCGGATCAATTTCCGGACCTGGTCAAGGTCAGGAATGCGACCGTTCACGAAAATGACAGCACGCGGCATAAAAAAATCCATCCTCGCCGGGGAGGATGGCTGGTGATACACAAATGTCCCTCCGCCGGTATGATCCGGATCAGGTTCTGCGGGTCGAGGCTCATGGCCTCCTCTCAGCCCGGAACACGGGCTCCCCGTTCAATTGTAGGAAATAGTATACGGCGGGGGTGACCGCCTGTCAAGACAATAATTCGTTATTCGACTTTTTCACGGCGGAAATCAACGAAACGATAACCGACACCACGCTCGGTCAAAATATACCTGGGATCGGCAGGGTCTTTTTCGAGTTTTTGACGGAGATAGTTAATGTACAGCCGGACGTAATGCGGCTCATCCCGGTATTCGTACCCCCAGACCTTGGAAAGCAGCTGGTCATGGGAAATCACCCAGCCTGCGTTCTGTACCAGGTGATAAAGCAAGCGATACTCGGTGGGGCGCAATTTTACAATTTTGCCTTCAAGCCAGATCTCACGGCGATCAAAATCAATTTTGAGGCGTTCATCCACTTCGATCAAGCCGTGCATCCCTCCACTGACACCCTCGGTACGGCGCAAAACCGCCTTGATACGGCTGACCAATTCACGCGGGCTGAACGGCTTGGTGATATAGTCATCGGCGCCTTTCTCCAAACCATGGACACGATCGTCTTCCTCCCCCTTGGCAGTGAGCATAATCACCGGAACGCTGCTGATCTCGCGAATCATCTCCAATACTTCGAATCCATTCAGGTCGGGCATCATCACATCGAGCAGGATCAAATCGGGGGTGGCATCCCGCAGGCGTTGAAGTGCCTGTTTCCCATTGAAGGCTTCAATGACTACAAATCCATCGTGTTCCAGGTTCAGGCGGATGAAACGCACCATGCGTTCTTCATCATCCACTACCAGGATCTTACGCCGCTTTAATGTCTCTTCTTCCATGGTTATTCTCTTACAAAGCCAATGATGCGTTCTTCGCCCTCGCTGGGCATGACTTCAATAAATGAAATCTGGTTGACGGGCCAGATCACGGTAATAATGTCACTGGACAAATAATGAATATCCTTACCGTCTCGGCGGCGAGGATTGTGGATGGTAATGAGGGTATCCCCAGGCTGAGGCAACTGGTCCAATTCCCCGCAAACAGGATCTTCGTTTGAAATATGAACAATCACCGTATGGGCCATTCGACCAACCTTTGCTATTCGATCAACACTTGGATTTTTAGTTTTCCCAGGTAGATCACATCTCCGTGAGCAACCGTCGTCTCAATATATGGCTGCAGGCGATTGCCATTCAAATACGTACCATTGGAAGAGCCCAAGTCCATGATCACGATGTGATCCTGGATCAATTTCAGCACAGCGTGAAGACGGGATACACCGTTGGCGTAGGCATTATGGGGGGACAAATCGACATCCGGAACAATTGGCTGACCTTCGGCCGACCGACCGAGGGTAAACTCCGTGCGGTCAGCCAAGGGCAGGATCTGACCGCTTTCGATCATATTCAAAGAGATCCAGGACTGCAAATGAACAGGCGGAGGCGGAGGCGGCTGGGTGCGCGTTGAATCGCGCTGAGCTTCCTGACGAGTTTCAGCGGTGTGAATTTTATGAGTGGCGATGGTCATATCTATCAGTTGCGCCCCGCACTTGCTGCAATAGATTGCGCCGCTCATTTCTTTGTGTTGACAATTTGGACATATAATCATAAGTCTTCTGAGCCTTTCCCTGACGTCAACAGGGCGCGTGTTCCATATTTTATCTCTTTTCCGCCTTGTTGTGAAAAGGACTTATTTTGTTGAATATTTTCCGCTTCCAATAATGCAGTGCGAGCCAGGCCGCGCTCGCCCCGGGAAAGCAGATGTGTAGCCAAGCGATGCAAGTGCTCAGAGGCTTTGTCATAATCACCCGTCGTGACTTCCAGGCGCGCCTGCTCCTGTAACCGATAAAGTTTCAACCGGGAGAGTGCCTCTAATATCGCGGTGGATGGCACTTCCACGCTGGCTTCTTCTCCAACGGCTCGAACAAGGCGAATGGGAATCGGCCGGGTCATTGAGACTTCATTCATCAAAGTGACTGAAATTTTCCCTTCAAATAAAATGACCTGGTTTGGCTCAGCATTGTGAGGCTGAACTACGAACTCCATCAGGACTTTAAGGGGCGTTTGGCGGATGACTGGTCCCAGCAGCATGGGGCTTTCATATGACAATACGCCCGCTTCGGGTTGCAACCGAAATGTATATCGCAATTCAATCCCTTCCGGGATTTTGAAATCTATGCGGGTTTCCTCAGCATAAGCACTGCCAAGCTGATTGAATTTTTCAAGAAGTTTTTCCTGGATGTCCTGTGGCCTAGAAACATACATGCTGCTTCCCCCAGTGCTGGAAGCCAGCCCATCCAAAAAATTATCATTCCATTCCGAACCGATGCCCAAACCGCTTATCCCTACCCCCTGCTCCGCAGCCCGGTGGGCAAGGTTCATGCATTTATCTTCATCTCCATACGTGCGCCCGTCAGTTATTAGAATGATGTGGTTTACCTGGGCGTGACGAACATTACGAATTATTTCGTTGTATCCCATTTCGAGACCGGAGAAAATCTCCGTCCCACCGGAAGGCTGCAGCATGTGGATGCGCGCTTCCTGCTTACTTAGGTCGGCGCTGCGGCTGGCGGGGATGACCTGCTCTGCCCGGTCGCTGAAAGACACCACGGAAAATATATCCTGCGGCTTCATTTTACGCATGATCTGGATGGCAGTAGCCTTAACCACGTCCATGTTTGCACCCTGCATGGATGTTGAGCGGTCCAGGACCAGGCATAAGTTCAGTGAAGGTGAAGAAGGAGCTTGAGAATTAGCCGGAGGAGAAAACTCAAGGAGAACATAAACCAGTTGAGGTTCGGTCAAATGGGTCAGACTGTGGCGGCTGAACACCACGCGGTGATCCAAAGCAATATCAGCCAGTTTCTCGGGGGGTAATGTGGAATCATACCTGGCGCGTTTTTTGGGATTCGAGAGGGTTTCGTACGCTCCCTGGATATCGAGGAAGAATTCGGTATCACCCGGGGCAGTGTTTTTATCAGGGTGAAGGCGCCGCGCGGCCGCGAAATAAGCCTCGCGAATTTCTTCCGCAGAGGCACTACGCGCCAATCCCAGGAGAGTATAAAAGTCCGGTTGGTCGGTCATTAACCTATCAACTGTACCAAAACCGCGGTGATGTTATCGGGTCCCCCGGCATCATTAGCGGCTTCGACCAGCCTTTGGCAGGCTTCCTGAAGATTGGGGGCGACAGTAACCAGGCTACTCAGGTTGTCATCGGGGAGCACGCTCCACAAGCCATCGCTGCAAATCAGCAAATATCCAGGCTGCGGGAATTGTGCGGTAAAGATGTCGGGTTCCAGCACTTCGCCCTGACCGAGAGCTCGATAGAGCACGTTGCGCTGCGGGTGCGCCGCAGCTTCCTCTGAAGAGATCTGGCCGAGTTCTTCCAGGCGCTTTACCAGGGAGTGATCACGCGTCAAGGCCTCGATCCGTCCATCCGGACGGACGGCATATGCCCGGCTGTCCCCCACATGACCGATTGTCATTTGCTGCCCGAGCACGAGGGCGGCAGTCAGCGTAGTGCCACTCCCGGGAGCAGCCTGAGTGACAGCTTTTTGCGCTTCGGTGATGGCGGCGCGCATCATTTCCTGCAAAGGTTCTTCCATCCCTTCGGATGGACTGACCAGGTAAGTATGAAACCGCTTCAGCATGTAACTGGCCATTGTCCGCACCGCGGCGGAACTGGCGACTTCTCCAAACTGGTGTCCGCCCATTCCGTCGGCGACGATGTAAAGTCCCAGCGGGGCGCTGCTGGACTCCCCGCCCGTTGCAGCGGAAAAGGTAAACAAGGAGTCCTCGTTATGATCACGCTGCTTGCCGATCGACTGGGCACAACCAGATATTAATTGCTGGGGTTCCAATCTCGAGGTGTGCATAACATCCACCCCAACCGGTTCTCCAGGCAGAGGGTTGGTGCTCATATTTTCCTGTGAAGGTAGTGGTTTGGTTTTTTTAGCCCGTAACCGATCAAAGAATGATTTCACGATTATCTCCTTGGCGAAATTGTTTCATGCAAGCAGGGTGTATAGAAAGTGATCCGTGGAGCCGATGTAAACTATATCATCATAGACGAGAGGAGAACCTGTGATGGGACCTTTTGTTGCAAATTTCCAACGAAGGCGACCGGTATGGGCTTCGATACAATAGGCGTTTCCATCCGCCGACCCACAATAAAGAGCATCTTTATAAACGACTGGAGAACTGCTCACCTGGTGATCGGTCTTGAATCGCCACACTTCCTTTGACGTGTGAGCGTCGATAGCATAGATGTTCCCGTCCGCGGAACCAATAAAAACAAATCCTTCCGAGGTAGTGGGGGAGGCAATGGAACCTTTCCCCATACGGAAGCGCCAGATGACCCAGCCTGCCTTTGCATCCAGGGCATAAAAGCTGCTGTCGACGGAGCCAAAATAAACCACACCATCCGCCTCACAAGGAGAGGAGGTCACAGCCATTTTAGCCTTGTAATGCCATTTCATCTCGCCGCGGAAATCGACACAATAAAAGTCACCATTTTCACAGCCGGCAAAGACCGTATCATGCGCAACATAGGGAGTGGAACGCACCGGCGCACCCGTTTCGAATTTCCATGCTGCCCGGCCGCTCAACAGGTTTACCGCGTGAATATTCTGATCATCTGAACCGAAGAATACATGTCCTTCTGCGATGCGCGGCGACGAATGGACGCGTCCTTCTGTGTAATATGTCCAGTTCACTTTCCCGTTTCGGGCACTGATCACATGCAGACGCTGATCCTCTGAACCAATAAAGATATCGCCTTCAAAAGCTGCCGGGCGGGTAACCACGCCGCCATCGGTGGCATATTTCCAATTCAATTTCCCATCGGCAGCATTCAATGAATAGAGGTTGTGATCATAGGAGCCAATATAGACGGAGCCTTCATGGTAGAGCGGTGCGCCGCGGATCTCGTCCTCGCATTGAAACACCCACAGGGGTTTTATCCCAACTGAAGACTGGATGGCTGCTGTGGGTATGCTGGTGCGATTGAGGATACCAGTCTTACGCCCGGCGGCAACCAGGGCTTCTTTCATCGCTTCGGCACTCGGGAAGCGATCTTCAGGATTATACTGAAGGGCGGTTTCAATGACGGCTTCCAATTCCGCAGAGATTGCCGGGTTTATCTTGCGCATCGGACGTTCCCCAAATGAAAATGGTGGTTCCAGGCGCGGGTCACGGCGGGAGAGGGCATGATGGATGGTCGCTCCCAGGGCGTAAATATCGGCCAGAGGTCCGGCCTCCCCCCGATATTGCTCAGGCGGTGAATACCCCTCCGTACCGATCATGGTCCCTTTTTGTCCAACCAGGAATGGTTTGGCGATCCCGAAATCCACCAGGATGATATTGTCGGCCGGGTTGACCATGACATTGGACGGTTTCATGTCCCGAAAGATGATTGGATCGGGTTTGTGGGCATGCAGGGAGGCAAGCACATCGCAAAGTTGGATCGCCCAGCCGAGGACCCGTTCTTCTGTTAAAAAACCGGGAGTTTCATTGATAATGGCTTCAAGGTCCTTACCGTGGATAAATTCAAGAACAAGGTAAGAACGATTGTCAGAGGTGAAATAATCGTAGATGCGGGGAATTGAGGGATGGTTCAGCGTTGCCAGAAGGTTGGCTTCCCGCTCAAAATTCTGGACTATGTTTTTTCTCACCAACGGGTCTGGAGCGCGGTTGATCATTTCCTTCACAGCCACCAATTTCACAACGCTGGGGAAATGCAGGTCACGGGCACGGTAAACAGAACCCATGCCTCCTACACCGATAACTTCCTGGATCACATACCGGCCAACAAGCGTCACCCCCGACGTCAGCTGCTGGTTGAAGGAACCTTCAGGAACTTCTTCTTCTTCCACTTTTGGTTTGATATTCTTTTTCGGCTCCAGATCATACTCCTAAGAAATGCGATGCTGGATGAATTATAGCCACCCCGGTCAGGATTGGCAACCTGTCTGGCTGAATTCCCATACACCTGAAGGACAATTCCACGGATTTCATTGGTAAATATCCCAGAAATAAGTGTCGAAACCCAATATAAGATGTAATTTCAGTATAATGACTTCCCTGGAGGCAATGACCATCCAGACCAACGAGATTGAACCGGTGGAAATTTGTTGTCAAGACAGCACCGGAATTACCTAAAAGCACGCAGTCTTGCGCAGAAAACCAGAATAGGGCACAATTCGCCTGGAGATTGTCGCTTGAAAATTTTAGCCGTTAGTGATGCCGTAGTGGACCAATTGTACTCACCAGAGGTGTCAAAGCACTTCAGCGATATTGAAATGATTCTGAGCTGCGGCGACCTGCCATATGATTACCTGGAATATTTAGTTACAATCCTAAATGTACCATTGTTTTATGTCCCGGGGAATCACGATCCATTTTATGACCCAAATAACCGGGCTACACAAGCAGAAGGCTGCGATCTTCTCGACCGGCGGGTGACGTGGTTCAAAGGGCTGAATCTGGCAGGCATGGGTGGGAGCATCCGCTATAGACCTGTCCCAAGAAACCAGTACACGCAAGCTGAGATGTACCGGCGCTTGATTTCTTTGCTACCAAGCCTGCTGGGACAGCGAATCCGTGCGCGTAGTGCCCTGGATATCATGATCACCCATTCACCCCCATACGGAGTTAATGATGACAGTGATCCCGCTCACGTCGGTTTCCTGGCATTTCGGGATTTTATTAGAGTTTGTAAACCCCGCTATTTCTTACATGGGCATACCTTGATTTATAAAGGCAATTTTCTGCCAGCAGTTGCGAAAATAGGAGTGACAACAGTCGTGAACGTCAACCCTTACAAGGTTCTCGAGGTTGAACCTTATGTTCGATGAATTTACCGAACGTGTAAAAGGCGATTTTGCCCATGCACGGTTAAAAGCCTTTTGGAACCATATCATGGGATTTTTAAACGGTCAGCCGACCACCCTGCTTTCTTACGATGATGTAAAAGAGAAATTGCACATCGGCGGACCAATTTATCGCGGCGTGCGAACTGTGGAAGTTGAAAAAATCGTCGGGAGCCTGAACCGATACCACCAATTCGACCGGGCCTTTTTACCCCTCGAAGACCAAATCGCCAACCGGTGGCAAAGCATCGACCGGGCTTTCTACCAGGAGGTTAACCTTCCGCCGGTTGTCCTATATAAAGTAGGGGAGGTTTACTTTGTCGTGGATGGGCATCACCGAGTTTCGGTGGCACGCGGACAGGGACAGTTGGCGATAGATGCCGAAGTGAAGGAATGCTCGACCAAAGTCAACATCACCCCCGAGCTGAAGCTTGAAGACCTGGAAATCCTGGGCGAAAAAGTAGAGTTTCTTGAACGCACCGGGTTGGACCGCATCCGTCCAAAATCCAAAATTAAACTGACCATCCCTGACGGGTTCGACCGCATGCTCGAACATATTGCAGTCCACCGCTACTTCATGGGATTGGATTTAAAGCGCGACATTTCAGACGATGAGGCGGTAGCACACTGGTATGATAAGGTTTACAGGCCCATCGTCAGCAACATCCGGCAAAGCAGCATCCTGAAAGAGTTCCCTGGCAAGACAGAAGGAGATTTGTATCTGTGGGTGCTGGACCGCCAACGCTACCTGCATGATGATGGCCAGAAACTTGTTTCCCCGATGAAGGCAGCAACTGATTTTCTTGATGAGGTTAAATAATGCATCCATTGGCTGGAGTTTACGCTGCGGCTGTTACCCCGCTAAAACCCGACTTTTCACCCGACCTTGATTCAATCCCAGCCCTGCTGACATTTCTCGCCGGACGCGGCTGCCACGGTGTTTTATTCCTGGGGACGACCGGTGAGGGACCCTCCTTTTCACCGGAAGAACGGCGCGATATTTTGCTGGCTGCCTGCCAGGCGAAGACAAAACTCTCTTCGGCACAGAGCGGAACTACCAAAATCCTAGCTGGGACCGGGACTCCCAGCCTCAGCGAAACCATTTCCCTGACCCGGTCCGCCTTCGATCTGGGCTGCGAGGGCGTGATCGTTCTGCCTCCCTACTACTTCCGCAAAGCGACTGAGGAAGGACTGTTCCGGTATTTCAGTAAACTCATCCACACAGCTGTCCCAGCGGATGGCTTTCTTCTCGGTTACCATATCCCCGGCACAGCGGGAATTGGGTTCTCAATCGACCTTTTAAGGCGGTTGAAAGACGCCTTCCCGCGCCAATTTGCCGGAATAAAAGATTCGTCACACGACGAAGAATTTTTACGAAAGCTGGGGAACCGGTTTGGTTCGGACCTGCTGGTGCTGAACGGCACCGATTCCCATCTGCAACTGGCATTGGAGAATCATGCGGAAGGCTGCATTACCGCTCCAGCCAACCTGATCTCACCTGACTTGAGGAAGGTTTGGGACGGGTACCAGGGAGGTGAGGACGTATCCCCTGTCCAAAATCGGGTTACCAGGATCCGCCAAATTCTCGAGAAATATCCGCCCTTCCCACCCATGGTGAAAGCATTGCTGGCAAGGCAATTTGGCTTCCCGCACTGGCCAGTCCGCCCGCCATTGGATGACGCCGCACAGGACACTGTGGAAAATGTTTTGGAAGAAAGCATGGCTGCAAGCACATGAAAGATCTTTGGCGTCTGCTCACCAGTCCTCCAGCACATGGTGCCTGGAATATGGCTGTGGACGAAGCCATCCTCGAAGGGGTTGGCAGCGGTGAATCTCAACCCACGTTGCGACTGTATGCCTGGGAACCGCCCTGTCTTTCCCTTGGGTATGCCCAACCGCTCTCGGATGTTGACATTCCCCGCCTGCAAGCCCACGGCTGGGAGTTGGTACGCCGACCAACGGGGGGGCGGGCGATTTTGCACACCGACGAACTTACATATTCCGTGATCGTACCGCCCGATGAACCTCGGGTGGCCGGAACCGTTCTCGAAGCTTACAGCCGCCTGGCAGGGGCATTGGTTGAAGCGTTACTCCTGCTCAACCTGCCAGCGGAAGTTCACGAAAAAGCGGTGGAGAATAATAAAACGCCCGACCCAATCTGTTTCGAAGTCCCTTCCACCTCAGAGATCACAGCGGGAGGAAAGAAACTGGTAGGATCAGCGCAAGCCCGCCGCAAAGAGGGCATCCTGCAACACGGGTCGCTGCCACTCAGTGGGGACCTGACACGCATCCTTCAAGTGCTTGCATATCCTAACGAAGAGGCCCGCAAGCGCGCTGCTGGCCACCTGCTGGAACGCGCCACAACAGTGGAGGGCGCCCTGGGCAAGGTAATCTCCTGGGATGAAGCTGCCCAAGCTTTTAGCGGTGGTTTTCGATCAGCGCTTACTTTAACCCTCCAGCCGGGAGAACTAAGTAGGGGCGAAATTTCGCGGAGCGAGCAACTGGCTGCAGAAAAATACGTCTTCCCAGACTGGAACCACAAATAAAAAAAGTTGAAGGCAATCACCTTCAACTTTTCATTATAAGTGTTTCCAAACCTTCAGGGTTTGGACGGTGCAAAGTGAATATTTTTGTAACCGAGAGTCTCAAAGAACCAGCGCAAATAAGTTTGGGTGTTGGTGGTAGCCTGGTCCAGGATCCCATCCAGTATGGCGGCTTTGAGAATCTCCTGCTCAGCCACCTGTCGGACCTGAGTTTCCAAGGTCGGGTCACCGTGGGTGAACAGACCCGTCACCCGATCATACACATATGACTTGTCGTTGTCGAGAGTCGAGACCAGGATTTCCGTTGCTGGCAAGCGGACATTGAGAAGCTCCCCTTCCAGCCACAAATCTTCCGGCTTGATCTTACTCATGTCGATACCGGCAATGACATAACCGTGAGCGACAAAAAGCAGCCGGTCACCAAAAAGCGGACCTAATACCCCCTGGTTAACCTCCGCTGTAACCACTTTCTCGACTGTATAGCGGATTGTTTCCAACCTGGCAAGTGATTGAACATCATGGATAATTGTTACCGGATCCGGTATGATCGTGGGGGTTGGATGCAACAAGTTGGCAACCTGGGTTCCCAGTTCATGGTTCGCCTGTTGTAAAGGGTTAAGAGTGCTGCTGATCCTGTTGTTCACCAAATTAACAAGGAACCAAATTGCTGCAATCCCCACCAGGATCAGGATGATCAAGATGATAATTTTAGATGAATTCACTACCTTTTTATCGGACACACAACCATTATATCGGATTTATGAGACCTGTCACTTGCATTTTTTTGGATTTAGATATATTATCTTTTTATCCATGGGGAGAGTCCCCAAAATCATAATCTCTTGAGAGGAGAAGAAAAATGAAGAAAGGTTTTGCGTTCGCTTCGTTATTGGTTGCGGTTGTTATGCTGCTGACAGCATGCGGTCCTGCCGCGACCACCACCGTACCTCCGACGGCAGTGCCACCCACGGCAGTGCCACCCACCGCTGTCCCACCCCCCACTGCAATACCGTCCCCGACCGTCAACCCACTGGGTACTGCAGCCAAGCCGATTATCGTTGCTTTTGAACCCTCAGGCACATCTTCTGATATCACCACTGGTGGTCAGGAACTGCTTGACGCACTTACAGCAGCGACGGGTCTGACATTCAAAGGTGTGGTTCCGACCTCCTACGCTGCCCTTA
Organism: uncultured Chloroflexia bacterium; assembly: GCA_963830585.1. Lineage (GTDB taxonomy): Bacteria > Chloroflexota > Anaerolineae > Anaerolineales > Villigracilaceae > UBA877. The sequence continues at coordinate 842,820 of CAWHNA010000001.1, read as the reverse complement.
CTGAAGCCATGGGTTCCGGCAACGCGCAGATCGGCTGGATGGCAACTTTCGCTTATATCCTTGCCCACCAAAAGGGATTTGCCGATGCCGCCCTGATCACCAATCGTTTTGGGTCTGACCACTACGGTTCGCAATTCATTGCCAATGTTAGTTCCGGCTTTGTCCCCGCCGCTGACAAACCCGGCACTGAAGCTGAACTTGCATCGACACTCGCCCAATTCAAAGGCAAGATACCCTGCTTCGGTGATCCCGAGTCAACATCGGGATACGTAGTTCCGATGATCTTCCTCAAGAATGCCGGATTGGTAGATGCAGACATTGCCACCCCAGTCTTCACTGGAGGACATACCCAGACCGTGACGGCACTCTATAACGGCGGCACATGCGATTATGGCGCCACTTTTGTAGATGCGCGCTCCAACATAGCCAAGGATCATCCGGATGTGAACGATAAGGTTGTTGTGATCTACCAGACCCAAGCAATAATTCCCAACGACAATATGTCGTACGCCCCGGATATGCCCCAGAATCTGCGCGACCAAATTACGGTTGCCATGTTGAAACTCTCCGCTACAGACGCAGGCAAGAAGGCACTCCAGGATCTTTACCAGATCAGCGGTCTTACTGTTGTTGATGACACGGCTTACGATCAGTTCCGATCGTATTTAACCGCCTCGGGGATTGACCTGAGTAAATACGTAAAATAAGCAGGAAAAGAGTAATTAACGAGGGGAGAAAAGAAACCCTTTTCCCCCCTCGGTTTTATATTTGGCAGGAGGTATGGCCTTGCTTCGAGTTCGAGCATCTTACCAAGATATATCCCAGCGGGACAAAAGCCCTTAAAGATGTAAGTTTCAATGTGGAAGACGGAGAGTTCCTGGTAATCATCGGCTTATCGGGTTCGGGCAAATCCACCCTGCTGCGGTGCATCAATCGCCTTATTGATCCCACCGAAGGCCGCATCCTTTTGGATAATGAGGACATTACCACTGCCTCGCCCACTGACTTACGTCACATTCGACGCCACATCGGTATGGTATTCCAGCAATTCAACCTGGTAAAGCGCAGCAGCGTGATGACAAATGTGCTTTCAGGGAGATTAGGGTATGCTAACCCCATGCTGAGCCTGGTGGGGATATGGCCAAAAGCAGACCGGGAACGCGCCATCCACGCGCTCGAACGGGTGGGGATTGCCGACAAGGCCTTTACCCGCGCTGACACCCTGTCGGGCGGGCAGCAACAACGGGTGGGTATCGCGCGGACACTAATGCAAGAACCCCGGTTAATCCTTGCTGATGAACCGGTGGCCTCGCTCGACCCGGTTCTTTCCCATTCCATTCTTCAGTACCTAGAACAACTAAATAAGGAAGGCATAACCGTTTTGTGCAGTCTTCATTTCCTGGACCTTGTCCATCGCTATGCCACCCGCGTGATCGCTCTTAAAGATGGAGTCAAAGTTTTCGAGGGTTTACCAAAAGAGATCAACCGCGCCAAGTTCAAAGAGATCTACGGAGAAGATGCACAGGAAGTACGTGCAACGACGATCGAGGAAGCTGAGAATGACGACAACCCCACCGCCGGTGACAGAAGACCGCTCTCCATTGATTGCCGGCCTACTTTCCCTGGTGGTGCCCGGATTGGGACAAATCTATGCCCGCCGGCGATACCGTGGTGCTGTTGTTTTATTAGGCGTAGTCATCGCAACCCTGATAGTTGCCTGGTACCAAGTTCCGGGTTGGTATACGGTTCCAGCCATCGTGTGGTTGTGGAATATCTGGGATGCGGTAGGCGTGTCGAAAAAGAACCCGCGCTCAGCACTACTTCCCATTGCGGTCGTTCTAGTAATGAGTTATGTGATCGGGTGGAAAGTCACCGAAATTGATCTCTCAGCGCTTACCCGGAACCTTGATCGGGCAACCTCCATCCTCACACCAATGCTACGCCCAGATTTCTTTGCCAGGATAGAAACCACTAACTTTGGCTGGGCGCCAGTAGAGGTCCCTTGCGGACCTACCCCTCCTGCAGCGTCGAATACAGTTAACGGTGTTACTGTTAATATTTCCCCAAATTGCGGTAATTTAAGTGACACCTTAACCTTGCAAGCCAGCGGGTTATGGCCGGATACACAGACGTTGATCCAATGGGAAACGCCCATTGGAGACCGACTCCCCTTGGGCAAAGGATTCAGCACAGCCCTTTATTTGAGCACTGACGCGAACGGGAATCTCAATGCGACCATCCAAATTTCTCCGAACGCGCTTAATGCCGCCCCTGATCGCACCATTCCTCTCGAACACCGCGTCGACCTAACCCAAACCCGGTTACAGCCAGGCATAAAACTTTCTGAGAATGGGGGATTTATATTGATAGGGATCTTCCAGACTATTTTCCTAGGTCTAATGGCAACCACCCTGGGAGCATTGGGAGCCATTCCGATCAGCTTCCTGGCTGCCCGCAACCTGATGGGCGGCAATCCCGTCACATTCTCCATCTATATCCTGACACGCACAGTTCTAAATGTCATCCGTTCCATTGAGCCATTAATTATTGCAATCATCTTTGTAATTATCGTCGGGTTGGGTCCATTTGCCGGTGTAATTGCGATAACCCTGCATACGATCGCAGCCCTGGGAAAAATGTACTCGGAAGTGATCGAAGGGATTGACCCTGGGCCGCTCGAGGCGATTCGAGCAACAGGAGGGAGCTGGCTGCAAATGGTGCGGTATGCGGTTATTCCACAAATCATCCCTCCCTTTGCTTCCTTCACTTTATTCCGCTGGGATATAAATGTTCGCACGTCGACCATCATCGGATTTGTCGGCGGTGGCGGGATCGGATTCTACCTTTATCAATGGATCATCAAGGGCGATTTTCACGCGGTGAGTGCCTCGTTTATTGCGATTGCCATCATCGTCATTACGCTCGATTTTGCCAGTGCCAAGATCAGGGCAAGGTTGGTGTAGGATGAATCCACATAAATTCAACCTCCGCCGCTGGTCTGTCACGGGTCTCTTGATCTTGCTTGCTCTTGCTGCTTATTTTGTCGGCTATCGGGTAACTGAGTTCGACCTGGTGAAGCTCTTTACTTCGTTACCAAAAAGTCAGAAAGTCTTAAATGACCTGATCCATCCGGACCTGTTCACCCATGAGACCACAAGTACAACACTCGAAATTGTGTTCCCAGTTCCCTGCGGGTCAGCGGAGCCTACCACCCTGCCTGAGAGTGGGCCGCGCATTGTCCCCAGTGTCCAATGTGCCAACCCGAAGGACTTCATCACGCTGCAGGGGTTCAGCATGGCGCCTAATAACGATGTAAAACTCCAGTGGCTATTGCCAAGCGGAAATGTTCTATTCTCCACTCTGGTCACAACCGACGCGACCGGGAATTTTACGACACAAGTAGACGTCCGCCCTATCACCGCGACAACAGGTGGGACACCCAGTCATCTGCAAGCTGAGACCGCCGTTGCTATCGGCGGTTTAATTCCCAGCCAAGCGCTTAAGGATGTTATTTTTAACATCGTAATCACAATTTTCATGGCATTATTAGCCACCACCGCCGGGACGATTATTGCTGTACCAATCAGTTTTCTTGCATCCCGTAATATCATGACGCGCAATTTCATCGGATCAACAATCTACAATGTTGTGAGAGCATTATTGAACCTCACCCGATCCTTCGATTCCCTGGTTCTGGCAACTGTCTTCGCCCTGTGGGTGGGTTTTGGAGCGTTCGCAGGTGTATTGGCTCTGACCATCGTCACGATCGCCTCTTTGGGTAAACTTTTTTCCGAAGCAGTCGAGAATATTGATCCGGGTCCAATCGAAGCTGTAGCAGCCACAGGGGCAAACCCGATCGAAGTTGTGTATTTCGCAGTCGTCCCCCAGATCATCCCTGATTTCATTTCCTTCATTATCTATCATTGGGATATCAATGTGCGCATCAGCACAATCCTGGGATTTGTAGGTGGTGGTGGCATCGGATTTTATCTTAGCCAGCGAATTAATGTTTTGGAATACCAGAAGGCTGGCACGGCAATCTGGGGAATCATTTTGGTGGTTTGGGCCATGGACTTCCTGAGCGCTGAAATACGCAAACGTTATACTTAAATCAGTAATATTACGTGAAATTCCATTCGTTTTCGGAGTTAATATGAATTACTGAATGAGACCCATTTCTGGAACGGAAACGGGTTTCAATTTTAAAGGAAAATTTCAAGGAGGTCGATACCGTCCCGTTTTTTTTTTGCATGGTAGAATACCGCCTGTGTTCAAACGCACTGCCAAAATGTTCCTGAATTTCCTCATCTTTATCGTTGTAATTGGAGTTTTTATTCTCGCCCTATCACGACTGGTGACAGGGATATTCGCGCACTCGAGAACGTTTTCAGTTGATGATGTCCCGACCCGACGGGTAGCCATCGTTTTTGGTGCTGGATTGTGGCGAAACGGGACCGCCACCCCTGTTCTGAAAGACCGTGTCCAGACGGCTGCAAATTTGTTTTTCGCCGGCAAGGTCGAGAAATTGTTGATGAGCGGGGACAACCGATTCGTGGAATACAATGAGCCGGCAGTGATGCGGGAGGTGGCACTTTCGCTGGGGGTACCGGATGGGGACATCGTGGTTGATTTCGCCGGAAGGCGCACCTACGACACCTGTTACCGGGCCAAGGCAATCTTTGGGGTAACCGAGGCGATACTGGTAACGCAAGCCTTTCACCTGCCACGGGCCATCTACGAGTGCAGCAGGCTTGGAGTGGACTCTATCGGTGTAAATGCCGACCTGCGAGTTTACAGGAAATCTTCACTACTATATTGGAATACGCGCGAACTTTTCGCCACCGCGGCTGCGTTGTGGGATGTGAACATCAGCCATCCCATCCCCGTGCTGGGAAACCCGGAACCAATCTTTCCATAAGACAAAGAGGAAACTATGATCCGAGAAGAAGCCCTGGCTCTTGTACGTGAATACGTAAAAAACGAAGGACTCGTAAAACACATGCTGGCGGTGGAAGCCGCCATGCGTTTTTACGCTGGGAAATATGGCGAGGATGAAGAAAAGTGGGCATTGACCGGAATTTTGCACGACTTCGACTGGGAGATCCACCCCACGCTCGAAGAGCATCCACTGGCTGGAGAGCCCATCCTGCGCCAGCATGGCGTGCCTGATGATGTCATCCGGGCCATTATGAGTCACGCCGATCATACCGGCGTGCCGCGTCAAACCCGCATGGAAAAAGGGCTGTATGCGTGCGATGAGGTGACCGGGTTGATCACTGCGGTGGCACTGGTACGCCCATCACGTTCCCTGTTGGACCTGGAACCTGCCTCGGTAAAAAAGAAATGGAAGGATAAAGCCTTTGCAGCCGGGGCCAACCGGGAAGAGATCCAAAAAGCTGCGGCCGAATTTGGGATCGAACTCTGGGAGCACGTTGGGAATGTCATCACCGCCATGCGCAGGATTGCCCCAGAGTTGGGACTCGTGGGTATGTTAGGAGAAAACCGAGCCGACTCCCAATCAACAAGCTTGATCCCCCCAGTCATTGGTCTCGCGGCTCCCCGGTGGGAATAAAGATAAATTCACCCCAAGGGTAAATGTCACTGGTTTTTTTACTTCAGATTTCCATTCCGGAATCCGCACTGTCAAGAACACTTGAATGAAACAGGTTCTTTATTGAATAGCAATTCCTTTTATGAAGCCAATATACTTATCAGGATATTATTATTATATTTCTTTAACAGATATTTTTTTAAAATTGATTGATGTTATCAGATAACCCCTGCGGAGGCCCGAATGGTGGAACAACCTGCACAGAATATTCCCGTTGAAGGGCATAAAAGCCATGGAAGACAACTGCATGGGACCCGCTTGTTTCTGGCACGGGGAGCTTACCTGGTATTATTTACGCTTGTCTTAACCTTCTTTCTTTTAGGCCTTCCAAATTATATTGCCAGTTGGGACCAGGGAAATATAGGCGTCCTGGTGAGACAGGATGCAGGTGGGAAATTGATCATCTCCGTTTACCCGGCTGGCGATGCCGCCGGGGCAGGTGTGCAAAACGGGGATGTACTGACTGCTGTGAATAACGTTCCGGTAACATCTGCGGCACAAGCCAACCAGCTGCTGGTCGGGAAGATCGGGGATCCGATCACAATCACTGTTCGTTCAGGCAACCAGGTTCCACGCCAGGTTCCATTATCATTTGCAGGCAGGTTCCTGCAGTTGCTTTCGCAAATGAATTTATCCCTGCGCTTCCTCGTCATCTACAATACTGCGATCAGTTGTTTACTTGCCCTGGGAGTCATTCTATCCAGCCCGATGGTATTCTTCCGACGTTCTAAAGACTGGCTGGTCATCCTGGTAGCATTTTCCATGATCGCCTTCGCCTCCTACTTACTGACCCCGGTGAGTTACGGTGCTTATAAATTGCACGTGCTGTTCATGAACAATTTGATTTACATGGTCGGAATGGTATCCATGTTCATTGTCTTTTTCATTTTTCCCTCCGGACATTTCGAACCACGCTGGACACGCTGGGTATCCATCCTGCTTGTCGTACCAGCCGTTTTGGATTTTGTGAACCTGGAAATCTATTACAACTCCTTGTGGGATTTCTACCTGTGGATAGGCTTCTTTGGATTGGGCGCATTCGCACAAGTTTATCGATACCTGCGTGTCTCTAATTCAGTCGAACGCGAACAAACCAAACGGGTGGTTCTTGGGGTGGTGGCTTGTTTCGTGATCATCGCCCTATTGGACCTGGCAGCCTTTATCCTGGCTCCTCGTTTATCGTATGCGCAATACATCCTGTTTTCACTTTTTATCAAAGCCGGAGCAACATTGCCAGTATTGGTATTGGACCTGAGTTTTGTATTCGCCATTTATCACTACCGTTTATGGGACACAGACTTGTACATCAATCGGACCCTGGTTTACAGCCTGGTCACTATATTCCTCCTGATGATATGGGTTTTAACGACACAAGTATTGAACTATGCATTCCAGCAGTTCCTCGGCAAGCAAGCCGGTTGGCTGGGAGCCTTACTGTCCAGCATCCAGGTGGCAGCCATCTACCGTCCTGTCCGTAAATGGGTCGAAAAATGGGTCAATACCCGCTTCTACAAGGATCGGATCGATTATAGCGAAGCGCTTGTGGAACTTCAGCCGGAGATGTGGGACTATCTTACCCCAGCTGATCTGGGCCATACCCTGGTATCTAAAATCCCCGCCCTGCTGCAGAGCACAAGTGGGGCGTTGTTTATCCAGGAGCGAAAGGGATTTACGCTCGTTGAAGTGCACGACGTGCACCCTTCCGAAGCCAGTAAATTACATTTTGCAGAAGATACCCTTAAAAAGCTGGGTGAAGGTAAAGCGCTTGATATACCAGAGGGTAAACCGTTTTCATTACTTGTGCCTCTCTGCGTACCACGCCTCAAGGTGTACGACCTGGTGGGCATCCTGGCGTTGGGAGCGCGGACAAAAGGCCGCGGCTACTCGCGCGACCACATGACAGACCTCACCACCCTGGGTCACAGCGCCGGAACAGCACTTTATATGCTTCAGTTGAACGAGAAAAAACGGGCTGTGAAATAGTAAGACAAACTCGACGAATACCCATCCTGATAATTCAGAAACAAAATTTCAAAGACACTGCAGAGTGCTTGATCGAACCCTGGGAGAAAGTTAGAATAATCATCTCTGCCACCGAGCTAGAACCGGTGGGAAACATCGAATGATGGGTTGCCCAAGCGATCCGCGGTAATCAGATACGCTAGTTATAAATTTAATCACCCTGCGCCATTTTCCCAGGTGCAGGGTGATTGATTTATCTACTACTTATTTGTTCTTTCCTGATGGTTTTTTCTTTTCTTCCTTCTTCACCAATTCGACAAATCGTTCCACTGCCCAACCCTCTGTTACCCCTAGCAACGTATCACCGGGTTTGACCTCAACGACAAACTCGCCCCTCATCGCAGTTCGCTTGCGCAGGGGAGCTTCGTCAAGGCGAGTCATTTTCGAAGCAGCCTTGAGGAGATGGAGGGTCACAATGGCGTTCGCCTTCCCCATAGCCAATCCAGCAAGTGAAACGCCGCGCACCAATTCCCAGGCAATGACCCCCTTCCCGTATCGTCCCTGGACAGGGAAGTCCTTTACCTCAACACGTTTCCCTTTTCCATCCGAGGCGATTAGGAACAGGTCACCTGATCCGGGCAATACCTGCATACCAACGACCACATCTCCCACCCCCAATTTGATCCCGTTTACTCCTGCCGCAGCTAAGCCCATTGGGCGTACATCCTCCTCGCTGAAACGGATCCCCATCCCTTGGGCAGTCGCCAGTATTACTTCCTTTTTCCCGTCCGTGAGCGCGACCCAGCCCAGGCTGTCACCTTCGTTGACATTAACTAGGCGGAAGGTTTGCGCGGATGGTCCCGGTAGGTCGCTGACAAGACTCTTTTTGACCATCCCGCCCCGCGTGACTGTGAGCAGGGTTGTTTCAGCGGGAAGCTCGGATTTCCGGGCAGGCAGGGCAAAAGCCGCAACTGGTATTTGATCAGCTTGAAGTGGAGATTGCTTGTTGAACGGGTTTCCCTCACCTAATTTTTCGCCTTCAGGCAGGGTATGCACTGCCACTGCAGCAGCCAGCCCGCGCCCGCTGACCAGATATAGTGTGTCGGTCGCATTGGCTTTAACCAAGAGTTTCGGAGCCTCGGAACCGGAAAGACGCGGCGGCTTTTTCGTCCCGGGTGCGCGATAGAGTTCCATCAGCGGTCATTCCGATCCAGACCACCTGCTCCACAACCAGTTCGGCCAGCGGTCAGCGGTGCTTTTTTGGTCTTGCGGCCTTTCATACTGACTATCTGCGTCCTGCGCCGGTCGCCGTAGGCGGCCTTGACCTTAAGCAATTCATCGGCTGCTACTCCACGCATCTTTTTAGACGACTTAAGCAACCCTTCCAATTCCTTGATTTGGACCAGGGTTTCCTTATACTCGGTCTCGATTTTCTTGCGCTCCAGGGCAGCCAGACGCCGTAACTGCATTTCCAGGATGGCGTTAGCCTGGAGTTCAGAAAGTTTGAAGCGTTTCATCAAACGAGTGCGGGCTGAGTCCACATCGGGTGAACCTTTAATAAGGGCAATAATCTCATCCAGGTGTTTTAGCGCTACCATCAAGCCTTCAAGGATGTGCGCACGAGCGCGCGCCTTTTGCAGGTCAAACTCGGTGCGGCGCTTGATAACCACCAGCCGATGGTCGAGGTAGACGCGCAAAGCCTGTTTCAGGTTAAGCAGGCGCGGCTCGTTGTCCACCAGAGCCAGCAAGTTGATACTGAAAGTGGACTGCATGGGTGTGCGCTTGTAAAGTGCTGAAAGGACTTTCTCCGGTTCGACGTTCTTGGTCAGTTCGATAACGATGCGCAAGCCCTGCCGGTCGGAACTCATCACGAAGGTCTGTAATCCCCTCCAACTGCCCATCACGCACCAATTCGGCAATCCGCTCGATCAGGCTGGATTTGTTAACCTGGTAAGGAAGTTCTGTGACGATGATCCGACTCTTGCCGCGTTCCATCTCTTCTATGTGTGCATTAGCCTGGATCGTAACCCGCCCGCGGCCTTTGCCGTAAGCTGCTTCAATACCCTCTTCCCCCTTCTGCTCGATGATAATGCCGCCGGTAGGAAAATCGGGCCCTTCGACGAACTCCATCAAATCCTCCACGTTAATGTCGTCGAGTTTTTCCCACTTTTCGAGCATGTAGACACAGGCATCGGCAATCTCGCCCAGGTTATGAGGAGGGATGTTGGTGGCCATACCAACGGCGATCCCGGTGGCGCCATTGACGAGCAGATTTCGGAATAGCCGATGGGAGAACAGTGGGTTCGGTCAGAGTGCCGTCAAAGTTATCGGTGTAGTCGACGGTATCCTTGCCGATGTCCGCCAGGAGGTCCAGCGCAGGAGGCGCAAGACGAGCCTCGGTGTAACGCATTGCGGCTGGCGGATCGCCGTCCACCGAACCAAAGTTGCCCTGTCCATCCACTAACAGGGTGCGCATCGAAAATTCTTGGGCCATGCGCGCCATGGAATCGTAAACAGACTGGTCACCGTGAGGATGGTATTTGCCGAGCACCTCACCAACGATACGGGCCGATTTGCGGTAAGGGCTGTCAGCACGGATGCCCATATCGTACATGGCATACAGGATGCGGCGTTGAACTGGTTTAAGACCGTCGTGCGCATCCGGCAGGGCGCGTGCCACGATAACGCTCATGGCATAGTCGAGATAAGCCTGCTGCATCTCGCGGTCGATATCAATTTTCCGGACGAGGCCGAGTTCCATAATTGCTCCTTGATTCCACCAAGCGTGGATAATGTTGTTCCCATTCCACTATGGTGAAAGAATGTTCTATCTTCGGTTTATCTTACGGGGAAAGACGGAAAGCGTCAAGGAGAAAATAAAAGAGGCAGCCAATTGGCTGCCTCTAAATCACTTGCCTGATTTGAAAATCGGAATTGCCAGGAAATTAATCTGATGCCCCAGCATCCGGGATTTCAGTCCACTGTGAGGAACCTGCCTGTGCAAGCGCTTTTTCAACCGCTGCGAAACGCCCGTGCACAAAACCAGTGCCACCAGGGATCAGCTTGCCGATGATGACGTTCTCCTTCAACCCATAGAGCGGGTCGGTGGAAGAGCCGATGGCAGCGCCAGCAAGCACTTTGATGGTGTGCTGGAAGGAGGAGGCTGAAAGCCATGAATCGGTGCTGAGGGAAGCCTTGGTAACTCCCAGGAGCATTTCATGGAACTTGGCAGGGGTCTTTCCTTCAGATAGCAATTGTTCGTTCACACGCTGGACTTCCAACCGTTCCACGGCATCACCTGGCAGGTAACGAGTGTCACCCGGGCGGAATACCTGCACCTTGCTCAACATTTTGCGGATGATGACCTCGAAGTGCTTGTCATGAATATTTTGCCCTTGCGAGCGATAAACCTTCTGGATCTCGGTCATCAGGTACATCTGGCAGGCTTCACGTCCCTGGACACGCAGGATGCGGTGTGGGTTCAGTGACCCTTCAGTCAGTGGCTGACCATCCTCGACATGATCGCCTTCTTTTACCAGCAGGCGCAGGGTCGTCGGAATTTCAGCTTCCTGTTCATCGCGTTGTTCACGAGAAACGTATACCTTGCGTTTCTCAATGCGGACTTTGCCGCCGTGCTCGGCTGCGATGGTGGCATCATTCAGGGTGGCAATTATATCGCCTGCCTTGATCTCGGTCTCATCTTTGACCTGGATCTTCCATTCCTTTGGCACGTCGAACTCATCATGGATCATTTCACTTTGTTCGACATGAACAAGACGCATATCGGCATACTTGTCCGACTGGATGATTCGGACCGTGCCTTTGATCTCGGCGACGACCGCTTCACCCTTTGGCTGTTTGCGGGATTCAAAGAGTTCTTCTACGCGAGGCAAACCGGTTGTGATATCACCGCCGGCAGCCACACCGCCGGTATGGAAGGTACGCAGGGTAAGCTGGGTACCGGGCTCACCGATGGACTGGGCTGCAACAATGCCCACCGCTGATCCCATTTCGACCATTGTGCCGCGTGCCAGATCGAGACCATAGCACTTGGCACAGATCCCGTGGGTTAACTCACATGTTAGAGCTGAACGGACCTTTAACTTCCTGCACATCAGCTGCAGCAATCTTGCGCGCCAAGTCACGATCCAGGATCTCGTCCTGTTCGGCCAGCACTTCACCGGTTTTCGGGTCGAGAACATGGTCGGCTGCCAGGCGTCCATATAACCGGGATGCCATGGATTGACCAGCAACGTCGTCCTTCCTGCGAATCCACACTCCATTGTGCGTGCCGCAGTCAAGTTCATTGATGATGATATCCTGGGCAATATCCACCAGGCGGCGGGTTAAATAACCTGCATCAGCAGTGCGCAGGGCAGTATCAGCCAGACCTTTGCGGGCGCCATGGGTTGAAATGAAGTATTCCTGGGCGGTCAGGCCTTCGCGGAAGTTAGAGCGGATCGGCATCGGAATGATACGACCGGATGGGTCAGCCATCAAACCGCGCATGCCGGCCAACTGTGAAATTGGACCAAACCCACCCTTGGTGGCGCCGGAATTGGCCATGGTGGACAGGTTGCCATCCGGATCGAGAGCATCGCGAACTGACTTGGCAACCGCGGTAGTGGTCAACTGCCAGATCTGGATGATACGTTCGTTCTGTTCCTGCTCGGTTAACAGGCCGCGCCGGAAGTCCCGCTGAACCAGTTCCACGTCTTTCAGAGCCTTTTCAATGATTTCCTGTTTTTGAGGAGGAACTGTGATATCTGACACCGCTATGGTAGTGCCGGAACGCATTGCATATTCGAAACCGATGCGCTTGATCCCATCCGCGGTTTCAGTCGTCACGTCCTGACCGTACAATTCGTAGACTTCGGCGATCAGGTCTTTCACGCCACCTTTTTCCAACTGTCGGTTGATAAATTGAACCTTTTCCGGCAGGATACGGTTGAAGAGCACGCGCCCGACTGTGGTTTCAATCAAGCGGCTCTCCGCTTCGGGCAGGCGATCGTGATTCTCATCGTACCAGGTGGTCAAACGAGCCTTGATCTTGCTGTGAACATCCACCTGACCCAATTGGTAGGCCAGGTCGACATCATCAATATCTGAAAATGTGCGTCCGTCACCTTTATGAGGCTTCGAATGCAGCATGGTCATGTAGTACACACCCAACACCATATCCTTGGAGGGACCGATGATGGGTTCACCGTCAGCGGGCTTGAGCAGGTTCTTGGAAGCCAGCATCAACCGGCGGGCTTCCTGCACAGCTTTATCCGACAACGGCACATGGACAGCCATTTGGTCGCCATCGAAGTCAGCGTTGAAGGCAGTACAAACCAGTGGGTGTAATTGGATGGCAGAGCCTTCGATCAGGATCGGCTCAAAAGCCTGGATGCCCAGGCGGTGCAAGGTGGGGGCACGGTTCAATAGTACCGGGCGGTCCTTGATGACTTCCTCTAGCGCTTCATAAACTTCAGGGCGGTTGCGTTCGATAAATCGGCGTGCGCCCTTGACATTGGCAGCATAATTGTGGGACACGAGGCGTGAAATCACGAACGGGCGGAAAAGTTCCAGCGCCATGCTTTTCGGCAGACCGCATTGATATAGTTTCAACTGCGGACCTACGACGATCACGGAGCGACCCGAATAATCCACGCGCTTACCGAGCAGGTTGCGGCGGAAGCGTCCTTTCTTGCCCTTGAGCATATCGCTCAAGGAGCGGAGTTCCCGGCGTCCACGGCGGCTGAGGGCTTTGCCGCGCTGGCTGTTATCGATCAGGGAATCCACTGCTTCCTGCAGCATACGTTTTTCATTGCGGACAATCACGTCCGGCGCTCCAAGTTCGAGCAGACGCTTGAGACGGTTGTTGCGGTTGATCACACGCCGGTAAAGATCGTTCAAGTCCGAAGTGGCGAAACGACCACCGTCCAATTGCACCATCGGGCGCAGGTCAGGAGGGATGACGGGCAGGACGGTTAATATCATCCACTCGGGCCTGTTGCCTGATCGGCGGAATGCTTCCACGACCTTCAGCCGGGAGGTGGCCTTCTTACGCTTCTGCTTGGACTTGGTTGTTTTTACTTCGTGCCAGAGTTCTTCCGAGAGTTTATCCAGGTCGAGGCGGCGCAGGATGTCATAAAATGCCTCGGCACCCATGTCGGCACGGAAGACCTGTCCCCAGCGCTGTTTTAACTCACGATAACGGGTCTCACCCAGGAAGGTGAACGGGCGCAGTTCCATTAGCTCATCGCGCTGGAGGGCATTGGCGTCATGGCTGGAGGAAGTCTGGTCCTCAAGTTGACTGCGCAAGGCATTCATCTGTTCATCGGCCGTGGCCTTGATGGTCGCGCCTTCCATCTTTACTGCATCAAGGGCAACTGCTTTCTCGTCCTTGAGTTCATTTTCAATGGCTTCCAAACGCCCCTGGACAAACTTCTGAACCTTGCCCAGATGGGTCGCACCGACCTTGATGCCCGCGTCAACGATCACGGAACCGGTGCTGCCAAATACGACGGCTTCCTTGAGCACTTTGCCTTTATTTTCCTGGAGATAGCTTTCGAGTCGCTGGCCTTCCTGAATGATCGGTTCCAGCTTGGCAGCGGTCTGCTCGTCAAATTGACGTTCCATCTCAACCCTGCGGGTCTGGATTTCTGCCTGCTTTTTATCACGGGCGGTCTTGATCTCGGCAATCTTGGAATTAATCACCGCAGCCTGTTCGCGTTCGGAAACGGAAATCTCGTCTTCAAGGCGCTTTAAGGCTTTTTGACGGGCGTCCTCGTCCACGTAACTGACGATATACTGTGCAAAATACAGCACCCGGTCCAGGTTTCGGCGGGAGATGTCGAGCAGCATGCCCAGGTAGGAAGGAATACGCCGCGTGTACCAGATATGGGCAACGGGTGTCGCCAGCATGATGTGACCCATACGCTCCCGGCGGACCGAAGAGCGGGTCACTTCCACGCCGCATTTATCGCAAATGATTCCTTTATAGCGGGGGTTCTTATATTTACCGCAGTAGCACTGCCAGTCGCGCGTGGGACCAAATATGGCCTCACAAAACAGGCCGTCTTTTTCCGGGCGCAGGCGGCGGTAGTTGATGGTTTCGGGTTTCAAAACTTCGCCGTATGACCAGGTTAGAATGGTTTCCGGAGAAGCAAGACTGATTCTTAATGAAATTAATCCCTTAGTTTCCACTAGACCGTCTCCTCGTCTCTAAATCGATACCTGCGACTGACCACCCTTGCTCCAACATTCATGCGATGCCAGAGACACACAAAAGCAAGCGCTTCGAAGCGTTTTGCTTCAAGCGCTCGCTAATTATCGCAGATTATGGTTATCTCTCAATGGAGCCGAATTATACTTGTATGGTCTTATTTGGTCAAGGGGGTGCTTGGAATTGAATTAATCTGCCTTTCATAAACCTTAATATCCCTCAAATTTGAGCATTTGCAGGATATCTTGCAGGGCAGCGTCGAAAACCTCCTGCATCGTTTCCTGTGAAGCCCGATATTTCCCGCCAAAAGACCCGTCCCCGTAGACTTCGCGGGCGGTTCGTGCATCCAGAATGTCGGAAGGGACGTGAGGAGGTGTCTTTTCCCCTTCAGGCAGGTCTGTCACGACTGTAAAGGGGAATGCTTCGAGCCAGTTGGCGTGGCTGGGTTTAAGCTCATGGCGCAATGCAACATTTTCCACGCTGTGAGCCAACCACCAGGCATACCACTGAATTTTAAGACTGGGGAGGTTATTGCAAAGGTCTGTCAAACGCGCTTTCAAACCTGTATTTCCTCCATGACCGTTCAGGATAAGAATCCTTTTGAATCCCTGTCCGTACGCCGAACGGATAATATCCTCGACTGCGTCCATCAAGGTGGAAAGGCGCAGGCTAAAGGTGCCCGGGTAGGTAATAAAGTATGGACTGGAACCGAAGTTCACCGGAGGCGCGACCAGCACCCCGGTTTGCTGCGATGCGGCATCTGCCAGAGCCAGCGGGATCTTAACATCTGATAATAATGAAAGATACCCATGCTGTTCACAGGCTCCCACCACCAGGATCATGCGGTCATCATGCTTGAGATATTCTTCCACATCCATCCAATTCAGTTCTTCGATGCGCATAACACCATTATAATCGCCTTGTGATCGAGCAATTTCCCATCCCACCGCAATTCCTCAAGCGCATGTCGCACTTCCTGGGTGAAGAGTTCCCTGCCTTTGCCGAGGCATTGACTCATGCTCCGGTACACGGACTGCGCGTTAATACGCTGAAACTACCCGTGGAAGAATATCAGAAGATAAGCCCATTCCCACTCGGAGATAAGGTTGCATGGTGCAATTCAGCCTTTTTGCTCCCCCTCACCCTGCCAAATGGGATAGAACCTGGCAAACATCCTTTTCACCTGGCAGGACTGTATTACTTGCAAGACCCATCCGCCATGTCGGCAGCGGAGTTGCTAGGCTCACTGCCCGGAGAGCGGATCCTGGACCTGGCAGCTTCCCCGGGCGGTAAGACCACGCATATCGCATCACTCATGCAGGGAAAAGGCTTACTGGTTGCGAATGAGATCAAAACAAAGCGTCTTAACCACCTGGTTGTCAACGTGGAACGCTGGGGAGCGGAAAACCTGGTAGTTACGAATGAGACCCCGGAACGGTTGGCAGACCATTTTGGCGCATATTTCGACCGGGTGCTTGTGGACGCACCGTGCTCAGGGGAAGGCATGTTTCGCAAGGACATGGGGGCACGCCTCGATTGGTCCGAGGAGATGGTGGCAGGCTGTGCCGTACGCCAGACCAACATCATGCGTGTGGCAGCCCACCTGGTCCACCCGGGCGGGCACCTGCTCTACTCCACCTGCACGTTCGCTCCGGAAGAAGACGAGGCAATCATTGCCCGGTTTTTAGAAGAACACCTCGAGTTCGAAGTGGAAGCTTTGCCACAGTTCTGGGGGTTTATGCCCGGGCAACCTGAATGGATCGGTTTAAATGCGGAGGCAAATTCTTTGCGCGGAGCAGTGCGGTTGTTCCCCCACCGTGTGTCCGGGGAAGGACATTTCGCCTGCCTGCTATACCGTAAAAACGGTGCTTCAGATGATACGACCTTCCCATTGCACAAGGTGAAAATTCCGCCCTCAGATTGGAAACTCTGGCAGGCTTTCAGGGAGGAAACATTGGCAGCGGATTTCCCATCCGAGCGTTTACGCCTGCAGGGTGACCGGCTCTATTTCATACCGGAAGAAATCCCTGACTTGAAGGGGCTGCGGGTGACGATTCCCGGAGTCTGGCTGGGAAATGTTAAAAAAGATCGCTTCGAGCCGGCCCACCCGCTGGCAATGCTTCTTCGCACAGGACAGGCCCAAAATATCCTGTCGCTCACAACAAACAGCCGGGAGATGGCAGCTTATTTGCGAGGTGAGAGTCTCCCCTCCGAGGGTGCCCCTGGCTGGACCCTGGTCACCGCAGATGGCTGGCCGCTCAGCTGGGGTAAGCGGGTGCAGGGGGTGGTAAAGAACCATCTTCCAAGAGGCTGGCATATCTATTCCTGAGAGGTGCAATGCACGAAAAACGGTTTGAAGGAGATTTCGCTCGCCTGCGCAATCCTGAAAGGATTGCCCGCCTCGACGTGGAATGGGTCGTATCTTTGTGCCTGGAAAGTGCAAATATCAGGACGATCCTGGATGTTGGTACCGGGACGGGCGTGTTTGCCGAAGCGTTTGCGAAACGTGATCGGTTTATCCTGGGCGTGGACGTTAATCCAGAAATGCTTCCCGCAGCCCGTACGTTTGTGACTGCCGGGGTTTTCAGTGTGGCTACCGCCGAGAACTTGCCTTGTGCAGATAACAGTCTGGACCTGGTGTTCATGGGGTTACTGCTGCATGAATCAGATGGACAACTCCAGGTGCTCCGGGAAGCCCAGCGGGTTGCTAAATTTAGAGTGGGGATTCTTGAATGGGCGTACCGTGAAGAAGACTTTGGTGCACCGCTCGAACACCGCCTATCTCCGGACACGATGCGAAAAATGTCGAAGCAGGCCGGGTTCAGTAAGATTGAGGAAATCCCGCTGACCAAGTTGATCTTTTACCGGTTAACCCCTTAATCAGACATCTAGGTGGAATAACCATAATCATATATGGAAGTGGCGGCCCGATGGCCGCCACTTTATTTCTACACCACGATATTTACGAGTTTCTTCTGCGCCACGATCACCTTTTTAGGCGATTTCCCTTCCAGGTATTTTTGGATGATCTTACTCGCCAACGCAGCGGACTTAATCTCATCCTCGCTGACATCCGCCGGGAGGACTACCCGGTCGCGCAGTTTTCCATTGACCTGGACCGGGATGACGATCTCCTGCTCGCGGGCTGCGTCCTCATCAACAATTGGCCAGGGCTGGTCGTGGATGGAATATTTCCCTCCAACCCGTTCCCAGAGTTCCTCCGCAATGTGCGGACATACCGGAGCCAGCATGTGCAGGTAGATCTCCACAGCCTCGCTCCATGCAGGTGTGCCAGCCAGCCCGGCTTCCCGGGCAGCGTACATTTCATTCAGTAATTCCATCAGCCCTGAAACTATCGTATTGAATTCAAATTTATTGAAGTCGCGCGTGATGCGCTTCAACATCTGGTGAACATGCCGGCGAAGAGATTGAGCATTCTCCCGATGTCCTTCCAGTCCTGACAGGGTGACACCTTTAATTTCTTCAACAGGAACATCGGTTTTGTCGGAGCCCACTGAATTTATTTTTTCGGTCGATATGACCAGGGTCCAAACGCGTCGGAGCCAGCGGACGGTCCCGTCAATACCGGTCGGATTCCAGGGGGCACCCATCTCCCAGCGAGCAAAGAACATCAGGAAGGCACGTACTGCGTCAGCGCCATAACGCGCCACCAGGTCATCGGGATCCACCACGTTACCGCGGCTCTTGGACATCTTCTCGTTATCCTCCCCCAGCACCATGCCCTGGTTGCGCAGCTGAATCATCGGCTCGGGACCTTCGGTGATCCCCATATCGCGCAGTGCCTTGTGGAAGAAACGGGTATAGATCAGGTGCATGTTGGCATGTTCGATACCGCCGGTGTAGGTATCGACCGGCATCCAATAATCGTACTCTTTATTGTCGAACGGGCCTTGGTTGAAGTGGGGAGACAGGTAGCGCAGGTGGTACCATGACGAACACATGAACGTGTCCATCGTATCGGTCTCACGCACGGCAGGGTCGCCGCAAACCGGGCATATGGTATTTTTCCAGGTCGGGTGCAATTTCAACGGCGATTCACCCGTGGGTTTCCAAGCTACGTCCTCCGGCAATAGGACCGGAAGATCAGCATCCGGTACCGGGTTCCAACCATCCTTCTCACAATAGATCATTGGGATGGGGGCGCCCCAGTATCGCTGGCGTGAGATCAGCCAGTCGCGCAGTTTATAATTTATGGATGCCTTCCCAATCCCTTTTTCGGTAATGAATTTTATTGCAGCACGGTATGCCTGCTCAGCTGAGGTGCCCGTCAGCGGTCCGGAATTGACCATCTGACCGTATGCCGGAACCGAGGCAGTCAAGCTTGAACCGTCAAGCGAGGACATGTCATCCGGTTGGATGACAACCCGGACCTCGATCCCAAATTTGCGGGCAAACTCAAAATCGCGCTGGTCGTGTGCAGGCACAGCCATAATTGCGCCTGTGCCATAAGTCATCAAGACGTAATCGGCGATCCAAATGGGGGTCTTCTCGCCATTGACCGGGTTGATTGCGAACCCTCCGGTGAAAACCCCGGTCTTCTCCTTGTCAACGGCTTCGCGGTCGATATCCGATTGTCGGGCAGCCTGGATCTTGTATGCTTCCACCTCTGATTTATGTTCCGGAGTGGTGACTTTATCCACCAGCGGATGTTCAGGTGAAAGCACCATGAAGGTGACTCCCCAAAGAGTATCCGGTCGGGTTGTGAAAACCGTGATCCGGGACTGGGTTTCAGAGTGTTGATTTCCTGCATTTGTGATTGCAGAATCTTCGTCGGCCAGCGGAAAATTCACCTCGGCGCCTTCGGAACGTCCGATCCAATTCGTCTGTAAAACCTTGACCCGTTCGGGCCAATCCATCCCTTCATAGTTCAGCAGCTCATCGGCATAAGCAGTAGTCTTGAAGAACCACTGGGCAAGGTTTTTCTTTATCACCGGGGTGCCGCAGCGTTCGCAGTGGCGATCTTCGCCCCAGACCTGTTCGCGGGCCAGGGTGGTGTTGTCGTGCGGACAAAAGTCAACCGGCGACAGCTTGCGGTAAGCCAGGTTATGCTTGAAGAGTTGGATGAAGAACCATTGGGTCCACTTATAATATTCGGGGTTGGACGAGATGGCCTCCCGACGCCAATCCCACATGGCACCCATCGAGCGCAGCTGCCTGCGCATCTGTTCGATGTTTTCGTAGGTGCGCTTCATGGGGTGGATGCCGTCCTTGATGGCGGCATTTTCAGCCGGCAGCCCAAAGGCATCAAATCCGATCGGCAGCAGCACGTTATACCCGTTCATACGCATAAAGCGCGCATGCGCGTCTGAGGGAGTAAATGCATACCAGTGTCCGATGTGCAGATCTCCGGAAGGATATGGCAGCATGGTCAGCGCATAATGCTTGGGTTTGCTTTCGTCGATATCGGCATGATACAACCCGTCGGCCTCCCACCTGGCCTGCCATTTTGGTTCAATTTGAGAGGGAATATAGTCACTCATTTTTACCTCGTGAATTTAATACCTGATCGAATGAGAAACTTCACACAAGTTAAGTTTGAATCTGAATTGCACTAACTGCGCGGGGGTGCGCGAGAAGGCAGGATTGGATTCCTGGTTTGAATATAGTATTCTCGAACATCGCGCACCTCCTCTCGTCATTTAACAAAAATCCCTTCATCCACTCAGGGACGAAGGGACAACTCTCCGCGGTACCACCCGGATTATGTTACCCATTTATCCGTCAAGAACCCACACCGGAGTTTTCTTATTATCAGGGCAACATCTCTCTTGTGCTGTAACGGGCTGTCCCGGCGCTGACTACTGGTTTCACCAGCGCGGTCTCTCTTGCGAGGACGGGCGAGTTCGGTCTCAAAGCGCTCCCGCGTGCGCTGTGAAGGGCTTCCACCCGGCTTTCCCTTCTCGCTGACGGGATGACCTACTACTCCTGTCTTGACCTTATTATTTTGCCGATTATAGCACAATCGCGATCATAGACATGATCGCGATTATTTGTGGACCCAGCGAGATTCGAACTCGCGACCTTCTCAATGCCATTGAGACGCGCTCCCAACTGCGCTATGGGCCCATATATTTTTTTGAAAAGCAGCAAACAGAAGGCGGGCGGCGGCGATGCTTGCTGTTTGCATGGTTGTGCCTGCTGCCCGCTGGCTGTGGACCTGAGGGGATTCGAACCCCTGACCTCCTCAGTGCGATTGAGGCGCGCTCCCAACTGCGCTACAGGCCCATGATTGGGCGAACGGTATTCTACCTGACGGAGTATGGAATGTCAAGGAACCATCCAGAGAATGACCTGGTCGCCAACAGGGCATGCCAGAGCTCAGAAAACTCTGCCTTCCCATCCTTTGAAAGCCTATTTCCCTCCATTCTCCATTTCAGAAAGGATGGTGTAGAGTAATTCCAAAAGAATGGCTTTTACCGAATCCCGGTCGGTGGCAACACAGGAGATCAATTTGACCTTGGAATCGAGGTGTAAAACGTGGCGCATATCCTCTATATCCCAGGCTTCCTGCATGTCCTGTTTGTTGGCTGCCACCACGTAAGGAGTGGGAGCGTAGGCATGAAAAGTTTCCAGGATGGAACGTGCCTCGCGGAAGGTCTCCGGGCGGGTACTATCCACCATGACGATGAAACCAAGCATGCCTTCTGACAGGATCTCCCACATGAAGTCAAACCGGCGCTGACCAGGCGTACCAAACAGGTAAAGCACAAGATCATCGTCGACCGTGATCCGCCCAAAATCCATGGCAACCGTGGTCGACTCTTTTACCGTTTTTTCGGAAGGGGAGGAGATGTTGCGTTCGGTGGAAACCACGTCTATTTCGCTGACTGAGCGAATAAACTGAGTCTTGCCTGCGTTGAAGGGACCCGTGACGACCATTTTGACCGTTTGCATTAAAACAATCCTCGCAAAAAATTAGAGGGAACGAATCCTGGTTATAAGGCGGTTAATCAACGATTTCTGCTCTTCCTTGTTTTGTGAAGGAAATACCCGCGCATTAGATACCCGGGCCGATCCGTCATCTATTCGGGCTGTCTCAACCAGGCCTGCTTCAAGCAGGGCATATACGATGCGCCGGATTTCAAGGTCATTCATCTTGGTCGCAGTGGCAATCTGCCGCATGGTATTGGTCGGTTTAATATATGAAACAACCCGCCATTCCTCGACGCTCAAGTTGACATTCCGCAGGTTTGTACCAGGATGGTCTGTAAACTTGAGCGCCATGTCAAGACTTGGAATTTCATCCTGCAGTTGTTCCCACTCACGCATATGCCGTGAGCCTTCGATGATCAGGTTCCCAAGCTCCAGGCGGACGCTGATCCGGTCTTCTGGGGGCAGGACATCATTATCGAAATGAAAAAATCCTTCCACCCAGGTGAACAGTCGCTGAATGATATTCGTAAAATGTTGCTGAAGATTGGTAAGGATATCTTCCTGCGACAAGTAACCGGCATTGATCAGTAATAACCCAAGTTCCTTATCGGAAATATGGGCCGCATTTTGCTGTATGGATCTATATTGACCTGGGGATAGTTTTTTGGCTTTATACAGCACCAGGGACAAGCTGCCATCTTCCTGGTCGATCTGGGCATAAGACAATTTCCCATCCCGGAAGGCAACCTTGGCAGTTTCGCGCGGACCTTCAACCACAAGAGTCCCGGTTTTATTCGCCAGTTTTATGAGGTTCAGTAATTGAGTTATGGTAAAGTCACGCAGGTTGCCGCGCAGTGCCATGCCGGTCCTCGAAGGCTATCATTTGGGGGAAAAAGAATATTAAATGATTATACATGTAAGGGTGTCATGCGTCAAAGGGTCGGCTTCAGATGACTGCGAGGACTAAAAGATTCCTTTTGCATGACCGGATAATGCACAGATTATGTAAGAAGAAGTATAATTTTTGGAAAATAATCCAGGAGATGCTATTTGATAAAAATCTCGATCGTATACTGCACGGTCTGACACTTCACCGACCGGGCCGTGAGCCTGGCAAATGATCTTTTAAATCATTTCGAAGCGGAGATTGAGAACATCACTCTCGTTCCTTCCAATGGAAGCCGGTTCGAGGTGACAGTCAACAATACCTTGCTGTATTCCAAACTCCAGACCGGACGGCATGCCAATCCGGGCGAGGTCCTGGGCCTGGTCGGAGAGTTCTTAAAAAAGTAATTTGATCTTCGCGACAAAATCTGATCTTCTCGAGGTTACCATGCCTAAAAAAGGCCGTGTATTTTCCGGCATTCGTCCTACGGGACATGCCCACTTGGGAAACTACCTGGGTGCATTCAAAAACTACGTCGCTCTGCAAGACGACTACGAGTGCGTTTATTGCATCGTGGACTTGCATGCCCTGACGACGGTCGAGGACACTCTAAACCTGAAACAGAATACCTATGACCTGGCTCTCGACCTGCTGGCTGTCGGCATCCGCCCGGAGGAGACCATCCTCTTTGTCCAATCGCATGTGCCCCAGGTAACCGAACTGCACACAATCCTGTCGATGGTGACCCCGCTCGGGAAACTTACCGACCTGCCCACTTTCAAGGAAAAGGTGCGTCAGAACCCGAACAATGTCAACTACGGGTTGGTCGGCTACCCGGTGCTGATGAGTGCGGATATCCTGCTTTATAAAACTGACCTGGTGCCGGTGGGGATTGACCAGGCTCCCCACCTTGAATTTGCAAGAGAGGTCGTTCGTTCATTTAATTATCATTTTCATACCAACGTCCTGATCGAGCCCCAGATGAAAGCTGCCGAAGTCCAGAAAGTCCTCGGCATCGACGGTAAGGAAAAAATGGGGAAAAGCTTGAACAACCAGATCGAGCTGGCTGCAACTCCCGAAGAAACCAGCCAGCGAGTGATGATGATGGTGACAGACCCGCACCGGATTAAACGCACCGATCCGGGCAACCCGGATATATGTAACGTTTTCACACTCCACAAAGTCTTTACAAACAAGGAAGATGTGGAAATGATCAACATTGAGTGCCGACGGGCGGGAATTGGCTGCGTGGATTGTAAAAAACGCCTCGCCGTCAGCTTGAATGGAGCGCTCGAACCCTTCCGCGCCAAGCGCACCGAGATCGCGGCCCATCCCGACCTGGTGCCATCGGTGCTTGAAGATGGTGCCAAGCGCGCCAGGGCAATTGCGGAAAAGACGATGCAGGAAGTTCGCGCTGCGGTGAAATTACCATAATCACTCAAGGGGAAAGCTGTGAGCATCCCTGCGGTGGAAAATGCGCGCTCTGATCCAGAGGGTTAAATCAGGGAAAGTTACCGTGGAAGGGAAACCCATTGCCAAAATTGGACATGGGCTGGTTATCTTGCTCGGCATCGGGCAGGGGGATACCGAGGAGAAAGCCAGATTCCTTGCAGAAAAAACTGCCACTCTCCGTGTTTTTGCTGATTCTGAAGGGAAATTCGACCAGTCACTCCAGGAAGTTAAAGGCGCGGCACTGGTCATATCCCAATTTACGCTCTACAGCGATACCCGCAAGGGGCGGCGACCTTCTTTTACAGAGGCAGCCAGACCGGAGGTGGCTGCGCCTCTTGTTGAAAAATTTGTCGGATTTCTAAGTGAGATGGGGCTTCCGGTACAGACCGGCAGCTTCGGCGCACACATGCTGGTGGAAATAGAAAATGATGGCCCGGTGACAATCCTGCTCGAGAAATAGTTCACAATCGTCATTAACCCAAAATCCGCCGCTTGACGTTATAGAAAGGTTGTGCTAGTATCTCATTAGAAATTAAAAACAAGGAAGATTGGTTTTTTAAGGAGGAGAACATGGTCAAGAAATTATCGGTGATCGTCATCGTTGGATTGGCAACCATGTTGTTGTTGATTTCCTGTTCACGATCCGCTTCCCAATCGCCGCAGGTGGCTCTTTCCACGCCCACCGGGAAAGTAAATGTCACCGTGCAACAACCCACCGGTGTTGGCCAGATAGAGTTGATCGGAACCACGCAAATGCTGCAGACATTGACTGCTTTTTACGTGCAAACGCAGGCGGCACAGACCTTAAATCCCACAGTCGGTCACCCAACCTCGACTCCTTATGGCACCCCCCCTCCTGTGGTACTGCCCACCAGCGCTGCAGGCACCCCGCCTCCTGGCACCACCCCAATCATCGTAGTGCCTACTTCGACACCCGGGCATCCCTCCACATACACTCTCATGCAAGGCGAGTACCCTTACTGCATTGCCCGCCGCTTCAATGTAAATCAGCAGGAATTGCTCTCAGCGAATGGTCTTAGCGATGCGAGCCTCCTGCAACCGGGAAGTGTTTTGAACATTCCGCAGACCGGAAATCCATTCGTCGGGCAGCGCGCCCTCCATCCGCATCCGACAACGTATACAGTTTCTTCCACCAATGATACGATCTACTCAGTGGCTTGTAATTATGGAGATGTCGATCCAAATCAAATTATTGCGGCAAACAATTTGGTTTCGCCGTATGTTTTGCATGTAAACCAGGTTCTAAATATCCCTTAGTATTTTAGCAACGGAAAACACCCAGGCAAATCAAGCCTGGGTGTTTTTTTGGAGATTGAATGCCATTCGAATTATTAAAATCTGAAATTGTCTATCCAGGGCGGGCTTTCACGATCCGCCGCGATACCCTGAGGATGCCGGACGCCCGGGAGACCAGCTTCGACATCGTGGAACATGTGGGCTCGGTAATCATTTTGCCCCTGGAGGCGGATGGGAATTTACTTTTCGTGCGCCAATACCGGCATGCCGCAGGGCTGGACCTGTTGGAACTGCCTGCCGGGACGCTGGACAAGGATGAATTACCCGAAACTTGTGCCACCCGTGAAGTTCGTGAAGAGACCGGCATGGCTGCCGGGAAATTGGAAGCACTGGGTGGGTTTTACCTTGCCCCTGGTTACTCTACTGAGTTTATGCACGTCTACCTGGCGACCGAATTGCACTACGACCCGCTGGAGGCCGACGCAGATGAGTTCCTGACCGTCGAGCGATTTCCCCTGAAGGAAGCGCTGGCTATGTTTGAAAGCGGGGAAATCCGGGATGCAAAGTCATTAGCTGCCATTATGCTGGCACGCAAACACCTGGAAAATCGAAAATAATGAGTTTTATGATTGGTGACAAGTCGCTGTAGTTATTGTGTATAAAATTACTATCGGAAGGTAATCCGGGGGAATAAACTCAATACTTGGTTAATTATCATGGCACAGAATCCGCTGTGTAATCCTATTTTAAGGAGTCAAGCTATATGGAACGCCAAAAGGTTACAATTGATGGGAATGAAGCCACCGCTTCCGTCGCCCATCGCACCAATGAAATCTGCGCGATCTATCCAATAACGCCATCATCCAATATGGGGGAGTTTGCCGATGATTGGTCATCAATCAAAAGGAAGAATATCTGGGGAACCGTGCCCCTGGTTGTTGAAATGCAATCCGAGGGGGGCGCCTCAGGAGCAGTCCATGGGGCACTCCAGTCTGGAGCATTGACCACGACGTTTACAGCCAGTCAGGGTTTGCTCTTAATGATCCCCAACATGTACAAGATTGCCGGGGAATTGACCAGCACTGTTTTCCATGTATCGGCACGCACCGTCGCAACTCACGCCCTCTCCATCTTCGGCGACCATTCTGATGTAATGGCTGTACGCCAAACCGGCTGGGCCATGCTCCCTTCCGGATCGGTCCAGGAAGCGCACGATATGGCCTTGATCGCCCAGGCTGCCACTCTGGAAGCTCGTGTGCCTTTCCTGCACTTCTTCGACGGTTTCCGCACTTCACACGAAGTTGCGAAAATCGAGCAGTTGACCGATGATGATTTACGGTCGATGATCGATGATGAGCTTGTCAACGCACACCGCGCCCGTGCTCTCTCTCCGAATCATCCCGTACTGCGCGGCTCCGCCCAAAACCCGGATGTATTCTTCCAGGCACGCGAGACGATCAACCCGTTCTATACCAAGGTCCCTGGCATCGTTCAGAAAGCCATGGATAAATTCGCCAAGCTGACCGGCCGGGCTTATCACCTGTTCGATTATATTGGTGCCCCGGATGCCGAGCGGGTGATCATCATTATGGCTTCCGGCGGCGAGACAGCCGAAGCCACGGTGCGGAACCTGGTAGCGAAAGGCGAAAAAGTGGGTGTGATCCGTGTGCGCCTGTACCGCCCATTCGATACTTCAGCTTTCCTTAAATCCCTGCCAAAAAGCGTCAAGTCAATTGCAGTGCTCGATCGCACCAAGGAACCCGGCGCTTCCGGCGAACCACTCTACCTGGATGTAACCAGCACCCTTTTCGAAAATGGATACCAGGGCATAAAGGTGGTGGGAGGACGCTACGGGTTATCTTCGAAAGAGTTCACCCCTGCCATGGTCAAGGCTGTGCTGGACGAGCTTAAAAAAGCAGCTCCCAAAAACCATTTTGTGGTTGGCATCAATGAAGACGTGACCCACACCAGCCTGGATTACGATCTCAATTTCTCTGTCGAATATCCCGAGACCGTGCGCTGCCTCTTCTTTGGATTAGGTTCGGACGGTACCGTGGGTGCAAACAAGAATTCCATAAAAATCATCGGTGAAGAAACCAACAACAATGCCCAGGGCTATTTCTATTACGACTCCAAGAAAGCTGGCACTTTAACTGTTTCACACCTGCGCTTTGGACCCAAACCGATCCAAGCACCCTACCTGATTACTCCCAACACTGCCAACTTTGTTGCTTGTCACCAGTTCAACTTCCTCGAGCGCTTTGATTTCACCAAGTTCGCCCAACCCGGGGCAGTCTTCTTGGTAAACAGTTTATATGGTCCCGAAGAAATCTGGGACAAGCTGCCCCAGGAAGTCCAGAAGGACATCATCGAGAAGAAATTGAAGTTTTATACCATTAATGCGTACGATGTTGCCGAAAAGACCGGTATGGGCAGCCGTGTCAATACCATCATGCAAACCTGTTTCTTCGCCATTTCTGGCATCCTGCCGCGCGATGAGGCCATCGAGCAAATCAAGAAGGCCATTAAGAAGACCTACGGAAAGCGCGGCGAAGCTGTGGTGATGAAAAACTTTGCAGCTGTAGACCAGACCCTGGTCAACTTGCATGAGGTCAAGGTGCCTGCCAAAGTGACCAGCACTTTCACCCGCAGACCGCCGGTGGCTGCAGAAGCGCCTGAGTTCGTCCGAAACGTGCTCGGACCCATGATCGCATTCGAAGGCGACACCGTCCCGGTCTCCGCCATGCCGCAGGATGGCACCTTCCCGACCGGTACCACCAAGTGGGAAAAGCGTAACATTGCCCTGGAGATCCCGGTCTGGGAATCCGTCCTGTGCATCCAATGCGGTAAATGCGTCTTTGTGTGTCCGCATGCCGTCATCCGCCACAAGGTTTTCGATAAGAAATTCCTTGAAAAAGCTCCGGCAACTTTCAAGATGATGGATTCCAAGTTTAAGGAATTTCCTGGCATGGCGTATACAGTCCAGGTGGCACCCGAAGATTGCACCGGCTGCACTTTGTGCGTGGAAGCCTGTCCTGCCAAGGATAAGACCAACCCGGCGCGCAAAGCCATTAACATGGCTCCGCAACCGCCCTTGCGAGAATCCGAGGCAATTAACTGGGAGTACTTCCTTTCCCTGCCGGAAATTGACCGCACAGCTATTAACCTGGGCACCATAAAGAACTCGCAACTTCTCCAACCGCTGTTTGAGTTCTCCGGGGCTTGTGCAGGCTGTGGAGAAACGCCCTATGTAAAGTTACTGTCACAGTTGTTTGGCGACCGCTCCATAATCGCGAATGCCACCGGTTGTTCTTCCATTTATGGCGGGAACCTGCCGACCACTCCTTATACTTTCAACAAGGAAGGGCGCGGCCCGGCCTGGTCCAATTCACTTTTCGAAGATAATGCCGAGTTCGGATTGGGATTCCGCTTGACTTTGGACAAACAGCTTGAATATGCCAGCGACATCCTGCCAACTTTCGTCAACGACCTCGGACAGGATCTTGTGGACGCCCTGCTTAAGGCCGATCAGACCACCGACCTGGGAATCAAGCAGCAGCGCGAGCGGGTGGACGTGCTCAAGGGTAAACTTGCCAGATCCAAGAACCCGCAAGCACGGAACCTGGCTGCGGTCGCGGATGCCTTCGTCAAGAAAGCCGTATGGATCGTTGGCGGTGATGGCTGGGCCTACGATATCGGTTATGGTGGTCTCGATCACGTCCTTTCCACCGGTCGAAATGTCAACCTGCTGGTGCTCGATACAGAGGTCTACTCGAATACGGGTGGACAGGCATCCAAGTCCACGCCGCGCGGTGCGGTGGCCCGCTTTGCTGCTTCCGGTAAAGGTCTGGCAAAGAAAGACCTGGGGCTGATGGCAATTGCGTATGGCTACGTTTACGTGGCGCGGGTTGCCATGGGTTACAGCGACCAGCACACCTTGAAAGCTTTCCTCGAAGCCGAGTCCTACAATGGTCCGTCCATCATCATTGCCTACAGCCACTGCATCTCCCATGGCTATGACATGTCAAAGGGACTTGAACAACAGAAACTGGCAGTCCAATCCGGTCTCTGGCCTCTGTATCGCTTCGACCCGCGCCTCGCCGCGGACGATAAGAACCCCCTGCAGATCGATTGCAAGGAGCCAACCGTGCCAGTGGAACAGTACATGTACAATGAAACCCGCTTCCGCATGTTGACTCAGAGTGATGAAGCGCGCGCAGAAACCTTGCTGAAATTATCCAGCGAGGACGCCAAGTCACGCTGGAGCTTCTACTCGCAGCTGGCCGCCATGCATTACGGCAAATCAGCTGATCAGAAATAAATGGACATAATGGGACAGAGTTCATCTCTGCCCCATTTTCTATATCGATCAATAAAGGAGAGCTTATGGTTGACCTTTCGACGACCTATCTGGGTCTTAAACTCAAAAACCCCCTGGTGGCTTCCGCCTCACCTCTTTCTGAAAAAGTGGAAACCGTCAAAGAGCTGGAAGCCGCGGGAATTTCGGCGATCGTGATGTACTCCCTTTTTGAAGAACAAATCATCCACGAGAGTCTCGAGCTGGATCATTTCCTTTTTTATGGCACTGAAATATCCGCTGAAATCGACTCGTTTTATCCGCAGAGTGGAAAATACACGCTGAAAGCGGATGCCTACGTGGAGCAGCTCAGGAAGATCAAGCAGGCGGTCAAGATTCCCGTGATCGGCAGCTTGAATGGTGTTTCTGCCGGCGGCTGGACCAAATACGCCAAAAAGATCGAAGAGGCCGGGGCAGATGCCCTGGAACTCAATCTTTATTTCCTGCCAACCAATCCGAACCAGACTGCCACCCAGATCGAGGACAACTACATTACTCTGGTACGTAATATTCGCAGAAGCATCAACATCCCGCTGGCAGTTAAACTCAGCCCGTTCTTCACCTCCATTCCAAACATTGCCAAGCGGCTGGTTGAAGCCGGTGCGGACGGCTTGGTGCTTTTCAACCGGTTCTATCAACCCGATTTCGACCTGGAAGCATTGGAAGTCGTCCCGAACTTGATCTTAAGCACATCGAACGAACTACGCCTGCCGCTGCGGTGGATTGCCATCCTGTACGGACAGATCAAAGCTGACCTGGCACTCACAACCGGAATCCACACCGCTGAAGATGTGGTAAAAACCACCATGGCTGGTGCCAGCGTGGCCATGACGGCTTCTCTATTACTGGCACAAGGTATCAATCGCATCCCTGTCCTGCTGGCAGACCTGGAAAAATGGATGACCGCCCATGAATACGAATCCATCCAGCAAATGAGAGGCAGCCTTAGCCAGAAATCGGTTGCAGAACCAGCTGCCTTCGAACGGGCGAATTACATGAAAGTGCTCAGCTCATATAAATCGATGCCGTAATTAGTATCTGGTTAAAACAACAACCCCTGCAAATGCAGGGGCTGTTGTTTTCTATGAGTGCATACGGAACCGGTTATTCGATCGCTTCAGGTTCCCCGCCAGACTTCTTTTGACGATAAGTGATACGTCCACGGGTTAAATCGTAGGGAGACATCTCGACCTTGACATGATCTCCGAGCAGGATACGGATGTAATACTTGCGCATCTTGCCCGAAAGATAAGCCAAAACCTCATGCCCGTTGTCGAGTCGCACCCGGAATTGGGTGCCGGGTAAAGCCTCGACGACCAGCCCTTCAACCTGAATCTTATCTTCGTTAGCCATAATGCCTCCAGTCCCGTTCCACTGGTTTATTCATAATCCTTGTAAGCACGTCGCTTGTAGCGTCGTATCGCTTTTTTCTGATCCATGCGGCGTTGCTCACTCTTGGATACAAACCAGCGTTTCCGGCGTACCGTGCTCAAGACACCGCTCTTGACAATCTTTTTGCGGAAACGCTTGAGCAATTGATCTTGTGATTCATTATTGCGTAAATTGACGACCGTCAACTGCCTCACCTCCTTCCATGTGGAGGAATAAATAAAAAAACCCGGCTTAACACAGACACAGCCGAGTGCGCGTCATACCTGGATGAGACTAATATATTCATCTGGAATTTAGCGCTGCACACACTCCTTGGTTGCCAAAGCTTAGGAATAAAAGGCAATCTACGCGGACTGGTCTGTGAACGAAAAGATTATACCTTATGATGGAACTGATGAGAAGAGAATAATAAAAGAAAAGTCTCTTTGGCAATGACCTACTCTCCCAGGCAGTTACCCACCAAGTACCATCGGCGCTGACGAGCTTAACTTCCGGGTTCGGGATGGGACCGGGTGTACCCTCGCCGCTCAAATCACCAAAGAGACTAATTCCCTTAGTTGTGCTGAATAGTTATTGGATTTGATGTATGAACAATATCAAGTTCTCCGCACCACGCAAATAAGCCCTCGACCATTAGTACGGTTTAGCTCAACACATTACTGTGCTTACACATACCGCCTATCAAGCAGATAGTCTATCTGCGGTCTTACTCCATTAAGGATACAGGGATCTTATCTTAGGGCAAGTTTCCCACTTAGATGCTTTCAGCGGTTATCTTTGCCAGACGTAGCTACCCAGCAATGCCGTTGGCACGACAACTGGCACACCAGAGGTCTGTCCACTCCGGTCCTCTCGTACTAGGAGCAGCTCCCTTCAAATCCCTTACGCCCACAGTGGATAGAGACCGACCTGTCTCACGACGGTCTGAACCCAGCTCGCGTACCGCTTTAACGGGCGAACAGCCCGACCCTTGGGACCTTGTCCAGCCCCAGGATGCGATGAGCCGACATCGAGGTGCCGAGCGAGATCGTCGATGTGAACTCTTGGATCTCACCAGCCTGTTATCCCCGGGGTAGCTTTTATCCGGTAGCCACGGCCCTTCCACTCGGATCCGTGGGATCACTAAGCCCGTCTTTCGACTCTGCTCGACGCGTTGGTCTTGCAGTCAAGCTCCCTTATGCCTTTACACTCTATGGGTGGTTTCCATTCACCCTGAGGGAACCTTTGGGCGCCTCCGTTACCTTTTAGGAGGCGACCGCCCCAGTCAAACTGCCCACCTGGCACGGTCCCCCGCCCGGATTACGGTGCGGGGTTAGGGTCTAAATGTAATCAGGGTGGTATTTCACCGGTGACTCCACCGAGGCTAGCGCCCCAGCTTCAAAGTCTCCCACCTATGCTACACAGATCACACCCAAACTCAATGCCAAGATACAGTAAAGCTCCACGGGGTCTTTTTGTCCTACTGCGGGTAGGCCGCATCTTCACAGCCATTTCAATTTCACCGGGTCCCTCGTTGAGACACTACTCTAGTTGTTACGCGGTTCGTGCGGGTCGGAACTTACCCGACAAGGAATTTCGCTACCTTAGGACCGTTATAGTTACGGCCGCCGTTCACCGGGGCTTCAGTTCAAAGCTTCGACTTGCGTCTAACCTCTCCCTTTAACCTTCCGGCACTGGGCACACGTCAGCCCCTATACATCGCCTTACGGCTTAGCAGAGACCTGTGGTTTTGTTAACCAGTCACTAGAGCCATTTCACTGCGACCTGTCACCAGGTACCCCTTATCCCGAAGTTACGGGGTTAAATTGCCTAGTTCCTTAACGAAGGTTCTCCCGTTCGCCTTGGTATACTCTACCCATCTACCGGTGTCGGATTGCGGTACGGGCATCTGGAAATCAATGCTTAGAGGCTTTTCTCGGCAACAAGGCTCAACCACTTATGCCTCAAGGGCTCGCTATCGTCTCAGCTCGGCTTGCGGATTTTCCTACAAGCCTCAACACCTAAACGGATCGCACCAGCACAACCAATCGCTGGCTGGCCTACCTCGTTGCGTCCCCTCATCGCTCCTTCCAGACGGTTCCGGAATGTTGACCGGATGTCCATCACCTACGCCTCTCGGCCTCGGCTAAGGACCCGACTAACCCGACGCGGAATGACCTGGCGTCGGAAACCTTAGATTTACGGCGAACACGGTTCTCACGTGTTTG
This sequence comes from uncultured Chloroflexia bacterium, assembly GCA_963830585.1. Lineage (GTDB taxonomy): Bacteria > Chloroflexota > Anaerolineae > Anaerolineales > Villigracilaceae > UBA877. The sequence goes on along the minus strand of CAWHNA010000001.1, from coordinate 809,589 downwards.
TACGCTACTCATGCCTGCATTCTCACTTCCGCCCGCTCCAGCTGTCCTTACGGTCAACCTTCACTGCTGGCGGAACGCTCCCCTACCGACCTGCTTGCGCAAGTCCCATGGCTTCGGTACCAAGCTTAGCCCCGTTAAGTTTTCCGCGCAAGGTCACTAGACCAGTGAGCTATTACGCACTCTTTAAAGGGTGGCTGCTTCTGAGCCAACCTCCTGGTTGTTCCAGTAACCTCACCTCGTTTCCCACTTAGCTTGGATTTGGGGACCTTAGCCGATGATCTGGGCTGTTTCCCTTTTGACCCCGAAACTCATCTCCCGGAGTCCGACTGCCACGCTATGGAGTATCGGCATTCGGAGTTTGGTTGAGTTCGGTAAGCAGTAAGCCCCCTAGCTCATCCAGTGCTCTACCTCCGATACTAAACGCATGACGCTAGTCCAAAAACTATTTCGGGGAGAACCAGCTATATCCGAGTTCGTTTGGCATATCACCTCTACCCACAGCTCATCCCCTAACTTTGCAACGTTAGTAGGTTCGGGCCTCCACGAGCGTTTAGACTCGCTTCGCCCTGGCCATGGGTAGCTCACCCGGTTTCGGGTCTAATCCCAACGACTATACGCCTTATTCAGACTCGCTTTCGCTACGGCTTCGGGTGTTACTCCCTTAACCTTGCCGCTAAGATTAACTCGCAGGCTCATTCTCCAAGAGGCACGCTGTCAGGCATAGCGCCGCGCACCCGGCTTTCGCCGGAGCACCGACACGCCATTAGCCCTCCAACTGTTTGTAAGCTTACGGTTTCAGGTTCTATTTCACTCCCCTAACAGGGGGACTTTTCACCTTTCCCTCACGGTACTTGTTCACTATCGGTCGCCAATTGTATTTAGCCTTGGGGAGTGGACTCCCCAGATTCCCACCGGATTAGCGTGCCCGGCAGTACTCAGGTATCCAGCGGAAGTCAGTTCATTTTCGCATACGGGACTGTTACCCTCTTTGGTTGGCTTTCCCACACCATTCTGCTAACAAACTGATTTGTAACTTCCATATGCCAGACCCTACAACCCCGTCCGTGCAAGCACGGGCGGTTTGGGCTAATTCCCGTTCGCTCGCCACTACTAGGGAAATGATCTCTTTTCCTCCGGGTACTTAGATGTTTCAGTTCCCCGGGTGCCCTTCTCCTGGTCTATGTGTTCAACCGGGAGATGCTGCGGGTTCGCCGCAGCGGGTTTCCCCATTCGGAAATCCTCGGATTAACGCCTGTTCACGGCTACCCGAGGCTTATCGCAGTGTCCCACGTCCTTCATCGGCAATTGGCGCCAAGGCATCCACCGTAAGCCCTTAGTAGCTTCTCCACGTGATGCGGAGAAATTGATATTGTTCGGCCTACATCAAAAATTGTCAATTCATCAATAACTATTCAGTTGTCAAGGTTCTGTTTTCGCCGTTGACCGGCGACCGGTGTGCTTCACATTTGTCAAGGACACGGGTGGGCAGTCAACTATTTTTTTCGACAAAGCGACCCGGCTCATCGCCGGGCCGCGTATTTTACCCTTGCGATCAGAGCCAAACTTCTATCGTTCTTCCGAGTTCACCAACTTCAAACTTTTCCTCATCCTTTCATGCAAAGGCTCAGTGGAGATGACGGGATTCGAACCCGTGGCCTTCGCCTTGCAAAGGCGCTGCTCTCCCGCTGAGCTACATCCCCGAGCACTGCCTGAAAAATCAGGTGGGCCTGACTGGACTCGAACCAGTGACCCCAGTCTTATCAGGACTGTGCTCTAACCAGCTGAGCTACAGGCCCGCCCAGGCTAGGCCTTAACAACTGAATTGTGATAGGAAGCTTACTTATCGACTCTCACCCACCGCGGGCGAAAGATTTGGTTGAGCGCAGGTTGCGTGAGTGCTGAACCTTTGCTCGTTAATCTAGAAAGGAGGTGATCCAGGCGCACCTTCCGGTACACCTACCTTGTTACGACTTCGTCCCAGTCACCAACCCCACCTTCGACGGCGCCCTCCTTGCGGTTAGGCTACCGGCTTCAGGTGTTGCCAGCTCCCATGACGTGACGGGCGGTGTGTACAATCCCCGGGAACGTATTCAACGCACTATAGCTGACGCGCGTTTACTAGCAACTCCGACTTCACACAGGCGGGTTGCAGCCTGTGATCTGAACTGAGACCGGCTTTAGGGATTGGCTCTACCTCGCGGCTTAGCGACCCATTGTACCGGCCATTGTAGCGTGTGTGTAGCCCCAGGCATAAAGGCCATGCTGACTTGACGTCATCCCCACCTTCCTCCGGCTTGATACCGGCGGTCCCGTATGACACTTGTAACATACGGCGAGGGTTGCGCTCGTTGGCGGACTTAACCGAACATCTCACGACACGAGCTGACGACAGCCATGCAACACCTGTGAAGGCTCCCTTGCGGGTCGGTCTGCTTTCGCTTCCCTACCACCAACATGTCAAGCCTGGGTAAGGTTCTTCGTGTAACATCGAATTAAACCACACGCTCCGCTGCTTGTGCGGGGACCCGTCAATTCCTTTGAGTTTTAACCTTGCGGCCGTAGTCCCCAGGCGGTGAACTTATCGCGTTAGCTTCGGCACCGACGGCTTTGAACCCGCCGACGCCAAGTTCACATCGTTTACAGCTAGGACTACCGGGGTCTCTAATCCCGTTTGCTACCCTAGCTTTCGTGTCTGAGTGTCAGAAACAGTCCAGGAGGCCGCTTTCGCCACTGGTGTTCCTCCCGATATCTACGCATTTCACCACTACACCGGGAATTCCACCTCCCTCTACTGCTCTCAAGTCTGGTAGTATTGAACGACCTCTCCCAGTTGAGCCAGGAGCTTTCACATCCAACTTACCAAACCACCTGCACACGCTTTACGCCCAGTAAATCCGGATAACGCTTGCCTCCTACGTTTTACCGCGGCTGCTGGCACGTAGTTAGCCGAGACTTATTCCTGAGATACTGTCCTTTCTCATCTCTCAGAAAAGCACTTTACGATCCGAAGACCTTCATCGTGCACGCGGCGTTGCTGGGTCAGGCTTTCGCCCATTGCCCAATATTCCCTACTGCTGCCACCCGTAGGTGTCTGGCCCGTGTTTCAGTGCCAGTGTGGGGGACCACCCTCTCAGGTCCCCTACCCGTCGTAGCCTTGGTGGGCCATTACCTCACCAACTAGCTGATGGGACGCAGGTCCCTCCCGAAGCGCATTACTGCTTTAGTCATCGGCTTCTAAACCCAATGACCACATGCGGTATTAGCAGTCCTTTCGAACTGTTATTCCACACTTCGGGGCAGGTCACCAACGCGTTACGCACCCGTTCGCCACTAAGAAACCTCTGTATTGCTACAAAAGCTCTTCGTTCGACTTGCATGTATTAAGCACGCCGCCAGCGTTCATCCTGAGCCAGGATCAAACTCTCCGCAAAAAAATCACCCTTACGGGTGTAAGTTACGGAATAGAACGACAGGCTTACTTCCTATCACATTTCAGTTGTTAAGGTCCGGTATACAAAGCGGGCTGGATTTTACCCGCAAGACCCACCACTGTCAAGTTTACAGAGACGAAATCGCCGATGTTTTTAATTCGACATCGGCTCGTCAGACTGCAAAACCTGCTGCTTTGTGTCTCTGACGTGAGACGTTGCTGTGTTGTCAACGATCTGTCCAAATGGACGAGATCTGCGTGGGGGTCAATGTGCTTGCCTATTATACGCATTCGAACCGAGTTGTCAAGGAATTTGCACCCCCAATTTGCAATCTTTAAGGTTACGACATTTCCTGGCGTCCGGATAGAGCGCGCAAGAGCGTATTCTGGTCCGCATATTCCAGGTCGCTGCCCACCGGTAGACCGCGCGCCAGCCTGGTCACTTGCACTCCCAATGCCTGGAGCCGCGGGTGAAGGTATTGCGCCGTTGCCTCCCCTTCCATGGATGGGTTGGTTGCCAGGATGACTTCCTGCACGCCGCCGCGCTGGATCCGTTCCAGCAATGCTTTGATCTTCAAGTCGTCCGGTCCGATGCCCTCGATGGGCGAAAGGACACCTTGCAAGACATGGTACTTCCCTTTATATACACCCACGCGTTCCAGGGCAACCACGTCCAGCGGTTCCTCCACCACACAGATCATCGCCGGGTCACGCTGACCGCTGTCGCAAATCTCACAGCGCTCCCGCCCGGCAGTCGTGATATTGAAACACTCCTGGCAGAATGCAATTTTGTTTTTAAAGTCGAGCAGTGCTTCAGCAAGTTGACCGGATACTTCGGGGGAGGCGCGTAAAAGGAAGAATGCCAACCGGGAGGCGGTCTTTGGGCCGATCCCGGGGAGTCGTTCAAGAGCAATGACGAGATTTTGTATGGGTTCAGGAAGCATGTGTGGTCCCAAGGAAAATGCTGGTTCGGCACTTCCCATCTATACAATTAATGAGGCAACCCGCTTGCCAGCGGACCCATGACCTGCTCCTGGAGTTCGCGCGATTTATCAAGTGCCAGGTTAACTGCGGTCATGACCATATCTTGCAGCATTTCCGCATCCGCTTCTTTCAACATGGTCGGGTCGATCTCTACTGCCTGGCATTTCTGGTCACCGGTCATGGTTACCTTGACTGCCCCACCGCCTGCGGTGGCGGTGACGGTTTCCAGAGCAAGCTTCTCCTGCGCCTCAGCCATCTGCTGCTGCATGCGCTGAAGCTGCTGCATCATGCCGGATTGACCTCCACCTCCTGCTGGACGATTAAATCCTTTTGCCATAATTACTCCTGAATATCCACGATCTCGCCGCCCTTCTTCAAGGCTGCGGCTACCATACCATCTGCTTTTACATTCGCAGGCGGAGCCTGCTTGGCATTAGAGACGACACATTTTATGGACAATTTTCCGCCACACGCTTTCGCAATCGCTTGACGGGTAATTTCAATTTGCTCCGGGGTATCCATTTTGGATCGAACCAGGTCATTTGCAAACCCGATTACCAAAACATTATTCTTAATTTCCAGCGGCCTGCAGGAATTGAGCAATGCGGATAGCGATGGACTCTGCGGTTTTATTGATGCGCTGATCTGTTTCCACGCTTTGGTGACCTGATCCAGCGTCACATTGCCGGATTCTTCCACGGTCTTTTCGGATCCCGATGTTTGATAAAGCATGGTGGGTCCGCCGTCTTTGATTGACTTTTGGGATTCTTTGGAAACCATGTTCACCGGTTTTTCAGCTTTCGTTTCAACTCCCGGTTTCCCCCCAGGTTGTGTCCTGGTTTGAGCTGTAATGGCAGAGATTTCCAGCATTTCTGCCAGCGCCAGTTCCAGGGGCAGGGATGGCTGCCAGCCTCCACGCAGGTCCACCGCAGCACTGTTAAATGCTTTGATCATCCGCAGAACACTCGACTGGGAAAATTCCCTGGCTTGTTTCTCTGCCTGGAGGCGCGTATCGGTTGTCAGGTCCACCAGGGACAAATTCCCCATTTGGATAAGCAGCAGCATTCGCAGATAGTCGACCACCTGGCGTGCCAGCAGGCGCGGGTCGGTTCCGGAATCCAGTGCGGAATGAATCGCATTCATCCCTGCTGCTGGATCATGGTCCAGTACCGCACTGACCAGGTCCAGTACGGTCTGGTTGGTGGCAGTGCCAAGCACGGTTTGAGTGAGACCCAGGCTGATTTCCTGCCCGGTGGAAGCCATCTGGTCAAGCAGGGAAATGGCGTCCCGCATGCCCCCCCCGGATTGGCGGGCGATGAGCGTGAGAGCTTCGGGTTCTGCCTTGAGTTTTTCGTTGGAAACTATATTCTGTAACTGCCCCACAATGCTGTCCAGGGGAAGCCGCCGAAAATCGTAACGCTGGCAGCGGGAGAGGACTGTTGCCGGGATTTTATGCATCTCGGTAGTGGCAAGGATGAAGATGGCGTGGGATGGTGGTTCTTCAAGCGTTTTCAGCAGGGCGTTAAAAGCTTGCGTTGAGAGCATGTGCACTTCATCAATAATATATACTTTGTAAGACCCTTCGTTTGGGGAAAAATTGATCTTATCCCGCAGGTCTCGTATATCTTCGACACCTGTATTGGAAGCTGCGTCAATTTCAATGAGATCCAGGAAGCGGTTCTCGTTGACCGCTACACAGTGGGCGCACTGGTTGCACGGGCGGGAAGCCGGATCTTCGTTCTGGCAGTTGACAGCCTTCGCCAGCAGCCGGGCAGCCGTGGTTTTGCCGGTGCCGCGCGGACCCGCGAACAGGTAAGCATGTACTACCCGGTTGCCAACAACAGCGTTACGCAAGGTCTGAACGACATGCTGCTGCCCAACGATTTCGTCCCATTTTTGGGGGCGCCATTTATTATAGAGTGCCTGGGTCATGAAATACATCCATCGTTATGTCAGGGGATCCGATAAAAAGCACGCGCAATGTTTTGTGTGTCGTAAAGAGCCACTAACTCTCCGGATTTCCAAACCGGGGCAGAGAGACCCCAAAAGAGATCGGCTGCAGTGTTGGTCCCCGGTCCTGAATGGACCTGCACCATTCCGCCCGGGTAAAGCGTGATCTGCGGGAAAGTATATGCAGATCCCTGGCCATCTTTAAGCATCCATCCGGTCAAAACCAGCGGTGTAACACCGTTATTCTGGACGGTCACAATCTCGGAGGCCAGCGCACCCGCACCGCTTACATTTACGATGTCGACATTTACGCTCCCGGAAGGGAGGGTGGGGATCGTTTCAGTAGGGCTGCAATCTGTTTTGTGCGTCGCCCGGTCATAAAAGAACAGGGCTGCCCCTGATACAAGGATTGAAACCAGGACGTTCAACAGCAGGAAGACAACCATGCGACGACGCGACATCGTATGCGTATGATAGCACAAAAATGCTGAACCCCGACCTTAAACCACGCGATATTGTTATTAAATTTTAAGTATCTGATGGAAAATCGAATATTGTGATTAGTCCCCTGATCGCCGGAAGTCCGTTTGGATGACCGCGTCTTATAAAGTGGATTTATCTCTATTTGAAAGACAATAACTGAATAAAACTCGAGACGAAATCCATTAAATTGATGATGGATTTCACAGGTAAATTTTACCGAACCTGCAATGCCACCCAATCCCCCAATTGGAGCTTTTCCTCCAATTTTAAACCGTGACTTTCTGCGGAGGCAATCACCCCTGCTGCCTGGTTTGCTAAAATTCCGGAGAGTATGATCACCCCTCCAGGAGACGCAAGCTCAGCCAGCCCCATACCAAATAACCTGATAATGATCGGGGCGAGGATGTTCGCCAGCACCAATGGAGCATTCCGCATCTCGAATTTGCCGGACAAAACTTCAGTGACGGAACCCTGACCAATGACAAATTGATCCTCCGGGATCCCGTTGGCGTCAGCATTTTCGCGGCTGGCTTTCACCGATGCTTCATCAATGTCCACTCCCAGGGCAAAACCAGCTCCAAGTTTCAATGCGGCGATCGATAAAATCCCGGAACCACAGCCGACATCAATTACTCTGCCGCCGGGAGTTACAAAAGCCTCCAGCATTTCCAGGCACAACTGCGTGGTCGGATGTGTTCCCGTTCCAAAAGCCATGCCCGGGTCGATTTTGATCGGAACCCGGTTTGCATCCGGTGATGTCAGCCAGGCAGGGACGATAATCAATCGCTGTTCCCACCGCGATCGGCTTATAGTGAACTTTCCAGGCTTCCATCCAGTTTTCATCAGGAATCATGGTGAAAAGCGGAGCAGGCAGGGGTTGGATCATCCCCAGGTAGAATAGGGATTCTTCCAGTTTCTGACGCGTCTCTTCCAATTTCTCGTCTGCCAACAGGTAAGCCCGCACGGTGACTGGTCCAACAGGCGTTCCTTCATCTTCGTCATTAACAAAACCCACGGCTTGCTCGGTAGTCACACCGTTGGGGGCAAACCGCGCAAGCACGTCAGCAACTGCCTCAGCTAATTCGCCATTCACAGTTATGGAAACTTCAAGCCAATTCAAGGCGTTTCTCTTTTTTGAAAATTACCCACCCAAAGCGTCATTCAGCCAATCCAGGAATCCTTTTTCCTTAGGTTTAACCGCAGTGCCGAGAGTGGCAGCCAGTTTCTCGAAAAGTTCCCGCTGTTCTTTTGTCAGCTTGGTTGGCATATCCACATTAATTACCACCATCTGGTCCCCGCGGCCGTTCTTGCGCAAATGGGGAACACCGCGTGCCTTGAGAGTAAAAACTCTGCCCGGCTGGGTTCCCGCAGGAATTTTTAACTTGGCATTTCCATCCACTGTGGGGACTTCCACTTCTGCTCCAAGAACTGCCTGCGCGACGTTAATATCCAGGTTGAGCAGGATATCATTCTCACGCCGTTTGAAGAACTTATGTGGTTGTACCGCCAACAACAAATACAAACTTCCCTGGGGACCTCCCAGCGATCCCGGCTCGCCTTCCCCTGCAAGGCGGATTTGCGTACCATTGTCCACGCCTGCTGGCACCTGCACGGACTTCTTGATGGTCTTGCGTTCCTGTCCGGATCCCCGGCAAGTGTGGCATGGCGCGGAGATGACCTCGCCTCGTCCGCCACAAGTAGGGCAGGGACCGGATTGCATCATCGAACCAAATATTGTCTGGCGAACCTGTCGGACTTCACCGCGCCCGCCGCAAGTGCTGCAGCGCTGGGGACTGGTACCCGGTTCAGCCCCTGAACCACGGCAGGTTCCGCAGATTTCGTTGCGTGTCACTTCGATGGTTTTTTCGGCACCAAAGACAGCTTCTTCGAAGGTAAGATCGAGACGCACCTGCAAATCGCGCCCGCGTCTAGGGCGGCGCGTACGGCCTCCGCCACCCATATTGATGCCAAAGAACTGTTCGAAGATATCCGAGAAGTCCATGGTGGCATAATCAGGCATGCCACCCATTTCACCCAGCCCTGCCCGCCCGTATTGATCATACCGGGCCCGTTTTTGCGGGTCCGATAAAACACCATAGGCTTCATTTATTTCCTTGAATTTTTCCTCGGCGTCAGGTTCTTTGCTCACATCCGGGTGATACTGGCGCGCCAGCTTCCGGAAAGCGGCTTTGATGTCGTCCGTGGAAGCGTCCCTGGGTATGCCAAGGACTTCATAGAAATCACGATTGCTCATAGGTCAATGGGAATAGGATCGGGAAGTTGGTTAGCTCTTCACGATACCTTATTCACTTCCTTTACTTTCACCTTCGACTGTGTTCTCACCCTCGGTGCTTTTCGGATCTGCCTCCGGCTGCGGCGGAGTTTGCTGATAAGCAGCCGCACCAATTTTCTGGACCGCCTGGCTGAGCAGGTCCACAGCCTTGCGGATGGCCGACTCGTCTTCGCCTTCCTTCGCTTTTTTAACCTCAGCCACAGCTGCCTGGACTTCCGTCTTGACCTCCGGTGGTACCTTGTCGCCGAGTTCGTTCATAACTTTCTCAGCACCGTAAACGGAGTTATCTGCAGTATTGCGAGCATCGATCAAATCGCGGCGCTGCTTGTCTTCGGCTGCATGAGCCTCGGCTTCCTTGCGCATCCGTTCCACTTCATCTTTTGCCAGCCCGGAGGAAGCTGTGATTGTGATGTGCTGACTGCGTCCGCTGGCCTTGTCCTGGGCGGTGACCTTTAGAATGCCGTTGACATCAATATCAAAGGTCACTTCGATCTGAGGAATGCCTCGTGGGGCTGGCGGTATACCGTCCAGGATGAATTTTCCCAGCGACTTGTTATCCAGGGCCATGGGCCGCTCGCCCTGCAATATGTGGATTTCGACCTGGGTCTGACTGTCACTGGCGGTTGAAAACACCTGGCTCTTGCGGGTGGGGATGGTCGTGTTGCGTTCGATCTGTGGAGTGGCTACGCCGCCCAGGGTTTCGATTGAAAGGGACAGGGGGGTGACATCGAGCAAAAGGATGTCTTTCACTTCCCCGCCCAGGACACCTGCCTGGATGGCTGCGCCCACCGCCACCACCTCGTCGGGGTTGACACCTTTATGGGGCTCCTTGCCAAAATAGCGCCGTACAGCTTCCTGCACGGCAGGCATGCGTGTCATGCCGCCCACCATCACAACTTCATTGATATCAGAGGTGGAAAGACCGGCGTCTGTCAGGGCCTGTTTAAGAGGGGTGAGCGTGCCTTCCACCAGGTCAGCAGTGAGTTGATCCAATTTGGCTCGGGTCATGGTCATCACAAGATGTTTGGGACCCGATGCGTTCGCGGTGAGATATGGCAGGTTAACTTCGGTTTGCATCATGGTTGAGAGTTCGATCTTGGCTTTTTCAGCCGCTTCCCGTAGACGTTGGAGGCTCTGGCGGTCCTGGCGCAGGTCAATCCCGTTCGTTTTCTGGAATTCCTGGACAAAATAATCGATGATGCGCTGGTCAAAATCATCGCCGCCTAAAAAGGTATTGCCGTTCGTGGAGCGGACCTGGAAAACCCCTTCTCCCACATCGAGGATGGAAATATCAAACGTCCCGCCGCCCAGGTCATAGACGGCGATGATCTCATTGGTTTTCTTATCGAGCCCGTATGCCAGCGAAGACGCTGTCGGTTCATTGATGATGCGCAAAACATCCAGCCCGGCTATCTTTCCTGCGTCCTTGGTGGCATTACGTTGGGCATCATTAAAATACGCCGGGACAGTGATTACCGCCTGCGTCACGGGTTCGCCGAGATAGGCTTCGGCATCGCGTTTAATTTTTGCCAGGATCATGGCTGAGATTTCTGGAGGAGAGTATTCCTTGTCATCCATCTTGACGCGCACATCCCCATTATCCGCGGGGAGCGCAGTATAGGGCACGCGCGGCAGGGTCCGCTGAACTTCCGGGTCCTCGTACTTGCGCCCCATGAACCGCTTGATCGAAAAAATGGTGTTCTGGGAATTAACGATGGCCTGGTTGCGTGCCACCCGCCCCACCAGCCTTTCGTGATTTTTATTGATCGCAACCACTGAAGGGACCAGGCGTTCCCCCTCGGCGGATGAAATCACAACGGGTTCTGCACCCATCATCACTGCCCCCACCGAATTCGTAGTTCCAAGGTCTATTCCGATTATTTTTGACATTATGATTTCTCCAATAATTGCTCTTTATTGCCTTTGATCAACACAGCGTCTTTGAAAATGAGACGCAGATATTCCTTCCTACTGTGCCACTCTCACCTGTGCTGGACGGATCACCCGGTCACCCAGGGTGTAGCCATTTTGCACCACTGCGATCACTTGCCCGCTTTCGAAACCCTCACAGGATTCCTGGAGGATGGCTTCGTGGAAATTCGGGTCAAACATTTGTCCCTCAGCCTCAATCCGTTTCAGCCCCTCGGCTTCAAGGATGGATTTCAGCTTCCTGTAAATCAACTCAATTCCATCCACCCACGCCAGGTCGGCAGGGCGGGTCGCCAGGGCTCTCTCCAGGTCATCCAGGATGGGCAGATATCGTTTGATAATGCTGCCGATGGCATTCTGATAGGTATCTTTATTTTCTGCATCGACCCTCCTGCGGAAGTTTTGGAAATCGGCCACGGATCGCTGCCAGCCATCCTTGTATTCGGCAGCGAGAGACTGTGCTTCAGCAAGTTGCTTTTCCAGGTCGGCAGCAACAACCTTAGTCTCGGGTGAAGCATCTGCTTCAGGACTCAGTTCCGGTCCAGGCTCCGATTTATGCCCATCCTGCATCTTTGGTTCGGATCTTGATTCTGGTTTTTCTGGTGACTCAGAGACTCTCTTCGCCTCGGTATCAGCTTGGTGAAACTTTTCTTTCTTGCTCATTATCATCTCCTGCCATTGTTTCAGATACCAACTCACTTAACAAATCTGCCATGTATCGAACGGTGGGGATGGTGCGAGCGTAAGGCATGCGCATCGGCCCGAAAACACCCAGCGTACCGGTTACAAGACCCGGAATGCCATAACGGGCCAGCACCACCGAACATTGCTTAAGTTCTTCCCACTTGCCTTCCCCGCCGATCAAGACCTGCACCCCTCCCACCGTGGCGTTGTTGGTTGTACGTGCCAAAAGATCCTGCAGCAATGAACGTTCTTCGAAGAGATGTACTGCACGGCGTGCATCTCCCGATTCGAGGAATTCTGGTTCAGACAGGACGTTGGTCAAACCATCCAGGAATATTTCTCCGGAAACGCGCTGTTCTCCGCGATTCATATCCTGGAGTACGAGGGTCAGGATATCCTTTTCAAGGGAATCTGCCCGGGGAGGAAATGCTGCGATTTCTTCAGTGGTCTTGCCCAGGCAAACCTGGTTTAAGCGGTCAGCCGCTGCGGAAAGACGTTCCTGTACCACCGGCTCAGCCAGAGTCAGGATTTGTTGGCTGACCTCCCCACCTGTCATCACCAGTACCATTAATACCTGTCTTCCCTGGGTGGAGATTAGTTCCACATGCTTGTAGTGAGACCGCTCTGAGTGCGGGGCGGTAACGATCGAAGCGGCGCGTGAGTGTTGTGCAAGGATCGAGGCTGCCAGCGGCATCCACTGTTCCACGTCCTGGCGAGCCTGGTAAAACTGGTGCGAAATAGTATCGCGTGCCGGTTCGGGCAGGTCGGACGGGTACACAACGTGAGTGACAAAATACCGGTAGCCTTCCTCGGTGGGTACACGCCCGGCAGAGGTATGCGGCTGGCGAAGGTAACCATATTCGGTCAGCGCCGCCATTTCGTTGCGGACGGTCGCGGTGCTGAGATCCAATTTGTACCGCTCCACCAGGCGCGCAGATCCCACGGGTTGTGCGGTTTCCGTATAGTGACGCACGACCAGGGCAAGGATCAATCGCTGGCGTTCGGTGAGCTCGTTCATAAATCGATTTACCCGGCTATCCTAATCCGTATTTTTAGCACTCTCAAGAAGAGAGTGCTAATTGTACGTGAATAATGATACCATGTCCCGTCTATGGGCGTCAATAAGAGAGGCGTTAGAATTTTGAAAACACGTCGGCCAATGATGATATCCCCCTCCTTCCTGGAACTACCGCCAGAACTGGAACTGGTTCAATCCCTGCAACGCCAATGAAAGTGGGATCTGCATATGGACGGAAATCCATCCCACCACCTGCCAGAATATATTATTCACGAAAGGTACATACCACAGGGCTACAAAAACCAGCAGCACAAGGTAGTTACTGTATTGATCGATATTAAATCTCAATTGCTGGTTGAGGAAGGGGGCTAACGCCCGATACCCGTCGAAAGGCGGCAGAGGGATCAAATTTAATACCAGCGCGGAGATTTGCATAAGAGCCAGGAAAGCCAGTCCCGGCCAGACACCGGTTGAAGTGACCGGCAGGATGTTCAGAGCGATCCCGAGTAGAACCGCCAGCACCAGGTTGGATGCTGGTCCCGCCAGTGAGACGGCAGCTTCCCAACGTTTGCTGCGCAGCCTCCACGTCTCTATGTAGACTGCCCCACCGGGTAAACCGATTCCTCCCAGGAGCAAAAACACCATCGGAAGCACGATCGAATAAACCGGGTGGGTGTATTTCAAGGGGTTGAAGGACAAGTAACCCTTGTCCTTCACGCTGGTATCACCACCGTAATACGCCACCACTGAGTGCGAGAACTCGTGCAGGCACAATGAAAATATCCAGCCAACGATGACTACAATGAAGGTGGTCGCTTTTTCCATTAACTCTCCTGGTAACCGTTCGGGTGGGTACGGTGCCATTCCCAGGCACTTGTGATGATGTCTGTCAAATTTGGGTGTCGAGGAGACCAGCCCAGGTCCTGTCGGATTTTTTCGGACGAAGCTACCAGGCGAGGCGCATCCCCTGGACGGCGCGGGGACTCAATGATCGGGATTGGGTGACCGGTCACACCCCGGGCAGTTTCAACTACTTCCAGGTTTGAGTAACCGCTGCCATTTCCGAGGTTATAGATCAACCTGTCATTTTCACGCAGAGCATCCAGTGCCAGCAGGTGTGCCGAGACGAGGTCGGTAATGTGGATATAGTCTCGGATGCAGGTACCATCCGGAGTGGGATAGTCAAAACCATTTATGTTGATCGCGTCTAATTTTCCCAGAGGAACGGATAGGACACGCGGGATGAGGTGCGATTCGGGCTGGTGAGCCTCGCCTCTGCCCGGGATGGCTCCACAAGCATTGAAATAACGCAAGGCGGCAAAATGCAGCCCCTTGATCTTGCGGTACCATTCCAGTGCCTGTTCGATGGCAAGCTTGGTAAACCCGTATGCATTTGCCGGGTCGATCGCGGAGTTTTCGGTAAGTGGTGAATCATTTGAAGCATAGACGGCGGCTGACGAGGAAAGCACAAAATATTTCACTCCAGCGCGTACAGCTGTTTCAATCAACTGCAGTGAATTTGCCAGGTTGTTTTTAAAAAATTTACCGGGGTCTTTCATGGATTCGCCCGCTTCAATGAAAGCGGCGAAGTGCATAACTGCCTCAAATTTTTCCGAAGTTAAGGCAGCAGCCAGGGACGTAGAGTCATCCAGGTCATGTTTAATGAAACGGGCTCCCTCGGGGACTGCAGCCCGGTATCCAGTCACCAGCGAGTCATAGACAGTGACGGAATGACCCGCCTCGATTAGTGCCTGCGCAGCAGCCGAACCAATGTATCCTGCCCCGCCTGTCACAAAGATTTTCATGATTTCTCCGCTGGGAAAATTATATCGTACTCTCCTGCTTGACGGGCACACCTGATACGCATTATACTCACGCCGTTCGGGGTGTAGCGCAGCTGGTAGCGCACCGCGTTTGGGACGCGGGGGTCGGCGGTTCGAATCCGCCCACCCCGACTAACCGCCGAGACCACCTTGGAACTCGGTGGTTTTGTTTCTATATAATGTGGGTGATCAAAAAACATAATATTGATAAGCATCCTATGCTACAATAGCAAGGAGGATTTTATATCATGACCAGCAGGAAATTGGATGGCATTATCGAAGCCGTCCGGTATACTCCGGGTGGGAAAATATCCGTGGTACGTGGATATGAACGTCACGGGGTGGTGTGGTCAGATCGTATTTTGATTGACCGCCAGGAATTATCCGAACGACTCAAGCATGGAAAACGTTTCGTGGTTGGGGAACGTAAAACCTATCTCGGCAGCATGTTTGATACCGGCGCCGCTGTCCGCCAGCAGCAGGACTTTATCGTTACCGAGGGGCAGACCAGCGCGCGCGATCTTCTGAACGGAGTGCCAATTTTCTAACTGTTTTCCTGGAAGGTAGTCCCATGAAAATCATTGACCATACCCCGTACTTTAATACCGAGACCGGTGACATCACCTTTACCGATCGCGTCAGGGCAATGATGAAATTCGGCTCAGCCTGGATTAAAGAGGTTGAGGCACAAAACCAGATCATCCCCGTGTTGGGAAAGGTGCTCGACCGCAACTATACGCTACTGCGTAATGCCACCCCCCCGGGACTGGATGCCAGTCTTCCGTTCATCCTGGTGGGACCCACTGGAATATTCGTCATGTACATTTCCCCCATAACGGGTATGTTCCGTGCCAAGGGGGATCAATGGGGAACCATTTCTGGAAATGCCTTCAAGAATGAAAAACCGAATTTATTAACACGTACTGAACACATGGCACGCGCCATCCAGCTTTTCCTGCAACGGCAGGGGTATTTAATGACCAGCGTGGAAGCCGTTCTGCTCTGCTCCGACTTGTCTGTCCATGTGGACACCATCCGACCCATCATTCGTGTGGTCATGCGCGATGCCCTCGAACGATTTGCCATTTCCATTACGCAGGCGCGGTCAGTACTCAGCCCTGAAGCTGTCGAGGACGTTATTAGGCGAATTCTTAATCCACCCATCCCGGAAACGGCTGAAGCGCCTGCCCAGGAGCCGGTCCTCACGATCCCCGAGGATACCAGAGAACCAGACCCCTCTTTTGCCCGGGCATTCGCCTTCCCCGAAACACCCGCGCCTGTAACTGAAAAAGCCCCTGATCCAAGCCCGGTTGCCGAAACTTCGGACCTCTCACTGGCACCCATGTGGAGCAGCGACCAAACCGTCTTGCCCGCAGTGGGTGATAATGAAGGTTCCTTTATTTCAAAGGGGGGAAGGTTTAATCGAAACCAGTGGATTTTATTAGTTGCCATGTTTGTGGTTTGGGCTATCCTTGTCGGTGTTTTCCTGTTCGTAGTCGTCAGAGACCAGTGGTCATACTTCCGCGGCTTGTTGCCTTGAAACTCCCGTTCCTTTCAATCGTTATCCCCGCCCACAATGAAGAAACCCGCCTGCCCCGTGCTCTGGGACAGGCATTTGCGTTTCTTGAAAAACAAAATTATGCTTCCGAAGTGGTTGTTGTCGAAAATGCCAGTACTGACCGCACCCTGGAAGTGGCACGGGAACTCACTGGCATCTATCCTCGCTTGACTGTCCTTCACGAGGATTTAGCTGGGAAGGGTCGCGCTGTCCATCGCGGGGTTTTGGAAGCTCATGGCGAGTATCGCTTTATCGCGGATGCGGATTTCTCCATGCCGGTAGACGAAATTAATCGCTTCCTGCCTCCGGATTGTTCCAGCGATGTTTCCATCGCTTCGCGCGAAGCCGCCGGGGCTCATAGATATAATGAACCTGCTTACCGCCACCTTACGGGAAGAGTATATAACTTTTTGATCCGCTCGCTCGTCCTGCCGGGGCTGCAGGATACCCAATGTGGGTTCAAATGCTTCCGGGCGGGTGTTGCCGAAAATGTGTTCCGTCACCAGACGCTGACTGGCTGGTCTTTTGATGTGGAAATTCTTTTCCTAGCTCGCCGCTTTGGATATTCCATGTGTGAAATTGGCATACCCTGGTACTACAATCCGGGCAGCAAGGTTAACGTGTTTCACGATTCCTGGCGAATGTTCTTTGACCTGTTAACCATCCGCCGTAACAACCGTCAGGGCGTATATGACTCGCCCCGCTGACTTGCGACCCTTTCCAACCCTTGAATTTGAGCTGAACCTTTGGAAAGCCGGCTATACTCGCATCGCCGGGGTAGACGAGGCAGGACGCGGCGCCTGGGCGGGTCCGGTGGCGGCAGCTGCAGTCATCCTACCCGCTGATCCTTCCATTCTCAATACCCTGAACCGAGTCCGCGATTCCAAGTTGATGACACCCCTGGCTCGTGAAACCTGGGCTCCGCGCATCCAGGAATCTGCGTTGAAATGGGGGGTGGGTTTTGCGTCTGCAAGTGAAATTGATAAACTGGGTATCCTACCAGCGACGAAGCTGGCAGCCGACCGGGCATTCAAAAACTTCCACCCCGATTATCTGCTCACCGATTACCTGGTCTTCCGTGAAACTGACCTGCCGCAGACGGCATTAGTCAAGGGCGATCAACGCTCGCTCAGCATTGCGGCGGCTTCTGTATTGGCAAAAACTGCCCGGGATGAGTTTAATGCGCGTGCTTGATGGTAAATATCCAGGGTATGGGTTTTTCCAGCATAAAGGATATGGGACCAGTCGTCACCAGGATGCAATCCGTAAGTTGGGACGCTGTGAGATCCACCGCATGTCTTTTGCCATTCCTTAAGAATGGCAATTTTTTCAGGCTGAACAATTCCCCCACCCTTGCTTGGGAAAATAATTGGGAAGGCACGAATCAAATACGATTCGTGCCTTCTTCGTGTAAAACGAAATTATGGTATGAAGGACTAGTCGATTTTCTCAAATTTCTCTGCAGGAGTTGCACAAACCGGGCATTTACCATCCACGGGGCCTTCGTGGGTAAATCCACAGGTCGGGCAAACATAATAAGTCTTCTCTTCGATATCCCTTCCTTTACTCAACATTTCCTTCGCTTGCCGGTAGAGTCTTTCGTGGACTTTCTCCGTTTCCAGGGCATATCCGAATGACTTTTCGGCGCGTTTGTCACCATCCACCTGGGCTTCTCCGTGCATGGTCGGATACATCGTAACCACTTCATAGTTCTCTCCCGCAATGGCAACCTCCAGGTTCTCAGCCGTGGACTTGACCCCATCCATTGCCCTCAGGTGGTTAAGACCGTGCACAGTCTCAGCTGCAGCGGCTGCCCTGAAAAGTTTGGCGATCTGGGGAAGGCCTTCCTGGTCAGCTTTTTTGGCGAAAGCCAGGTATCTCCGGTTGGCCATGGACTCTCCGCCAAAGGCCGTCTTTAAATTATCTACGGATTTCGTCATGAGATTCTCCTCTTAAATAACAATTGAATGCTAACGGGTTGACTAATTATACCCAATAGTCACTGGTCGCATGATTGACGCTTGTTCCAAGAGCAGGTATGATAAAAATGCTTCAGGTCGGCTGGACGGTCGCGGTTTTGCGCTTTGGCGCAGAGTCGAGGAAAGTCCGCACTCCATAGGGCACGGCACCGGGGAAACCCCGGGGTGAGGTAACTCACCGGATAGGGCCACAGAAATAGACAGCCGCCGCAAGGCGGTCATGGTGCAAAGGCGGTGTAAGAGACCACCGGCGTCTGCAGTAATGCAGGCGGCCAGGTAACCCCCGCCGGGAGCAAGGCCAAGCAGGGACGAGACGCTGCTCGCGTCAGTAGAGTTCCGGGTAGGCTGCATAGAGAGATGACCGTCCAGGTGGAATGTCGGGAAGGAACTCTTCGGAGTGTAAACCGACCAATCTATTCTCCATCGGACAAAATGCGGCTTATAGGCCGGCCTGAGGCATATTTTTTTCAAGCAAACAATCAAATTTCACCAACTATCATCAGGGTCGCAATGGGTCATATTCCATTTTGCGCATGGATCTCCACAGAGCATCTTGTTCCAAATTTTGGTGTTTTTTTCTTTGCAAGATACCCCCCATTCGAGATTTCGATTAGCTCCAGGACCGTACCCGCTAGGTGAACACTCTCCAATTTTTTGTTTCTAATGAGATCAGGTCCAGTCAACCACTCAATTGCTGGCAAACCCGGATATAATTCCTTCCTGGATGGTTCATGTTGCGGAAATTCGCATCGAAATGGAAATGGCAATCGCTGCTCGTTCAGCCGGGAACGAAGGACGCGCCCGTGTTTGTGCGCGTCGGGCAGCAGGACTGGCAGCCAGGGATTTTTTAAGTCTGCACCATGTGAACTCTTTCGCAGCCGATCAGGAAGGGTTGAGAAGAAATAGTGCCTACGCTGCGCTCCAGACTCTGGCAGCATTCCCGGGACTCTCTCCTGATTTGAAAAGGGCTGCCATGAACTTAACCATGCGTGTCACCCCAAATTTCCAACTCCCGAACGGGATCGACTTGATCGATGAGGCTCGTAAGCTCATCGGAGGGATAAAATGAGCGAAACTGAAACGATCGTCTTGTATGGCACCACCTGGTGTGGTGGATCCCGTCGCTGTCGTCTCTTGCTGGACAGGCACGGCATTGCATATAAATGGGTTGATATCGATAAGGATGAGACTGCAGCTAAACTTGTTCAAAGTTTGAATGGGGGACATCGCAGCGTACCCACCCTTGTTTGGCCTGACGGCACGAAGTTGACGGAACCCTCCGAGTCAGACCTGGCGAATAAGCTGGGGTTGAAACTTTGATAAGTGATTATTGATCATCTTCTTTCAAGAGGATAACAAAAGAAGCGACCCGGAGATCAATCTCCGGGTCGCTTCTTTCTTAATCAGGATTATGCAGCGGGTTTTTTCTTATTTAATGTCATCAAGACCCGCCCTAATACTGCCAGGAAAACAGCTATGGAGATAAAACCCGCGGTGAGCATGGCAATTACGTGCCATTCAGCCACTCGGTCCACAAAGGCCGTTTGGGTCCGTGATTGGAAGCGCTGGGCAACTTCATGGACAAATTCTTTACGCGGCTTGATCGGTCTCAGTACCCCTGCCAGCCGGTTTTCCATGGATGTGATTTTCTCCATGGACGCATCGGCGAATTTTCTCATTTTCGTATTCATGTACTGCTCCTGCAATATAATTAATTATTCAAATCGTGCAAGCTCATATTCGGTTTTATTCTACCAAGTCCGAACCTTCCAATTCATCTCTGAGAGCCAGTAATGTGCGGTGGTAAAGGCTTTTTACCGCCCCTTCGCTGCGTCCCATTGTCTGGCCGATATCAGCGTTCGACATGTGTTCGACAAATTTCAAGATGAGCAAATGCTGCCGTTCCGAAGGCAGGTGCCGGATGAGCCGCAGAAGCGCATCCCTTTCCTGGGTCTGCATCAAGGCCATTTCCGGGGGCTCACCTTTATAATGAAGTGTCGGAGCGTCTGAGAGTGGGATCTCCTGGTGACGGCTGCGGTCTCGGTGCCAGTTGGCTACCAGGTTATGTGCGATCCGGTACAGCCATGCCGAGAACGGTACACCCCTATCTGTATATGTATGGATGTGATGCAGGGCACGGTAAAAAACCCGCGCGGTCAGGTCTTCAGCGTCATGGACATTACCTGTACGATAATAAACGTAGTTGAAAATGCGCTCAACGTATTTCCCGTACAGGATACCAAAGGCCTCGAGGTCGCCTTGTGCAGCTAGTTGTAGAGTTTCTTGTTCCTCAGACTCCGGCACTCATCTCACCTTACCGGGAGGGCCTGAATAGAATAACCCCGCCGGGTTTCAGAAGTTTCAGACCGAGTATAACATGTTATAATTTTCACTCTTGGGACGGTTCCTTGCCCATAAAAAAGCGTTTTCCCTTTGTGGGAAGCTGTTTTATGGGGAAGGTCCCCGCTTTTTGGGGAAGGTCCCCGATTTATGGGGATGACAGGCTTCGACGGAAGAGGCTGGTCCCGGAATGCGAGCCGAGAGGCGCCGACCTCGTAAACTCAGCGCAAACAATCAAGTGCCAACCGCACTTCCTATGCCGCTATGCCCCTCGCTGCGTAAGCAGTAGAGAGTAAACGGCCGGTCTCCTAGCGAGGCCGCGTCCACCCGTCCCGTTCTTCACCCGGTGAAGGGATTGGGCGCCACAATGGTGGAGTGCCGCGCACGACGCCGCTATCTGCGCGAAAGAGGGCCTTCGGGTCCGGGCGGCTGGTCGCAGGTCGATTTTGCCGGATGAGTGACCTGCGGCGACAGTCTCAACCGGCTACGCTCGTAGATTTTCGAGGGTCGAGTCTTTCGGACGCGGGTTCGATTCCCGCCATCTCCACTCAACAAAACACGCCTTTTGAGGCGTGTTTTGCTGTCTGAACTCTTCATCCCAGGTGTCTTATTACATCACCAATCTATACTGGATTAATTATTATTAGGGGATCGGTTTTTATGAAATGTTAAAATTCCTAACGTCTATTACTAATCCTGTTTCTTGTTTCTCAGTTTTCTAATGGGTCCTGGTGTCGGTAATTTGAAAGGCATATTTGAAAACGAAGGGGGTACAATTAGTTATCGTTGAATAGCAAATATTGTTTTTCTTTTTTCCACCTAGGAGATTTTTTATGAAATTTCGCCTTATTTCCCCCTTAGTTGTCCTCGCAGGCTTGGTTTTGATGGTTGGCATGGCTTGCAGTTTGTCCACCACTACCCCCATCCCTCCCACCCTCACCGTCGCAATACCTACCCAGGTGGTGGTTCCACCCACCAATCCGCCCGCATTCCCGACCCAGGCCATTCCTCCCACAAATCCACCAGCCCCTCCCACTCACTTGCCTCCCACGGCAACACCTTTCCCGTCATACTTCACCGAAACATTCCAGGGAGACCTCAGTCAGTGGCCCTATGATGTTTATTTGGGTGATGCAACCAAGTTTTCCGAATCTCAAACTTCGAATGGATTGCATGTCGAGCTGGATGATCCGGATTTATACGTTTACTATTACTATACCCCGGTTACTTACCAGGATGTGACTCTGGACCTGACGTACACAAACCTTGCACACAACTCGAATAACATCAACCTGGTCTGCCGGAATTCCAAATCAGGCCGGTATGAATTTACTGTTCAAAACGATGGGCTCTACCAAATCTGGGTTTATGATGGCACGGGCGGAAATGGTTACGTCGAACTGGCAGATGGCGGATCAACAGCCATTCGCTCCGGTCAACAGCAAAACCAGATTACTGCTGCCTGTGTTGGGAATAACTTGACTCTCTATATTAACGGCAGCCTGGTAAAAAGCATTAAAGATACTCGTTTCTTTTTCACCGAAGGTGAGGTTGGTTTCGGGGTGAATATTTCCCCCTCTAATTTGGTCACCCCGGTGATCGTGGATTTTGAATCTCTTACGATCTCTCAACCATAATTTTCCCGTAGTCTTATTGGTAAAAGAGGCTGGATCCTCAATGAATCCAGCCTCTTAATATTTTTCCTATAATCTGTTAACGTTCTTCTTGCACCCTTGATGTATTCTTACTCCAAATGCTAAATGGCGCGCAAGCGCGCGTCCGTATCCTGCTTGAGGAGTATTGTCATGGGAAAAATCATTGGAATTGACTTGGGAACCACCAATAGTGTTGTAGCCGTCATGGAAGGCGGTCAGCCAACCGTGATCACTACCGCCGAAGGCGGTCGGTTATGCCCGTCGGTTGTTTCGTTCAATAAGAACAACGAGCGTTTGGTTGGGCAGACCGCCAAGCGACAGGCCGTCATTAATTCAGAAAATACTATTTATTCAATCAAACGCTTTATGGGGCGCCGCTTCGACGAAGTGGAAACAGAGCGTAAAATGGTTCCTTACGCAGTTGTGGCGGGTCCTTCAGATGAAGCTCGCGTTAAGATCCCCGTAACCAACCGGGAATACAGCCCCCAGGAAGTTTCCGCGATGATCCTGGCTAAACTCAAATCTGACGCGGAAGCATACCTGGGTCAACCAGTTACCGAAGCAGTCATTACTGTCCCGGCTTATTTCAACGACAGTCAGCGCCAGGCGACCAAGGATGCCGGCAAGATTGCCGGGCTGGACGTGAAACGGATCATCAACGAGCCAACCGCTTCGGCGTTGGCTTATGGTCTGGATAAAAAGAAAAACGAAACCATCCTGGTCTTCGACCTGGGTGGTGGTACCTTTGATGTTTCCATCCTGGACGTGGGCGAAGGTGTCATTGAGGTGAAATCCACCAACGGCGACACCCATTTGGGTGGCGATGATTGGGACCAGCGCATCGTCAACTGGGCTGCGGACGAGTTCAAAAAGCAGGAAGGCATTGACTTGCGCCAGGACCGGCAGGCTCTCCAGCGGCTGCGTGAAGCTGCTGAAAAAGCAAAGATCGAACTCTCCAGCATGATGGAGACTGAACTAAACCTGCCTTACATCACCGCGGATGCCAATGGACCCAAGCACCTGGTCCTCAAGTTGACCCGCGCCAAGTTTGAGCAAATGACGGATGACCTGCTCAACCGCTGCCGCACTCCGTTTGAATCTGCCTTGAAGGATGCCAACTTGAAAGCTTCCGATCTGAATGAAGTTGTTCTCGTAGGTGGTTCCAGCCGCATGCCGATGGTGCAGGACCTTGTCCGCACCCTTACTGACGGCAAGGAACCCAACAAAGGTGTCAATCCCGATGAGGTCGTGGCAGTCGGAGCAGCCATCCAGGCTGGCGTACTGGGCGGCGAAGTCAAGGATATTCTCCTGCTCGACGTAACCCCGCTTTCGCTGGGCGTTGAAACCATGGGCAGTGTCATGACCAAAATGATCGAGCGCAATACCACCATTCCGGTCCGAAAGACTGAGACCTATTCCACCGCAGCTGACAGCCAGACCGCCGTGGACATCCATATCCTGCAGGGAGAACGTCCCATGGCAAGCGATAATATGTCCTTGGGCCGCTTCCGCCTGGATGGGATTCCTCCGGCACCGCGTGGCATCCCGCAGGTTGAAGTGACCTTCGACATTGATGCCAACGGTATCCTAAACGTGACTGCCCGGGATAAAGCCACCGGCAAAGAGCAAAAAATAACCGTGACCGCTTCCACCAACCTGAACAAGGATGAGATAGCCCGCAAAGTTGAAGAAGCGAAGCGTTACGAAGCTGACGATAAAAAACGGCGAGAAGTCATCGACGCCCGTAATACCGCCGACAACCTGGTCTACCAGACCGAAAAAGCCCTGCGTGACCTGGGCGAAAAGGTGAATTCTGAAGAACGCGGCAAGATCGAAGGCAAGATCACCGATCTTAAAACGGCTTCCCAGAGCTGACGACATTGGGCGCATCAAGAAAGCCACCGATGAACTCCAAAACATGTTCTATGCGCTCAGCCAGCAGATGTACGCCCAACAGCCTGGTCAAACCCCTCCTGAAGGGGGACCGCAAGCATGGAGGCCCCCAAACGCCTCCGCCCTCGAATGATGGCGATGTGATCGACGGGGAAGTCCGTGACGCCTGACATAAATTTTACCCGGGCGGCCAAATGGCCGCCCGGGCTGTTATTTTTCTCTCATAATTCGATTCCGTGTAAAGAAGTATAATCCGCCCCATGCGTAAACGAACCACAAGAACTGCAAAAACCATCATAGGCATGTTGGTATTAATTGCGGTTGCTGGGGGGCTGACTTTCATCCCAAGGATCCATTCCGCCCTGGCCTGGAGGGTGGAAAACCTGCAGACGGACATCTACTATTTCTTTAATCCCCCGGGACAGGTTGTCTTTGTCCCCACCCAGCAGGCCCAGGCAACTATTTCCCCGCTCCCGTCCTCCACACCAACACGCCACCGCAATATCAACAACTGAATCCATACCAACCATCACCTCCACTCCTGTCCCGCAAACGCATAATTTTGGACGGCGTCACTTTTATTGACCAGATGCACCGTTGGAATTATTGCGGTCCTGCCAACCTGGCCATGGCGCTGACCTACGTGGGTTGGAAGGGTGAACCTGGTAATCACAGCTTTGCGAGATCAGATCGGCGGCGCAATTAAACCCGGGTTGAACGATCCCATCATTAAACTTCATTGACCGCTCGCAGACGGATGTGAACGTCATGCCATATGAAATGGTGGATTATGTTAACAACAACACCAGCATGCGGGCACTTTTACGTTATGGCGGTACGGTGGATCTTCTAAAGAGCTTGATTGCAGCCGGGTTCCCGGTAATTGCCGAGAAGGGCATCTACCAGACCCTCCCCCCCGAAAATACTATGCAATGGGCCGGTCACTATGCCTTCACGACCGGGTATGATGATTCCACCGGTGAATTAATTTACCAGGATTCCTACACTCCAAATGAAAATATTTCCTACGAAAAACAGGGGAAAAATGTCAGGGCTGGTTACGAGGAATATCATTAACGATTGGCGTGCCTTCAATTACGTTTTTATCGTTGTTTACCCGCCCGAACGTGAAGCTGAACTATATCAAGTACTCGGAAATTGGGCAAATGAATCCTGGGCAATCCAAAACGCACTGAATACTTCCGAACAGGAGGCTTCATCCCTCACCGGAATTGATCAGTTCTTTGCCTGGTTCAACAAAGGCACCAATTACGGCTTGCAGACAGATTATGGTCAAAGCGCCCTGGCGTACGACCAGGCTTTCAACCTTTATGGAGCGCCTTCCGGAAAAAGATCGTCCTTACCGCATAATGTTTTATCAGACCGGTCCCTACAAAGCCTATTTTTATACCAGCCGTTACCAGGACGTCATCAACCTCGCAGATAAGTACCGAGACCACCCTGTACAATCATCGTATTCTGGAAGAGACCCTTTACTGGCGCGGTCTGGCCGAGGCCAATATTGGGCTATACGATGCTGCCTACGCGGACATGCGTAAAGCGGTCCATTACCATCCAGGGTTCCAGCCCGGCTCTGGATGTATCTGGCCCAGTGGGGTATATCCCCGTAATGAATTCATGAAACTTTTGCATTTTGCCGACGCGCACATTGACATGGCCAATTATGGCCGCCACGACCCTGAGACGGGTCTGCCAATGCGCGTTCTTGATT
Organism: uncultured Chloroflexia bacterium; assembly: GCA_963830585.1. GTDB lineage: Bacteria > Chloroflexota > Anaerolineae > Anaerolineales > Villigracilaceae > UBA877. The sequence goes on along the minus strand of CAWHNA010000001.1, from coordinate 783,838 downwards.
TCCTAAAGTCCCTTGACACGATTATTGATGCGGCGGTCACTGAACGGGTGGACCTGGTCATTTTTGCCGGGGATGCCTACCGGGATCGCTCTCCGGCTCCAACATTCCAGCGCGAATGGGGGAAACGCATCATCCGTCTTTCGAAGGCGGGCATCCGGACCCTGCTGCTGGTGGGCAATCACGACCTTTCTCCGGCACTGGGTCGTGCCACGTCAGTCCAGGAGTTCGAGACGCTGGATATTCCCTGCGTGACCGTGCTCGATAAGCCTCAATTTCTTTCGGCCGGTGACTTGGGTCTGCCTGCCCAGGTGATCGCCATCCCATGGATCTCCCGCTCCGGGATTATGGCTGCCACGGATGCAACCGCAGGCGAAGGTTCCACGAACATCGAAGGACACCTCGCTGATCTGGTTGACCGGTGGCTGGAAAAAGCTGATCCTGAACTACCCATCATCCTCACTGCCCATGCCTCTGTCCAGGGAGCAAAATTAGGCTCGGAGCGAACCATCATGCTGGGCGCAGATATGCTTCTGCCTGGCTCGCTGGTCCGCGATTCCCGGCTGGATTACGTTGCACTCGGTCATATCCACAAACCGCAGGACCTCAACGAAAATGCCCATCCCCCGGTCATTTATCCCGGCTCCATTGAACGCGTGGACTTTGGAGAGGTTGACGATGACAAGTTTTTTGTCGTTGCCGATATCTCCCGCGGGAAGACCAGTGTGGATTGGCGCAAGCTTGAGCATGTCCGTCCGTTCATTGACCGGCACATCACCCTCGAGTCTCCCGAAAACGTGACAAGCATTCTCATGGCTGCGTTGCCGCCGGTCGAAAAATTGGATGGCGCTATCATCCGCCTGACTGTGGATTACCTCCGCGAATGGGATCACATTAATTGATGAACCAGCATTGCGCCGTCATGCCAAGGGCGCTTTTGAATTCCACCTGGTCAAACGCCCTCAAATTGAAGCCCGTATCCGCCTGCCTGCCAACCAGGCGGTGAGCAGTCTTGGACCGATCGAACTCCTCGACCAGTATTGGGACGCCGGTCATATCGAGGAAAACGAGGCTGGTGCTCTCCGGAAAATGGCAAAAGAAATTATTGAAGAGGAGTAGGCGCGGAAGTAAATTTCCTGGAGGGAGACCATTTCCCCAGGGAATATTAAATTGAAAAAGGGTCGGTTAAATTTATGCGCTGGATTTTTATTTCACCACATTTTGACGATGCAGTTCTTTCTTGCGGCGGCTTGATCTGGGAACAGACCCAAAAAGGCATACCGGTGGAAATCTGGACGATCTGTGCCGGTGATGCACCCCCTGGGCGCCTCTCTGCACAAGCCGCGGCATGTCACACCCAATGGGGAATAAAATCCGCCAGGGATGTGGTAGCTGCCCGCCGGCTTGAAAACCAGGCAGCTGCCCGGCAGGTCGGGGCTGAGACTGTCGACTTCAGTATCCCCGATTGCATTTACCGCCGTTCCCCTACTGGGAAAATTCTATATCCCGACGATGTATTTGTTCCCATAAATCCAATCGAAAATCATCTGGATGCAGATATCTCCGCCGTTCTGTCTTCAGAACTGCAGCCCGGGGATAAGGTTGTCAGCCCCCTGGCGATCGGCGGTCATCTGGACCACGTACTGACCCGCCTCGCGGCTGAACGGCTGGGCCGTCCTTTATACTATTACGCTGACATTCCGTATTTATTTAATCATCCGGAAATGCTGGCTCCGGCTGCCAGGGGACTGCGCGCTACCCATTACCCTGTTTCTGAATCGGGGCTGGAAGCCTGGCAAAAAGGTATTGCCGCTTATGCAACCCAAATCCTGATGCTTTTCGGAAACTCTGTACGGATGCGCAGGGCAATCCACCTGTATTGGGAATCTCAGCCCGGTTTCCGATTATGGCGCCGATCTTAAATTCTAATTTTCACGAACAAGATGTCATATAACAAGTGTTTTACGGAATTAACCCCTAAAAACATCCGGTTTGCCGACCGTAGGATCTATTCCTGGAATAATGCTTGCTTTTCAATTAAAATCTAGTATAATATTGGCGGGTAGGGAATCCTACGCGAGCTGCATCTCTGTTTCAGAGATGCTTGTATTTTCCCGGGACAACTAAGATGCCAACGACATTCTTGACCAAAGTGGGCTATCAAAAACTAGCCGACGAACTTGAATATCTGCGCACAACCAAGCGGTTGGAGGTTGCCAACCGTCTCCATGAGGCCATGGAAGGTGGTGAGTTGATCGAGAATGCCGAGTATGAAGCCGCCAAAAATGAGCAGGCTTTTGTTGAAGGTCGCATCCAGGAATTGGAAATGATCCTCGCCTCGGCTCGGGTGATTGACGAAAAAGTCAAAAAAGAAAAGGGTGACCTGGTACAGGTGGGTTCTCTCGTTACCATTAAAGAAGATGGTAGCAGTTCAGAGAAATATTCCATCGTGGGCGCCGCGGAAGCCAACCCGCGCGAAGGGAAAATCTCGAACGAATTGCCGATCGGTAAAGCCATTTTGAATCATCGCGCCGGGGATGAAGTGAACGTGGAAGCGCCCGGCGGTACATTCAAAGTTAAAATCGTCAAGGTCGAATAAGCTTGGGGCACGCCAATCAGACCCCGCGCATGCTTTTTGGTGCGCGGGGTTTTTATTAAAAATACCGTTTGAAAGGTTTTACCATGACCGAATATACTTCCCTTGAAAAAATCCGCCTTGAGAAAATCGAAACGCTCCGCAAGGAGGGTGTGGAGCCGTACCCAACCCGCGCAAAGCGGACCCATACCTCCGCCCAGGCGGTGGTCGCCTTCGAAGAGGCCGAGACGATCCATCCCGTCGGCCAGCCGCCGGCTGAAGTTCAGGTCACCCTCGCCGGGCGGATCCGGGCTTCGCGTGCCATGGGGAAGTTGACTTTCGCCCATATCGAGGACGGTGACGGTCGCATCCAGTTGTTCCTGCGCATGAATGAACTTGGCCAGGAGCGTGTGGATTGGTTCAACAAGATGCTCGACCTTGGCGATTTTATCCAGGCGTCAGGTGTGATGTTCCGCACAAAGACCGGCGAGCCAACTCTCCACGTTCACGATTTCAAGCTGCTCGCCAAGGCGATCAGTCCGCTCCCGGCAGCCAAGGACGAAGTCACGGAAAGCGGTGAAACTGTCAGGCATGCCGCCCTGGAAGACCCTGAACTGCGTGCCCGCCAGCGCTACGCTGACCTGGCGGTTAACCCAGGGGTACGTGATACCTTTCGCAAGCGGGCTGGCATGATTCGTGCCTTGCGCGAGTTCCTTGATTACAATGGCTTCCTCGAAGTGGAAACTCCCATCCTGCAGCCTATTTACGGCGGTGCTGCAGCAAAACCTTTTACCACTCATCACAACCAGTTGAAACAGGATTTATTTCTGCGCATTTCATTTGAGCTTTATCTGAAGCGATTGTTGGTCGGCAACCTGGAACGCGTGTATGAACTTGGACGGGATTTCCGCAACGAGGGCGTTTCGTTTAAGCATAACCCGGAGTTCACCCAGTTGGAATTTTACTGGGCATATGCCGATTACTTGCAGGTAATGGTACTGACCGAACAGATGGTTGCTTATGCCTGTCAAAAAGTAACCGGTGGAATGGAAATCACCTATCAAGGGACTACATTGAATTTCACCCCACCCTGGAAGAGACTCGCAATGGCTGATGGCATCCTGGAAACCAGTGGGATCGATATTGCCAAGCACCCAACCGCCGAATCCCTGTTCGCTGCCATTGCCGCCAAGGGTAAAACACCCAACCCAAAAGCAACTCGCGGCAAGCTGATCGATTTCTTGTTGAGCGAGTACCTGGAACCAACCCTGGTACAGCCCACCTTCGTTTATGACTATCCACGTGATATTTCCCCACTGGCAAAATCCATACCCGGGGATCCCCTCACCGTGGAAAGGTTTGAGGGATATGTGGCGGGGTTCGAGCTTTGTAATGCGTTTACCGAACTCAACGACCCGCTCGACCAGGAGCAGCGCTTTATTGAAATGGGACGGGATTATGCTGCGAATGATGAAGAACGACATCCCATGGATGAGGATTATCTGCGCGCCATGCGCTACGGCATGCCGCCCTGCGGAGGCTTCGGCATGGGAGTGGACCGGCTGGCAATGTTGCTGACCGATAATCATTCCATTCGCGAGGTGCTGTTATTCCCGCATTTGCGCGAATTGGAGGAATAATACTTTCTGACTAAAAATTGTCCCGGCGACTGGTCCCGGGACAATTTTTAGTCCTTTTTCAACCCGCACTGCTGACAAAGGTCGGGTTCAGTCGAAATAAATATTACTCTTTGTAGGGTAAAATTACGGCAATGGACGAACCCGCCCTCATCCGAAATGCCCAGCACGGCAACCTGGATGCCTTCAATACCCTCGTGCTCGCCTATCAGGACATCGTCTACAACACAGCCCTGCGCATCTTGGGAGATGAAGACTTGGCTGCAGATGCTTCGCAGGAAGCCTTCATCCACGCATTTCGCGCCCTCAATTCCTATCGTGGTGGTTCTTTCCGGGCTTGGTTGCTGCGGACGGTTACAAATGCCTGCTATGACGAACTGCGCCGTAAACAGCGCCACCCGTCCACTCCGCTCGAACCCGAAACCGAAGACGGCGATGAAATGGAAACCCCTCGCTGGCTTGCCGATCCGGATGGATCCCCTGAGGAATTGCTGGATAAAGCGGAAATTGAACATGCCATCCAGCATTGCCTGGAGAACCTTCCAACCGACTTTCGAGCGGTGGTTGTCCTGGCTGACATCCAGGGTCTCGACTATTCTGAAGTCTCATCGGTATTAAAGAAACCTCTCGGTACGATAAAGTCCCGCCTGGCGCGCGCCCGACTCCGCTTGCGGGAGTGTTTGCAATCCTTTGGGGAACTTTTACCCGCAGCCTTTCGTCTGGAAGAAGAGCGAACATTATGAATACACCTTCTTTCCATGACGTGGAGCAACTGTCGGCTTACCTGGACGGGCAACTTTCTCAGGTGGAGAAAACGCGCCTGGAATCCCGCCTGCAGTCGGACTCCGCCCTTGCCGCTACGCTCACAGATCTGCGCCAGGCTCGCACAATTCTCAAGCGTACCCCCGGGCGGCGCAGTCCGCGCAACTTTACGCTCACCCCAAAAATGGTCGGGATCAGGCCGCCAGTTCCTCGTCTTGTTCCCGCCCTGGGATGGGCATCTGCTGTGGCAATGGTCCTATTCGTGTTCACCCTGGGAACGAACCTTCTCAGTCAAATCTCATTTGGGGCAAGTGCCCCCATGTTATCCGCGGCACCTATGACCAGCGAAGGCTACGGTTTGGGTGGTGGTCCTTCTGCTACACAACCACCTGCGACGGATAACTCCACGGTTTTGCCAACCCCCAGCCCATATGCCTTGACAGTTACCGAACCCACCCCCTCCGGGGAGTCTCGGCTTGCACAGCCCCCGGCTGCACCTCCAGCCACCAAGTCATCCCAGCCGGTTGATATCTGGATATATGTCTGGCTGGGCCTGGCAGTCATCCTGATCCTGGCGGCTCTCTTTGTCCGGTTGACGAATGACCAGGCATTCCGCCGTAAAGTGGGTACAAAACGTAACTAATGACTTCACCGCCGGTTCAAATCACCCGGCGGTTTTCCCTTGTATTCTCCCCAACAACCAGAGATAATTAGGTGCCGAAGGAAAGGAGCAATATTCTATGGAGAATCCACAGGGTAAGGACGATCGTCTCGCGATTTGGATTGCCATTTTGACAGCAATCGTCTCATTGACTACGGCATTAACCGCCTGGAGAGCAAATGCATTGGGATCCAAAGCAGGTGACTTGATTTATCAGGGGATGCTCGACGCGGTCAAAAAGCAGGCTGTCGCTAATGAAGACTGGCGCCAGGCTTATCAGGAAGCAGGGTATGCCCGCGACTACCTGGTGACCCTCAATGGTTTGCAAGTCCGGGAGAACAGTACTGATCCTGCCGCACAGGAGCAGGCCGCCCAATTACGTTCCTATCTTCTTCCCGGCATGAAATCGTTAGCCACCCCTCTCGGTACCGATCCATCTTATTTCACTACGGGAGGCTTATTAAACGTCCAGCAGCGGTTTAATGACCTGGAAAAGCAGTCCCCCGACCTGAGCAGTCTTAACCCACAAACCTCCTTTTCTCAAGCAGATAATTATTATGCTGAACAGCGCTGGCTTGTGGTGGGGACCATAATGATCGCAGTCAGCCTGTTCTGGTTGGGGTTGTCCCAATTGTCACACTTACGGCCCAGGGTGCTCATACTCGTCCTGGGGGTCATCGTTTATGGAATTGGACTCGTCTGGAGCCTGGGAGTGGAGGTGATCTTCTTCTTTCTTCGCGGAGGTGTCTTATGAAGCCCTCCGCCAACTCCGATCCAGAACGTGGCAAGACTCTGGTACTTCTGCTGACCCTCCTAAACATGGTTTTGGTTGCCACCATCTCTGCATTACAGGTGGATGCCACCATCCGGTCGAACCAGGCCAACCGCGACTCGCAGTATTATGCGATACAAGTTACCGGCAGCCTGGTTCAAACGGGCGCGCAGTCCGAATTTGACCTTAATACGTATTCCAAATGGTTGGCTGACACCCAGCAATCCTTGGTGGCTGGTTACAGTGCTCTGCAAAGACAGTCAGCCAATGACCAGCAGGGATACGAGCGGCTTACTTTCGAGTCATTGATCTACCAGGCCCAGGCAGACCAGGAGAAGACTCTCTCAGTATTATTGACAGATCCAGCCTATGCCCCGGCGTCTGATCAGGCTTCGCCAAATGTTTCGGCTTATCTTTCTGATTTGAATGCCAATAGTATTGCGCTGGTCCAAAAGCAGAATCAAGCCTCGGATGCCTACCACCGCTGGAGCAATAAATCTGACTCGTATGTAGCCGACCTGACTGTATTGGCTATTGCCTTTTTTCTGCTGGGTGTTGCTCAAATGTCTCAACCCAATATCCGCCTGCTTTTTTCAGCATTCGCCATCGGGGTAATAGGCATTGGATTTATTTGGGCGTTTATCCTCCTTGTCTTCTGATCCTGCATACTCATCGCTGTCGACTCTATCTGGCACATCGAAATATAAGCGGTGAGTATAATTATCATAAACGATAATAATTTCTGAATTTTATTGTGAACCCTCGTCCTGCGGTAAATCGAAATCGAGGTGATCATGACCACTATTTCCCCTGTTCGGCCATCACCAATCGCCGGGATGTGGTATGAAGGAAATCCCAAGGCACTTTCCAAGGTTGTGGATGGCTACCTGGACAATGCTGAGATTCCAGCACTGACCGGCGAGGTGATCGCAGTTATTTCCCCGCATGCCGGGCATAAGTATTCAGGTCCTGTGGCGGGGTATGCGTTTGCAACTGTTCGAAATCAGAAATTCGACCTTGTTGCTGTCCTCTCACCCATGCATCAACCTTACTACGATTCGTTGCTGACCACTGCCCATGAGGCCTATGCCACCCCGCTTGGTAATGTGCAAGTGGATAAGGACTCGATCACCGATCTGGATTCACATCTTCGAAAAACTTTGGGCGACGCGCTGGTTCCGGTGGCATATGACCAGGAACATTCCCTGGAAATCGAACTTCCCTTTTTACAGCGGGCCCTTGCCAGCGAGTTTAAGCTGCTGCCGGTCATGGTGCGCTCCCAATCAGCCCTGGTATCCCAGCAACTCGGTGAAGCTCTTGCAGAAACATTGCGCGGCAGGAAGGCCCTCCTGGTTGCCAGTACTGACCTTTCTCATTTCTATGCTCAAAAACAAGCAGTAGCCTTCGACACTGAAATGTTGCGCAGGGTGGAATCATTTTCACCAGAAGAAGTATTTTCGGCAGAAGAAGAGAAAGCTGGCTTTGCCTGCGGTTTGGGCGCGCTGACAGCCGTCCTGTGGGCCGCCAGGGGTCTGGGTGCGGACACGGTCAGGGTGCTGCGCCATGCCACCTCTGGCGATGTCACCGGGGATTATTCATCCGTGGTTGGATATGGCGCTGCAGTGATATTAAAACAAAAACCATCGTGATACCGGCTGGGGAACTTTTCCCAAAGCAGCCCACGGGTCAATGAAAAGATCGGAAAACAACATCATGTACGCTCGGTTGGCTATCAATTTTCCTTCTATTTCCGGTCTGTTTGATTATTCGGTTCCAGAACAACTGGAAGCGGAGCTCAAGCCTGGCTGCCTGGTCACCGCCCCGTTTGGAAGGCAGGTAGTGCAGGGGGTTGTGTTGGAACTTGTCGGTCAGCCTGCGGTTGCAGAGACAAAATCGGTCATAGAGCTGCTCGACCCCCTGCCAGTTCTCACCGCTCCCCAGGGAGCCCTTGCCAAATGGCTGTCTTGGGAGACTCTTTCCCCGCTGGCAGCCTGCATTGGGTTAATGCTGCCTGTCGGGCTAAGTCAACAGGCAGACTCGATTTTCGCCCTCAGGGATCCTGGGTCCCGCGGACCAGACTCAGGGGTGACTACCAGGTCAAAAATACCGGGGACTGAATTACGCCTGGTAAAACTGCTCACCCAGCGCGGTCCTTTGCGCGGGCGCCAGATTGACAGACATTTTAAAAACGTGGAATGGCGCAGGACCGCACAAATCCTTGTAAAAAACGGTTTGTTGACCAGGCAATCCTTCCTGCCTCCGCCCTCTGCGCGACCAAAGTTTGTTCGTACGGCGCAGCTTTCCGTGCCCCCTGAAACTGCAGAAGCTTCCATGACAGAGCTTGGCAAGACCCCCGCAACCCTCATACGCCGGCAATCTGCCTTGCGCTGTCTGATCCGGGAACCGGCAGACGTGAATGTCGCCTGGGTTTACGCGGAATCAGGCTGCAATTTGGCGGACCTGCAGGAATTGGCGGAGCGCGAATTGATCGTTCTAAGGGAGACTGAGATCTGGCGTGATCCCTTGGAGAAGGTGGAAAACCAGGCGGGAGAGAACGGAGCCCCGCCGGAACTGACCTCCCTGCAGTCTGCAGCCTGGGAAAAAATCCTTCAGGCTCTTCATTCCCCGAATTGTGATACCTACTCTTTCCTCCTTCACGGTGTCACTGGTTCAGGCAAGACAGAGCTGTATATCCGCGCCGCCGAGGAATGCATTCGCAGTGGAAAACAAGCTATCATCCTTGTCCCCGAGATTGCGATTACCCCTCAAACTGTCCGTCGATTTCTACGGCGTTTTCCTGGGCAGGTTGGATTGGTGCATTCCAGGTTGTCCGAGGGGGAGCGGTATGACACTTGGCGGCGCGCCCGGTTGGGTCAGTTGAAGGTCATCATTGGGCCTCGCTCGGCGCTCTTTACTCCCCTGCCTCAAGTCGGTTTAATTGCCGTGGACGAATGCCACGATGGTTCCTATTCACAGTCCGATCCTCCATTTTACAATGCTGTTACTGCTGCCCAGGAATATGCCCGCATATGCGCTGCGGTGTGCATCCTTGGATCAGCCACCCCCTCCATTGTCCAACGTTTCCAATCTTCCTCAAGCAAAGTTCCTAGGGAAGGGGAAAGCATCCTGCTGGATTTACCCAAACGGATCGTAAATCCAGTGATGCCTCCCGTCCAGGTTGTGGATATGCGCGCAGAACTCAAGTCAGGCAGCCGCGGCATTTTCAGCCAGGCACTGATCGATGCCCTGGACAAGGTCATTAAGAATGACCAGCAGGCGATCCTTTTCTTGAACCGGCGTGGCACAGCCACTTACGTCTTTTGCCGGGATTGTGGAACGGCTGTCCGCTGCCCGCGCTGCGACACCCCTCTCACGTACCATGTTAATGGTTTGCCATCCGAAGATGGACGCCCAGGCTCCGATCTGCATTGCCACCACTGCGGCTATTCCCGCCAGATGCCCGGGAAGTGCCCGGTTTGCGGAAGCGACCAGATCCGCCAATATGGCCTGGGGAGTGAAAAAGTGGAGGCAGAGGTTGCCAGGCTTTTCCCATCTGCACGCACGCTGCGTTGGGACTGGGAGACCACCCGACATAAGGATGCCCACGAGATCATCCTGGGCCATTTCAGCGCTCACCGGGCGGACGTCCTGGTCGGTACGCAAATGCTCGCCAAGGGTCTGGATCTTCCCCTGGTTACCCTGGTGGGGATCGTACTCGCCGAGGTGGGTCTGAACCTCCCCGATCCGTTCGCTGCAGAACGCACCTTCGATATATTGACCCAGGTTTCAGGACGTGCCGGGCGGTCTTCCCTGGGCGGCCGGGTGGTACTGCAAACTTTCCAGCCTGAGCATTACGTCATCCAGGCTGCTGCGGGTCACGATTACACCGCTTTCTATGCCCATGAGCTGGATGGTCGCAGGCAGTTGGGTTACCCCCCGTTCAGCCGGTTGGTGCGATTGGAAATCCGCCATGTCCAGGCTGCTGCAGCGGAATCTCAAGCCCGGGTTATGGCTGCAAAACTGGCCGGGTGGATTGACAGCCAGGACCGCCGCGAGACGACGATCATAGGGCCTGTTCCCTGCTTCTTTTCCCGCTTGAATGGTCTCTATCGCTGGCAGCTCGTTCTGCGCGGTCCCAACCCCGCAGGTCTCCTGCGCGGAAAGAACCTTGGGGATTGGCGGGTGGAAGTGGACCCCTCTTCCCTGCTTTGATCGGTATGAATAATTTTGGAGACCATCCTATGGATAAGCCGTTAATCCCTCAAAACCTCATGGATTACATCGACAGTCTGGTGCCGCCCCGCCCCCCGGAAATGCAGACCATGGAAACCGAGGCGGAATGGACGAATTTTCCTATCATCGGTCCGACCTCCGGGTATCTGTGTTACCAGGTGGCACGCATGATATCTGCAAGGCGGATATTTGAGCTTGGCTCAGGTTTCGGTTACTCAACTTCCTGGTTTGCACGGGCTGTCACCGAGAATGGTGGCGGAGAGGTTTTTCACGTGGTTTGGGATGAAAACCTTTCACGCCAGGCACGAGCCCACCTGTCTGCGTTGGGATATGGCGACATCATCCACTACCATGTGGGCGAGGCAGTTCAAACTTTGCGCGAGGCCTCTGGTCTCTTCGACTTGATCTTCAACGATATCGACAAACAGGACTATCCCAATTCGCTGCCCGTCATCGCTGAAAAACTTCGTCCGGGAGGCGTGCTCATCGTGGATAATATGCTCTGGCATGGGCGTATCTTTGACGGTAAGGATCACTCTCAGGAAACGGAGGGTATCCGCGAGTTGACCGGGTTGCTCACCAACAACTCTGAATGGGTTACCACGCTTATTCCGGTACGCGATGGAGTAATGCTGGCGTATAAAGTATAATGTCAGACAATTGCTTAAACGGTAGTCGGGAGGTGTATCATGCAAAGTTTCAGCCGTGGTTGGTCTTTCTTAAAAGAAGCCTGGTCAATGGCCTTCAAAGATAAAGATCTCATCAAGCCCTCCATTATGGCCCTGTTCGCCGGGTTTATCGTTTCGATTGTCTTTATTCCTTTGATGATTGGGGCAGGTTTCATAAGCGGAGGAGACAACAGCTTGTTCGGGCGGGTCATCCTGTTCATCCTGGGTGCCCTGATGATTTTCATCCAATACTCGGTTGGGTATATCTTTTCAGCCATGACCATCTATCTCGTCTATGGCTACCTGGCTGAGGGTGACGGTGTTATGTCGAAAGCCTGGGCCATCGTTAAACGCGAGTGGTTGAATATCCTCAGCCTGGCAGCCGCTTCCACTGCTGTCAGCCTGGTCAGGAACCAGGTCAGGGGTAAAGGCAGGTCGATGGGTCGCAACTTTCTTTCCGGGTTGATCGATACCGTCTGGACTGAGGCTGCCTTCCTCATTCTTCCAGCCATGGTGATAGAGGATATTAATCTGAAAGACGCCCTAAAACGCGCCGGGAACATCATCAAGAACAATCTCCTGCTCGTGGGCATCAGCACAGTCGGCGTGAAAACGGTCAATGGGTTGATCGGCTTCCTGCTGGGCGCTCTGGGTATCGGGCTGGGCTTCGGGGTTGGCTTTGGCATTATTTCAGTCACCAACACCTCAACATTCGGCCTGGTTTCCGGCATCAGCCTGGGTGTATTAATCGCGACTGTCTTCATTATGGTTGCCACAGTGGTAACTTCCTACACCTCCACCGCCTACCACACCTGTTTATACCTTTGGGCGCGCGACGTGGAAAAGGCGCAGGCCTCCGGCAGCACAGCCCAGGTCCTGGCTCCTGGTCCCTTGGCCGCTGTATTGAATAAATGACTATCCCCCCGCATTAAACAAAAAAGAGGCGACCAAATCAGGTCGCCTCTTTCCTTATCTTATCCTAAGGCACCGGTGTTGGTACCGGGTTGAGGCTGTAATAAACGCCGGCGGTCAGCAGGGATGGGTCACCTGCAGCCTGGGATGCTTTCATCTGCGCCTGCCGCGCCAGGTCAGTCGCATTCCTCAGGATGCGCAAGGCTTCGTCAGGATTATGGAAGCCCATGCTGTTTCCTGAAGAGATAAAGTCCCACATATACTGGGCATGCCGGTGGAGAGACCGCGCCTCGTCAAGCAGGGCCGGATCAGAGGCTGGATTTGCGACAGCTCCTTTGATGGCGGCGATCGCGTCGATCAACGCATCCTCGGTGCTGATCTTTGCCGAATGGACAGTATCCTGGAGTACGCCCACACGCGCCAGGACGACGTCCACATTTGTGTGGCATTGCCCGCACGCCTGCTGTGGGTCCAGCAGCGGACTCATGATATCGTGGCTGGAATATTTCATCGCACCCTCCCGCAGGTATGGCATGTGGCAGTCAGCGCATGCCACTCCTGCCCGGTAATGGGTGCTGTCGGCAGTGAACAATTCATAGTCCGGGTGGCGCGCCTTCATAATCGGTGTGCCCGTCTCCGGGTAGGTCCAATCGGCGAAATTGACGCTGTCTTCGGACTGGATGATATCTTCCACGTGGGTGCCGTTGTTCCACGGCACGGTCAGGACTTTATTTGCCCCCGTGAAATAATAAGTGACGTGGCAGTTTGCACAGACGGCTGACCGCATCTGTTGGCGGGTAAAGGTTCGCCAGTCAAGCCCTTCTGATTTATAAGCCGCCTCCACCGCTGGGTTGGTGATCACCAGGCGCATGGTTCCGGCTTCATGGCAGTTGGCGCAGCCGATGGGGTTGTTGATACTGGAAGTTATTTCCGAAAATAGTTTCGCATCATAGGCTTCCATGCCCATCTGCGCCCACAACCCCGGGTTGTCCGAGGATTTGCAGGAATAGCAGGTGGCATGGGTGGTCGCAGTCACCCGCTTCGTTGCACGTATATCGATCAGGGTATTCTCATGACCGCGTGGCTGGTTATAGTCAACGCTGAACGGGTAACCCATGAATAGCAATACCAGGCGTGGGTCTTCCAGCAGGTATGATTTTTGAGCAGACCCGCCGTAGGTGGTGGCTGTTTTATTATTTGCCGTCAATAAAAGGGAGGAGTATTCATTGGGATAGTTCTCGCCCCAAAGGGAGGAATTTGCTTCCAATGGTTGAATGGTGGTGATCGGCTGGACCAATGTCCGCTCCTGCGCCGGTTGGTTCTTCATGAATATCAACACACCCACCAGGACAGCAGATAGTAGAACGATGATTCCAACAAGAATAAAATTGGCATTTAGTCGTTTCATTTGTTATAGACCTCCGAGTCCTGGTAAGGGGATAGAGTCAACCCGCGTTCGCCGTGTGCCACCGAGCGATGGCAGTCCCAGCAGTTTCGGTCGAATGGTTGTGGATCGGCGAGGATATTTTCAACTGTATCCAGGTGGCAGCGGATGCAGTTGGCCTGGATAATATTGTCCGTTTGCTGCGTGGCACGGATGGCTGCCGGGTAGATCTTTAATGTGAACGAGACCACGTCCCGCATTCCGGAATATCCCTTATAAAGATAATAACTGGCGATGTTTTGGTGTGGGAGGTGGCAGTCGGTGCAGGCAGTGTAATTCTCATGTGCCGCATGGAACCAGCTCTCGTACTGGGCGTCCATCACGTGGCAGTTGTTGCACGTGGCAGGTTCGTGCCCCAGGTAGGATGGTGCGTTCGACACCCACCCGAATATTCCGAGGGCAACCAAAAGCGCCATAATCCCGATGGATAATGCAATTTTGGATGGCATGGTTATATGAAGATTCAAGCTTTTTCTAAATATCTGCGTTAATTATAAAGCATGGTTTGTGATTTATGTCACACTCAATTGATGTCTTGTACCTTGGCACTTGTGGGTGCAGGGTCGGTCCTAGGTTCAGTCGCAGATCTCGTTTCATTGGAGATTGACAAAATGATGACTTACTGCTATTATACTTGTGGTATAGTACTATACAATAAGTATATTATCTGGCGAGGTGCCCTTGTCTAATAAGAAGCTCGATGAAATCGATCTTTTGCTGCTGAACTGGGAGGAGGTTTACAAGAAAGGTCTGTTGACGTTCTGGCTTCTGCTCTTGCTGCATGAACGCGTAGCGTATGCATATGAGATTAACGATGAGGTTCAGAAAATCAGCCAGGGCACCATTTCTGCTGACAATAATAGCATTTATCGCGCTCTCACTCGCTTTGAAGCAATGGGCATAGTCAACAGTGATCTACGGCAATCAGACATAGGCCCTGCAAGGAAATATTATGGTCTGTCTGAAAAAGGTTTGAAGCTTTTGGGAAAGTTCATTCAACGTAATATTCTTCTGTTTGAGACCCCCCTTGTAGCTAAGCGCATCCGGACTGTTTTAAGGAGCTCAGGGGTTAAACCCGAGGAGGAATGAGCATGGACGTGGAACTATTGGAAAAACAACTTGAATTCTGGAAACGAGGGGTGTATGTTGCAATTGGTTCATCGGTGACGTTGCTTGCCACTGCTATTGCTGAAAGTCCACGAAGTTACTTGTCCTCACAATTTGTTTGGGCCTGGTACCTCGTATGGGTGGTTATTTGGCTGTCTGTTACTCCCCCAGGTTTCATTTTATTAATGAGCAGGCAATGGCGGAAAGTCCCGCTAACAATCCGTTTAAAAGTCGCGTACGAATACCTTTGCTGTGCTTGGTTGGTGCTGCTCAGTGCGGGGATTAGGGGGTATTCAAGCGGGGATCATGCCTGTGCTACTTTCGTCATTATTTCCGCTTTCATCTTGGGGGCATCTTATTTATACCTTCGCAGAAAGAAAAATGAACCGGAAGAAATGTTCCCCTGAATCCCTGCATATGGTCAAAAACAAATTTTTATGCATGAAGCATAAATCCCCCATTTTTAATTGATGTTGAATATTTAGTGGATTAAAAAACAGTAACCGTGGAACCGTTCTCGGTCTTTTCGACTTCTATCCGGGTGGGAAAGGCATCCTTTAATTCGTCCAAATGGGTGATGACCAGGATTTTTGCAAAGTCATTCTGTACGGCATTAATCGACTGGATCAACCTCTGGCGTCCTTGGGCATCCTGTGACCCGAAGCCCTCGTCGATCACCAGCATCTGTAGTCGCGCCCCTTTGCGCTGTGCCAATACCTCAGATAGCGCAAGCCGGATCGCAAAGTTAACTCGAAAAGCCTCCCCGCCCGAAAATAATTCGTAGTCCCGTTCCCCCGCCCCATCGCTCACCTGGATCTCGAGCGTCTCGCGCAGGTCCTTGCGCTTCTCATCCTTGTACCTGGCCTGCGTCTCAAAATGCAGCCGCATGCTGTCGTCGCTCAACCGACCCAGTATTTCGTTGGCCTTCATTTCGATTTCCGGAAGCGCTTGCTCGATGAGTAAAGCTGGGACTCCGTCCTTGCCAAAAGCTCGTTCCAGTGCTTTATACCTGCCGATCTGTAATCCCAGTTCGCTGCGGTCAACCTCAAATTTTTTCTTGCGTTTGCGCTGGTCGTCTAAAACAGCAACCTTTTGACGGGCTGCCCCCACTTCCATGATGAGCTTATTCTCGTGTTCCTGCACATCGAACAGGCTTGATTCAGCGCTTTCCAGGTCCGGCGCCTGGGCCTCCAGTGCTGCCAGGGCTGCCGCCTCGATTCTGTGTTCAGCTTCCTTTTCAGATATTTCCGACATCATGGTTTTAATCTGGAGATGGAGATTTGCAATTTCATCATTGAGCGGTTTTAGCGCCGCTCTGGCAGACTCAAGGTCCCGGAAAGTGTTTTCCGCTGGACGTAGTTGGATTTCTTTCCGGCGCGCCTCTTCGTGGGTTGCCACATCATACCCGAGGGCTGCCAGTTCTTTATCCACAATTGCTAATTTCTTGCGCGCCTCGACCGAATATTTTTCGCCTGCTATCAGCTTGTTGACCTGTGCCAGGCGTTTCGATCCGGTTTTTTTCCACTCTTTTGTTTCCTTATTTAGCGCATCCAACCGTTCGCTTAACTGGGCAACACTGTTCGAAACCCGCAGCCGGTCTGCATCCGTATTTTCATAATTTTCCAATAACACTCCCCATTCAGAAAGATGGTTTGCCAGGTTTTCCATTTCTACCTTATTCGCCCGGTAGGTATCCCCCTTCTGAGTGCCCTCCACTTGCAGTCGCTCCAGCGTGGACTGGCGGTGTTCAGCACTAAGTACCTGTCCGCATAACGGGCAGGTTGCACCCTCGGCTGCAGATAATTTCTTAATTCGCAGGTCGAGATCTTCCATCTCAGCTTTCAGGGTTGTGTTTTTCGCGCGCAGCTCGGCCTGTCGTTCGCGCCCCGCCTGCATTTCTTTATCTAACCGGTTTTGCTCTTCCCGTTTTATCTCGGTTTCACCAAGTTCTTTATTTGCCCTTTCCAACCCGGCTGCCAGTTCTGAAGCCTGGTCCAGTTGCTGGCTGACTTTTTCTTCTTCTAATAACAAAGTCCCTTGCTCCTGCTCCAGCTTGGCTTTTTCAGCATTGATTTCAGTCATGTATGGAATACGTTGCTTTTCCTGCTCATGAAATTGGGAGGCACTTTCTCCCCACTTCTCCACCTCATTGCGAGCCTTTTGCCAGGCCTGGTAAGCTGCTTCGACCTCGCCAGCGCGTCCCACCAGTTCTGCATGCGGGTCTCTTTCAGCTTCTCTTCCAATAAGTCGCTCCTGGAATCTTTTAAGGTTATTCTGTAACTGGTTAAGGGCCAGTTCCTTTTTTTGGACCTGGTCACGCTGTTTCTCCAGGCTGGCATGCACCTGCTTGATGGAAGCCAGCGTCGCCTCCTGGACCTTGCGGCTGGCTGTCAGCAAACTTAAGTCGGTTTCCAGTTCAACCAGCCGTTTCTTGCGCGGTTCTTCCTCAGCCAATTCTGCCTCGATCTCAGCCACCCGACCGTCAATGGAATCGAGCAAACTTTCGGCGTCCTTGCGTTTTAAGGCTGCCCGTTCTTTATAAACATCCCAAATTTCCAGGCCAAGAATACTGCCGAGGATTTCTTTCCGCCGCGGTGGCGCTTGCTGTGCAAATTGATCGGCGCGGCCCTGCAGGAAAAAGGAAACGTTTATGAAGGTATCGTAATCCAGGCGCAGCACATTCTCGATGCGCTCCTGGGTCCCGCGGTTGGTGTGCTCGGTAAGTGGGCGCCAATTGGTCCCGTCTAAAATTTGGAATTCCAGGATGGTTGTTTTCCCCCGTGCCAGTGACCGGATCACCCGGTACTGGTTGTTCTCGTATTCGAACGTGAAAGTCACTTCTGCTGCTTTTGATTGTAAATTGACAACAAACTCATCATGCTTCCGGGCTTGACCAAACAGCGCCCAGGTCATTGCATCCAGCAGCGAGCTTTTTCCCGCCCCGTTCTGGCCTGAAATACATGCCAGGGTGAAGCCGCTGAAATCCAATTCAACCGGGTCGCGGTAGGAGAGGAATCCGGAAAGTTTCAGGCGCAGTGGGATCACGTGTTGATTTTACCCGCAAAGAGTTGCACAACGCGAAGAATTTCAAGCAATTGATCTTCTTTTTTTTCAATACTGGTCTCCTGGCGCGTTCACTTGCCCAACCTTCTGAGTGATGTTATCATACCGAAGTGTTTTCTTCATTATCCAAGCGCGGCCGCTTGCAGGGTATTCTTGTGCTCACAATCCTGGCAACCATTCCCTTGTATTGTTTGGGGATCGTCGCCAGGCTCGTGGCACCCAACCCGAATTCCTTCACGCCTACATCCACCACAACACTTACCTCAACCTCTACTGCCTCACAAACGCCAACCCTTAAATCCACGTCGACTTCCGCTTCCACTTCCACTGCCAGTCCCACTCCCTCATTCACCAGGACTCCGTCCCCTACCGGTAGCGTCACGCCAAGTCAAACACCAACGTATACGCCTTCAATGACAAGTACGCCCACATTTACAATTACTCCCTCTCCGACCGCAACCGACACCCTCATCCCAACGCTGGCCAGCGAAACCCCCACCCCCTAGATCGATCAGGTTCTTACTAATCCTATGGATCCTCTCTCTCCTTTCTTAAAAGAATTACTTACTGCCCCCGGTCTATCCGGCTACGAAGATCCCGCTGCTGATATCATCTCTAAAAAATGGAAACCGCTAGTCGATGAGATCAGTCGTGGCAGGCTCGGTTCCCTGCATGGGCTGCGGCGGGGAACCGGTCCCAGCCCCCGCCCAACCATGATGGTCGCCACGCACATGGATGCCATCGGTCTGATGGTTACCGGCATAGCAGATGGGTTCCTCCGCCTCACTCAGGTGGGCGGAATTGATCCACGCGTTTTACCTGGAGCACTGGTCACGTTGCACGCCACCAGGTCGGGACAACCCCAATCAATTCCGGGCGTTGTTGTCATGCCTCCAGCCCGCCTCTTACCCCCTGAGTTTGGCCTGAATCCCGTTCCGTTGGAATACCTGTTCCTGGATATCGGTCTTTCCAAGACAAAAGTGGAGAGTCTCGTTCAGGTCGGTGATCTGGTCTCGTTTGCGCAGCCTCCGCTTGAATTGACCGGTGACACGATTGCCGGTCATACCCTGGATAACCGCTTCTCGGTCGCTGCCCTCACCGTTTGCCTGGAAGAATTGCAGAACCGCCCTCACCTGTGGGACGTTTGGGCTGTGGCTACCACGCAGGAGGAAATTGGTACCATTGGCGCCACCGGTTCCACCTATGAATTGAATCCCAACCTGGCCATTGTCCTGGATGTGACCTTTGCCAAGGGTCCCGGGGCGAATGATTGGCAAACCAACCCGCTCGGGAAAGGTCCCACCCTCTGCATGGGACCGAATATCCACCCAGCCCTGTACAACACAATGAAGGAATTGGCTGATAGGTTGGAAATCCCCTACTCGCTTGAATATGCCCCCCGGCACACCGGGACGGACGGTTATAGCACCCAGGTGGTGGCGGCAGGTGTCCCCACCCTTGTGATGGGCATCCCGTTGCGCTACATGCATACTCCGGTGGAAATGGGCGCTGTAAAAGATATCCAGCGCGCCGGGCGTCTGGTGGCTGAATTCATCGCCGGGCTGTCACTGGATTTTGTTGAGAAAATTATTTGGGATGATTAGTATGACGATTATCGGAACCGCTCAACTAAAGCTTCTCGAAAAACTATGCAATGCCAGTGCAGTCTCGGGAGATGAGGGGGAAGTCCGTAAGATCGTCCTCCAGGACCTAAAAGACCATAGGGGGCAGGTTCGCGTGGACGCTCTGGGTAACGTCCTGGTCACCAGTTCCGGCACCGGCAGAAAGCGTTTGAGAGTAATGGTCACCGCCCACATGGACGAAGTTGGCTTCATGCTGGTTGCCGATGATGGCGAAGGTCTATTTCGTTTCGAAATGGTTGGCGGCATAGATGTCCGCCAGTTGCCTGGCAAGGCGGTGCTGGTGGGAAAAGATCATCTTCCCGGGGTGATTGGTGCCCGCCCCATTCACCTGACCACCGCAGAGGAACGCAAACAGAAAATTCCGCTGGACGCTCTCCGTATCGACCTTGGTCCAGGCGGGAGCAATATCAAGCCGGGCGACCGGGCAGTATTTGCCACCCGCTTTCAGCGCAATGGATCCGTGTTGATTGCCAAGGCTCTCGATGACCGCCTGGGCGTGGTCAGTCTGCTTGAATTGGTTAAGCACGCCCCTCCCAATATTGACCTTCTGGCAGCTTTCACCGTCCAGGAGGAGATAGGCGGGCGTGGTGCGAAAGTGGCTGCTTATGCCTTCAATCCCCAACTCGCCTTTGTTTTGGATGCCACTCCGGCCAATGACCTGCCTGCATGGGACGCTGAAGAGAATGTTTCCTACAACACCAGGCTTGGTCTTGGTCCGGCTGTTTATATCGCTGACAGCGATACCTTCTACGACCCGCGCCTGGTTCGTCACATAATTAATACAGCCAATGCCGTCGGTATCCCTTGTCAGGTCCGCCAGCCGGCTGGAGGCGGCACCGACGCGGGGACCATTCACAAAGCCCGTGCGGGTGTTCCCACTGTCTCAGTGTCGGTACCCCATCGTTACAGTCACACCGCTGTCTCTATCGCCCTGCTAGACGACTGGAAAAATACGCTTGCCTTGATCGATGCCGCCCTAAGGCGTCTCCCACCTGCGCTCCTGGCAATTGATCGAAATTAAGCCAACCAGGGCTGCCTCAGTCGCCGTTTTGTCAGCAAAAATCATCGCTACCCAAGGATCACTATGAAACAACTAATCCAAAAATTAACCGAAACCTTCTCTCCCTCCGGCTATGAAACCGCCATTTGCGAGGTCATCCGCAAGGAGATCAAACCCTTCGTCAACGAAACTCGCGTGGATGCTCTCGGCAACCTTGTCGCTCGGAAAGGCTCCCGGTCAAAGACCGGGATTAGGATCATGCTGGCTGGGCACATGGACGAGATCGGCCTGATGGTCACTCATGTCGACGCGAATGGCTTCATTCGTTTTACCGGCCTGGGTGGGATACGCATGACCATGCTCACTGGCAGCCGCGTCCGTTTCATGGACGGTACTCGTGGCGTGATCGGCACGGACCGGCTCACCGATATGTCCAAAGCTCCCACCCTTGAGCAGTGCTTCATAGACGTAGGTGCTACCAGCCCAAAGGACTGTCCGGTGAAGATTGGGGATGTTTGCGCCTTCGACCGCCCATTCGTCGACCTAGGCAAACGACTTGTCGCCAAGTCCATGGACGATCGCATCGGCTGCGCAGTCATGGTCGAATCCCTGCGCACTCTTAAAACTTCCCCTCACGAGCTATATTTCGTCTTTACCACCCAGGAGGAAGTGGGAACGCGCGGAGCCACCACTTCTGCATTCGGAGTGGACCCCGACTTAGGCCTGTCACTTGACGTGACCGCCACCGGAGACACTCCCAGGGGTTCCCACATGGAAGTTGCCTTGGGAAAAGGGCCGGCAGTCAAGGTCAAGGATGGCGGCATGCTTTCCGACCCGCGTATTGTCAATTGGATGGTCCGCACAGCTGAGAAAGCGAAGATCCCATACCAGCGCGAGATCCTCGAAGGCGGTACCACGGATGCACGCGCCATCCAGGTGGCACGCGCCGGGGTTCCGGCTGGCTGTCTTTCGATCCCCACTCGGTACGTCCATAGCCCCTCCGAAATGGTGGACACTTCCGACGTTGAAAATTCAGTTAAATTATTGGTTGCTCTGTTGAGCGCACCTGTGGATTTGTGAACCGGGGATATGAATCAAAAAAAAACGCACCATAACTGGTGCGTCTTTTTTTTATATCAGCGAATGGATTAACTCTTTTCTTCTTCAGTTTTAATTTTCTTCGGCATTCCCCACATGAAGATGGCTGCGCCTACGCCGATGGCGAACGCGCCCAGCGCGCCTGCGCCGGTAAATACTGCCAGGCCGATGACCAGGCCTGCCAGGCCAAGGAAGATAGCCACCTGCTGCCATGGTTCGATTTTCTTGAGCAGGTCCAGAGCGATCCAACCGAGTCCCAGCCCCAGCACAGCCATGCCCAGCAAACGGAGGAGTTGACCAAGTAAACTAATAATATCTGATACGACGGGTGACATGTGTTTCTCCTTTTCTGAGTGAAAACGATTACGCCCAAGCCCAGATGAGCCAGAGTCCGACCATGACCAGACCGATTATAACCCGGAAAACGACAGCCCAGCCGCATCCCACCAGCATGCCTCTCATGGAATTTAGGGCTTTCCGGGCATCCTTCAAGCGCAGCCATTCGATCAGGAACAGCACGAGCAGGGCTGCCAGGATTCCGCCAATGATCGGGATCGGGATGATGAAATTTCCAAGAATGGCTGATACCATGGCGATTAGGACCACCCACCAGGGTGCTCCTTCCTTGTGTGCCTGCGCCCCCATTAAAACATTATCGAGGACAGAGCCGCCCACCATCAGCACTGTAATCAATGCAAACATGCTCCATCCGAGCACACCGAAACCTGCCGCGATCCCATATCCCAGAGCTGCAACCCAGATGATCACCAAACCTGGCAGGATCGGGATCACCAGCAGCCCGACAGCCATCATTACGATGGTGATTGCTTTTGTCAAAAGGAAAATATCGATGGTGTACGGCCCAATTTGCACTTGGTGCTCCTGGAAGATCTAGGCGCGGATGATATCCACGCCTCCCATCCAGGGAAGCAGGGCATCAGGCACTTTTACTGACCCGTCCGCTTGCTGGTAATTTTCGAGTACCGCGATTAACGTGCGCGGCATGCCCAGGCCCGACCCGTTCAATGTATGCACGAAGCGCGTTTTCCCTCCGTCAGCGGGACGATACTTGATATTTGCCCGGCGTGCCTGGAAATCGGTGTCGTTCGAGACCGAGGATACTTCCAGCCATTCCTGCAGCCCCGGTGCCCACACCTCGATATCGTATGTCATCGTTGCTCCGAAACCGATATCGCCGGTGCACAATTGTTTTACCCGGTGGGGTAAGCCGAGGCCGGTGCAGGTGGTTTCTGCGTCTTCCCTCATTTTTTCCAGCATGGCATCCGATTCTTCCGGCTTGCTGAATATATACATTTCGACCTTGTCAAACTGGTGACCACGCTTGATCCCCCGCACGTCTCGCCCGGCACTCATCTTCTCCCTGCGGAAACAGGGCGTATATGCCGTGTATTGCAGGGGTAATTGCTTTTCGTCCAGGATTTCGTCCATCAGCAGCCCTGTCAGTGGGACTTCCGCAGTCGGGACCATCCACAGGTCTTCCTCGGCATCGTGGTACAGGTTTTCCGCAAATTTGGGTAGCTGACCCGCTGCGTAGAGCGTGGCAGCCTTGACCATGAATGGGGTATATTGTTCGGTGTAACCTTGTCGGGCATGCAGGTCCAGCATATAAGAAATTAATGCCCTTTGAAGGCGCGCCCCCAGCCCGGTCAGCACGTAGAAGCGCGATCCGGTGATCTTGACCCCCCGCTCGAAATCCAGGATGCCGAGTGACGGACCCAGGTCCCAATGGATCTTAGGTTCGAAATCGAATTTGGGAAGCTTGCCTTCCGTTCGCAGGACGACATTTGCATTTTCATCCTTGCCGTAAGGTGTACGTGCGTCGGGCAGGTTGGGGATTGTCGCAGCGATCGACTTGAGCTCTTCTTCCACCTCGGTTACGCCTTTGTCAAGGTCGGCAATCTTATCCCCAATTTTCCGCATCGCATCGATCTTAACCTGGCGCTCAGCCGGTTCCTTCATCTGGCTGATCTCTTTTGAGCCCGCGTTCCGCTCTGCTTTTAAGGGCTTCCACCTCGGTCAGGAGCACCCGTCTTCGGGCGTCCAACTCCAGGATGCTGTCCACCGGGGCTGGGTCCATCTGCCGGTCCGAGAGTGCCTTGCGCACCAGGTCTGGCTTTTCGCGAATAAGGTTCACATCTAACATAGCGCACCTCCATTTGGAGATCTTTTCTTGTAGTCCCACGATATGCCGCTGGACTATTGAAAAAGAATACGCCCCTCGATTTGCAGGACGAAGGGGCGTCTCGTGGTGCCACCTGCTTTTATTCTCTTGGGCGCAGTAACGGGCGCATCCCGGCTCTTTTACAATTATTTGGAGTGACGACTGTCTTACTTCCTGTTGTAACGACTTGCGAAGCATCCTTTGGGGTCGGTCGTTACAATTTGACGTTACTCCAAACAATTCCTGCAAGAGCAACTCTCCCCTTTCAAGGAGACCGGAGTGGATTTCACCAATCTTCCGCCTGCCTCGCACCAAACGGCAGGTCTCTGGACGGATGGGAGGCTACTTGTCTCCGGGTATGTTATTTAATATTTGAATTATACCAAAACACTGCCGGGTATGCCGATCCGCTCCTACTTGTTTCCCTTGAACTCTTCCGCAGTCGCCTGGCCGGGTTGGCTGATCCCCTCCCGTTTGAAAACCTTCCACGGAGTCAGGAAAAGGATCTTGAGATCCAGCCAGAACGACCGGTGGTCCACATACCAGACATCCATTCGGAATTTTTCATCCCAATCCAGGGTGTTCCGCCCGTGGATTTGCGCCCAGCCCGTTATTCCCGGCAGCACATCGTGTCGACGCATTTGTTCAGGCGTATAGCGCTCCAGGTATCCCATCAGCAGCGGACGCGGTCCCACCAGGCTCATTTCACCAATTAATACGTTCCAAAGTTGGGGAAGGTCGTCCAAGCTGGTCGACCTCAAAAATCTTCCAAAGGAAGTCAACCGCTCGGAGTCTGGCAATAAGTTCCCGTCGGGTCCCTTGCGTTCCGTCATCGTTCTGAATTTAAAGGTGATGAACGGTCGGCCTTTGTATCCTGGGCGCTTCTGCAGGAACAGGATGGGAGTGCCAAGGAAGATCCATACCAGCAGGCTGATAATGACCAGCAGGGGCAAGGTGATGACAAGTCCAAGGACTGTAACCAGCAGGTCTAAGATCCTTTTTGAGACCGACATTCCATCATTCTACCAAAAGATTGTGGTATATTTTAAGCAGAGGCGCACTATGAATGAACGTATCCTGATCATTGAAGACGACCCAGCCATTTTGAAAGTGCTCCAGCGCGGGCTTGCTTATGAAGGTTATCTGGTGGATATCGCCACCGAAGGCCGCGCCGGGCTGAACCTTGCGCACGATCATCATCCTGACCTGGTCATCCTCGATTGGATGCTCCCGGGCATGGACGGGCTGGAAGTCTGCCGGCGTCTGCGGATGGGAGGCAGCCTGCCAATTTTAATGTTAACTGCCAAGGATACCGTTCAGGATCGTGTCCAGGGTCTCGATGCAGGTGCCGATGATTACCTTGTCAAACCATTTAACCTGGAGGAACTCCTCGCCCGCATGCGTGCCCTCCTGCGCCGCACCCAGACCGAGCGTAACCAGGTCTATGAATTCGCTGACCTCACTATGGACAGCGTCTCACGCCAGGTGACCCGCGGCACGCGCCTCATCCCGCTCACTGCTAAAGAGTATGAACTCCTCGAGCTTTTCCTGCGCCACCCGCGCCAGGTGCTTACCCGTGAAGTCATCTTTGACCGCGTTTGGGGCTACGATTTTGGCGGCGAGAGTAACGTGCTGGAAGTCTACATCCGCTACCTGCGCCAAAAACTTGAATCGGACAGCGAGCCTCGCCTGATCCATACCGTACGTAGTGTGGGATATGTCCTGCGCGAGAACCCGTAATGTCCCTGCGTTTACGCCTGACAATTTTATACTCGGCAATTACTGGGGGAATTTTGCTGATATTTGGGATCCTGCTTTACTCGCTGGTCAACATCCTCTTGGTCGCCCAGGTGGATTCCACCTTGTCCCAAACTGCCAGCGATCTGCTGATTGGGTGGCGTGTCGGCCCGGAAGGTGAGCTCAGCCAGGAAACTCTGCCTCAGCTCAACCTGACTTCGTTTGTTTATTACCAAATTTGGGACAATAATGGGCGCTTGCATTCCTCTTCCCCCGGGCTCGGTCAGATCAGCCAGCCTTTTGATCCCATCGGATATCAGTCAAAGCTCTCCCTTTTTCGTGATTCTATTATCCAAACCGTCCATCTCCGGGTCTTGAACGTTCCATTGGAAGCTG
The DNA here is from genome assembly GCA_963830585.1 of uncultured Chloroflexia bacterium. Taxonomy (GTDB): domain Bacteria; phylum Chloroflexota; class Anaerolineae; order Anaerolineales; family Villigracilaceae; genus UBA877. The sequence goes on along the minus strand of CAWHNA010000001.1, from coordinate 757,951 downwards.
GGGGACGTCCGATTGGTACCTTGCAGGTGGCTGCAAGTCTGACCATGGTGGACACCACCCGTCAATCCCTGATTCAAACCATCATCGTGATAGCGATAGCCGCCATCATATTTGCTGCGCTTCTTTCCTGGTTCTTTAACGCTAGGGTGCTCTCACCGCTGGTGGATATTACCGAGAGTGCTCTACGCATCTCCGGCGCCGATGACCTTTCCCAGCGCATCCCCCAACGTGGCCCCGAGAACGATGAAATGGGTCGTCTGGTGACCGCATTCAATGATACTCTCGGGCGGCTGGAGCAGCTCTTCTCTTCCCAGCAGCGTTTCCTAGCAGATGTCAGCCACGAGCTGCGCACCCCGCTGACCGTCATCAAGGGTAATGCGGATTTAATGCGCCGTATGCAGCAGGTGGACAAGGAATCCCTCGATAACATTGAGGACGAAGCCGACCGTCTCACCCGCCTCGTAGGTGACCTGCTGCTTGAAGCTCAGGCGGAATCAGGGAAACTGCCCCTCCACTTTGCGCCGGTTGAATTGGATACCCTGCTCCTGGAAGTTTTCAAGGAAATGCGAGTCCTGGCACGGGAACGCGTGCAGTTGAAGCTGCCCGAGATCGACCAGATTGTGATCAACGGCGATCGTGACCGCTTGAAGCAGGTGTTGATCAACCTGGTCTCAAACGCCATCAAGTACACGCCCCAGGGAGGCGAGGTATTTCTCAGTCTCGGAAAAGTTGCTGATAACGCCCGCCTGATTGTGCGCGATACCGGTCAGGGAATCCCATCTGAAGACCTGCCGCACATCTTTGAGCGTTTCTATCGTGCCGAAAAATCGCGCTCACGTTCGAAAGTCGGCGGGTTTGGGTTGGGGCTTTCGATCGCCTATTGGATTGTCAATCATCATGGGGGTCAGATTGAAGTTGATTTTGCAGAAGGCAAGGGCACTACGTTCTGTATCTACCTGCCTCTGAAAAAATCAGCGGAACCTTCTCCTAAGGATTGATTCCCAACCGCTTGTGCGCCTGCCTGCACAAGGATGCTCCATTGGATGCCAGCCATTCCTGCAGGCGCGGGCTGTCGCTTTTTCCGCTTGTAGCCTCTGCGTAAATTCCACTCCCCCAGCTAACATATCGCTGCGTCTGCAGTGCCCAGCGTGATTCCGAAATTCCGATCACCCCGATTCCCCCGTTGTAACCTGCCAGTGTCAGGCGCGGGTCTCCTCGGGCTGCTTCCAGCGATCGTTTGAGGTAATTCAACCCGCGCAGTGCGTTCGTTTCTGGCGCGTACGGGTTGTCGCTGGCAGTAAAGTGATAGGGCATCACCTGGAACAGTCCCATCGCTCCGGAGCGTGAAAGTGCGAGTGGGTCACCGCACGATTCGATCTGCATCACGGTCGCAGCCAGGTTCGGGTCCAATCCTGCGGCGGCTGCCCATACCTGGATTCTTTTTGCCCAAAATTGGACTTCAGGCGTAAAGATCGTCGAGATGACCAGGTTCCCCTCGTTCACTTGATCTTTTGCCGAGACCGGATCCATCGTGGTGCTGAGGGAAACCAGCAACAGCAAGACCCCGATGCAAAGCACCGCCAGCGGTGGGAGCAGGAATCCTGGCAGACAGCCGCCCCTGGAGGCGGCTGTCTGGGAGGAGGAAGATGTTGTGTGTCGGGTAATCATACTTCCTGGATGCTTGGGTTAGGAATTCCGCGGGGTCTCGACATATTCCGCTTCATGTACCGGTTTGCTTTGCATGGCAGCATGTTGATAAACCGGGTCGCTGCGTGAATATGCCGATTCTGAGCGTGCCACTTTGGTTGCCGGGCGGAAGGGAGAGATTCCAACAGGGCGGGAGTGGGAAAACGAATTGCTGGGTTGCAGCTCGGTTGAATGGTTGGAAGAATGACGAAAGTCAGCCTGGCTGAACAGTTTACCGCCTTTGACGGAGAATGTTCCGATGATCAGTACCCGGATCAGCAGGACCATGATGGCCACGAATACTGGCACGATCTTGGTCAGGGTGGTTGAGCTGATCACCTCGCTGCTCAGGTTCGGGTGGCTGGCAATGGCTACTGCCACGCCCCACCAGGTCAGGGTTGCATTCATCGCGGCTGCCAGGATCCAGGCGCCGAATAGATACCAGACTTCGGTTGGTTCCTCGCGCCCCTGCTCTGGGGTGAATAACCGCGCGATTCCTGCAAAGTCGATCCCGCAGAAAGCCAGCGCCAGGATGGTCGCCCAGCGGATGCCGGCGAAGGTCAGGTTTCCCAGCACATCGTTCAAGGCAAATTGGGTGGTGCTGTAATTGAACATCTCGAAAGCCAGCAATGCTCCGATGATGATCAGTCCCCAGGCCATCCCGCGCCGCACTGAGAACCCCTTGAGTGTAGAGAAGAACCCACGATGATTATGTAAAGTTGTGTTCATGACGACCTCCTTTGTCGTATTAGAACGTTTGTACTATGTAAGTGGGCGTAGTATAGAACATCTGTACTATTTTGTCAAGCCCCAATTTCCGAATATAATCAGGCTTATCCCATAATTCCGGGCCCTATTCTTGGAGCCGAAATGGAAACTTCAACTCTCCGTAAGCGTTATGAAGACCTGAAACAGCAGATCAATTTCCACAACCACCGCTATCATGTGATGGATGACCCGGTAATCAGTGATGCCGAATATGACCGGCTCGTGATTGAATTGCGCCAGCTTGAAGCAGCCCACCCCGATTGGGTCACGCCTGATTCTCCCAGTCAGCGCGCCGGCGCCGAGCCTTCGGAAAAGTTCGAAAAGGTGCGCCACCCTCGCCCGATCCTTTCATTGGCAAATGCGTTTGGTGAAGCGGACGCACGCGCCTGGTATGAGCGTGTCTGCAAATTGGATGACCGCCTTGAAAAAGCCAGGTTCGTCGTCGAACCAAAAATTGATGGTTTGAGCGTGGTCTTGCATTACCGGGATGGGGTTTTCACCCAGGGCGCTACGCGCGGCGACGGCGAATTAGGGGAGGATATCACTGCCAATCTGCGCACGGTAAAAACCATCCCGCTAAAAATACCGGTGAACTTGGGGATGGATAAGCAAGGGTCTGATAAATTATCTGGTTTGGAACCCAGGTCCCATACAAATGCTCGCATGGTTCCGGACGGGTTGGTGATAAGGGGAGAGATCTTCATCCCCGTCAAAGAGTTCGATAAATTGAATAAACGCCTGGAAGAGAACGGCGAAAAGACCTACCTGAACCCGCGCAACACCGCCGCCGGCTCTTTGCGCCAGCTGGACCCGGCCATGACTGCTTCCCGGCCTCTCACCCTCCTGGTTTATCAGATCGTTCAGTGGGAAAACAATTCTCAACCTCCGCGCGAGCCGCGTTCGCAGTGGCAGTTGCTTGAGTATTTGCGGGACCTTGGTTTCCCGGTCACGGACACAGCTCGCCGGTTTGACGATATTGAATCAGCCATCGCTTACACCGCCGCCTGGGATAAGCGGCGTGATGAATTATCCTATGAAGCCGACGGCATGGTCATTAAGATTGATGATCTTGACCTGGCTGATGAACTGGGGTTTGTAGGCAAGGACCCGCGCGGCGCGATCGCCTTCAAGTTCCCCGCCCGCGAGGTCACCACGAAATTATTGGGGATCGAGGTCGAGGTCGGAAGGACCGGGGTCCTGACTCCCAAGGCCGTCCTGGAACCGGTGGAAATTAACGGGGTCATTGTCAGGAATGCCACCCTGCACAATTTCGACTATATCGCCGAGAAGGATATCCGTCCTGGTGACCGGGTATTGGTCAAGCGCGCCGGGGAAGTCATCCCATATGTCATCGGACCGGTGGTTGACCTGCGCAGCGGTGCTGAAAAACCATACGTTCCACCACGCACCTGTCCTGCCTGCGGGCAGCAGGTTGAGCATTTCGAAGGCGAGGTGGCCTGGTACTGTGTCAATGCCGCCTGTCCTGCGCAGCTTGTTCGTAACGTCGAACACTTTGTCTCGCGCGCTGCCATGGACATAAACGGTTTGGGTATCAAGATCGTTGAGAAACTCATCGAAGCGGGTTTGGTTGGGGATATCGCCGATATTTACTCCCTCAACCGGGAGGATATTCTTGGAGCGCTTACCAAGAAAGACCGGAAAACCGAATCTGCGCCTCCTGGGAAGATCGCTGAAAATCTCCTTGCTGCGATCGAGACCTCCCGGCGCCAGCCCTTGAACCGACTGATCACCGCCCTCGGTATCCACGGTGTCGGTGAAGTTTCAGCCTCGGATTTGTCAGTACATTTCCCCTCGCTCGATATGCTGGCAGTTGCCTCCGCTGACCAGTTGCAGGCGGTGGGCGGGGTCGGTCCCAATATTGCCGAGGCCATCCTGGATTGGTTCAGCAATGAACGCAATCGAAAAGTCCTGGAAAAATTAAAGGCTGCCGGGGTCTGGCCCATGGGGACGGCAGTTGCACCGCCCTCCGTCGGTCCATTATCCGGGCTGACCTTTGTGGTCACCGGCACGCTTTCTGGGTTCACCCGCGATACCGTAAAGGAATTCATCGAAGGTCATGGCGGCAAGGTGACCGATTCGGTTAGCAGGAACACCAGTTATCTTGTGAGTGGTGAAGCCCCCGGATCAAAGTTACAGAAAGCTCAATCGCTGGGGGTGCAGGTCATCAGTGAGGCAGAATTGAGAAAGCTCTGCGCAAAATAAAGGAAAATATTCCATGCCTTCCGACACCCAGGTGATCTATTCCATGATGCGCGTTGGGCGCATCCATCCACCCAATAAACAGGTCCTGCGCGACATCTCGCTCGGATTCTATTACGGTGCCAAGATCGGCGTGCTCGGTCTGAACGGTGCCGGCAAGTCCACGCTTCTGAATATTATCGCCGGGGTGGACAAGGATTACGTCGGCGAGATCTCCATCAGCAAAGGGTATGGCACCGGTCTTCTGGAACAGGAACCGCACCTGGATGAAAACAAGACAGTCATCCAGGTTGTGCGCGAGGCGGTCCAGCCCATTCTTGAGTTGCTCGCCCGTTACGATCAGGTTAATGCCTCATTTTCCGCTCCGGATGCGGATTTTGATGCCCTCATTGCCGAACAGGGGAAACTCCAGGAGGCTTTGGACAAGGTGGATGCTTGGAATCTTGATTCACACCTGGAGCTCGCCATGGACGCCTTGCGCTGTCCCCCTGCCGATACACCCGTCAGGGTGCTTTCCGGTGGGGAACGCCGTCGGGTTGCCCTCACCCGCTTGTTGATGACTGAACCCGATATCCTCTCTGCTCGACGAGCCCACCAACCACCTGGATGCTGAATCGGTCGCCTGGCTCGAACACCACCTGCGCGACTATAAAGGGACGGTCATCGCCGTGACCCATGACCGCTACTTCCTCGACAATGTAGCCGGCTGGATCCTTGAACTCGATCGCGGCTTCGGCATCCCCTGGAAAGGCAATTACTCATCCTGGTTGGAGCAGAAAAGGGAAGTGTTGCGCCAGGAAGAAAAGACCGAGTCCAGGCGCCAGAAGACCCTCGCCCGCGAACTGGAATGGGTCCGCATGTCCCCCAAGGCACGCCAGGCCAAGGGTCAGGCGCGCCTCACCGCATATGAAAAACTCCTTTCCCAGGAGGTCGAAAAGTATCGCGGCGAACAGGAGATCTATATCCCGCCGGGTCCGCGTTTGGGTGATATTGTCCTTGAATTTGATAATGTCACCAAGGGTTATGCTGACCGGCTTCTCCTGGAAAACTTTAGTGCAAAAATTTTGCCGGGTTCGATCGTGGGTGTCATCGGTCCCAACGGTGCCGGTAAGACGACCCTGCTCAGGATGATCACCGGCGCTGAAAAGCCGGACAGCGGCTCCATCCGGGTGGGCGAAACAGTCAAGTGGGCTTATGCAGACCAGATGCGCCCGCTCGATAACGACAAAAATGTCTGGCAGGAGATCAGCGGTGGCGAGGACGAGATCACTCTGGGTGCCCGCAGGATGAACTCGCGCGCCTACGTGGCTTCCTTTAATTTTGCTGGAAGCGACCAGCAAAAAAAAGTGGGCACCCTTTCCGGCGGTGAACGCAACCGCGTCCATCTGGCGAAGACGTTGAAGGAAGGTGCCAATGTTCTTTTACTCGATGAGCCCACCAACGACCTGGACGTGAACACCCTGCGTGCCCTTGAAGAAGCTCTTGAAAATTTCGCCGGGTGCGCCATCGTGGTCAGCCATGACCGCTGGTTCCTGGATCGTATTTGCACCCATATCCTGGCATTTGAGGGCGACAGCCAGGCGCACTTGTTCCTGGGAAATTGGTCGGACTATGAGGCCCATGTCCGGGAAACCACGGGAAAAGACCTCCAACCTCACCGTGTAAAATATCGAACGCTCAAACGATAGGGAGGGTTAATGCAAGTTTCCAAATCTGCCGCTCAGATTCCACCCCAAACCGACGATTGTCAAGGGTCTCTCCCTCCCAAAGTTATTGAAGGTTTGGAACTATTCAATCGCGGGCATTACTGGGAAGCGCATGAAGCCCTTGAAGCAGCCTGGCGCGCCGAATCGGGACCAGTCCGCGAGCTGTATCGCGGCGTCCTGCAGGCGGGAGTCGTCTATTTGCACATCACCCGCCAAAATTATGCCGGTGCGGCGAAAGTCTACCGGCGCAGCCAGAAATGGTTGACCCTTTGGCCTGATATCTGCCGCGGCATTGCCATCGGGCAGTTGCAAAAAGATTTAAAGAATGCGATCCTCGAGATGCAGGCTCTCGGGCCGGACCGGATGGCAGAATATGATCTTTCACTCTTAAAACCGGTAGTTTATGAAACAAATTAACCGTGCCCAGGCATTAAACCCAAAACGACCCGGTGTTGTGCCGGGTCGCTCTGGAGGAGAGAGGAGAAGAGAAGAAAGAGAAAACGTTTACCTGTTCGACTGACTATATGATAGCACTTCCACATGAACAATCAATGAATAAACATATCCAATTATTTATCTCATTTATATCCATATGGTTTACTCGCTGAATTCTTTACACCCTGTGGTAAATCTCTTTTCCATGATCGCTGATACCTCCCTCAGATCAGATTTCCAAATTTGCACAAGTAGCAGTATACTCATTGCGGTGCTTTGAAGTGAATTTATCAGTTCCATTGTCCCGCGTGCGGGAAAATAGCATCAAAATTTCGGGTGATTAAAATTCACGAACCAGGATCCGGATTGAAGGATTTATAGCCCAGACGAATGGCAGATGTAGAAAGCAAGTCAACCCTTGAATTCCTATTTAACGTGAGCCGGGAACTGGCCTCCGCGCTGGAACTGCGCACAGTTTTACAGCGCATTCTGTTCCAGTCGTTGAAATATGTGGGCGGTGAACGCGCCAGCATTGTCGTCCTGGATGACAATGGTCGTGCGATCGACTCGGCGATCGTTTATGGACGCAAGGTTCACGACCACACCACCCAGCAGTTGCGTGAGACAGTGGAACGCGGCCTGGCAGGCTGGGTTGTCCGCAACCGGCAGTCGGCTTGGGTGCCCAATACCAGCCTCGATGAGCGCTGGCTGCGTCGTCCGGATGATGCCGCCGACCAATCTGGTGCAAAGGCTGCCCTGTGCGTTCCCCTGATGGCTCATGAGCGCCTTGTTGGAGTCCTGACCCTGGTCCACCCTGAGCCGGGGTCTTACACACAAGAAAATTTAAGCCTGATGCAGGCCATCTCCGATCAGGCTGGGATCGCGGTACTTAATGCGCGTCTGTATGCCGAGAGTCAGCGTCAGGCGCGCGTAATGACTGCCCTGGCTGCTAGCGCGGACGCCATCAACGCCAGTCTCCGCCTGGACGATGTGCTCCAGCGCATTTTGAATGAAACCATCCAGGCCTTGCAGGTGGAAACGGTTGCGCTCGCACTGGTTGAATCCAACTGGGACCTGGTCTTTCACGCCGCCACGGGGGAACACAAGGAAGGGATCGTGGGGAAGCGCGTCCATGCTGGTCTTGGCGTGGTTGGCTGGGTGGCGCACGAAGGCGAGGGTGTGGTTATCCCGGTCGTACGGGAGGATAAGCGTTTTGCACCGGGTGAGCTTTTCTCTGGTTTCGAAGTCAACGCCATGGCGGTCGCCCCCATCTTTGCTCTTGGGCGTGTGATTGGCGTTCTGCAGGCGATCAACCCCATCTCCGGTTCCTTCGACACCGATGCCCTCCTGGTCTTGACTGGCATCGGCAACCTGGCTGGGTCAACCATCCAGCATGCTCAGTTGTTCGAACAGCTTCAGGCTGCCCATAAGCGCTATCGCGAGCTTTTTGATGACAGCGTGGACCCGATCTTGATAACTGCTGCGGACGGGAAGGTCCATGAGGCAAACCGTCAGGCAGCGGTCATAACGGAATATTCTTCCAGGCAGCTGCAGGGGATGATGATTGACCAGCTCCACGATGGCGCTGGTGGCGATAAATCGGTTAATTTGGAAAAACTCAAAAGCGGGAAGATCATTAGCTACGAATCGGTTCTAAAATCCAAGAGCGGTAAAAAGATCCCCATCCAGGTATATGTGCGCAAGGTGGTTTTCGAGGAAGCCGAATCCCTGCAGTGGCTCATGCGGGATATCAGCGAACGCAAGGACCTGGATACGCTGCGCGAAGAACTCACTTCCATGATTTATCACGACCTGCGTTCGCCTTTGGCGAATATCATCTCGAGCCTCGACATTCTTTCGACCCTTTATCCTGCCCAGGAAAACGAAGCCATCCAATCCGTGACCACCATTGCGCGCCGGTCCACTGACCGGATCCAGCGCCTGGTGAGTTCCCTGCTCGATATCAACCGCCTGGAATCCGGTCAACCCATCGTTTCCCAGCAAAGTGTGATCCCCTCCCTCCTGGCAGAGGACGCCCTGGATGCTGTCCGCCCAATGACAGATAGCCGCCACCAGTCTCTGAAGAGCCATTTATCGGACAAGCTCCCGCCAGTTTGGGTGGACGTGGATATGACCCGCCGCGTACTGATCAACCTGATGGAGAACGCCTCGAAATTTACCCCCCCCGAAGGACATATCGAACTGGGCGGTCAACAGGACGGTGATTGGGTCCAATTATGGGTGCAGGACAATGGCGGGGGCGTCCCGGCTGCCGAACGGGAGCACATTTTCGAAAAATATACCCGTCTCAAGGGACAGGAAAATGCCAGTGGGTTGGGGGTTGGGCTTGCCTTCTGTCGCCTGGCTGTCAACGGTCACGGCGGAAAAATCTGGGTCGAGAGCGAACTTGGCCAGGGCTCCAAATTCATCCTAACCCTTCCGGTTTCCAGGGAAAAACAATAATTTCAGGAGATAGCATGCAGTCAATTGCCACCGATATTTATATTGAGAATCAATATCCAGGTGCCACCCTTGGTGTGATCAACATGCCTCATGGGCTGGTACAGGTCGACGCGCCTCCTTCCCCCGAAGATGGACGCGCCTGGCGTGCCGCCCTGATGAACCTCGGAGGTGGATCCGAACGATTGCTGGTCAACCTCGACGCTCACCCTGACCGGACGTTGGGTGACCGCGCCATGGATTGCACCATCGTTGCCCAGGAAAAGACCGCCCACGTCTTCCGCACTCGCCCGACAACTTTCAAGGCCCAGGGCGAGGAGACCGGTTCGGATTGGGAAGCCATCCCGGGTCTTGGCAATATCCGCTGGGTTCCGCCGGAGATCACCTTTAGCTCGCAGATGACCATTCACTGGGGTGAATCACCCGTTATTCTCGAACACCATCCCGGTCCCACTGCGGGATCCGCCTGGGTCATCCTGCCGGATTCTAAAGTTGTTTTTGTCGGTGACGCTGTGATCAAGAATCAGCCGCCCTTCCTGGCTGGAGCGGATCTGCCCGTTTGGCTCGAAACCTTAAAACTCCTGCTTTCGTCCACTTACAAAAATTGGATCGTCGTCAGCGGGCGCAGCGGAGTGGTTCCGGTCGACGTGATCCGCGCCCAAAAAGATTATCTGGACACGGTATTTACGAAATTGGAAAAGCTGGCTGGAAAAAAGACCGCACCCGAGGCGGTCGACAACCTCATCACTCCCTTGTTGCGTCCGTTCAAGATTCCCGGCACTCAACTTCAGAAATACACCCGCCGCCTGCGTTACGGTTTGCATCATTATTACAGCCGGCATTACCGTTCATCAGGGGCTGGAAGCGGCGAGGAATAATCTTCTTGGTCCAAAAAGAGTTCTCATATGGCTGAATCATACCAGGCGCTCTTCGAAGTGACCCGTGGTCGCATCGTTGAATCCGTTCATTTCGGAGCTGCCGCGGTGGTCGACTCTGGGGGTCGCTTGCTCGCTTCGCTGGGTGATCCGAACACGGTCACCTTCATGCGCTCGAGCGCCAAACCTTTCCAGGCACTCCCCTTCATCGAACGCGGCGGCGACCAGGCTTTTCACCTTACCTCCAGGGAAGTGGCGATCATCTGCGGTTCCCATGATGGCACCGACGAGCACGTCGAGGTGATCAAGTCTATCCAGGCTAAAGTGGGGGTGCAGGAAAGCGACCTTTTATGCGGGACCCACCCCCTTTCGCACGTGCCCACGGTTGAAGCCATGCGCCTGCGCGGCGAAGCTCTCTCCCCCAATCGCCATAATTGTTCCGGCAAGCACACCGGCATGCTGGCAGCCGCCCGCATGCGCGGGCTTCCGATCGCTGATTATGTCAATTCCGATCACCCCGTTCAGAAAGCCATCCTGGATTCCCTGGCGGAGATCTGCAGCCTTCCGGTGGAGCAGGTCGAGCTGGGCATTGATGGTTGTTCGGTTCCCAATTTTGCCGTACCGCTTTATAACGCCGCCTTGGGATTCGCCCGCTTGTGTGAACCACGCAGCTTTCAATCCGGTCGGGCCGCTGCCTGCCGCCGCATTACCCAGTCGATGGTCGCAAACCCCGTGATGGTCGCCGGTTCAGGCCGTTTCGACACGCGCCTGATCGAGGTATGCACCGGGCGCATCCTGTCCAAGGGCGGGGCGGAAGGGTACATGATCCTTGGCATTTTGAGCGGAGCCTTGGGCGCCGAATCCCCCGGCATTGGCATCGCATTTAAGATCTCCGATGGCGATCTTCCCATTCGCAAGGCGGATGGTGATTCCTACAACCGTGTTCGCCCCGCGGTCGCCCTTGAAATCCTGCGCCAGATGGGTTACATCGGCGAAAAGGAATTGGAGGCTTTATCTTCTGAGTTTGGACCAATCAAGCCGGTGACCAACTGGCGCAAGTTGGTGGTCGGTCACTCCCGTCCGGCCTTCACCTTGCAAAGGACCGCATAACCCCCATGACCCGTCTTGAAAAACTCGCCCGGCAGGTGCACCAGCGCCTGCTGGATTTTTATGGGCACCCTGTTTGGCATAATCCCCTGCCGCCGGTGGATGAACTCGTTTCCACCATCCTTTCCCAGAATACCAACGACACGAACAGGGACCGGGCGTTTAAATCTCTCGTTGGAAATTTTCCAACATGGGAAGAAGTCCGTGATGCCCGCCCTTCCTCGGTGGTTGCTGCCATCCGCTTGGCAGGTCTTTCCAACCAGAAAGGGCCTCGCATCCAGCAGGTCCTTAAGGATATTACGGTCGAGCGCGGCTCGCTTGATTTGAATTTTCTTAAGGAGCTACCCCTCGAAGAAGCACGCGCTTGGTTGATGAAGCACAAGGGTGTCGGTCCCAAGACCGCCGCCATCGTCCTGCTCTTCTCGCTGGGGCGTCCTGCCTTCCCGGTGGATACCCATATTTTTCGGGTGACCGGTCGCATTGGTTTGCTGCCGGGCAATATGACTGTGACGCAGGCGCATCCCCACCTGGAGAATCTATTCCCTCCGGATGCATATTATTCTGCTCATTTGAATATCATCCGCCTTGGGCGCGAGATTTGCTCTGCCCGCCAGCCTGCGTGCCCCCGTTGCCCATTGCGTACACTTTGCAAATATGCAAAGTTAAATGAAAATCAATCGGTATATAATATGAGCACATAGTTCTGTGAAAGGAGGTGATGGCGATGCTCCGCAGCATCCGGGAACATGGTCAGGGCATGGTTGAGTACGCATTTCTCTTTTTTGATTAATCGCACTAATTGTTATTGCTGTTTTACTCATCTTTGGCCCAGCCATCGGAAATGTCTTTAGCAATTTGAATAATAGTCTAGCTTCCTACTGAAACCGATCTCCCGCCTGACGCGCGGGAGGTTGGGGTCACCCTTGAGCAATGTCAGTTGCCCATCCGCGGTGACAAGCACTTCCCCTGCATTAAATTCCTCCAGTCGATTCCAAACTAACTTGAATGGTTCCCCCGGTTCCTTTATTTAGGCGATGGTTTCAACGCGCCTAATGATATTCTCGCCTGCATCGACCATGGACCGGTCCACGTTACCATGACCGGTTTCACCTTCCCCCGCAGGTCCTCCTCGCTTTCCACGAAAACCAGCTTGTTCGTCGGCGTACGCCCGCGCCAGCGCCCCTTCACTTTCTCCTCAAATAATACTTCCGCTTTTTTTCCCAAGTATCCGGCGTTGATCTCTCCGCTGATCTTTTCCTGCAGATCTTCCAGCAGGCGGAACCGGCGCATTTTCTCATCCTCCGCCACGTCGTCCGCGTACAGCCGTTCCGCCACCGTACCGGGTCGTGTGGAATAGCGCGCCAGGTGGGCTACGTCCATGCGCAGGTCTTCCAGCAGGTGAAAAGTCTTCATGAACTGTTCTTCGCTCTCCCCTGGAAACCCGACAATGATATCGGTGGCGATCGAGCAGCCGGGGATGCGCTCGCGGATATCCGCCACCTTCTTGCGGTAGTCTGCTTCGGTATAACCGCGTCTCATACGTCTCAGGATATCATCATCCCCCGCCTGGATCGGGATTTCGATATGCGGCATCACTTTCGGCAGTTCCGCCACGGTCTCCATCAAGTCTTCGCTGAAATAGTTTGGGTGGGAGGTCAGGAAGCGGATCCGCTCCAACCCTTCCACCTTGTCCAGCCTCCGCAGCAGCGCGGACAGGTTCCCGCCCTCCGGTTGGTCCTTCCCATACCGGTCAACGATCTGACCCAGCAGGGTTACTTCTTTCACCCCCTGCCCTGCCAGCGCAATTGCTTCCGCTTCGATCTCATCCGCAGGGCGTGAACGTTCAGCCCCTCGCCGGGACGGGATGATGCAGAACGTGCAGGCATGTGAACACCCCAGCACTACCGGCAGGTGTACCGACACGGTCTTGCCCCGTTCATGTTCAGGCAGGGTGATGCCGGCAGTCAGCCACATTTTATCCGCAGGTAGGCTCGAGGGTTCTCCGTCCATTTCCGCGAACCGCTCTTCGGTCATGCGTACTTCCTCACCTTTTGCTTCCCCTTGGGTTAAAGTAAGAAATAAGCGGACCCGGGTCCGAAGGCGGGGAAAACACATCCACGAATGGGTAGCGGTTGCGCAGCCTGTCCGGCTCCCGGATTCCCACCAGGCAGCCCATCAGGTTCACCACCAGCCCGGGGTTCTTGCTTTTCAGAGGTTTGAGGGATCCCAGTCGTCCATACGCCTTGTCCTCTGCCGACTGGCGCACCACGCACGTGTTCAATACGATTACGTCCGCGTCTTCAACCTTAACGGTAAATTCATAACCCAGGTGTTCGAGTGCCGACCCCAGCCGTTGCGAGTCAGCCACGTTCATCTGGCAGCCTTCTGTCCAAACATGGTATTTTTTCATCGGGCGTGAATTATACCAAGGTTGTCCTATATCCGTCCGCCTCGCACCCCTTCCACTTTATGGTAAAATCTTCCAGCCCGGAGGGATGGCCGAGTGGTTTAAGGCAACTGACTTGAAATCAGTCGTGGCTGTAAGGTCACCGGGGGTTCGAATCCCTCTCCCTCCGCCTTGCCAACTTCCGGGAAATGCACCGCACCTGGGGAGGTGCCAGAGAGGCCGATTGGGCTCGCCTGCTAAGTGAGTGCTGGGACTTAAAACTCAGCCGCGGGTTCGAATCCCGCCCTCCCCGCCATACCCTAAAACGCGTCCGTTGAGGCGCGTTTTTTCTTTTCGCCCGAAGGCTGTGGCTTGGTGGTCCCTCCTTTCATCCTTGAACGGAGAGCTTCCCTCAAATTTGTCTCTTTCAATGTAGGCGATCCGGGGTTGCTTTTTCTGTAAATCCTGTCGCCTGTCTTTCACTAGCCGGTTAGGTTTTCCTTGGTTTCGATTAATTGCATGGATTGGTTCAATCGGAATATAATAGGCCAACTGTCAGGAACCATCCATCAAAGATTTAGTTCTGGATGGGCACAATTCATTGCTCATATTTCAATCTACTAGCATTCCTGGCTGAGTTCCCCTTTGGATATGTTCAATAAAGGAATTCTTGTGTTCATCATCCTTGGCAGGAAAAAGGGTCCTTCTTTCCTTTTATGGATAATACTTTAATCAATCATTCCGCCATTCAAACCATCCAGGAAATTTTTGAAGATCAGGTCAGGCGTACGCCGGAATCCATCGCGCTGGTTTATCTGGATCAAAGGGTGACCTATGCAGAGTTGAACAAACGCGCCAATCGTGTAGCTCATCTCCTCCGGGATGATGGGGTCGGTAAGGACAGCCTGGTGGGGTTGTACCTGGATCGATCTCTGGAAGTGGTGGTTGCTTTGCTTGCCATCCTCAAAGCCGGAGGCGCGTATATGCCGCTTGACCCGGATTACCCGCAGGAGCGGCTTGAATTCATTCTCGATGATACCCGCTTGGGATTGGTTGTCACCCGGGAAAGCCTTCGGAGCCGGCTGGGCAAAACCGGGCTGAAACTGGTCTGCGTGGATGGGGTTTTTGATGAAGGGGATCCAGCTCTTGAGCAAAACCTTGTTAATGGTAATCAGCCTGAAGACCTGGCTTACGTGATCTATACTTCCGGGTCCACCGGTGAACCTAAGGGGGTGATGGTAACTCATCGAAATGTGGTGCGCCTGTTCAAGTCTACAGAAAATTGGTTCGGCTTTGGACCGCAAGACGTTTGGACCATGTTCCATTCCTATGCCTTCGATTTTTCGGTCTGGGAAATGTGGGGAGCGCTTTTCTATGGAGGCCGGCTGGTTGTGGTTCCCCAGCAGGTGACCCGCTCCCCTGAGGCCTTGTACCGCTTGGTGGGGGATGAAAAAGTCACCGTCTTGTGCCAGGTTCCTTACGTTTTCTACCAGTTCATAAAAGAGGATGAGAAGTCCGTGGGCACGAGCTTGCCAGATCTCCGCTTTGTGATTTTTGGCGGGGAGGCGCTGAATTTCGACCGCTTGGGCAGCTGGTACGCGTGGCACGACGAACAGCAGCCGAGGTTGGTCAATATGTACGGGATCACCGAGACCACTGTACACGTCACTTATCGCCCTCTGCGCAGCGCCGACGCCCGCGGTTCGATCGGGAGCATGATTGGCGTGCCCCTCCCCGATCTGATTGTGCGTGTCCTGGATGATAATATGCAGCCAGTGCCCGTAGGTGAGCTGGGTGAGATGTATGTAGGCGGGGCGGGATTGGCACGTGGGTACCTTAACCGGCCCGACCTCAACCAGTCCAGGTTCATCTCCGATCCCTTCGCCGCCAATGAACGCTTGTATCGCACCGGCGATCTGGTCAGGGTCACTACGGGCGGGGACATGGAATACATGGGACGGCAGGATGATCAGGTAAAAATCCGTGGATTCCGCATCGAACCGGGGGAGGTGGAAGTAGCCTTGGGAAAATATCCCGGCCTCAAGGATGTGGTGGTCGTATCCCGGGACGTTCGCCAGGAAGAGAAGCAGTTGGTCGCTTTTTATACCGCTGCCGGGGGTTCTGCTCCTTCCACTCCTGCATTGCGCCGTTTCATGATGGATAAACTGCCTGCCCATATGGTGCCATCCCGTTTTATCAGGCTGTGGAATTTGCCTTTGACTGCCAGCGGAAAAGTTGACCGCAAGGCCTTGAAGGTGGGCTCCTTCCCCATGCAACTGGATGGAGCTTATGCAGCTCCCCGCTCGGCAATTGAGGCTACCCTGGGGAGCCTGTGGTCTGAATTGTTAGGCCTTGAAAAGGTGGGCATTCTCGACAATTTCTTCGAGTTAGGTGGGCATTCCCTGCTGGTCCTTCGCCTGATCTCCCGGGTCAGAGATGCTTTCGATATTGACCTCCCTCTAATGGTTATTTTCGACCATCCTGTCCTGGAAGATCTTGCCTTATGGATTGAGAAAGCGGGTCATCCAGGTACAGCTGCTCGTTCTCAAGGAATTCTTAAATCACCCTCGCTTGACCGGCTGCCTCTTTCCTATCCGCAGGAGAATATCTATTTCATTCAAAAATTATTTCCGGCTTGCAGGGCTTACCATGGCAGGTCTCTGATCCACTTCAAGGGCGATTTGGATGTCAACAGGATGGAGCAGTCTTTTGCAGCCATGATCCGGCGCCATGAGATCTACCGCACCACCTTCCACGAACAGGACGGTCAGACCTATCAGGTCGTTCACCCGGCTTGGAAGCCTGTGCTGAAATTCGTGGACCTTCGCTCGGTCCTTCCCGAAGATCGCCAGCGGGAGTTGGATCAAATGGTCTCGCTCGATTTACAGGTGGATTTTGACCTTGCCAGGCTTCCGCTTGTTCACTGGTCCCTTTATCGAACTGCACAGGATGAATATACCCTCCTGTTCCTGGAACATCACCTGGTCCATGATGGCTGGTCCTTTAACGTTTTCATCCGCGATTGGATCGAGATTTACCGGGGTTTGTCGGATGGGTCGGCACCAGTGCTGCCTGATTTGCCGGTTCGGTTTTCAGATTTTGCATCCGATCAGCATAAATGGATCCATAGCCAGCAGGCAGAAGATCAGGTTGCGTTTTGGAAGGCTGCCCTTGTCGATGTGCCACCGGTTCTGGATATCCCTCGCGACCGCCTGCGACCGGGAATTGAGGGGTTCGTCGGATCGAACATTAGGGTTCTGGTGCCTGCACCTTTATTTGCCTCCCTTAAAAACCTGGGTTTGGAAGAATTGTCTACCTCGTTCATGACCATGTTGGCTGCCTTTTATATTCTGCTCTCTCAATATACCGGGCAGGATGATCTTGTGGTTGGCTCTGGGATCGCCAACCGGAAAAAGAAAGAAGTCGAAAACGTTCTTGGAATGTTCATCAATACGACCGTCTTCCGGGCGCGACTCTCACCTCGATCCACCTTTCGCGCTTTTCTCCGGGAGGTTAGAAAAATCACCCTGGATGCCTACAACCATCAGGAAATTCCGTTTGATAAGATTGTCGAGGCCGTCAACCCGGATCGCAGCTTGGGCAACAACCCGCTGTTTCAAATCATGTTCAACTTCAATGATGCCCCGCTTCACGACCTCCACATTCCCGGGGCACAACTCCGTTTGGAAGAAGGCATTGATAATGGCTCTTCCAAGGTTGACTTGAACGTGATTGTGATCCCTCGTCCCGAGCAGCTCGTCGGGACGGGCAGCGGTGACTCGGGAGAAACCGTGATGCTGTGGGAATACAGCACAGCCTTGTTTGATCGTCCTCGTATCGCCCGCATGATCGCTAATTATTTAGCCCTGCTCCAGGATGTGGTTAATAATCCCGATCGAAAACTTTCCGAACTGTCCATGTTGGACGATCCTGGAGTGCTCCAGCAGCAAACTGCTGTCCCCCTGACCTCTGGCGTTAATAGGGGTGGTCACTACCTTGACCATATGATTGATGCAAGTCCTCCAACCTTCGTGCCTCCCCGGAACCGGGTTGACGCTGACATGATCGGGATTTGGAAGCGGGTCCTGCACGTGGACAGGGTCAGCATGAACGATAATTTCTTTGAGCTGGGAGGCCATTCCCTGCTTGCCACCGTGCTGTTGGCTGAAATTGAAAAGAAGTTCGGCCGGGAATTGCCTCTCCATCTGCTTTTCAAAGATGGCACGGTCCAGGCACTGGTAACTGCCCTGGGCAGACCGGAACCTCTTCCTCGCCCTGAAGGTTGCGTCCCAATTCAAGTGGAAGGCTCCCAGCCTCCCTTTTTCTGCATATCACCATCGGTGATAGATATTGTCACCTACCATGGACTCTCACGTGCCATCGGGCCGGATCAGCCCTTCTACGCCCTCTACACCACCGGCTCGCCGCTGAAATTGGGTTCAGATTTACCTGACCCGGTCATGTTCCTCCTGGGTGAAATTCAGCGGATCCAGCCTTCGGGGCCGTACTATTTGGGCGGATACTCGAGCGGTGGGAAGTTGGCTCTCAATTTGGCCACCCGCTTGCAAGTCCGGGGAGAGCAGGTGGGGTTGGTGGTCTTGTTGGATTCTTTTGCACCCAACTACCCTGAATACCTGCCTTGGGTGACCCCGCGCATATACAATTTTCTGCGTGTCGTCCGGCGGACTCAGAGCTACCTGTGGAAGTTCTGGATCCTGGATTGGCAGGGTAAGCGCGACCTGTTGCTCTCGGGAGAGCGGCCATTTCACTCCCGGTTTAGAGTTTGGGTCGATAACCGCCGTCGTGAGCTCCATTGGCCAGCCCGGGTGCGGCCTGACCAGTCCGAAAAATCTGAAGAAGATACGCAGTACCGTGATTGTTCCACCAATGTTCTTCTCCTGCGCGCTCGCCAGGAAGTGCTGGGGGTCTACCGGAACCCCACTCTGGGCTGGGGAACCTGGCTCCACTATCCTATCCAGGTGCAGGTTGTACCTGGTGACCACGAGTTCGATCTTGTTTGGGCCGCGTCTTAAGGTTGTCGCAGGCATTCTAAAAGATTATCTCGCTCGGGCGAACAAATCTCAGCCTGCCTCGGAGAAAGATTAATTACCAACCGAAAATTCCATTCCCCTGGAAGGATCGGATATCGGGTAAATAAACGCGGTTTTTAGTTTCAGGACCTTGTCCATTTGGTTGCGTGTTTCATGTCATCGCAGTCGCCCTCCCCAAATACAAAGTATTTGGGGAGGGTTGGGGTAGGGCCTTCTTAAAAAAAGAGCAGGCCTGGGAGGTCTGTCAGGGGGAACATTATTCACCCTGACATCGTCTTATAATATGATTAATTCTAAAAGAGGCGCCTATGATCACAAAAATTCCAAAATCCCAAATCAAGCCCTGGTCCCTTTTTATTTCCCTGGTCCTGGCGGGCGTAATTTTGACAGGCTGCACACTGTCATCGTCTGCCGTTCCTACCTCAACCCCTATCCCTCCCGGTTCCACCCCCAGTTCCAATCCCAGTTCCATTCCCAGCTCTATCCCCAGCTCGATTCCTAGTTCAACTCCCATCCTTCCCAGCCCTACACCATTGGTTTCACCGAACACTCCTACTGCCATTCCTCCCACGCAAACACCCCTCCCCGTGATCACTCCCACACCCCTTCCTGATGTCATTAATTTCACCCTTGGGACAACTGCGGGCGTTGTGACCGGCACGCTCCAGCCGGGCGAGGTGCACTCCTACACCGTTTCCGCCGCGCAGCTCCAGCCCATGATCCTGATCTTGGAATCCCCTCATAAAGATGTCACCCTCGGCGTAGTTGAACCGAACGGTAACGTCCTGGTCGATCCTGCCAAAAAGTGGACCCGCTGGCAAGCCTGGCTGCCCAAAACAGAAGTTTATACCATCCAGGTCATCGCAGGCGCCTCCGCTGATAACTACACCCTCACCGTCAAGGTCGCCCAGCTGATCCATTTTGCTTCCGGTGCCACCTCCATGACTTTGTCGGGAAAAACAATCAAGGGGTTTGTCTTTTCTTACGCCCTGAGCGCTAAAAAGGGCCAGACCATGACCGTCAGCCTCAATGTACCCCCCACCACCGCCTACCTCGACGTCTTCGGGATTGCCACCGGGGTTCTCCTGAGCCCCACCGCAAAAGCCACCACCTGGACCGGTGTCCTCCCGGAAACTCAGGATTACATCATCGAGGTCATCCCCAACAACGGACAGGTGGTCACTTACTCGATCACCATTACAATCCCGTAATCTTCTTCGTCTTTGTTTAAACCACGGGCAGCCTAATTGGGCTGCCCTTTTAATACTTATTGGGTTGTTCTTTGCATTCGAGCATACCGATCTTTTCTTTCGTGATTACATATCATTTTCCGAAAAACATCTTGCCACAAATATTTCCAGACGAATATAATTAAACACCCTCTCCAAATCTGTTTTTGATTTGGGGACCTGCCGAGGCGGCGTCGGCCGCCTTCGGCTGTTTCGGCGCCGTGGGGCGCCGAGGGGTGGCGCGTAGCGCCGGGTGGGGTTGGTATGAGGGATAAGCCCTACTCGTCCTTCTTGGTCACCCTCTCCATCGCGAAGCACATCGTCCCCGATGGTTTCCGAGGGGATCCCGTAGGGAAATCTGTTTTTGATTTGGGGATAAGCCGAGGTGGCTTTCGCGACATTGTCCCCGACCGACGGGAGGGGGAGCACCACCCTTGGGTGGCCGGCCGCCTTCGGCTGTTTCGGCGCCGCGGGGTGCCGAGGGGTGGCGCGGAGCGCCGGGTGGGGTTGGGCGATTGTCCCCGAAGCGAAGCGGAGTGGGGGACGGTGGCGATTTGCTGCTTGGGATGTTTGATTATGGATTACGCCAACCTCTCGCCATAAATATTTCCGGACGAATATAATTAAATACCCTCTCCAAATGTCTTGCACGAGTCCCGAGCGAAGCCGAGGGATTTGGGGACCTGCCGGGGCGGCGTCCTGCCGCCTTCGGCTGTTTCGGCGCCGTGGGGTGCCGAGGGGTGGCGCGTAGCGCCGGGTGGGGTTGGGCGATTGTCCCCGAAGCGAAGCGGAGTGGGGGACGGCGGCGATTTGCTGCTCGGGGGGTTTGATTATGGAGTACGCCAACCTCTCGCCATAAATATTTCCGGACGAATATAATTAAACACCCTCTCCAAATCTGTTGCACGAGTTCCGAGCGAAGCCGAGGGATTTGAGGACTAGCCGAGGCGGCTTTCGCGACATTGTCCCCGACCGACGGGAGGGGGAGCACCACCCTTTGGGTGGCCTGCCGCCATCGGCTGATTTCTGCGTAGTGGGGCGCCGAGGGACTGGGGCTGGAGTGCCGGGTGGGGTTTACCCCTCTTCCCCTCCCAACTCTTCCGCGATCCCCTCGAATTGCGCCAGCGCAGACTTCAGGTCCTCTACAATCTCCGCCGCCAGTACGTCCGGCCGGGCAATCCCCGTTACGGCACGGTTACCTCGTGTTTTGAAATCGTAACTGTCCAGACACCACCCCGTGCTATGTAAGTATTAAAATATGGGTGAGATCCATTCACTCTTTGGTTCCGTAATCGGACTTCATATTACGATAAAAGGATAATTCGATGTCAACAAAATCCTCCACCTCAAGAACGAAACTATTTATTTTTCCGCTGGTTGTTTCTTTCCTGTTTTTGATGGGCTGCACCCTCTCCGTACCCACTTCTCCGACCCTGGTTCCGTCCTTTCCTACTTCTGCCGGGTCATTGCCGACCTCGACCTCCATCCCTCCCAGCTCTACACCTCTTTTTCCCACTTCCACTTCCGCAGGGTCCTTGCCGACTTTGACCTCCATTCCTCCCAGCCCCACTCCCCAGCCGATACCGACTATTTCTCCGTCGGCTGTGAACATTAGCTTTACCACCGGGACGACTGCTGCCGTCAGGCAGGGCACCGTTCAACCTGGACAGGTGCTGACGTATACCCTCTCAGCGGGTGCTTCCCAGCCAATGGTCCTGATCCTGGATTCACCTGCTAAAGATGTTACCTTGGGTGTTTACGAGCCGAACGGCACCATGTTGCTCGATCCTGCCAATAAGTATACGCGCTGGCAGTGGCTGTTGCCCCGGACCGAACTATACTACCATCCAGGTGATTGGAGGCGCTTCCACCGAGAATTACACGCTCACTGCCAAGGTTGCCCAGCTTGTAAATTTCGCCTCGGGTGCCTCATCCATTACCTTGTCCGGGAAAACCATTAACGGGTTCGTCTTTTCTTATGCCCTGGGAGCTCAGGCCGGTCAGGCCATGACCGTCTCCCTCAACCTCCCTCCCACCACTGCCCACCTTGACGTCTTCGGGATTGCCACCGGCGTTCTCCTGAGTCCAACCGCAAATGCCACCACCTGGACCGGCGTCCTGCCGCAAACACAGGAGTACGTCATCGAGGTCATTCCGAACAATGGTCAGGTGGTGAATTATTCACTCACGATCTCAATTCCTCCCTCTTCCACCCCCTTGCCCACTCCTGTCCCTGGCCCTGGCAGTATTGTCTTTACCACCGGGACGACTGCCGCGGTCAGGCAGGGCTCCATCCAACCCGGGCAGGTGATCTCCTACACCGTTTCCGCCGCGCAGCTCCAGCCCATGATCCTGATCCTCGAATCCCCGCATAAAGATGTCACCCTCGGCGTTTTTGAACCGAACGGTAACGTCCTCGTCGATCCTGCCAAAAAGTGGACCCGCTGGCAGGCCTGGCTGCCCAAAACTGAAGTTTATACCATCCAGGTCATCGCAGGCGCTTCCACTGAGAACTACACCCTCACCGTCAAGGTCGCCCAGCTGATCCATTTTGCTTCCGGTGCCACCTCCATGACCTTGTCTGGCAAAACCATCAACGGGTTTGTCTTTTCTTACGCCCTGAGCGCCAAGAAGGGTCAGACCATGACCGTCAGCCTCAATGTACCTCCCACCACCGCCTACCTCGACGTCTTCGGGATTGCCACCGGGGTTCTCCTCAGCCCCACCGCAAAAGCCACCACCTGGACCGGTGTCCTCCCGGAAACCCAGGATTACATCATCGAGGTCATCCCCGTCAACGGGCAGGTGGTCACTTATTCGATCACCATTTCCATCCCATAATCTTCTTCGTTTTTGGATAAACCACGGGCAGCCAATTGGCTGCCCTTTTTATAATTATGCCGTCCTCCCCACCGCCCTCTGGCTGGCACTGCTTGGGTCGAAAAAACGGGAGGCGCTTCGCCGTGCTCTGGATGCGCCCGTCGCGCACGCACGCGAGGCGATAGCAGCGCGAAGAGGAACAACCTACTTACCCAGAATAGACGATTCTCATCGAGAGGATCTTCATTAAATGGGCTCCAAAAATCGGAGAAATGAATTGATTTGGTAATTGATCCTGAGGAACAACCTGTTGGGACTAAAAAGGGCGAGAGACATCTCGCCCTTGCGGAGGGATTGATTTCAAAAGGAGAATGACGAAGAAAGGAAGTCATGGGCAGGTTACCCTCAACTTTACGTGCACCAAGCAACGAATGGCAATTCCCGGAGCTCGCCTGAAAGTATTATAGAACAAATTTTCTTTAAAATCAAGGGGGAAACAAAAATCGAGCCTGATATATCTTACATTTACAAGGGGAATTAAATGCATAGTTGCCAGGTGGAAGTGATGAAAAAGAGAATATGGATTTTGCGTATCAAAGTTGATTTTCCAGTATGTTGGTGAATGTACAATATTACAAAGGGGGAAATACTTAACAAAACTGTTGCCTTAAACGTGAAACTAAGAGCCTAAAGCTCCTTGCGTCTATTAATAAATTTATTTTCTTTCAATGTTTTGGTGGAAAATCATCGTGGCCGAGCCTTACAAGATCAAGTAAATCTGCCCCTGCAGCACTTTGAATTGTAGTTTTATTTGTCGAAAGGCTTTCTAAAATTTCGTCCAGTTGATAAATTTTGATACCGTGCTTCTCTATCAATTTTAGTTCTTCATCAAACTTAACATGATGTACAACAAGTCCAAAATTCCATTCACCTTGATAAAGAGTATTTCTTAATTGTTTCTTAGCTGGGTGATTGTATTTCTTATTTACCCATTCATCTATGCCCTTGGCTATCTCAACTGATGATCTCCGCCAAACACTTGTTGCGCCATGACCTGTTGCCTTTTGGGTTTCCTTTGACAAGCGGGATATGTATCCAATTGGTCTGACTGAAGCTTGCACTTCAATATGCCGAGCATCGATATCCTTACCACGTATCGCGATGGCTAGCAAATCTATCTCTTGAACCCCTATTTTGATTCCCCGGATCGTAAAGTATCCGTTCCGGTTTAACCATTCCTCAACAATCTCTTCTGCGAGTAATGCCATTAATACCTCTATCTGTGCGATTGGAGATGTTCCCCATAATGGGGATTGTAATTATCGATGCCAGTATTTAGATTATTTTGTCTTCAAAAATTGGAGATTTACGAATTAAATATTACAACAATTTTTAATTAAACCCAAGCACATGTTCTGCTTGCTCAAGATTTTCAAGAAGCAAAGATGTTATTTCTCCACCTTGCCTAACCAGATCTTTATTGCGTTTATAAACTTCAGGTTCATAAAGCTCCATTTTCTTCCCATGGAATAGATTGTTTCTAATCTGTCTAACTAATATCATCATGGCTGTGAATTTTTCTTGCGGATTTCCATTATTTGCCACAAGAAGTTTAGTGGCTTCTATAACTTTCAGATTTGGCTTATTATCTGGCAAAGTTGAATCGCCAATTGGGCCTGACCAGCCGAGGTCCTTAGCTAAGCTTGGAATTTCATGGACATTAGACCAATAATACTCTCCAAAATTTTTGCAAAATGCAAAAAACTCCCTACTTTTCCAACGTGTATCGGAAATAACCTTCAATCCATTCATAATTTTCATGAAAAATTCGACGCAATTCTTTATTTTCAGGATCATGCTTATTCAGATATTCCGTGAATTCTCTTATCTCAAATGCCATCATTTCTTTCCCTCCAAAAATGTATTTTTTTCCAAAACCTTTTATACAAATCATTTGATTACGCGCAAAATTTACCCATTCCTCAGATAAATTCACACTTTCCACTCGCCAACCCGCATTCATCCAAAGGATAGAGTGAGTATGTCCAACAGTATCGTTCGCCCACCAGGCTCTAAAAGACCGGGCAGAGTTTGGTAATGGGGAACCAATTATTCCCTCTACTTTTTCAAATGAAATCGATACATTGTCATAAGGTTGGGTAGATAACCAATCGGCTAATGCCGCATACCGGCTTTTATTCTTTGTTGACTTTACATAAAGAATACGACGAGCTTCAACCCTATATTGTTTTTTCACTTCATTCACTACCTGATATTCCGGTTGAGGTTCCGGAGTGGGTTTCACCAACCGTTTGATAAAATTCCTTTCGTTTTTATCTTCATATTCTTGGTACCTGCGAGTTAACCACTCAGCACAATAGCGCAGATTGTCTCTCTCTCTTGATGAAATTTCACCTCGAAAATGTGCCAGGTCATTTCTGGTTTTTCTTACCTTCTGTAATAGTTCGATAAGAGCATCGCGCTTCATTTTTAATATTGGTGCAAGGAAATCCCAGGTAAATTTATCTGTGAGCATTATTATGTAATCATTTAGGGTAAGGTCATCAAATTCTCTCAAGGTTTTGTTTAATTGTGCGTCTTTCTGGACAAACAATCCTCCAATGGCCTGGTTCAGTTTCTCTTCGTCAACTTCCCCCTTATCATTTCGATAGGATAGTTTGATGAAGTCTTTAATTGTTAGTTCTACTTCTTCCAACCGCATTGTATCTTCAGTCCGGTCCCTTAAATATTCGGTCGTATCAAAACTCGTAACAATCCCTGTCGGATGTCTCCCCGGATCAATGATTACAACAGCATTTGTATTTTTTAGATCATCTAGTAAATCAAATAAATCATCATCCTGAAAATGGTGGGGGGCTTTTATCATTGCATCACGCACACTCAAACTTTCTAGTTTGACATTAAAACTGCGTGTTGCTCGCATGATGCTCTCGTATGTGACCATTCCCAATAAACATCCATCTTCATCCAGAACAGGCAACTGGCTGTAATTATGCTCGATCATCAAGTCGAGGGCTTTCATAATTGCATCATCGATCTCAACGCAAGTTAAATTAGTCGAGTTTGGGGTTATTTGCTCAACAGAATATGGCATTCTAATATCTCCACGCTATTCCTATCCCTCTACAATCTTGATCTCTTCCTCAGTCAACCCAAATAGATCATACATAAGCAGGTCAATCTCGGATTCGATAGGACTGGTATCTGCCTGGGTATTAACACTCTTAGCCGCTAATATGCGATCTACCGCTGAAATCACCTTCTTGCGTAGGGAAATATTTGATTTTGGAAATGGTATCCCGTTTATCATATCTTTTGTAAAGGAGACACCTTGATTGTAGCTCGATGCAGAATATTTCTCTTTTACATAATAAAAAACCAGCGAGCTATTTATTAGCGCAAGTAAAAACTTTAATTCTCCAATGTTATTATCTTTATTCGTAATAACCAATGTTGTTTTTCCAGGTATCGTAGTGCCAGCCTCATCCAAAAATGCGTCAAGTAAGTTCAAGCCCTTCATAATTACTTTTGGGCGTAGCGTCTTTTTCGAGTAAGAATTTTTGAAATTTCTAAAAAATTCTTCTTGCTTTACAATAGGTCGTATATAATCGTCCCCAAGATAAACCATTGGCTGTATTTCCCATTTTGAAAAGTATTTCCCTATAGTTCCAGTATTAGTTATCTTGAAATACTTAGTTAAGTTTAGAATATTATCTTTATCTTCTCGAACAAATGGTTTTAATTTATAAGCATCCGAAGTGGCACAAGCGTTCTCACACTGGAAATTGTCTATAAGTTTATTTTCAATACTATCCATTTTTTGAATTCAACTCTAGCCCACTTGAAAATAATGCATCTAACGTATACGGTGATTTCAATTCAATTTTTTGAACTTTATCTTTAAAAGTAATATTTTTACCGTATATATAAACGAAAATATACTCGAGTTTTACATTGCTAAATAGGGATACGATTGCATCTACTTTGGCATCCTCAAAAACTTCTCTCCCTGCTTTTAGTATTATAGATAAATTTGATATTTTACTAATTCGCAATGCATCGCCGAAAGGTTTCGAAATCCATTTATCAGGAGTAATGAAAGTTAATGTGCCATGAAAATTAAGAAGGTTGAAACCCTTCTCAAAAAACGCAATATAAATATCCCAGTTACCTTTGGTAAGTTTAAAAGTCTTTGCTAATATTTTTCGAAGTTCAAGTTGCCCTTCCCCTACCATTCTTTCCGAATCTATGTAAGGTGGATTTGCAATCACTATATCAAATCCGCCATTTAACTGAAAGACTTCGGAAAATACAGTCCTAAAATCAAAGCTGACTTGATAACCGAATGTCCTCAGTGAATTTTTATATCGGTTCTCAATCCTTTTGTCTATTTGAATTTTGAGATCGTTCTTTTTAACAACATTAGTTTCGTTAAAGTGCTGATGAATCAGCGATTCAATCTCTTTTTCAATCGGTGAACCCCAATTCTCAGGAAATCCCAACAACGAATTCCCGCACACAATCTTGTAATCTAGGTTTGGTAGGGGCTTTATATTAAGCATATCATCTTCATCTACAATTAGTGAAAGCCACAGGCGTAGTTTGGCAATTTCCACTGCACCCGCGTCAATATCAACGCCATACAATGAGTTTTCAATGCACTCGCGCTTGAAGTCATATATGAGTTTATTTGAATGGGTATATGTTGAAAGTGCCTGACGCGTTTTTACAATTTCGCTCATCATGCCTACCGGGAAAGCTCCGCTACCGACCGCAGGGTCGCATATTTTGATTCTGGCAAGTTTCTCATCAATAAGGTGGGCATTTAGGCGGATTGAATCCGGCAGGACAGGCATGTAAGTTTTAGTCTCTTTAAAAGCCGCCTGAGCCTCATGTTCATGTAAACTATCACCAACTTGCACCAATACGGTGAGATTTTCTCTGGAAATTTGACCATCAAATTCGATGGCAAGATAATTGATCAAACTTTGCTGGCACATGTAATGGACGATCTCGCGTGGGGTGTAATACACGCCATATTGCTTGTTGAACTTGCTCTCTTCACCCTTGTTGCCGCTTTTGAGTGCCTTGAGAAATTCGCTGAAATTATCGGGGCGGATGGCGTTGAACTTTTCGTAGGCCTTGCCGAGCAGTTCGGGGTCAATCGCCACTTCTTTTTCAAACGGCTCATCTTCCTTCACGGTAAAGTTGTAACGGTCGAAAATGTCCAGAATGCCGTCGCCGTATCGCCTTCTTTGGTTTTGTTCTTGTTGGAGAACAAGCTCATTGGAAAGCAGAATATCTGTTTTCACCCAATCGTAATTATTCATCGGGTCGAACAATCCGCCGTTCAGGAAGGGGATTTTGCAATTGAAACGGCTGTAATAATGGTCATCGTGACTGCGGTCAATGCGCAGGGCTTCGTAAAACAAGCGGTTCGAGAATATCGTTGAAGAAGTTCTTATAATCGCCGTGTTTCTTCTCGAAACAGTTCACGCAAAAAGTTCTTTGAGCCTTCTCCCCATTTCGCATCCCGCGGCACGCCAAACCAACCCTTCTTTTGCAGATAATACAAAAAGATGATCTGACCGAGCAGTTTCTTGGCCAGGTTTACAGTGTCGATGCCCTTGCTCTCGAAATCGGCCTTGGTCTTCTGGCTAGACGCAACCGCCTTATCCAACTCGCTGCTTTGCGCGAATGAACAGATCGCGATACTTCTCGAAGAACTCTTTCGTCACCTTCTCGATATTGAATGCTTCTTCCAATTCCGCCAGTGTCGGGTTATGTTTATCGTCCGCAATAATGGGAACTAGGCGACTCTGTGCCGTGTGGCTTTTTTCATGAGTACCCACTAGGAACGACCAGCTTCGCTGCCGGGTGAACTCATCAATAGGTTTCATTCTACCTGTCGGTGTCGTTTTCAGCCCTATTTCCAGCTTGACCAGCGAAAAACGCCAATCTGTTCCATCTGGGGATACAAATGCCACCAGTGCGGCGTCTTTATCGGAGTCTGTGCCGTAGTGACCCTGTAAATACCCTGCGATAAAATTCCTTTGCATCGAACGGGCCCGCTCAATGGAAGTCTCTTTTTTCAAGAAAACGATAAGAATGTCAATCCTGTGATCTTCAGATTTATATATTTCCCTATACGTTCATACTTGCTGATATATTCTTGTAATGCGTCCGGGATCAAATTGCCTGTACGAATGAATTCTGCGTTTTCATACTCATTTAGCAGATTTTTGACAAATTTGATGAAACGTGCTTTATCGAAAGGTGACTCGAAGGTTTCTCTGACCAGTTTGATCGCTTCAGTTTTGATCATATTATTCTTTCGTCAGGTACATGGATAAGATCACTTCACCTCTGCCCGCCGCGCGTGGGTTATCTTCTACATAATGGCTTTCGAGCAATTTTGCCGGGATGTTCAGTTGAAGCACAGCCAGCACCTTGAATTGATTTGCCATATCGGCTTTAAGTTGGTTCAGGGCTTTCAAGGTCATTTTGGTGGTCTGTTTTGGCAGGCCGCCTTCATCCAATTGGGCCACGACTTTTTTGATATATTGTTCCTGGTCTTCGGTCAATTGCTTGGTATCTTTAAAGACAGCCTTCAATATTTTCTGGATCTTGTACACCGCTGTCCCTGCCCTTGCGGGTTTGCACTTCGATTGCTCCATCGGTGGTGGTGTTGATAAATGCAGTTTTATTCTTGTCCAAAAGATCAAAATAAGATGGAGGCAATTTCTGTTTATTCTCATCTGGAGCACTTTCCAAGGTCTCTGCCGCAGAGATAAAGTCCAATTCTGCGCCCCTGATTTACCGCCCGCGGTAAAAAACTTTTGAACTTTGCCTTTTCGGAAATAAGTCACTAACGTGGCCGCCTTGGCAGGGTTGGTTTTTCCCGAACGTGCCTTCTTGGGCAATCTTTTGATCTTCTCGAACAGGTCGGGGTCGTTATCTCGAATGTCTTTGATTAGGGTCAGGTATTTTAATTCACTAGGTTCGCCTTCATCCTCGCCGGTGATCGTCTTTTTAGAAACCAGGCGGTCGAACAGTTCGTGCGAACCGATCGGTTCGCCTTCGGTCAGAAGCGCTGCATCGCCGCCGAACAAGGTCAGAAATGCGTTGATCTTGGCTTCCGCAGCTTCTCTCAGTTTCAATTCATCATTCGCTTGGCGGGTGGGGAAGAAGTTGAAGGTATAGATCGTATCGAATTTCGTGTCTACGCGATTGATGCGTCCCACTCTCTGCATCATTCGGGTCGGATTCCAGGGGATATCGTAATTGATCACCACATTCGATCGATGCAGGTTCACGCCCTCCGAGAGGACTTCGGTTGAAATCAAAATGCGATATTTGTTTTCTGGATGCTTTGCCTTGGCATCGAAATTCCGGATTACGATCTCGCGCGTCGCTTCTCCAGTATCCGCCCGTAAAGCATATTGCCTGGGATTTGTAGGTCTTGTTGACATTACTTGTCAGATATTCAGCTGTCTCTTTGGATTCCGTGAACAAAACTATTTTGTTTTCTTTCAAGAACTTGTTTTTTGCGAGTTCATGCAATAACTCCAGGAGCTTGGGGTCACGATCTACTCTTGCCCATAATCGTTGCACTTTTCTTAAGATCGTTAGGTCGTTTTTCAGAAGGCCTTGATATTCTGCCTTAAACTCACTACTCTTGTATTTATCTGCTTTCCCCTCATCTATCAACCGTTGGACCGCTTCATCATCATCGTTTTCTAAATATTCGAAAATTTTGGTAATATACTTTTTGCTGGTGTAAACATTCCCCTTCTCGAATTCATCAATAAACATCTCGTACGAATGGATAAATCTATCGATGGAATTTCGGAAAGCGAAGAAACTGCTCTCAAGTCTTTTTACCAGCAGGATTTTCATAAACTTGCCCATGTTCCGCTGGGATTGTTCTTCCAGTTGATCAAGACCTTTTTTCAAATACAATAACGGCGTATAACGCGCAGATAAGTGAAATGTCGGGAGACCAGCTCGATTGTCGTGTTAAATATTTCGTCTTCGGTGGCATTTAGTTCGTAATACAAAGGCTCCGGCGCAGTTACTTCCGGGAAACGTAGATTTTGTTTCTGCAGGTCCTGGCCGAAATATTTAACAATTTCAGTTCTTGTCCTTCGAACCATCAGGTACTTTAAGACCTTCTCTCGAATTTCCTTGGAATTTTCTTTTACGATTTTAAGATATTCATCCTGATCTTTCTGACGATCCAGTCCTTTCAATCTTTTTGCAAGACCATTGAAAAATGTATCCAGGTCAGGCAGGTTTGGAATGGTGCTCTTTTTTGAATTCTGGAATAATTTAGAATTTCGCTCAAAATATCTTTTGGTGAATTGTTATAAGGTGTCGCTGTGACGAGGATCACGCGTTTGCCGCGGCAAATTTCAGCCAGCATTTCATAAGTCATGTTCGTTTCAGTCCTGAAGCGGTGGGCTTCATCGATGATGACGTTCGTATATTTTTCCGTCCCTTTCTTGAGTATATCCTCCAATTTTCCGATGGATTCAAAATCGGCAGCAATTCTGAAATCCGAGAACGCGTTGGGCCATGACCCTGGATTATCCCGGTCGAGCAGTACCGGTGGCGCAATGACCAGAGTCTTCGATCCAGTTGCCCGGCCAGCAAAGTTGAAATGTAAGTTTTCCCCAAACCAACCACGTCTGAAATAAATACGCCGCCATATTCTTCCAGGATTTTTTTGGCATTTAATACTGCTTGCTCCTGGTACTCCAATTTCATGAAGTTTTCCGGGAAATAATTGGCGAAGATATCTTCCGTCTGGTCTTATTCGTCTTTGAAATACTCGTATAAAAATTTCAGGTATAAATGATAGGGAATAATATCCTGATTGAGCCAGGTTTTTGTGTTGATCGTTTCGATATATTTTTCGCTGACGTCAACTGCATCTTTCCATAATTCCTCAAATTTGGTTCTGGCAAATTCATAATCCGCGCGATTTTAAGTTCCACATTGAACTCAAGATTGTCGACCAACCCCGCCTGGGTCAGATTGCTAGATCCCGTGATTACTCTTCCAATATCACGATCACCTTCTTTGAAAGTCATGATGTAAAGTTTTGCATGAATGTTTTGAGAGGGATAAACTTTTATGGTGAGTTTACCGCTTCTGATCCATTCGATAAACTTTACAATTCCTTGTTCAACATTCCGGCTGTCATTCGATTCTCCTAATTCTTCCTCGATTTTCTTTTCTATAATCTTTTTCGTCTCGGCATGGGAAAAAACCATTTCCAAATGTCTTGCATTTGGGGAGGGTGGCGCAAGCGCCGGGTGAGGTTTTTAGGGGCGAGTTCTTCCTGATCCCCTCCCCAAATGTCTTGCATTTGGGGAGGGTGGCGCAGAGCGCCGGGTGGGGTTGATATGGGCGTCCCCTGCGACAGCTTCACCGACCGCCGGGAGGGCTTCCCCTCCCATACGTGTCACCAAAAAGGCAGCTATTTCATGCTATTTATCGCTTTTTCGTGTCTTTTGGTCCTGAAAACCCTCCCAAAAAATCAGAACAGATGGCAGTATCGAATCAATACATTCTTCTATTACAATGTTACTCAAATCGGATACAATTAGGCTGTATTATGGGTGCTGCACAAATGGCTGAGCTTAAAATTGCCGCTTTCGTGCATTCCAATGATAATTTTTACAATGGTGCCCGGGAGCAGGTGCCCAATCCCCAATCACTAAAGGTGTCTTATGACTGATCTCGTTGCTGTCCCAGGCCAGCCCCCTGCTGTGGTGCTGCCTGCCAAAAAAGGTCCCCGCGCCGAAGTGATTATGTACGCCACCTGGTGCAAAGGCTGCCGCATTTGCGTCGAATTCTGCCCGCCCAAGGTCCTCGCCATGGATGCGGATGAAGACCACCCGCGCATTGTGGCTCCCGAAAAATGCACCGCCTGCCACTTTTGTGACACCCACTGCCCCGACCTGGCAATCGTGATTCGGAAACTGGATTGATCGATGCAGGCACCGCTTGCCTGACCATGGATAGGTTAGTCAGTTGTTTTCTTTATTCGTAATGTTTTGGAGGTCGCTTTGTCTGTCAAATTAATGCAGGGGAACGACGCCATCGGCTGGGGCGCAATTGCCGCCGGTTGCCGTTTTTATGCGGGCTACCCCATCACCCCCTCCACCGAGGTGGCCGAGCTCTTATCCCGTGAACTGCCCAAGGTTGGTGGAAAATTCATCCAGATGGAAGACGAGATCGCCAGCATGGCCGCCATCATCGGGGCCCGTATCGGCGGGCTCAAATCCATGACCGCCACCAGCGGTCCCGGCTTCTCGCTCATGCAGGAGAACATTGGCTACGCCGCCATGACCGAGATCCCCTGCGTGGTCGTCGACGTCCAGCGTCTCGGACCTTCCACCGGTCAGCCCACTGCAGCCTCCCAGGGCGATGTGATGCAGGCTCGCTGGGGCACTCACGGCGACCATCCCATCATCGCTCTCAGTCCCACCTCTGTCCGCCAGGCGTTTGACCTCACCGTAAAAGCTTTCGACCTCTCCGAGAAGTACCGCACCCCGGTCATTTTGCTCGCCGATGAGATCGTCGGTCATATGCGCGAACCGGTTGACCTCCCCGATTTTAAAACCATAAAGATCTTCGAGCAAAATGTGACCGAATCCCCCGCCGCTTACAAGGCCTTCCGCAATACGGAGGACGGCGTCCCGCCGCTCGCACCCTTTGGCGTCGGTTACCGTTACCACATCACCGCCCTCTTCCACGATGAGGTCGGCTTCCCCACCCAGCGCCTCGACGAAGTGGACCCCTGGGTGGAACGTGTCAACACAAAACTGGAGAAGCATCTGGACGACATTTCCCTTTTCGAAGAAGATTTCCAGGACGGTGCCCGGGTTGCCTTCCTGTCCTATGGTGCTTCTGCCCGCACTGCCCGCCATGCCATGAAGGTGGCCCGCGGTCAGGGGAAAAAGGTGGATTTGCTCACTCTGTTCACTATCTGGCCCTTCCCCGAGCAGCAGGTGGAAGCCCTCGGCGACCGCGTTGACCGGATAGTTGTCCCTGAGATGAACCTGGGGCAGCTGGCCTACGAGGTCGAACGGATGGTCGGGCGTAAAAAAGTAAGGCGGGTTGGGCGCGCCAACGGCGAGATGGTCACGCCTCAAATGGTTCTGGACGCGCTGGAGGCTTAAGCCATGGATGACACTATTTTGGAAGCCCACTCCCTGGAAGCCGGTGAAGGACTCATCCCCCAGGCCAACTGGTTCGAGCTCAGTGAGACCCTGCAGAAACTGCGCAAGAACAAAAAATTTCCCACCATCTGGTGTTCAGGCTGCGGTATTGGCGTGGTCATGGGCGCCCTGATCCGCGCCATTGACCACCTCGGTCTTGATAACGACCAGGTGGCCCTTGTGGCAGGCATCGGCTGCACCGCGCGCATGCCGGTCTACATGGATTTCAACACCCTCCATACCACTCACGGTCGCGCCCTGGCTTTTGCCACCGGGCTGAAGATCGCCCGTCCCGATATGAAGGTCATCGCCATCATGGGCGATGGGGACGCCCTCGCCATCGGCGGCAATCATTTCATTCACGCCGCCCGGCGCAACCTGGGCATCACCGCCCTGGTGGTTAATAATGCCATCTACGGCATGACCGGTGGACAGTACAGCCCCACCACCCCCCTGGGTGGGCGTGCCACCACCGCTCCCTATGGGAATATCGAACCGCCCTTCCCCATCTGCGACCTGGCTGTTGCTGCCGGCGCCACCTACGTTGCCCGCTCCACCGTCTACCACGCCCTTGAGCTGGATAAGTACCTGGCGGAGGCCATTTCGAGAGATGGGTTTAGCGTGGTTGAAGCAGTCTCCTACTGCCATACAACCTACGGCCGCCTGAATAAGCTCGGCACGGCTGCCGATATGATGCGTTCCCTGAAAGACAACAGCATCCCCCAGTCCGCCCTCGACCGCCTTACTCCGGAAGAAAAGGCTGCCAATACCAAAATTGTGCGCGGTAAATTTATAGACGCCCCGCGCCCCCAGTACACGGATGTGTATTCGAATTTAATTACCCGTGTCCAGGGAGGCCAGCTGTGATCACAAAAAGGTCTGACGCCATGCTGGAGGCCGGGATCGCTGATCGCACCGAGGTCCGCCTGGCTGGCGAAGGCGGGCAGGGTATGATCCTGGCGGGCATCATCCTCGCTGAGGCAGCCACCATCTATGGAGGCCAGAACGCTGTCCAATCCCAAAGTTATGGACCCGAAGCGCGCGGCGGCGCCAGCAAGTCAGAGGTCGTCATCTCCCCGGGTGAGATTGACCACCCTGAGGTCCTGCAGCCGGATGTGGTGGTGGCATTAAGTCAGGAAGCCTTTAAGAAATTTGGTTCCACCGTAAAACCGGGCGGTCTGCTGATCGTTGACGCGGACAAGGTGGATTCCACCTCCGCTCCGAAAGCCATCCGCCTGCCCATTACGAAAATGGCCTTTGATACCACCGGCAGGATCATCACCGCTAACACCGTTGCCCTGGGGGTGCTGGTTGGGTTGACGGGAGTGGTCACCCGCGCGGCACTCGAAAAAGCGATTATTGCCCGCGCCCCGCGTGGCACCGAGGAAATGAACCACAAGGCGCTCGAAGCCGGTTTCTCAGCTGCCGAAATGGTTAATAAAAAATAACCTTGAGATCCCCTCGTAAGCCAATAACACAAAGCCGGACAAAATGCCCGGCTTTGCTTAATCGAAAACGCATTCTCTTTTTCAGGACAGTATTATCTTCTTTCGCAATAGGTACTAATCTTTTTCTTCCTGAGGTTTATTCCCAAGAACCTCATCGATCCGGGTCATGACTTCAGGGGTCAGCTTCTCAACCACCCCGATGGCACCCAGGTTTTCATGGACTTGTTCCACCCGGCTGGCCCCGGTGATGACTGTGCTGACGTGCGGATTCTTGAGGCACCAGGCCAGCGCCATTTGCGCCATGCTGACACCGATGTCGCTGGCGATTGGAACTAGTTCCTTTACCTTTGTTATCCGTTCTGGGTCAGTTAAGGCTGCTTTGAGCCACTCATAATCCTTCAAGTTGGCCCGGCTGTCAGCTGGAAGTCCATTGAGATATTTGCCGGTCAGCATTCCGGAAGCGAGCGGGCTCCAGGTGGTCGTTCCCAGCCCAATGTCCTGGTAAAGTCTTGCAAACTCTTGTTCCACCTTCTGCCGGTTGAACATGTTGTACTGGGGTTGCTCCATCGTTGGTTTGCGCAGGTGATGTTTGTCCGCAATTTGCCAGGCTTCCATGATTTCGGCCGCGCTCCACTCGGAGGTCCCCCAGTATAGGGCCTTCCCGCGTGAAATAATGTCATGCATCGCCCAAACAGTCTCCTCGACAGGCGTGTTGGGGTCTGGCCGGTGGCAAAAGATCAGGTCCACATAATCGAGTTGTAGTCGGATTAGTGATCCGTCGATTGCCTCTAAAAGTCGTTTGCGGTTGAGTGTATTCTTCTCGTTGGGTCCGTCATCCAACCCCCAGAAGAATTTGGTGGAAACCAGGTAGCTGCCGCGTCGCCAGGCTAATTTCTTGAGTGCCTTGCCCATTACGATTTCGGATTGGCCGTGGGCATAACTTTCGGCATTGTCAAAATAATTCACCCCCGCCCCATATGCGGCAGCCATACATTCACTAGCCATGTCCACCCCTAACTGTGTGCTGAAAGTGACCCATGACCCAAAGGAGAGTTGGCTGACTTTCAGACCCGAACGACCCAGGTAACGGTATTCCATTTTGCCTCACTTTGAAATAGAGAGCGGCGATCTCGAAAAAATCACCACTCTCTTTTCTGAAAAACTCATGCGTTGGAGATTAGTTCTCTTTTTCTTCGCCCGGTCCGATTCCCAAAGGTTTCCACTTTGATTCGTCCTTGAGCCGGTGCTGGATGCCGTGCCGGTCATGGACTTCATCGAACCCTTCGGATTTAATAAACATCTTTTCGCCATCCAGTAACGCGGTAATCCCTTCCTGGCCAGGTTCGGGTCGTTTAATGCCCTTGTACTTGGCCTCCATGGCAGGTGTGTAATCGGTGGGCTCTTCGTAGGTGGTGATATAACCTTCAAAGTTCCGCAATATGATCTTATGGTCCGACATTGAAATCAGGTAGTTGGGCATGACCGGAATTTTGCCTCCACCTCCGGGGGCATCCACGATGTATTGTGGCACCGCATACCCGGAAGTGTGTCCTCGTAACCCTTCCATGATCTCGATTCCCTTGCCTACCGCTGTGCGGAAGTGCCCGGCACCGTGCACCAGGTCGCATTGGTAAAGATAGTAGGGGCGCACCCGCATGCGAACCAGGTCTTGTACCAGTTTACGCTGGATATGAACGTTATCATTGACTCCCGCTAAAAGCACGCTTTGATTGCCGAGTGGGATACCAGCTCGGGTCAGTTTGTCGCAAGCCTCCGCAAGTTCCTTGGTGATTTCGTTCGAATGGTTTACATGGATGTTCATCCATAGAGGATGGAATTTTTGGAGCATATCGCAAAGGTCAGCCGTAATTCGTTGAGGCATGAAAACCGGGACGCGCGAACCGATGCGAACGATTTCGATATGAGGAATTTCTCGCAACCGGGTGAGAATCTCCTCCAGGATTTTTGGTGCCAAAACCAGCGGGTCGCCACCCGAAAGTAGCACGTCCCGGACCTGAGGCGTATTTTTTAGATACTCTATTTGCATATCGAACTCATGTCGCGAGAACTGAGCCGTCGGATCACCAACAATCCGGGCGCGCGTACAATAACGGCAATATGAGGCACACTGAGTGGTGACCAGCATGAGCACCCGGTCAGGGTATCGATGGACAAGTCCGGGTACGGGCGAGTGTTTATCTTCAGCCAGCGAGTCTTCCATTTCAGCTGTGAAGGAAACCATTTCGCAATCAGTTGGGATAACCTGTTTGCGGACTGGATCGTCGGGGTCGTTCGGGTCAATCAGGGAAATGAAATAAGGCGTAATATCCACCCTGAAGAGATGCGGTGCATTGAGTGCCTTACGCTCAGATTCAGTAAGGGTGATTATTTTATCGATTTCATCTGCAGAATTCAAGCGGTGACTCAACTGCCAGCGCCAGTCATTCCACTGTTCTTCAGGGACATCGGCGAAGAACGGGGCACGTTTGGATGGGAAAGGTAAAACTGTCATTTTTTCTCCAGTAAATTGTAACGTTAACGAGTAAGGGGGATGAACGCGTCTAAATAACCGCAGCTGATTCGAGATTCATTCAACTGCGCATGGCGGATCATGGTCAGGGCGAAAAAATCCAGCATCATATTGGCTGACATTTCCCATGTTGTTATTGTAAGAGTAAATAAGTACGAGGTCAATATAAAAATTCAACCGACTAAGCTAAGAAATTGGAGTTTTAAGATAAAATAATAGTCATAACCGGTTACTCTTGGGAGAATATATATGGAACTTGCAATGATTGGTTTGGGAAAAATGGGCGGGAATATGGCTCAACGCTTACTTAAGGGAGGGCATCGCGTGGTTGGCGTCAATCGTTCACCGGAGGTCACCCGTCAACTTTCCGCAGACCATGGGCTTGTCCCAGCCTTTTCGAACCAGGAAGCTGTAAGCGCTCTGGTGCCGCCACGTACCCTTTGGGTGATGGTTCCTTCAGGAGCTGCCACCGAAGCCGTAGTCAGCGAACTGGAAATATTACTCTCTCCGGGTGATACCATCATCGATGGCGGAAATACGTATTATAAGGATGACATGCGCCGCGCTGTTGCGCTTGATCTCAGAGGCATCCACTATCTGGATGCCGGCACCAGTGGAGGCGTATGGGGACTGGCTGAAGGGTATAGCCTCATGATTGGGGGAAAACTGGAAGTGGTTGAGCGGCTCAGTCCGATTTTTGAGACCTTAGCTCCAGAAAAGGATAAGGGGTGGGGGCGTGTCGGACCGGTCGGTTCAGGTCATTTTGTAAAAATGATCCATAATGGAATCGAATATGGTCTGATGCAGGCATACGCGGAAGGATTTGAGATCATGCATGCCAAGAGGGATTTCGAATTGAACTTGGAACAGATCTCCCAGATTTGGAGATATGGAAGTGTTGTAAGGTCCTGGCTGCTCGACCTGACCGCTGACGCCCTGGCGAAGGACCAGGACCTGTCACACATTAAAGGCTGGGTTGCAGATAGTGGAGAGGGACGCTGGACGGTAGCGGAAGCAATAGATCTGGATGTGCCTGCTCCGATCATTACGTTATCGCTCCAGCAGCGCCTGATGAGTCGCCAGGTTGAGAGTTACGCTGCCAAATTACTGGCTGCCATGCGCAATGAGTTCGGCGGTCATGCGATAAAAACCGAGTAGGCATATGATAATGCCCTTTGAGGGGCTCCAATTGATCCAAAAATCTGGGATGGGCCTGTCTGTAAATATCTAGGAGTGCCCCATGGTAAATATTCCGACCACCATTGTCATTTTCGGTGCCTCCGGGGACTTGACTTCGCGTAAGTTGATCCCGGCTCTTTATAATAATTTCAAGAAGTGGCGGCTGCCTGAGCTCGTGAATGTAGTCGGGTTTGCACGCCGTCCATACACCGATGATTTATTCCGTGCTCTTCTACGGGAAGGGGTGATAAAGTTTAGCCCAGAAAGTTACGATTCCACCGTTTGGGGGAAGTTTACTGAAAAGGTTCATTATTTTCAGGGTAACCTGGACGTGAAGGAGGATTTCCCAAAACTTGAATCGTATCTTAAGCTAATGGAAAACGGTCCATCCAACCGGTTATATTATCTGGCAACCGCGCCGGAGCATTATTCCGTAGTTGCCAAAGAATTAGGCGCAGCCAGCATGGCAAAACAGGGGATGGATCCCGCGTGGAGAAGGATTATCATCGAGAAACCGTTCGGTCGCGATCTTGAGTCTGCCCAGGAACTCAACCGCGCAGTCCACGCCGTATTCGATGAAAGCCAGGTCTACCGAATTGATCATTACCTGGGAAAAGAAACAGCCCAGAACATCCTATTTTTTCGGTTTGCCAATACCATTTTTGAACCTGTTTGGAACCGCCGTTATGTGAATAACGTCCAAGTGACCGTTTCTGAGACGGTGGATGTGGCGCATCGAGCTGGTTATTACGATACCGCTGGTGTAATGCGGGATATGTTCCAGAACCACCTGTTGCAACTGCTTGCACTGGTTGCAATGGAAGCACCCAGTTCGTTTAGTGCCGATGCCGTTCGCAACGAAAAAGCCAAAGTATTCGAGAGCATTCGCCCGGTGGCACTGAATGACACTGTACGCGGCCAGTATGCCGGTTATCGGGAGACAGATGGCGTAGCCCCAAATTCGCAAACCCCTACCTTTGCAGCAATTAAACTTAATGTTGATAACTGGCGTTGGCAGGGAGTGCCGTTCTATCTTCGGTCCGGAAAAGCTCTTGCTCGTAAAACCTCGGAGATTATCATCGAGTTTGAACGCCCGCCTCACCTGATGTTCCACCTGCCTGAAGGAAGTGATTTCTCGCCCAATATCCTTTCGATGTGCATCCAACCGGATGAAGGCATTCACCTGCGCTTCGAAGCGAAACTTCCCGATTCTTCACAGGAGATGCGCTCAGTAGATATGGATTTCCATTATGGTTCATCATTCAGTGGGTCTCTGCCAGAGGCTTACGAACGGTTACTACTCGAAGCACTGGATGGGGATGCATCGCTATTCACCCGCAGCGATGGTATCGAAGCCTCCTGGAATATGGTTGACCCGATTATTCAAGGCTGGGAAGCTCAAAACAATCCTCCCCTGCATATTTATCCGGTTGGCAGTTGGGGACCTGAAGATGCGGACCACTTGCTTGCACGTGACGGGCGTCGCTGGCGCTTGGGTTGTACAGACGAGAAAGATGCTAAACTCACAGACAATTGAAATAGTTCCGGACGCGACAACACTGGCTGTGCGACCTGCAGATAAATTTGTCCAGCTCGCGGATGAAGTAGTGTAAACCGGGGGACGGTTGTCAGTTGCACTCGCGGGTGATTCCACTCCGCTGCAAATGTTCATTCGGTTGATCGAAGCTCCCTTGAGTTGGGATCGTAAATACTTCTTTTGGAGAGATGAACGCTGTGTTGCTCCTGATCCCCGTAAAAGCAATCTCCACATGGCATATCAAGCACTGCTTAAGTTCATTCCGGTTCCAAAAAATAATA
The DNA here is from genome assembly GCA_963830585.1 of uncultured Chloroflexia bacterium. Taxonomy (GTDB): domain Bacteria; phylum Chloroflexota; class Anaerolineae; order Anaerolineales; family Villigracilaceae; genus UBA877. The sequence continues at coordinate 716,981 of CAWHNA010000001.1, read as the reverse complement.
TCTTTTGCATCCATGGAGAATTTTCGGTCGCGCAAGCTGCACAAGATTATTAAGAAGACCTCAATCTTTATTTTAACGGGAAAATGCCCAATTCAACCTGGTTGTGCTGGGTCTGGGCAGCGAAGGGCACACAGCCTCGCTATTTCTAGGAGAACCCACCATTCACGAAAATCGCGTTGGGTCGCTTCCGTTATTCACAAGGCCCCTCCTCCCCCTCTCGTAGATCGGGTTACGCTGACATTGCCGGTTCTGAATGCGGCTGCAAATATCCATTTCCTTGTTTTCGGTTCATACAAGGCAACCTGGTTGGCTCAGGTTCTGAATGGTTCGTTCCAGCCTGCATTGCTCCGACCTCAGGCAATGAAACCTGTCAAAGGCAGATCTCTTTGGCTGACAGATCAAGCGGCAGCCGCTTAGCTTCCAACGAAGAAATTTAAATCAAAAACCTTTCGTCGAATTCCATAAGATTTTTTCATATTTCTTATTAATCGTTATTCCTTCTTTCCTTCTTCATCGCCTTGTGAGGTCTGTTTGGGAGTGCCGCCCAGTTTTGGTTCTTTAGGTTTACTGTCTAAATATTGCTGTAGTAAGGAGGGGGCTTCGGGGTGATCCACGTGCAGGGCATGATCGTAATCACCGGCGGGGGTTGGCGCCTCGTAGCGCATTGGCCGTCGAACACCGAAGAGTTCGAATAATCGGACAATCCAGACGATGACGTTATAGCGATACTCTTGCATTTTTAGTGACTGCCATTCCACGATGGATGCCATGGCCCCTTGAACGCGCGCTTTTTCGCGCACGATGCGATAGATTTGATTTGGCTCGCGGTATCCAATCGGAGAAATTAACAGCAGGTTGGCTGCGATAATCAAGACACTGAATGAAATTAAAACTACCCAACCACCTTCAGTCCACTTGCCAACGATTTGTCCAACAAACACAATACCTGAAAGAATTGCAGCGAATCCTGCTCCAAATGCACCCCAAGATCGTTTTGTTCCATGTGGGTACGTCTTTAAGATGTGTTTTCGGATAGCAAAACCCATTACCATGATTGGCATAAACACGCCGATCCCGTAAAAAGGGATAGCCACACTGGTATCGCCTCGCACAGCCAGTTGGATAAGTACTGCAACAATAAATCCTGCTGTCACCGAACGAGTGAATGTGCCTTTGAGGTTACGGTAAACAACAATTTCCGGGATTTCCCCAATAGCCACATCCCGCCAGGCAGTCGCTTGCAAGTCTTGAAAAGCAGTCATGGAGGCAGCAGCCAGCATTGCAACCGCAAGAATTTGGTATGACCAGTACAGGATGTTCCCTCCGGGCAATTGAGTAAATCCAATAAAAGCTAGATTACCAACAAGCGATCGACCTGCAGTTCCATCGAAAGCGTTAAAGTGGATGGCAAAGTATGTCAGGAACGCCGTAGTTAAGCCACCATAAAACAGAAAGGATGTCTGCACCATTCGTCCAATGCCCGATTTACCACTGTAATAATTCCAAATCCCTGCCAAGCGTGGCATATGCTTCTTTCCCCATTTCACCAATGCAAAGTCATCATTTATCACAAATTGGATCCCATTGGACATGGCTTCAAGGCCACTCAACGCAACCAACCCCTTCATGGAGGCAGTCAGCATATGGTACATGGCTTGCCAGATAGTAGGCGTGTTGGCAGGAGCAGCATATGATAAAGGTGTAACCATCCTGTTCTTCGCCATGAATAGTCCTACTGCCATGACAATTGTAAGCAACAGGAAAATGCCAAGCATCGTGAAAGTTACTCGCGCTGATTCTCCTCGCCCTCGAATAGTGAGCCACCAAGTAATCGCTGCTAAACCTGCCCCGATCAAAAAACGATACACCCAAAGTGTATTATAGGAATTTGTAAGGGATAGGACTTGGTCCACGCCTGAGAGTGTGGAGACAACTATCGTAAAAACATAATCCTGAATTAATACCACAGCCACCACTAGGCTCAACCCTGGTGCCAAGTAGCGCATCGAAGCCGTATACGAACCTCCACCTTCGTTAAAAACTCCCAACGAATACATGTACAGAAATCCAAACACCGCATTCGCAACCGCAATAATAATGACCGCAATGAATGCATACTTCTGTAAATTGTAGGGATGCAGGGCACTCATCATCTCGCCCGTCGCATAAAAATATGAAGTGAAATAATCGACACCAAATAATGCCAGCGCAGCCAATAAGCCTATCTGCCCGGCACCATGCAACAAAGCATTCTCCTTCTTTTCAACCGGAGCAGCTTTATATGCTATGAATACAATCACAATAAGCAATGCAATGGAAAATATCATTAAGTTCCTTCTTGCTTCCCGTATTTTATTAGGGTAGATCGGGCAGAATTATCATCCAATATTTTTAGCCGATAGCCGACACCAGGTTCTGTCACAATGTAGCGCGGCCGGGCTGGATCAACTTCAATTTTGTGCCGCAAGTTGCTTACGTTCACACGCAGCAAATGCGCATCCGCTTCGTAGCTCGTTCCCCACACCGCACTAACCAACTGCTGGTGCGTTAACACCTTCCCGGCATGTTGAATGAGAATTCGCAGGATGTCGTATTCCGTCGGCGTCAGGGTGATGCTTTGCCCATTGACCACCACTTCCCGCCGGGATAAGTCCACCATTAAACCGCACTGCCATATACACAGGTTCGCTTTCAGGCTGACCCGACCTGCGCAGAGCCGCCCGTAAACGCGCCATCAGTTCCCCTGCCCCAAATGGCTTGGTCAGATAGTCATCCGCCCCAGCATCCAGCGCAGCGATCTTCTCCTCTTCCCGGTCACGCACCGACACCACAATAATCGGAATCTGCGTCCACTCACGCAGCCGCCGGGTCACTTCCACCCCGTCCACGTCCGGCAGCCCAAGATCCAGTATTATGACGTCAGGACGCCCAGACACAGTAACGGCCAGGGCTTCTGCACCCGTAGCCGCCTCCAATACCGTGTACCGTCCGCTCAGTGAAGCGTTCAAAAAACGCCTGATGGGCCGTTCGTCATCCACCACCAGGACGCGTACCAATTTCTCTTCCATTTCGATACTATTTGCTTCCAGCTAAGAAATATGCAATAATGAAAAATACCTGCAGCCATATCAAAACGACCAGCATGCTAATTTGCTGACCCAGCCGGGGTATCGGCAAAAAGCCCGTTCCAGCTGCCCCCGCCAGAGGCAACCCCTGGATTACCAATTCCCAATCGGTTAATTCTTTCATACCTTTCTTCATAGAACTGCCAACCCTATTTTATTGAATTCCTGAGGTCATTCTGTTTTCCAAGATACCGCATCAAGCAAGTGGCAATAAATGGCAAGAGTGTGTCAAGATATTGTCAAGTCAGCGGACTAGATTTTATATATAGATGCATCAAGGGGATGACAAGAAAATGGCAAATGATATCAAGAAATTGTCAAGATAGATCATTGACCAATTTCAAAATAAATATGTTTTTTCAAGATGAAGATACTTTGCCCTCAAGTTCAATGAAGGTTATTAAATACGCGAAATGATTATTTAAGTGAAATAATTATATTTTGGGGGTGAATGTAAAAGTCAGAGTTCGAATTAATTATTATGGAGGTACTACATTCTTACTATTAGTCGTGCACCTCTTTCTCACACTATCTTTAACCTGTATCCAACCCCTGGTTCGGTGATAAGGTAACCTGGTCGTAATGCATCTGGTTCAATTTTTCGCCGCAGATTACTGATATTGACTTGCAACATGTGTGTTTCGCTTTCATAAGCTGTCCCCCAAACTGCACGCAGTAATTGATCATGGGTCAACACTTTTCCTGCATGCTTAACAAATGTTCGAAGTAAATCGTATTCGGTGGGTGTCAGGGAAACAAGCTCCCCATTAACGGATACTTCCCTTTGATTCAAGTCAACGACAAGACTCCCCGTTTTAAATACCGGATCCACCTCTGCCTGGGTGGAGCGCCGCAACGCAGAACGCAATCTTGCCATCAATTCCCCTACACCAAATGGTTTCGTCAAATAATCATCTGCACCAGCATCCAGGGCAGCTATTTTGTCATTCTCCTGTTCCCGCACTGAGATTATGATAATTGGAATTTGAGTCCATTCACGCAAGCGGCGGGTGACCTCCACTCCATCCATATCTGGAAGACCCAAGTCCAGGATAATAACATCTGGCCGGACGGAAACGACAGCTGCCAGGGCTTCCTCGCCATTGGTAGCTTCGAACACACTAAACTGGCTGCCCAAAGACGCCTTGAGAAAGCGGCGGATCGATCGTTCATCATCTACTACCAAAATGCGCAAGTCTTGCTCGCTCATCGCAAGGACTCCGCGGGAAGGGCAATTGTGATAATCGTCCCCCCGCCTGGTCGATTCTCGGCAGAAATAAACCCGCCGTGGGCATCTACGATCCCTTTTCCGATGGCCAGGCCGAGCCCTGTCCCGTTCACATTATCAGGGCGTTGGACCCGGTAGAACTTGTCAAAGATGCGCGTCAAATCTTCAGGAGGGATTCCTACTCCCCGGTCAGCAACTGTTATTTCCACAAAGGCTCCAGCCATTTGTGCCCGAATTTCAATGGGAGAGTCTGAGGGAGAATATTTCAAACCATTATCAATCACATTCACAAGCACGCGCTGAATCAATACAAAGTCCATTGACACCAAAGGTAAAGAATCTGGCACCTCCACTGTAATGGAGCGGTTGCCCAACCGAGAACCAATTTCCTCAAGAGAAGAGCCGACCAGGTCTTGAAGATCAGTTGCATTGCGCTTGACGCGCATAGCACCAAACTCCAAGCGGGTCATGTCCAGGAGGTTGCCCACCAACCGGTTAAGCCTATCTGCTTCTTCACTTGCAGTTTCGATCAAATTACGGCGAGCGGGTTCGTCCAATTTAACCTGTTCATTGGCCAGGCTACTCAGAGCCCCGGTAATAGACACCAGAGGGGTGCGCAAGTCGTGAGAAATCGAATTAAGTAATGCATTTTGGAGCTTGTCCGTGATTTCCAGCATCTCATTCTGACGCGTCTTTTCTGCGAGGCGAGCCCGCTCGATGGCAAGGGCAACCTGGTTGGCAAATGCGTCCAAGGTGCGAAGCTGATCGCGAGTCAAGAAACGATCAGGCAATGATGGTTTTACTCCCAGTACGCCCACTGCTCCGCGCATGGTTTTAAGCGGCTGATAGCGCATGGAAGCCTCTGGCAGGGTATCCGTGCCTCGACCCGAAGGCTGTTCATGATCATAAGTCCAAGCAGCGACAGCCAAGTCATCTTCAGAGATGGTCAGCCCCGCACTTGTCGCAAAGATCTTGAGGACTTCGTCCACTGGTAAGAAAATGGCAACTTCCCGGCTGAAGGTCTGGCCTATGTGGGCAATTGCAGTTTGCGTAACTGCTTCCGTGCCGGCAGTTTCAGTCAGATCGCGGCCCAATTCGTACAATGCGACTGTTTGCACCTCGCGTAGCTTGGCTGCATCCGCCTGTTCGCGAATTTGTGCCGTCAACTGGCTAATAACCAACCCTACCCCCAGCAACCCAAAAAAAGTCAACAAATACTCGGTATCAGAAACAGCAAGAGTCAGATGGGGGGGAACAAAAAAGTAATCAAAGGCAGCCACACCCAGAATCGATGTTATGACTGCCGGACCGCGACCCAGGTAGACCGCAGCAAAAACTACGGCTAGCAAGTAGACGACGACCATATTCGTTGGTGAGATATATGGAAAGACCAGAGCGCTAATACCTGTTGCTCCAGCGACAAGTAACAGACCCAGGAGGTACCTACCCAATGGACGATGAGGCCGCCAGCCTTCCACAATCGTCCGCGCTTGTTGCGGTTCTGCCTCGCTGTTGATCACATATACGTCAATCGGTCCGCTAAGGCGAATCAGGCTGTCGACCACTGAACCTCGAAGTATTTCGATCCAGCGAGAGTGGTTCGGTTTGCCAGCGATCACCTTGGTCACATTATGACGATGGGCATATTCCATCACTGTTTCAGCGACAGACTGCCCTGGAAGACTGACCGTCCTTGCCCCAAGTTCCTCCGCCAAACGTAAAGAACGTGCCACCTGGTCACGTTGTTCTTGAGATAGGTGAACCTGGTCAGGTGTCTCCACGTAGACAGCAAACCATTCAGCCTTGAGTTCATCGGCAAGACGACGGGCAGTGCGGATCATGCGTTCTCCGAGAGCGCCAGGGCTGATACAGACCAGCAGGCGTTCGCCTGCAGGCCAGGGGCCAGGGATCGCGCGGGTACGCATATATGCCCGCATCTGGTCATCCACACGTTCGGCTGCGCGGCGCATGGTTAACTCTCGCAAAGCGGTCAGGTTACCTTTGCGGAAAAATTTGTCAATGGCGCGCTGGGCCTGATCAGGGATGTAAACCTTACCATCCTGAAGACGTTTAATAAGCTCATCAGGCGGCAGATCAATTAATTCGATATCGGTGACCGCATCGATCACGCTATCGGGGACGGTCTCGCGCACGGTTGTCCCGGTTATTTGCGCAACTACATCATTCAAACTTTCGATATGCTGGATGTTCAATGTAGTATAGACATTGATCCCGCAATCCAAAAGTTCTTCTACATCCAGATGTCGTTTAGGGTGTCGGGAACCGGGTGCGTTGGTATGCGCCAATTCATCCACAAGGACGAGCTGAGGTTTCCGGTTGACAATCGCATCAATATCCATTTCTGTCAACTGAACATTGTGATATGCCAGTTGACGGCGCGGAATGACTTCCAATCCATTGACGAGCAACTCGGTTTCTACCCGCTTGTGGGTCTCCACATAGCCTACAACTACATCGACCCCCTCATTTTTTCGTTGGTGGGCAGCCTCCAGCATGGCGTATGTTTTTCCCACGCCCGCTGCATAGCCCAGGAATATCTTCAGACGCCCGCGTTTATCAAGCTGCTCTTCAGATTGAACCTGGGCCAGCAGTTCATCAGGATCGGGGCGCGACGGTTCCGGGGTCATGGCTCAACTATACTATCTTATTTCGTCAATTGCCAGTATCGATAAGTAAGGTTTGATCGGTTTCTGTAAATCCAGAATTAAGATCTCTTCTGCTTCAATAGTGATACGTTGAAAATGGGAAAATGCAGGATGCACCAACTTTCGCTCGCGCAGTTCTGGCGATTTCACATGTTTTCTTTGCCAAAGTATTATCAAGAGTGATGATGTGTCGAACCATTAATATTAATCAAGATATGGGACATAATTCCACCTGTTGTCCCAGGTGACCATCAGAATCTCCTTCAATAAATTATTTGGATGCGTCCAATGCCAGGTTGAGTTGAAGGACGTTCACTCTCGGTTCTCCCAGAAACCCAAAGGTCCGACCTTCTGTAAATTGATTTACCAGGGCAGTCACGACCGCTACGCTTATACCGCGTTCCCTCGCAACGCGTGAAACCTGGTAGAGAGCCGCGGCAACACTGATATTCGGATCGAGACCACTGCCTGAGGCAGTAACCAGGTCCACCGGGATGGGCAGGGTGTTAGTCGGATCGGCAGTTTTCAAAGCGGCGATGCGGGCTTTGACAGAATCCAATAAAGCCGGATTGGAGGGTCCAAGATTGGAACCTGAAGAAGCTGCCGCGTTGTATGGGAAAGGTCCGGTAGCCGAAAGGCGTCCCCAGAAATATGTTGGGTCGTCAAACTGCTGACCGATCAAAGAAGAGCCAGATACCTGACCGTTATTTGTAATCAAGCTGCCATTCGCCTGGTGCGGAAAAATAAGCTGGGCAACGCCAGTGACCACCAGCGGGTAGATAACCCCGGTTAAAAGGGTAAAAATCAGGATGGCCATCAAGGCGGGTCGAATTTGTGCGCGCATATTATTTTTTCCTTATTTAGTAGAAGCTTTAGGTGTCAGATCATTGACTCGCATTTCATTTTCAAATTGTTGAGTGCGGTCCAGAGCCCTGGCAATCTGGGACGAAAAATTCTGAAGAAGGCGCCCGTCGACAGACGGAAGATCCAGGAAGGTACCGCGCCAGATCTGAATCTCGCCGGCCAATCCCCATGAATTCAGGACCGGAAGGACCCGGTCAGGATTGGTTTTTCCGGTCCCATCCACGGGTTCACTTGCAACGATGCTCACCGTATGGTCCTGGGAAAAGAAAATCACATTCACCAATGCAGCCTGAAATAATTGCTGGAGTTCCCTAGCGACAGTGTAAGCGACCGCATTCTGGGTGCGCAGACCGGTGAGGGCTGAACTCAGTTCATACATAAACACGGCTTCGTGTGCCTTTGTCAGACTATCTTGAATGCGTCCAACAACCAGGATAGCTACAGCTAAAAATATAGCAAGAACCAGCCAGCCTTCCAAACTGCCAATAGCAAATGTGAAGAACGGTGGAATAAAAAGGAAATTGAAAGCCAGGGTCGCTGCAAGTGCAGCGCTGATTCCGGGAACCTGCCCCCATCGATTGGCACTCCACGTTACTGGAACCAAGTACAGCAAGGCAATTACCGCCTCTCCCAGCGTTGCACGCCCAATAAGAAATAATGGAATTGTTGTGGCTGCTACCGTAATTACAGCCAGCATGCTCTTCGCAAATAACCTGGAGGTGAAGGAGAAGCCGTTTGTTTTCATTGGAACCTCTTCCATGTGTTATACGAGATGTAATGCCACCAGGAGCAAATCTATCAGTTTTATTCCGATAAATGGGGCAACCAGCCCACCCAACCCGTAGATGAGCAGGTTGTCGCGCAGGAGTTTTGCGGCACCTACCGCCCGGTAAGGGACACCTTTAAGAGCCAGCGGGATAAGGGCGATGATGATGAGCGCATTGAAAATCACCGCGGAAAGGATGGCACTCTGAGGTGTAGCCAATTGCATTACATTCAATACACCAAGGGCAGGATAGGTGGAGGCGAAGGCAGCCGGAATGATGGCAAAATACTTCGAGACATCATTGGCAATACTAAATGTGGTAAGAGCCCCACGTGTCATCAAGAGCTGCTTGCCGATCTCCACGATCTCTATCAGCTTTGTTGGGTTACTGTCCAAGTCAACCATGTTGGCAGCTTCGCGAGCCGGCTGGGTACCGGTATTCATGGCGACAGCCACGTCAGCCTGGGCCAGGGCAGGTGCATCATTGGTCCCGTCACCGGTCATTGCCACAAGCCTTCCACCTGCCTGAGATTCACGGATCAATTTGAGCTTGGCCTCTGGGGTTGCCTGGGCGAGGAAATCATCCACGCCAGCTTCGGCAGCAATGGAGGCAGCGGTCAATGGATTATCGCCCGTGATCATCACCGTTTTGATGCCCATCTTGCGCAGTTGGGCAAAGCGTTCCTTGATGCCCCCCTTGACGATATCCTTCAGATGGATCACTCCCAACGCTCGATCATTCCTGGCAACGACCAGAGGAGTACCACCGGAGCGGGCAATGGTATCCACGTTTATCTGAAGGTCGGAAGGAATGGGATTACCAGCGGACCGAACCAGCGCCATCATGGTGTCGGGGGCACCCTTGCGGATCGAGGTGCCATCAAAATCAACCCCAGATACCCGCGTTTGCGCAGAAAATGGGACAAAGTGCATGCCCTGGGGAGCGGCTTCACTTGGACCCATGGTCTGGCCGCGCAAGCCATATTTTTCCTTGGCCAACACAACGATACTGCGACCTTCGGGAGTCTCGTCGGCGAGCGAAGATAGTTGGGCGGCCTCAGCGAGTTCAAGGGGAGTCACTCCACCAACGGGAATCAGATCCACGGCATGACGATTGCCCAATGTGATGGTGCCCGTTTTATCCAGCAGAAGCACGTCAACGTCCCCGGCGGCTTCCACCGCCCTGCCTGACATGGCGATGACATTGCGCTGGATCATGCGGTCCATGCCAGCAATACCGATGGCCGAGAGCAACCCACCTATCGTCGTTGGAATCAAACAGACCAGCAAGGCGACAAGCACAGTAATCGTGATAGGAGTACCTTGACCAGCTGACCCTACACTATATAAGGAGTAAGGCAAAAGCGTGGCACAAACGATCAAAAAGATTATAGTGAAGCCAGCCAATAGAATATCCAGGGCGATCTCATTAGGAGTCTTCTGGCGCTTAGCACCTTCCACGAGGCTGATCATCCGATCCAGGAAACCTTCACCCGGATCGGCTGTGACGCGCACAACCAGCCAGTCGGAGAGCAGGCGCGTCCCGCCGGTGACCGCGCTGCGGTCTCCACCCGACTCTCGGATGACAGGCGCACTTTCACCGGTAACTGCGCTCTCGTCCACCGAGGCTATCCCTTCGATGACCTCCCCATCCACTGGCAAGGTATCCCCAGCCTCAACCAGGAACAGGTCATTCTTGCGTAACGAAAGAGAAGAGACCAGTTCATATTTTGAGCGGCGGTCGGAAGAAGGCAGTTTCTTGGCTTGAGTTGTCTGGCGGGTCTTGCGAAGGGCCTCAGCCTGGGCCTTACCACGCCCTTCAGCAAGCGCCTCTGAGAAATTGGCGAATAAGACTGTGAACCAGAGCCACAAAGCCACCCCACCGATGAAACCGGCAGGGGCTTCGCCTTTGCCAAAGAGAGCCTGGGTCCATAACGCAGTGGTGAGCAAGCTGCCCACTTCCACTACGAACATGACCGGGTTACGCACCATGCGGCGCGGGTCGAGTTTAACAAAAGAATCCAGGATCGCACGCTGATATAGGTCACGTCTAAACGTGGATCGCTTTTTGATTTGAGTGTTCATTGCTTATTCCATCCTAATGAAAGACCATTAAATGTTCGACGATCGGTCCGAGGCCAAGAGCGGGAAGAAAGCTCAAGGCTCCGACGATGACCACGACTGCAATCAGCCAGACGATGAAGAGAGGGGTATGGGTCACGAGCGTGCCCGCACCTGCCGGGACTTTCTTCTTGGCCGCAAGCGATCCGGCAATTGCCAAGGCCGGGATAGCCAGCCAGTAACGAGCGAAGAACATGACGACACCCAGAGCAGTGTTATAGAAAGGAGTATTAGCGCCCAGCCCGGCAAAAGCGCTGCCGTTATTGTTGCTGGCCGAGGAAAAAGCGTACAATACTTCGCTAAAGCCATGCGCGCTGGGATTGTATACAGTTGCTTTTCCAGCAGCTGAGACCACGGCAATCGCAGTTCCAACCAGGACCAACAATACAGGCACCAGGATCATGATAGAAGCCATTTTCATTTCATAGGCTTCGATCTTCTTGCCCAGGTATTCAGGAGTGCGTCCGACCATCAAGCCGGCAACGAAAACACCGACGATGACGAAGGCCAGCATGCCGTACAGCCCGGAACCGACACCGCCATAAATGATCTCGCCCAATTGCATCAGCCACATTGGAACCAGCCCACCAAGCGGCATAAATGAGTCGTGCATCGAGTTGACCGAGCCATTGGAGGCAGCTGTAGTGACAGTGGCCCATAGCGCTGAACTGGCCACGCCGAAGCGCACCTCCTTGCCTTCCATATTCCCACCCGGATTGATTGCAGTCTGGGTTTGGTCGACCCCCAGTGCAGTAAACGCTGGATTGCCCCCTTGTTCCGCCCAAACAGCCACTGCAAGAAGTGCGACGAGGACGATAGTCATAGCCGCCAGGATTGCCCAGCCCTGGCGCGTGTCCCCCACCATCTTACCAAACATATAGCACAATGCACCCGAGATGACGAGGATAGCTAACGTCTCGAAGAAGTTCGAAAGAGGCGTCGGGTTTTCGAAGGGGTGCGCCGAGTTGACGTTGAAGAAGCCACCGCCGTTGGTACCCAACTGCTTGATGGCGATCTGCGAGGCTGCCGGACCGACCGCCAGGATTTGTTGCGTTACAGTGTTCCCGCTTGCGTCCGTCGTGGACTGCAGGAGCGCGGCGGTTTGGTACTGACGGAAAGTCTGCACCGCGCCTTGGGAGACGAGCAACAGAGCCAATATGAAGGCCAGCGGCAGGAGGATGTAGAGCGTAGAGCGGGTCAGATCCACCCAGAAGTTCCCGATCGTTTTGGCCGTATGACGGGTAATCCCCCGGATCATAGCCACCAGCACTGCCATGCCCGCGGCAGCCGAGACGAAGTTCTGGGTGGTCAAGGCAAGCATCTGGGTGAGATAGCTCATGGTCGTCTCGCCACCATAGCCCTGCCAGTTTGTGTTCGTGGCAAAGCTGACGGCCGTATTAAAGGAGGAATCTGGGGAGACTGCGCCAAAACCCTGCGGGTTGAGCGGCAGGAAGCCCTGCAGCCGCTGGAAGGCGTATACGGCCAAAAGACCCAGACCGTTGAATAGTAGCATGGCGACGGCATATACTTTCCAATTCATCTCTTCGTCGGCTTTGACGCCTGAAATGCGGTAGATGACCTTTTCGACCGGACGCAGGACCGGAGCCAGGAAGGTATGTTCGCCCTCATACACCCTGGTCATATATAAGCCGAGCGGCTTGGCGAGGGCGATCAAGACAACCAAGTAAAAGATAATTTGAAGCCAGCTATAAATGTTCATTCAAACCACTCCGGTTTCAAGAGAGCAATTACAAGATAGATGAAAAGTCCCAAGGTTATCAGACCGGTGATCAAATAAATCACGTTCATTTTTTATCCTCCATCAACCGATCACAGAAGATTATGAAGCCCCAACTGAGGAGCAGGAAAATTATGGTCAAGACGATATAAATTAGGTCGGCCATTAGATGCCTCCATTGCAAATAATAAATGGTCAGGAAGAGCGGCACAAACCATAAATCCGTTGCAGGTGTGTGTCACCTCATTGTGAATATACTAACTATTAAATCAAATTTCAAACAAAAAACTGCCGTAAGTGCTCAAGAAATAATCAAAATCAACCCTGGATGAATAATTACGATACTTCCGGAACCCAAGTCCCGGAAGTATCAGACATTTCTTTGGCCGGTGATGATCACCCGGTGAGTTCCCTTAAGCGATGGTACATCAGCGAGATGCCCATCGTCAGCAGAGCAACCACAATAATTGCCTTCCAGAAATGGATGAACAGAATCACCGACGCAACCATTGCCAGTATCAATGTGATCCGCCCAACCGTCGGGACAAACGCGCCACGCAAAATTGATTCAAGGACGACGAATAGAATCAAGATAACTGCCAGGCTCGCCCATAGGTAACCGGGGGCAAAGAAAATGAGCGAGGCAACGACAAACAGCAACAGGCTCAGGCTGACCGCAGCCCACGTTTCTGCAGCGCGGTCGAAACGGAGAACCAGGGTTGGATCATCTGGGACAGCCAGGTCATGGATGTGGGCGCGGGGGTTATCCTGATCACCTGCACGGATAAGTTCCAGGCGACGATTCAGTACCTGGAGAAGCGCAGTATTTTCAGATTGTTCGCGATGCAGAGCGCGGACTTCGGCAGAGAGGGTGATTATTCCCTTTTCCATCACAGCATATTGTTTTGCCAGGTGAGGGTTGCCTTCCATGGCTTTTTGCCTGGCGCCTTCTTTTTGAAGTTCGGTAGATTTCTGTGGGACTAGAATTTCCAGTTCCTGCTGGCGTTGGGAGACCTGATTAATACTATTAGAAAGCAATGACTCCACTTGGGGAGGAGGAGGAACTTTATCGAGACCGGCGAACCCCAGAGGGTCATACCATGAACCGCGGGGTGAACCATCCCGGTTGTACATTGGACCGGCAGGAGCATTCTCCCCGGAGATCGGATCGCGTGCAAAAAGACCCCACATGCCCCGATATTTTCCCACCCAAGGCGTAGATTCGTCGATCAAAACAGGCGACCAAGTTTGGGATTCACCCGGACCGATGCGGAGCCCATCGCCACGAGCAAAATCCACGAACGGGATGTGAAAAGCATTTATTGGCGGCTGACCAAGGGTCCCGGTCCAAATCTTGTTCAAGGCATTGAGCAAGCCGGAAGCCCAGCCTGCAAAGGGCGGGTTGACCTCAGCCTGGTATTCCCCTTTGCGGAAATAAGAGGCATGCGAACCAGCCCCGGCAAATATCAAAGGATGGCTTCCTTCAGCCATTTTGAGCTCTTCGTGATCGTCCCAACGGCGACGGAGGTCATCCCCCTTGAAATCATGAGAAGCGTAGGCAGCCCATTCGGGGATCAGCTGACCATCCAGCTCATACAAATATATCGTAATCATTTCCCAGTCGGATTCATGATCGTTAACCCCATGGAAACCGGACCGCCAGCTATTGAAGCAAAAGAAAAACCAATACTGAAGGATGGTCCAGCCACTTTGGCGAGTGACGCGGCCGTAATAGGTGTACTTCCTGTCTTCAGATAAAATCCCGTTATAGTCCAATTCGGCAGCCGCGGCGGTGGCAGCAGATACTTTTCCACGCAGGAGGAACGACAAAGAGAACAGACCATCCACGAGACGGGGGAGGATGCCACCGCGTGCCAGACGTCCAATCCCGGCGTGGAAATATTCGCCGAGTTGGCGGCGCAGGCGGACCTGGTCAGCCAACACTCCGGGCGGATTCTGCAAGGCTGAGGGACTCGACAAAACGTAGATAGCGAACCGAGCCAAACTCAGCGGGGCGAGGTTCAACCAGCTTTTCCAAGGTGACTTCACCCTGCCTGACAAGGAGTTCATCGGGACCATCCGGGTGATGTTCCCAAAGAGAGCATTCCCTTACGTAATGGTCGACATCCGTGGGGAAGAATTGTTCTCCCCTGGTATAGCACGCCACCGGCTCGAATTTGCGAAGGAGATCCAGGTCAGAGGTGGTAAACGGAACAGACGGGCGATCAGAGGGGAGAGCCATCATCCCTCCTAATTTCGTAAATGCGCTGGACATCGGTAATGTTCAGAGCGAAGGCAATGATGACATTGGAAGCCATCACGAGGTAATTTGGATCCGAATAGAAATAATCCACCAAGGAGATGACCAACGACACCCCCGTCCAAGCCATCAGGAGCACCCAGCTCCAGCGGCGGAGGCGCAGGAAACCGACCAGGACAAAGATGCCAGCCAGGGAGAGGAGCAAATATGTAGCGGTGGAGAGGAGGGTGCCACCCAGCGCAGTCAGGTGCCAGCCGATGAATAAAGGACCGGGGATGCCGCCCCTGAAGAAATTGTTGAGGAAGAGGGGTTGATAGACCTGGTAAAGGCGTATCAAAAAAAGAACCACGATCGCCACCGCAATAACGGAGACGGCAATGGGTCTTTTCTTTTTGTCGGTTTTCTTCCTTTTTACCATTGTGCACCTCTCAACCAATGAGTGTTGAAATGGAGGAAAGAAGATAATTTCTGATTCATGATTTTACCCCAGGCGTGAAGAAAAAGGATAATTGAGAAACATGGAACCCGCTTCGAGGGTATTAAACAAGGAAGTCGGCTAATTTTATGTGGTGAAATCCCCTAGCCTTTTTTCCAGGTATTCACTGGTCGTTTCGGCGATGCGTCCTGTGAAAGGGGAAGATATACTGATGTAAAATCAACAAGGAGCAACAAAATGGCAAACGTATTGGTGGAACTATCAAATGCAATGGTCGCCGCAACGGAAAAAGCCGGAGCCTCGACAGTATTAGTGAATGCCCGCCGGCGCATGTCTGCCAGCGGAGTGGTTTACGCTGCGGACCTGGTGCTGACGGCAGACCACGTGGTGGAGCAGGAAGAAGGCATTACCGTCACGCTGAGCGACGGAAGCGTGGTGGGAGCCAAGTTAGCAGGGCGCGATCCCGGGTCGGACCTGGCGCTGCTCCGACTTGAACGGGCGGCAGGCAAACCAGCCGAAATTGCCGCGGAGCCCAAAATCGGACAGATTGTTCTGGCATTGGGGCGACCTTCCGCGGAGGGGATCGAAGCCAGCCTGGGCGTCGTCAGCGCGGTAGGCGGACCCGTGCGGACCCCGCGCGGCATGCTCGACCGCTATATCCGCACCGATACCACCCCCTACCCCGGATTCTCGGGCGGTCCGCTGGTGGATTCAGAAGGGCGGGTGGCGGGACTGAATACCTCCGGCTTCGGATACGGCGCGGCGCTCACCATCCCAGCAGGATTAGCCTGGAGCGTAGCCGCACAACTCGAGAAGAACGGATCGGTGCAGAGAGGTTACCTGGGAGTCCGCAGCCAGAGCGTTGAAATTTCACCGGCGGCGCAAAAAGCACTAAAACGGGAGCAGGCTGCAGGTCTGGTGATCATCGGCGTGGAGGACGGAAGCCCGGCTGAGGCGGGCGGCATGATGGTAGGCGATATCCTGGTGGGCATAGAAGGCCATCCGATCCAAGACCATGACGAGCTGTTTGCCCGCCTGGCAGGAGATGCGGTGGGTAAATCCATCGCAGTGGAAATTTTGCGGGGCGGCAAGCAGGAAACGCTCAAAGTCAAAGTAGGAGTGCGTCCATGAAGCTGACCGGTATGTTCGAAAACGCACTGGACGACCTAGTGAATCGAATCCACGGAGTGCTGGTGGTCATCAACAACGGGCACCAGGGAGCGGGAGCAGGCGTGCTGGCAGGGGACGGCCTAGTGCTGACCAATAATCACGTAGCGGGTGACGGGCAAGCCCTGGAAGTTACGCTGGATAACGGCGGTCCATACAAGGCAAAGGTCATCAAGAGAAAAGTGGAGGCGGACCTGGCCTTATTGCAGATCAGCGAACATGGACATGCAGGTGCCATCTTCTCAATGGAGGACCCGCGGCCCGGAGAAATGGTCTTCGCGTACGGGCATCCCTGGGGACAACGCAACGTGCTGACCGGGGGTGTCCTTTCAGCGGTAACGACGGCGCGGACACGGAGAGGAAAACTGCCAATCCTGCGCAGCGACGTGCAACTGGCACCCGGTAATTCAGGCGGACCCCTGTTGAACGCGGCCGGGGAAGTGCTGGGCCTGAATGCGATGATCTTCGGCGGTGACCAAAGCGTGGCGATCCCTGCCAGCGTCATCCGGGAATTCCTGGGTGATGCCATTAAGTCCATACCGCGTCCCAAGGTCCCGGAGGAAGTTATTTAATGAGGGTTTTAATCGCGGCACCGTCAGTGGCGATGCGCCTGGGATTAAAAGAAATGCTGAGCAGCCTAGCCGACCTCGAAGTCAGCGCAGAAGCCCCAGGCGCACGGGACCTTAGCGGCGTGGACGTGCTGGTGGTGACTTCCGTGGAAGACATTCACCTGCACGAAGAGACCCGCCCCGTGCTGCTGCTGACGAATGCCCAGGAAGAAGCGGCCAAACTTTTCGATCTGCCCGTATGGGGTGTGCTGCCGTTGGAAGCAAGCCCGGAAGAGATCTCGGCCGCGCTGCATGCCCTGGGAGAAGGACTGTGGGTCGGGTCGCCGGCGTTAGCCAGCAGCCTGCTGGAACGGCACCCTGCCCCAACGCTAGAAGAGGGTGAACCGGTGGGAGACCCGCTGACAGGGCGGGAACTTGAAGTGCTGCAACTTGCAGCTGAAGGGCTGGCGAACAAACAAATCGCACTGGCGCTAAAGATCAGCGAACACACCGTCAAATTCCACCTGTCCTCGCTGTACGCCAAACTGGGAGTGACCAGCAGGACAGAGGCAATCAGGGCGGGAGTGAGGCAGGGGCGGGTGGTGATGTAGGGGGGTTTCCAGTTTTTTTTTAGATCCATGGAATGGGGAGTCCCTGCGGGATCCCTCGATAAACCACGGGGATGATGTCTCCTAGTAGCGGGGATGATATGATCCGCGATCTTGGCGATTTGGCTGATGGTGGCTGAGCGCCACCGCAGCCCAGGGAGGGAAGGGGCCGGCAGATTATCATTCTGATTTGCCATTATTCACGCGCGAGAACGATTAGGAACGAATGACCGGATTTGGGTCGTTTATTTTTGATAATGGCAAAAGTGAGATTGGGCGACCCGGCCCCCCCAAGGGGGCGCTCGGCGGGTGTTGCCCCTACAAGGGTGAGGGGACCCCTACAGATGGAGATATGCAGAAAACGACCGCCAGATATATACATTGTTTCTGAGGATCAATTGAGGAACAATTCCCCTTACGGAGACGATAAAATCCTATACAGGCGTACACGAATTTTCATACCCTTACAAGAACGGATTCAATTTTTAAGGTGTGAGGGATTAACGACTACCCTTCGGTTACGATGTCATGTCATAAACACCTGCACTTCACCAAACGCAATGCGGTGCAAGTATGCGGACGATGGCGGATTATCCTAAGGGGCGATGTCGCGAAAGCTGCCACAGCTCAAACGAACGAGAAGATTTGGGTCGCTTATTTTTGATGATGGCCTGTGCTTCGGACTTTCAAAAGTCCGAAGCGGTCTGTTGCTGCGTGGTGCCGCACAGACCGTAAGGGTTGGGCGACCCGGCCCCCCAAAGGGGGCGCTACGAGAGGGGCGACCCGGCCCCCCAAGGGGGCGCTCCGCGGGGGTCGCCCCTACAAGGGTGAGGAGACCCCCATGGGTGGGGGTGTGGCGAGAAGGAGCGCCAGGGGTGGAGGGACAATTGAGGAACAATTGGTTCGGGTTCGGTTTTTAAGGTGCAGGGCGGACACCGATGACATGAGTCATCGGTGTAGTGAACCCCAAGGGGGTCCTTAGAACGAGTGCATCGAGCACTCGTACACAATAATAGAACATAATTTCTATTATGTCAAGAGCCAACAAAAGATATAGATATTCAACTTTCAGGTTCAAGGAATAAACTATAAGCTAAACACTGGGAACGAGGATTGATGATCGATAGTTAATTGATAAAATTATTGGGATGGCTTGCGCGGGAACCGGTATGCTTGTATAGTATAGAAAACAGAGCTGCTGCCTATTAAAACGTGTGAAGATCGAGGTGGAATTAAATGCCTAAAAAAATAAGCCGCCGGGATTTTTTGAAAGGCGCCGCGATCGCAGGCGGAGCAGTACTGGCGGGAGGCACAGCACGGCAAGTGTATAACACGATCGGGCGGGACTTCAAACCCGAAAGAGCTAAAGCCTACCTGGAAAGCATCATCCCAAGCCCAACCCCGGAGAATCTTCCAAATATCATCATCATCCTGACCGACGACCTGGGTTACGGAGACCTGGAATCACCGGCAGTAAAAACCCCCAACGTGAAACAAATGGCAGAAGAGGGCACAAGCCTGAGCAGCTTTTACGCGACCGCGTCGGTGTGCAGCCCATCGCGGGCTGGTCTGCTTACCGGGCGATACCCGGTGAGAACCCTGATTTCCACCCCCCTACTCTCAACCCACAACCCCTTGAACATTGTCATGGACGCGCTTGGCAGGTACTCGTACGACGTGCAAGGAATCCCCAAGGATGAAGTGCTGCTCCCAGAGGTTTTGAGCCGGAGGGGGTACCGGACCGCCCTGGTTGGAAAATGGCACCTGGGAGGAACACCCGGTTATTTACCTAACGAGCGAGGCTTCGACAGCTTTTATGGGGCTTTGTGGAGCAACGACGACCAACCATATGCCATCTACAAGAACCGAGAGGTGGCAGTTCGCGCGCCTGCGGACGAGAATGTCCTGACGAGAGATTTCACCCTCGCCGCGCAGGATTTCATTCGGTCAAACCAAAATTCTCCTTTTTTCCTGTACCTAGCACATGCCATGCCGCATTTCCCTGTACATGCGTCGGATGATTTTCGGGGAAAATCAGAAGCAGGGCTTTACGGAGATGCGGTTGAAGAGGTGGATTGGAGCGTTGGGCAGATATTAAAGACGCTCAACGACCTGGGGCTGGATGAAAAGACCCTAGTGATATTTACCAGCGATAACGGTCCCTGGATGGAAGGCAACCCGGGGTACGCGCGCGGCAGGAAATTGTTGTGCTTCGAAGGCGGATTCCGGGTGCCGTTCATTGCGAGATGGCCGGGGGTCATCCCGGCAGCAAAAACCAGTGCCGAAATGTGCATCAACTTCGACCTATTCGTCACCTGCCTGCAGCTGGCAGGGGCGACCCCGCCACAGGACAGGATCATCGACGGCAAAGATATGCTTCCATTTTTAATGGGTGAAGCCCCATCGCCGAACGATACACTTTATTACTACGATACTCGCACCCTCGTGGCGGTGAGACACGAGCATTGGAAGTACTTCCGTAGATACGTGACCGACAATGCGGCCTATTGGCCCACTCAACAAGGACCATTCCTCTTCGACCTAAATACTGACCCGAACGAATCCTACAGCCTGATCGAGTCGCAGCCAGAGCGGACGGCAGAATTGGCCGGGATGCTGGAGGATTTCCGAGCCGAAATGAAAGCCAACCTGAGAGGCTGGTTATAACGGAAATCCGAACCCATACAATACCATTTCATGACATCCATCGATGCCGGAGATTTCGATCATAAGATGTGATTGGCTAACCCATAGACGATCACCGTACGTTACAGTACCCCATCCTTTTATATTAACATGCCACTCCCTCCTAAAAACCATTCGCCTGCATTCAGTATTTTAGCAAAGCCAAGCGGGGCAGCCTGCAACCTAGCCTGCGAATACTGCTTTTACCTGGATAAGGAGCAACTCTATCCGGGCAGTATCATGCGCATGACGGAGGATGTGTTAAACGCGTATATCGAGCAACTGCTGGCTTCCCAACCCGCTGGAGAGGCGAGCGTGGCGTGGCAGGGTGGTGAACCGACCCTGATGGGACTGGAATTTTTCGAACGGTCGGTCAAGCTGGTAGAAAAGTACAAGCGACCCAACCAGCAAGTGAGTTACAGCCTGCAGACAAACGGCACGCGACTTGATGATGAATGGTGCGCTTTTTTCAAAAGGAATGACTTCCTGATCGGACTTAGCTGCGACGGTCCAGCGGAATTACACAACGCATACCGGGTGGACAAGGGAGGGAAGGGCAGCTTCGATAAAGTAAAACACGGGTGGGACCTGTTACAGAAACACATGGTGGAGACAAACATCCTGTGCGCTGTGCATGCAGTCAACAGCTTACAAGCGTTAAAGGTGTACCGGTTCTTCAGGGACCACTTACAAGCCAAGTTCATCCAGTTCATTCCCGTGGTAGAGTGCTCATTCCCAGGAACCCTTTTACATGAGGGGAGGGAAGGCAAGAAAAATCAGAGGGAATTGCAACTGCTTGATTCAGAAGAAGGCACGAAAGTGAGCGAGCGTTCGGTAAGACCCAAACAGTATGGAAGGTTTTTGATCGACATTTTCGATGAATGGGTGCGCGGCGACGTGGGAACGGTATTTGTCCAAATATTTGATTCAACATTGGCAAGCTGGTGCGGCTTACCCGCCAGCGTATGCGTTTTCCAGGAGACGTGCGGACGAGCACTGGTGATGGAGCACAATGGGGACCTGTACTCCTGCGACCACTTCGTCAATGATGATCACCTATTAGGCAACATACTGAAAAAGCCAATGATCGAACTGGTCAATTCGGCAAGCCAGAGACAATTCGGTACAGATAAACGCGAACGACTCCCTGCAACCTGCCGGGCGTGTGATGTCCGCTTTGCCTGCCAGGGAGAATGCCCTCGCAACCGGTTCACAACCAGCAAGAGCGACAAAGACCGGAGGCTCAATTATTTGTGCGAGGGCTACCAGCTGTACTTCCGGCACGTGGACCGCCCAATGCGCAAGATGGCGGAGCTTCTCAGACTGGGAAGAGCTCCGGCGGAGATCATGTTGAAAGGATAATAG
Organism: uncultured Chloroflexia bacterium; assembly: GCA_963830585.1. Lineage (GTDB taxonomy): Bacteria > Chloroflexota > Anaerolineae > Anaerolineales > Villigracilaceae > UBA877. Next base: position 695,404 of record CAWHNA010000001.1, on the reverse strand, counting down.
CTGGAAGAATCGAGACCAAGGTTTGGGAAAAGGAGTGACAATGCCCTGCGTTGCCACAGGAAAAAAAGGTCTCATTTTAAAACCATTTTCAAAACTCAGCCTCAGATGTATATAATATAGGCTAAATTTACAACTGACTGGAGGGAGTTCCGTCATGAATGCAAATTCTTTTCGCCATTTCTACGATTATCACTTTTCTGAAAATCGCAAAATATGGGATAGCTATATCCCTGCGCTAACCCAGGAACAGTTCACTCAAAATGTGGACTATTCGCACGGGTCCGCCCGAAATCAAATCGTTCATCTTATAAACGTTGATGACGCATGGTTTAGCGGACTGCGAGGCGTCAAAACCCCGGAGTCACTTAATCAAGATGCCTGCGACGATCGGAAAAAACTTCGTTCACACTGGGATATTGTCGAGCAAAATATGCGCGCTTACCTTGCCGAACTGCAGGACGCTATGTTATTTGAAAAACCGTTTGCAGAGGGGAAGATAAAGATCTAATCCTATGGCAAGTGCTTCTGCATGTTGCCAATCATGGGACAGATCATCGCGCACAACTTCTGAGAGTATTAAACGATCTGGGAGTCAAAACGGGACCTCAAGATTATATTTTCTACGTTTACGACCACCCATAGATCATTTTCTGTCCAAGCTGGGTCATCCAACCTGACCATGCTTGATGCCCTGGTGGGACAAGGTTGGTGATCAAGCGCCTGGAAGAAGATGTGAAGTGTGACATTTTAGCTCACGGTTATTTTTATAACCTTCCGTCTTTATGTTTGATGATTTCATTTATTTGATCCATAACGGATGGTCGCATCCTACCAGGAGTGCAAAGAATTAATTGTAAAAACCAAGGATAGGGTCGTTGCAGCGGAAACGATGGATGTGAATGGATCGAGAAGGAAATGAAAAATTGATAAATAAAATGAGATGGTCCCTGAGAATTCCTCTACCGCTGACCATTATTGTAGTCGTCACCGGCATTATCGCTTTCATAAAGATAGCGACAAAAGACGGGACATTCCCAACGTCCTATTTTATTATCTGGATCGTTGTGTCCGCCATTCTCATCGGAATCACCGTTTGGTCCTGGCTTCGAAACAAGAAGAATTAGCGTTTGATGGAACTTGCATGATAATTTTTGGGGGAACCGCATCTAGAGTATGTGAAACTCTGACGCACATAAACAAAATGCCACCTCCTCTATTTTTGATGGATGCTTCAAATGTTATTTTGAGATTAGGAGGGTATACTAGTTGAAAATGACTTTCCGAAAGTTGAACGCACCATTTTAAACTCACCATCCCATAAAAAGGAAACCAAAATGAAGCTGATGAGATTATCTATAAGAATCCCCATGGGGCTGACCATTGCAGACGTCATCATAGGTATTGTCGTTTTCACCAAAATCAGTTCGCAGACCGGAGCGCTTCCAATAACACCTTTCATTGTCTGGATCATTTCCTGCGTAATCCTCATCGGGATAACCATCTGGTCCGCGTTGGGCTTTAAAGGAATCAACAAGCGAAAATGAACATGATCGAAGTAAAGAATCTGACGAAAAAGTTCGGGGAGATCACTGCGGTCGACAACCTGACCTTCTCCGTGGCCGAGGGCGAGGTGTTCGGCTTGCTCGGGCCGAACGGAGCCGGGAAAACCACCACGATCAGGATGCTCTGCTGCCTGATCTCCAGGACCAGCGGAGATGCCCAGATCGCGGGCTATCAACTTGGGAATGGCGCAAATTCCCTGGCGATCAGGAAATTGATCGGGCTGGTCCCCGACAATGTCGGCCTCTACGAAGAACTGAGCGCCTACGAGAATCTCGACTACTACGGAAAGCTCTATGAATGTCCTGAAGCGCAAAGAAAAGAGAAGATCGAGTATTTCCTGAAGATGCTGGAGTTGTGGGACAAGAAGGACGCGCCTGTCAGCGATTTTTCAAAGGGCATGAAGCAGAAGGTCGCCATTGCCCGGGCGCTGATCCACGACCCCAAACTGCTTTTCTTCGACGAGCCGACCGCCAACCTGGACCCGGAATCCGCCCGGGTGGTCAGGGAGTTCATCCTGCAAGCTCAAAAAAGAGGGGAAGACGATCTTCATCAACACCCACAACCTGGATGAGGCCCAGCGCATCTGCGACCGCATCGGCATCCTGAAGACGAAACTGCTGGCGGTCAACACTCCGGAACAATTGGAGAAGACCGTTTGGGGGAGCAGGACGGTGATCCAGGTGGAGGAGATCAACGATCAGATCCTGGAGGCAGTCAGAAAACTCAAGCCCAAGACCTTGAGCGTTGAAGAGAACAGGATCATCATTGACCCTGGCCGACCCGCAGAAGGAAAACCCCGACTTCGTACAGGCGATCGTTTCTGCCGGTGGGCGGATCCAGTACGTCACCCAACTCAACCCCGGCCTGGAAGAGACCTATCTCAAGGTCATAGAAGAGACAAAATGAGACTATCCAAAGCGTGGATCGTTGCATCCAAGGAATTCAAGACCTTTACGAAGAGGAAGACCATCCTTTATTCGTCCTTCTATTTCGAAGGCGTTGTTTCGATCGGCTTGCCATTTGTCATTCGATATATTGCCGGAAAGACGACTGGTGCGGTGGCACTTCCCATTCTTTTGAGCGCCTTTTCGTTCCTTTTCGTCATCGGCGCCTCCCTGCTGCCGGTCACGATCGCCTCCTACAGCCTGGTCGGGGAGAAGGTCCAGAAAAGCCTGGAACCTTTGCTGGCAACGCCAACCACCGATGAAGAGATCCTGGCTGGGAAAAGCATTGCGGCCTTCCTACCTGCCATCGTGATCAACCTGATCGGTGCGTTGATCTTCACTACGCTGGTGGACCTGTTCACCCACAACACGTTGAATTCTTATTATTTCCCCAACTGGGATATTGTCATTATCGTGTTGCTGCTTGGGCCGCTTGCCTGCCTCCTGGCTGTTGGCTATAACGTTCTGATCTCTTCAAGAGTGAACGACGTCCGCGCCGCCCAACAACTCGGCACGCTGATCCTTTTGCCTTTCGTAGCGGTCTATGTTCTTTCAGAAACAAGAGTATTCGACCTGACGACAAACAACCTGTTGATCATGGCGGCCATTCTGGCCGCCGTCGATGTGGTCGTGTTCTTCCTGGTCAAGGCAACGTTCCAGAGGGAAGAAATCCTCACAAAATGGAAGTGAGATTGTAATTGGGGGAGAAAAGCAGCAGCTGCGAATAGAACAGACATCAACTTATGAGGAGCCGGATGCGACTAGCGGGTCGATGAGCTGTTCAAGGCTACAGCAGCGCGGATGAGTGTTTTGAAGGCATCCTCATCAATGTCATCCCCCTCATGGAAATCGATAGCACGCCTGGCTTTGCCTTCAAGGCTGGAGTTGAATAGTCCTGAAGGGTCCTTGAGCGAAGCACCCTTGAAGAAAGTCAGCTTCACGACGCTCTTATAGGTCTCGCCGGTGCAAATGCCTCCCGCGTGGGACCAAACCGGAACGCCAGGAGATGATTCTTTTACCCATTTCCATTCCTCAACCACCCCAGGGTCAGCCTGTTTGATGAGAACGCGGACATGGGAGAGCATCCTGCCCCTCCAGTCGTCCAGTTCCTTGATCCTGGCGTCGATCGGCAGAGAAGGGGATTCGCCCCTGGTCGTTCCGCTATTTTTCATTTCGTTTGCACCTCATTCGATAATTCGAAGTTTCCTTTTTTCAACCATGCTAGCGTCGATGTCCCTGGTGAACCCAGAGCACGATCGTATGTTAAATGGTGTGTCACCTGGCACTGGCATGGCGACTACGAGGCAAGCGGGCAGCAGCCAGCGCAAGGCGACGCGCCTCCCGTTTTTTCAGCCCCAGCAAAGCCAACCAGAAGACCGTGAGGAAAATCACCACCACCCCGGTCCCTTCATAAAGCAACATGACGGTGGGGAGAGCGGAATCGGTGCCGGCATAAATACCATGGAAGGTGGCACCCACATAGCCGAGCAAGCTCAGGATGTGGATGATGCGGAAAGTGCGCATGCCAATGCGTTTCTTGATGTAAAAGGTGACGGTAACCAGGATTATGAGGTAAAAGGCGATCACGCCCATACCGACCCAGAAGGGACGATAAGATGAGATGAACGGGACCAGGATCTGCCAAAGCGAATATGGAAGGTAACGGTCGAGCATTAAGACGGCGACATGCAAGACAACAAAGGCAATCGAAAGAAGGGAAATAAACTGGTGGAAGTCGTAGGTGAAGACGCGGTCAAGCATTTGATCAAAAAATTTACTGGTAACCCCCAGCCCAAGCACCATGGAAAACCATAAGAGCAGATAAGCAACCATGCCGCTGGCGCGAGTGATGTACCACCAGAGCTGGACACTATCCAGGGCAAATGCCCAACTGAACCACTTGCCCACTGCCTGCCCGGAGGGAGTCAATGAGAAGAGGGCGCCAAAAAGGATAATCACCAAGACGAACAGGGTTGCAAAGACACTGACGATCACCCGCCATGAAGACGGAGGTTCAGACCCGTCTGGTTTTTTTAGACGATCAACGGGCTGGTTAGAGCGTACGCTTGACATATAACCCCTCCAAATTATTTTGAAGCCCCCAGATCTTCAAATCATGGTCGACAGCCAGGTAAGAAAACTGGGAGCCTCCCCTGCGGGAAAGCTCTTCCGATTCCTGCGGACCGCCAATGAGAAGCGCCTTGGCAAACACTTCGGCCTCATATGCATGAGGCGCAACCACGGTCACGCTCAGCCATTCGGTCTGAGCTGGTTCGCCGGTGCGAGGATCAATCAGATGATGGCGCTGTTTTTCGCCTTGTTTCCAGATGCGTTTCGTCACCGCAGAAGTAGCGACCGCACCAGGGTCGACATGGATGGTAGTGAGATCATTTTCAGGCTGGAGAGGGTCTTCAATGGCAACCGGCCAGTGAGTCTCCCCCTCGGGGAGACCGACCAGGAACATATCCCCCCCGGCATTTACAGCGCAAGCTGAAGAGAAATCGGAGAGGAGCATGGCAGCCTGTTCGGCGATCCAACCCTTGGCGATACCGCCCAGATCGAGAGACATCCCGGGAGGAAGCAGGATCATGCCACGAGTTTCATCAAGGTCCATTTCGCTGAAGGAGGGATGCCCTGGGACCAGAAGGGATTCGAACAGCGGAGCAGGTCCATCTGCGCGAAGGAGGTCCATGCTGCGGTCGTAACCGATCCGTTTCAGGTCAGGCAATATGGAAGGGTCAAAAAGACCGCGAGTCTGGTGAAAGAAATGCTGTGCCAAGGCGATGACGGCAAACAGGTCGGGGGAAGCATGGAATGGCGTCCCCGCCGAGCGGTTGAGAGCCGAGAGTTCGCTCTCTTCAGAAAAGCGGGTAAAACGGCTTTCACACGCCTGAATAAAAGCCTGCGTCTCTGAGAAGCCTTCCGAAGTGCGGGCAGGGGTGCCCAGAGCAGCCAACAAAATATCAGTATTCATGGCGCGAAAAGCGAAAGTTTCCATAATCTACGAACCACCCGAGCGGAGCCTTGGAAAAACAGACACTGGCGGGTTGCTGGGGGCAGATAAATTCAGTCCGCTGCTGCTGTTATTCCCGGTAAGACCTCCAAACGCCTGGATGGGCGGTAAAGCCGGTAAAGCGACAGTATTTTGGGATGCTGCCTGGGAGGCCTGGACCGGCTTGAGGGAATGAGCAAGCATCACCCAACCGACCAGGAAACTCAATACACTAATCAGCGCAATCCAATAATGGAGTGCCGTCTTAACAATTTTCATAACAGCCTCCTAACGGCGGTTAATATAGATATTCCCCTGGTTGTCAATCGAGATGACACCATTCTGCTGGAGATAGGTGAGCAACTGCTGGATCATCTGCTGCTGAGAGGCCGCCTGGGTCAATTGCTGGTTATCAGTATTCAAGGCAGCCTGATACTGCTGCTCGCGCGTCTGGTACTGGGCGACCTGGGCCTGCAATTGGGCGATCAGGGCCTGGTCGGACGCGGAGAGAGGAAGAGGCCGACGTTGAGGCGGCCGCGGTCGCGGCTGCGGGTGAATTCGAGACAGGCGTCCCGTTTTTGTTGGTCATGGCGTTTGCACCGACCACAAACATGGACAAGACGATCGCACCGGTAATCAGGATAGCTGCCAACAAGGCACCGAATTGTTTACTCATATGTGTTTCTCCTCTAGTAAGGATAGGGCGAGTATAAAGAACGAAGATGAATATAAGATGAATTGTCATATTACTGGTTATAGAGTGAAAACCCAGTGATTTTGAGACTTCCGACCAAGTATTTTCCAGATATTCTTTTCCAGCCCTACCCCTGCCCTTCCCCGGAGTGGAAGCTTCGGGCTCCCACTCTGACGAACTCTTGTCGTCAGAGCAACCATGACGGCATGATGACGTCTATGGTCGTTCGACCGATGTAGTTGCCCCCCAGGGATGCTTCGCGAATGGCGGCTCGCCCACTCAGGGGGTGCTCCGCGACCGCCCAAGGCGGTGCTCCGCGACCGCCAAGGGGGTGCTCCGACCGCCCAGGGCGGTGCTCGCGACCGCCACTAGGGAGGGGGAACAGACCGAAAAAAGGAGTGAGAGGTGCTGCGGGACTCTCACTCCTTTTTTCGTTTTCTTACAGGAAGACAATTACTGGACATAGCAACGAGGTGTCACCGCTTTCTATTGGTTAAGTCATCAAATTCACAGAGGGCATTCATCGCACAGTCATGTTTGCGTGCTACAATTTGCACCGAAAAGGACGATGCGGAGAATTAAGATGCGAATCCTACTAGTAGAAGACAACCGGCGCTTGAGCGAAAGCCTGCGAGTCACCCTTGAAGAAGACGGCTATGCCGTTGACTGCGCTTATGACGGGCTGGATGGTGAAGAAATGGGGCTGATTTCAAGCTATGACGTCATCATCCTCGACATCATGCTGCCCGGTAAAGACGGATTGGAAGTGTGCCGGGAACTACGCAACCGGCGGATCACCACACCCATCCTGATGCTGACCGCCAGGGACGCGCTGGATGACCGGGTGCGCGGCCTGGACAGCGGAGCTGATGATTACCTGGTCAAACCATTCGAAGTGGATGAATTGAGAGCACGCATCCGGGCTTTACTGCGGCGAGACAGCTCCAGCAAGTCGGGATCGCTCAAAGTAGCAGACCTGGTACTGGACCCGGCAACCCACACCGTCGAACGCGACGGGCAGCAAATCGAGCTGACCGCCAAGGAATTCTCCCTGCTCGAATATCTTATGCGCCATCCCAACCACCTGATCACACGCGAGATGGCTGAGGAACACTTATGGAGCTATGACCACGTCATCGCCTCAAATGTCGTAGACGTGTATATCCGGCGGCTGCGCACCAAGATCGACGACCCCAGCGAGGTCAAACTGCTGGAAACCATGCGGGGCGCCGGGTACCGCCTGCGCGTGCCGGAGGAGAAATGATGTTCAAGTGGGTCCCAGCTTTTTTTGAAAAGCTTGGGAGACTGGTGCGCAGCATCCGGTTCAGGATCGTGGCGTGGTTCACAGTCATTTTGGCGATTATTTTATGTGCCTTCAGCGGCTTCCTCTATTACAGCCAGTCGAGCAACCTACAAGCGGAAGCCATCCGAGAATTGAACCGCAGAATCACGGGCGTGGTGGATAACGTCCAGACAATCCTGGCAGGGGGAAGCGAATTGATCCCGAAAGGAATACTACTGGACACAGACGTTTTTACGCTGGTAGGCCCGACAGGACAGGTGGTCACCAGCCAGGGACCCATTGCGCCATCGCAAGTGATCCAAATCGCGTCCGCGGGGCTGCAAAACACACCACGTTCAAACGAGTCACCTGCGTTCTACTGGACCAGCCCGAGCGGCCAGAATTACGTGTTCATCATCACCCCGGTGCAGAATCAAAGGGGAATCAATTACCTACTGATATTCGGTGGAATCCTCGACCCGAATGCAATCATCCGCCGGTTCCTGCTGACCCTGGTCTTAGGAAGCCTGCTGACAATCGGCGTGGCCCTGGCAGGCGGATTCTGGCTGGCAGACCGGGCGATGCGACCGGTGAAGACCATCACCCAAGCGGCACGCAGCATCGGTGAAACGGACCTGAGCCGAAGGATCAATTCGAAAAGCAAGGATGAACTGGGAGAACTGGCAAATACATTCGACGGGATGCTGGCACGTTTGCAGGCGGCGTTCGAGCGCCAACGTCAATTCGTGGCAGATGCGAGTCATGAACTGAGGACTCCGCTCACCATCGTCAACCTGGAGACCAGCCGCGCGATTGCGGCGAAACGGTCACCACAAGAATACCAACACGCATTGAGCATCATCCACAGCGAGAACGACTTCATGTCCAGCCTGGTGAACGACCTGCTGACCCTGGCCCGGATGGACGCAGGGCAAACGACGATCGAGAAAAAAGACCTGGATCTCAGCGACGTGGTGGTAGATACCCTGGAGAGGCTGACCCCCCTGGCGACACGAAATGAGGTAACCCTGGAAGCAGGGAACCTGCCGGAGACACGCATGCTGGGCGATCGCCAGTATTTACTGCAAATGGTAAGCAACCTGGTTGAGAATGCGATCAAGTATACGACCGGCGAAAGTAAACGGGTATGCGTGGAAACGGGAACATCGGACGGGGGGGCGTGGGTGCGAGTTTCTGACAACGGTCCCGGGATCGCGGCCGAACACATCCCGCATCTATTCGACCGGTTCTACCGGGTGGACAAGGCACGCACCCGCGAATCCGGAGCTGACGGCGATGGAGCATCACCCAGCGGGAGCGGACTGGGACTTTCCATCGTGCAATGGATCGCCCAAGTCCACGAGGGTAAGGTGATGGTGGATAGCAAGCCGGGAGTCGGAACCACTTTCGAAGTCAGATTTAATCAGGCATAAATATCTTTAGATCAGACTCGGAAACCAGGGATATTGCCTCGGTCGCAATATCCCTGGTTTATTTTTACTTCGTTTATGACGAAGCCTAATAAGGTCAATCGGGGCAAGTGCAGAAGAGTAAGCCAGTTTTGAATCGATATTGCCCGCTCCAGTTCATGTTCAGTTCATCTTGAAGTCCTACAATATCCCATAACGCTAAATAAAAACATTAATATCCAGAAACAAGGAGCACGCCATGACAGGGAATCGAATCATTTATATCTTTTTGGTCGTAATGCTTGCCGGGGTTGCAGCCCTTTCAGGAGCAGCCGTGGGTGGGGTGGTGGTATATCGAACCGTAAGCCTGAATCAGCCAGCGGCAAGCGCGGTAGCAGCCTCCCCTGCACAGCAAGTCATCCAAGCCAACAACAGTCAAGCACAAGCCCCGCTCACCTTAAACACAACCGACATTCAAACGACCATAACTCAAGCAGTAAAGCTGGTAGGCCCGGCAGTCGTGACGGTGTCGGGTACCATCGCAAGCCAGATGTCGCAATTCGGACCAACCGGTCCGCAAACGGTCAGCGGGAGCGGGGTGTTCATTTCTGATAAGGGTTACATCCTGACCAACAACCACGTGATCGACGGCGTGACCGGGATAACCATCACACTGGCGGACGGGACGACGGAAGCAGCCACCCTGGTAGGCGCGGATGTGTATTCAGACATCGCAGTGTTGAAGGTAACCGGGAAGATCCCCGCAGTGGCTACCCTGGGTAACTCGGATGTGCTGAACCCCGGCGACACTGCCATCGCAATCGGTTCGCCGCTGGGAGACTTCAAGAATACCGTGACCGTGGGAGTGATCAGCGCAACCGGGCGGTCGATCGATACCGGAAATGGATACTCGATCGACGGCCTGATCCAGACGGACGCGGCGATCAACCAAGGCAACTCAGGCGGTCCATTGGTCAACCTGGCAGGCGAGGTGATCGGGATCAACTCAATGATCGTGCGTAACAGCGGTTCCGGCACCGTGGCAGAGGGATTGGGGTTTTCCATCCCGATCAATACGGCAGCCGCAGTCGCCAATCAAATCATCCAGACCGGGTATATCAGCCGCTCGTACATGGGTGTCAACATCCAGCCTATCACGCCTGACATTGCCAATGCATACAGCCTGCCCGTACAATACGGCGCCTATGTGACCAGCGTGGCATCCAGCAGCCCTGCGAGCCAGGCAAGAATTCAAACCGGCGATATCATCACCAGTATTGGCGGTGTGGCAATCGATGGGACCCATTCGTTCATTAACATCCTGTTCAGCTTCAAACCAGGCGACCAGGTGATCGTTATTTTCAACCGGAACGGGAGCACCCAGCAAGTAACATTGACACTGACGCAAACTGCTCATGGCTAGGATCGCCAAGCAGACATCCCATTAGTAGTAAATAAGATAACCCTTGAAGCTGCCTGAAAAGGCAGCTTCTTAATTTTGACAGAGGAGCTGCGAGTGTGGAAATCGTCTCATCCAAGAAATCGGCTATACTTGCCAAATGCCGCGCAGCGATATCCCAATCCTGTTTACCACGCGGATCATCCGCCTGTTCGCTTACGGCTTCCTCTCGGTAATCCTAGCCTTTTACCTGATCGAAACGGGATTGGACGAGCGGGCAGTGGGGTTGTTGTTCACATTAACCCTGGCGGGGGATGCAGGGATTTCCTTGTGGCTGACCACCTCTGCGGACCGCCTGGGACGGCGCTGGATGCTGATCCTTGGCGCAGTGCTGATGGTGATGGCGGGAGTGGTCTTTTTGTTGACCCGCAACCCGCTGCTGCTGACCGCGGCCGCAATCATCGGGGTGATCAGCCCGAGCGGCAACGAGATCGGGCCGTTCCTATCCATCGAACAGGCAGCCCTGACGCAACTCATCCCTGACAAACGCCGTACGCATGTTTTCGCCTGGTACAACCTGGCAGGCTCCTTCGCAACCGCCACAGGCGCACTGGGAGGAGGGTGGCTGGCAACCTTCCTGCAATCCAGCGGCTGGAGCGCGCTGGCTTCCTACCGGACGATCCTGACCGGTTACGCGATCGCGGGGGGAATGCTCATGTTATTATTTTCAATCCTGTCACCTGCGATCGAAGCAGCACGGGAGCTGAAACCGGTCCACCGCACGCTCGGTCTGCACCAATCACGGGGGGTGGTAGCCAGACTCTCAGCCCTGTTCGCGGTGGACGCTTTCGCGGGCGGGCTGGTGATCCAGAGCCTGATGGCCTACTGGTTCCGGGTGCGCTTCGGGGTGGATGAGGGAGTGCTGGGGAGCATTTTTTTCGGGGCGAACATCCTGGCAGGGATATCCGCACTGCTGGCAGCAAGGATCGCGGCCAAATTCGGGTTGATCAACACGATGGTTGCCACCCACATCCCATCCAGCATTTTCCTGATGCTGGTACCCCTGATGCCAAACCTGCCACTGGCAATCGCTCTTCTGCTGGCGCGCTTCTCCATTTCACAGATGGATGTGCCGACCAGACAATCATATACCATGGCAGTGGTGGCGCCGGACGAAAGGTCGGCAGCATCGGGAGTGACGACGATCGCCCGGTCAGTGGGCGCGGCGCTATCGCCCTCGCTGAGCGGGCTGCTGCTTTCCATCCCGAGCCTGATCAGCGTCCCATTTTTTTTATGCGGAGGATTGAAAATCGTGTATGACCTGGTGTTGTATCGAAATTTCAAGGCGCTGAAACCACCGGAAGAAAATGTAGTTGCCGGGTGAGCACGAGGAAAGGTACTCTGTTCACCTCTACGGGATTGCCTCCCGGAATAGTACCGGGACAAAGTCTCAACGACATATAAGAGGAGAATGAAAATGAAATGGATCACCCGTTCGCACGTGCACGTTGACCGAGTTGCCTGTCCCTGGCTGATCGCCCACTTTGTAGACAGCGAGGCAGAGTTCCTGTTCGTCCCATCCAGCCAGATCGAGAAAGTGGCCAAGGAAACGGGCGCCATCCCGTTCGATGCGCCCGGCGTGGAGCTGGGTCACAAGGACGGACGCTGCTCGTTCGAGTCCATCATCCTGAAGTATGGGTTGAAGGAACCGGGCCTGCTGCGACTGGCGAAGATCGTCCACTCGGCGGACGTTTCGGAAGATATCGACAAAGACCCGATCGCGCGCGGCCTGGAAGCAATTGCCAGCGGTTACAGCCTGCGCTTCCCGGACGACCTGGAGAACCTGGACGCCCAATTTGAGGTTTACGATGGGCTGTACGCGTGGTGCCGGCTGCAGGTAGCATCTGAGAAAAAATAACTCATAGAAGGCGGAAAAAACAAGGAGCAAACTAGCCGAGTCCACTAAATGCGACCAAAGTATACCCCTGCACTCCAAGCATTATTAGCAGCCGTCCTGTTCGGCGCGTCGGCACCCCTCGCGAAGCTGCTGCTCGGGGAGGTACAACCTGTCCCACTGGCAGCATTCCTGTACTTGGGAAGCGGCATGGGAGCCTTCCTGATGCTCCTTTTCCAAGGAATTAGGAATAAAGGTCAGAGAGTGGAAGCCCGACTCAGCCGCGGGGATATCCCCTGGCTGGGAGGAGCCCTGCTGGCGGGAGGGATCGGCGCTCCGATCATCCTGCTGCTGGGGCTGGAACGAACGCCCGCATCGACCGCGTCGCTGCTGCTTAATTTCGAAGGGGTTGCCACCACGCTGATCGCGATCACTTTTTTCAAGGAATCAATCGACCGGCGCATCGCCTGGGCAATCGGACTGGTCACGCTGGCAAGCATCGTCCTTACCTGGACAGGCGGCAACTGGGGCTTTTCCCTGGGGGCACTGGGGATCATCGGGGCGTGCTTCCTGTGGGGGCTGGATAACAACTTCACCCGGCACATCTCGGCCAAAAACCCACTGGTCATCGTGGGGATCAAAGGACTGGGGGCTGGGACATTTTCGCTGGTACTTTGCCTGATCATCAGACAACCACTGCCCACATCCAACCATTGTCCTACTGGCAATGCTGCTGGGGTCGATCAGTTACGGAATCAGCATCCAGTTATTCATTGCTGCCTTGAGGTCCCTGGGAGCGGCACGGACCAGCACCCTGTTTGGAACTGCGCCATTTGTGGGGGTCGTGCTCTCCCTAGTGCTCCTGAGGGAAAAACCACAGATCCTATTCTGGGCAGCCCTACCAGTCATGGTGGCAGGAGCCTGGTTGATGCTGACCGAAAACCACGCCCATTATCATATCCACCAGGGAATGGTGCATGACCACCGGCATTCCCACCCAGACGAGCACCATATGCATGACCCCCAGGAAGGGCCTCCGTTAGTAAACGGTTATCACTCGCATGAGCATAAGCACGAACAGCTCGAACACGCACACGGTCATGCTCCTGATCTGCATCACCAGCATGAGCATGTGCACGAACCAAAACCTGATGACACAAGCACCCGGAAATAAACCCTGAATCCATCCCGAGATCAATTCTTTTCAGATATTCCCCCTGCTTCCATCTCCCTCGAAATTCGGGAAAGGAATCAAAAATAGGGATGGGTAAACGGTTTCACCGTTAACCTATCCCACTTTTTTCATTGCTCTAAAATCGAGTTGACGAGTATTCGGTAATTAAATCGGATCGCGAAGGAGAGGGCAGGTCATACAATGACCGCCACCGCGGCCCTTGCCCAATTCAAACCCAGGGATAGTGATCACTTCCACGCCGGCACGACGCATGCGGGCTATTGTATGGGTATTGCGTTCGTACGAGACCACCACACCAGGTTCCAAGGCAATGGTATTGTTGGCATCGTCCCACTGCTCACGCTCCATCTGGTATTGGTCACCCCCCGTTTTGACCACATTCAACTTCGGGACCTTGAGGGCATCCGCGACGGCTGAGAGCATGTCTTTCTCACGGGTGACGCGGAAGTCGCCAGGTTTTATTACCAGGACGCAGGCTGATGGCCCTGACCTGATCGACAACCTTCGGATAGATGGTGACCTTGTCACGATCGAGCATGGTAAAGACCGTGTCGAGGTGCATATGGGCACGGTCCCTGGTCATCACACAGGCGATGACACGGTCAGCGCTGCCCTTGGAGAAAAGCGCGTCAGCGACCTGTTCGATCATGCTGCCCTGGGTGCGTTCGGACATGCCAATCAGGACGGTGCGGTTCCCGATCGGAAGGACGTCGCCGCCTTCCAGTGAAGAACGACCAAGGTTCTGCATATTGAACTCGCCATCGGTGGGGTTGGGATACCAAAAATCGAAACCAGCGTCCTTGAACATGGGATGGTAGTGATAGATGACGTACATATTTAGCGACTCGCGGCGGCGGGCCGGCCAGTACATTGGGTTGACAGAAACGCCACCGTAAATCCAGCAGGACGAGTCACGGGTGAAGAGCGTGTTTGGAAGCGGTGGCAGGACGAAGGAGTTCATTTCCTGGAGGGCGGCGGCATGGAGCGAGATCTTCCCGAATTTCTTCCAATCGATGCCGGATTCACCAGCGGTGAGACCGCCGATCAAATGCATGGCGAGATATTCAGGGGTGAGACCCGATAAAAAGGCGCGAATCTCATCGACCAAGGACCACCCGACGGTATATTCAGTGGCAACCTGCTCTATCAAGAGGCGCTTGGCTTCCTGACTTGCTTGCAGGGTCTCGGTGAGCAAATCCAGCACATAAAAGACTTCCACCCCATGGGAACGCATCACTTCCACGAACTGGTCGTGTTCCAACTGGGCACGCTCCACCCAGAGGACATCATCGAACAGCAATTCCGCGCAGTTAGCGGGGGTAAGGCGCTGGAGGCTTAATTCCGGCCGATGAACAAGGACCTTGCGAAGTTTACCGACTTCAGAATGAACACCAAAGGACGGCATGGGACTTTTCTCCTTTCGCGGCTCGAGGTAATTGCACTGGAAAAGTTGTTTGGTTGATAACCCAATATGTGTTGATTATAAACTAGAGAGAATTCACAAATGAAACCTCCCGCCTAGTTGTTGGCGGGAGGACATTTTATCAACAGCTATCTATGCGGTATGATCCTAGCCCTTTAATGAAAGGACGTCTGCCAAAGGTTTCCCATTGATAAAGATATCAGCCTCCGAGACGGTGGGGAATTGGAGGATAGTCAGTTCGAGCTGGGCGCGGACACGGGGAGTGTCACATTCACCGCCCATGAGGAGAGTACCTGTAAGATAGACACTCGCCTTACCGGCGACAATCGTGATGGATTCAACCCGGAGGTCCGACTGGTAAAGGGCATTGTACAAGCCGGATTGACCATAGAATTGTTCTTTTATTGACAGCAAGGATGTAAGGGCAGCCTGCAGAACCTGCGATGTGGGAGGAGTCTGCACCTGGACAGGGACGGCGCTGTCACCGCAACCGACCTGTGACCCGGTCTGACCGTTATCGCCGACTGCAATCAGGAAAACCTGGACTGTATGCGCAACCGGTACCTCCGTGGAAGCGAAGTTGCAACGGGAGCAATCGCTAGCATCGTATTGGTCTGCGGCGGGAAGTGCAGTGGAGGTAATTTCAAAAGTCGGATCATCAACAATGGGGTGTTCGAGACCGACCTCGAGGGTACCGCTGCAGGATGTGATAAACATTAGGATAAAAACTGCTGACAAGATGCGTGATTTCATGGAACCTCCTGATCGGGATAGGATATCCCGTATGCCCAAACAATCATTTCTAGATAAACTCACCCAATTTTCGCCCGGACCAATTCGGTGAAATGCAGATCCATGGTAGGTTTTTCCATCCACCTAGTTACAGGCTGACGGGAGCAAAGGATTTACGTCAGTGCCATTCGCCACCTGGGTGAATTTACCGGAAATTATGCCCAGCGGGTGGAACGGCGGGGTAGCCTGATTCGCAGGTTGTGACAGCCGGAGAGTGTAGCAGCCGACAAAGGTCTGCGTGGAGTTCGTGGAGGTGAGCACCTTCAGTGCCGTAGGCACTTTGAAATACAAGGTGCCGGCCGCTCCCTCGCTCAGAGGCGAACCAAAAGTGACCGTGATCGACTGCGTATCAGAATATCCAGCCGCATAGGAGTCGTAAGGTCCGGGGAACGTGGCAGGGTCCTGGAAATATGAATACGCCCGGACATACTGCTTCAAGTTAATCGCGTTCAAAAGAGAGCTAACGGTTTCAACCGGTCCACTACGGTTATCAACGAAATTGCTCTTATCAATATTGAGGGAATTGCCGGATGCAGAAAATGGCGGGTTGCCCCCGACGGGATAACCACTGCAGGCTGAAGCAAGGACACTGGCACTGCTGGCATTGATGTCGGAGGGCTGGGCCGACCCCTGGGCGATGCTCATGGGGGATATGGGGGGAGCGCCATAAACATCCGGGTTTGTCTCATGAACCACATAGCAGGCTGAATAATTGGTTTGCGTGTTGTTTTTAGTGGTTACTTTCAAAATCACCGGGACCGTGTAATAGACCTGGCTCATTCCTGGATCCCCTGTAATCTGACCAAAGACCAAAGCGACCGAAGCTGTATCGCCATATCCATTCGCCCAGGGGGTAAAGGAGCCCAAAGAGGTGGCTGGATCCGACCAATAAGCGTAAGCCCGTGAATATTCCTTGCGGTCGATCGCATTATAGAAAGAAACAATCACCTGCGAGGGTGTGCTGCGGTCATCAATATAATTCGACAATACTGGGACAGCGGTGGCTGTAATAGTGGGTGAAGGGACAGAAGTAATGCCGGGGAGCAAGGTAGCAGTGGGGACAGAGAGTGTTGCCGTGGGTGCAGACAGGGTAACCGTAGGAAAGACAGTGTTTGCCGGAGACAACGTGTCCATGACCGTCGGACCAGGCGCTGACGTACTCGTGGAGAGGTGTTCAATCCCCACATCTATCGTGCCATTGCAAGCCGTGATGAAAAGAAGAATAAGAAGCGGTGGAAGGATGCGAGATTTCATGGAGCCTCCTGACCTGGATTGGATATGTTCCATATTATAGGACTTCAACGCGCCGTTCAGGTGACGGGGAGGTCACAGTTTCGAAATAGCGTGATGTCAACCTGTAACAGGGACTTTACTATCAACTGGACCCCCCCACTGCATGCCCTCAGCCGACTGGCAGACGCAGGCTGAAAACCGTCCCCTGACCAAGGCGGCTGCGCAAGTTGACCCGGCCATTGTGCCGTTCGGCGATCGCCCGAACAAGCGCCAGTCCCAACCCGCTGCCCGGGATGCTGCGACCGGCCTCACCACGATACAACTCCTCCCACACGTGCGCCTGCTCGTCTTCGGGGATGCCGGGACCGGTATCGGCCACTTCGATGACAATATCCGCCCCATCCTCAAAGGCGCGCAGTTCCAAGGTATCACCGGGACGGCTAAATTTAAGCGCGTTTTGCAGCAGATTATGAACGGCCAAAAGTAAAAGGTCGGTGTCACCTCGGACGTTCGGCAGGGGCCATGGAGCCTGGGGAATACTAAGGTTCAAGTGACGATCAGCCGCGCCCGGCTGTTCCTGTGCCATACTAAAGGCATCCCGCAACAGAGCAGGGATATCCACCGGTGAATGCTCCACCAGGCGGACTTCCAACTCAGCCAGCTTGCGCAAGTCCGCGGATAGGCGACTCAAACGCAGCGCCTGAGTTTCCACGCTTGCCAACGCCTCGCGGCTGGCCTCTCCCGAAGGAAGTTCAGCCAGGTTAGCCAGGCCTGCCCTTATGGCAGTAAGCGGATTTTTCAGCTCGTGGTCCAGACGGCGGAGGAAGCGGCGGCGGTCCTCGGCCGCGGCAGCGGCAGTTCGTAAACGGATCCGGTCAGACCAAGCGAGTAAAGCGAAAACCAGGCCTATCAACAAGGAGAGGATCATTCCAAGAATAATCGAGAGTGTCCCTAAATCAGCGCGCAGGTAGACAATATGGTCGTGTGTCAAATCAAATGAGAGGAAAAAATAGATTGCCAGCCCCCCTCCAAGTAGTGCAGGCGCGAGGATCATCAACCAGCGACCGGTTTTCATGGGCGCGATTCCACCGTGCCAACGAAGCGATAACCCTGCCCGGGAATGGTTTCAATGAAACGGGGCTGGGCGGGATCATCGTCCAAGGCGCGGCGCAACTCCGCGAACGCGGGTGTCCACAGCGCGAGTGCCAACCGGGTAATCCCAGCCCCAGACCACATCCAGCAGGCGGTCGCGTGAAACCAGTTCGTCAGGGTGGGTCATCATATATTCCAGGAGCATGACGGATTTTGGCGTTAGGGAAAGCTCGGCATCTTCCAACCAAACGCGGTGGGAGGCACGATCCAGTGTCAGGGCTCCACAAGCCAAGCGGACAGCAGCCGACAGGGGCGGCTGACCCGGGCGGGCGCGGCGTAAAACCGCATGGATACGTGCGACCAACTCATGGGGGTCGAAAGGTTTATTAAGATAGTCATCAGCGCCCTCCTCCAGAGCCATGGCACGCTCGCCAGCTTCCCCCACCTGGGTGAGCAGAAGAATGGGAGTCCAATCGCCGGCATGACGGAGGCGGCGCAGGACCTCACGACCATCGAGGCGGGGCATCAACACATCCAGGACCAGCAGGTCGGGGTGAACCGAGGCGACTTTTTGCAATCCTTCTTCGCCATTCGATGCGACGGTAACATTGAAGCCCGAGCGGCTAAGAAACGGAGCCAAGTTATCAGTGATGGCTGATTCGTCGTCTACGAGAAGGATGGAGGGTTTGGCAGACATGAATTATTCTCAAGGGCATTCTCGCACGATTTAATTTATTCGTCAACGGATTTTCGATTAGATTTCCGGACTAAAAAATCGGAAGACGAAGTTTAATTCAATGAGCTTGACGTAAAAGGCATTTGAAATAAACAGCCCCAAGTTCCAAAGAACAGTTGACAAACAGAAAGAATTCATTTATATTAAACATATGAACATATATTCAGGTGTTGAATGAGTATAAACCCACTCCCCGCCACCGTGCTTGACGAACATACCGCAGCGCATGTAGCAGAGCTCTTCCGTGCTTTCAGCGACACAAGCCGGGTGCGCATATTATTTGCGCTCACCAAACAGGAATTAAATGTAAACGTCCTGGCGGAAATGGTTGGAATCAGCGAATCAGCCGTCTCACATCATCTGCGCGGCCTACGCCAGATGAAACTGGTGGTCGCCAGACGGGGTGGCAAAGAGGTTTTCTACCGAATTGAAGATGAGCATATCATCTCGTTGTTCGGAGAAGGCGTAAAACATATCCGTTATGGGTAAGCTTCCTGTGAAACCAATCTGGAATATACTGGTGCTTGTCCTTTGCGTGTGCTGCCTCGTCGTTCATTTTGCAGCCGAAAATTTAAGCGTGGCGACTACCCCGGGATATTTCGAGTTGTCCATGGAAGGGGGACAATCCCTCGATACCCATGAGCATTCAGAGGACGATTTTGTGTTTTCCAAACAAAACACTGGATCCCAATTGATAATCTTTATCTCCACCTTATTGGCAGTAGCAGTATTTTCCTTACTGCCCACCTGCCTGCCTCACCTTCCCCCTCCAAAATTTAATCCAACTGCATAATTGTCCGTGGTAGCTAGGACATATCCATCCGATAGGCGGCACTGATATGCGCGCCTTCATGAATGGTGGATTCGCCATCTTCCCACAAGAGAATCGCACAGATGTTTTGACAATATTGGCGATGAAGATTCAAATAATTTATTATGCGACCAACCCTAAAAGGCCCATACAGCTGCTCCTTATGACTTACCAAAGTAGTGACACCAAACGCTTGATCCAAGAAAAACCCGAACCGACATGGAGAAATCGATGAAAGAGACTTTCAATGAAACCATCCTTCAAGGGCTCACCGAGCAAGAAGCCCTCGAAAACCTGGCTGAGGATGGATATAACGAACTCCCGTCCGGGAAAAAACGCTCCTTTGTGCACATCCTGCTGGAGGTGGTGAAGGAACCAATGTTCCTGATGCTCATCGCCTGCGGGCTGCTCTACTTATTCCTGGGCGACCGGGAAGAAGCCCTGATGCTGCTGGGCTTTGTGGTGGTAATCATCAGCATCACCTTTTTTCAAGAACAAAAGACCGAGCGAGCGCTGGAAGCTTTACGTGACCTATCCAGCCCGCGGGCGCTGGTGATACGTGACGGCAAGCAACAACGAATCGCGGGGAGAGAGGTGGTGCGGGAGGATATCATCCTGCTTTCGGAAGGCGACCGTGTGCCTGCGGATGCAGTCCTACTAACTGCGAATAACGTGACCGTGGATGAGTCATTGTTAACCGGTGAATCGGTGGCAGTACGCAAGAGAGCCTGGGATGGACAAATCGAAATGAACCGCCCAGGCGGCGATGATTTACCATTCGTTTACTCGGGGACGCTGGTAGTCAAAGGCCAGGGCGTTGCTGAAGTGCGCACCACGGGAGCGCGCACCGAGATAGGCAAGATAGGCAAGGCGTTACAAATCCTCGAGCCGGAGGATACGACCCTGCAGATACAAACCCGCAGAATCGTCCGCAATTTTGCAGTAGTGGGACTGAGCATGTGTGCGATCGTGGTGGTCGTATTTTCCCTAACGCATGGCGATTGGCTGAATGGGTTTCTCGCAGGTATCACGTTGGCAATGGCGACCCTGCCGGAGGAATTCCCGGTGGTCCTGACCATCTTCCTGGCACTGGGCGCCTGGCGGATTTCGCTGCGACACGTATTAACACGCCGCGTACATGCAGTCGAGATGCTGGGGGCGGCTACAGTGCTATGCGTGGACAAGACCGGGACCCTGACCCACAACCGGATGACAGTCACGAGGTTAGCGGTCGGGAACAAAACACTGGATGTAGACGGTAAACAGGTGTCCCTGCCCGAACCATTCCACCAAATCGTCGAGTACAGCATCCTGGCAAGTCCTGACGACCCCTTCGACCCAATGGAAAAGGCCATGAAAGAACTTGGCGGGCGAACGCTTGAGAACACAGAGCATATCCACAAGGACTGGGAATTGGTGCGGGAGTACCATCTTTCGGAAAAATTGCTAGCCATGTCGCATGTATGGAGGGCGCGGGATGGAAATGACTATATGATCGCGGCAAAAGGCGCCCCCGAGGCCATTGCCGACCTATGCCATTTCACTCCAGACCGCGAACAAGAGTTGAAACATGAAATCAACGAAATGGCTGAGCTTGGCCTGAGGGTGATCGGTGTGGCCCAGGCTGAATTCCAAGACCATTCCCTCCCGGAAGGTCAACACGACTTCAAATTTAAGTTCATCGGCTTAGTCGGGCTGGCTGACCCAGTGCGGCCCGAGGTGGCAGGTGCGGTCAGCGAATGTTACAGCGCAGGAATCCGCATCATCATGATCACCGGTGATTATCCCGGCACAGCAAAGAACATTGCCAGACAGGTTGGGTTGAAACCTGATGACCAGATCATTACAGGGTCAGAACTGGATGAGATGGATGATGAGGAATTAGCGTTACGGATCAAGACAGTGTGTATTTTTGCAAGGGCAGTGCCGGAGCAAAAATTACGCATCGTGACCGCCCTGAAAGCCAACGGCGAGGTGGTGGCGATGACCGGAGATGGTGTAAATGATGCACCTGCACTGAAAGCTGCCCACATTGGGATTGCCATGGGCGGACGTGGGACCGACGTGGCACGCGAGTCAGCTGCGCTGGTGCTGCTGGACGATAATTTTGCATCCATCGTCCAGGCCGTGCGTACCGGGCGGCGCATCTACGACAACCTGAAGAAAGCGATGGCATTTATCTTTTCAGTGCACCTCCCCATTGCGGGAATGTCACTCATTCCCGTCCTGTTTAACTGGCCGCTGGCGCTGCTGCCGGTGCACATCCTGTTCCTTGAACTGATCATTGACCCAGCCTGCTCCATCGTTTTCGAAGGCGAGGAGGATGAAGCAGATATCATGCAGCGCCCGCCACGCAAACTGGAAGAGCCCCTTTTCGGGCGGGCTATGATCCTTTCGGGACTAATCCAGGGGTTGGGCATCCTGGCGGTGGTGGCGACAATTTACGCGGTCATGCTTATGAGGGGTTACGACCAGAGCGTGGCACGCATGCTGGCCTTTGTTTGCATGGTTATCGGGAACCTGGGATTAATCTTCTCAAACCGCTCTCAGAAACTTTCGATCATAAAGACCCTGCGGATCCCAAACAGAGCGCTGTGGTGGGTGACGGGGGGAGCATCAGTTTTCCTGGCATTTGTGTTAATCAATCCATTCCTACGCAGCCTGTTCAAGTTCGCGACCCTGAATGGGTGGGAATTCCTGCTTATCGTACTTTCAGGGTTTGCCAGCATATTGATCTCAGAAAGCGTCAAGATCACAGGCGTGCGGGTGTTCATCCAAGGAGGAAAATATGAAGAGTAACACGGTCGTCCGCATTTTCCTGCTCGTCGCTGGCAACGCGCTGGCATTGCTGCTGGCTTTACTGGCTTTGGAAACCACCGTTACGAACTTCCTGGGCTGGTTCCTTTTTGCGACCAGTATTGCCTACGGAGCGGGAGGAGTCATCTATCTATGGCGGAACCGGGACGATAAAGACAGCAGACGTACCGAAGAAGGCAACCGATCCTTCTGGTGGATCCTGCCTGGATTTGCAGCCATCTTCTTCGTACCGCCACTCGAATTCCTTTTTCTAGCCCAGACCCTGCCGCGCAGCATCGGTATGGAACTGACCGGGCTGGTGATCATCCTGGTTGGGATGGCATTGCGCGCCTGGACAAGGATGTCCATTGGAGGCATGTATTCCGGTTACGTGCGCATAACAGCAGGGCACGTGCTCGTGACAGACGGACCCTACCGCCTGGTCAGACACCCTGGATATACCGGATTTGTGATCATGGCACTGGGTTTATGCATTGGCTATTCAAGCCTTATTGGACTGGCGGCGATCCCTGTATTACTCCTGCCAGGACTGGCTTACCGGATGAAGGTGGAAGAACGGCTGCTGAAAGAGCAATTCGGGGATGAATACCGGGATTATGCGCGCGAATCTGAAAAAAATCATCCCCGGAGTTTGGTGAAAGGGTCCAGATTCGCGAAACTCAGGGAGTTGAAAATTAACTATTCCAATAATCGGTGGGTGCGGAACCCGTCCCAAGGAGGCGTGTCCGAGAAGTATAATGCGAAGGTAGAATCCTAAATGGAGGAAGCAATGCCTGATCGCAAAATTCGTGTGCTGGTAGCCAAACCCGGACTGGACGGTCACGACCGGGGTGCCAAAGTGGTTGCGAGAGCCTTACGAGATGCTGGCATGGAGGTGATCTACACCGGTCTGCGACAGACGCCGGAGATGATCGCTGAGGCCGCGCTGCAAGAAGACGTGGACGTGGTGGGGCTTTCAATCCTATCAGGTGCACATATGTCGCTGATCCCACCCATCCTGAAACTGCTCAAAGCCAACGGGCAGGAGCACGTCAAAATCTTCGTCGGGGGAATCGTCCCGGATGAAGACGTGCCGCGCCTGAAGGAAATGGGTGTGACCGGGGTGTACGGTCCAGGGGCACCGACCGAAGCGATCGTCAACGAAATTCGAGCATCCTTCAAGCAAGCCAAATAAGAAATGGCAAAACCAAACATTGGACCGATCCTATCCGGCGAGCGCATGGCGTTGGCACGCCTGCTCAGCGAGGTGGAAAACGATTCCCTGGCGGGAAGGGCGACCCTGGATGAACTTTTCCCCCATACCGGGAGAGCACACCTGATCGGTGTGACGGGTGCTCCCGGAACGGGGAAATCGTCCCTGGTCAACCAAATGGCGCTGAAATATCGGGGCGGTGAGAATCCCAAACAAGTGGCAATCGTAGCAGTAGATCCATCCAGCCCGTTCACGGGGGGTGCCGTGCTGGGAGACCGGGTGCGGATGCGTGACCTAGCGGGCGACCCGGGTGTATTCATCCGCTCGATGGCCTCGCGGGGGTCACTGGGCGGACTGGCACGAGCAACGGCTGCCATGGTGCAGGTATTCGACGCGGCCGGATTCGAGGTGATCCTGATCGAAACCGTGGGAGCAGGACAAACCGAAGTGGACATTGCCAGGCTGGCACATACCACACTGGTGGTGGAGTCCCCCGGGCTGGGAGATGAGATCCAAGCGATCAAGGCGGGAATCCTGGAAATTGCGGATATCCTAGTGGTTAATAAAGCCGACCTACCGGGTGTGGAAAACACCGAACGAGCCCTGAAAGGAATGCTGGGATTAGCGCACCCGGTGGCAAAAGTCTTCCGCCATCACGGGCAGGAGATGGTCATCCCGGGCAGAAAACCGGAAACCACTGCTTTATGGGTGCCACCCATTTTGCGGACGATCGCCACGGATGGAACTGGAGCGGCAGAATTGATAACCGCCATCGAACTGCACGCGCAGCACTTGCATCAAAGCGGGGAGTGGGGCAGGCGTGAGAGAGCCAGGCTGGAGGCGGAATTGGATGGTCTGCTCACAGAAACACTTGTGAAGCGGTTTCGTGAAGGTGTGAGCGATGCCCGTTATGAGAAAATGGTGGACAGGCTGGTGCAACGCAAGGTCTCGCCATGGGGGGCAGTTAAAGCGCTTCTGAAATGATAAAACGACCCTAGTGGGGGTCGTTTTACTGTAAATTATGTGTGCGCAAATCAAGCACCGGACATTTCACGCCACTTTTTTACCCAATCCGAATCCATGCGCGTCAGCCGCGTCTTGCGCAGGTTTTCCTTCATGATCCATTGGACATCTTTGTCCACATTGACCAGCCATTTCTCCATCAAGGTTTTTCCTTCAGCGGGGAGAGCGGCGACCGCGACACTCCAGCAATAAGCGAGACCTTTTCGGAGAGTCCAGAAATCGTCGCCTTGAGGAGACCCCACCCGCCCGAAGGAGGAAGTAATCCCATCCAGAATTTCCAAAACGGCATGAGCGTGTTCTGCATGGACGAGCAACCTGGGCTCACAAAGCGCGGCTGCGGCGGCTCTTTGTTCCAAAGGAGTGCCCTGGCTCCAAGTGCGCATTGCCAGGGTCAGACGATCCATATCCACATCACCCAGCCTTTGGAGCGCCATTGCGACCCCTTCGCGAATGCGCCAGCGGGAATCGGAAGCAAAGGTGCGGAGTGTTGGTAGAAAATCGATGCCGCCTTCAGCTAGTAAACGCCCCAGACCGACGACTCCGCAAAAGGCGAGAAATTCGTAAGGTGAATTCACAGGCGCAACGTCGGCTGTATAAGCTGTATAGCGGAGAAACAAGCGAAGATCGCCCTCGTCTGCAACCACCTGTGCCAATTCAAGGTTCCCGCGCGGCCCTGGCAGCCCGGAATTTTTCAACAAATACTCATCCCATTCGGCGAGCGCACGCAATTGGCGCCGGTAATCATCTGCTTTCGACACGGTTGGCTCCGATCATCTTAGTCAAAATTACCAGCATTAAAAAATACAATTTACTTCTTCCGCCAAAGACTTGCATATTTCCTGCGATATTTGAGGTCGGTTTCAGTATCGATCAACTCCATTGCCGTTTCTCTTAATTTCTCATCCAGGGCGACGTCGTACATATTCCGGAGACTCTGGAGGATGTCGAAGCGGATCAGTGTACAGTTCTTTTCATCTACGCATTCCATAAACCGATTGTGCAGACCGTTAATTACCATGTTCTGCTGTTTTTTCCCTACTATACCAACCTTCCACAGTGCTTGCATACAATGCCTGGCGGTCACAAATCTTTCATCCTTTGTAACCGCAAGCAGGGCAGGAAAATCCTTATACATCCGGCCCATTGGATCACTTTTTGCAAGATTACAAAGTACCTGAGCCGAAATTGCGCGAACGTGATTATCTTTATGGCTTAAACCAAGCAGCAACTCGTCCCACACTTCATAAGCCCAGTCGACCGGATGGTCAGTTACCTCGATAATATCCAGAAAGGCTTTGTTTTGTAACTGCCTATCCTGGGACCAAAGGTTGTCTATGTTTTGTTTCGTGGTATTGTCCATATGTATTTTTAGAATGAATAGATGTAAAGGGAAATTATTACAGCCCTAAAACCTGACGAGCGATGACAAGACGCTGGATCTCGTTGGTGCCTTCGCCGATAGCACACAGGCGCTGATCGCGGTACATGCGCTCAACAGCATAATCGCGCACATAGCCATAGCCGCCGTGAATCTGGATGGCTTTATAGCATACGCGTTCGGACACCTCAGTGGAAAATAATTTTGCCATCGAGGCTTCCCTGGAAAAGTTAACCCCCTGCCCTTTCAGCCAGGCAGCCCGGTGGACCATGAGGCGGGCGGCATCGATATCTGTTGCCATATCGGCGATCATCCACTGGATCGCCTGAAAATTGGCGATGGGCTGGTTGAACTGCTCGCGCTCCCTGGCGTACGCCACCGCCCGGTCAAAGGCACCTTGAGCCAATCCGACCGCCATCGCTGAGATCGCCAGCCGACCTGCATCCAAAGTTGTCAGGAATTGTTTATAGCCTTCATTCTCCACTCCAAGCAGATTCGCGGCGGGGATGCGGCAATTCTCGAAGAAAAGCTGGGAAGTCACCGATCCCTTCAAGCCCATTTTCTTTTCATCGCGCCCCACCTGGAAACCGGGCGTGCCTTTTTCCACTATAAGAGAGGAGATCCCGCGCGTGCCTTTATCCGGATCGGTTTTAGCCGTAACCACCACTACATCTGCGAGAGATCCATTGGTGATGAACTGTTTCTGACCATTGATGACCCATTCGCTCCCCTCGCGAACGGCGCGGGTGCGGGTGGCACCGGCGTCAGAACCTGCCTGTGGTTCCGTAAGCCCAAAGGCGCCGATCTTTTCACCGCGGAGCAAAGAGGGCAGGTATTTCTTTTTCTGTTCCTCGCTGCCAAAAAGGTAGAGCGGCTCACAGCACAGAGAGGTGTGTGCATCCAAGATGATGGCGACCGAACCGGAAACACGTGCAATTTCCTCCATGGCGATCAGCAGGCTGAGGTAATCACCGCCTGAGCCGCCATATGCTTCCGCAAATGGGATGCCCAGGATACCCAGATCGCCCATACGCTTAAATATATCGGCTGGAAATATGTCTGTGCTGTCTATGTCTTCGGCGCGTGGGGTTATTTCTTTTTCGGCGAAGTCCCGCACGGTTTGTTTGATCAAAAGGTGCTCTTCTGAAATTTTGAAATCCATGGCGCTCCTCCAAAGTGTTTTTAATTACTATTTCATATCTAAATATTTTCTTGTCCATCCCCCATCCCCCTTCCCAAAGGGAAGGGGGAAAGATATCGGAATTGGATGATGCGAGCTTCGCTCGCATCATCCAATTCCGACAGACTTCATTGCGAAAAAGGAATTAACCATCACTCGGCGAGGTTAAAGTAAATATCCGTGGGCTTGAGTTTGGCGTTACGCAGGAAACGCCCTTTGACCTTTTTGCCAATCCATTTAATATTGGCGTCGTCGGGGTCTGCACCGATCAGGCGTCCTAAAAACAGGGTGTCACATTCATCAAATTCCACCTGGATGAGAATGAAGGGAGTCTCAGGCAAGAAGGCCTCGGAACCGAAATAACAAACGGTAAAGGCGTGGATCCTGCCTTCAGGTTTGATCTCCACCCACTCTGTTTCGCGACCGGTGTACATGTCATGGGCACGCGGGGTGGCGTAGGTGTAGCCAGTCTGCGGCTCACGGGTGACGATAAATCGTCCATTGGCGAGGGCGGCGAAGAAGGGGGAATCCTGACCATAAGAGTAGTTGTAATCGATCGAGTACGGCTGCTTGATCACGATGGGCGACATATGTTTCAAGGACGAGAGATCGTCGCCGGTTGGGAACGGAACACTGAAGACCACCGTCCCCTGCAAGTTATCTTCTATTCGCTTGGAAATTACTTTTTTGGACATGGCGGCTGTCTCCTATTTTTCGTTTTCAAGGATGCTGACGGTCACGTACGTACCGGTGCCGGCGTGAGAGTGAATGGCACCTCGGTGCGCCCTGGGTACCTGGAGAGCAGAGTCATCAAAATGCTTTTTAATCGTCCCCTGGAGCTGCCAAAGGGCAAAAACAGCCTGCATCAAGCCGGTAGCGCCGACGGGATGCCCACAGGCGATCAAGCCGCCGGAGGGATTGACGGGGCAGACCGGTTTTTCCGGTAATTTAAGCCCATAATCAATGCCGGGCATGAAGGTCTTGCCGCTGGCAGCCATAGGTCCGCCTTCGCCGTAACGGCACAAGCCCATGTCCTCATAAGTCTGGACCTCCGAGGAGGTATAGGCATCATGCAATTCAACGAAGTCAATCTCATGGAGCGGGTCGGTAATGCCAGCGTTCTTATAGGCTTCACGGGAGGCCATCCGCCCTGCACGGAATGAGTGAACGCCTGGATAACGGAAACCCTTTTTCCATAATTTTTTGTAATAGGCGCGGTCAGCGTCATTTTGTTCATTCGGCAGCGCATTGTATTTATAGAAATCTTCATATGACTGGTGAGGGCGATCGGACATGCGCATGGCATCGGTACCACGACCAATGCCAGCAACTTTCACCCTTGGGAGGCGATGACCGGCAGCCTTTTCGAGTTTGGCAAGACCGTCTTCAGAACAGAAGATGACGGCGGCAGCTCCATCACTCATCACGCAAATATCGTTGCGGGTGAGAGGCCAGGCTACCATAGGCGATGAACGCACATCTTCGATCGTCAAGCGCTGACGTTTCTGGGCGTACGGGTTATGGTAGGCGTTGATGTGATTCTTGACCGAGACGTGAGCAAGCTGCTCCACCGTGGTGCCGAACTCAGCCATGTGGCGGGTGACCATCATGGCATAGTAACCAGAGTAGAAACCACCCACCGGATAATCGAAAGAAATATCGGAGGCGAGGGCGATAAACTCGTTCCCTTTCCAGGTTTCGACGTGGCTCATCTGCTCAAACCCAAATGCCAGGCAAATGTCCATATAGCCAGAGGCAACCGCCTTCCAGCCTTCCTGGAAACAGATCCCGCCAGTGGCACCGCCACCTTCCACACGGTGGGACGGTTTGGGGCACAGTCCCAGGTAATCCTGCGCCATGATGCCGGCCATTAATTGACGGGTGAAATGGTCCGAGAAATAGGAGGCGACACTACCATCCACCAATTCGAAGAACTGAGAATGGTCGATGCCAAGATCGGCGAGGGCGTAATCGTAGGCCTCCTTCACCAAGCCCTGAAAAGTTTTATCAGGGCGGGCTTTAACAAATTTTGATACTCCTCCCGATACTACATATACCGGCTGCATATTCGTGCCTCCTATTTTTCTTTGACTAAGATAGTGTGCCAAGGCTAGCGGCACACGGGAACTGCCTTCTTACGGTTGGATGGACTATTATCCAGTCGGACCGATCCAATAGTGCAAGGAGAAATCATCCCTGGGAAATTTCCTTTAAGATCTCGCGGGCAATAATCGTGCGCTGAATTTCACTGGTACCTTCATAGATCGAGGTCACGCGAACATCACGGGCATAACGTTCCAAGGGGAACTCCCTGGAATAGCCATATCCTCCAGCCATCTGTAGAGCGGAATAACAGGCCCGGTTGGCTGCTTCGGTGGCGAACAGCTTTGCCATGGCAGCTTCCCGTGCAAAGACCTGACCCTGCTCATCACGGAAGGCAGCCTGCATGAGGAGCAGTCGGGCAGCTTCAAGATCGGTATAGGCATCGGCGATCATCCACTGGATGGCCTGGAAGCGGGTAATCTCCTGGTTAAACTGGACCCGATCGTGCGCATAACGGGTGGCGTAATCCATGGCAGCCAACCCAACCCCCAACGCCAGGGAACCGATGCCGATGCGACCACCGAGAAGTTCACCCACTGCAACACGGAGACCCCCGTTCAGGGTTCCCAGCAGGGCATCCTGCGGGACACGGCACTGATCCAAAATGACCTCGCTGGTGGCTGCAGCATGCTGTCCCATTTTCTGTTCCGCCCTGCCAACGACCAGTCCCGGTGTGCCAGCCGGCACCAGGAAACAACTGATACCTTTCCCTTTCGGCGCGGCCTTGTCGGTCACCGCCCAGACTACAAATACCCCGGCGTAGGGAGCACTGGTGATGAAACGCTTCGTACCATTCAAGACCCAATCATTTCCGTCAAAAACCGCGGAGGTGGTCATCGAGGCTGGATCGGAGCCGGCACCGGGTTCAGTCAGGGCGAAACTTCCGGCGATAAATTCCCCGGAGCATATTTTGGGGATATAAGTCTTCTTCTGGATTTCAGTCCCAACCGACTGGATGACGGAACAAACGAGGTTGTTGACAGAGACCGTGACGGCGGTAGAAGCACAGGCCCGGGCGATTTCAGTAATGGCGAGGCTAAATGCCAGCATGCCAGCCTGGGCACCGCCATATTCGTCCTTGACATTAAGTCCCATAAAGCCCAAACCCGACAAGTTTTTTTAGGTTGTCCAAAAAAGCTGCCTGGTCGCCTCCCTGATCGAGGCGAGCAGCAACCGGTTCGAGTTCTGCCTGGGCAAACTCGCGGGCGGTGGACTGGATCAATTTTTGTTCCTGGGTCAATTCAAGATCCATAGCGCCTCAATCGTTTTAGTTAGGATCCCTTTTCATCAAATAATCAAGATCGCTTCCCTAGGGGACGGAATGGCTTTATCGAAAGGACTGCGACTCGCAGTAACGTCTGAAATCGAGGAGGATTGGTTTTCATTTCTTTAGCCGGGCTAAAAGCAAGGGGACGAATTGCATGACGTCGGCAACAACCAGTACGTCTGCCACGTCCCCGATGGGGGCATCCCTGTCCTTGTTTATCGCCACAATAAAACCCGACTTTTTCATCCCGGCGATATGCTGGATGGCGCCGGAGATGCCGCAGGCAACGTAGAGTTTAGGAGATACCGTCTGACCGCTGCTGCCGACCTGGCGGGTATGCTCCACCCAGCCGGAATCCACCACCGGGCGGGTAGCACCCAGTTCCCCCCCGAGTGCCCTTGCCAGAGAGGCGATCGTTTCCACATTTTCTTTTTTCCCGATGCCACGCCCAGCGCTGACGATCACCTCAGCCTTGGCCAAATCCACTTCTTTTTTTTCTGCAGCCTCGTAACCAATGAATTCTACCCGTGGGGCGCTCACATCCATGGAAATGCGCTCGATTTGAGAGGCCGCGGCAGGAATTTCGTGCGGGCTAAATGCACCGGACTGAATGGTCAGAACAACCTGGGCACTCCGGGGTGAAACCAACCGGCGCAGCTTGGCATTGCAAGAGGGGACGACAAATTTGCCTGCCTGCACCGCGATTATTTCAGAAACCTGGGTGATTTTCAGTGCGGCAGCGACGCGTGGGGCAAGATCCCATCCGTATGGCGAGTGAAGAAAAACAATATAGTCAGGATGCTCCTTCTGAATCACATTCAGAATAACGCGTTTATGAAGGTCCGGGTTGAATTCCCCATAAACCCCGGGGTCTGCCAGGTAAATTTTACAACCATATTTCGGGGCAGCACCTTCGGAACCAAACAGGAGCATGACCTTTTCTGCTGCGAGGACGTCGGCGAAAGCCAGCAGTTCATAAGTCGATTCGAGCAGTTTGCCCTGCCGGTATTCGCAGACGAGCAATGCTTTCATCGGGTGATCTCCCATGTGTTTACCTAAGCACCGTCGTCTTTTCTTTTAGAACACCGACCAATTTATCGGCAAGTCTCATTGAGATCGCCCTCGAGCACTAAGGCCATGCCCCTTCTTTTCAGGAAGGTACATGCGTTCGGTGACAACCAGGCTTTCTGGCCCAATAAAATTGGTTACAGAAAACACGAGAAGCTCTTTTTGCCTGGCTTTCATGATATTGGGAAGGGTCGGGTATCGAGGGGTATTCAGACCCATCTGGCAGGTAACCACGGCCGGGGGTTTAAATTTGAGGATGGCGCACATGCCTCCATCCAATTCCTGCCGGGCAGTTATGACATCGCCCTTCAATTCAAAGGCGACCAGCGTGGTTGCACAAGCAAAGCCGAGCAATTCTGCGAGGATACCTCCCACCTGCGCCGAGCCGCGATCCTGAGACTGGAGACCAGTAAAAACCAAGTCATAATTTTTATCCCGGGCAAAGGCGGCGATAATAGAAGCAATCTGCCAGGGGTCTTTCTGCCAGGGAAGATCATCTTTAATATGAACACCCCGGTCGCCTCCCATTGCAAGACCCTTTTTAATGGCTTCCACTACGCGGTCAGGACCGATGGAAAGAACCGTGATATCCGCAGTGTTCCCCAACTGCTCCTTGACACGGACTGCCTGTTCCAACGCGAATTCATCGTACTCATTCAATTTGAAGGCGAGGTCTTTTTCATCATACCAGACCCCTTCGCTATTCACTTTGAACCTGGATTCCATATCAGGCACTTGTTTCACGCATACCAGTATTTTCATTGTGCTTATCCTGTCCGGAAAATGAACAATGCTTGTTGGAATGAACACTCAACCTGTTTTAGGTAGAGATTATATCCATGTGGGTTCGGTATACGTCCCGAAGACTGCCCTCATCACGTCCACGATCTCTCCGAGGGTGGCGTAAGCGCGCACAGCTTCGAGCAAATGCGGCATGGTGTTTTCCGTGCCCTGGCAGGCGAGACGCAGATGATCAAGGGCCTGACCCACGCGTCCACTATCCCGCTTGCGGCGGAGATTTTTCAAGCGGTCCACCTGGCGGGAATAACCGACCGGGTCAAATTCCAGGAGGGGAATCGGGATGGGCTTTTTATCCACAAAATCATTCACACCGACGATGGTGCGGGTATGGTCATCAATTTCACACTGGTAGGTATAGGCTGCGTCAGCTATCTCGCGTTGGAAAAAACCCCTGGCAATTGCAGGCAGCACTCCGCCCAAGTCCTCGATCCGACGGAAATAATCCAGCGCCTGCGCCTCGAGGCGATTGGTGAGCGACTCGACGAAATATGATCCACCGAGCGGGTCCACCGTGTTAGCGACGCCGGACTCAGCGGCGATCACCTGCTGAGTGCGCAGGGCAATGGTCACGGCCTTCTCTGAAGGGAGCGCCAGAGCTTCATCCATCGAATTGGTATGCAGGGACTGGGTGCCGCCGAGGACAGCTGCCAGCGCCTGGATGGCGACGCGGATGACGTTATTCTCAGGCTGCTGGGCAGTGAGAGTCATCCCGGCAGTCTGGGTATGGAATCGGATCAGCCAGGAGAGCGGGTTCTTCGCCTTGAAGGTATCCCGCATCACGTGCGCCCAAATGCGGCGAGCGGCGCGGTACTTGGCGATTTCTTCAAAAAAGTCATTATGGGCGTTGAAGAAGAAGGAGAGGCGCGGGGCAAACTCGTCCACATCCATGCCGCGGGCGATGCCCCAGCGCACATATTCCATGCCATCTGCGAGCGTGAAAGCGAGTTCCTGGGCGGCAGTGCTGCCCGCTTCGCGGATATGGTAGCCAGAAATGGAAATAGTGTTCCACTGCGGGACCTGCTGAGAGCCGTATTCCATCGTATCCACCACCAGACGCATCGACGGCTCCGGAGGAAAAATATATTCCTTCTGGGCTGTATATTCCTTCAGAATGTCATTCTGGAGCGTGCCCCGTAACTGATCCTGGGAGGCACCCTGCTTTTCGGCAACGGCGATGTACATAGCCCAAAGAATGGCAGCCGGAGAGTTGATCGTCATGGAAGAAGATACATTCCCAAGAGGAATGTCCTCCAACAGGATTTCCATATCTTTGAGAGAGCTGACCGCCACACCACATTTCCCGAATTCGCCCAATGCCTGGGGAGCATCGGTATCGTAGCCCATCAGGGTGGGCAGATCGAATGCAATCGAGAGTCCGCCAGCTGCCCTGTTCGAGGAGGTACTTGTAGCGGGCGTTGGACTCCTCCGCCGAACCGAACCCGGCAAACTGGCGCATGGTCCACAAGCGCCCACGGTGACCCGTGGCGTGGATTGCGCGGGTATACGGGTATTCGCCCGGTAGACCGAGTTCGCCAAGATAGTCGAAACCATCCAAATCCAAGGGGGTGTAAAGGCGATTTACTTCATCCGAAGAGGCGGTGATGAATTTTTCCTGCCGTTCGGGAGCGCGCTTGAGAGTATCTGCAAGGGTTGACTGCTCCCATTCAGATAATGCACCTTTAAGGTCGATCTTGCGTTTCTTTTCAGCCATTCAATTCTCCAGTAAAAGTTCAGCCCGACCCAAGAGCCAAGTCCTTGAGTGCATCAACGGCGACAAAGGTTTTTCGCTCAGCGTCGACGCGAACCTGGGAAACTGCAAAATCCGGGTCGTGAACATAAAAAAGCCAGGAGTTTTCTTTTGCCATCGAAGTCAATAAGGCATTCTTCTCATCTATCAGTAATTCGGGGAAGCGATCATAGCCCATGCTAATGGGCAAGTGGACCCAGAACCTGCCCGGGATCAAGTCCGAAGCATAGACCAGGCGATCATTGCCAAACAGAAGATCAGAGCACAGCAAGACCGGGGGTATGACCATCGCTGTGGAAGAAGCGAAGTTCAAATTCGTCAAAGGAAAAAACCGTTCCTTTCCTGACCAGGGTCAAGCGCTTACTTTGCACTAATTTATCCTGGAGCTGAGGGATGAAAGAAGCCCGGTCGCGCGGATGAGGGTGGTTGGCGCGTTCCCATGCTTCATCTCCGACATAATATTGAGCATTGGGGAATAGGAGCTTCGGCTCCCTGCCTTCCTTCCAGGTGCTGAGCAGCCCACCAGCATGGTCAAAATGAAGGTGTGAGCAAATAATATGGGTGACGTCTGCCGGGGAAACCCCTTTTTGAGATAAAGACTCAAGGAGGACATGACCGGGTTCATCAACGCCATAGCGGTCGCGAAACTTGGGGTCCATATATCCCCCAATGCCGGTCTCAAATAGGATCGTCTCTTTTTTGGATATCAACAACAAGGCACGCGTAGCGAGGCGGATGCGATTATGATCGTCCGCGGGCAACCAGCGCTCCCAGACCGCCTTGGCGGCGTTCCCAAACATTGCACCGCCATCCAATTTGAAAGCATTACTGAGGACACTGTAAAGCTGCATGGTCAGCCGGCTATCCTTTCAACAATAATCTCAGAAAGATCCCGGACTCGGAGTTTCTCCTGCAAACCTCCGGTTTTAATCCCATCCTCGAACATGGTAAGGCAGAATGGACAATTGGAAACCATGAGTGGAGCACCGGCAGCCTGGGCCATTTTTACCCGTTCCACATTGATGCGCCGTCCCAGCTTTTCTTCAGCAAGAACCCGCCCACCACCACCGCCACAGCAAAAACTATTTTCTTCCTTTTTGGCCATTTCCATAATGGTGCCACCAGCAGAACGCAGGATATTGCGCGGTTCGTGGTAAATGCCCTTGTACCTGCCGATGTAACAAGAGTCGTGATAAGTGCAGTCGAACGCCTGCTGATTAAGATGAAGGGTCCCCTCGCCAATCAGACGGTTAAGGAATGTCGAATAATGCTCGACTTCCACGTCCAGCCCCAAATCTTTATAATCGCGCCCCAGAGTATTGAAACAGTGCGGGCAGGTGGTAACGATCTTTTTGACCCCATATCCTTTTATCTTTTTAATATTCTCGGCAGCTACGGTCTGGTAAACATACTCGTTGCCCAATTTTCGCTCCGGTTCACCGCAGCATTTTTCCTCCTTGCCAAGAATGCCAACTTTCACCCCGGCTGCATTGCAGATCTTGATAAAATTGCGAGCCACTTCCTGATTCCTTTTGTCGAATGAAGCATAGCAGCCGGCAAAGTAAAGAATATCCACTGTTCCGCCATCAGCCATGCGCTTTACATCCAGGCCGTTGGCCCAGTCACCGCGACTGGCAAAAGCCAACCCAAAGGGATTGCCATTCACCTCGGTGTTATTAACTGCGGTCATCACTTCATTGCCGGGGAACTCTCCCTGCATAAGAACAAGGTTCCTTCTCATTTCCAATATTTTATTGACATGCTCGATATCAGCCGGGCAGATCTCCTGACAGGCATAGCAGGTGGTGCAGGCCCAGAGGACATCCCTGGTGACAGTATCGACCAAGTTAGCCTCCGGGTGGAAAAAGGCAACCTCCCCGATCTGCTGAACGACCTTCATAGGAGACAATGGTTTATCGGTGGCCCAGGCAGGACAACGGTCCTGGCAGCGTTTGCAACTGGTACAGGCGTCCGCGTCGAAGATATCCTTCCAGGAGAGATCTGCAAGTTTGGCGACTCCAAAGTTATCAATATCTGCCGCTTCGAGATTAATCGTTGCAAGGCTGCCCTTCTCCCTCAAGTCAGCAAACAGATAGTTGACGGGGGTGGTAAAGAGGTGGCGTAACTTGGTAAACGGGATAGCAGCGATTAAACCTACGGCCAGGAAGAAGTGAACCCACCATAAAATCTTATGCATCTCCCGCAGGGTACTCTCGCTTAAACCAGACAGGAGACGAGCAACCAAGAGACCGACTGGTGAAAACATTGCCAGATAAGGGTTTTGGTTGACCTCGGTGACTGCCATGCGGGCGCCTTCGATCAGGTAGGCTGTTACAAGGATGGCGAAAAGCATGCCATAGATGATGTAATCGTCCCGGATGGTGGCAAGTCCCTTGGGTTTATAAATAAACCGACGCACAAGGAAACCAGCACAGCATAACAGCCACCACTGCGCCGGCTATATCAAGCGTCAAAGAAAACACCAGGTAAAAAGTACCCTGTATAAACTTAAAATTAATCAATGGCTGGGTAAAATCAACTTGAATCATAACAATAATCGTGCCGAGTAAAAGCAGGAGCATCCCCCAGAATTGGAGAGCGTGGGTAATCCCGGGCGCTTTTACGATCATCACCCTGAGCTGAACAAGCCCTCGATTGACCAAACGAAAAATACGGGTGGGAAGATGATCCAGGCGCGGCAGGGGTTTTCCCTTGCGGTAAATCCGTATCCGTCTAAAAAAACCATAGATTAAAATCACCGCAGTAATTGCAGTGAACGTAAACATGGGGATAAGAACACCATGCCCGACATTCCAATAGAATTCCCTGGTGTAATTCATGCTATTTTTTTACTCCGTCAATGTATTTTCCAATCCTGGCGGGAAATTCCGGGTCTCGGCCGGGAGCAAGGATCAGGATAATAATGCCTTTGAGATGATCAACCGCTGGATCTCGCTGGTTCCTTCATATATTTCAGTGATCTTGGCATCCCGATACATGCGTTCCACTTCATATTCGGTGACATACCCGTATCCGCCATGAATCTGGATAGCTTCCTTGGTGACATACGTGGCAGTTTCAGAGGCATGCAACTTACACATCGCCGATTCCACGGCATAAGATTTTTTATTCTCCTTGAGCCAGGCAGACCGGTACACAATGAGGCGGCTGGTCTCTATGCGGGTATACATATCGGCTAATTTGAACTGGATGGACTGCAACTCGCTGAGGGGGTGACCAAACTGCTTTCTTTCCTTTGAGTAAGCCAAGGCTCTTTCAAAGGCTCCTTCTGCAATCCCAAGCGCCTGGGCGGCGATACCAATCCGGCCTCCGTTCAAGGTCTCCATGGCAATTTTGAACCCCTGACCTTCAATGCCCAGCAGGTTTTCAGAAGAGACCTTCAAATTGTTGATGGAGAATGAAGTGGTAAAACTGCCCCGGATTCCCAGTTTATTTTCATTTCTCAGGATTTCCACACCTTCCGATTCAAGATCCACGATGAAGGCTGAGATGCCTTTGTGCTTCATATCCCTGTCCATCGAAGCAAACAGGATCCCGGTACCGCGAAAGCCGCCATTGGTCACGAAAATCTTGTTCCCATTAATAATAAATTCGTCGCCATCTTTCCTATACATGGTGGCCATGTTCGCCACATCGCTGCCCGCTTCCGGCTCGGTGAGCAGGAAAGATCCAATTTTCCCTCCAGCTGCCAAGGGAGGCAGGAATTTCTTTTTCTGTGATTCAGTACCAAAGTGCAGGATTGGATCGCAAGCCAGGGAAGTATGCGCAGATATCAGAACTCCACTGGAAGCACAAGCCTTGGAAACTTCTTCGACGACAAGGGCGTAGGACAGGATATCCATCCCTGCGCCGCCATAAGCCTCGGGGATAAAACTACCCAACAGACCCAGCGCACTGATCTTTTGAATCAATTCGTCCGGAATCTTGTGGTTTTCATCGATCTGGATGGCAAGCGGCTTGACTTCCTTCTCCACAAAATCGCGCACGCTGCTTTGCAATACCTTGTGGTCAGGACTCAATTCAAAATCCATTGGGATTCTCCAGGGTAATTTAGATCATGCATATTTCCAGAACAGGTCATCTTAATAAGATTACCTACCTTTAAATTGAGGTTTACGTTTCGATATGAACGCCTGCATGCCTTCTTTTTGGTCCTCCGTGGAGAACAAGGTGGCAAAAAGGGAATTTTCATAACGAAGACCGTCTGGCTTGGGCATATCCAGACCATTGACAATGGCATCCTTAGCACCTGCAACGGCAACCATCCCATTATTGGTAATTGCAAGGGCAATCTCCTTAACTTTCGGGATCAACTCCCCGGCAGGGAAGACTTCATTGACAATCCCCCACTCCCTGGCTTGTGAAGCCGTCAACTGCCTGCCGCTGAAGATCAATTCGCGAGCTTTGTTTGGACCGATTAACCGGGAGAGATTTTGGGTACCTCCAAATCCGGGGATGACCCCCAGGGTCACTTCCGGCAAGCCAAACCTGGCCTTTTCGGAGGCATAGATAAAATCACAAGCAAGAGCCAACTCCAACCCGCCACCCAAGGCGTAGCCATTGACTGCTGCAATGACAGGCTTGGTCATCTTCTCGATCGATTCAATCAATTGCTGCCCACTGCGACCGAATGCCCGGGCTGCCATTGGAGCCATCCCGGCCATTTCCTGAATATCCCCGCCTGCCACAAACGCCTTTTCACCCGCCCCGGTAATCACAACCACCTTTACTGCAATGTCCTGCTCGAAATCAAGCAGGGCTTGGGTCAGCGAAGCAATCACCTCAGAGTTGAGAGCGTTCAGGATTTCAGGGCGGTTGATCTTTATCCAGCCAATATTATCAGAAACGTCGATCAGGATATGCTTATATTCCAAGGCAAACTCCTTGCGGACATCCAAACATGGGAAATGCAAATGAATAAATTAACCTTATGATAATTCACGCAGTTGTGCGGA
Source organism: uncultured Chloroflexia bacterium (assembly GCA_963830585.1). Taxonomy (GTDB): domain Bacteria; phylum Chloroflexota; class Anaerolineae; order Anaerolineales; family Villigracilaceae; genus UBA877. Next base: position 656,393 of record CAWHNA010000001.1, on the reverse strand, counting down.
ACTAATAGGTGTAAAAGCCGCGACCGGATTTCTTCCCAAGATAACCTGCATTGACCATTTTTACCAACAAAGGGCAGGGCCTGAACTTGGGATCCTTGAATCCTTCGTAAAGGACTGAGATGATCGCCAACACCGTGTCCAGTCCGATCAGGTCAGCCAACGCCAGCGGCCCCATGGGGTGGTTGGTGCCAAGTTTCATTCCCTTATCAATATCTTCGGGAGTGGCAATCCCCTCATACAGGACGAAAATGGCTTCGTTAATCATAGGCATTAAAACCCGGTTAACAATAAAACCAGGATAATCCTGGGAAACTGCCATCACCTTCCCCAATTTTTCCACCAGACCCGAAACCGTGTGGAAGGTTTCATCACTAGTCCCCAATCCCCGGATCACCTCCACCAACTGCATGACCGGCACTGGATTCATGAAATGCATGCCGATGACCTTATCGGGCCGTCCGGTTACAGCTCCAATGCGAGTGATCGAAATCGAGGAGGTATTCGATGCCAGAATGGCATCCTTTTTAACGACTTTGTCCAACTGGTGAAATATTTCAAATTTCAGGGATTCATTCTCGTTGACAGCCTCGATGATCAAATCACAATCGGAGAAATCTTCAAGGGATTTGGCGATGGAGATGCGGTCAATAACCGACTGAATGCCAGCCGGGTCGATGACGCCTTTTTTAGCCTGTCGATCCAGGTTTTGACGGATAGTCTTTTGTGCCCTGTCCAGCTGCTCAGCAGATACATCAAATAATTTCACCTGGAATCCGTATTGAGCAAAGACATGCGCGACCCCATTCCCCATTTGCCCGGCACCTAAAACTCCGACATTTTGGACCATATCCTGCTCTCCTGTGGTTAGCGCAATCCAAACGAAATATGGATTTCCAGCTTATGAAAACCTACATTTATTCTCCAAACCTCATACACGCTCAAAAATAACAGCAACAGCCTCACCACCCCCAATGCAAAGAGTGGCCAAACCATAACGAGCCTCACGCCTGTTCAGCTCACGGACAAGGGTTGCCACCAGCCGACCTCCACTGGCGCCAATAGGGTGACCAAGAGCGACCGCACCTCCATTGACATTCACACGCTCCAAATCCAGATCCAACTGCTTTACTGCTATCATGGCGACTGCAGCGAATGCTTCATTAATTTCAAACAAATCGATAGCGGAAATTTTAATGCCCGCTTTTGCGCAGACGGACTCGATCGCTCCAACCGGAGCATCCGGGAACAGATCCGGAGACAAACTCCAGGTGGAATATGCTACCAGGCGAGCGCGAGGTTTAAGGCTGTATTTCTTCAAGGCGGTTTCGCTGGCAAGGAGGGACAAGGCCGCTCCATCGTTGATCGTGGAGGCATTGCCAGCTGTGACGGTACCGTCCTTGGTAAATGCCGGACGAAGCTGCTTCAGTTTTTCGAAATCAACTTTGAATGGCTCTTCATCATTTTCGATCACTTCTTCGCCTTTTTTGGTTTTCTTAACCACAGAGACGATCTCTTCCTTGAATATCCCCTCTTTTACCGCTTTTTGCGCCAGTTGATAAGAGCGGATGGCATATTCATCCTGCGAGGCGCGGCTAAAGCCGAAGCGCAGCGCGGCCGAATCCGCAATTTCGCCCATATGCCGGCCGGAATACGGATCCTGCAAGCCATCGTTGAGCATGAGATCAATAAGTTCGCCATTCCCCATGCGATATCCATAGCGCCCTTTTTTCAGGATGAAAGGGGCCATGGACATATTTTCCATCCCACCTGCGATGACGACCTCAGAATCGCCCAAGGCAATGGAAGCGGCTCCAAGCATAATTGCTTTTAATCCGCTACCGCAAACCTTGTTGATGGTCATGGCGTGGACACTATCGGGTAACCCGGCGAAACGCATGGCCTGGCGCGCCGGCGCCTGGCCCACGCCACCTGAGAGAACCTCACCGACAATCACCTCATTAATTACGGCCGGGTCGAGGTCTGCGCGTTCCGAAAGCATTTTCATCACCGTCCCGCCCAGTTGAGGAGCCTCGATATCTGATAATCCACCTCCAAAAGAACCAAACGGAGTCCTTAATGACTCTACAACAAAGGTGTCTATCATTTTTACCTCCGGCTAGTAATTCTGACTGATATCAAGGTCTAGAATAATGTTATGTAAATGAGGCCAGTGGGGATATAAATGCGAGAGCAGACAAGAAAAAGCCTAATTGAGAAGGCAATTTATCGTTTAATGTTACTCAATCTTATCGATATTATACAACACTCTACTTTAAGTTATCATTTCCTCGCTCCATCCAATGGAATTACGATCAAGATAACATGAAGATACTTTTCCAAGGTCAAACTTATATCCAATTTTCCATTTCTATAATTTTATCCAACGTTGATCTTTGGGAATTAATTCATTGTCAGTATGCAAATCAGGCAAGATAATTATTACCCATATAAATCGGATAATTATGATAATTATTGACATTTTATCGGGAAAGTTATAAAATGCTTTTTTAATTACGAAAATTGCCTAGAAATAAGGAGGTACCAAAATGAACAACACAAATATCAAGGCTGAACCGGGAAAACACGAGATCATTATCACGCACATGTTCGATGCGCCGCGTGACCTGGTTTTCAAGTTGTATACAGACCCCGAATCAATCCCCCAGTGGTGGGGGCCCACGAAGGTTGACAACCAAGGTTGACCGGATGGAAGTTAGAACAGGGGGTCGATGGCGGTTCGTACAGCACGATCCAGAGGGGAAGGAATTCGCCTTCCATGGTGTTTATCACGAAATCAAGCGACCGGAGCGAGTAGTGTCCACTTTTGAGTGGGAAGGGATGCCCGGCCATGTATTGATGGAAACCATCGTTTTCGAGGATGTGAACGGAAAGACCAAGGTGACAGATTCATCCGTTTTCCAGTCGGTGGAGGACCGGGATGGAATGGTCAAAACAGGAATGGAAGAAGGCTCCTACGAATCTGGCGAACGATTTGCTGAAGTCCTGATAAAAATGAGAGAAAAGGTAAGGAAATAACCTTGAGACATGATTACATCATTCTTCGATTTGACCAAATCGGAAATTTGAATCCGTAAAAATGAGAGGCTGCGAGTAAATTGGCAAAAATAATTCAACATTCAGGGAGGTTTTGAACTTCACAATAATCTCCGTTTTCCCAGGTTGGGAGAATACTGCTCTCCAGGCGCGATTCTGCGCCTGGAGAGTAATTTTTATCGATTACCAAGGTTCAAATCGATTGGTCAAGGATATCGAGGCTAATGAGACCAAACCCGTATCATTGACACCATTGAGATTACAAGAATTGGAAGAGAAATTTGTCATGGGAAAAATAATCGTTTTCAACCTTACGACCTTGGATGGCTATTTTGAAGGTCCAAACCGGGAAATTGACTGGCATCATGTGGATGATGAATTTAATGAATTCGCCATTGAGCAGCTTAACACGGTCGATACTTTATTGTTTGGCAGGGTGACGTATGAACTGATGGCTAGTTACTGGCCAACACCTACTGCAATTAAGGACGACCCGATCGTAGCCAAAAAGATGAACAGCCTGCCAAAAATCGTTTTTTCTAAAACACTTTCGCACGCTGATTGGCAAAACACCAGCTTAATCACAGATAATTTTGTGGAGGCGATCTCAAAACTAAAAAAGCGACCCGGAAAGGATATGTTCATATTTGGCAGTTCCGACCTGGCGGTCTCTTTTATCCCCCATGGTTTGATCGATGAATACCGGATCATGGTCAACCCGGTTTTCCTGGGCGAAGGCAAACCACTGCTAAGAGGCATCCAAAACCGGGTTGAATTGAAACTAATCAAAACGAAGTCATTTAAATCAGGCAACGTCCTAATTTATTATGAACCATTAAAAAAATAACCAAGTTCATTAATCAAAATAATAGTAGATGAGCAGGATCCATGCCAAAGAAACAAGCACTGCACGGGAATGAAACAGCATTAGAACGACCAGCCGATCATAATAAGATCGCCCGACAATTCATGGAGTTAGTGATATCCGGGAAAATTGACGATGCTTACAAGAAATTTGTTTCTTTAAATGGTAAACATCACAATGCATACTTCCAGAAAGGATTCCCAGCATTAAAAGCAGCCATGAAAGATAACCACCTTCAATTCCCGAACAAGCAACTTACCATTGAACATGTAATCAGTGACGGCGACCTGCTAGCCATCCATTCTCACATTGTCCTTAAACAAGGTGATGCGGGGATGGCGGCCATCCACCTATTTCGGTTCCAGGGAAACAAAATCGTCGAGATGTGGGATATTGGCGAACCCATACCGACAGATTCGCCCAACCTGGACGGAGTATTCTAAGGCAGGAGAAAATAAAAAAAATGAACAAGACTATGATCAACCCGGAAATAACCGAGAAAGAAGTGAAGGGAGGATATGCATCTGTCAACGGGCTCAAGCTTTATTATCAGATCTCTGGGATCGGGAGACCGTTGATGCTCCTGCATGGAGGGGTCAGTGCCAGTGAAACGTTTGAACCAATGCGACCAGCACTGTCAAAAGAAAGAGAGGTCATTGCCGTCCATTTGCAGGGACACGGTCGGACAGCGGACATCGACCGTCCACTCAGCTTTGAAATCATGTCTGACGATATCGCAGAATTAATCGAGCAACTAAACATTGAAAGAACCGATATCCTGGGTTACTCACTGGGAGGCGGTGTGGCGCTGCAGACCGCCATCAGGCACCCGAATATGATCCGCAAGCTGATCCTGATCTCCACACCTTTTAAACGGAATGGCTTTTACCCTGAGGTTTTGAGAGATATGGGGCAGATGGGACCCGAGGCAGCCAAGTATATGAAGGAGTCCCCCTCTCCCAGCTATATCCGGATATAAATTGGATTGACCTATTCACAAAGCTGGGTAACCTTTTACGCCAGGATTATGACTGGTCAAAAGGCGTGGCAGCAATCAAGGCACCAGTGCTTATCACTTATGCAGACGCCGATGCTGTGAAAATTGAACACATAATGGAATTCTACAAATTACTGGGGGGCGGTCAAAAGGATGCCGGTATGGATGGGAACGGCAGACCGATTAGTCAACTCGCGATCCTGCCAAGTATGACACACTATAACATTATAAACTTCCCCAATCTTGCAACAATACTGAACTCTTTCCTGGAAGTTCATCTGACAGATGACAGATAAATCAGATAAATTCGAAACGAATATAATTTATTGTTTATAAAAGTAAAGGAGCTATTATGACCACTACAACAACGATAGAAGCCATGTCTCCATCAGAGCATATTTCCGCCCAAATTGACGGGTTGACAGATTGGCGCGGAAACCTGTTGGCGAGAATCCGGAACCTAATCAAAGCGACTGCTCCTGACATCAAAGAGGAGTGGAAGTGGGATAGCGCAGTCTGGTCACAAAATGGGAATGTCGTTTCAAGTGCACCCTTCAAGGACCATATCAAACTCAACTTTTTTAAAGGCGCTTCCCTAGAAGATCCTCATAGACTATTTAACGCCGGGCTGGAGGCAAAGGCAACGCGAGCCATTGATTTTTTCGAGGGAGACAATATTCAGGAAGCGGCGTTGAAGGATTTAATCCGTGCTGCGGTTATTAATAATTTATCCGGGGGTAAAAAGAAATAGACAAGAACGGAAAAAAGGACCGGAAATGAGAAAAATAATCGTTTCAGAGTTCGTGACGTTGGACGGAGTGATGGAAGATCCGGGCGGAGCTGAAAAATTCGTCCACGGTGGATGGGCTTTTCAGTTCGACCGAGGACCTGAAGGAGACAAGTTTAAACTCAATGAAACCATGGAGGCTGGCGCCCTCCTTTTAGGCAGAATAACTTATGAAGGGTTTGCGGAAGCCTGGCCTTCAAGGACGGGGATATTTGCCGACAAAATGAATGCCATGCCCAAATTCATCGTTTCCTCGACCCTTAAAAAAGCAAAATGGAACAATTCGAACATAATTAGGAAGAATGTTGTGGAAGAATTGTCAAATTTAAAGCAAGCACCTGGGGATGATATCCTGGTGGCTGGCAGTGGTCAGCTTGTAAATACTTTAATTAAAAATAACCTCATCGATGAATTGCGACTCATGGTCTACCCGATTCTCCTAGGGAGTGGAAAGCGCCTGTTTAGAGAAGGAGAAGGAATGAAGTTGAAACTAACAGAATCAAAAGTGTTCGGTTCAGGGATTACGTTATTTTGTTACCAGCCTAGTAAATAAAACCATTGGGAGATTAATAATTGTTTCCCTCGAGGCCAATATTTTTCATTTTTAAGATCTAATAAAATAGAAGTGTATCGATCCCTAAAAATAATCTTTTGAAGGGAGGATGTGAGAATAAGAAATAATAAGCTTTGATTCAATTCACAACCAAAATAGATTTATTACGAGGCGGCCTCTTCCGAGCCGTCTTTTTTTATTTCTGTAAGTTGTGGGGTGATGAAAAAAAGACCCATATCATGAATGTTCACCAATCAGGATCCGGGTTTTCAATTGAAGCCCTGAGAGTATATCTGCAATTGTTGTTTTGTAATTATTTTGCACATATATTGTATAGAAAATGTATTGACATTTCGGACTTAATGGATTATAACTATCGTAATTCAAGAACATAAAACCAGAAATCAGTGCTGGCAAATTTGAAAGGAATAGGAAAATGAATGATCGAGAAATAGTTGTAGAAAATCTTTTCAAATCCTACCCTGGCAAGGTTAAGATAACTGCTGTGGATGGGATTAACTTTCGAGTGGATGAAGGAAAAATATTCGGATTCCTTGGTCCGAACGGAGCCGGGAAGAGCACAACCATCAAGATCCTGACCACCCTGGCACTCCCCAGCTCAGGTCGAGCCTTTGTAGGAGGTTTCGATGTGGTCAAAGAAGCTGCAGAAGTCCGGCAGGTTGCCGGAGTTGCGCTGCAGGAGATTGGCATAGACCCGCTGATGAAGCCCATGGAATTGCTCACCCTGCAAGGGCAGCTCTTTGGGGCTACAAGAAGCGAGGCAATTTCAAGAGCGAGGGAGTTGCTAAACCTTGTCCAGCTTTCGGATGCGAGCGACCGCAGGGCAGGTACATTCAGCGGCGGGATGCGGCGGAGACTGGACCTAGCAATGGCACTCGTTCACAATCCCAAAGTGCTTTTCCTAGATGAACCTACCACAGGGTTGGACCCGGTCAGCCGCAGAGATGTCTGGCAGGAAGTCAGACGCCTCAACCGTGAACTGGGGATCACAATTTTCCTGACCACACAGTACCTGGAAGAAGCGGACGAACTGGCTGACACAGTGGCAATTATCGTTGGTGGCAAGATTGCTGCAGAAGGGTCACCAGCCAAGCTTAAAGCCTCCCTGGGTGAGGAATCCATCAATCTGGTGTTTGAAACACCGGAAATCGCTAAAAAAGGTATGCCCCTGCTCGAGAAATTGGGCACTCGGATCCAACTAGACCGGGAAACGGTACGGCTTTATTTGAGTAAAGCTGCCCAATCCATTCCAAGTGTCATCAACCAGCTCCAATTTGATGGAGTGGCACCTATTTCCTTGACATTGACGCAACCAACCCTCGACGACGTATTCCTGCAAGTTACCGGTCAGCGTTTAATAGCAAACGAGGCAAATAAATCCAAAACAACCCGATCTGTAGAACGGGTGGAGGTAAATTAATCATGGACACAAACGTGACTGTTCTTACAAATGCACGACCGGCCGTGAATAAAACCATTTCACTGCCATTACACGTTACTTTATTGGTTGTACGTTCCCTGACAACTTTGTTGCGTACTCCGGAGGCCCTCCTGCCGCCGATAGCCATCAGCATCTTCTTTCTTGTCATTTACCAATCAACTCTGGGAAAGGCTGCCGGTTTTATCCCTGGGATTGGCGGCAGCTACCTGGGCTTTATCCTGCCCCTCTCTATCGTGAGCGGCTCCCTGTCCGGTTCCGGTATTGCCGCGCAAAACCTGGTGCGGGACATTGAGCGTGGTTACTTTGATAAACTTTTACTCACCCCTGTCAACCGAGCGGCGTTATTGCTTGCCCCAATCTTAGCTGGAGCGATTATCCTTGGAATCCAGGCTGCCATCGTAGTTCTCGTTGGACTACTCCTGGGTTTACAACCAGCGACCGGATTCCTTGGTCTGCTGGCAGTAATCGGGTTGGGAGTTTTACTCGGGATCGGATTTGCAGGTTTTACAGTTTCGGCGGCTCTGGGAAGTGGCAGCGCAGCCGCGACTCAAGGCGCGAGCTTCCTTTTCTTCCCCCTCACCTTCCTCGCCCCCACCTTCGTTCCTCTTGCACTGCTTTCCGGGTGGCTGGAAGTGGCTGCCAAATTAAACCCAATCACCTATGTATTGGAAGCCATGCGCGCCTTGCTAAACACTGGCTGGGATGGCAACGCAATTGGGACAAGCATCCTGGCATGTTTAGTGCTGGCGATTGCCATGTATGCACTAGCGGTCATTGCCCTAAGCGTGCGGACTCGCCGTACGTAAGAGTAATGATAAATTTCTTGCTTTCCAATTGGCAAAATCAAAAATGACCGGTAAATGACGGTCATTTTTGATAAACGCTAGAAATAAGATTCATCAAATAATTATATTAGGTTGGTAGTCTCAATCAAATTTATTGTCCCACACTCGACAGATAACGTTCCCTGACTTTCGCAGCCACCTGAAGACCAGTCATGTCGTTGACGATATGAATTGACGAAATGCAATCTTTCATCCCATCATGTTAATCCGGAAGAATTTAGCCTGTCAGCTGCGGCGTCGTATGACCCCTAAAAAGATAGGTCAACAATATTCCTACAATAAATCCACCAATATGTGCCATATAAGCAACGCCGCCCGTGTCTGCAGTATTTGTAATAGAAGCAACGCCGCTAAAGAACTGCAGGACGATCCATAATCCAATTACGATCAACGCAGATACCTGTATCACTTGTTGGCCCTGCAAAACTCTTACTTTTCCATGTGGGAACATCAAAATGTAAGCACCGAGTACCCCCGCGATAGCCCCTGATGCCCCCAAATTCGGGATGCTTGATCCCAAGCTAAACGCCAATTGGGCAAAGGTTGCTGCAAGTCCGCAGATTAGGTAGAAGATTACGTAATTGATATGCCCGAAACGATCTTCCACATTATCACCGAAGATCCACAAGTAAAGCATATTGCCCCCCAAATGAACCCATCCGGCGTGCATGAACATTGAACTGAATAGCGTCAGAAAATCACCGAGGGGATTTGACAGGAACCGGCTGGGAATAAAAGCCCATTTCTCAATAAATAGATCTCCCCCATTCAATTCAACAAGGAAGAACATGACATTAAGGGCGATCAAAACATACGTGACCACCGGAATCGTTCTCCGTGCGCTATTATCATCACCTATCGGTAACATATATTAACCTGCTTTCTTGCTAGTATGATTTACATCGGTAAATCCTGCCGTTATATGTTCATATTGTCCACACGTTATTAAACTGGGAATGATTGGAAACTATGGTCTTAATCTTCCTTAGATACTTTAAGATTGAAATTGTTCTCGAACTTTCGCAGCCACCTGGTGATCGGTCATTTTATCGGCAGATTCAACAGATAAAATGCAATCTTTCATACCATCATGCCCAATACGCTTAGCCAATTCAAGTTTGGCCTCGCCCGGACCAAATATCTGGATCGAGTTTGCGTCTCGAATTACAGCGATGACTGCCTCGTAGAAGTTATTGAGATGGTTCCCAAATTGTCGGTCGCGCACATCTTCGGTTGATCCATCCATTGAGGCGTTCCCGCCAGTGAACCGGGTATGTTTCTCCAAATCTGAAGTAATTTCCTTGATTTGCTCTCCCATCTCCGAGACAATCACAATGACTGCCTTGCGATGATCTATCCATAAACCTGCTATCTTTTTCATAGTAAACTCTCCTTTTATCCAATAAAATGCTGGAAACAGCCCGTCTGTAGAAAACTAACTACGGGTTTCAGGAAGCCACTTGTAAATAATCATCCCTGGCAATACCTAATTGAGCGGATCGCTGCAACAACCAGATCCGCACCCATTTTTGGTTCCCCGGAGCCAGTCATTTGCTGATATTTTGAAGGGCAAATTCCCAGTTAATCAATTTATCCAGAACGGCATTAACATAATCGGCGCGACGATTCTGATAATCCAAATAATATGCATGTTCCCATACATCAATGACGAGTACGGGGGATAAACCCTTTGTCATGGGAATATCGGCATTGGATGTCTTCACCACCTTGAGCAAGGTGCCGTCCAAGACAAGCCAAGCCCAACCACTACCAAATTGCGAAACCGCAGTACTGGCAATCTCTTTCTTACAGGCATCGAGGCTTCCAAATGATGCCTCGATTTTTTGTTTGAGGGCAGCGGGTGGTTCACCGCCTCCCTTGGGGGTCAGGCTCTGCCAATAGAACGAATGGTTCCAGGATTGCGCGGCGTTATTGAAAATCGCAGTATTTTCCGGCTTCCCTACAGTGCTGGTGATAATCTTATCCAGTGACAGGCTGGCAAAATCTGTTCCTGCAATCAGTTTGTTCAGGTTGTCCACATAGGCTTTGTGATGTTTCCCATAATGAAAACTCATTGTTTTTCCTGTGATTATTGGTTCCAATGCGTTTTCAGCGTACGGGAGAGGCGGTAATGTTTGGACCAAGGGTACTCCGGGAACGATTGAAGAATTGGGGGTTTCCACCTTGCTCATATCAGTCTCCTTTTGGTTGACAGGTGCCGAATAAAGTTTTATGGATTGTTACCAGATCATCCGACTTTTTTGAAATCGATAAATCCTTGCTGAACATCGATGGAAATCAACTGCACGCGAACCCGGTTGCCCACGTCCAAACCTGTAAATCCATTCACCAGTTTCCCTTCCACCGGCATCACCAGCAACCGGACCCATGTGCCTTTTTCGGAAGCACCTGTGACAATCGCATCGAAACGTTCCCCGATCCTTGATTCGAGTAAAAGTGCGGCCGCGGATTTGGCAACCTGACGTTCGACTTTGTTAACGGTATCCTCTGCCTGGGTACAGTGGTCTGCCAGCTGCTGGAGTTCATCCATCCGGTAAGGCACAGTCCTTCCGTCCAAAGCAGCTTTCAACAGGCGCTGGGTGAGCAGGTCGGGGTAGCGGCGATTGGGAGCAGTGGAATGGGCATAATCCTTGACCGCCAGTCCAAAGTGCCCCGGAGCAGCCCCTTCAGGTGGCTCAGCTACATATTCGCCGGAACCCAGCAATTTGATCACTGCCAAAGAAAGGTCCGGGAAGCGAAGGGGGTCCTCGGCTTTTACCTTGACCAGGAATTCCTCCAGTGCCTTTGAATCTGGGTTTTCCGGTAATCCGACCTTATGGTCACGGGCGATTTCAACGATCCGATCCCAACGCTTTGGAACGCGGACCACTCGACGGATTGAAGGAAAACTCTTCGAAGAAAGAAAGCGAGCGGTGATGCCATTGGCTGCCACCATAAAATCTTCGATAATCACACGGGCACGATTCATTTCATCGACTTCAAGAGACTGGATCTGGTCACCGTCGAAAATGGGTTTGGCTTCTATGGTTTGCAGACTCAGCGCACCGTGGGTGTGGCGGAGGTCCTTCATCTTTTGAGCAGTCTTGTCCTGAAGCCGCAGATTCTCATCCAACCCTTTGACCGCGGTGATGGCTTCCGGCACAGTGCCATTTCCACCCAGCCAGGCAGCGACGCTATTGTAGGCTAACTTGGCGTGGTTGGTGACCCTAGCCCGATAGATATCGGAATTCTGAAGGGTTCCATCAGCATTAATTACCATTTCAACAACGATCGAAAGGCGTTCCTCGTTAAAATTGAGGGAGGTGAGGTCGGTGGAAAGCTTTTCGGGAAGCATGGGGAAGATTTCGGCAGCAGTATAAACCGAAGTAGTATTATGGCGGGCGTGAGCATCAATGGCCGAGCCGTTTTTAACCAGGGAATCTACATCGGCCACAGCAACCATGATTTTTACTTTTTCCCCAGGCATGGGCTCGGCAACAGTGAGCTGATCCAAGTCACGCGAGTCATCGTTGTCTATGGATGCCCACAGAAGACTGCGCAAATCACGAATCCCGTTGGAGCCAACGGACACCCCCACTTCTGCTGTTGCAGGCAACTTGAGTTTTCCGAGCTCCGAGAGGACTTCCTTTGAAAAGTCAGGCAACAAGCCTCGCTCAAGCATTACCCGATGGGCAATATTTTCCAACAATTGGCGATGGTTTGAACTCATAATAATTCCTCTTTATCTCGATATTAATTTTGCCAGACCAAAAGCCGCAGCCGCGGCAAGGCTGCCGATCAGTGCTGTCTGGAAGGCACTCCGGACGGGATGAGTACCGGTGAAACGACCTTTCACATATCCAAAAATCAATAATGCCGCGAGAGTAAAAACGACGGAAAACAAGAGGGCAGACCCTGTATTGTGAATCAGTATATATGGAGCAAGAGGAATTATCCCTCCAACGACGTAGGAAATCGCGATCGTCAAAGCGCTTTTCAACGCGCGCTGCGAAGCAGGTTTTTCGAGTCCCAACTCGAAGCGCATCATAAAATCAATCCATGCCTGCGGGCGTTGACTCAATGCCTTGGCAACCAGCGTACTTTCTTTCTGCTCGAGACCATATTCTGATAATACCTGTTCCACTTCTTCGACCTCTTTATCAGGAATTATTTCAATCTCGTGCTGTTCAATCTCCCGTTCCCGGGCATAGTGCTCAGCATCGCTCCTGGCTGCGAGAAAGCCGCCCAACCCCATGGAAATTGATCCGGCCGCGATCTCTGCAAGTCCACCGGTGATGACGATGGCTGTCGAATTGGCAATTCCCGAGAGGCCTGCAGCGAGTGCAAACGGTACTGTCAGCCCATCAGACATCCCAATTACAATATCTCTGATAACGGCTGACCCTGTAAAATGCTTTTCAACGTGTGATGTTTGCGGCATATTGACCTCGTGAATTTTCCTAATTTACAGCGGTGACAATGACGAAATAGCATCCAGCCGACACCTCCAGGTAAAACAAGATTAGCGACGACGGATCTCACTCATGGTGTGCAAAAAATTGATAACGTCATCCCGTCCAAGCACTCCTTGAATTTGGTTCCCCAGCATGACCGGAAGCTGGTTGACACCGTCCCGGTCCATTGCTCCAAGGGCATCCACCAGCTCTGCTTCAGGCTGTATAGAAATCATTTTTGCAGCAGGAATCATTACCTGGGCAGCCGTGGTGGTTAACCAAGCTGAAGAGGGAATGGTTTTAATATTGTGCAATGTCAGGAGACCGACGACCTGGTCAGCCTGTGTGACCACCATACTACGCTGCCCGCTCCCAAGGATATTTTTATTGATCAATTGGTCAAGGGTACAATCAGCACAAATGGAAGCATAATCGTGCCGCATAGCATCGGCAACATGATGCCCCGCCAAAAGGTCGTGAATTGTTTGCTGTTGGATTTGCGATGAGGCTGCGGATTCGAGAAACCAACCAATAAAGGCAATCCATAAACCATTACCGAAATTACCTGTGAATATCTGCCACACACCCCAGAGGATAAACAAGTAAGCGATAAATCTGCCCACGTTTCCAGCGATAAGAGTAGCCTTGCGCAAATTATGAGTAGTCCCCCACAGAATTGCCCTAAAGACGCGACCACCATCCAATGGAAAACCAGGGATCAGGTTAAAGAGACCCAGGGCTCCATTTATATAAGCCAGGTATTTGGCAATGGCCAAAAGAGGGGCAAGGGTACCGACCAATCGCTTGCAGCAGACCGAAGAAACCTGCAAGTGCAAAACTCACAACTGGCCCTGCCAAAGCAATCCAAAACTCAGAAACTGCACTGGGTGGTTCAGCTCCAATTTGAGCAACACCGCCGAATATGAAAAGGGTAATGCTGCGGACCGGGAGCCTGTAACGTAATGCCACAACCGAATGTCCCAGCTCATGCAGCAGGACACTGCCAAACATTAATATTACCGTGACTGCACCCACAATCCAATATTGAGTCACGGGCCAGTTCGCAAATTCAACAGGAAAATAACTTGCAGCCAAAGACCAAGTCAGAAGGGCAAAAATCAAAAACCAGGAATAATCCACTCCAATGGGTATCCCGAGAATGCGCCCCAGGGAAATTGAGCTTCGATTCATATTCAACCTGCTTCTCCCGGTTATTTATCAGCATTTTCCGATAATAAAATATTCGATCGCCAAGCAAAAATTTCAAAGAAGACCGATTTGATAGAACTCCCGAGTAAAGGGATTAATTATGCAGTATCGCAAAAGATGGAATCCTTCATTATCAGACGTCTTCCATCGGTGAATTAATGCTTATCAAATGTCCTGAACCAAATCCAGAATAATTTTTTGATACAATTTTACTCCGATGTGAGGAATCAGAAATCCACCCGGAAATGGAAGGATGCGATCGTGCCAGGTTATAAGGCATAGATCGAATTTATATATTGGCAAATCCCCTCCTGCAGCCAACAACCTTCAAAGGCAAATCAAGCCCTTCTTCCAGTAATCAAGCGAAGTATGATCACGAATATCACTGCACCGGCAAATGCAATCAGGATGGATCCCACGTTGATTCCTGACATTGGATCGCCGATATGGAAGAAATAAGAAGCCAGGAAGCCTCCCAACAACCCGCCAACCACGCCGACGGCGATATCACCAATACACCCAAAACCCTTCCCCTTCACGACCAACCCGGCCAACCAGCCCGCCAGCAAACCGACGACAATCCAGGATAGTATTCCCATATTGATCTCCATTCTTCATAATTCTATGACCATGCGGATAACTTTTCTTGTCGCATGTGCGTTTTAGCCCGGTACGGGGCTGTAACTCATCATACAATAAAGACTCCCCTGGTGCATCCACCGGCAGGGAAGTCCTTCTCTCCGCCATTTGGGGGAGACATTAACATAACTATAATTGATTTAAATTAAGCAAGTATTAATTCCAAGCAGAGGTTGGGGCGGATATACCATTTCATTTACGTATTATTCAAAGCAGACGTCGGTGCACATACCATTTATGAAACGGCTGTGTTGTTTTTAATTGTGTGTGAGTCCCTTCAAGAATACCAAATCACTTGTCGAAGTTGAAGTTGTTAGGTCTTCACGTATTGTCTTAACTCGAACTCGAGTATTAAGTCCATGATTGTCCAAACTGCTGATATCCTTGCAAGATGGCTTTCATTGAGCACAACAGCGTACGCACAGTGTTCATTGGTGCGGTGCGGTCCAAGATAAATAAATTAAAAAATGACCCACACGAGGTGACGACGAAGCGGGCTGCGCAAAATTTCAAAAATTTCTTTCGAAAAGAAAAAAGATGCCGATGTTAAAAAGTTACCATTGCTCACCTCCGACACCACTGACGAAATATCTTCAAAAAGAGGTGTAATTTCTACCGCCTGTACTCGAAGATTCGTCGTTGTGCCCATCCCATCAGTTCAGGTGCGTGCCCTTGTCTACAATAATACCATGCCGTTAGACTTGTGCGAATGTTCTTGCCTTCACGAAGAAGGGAGCGCACTAAACTCTCAGCCTTGAAATCGAACGGTTGTGTAGTGTGAAAATCGATCATACCACCACCATAGGCGTGATGTCGTACACCTCTCGGGGTATCCACTAAAAGCAGCTTCCCGTCGTTCTGTACACCCACCAGGTCACAGATATTGCCTCGCTACGTATTGGGTGGTAATGCATATCGTGCGTCCCTGCTCTTTTAGTTCCCTGAAATGATCCGAAAAAATGTGTCTCAAAACCGGGTCGATCGTAGCAGTCGGTTCTCCAAAGAATCTGCGTCCGTACGAAAGAGAGCGAGTGAGATGACTAACACCCCCTAAACATTCTAGTAGAAATACTGCTCACACCCAGAAACTTTAAGTTCCTTGAGTTTCTTTCTGCGGAACAAGCTCATGCCATACAGAGATGCTGCAAAGTTAAGGTTCTCGCAAACAGTCAGATTGTATATAACACAAAAAGCTGCGGCATATAGCGAAGAACCACCCGCTCTCGCCGGCTCAACTAATCGGATTGCGATCGAAACCAATCACTTCGCCTTCCGTAGGTCCGCATACCCTTGCCAATAGACGACGGTGGTTGTTTTTCCCGATCCACTGGGACAATAAAACCGAAAATGGAGGCGCGGGGCACCTCAAATGAGACATCATCCACAGCTATTTCATCACCAAACTTTTTCGTCAAATGCCTTGCACTGATGACAGAGCTCTTGAGTTGCACTGCCTGCTGTTGAACTTCCACTGACGGGGAACCTGATGCGAAAACTTCCTCATCAACCGGGATCTACTTTCCATCGCCTTTCATGATCATGCTCCTAGTGCTTCGTATGGAACTCCGATGTCACGGGTTCACTCTCTGAAGATGACCTATTCTCCTGCTCAGAAGACAGACCGGAATCCAAAGTCTTTTGTATCCCGAGGCTTCCCCGCACCAAATCGAGCCCTTGCAAGGCAAGCCCCAGCTGGGCAATCAACACCCAAATAATTACAAAGCTCAGAATCCAGGTAAAGATATTTATCCAATTTTGAACTCCAATTTGCACGGTTTGCACATTCATCTTTATCTGCGCAGTGACTGCTTTATATTGGTCGATCACTGACTGTGCATTGGTGAGTGAGTCATTTATTCCTGGAGTAGTTTCAGAGATTGCAGTCAGTTCAAACTCCACGGTGCTCAAGTTGGTTTTACCATTTGTCAGACTGGTGTTTATGGTTACCAGAGATGGTATCAGAATATCCAGGCTGGTTGAGACCTGAGCCAGGGCAGTGTGCAATGGAACTACAGGTTTGTAAGCGGCTACCGGCAAAAAAGGAATACTGGTAAGCGCTGCCAGCACATTGTCAATGATTAGCGCACTTCCTTGAGCAGAGGCTAAAGAGGTTTGAGTAGCACGGACGGCAGCGGGGAAATCTTTGCCGGTCAGGCTGATCAGGGAATCAAGCATGGGATTAGTGCCTTGGATTGTCAGGGAAAGGGCCTTGGTGGTTGCCTGCAGGGAGTCAACCTCAACCGTTGTCGTCTGAACCATCTTCCCTACTATGGTGAGAACGTCTTGGGTAGTGTTAAGAGATTGGTCGACCAATGCCAGGTTATCATTTATCGTTTTTGTCACTACTGGCCGGTAGTGCCACACTTCAACCAATCCAACTAGGCTGAAAATGATCCCGGCTGCCGAAGCAATAACCAATAGGATGCCGACTACTCTTCTCAGTATCATACGAACTTCCCTTCAAATTGCCCTCACCCCAATTGGCGAGGATTTTCGGTCTCACACCAGCATCTGCTTGCCTGATTCAAAGTGGTATTAAAGGCACCTATCGGTAAAGACGTTCAACATAAGTTTATTTCTCGAGGATTTCACCTGCGCAGGCTGCGCTGCTGGTGGTTCCAGCCCAGCCATTACAGCCAGGACACGCCGCCGCACTTCGATACGCACCAAGCCTTCCCCCAATGCATTCCCATCGGCCATTACCGGCATGGAAGGACGAGTGTCAATATCCACTCTACGCACGTGAAAGTGTTGAATGCGTGAATCTTCCGGTTTTCCCACTCCCACTCCCTGCAGTATGTAGCCCAACAAATCCAGCTTGGATAAGTCTGCAAAAAATAACACATCCAGCAGCCCGTCTTTAAACGAGGCAACGGTGCCAAGTTGATAATGGAAGCCTATAAAAGGCATGTTGGAAACCAGGACAACATGACCCCGATCGTGTATCTCCTGATCGTCATCCAGCAAAAGGGTGATTTCAGCCGGAGGGGATGAGGCCAACGTTGACAGAAAATTGCCGATTTGTCCCAGGTTGCCATGCTGGATATCATCGACCGACGGGAAAAGTGTCGATGCCAGGCCAACCGAGCATGCCTCCAGAAACGGAGTGCTGATTTTGCCACAGGTAGCCATGCCAACATCCACTTTGATACGCCGACCGTTTCGCAAGATGGCAATGGCTGCCGGGATATCGTTCGGGATGTTCAAACTAAGGGCAGTATTATTCTGCGTGCCGATAGGAATGATCCCCAAAGTGGCATGAGTGCCAGCCAGGGATCTGGCCACGGCAGAAATAGTGCCGTCACCACCACATACCACAAACATCCGGAACCCTTGAGTGATGGCATCCTGCACAACCCCGGGAAGGTCGCTCCCCGGTTCAACCAGGTAGGCCTCAGGGACCAGTTTCCATGCCTGCATCTCATGGATCACATCCACTATCTCTATGGGCAATGCCCTGGCTGCTCCCGCACTGGGGTTGAAGATCAGCTTTACCCGCTTGCGGTGTTTATTTGTTGAGCCAAATATTTGTCTGTGATTTCGTCCATTTGGTCATATCCTGTGTCCCAAGTATTCCCGGCACGTTTTTTCCATTTCGCCAACAGTGACCGGAAATCATATCTGTTTTTAACCTTCCAATTCAACATTCCGGTGTTTGAGCTGGTAATAAGAAAAACTCAAATATGCGCCAAAGAGGAAAATTAAACCGCTTAGGTAAGCCCATACCATAAAGGCAATCATGCCTGCCACTGACCCATAGACCAGATTCGAAATAGAAACATACGTGGAAACAAAGAGCAGGAAGCCTTTTTTGGCAAGCTCCCAGAGAAGACCAGCCCCCATTGCCCCAGGTAAAATCTCGCGCCAGGTGGAAGTTCCATGTGGGAGCGCAGCATAAAGCATCATGAATAAACCAATATCAAGAATAATCGCTACCATGAAACTTGAAACCACCCAAGTACGGAATAAACCGGCTGGGCAACCAACTTTTGAAATTGGTGATCATGCTGCTGGCGAGCGAAGCCAAGAAAAGCAGCCGGACCAACGAGAACCAGGACAAATAGGACGGCCAAACCACGCCTCTTCCAAACAGGACGCCTGCGTTTATTACTCCAAATTCCACTCAGAGTTTGAGTTAATGTATAGAAAACTGTTGAGCCGGACCAGATCAATCCAACCATTGCGACGATGGTAATTGGCCCACGCGCATGAATGATTTCTTCAATATTCCTGCCAAACAACTGTCCGAGAGCTGGTGCAATAAATTCCAGCTTTTGGATGATAATTTGCCGGTCAATCAACGGACCAAGGGTGAAGCTGGCAATGGCAATGCTTAATAGGGTAAGGGGAAACAAGGATAAGAGGGCAAAGTAGGCAATCGCCGCAGCCGCCATCGATGAGTTCGGGCTTCAAGGCTTCCCGGGCTCCGTCAACCAATATACCCAACCAGCCATGGGTAAGTACATTCAGGCTAAGCATCCTGGCGACACCTTGCTGCCAAAATTGTTTTAAAAAACCAGACTCCCTGGGTGCAGTCATCACTTATTTCTTTTAGACTTTAAGATATCAGGCGGTCCAGCTTCAGAAATAACCAGCTGGGGAGATTGAAATTGCTCGGGAGTATCGATTGATGGAATAGCTTGTAGAACTGGTTCAGCTTTGTCAAGAAGCCC
This sequence comes from uncultured Chloroflexia bacterium, assembly GCA_963830585.1. Classification (GTDB taxonomy): domain Bacteria; phylum Chloroflexota; class Anaerolineae; order Anaerolineales; family Villigracilaceae; genus UBA877. Next base: position 636,855 of record CAWHNA010000001.1, on the reverse strand, counting down.
GGTAAGGCGCTCCATACTATTTTTAACCATTGCATTAGGTGGTTCATCCATTGCCTTTATGTTTTCCCAAACAACAGCCTGCCGTTCTTTGAGGTCCGACACCTGGATTGCCGCCCCTGCAACCAAACGGCGGCTGATCAGGAGATTCCATAGAATTTGGCACACGGCTGATAAGGGCGGTGCAACAAGGATCCCAATAAAGCCAAAGGCGTCTGCCATAGCGAGGAGTATGACCAATGTCAAAATCGGGTTGTCCCACTTGTGTTTAAAAAGGCGCGGCTCCACCCATAATTCCATAGCAATCAAAACAAGCAGTGTATATACACCTGAAAACAAACTAAGCTGCCAACTTGCTAAAAGACCCATCAGCAGGGGAAGAATCAATGCAAGGGGAGCCCCCATGACGGGAACCAACCAAAAGATTGCACCTGTTATTGCAAGCAGCGCCGGGTACGGCGAGCCGAGCAGCCAATAACCAATTCCCAGCAGTAATCCTGCCAGCAAGCTTTGGATGATTTCGCTTCTAATATATGTTCCTAGTTCCGGCTCGACGACCCTCCAAATATCGCGCGACTTGTTTTCGGTGCATGGATGAAAGAAGCGAGAGCCAGAGTCGTTCAAAATGAATTTGATTAACGCTCCAATAAATACTCAGGAAAAGTATTACAAGTACGCCGCTGACGACATCGCCTATATTTTGTGTAAAGCCGAGTACAGCTGGCAACACGAGCTGCCCCTGGCTGCCGGTAATTGCCAAGAAAATCTTACTTGGCGGAGGCAACGAAGCAACCAGAGTCTGCTGAACAGAGCTGCCCTGCAACCAAAGCGGCAATCTCCATGAATCTTGTGTTGAAACCGTATGGGACACCAGTTGAATTTCATTGACCGCGGCTTTACCAGCCAGGAACAGCAAGAAACCAAAACTGACCAGCGCCACCAGGTAAAAAAGAATCCACGCCGTGCGCACAAAGAAACGTCGTCCGACCAAGCGATTAACCAATGGGCGCAGGGCGGCTGCCAAGATAAGCGAGATCAACACATAAACCGCAGCGGTCTGGAACTGCCAAAGCAACCCCAACGCCAGCAAGGTGATCATGACCGCCGCACCGATACGAATTATTTGCCTGGTCATGGGGCTCCAGAGATATGAACCTGGGCAAGCAAAGCATCAAGGTCGGTGGTAATGGCTTCAATTTCATCCATCACCTGATCAGTCTGTTTGACCATCAGGGCCGAGCCCCCCTTCTTAAGGCGCGCCTGCCTACGCAGGCCGCGGACCAGATTTTGCGCCTCATAACGCAAACGACTGGCATAATCGCGCCCGGCATTGACTTCAGACTCCAACTTTGCAGGGTGAAAGACAAACCGATCGAGTACAAGCTGTATGATGGCTGCCATTGGAATCGCCAATAGGACACCACCCAAGCCGAGTAAAGAGCCAAACGCAAAAAACGCCAGCAGGGAAACGAATGGATTTACCCCCACTGCCTTGCGCATGATGCGAGGCGCCAGCAAGTAATTTTCGGTTTGATGCAGAATGATGGTAACCAAAATGACCCACACCAGCTTGCCAGGTCCGATTGAGAGGGCCATCAGTGCCGCCGGGACAGCACCTATAAGCGGTCCAACCAGCGGAACCGCTTCCCCAACGGCTGCCAGGAGCCCCAGGACCAGGACATTGGGCAACCCTATGAACGTATAAGCGATTAAGGACATGATGCCCATGACAAGGCAGAGGACGCCTTGCCCCGCTACGTAAAAACCGACCTTGGTTTCTATGTCCGAGACCAATTCCCCAAAACCCACACGCTGACCCAGAGGTAACAGCCGAATCAATGACTGAATGGTTCGCGGCCCATCGAGAGTCCAGTGAAAAGCCAAAAGCAGAATCGCCGTGGCTGTAAAAATGACATTAGCTGCCATCGCCACGTATCCTAACGCCTGCTCTGCGGACGCCAGCATTTCCGGTCCGGTTTGCGCTAATGGCATCAGGTTTGGAAGTGTCGCCGGGAGGAACTCGCTTAAAGTAACAACAAATTGATTGGGATAATTAACCATCCACTCGCTGCAGACTCTGGTAATATCCCGGAACTACAACAGCAATTGCCGTCCCCTCCTTGAGAATTATCGGGAATAACAGAAGCATAAACCCAATAAAAAGGGCAACGAACAGAAAAAAAATAAGAATGATCCCCACCATTCGGGGAAGACCACGCTGGTGAAGCCAATTCACACCCGGCCTGATCACCGTGCCCAGTAATATGGCGATGAAGAGGACGAAAACAACCTGATTAAACCGATAGAGAACCCAGAAGCTGATGCCAACGAAAACCAGAACCAACGTGACCCAGACTACCCGACGGAATGTCCAGGATTCCAATGGTAATAGTGGACGAGATGCCATGGAATCGCCGAGGGGAATTTCCGAAGAGTCCCTAATATCTGGATTGGTAAATTGAGGGGAATTATCAGGCATACTGCCTACGCCTTTTGAATCTGTTTTATCGATAGATTCCTGGGCGGATATTTTTAGTCAAATGGTAGAAAAATCGCGAAACTCAGGTTGCGATGAAACCAGATTAATCGTCCCATCGCCAACCTGATTATTTAACAGCCGCACCAACGAGAATGTCAGATTGGGTGGCAGGAACTTAAACTGAATCTTTCAGCGGTTTGAGAGGCCTCACCTTTATCACCTTGCTGGCTGGTTTTGCCTTGTAGATCATCGGCTGCCTGGTGAAGGGGTTGACGCCTTTGTGCTGGGGAGAAGCGGGCTTGGTCACCACATACAGTTTAAGCAGGCCCGGGAGAAGAACCTCGCCCGGTCCACGCTTGCCAAGCTGCTCGGCTACGATAACGTTGATCGTGTCGAGTGCTGAGGCAGCTTGCTTCTTTGTCAGGCCACTTTTCTTGGAAAGAGCGGCCACGAACTCGGTCTTTGTCATTCTTTTTTTTGCCATTTGTTATCTCCTTTGATTATCTATCTTTTTTGTCCGTACCAGGTTTTTCACCTTCCCATTTGCTTGCCAAATTTTCCTTAACTTCGCGGGCATAACAATATGGGCTAACCATCATTAAGACCATGTGTCCAATAGATTAGCGGTGGGGTAACTCAAAGCCATCAGAAGCCCCGACTAAACAATCCACCGATCATAGCCAGTGGTATTACACCATTCCAAGAAGATCGAAGGATGACGAGAATGACGGCAATGACGATCAGGATATGAATCCAACCGCCGGTTTGCGGGAAGCTTGAACTGACCCTCCGGCCGAAAAAGCCGAGCAGCCAAAGGATAAATAGAACTACGATGATAATCCACAGTAACGACATGAGGTTTCTCCTTATTGAATGATCTTTTGAAAGATCTATTTGAAACCACCCGGTCAATTGACCGGGTGGCTGGTAACCTAGCGTTCCAGCAGGATGAAGATGCCGGCTGCGATGGCAAGGATCGCCATTATGATAGGCAGGCCTGAAAAGCTCAGGCTGAATAATGCGATCAGCCCGTACAAAATAAGCCAGATGGCCAGCAACAGGAAGCCGATATTTCTGGTGATGTGCATAGGTGGTGCTCCTTTCTTACATAACTAGGTGGCGGGGCCAGGATCCAGCGATCCTGGTCACCCAAGAAGAGGAATAACGATTAACAAGTATCTCAAGCAGCTTCGACTGCTGTTTTTCCAGTGTCGAGAGCAGTGGACAGGCGATCCAACTGTTCAACGAGCTTATCCTTGCCAAGCTGTTTTATTTCACCGGCTTTCTCCTGGACTTCAGCGGTGATCCGGTTCGTTTCGGAAGCTACCTGCGCAACTGCTTTTTTTACCTTTTTAGTTGTTCGATCGAGCAACAGGATGCTTTCCTCCTGAATTTGTGCGCGGGTCCGCTTTCCCGATTGGGGTGCAAGCAGCAGCATGGTTATCGCTCCGGCAAGACCGCCAAAGAGCACACCGAATAAAACATTCATCCCATAATTACCGTGTGTGTGTGCCTTATTCTTGTTTATCATTTGTTATCTCCAGAATTCCTATATGCATAGGCCTTTGATCTAGGCGTATACCTTGCAGGAAGTTGGATTTTTATTTAAGGAGACCAACTTATCCTTGCGGTCTTTCACGGCTAAAATAGACACCTGCTTTTATGCGCTCTTCCTCCGTGAGGATAACCAGCCCAACCAGCCACCTTACAGCTTGATGAATCATATTTAACATGGTTAAGGTGGGACCACCTGGTCGGTCCACGGCCTGTTTGGAGTTTTCAGCAGTGCTGTCCATTCTGTTCCTTCTTATTGATGAGTGTGCTGGTCAGTGGTGGTAGTCTGTGTGACAGGTCCCCGCGGGCGATAGAAGATCACCCAGATGATCCTTTCAACCGCCCATCCAACCAACCCGTATACCAGCATAGCTATCAAAGTCGGGATTTCAAGCACCATGCCTCCCGCTGAAGGTGTCACCGTCAAACCAGTAAAGGGGAACAGGAAGAGGCTGGTGAAACCATAAACGAAAACCGCGAACGGGTTGGCAGGGTTGGCCGCGATCAACTTTCAAGACGAAGCGCAGCGCGAGAAAGGCTTCGAGTATTCCAAGAAGAATCCAGACTATTTGCGTTGCCTTGAAAGTAAAAATTCGTCGTTCCCGTTCCGGTTCTTTTTGTGTCGTTTGGACTTCTGAAACCGAATTTGTAGTCATATTGATCTCCTTAATGATATGAGCATGTCCCCAGGCTATAGAGAACTGACTCACATACGTGGAAATTGGGGTGCTGGGAGCACCCCATATGTAAAAAACTGACCGGTTAGCGTCTGCGGCGAATTAGATTGACGACGAATAGCAGGATGACCGCACCTCCCAGCGTGATCAACATGGCTGGTAGAGAGATCGCACCGACACCAATCGGCGAAATATGGAACAGAGGGGTGAGTAAGTACCCGGCTATAAAACCGCCGATGACGGCAACAACGATATTGATCAGCAGGTTCGAGCGGTCATGCATAAGCTCTGTGGCGATCCAACCGATGATTGCAGCTACGATGAGGTAAATAATGATGTTTAACATGTTTCTCTCCTATTTGACTTATCCAGGTACACGGAATACCGTGCGTTTTATTTGTTGATACACCTCTATCCGAAGAAAGAGAGTGAAATCCAATTGACTTTGTATAATAGTGGTCCGGGGTCTCTTCAACGGTAAAGGCATCAAAATACACCACTTTTGAATATCTCAACTCAACCAGCTTGATTTATTTTGCCAGTATGCTTGCAGCAGCAACTCGCAAGCGTTCGGCCACGCGCTCGGGTGTTTCTCCCTTACTGATAAAGGCATCCGCGCCAGCGGAGAGAGCAGCCTGGTGGCGGGCGTCCAGGTGACTGATGAGGACGATGACCAGCGCAGCTGGGCAAGCCTTCCGAAGCAATTCAAGAGCCGCAGTGGGCGAATTGGGAAGCAAATCCCAATCCACCAACAACATATCGGTGCGACTGATGGGTGCCTGAGCCAGCGTTGTGAACCAGTCCGCCGCTTCGCCAACCACCTCCAACTTTAGATCATGCAGCAACAGACGAAGGGCGGAACGTTCCTCAGACTGGGCATCGGCTAAATATACGCGGGTCATGTGCTCATCGTACAATAAAAACTCCCCGGCCACATCAGACGGGTGGGGAGTATTTAACTCCGCCACTTGGGGGAGGTTTCACACTTAGCCATAATTGATGAAAAGGATTATGGAGATGGTAATATCCCTGTGACGGAATTGCAATTGGACCTACCAAACCAAGGTCAGAGAAAAAAAGTGGGTGGAAACGACTCGATATTATCGGTTCCACCCACCAGATCTTCTGAAGGCAGACCAAAACAAAGACTAGTGTTTCTTGCGATTTTTCTTCGATCCGGAAGAGGGGTTCATGCCTGCGTTACCAGTCGGCAATGCGCCGGACTTTTCGGGCAACTGCCTTGAGCCCCTGTCAGACTGAGCCAAATCGGAAATCGAACCACCACTGCGATTGACGGTTGCTAGTGGTTTCAATTTCGCTTTTGGTGCCTTGCGTACACTAACTCCTTTGTGTCCCATTTTTTCTCCTACGCGCGAGTGGTTCCGGCTGTTTTGCGCGCTTCCTGCTTAAGGCGGCGCGTATGCGTGCGTGATCCCTTGGCTAATCGTTTTGGTTTCTTCTCGCTAGACTTTTCTTTCTTGGTTGCCATGATACCAACTCCTTATTTCGAATATTATTCCGCCGGGCGGAATTACCCGGAGAATATCTGATATTACAGCCAACCCTTCATGACCACATCCGCCAAGACGGGGAGTATGCATCTAGTCCACTTGGGGGATGTTGTATAAGAGATTTTTGCCAGGGACCCTAATTATGATCACAAGAATGGTTCTCAAGGATACGAAAAAAGAAGTGCTCTATGGGAAATCTGGCTTGGGTATTCATAACAGAACCATTCTAAAATTGATTTATTTAGTCAAGGTATTTCATTTGTTGTTGAACGATTATTCTCCCGCCTCCCTATCGATCGCCGCTTGAGTTTCAGCCAAGGGCAAGTCTTCCAGTGATTGGGCGACACGTTGTTGAAGCCCCTTCTGGCCTGGTTTGCGTTTTCCAAGGTTTTTAAGTGTACCGATTAGATAAGTGGTGATCACACGGGTAAGTTTTTTAAGTGCATCGGTGGATAATTTTTGACCTTTATCGAACCAGCGCACCGCCGCATAACCCATCACGACGGTTGTGGATGAAGCAATCGCTGCACTCAGCAGCCAGCCGGGAAACCCTCCCAATTTGCTTAGTTCCTGGAAGAGAGTCCGCCCCAGAAACCCCAAACCAAACGTGGCTACAAGCTCGGAGGCACGCTGTGGAGTGATTTTATAGCTGTAGATACGGGCGATACTAACCACCATGATCGACTGCGTGATCACCAGGGGAACAAAGTCGATAATCGGCAGCGGTAACAATGCAATGGTTGCGGAGATCGAAGCCGCCCTGACGGTGGTCTGCCAGGCGAGCTGCCAGCGAAATTCCGGTAATGCCTGTCCCAGGGCAGCTACCATGCCAGGTTCGGTAGCCGCAACTGCCAGCAACACTTTTCCGAGATTCTTACCGTCCCTGGCAACGATCGGGACGATTTCATCGGGTTTCAAGCCCAGGTTCACCGCCGCGCTCGAAATGACGCCCTGCAGGTCCTTGCGAGGGACCAGGTCAACCTTATTTAGAACCACCACGAAAGGTATTTTCAGATCCGACAACTCGTAAAATAGTTCCTGTTCCGTCTTTTTAATCCCCTGAATGGCATCATAAACCAGCACAAGGAAGTCAGCCTCTCCAGCTGCTGACAGGGCCAGGTTTTTTTCCTTCTCACCCACACTTCCCACCGCATCTGCGCCGGGGGTATCGACCACTGTAAACAAGGCTGCATCCGCTTGCTGGTTTACCGTAGTTGTCCCCGGCAAGGGGCTTACCCTGGCTGAGTCGTGTTTATTTTGAACCAGCTGGTTATACAAGGTGGATTTACCAACGTTGGTCGGACCGACAATGACCACGCGGTGCTTGTTGCCAAAGGCTTGCCGAATCTGGGCGGTGGATAACTTCACCAGCCGCCGCATCAAATTCGGATCCGTCGGGAACCCGGTTAATAGCGCAAGGAAGCCGGTCTTTTCAGTGGGACCCAAATCATCCCATATTTTGCGGATAGCTGCCTGGACTTCAGGAGGAAATTGACCAAGAATTTCATCAAAAAGTGTCACGAGAACCTTTGAACTTCAGACCTGAGGTCTGCCAGAATTAACTGTGCAACGGGACTTCCCATCGACCCAGCCTGAAAGTCCCGTTCAATCACCCCTATTTCTTTTCAGGGACTACTGCCTCTTCTTTGAGGAGTTCATCGAACAAGGACCGGTAATAAATCATTGCCTGCCTTAATTCTTCAGTAGTTGCGGTGTGCTGCTCATTCTTGATCGCGATCTCGCGCGCAGCCCGGTAATTACTTACCAAGGTTGGATAATTGACCGAGATATCGGCCGCGCGCTGATCGAAGTCAGATACAGGATAGGCACGCACTTTCATGACTTCCATAATCAGGTGGTCGGCTTCCACCGTCGCCTGACCAGGTTGATCGACAAACCTGGCTTGAATTGCGGTCCATTCAGCCTGGTAGCGCTCGCGTTCGCTCACTGACAGCGGACGAATATTCAACGTATCAACATGTTTCTGGCGTCCGTTCAACTCTGCCTGAGCTTTCTTCTCGTTGCCCGCAGACTCGACCGTACGGTCATACTCCGGTCCGTATTTATTTTGAAACTTCTGCGACTTTCTCCGGCGGGCAAACATGGGTGCCATGATGGCGCCCATAACCACGACAATCACAACCACCGCGATGATAAGATATGTCGGACTCATTTGAATACTCCTTCCGCTTGGTATAAACGAGGATTTAGATTTATTTCTAATCTGTTCTCATTATAAAGATGTCACTCCCCGGCTACATCCATCAGCCGGGGAGTATTTATCTAGTCCACTTGGGGGAGACGATGGGTCAGGGGACGATGCGGTTACGCAGAGCCAGGGTTACAGCTTCAGTTCGGCTGGCAACCCCCAGTTTTGAAAGGATGTTGCTGACATGGGATTTAACCGTGGAGGGACTAACATTCAACTTTGCAGCAATCTGGGTATTGTTCAACCCTTCGATCATGAGTGATAAGACTTCCAGTTCGCGCGCGGTCAGGTCGAGACCAGGTACTGGAGGCTGTGAAGTGGCAAGGACCAGCGCCTGGGCAGCCTCAGGCGAGAGCGTGGACCGACCGGCATGCGCAGCGCGGATGGCCTGGGCCAATTCGTCGGCTGACACATCTTTAAGCAAATAGCCTATTGCTCCAGCATGCAGCGCGGATTGGACCAGGATCCCCTCTTTGAAACTTGTCAGTGCGAGTACCTGGATACCAGGTGATTGTTTACGAATCATGCGTGTTGCTGCAGCTCCATCCATGTCGGGCATGACCATATCCATCAGGACAACATCCGGGTGGAGCGTGCTGCACAACTGGATGGCAGCCTGCCCACTGGCAGCCTCACCAGCCAATTCCAGGTCATCATAGACCTTCAGGAAAGTTGCCAACCCGCGGCGGACCATGGCGTGATCGTCAACGAGCATGACGCGGATACGTGAGGAGGAAGTCGATTTCATTCGGGCTCCTTTTTCGCATCACCTGGCCAACGCAGCTTCACTTCGGTGCCCTGACCAGGCCGACTGGTCACGACTCAACTGCGCGCCCACGGATTCGGCGCGTTCCACCATCATGCCCAACCCATAATGACCAGGGGCGGAGGTTTCGCCGGGATCGAAGCCAACCCCATCATCTTTAATGTGCATTTCCACCGAAGAAACCTCGATCTCCTGGGGCATCCCGGTTTTGGAAAGAGACGAAAACATTTTCTCTGTACGAGGATCATCCCCCCCGCTGGCATCGTACTGCAAATCGATTTCCACCCGGCTAGCCCCGGCATGTTTGGCAATATTATTGAGGGTCTCCTGGCAGACCCGGTATACAGCTACCTGGATTTCTGCAGGGAGGACATGCTCTCCGGCAATGTTCACATTGACCGGGATGTTCGTCCGGCCTGTAAATGCATTAGAAAGCTGTCGCAGCAAATCGCCAAGGCTGCTGTCGGTAAGAACGGAAGGCCTCAGTTCAGCCAGCAACTCGCGCATTTCAGCCAGAGCTCCACGCGTCAGCCGGCGGAGGTCCTCCAACGACTGCCGGGCCCCAGCCTGATCCCGGTCCCATAGGCGCGGCAAGACTTCAGCGATCAGACCGGCAGAGAAGAGCGATTGGTTAACGGCATCGTGCAGGTTTTGAGCCAGCCGCTGGCGTTCCTGCAAAGCTGCAAGTTCCCCCGCATGTTCGTATAACTCGGCATTTACCAAGGTAATGGCAGCCTGGTTGGCAACACTGAGAGCCAGGTTTGCGTGATGAACGGTAAAAGAATTGCGCTTCCGGTGCGCCACACCCATAGCGCCGATGATGCGGCCCTTGACCGCAAGCGGTACCCACATCCAGGATTGCATCCCCTTGAGCAGCACTGCCGCGCCATCATCCAAAAGCGTACGGAGAAATTCCGCAGAGGGGTTGTCACTCCATATGTCAGCGATGCGGGTAGGCTGGTGCCCGATGAACAGCGCAGCTAGAGTTTCAGGCCCATGCATGCTGATTCGAATAGGTTCGGACTCCTCCAATTGCGGCTTCCCGCGCATAGCAAGGGTGACCAGGGAAGAATCTTCCAAAGCGAAAATTCCACCCTGGGTATATTCAATGATCTCACCCAATTGATCCAGTATCAGCCCGGGGTGGAGTTCCAGGGTGGATGCCAGGGTATGTGAGATCGCCAGAAGCGTAGTCTGTTCATGGGTGCGCGCTTTCACGCGCTGGTGGAGCACCTTTTCTGCCTGGATGCGTTTACTGACATCTCGAACAATACCCAACATGCATAACCGACCCTGGTAATCGAATGCTGTCCCACGCCACTCGGCAGAAAAGGTCGAACCATCCCGACATACATCCAGAACGTATATGGCAAACACACCATCCGATTGAAGAGCGCCGAGATGACTGTTGAATTCTTTTTGGCTATCAGGGTGCAAGATTGCCTTCAACTGCAGATTGGTGAATTCATCGCAAGTGTAGTCATGCATCGCGCAGGCTGCCGGGTTAACTCCAACGACCTGGTGGGTTTCAAGGTCGATGATAATCAACCCGTCGGGAGCAGAATCGAATATTCGTCGATATTGATTTTCTTCTTTTTCGGGCTGCGAAGTATTTTGACTTTGTTTCATAAGGTGCCAATATGCCGTGGTCAGGACGATGAAATCCCGGCGTTTCGAGGGGATATAATTAATTATATACAAATATAATTTCCAATACAACCACATTAAAATATCGATCAGGTATTCACAAAGGCTATTTCCATATCTTTAAAAACCAACGAAGAATATTTAAATAAAGCGCGTCCTTTCGGGACGCGGTATTCCCAGAGTGCCAATAATGTTATTTTATAAAGTCTCAAAGGTTAGTGGAACAGCAGGAATAAAACCAATATTTTATGGAAACCCCTGCATTGCGGTTAGCCTTTTTTTTGATTCCGTCGCTGCTGTTCTTCCAGCTCCTGCTGCTCCTTTTGGCGCTGCTTCCTTTTCTCTTCCATTTGCTGCTCCAATTGGTGCTGCTCCTGCTGGCGATGAATTCGTTCCTGTTCCTGCTGGTTGTTCAATAGCTCCTGCTGGTCTTGTTGAGGTTTCCGCTCCAGTGCCTGCCCCTGTTCCAGGTTTTTTTGTTCCTGTTGACGTTTAAGTCGTTCCTGTTCCTGTTCATCGTGCTGTGTTTTATGTTCTTCAACCATCAGGTTTTCCTTTTTGAAAACAAGCCCATTTGGATTACACACCTATTAATCTCTTTGAAATCACATTCATTATACACTGCGATACAAGAGAGGAAAATGTCCCAAAAAATAAGCGGGTCACTTGACAACATAATATATAGTCGTGCCCCAAGGGGGTTTGAACTCCTGCGCAGCTATAGTCCTTTCTGCCTTGTGTCCCCATTAGTTTCGTTCTACAATACATTTAAAGGTATCATCTTTTTGGATTACCGCGTATTACAGGAAGCCTGGGCAGGAAAGTTATTAGATTTATATATAAAGAGCAATCCAACGGTCAATAAGATATTCAGGAGATAAATCATGAGACGCGCTTTGGGACGATCTGGAATCGAAGTGAGTGCGCTGGGAATGGGGTGTTGGGCAATTGGCGGCCCATTCTGGGCCGGGGAGACACCGCAAGGGTGGGGCGAAGTAGATGACGAAGAGTCCATCCGTGCCATTCATGCTGCCATGGACCGAGGGATAAATTTCTTCGATACTGCCAATGTTTATGGCGCGGGCCACAGCGAACGCGTGCTCAGCCGAGCGACCGCCGGTCGCAGGTCGCAGGTTGTCATTGCCACGAAATTTAACTCCGTGTTCGACGAAACAACACGGCATGTAACAGGAGCAGACACATCGCCAGAAGGAATCCGCAAAGCATGTGAAGAATCCCTTGACCGCTTGAATACTGACTATATTGACTTGTATCAATTCCATGATAATGGTTTCCCGGCGGACAAGGCTGGGCCAGTCCGGGAGACGCTTGAAGACCTGGTGAAAACTGGCAAAATCCGAGCCTACGGCTGGAGCACCGATTTTGTTGACAGGGCGGAGGTATTTGCCCGAGGTACGAAATGCACATCCATCCAGTTACAGCTTAATGTGCTGGATGACAACCCGGCGATGATTGCATTCTGCGAGAAACACAACCTAGCCGCCATCAACCGCGGTCCACTGGCAATGGGGCTTTTGACTGAAAAATATAGTCCTGACACGAAAATCCAAGCCGATGACGTGCGCGGCCCAAAAAGCCCGGAGTGGATGAAGTATTTTAGAAATGGTCAACCCAATCCGGAATGGATGAGGATGCGAGATGCCACTCTGGAAATTTTAACCAGCAAGGGCCGAACAGTGGCACAGGGTGCACTGGCCTGGATTTGGGCCCGGACCACACAAACCATTCCCATCCCCGGGTTTCGCACGGTAAAACAAGTTGAGGAGAATGCCGGGGCGATGGAGTTCGGCCCGCTGACGCCGGAACAGATGAGTTGAATTGAAGTAATCTTGCACAGGTAATAACTGATACCTGGATATGATAACCGCGCTACCGAGACTCCAGTGAACCCAGAAAAACTGAAAATGCAGAGCCTATCCCTAAGGCGATAAGAACCGAGAATAATTCAATAACAAAAAGGAGTACCATCCGATGACCTCAAGTTCCCTAGGCGAGAATAAAGTGATGCAGATCGGGCTCGTTGTGGAAAATATCGAGGAGGCCGTCCAAGCCTGGTCACAAATGCTAGGATTAGATCCGCCTGCAATAAACATGACCGATACGGTCGATTTTGCTCACACGAAGTATCAAGACCAGCCCACGTCAGCCCAGGCAAAACTAGCATTCTTTGAGCTTGGGCAGGTATCATTGGAATTAATCCAACCCCTGGGCGAGCCCAGTACCTGGAATGATCAACTGATCGCCCACGGCTCAAGTCTTCACCACATTGCCTTTGAAATCAAAGGGATGGAAGAGCATATCCAAGGATTAATAAGGCACGGCATGAAATTGGTCCAACGTGGCGACTATCATGGCGGGCGGTATGCTTATGTGGATGGACATAATCAATTTGGAGCGGTGATTGAACTCCTAGAGAACGACTGACTGGCTGTCTTGAATCCTCATGCAGTCCGACCCACAGCTGCAGGCAACTTCGCAGCAGGCTGCGTATCTCTCGCCTGACTGGCACCGAGACCGTCACGTTGGGTGCTCTTCTTAATGGCAGTGCAATCGATTTTTTCTGCAAATGTCTAGTATACGAGGAAGAAAATGGATACCTTAGAGGCAATACGCAAGCGAAGAAGTATCCGCAAGTATACGAACGATGCCGTTCCCAAATCAGATTTGGAGACCATCGTTGATTCCGGACGACTGGCAGCAACAGGAAGTAACCGGCAACCGTGGGACTTTGTGGTGGTGACAGACCGGACAACGATCGAGCAATTCAAAGTGTCTGGCGCATGGATAGAGAAAGCCAGCGCGGTCATTGTGGTGGTCATGGACCCTGTCTCCCGCTGGTGGGTGGAAGATGGCGCGGCAGCAATAGAGAATATGCTCCTGGCTAGCACAGCCTTGGGGTATGGGGCATGCTGGGTGGAAGGAGACGCGCTGCCTCGCGAAGAGCAATTCAAAACCTTGTTAGGGGTCCCGCCTGCCAAGCGCGTAATGGCCGTGATCCCAATTGGTGTTCCAGCGGAAACTCCAGCACCAGAGAAGAAACCTTTAGAGCAAGTACTTCACTGGGAGAAGTATTGAGAAATTGCAGGAGAATGCTCATAAAGGGAATTGGATTGTAAGAAAATGTCAAATATTGTAGCGAATAAGCACGAAGATTGGGAAAAAGACAGATAATGAACAATCTTACTCATCCAGTTTTCATTGGCGACTTAGTCCAAAAACGGTCAGAGAAAACCGTCGGGGGGGAATACGTGCACATGCTGGGTGAAGTATTTTATAAAATCCAAAATTATGATGCGCTTGAGCCGTTCTTTATGAGCATTGTCAGCAGCTCCAATCACTGGCTCTTTATCTCATCAACCGGTGGTCTTTCAGCCGGTCGAATCAGCGCCGAACAGTCTCTCTTTCCCTACTATACAGAGGACAAGCTGACCGAAAATAGCGAAAATACGGGAAGCAAAGCGATTTTCCTCGTCACCCGCGCACACCGAACCAGCTTATGGGAGCCATTATCTTTTCGGCAACAAGGGATCTACGACATCGAACGCAATATTTATAAAAATATTGCTGGTACGGTGGTTGTTTTTGAAGAAAACAACCACAGCCTGGGAATGACCTATCGCTATGCATGGCGAACCAGTGATGCCTTTGGATTCGTAAAGACGAGCTGGGTAAAAAATTTGGGAGAGTCATCCTGCAAGATCGAAGTTATCGATGGTCTTCAGAATATTCTTCCCGCAAATATTACATCGTCGACACAAAATATTTTCAGTCCTCTGTTAGATGCTTATAAACTGAGTGAACTGGATACTGAAACCGGCCTGGCCATCTTTGCACTAAATTCAACCCTGACGGACCTGGCTGAACCCAGCGAATCGCTTTTAGCAACCACGGTTATGCAGCTTGGGCTCGAACACGAGGAATATCTACTCTCATCAAAGCAGCTTGATCCCTTTCGATCTGGCATGGGCGTTACAATGGAAACAAATATCCGCGGGCAGCGTTGTGCTTATTTTGTACATTCCAGCTTCGACATTTCTCAGAATTCAGAACGCTCGTGGCACCTCGTGGCAGAGGTTGGCCAGGACAGCGCTGCAATCGTTCATCTGTCTAAAATGCTAAGGGAAAATCGGACTAACTTAGCAAACGCCGTGGAAAGCGACATAGAATTGAATAATGAATATTTGGAGAAGATCGTCGCCAATGCCGATGGACTACAGGTTTCCAATAATCATCTTCGCTGTGCCAACCATTTCGCCAATGTAATGTTCAACGAAATGCGCGGCGGTATTTTCGCCGACCAATACAAAATCCATATAAAAGATTTCGTCGAATTTGTAACTGTCCGCAATCCTGTGATCCTTGCGGAGAAGGCACCTTTTTTTTCCGAATTGCCCCCTGAAATATCCATCTCCGCACTTCTAGCCCGCTCGGTAGCAAATGGTTCAGCAGATCTGATCCGCTTGAGTTATGCCTACCTGCCCCTGTCATTCAGCCGGCGACATGGTGACCCCAGCCGCCCCTGGAATCGCTTTGCGATCAATATTAAAAAGAACGATGGCTCCCATCAGTTGGGTTATGAAGGAAACTGGCGCGATATTTTCCAAAACTGGGAAGCCCTCGCTTATTCCTTTCCGGAATATATTGAAAGTATGATTTGTACTTTCCTGAACGCAACAACGTTGGATGGATACAACCCATATCGAATTACGCGTGAGGGGATCGAATGGGAAATTCCAGAACCCGGCAATCCGTGGGCGAATATTGGCTACTGGGGTGATCATCAAATCATCTATCTTCAAAAACTGATGGAGGTCAGTGCCAGGGTTCATCCGGGCAGGCTTCAGGCGTTTCTTACCCAACCGAATTTTTAGTTATGCCCATGTTCCGTATCGAATCAAACCTTATGCGGATCTACAGGAAGATCCTTTCAATACCATTGAGTTTGATTGGGCCCTGGAGAAGGAAATCGAGTCACTGGTAAAGGAACGCGGCACGGACGGTAAACTGGTATCAATGCAGGATGGGAAATTACTGCTTGCCAATCTTGCAGAAAAACTACTCACCCTGCTGCTTGCCAAGCTGGTGAACTTTGTCCCGGAAGGCGGCATCTGGATGAATACCCAGCGCCCGGAATGGAATGATGCCAACAATGCCCTGGTTGGTAAAGGGTTGTCGGTGGTAACCCTATGTTATTTACGACGCACCATTGTTTTTTTCAAGAAATTATTGGATCGAAGTGCATTCAGAACAGTTCAAATCGCCGTGGAAGTGCAAGAACTATTTTTACAAATTTTTCAAATCCTGGCACGCTTCCAGAGCCTGCTCAAGGATAATCTTTAATGACGAACAAAGACGCGCAGTGATGGACTGCACTGGGCCAGGCTGGAAGCGAATATCGAGAGAAATATTATTCCCGTGGGTTCTCAGGTGAATTGGCGCAACTGACAAGCGCGGACCTGGCCGCATTTCTCGATCTCGTGCTGCATTATATCGAGCATTCATTACGGGCAAATAAACGCAGCGATAACCTCTATCACGCTTACAACATTTTGCATCTCACCCCCAAGCGTGCGTCAATCAGCCATCTATATGAAATGTTGGAAGGCCAGGTTGCCATCCTTTCATCCGGGATGCTGACCGGTGAAGAATCGTTAGCGCTTTTAGAAAGCATGAGGCACAGCAAATTGTACCGGGCCGACCAGCACAGCTACATTCTTTATCCAGACCGGGATCTGCCGGGTTTTCTCGAGAAGAACAGTATTTCAGCAGACCCAGGTGAGCGAGTCTGGGACTTGTTTTGGAATTGGTCAAGATACAAGATCAAACCCTGATCAGCCGAGATGAAAATGGAAACTACCATTTCAACGGTCATATCCGCAACGTGAAAGATGTAAGGCGATCCCTGGATGCACTCAAACACAAACCTCAATATGCTGAATTAGTAAAAACTGATGGAGCGCAGATCGAGGGTTTGTTTGAAAATATCTTTAACCATGATGAATTTACCGGACGTTCCGGAACCTTTTTTGCCTATGAGGGCCTTGGGAGTATTTACTGGCACATGGTTTCCAAGCTGCTGCTGGCAGTGCAGGAAACAATCCGGCGAACCAGTGGCGAATGCATCCACCCGGATTCTATTGGAAAAATACGCCGATCTTAGCAAGGGACAAAGTTTCAATAAAACCCCCGCAGTTTACGGCGCTTTCCCCACGGACCCTTATTCCCACACCCCGAAAGGCCGCGGAGCCAAGCAACCTGGCATGACTGGAATGGTCAAAGAAGAAATATTGCTACGCCAGGGAGAGCTTGGACTTTCCATCGAAAACGGAAACCTAGTGTTTGACTTTTTATTGCTGGATAAGCACGAGTTTCTTATTGATTCCAAGATGTTCGCCTATTGGAGTGTCGATGATCAGTTACATACAAATGGAATTGAAGGCGGGTTCCATTGCTTACACAATATGTCAAGTCCCGGTAATCCTGCATGCATCGAACAAAAAATGCATTGAGGTACATCTGACCGATGGCAGCACCCAACAGATCGAAGGTCATGTTTTAGATTCTGTAAACAGCGGGCATATCTTCCAACGTGATGGTGTTGTCCACCACCTGGATGTATTTCTGATTCTCTTGCTATAAAAATCCCCGGTAGATTACGGGAATCCTCCTGCCGACAAATTCTGCTTATAGAGTAGTGCCCCCAAGGAGGTGTTCTTTATACGGGTAATACATACACGAGAAGACCAATATTTATTAAAGCAGATCAGAGTTTTTCTTTTATTGCTGGAATAGCTTCAAATGCGATACTCCTGAGTAAAGCTTCATTTGTAATGGCGTTATCCTTATAGGAATCGAGCCCATAAGCATAAATGAAACAAAAATCGCGGATCCCTGCTTCCGCGTAGCGTAGAATGGTGTCTTCAAACGCATTCTTGGAACGGAATAAATTATCCGAGGTCCATCCGTATAGGAAGGTCCGTCCAATCCGATCAGGATTTCGCCCATACTCGCGAGCGAAATCGCATAACATCTCACAACTCTGGCGAATGACTTCACTGTTTTGCCTAGGGGTAAGCTCATCACCCGGGTACATGGCGTTCCAGGCATCTCCATATTGTGCCGCCAGGCGTAGTGCTTTGGGTCCTTTGGCAGCCACATTAAATATAGGGCGAGGTTTCGAGACAAACCCAGGGTGAATCAGCGCACCCTGGATGTTATAGTATTTTCCAGGGTAATTCGTGAGTTCTTCACGCAGCATGTGATCCAAGATCTCTACGAACTCCCGATATCGCTCGGAGCGCTCGCGAGGTTCCCAAATAGGGGCACCGGTCATCTTGTGGCAGTCCGGGACACCAGCCGCCCCGACCCCTAACTCCAAACGTCCACCAGAGATGTGATCCAGCGTTTGTGCCATGCGTGCAAGGATGGCAGGATTACGCAGGGTCATGCTGGAGACCAAGGTTCCTAGGACAATTTGATCAGTATAGGTCGCCAGCGCTGTCAGCGTGGTCCAGCAGTCGAACCACCCCGCCTCTTTATCTTCCGGATTCACGAAGTGGTCCGGCACCCAGAGTTTGTCGAACCCTAGAGTTTCAACCAACCTGGCGTGCTCGATCACCCGCTTGAAGGGTGGCATTGGAGTTACCATGATACCGAAAGTAAGTTTATTTCCGCTATTCTCGCTCATGAGGATTTCCTCCTTTTGCATATAGTATACAACCATCCTTTGCTGGATATGTTTTCGACAGATGAGAATGGAATAAACGAGGATGTTCGAGTAGCGGGGCAAAATTGGAAAAATTCCATCCGTCTTTTTAACGGATTGCTTTGTGCCCCAGGGGATACTGTACATCCGCATATTAGAGATATAAGAGAGTGAAAAATACAGCACCTACCATCGAGCATGGTAGATGCTGTATTTTAACCGAACAAGATTTCGGCGCAATCAGGCGAGGTCGAAACGGTCAAGGTCCATGACCTTGTTCCACGCCTCCACAAAGTCATGCAGGAACTTCTCCTGGGAGTCCGCACAGGCGTAGACTTCCGCCAGGGCTCGAAGTTGGGAGTTCGAACCGAAGATCAGGTCAACACGGGTGCCGGTCCATTTTAGTTCGCCTGTTGAGCGATCACAACCTTCGAATACGTCAGCATCCTCCGAAACAGCCTTCCACACCGTGCCCATGTCGAGCAGATTCACGAAGAAGTCGTTGGTGAGAGCGCCGGGCCGTTTGGTGAAGACGCCGTGCTGGGAGGCTTCGAAGTTGGCGTTCAGGGCGCGCATTCCGCCCACAAGAACAGTCATCTCAGGAGCGGTCAGCGTCAGCAATTGCGCCCTGTCTACCAGCAATTCCATGGCCGATACAGAGTATTTGGCTTTGATGTAGTTGCGGAAGCCATCCCCCTTCGGTTCAAGAACAGCGAAGGAAACAACATCGGTTTGCTCCTGCGAGGCATCCATGCGTCCAGGCGCGAATGGCAGCGTTACATCATAACCGGCATTCTTGGCGGCCTGCTCGACACCCGCGCAACCGGCCAGAACGATCAGGTCGGCTAGCGAGACCTTCTTGCCATTGGAATGCGCCTTGTTGAATGCACTCTGGATGCCCTCCAGGGTTTTGAGCGCCTTCGCCAGTTGGGCAGGCTGGTTGACTTCCCAATCCTTTTGTGGCGCCAGGCGAATGCGGGCGCCGTTGGCGCCGCCGCGCTTGTCGGAGCCTCGGAAAGTGGACGCCGAGGCCCAGGCAGTAGAAACCAACTCCGAGACAGACAGGCCGGAAGCCAGGATCTTGCCCTTGAGGGAGGCAATGTCTTTTACATCGATCAGTTTGTGATCGACGACCGGGATCGGGTCCTGCCAGATGAGTTCTTCGGCCGGAACCTCCGGGCCGAGATAGCGCATGCGAGGGCCCATATCGCGATGGGTCAGCTTGAACCAGGCCCGAGCAAAGGCATCGGCAAACTGGTCGGGATTCTCATGGAACCGGCGCGCAATCTTTTCGTATGCAGGGTCGAAGCGCAGGGCCAGGTCGGTGGTCAGCATGGCAGGTGCGCGGTGTTTTGACGAATCGTGCGCATACGGCACAGTATCGGCGCCAATGCCACCCTTGGGTGTCCACTGATACGCACCAGCCGGGCTCTTGGTCAGTTCCCATTCATAGCCGAACAGATTCTCGAAGAAGTTTTTACTCCACTTCGTTGGGGTCGTGGTCCAGGTGACTTCCGGGCCGCCGCCGATCGTGTCATCGCCCTTCCCGGTGCCAAATTTACTTTTCCAACCGAGGCCTTGCTCCTCAATACCGGCAGCCTCGGGTTCAGGGCCGACAAGCGCCGGATCGCCAGCACCATGGGTTTTACCAAAGGTATGACCGCCGGCAATTAGTGCAACCGTTTCTTCGTCGTTCATTGCCATGCGGGCAAAGGTCTCGCGGATATCCATGGCGGCAAGGAGTGGATCCGGGTTGCCGTTAGGGCCTTCCGGGTTGACATAAATCAAACCCATCTGCACTGCAGCGAGCGGATTTTCGAGCTCCCGGTCGCCAGAGTAGCGCTTGTCTCCCAGCCACTTGTCCTCAGATCCCCAGTAGGTGTCCTTTTCAGGTTCCCAGATATCCTCCCGTCCGCCACCGAAACCGAAGGTCTTGAAGCCCATCGATTCCAGAGCGACATTCCCGGTTAAGATCATCAGGTCAGCCCAGGAAATTTTCAGGCTGTACTTTTGCTTGATCGGCCAGAGCAGCCGGCGCGCCTTGTCGAGGTTGACATTGTCAGGCCAGCTGTTGAGGGGCGCCAAGCGCTGGCTTCCGTGTCCTGCGCCACCGCGGCCATCGCCGATGCGGTAGGTGCCAGCGCTGTGCCAGGCCATACGAATGAACAGGGGACCGTAATGGCCGAAATCCGCCGGCCACCAATCCTGCGAGTGGGTCATCAGGTCATGCAAGTCCTTCTTCAAAGCCTTCAGGTCGAGCTTTTTGAATTCCTCGGCATAGTTGAAATCCTCCCCCAACGGATTGGACTTGGAGGAATGCTGGTGCAGGATATCGAGATTCAACTGGTTCGGCCACCAATCCTGGTTCGTCATGCCACCACCGGCAGTGGGTTTGTGAACCGGGCACTTGCTTTCTTCGCTCATGGTATTTACTCCTTTCGTAGGCTATTTTTGACCAGCTTCATAAATCACGCAGCCTATTTTGACTGGTAAAAAAAGGTTATGTTATCCATCTTTTATCTGACACTCATTTGTTGTTGGCCTTAAAAAAGATTGTGATCATTTCCCTGATAGATCACCTCCTCATAAGAATTCCAAGAGATAATCATTATGCAATAGTGCGTAAAAAAAGAGGGCTTACTGGCTGCTTTGTCTGCAATCCGAGCAAAGACCGTAGAACGAGACCTGGGAGCGGAGGATCTTGTAACCCGACCTCTGATCAAGTTTCCGGATCGCAGATGGATAGAATTCAGCCTCACCATCCATTATTTTGTTGCACTTGATGCAGATCAGGTGCGGATGAAGCGGCGGACGGTTGCCATCATAGTGGCTGTCTTTGCGTAAATTAATCTCCAGCTCCTGGTTCATTTCCTTGAGCAGAGCGAGCGTTTTGTAGACATTCGCATGGCTCATGGTCGGAAACTAGGTTTTTATTTTGGTAAAGATCTGGGCTGCGGAGGGATGCCCTTCACTAGAGGCAATCAAACGCACCAGCATGTCCCGTTGGGAGGTCAGCCTGAAGTCGCGCTCTTTCAATTCAGAGATCAATTCATCATAACGGACTTGGGGATCAGGCATAAGGAACTCTATCCAATAATACTTCTTTATATATAACGATTATCTATAACTATACATTACCGACCTGAAAAATACAAGAAAACTTATGGGGAAAATCTTTTGAACACAATCGTCGACTATCATTACTCGATAGGCTATTGCTCTTTTTTCCTGATCGCAGTGCAAATTTCCAACACCCTTACCTCTTAAAAATTATACCTATCTGACAACTCCGGGATCTTTTCTTTTCAGCAATATACAGCCGATAGATCTTAAGATCCCTCGGATTGATTGGCCCGGGCGGGATCTCCAGGGGACGAGCTTGCAGGTGAACCGGTTCCTTTTTTCAGCTGATATTGAGCAAATTGTGATAGAGATAAAAAAATACACCCTGAAAACAGAGTGTATGGACGAGAAAGTACCAATATGGAAAATATTTACGATATGTTCCTGTGCCCCCAAGCGGACTCGAACCGCTGTTTGGGCCTTGAGAGGGCCCCGTCCTGGGCCACTAGACGATGGGGGCGTGCGAAACAATTGTCGTTATGCCAGCCAAACGGAATCAGAAGGTGGGACCTGCCTATTCCGAGCGGGGGGGATTTTATCAGACGGGCATCGAATCGTCAATCAAAAAGACGTGCAGTTCGCCTGGACCATGGACTCCGATGGTCAGGGTCATTTCAATATCGGCAGTGCGAGAGGGACCGGTAATGATGACTCCAGCTGAAGCAGTGCCAACCTCGGGCATCGCCAGGGCATCGGTAAGAGTCGGAAGGATCCTGGACGTCTTCAAGACGACCACATGAATTTCCGGTAAAAGGGAAGCTTTGAGGGTTTCCCCCGCGCCAGAGGTGACCAGAAGCGACCCTGTCTCGGCTATTCCCGCCAACGCACCGGTCATACCGACCCGGATCGAGGGATCAGGTTGCCTGATGGTGGGAATGCCAGTGACAAAGGTTGCCCCTTCGTCATCCACCAGGACACGATCAATCCTTCTGGATTTAATGAATTCCGCCAACCGGACCGGCAATTCCTTCCGAGATACTAAATATACATGACCGCCGAGGGTAGTGAGTTCTTCCGCAAATTGATTGGTAAGGGATTTAGGAGACGTTTGGGCGAGGGAGCCCAAAGGTGTAGAGTCATTCTTCATCCGGACCGGATTATCTTCCACAGTTTGAACTATTTTTCCCCAGTGCGACCGGAAGGGATGTAATGCCAGGCGGGGGAAATCCTTGCTGTAGCCCCAACCTGTCCAGGCCGGAAGTCGCATGTAGGATCGGCGCGGGCTGTAGACCCGGCTGAGAAGACCTCCCAACTCCTGGAAAAAACCGAATAGTCCAGAGGTAGCAGCAGCCAAGCGATAGCCGGTTAATCCAATTTTTGCTGTAAGCGGAATCCCCACCCCTTCTTTTATATTTTGGGAAGATTTCTGCGGTGAAAACCCTGAGCGTTCACGCAGCAGCATGCCCGGGAGGTCAATATCCACCGGACACGCTTCCTTGCATGCTCCGCACAAGGAAGAGGCCTGGGCCAGATAAGCCAACTGCGGGTCCACCAAGGCGCAGGAAATGACCGAGCCGATGGGGCCAGGGTAAATACTGCCATAAGCATGCCCCCCGATTTCACGAAAAACCGGGCAGGCGTTCAGGCACGCACCGCAGCGGATACAAAACAGAGATTCAGCGAGCTGTGAGGCCTGCAATGCAGAACGGCCGTTATCGAGCAGGATCAAATGGCGGGTCTGACCTGGGAGCGGAGAATTTATCAGGCTTGTGTAGACACTCAGCTTCTGACCGGTGGCGGAGCGAGCCAGGAGCGATAGGAAAAGACTCAAGTCGTTGAGGGTTGGGACGAGGCGCTCAATGCCCATCAGCGCTACGTGGACCGGAGGGATGGTGGTGCACATTCGCCCATTGCCCTCGTTGGTCACGAGTGCAAGCGTTCCGGTCTCGATAACCCCAAAGTTGACACCGGATATACCAATATCTGCTGTGAGAAAGATTTCGCGTAATACTTTGCGAGCAGTATTGGTAAGCACAGGGATATCTTCGGTATACGGAATGCCAAGTTTTTCAGAAAAGAGTTTACCGACATCTGCACGGCGCAAATGGACGGCAGGCGTAATAATATGGCTGGGTCGTTCACCCCGTAATTGGACGATGTATTCCCCAAGGTCGGTTTCGACAGCACGCATCCCGGCGGTTTCGAGGGCGTGGTTGAAATCGATTTCCTCGCTAAGCATGGATTTGGATTTGGCAACAAGCAGAGGTTTTTGTTCTGCAGATGACCGAGCCTGCTTGTCGCTCGAAGCACCTGCTATGTCCATAAAGATGCGAATAGCTTCATCCTGCAGTGGCAGCGCGATGAACCTGGATACCATTTGCCGTGACGCGGTCGATGAACTGAGCAAGATATTGGTCCAGGTTGGCAACCACGTCCGCTTTGATGGTATGAGCGCGAAGTCGACGCTGCTCATGATCCGGGAGAGAGGCAAAGGCAGCCAGGCGCCCGTCCTTGCGACGGGCAGCATTGTTGTCGAGAGCAATCTGCAGGTTGTCATCGGCAATAGACTGGCGGATCCGGGCCCGGAACGTTTTTAGGGTCATTGGTTGTCCAGCACCTCGGCGATATGCAGAACACGCTGACTTTTACCCTGACGGGCAAGTCCGCCCTGGATGTGCATCAGGCAACCAGTGTCCGCTACCACCATCGTGGGAGATCCGGTTTTAGCCAGATTGGCGATCTTGCGCTTCAAAAATTCCGCAGAAAGTTCGGGGTGCTCAACTGAAAAGACCCCCCCAAAACCACAACAATCCTCCCGTTCGGGAAGCTCAATAATCTCGGCGTCCTTGACAGCGGCCAAAAGCGCGAGCGGCTGGCGGTCCACGCCCAAGCTGCGTAAAAGATGACAGGATGGATGATAAGTCAGTTTTCCCTGCCAGCGAGCTGACAGCTCTGTTACTCCGCAAACATCCACCAGGTACTCGGTAAACTCATAGACACGAACTGACAGCGCACGGGCACGCTCCAGCCAGGCTGGATCATCCTTGAATAGTTCAAGGTAGCCGTGACGAACCATCGCCGCGCAGGAACCGGAGGGAATGATAACGGCACCCGTGGTTTTCTCAAATACCCGTATGGTGTGCCGAGCCATAGGAACGGCCATAGATCGGAAACCGGCATTAAACGCGGGTTGTCCACAACAAGTCTGGGCGGAAGGGAAATCCACCTTCATCCCAGCCCGGTTGAGTACATTAACCATTGCCTCGCCAATGTGGGGGAAAAAGGAGTCTATCAAGCAGGTAATAAAAAGTTGAACGGTTTCGGTCATAAATCTCCGGTGGAAATTGTACTTCACAAATAGTGTAAAAGGGCACATAATTGTCAAGAATTTTGGTATGATTAACAGCTTGGAAGGACATATCAATGACCGCTTTCCTCACAAAAATACCCAATCATTTCGACCTGCCCCGCCGGATCAACCGGTTAGGTGAAATGGCTTATAACTTGTGGTGGACATGGAACCCTCATGCCCAACGCCTTTTTAACCGGGTGGATAATGCCCTATGGGAACGACTCAACCATAACCCACTGCTTTTTCTAAGATCAGTGGGCAGGTTCGAGATCAATGCCGCCGCCCAGGACCCTGTTTACCTGGAGCTATACGACCGGGTATTTACCAATTTCGACGATTATTTAAAAACCACCGATACATGGACCGCGCGTACTTATAAAACCCGCAGCAAGCAGAGCATTGCATATTTTTCGATGGAATTCGGCTTGCACGAAACTCTGCCAATTTACTCGGGCGGACTCGGAGTGCTGGCAGGCGACCATTTAAAACAAGCTTCTGACCTGGGCCTTTCGTTGGTTGGAGTAGGCCTGATGTATGCTGAGGGGTACTTCACCCAGCGCATTTCTGAAGATGGCTGGCAGGATGCGATCAATAACCCATTGAATTTCGACGAACTGCCTGTGCTGCAAGTGCTGGACAAAAAAGGGGAAACGCTAAAGATCAGTGTAAAATTCCCTGACCGGGTAGTGAATGCCCGGATTTGGGAACTGCGGGTTGGGCGTCTACCGCTCTATCTGCTTGACAGCGACCTGGAAGAGAATACCCCCAATGACCGGAAGTTAACCACCCGCCTGTATTGGAGCGACATTGACCTGCGGGTTGCCCAGGAAATCCTGCTAGGCGTAGGTGGGGTAAGAGCCCTGCGAGCGATGGGTTATGAACCGGGCATCTGGCACATGAACGAACCGCATGCTGCCTTCCTGACGCTGGAACGAGCGCGTGAACTTGTCCTCACTGGGTTAACCTTTAAAAAAGCCATAGCCAAAACACGAAAAGGGAATGTTTTTACGACTCACACCCCGGTGCCAGCAGGGAATGACGAATTCCCATTATGGCTGATCGATAAAAACCTTTCCAATTTCTGGCCGGAGCTTAACCTGGGGCGGGACCAATTTGTGGACCTAGCACGCCATAAGGAATCCTGGGGGGAAACCTTCAGCATGCCCGTCCTGGCTTTGCGGTATTCGGATGGGCGCAACGCCGTGTCTGAATTACATGGGCGCGTCTCAAGAAAAATTTGGCACTTCCTCTGGCCAGATATCGAAGATGAGGACGACGTACCGATTACATATATAACCAACGGCGTCCACACACCCACTTGGATGGCTCGGCGGCTGCGCCTCTTGTTTGATAAATACCTGGGAGAAGGCTGGCTGGATAGGCTGGATGACCCGGAGACATGGACCAAGGTGGACAGCATTCCAGATACCGAGCTGTGGGCAGTGCGCCGGCATCTGAAACGAAAGCTGGCTTTGTATATGCTCGGCAGGGTCCGGACTCGCTGGATGGAGGGGGACCTCCACCCAATCCAGGCTATCGCCTCAGGAGCCATGCTCGACCCCAACGCGCTGACCATCGGTTTTGCCCGCCGTTTCGCCACTTATAAGCGCGCCAGCCTTGTTTTCAGCGATCTCAACCGGCTGCTTGAAATAATCAACCGTCCCAATCGCCCGGTGCAGATTATCTTTTCGGGAAAGGCTCACCCGGCCGACGAACCAGGCAAGATGCTTATCCAGGAGGTTTACCGGGTAGTCAAAAAGGCAGAAAACGGTGGACGGTTGGTGTTCCTTGAGGACTACGATATGAACCTGGCACGGTACCTTGTGCAGGGTGTGGACGTGTGGATGAACACCCCGCGGCGACCCAACGAAGCCTCTGGGACCTCAGGCATGAAGGCAGCTTTGAATGGCGCTCTCAATTTCTCGGTGCTCGACGGATGGTGGCGTGAAGCCTTTAACGGGTCTAATGGATGGGCGATCGGCGAGGATGCCGATCCCGGGACCGAAGTCCAGGATGAGTCGGACGCTGAGAGCTTGTATGACACCCTGGAAAACAAGATCATCCCGTTGTACTATACCGAACGAGGCGGGGAAGATATCCCGCACAAATGGGTGGTAATGGTCAAAGAATCTCTGCGCACAGTCACACCCCAGTTCAGCACCCGACGGATGCTAAAAGAATATATAGACCGGTTGTACATGCCTGGCATGAAATAAGCTGGCAGGGCGACCGAAACGGCCGCCCTGTTTTTTGAAAGGATGGATTCAATGTTGGAAATTTTCCTGTCCCCCGCCGCCTGGCTGGGTGCACTCGGCATTTTCGCATTACGCGTCAGCGATATGTCCTGTGATACCCTGCGGATGCTATTCGTGGTGCGCGGACGCAAAGGGGTGGCCTGGGGACTCGGGTTTGTCCAATCGGTCATCTTTGTCATTGCCATCACCTCGGTGCTACAGCACCTGAATAACCCGTTGAATGTCATCGGGTATGCTGCCGGGTTTGCCACGGGAAACGTGGTGGGAATGTTGATCGAGGAAAAGTTGGCGATCGGGCATGTCAAAGTCAGCGTCGTCACTCAAAGGTTTGGAACACTGCTCAGCCAGGTTCTACGGGATTCGGGATTTGGAGTGACAGAGATCCCGGCCCGCGGGAGGGACGGGATGGTGAGCATGCTGAGCGTGAGCGTGCTGCGCAGGGACGTATCCAAAGTGGAGGACATCGTTCATGCAACAGACGCGGAGGCATTCGTCATATCAGAAGACGTTCGTCCGCTGCGACACGGGTACTGGCGGGCATGAAAACCGGGGCGACCCAATGGTCGTCCCGACGGTGAGATTCTTTTTGAGGGGAACCAACCGCAGCTAATTAGTATTAAAAACAAATTTACCGTTCCGATATATTACCTCTCCATCCAAAATGATCTCTGAGTCGTCCTGCATACCGCAGATCATATCCCAATGGATCATGCTCTTGTTTTTGGCACCCGTTTCCGGGTAACCAGAGCCGAGAGCCATATGGAAGGTGCCGCCAAGTTTTTCGTCGAACAAAATGTTATGCGAGAAGCGATCTATTTCGTAGTTCGTGCCGATGGCGAACTCACCCAGGAAACGTGCCCCGGGATCTGAATCGACCATTTCAAGCAGAAAAGCCTGATTCCGGGCGGCCTTGGCCTGGGTGACCTTGCCGGCAGTAAAAGCCAGCTCCACACCTTCGACCATGACGCTGTTATAGATGGCCGGGTATGAGAAGCGCACCCAGCCATTCACTGAATCCTCGACCGGACCGGTATAGATCTCGCCATCAGGCATATTGTTAAGACCAGCCCCGTTAAGGAACTTGCGCCCCTTAATTGACAAGGTTAAATCCACATTCGGACCACGCAGGATGACCTGGTCATGACCTTCAATGCGGTCAATAATCTTGCGCTGGCTGGCTTCAACTTTTTTCCAGAAAGCAACCGGGTCGGATTCGTCGGCATGGCAGGCATGGTAGACGAAATCCTCATAATCCTTGAAGGGCATTTCGGCTTCCCGGGCAAACCCCTCGGTGGGAAACAGGGTGGTGACCCATTTGAAGGAGCGATCGGCGCCACGGCGCATCTGGGCTTCCAGAATGGGAGATAAGGCTTTTTGCCTGCGCTGCTGCCTGGCAGGATCCACACCCGACAGCCCACGCGGGTTGGCGGCAGAATGGATGCGAATGCGGCTTTCGAACTGGTCATATGCCAGCTTGCGGAAGGGCGGGATAGCATCCAGTTGATCGTTCTTGGCATATGCAAAAAGGATCTCATCCTGATCGGTCAGATCCAGAAGCGGGTAGGGGTGGCCGCCGCTATCCAAAATGGCGGAATAGAGGGCGCGCACCAGGGGTTCGGCCGCGGTGGTGGCTTCAATGGCAACCCGGTCACCGGGTTTGATCTGAGCCGAATGGTTAACCAGGATTTTTGCTAGTTGTTCAACACGAGGATCGGTCAAAAGAAGCTCCTTTATACCGTTTTTCAATTAAATTATATCATTTATAATTTGTATACTATTTGGGAATGAGGGGGGCATGAATAAGGCTTTTACTATTTTATAGTCTTTCATCAATAATTAAATGTAAGCAACCAAGATTTATGGGAAAACAATGGGGTTCCAACATTTACTTTGGCCCTCGTGAAATATTGATAATCCCCACCCCCTTTCCCCCGCCCCGAGGCGGGGGAAAAGAGTGTTTTGGGGAGTTAGCGGGCAGATTTATTGCCCGCTAACTCCCCAAACCCCAAGTGAATTAGAAGAGTGGTAATCTGTTTCCCCGGATTCCCACTCCTGGCTTGATCACTCAAAGCGTCGCCACTGCACCCGGTGGATGCGCCACGATTTGCGGGTTGAGCCGCCTAAGGTAGAGCGGGGGATAAGGGAATGAAGAGGTGTGAAGGAGCGATAATTACAACTTACCATTCAAGATCTCCAGCATTTTCGGATAAAGACCGGGCGAAGCTGCCAGCAGGGAACACGGTGGAGAAAGGATGTCTTTCTGCCCGGTAAGGTTGGTGACGACTGCACCAGCCTCGGAAGCGATCAATCCGCCGGCGGCTAAATCCCAGGACTTTAAGGACAATTCCCAGTAACCATCAAAACGCCCAGCAGCCACATAGCACAAGTCCAAGGCAGCCGAACCAAGGCGGCGCACGCCCTGAGTGATCCTGGCAAAGCGACCAAAGTTGTCGAGGTTGTCATGCTCTGTCGTCCAGGCATCATAAGGGAAGCCGGTGACCAGCAGGCTGCGGTTGATTTCTGATACGTTTGAGACCCCGATTCGGTTCCCGTTGCACCAAGCACCCTGTCCTAACTCGGCTGCAAACAGCTCATCCCTCAGCGGATCGAAGACCACTCCAAGGGTCACGACCCCCA
Source organism: uncultured Chloroflexia bacterium (assembly GCA_963830585.1). Classification (GTDB taxonomy): domain Bacteria; phylum Chloroflexota; class Anaerolineae; order Anaerolineales; family Villigracilaceae; genus UBA877. The sequence goes on along the minus strand of CAWHNA010000001.1, from coordinate 606,982 downwards.
CGCGGGCATACGCAATGGAAACACAAAAAATGGGGATGCCATGAGCATAGTTGACGGTGCCATCCAGCGGGTCCACATACCACTGGTCAGCGAGACGACCGGGGACCAGCCCGATCTCTTCGGAAACGATCTGATGACCGGGGAAAAAACGCTGTATTTCTCCGAGCAGGTACGCCTCGGATTTACGGTCCACTTCGGTGACAAGATCGATCACATTTTTATAATCAACCTGATGTTCACGTCCGTATCCGAGGCGCAATATTTCACCGGACTGGCGAGCCAGCCGTTCTAGATCTGTTAGTGTAGGGTTCATTGATTATTTGGAATGAATTTGATAAATGGTTTTGTAAGAGCGAGATTGCTTCCAGGAAGACTGCCGAGAGTATGCCGTCGGGCTTGTTCCCTGCATGCGCCGAAAAATATACCGGGACTAGAAAACCTTAAAATAAAAATGGAGCACTGCCAATATAGCAATTATTACCAGGATGACGAAACAGCCGTGAAACAAATATTTCAGGATGTGCCTCCAGAAGAAGCGAACAACCACGAAGACAATTATGGCAGCCACAGCGATCAATCCCCAAAAAACAATTGGATTGCTGGTAATCGATGCGATATCGATCGTCATATCGACCTCCTAAATGGATATATCCCTGGTCTCGATGGGAGCGCCTGCAAAAACCGCATCCCCCTGCTGCGAATAAACCTGTCCGCGCTTTACAACCTGCTTGACAAGATTCGTCCCGAAGCGATAGCCCAGGTGATGGTAATCCGGGACAGACAGGATGAGCAGGTCAGCCTGCTTGCCAGGCTCAAGGGAGCCGACCCGGTCGTGGCGACGGATGGCGAAGGCGGCGTTAATGGTGGCAGCAGCGACAGCCTGGGCAGGAGTCAGCTTGAGAGCGCGGCAGGCGAGGGCAATCACAAACTGCATGGACTCGCACCAGGCGGTACCGGGGTTGCAATCAGTAGCGAGAGCCAAATATCCGCCGGCAGCAATGATCGCGCGGGCAGGGGTAAATTGACTTTCAGCGAGACCGAAGGGAGTGCAGGGAAGCGAAACGGCAACGGTATCACTAGAGGCGAGAGCCTGGATATCTGCAGCGGAGGTTTTCACCAAATGGTCAGCCGAGACGGCACCAAGTTCGACACCCAAAGATGCACCGCCGAGATTGTCGAACTCATCCGCGTGGAGCTTGAGGGGGAAACCCAGTTCCCTGGCTTTGGTCAGTACCTGGCGGGACTGGGCCAGGTTGAATGCGCCCGTCTCACAAAAAACATCCACAAAGGGCAAAGGACGAGCAGCGGTCGAAGGCTGGCTCCCCCACCACTGGCGGATGAAAGGAAGCATCTCTGCGCATAAAAGATCGGTATAAGCCTGAGGACCTGTCCTTAAATTCAGGCGGAATGGCATGCGCACCCAGGAATGTGGGAACGAGTTCAAGCGGACCGGCAGCGTCGAGGGCGAGGATGACCTGCAACATGCGCAGTTCGGTTTCGCTTTCCAGCCCATAGCCTGTTTTGGCTTCAGCAGTGGTGGTGCCATATGCGAACATACGCGCCAGGCGTGGACGGGTCTCGTCCATAAGTGATTCAATGGAAGCTTCACGCGTGCGGCGAACCGTGGAGTTGATCCCGCCACCAGCCGCCAGAATGTCAAGGTATTTGGCACCTGACATTTTCATCTCGAATTCGGCAGCCCGGTCACCGGACCAAACAACATGCGTGTGAGGGTCGATAAAACCAGGCATGACCACGCACCCGGAGGCATCGAGGGCAGGTTCATGCGGGTGGAGGCGACGCAAGTCATTCGAAGAACCGACTTCAGCGATGTTCCCATCGTGAACCAGCACAGCGCCATCCTCAATGATGGCGAGGCTGCCCAAGGCACTGCCGCGCTGGGGACCGCCCTGGAGGGTGAGAAGTTGGGAAGCGGAATGGATCAACATGGTTTAGCAGGCGAGTAAATGGTCACTAGAAATTAAAGGTCAGACAATTATCTTGATTTTACCTCTGCGCGAGCTGTTTCGAAGGCAATAGTTACCCGGAACGAAAGGAAAAGGCGGCGAGGACGCCACCAGGAGCATTTTATAGGTAAGGCTTGAGGAGGGTAGAACGGCAGGAATGAGCATCCAGGCGATCCATTCATTCTTATTTGTTTAGCTCCAGGCGGACCTTTTCCAATGTGTCCAGCCAGGCATAATTGGCAGCCATCCAGCCATCCCCGGTGAGATATTCGTTCAAGGGAGGCACGAGTCCATGGTTGGGCAGTGCCTGGACCGAACGCCAGACATTCACCAGCGGGAGGTCGTAATCGTAAGCAACCTGCGCGACGGCCAGGTCCAGCTTCCAATCCCCTTCGATATCGTCCGCCTTGGCAGCAAGAATGGGGAGGGCACCGGTGGCGAGAATACGATCCACGACCTGGCGCAGATATTTTTCGAAACTCACTTCGCCATCAGGCTTCCAATTGGTTCCCATGGCCACCAGAACCACTGCCGGGTGGCGGGTGCGTAATTCACAATCCAGAGGGGTTTCGTTCGGAAGACATTCGAGATTCCCTGCTGCCAGCCCGAACAAGGGATCCAGGACCGAGCTGATCCCCAGACCATTGGCAGCGGTGACACTTTCAGAGGTCATGCTGGTTGAAAACCAGGTCACCACAGCGTCCCTGCCAGCGGGAATTCGATAGTCCCCATTGGTAAAGCCACCCAGGAAGGTGGCGGGGGTCATCTGACAGTCACCCACCTTGCTGAAAGTATGCGGGTCGAGAGCCGGGTTATTGAGCGCTTTTGATAGAATTTCCTGTGCATATGGAGAGAGATCGGGGCTGACAGGCCAGTCGCGCCAGTAATAGGGTGTCAAGCGGTTATCGGAGGTGGGAGATGGCGATGGCGTCGGCGAGAAAAAAGTGGTGGGGACAGCCGAAGGAGTTGAAATATTCCCGGTCAGCGCGGTTCCTGTTTCGATTAAATCTGTTGGTGCAGCAATTGAAGGCAGCAAAGTGGATTGTGGTTCCGGTTTGGGGGAGACCCCGATGCAGGCGGCAAGAACAAAGCTCATTGCAGCCAGGGAGATAACCGATAATGCGACCTTTGATTTAAGAAGTTTTAGCATGCTCATACAGACCTAAACCGGAAAATATTGTACCAACTGGAGTGATTATACCCAAGCTAATTGAAAGACCGACGGGTTATTGATTAAGCAGGAATAGCGGCCGGAACCGGGAGAATATTGTAATAACGGGGCGCGGATTGTTTGTTTAAGAGGAACAAACAACCTCGCTCCGAATCCCGTTTTCACCTCGAGAGCTTCTACATTATTAGGTGTGCATGCGGGTCTTGGAAAATGGGAATTAATTGATTTTTCCAAATCAAACAACTTCAGGGGGATTGGGGAGCTATATCCCCTAAATTAGCATCATGCCTCACCCCTTACAAGGGGAGAAATGCCACCACAGGCAGGGATGTGCCGAAAACAACCGCCAGATATATGCATTGATCCTGAGGAACAATTGAGGAACAATTAATACCTCTACATGCGGACACGAAATCTCGTGCCCCTACAAAGGAAAAGAGAATACGCTCGGTTGTTAATGTGCGGGTAAGACACCGAAGACATGAGTCATCGGTGTACTGTATGAGTGCTTGACCCCAAAGGGGTTGCTCCGCGAATACACTCATACAGTATGATAGAACAAATTTTCTGTTAAGTCAAGGAGGAAAATTATTGACATGCTGTGGGCGCAAGCCTTGCGCCCCTACTGACCCCACCTGGCGCTACGCGCCACCCTCCCCAAATGTCTTGCATTTGGGGAGGGACTGGAGGAATGCTTCCCCAATCTGGGACAATGTCCGCGCACGATCGGTGAGGAGTGCTAAGAGGAACAACCTTTTTACCCAGAAAGGGCAATTCTCATCGAGTGATTCTTCATCAAATGGGCTCCAAAAATCGGCGAATGAGGTTGATTTGGGGGTTGATCCTGAGGAACAACTCCCGGCTGTCATTCCTGTTCCGATTCAACCAAATGAGCGAGTAATCACGGGACCATTGACCAAAACGCCATCCCCCCGTCCCTCAAAAATCCCGGGGATAAAAGTGCGGGGGCAGGCGACATGCGGAAAGGAATAAGGGGATCGATGACCGGAAAAAATATTCCTTTTTCAAAGGAATGGGAGAGACCACGAACCATGTGCAACAATTGACCCGAATTAAAGTCACTTTTGTATGATGTGTCGCGGAACGAATACTCCTATTTAATTTTTAAGGTGCCAAAGACAAGGCGGCAAGGTTGTCCATCAATGATTCCCTTGCCGCTGTTCTATTTTAGAACATGTGTGCTATTAAGTCAAGGAGGAAATTAATAAGGGCGAAACACCCCTAAAGAACAGGGACAAAGCCCCCAAAGAACCGGGGGTAAAGTCCCCTGAGAAGGGAGTTGTATGCCTCACCTATACTAAAAACAACGACTATAGTCGTTGTTTCAGAAATCCCATCCGACAAAAAGCATCGGTGCGAATTCTAATTGAACGTTACGTAATGCTTGGGCTAACCAACTCTTTCGCCGGCTCGGCCATTTGAGCTTCTCTTAGTTTTTACCCCAATGATGTCTCAAATGCCCTGACATGGAACAGAGTTGAATCCAAGGCGTTAAGCACCGAGCTAAAGCGAATAACTGCTGAAACCACATGAATAACAAAATAAAAAAACTAAAGTCATAATTCCTTCACTTACCAATACAGTTATTGGGAATCAATTCAAAATTCTGGTCCCCACTCGTGGATGTAAAGTAAGAATTGTCCGGTAGTAAAGGATATTCCTGTCCAAAATATTGATCAAGCAAAACACGAAATGAATTCACCGGCGTAATTTGCGGATAAAGCCTTGAATAATCCTGATTGGGAAAGTAATATGCGCTTAGGTTCGTCATACGATTCCAAGATTCCTGATAGTCGATCAATCCATGATCACCTTCCAAAAAAATAACAATATTGCCACCTTTCAGTGAGATCAGGTCATTAACCAGAGGCAGGATGCGACTGTTGGCATATTGCACCTGATCCGAATACGCCTTGAGACGTGTTTGAAGATCGGCAGTATCGAGATCAACGCTACGCACCTCCCCATTTGGTCCAAAGACGTAGGGGGGATGTGGTAAAAGAAGGTGAAGGAAAACGAATTCAGGGCTATCCAATTTAGCAATGTCCAGCATATTATCCAAAGGATAGAGAACAACAGCGCGAGCAGCCGCAGTTCCATTGAGAGCATTTAAGGCTATAGAGACAGGATAGAACTTCTTGTAAAGGTCCAGCAAACTTACCAGAAGGGTAGATTGCATATATTTATTTTCAAATGCAGATAAAAGGAAGCCATTTCCAGCAGATATACCGACCTTTTTCGCGGATGTAAGGCGTGGATCGCCCATATAGTAGGTGGAGTCCTCCCATTGCGACCAGGAGTATCCGGTATAGAAGGATACAGTTTTATAGCCTAATGATTCAAAGAACCCGCGTACCGAGCTGTGCTGAATATAAGGTGCAAAATAATTGCCTGACGAAGACCAGCTGGCTTGTGGAGCAACCGCAAACAACTTATCCAGATACATCATATTAAGTGTTGATGCCATTGACTCTTCCGTCTGTGCATAGTTGCTCATGCTGCAATCGGCTACGTAAAACCCCGATTGGCGTAATCCATCCAGGAAATTAGAATTATCCAGCCCTGTAATTTGTTTTAAAACGTCCGAACGGGCATATCCGTCCAGGATGATAAAATAAACATCAGGTAAATTTCCATTAAAAGCCACAGTATTTACCGAACTGCTTTCCATCTGGGTACGATAAATCCTCTGATATGAGGTAATACGAACTTCGTAACTGATGATTGTTATAGTAGGATAGACAAGGAGGAGAAGGTAGATCAAATTAAGATAGGGGGTCATTCTGCGGAAATTCGCCTGCGGTAATCTTAACACTAAATAGAACCCTCCCAGAAGTAACACGAGCGCAATTGGCAATAAAAAAACATTCCTGCCGAATGCAAAAATATTTGCATGCAGAAAGTTATACACATGCCCATAAGTATAAAAAATCATTAAAAACAAAAGAACGACAACCCCGGCGCGATCAAAATCCTTTATTAATAACCAGACCAGGAGAAGTAGAAGAACCGTTCCAACCTCAAAGGCTATGAACAATCGGTTGGCTGCATTTAAATTAACCTGGGTTAGATTCGAAGCCAAGAGAGAGAGGATCGAAAAAGCTGTCAAAAAAAACACATGGGTCGGGAAATTAGCGACTTTTCGCAAAATTTTCACGCCAGCCTCTATTTATATATATCTTCACATTTACAACCTTATCGACAATTACTTCTTAAAGTCCAGACGTTTTTCCATCAAATATAAAAACCTTTCAGATTCATGCACCTGCACGGTTTCACAGATTTTAAATCGTTCTCGAAAAATGCTTTCAAAATCATCCTGGGTGTAATGATCAAAGATATCTTTTCGGCTTGTGAGAAGTAGCTGAACTTGTGAATCAGACTTAGGAACAAATTCAATAACCAACCAATGGCACATGTCATGGAAGAAATCTGCAAGTAGTAATAAAGGTACATTATTGGATATCGCCAAGTGATGGATCAGTGCCAGTGCCAGGATAACATCTGCAGGGCCTCGCTGGACTAATGAAAGCCGCTCACGATTCTTCCAACCAATTGCCGGACTGGGATTGATCAGATCAAGTACGAGCGGGAGTATCAAAGGTTCGTTTTCAGCTTTTACCTGGAGGTAATTTTGTTCTACTGCGGCCGCGTCTACATCATAGGCTACTGTGAAGCTTCCAGTTTGACTGGCTAAACGGCTGAACACCCCCGTATTAGCACCCAAATCCCAGGTTACTTTCGGTTTGAGTCGTTCCATCCATTCTGAGATTAATTGTTTTTTATGTAAAAAGGCGGTATTAGTGTAATTGGTAATCTCGTAATAATTTCCCCATTCGGTTCCAGCAGGTTTCCACTTCAATCGGTGGATAGTGGATTCCAAACTCTCGATCAATCCAAACAGTGCTTGTTTGCCCATTCTTGCCCCGGGTATTTTTATTTTTTCGAAAGCTTTACCTGCATACCTTATCTGGGCCTTAGCGTGCAGGAATATGTGAGAAAAAAGACCGAAGTTGAGCAAAGCACGACTCGGCAACAGACGGCTAGCCAAGTCAAGGGGAATGCCATCGATATAAACTCGCAATAATTGGTTGAGGCGTACATCTCGGTAGGACATCAATGCCAACGGGCATAAAAAATGTTGGCAAAATTGCCGGTAAGCTATCCATGGTTCTCCATCGTAATATTTTTCGAAAGACAGCGTATCAATCAAGGTAGCCTTGCTGTTGTAAAACTGAATATTATAGGCACTGCTATCTTTAAGAGAAAGGCCAAGTTTCAGTGCGCGCTTCTGGATGGAAAGGGTAGCCAAAGCCGCGTCCTGTAGTTCTCCGAAAGACCACTCATAAGGATAAGATATAAATGGGATGACTTCTGGTTGAATCACTTTATAGCTCAGATCAGGTTCCGCAGGTTTGACGTCCACTTCACGATGAGGAACCAATCGGCTGATCCTGATCAATTTATCATATAACCCCGAACTCATTAATAAGTCATAATTCTCAGCATACGAGTGGTTAATTTGCCGGTATAAAATTCCATTGCGAGAGAACAGGAATCCACTTGGGTCCCGGAATGAGGAACTTAGACGTTCGTTATTTATCTTCTTCATCTTCACTACCGGCCTCAGGATTCGATGTATTGGGTTTGGATTTTCCAAACAGCTTTGATATCCTGCCCCAGAACACACGCAGAACCACTCCAACGGCGAGCAATCCAGCAATCAGTAATTGTATAAGGATACTTCCAGTACCTGGATCCAGATATGCCATTACGGCACCAAGGGTAGAAAGAAGTGAACCTGTTAATAGGACCATATAATTCTCCTACAATAAATGTGGACAAGAAACATAGAAAGTCTGTCCTAAGATTTAGTTCTATACCTTTCATCTTTCTGCATCTTATTACCCTCCTTACTATCTACCGAACTCAAACGATGGGTGCAACTTTCGTGGCATTTTGACCTGTCTCCTTCTCTGAATCCTGATATGAAAGTTGGATTAGTTTTTAGGGGGCAGGTCAAATGTAGCATTTTTTCCTTTGCAGGTCAAGCATCCTATTTTTTTCCCCACTTCCTCGTAATCCCTAATTCACCATAGTTAAAAACTACACGTTCACCCCTGCGGATGCGGGGTCATCCTTGCAGGTTCAAAATTCCAATTCGGGGTAATATTTCCAATCGCAAAATGCAAAAAGCAACGACCAACCCTTAAGAGTGCTCTCCTTTCTCCTATGTGGGGGTGCGGGGACGCGGTCCCACGGGGGATGATATCGCAAAAAGAAAATGGGCGAGGTACCGCCCATCCCCCAAAATCCCACAATCCCCCAAATTTCGGGGGACAAGCGAACGTGGGACAACGTCGGGGGACTAGGGATAATATCCCACAATCCCCCAAATTTCGGGGGACAAGCGAGCGGGGATGATATCGCAAGGTCGTACCTACATAAATTCGTTCCGACGCAGGGCATCGGAACGAATTTTACTTGGACTTTATAAAACGCTTGCGCTAGCTAACTCTTTCGCCGGCGATATGGGACAAAGCCAGAATCTCATTTGCTATCAATGGGCCGCCATCGAAGAGAGTCTTAAAGGTTCCATTTTCAAACCTACCGCGCAACTGCTTGGCCCTCTCACGGTCGGCTTCCTTGCATCTCGACCAAATGACCCTTTCCCAGGCATAATAATGGCCCAATATTTTGCTGTAAGTTTCTTCCGCCGGACGCCCGGCAGCCTGGACAATATTCCCGCTTCTAAACTGAGAGAGAACTCCGAGCAAGGCGACCGTCTTTTCATCAATGCGCTGCAATTCATCAGCATTTGCCTGGCGTTTCCACTTGACGGAATCGTTAATGAAATTCATGAGAAAGGGAGCAAGAATACTGGCAATTGCCACCAGTGCCAATGAGATCACTGCGATTATTAAAATTACACCCGCATCAGCATTCATCGTATCACCTCCCAAATCATTATCACACTTTTTAGGCAATATATGCTTACACTGTCCCAACAACCGATTGGGTTATAAAAAGAAATCCCCGCCTGGTCGGGAGGGGAGGATTTTCGAGGAGGGGAGAATTTTCGAAGAACCGGTGAAACTCAGGCGGTTTTGACCTTGCGCAGGGCGAGCAAGGCGAGAAGATTGAAAACAACAGCACCCAGCACGACTGACCAGAAGCCCCACAAGTATAGACGAGGAGCCAACAAGTCGCCAAGGGCACGACCGAGGGAAAGGGAAGCGATGTTGAACGCCATCAGGGTGGCGCGGGCGGAGGGGAGGACTTCGGTCATCATGGGGATGACACTGACCAGGGTGAACTCGAAGGAAATGTAAAAAAAGAAAAGACCCACCAGGGCACCGGTCTCAGTGCGCCCCAGGAAATACAAGGCTACGGCAGCCAGGCAGTTCGCAGCCAACCCCAGGCCGATGGCACGCGGTTTGCCCAAGCGGTCGACGAAAGCAGCGACCAACCCCTCCCCACAAAGTTCGGAGAGCCCGATCACTGCAGAAGCGGCGCCCAATGCAGCGATCTGAAGACCAAACGAGTTCCTCCAGCCAAACTCCGAAGATGAGATTGACCACCTCGTTGGCAGTGCTGGCAAACAATCCAACCGCCAGTCCTGCGAGGGCAGGGGCAAAGGTGAGGACGGTGCGGAAATTCGCGGAAAAGGTGGGGTTACCGGCAGCAGGCTGCTTGTCCTTTGGCAGCATCCAGGATAGGCCGACATAAATGAGCACACCCAGGACCGCCATGAGCGGGAAGGGAGCCATCCAACCGCTGCGGGCGATGAGAAAACCAACAAGCGGGATCCCGAGGATAAAGGCAAGCGACCAGCCGAACTCGGTGACGGCAATGGTCCGACCGCGGCGGGAGTAGGGGACGCGGTCGCCAAGATAAGCCTGCATGAAAGGGTCAAAAATATATTTGCCGAGCGTGGAAAGAATGATGGAAATGACCAGAGCCGGGAAGACGGGCCAAAAGACCACTACCGCGCTCCCGACCGTAAACAGCGCCATGCCAAGGAGCATACCAAACTTGCGTCCGCGGCGGTCGGCAAATGCAGCGGCAAACGGGCCGACCGCGCCGACCAGGCTGCGAGCGGTGAGGGCGTAGGACATGGTGATCAGGTCGACACCCACGCCGCGGGCCAGGACTGCCAGGAAAGGGTAGACCATGCGATGCAGGGTATTGAAAACGGTGCGGGTGGCTGTGAAGGCAGCGACCTGCAAGGCAGCGCTGGTTTCAGGACGGGAGGGGGCGGGTTCCGTTACAGATGGATTCAATGCAGGTTCGATATTCAATGGAGGCAGGGAATTCGGCGTCACCGGGAGAGCCACCAGCGGGTAAGGAACCAGGCGGCAATCGTCGAAAGGAGGATGAGCCCAATGAAATACAACTCCAGCGATAAAATCCCGGAGCCAAAGATCGGGGAGGGCGGGGGATGCAAAACGTACCCGGCTTCTTTCAAGCTGATCCACAAGGCGACGAAGAATAAGACATTAAAAAGGGAGGTGAAGGCTGGTTTGGCAAGCAGGGTCAAGCCGACCTGGAGCAGGACACCGGTAATGGCAAAGATGACAGCCAGGCGGAAACGCGGTTCACTTAAAAACAGGCCGTTCCAATTGGCTTCCATGGCCCAGACCGAAAGCGGCAGATCGACCACCCAGAAAAAGAGGCCGGTACGACCGAGGGCGGAAGACCATTGATGCAGCCGGTCGCTGCGAGCTAAAATGCCCAGCAGCCCAACCAGCGCGGATAGCCCAAGGGCTGCTTCGGCGGTCAGCACCCAAGCGCCATGGAGGTAAACGATGCGCACGTTCGAACCGAGGGATGTTTCCTGGGGACCGAGAGCGGTCAACCCAGCGGTGGTCAGGACAGCCAAGATGAACCAAAAGAAGGGGGATTTCAGACCGGACACGCGGGTTATTGTACCCGATTATGAAATCCAGGACATGACCTGCTGGTCGATCCCCCAGGTTCCGTTCACCTTTTTGAGCAGGACAAAATAGCCGGCGCCAGCCAGCCAGTGGCTCATAGTGCCGACATAAACCAGCGCCTGGTCAAAGGCAGCATTGAAGCCGACGCGTGAAAGGGTGGTGATGCCCGGAGTGCCCGGGTACTGTTCGTAGAACAGCTGCCAGCCGTCCTGATTCTGATTGAAAAGCTGCGTCATCTGGTCACGGGTGAGGAGGACATAGGCGACGCCGAGGTCCATGCGCGGGCTGACAGGATAGGAGGCGTCGTTGCGCGCCCGGAAATCATCCACGGTGAGCGGATCAACCCCGTGCATGTTTTGGAGGATATTGACAAGAATAGAGGCGGTATCCCCCACTCCGCCCGGGCTGGTGGCAGAGGTGTCCATAATGACGAAATTCGATGAGGAATAAAGGCCATGGAGGAGGGCGGCATAAACGGCCTGCTGTTCAGCATCAATCTGTTCCGGCGCGGGGGTGGGAACCGGTGGAGGGGTCCCGGCACAGGCGGCGAGAACGAAGGCGAGAAAAATGAGAAGAAATTTCTTGAACACGGCTGCCTCGAGGAAGCGATCCATCCTTGAGATTATAACGAATTGCAGATGGATTTGTTCCCGCCTTTTAAAACCGTTTTCGCTGCTGGGAACTAGTAAAACCGACTGATCCTGGAGGGTCTCCAAAAAACGGGGATAATACCCCCTATCCCCCAAAATACGGGGGACAAGCGAACGGGGATAATTAGCTCCCCGTTCGCCCTGCGGGTTTCGGGGTGATATCGCAAAGTCGATACTACATGATGACCGGCGGCGAGGACGCCGCCGGGAGCGAAGGTTTTTTGAAGAAAAGGGCGAGGCACGCACCCCCACTTAAGGATCTATACCGGAGAGATCGAGACAACATTAAAAAGCTGAAATTAAGAGTGCAACCTCATGATTCCGCCAGGCGTGCCACTTTTTCCCGAACCAACCAGGGCGGAAGGAAGGCGCAGGCGGCTGTAACGAGGGTGCCAAGGATGGCTCCCGCCAGATAGCCATAAAACTGGGGGAGGTTGAAAGCCGTGGCGAGCCAGAGAGGACCGATGAACAGCCCAAAGGCGAGCGGCAGGTAGAGCATGGTCAGGAACTGCCCAAGACAGCCCAGTCCGCCGGCGGACATTTTGCGCGGGTCTTCCCACTTGAAATTGGCTCCCAGCACCCCAAATGACAGCAGGATGCCGTTCATGCCCGCCAGGCACATGGTTACTACAAGCAAGCTGTACAAAAAGCCGGGGAGGGGAATCTTCTGAAGAATGGAAATCCCGACCAGGAAAAGCAAGCCGAGGGCGAGGGTGGGCAGATACGCCACCAGGAACTTGGCGATCAGCAAATAAGCGGAGCGAAGCGGGGCGGCTTTCAGAACCCAATAATATTTTCCTTCTGACGAAAAAGCCATCCCGGAAAGGCGCGCCATCAACATCCAGCCAACGAACAGCGACATGCCGACGTTGCCGTAGGTGAGCAGGGTGCCAAGGGAATTCAGGAACCAGCCCGGTGCGGCACCCTGCCCGGCTGGCGGCTGGCTGCCAATGTTAAAGATCATGAAAGAATAAACGACACCAAAGATGAGGGGAGAGATCAAGCCTGACAGGTTGCGCAGGTCGCGGCGGAGCAACAAAAAATCCTTCCAGATGATGGCGCGGATCGGAACCGGGAGAATGCGTCCAAGGCCCAAGGCAGGGACCCCTGCCACTACGGCTGCGGCTGGAAGGGAAGCAGAGTCCAAGGATGCCGGACGGACCGAGCGGATCTTCTTTTTTTTGCGGGCGACAACCTGCATGCCAGCCCAGCCGGAATAATACAAGCGTTCGGCAGTGCCCAAGGCGAACATGAACAAACCAGCTGACAGCCCCAGGGTAAGCGCGACCAGCAGGAGTCCGGTCAACCAACGACCTTCACCCAAGGCGACCAGCCCCTGACCAGCCCAGTTGAGGGGCAGCCAGGGTGTGTTGAAGCGCATCAACAGGGAAAACATATTACTGACCTGGGCGCCGGAGACGTTGGTGGAATGCCCGAAAGAGTTATAAATATTGCCAGCCTGCGAACAGGTGAACGCCAGCATAGCGCCAACAAAGCCCAGAATCTCAGCAGCGCGGCGGGCAGGGAAGATGCGCGCCACCAACATGACCAGCAGAGCCGAGAGACCGGCAGCGGCAAGAGCCAGGGCGACCATGATCAGTACGACGAGTGGAAAATAGAGAATGGAATAGTGCCCGGCGAGACCCAGACCATAGAGCACGGGCAGACCGAACAGGGCGATCAGTCCAAAGTTGGGCAAGATCGCCTGGAGAAGCTTGGAGACGAAAACAGCCCGGATGGGCACCGGGGAACTCAGCAGGAAGTCCATATCACCGGAAAGATACAGGGCCTGCAGGAGCACACCAAAACTGCTCAAAAGAATGCCAAGAAACAACCCGGTGAAAATCAGAACCGGCACCGCCTGCAGGAAGGGAGTCACGTCGGTCCCCACGTATTTCGTCAGCTCGGGGGAGTGAAGGAAATCAAGCAGGATCCAACTCAAGAACAAGATCATCCCGGCAAAAGCCAACAGCCCAAGGATGGCAACACAGGTGAGTATCTTGCGGATCAGCTTGGCGTGTTTGAAACCATTGAAACTGATCAGCAGGCGCAGGCGGATGAGTTTCCAGACCGCCGGCAGGAAGCGAGCGGAGCGAGGAGCGGCAAGCGTACTCATTTCAAAATCTCGGCGATCTCAGCCTCCTCGGCACCGCCGGTGAGGGAGAGGAAGATATCTTCCAGGCTGACCTCGCCAGCCTTGCCAAGGGAACGGAGCTCAGTCATGGTGCCCACGGCGACCAATTGACCCTTGTTGATGATGCCGATGCGGTCGCACATGCGCTCGGCGATTTCGAGAATGTGAGTGGAAAGGAAAACCGCCGCGCCACGGTCAGCCATCTGGCGCAGGAGGTCTTTGATCAAACGAGCCGATTTTGGGTCGAGACCCACGGTGGGTTCATCGAGCACCAAAACTTTGGGGTCGTGCATGAGGGCGGAAGCCAGGGAGGCTTTCTGCTGCATGCCATGGCTGTAGGAGTCGACGGTATCGTCGGCGGCAGCGGTCAGGTCGAGGACACGCAGCAGCTCTTCGGTGCGCTGAGCCACCTGCCTGCGGTCGAGGTCGTAAAGGTCGCCGACGAAGCGAAGGAGTTCGCGCCCGGTCAACTTGGCGTAAAGGTTGGGCGTATCGGGAACATAGCCGCAGGAAGCCTTGGCGAGCAGAGGCTGCGCCTGGACGTCGACCCCGGCAACATGGACGGTGCCAGAAGTGGGCTGGAGCAAGCCAACGATCATTTTGATGGTGGTGGTCTTGCCGGCGCCATTCGGACCGAGGAATCCGAACACTTCGCCGCCCTGGACCTGCAGGCTGACATTGTCCACGGCTAATTTGTCGCCATAGCGTTTCACGAGATTGCGGGTTTCGATCAAGGCAAGGTCGGACATATGGCCTCCAGAATAAAGCTAAATACTTTTTTGGGGGATGAATAAAGAAATATACTGCGATAGAAACCCCATATATTATACGTGCGAGAGGGCAAAAATATTCGGATGAAAAATATACTCCCCCACCCCCTGCCCCTCCCCCAAGGGGGAGGGGAGAAAGTCAAAAAAACAGGGATTGCGAGCTTCGCTCGCAATCCCTGTTTTTTTGTACGTCCATGGGGAAGAAAAAAACCAATTCCGAATTATGAAGGAAACAAGTAGTTGAAACAAAATTGGATCCCGCTACTCCTGCCCCTCCCCAATCGGAAAGGGGCAAAGCGATCGGCTAAATTTATTCTTTGGGGGGAAGGCAGGCGGTGAAACCGCCTGCCTTCCCCCCAAACCCCCAAATAAAAAAACTTGACTGGTAATAGGAATTAGATTATTATCTAACATATTAGATAATAATCTAATGTACTCGGGAATATGACCACCATCCGCTGGATCTCAGGAACCGCCTACGATTTTTTCATCAGCCTGCTGGCACTGCACAGCGCAGGGGAGTTCGGCCTGCGTCCGAGCTGGACGGCAGGAGTACGGCAACGCCTGGCAGTTCCCCACCGGGAATTCCTGGAAAAGGTCTTTTCGTTCGCGTCCGTGCCGCTGGACTGGGTCAGCAGCCTGCCAGGGGCGAAGGATGCCCAATCCATATTGCGAAACGCGGCAGGACTTGCCTGCGAGCGTCCGGCTGCGCACCCTGACCCTGCCCTCCACCCTGCCCGGCGAAGCCAAGGAAACCCTGGACCATATTGCCACTCGACGAGCGGTCAATTCAAAAGAAAAGGAACTTCTCGGCAGCACCATTCTGAACCGAAACGTAAAACTCAAACCTGCGGAATTGGAGCAGCTGCTCAAAATCTGGGTAGACCCGGACAAATCCAGTGAATTACTGATGAACAGCCTGCAGGAATATTACCAGGCCTTTTTTACAGATGAAGAGACACGCATCCTGCCTGCACTAAAAGCCGGGTTGGAAAATGCCCAGGAATTGTCGAAAAAGGTAAAGCTGCCCGCGCTGGTTGAAAAACTGTCACGCGGGGTTCGATTCGAGGACGTGAAAACAGCGAAGGAAATCATCCTGGTGCCTTCGTACTGGTCCACCCCATTCGTTTTTCACACAACCCCGGCAGAAGGAGTGATGCAGATCGTTTTCGGCTGCCGTCCCGATTTCCAGAGCATTGCCCCGGGAGCGGAGACGCCCGATAAACTGATCAACGCCCTCAAGAGCCTGGCTGACCCGACCCGATTGCGGATCCTGCAATACCTGACCGGGGAACCCCTGACCCCGACCGAGCTGTCACGCAAGCTGCGGCTGCGCCCGCCGACGGTGCTGCATCATTTGCAGGGGCTGCGCCTGGCGGAACTGGTGGCAATACGGGTCAGCGAAACAGGCGAGAAGCGCTACACGGTCCGTTCGGAAACCCTGGATGTCATTTTTAAATCGGTAAAAAAATTTATTATTAATCAGGATTGAATGGCGAACATTTTAGAAACCTACTGGACGAGAATCAAACAGTTCTCCCCCAATGCACGACTTTACCTGGTAAGTGCCATCCTGACCGGCGCGGCGCTGGGTGTGTACTCATTGCTGTTCAACTTTTACGTGATCAGCCTGAACATGGATGTCAACATCGCCGGTCAACTGGCATCCATCAACAGCACCACTGCCCTGGTGCTGGCGATCCCCATGGGGTATGTCGCCGACATTTTGGGACGCAAGAAATCGTTAATCATCAGCGGCGCGGCGGTTTCCCTGGCGATCGCCGGAATGGTGGTATGGCCGGCAAAGGAAATCCTATTTGGAATGGCAGCCCTGATGGGAGCAGCGCAAAGCCTTTCTGCAGTAACCATGTCGCCGTTCCTGCTGGAAAACAGCGGCGAACAGGAGCGCACTTACCTGTTCAGCCTGGGATCCGGAGCGCAGATGACGGCCTCCTTCGTGGGCAACTCGATCGGCGGCAGCCTGCCCACCTGGCTGGGAACCCGACAGGGGATTTCGCCGACCAGCAGCGCAGCCTACGCAGGAGCCCTGGCGATCGTGGCAGCCCTCTCGACCCTTGGACTGATCCCGTATTTCTTCATGAAAATGCAGCACCTGGAAAAATCGCAACGGGCGCTTTTTGCACCCTTCACCTATGCAGCCAAAAAACCGGCCATGCTGGGCAAATTAATCCTGCCCATCCTGGTGACGTCCTTCGGCGCGGGACTGCTCATGCCATTCATGAATATCTTCTTCCGGGTGACGTATCACCAGTCCGACCCGGTGATCGGAAACCTGCTGGCATGGGGGGCGCTGGCGATGGGGATTGGATTGTTAATCGCCCCGGTGCTGGCAGACCAGCTCGGCAAGATCCCGGTGGTGGTGATCTCCCAGGGGCTTTCGATCCCCTTCCTGGCGCTGCTGGGCTTTGCCCCGTGGTTCTGGCTGAGCGGTTTTGCGTATTACATCCGGATCGCGCTGATGAACATGAGCGGCCCGGTCTACCAAACCTTCGTGATGGAAAATACCGAGCCCGAGTCGCGGGCGACGGTTGCCAGCCTGGTGAATATGTCGAACAACTTCGGACGGGCGTTCAGCCCCTCGGTCAGCGGCTGGATGCAGGTCAATTACGGATTCGGACCCGTGTACGGAGGAATCCTGGCGACGTACTCCATCGCCGTGTACCTTTATTGGAAATTCTTCTGGCGAAAAAATACCGGAGCAGTGCCGTTAGCGGCCCCCGCTGATTGAGAAAGGAGGTCTCACGGCCCATCCATGAACCAACAGGACGGCATCCCGAGTGCTGTCCTGTTGGTGCTTTAATACAGATGAGATGATAAAATCATGCGATCTAAAGATCGGATGGTTCCCTTGCCTTATCTCATAGACGGTCATAACCTGATCCCCAAACTGGGCTTGCGCCTGGACTCGATCGACGACGAAATGGACCTGGTGGTTCGACTGCAGGAATATTCGCCGTTTGAAGCGCGCCCAGCTGGAAGTCTATTTTGACGGGGCTCCACCAGGACAGGTCTCCACGCGCAAGGCAGGCATGGTGACGGCACACTTCGTTCGCGAGGGTTCCAGCGCAGATGCTGCCATTGAAAACCGACTGATCCAGCTTAAGAGAAGCGGCAAAAACTGGACCGTGGTAAGTTCCGACGGACGCGTCCAAAGAGCTGCAGGAGCTGCCCAAGCGAGAGCAATGTCGGCGGAAGAGTTTGCCCGGGAGATGTCGGTCGTACAAGCGAAGAGACCTGCGAAAACCAAGGGTGAAACGGGGTTAAGTCCCGAGGAGGTGGAGGAATGGCTGACCTTTTTCGAGAAGCGGGGGAGATAAACTGGGAAGCTCTAATCTTTTTTTAATGCAATTAAGACTAATTCGGTGTAATATATCAACAAGATACCTGTTCTCCTTTTACTGGTAATTCAGGTATCTTACCATCGACGATCAACATGTCCCCCCCATGCTGACCAAGTTCGGTGGTGTCCCCTCCCCCTTAGATCACCAGGCGTCCTGCCTGGTGATCGCTTTAAATTCAGAGATGCAGGGAAGATTGTGGTTTAATTGGAAAATGGTAACGCGGGTGAAAAGATTCCCGGTGCACGGCTGGATCGGAGCGGGACTGGTAATCGTCTTCTGGACGCTTAACTGGTCCTTGACCGGCTTGCGGACGCAATGGGCATTTTTTCCCCTGTGGGTGGGCTACTGCCTGACGGTGGATGCCCTGGTCTTTTGGCGTACGGGCACATCGCTTTATTACTAGAAACAGAAGGAAATATGTTGGTTTGTTCATTGCCTCAGCGCCGGTATGGTGGCTGTTCGAGCTTGCCAACTGGCGACTTGCAAAACTGGCAATATATTGGCGCTGAATCATTCTCGACGCTCCAATTCTGGTTCTGGGCGACCCTAAATTTCACAACCGTGATCCCGGCAGTTTTTGGCAGCGCCGAACTGATGCGGAGTTTTCTACCAAACAAGCTGAAGGGTCCGATCATCCGTCCGACAAGAGCCATCACCGTTGGATTTTTCTGCGACCGGGTGGGCAATGCTGGCGCTGATGATCGCCTGGCCGGGAATATTCTTCCCATTCATCTGGTTCTCGCTATATTTCCTGCTCGAGCCGATCAACATCTGGCTGGGTCACCGGACACTGGTGGAATGGACAAAGAGCGGTAACTGGCAACCGGTCATTGCGCTGTGGCTGGGAGTGCTTCTGACCGCTTTCTTCTGGGAGATGTGGAATTACCTCTCATTCCCGAAATGGGTCTACCACGTGCCATGGGGGAACTGGTTGCATATCTTTGAAATGCCGCTGCTGGGCTACGGCGGCTACCTGCCATTTGCTCTCGAACTATTTGCCCTGTATCACCTGCTGGCAGGTATCTGGCAGGGCAAAAAAACCGAGTACGTAGTTGAACTCCCTGAGGAATGATGAAAGAACCATTTACGCACATTCCATTTGGAGCAAATGGGCAAGGTCGTCATCGGAGTCTCGGGAGGACCGGACAGCCTGTGCCTGCTGGACCTGGCACGACAGATCCCCAGCTTGAAAATCATCGTGGCACATTTCAACCACCAACTGCGCCCCGAAGCAAATCAGGAAGCCGAGTTTGTTAAGCACACGTGGCAGAAAAGATGCAACTGCGCTTTGTGAGTGAAGCCGCGGACGTGCGCAATTATGCGGAAGAACAAAAACTTTCGCTGGAAGAAGCCGCACGCATCCTAAGGTACCGATTCCTGTTCAAACAAGCCCGCTTAGAAGGAGCCGATGCTGTGGCGGTGGGTCACACCGCGGACGACCAGGTGGAGACCGTCCTGATGCACTTCCTGCGCGGGGCGGGACTGCCGGGATTAAAAGGGATGGCAGCGACGCACAATCCTGAGGGAGTTCGATCCGGAAATCCCATTGGTGCGTCCCATCCTGCACCTGTGGAGAAACGAAACGGAAGCTTATTGCCGGGAACATGAACTCCAGCCTGTTTACGACCCATCCAACAGCGACGAAATCTTATTTCCGCAACCGGCTGCGCCACAGCCTGATCCCCGAACTCGAGAAATACAACCCGCGATTTAAACAAACACTGCTGCGTACAGCCGAGGCGCTGGGCGGGGATTATGAAGCTGTGAACGAGGCGGTCGATGCCGCCTGGCCAAAGGTTGTTTTAAAGGAAGAACCCGACCATATCATGTTCCTGGGAACCGGAATGGAAATGCTCCCGAGCGGACTGAGGCGCAACATTTTCCGCAGGGCAATGGAAGATCTGCGTCCCGGCATGCGCAACCTGGATTTCGAAACCCTGGAACGGGCGGCCGATTTCATGGACATAAAAACAAAATCCCTGCCGCCTGACCTGGTACCGCGCCAAGTGGACTTGAGCGGAGGCCTGACACTGTACCGGGAGGGTGAGGCAATCTATCTCGCAGCCCTGGAGGCAGACCTGCCGTCGGCTCAGTGGCCGTTGATCGATAAAATTCATTGACCTGCCAGTCAATGGGCAGGTGCGACTCAATGAGTCATTTCATCCTGTCCGCGGAGGAAGTGGAGGCGGAGACAGCCAGGACCGAAGCCTATGAAAATGAGGATCCGTTCACAGCCTGGGTGGATGCGGACTTAACGGGAGACAGATTCACGGTCCGCGCCCGGCGGGCAGGAGATGTATTTTCGCCGCTCGGGATGAACAGGCAAACAATGAAGATGAGGGAGTTTTATATCAACGTAAAAATCCCCAGGCGGGCACGCGCTCGGATGGCCGCTGGTTTGTCGCGGGGGATGATATTGTTTGGGTGCCGGGATACCGACTGGCGCACCCATTCCGGATCAGCGAGAAAACGAAACGGGTGATTGAAGTTAACTTTTGAAAACTGGGTAAAGAAAAAATAAGTGACGGCGCTGAGCGTCGTCACTGGAAAATGGATCGTAATAAGGGAGGATTGCTTCACCAAAGTGCGGCTGTCAATGACACATGGAAATATTTATTCGATCTTTCCCGCCAATTGACGCAGCTTCAAATTAATTTCCCGCCACTGGATCTTCGAGATGCCCAGTTTCTGGCGGATCTTTTCCGGGTCGACATTATTCAGATAATCCTGCAAGGCGCAGGTCCAACGGCACATGTCAAAGGACAGGTGCTTGCGTAAACCGGCGGCCTCGCCAATATCTTCGAGCAGGTATTCGAGGCGGCGCGGCGACCAGGGGAGCAAACGGTCCACCGGGTTGTACTGGACGAGGTATTCTTCGTAGGCGGGTATCCAGTCTTCGGGCAGGGTCAGCTTGCGTTCCTTGTACCTATTCGCCGGGCTGGCATAGCGGATAAAAACATAGGGCTCGCCGGGAGTCAGCAGATCAATGTGGTTGAGGTGGATGCCCAGGCATTCGGACTTCTTGATACCGGTGGCAAGCAGCAATGCCAGCAGGGTATACGGGCGGGCATCGGGGCGGGAAGCCCGGCGGGAGCGATCGGCAGCCAGCAGGACTGCTTCGATTTCCGCCTCGGTCAGGACTTCGGGGAGAGGACTGAGCACGGAGTGCTGGACCACCTTCTCGGCCGGGTCCACCAGGATAGCACCGCCCCGCTGGAGCCAGCGGAAGAAGGATTTCAGGGCAGTGACGCGCCGGGCGAGGGTTTTTGGCGAGCAGGGCACACCGCGATCATGTTCCAGCCAGTGCAGGTAATCATTCAGGTCATTGGTGGTAATATCGCCCACCGTCCGGTCGGGGGGCAGGACCTGGGACAGGAGACGGACATCGGACAGGAATGCTTTGACCGTGTTGGGGGAACGACCCTGGTCGTTGAGGTAAAACTCCCAGGCATTGATGGCAGGGATGAGGCTGGTCTGGACAGACAGATGGGCCGTGGAGGATTCGGACATGAGAATCTCCTTCCTAAAAAGAAAGAAAGCACAATTACTTCGTATAGTTTAGCGTAAAAAAAGGCGATTGTCAACAAACAGCTTGCCAATTTCAGGCAGCCTCGTTATAATATGCACTCGCAATTGGGCGGGTAGCTCAGTTGGTTAGAGCACTGCTTTGACATAGCAGAGGTCGTAGGTTCGAGCCCTATTCCGCCCACCAGGTCAGTAGTCAACGACCAATCATGATTAAAACGCATTGACCGGGACGAGTACGCGGTCAGCAAGCCGACAGGGAGAGAAGACAAAACTGAGAGCCTTCTCCGGCAAGCACCGCAGAAAACCACCCGCGAGCGAAAACCTGAACGGAGAAAGCAGCCAGAACGACTGCATTCCAATTAAGGTGAGCGGCAGGCTCCGTTAGCAGCCCCACGAGATGCCATGCGCCGGAATGATTTATTACCGCACTGACCAGGGCAAGATCGGGTGGAACCGCGTAAGCGTGCAAGCGCTCTCGCCCCGAATACGGGCGAGAGTTTTTTTATCTCACCACAGAGTTCGCAGAAGGCAACGAGTAAATCGTTCCTGGTGCTCCAAACGTACTCAGCGGTGAAGCAGAAAAGGAGAAAGCATGTCAAACCAACCCGAAGAACGCTACGAAGACTCACAACTTTATCGCATCCGCCACTCGGCCGCGCACGTAATGGCGCAGGCGGTGCTGGAATTCTACCCGGAGACCAAATACACCATCGGTCCGCCAATCGAAAACGGTTTCTATTATGATTTTGACCTGCCGCAGCCGCTGCTGCTCGAAGACCTGGAAAAGATCGAAAAGCGCATGCGCCAGATCATCGCGGGCGGGCACCCATTCGTTAAAAAGGTCGTTTCAGCCGAAGAAGCCCGTAAGATTTTCAAGGACCAACCTTATAAGCTGGAATTAATCGACGGGCTCGAAAAAGGCGGGCTGGACGAGTATGGCAACCCCCTGGCTGAAAAGGTGGAGATTTCCATCTACCAGAGTGATACCTTCACGGACCTGTGCCGCGGCCCGCACGTCGAAACGACCAGGCAGATCAACCCGGCCGCGATCAAATTAATGTCCATCGCCGGGGCCTACTGGCGCGGCGACGAGCATAATAAAATGCTGACGCGCATCTATGGGACCGCCTGGCGCACGCCAGACGAGCTCAAGAACTATCTCAAGATGCTGGAAGAAGCCAAGGCGCGTGACCACCGCAAGCTTGGCAAGGAACTCGAAATCTTCACCTACGATGAGGAGGTAGGTCCCGGGCTGCCGCTGTGGCTGCCGCGCGGCGGTGTCATCATCGAAGAACTGGAACGGCTGGCGAAAGAGATGGAGGAAAAAGCGGGCTACCTGCGGGTGAAGACACCGCACCTGGCAAAGGAGGACCTGTTCCTGCATTCCGGTCACCTGCCCTACTATGCCGAGTCCATGTATCCGCCCATGGAAATCGAGGGCGTCAAATATTACGTCAAACCGATGAACTGCCCGATGCACCACAAGATCTATCGCTTCCAAACCACGCTCCTACCGCGACCTGCCCCTGCGCCTGGCAGAGTATGGGACATGCTACCGCTACGAGAAATCGGGAGAACTATTTGGGCTGATGCGGGTCAGGTCAATGCAGATGAACGATGCCCACATGTACGTGACAGAAGACCAGTTCGAGCAGGAGTTCATGGGGGTCATGGACATGTACAAGAAATATCTCGACCTGTTCGGGATCACGAAATACGTCATGCGCCTTTCGCTGCACAGCAAGGAAGGCCTGGGCAAGAAATACGTGGATAACGAGCGCCTGTGGGTGAAGACGGAAGAAATGGTGCGGCGCGCCATGACCAATGGCGGCATACCGTTCGTGGAGGCTGCCAACGAAGCCGCCTTCTATGGCCCCAAAATTGACGGACAAGTCTGGAGTGTAATCGGGAAAGAGTTCTCCCTGGCAACCAACCAGGTGGACTTTGCACAACCGGGACGGTTCAACCTGGTCTTCACCAATAAAGACGGGGTTGAAGAAACACCCTTGTGCATCCATCGGGCCCCGCTTGGCACGCATGAGCGCTTCATCGGGTTCCTGCTCGAACACTACGCCGGTAATTTCCCGGTCTGGCTGTCACCCGAGCAGGTGCGGGTGATCCCGATCACCGACCCGCAAAACGAATACGCGGAGAGCATCGTACAGCCAGCTGCGCGACCAGGGTATCCGCGCCAGCGCGGATGTCAGCGCCCAGCGCATGAACGCAAAAATCCGCTCCGCCCAATTGATGAAAGTGCCTTACATGCTGGTGGTGGGCGAGAACGAGACGAAAGCAGGACAGGTCTCCCTGCGGGTGCGGGACGGTTCCCGGGCGGACAATATCCCGCTGGCTGAGTTCATCGTGCGCGCCAAGGATCGGATAACAAAACGCTCCGGTGAATTATAGAGACTCGAATTGGCAAGAGAAGAGCATATCATAAAGGCTGCCAGGAATATGTTTCCTGGCAGCCTTTATGAGTCTGATCGCAAGGCCATTACCCCTTAAGTTTATAACATTTATTGGATGAAGTTAGCGAGTGGTCCATTCGGATCAATGATCGCCTGTAAATCTGTATACGGGATGGTGACGATCTGCGGACCCGCGGCACCGGCTGCGACCTGATAAGTATCAAAGGTAATGACAAGTCCATCCGGTGAAATATTCCAGTTCCGGTAATTATCTGGCACTGGGTCTGCACCTGTTTGAGAGGCATCAAATCCGATATTTCTCCCCACGAGATCAGCCCGGCAATAATTTGCAAGTACCTGTAAATAATCCGTTCCCGGTAAGAACAACTGATCCAGGTTGATTTGCTGACCGATTTCCAGGTCATAAGTGAATGTTTTACTGACCTGCCCTGGATGAGCAGCGCCATTAAAATATGTGTCGATTACAAATTTTATACTGAGGATGTCACCCCCTGGCGATGAAAGGCTGTATTGAAGATCGAAAGAACTGCCATTCGCGACCGGTAGGAATTGGCGCATTGGACATGCTCTGTTTAAATCCATCGATTTCAAGCTGGACCAATGCTGCTGTTTCTTCATTAAAGGTTAAAACCCTGGGATCCTGGCTGCCAGCCAAGAAAGGGACGAGGGCTTTAAGTGTGTAGGGAGGTGATGAACTCGTCTCACTAATCGTTTTTTCGGTCAGTGAAAGACCCTTGCTAAGTTGCGCTACATCCGTCTTAGAAACGATGGTCATGGCAGTTGGTCTTGCAGTGGTCGTTGAGGCAGTACAGCCCGAAATCCCCAATAACGCCAGGGAGACCAATAATCCTGACAGATTTTTGCGAACATCGCTTTTCATTGAAAATCCTTACAATATTTTTTCCAGCGAATACCATACGTATCTTACCAGTAATCTTCATTACAATTAATAAACCATCCGAAAGACAAACCAACTTATCTGCACGTCTCCCGGATCAATTTAATGACCTCGCATTATATATATCCGATGATACTCGAAAAGGTTGGGAATCTCCTCTCGGGATAATTTTATTGACGATTCGGTCGACTTCATGGTATTATCAGCCCGCTTAAACCAGCCTCCGGGCTGGACTTCCGTTATTTGCAAGGAGAGCAGTATCAGCGCCAACGAATTTCGAGTTAATGAAACCATAAGAGTTCCCGAAGTACGCCTGATCGATGCAGCAGGTGAAAACGCAGGGGTGGTCAGCACCCGCGAAGCACTGCGGATGGCCCATGAAGCGGACCTCGACCTGGTAGAGGTGGCTCCCAACTCCGTCCCGCCCGTGTGCCGCATCATGGATTTTGGCAAATTCCTGTACGAGCGTGAAAAGAAAGACCGAGAAGCGCGCAAGGCACAAACCAAGGTAGAGATCAAGGAAATCCGCCTGCGCCCCAAGACGACCGACCACCACCGGGATTTCAAGGTGGATGATGCCCGCCGCTGGCTGGAACACAACATGAAAGTGCGTGTGACCATCCGCTTCCGCGGCCGCGAAATCACGTACCCGGAAATTGCACTCGAAGACTTGAGAGAAATTGCCCTGGAACTCGCTGACGTGGGCACAGTGGAACAAGCCCCTGCCATCGAAGGTCGGGCAATGTCCATGATGCTCGTGCCCGCCAAAGGCGGTCCAAAGAAGAAGGGCTCGGAAGACGCTGACGAGAAACCAAAGCAACCGGAAAAAATCGAGCAACCGCAGGAGTAACATCCTGCGGAATCTTGTGTAAAGGAGTAAGAGCTGTGCCGCGCAAGCAGAAAGAAGGAAAGTACAAGCTGAAGACCCATAAAGCCACATCCAAACGGTTTGGCGTTACCGGGTCTGGCAAGATCGTGCGCACCAAGGGCGGCAAAGCCCACCTGCGTCGGAAGAGATCGGCGCGGGTGAAGGCTTTGTTCGGTGAAATGGTTGCCGTCCAAGGGAAAAGCTACATTAAGCGCATCCGGCGCCTGGCGCCACACATGAAACCGTAATACCCTCGGGTATCCTGGAGTTTCCTGTAACTTATCCATTTTAGATTGCGACTACCGGGTGCATGCAACTGGAGAGCAGGCAAAAACCTGCACCGGCGCCCGGGGGTACGCAGGAGGTAAAGAATGTCACGTGTAAAAGGCGGACCGCAAGGTCACCTGCGTCACAAGAGAGTATTGACATTACACCAAGGGACAGCGCATGAGCAGGCACCTGCTGTTCCGGCGGGCAAACGAGGCGATGCTGAAGAGCATGTGGTATTCTTCGCGCGATCGCCGCGTGCGCCGGCGCGACCTGCGTAAATTGTGGATCGCCCGCATCAATGCCGCCGCCCGGCTGAACGGCACAACCTACAGCCGCCTGGTGTCAACCCTGAAAAAGGCGAGCATTAACCTCAACCGGAAGATGCTAGCCGACCTGGCTGTGCGAGACCCACAGGCTTTCGCGGCAGTGGTCAAACAAGCCAGCCAATAATAAGAAACCTGTAGGGGCGACCGACCGGTCGCCCCTACAATGTTTAATGGGGGTAAAATATTCTGGTGAACGACCTGCTAATCTCAACCACCATTTCCTCCGGAACAACCCTCCAATTGGTACATGGCGATATCACTGCTGAAACAAGCGATGCTATCGTCAACGCTGCCAATGAAAATCTCAGCCACGGCGCGGGAGTGGCAGGAGCCATTTCCAGACAGGGTGGTCCAGAAATACAAACCGAATCAGATGCCTGGGTGCGAAAGCACGGTCCGGTCAGCTACGCCGAACCAGCGTGGACAACAGGCGGGAAACTGCCCTGCCGTTATGTGATCCATGCGGTGGGACCGGTTTGGAGAGGTGCTAGTGATACAGGCGCGGGTGGAAATGCAGATGCCCAACTAGATGGCAGCGGTGAGGGGATCCTTGCGCGTGGCAGACGAGCTGGGGGTTAATTCCATTTCCCTTCCGGCAATCTCCACCGGGATCTTCGGTTTTCCGAAAGAACATGCCGCCGATATTATCTTAAAGGCTATCCGGATATATTTCGAAGCGAAGATCAATTCGGGTATCAAAACCGTACGGCTGGTGTTGTACGACAGCCTCAGCCTGTCGGCCTTCCAAAAAGCCTGGCATGATCACTTCCACGCATAACACCAAAATGCAATTGGTGCGCGAGCCTGCTCGGGCGACCGAAAGAACGCCGCGAGGCTGGCGCATTCGTGGCTGAAGGCGTGCGCTTGTTGGAAGAAGCCCTCTCGGCAGGTTGGCCTTTCCGGTTCGTCCTGGTTGGGGAAAACTTAAGCGAGCGGGGAAAGGCACTCCTGGTGGACCTCAAAAGCCGCGGGGTGGAGACAGAAGTTGTTGCAAAAAGTTTGATGCAACTCGCTGGGCGAGACCGAAAGCTCACAAGGTATCCTGGCTGTGCTCGAAGTTGCACCTTTGCCCATGCCACAATCGCTATCCTTCGTCCTTATCCCCGACCAGATCCGTGACCCTGGCAACCTGGGGACAATCCTGCGAACGGCAGCCGCGGCAGGCGTGCAGGCCATCTTCCTTCCACCGGAAACCGCCGAGCCATTTGCTCCAAAGGTAGTGCGGTCAGGGATGGGGGCACACTTCCACATCCCCATTATCAGGTGCGGTTGGGAGGAAATCCGTATACAAACAAAGGGGATGAAAATCCACCTGGCAGAACCAAAAGGTTTCACTCCCTACTGGCAAGCAGACTTCCTCAGCCCGCTGGCACTGATCGTAGGCGGAGAAGCGGAAGGAGCCAGCCAACCGGCACGAGACCTGGCAAGCGCTACGGTATCAATCCCGATGCCCGGAGGAAGCGAGTCGCTTAATGCTGCCGCCGCAGGTGCAATCCTGATGTTCGAAGTGGTCAGGCAAAGAACCCAGAAAGCGGGCGAGTCTCAGCAATAATTTGGTGGGTAGTGAAAGCTGGAAGAAAATGGTATATCAATTTGTACTATGAAAATTACCTGCTCTCCAGCTATAATAATTCCATAGATCAGTTTGCGGTGAGTAAACTGATATGAACGCAAAGTCAGAAGTGTTTGTATTCGAAAAAAAGATAAAAATATGAAAATTCGCTCGATCACCTACTTTTGCAACCCCGGCTGGCCCCTGGATGAGAAAAAGCTGCAGGCAGCAGGATCGTTCCTGGCCGAGGCCAGGATCAATTTCGAAGAAGCCGGTTATGAAGTCCAATCGACCCGGATGGCGACGATCCCCTTCCCAATGATGCTAGGGGCTGACAAGATTTCGGAGACTCCCCAGATGGCTGCGCAGTTGAGTCAGCTACTGCCCGAGATCAACGTTGGTTACGCAGCCCTTGGCCCAGCCATGCCGGCATTCCCAGATAGTTATCGGATACTGCCCCAAGCCATTTCCGTCTCCAAGAATATCTTCTTCTCTGGAATAATGGCTGACTCGAAGCACGGCATCCTGCTCCCGGCAATCAAAGCCTGCGCCGACGTGATGGTCAGAACAGCCCGGCTTGACCCCAACGGGTTTGCCAATCTGAATTTCACCGCGCTGGCCAATGTGGCGCCCGGGACGCCCTTTTTCCCCGCTGCTTATCATGAAGGGAAAGAACCCGCGTTCGCCCTCGCAATGGAGGCTGCGGATGTGGCAGTGCGAGCATTTGAAAGCAATGAAACCATCGAGGCCGGCAGGAATGCGCTCATCGCTGAACTGGAAGAAAATGCCCAAAAACTGGCGAAAACTGCCGACATTTTAAAATTTAAATACCTGGTCAAATTCGGGGGAATCGATTATTCACTGGCACCCTTCCCGGAAGAATCCCGCTCCCTGGGTACAGCTTTCGAACGGATGGGCGTACCCAAGGTGGGATTGCACGGGTCGCTTGCTGCGGCAGCCATCCTGACCGAGGCGATCGAGCGGGCCAGGTTCCCGCGCGCAGGTTTCTGCGGGTTGATGATGCCCGTGCTGGAGGACAGCCGCCTGGCTGAACGGGCTGCAGAGGGAAGATTGACTGTCAAAGACCTGCTGCTCTACTCAGCGGTGTGCGGCACCGGGCTGGATACCGTGCCTCTGCCAGGGGATGCCACTTCCGGGCAAATCGAGGCGCTCCTGCTTGACATCTGTGCCCTGGCTTTGCGCCTGGACAAGCCCTTAACAGCTCGATTGATGCCGGTTCCCGGGAAACAGGCGGGGGACGTGACCAATTTTACTTTTGGCTTTTTCGTAAACAGCAGGGTGATGGCGCTAAAGGCGGAACCGCTGGGAAAGGCGTTGGGGGGTTCGGAAAACATCATGCTGGAAAAACGAGGGCATTAATTATCAAGTGGTTAAAACGGGGGAAACAGCGCGGTGGATGGCTTAATTTACTGCCATCTAAACAGGTATTTCCGTTCTCCAGTACTCTCCCCCTCCGCCTTCTCTTGCCATTAATTTTGCCCCAACCAATTCACGGCGTAAAGAGGCAGTGTCTTCATGAAAACGAGACAGGATCTTATTGACCTGCTTCTCGGTGTAGCGATTCCCCGGCTCGAAATCACGCACCACATAGCGCAGGATGGCTTCCAGTTTTTTGCGCTGAGCGGGAATCTCCTTCAAACTTCCATCCGGGCGGGTGAAATCGGCGATCACCTTGCGGTCATAGCCATCCACATCCACCCCGGCCGCCACGGTGACCAGGTCCTTGTGCGAGAAGAGCAAGCGTGTCTTCTGCAATGCTGATTCTTCCAGCCGGTAAACGCTATAATATCCTTCTGCTCGCGCAGAAACCAGTCCCACCTGCGACAGCCTGGAAAGGTGGTGGGAAACGGTGGAGGCTTTCAACCCCAGCAAAGCAGCCAATTCCTCCCCGCTATATGGACGCTGCGCAAGAAGTCCAATTATTTTCAGCCTGTTGGCATCTGCGAGAGCCTTGAAGATGAGCAACAATTCGTCGTTGGCTTCGCTCATTCCGGACCGCTTTCTGCTTTAGCACCGGAGTCGGGACTGCGCCAGTATTTCGAGCCATCGCGTTCACGTGACATCATCTTTGCGTCGATCAAATCCCGTCGCAGCCCGGAGACATCTTCGTTAAAGCGACGCAAGACGCTGTTGACTTCCTTCTCCGTGTAAACCACACCGGGTTCAAATGCAGCCAGGATATATTCCAAAACAATGCGGAATTTTCCCGGCTGCGTCCTTGAATTCGGCACCTGCCGGATGGTCCCATCCGCGTTTAGGAAGGTTCACCAGCACCTTTTTGCTATCCTGGCTCCAGGTCTGGTTCCGCAATAAAGGATGGGCGCTTCCCCTCGAATTGGCGGCGGGTAAGTGTCTCCAGTCCATCCGTATCCAATTCGTAAAGGTCATCAATAATATGCACCACGCCGACATGTTCCAGAAAGGCAAGGTGATTAAATACTTCCCGGGTGGGCAGGGATAATCCAGCCGCGATCTCTGCCAAGGGGGCGGGTTTTTGTGCGAGCATACCGACAATTTTCAACCGGTCGGCATGCGCCAACGCTTTTACAAAAACGAGCATTTCGTTGTTTTCCATAATAGTTTCATACCTATGTAATCAATTTGATATCTATCGAATTGATTTTACAGGGATAGTGCCTTTCCGTCAAGGGATGAACGCGGGCTTTCCAGATAAAGGGGGAAGCAACAATACAGCCCCTTACCTTGAAAACATGATCCTCCACCCCTGCCCATTTCAGAGCCAGTGGCGAATTGAAAGTAATGGAATATTGGATAAAGGATGAGAAAAAAAGAGGCGTATAATGTCCGAACCCAATTTTATAAACAGGAGGAATGTCAGTGGATCTACCTAAGAACGCGTATTTCCAGGGCAAAATCGTTCCCTACTCCGAGGCAAAGGTCGGGGTGGCAACGCATGCACTCAACTACGGCACAGCCGTTTTCGGCGGTATACGCGCCTATTGGAACGAAGAGAAAGAATGCCTCTTCGTTTTTCGTCCCCAGGATCATTATCAAAGGTTCCTGAATTCGTGCCGCGTGATGTGCATTAATGTTGAAACAGACCGTCGAGAGACTAACCGAGCTGACCCTGGAACTTCTGCGCAAGGATGCCTACCGGCAGGATATTTACATCCGCCCCCTGGCATACAAATCGGAGGAAGGGATCGGTGTACGACTGCACGACCTGAAAGAAGACCTGACCATTTTCGCCCTGCCATTTGGCAAGTATGTAAAGAATGATACGAGTGCCCATGTAACCATTTCGTCCTGGCGGCGCATCGACGATAACGTGATCCCGGCACGCGGCAAGATCAGCGGTGCCTATGCCTCCTCAGCACTGATCAAAACCGATGCCGCCCGAGCCGGTTTTGACGAGGCCCTGGTGCTAACCCAGGAGGGACACCTTGCGGAAGGAAGCGCCATGAATGTATTAATGGTAAGAGACGGTGTGCTGGTGACTCCCCCGATCACCGACAACATCCTGGAAGGCATCACCCGCCGTTCAGTGATGGAACTTGCCCGGAACGAATTGGGGCTGACAGTAGTTGAACGGACAATCGACCGATCTGAAATTTATATCTGCGAAGAGTTAATCCTGACCGGAACCGCTGCGGAGATCATCGTTGTGACCAAGGTGGATTATCGTCCAATCGGGAAGGGAGTCATGGGTCCCATCGGCGCGCAATTACGCCTGTTATTTGCGGACGCATTGCGCGGCAAGAATCCCAAGTACGCTCATTGGAATGTGGCAGTCTGATATTACAGTCATCAATAAAAATACGCGGCGAAATCGCCGCGTATTTTTATATTTTTTCCATTAGTTTTAGTAATTCCTGGTAAAAACCACCATTACGAGATTCTGAGTGCACGTGCTGTAGGTGTCAAAATAAATCTTGTCTGTCAGTGGCTTGGCCGTGTTATCCAGCAACTGCACCCACAAGGTCTGGGTTGAGGCAATGGGATGATCGCTCAGTACCTGTTCAAACCCCGAAGGTCCATACGCAGTAGCATTACCACTCAAAATCACGTAATTAATGGCTTTGCCATTCAAAGTGCCGCCCAATTGAATCTCCATGAATAGGACGGGTTTGCCATCTGCTCCCAACACCTTCCCCGCCACTCCAAACCACTTACAAGCCAGATCTGGATGGACATCCGTACTCGCCACATAGGTGATCTGCGCTGATGCCGGCATTGAAGTGGCTGTGCCTTCGGGGACAGTCTCCAAGGGGACAGGGGTGATCGATTGAGTAACCAACTGGGGCAGCAAGGTCCAGGTGGAAGCGGTTGTCCGGGTGGGGACCGGAGTGAGCGTTTCGGTAGGAGTCCAGGTGGCTTGCCTGGGGATAAGGGCGAGGGTAGTGGTAGGGGTGTTGGTCTTATAGAGAGTGGGGAGTGCTGCGGGAGGAAATGGGTTAAAGGGAGTGTGCGGGTTGATGAAGATTGTTAACAAGAAAAACGCAACAACACAAACACCCAGCACCGCCACCACGGTCAGGATATTCCATATTAAAGATATAAAGTTGAATTTCTTCGGCTCAGGCTTGAGATCAAAATTGTCCATAATTCATGTTCCCGTCACTCTTCATGGCGCAAAGAGAATTGTACTCTGTTCGCGTCTCTGGGTCAGCCAGTTCTGCAGAGCACGCTGCTGGAGAGTTAATAAGGCATCTGGAGAAAGCTGGCGGGCAGGGTCAAGTTCCACGAGGTACAGGATGTGGTACCCGGTATCATCCTTGATAATGGCACTGAACTGCCCGGGTTGGAGCGCAAAAGCAGCATCTTCTATAGCCTGGGAGGGAAGATAGCCGCGCGGGAACCAGCCTAACTCACCTTTTGCCACCGGATCATTCCCGGCTGCCAGAGTGGTGAAATCCGCTCCGCCTTGCAACAAGCTCAGATCATTTTGTGCTTCCGCTTCATTATAGAGCAAAATCTGCTTAACGTGTACCTGCTCGGTAGCGGCGGGGACGGAGGCGGTAATCTGGTCGCGCATCCAGGCAGCGGCAATCTGCCGGCGCAACTCGGAGCGGAAATCCATATCGGTGTACCCGTGGGCAGTTTCCCAGGTCGCCAGCGCATCCGCTCCCCCCACCTGGGCAGCCAGGGCGTCCACCCTTGCCAGAAGGGTGGCGTCATCGACGACATAATTTTTTAAAGCAGCCCCCTGCTCGAGCAGGAGGGTATCAACCAAATCATTCCTGACGGCCTGAGCGGCTGTCTCCACGCTGATCGTGTTTCCCAAGGCAGCCTGGGCCTGCTGGTAGCGAGCCAGTTCCGCCTGAAATTCAGCGATCGAAATGTCTTCTCCGTTGACGGATATTGCCGGCGGGACGGACGTCGCTGGGACAGTCGGGAGGACTGTAATTGTTGGAACAGGGATGGGAGTGGGTTTCGAACCACAGGAGGCAAGGGCAAAGGCGAAAATAATCGTCAGCGAGGCCAGGGACGCCTGTTTCATTGTTGAGGGAGTCATTGGACAGGATTATACCAATTAAAAGAGTAAGGGCGACCTGGCGGCCGCCCTTACAAGGGTTCATTAGTTTAGTAATCCATTCCGCCGCCGCCCGGGGGCATGGGGGAAGGTTTTTCTTTTTCAGGGACATCCGTGATCAGGCACTCGGTGGTCAGGATCATGGCGGCGATGGAGGCCGCATTCTCGAGGGCGCCACGAACAACCTTCAACGGGTCGATCACGCCAACCTTGAGCATGTCACAATATTCGCCAGTGATGACGTTATAGCCCAGGTGCTTGTTGCCCTGTTCCTTGGCCAGACGGCGAACATTCTCGATAATGACCGCGCCATCCTGACCGGCGTTCTCAGCCAGCTTGCGAATGGGGGCTTCCAGAGCTTTGCGAACAATCGCAACGCCAATAGTCTCATCATCGTCGGTCATCTTGATCTTATCGAGCGCAGCGACCGCATTAATGAAGACGATTTCCCCACCGGGCACGATGCCTTCTTCGATGGCCGCGCGGGTGGCGGAGAGAGCATCTTCAACCCGATGCTTCTTCTCTTTCAGCTCGGTCTCAGTGGCAGCGCCAACACGGATGATGGCAACACCACCGGATAGTTTGGCGAGACGCTCCTGGAGTTTTTCCTTGTCGTAGTCGCTGGTGCTCTTATCGATCTCGACGCGGATCTGCTCGATACGACCCTTGATCTCGGGACCTGACCCCTTGCCACCGACGATGGTGGTGTTGTCCTTGTCGGTGACCACTTTCTCAGCCCGACCGAGGTCGGTAAGAGTAGTGGTTTCGAGCTTGCGGCCGGTCTCTTCAGATATCACCTGACCACCGGTAAGGGTGGCAATATCCTGCATCATGGCCTTGCGGCGATCACCGAAACCAGGTGCCTTGACTGCCAGGACATTCAGCATGCCACGCAGCTTGTTCAACACGAGGGTAGCCAGTGCTTCGCCATCAATATCCTCAGCGATGATGACCAGGTCGCGCTTGCCGATCTGGACGAGCTTCTCCAGCACCGGGACGATATCCTGGGCGGCGGAGATCTTCTTGTCGTAGATAAGGATATATGGGTCTGGAATCACTGATTCCATATGCTCGGAATCGGTGATGAAATAGGCCGAAATGTAGCCGCGGTCGAACTGCATCCCTTCGACGTACTCGGTCTCAAATTGCAGGGATTTTGACTCTTCAACCGTGATGACGCCATCCTTGCCAACCTTATCCATTACATCCGCGATCAGTTTCCCGATCTCGGGATCAGCGGCGGAGTTGGTGGCGACCGAGGCGATTTCTTCCTTGGTGTCGATCTTTTGGGCCATCTTGCGCAAGGCAGCAACGACCGTTTCCACGCCATGGCTGATGCCAAGTTTCAAGCGCATCGGGTTGGCACCCGCAGCCAGGTTCTTCAAACCTTCGGTGACGATGGCATGCGCCAAAACGGTGGAGGTGGTGGTGCCATCCCCGGCGATGTCATTGGTCTTGGTGGCGGCTTCCTTAAGAAGCTGTGCGCCCATATTGGCAAACGGGTCTTCCAGTTCGATTTCCTTGGCAACCGTGACACCATCATGGGTGATGGTGGGGGAGCCAAACTTGCGATCCAGGGCGACGTTGCGGCCCTTGGGACCCAGGGTGGTGCTGACAGCATTGGCGACCACGTCAATACCCTGTTGAAGCCGCCGGCGGGCGTCTTCGGAAAAGACAAGTTGTTTTGCAGCCATAATTTACATCTCCATTTGAATAATTATTTTACGATTGCGAGAATGTCACTCTCGCGCATGATGAGCAGTTTCCTGCCATCCATCTTGATTTCCGTCCCTGAATACTTGGCGTACAAGACTTTGTCGCCGACGGCTACATCCATGGCGATGCGCTTTCCATCTTCATCGCGGTCGCCAGGGCCAATCGCCAGAATGTTGCCCTGTTGGGGTTTTTCCTTGGCCGTTTCGGGGAGCACGATGCCGCCCGCGGTGATGTCTTCCTGTTCGATGGGATCGATCACCACACGGCTGCCCAAGGGTTTGAGATTAAGTTTCATATATGCCTCCTGAAATTGTGAATTGTGTGTATTTTAGCACTCTACCACACCGAGTGCTAAGCGTAATAATACAAGATTTTCTTGTGCACGTCAAGGTTAGGTTGGAAGGTCTAACATAATTCAAACATGCCCCCTACTTCCGGGATCACCTCTGCGATCTATGGCGTGGGCGTGTAATATGGAATAGTCGGCGTCTGAATGGTAGAGGTAGGGATGACTTTTACAGTTGGTGTGGAACTGGGTGCAGGCGTAGTGATTAATGAGGTGGTCGGTACGCCAACAGGTGTGGGTGTCTGGGTCCATGACGCCTTGACACCGGCGCATATCGATAAACCGACATC
The DNA here is from genome assembly GCA_963830585.1 of uncultured Chloroflexia bacterium. Taxonomy (GTDB): domain Bacteria; phylum Chloroflexota; class Anaerolineae; order Anaerolineales; family Villigracilaceae; genus UBA877. The sequence goes on along the minus strand of CAWHNA010000001.1, from coordinate 571,232 downwards.
AGCGTTTCGGACAATATCAGAAACATCGGGGTAAGCATTTTTGACGGTGGTCAAAACATCCACTGCTTCGGTGCAATAGCCAGGCAGGTTGGGCCAGGCTGAGAGGACAGATCCGTAATCAAGATAGTAATAGGCACTGACCGGATTAAGCGGCAGGGGCTGGATGGAATTTCCCGGATCCCCCGCAGGGCAACCATTGCGAGCTGTGCATGATTCCGCGGCAGTGCAGCCACGGACGGCGCATTTCAATGCCACAATAGAAGTCTCGAAATTGCGGCCGCGTTTATACACATTGCCAAGTTGACCGTATAGGTCAGCATTGGTTGGGTCCAGGGCGATGGCTTTCCGGGCATTCAAGGCGGCTGCAAAGAATTCTCCCATCTGGGCATAAGTTTTGGCGATGGCAAGATATGGCGAAGGGTCGAGGATCTTGAGTTGATCGTTCAAGTGGACCGCCTGGGCATAGCTATCCAATGCCTGATTATAGTATGCCGTTTGCTGAGATCCAGGCGGGCTGTTAAGTGCCAGGGCACGGTAATTATGTCCGATCGAAATATAGAGAAAGGTTAAATTCGGATTGCTCGTCAAGGCCTGCCTGTATTCATCGATCGCAGAAGTATATTCACGTATGGATTCAAGATAATAAGCATTAACCCGATGGACATCCATTACCTGAGGTCCAAGCTGAAGTGCTGATTGGATATTTGGTTCCGCCTGGGTCCATTTTTGCTCGTCGATAAGAATTTCGGCATAGAAAGCCAATGCCAGGGGATTCTTGCCGTCCAACTGGATGGCGTGCAAAGCCTCCTGTTCGGCCTCGATGATAAGTTTGGCGGCAGTCTTGTTCCCAACCCGCAAGGGATCCAAATTGGGATCAGCATTCCAGTCCAGAACAAATGCCCGGATGGCAAGAACGTTGCTGTCATCCGGTGCGATGGCCTTCGCCTGGTCGGCAGATTGCAGTGCGTCGGACAAGCGGGTCAAGCGGTCGGTATCATTGGATAGCAAACGAGAGGAGAAAGTCTGGATGCGCGCCAACTCGGCCAATGCCGCGGCATCACCGGGATCCACTTTTACAGCATCCTGGTATGCACTGATCGCGGCAGGCAGGTTGCCTGCTTCGAATGAAGCCTCCCCTTCGAGCAACCAGGAATTGATCGTACGCGTAGCTGTAGGAGTAGGGTCGAACGGGTTGCGAATTTCCCCTGTGCGCAACCTCAATACTACCCAGGCGCCAGCCAGGATAAATACAGCCAGGCCGAACAAACGATACAGGTTCGAAGTCCGGCGCTGATAAAACAATGCACGGCGGCGGGTAACTTTCATGGGGTTGCGGTTGGAGTGACCCTGGGAGTGGCGGAGGGGGTCGCTGAAGGTGTCCCCAGAAGCTGTGAACAGAGCTCCTGGACATAAGTGACATTGTAAGCAGCGTCGGTATCATTCGGGACGGAGGTTAGCAAAAGTTGTGTGATAGGCAGAGCCTCCCCGCAGCGGCTGTTTCTTGCCAGGAGGATGGCATAAACGTAATAATATTGGGCTATCCGGGCGTCATCTGCGGTCAAAGGCTGAGGCAGGATAGCCTGACTATCCTCTGTTTGTCCGCCATTGACGGCCAGGGAAAGCTGGATGAGTGCATTCGGAAAGTCATTATTCTTGTATAGCATGAAACCCCAGTTGCCGCGCAGATAGGGATTGGTGGGATCGTTCGTAACCGCGCTTTCCGCATACTGGGCAGCCTTGGCAAATTCTCCAATGGAAACCAGGGCACGGGAACTGTACAGATAGGGGCGGGTATCGGTTGGATTTAATGTATTCGCCAGGGTGTACTGCTCCAGAGCCGAATCAATCACGCCCAACCCTTTGTAGGAAACACCAAGCTCCAAATGAATTTCCGAAATGTTCGTGTTAAGCTGGATTGCAAGCAGATATTCCTGGATGGCTTGTTCGCCGTTTGCAGTGAGCTGGAGGATATAGGCGCGCGCCCAATGCGCTTCCAGGTTGTTAGGAGCCAGGGTGACCGCGTCCTTGGAGGCGGCAATGGCGATTGGGAGCGGGTCCAGGCTGGGACCGGCGTTATTCTCATACATCCTTCCATACAGGAAAGCCTTGTAAGCCAGGATGACACCGTTATTGGGGTCCAGCCGCAGGGCTTCCTGAAGGGAAGTATCCGCCCCGGCGTAATCGCCCGTTTGAGTCAGCGCCCAAGCACGCACACCGTGAGCCATCGAGTTGTTTGGATTGAGCAGCAGGGAATTTTCAGCATTCACGAGGGCTTCAGAATATTGCCCCGCAAATATCTGGACACGAGCCAACGCAATGTAGGTTGCCGGGTCATTTGGTTTTACGCGGATGGCTTCCATATACGAGTCGATCGATGGAAGTAAGTTTTCCTTCAGTAAACAGATTCTGCGCATCCGTGATATAAGACTCGGGGTCACGGGTGGCAGTCAAAGTGGGTAAAAAAGGAGTCTGGGCTGTGGGAAGAATAAAGCGATCCACGTACGTGATAACAGCGATCAGCGAGACCACAATCACGATTAAAAACCAATTAACACGGGGCCGCCGCTGACGCATGCTCCATTTTGAACCTCGCAGATACATCCAATCATCTTACCATCCTATCCAAAACGGCGTCAATCCCACCTGCACAATCTTGTGAACTATTTCACAAGATAGATAGAGCGGATAGAACCCACAACCCTCTTGCCAGACATTCCGCTACCAGCTAGAATTAGAACATGGAGTTCGACGTATTTTCGCTGCTCCCTGAAGTGTTTTTCCCTTATCTAAACAGCAGTATATTGGAGCGAGCCCGCCAACACAGCTTGATTGAAGTCCGCGTCCACAACATCCGTGACTGGGCTGCAACCAAACACCATGTAACCGATGATGAACCGTACGGGGGCGGGGGCGGGATGGTCATGAAAGTGGAACCGGTCTTTGCCGCAGTCGAAAGTGTACTCGGACTGAATAACAGCATCCCGGTTATCCTGCTGACTCCCCAGGGACGCGTCTTTAACCAGAAAATTGCCCAGGAACTGGTCCAACAACCGCGCCTGGCATTGATCTGCGGCAGATATGAAGGGGTGGATGAGCGCATCCGCCAGCACCTGGTCACGGATGAAATCTCCATTGGCGATTACGTGCTGACGGGCGGGGAACTCCCCGCCCTCATCCTGATCGATGCCATTTCCCGCCTCATCTCCGGAGTGCTTGGCGATCCAGATGGCGCAATGGATGATTCGCATTCCTCCGGTCTGCTCGAATACCCTCACTATACCCGCCCGCCAGAATTCCGCGGCTGGGGGGTGCCTGAAATCCTGCTCTCAGGCGACCACGCAAAAATCGAAAAGTGGCGACGCGAGCAATCCCTGCGCCGGACGCTCAAGCGACGACCCGATTTACTGGAAAACGCCCAATTAAGTGAATCTGACCGCAAGAATCTTAAGAAAATCAAAGATGAAGGAGAAAACTCATGAAATTCAAATACGGCAAGATATTCCTGCTCGGATTTGGTTTTTTTGGCGTCAGTGTCATTTGGGGTGTTTACAATGCTTTTGTACCCATTTTCCTAGCTGACAAATTTCACCTGTCTCCAATCTGGATCGGTTTCTTCATGACATTGGACAACATTGCAGCGCTGTTCATTCAGCCGCCAGTAGGTGCCTGGTCCGATCGCCTGCGGACGAAGATCGGTCGGCGCATGCCATTCATATTAATTGGGGCTCCCATCGGTGCAATTGCTTTTGGTCTCATTCCAATGGCAGCCATCCTGCCCCTCTTCGTAGCCTGTACCAGCACGCTCATCCTAAGTATGGCAATCTGGCGAACACCTGTGGTTGCGCTCATGCCCGATATAACCCCTTCCGGTAAACGATCGCAAGCCAATGGTATCATCAACTTCATGGGGGGGATCGGGACGATCATCGCTTTGCAAACGGGCGGTACTCTGTACAAACTTAGCCCAAGTTTCCCTTTCTGGATGGGTTCAGTGCTGGTCATACTGGCTGCCCTGATGGTATTCTTTTTCATCAAGGAACCCAAAAATAACGAGGAAACCGAAAAAGAACCCGATATGTTCGCCAGCCTACGCGAAGTATTGACCGACCCAGATAAAAGCGCCTTACGCCTTTTCCTGGCGATCTTCTTCTGGTTCATCGGCTACGCTGCTGTTGAAACCTTTTTTACATTGTATGCCAAGAACCATCTCGGGATTAACGAAGGAGACGGGGCAACGCTCCTCTCAGTTTTACCGCTTTTATTCGTTATTTTCGCGATTCCATCCGGGATCATCGCAAGCAAGATCGGGCGGCGGGTGACCATATCCATTGGACTGGTCTTGATGACCGTAATCCTGGTTTGCCTGTATATTTTTCCCCCGACAGCGCTGCTAACTCCGATCACAAAATTACCACTGGTCGGCATTCCCCTGGTGGCGGGTGGTGCACGCATGTTAACGGTGGCGGGTGTGCTATTAATGTTTGCAGGAATAGCATGGTCCTTTGTTAACATCAACTCCCTGCCGATGGTAGTGGATATGACCAGCGCGGCCCGCATTGGAACTTATACCGGACTATATTATTTGTTTTCGACACTTTCCGCAATTGTTGGGCCGAATGTTAACGGATGGATCATCCAGTTTACCAGTGGCAACTATAACAACATTATGCTGGTAGCGCCAATCTTTATGATCGTCGCGCTGATCCTGATGTGGGGTGTACGCAAGGGTGAAGCCGTCACCCTGGAAGACAACGTTCCATTAACTGGTGTGAAAGCGACAAAAATCGAGGTGCCTGACTGACGAAAAGATTCTCAACCGTCTCAGCACTTTTGCTATTCTCCTTACTGGCAGGCCAAGGCTGCAGCTCTGCCAGTCCGGATTGTGGACGACCAGAAGTATATTGCATTGGGTTGGTAACCCAAGTAGGCCGGGTGGATGACCGGGCTGCCAACCAAGCTGCCTGGGATGCAATTCTGCAGGCGAAGTCGGAGGGGTTGTCTAATAATATTGCCTTGATTGAGACGATCGATTACCAGGATTACGGTGCGAATACGCGCGTTTTTGCAGAGGCTGGATATGATGTGGTTGTAACTGTTGGAGACGATGCAAGCGCTGCGACATACGCAATTGCCGGCCAATATCCGGCAGCTTACTTTATTGGCGCAGATCAACACCCATCCGGTGAAGAGAATAATCGCTCCAACCTTATTAGACTAGTATTCCGGGAGAACCAGCTCGGGTTCCTGGCGGGGGCGATGGCAGCCGCAATCACTCAAACCAGCAGAGTGGGTGCCGTTTGCGGCAGCGACGAATGGCTTCCGATGAAACTCTATGGGGATGGATTCCTGGCGGGAGCTATTTACATTAATCCGCAAATAAAGGCAACCGTCTCATATCACAATGAAGTCGGCGTGAACGCCAGCCTGAACGATCCCGGCTGGGGAGATGCGGCTGCCAACAGCCTTATTGATGAAGGCGCGGACACCATTTTTGCCACCGGCGGGACCACCGGGAGCACCGCCATCGAGGCCGCCGCATCGCGCGGGGCCTATGTCATCGGCGCAGAAATTGACCAATATTTTGCATTGCCCGCAGCTGCCCCCCGCATGTTGACCAGCGTTCTAAAATTAATCACACCCGGTGTTTTAGACTTGCTCCGGGCTGCCAAGGATGCACAGGACACCTCAGGCCCTTTTCGAGCTGGAATTTATTATGGTCAAATTGATTATGCGTCCTTTCACGAGCTGGCGGGGGTTATCCCCCAAAACGTTAAAGAACAATTAGCTCCCCTTCCACAAACTTTGCTGTCTGGTGATATACATCTCCTTGACCCCTTACCAACCCCGTAAGATAGAAAATAGCATTCTTTAACATAGCTCACCTTGTTTTTATTCTTGAGACATTGTATACTCATCATGCGGTAAATTCAATTTTCTGAATTTTTTTAAACCAAAAAGGAGGTGTAACTGGCTAGAAAAAATTCGTTGCCTACTAGTTTGTCAACTGAGAATATTAATATTCCATGATTTCTAAAAACAAGGAGAGAATGAATGAAGAGAATTAGCACCACGTTTGCCGTTATGGCAGTAATCGTTTTGTTGATCACAGCCTGCGGTCCTGCCGCCACGACTGTGGCACCTAAAATTAAAATTGGCGAAGTAACCGACCTGGGTGGCGTTAATGATAAATCCTTTAACGCATCCGCCTGGAAAGGCGTTTCGGATGCCATCTCCCAACTGGGAGTCGATGGTGTGTTTCTGCAATCCACACAGCAATCCGATTACGCCAAGAACATCCAGCAGATGCTTACCTCGAAAGAGGATCTAATCGTGACAGTTGGCTTCCTGCTGGGCGTTGATACCGCCACGGCTGCCAAAGCCAACCCGACCCAGAAGTTCGCCATTGTCGACTACACCTATCCAGACTGCTATCCAGGTGCTGTTGAAGGCAAGGACTGCGGTTCCTCCACCGATCTGACCAATGTTCGTGGGCTGGCCTTCCAGACCGATCAAGCTGCGTTCCTGGCTGGTTACCTCGCCGCCGGTATGACCAAGACCGGCAAGGTTGCCTCGTTCGGCGGCCTGCAGATCCCGACCGTCACCATCTTCATGGATGGTTTCGAAGCCGGAGTCAAGTATTACAACACCAAACACAATACCAGCGTAGTGGCTCTTGGCTGGGATTCCAAAGCCCAGACAGGCGTTTTTGTCGGGAACTTTACTTCCACGGATGATGGCAAGAATACCGCCACTTCCCTGGCCCAGGAAGGCGCTGACATTATTATGCCGGTAGCCGGCGCAGTTGGATTGGGTTCAGCTGCCTACTGCCAGACCGCCGGTACATGCCTGATCATCGGGGTGGATACCGACTGGTTCGTTTCCTCCAATGAATATGCCAGCGTCGAGCTGAGCAGCGTCCAGAAGAAGATCGATGTGGCTGTATTCAAGACCATCCAGGACGTTGTGAATGGCAAATTCACCGGTGGGACCGTCACTTATACTCTCGCCGACGGCGGTGTTGATCTGGCTCCATTCCATGATTTTGACAGCCAGGTCCCGCAAACCTTGAAAGACGAACTGACCCAGGTTAGGGCAGATATCATCAGCGGTACCATCACTGTTGCCAACGTACTTGCAGCCCCATAAATCTTTTTAATAAAAGAAGAGCCGGGGAATCCCCGGCTCTTCTTTATATAGCCATTATTGTAATTTTATTATTCCTGGAGAATAATGCATGCCACCAGTCCTTGAATTGCGTGGAATAACCAAATCTTTTCCGGGTGTCCTGGCAAACGATTCGATAAACCTGTCTGTGGAAAAAGGGAAAATCCTTGCTCTCCTGGGGGAAAACGGCGCGGGTAAAACGACCTTGATGAACATCCTGTATGGGCTCTACAAACCGGATAAAGGGCAAATATTCATTAATGGAGAAGAAGTGACCATCCAAAACCCCAGCGACGCCATCGCGCGTGGAATTGGGATGGTTCATCAGCATTTCATGCTCATCCCGGTCATGACCGCCACGGAAAACGTCATGCTGGGAGTGGAACCCATCCGCTATGGTATTTTCCTGGACAAGTCCAAGGTAGCGAAACGCATCCTGGAGATCTCCAAGCAATATGACCTGGAAGTGGACCCGAATGCTTATATCAGCGACCTGCCGGTAGGGGCTCAGCAAAGAGTCGAAATTATTAAAGTGTTATACCGTCAAGCCGATATCCTGATCCTGGACGAACCGACAGCAGTCCTGACGCCCCAGGAAGTGGAAGGGCTTTTCAAGGTGCTGCGGTCCCTGGTAGCAAGCGGAAAATCGGTAATATTTATCACCCATAAACTGAAAGAAGTCCTGGCGATCGCGGATACGATTTCAGTTCTCCGGGGCGGCCGGGTTGTTGGCACTCTGAACACACAAGATGCCTCCCAGGAGAAACTGGCAACACTCATGGTTGGACGCGAAGTAAACCTGGTGGTTAAGAAGAAGCCAGCCTCTCCGGGAGGCGTGGTCCTGAGCGTGAAAGATTTATGCGTCCGGGATGAGAACGAAAACTTAATAGTGGACCATTCTTCACTTGAGGTTCATGCAGGAGAAGTGTTGGGTGTTGCGGGCGTTCAAGGAAACGGACAAACCGAACTTGTTTATGCACTCACCGGCCTGACACCTGTGCTCAGCGGGGAAATCAGCATCATGGGAAAACCATTGCGTCATTCTTCCCCGCGAAATATCCTGGAGAGGGGTGTGGCCCACATCCCGGAGGACAGGCAGAGGCATGGGCTGATCTTATCTTTTCCAGTCTATGACAACCTGGTGCTGTGCACTTATTACCAGCCTCCATTTACAAAAGGGCTGGATTTGCAGAAAAAGATCATCGTTGAAACTGCAGAAAAACTGGTGGTTCAGTTTGATGTGCGAACTCCCAATGTTTTTGTTCCCGTATCCACGCTCTCGGGAGGCAACCAGCAAAAAGTAATTGTGGCCCGTGAATTCTCACGTCCGATAAAATTACTAATCGCTTCCCAACCGACACGCGGCCTGGATGTAGGTTCAATCGAATATATTCATTCCCGTATTATTGAGAAAAGAGATGAAGGGACAGCAGTACTCGTGGTTTCACCCGAACTCGATGAAATCATTGCTCTCTCTGATCGTATTGCCGTGATGTATAAGGGGCAAATCGTGGATATTGTCCCCGCTGCAAGGGTTAACAAGGCATATTTAGGCTTACTCATGGCAGGCGTCAAATCAAAAGAGGCTCTTGAAATGACCCCGGCTACTTCAGTGGAAGAAGTGGATCGCGTTACTTAGGAGGACTTCAGCCTGATGGAAAATGTGTCTCTACCCAAGCCGGCAGAATCCAAAAATAACAAAGCCGGGAAACCAAAAGAGAAGAAGAGGAACGGGTCGAAACTCTTCCAGACATTGCTCGTACCGGTCCTGGCAATATTGACCGGCTTCATCATCGGTGCCGTTGTGATCGCGTTATCCAATGATGCGGTCATTGCATCCTACCGGAATATCTTCCATGATCCGGGTGCAGCCCTGGCTGCCACGTGGAATGCCATCTCTGTGGCATATGGATCCCTGTTTTACGGGTCTTTAGGCAGCGTAACGGAAATCTTCCACGGCATTCAAACCTATTTTTCGACCGGGGATAGTAAAGCATTTTTACTGTCAATCTACCCCTTTACGGAAAGCCTGACTACGGTCACGCCTTACATCCTGGCAGGGCTGGCAGTTGCAGTGGGTTTTAAGTGCGGCCTTTTCAATATCGGGGCGGAGGGGCAATTTGGTATCGGTGCATTATGCTCAGCTTATGTGGGGTATGCCATGCACGCCCCATGGTATATCCATTTACCATTGGCACTATTGGCAGGGGCAGCTGGAGGCGCTCTCTGGGGAGCGATCCCCGGCTTACTTAAAGGACTGACCGGGGCACACGAGGTGGTCACCACCATCATGATGAATTACATTTCGTTCCGATTAAGCGATTGGCTATTGAATGGTCCAATGAAGGCTTCAGGTTTCCGGCCCTTAACCCCCGTCATCGATAATACGGCCATGCTGCCCCAGTTTTTCCCGGACCCGCTGAGACTCAACTGGGGGTTTATCATCGCCCTGGCAATTGCCTTCCTTGTGTACTGGTTCCTGTTCAAGACCCCAACCGGGTTTGAAATTCGGGCGGTGGGAGCGAACCCGGATGGAGCACGCTATGCAGGGATGAACATCGTTAAGAATTTTGTGCTCGCCATGACAATCAGCGGAGCACTGGCTGGATTAGCGGGAGCGGTACAGGTACTTGGAGTGGATCACTGGGTGGGCCAGGGATTTTCATCCGGGTATGGTTTTGACTCGATCGCAATCGCCCTGCTGGGTCAGAGTCACCCACTTGGGGTGGTATTGGCAGCCTTGTTGTGGGGCACGTTACGCAGTGGTGCTACAAATATGCAAATAACTGCTGGTGTCCCGATCGAGATCATTTCAATCATCCAGGGATTGGTAATCGTATTTGTAGCTGCACCGGCAGTCGTCCGGTGGATCTACCGGATACGCGCGATAAGTACCCAAACCACTGTGCTGACACGCGGCTGGGGAAAATAAAGAATGAGCATCAATAGTAGTAACGAACCTGCCATTATGAGGACTGCATGACAACCAACCTGGTCCCAAAAAAAGAAAAAACTTCCAATCTGCGTACCCGACTGGCCGCCGGTATTCTGCTGCTGCTTATTGGCTTGGTTATTATCCTATTATTTGGTGTGGGTACCAGGCCAGGTGTAAACACTACATTCGGACTCACTCCCCTGGGGGATAAAAATGTCATTCCCATTCCGGACCTGGTCCTACCTGCCCAGCCAGCCATTTACGCGTTAGCCATCGTGGCAATTTTTGTGGGCTGTTGGCAACTGGCGCGGGGCATCAAGTCAACCGGGCTGCTGGCTGGGGTGGTGGCATTCTGCTTTGTCTTTGCTTTTCTAATATGGGCAGCCAGGGATAATTCAATGGACCTGGTGGGGATGATGAACACGTCCGTGGTGAGAGCCACACCGATTGCCCTGGCAGCATTATGCGGGGTAATCAGCGAACGCGCCGCTGTGATTAATATAGGCCTAGAAGGGATCATGCTCATGTCAGCCATGACATCTGTCATGATCGCCACCCTGCTGCATAACCTTTACGCAGGCCTGGTGGCAGGGATGCTAACCGGCATGATCATTGCCGGACTGCACGCAATCCTGGTCATTTATTTCAAGGTCGACCAGATTATCAGTGGAGTGGCTGTCAATATCGTGGGAACCGGCGCATCCAGTTTTATATCCAACCGCTACATGCAAACATATACCGATCAAATCAATAATTCCGGGATTTTCCCCAATATTCCGATCCCACTCCTGGCAAAAATTCCGATCCTGGGACCGGTTGTTTTCGAGAATAACGTCATCGTATATATCATGCTTATCCTGGTAGCGGTCACGTTTGTGGTCCTGTTCTACACCCGCTGGGGATTAAGGACCCGTGCTGTTGGTGAACACCCAAAGGCGGCAGATACTCTGGGTGTCAGAGTCTATATGACGCGCTATGTCAACGTGATCCTGGGCGGGCTGGTGGCTGGGATCGGGGGAGCCTACTTCACCATCGGGTCAGTAGGAAGATTCGATAAAATGATGACTGCCGGCAAGGGCTTCATCGGACTGGCAGCCATGATTTTCGGCAACTGGAATCCCGTGGGAGCGCTGGGTTCTTCCATGATTTTTGGTTTTGCTGACAGTCTGCAAGTCAAAATGCAGATCCTGAATATCCCCGTCCCGACCGAATTCCTGCAAATGGCACCTTACCTGGTAACAATTATCGTGCTGGCTGGACTGGTTGGCAAAGTCCATACCCCCGCTGCAGACGGCTCGGCTTACGAAAAACAATAACCCCTTCCTCTCCTGATTTTTTTGAATGCACCAGTATTAACAGGTGAATGAAATAAAGGCATTTGAAAGATTTAGGGAGAATAGCCCACCGGGGACGAACATCATCAAAAATAAATTTGAGGTGGGGGATCCCATTTATTATTTGAAGGTGGGACGGCAAATCATTGCCGTCCCAGTATTTTAAAACATAGTAGAGTAAATGTTTCGGGTTTCCCTTATGGTTGCTTGGCATCTTCTTGCTAAAAGCTTTCCCTGGATCCAGCCAGCCTCTGGTTGATTAAATAACGTCGATTTTGCTCATGTTTGGTGGAATATTGATTCTGTTATAATAAAATAAGCATCTTTCAAAGGAATTATGCAAGAAAGTATCACAATCGATTTGGAGGAAATAATGTCACGAATTAGTAAAATCACCTGGCTGTGGATGGCCTTTATCCTGCTTGGGTTGGCGGCCTGCGGTGGTGGGGCACCGACCGTCGACCCTGCTCTGGCTTTCACTCAAATTTGGCAGACCGTTGAAGTGGCCCAGGCAGCGACCGCGCTGGCTGCAAGCCAAACTCCCCGTGCTACGGTCTCAACAGCAGCCAGCCTGACGCCGCAAGCCAGCAACACTCCGCTCCTGACAAGCACATCGCTGCCAGGTGTTCCATCCCTGGCACCTCTTTCAACCCTTGCGCCTGGCAACACACAAACGGGTGCGTGTGACAACTCTCAATTCATCACGGATGTAACATTCCCGGATGGTGCGGATGTTATTGCTGACTCACCATTCGTGAAGACCTGGCGGGTGAAAAATTTGGGTCCTTGCACCTGGTCCGATAGCTACCGGCTTATCTTCGGTTGGGGGGGAGTTGGAACAAACTGGAACACGACGCGACCATCTCCCTTCCTCGCTACAGTTCTGCCAGGCGAGACAATCGAAATATCGGTTACCCTGACAGCACCATCAACATCCGGGAATTACTCAGCAGCATTCCGCCTGCAAAACGATAAAGGGTTTAATTTCGGCGACTACCTGACAGTTGTTGTCAAAGTCAAATAAACAGGTACTTAGTGTCTCTCACCGAGGTAATTAAAACTGAAGCCCGCCGCCTGGGTTTTTCGCTGGTTGCGGTGACCACCCCCGACCCTCCGCCTCACTGGCCTACTTTTGAACACTGGCTATCCCAGGGGCGGCACGGTTCCATGGAATATCTGACAGACTATCGTCGTCAAGACCCACGCCTGGTTTTGCCAGATTGCAAATCCATCCTGATGGTCGCCATGAACTATCCAGATCCTTCATCTGGAAACCAAAATAATGGACCGCGACCCACAGGACGGGTTGCCGCCTATGCATGGGGACGAGATTACCACCTCCTGATTCCTGAACGGTTGAAAACCCTGGCAGCCTTTATCGAGTCGCAGGCTGGGAATGGAGCAACTCAGCATTGGTATACGGACACAGGTCCAATCATGGAACGGGACCTGGCCCAACGTGCAGGGCTTGGGTGGATTGGTAAAAATACCTGCCTAATCCATCCAAAAATGGGATCCTACTTCCTGTTGGGTGAAATCCTGTTGGGAATTCACCTGGAACCGGATGTTCCATTCGAGGCAGATCGCTGCGGGAAGTGCACCCGCTGCATTAATGCCTGTCCCACGAAGTGTATCCTGCCCGATCGGACCATCGAAGCCCGGCTCTGCATCTCTTACCTGACGATTGAAAATAAAAAAGAAATCCCTGCCGACCTGAGACCGCTGGTGGGTAACTGGGTCTTTGGCTGCGATATATGCCAGCAGGTGTGTCCCTGGAACAGGTTTGCATCCCCGGTTCATGACCCTTCTTTCAGTGCCCAACCCGGAATGCCCTACCCGGATTTGTTCGCTGAGTTGGAGCTCTCCTCAACTGAATTTAATCATAAATATAAAGAAAGCCCAATTATGCGCAGCAAAAGGCGAGGCTACCTGCGCAATGTTGCAGTTGCATTGGGCAATTCAGGGGACCCGGCTGCAATCAAAGCTCTGGAAACTGCAGTTCAAAATAGCGATTCACTCATCCAGGAACACGCCCTTTGGGGGATCCAAAAAATCAAAAAACACGATTTCACCGATATATAAGCTATGCGCAATCTTTTAATCGCCACGAATAATGTTGGGAAGGTGAACGAAATCAAAGCCCTCCTTAACCATCTCGATCTTACGCTGGTCACCCCCTCCGATCTAGGAATAACGCTCGATGTTACTGAGGACGGGCAGACATATGCGGAAAATGCCACCAAAAAAGCGCTGGCATTCGCACAAACCAGTGGAATGACTGCAATGGCGGACGATTCGGGATTGGAAGTAGATGCCCTGGGGGGTCAACCTGGCATGCGGTCACACAGGTTCTATCCAGTTCCAAATGCCAGTGATGCCGACCGCAGGAAATATTTGCTTGAACGGTTGGAAGGAAAACCTCCCCCCTGGACTGCCCGGTTCAGGGCAACGATCGCGGTTGCTTCGCCATCTGGAGAGGTAAAGCTGGCAACGGGTGAATGCGAAGGGACAATAATCTCCGAAGAACGCGGATCAAACGGGTTCGGTTACGATCCCATCTTCTATATTCCCGATGTCGGATGCACAATGGCGGAATTGGAGATGGATGAAAAAAATCGCCTTAGCCACCGGGCACGGGCAATCCAAAATGCTATTACTTTCCTAAAAGAAGGATGGACCTAGATTCAAAGGGGCATGAATCCGAAGTTGCTCACCAATCCTGATCATTTTTCCAATCACCACAGAATTCATTCACTTTTTAACCAACAAATTCAAGAAACAAAGCCTTTCCGTCGCTCACCTCTCTCCGCCAAATTGATAAATGTATAAGACCGGCACATGATCAACGACGATCTGATGAACTAATTTTCCGTAATTCATTGTATAGTCGATCTCATCTTCTGTTCCCCCAAGGAAAGAACGCAGAATAAACATTATGTAGTAAGGTTCATTTGAAGCTTGCATCTCGGGTCCGTCAGGCATGCTTTGCACAATCTGTATGTCGGGTCTTAAAAGGACGGGGGATTCAATGTTGGCAACCCAACCCGCTTCAAGAACAACGAGCATTGAATTGAACGGCGCATTTGCGTTGAGCCATTCCATTCCAGGTCGATAACTTCCTGCCCAGTAATCCGTGGCCTCTCTACCGAGGAAACGATCCCTGGCGCCGGAAAGCCCCCCCGTAAACTGGTTGTAATATAAATGCAGGTAAGGATAAAAGAGGATATAAATTTGCAGCAGGTTAACCGAAATAATTGTGAATGCAGTTAACTGGACTGTCCATTTTGGCAGCCACTTTTTTTCCGCCACCCAGTTAATACTTCGCTCCAAACCAAAACCGGCGATTAGCGCTGCAGCTGGGACAAACTCAAGAAAATGGCGGATACCATCAAAATTTACTGCATTTGGAAGCGAAAAATCCAGGATAGGGAAGATCATCCACACAAGAACCAGACGCCAGAAGAACGTGTTTGTGCGAACCATCCGACCGATCACAAAGATCAACCCGATTCCAAGGAAGGTCAACATGAGTTCGGGCATGGTCGTCACAACTTGAAGGAGTGGACCGATTTGCCATTGACCTGCTCCGCTCGTAGCTATCTGGAAGATTGACCCCCAGTAACTTTTCAAGCCGAAAAAGACATTATGATACAAAAAAGGCCATGAAAGAATATAAACCCCAACCGAAGCCAAAACCATAATTCCATAATGAAAATAATAATTGCGAAAATTATCAAGGAATATTCGCCAAGATTGTCTGTTCACATTCCAGGGTACCATCGCAGCAGCCAAGAATAAAGGAATCAATATGCCATTTGCCTTTACACCCACCGCGCAACCCAGTAACACCCCGGCAACCAAAGCTTTTTTCAAGCTTGGGGATTCGTACCAAACAAGGAAGGTGATTAAAGTAAGACTAAAGAAAACTGTTTCTGGGATATCTTTTATATTGAAATGCATATCCCCCCATAAACGAGGGAATGTCCCCAGGAATATTATCGTTAGAAAAGCTGCGAGTTTTCCCAAACGAGGAGCAGCAAAATGATAAAAGCACCACAAGAACAGTCCAACCAGTAGGATCGTATAAAGATGAAACCCATCGATGGGGTTTAGCCATTTCAGCCAGTAGGAAAAAACATACTTGGTAATCGTGGGAGGGATATCGGCGAGGGCAGGGAAAGAAAAAGGTGACATCCGTTCGGGAGAATAATTCAAGGCCAGGTCATTCGGGAAGTGGACTGGTAGGTCGATATTGACATTTAAATACTTGGGATCGAAAGTCGTAAGATAACCGAAATTCTTCTCACCAAAGAATAAGTTCCCCAACCCTTCATCCCAGGTGACCCCATAATTGTGGAGGGTGAATACCCCTGAAAGGACAAAAAGGACCACAACCAAACAAAATATCCAATTGGTATTCCGATTGAACCACCCAAGAAAGTGGGACCAAACTATTATATTTATATACCTTCCGGGTTTTTTTACGGTGACAGACATATTTTCCCCAGTAGAAATGTCGTACGTGTATTAACTAAATTATACATCCTGACATTCTTAAAATCCTGATGCTTTTTACTCACGCAATAAAGCCATTCATTTGTCTATCAAATATTCCACCCTGGATTATCATTTATTTGAAACCCCCAATAACAATGGGTATAAACCCACCTATTAAGGAATGACCTTAAGGAAAACGCTCAATAAACCAGCCACCCTGCGAGGCTGTTCAAGCATCACCAGATGTCCGGCACCATCCACAGTTTGCAGAGCAGCACCGAGGATTTTTTCTGCCAGGTTTTCAGAAAAACGCCGTGGTGTCAGTTGGTCGCTGGTACCGCAAACCACCAGTACGGGGGATTGGATATCATCGATGTAGTTGGTAACATCAAATTGGTCACTGGCACACAAGTCACCTTGAAAAAGTGTTGGGCGAATGGAAGATAGCTGTTTGTATGCCTGGTCTTTCACACTTTTCGCGGTCGGCGGGGTATTCATGAGTTCCAGGAGGGACTGGACAGCCAGTATGAATGTAGCAGGGTTGGCGGCATTCTCCAGGACTTCAGCGTCAATCGGTAATCGAGCGCCGGTGGCGATCAACCCCATTCCAGCTACCACTTGCGGATGGTTAATTGCGAGGGTCAGGGCAATTGCACCGCCCAATCCATGCCCAATGAATGCTGCCCGGGAAAGTTCAGCTGCATTCATAAATTCAATCACACTCTCAGCATAATCACCCACGGATTGAAGACCGGGACCTTTTGATTTTCCGTGACCGGGCAAATCAAGAGTAAACACGCGCGCACCTGCCAGTCGCCGGATCTCGGGTGGCCAGGATAAATGATCGCCTCCGGCACCATGGATGAGTACCAGCGGCACCTTTTTCGGTACTCCTCCCTCATGAAGGAAGTAGTGGATTCCAGAAACTGTTGGCATGGAAATGGGGGTTATTGTTTTCCAGTAGAGTGGTGCAGACGATCAGCAGCCTCTTCTGTCAGGGGGATGAAGACCTGAACCCGGGTGCCCTTACCGGGTACAGATTGGACATCCAGTACCCCGTTGACAAGCTCGGTGCGGTCGCGTAAGTTAACCAACCCCAAACTGCCCCGCTGGTCGTATGACCGGTTGACTGCTTCGACATCAAAACCAATCCCGTCATCCTGGATTTCGAGGAGTGCCAGACCCGGTTCCATTGCGTGAAGATTCACCCAGACATGGCCTGCCTTAGCATGTTTGCGCGCATTATTAACTGCTTCTTCCACAATATAAAATATGACACCCTGCTTGCCCATCTCAATGGATTCGAGGATTACTTCTTCCACCTTGATGAGCACATTCTGGGAATAGGTCTCTTTTGTTTTTTCTGCCATGGATTTCAACGCCGCTGCCAAACCCTGTGACTCAAGAACCAAAGGGCGCAGGGTGAAAAGCATATGGCGGATCTCAGTCGTCGTACGGCGGGCCAAATCCTCGATGCGTCCCAGTTCTTCGCTGACAGCTTTGGGGTTTTTAGACAACATGCTTCTGGCAAGGCTGACACGCATGGCAATTGCCGAAACGGATTGAGTGGGACCGTCATGAAGGTCACGGGCCAACTTTTTTCGAGCCTCTTCCTGGAATTCGATCATTCGTTCGCGTTCATTGACCACATCCTGGTAGAGACGTGCGTTTTGGATGGCAACCACAGCCTGACTGCCGAGAATATCCAATAGTTCCCGCCTCCCGGCAGAGAAAAATTTCTGTTCGGGATGTCCGAACAGCAGGACGCCATAAGCATTGAAGCCACTGCGGAGGGGAAAACAATAAATTTCACTGCAGCTCATGAAAGTGACAAAGCGCGTTAATTCCGGGTCTTGCCGTACTTCTGTTAGCAGTACCGGTTTATCATTCTCTATGGCTTGGGCGATAACCCCTTCCTGGCCTTTAAGCACAACGCGCATATCGGCCGGTGTAAGACGGCGCGCTGAGCCAACCTCAAGAGACTCTGCCTTGGAAAATAACAGCACGGCACAAATTAAACGGTCGTCAGGCGGGGCATCTGGTTCAAGATTGAGCACACTAAGGCTCAAGTCCAAAAGAGAATCGAGCACGCGCTGGTAATTGAGCGTGGCCATTAATGTAGAAGTTAACCCATAGATGGCACGCAGGCGGTCGTTTTCCACGTGTTGTTTCTTCTGCTGGACCTCTGATTGAGATTGTCGCGTGAGGCGCATCGTCTGGATTAGCCGCATGCACAAATATCCAAACGCTCCGGCGATTAAAAAAGTTACGAAAACCGCGACGCCCATGATCAGCAGAGCTAAAGGTGCCAATGTTTGCAGAAGGGTCGTTACTATTTGAACAACCACCATAATACATGCGGAAATCAATGCCCCCCAGACTTCAAAGTAAATAGAACCTGAGAGAAGCGGCAGGAATATTATCCAAAAGGCAGGACTGGTATACCCTCCTGCAAGAATGAAGTAAAGGCTGGCAGCCAGTAGATCTACTCCGAAGCTGATCTCGCGATGACGGGCAATGCGGAAATTCAACCCGGCCAACAAAGTCAGAACAATGTTCCAGCCCGCCAGGCCAACCAAAACCACATTTGGGAAAACCAATAATTGCCCCCCAAGCGACAAGCTGACAATCAACCCAAGCAGAATCAGCCAACGCAGGGAAACGATAAACCAGTCAGCGACAAACGGGGAATCTGATGAACGCATATCTGGTTAAATGATAACCGAAAATCTACTGGATGATGCAAACATATGAAGATTGTAATGAAACTGAGAAGTTAAGCCTGTAAACCAGTTAACCCGATATATATCCCCAACGGCAGCCAGACTGTTGGCATGGCGAGCGAGTCCTGGCTAAGGCCAAGAGCAATAATAGCCAGCCAGGAGAGAAGACCCGCCGTGCCGATAAATACCAGTTCCTTGCGGAGAGATCTCAATGAAGTCAAGATTTTCCCCAGCACAAGTATTAAAACGAAACAAATACCCAGAAACCCAGGATTCCTGTCTCAGCAAGCAGACGAATATAAAGGTTTTTAGTATTTGGATAAATTGTATTTTCCGGAGACAATAAAATCGAAATTTCAGGTACGTTAAAATGCGCCCAGTCAGGTAATGCATCGCGAATGTATAACCCGGAAGCGCCCAACCCGACTCCGGTCCAGGGATGTTGTGCAAAGATCGTCCAGCCGGCCCAGGCATATGCCAAACGAGGGCCCGCATAAATATCGACAAAGTATGAAACCAAATCTGTTTTATTTGATTTCCAGATTTGAGCAAAATAGCTATTTTGCCCAAGCAGGTTGATCCCTCCCGCGGCACCTACCAGAATGGCGATAATTATGAATGCTCTTAGGGTCGTCTCCATGGTTCTTTGCCAGTGTGTAGGATTCGCCAAATGGGCTGGATGGATAAACCAATGCCAAGCCTGCTTGATCTGCCTCCAGCCGGTAAATAGCGCTGTAAGTAACATTGCCACGGCAGCGATAAGGATTCCACTGCGGGAATATGAAAAAATCAATAATAATACACTTACGAATAGAATCAATGGAGCAAGCCAAACACGTCGATTCCAGTGATACCGGGTAAGCAAGGAAGCAAATGCAAATGGTAAATAAGCGGTCAATACCTGAGCAGCCAACCAGGACGGCTCCAAGGCCAAACCGGAAATGCGCTGGTGAGGTGCCAAACCTGCCACGACAAAAGTTGTTTGAACGAAGTTCACCAACTTACCCAACGCATTACTTACCAATTGATTCGGTACATAATACCCGAATAACTGGACCATTGACCACCCTGCCTGGAGTGCAAACCCTACATAGAGCCACTTAAGGGTAAAATTCAGGTCCTGTTCATTACGATTCATTCCAATGGAAATAACCAAGAATACTACTCCTACCGCGAGGGTAATCCATGCCCTTATCACGCGGCCGACATAGCTTCCCTGGTAAAGATTTATTGGTGAAAACCATACGCCTACCGTGCTAGAAATTAAAGCCACTAGTGCGAAAGCCAGCAAAGGCAATAAAGCGTTGCTCCAGAAACGAAACCGTTGTTCCTGGATACAACGAATTCCCAGTAAAACCAACAGGAATGCAGCCGGGTAGATAGAAAGGGGGCGAACTTGTGTATTAGCTCCCAGAAATGGTATGTAGGGAAAACTGGTTACCGGGAAAGTAACCAATACGACTGCCCAAAGAAAGCGAATTAGGTGCTCCAGGCGTTCGGGGGCAAGCAATCTCATTCTCTGCTTTGTTCCTTCCTATCAAAAAACAGAAGCAGGAATGCCAGGAGGGTAGCGCCAATTATTGCACCGCTGAAAGTGAATACTACCAAGGGTATTTTTCGCTGAACAGGAAGATCATCCACCTGACCAAGTCTGGTTTGCAGGAAGGGACTCACCCCCGGGCCGCGATCTTGTAACGCACCATAAAATGATTTTGCCCAGGCACTTGCAATTTCTGATGCTGTCATTCCATCCGGAGCATCCGCGAAAAAGTGCCAACCTCCATCGCCAGTCTGACTCAAGTGCAGACGTCCGTCTCTCAAGGCTCTCGCCGGAATCCCTGTCTTGTTTGACACGACATCCAATGTGCTATCTGCCCAGGCAATCACAATCAATTTGTCTGTCTCACGTTGGAGGTAAATAAATATATCGGAACCAGAAGTATTTGGGGGAACCGCCTGCTCCACATTTTGATCTACAAGAACTGTAGCCTGGGCACGGTATTGAGGAGGGGCAATGACAAATATGATGGCAGCCACAACAGCACCAAGGACAGCCCCAGCGACCCAAACCCGCCAAGCCATCAGCAAACGCAGGAAATCCTCATAAATTGGAGGTTTCAGCAACCACTTTTTCAATTCAGTCAATTTCCCTTCATGAGGCGGTTACGCATACGAAGACTCCATAATGGAGCGAAAACCTTGCGGATAAAATATTTGGCAACGATGATGGAAAACCAGGTTCCCCCATCCCGGTAATGAACTTTTAACATTTCCGGCCAGCAACGCTCATCGGCTGCCACCGTCTTCCCCAAGGAGTGAAGCCTGAAATTCGCCCAAAGGCGAGGGATATATTCGATTGGTGCAAGACGTGCAAGCCGTACCCACAAGTCGTAATCCATTGCGAAATAGAACGACGGATCAAGAGGACCAACCTTTTTCCACAATTCAGCACGCCAGAAGGAAGCTTGTTGGGGAATATGAACATACCCGCGTCGCAAGCGTGTATAGTCAGTTTGAGCTGCGGGAAATCTACCGATAACGCTCCCATTTCGGTTGATGAAATCAGCATCACCATAAACCAGTCCCACCTCAGGCCTGCTGCTTAAAAAATCAACCGCTTGGGAGACAGCGTTCGGGTGGTAAGTATCATCCGAATTAAGCCATGCAAGGATTTCACCTTTTGCCCGGGCAAAGCCTTTGTTAATTGCGTCAGTCTGACCCTGATCTTTTTCGGAAACCCACCAACTCAACCGATCCGCGAAACGGTGGATTATCTCCAGACTGCCATCCGTGGACCCGCCGTCCACAATGATATATTCCATATTGGGGTAATCCTGGTCGAAGACAGAGAGGATGGTAGCTTCAAGAAATTGAGCCTGGTTGAAGGAGGGAGTGACTATTGTGACAAGGGGGTTCTTCATTTATTTACCCAATCAATCCCTTTTTCACTCACCCGCATTTGTTGCATGCGGTGCTGTATCCGACGACGACCGGTTCGGTAACCCAGGAATACCTTATCCAGGCCGATTGCGCCTCCGAGCGCCTGAATTATTTTATACCAGTATTTGAATGCGGTTGGAAAGTGGATACGAAGTGCTCGTTTAAAATAATTGAGTGCTTCCCGGTAGCGGCCAGCGTCAATATACCGTCTGCCTGCAAAAACATTTAAACCTGCATATATTTCAGCTTTCGCTTCCCTAAATATATCGCGATACTCCGGGCGGTCTTCAAGGGATGGAATGAAACGGAACGCTTCATCCACGAACATCGTTGCCAATGCGATGGTCTTGGCGGCCTCATGAGTCCTTTCCACCGCCCAATATTCCGGGATATGTAAAATTGGCCTTCGTGCCGAGATGCGTACCCACAAACTATGGTCCAGAATCCCGTGATACTCTGGGATCAAATACCCCACTTCTTGCAAAACATCGCGGCGCATAAAAACCGCTGGTTGGAGCAGCACGTTGAAAGCCAGCAGGTCTTTCAACGTATATTGACGGTATGGGTGCCAGTCCAGTAATTCCAGGTTGGCATTTACCATGACCCCGTCGCCATACACCATGCCCACCTCGGGGTGGTCTTGAAATGCCTGGACGGCATGGCTGACAACGTCTGTGCGATAGTAAAGGTCATCTGAATTAATCCAGGCAACAATTTCACCACCAGCGCGTGAAAACCCCTTATTTATTCCATCTGCCTGTCCTCTATCTGGTTCGGACACCCACCAGGCTAATTTACCAGCGTAACGCCGGATAATGTCAGCGCTGCCATCCGTGGAACCGCCATCCACAATTATATATTCCAGGTGGGGATAATCCTGCCAAAGCACCGACTGGATGGTCTGTTCCAGGTATTGCGCCTGGTTGTACGAGGGAGAGACTATGGAAACAAGCGGCTGTGTCACGGTTGTTGAGTTGGTAAAAGGGGATGATCCAGGTCAAAAATGATAAATCCATCTCCTTTTTGGGAGACCGGATATATATTGTAAAGTTCTTCCTTAAGCAGTGGCTGCGCATCCAATTCATCAAACAGTGTTACAAGAAAATATTTATGACCTGCAATCATTTTTTCAAAATATTGGTCAAATGTGCTTGCAGTGGGGGATCCATTTCCGCCGTTGTCGTTCCGTAATGACAACAAATTAAAATCGACTGCATATGGCCAGGTATCTACATTAATCCAGCCATAATACTCTATTCGATACCCATAATCATGCGTCAAGGCAATAATACTTCCATCCCTAGGCATTAGAGCACCCATCAGTGTCCAGCCACCTACCTCAGATGCATTATTCTCGGAAACTATCCCGTTCCGTGCCAACCATGCTGAGATAGCAACTGCAAGGATGGCAATCACGCTAGCAAATCCCCGCCAAAAAGGCGGTTGTTTTACGATTTTCTCTATCAGAAACGAAAAAATCGCTGCCAGTGATATTGCCACGATTGGAATTATCGAGAGGCTGTAGTAGTCGTGGGTCGAAATCTGAATTGGTTCCAATAAGCCAAAGAGGCCATACCCAAGCCACACTCCCAGCACCAGGGTTCTGCCTTTTCCAGAAAGGAATAAAAGACTCAACAGGCTAAGGAAAAGGGTGGAAATTCCTATAATGCCTCCAACCATGCCAAGCCAATTAAAATAAAAACGAGGTTTCAGCAGCATATTCGTAAATGACAGACTGAAGTAATCAAAAAAACCAGTTGAACGTGCGCCTATTCCATACAAATAATATGCAACCGGGATAATAATTGAAATTCCAGCCATGGTCCAGATTTGCCAATTCCGGACTAATTTTCGTATTCCGATTGTGCTTAAAACTACTGCAATCAAAGCGGGGGCAAGCATGACTGCTGCATATACCTTTACCAAAACAGAAATCCCTGCAAGAATCCCAGTCAACAGCGCCCACCTCCATTTTTGTGCTTCAGACCAGCGATACAGGCTGTAAAGCGCAAGGAGCATCCACATGACCATAAAAGGATCAGGCTGGAATGAGCGACTGGCGAAAACTCCGAAGGGTAAAAAGAGGTAAAAAGCCAGCGCTGCCAAAGCACCTCCGACCGAGGTGATGCGTTTTGTCAACCCATAAAGCGCCAGCCCACCAATGATCCAAAACAACGAACTATAGATGCGTGCAATCCAAAGCTGTTCGCTTCCAACCAAATAATAAGTCATTGACACAATACGTTCCAGGATGGGCGGCTCGTAAGACCTCCATCCCCTTCCAAAGACTGATCGCAATTTGTCTTCGCTCCGGGTCTGCGTTGGGCAGCATCTGGTAATACATGCCGCGGGCAACAATTGCACTCTGCAACTGCCGGCTAGCGTGAAAGTCAAGCGGAGGGTCTTTTAATTTCAGAAATCGAAGACCCAACCCAGCAGCAAGCATGAAGACAAGGATTACAAGGCTCCAATTATTAAAATGCAAGATTCGCTTAATCATCATCAATTTCAATTTGATTTGAATAACTAAATTTATTTAACTCACGGAAAAGTAGTGAACGTGCCATCAACCAATTATTCCACAGCGCACATGCCGGCTTTACCATCATAATTCGCCAGCTGCATATTTCACATGGACCTTTCCATGCAGGATAACAATCCCAAACTACACTGCCTGAAAATGCTAATAAAATTATTACTCCAACTTTCCCGGTTCAGAATGGGTTTGTTCGCATTTTGATAGAACCTCATGTCATTATGGAAAAGGGTTCCTACCGTTTTATGGAGGTTTAAATCTATGTTGCAGAATTTAATTGGTCAGAAAACCAAATGCCCAAAATAAAGGATTAATTCCATCAAATTCAATAACTGATCTCATTAGTTGCTGGTACCGGAATAATGTTTTTCCTGGCGGTTGAATTCATTCCCTTACAGGCATAGCCTATCCCAAGGGTAATTAAGTGCTATTGCCTTGTAGGATTAACGAACAACTCCAGTGAGCCCCTATTGTAAACCTCTTGGTAATTTTTATCTTTCATTATTAATGTACATATATTGCACACTACCACACAGGGACGAAAAGAAGGGTCAACCAGGGGGCTTGTTTCTGGCGTAGATAACAAATGTTCAACTTGATCGATCGGCATATGGTTTGCGGCAAGGATATACCAAATAATGTATTCCGGGGTATTCGAATCCAATTCCAACCCAATTGAACCACAATCATAGCCCTTTACATCGGCGACAACCGAAATATAGTCATCACGAATTTCTGGTGAATTGTAAAACAGGACATCCGTTCGAGATGCCAACAAGATGCTCTTGTTTTCACCAACATTGATGAGCGGGCGGGATGGATTGGCCAACAAATACCGCAGCCCTCCAATGGCAAGCAAAGCCGTAAATATCGCAAGGACAATTCGCGGCCGGATCGCATCTGATACCCAACCCGCCAAAGGACCAACGGCGATCAATAATGGCAAAATCAGCCTGCTATTATAAGATTGCCATTTAAACAATAAGGCAAAGAGGAAGTACCCTGCAATCAGGATGAGATTATAAAAAAAAGCCCAATTAATCGGCTGATCAATATAACTGATCACCCGACTACGCTTCGATTCGGCTCGAATATTTGGATAAAACAACCTGATTACGAATACAATCGAGATTATTACTGCAGATAAAAACCAAAACAGGAAATGGCCGGGATTGCCGGCATAATCTTCCTGGGATGAAAAACGGATCCGATATTCATCCAGGGATATGCGTGGATCATTGATGTCAATTCCTAGAATTTGGTGGATTTTGTTTACAACAAGATACATTGCCTTATTCCCCGGACCAACTGGCAACGCAAGCTGATTTGTAGCGTCCTTCAACGCTGTGGATAAAACCATTCCTGGACTATACGTCGAACTGCCAAGACTACCCGCTCCAGGACCAAGAATAGATCCGTAAATGGAATAATTTCGGAGCCATGCTGGTGCGTTCAAGATAAGAACACAAACCCCGCCAATTAGGATCATCCCAGGAATGATTTTCCAGATGTGCTTCCAAATCAACACGATCCCATAACTAATAAGTATTGGAATAACAAAAGCGTACACAGTCCCCTTAGTCAGCATAGCGAGAGACAGGGATAACCCAAGCAAAATGAAATTCAGGGAAATCCCTGCTTTCTTTCCCATAATATATTTTTGACATTCCGAAAGAGCTAAATATAGAACGCACAAGCACCAAAAACCAGCCACGTAATCCGTCTGAGTGCTGGTGGACTGCAAGATACCCATCGGGAGGGTCACAGCGAATAGAGAAGCAAACCATTGCCCTCTCGGTTTTACCCCAATCTGACCGGCGATAAGTGATACGAGTACTGCCGACCCCGCCATGCTGAACCATTGGACAAGGTTGACAAACCGGTCATTCCCCGCCAATAAAAATAAATGCAACAGGGAGTATTCAGCAAAGGGCGGCATCCACAACTGGCGATCAATGGGTGTGGCAAAAAAATCGACAGATCGATTGACGATCCAATGCATCACGCGACTCATATGATATTGTAGAGAGTCGTTCGTATTGGGTGGCGCTATCAGTGCAATAAAAAGCGTTATCAGAAAATACACGCAAACTGTAACGAAAATAGCCCACTCAAACCTGCCCCCGATCTCCAAAGATAATGGTCGCAAGGTTGTTTTTCTTCGGAACCATAATATTAACAGAAGAGTGACAGCCGGGACTGCCAGCCAGAAAGACCGGATAGCAATATCATTGAGGGCATGGAAGACCCCCAGGAGTTCAGTGGATAAGGCTATCAAAACCCCCATAGACACATATACAACAAGGATCGACTCGCGCCAATTGCGTCCTGGTTGGAGATAACGGATCAACACGTATATCAGGAGCCCTTCCAGCGGAAGAAGCAATGCCAGCATGATAATTTATCCGAAAAGAGATTTGTATGCGATTTTGGGAAAAACAGACAACCTGCCCCCTACTGTTGCATCCAATACTTTGCGTCCTGCCGTTGCGTAAGCAGCATTTGCCAGACGGTAGGCACGTTCCGAGCCTTCCAGGTCTGGAAGCTGCCATTTGAACCCTTTACCGAAATAATTGGGCGAAAAGTGGTTGGGGTCGTCACCATTCGAGACCACTGCTGCATTTGCAGGTCCTCGGGTGACAAAATTATGGTCGACACCAACGAGGATTACTTCCTGAAAGCCCATAAAATATGCCAACTGCAGGGCAACATAAGTGACGGTAAAACCTTCATATACGCGCCCGGAGGCATCCCCCGAGAAATTTTCAGGACCGGTGTAGTCAGTGTCTATAAAGATGTTGCGGGGATCATTCGCAAGCCAGCGTCTAGCCCGCCAGGTGGTGAACTTGGTCATTTCAAGTGCTTTAATCTCTTCAGAACACTGTCCAAGTACAAGATCGTTGACCGAGACCAGGTAGGTTGTCTTGAAGCCGAGTTCAGGGAAAAGCAGATAAATGCGGTTCAAGCCGAATGTAATTTCACCCTTAAGCAATGACAGGTCGGTCTGCCGAAGGGAAGGGCCATTTCCAATGATAAAGCAGCGTTGGCCCTTATGGAGATCATGATATTTATGCAGGGTAGAAAGGCTTTTTTTCCAATGCGGATTTAAGAGCTTAGCCATGACGTGACGACCGCGATTGTGCCAGGACCAATACATATTCGAACCAAAGTGCCACAGTGAGGGGGGATGATCCGCTTAAAAGCTTGCTTCATTCCGTGCTCAACCGGGCGGTAGCGCCGCCATCAACGATCATAGCCTGACCAGTCATGAACGATGACTGGGTGTCATCAGCAAGGAAATAGATGGCATGGGCAATCTCTGCAGGTTGCCCGACGCGCCCATTGACGGTCCTGCGAGCCAGGTTATCCAGGCGGGCATATACATCGGTCCCGGAGACATGACCGCGGTTCAAGCCGGCCCGCAGCATGGGAGTATCCACGGCGCCGGGCAGGATGGCGTTGACGCGAATATTATCTTTAGCGAACTCGATTGCAATGGCACGCGTCAAAGCCAACAGGCCGCCCTTACTGGCTGCATAAGCAGCAATGTTTTCGGAGGTCTGCACCGCATGAACAGAGGAGACGTTAACAATTGCGCCTCCGCCGGCAGCCTTGAAGAGTGGGTAGGTAAGTTTGGCGAACAAGAATGCCGGGCGTAAATTGTTCGAGATGACCATGTCCCATTCTTCAACAGTGGTTTCGATTAACGGCTTTGCAACCTGGACAGCGGCATTATTAACCAATGCGTCCAATTCGGGGGAAAAAGCCTGCACCTGATGGAAAATGGATTCCATTAATTCAGGCTTGGAAATTTCAGTTTGAATAAAAAGGCCATTTCCTGGAAATCCTTTACCAAAGAGCAAACGGTCCACGCCGATCACGCGCCAGCCATTGTTGGCAAAGAGATGAACTGTGGCACGCCCTATTCCCCCCGCAGCTCCAGTGATCAAAACACTTTTGGATTTTGACATATTATTCCTGTCCCATGCCCTGGAAGGGGATCCCAAGACCTTCGATCAGATTCTTGATTGTGTTCAAATGCACCCGTTCCCAGGCTGCAGGACTTGAATTGGCATTATGAGGAGCCAGGAGGACGTTATCCATTTGTTTGAGAGGGCTGGCAGCTGGTAAAGGTTCGGTTTCGAACACATCCAAAGCCGCGCCGGCAACTGTTCCTGCCTGAAGCGCAGAAACGAGCGCGGGCTCATCCACAATGGGACCACGGGCTGTGTTGATGAGGACTGCATGTGGACGCATCAAGCTTAAAGTGCGGGCGTTGATAAGATGCAGGCTGGTTGGGTTGAGCGTGCAATTCAAGGAAACAAAGTCGGAGCGGGACAGCAAATCGTCCAGGGAGGTCATTTTTATTCCGGTTTCAGCGATGAAAACATGATCGATCTCGACTATATCGTTGCCAAGGAAATTCATCCCGAATGCATGCGCTCTGCGAATGACAGTTTTTCCGATGGTGCCTACACCCACAACTCCCAGGGTGCACTCGTGCAGTGCTCTGCCTGGATTTTTTTTCCATTCACCGGCTTTCATAGCCTTATCCATCCACGGTTGGCGGCGGGCAAAAGCCAAAATATAACCCATCACCGTATCGGTTACCGGCAGGGTAAATGCATTGGGAGTACGGCAGAGTTTCACGCCAAGGCGCTCGCATGCCGCAGAGTCGATCGAGTCTACTCCGGTGCCCCACTTGGAGATGACTTTTAACCGCGGCGCACAAGCATCAAGCACCCTGGCAGTAAAGTAATCGTCGCCGCACAATGCGCCATCGAATTGACCAGCATATTTCAGCAGGTCGCCTTCCGACAGGCGTTCCTGGACGCTGGCGATGATTACATCCAAACCGTGGCGTTCAAGCACCGGGCGAAAACGGTCGATGGAAAGGAGCATATACGGGGAAGAAAAAAGGATGGTGGGCATGATTACCTTTATTTTATCCTAAAGACACTAATAAAATCATCTTGATACAGGGAGATTTGATTCAATACGCTCTAAACCTTCCAGGAACGGGACGGGGTATATCGTTTCCCAGTAGTCGCTTGAATTATTAAACTCCTTTACAGGGGGTACTAAACGATTATTGGAGATCCACCTTTATAGTTGCGTGCCCTTCCCGAGTTGTTTTATACAATAGATAAGGAAACATCTCTTGATATAATCTGAGCGAAGAAGACACATTATTGCAGTATTGTCTGATAGAATTTAAATCTTTCCCTCCTCTCTTCCCTCCGTTCCATTGCTTTATTCCATCTCAAAATATTTTTTGGGGATTTGAATTATGGTGATTACAGTCATTATATGGATTTATGCAGGATTTGTATCCTTTTCATATGGCTTCTTTATTTGGAGGTTGTCAAACCAAATGGGGAAGGTGATTGAGCCAGATCATGCGAATTTTTCTTTGACCGTATTGACAGGACTTGCTTTTCTGACCACTATCGCCAGTTACTTGTCCCTTTTCACTCGTATTGGTCTTTTAGCGAATATAATACTTTTGGGTGGTGCCATTGTTATTCTTTTTTGGGGGCGCAAAGATCTGCGGTTGTCATTTCGCACTTATTACTCTGACGCTATACATACACAATTCCTAATATGGATTCTGGGGCTATTCCTCTTGGGAGTTAT
The DNA here is from genome assembly GCA_963830585.1 of uncultured Chloroflexia bacterium. Lineage (GTDB taxonomy): Bacteria > Chloroflexota > Anaerolineae > Anaerolineales > Villigracilaceae > UBA877. The sequence goes on along the minus strand of CAWHNA010000001.1, from coordinate 541,466 downwards.
CCTAATTAAAACAAATGGCCTCTCAACTAATTGGGATACTGGGCTGTATCACGCACAAGCCATCCGCTGGATCGAAACTTACCCAGCTGTTCCGGGGTTAGGCAATCTATTAACCCAATTGGGATTCAACTCTGCCTGGTTGATGACTTCGTCGATCTTTAGCTTTTCTTTTTTAGGGTTGAATTCATTTCATGTAATGGATGGGTTTCTCCTCGTGGTGGCTTTTGGGGTTTTCTTGAGCAAAGGGAACCGACTCTTTCGTGGGGAAATAAAGGCAAGCAACATCGCTGCCCTGGGGCTGATTTTCCTAGGTCGGAGATTGCTCACCTGGGAAGTTTCATCTCCCGGAACGGACCTGCCGGCAACAGTTCTACTTTGGGTTCTTTTAGTGCTGGGTTTGGAAGAATTGGAATCCAATGAGACGGATTTCTATCGGTTAAGCAGCCTGTTTATTTTGGCCTGTTTTACCACTACGATCAAGTTATCTTCCCTCCCAATCTTGCTTTTGTTGGCTGTCCTTTTCATCCGGAGGAAACTGTGGAGACACAAAAAATTTACCCTTTTCCTGGTTTCCGGATGCGCGATTCTCTATCTACCATGGCTTGCACGAAATATCATTTTAACCGGTTATCTCGTTTTTCCATTTGCAGCAATCGACCTATTCCGGTTTGACTGGAAAGTCCCGGAAAAAGTGGTGGTGGATACAGCCGATTGGATCCGAAGTTGGGCACGATTCCCGCAGAGCGATAAGACTGTTATCTTAAAAATGACCCTTCCAGAATGGCTGCCGGCATGGTTCCGGCAACAGGCGGATATCGACCGGTTGATTCTTCTCTCCGCTGTGGGAGGAGTTGTGGTGCATGGAGCTGGATTTCTATTTGAACGCCTCAGTGGAAACCGATCGAAGGAATTCTTTCAATATTTCCTAATAACATTGGTCGCTTTTATCGGCGGGCTTTTCTGGGTATTACAAGCGCCTGCTATTCGGTTCGGATATGGATTCCTTGGGTTCCTGGTGATTTTTCCTGCGTCCCTTGTTGCTGCAAAAATAGTTCGGATGATCCCGGTCAAGGCAAGCCAGTGGACATTGTGGTTATTAGTTGTCGTGTTGATTGCATACCAAGTCCCCAATCTATATGCCTCCCGCTCGATACTGTCGAAATACTTATTGAAACCAGAACCTTATCCCACCCCAATGTACTCTAGCGTCCAAGCAAATGGTTTTATTCTACAAAGTCCCGATCAAAATTCACAATGTTGGTATATTCCTTTACCGTGCGCCCCTTGGTACGATGGTGCTATCGAGTTACGGGGAAATAATCTTAGTGACGGATTCCGCATTCCGAATAAGTAAAAATGATTTTATTCATCTTCAGTTTACGAATTAACAATAAAATAGTGGAATTGCTTAGATGCAATTCCAATTTGGAGACCGAATGCTTTTTCTCCTTCCCGTCCTGACATTCGTGGTCGCCTTCCTCGTTTTAACAGGGTATACCGGAAGCCGTCCGGAGGTCCCTTCAGGCTGGCGGCACTCTTTCCTGCTGGCGGCCGTCACGTTAGGCGGGTTTATGGTTATTTATTCGGAAGTCCTCAGCCTCCTTCATGCACTTGCGCTCCCCTGGATTGCCACCTGTTGGGGAATCGCGCTTGCGACTTCACTGTTGTTTGGATGGAGGCAAGGTTTGTTGAAAAAAGGTGGAGAATTATTTTGGCTGCAATTTCGCTCTTTTCATTTCTTTGATATTAGCATGACCCTGCTCCTGGGCGCGATCCTGCTGGTGCTCTTCGTAGTGGCAACCAGATCACCACCCAATAACACCGATTCGCTGCTTTACCACATGAGCCGGGTTATGCATTGGGCACAGGATCAGAGCCTTCGCCACTATCCGACTGCATACGATGCCCAGTTAATAGACCCGATATTCGCCGAATTAAGCATCCTCAATTTTCGGTCCTTGTGGGGAAACGATCTGGTGGCAGGTCTTGTCCAATGGTTTTGCATGATCGGTGCGCTGATTGCAGTTTCTACGGTGGCCAAGATGCTGGGAGCGAACCGCCGGGGGCAGTGGGCGGCGGTGGCCTTCGCAGCCAGTGTCCCCATGGGCATATTACAATCGACCAGCACCCAAAACGATTACGTGGTAGCCTTCTTTCTGATCACAGCGATCTATTTCGTCGCCCTGGCGGGAAAGCGTGTACTCTTCATTGACGAAGCGATAGGGGTAGGCGCCGCAATGGGACTGGGAATTCTCACAAAGGGAACCGCATATCCCATTTTTCTACCAGCAGTTGTATGGTTCGCGTTTATTCAGCTCCGAAAACTCAAGTTCCGACCGATCATCATTCAAAGCATATTGATCACACTTATCGTTTTAGCTCTCAACGTTGGGTATTGGGCACGCAACATCATTACTTTTGGCGGTCCGCTCGGTCCAAGTGGTTGGTTTTCAGGGAAGGTCGCGGGAAATTTCAGCCCCGGGGTGTTTATTTCATCCCTTACGGGAAATGTCCTGATGAATTTCGCCACCCCAAACGACTCGTACAACGCAGCCATTACCAGTTGGTACAAAAACACCTTTTCCCGACTGGACCCCAACGCGAGTTCATTCGAACTCATTTGGGCTTGGAATCATGAAGATCTGGCAGGCAGCCCACTGCAGGCGTTGCTTGTCCTGGTTACATTCGCATTGCTGCTCATCTTTCAGAAGAGAGTTGTTGAGGCAAACCTCAAGTGGTATATCTGCGTAACCCTGGGGTCGTTTTTAATCCTGGTATTTGTCTTAAAATCCATCACGTTTGGGATACGCTACCAACTCCCATTCTGGATAGCTTTTGCACCCCTGTTTGGATTGGCGTTAACGCTCATCAAAATTGATAAATTGGCAGGGGTGCTCACGCTCATTTTGCTCCTAACCTCATTGCCCTATGTTATTTTCACCCGCACACGGCCCTTGATTGCCATGCGTAATGTCCAGGAACCTTTTACCATCCCATGCTTTTCAGACTCTTTGGGCTGTACCAGTGGGACGATTTTAAACGAACCCCCTAAAACGATTCTCTTTGCTAACTGGTTACAATTTCGCGAACCATATTCAGCGGCTTCGGACCTGGTGCTGGTTTCTGGTTGCCAAAGCGTGGGTCTTCGCCTGGATTCCCACGATCTTGAATATCCTTTTTGGTGGCTGCTCAATGCCCCGCAAAGTGGAATCCACATTGAATCGATCGATACATCCCCTCTCTTTCTGCGCTATGCTGTCCCGGACTATAAACCTTGCGCAATCATCTGTACCATTTGCAGCGATAACCCTCGCCTGCACAACCTGGATCTAAGCGGGGATTTTAGTTCAGTTCGGGTTTATACGGGCAACGATTACGATCCAATTCCCAACAAGTAAATTGACCCGATATGCACACAAACTATCATATTCACAAATAAAGATTTTTTCCCATGGGGACCAAAACGAATTAATGTTACTTTTCCTTTGCGATGAAGCTATTTCCCGCTCTGTTTCATCAAGAAATCGACATTGGCAAAGTCGATTTCTTCATCAAGGTAAATGAGGACAACAACTGTAAGAGATGGTTTAAATGGTTTTATTTATTCATTTTTCCTTTGGTCACAATTTCTACGTCAGGCTTGTTAAAGTGGAATTATTGACAACTGCAAGAGGTTGTCCAATATTAGATCTATCCACCCATTCCACATACTCAAGGCACCTTTTTATTACCGGATTTTTGCATGAATAAAATTGATACAAAGAAAAACCTTTGCATAAACCGAATACTTTTCCATGCACATCCCCAAAAAAATATTTCAATAAATTCTCAATCTCTTTTGAATTATTAACATGCTCATGTTTCATCCAAATTCCCTTATCGAGACCATATTTGATTCTAAACTCAATTCCCGTGGTAAGTTTCCAGCCCAAAGTCCAAAGAATTGTCCCTTCGCTTGGGATGGACGCCCGGAACAACCCATTAGGTTTCAACAACAAGCCCGATCTGGCGATCACCTCAGGTAAATTGCATATATGTTCCAAGACGGCAATGGAAGTAATTCGGTCATATAATTTATGTCCTGATATTTCCCTTATATCATGGTAAATATTATGAATCCGATTCAGCGAACTGGAGGTCTCATAGAGCTCCTGAAAAGGTTCAATAATATCGTACGGACCATAATCTGGCTCATACGAGAGTTGATTTAGAGTCCCTGCTCCGATCTCTAAAGTTGTCTTGCAGGTCTTGTCACCTTTAGTATCAGCAGCCACCTGAATGTGCATCCAGGATTCCATTTTTTGTGACACAAAGGATGCTGGTGTTTCACCCCGCCGATTCTGCATGTAATGGGTAATATGTATTTTTTCAAATTCGGGCGGTAAAGGAGGACGAGTCTTTGGAAACTTTTTTAGCAAATCATCTTTTAATTGCATAATCTAATATACTACATTTACGTAGAAAATCTGTGCAAGGCGATTTCTTTCTCAGCCGCATAAACCACCAAGGTTTTTTTATTATGCGTGAATACAGCTATTTCCCGCGTTGTTTCATCAAGAAATCGACAATGGCAAAGTCAATTTCTTCATCAATGTCCCAGGCTTCAGCCGCATTCATCTCGAACATCAAAGGTCTTTCACCAATCCGGTTACCCCGCCGGGACAGGTTTTGGCGGGTAAAGATGTACATGCAAGAGTTCTCTTCATATACCGGCGGCAGGTCCTGGGTTTGGATGAGGACGTCTGGGTTGTGGTTTAAAGCCTGACCATTTTGATCATATAAGCGTTTTTGCAAACGAGTCACCGAGAAGAGCGAATCGTGTTTTGGAAAATCCCCCAGGAAAGTCTGGATGGCTTTCGAGATCGTCTCCGGGTGCAGCAGCGGGTTGGTACTGTGAGTCTGGAGGTAAAAATCAGCTCCCGCCTGGGAGGTATCGTAAATCAAAATATCGTTCATTGAGATTGTGTCGGCGCGCAAATGCTCGGGACGGTCAATAACCATTACCTTGGGAAAATCACGTCGGAGGCCTTCGATGACCGGCTGGGAGTCTGTATCCACGAGAATTGTGTCAATCTCGGGCACAGATTGCAATGTCAGCAGAATGTGGTGGTAAAGAGGCTTGCCAGCTAACGGACGATAATTCTTGCCGGGCACGCGCTGGCTGTGGTGACGCATGGGGACGAGAGCAGTAATTTTAGTCATGGCTCACTTATTATACTGAATCGGATCCACCGCACGCGGTTGGGATTTTTGGGGTGCTTCCATTCCATGCGGATAATAAAACGTTTGGCGCAACTGCCAGTTCCATTCCAGCGACTGGCGATAGCCCTGGTACGTGCCCCAAAATTGGGCCGCCCGGAACCAGAAAATGCCTAGTAAGGTGCGCCAGAATACCCGTTGAAGGGCGGCATGCCAAAGGTCACTGGTAATATTGCCCGAAATCATGCGGATAAAGTCGTAAAGGCTGAAATGTGCTTCGGGATAAATACGCTTGAAAGCCATGGCTTCCCGCCGGTAACGGTTCAGTACGCTGCGCGGTGTTTCGCTGTGAACATGGATGACTTCGGCTTCGGCGACATAGGCAATGGCATGACCCTGCTCGAACGCCCACTTGGCCCAGGCCAGGTCTTCCAACCCGGTCAGGGTTTCGTCATAAGGGTGGGACTTCCAGACCGATCTGCGAAGTGCAGAATTGGCATTGTTGCAGAATGGTTGGCGTTTGGTGCGGTACTGATTCTTGCTGATACCACCTGGAAAAAATCTGCTGCTCCGAAAAATTCGAGTTCTTATCACCGCGCTGCTTGCCATAAGCAAGGGCAACCTGCGGATCAGCAAACGGTCCGAGCAGCCGTTCCAACCAGTCAGGGTAAACCGGGTAAACGTGAGCGCTGGCAACGACGACCAGATCGCAGGTGGCTGCGTCCACGCCTATGTTCAGTGAACGCCCAAATGTAAAATCCTCGGGCTGAATGTGCACGACAGTGGCTCCATACTCAGCAGCAATGGCTGCAGTAGCATCCGTCGAACCGGAATCCACCAGGATGACCTGCACGTCCGTGACGGTCTGGCGGCGAACCCCTTCCAGCAATTGCCCAATGTGGTGTTCTTCGTTAAAGGCACGGACAACCAGTGAACACTGCATGAGTTATTCTTTCCGTATGAAATCGTCATCCAACTCGAACTGTTTCCCACCGAACAACCCTCCCAGAATCGCTGTTGCAGTGGCTGATTCTGCTGGAGATAACTTATTTCGATTGAACGGCTTAAAAAACACAAATCCAGGTATTCCGGCTGGTTCAAGGTAGTCGTTAAAAGGCAGGGAAACGCGAAAAACATGGTAATAGAGGAAACGACGTGCCTGCCGGCGATGTTCCGGGGGTGCTTCAAATTTATCAGCTGCCAGAAATTGCTCACATTGCACAAGGTAGGCGGCCCGTGTGGAAGGGAAAAATACCGTAGGGTATCCCGTATAACGAGACAATCCGGCAGCCAGGACTGGTACACCCAGGATCGACGCCTCCAAACCAATGGTGGAATTGTAGACCATGACAAATTTAGATCGCATGATCAATTCATATGAACTGATGTATTCGTCCGGACCGACAAACATCACATTCGGCAGCTGGGCGGCTGACTTTTCCTGCACCCACATTGCGACACTTTCCATGGAAGCTTTCCCGGGCCTGGATTCGTCCGGATGAGCACGAATGATGAAAAAAGTCTCCGGGTGATTGCGGGCAATCTCGAGCACCTGGTTCAACCAGTCGAACATATCTTTAAAAATGACGTTCGAGTGCGGCTGGCTGGTGTCAAAGATCACATTGGTGAATACTGGGACCACCTGCTTAAATCTTTCAAGGCGTTTTAGCAGGGAGGCCTCCAAACCCTGCATCTCCGGCCAGAATTGAATGCCTGCCATGCTGAATTTCCCCTTGAACCGGTTTTCGAGGTATGCATCCATTCGTGCCATTTGATCCGGTCCCAGGTCGTACTCCTCCGGGATATCGATCGGATATATCGTGGCTTCCCTATCCGTGAAAAATCCAGTCATAGGGTGCAGCCCCACCTCGTGGGTGATGACCCTGATCTTTCGCTGGAGGGCAACCCAGCGAACCATGGCTTCCGGAAAGAATTGTCCATTGAATACGACTACGAGCTGGGGATCAGTACGCTGTACCAAATTGTAGAATTCCCGTGCCACACTCCAGGCAGAAAGAATGAATTCGCGGTAGAGAAAACGGGTTGATTCGTCATCGATCAGATTATGCCGGCGCAGGAACCAGCGGACGGCAGGCAGTGCCAGCTGACCGAGTGGGATCGTTTTGGCAGGTAACAACCAATCCGTGGGCACAGGCTGCTCATATTGGTAGAGATCTTCCAGTGTTAATTCCGCCAATGTTATGGACAAATCAGGAGAAGGATCATACCCAAAGAATTGAGTTTGTGTGCCTGAATAAAGAATTTGCGAGCGTTTGATACAAACCCGGCAGGGAAGTGCCTTATGGGGATCGGCGTGATCGGTTCCCAGCACGCAGTGACTCATTCCTGCATGGCAGACAAAATGGACCACTGGAACGCCGAATGCACGGACCATCCAGGAGGTGATCAACGAATAGGCTGCATTTAAACTGATGAACGATATGCGTGTCGAAGCGTTGAAAAAGATGACCGGTTTCTGTGCGTGCGGTTGGGGAAGTACGACCCACACGCCAATTCATCCAGCGGATCCACAGATCGCTGCGGGTCCGTCGGGCCTCACGCAGGGCAACCCGCACCAGGTTGCGCGGAGAGAATCTGGACAATTTCATTCCCCCGAAACCAACCGTCTTAGTTTCTTCAGGGAAGGAAGTTCACTTTCATAGACCTTCTTTATACCGTCTCCCAGGGAAGCCTCGCTCACCCTGATGTATTTGACCAATCGTTCGAAACCACCCGGTTCCACCGAGGCGGCTTGATCGGAGCCCCACATGGCCCGGTCGAGGGTCAGATGACGTTCAATCATGCAGGCGCCCAAGGCGACAGCCACTTGCGGAGGAACAAGACCAACCTCATGACCGGAATATCCCACCGGGCAAGGAAACTCCTCCCGGAGAGTTTGAATCATGCGCATATTGAGTTCTTCCGGCTCACAAGGGTAGGTGCTGGTGCAATGGGTGATCACCAGGTTCTCGGGTCCAATTATTTTGACTGCAGCCCGAATTTGTTCCATTGTAGACATACCTGTTGAGATCACCATCGGGCGTCCAGTATTGCGGGTATGCCGCAGTAAATTGTGATCAGTGATGGAGGCAGAGGGGATCTTATAGACCGGGGGGTCGAAACTCTCCATAAAGTCGACCGCCTGTTTCGTCCCAGACTGAAGCGAACCAGGCAATCCCTTTTTGTTTGCAATAACGGTCGATCTCACGGTATTCCTTTTCGCCGAACTCGACCTTGTAACGGTAATCGAGGTAGGAAATATATCCCCACGGGGTTTCCCGCATCTGCTTCTGCTGTTCGGGTGGGGTGGAGAGTTCGGGGGTGCGTTTCTGGAACTTGACCGCATCCACGCCGGTATGGACCGCTGCATCGATCATCCGCTTGGCAACGTCCAGGTCACCGTTGTGGTTGATACCAATTTCTGCCACTATAAATACCGGGTGACCATCGCCTACCAACCTGTTCCCAATTTTTATTTCGCGTTTCATGTCTTTTTCCTCTTTCAGCTCTTCGTAAAGATCGCCTGTTCCACGATCCCACAGATCACATGCCAGATAAAGATGTGGCATTCCTGGATGCGCGGGGTGTCGGCGGATGAGACAGCCAGGCAATAATCGCATTTAGGTGCCATGGTTTCCCGCCCTTTTTCGCCTGTAAACCCCATGGTAATCATGCCGTTTGCACGGGCTGCATCCATCGCTTTTAAAACATCTGGGGAAGTCCCGCTGGTGCTGATGCCCACCAGGATATCCCCCGACCGGGCAAGGGCTTCCACCTGGCGGGAAAAAATATTCTCAAAAGCCGAGTCATTTCCGACTGCAGTCAACACTGATGTGTCGGTCGTCAGAGCAATGGCAGGTAATGCACGCCGGTTCAAGCGAAAGCGGTTGACGAACTCTCCGGCCACATGCTGCGCATCCGCTGCGCTGCCACCGTTTCCGCACAACAGGATCTTATTCCCCTGCTGAAAGCACGTGACCATGGTCATCGCCATGGTGTTGATTAATTCTGCCGACTGCTGAACGGTCTGTTCCAGAATTTGCTGGTGCAACTTTAGTTCGGATTCAATAGTCGCCGGGATCATGGAGTCCTCCAATTTCACCAACTGCTCCGCCCGCCATCGATGACCAGGTTAGTCCCAGTCATATACGAGGAGGCGTCCGAGCACAGGAAAAGAATTGCAGCCTGGTATTCGTCCATCTTTGCCATGCGTCCCAGGGGGATTAAGTTGGCAAGCCGCCGGACGAATTCATCCGGCTGGTTGTTGTACACTCCGCCCGGCGAAATGGCATTGACCCGGATCCCGGCCTCAGCCCAATAGGTAGCCAGGTAACGAGTGAGCCCGACCAGGCCGGTTTTCACAACCGAATAGGTAACCGGCTTGACCGGCTGCTGGTCATCAGGAAGCCCGGCTTTTCGATAAAGTCGCTGGTCGGGAGCTATCACTGCCAGGTCGGAAGCCACATTGACAATCACGCCGCTTTTCCGTCTTGCCATTTCGCTTCCGATGATCTGTGAACAGAGGAAAGCCCCGGTCAATCCCACCGACAAGTCGCTTTCCCATTGTTTCAAAGGAAAGTTTTCGAGTCTGGAAAATTCCACCTCGGCGGTCTTTTCCATCTTGGGGTTATTGGCAGCATTATTTATCAGAATATCCACCCGGCCGAATCGTTCCAGGATTTCAGCCAGGAGCGATTTGATACTTTTTGGCTGGGTAATATCTGCCTTGATGGCACAGGCAGAACCACCAAAACGATCCTTCCATAGGCGGCTTTGCGTATCCACTCCTTCCACGTGGATATCGGCCAGGATGGGGATACCCCCGGCATTCGCAATCGCCTCAGCATGCTGCTGACCCAGCAATCCCATCCCGCCCGTAATTACTGCCACTCGTCCCGTAAGATCGAATAAATTCTTCTTTGGGCTACTCATGCATTCACCTCGTCAACTTAACCACTTTCCCTTCAGCAAGGGACTCTTTTGCTGCAAGTGCCATCCGCAGGCTTTGCGCCCCAGCGCGCAGGTCCACCAGTGAGGCTGGCTTGCCCTGCAGGCTTTCCATGAAGCCTGTCAATTCATCCAGGAAAAGCTGGTTGCGTTGGAAATCCTTATACGAGCTGGACTTCGACCTGCTTCCCCTGCCCATCAATAACATCTAATTGTAAGGTCCCGAAGGTCCATTCGAATTTTCCCGGCCTCGCCGAACACTTCGCAAAACCGGCTTAATGGTCGCTGCAGGTAATCCTGATGCAGCGTGACCGGAACCGGTCGGCCGTCCAGCACACATTCCATCAAGGTATCTGCAGTATCTTCCACGTCGATCTCCAGGTTGCTCAGGTGACCACCCAGTGTATAAATGCTGCTGGGCAGGCCGAACAGCCAGTAGAGATAATCCAATTCGTGGATTTGGGAGAGGATGACGCCACCACCTAAATCCTGGCGGGCAGCATATATCTGACGATAATCCTCGTAGGTATGCCAACCGGGCATGTACTCGCCGACCTCTGCCCGCACAGAAAGGATCCGGCCTACTTTCTTTTCCAGGACAAGCTCGTGGAGTCGCTTCAATGCAGGGGTGGAAACGCATCTGGTATCCGACAACGGCTTTCAAATGGCCGCGGCTCTCCACCAGATCAATTAATTCATCCACCCGGTTGAAATCGTTCGAAAGCGGTTTTTCGATGAAACAGGTGGCAGCCCGCCTGCGCTGCCTGGATTGCCGCCGGAACATGCAAGCTGGAAGGGTTGCAAACAAAGACGACTCCGGTTTTTGAGCCAGGGCTTGCTCCAGGTCCGAATAGATCGGGAGATTGTACTTCTCCAATAGGGTCGAACCTGGCTCGATCTGGAGTTGATCGGTAAGGACAGGCGGATTGGGGCGAGGATCCTGCCCGGATAATTTCCGCCTCTTTCCCGAGCAGCGTCCGCAAGTTACGGAGATGGCGTTGCCCGATCCCGCCGAGACCGATGATCAAGACCTTCATTGGCTGCTCCATAAGAAATTCGACAAAATTCTTTTGAACGAAATCACGGTTCTGCCTGGCCCAAATCACTTCATTGCCGGGGTTTTCACGTGCCACCTGGAGGATAAAGTCCCCCGAATATCCAACCGATTTCAGACCTTCTGCGAGAGCCTGGAAATCCGCATCGCCCTTCCCGATGGGGACAGTACTTCCACCCAGCAAGCGGTCTTTAATGTGCACGCTGCCGATCCGTTTCCCGTAGGCGCTGAACTCATCCCGAACCATGAAACCCAGGGAGGAACTGTTCCCTGAATCGTAATTGACCTTGAGCATTGGGTGCGGAAGCCTTGCAAGCAGTTCAGCAAACCTGCCTGGAGGCAGAGAAGATTCAAGATGGATTTCTATGCCGGTATCGGCAGCGACTGGAAGGATACCGGTCAATGTCGCGCAAACTCCTTCAAACTCCTCGTCCGTTTCGATCCGGGATGCATCCACGAAAGGGATTACGATGCGGTTCATGCCCAGCAGTTTACAGCGTTCCATCAGCCATTTGAGGGTTGCCAGGCGCTCAGTCCAATTCCGCCGGATTTGCACGTACGAGCGGTTTGTCCATGAAATAGTCGGCACACAAAGAAAGCACTTGAACCCCGTGTTGTTCGGACAGCAATTTCATCTGCTCGATACCAGCAGTCCGTTGCAAGCGGATTAACATCAGCCCCATATAAGTCATAGATCCATTCGATGCAATCCAGCCCGGCCTGTGGCAGCCAGCAGGTACTCGTCAGCCCAGTGCTCGCGCGGAAAACTCTGGAATCGACCAGCCTCGGGTGGGAAAAGACGCCCTTCCATGATCCCAATTCGTGTCATGCGATCCTCCACAAAACCACTTATTTACCCTTTCCATTGCTGTCCACACGCCGCAATTTTTTCATGATCGGCACTTCTCTTTCGATCACCCGCTTGACGCCGTCGCCCATCGCCGTTTCAACCAGGCGGATATCGCGGACCAAGCGCATAAAGCCCTGTGACTCAACCGAGGCAGCCTGGTCGGAGCCCCACATGGACCGGTCAAGGGTGATGTGACGTTCCACCACGCAAGCGCCCATGGCAACTGAAGCGATCGTCGTGGATAGACCGGTCTCGTGCCCGGAATAGCCCACCGGTATGCCGTAGCGCTGCTTTAATACCGGGATCACGCGTAAATTCAACTCTTCGTAAAACGCCGGGTAAGTACTGGTGGTATGCAGAACCACCAGGTCTTTCTTCCCCAGCAGGTCAACCGCGTGGTCGATCTGCTCAAGGGAGCTCATCCCGGTGGACATGAGGATCGGGCGGCCTACTGAGCGCGTGTGGCGCAGGAGGTTGTCGTCAGTCAGCGAGGCTGAGGCAATTTTAAAACAAGGCACTCTAAATTGGGCGATGAAGTCCACGGAGGCTTCATCCCAACAGGAAGCAAACCAGGCTATTTTTCTTTCCTTGCAATAACGATCGATCTCCCGGTAATCATCCAGCCCGAATTCCAGTCCATATTTAAGGTCGCCATTGGTCGTTCCAAAGGGACTCTCGCGTGGGCGGGCAAGTTCCTCTGCCGGGTAAACCACCTCGATGGTGCGTTTCTGGAACTTGACAGCGTCGCATCCAGCAGCAGCGGCAACGTCGATCAATTTCCGGGCAGTCTCGATATCGCCATTATGGTTAATTCCAATCTCAGCGATCACATAACAAGGATGACCGTCCCCTATCGATCTACTGCCAATCTTAATTTCTGCCATTTTTCGACCTCCAGGATCTTTTTGGATTGTTCAAGTTTTTTGGAGACACAATTGTAATTCAGACGCGGGATTCAGCCAGAAGCAGGTCGCACAACTCGCGCACCGCGGCATGCCCGCCCGATTTGCTCAATAAATAATCCGCCTGGCGAACAACTTCCGGTAAAGCGTCAGCCACCGCCACTGCCCAACCCACCAGCGGAAAGCAGGGCAGGTCGTTTACATCATTTCCAAGATAAACCACCTGTGCCGGGTCGACTTTGCGTTCTGCCATCACCTTGAGGAGGGCAGTTTGTTTGTCATTTTCACCCTGGATGCAGCCAATGTCCATCTTTCGGCAACGGGCTGCCACCACGGGATTGGTTTCTTTGGATATCACCAGAGTCTCCACCCCGGCCTCGCGCAACATATTAATGCCGAGACTGTCACTGCGATTGGCGGCCACCATTTCACGCCCGGATTCATCCACCCATACCCGGTTGTCGGTGATGACACCATCGAAATCCAGGATAAGCATTTTAACCTTTTCAGGCATGGACCGGGGTGGCTTTCCAGGCCAGACCATACTCGGCGCACTTCTCAGGATCGACTGCTCCGACCGTCTCCAGTCAGCGGGGGTATCCAGGTCGGCATCATATGCAGGGTCAAAGAGGATGGGCAGAATGGTCCTGCCGGACATCGAATTCAGTTCCAGGATGGTCGCCGGGCGAATGGCATCGATCAAGCCGGTGTGAGCATAAGCTGTTGGCAACACCTGGCGCGGCGCATTGTAGGGTTCATAAATGCCGGGAGCCGACGCCAGGGGCCGGATCGGCTTGTCCTGGGCGTCAATCAGCCACATCTTGAACGGGTTCTGACGTGCCAGTGTGAGACCTCTCACCGAATCCGCTTCGGGGTGTGCCAGCAGCAGCCGAACGGATTCATCCACCAAGTCGGGTGGGCGGATGGGGGTGGTGGGACGCAGGTGCACGACGATTTCGGGATGATAGTCCTGGTTTTCAGCCAACCAGGTGAGAGCGTGCTGAAATACAGGCAGGTCGAGGGTTTGGTCTCCGGCTAATTCGGCCGGGCGAATGAAGGGAGTCTCGGCTCCGTTGTTACGGGCGATTTCGGCGATTTCTGCGTCGTCGGTCGATACAAGCACGCGTGTCACGGTCCCGGCTTGCAACCCAGCGGCGATGCTGTAGGCAATCAAAGGAATACCCGGCGAACGGACGGATATTCTTGCGTGGGATGCCCTTCGATCCGCCGCGGGCAGGGATGATTGCGAGCACTTCAGGTTTGGTCATTTCTTCTCCTTGGGCCAGACCATATCCAGCTCACCCTTTGAGACCAGCCACTCACCCCGTTCCCAGTCCGCAAGGGTATCCAGGTCCACCTCGAAATGAAAATCTATGATCAGCGGCAGGATGACTACGACCGGTCATGGAGCCGCTCATGATCGCGGCTGGACGGATGACATTCACGTGCCCGGTTTGTAGGTAAACAGGAGGGAGGAGCTGACGGGGGGTATTATATGGCTCCGCTATCCCAGGCACAACCAGGAGAGGGGTCATTCGACCGCTTTTTTCATCTATCCGCCACATTTTGTGAGGATTCTGACCCGGTTCCACCACCCCGCGGACGCAATCGGCCTCAGTATGATCCAATAATAAGCGGACGCCTTTATCCAGGCAGCCTTTTGGACGGATTGGGCTGGTGGGATGCAAGTGGACAACAAGTTCGGGGTGATAATTTTCGTGTTCAACCAACCATGAGAGTGCATGCTTGAAAACGGGCAGGTCCATAGTTCTGTCGGCGGCTAGTTCAGCAGGTCGCAGGAAGGGTGTCTCAGCGCCAAAACTGCGGGCGATCCCGGCGATCTCAGCATCGTCAGTTGAAACCAATACGCGCGTAACGGTCTCGGCTTGCAAAGCTGCTGCGATGCTGAAGGCGATCAGAGGATACCCGGCAAATGGACGAATATTTTTACGTGGGATGCCCTTCGAGCCGCCGCGCGCAGGTATGATTGCCAGGACTTCGGGCGACGTCATTGAACACCTGCCAAAAAGGATATATACCAACTGGCAATAGGGAATATCATTTCTTTTCCTCCAGCAAGGATAGGATATATTTCCCTGTCCGCTTTCCAGCGCTGCCGTCGGTAAATGTGCACTCATCCTGGATGAATTTATGGCGCTCATCGCGATCGGCAGCCGGGTGAGCAAGATAAAAATCAACCAATTCACGGACTTGATCCTTTGTTTCGGCTACCCGGCCTGCTCCAGATTCGCGGAAACGTTTGTGGGTAGGCCAATCACCAATTTCAGTAAGAGGCGGAGAATAAACACCTTTAATGTTCCAGCCACCTGGTGTGTCAATGGTCATACTGACGATGGGGCGGTCATGGATGGCAGTTTCCACCACCATCGTGGAATAAACAGTCAGGAATACATCCGACCAGTTCATCATGGAGGCCTTTTCAGGCATATCTTCGCCGGAATAGTGAGCCAAGCCGGCACCCAGGGATACTGGTTCCACAATATGGATATTCGGCATGCCCTTGATGTACTCAGCAACGCGATTTTTCTCACCTTCAAAGCGCGTCCCTTTTTTAAAATGGTTGGGATGGAACCGAATAAGCAATTGGCAAGGTTCAGATAACCGGTCATTATTGACCAGGTCGATCAAGGCGGCCATGTTGGGGAAATTGGGATGGAGCGTCTCGAAACTGCACGCATAGGCCAGCAATTTACGAGATGGGTCCAGCCCATGCTGGCGGAAGTATTCATCACGTGGGATGAGCCACAGACGGCGGAAGTAACCATCATAGGAAGGGATACCCCCGACAAAAACATCGTCAGGATCCCAATCTGACCCCAGTACAAGTTCTTCTTTTTGGATATCGGACCAGCAGACAATATGCTCTACTGGTGAACCGATTAGATTATACGAAGAAGGATTGTCCCAGCCTACCAGCACAGCGGCAGTATGGATACCACGCAAAGCTGCTTCACGAAGTATATAACGGTCCAGGCGCCACCCTGGGGTCCTGGAAACGACCAAATCAGGTTTGTATTTATTGAATAAATCCTCATAGATACTCGGAGTGTATTTCTGCTGAGCTTTCACAATTTCCCTGCGTAACAGCCTGGACCGGCGCATCATCCAAATAAGAATTCGCAGGAACGGCAGGGCATAGCGCTGACGGCTGGAATAATAGCCGGCGGTGAGGAGACGGAAATTGCCATCCATGGCAGCAGTATTGATCCGTTTGGAAGCTCCTACCCAGCGCAACAAGTCAAGCCAGCGTTGAATGGGTGGATCGACAGTATTTAAATACGACTCACATGCGCTGGTTCGAAATCCTTCAAAGATCAACCCAGGTTGGGAATATATTTTTGATACGGCAGGTAAGGCCTCATCATCAGTAAAAAGGACGACCTCAACGCCTGCATTTAGCAGTGTTGCAGTAAGCTCGCTTTGCAAAAAATAAATCAGCGACAACCCATGATCCGCAATTAAGAAAATATGTTTTGTCATTTTGGTAATCAGAGGTTTCTATAACGAAGACTCGATAAGTTTATACAATGACATAGAGAAAAAGGAATAAAGTATTGATGAAGGGTGGTTTTCATGATCATTGCTTGAAGACTTGGTTATTTCAAACAGGTTCTTCCGCTTCTTCAGAGGGAAGGAACGGGATGGGCAAGGCACAATCAATGAAGCAGGCATATATGGTCAAATCAACTCCTTTGTAAGCCTGTTTTTCATTCTCTTTAATAGAGACCGGAAACGAAAGTAGTTTTTGTATGCCACCGCAACCAAAGTATAAAAAATATATCGTTTTATTCGAACATTTCGCTCGGGGATAACATAGAAAGGTTGCGATGCAGCGGGTTCTGGGTGCGCGAGTAAATTTAGATATAGGGGGATCATTCTGGAGCGTGGTTGTCCATGTTTGACCAGCTGAATTTGCCGAAAACCGGCCTTCTGAATGACCTGACCTAAAGTGTGACCACTAAACGAATATAAGTGTGCAACCTCAAAACTGAAATGACCGTACAAGTTTGGTACTTCCAAAAAAAGCCAGCCATCTGGAGTGAGGAAAGAGCGACGTAATTCGATAAGGTATCCGACTGGGTCAGTCAGGTGTTCGAGTACATGCGACATGCTTATCAAGTCGAACCTCTCTTCCTCGTTCTCCCGTAAATTTTCCAAGGAAGGATATACCTTAAACCCTTGCTGAACCGCATGATCGCGAAATGCATTGCCGGGTTCAATACCAACAGAAACGCATCCATATTGGTCCTTGAAAGCCTGAAGCAGACAACCGGCAGAACAACCAATCTCAAGATTCCGTGAAACTTTAGCCACCTGCCTGACCGCAAGCTTCCGCAAGGCTGCAGCACGCTTGCGTTGGATTTCAATCTCCTTTGCCAAGGGTGCCTCCTGCCCACCTTGATTCATGCGCCGATACTCTCTCTTGTAGAATTCTTCTGTTTCCTCATTCGTCATTCGGGGGGATTGAAAAACCAACCCGCAATCGTCACAGATACGGTTGATCACTTGAAGGTGCTGGATGGTGCTCTGGTCGAAAAGGCGGTTTTTCGAACTGCCGCACAAAGGACAATTCTCGATATTCTGGGGCATGCACTACTCCGGGTGATCAAAATAAAGTTTGAAAATCTGGTTATAACTCCATAGCAGAATTTGCCGTATGACAGGAAGTTTAGCCAGGTTTTTCAAAAGAGGATGATGCCTTCGGACCAGGGAAGGGGCAAGCTCTCCTTTAGGTAAGCGATTTCCCATATGCACAACAAAAGCCTGTTCGGTGCACAAACGCAAATAACCAAGCTGATTTACTGAAATGTCAAAAGCACGCTCACCACGCATCGGCTTTTCGGAAGGGAGAGGCATTATCTTTGATATCACACTTTTTTGTGTAAGGAATTGAAAATGAGCTGCACCACTATAGGCGATTTGGTTGTGATAACTGAAACGATGATCCAGACCCGTTTTATATTGTTGTAACGCATCCTCCCGAGGCTGACCAATGCTGTCAGCATGCTCCACAAACACTTCCCATTTTAGAAAAGCACCCTCCTCATAGACACCCTTTCCTTGACCTTTCCCCCAGGAAAGTGTAGCTTCGGAAAATTGGTCCGGGGTCCGGATTGGGCGGCCTGTCACCATGCCAACATTGGGGAAGGTATCGAACAACACCAGGGAAGCCGGAAGCCAGCCAGCGCGAAAATATATGTCACTGTCAGCAAAGGCTACGAATTTTCCCTGGGCCGCCCCAAACATGTAATTCCACGCTCCGATTTTGCCTATGTTTTTGTCAGAAAGAACCAAATATTGAATAATTCCCTCGTGATACGCTTCAGTCAAGTACTTTTGAACTTCCGGGCAGCTATGATTATCGAAAACCATCAAATCAAAAGGCAGGTCTGTATTCTGGTGCAGGCTATTCAAGCACGCAATAAGAACCTCTTTACTTTGCTCATAGAAGCCGCTCAGGAAAGGAACGCAGCTTACCACTGTGACGGTGATTTCAGCTGGTTGGGCAACGGAGTTGACAAATTTGGCTGGGTTTTGACCAATGCGCATGGAGATTATCTCCGGGGAATGACAGACAATGGTCGCTGCATTTTCTGCAGGCGGAATCCAAATTGAGCTCGCAAACTACCGAGGTCGTCCGTGATGAACAACCATTCCAGTCTTCGCAAGACGCGTGCGAGATGGAACTTGGGACGCCGAATTTTCCCGGAAATTAGTTCGCGGTTCGTATCCAGGATATTATTGGTACATCGACGTCCTCCCGCCTTGGCCAGATTGGATTTGGCTACATCCGAATGATAAGGAGGTTTATTTCCTGGTAAATGGCTGTAATCGTGCGACTGGTGTACGACCATCACTGATCTGGTGGCATCCACTGCCAGTCTCCAGGTGGTTCGGGCGTGGTAAACCATCCAATTATCCCAGGCAGGACGCCCAATGGTAAAGTTGGGTACTTCGGTATAGAGATGACGTGGGAAAACAAAATAATCAATACCCCAAGGGGAATAGAATTTCCCCTTTTCCTCCACCAGGAGACGCAAATGCGCCTCCCAATCCGGGCGGAAGTCCAGCGGTTCGGTCAAATTCAAATCCCAACGCTGGCCGACCATGAGAAAATCCTTCGCCTGGGTGGATACCTGGCGGGAGGCTTGCAACAGGTCAGACATGAGGATCATGTCAGCGTTGGCATAGCATAAATAGGGACTGTCACTATAGGCATGCCCAACTTCCATTACCGAACGAACCGTGGGGATGCCTTTTTCATCACGTTCCACCTTTGGAACATTCCTGACGCCAAACTCCCGGGCAATTTCAGGAATTCCGGGCTCGTCGCCAATTAATATCACTTCAACATCCTCAAGCCTTTTCCATGATTGGATGGCATTGCGCTGAATGATATTAATATGCGGATTGGTAAACGGCTTGGAAGCTGTAAAAATGGTAAGGAAAGGCATCATCGCACCTTTTGTTCCTGCGCAATCTTAAGCTTGTTCGCAACCTGTTGTTCAATCCAAGGGTAGGTCCTCGATAAGCCTTCTTCCAGCGAGAGCTGTGGCTCCCAGTTCAGTACCTGCCGCAAGCGGGTATTGTCCGAATTGCGGCCGCGCACACCCATGGGACCGGGAATATGCTTGATGGATATTTCGATACCAGCAATTTTCGCAATCATGCTTGCCATTTCGTTGATGGTGACCATTCGGTCAGAGCCCAGGTTCAGTGGGGCAGTGTATTCCGACCGCATCAGCCGATAAATACCCTCCAGGCAATCAGTAATGTAACAGAAGGAACGGGTTTGCTCACCATCGCCCCACATCTCGATCTCGTGTTTGCCGGTCAGTTTGGCAACGGCAATTTTCCGCGACAGGGCTGCGGGTGCTTTTTCCCGTCCGCCATCCCATGTGCCATGGTCTCCGAAGATATTATGAAAACGAACGATCCGGGTCTGGATACCATAATCCTCGCGGTAATGGGTGCAAAGACGTTCCATGACCAATTTTTCCCACCCATAGGCATCCTGGGGCATGGCTGGATAGGCATCCTCTTCCTTGAGCGGGATCACATTGGCCGCCGTCTGTTTATATTCGGGATATACACAGGCAGATGAAGTATAGAAGTACCTTTTGACGCCGTTGACTCTGGAGGCTTCCAGTGTATGGGTGTTTATTAGCGAGTTATTATGCAAAATCTCAGCGTGGTGATTTGATATAAATCCCATTCCGCCCATGTCAGCCGCTAAACCGAAAACCTCTTCGATCCCGCGAGTCGCCTGGAGGCAATTATCCCAGCGGCGTAAGTCCAGCAACTCAAATTCATCTGCATCCGTCGTACGATAGTCGGGAAGCTTGAGGTCAGCCCCGCGCACCCAATAACCTTTCCCTTTAAGGAAGGTTACCAAATGGTGGCCAATAAATCCACCGGCTCCTGTCACTAATACTTTGGGTTGAGACATTTTTACTCCTGATTATTTGAAGACTAAAGATCGGAAAAAATCATCCTGGATTGGGAAAAAAGCTTCATTCTTTCCAATCCATTGGTTCGCCTGTCATCTGCTGGAGAGTGGCTTCATACTCCTTGCGCCCTTTGTTCCCTAGGACAAAAGAAAGAGGGCGCTTGTCCAGCCCTGACCAGAGATGCTCAATATGCCAGGGGAAGGGACGGGGGTATTCCCGGAAATATGCGTAAGCGTAATTGCGAGCTGCTTCAACCTGTCCGATATTTAGACGATGTCCAGGCAAATCTTGTAATACCTCATCCAGTTTGGAGAAATACTCCTCCCATGATTCAGCATCAATCGTAAAGCCTTTTCCCCGGAAATGTGCCTTGCCGCTGACCGCAACCGGGATACCGCGAGTGCATATTTCCAACCCCGCTGTGGTAGTAAACACAAGAGCCAAATCGGTGATATCAATAAGGTCATAAGTATTTACTTTTTCAGCTGGTTCCACCACATGGATGTGCTCAGGAAGAGATGGAAGTGCCTGCCGGATCACATCTACGAGCGACGGACCGATGCTCCTGATCTCAGCCGGGTGGATGCGAATCACCAACTGGACCTGAGGCCGGTCTGCGAAAAAAACCACCACTCGCGAGATCCACTCTGCAATGGATTTGGAGAACAAAGTCCGGCCGAGCGTGGCACTGTCGCCCATCACATTCGTGGGCAACAAGATCACAGGGCGGCTGTCCAGCCCCAGGTCAGCACGGATGCGGTCGCCGCCAGAACGCAATACAGTTTGGTAAAGATGGGCGAACCCTTCCCCGGTCTGCAGTCCCTTGACGTGCAGCGAGAAAATCATTCAGCCAGCGTCGTTGACCCGTATTGAGCTGACGAGTGCATCTTGAAGCCCAAAGGTCTTCCGTAACGTGGAACATAACCAGGTTGTTTTGCCCCAGCCATACGTGCTGATCCAGTTCCCCAAATTCGTACGTGACAACCGGAATATGCAGGTACTGCGCCACCTCATAAAATGCCCCAAATTCCTGAATCATTCCATTCGGGATGATGACTACCTCCGGTTTATTCTTTCTCAGCCAAGCCAGGGCACGTGTAGCGGCAAAATGATTGCGCTCCAGCCTCAACCGGTAGATCGGTTCATCTCCTGTCACTTCCTCTTTTTGCAAGATATATTGGGTGTCGAAAATACAAACCTTTTCAATGGCAAGCCCAAGATTCTCTGGAAGCCGTTCTGCTTCGCGAAAATTCAACAAGGACAGGGTTCTGATCAATGGTTTGGCTTTTTCCAGGATATGCCGGGTGTATATATTCTGGCGCCGGACGTCAAAACGGCTCTCCGAACGGTCGTACCTGCTATAAGGCAAATAAATAAAGGTCACGTCATGCCCCAGCCCGGCAAGGGCAAGACCTGTAATGAAGGCATGCTGAATCCAGAAATGAAGCGAAGCAAAGATGAGTACTTTCTTACCAGGTAGGGCCTCGAGCGCGAACGGGCTCGCTTGTGCCACCATTTCTGGAAGAGCCATGGAGAGCTTTTCCAGCGTGAACCGGCCGAAGTCTTTCTTGTGACTGCTGCGCAACATCCAGTCAATTTCGGCAGTCAAAGGGAGATGCCCGAAGATGGTTTTTAATTTTTCTTTGAAAGACATGGCTAATCCACTTTATCGATGGTCCAATCAAAACGAGGGCGCAAAAGGCCCAAACGCGGTTCTGCCCATTGGGATCCTGGAGCTCCGTCTGCATTCACTGTAAAGGTCAGGGCTGAATCATCGTGAAAATAACTTCGGATGCGGTATGAGCTGGCATTGATGCTCAAAATAAAATATCCACTGTTGAGAAGGTCTGCGGGAACCTGACAGCGACTGACATAATGGCCGGCTGAACGGGAGCCTGTTTTTTCGAATCTAACGGCATCATCCGTATCGAATGAAGAAAACACATATTCACCGCGGGTTGTGCTGAGATAAAATCCAATCCGCAAGCCAGTCAGCGGGGAGGAAAGGGAATATTCCACTTCGATCGAAAATTGTTCTGTTGAGCGAATGGTGTCAACCACACTGCCTTTTTTATCCAGCAAGCGCATGGCGATAGGTCGAAATGGAGCTGCGTCGGCAGGAATATCTGCAGCCTCCCATACTCGCTCCCCCGCTTTTGGATTGCCAGCAGATAAATAATAGTCCACAGCTTCCGCAGTGGGAGCCCGCATCACCATGCGGCCATTTGCAAGAACGATGGATTCCTGCGTCAGGCGAAGAACGGCAGACATGTTATGACTGACGAATAGCACGGTGCGTCCTTGCTGGGCAACATCACCCATTTTGCCCAGGCATTTCTTCTGGAATTCAGCATCTCCAACTGCCAGGACTTCATCCACAACCAAGATTTCAGGTTCCAGATGTGCGGCAACAGCAAAGGCGAGCCGCAGGTACATCCCGGACGAATAGCGTTTTACCGGTGTATCGATGAATTTTTCAATTTCAGAGAAGGCTATGATTTCATCGAATTTTCGTTCGATTTCAGAGCGCTTCATGCCCAATATTGCGCCGTTCAAATAAATATTCTCGCGCCCAGTCAATTCAGGATGGAATCCCGTTCCCACTTCCAGCAGCGAACCAACACGTCCTCTAATGGTAATGGAGCCTTCTGTTGGCTCGGTGATGCGGGCAAGAATTTTCAGCAATGTGCTTTTGCCTGCCCCATTCCGACCAATGATCCCCAGGATCTGTCCTTCAGGGACCTCAAAAGAAATGTCGCGGAGCGCCCAGATCGTATCCTTTGCATCAGATTTTGGCATTTGAATACGTCGAAAGGTGCGCAACGGAGCACTCAATGCATCGGTGATCTTTTCGCTGAGGGTCTGGTAACGCTGCTGCACCAGTCCTATGCGGAAGCGCTTGCTAACTTGGTCTACCCGGATGGCATTGATCATGGCTAGATCATATCGGCGAAAGTTCGTTCCATCCGGCGAAAATAAAATAATCCGCTGATGAAAAGTATTAATACGATAACGATTGAGACGATAAACAACTCGCCTGGCGGGTCGCCCCCCATGAGCGCCCACCGGAAGCCCTGGATAACCCCGGCCATCGGATTTAAGCCATACACTAAGCGCGCAACGCGCCCAGTCACCAGGTTGGCTGAATAAGCCACTGGCGAAGCATACATCCAGGTGGTTATTAGGAAAGGAACGATATGCCCGACATCCCGATACTGGACATTCAAGGCCGATAACCACAACCCAACCGCGAGCGAGGTAATAACCACCAATAACGTGAGCGGGAGGAGCCAGAGCAGTGTCCAATTTGCCGGCGTTCGGTAATATATCATCAAGCCGAAAACCACCAGGGAGGAGATGCCAAAATCCACCAGCCCACCCAGCACGGACGCGATCGGGATGATCAAGCGGGGAAAATAAACTTTGGTGATCAAGTTTGTATTTCCCACAAGGCTGCCGCTGCAGCGCTGAAGTGCTCCTGCGAACAATCCCCAAGGCAGGAGGCCAACTGCTGAAAGAAGTGGATAATCTGGAGAACTCTGATTTTGTTTTAAAAGGATTCCAAAAACAAAGGTGAATATCACAACATTGACCAGCGGAAGCAAAATGGCCCAGGCGACCCCGAGGACGGCTTGTTTATATCGCACCTTGATATCGCGCCACACCAGGAAATAAAGCAGTTCCCGATACTTCCACAGATCACGCAAATTAAGAGAACTCCACCCCCGCACGGAGCGAATCGTAATCACATCCAGATTGGTTTTGGAATTGTTCTCTTGAATCATTTCTTTCATTTCCGGTTTTGCCTGTACCAATTTATCGTTCGACGTAACCCTTCTTCAAAATCCATGCCAGCCTGGAATCCGAAAAGCTTCTTTGCACGGCTGACATCCAACCCGCGCCGAGGCTGTCCGTTTGGTTTGCTTGTATCCCAGACCAGCTTTCCTTCAAAACCGGTCTGACGGACGATCATTTCAGCAAGATCCTTGATCGAAATCTCATAACCAGAACCTAAATTAACCGGGCTTGAATCGTTATACTTTTCTGTCGCCAGCAAGATGCCTTCAGCAGCATCATCCACGTAGATGAATTCCCGGGTCGCAGAACCGTCTCCCCACACAACAATTTCCTTTTCGCCCCTCGACTGCCCTTCTAGGCATTTCCGGATCAGGGCTGGGATGACATGGGAAGAGTCCGGGTTAAAGTTATCGCGCGGTCCGTATAGATTGACCGGAAGAAGGAAGATGGCATTAAATCCATACTGCTGTCGGTATGCTTGTGCCTGGACCAACAGCATTTTTTTCGCCAATCCGTATGGTGCGTTTGTTTCTTCTGGATATCCATTCCATATATCGTCTTCTTTGAATGGGACCGGGGTAAATTTCGGGTAAGAACACACCGTGCCAATCGCGACAAATTTTCCAACATCACTTTGCCAGGCTTGGTGCATCAACTGTACCCCCATCATCAGGTTATCATAGAAAAATTCCGCCGGATGCTCACGGTTAGCTCCAATACCGCCCACATGCGCTGCCAAATGAAGGATAACAAGATCTGATGGTTTAAACGCAGGCAATGCCACCGGGCTAAATCCATTTGGGAGCAGGTGACCCGGGCGGCGATCAGACGATAGCATTGCATCGTCCATTAATCTTTGGATGGATTCTCGATTGGTAAGATCATAATGCTCGATTTGCGGGACCAGGATATCTGCGGCGCCACGTTGAATCAATTTCTCGACCAGGAAGGAACCTAAAAAACCAGCTCCCCCTGTAACAATTACTCTTTTATCTTGCCAGAATTTATTAGCCATATTGACTCCACTATTGAACAATAAATTGAGCATTCCGGTACCGTTCATCATGTGGATTTCTAATCAAACCAGTCCGTAATGCATGCACTACTTCGCGGACACCGTCCTCAGCAGTTAATGTAGCCTCGAACCCCAGTTCTCGTTTAATTTTTTCGAATGACACGGTGATATCGCGCATATCACCTCCAAAGGTCAAATCTTTATAAGTCACCACCGTCTCAGGCAGGCGCTTTACAACCAGGCTAACAATTTCATCCTTGGTATAGTTGCCCGTTTCCGTTCCAAGGTTAAACACTTCTCCGCGGATTATCCTTTTCAGGCGCTTCGATCCCCATCGACATTCCGCGTACCACGTCCTGCACATGAAGAAATGAGCGGGAATAGCCACGCTGGTAGATGATCAACTCACGGTTTGAATAAGCATCGAGTACAAATTGGTTGATGATCAGGTCAAACCGTGTGCGTGGAGAGATCCCGTAAAGGGTTGCCAGGCGAAAAATGATTGGTGCGCAGGAAGAATCTTTCTGGGCAAGGAGATATTCCTCTGCGGCAATTTTAGTTTCGGCATACAAAGACTGAGGATTGAGCGGGGACTCTTCTGTCACCGGTTTCCCGTCAGCAGACAGGCCATAATTGCTGTATGTTGAGGCAAAGACGAACCGTTCGGCCCCCAACACGGCAGCCTGCTCAAAGACCATTTTGGTTGCCTCAACATTGTATTTCCAGGCTGCCTGTCTCCCAACCGCCTGACAGGCTGGAAACCCGACGATTGCCGCCAGGTGGACAACGATATCTGGTTTTTGCCAGTCGCGGCGAAGTGATGAACGGACTACTCCCGGTTCAGTGACATCCGCTTTTGCGAAATGAAAATTCGGATCGTGAAGGAAACCCAGCAGCGACTCTCCGCTGTACAGGAGAGAATCAAGCACAGTAACCTGGTTCCCCGATCGCAACAGCTGCGCAGTGAGAAGAGAGCCAATATAACCCGCTCCACCTGTCACCAGGATATGTTTTTTATTGTCCATGCGTACCTCCCATATGCAAAACGACATTTAACCCGGTTACCTCAAGTACAGGGGCGGAATCGCTCACGACAAGGGTAATTCCCTGTTCAAGGCAGGAAAGCCTGCATATTTCAGCAACTTCACCGTTACCGATTAGCCGCACATCATGATAGCCAGCTTGTTGAATTGTATTCAAATGCTCTTTAACCCGCTTTCGTGTGTTCCGGTAGAGTAAAAATTGCTGCTCTATATAATCCACGGTCAAGCGTGTGCGCAAGGCGATCCCTTCAGGGGTGATGATGTACCGTAGCTTCTTCCGTTCAGCACGTTTTATTTTTACATATCCCTTGGCGATCAACCTTTTAAGATGCCAGTTGACGGTACCGACCGCTACGCCCAATTGAGAGGCAAGTGAGATCTGCGAAATATCCGGATCACGTTCGATATTTTCGAGCAAAGCCAGTTCACGTGCATTTTCTGTAGATTCTGCCATAATTTTTTAATTCTTTGCCAGAATAAATCTTTTGTTGGAGGTTTGGACAAACCGAGGAAACCATCCCAAATCGAGATGGAATCGGATTAAATCAGGTTAGGTGCTTTTCCTATTCCAGTTAACCGTTTCATATCTGCTTCCACCATCATCTCCACCAATCCCTGGAAATCGACTTTCGGTGTCCAGCCTAATTGCTGGCGTGCTTTACTTGGGTCTGATCTGAGCAAGTCCACCTCCGAGGGGCGAAGAAAACGCGGGTCTTGAACTACGAAATCCTTGCTTTCCAGCCCAACGCATCGGAATGCATGTTCGCAAAACTCACCTACAGAATGCGTCTCTCCAGTCCCAATGACATAATCGACCGGATGTTCCTGCTGTAACATTTTCCAAATAGCTTGAACATATTCCCCGGCGAAGCCCCAGTCCCGCCTGGCTTCCAAATTGCCCAAATGTAATTCTTTTGCCATCCCCAGCTTGATTCGTGCCACCCCATCGGATATTTTGCGGGTGACAAACTCCAGGCCCCTGCGAGGGCTTTCATGATTGAACAAAATTCCAGAAACCGTAAACAGGTTATATGACTCGCGATAATTGACGGTGATCCAATGGCCATAAGCCTTTGCCACCCCGTAAGGGCTTCGCGGATAAAAGGGTGTGGTCTCCCGCTGGGGGACTTCAGCCGCTTTTCCAAACATTTCAGAACTGGAAGCCTGGTAAAACCTGGCTTTTGAGTTGACCAAACGAATTGCCTCCAGCAGACGCGTAACTCCCAAAGCAGTAACTTCACCGGTCAACACTGCCTGGCTCCATGAGGTGGCAACAAATGATTGGGCAGCCAGGTTATAAACTTCGTCGGGCTTGTATTGTTCGATTAAGGCCACTAAAGAACTCTGATCATGCAAATCCCCTTGAACGATTGTTATATCATTTTGGATATGCTGTATGCGTTCAAAAGTCACTGTGCTGGACCGGCGGACCATTCCGATGACTTCATATCCCTTTTCAAGGAGAAACTCAGCG
Organism: uncultured Chloroflexia bacterium; assembly: GCA_963830585.1. Taxonomy (GTDB): domain Bacteria; phylum Chloroflexota; class Anaerolineae; order Anaerolineales; family Villigracilaceae; genus UBA877. The sequence continues at coordinate 513,712 of CAWHNA010000001.1, read as the reverse complement.
AGATACGAACCATCCTGGCCAGTGACGCCCGTAATTAAGGCAGTTTGCATGTCTCCTCCAATTCCATAATTCAGTTACTGAATTATACTTCGTCTTTGATAACCGTCAAGCGCGTCGAATTCGCCTTCGGTCAGAAATCCAGCCCCCCACCAGAATAATACTGCTGATTATTACTATCAGCGCAATAATTATTAATACATGCACTTGTCCGGCAAGCCAGCCGGTGTAACGGGCAGCATACCAGTAGCCAAAAAGTACGAGGAACACACCTTCGACCTCAAGGAAGCGCCGCAGCCAACGGTCCCTGGAGGAACGCTGCCAAATGATTGCCTGGCACACCAGTGCTGCTTGAAAAAACAGGAAAATGACGCGGTAGCGTGGATTATCCCACTGGTCGCCAGCCGCGCGGACAGATGAGAGAATAATCCAACCCCACGTCATAATCAATAGCCAGAGCCAGGCAAATCGTTCCCGTCTTTCGGGTATTTTCAAAATCGAGCGAAAACTATACACCAGCAAAGGTAACATGGCGTACCAACCCAGTCCTCGCAGAATCCCCAGCGCGCGCATGGGCCATGTCGCCGGGTCTGCTACTGCGGCGGGTAAAACGGGCTGTAAGACCCCATAAATGATGATAAATGGAAAATGCAAAAAGCCAGGCAGGAAATTAAAAACATTCTGTATCCACCCCGAGTTTAGGGTCAGTAAATAAGCATCCCACTGCGCTGAATATCGGAACCAGTTTAGCAGGCTCTGGATAGGTCCGCCTTTTACGAGCAAGCTTCCCCCTACTGCTGCGATAAAAAGAAATGTAGCCAGGATCATCACCACTGCAGCCGCGACAATCCACCATCCGCGGACGATTGCGCTCCCCTTTCCTCGAATCCAAACCCAAAAAGCAGTAATGACGATCGCAGCAATAGCAATGCCGGGGCTGAATAACAGCATCCCGGCAATCCCGCCAACCAGCCATCCAAACGAGTATACCCGGTTTTCAGACCAACATACCACACCCCAGAATACCATCACCACGAAAGTTATCAGAAAAGGCTCGCGCATCTGGGCGCTGCCCAACAAAATCGAATTCGGGAAAAACTGCCATGATCCAGGCAGTTCCCCATGCTATAGGTTCACCCCAGGTTTTGCGAACCGCTTTCCAGGCAATTATTACTCCAATCGCACTAATCAATGCTACAACCAATATTAACAACCAGGGACGGTGTGAATCGGAGCTGAGAAAACGATAAATCGCCGCACTAAAGAATAGCATTCCACCATATTGGTCGCTGCTGGTCGACTTGTCAAAAGCGGTCCAAAGGGATTCCGATGAGGTTGCCAATTTCCAGGCTTGGGTATCACGAGTATAGGAATCTCGAAAAATGTAACCGGCGCTTAGAGCTTCATTACCATTACTGTTCGGAGGCAAAATATAGGAAAATGCTATCCCCAGCCCGATTCGGAAAATTATTGTCAACAGCAAGATAATTCCCATAACCCGGGACACACCAGCGGATTGATAGAGCCCGTAAAGGATCCCCAGACCGATTACCAGTAATAAGGAATAAGCCAGCGTGCCAATCCAAAATAATCCTCCATCCAATAAAGACAGAAGTAAACCAACCCCGAAGCTTAAAGGAAGAATCCACGCCAGGTTACGCAGGTAAGTTCGCATCTTTTCTTCTCAGGAACAAAATCAATTTCGCTCCCCAGCAAAATACAACCATTAATACCAGTGATTGCACTGGTACCAAGAAGCGGGGGTTATCGCCATGGTCAAGGAAGGTCTGTGCAATGGATGTCAACCAGATCGTTCCAGGCAAAAACATCAGAAAGCCGTTCATTCCGAATATTTGTCGTACCTTCTTCAAGACCAACCCGATCGACCCGCCAACGAAACCTATGTTAAGAATGATCAACACTCCTCGCCAACCAACATTAATCCACTTCGATACCGTGCCGAGCCAGGCGAAGCGAAATGAATCTGCCATGTAGTAGACCGGCACTTTCCAGAACCAGAACCAACCCAAAATCACATTTTTTAAGTACAACCACGGGTGAGCAATTATCAACTGGATCGATAATTTGGTGAGCAGGCGGGAAAGATCATAAAAACTTAATCCGGTTGCCTGTTGCAGGGCGGGGATTGCTGCCCAGATGGTGTTGCCCGGCGACCCCGTAGCAGCTATTTGTGCCGTCCGATATTGGAGATAAACATCGCGTAATGACCGCATATTGGTCAGGAACATATTCAAAAAAAAGACCAGTATGCTGTACCAGGTGAAAACCCGTCATGGTTGTCAGGCTTATCATGCCAAATCGCGAATATATGAAATATACCCATAATCCAATCACAATTGCTCCAGCCACCCCAATTATCATTGCCCCACCCCAACGGATACTGGAGCCGACATGCCAAAAAACCAGCAAGAAGAATGCCATCCAAAAAGGGATAAATATAAATAGCGGCCTGGTCAAAGCTGCGTATCCCCCAGTAAGACCCGCCAACAGCCCCAATCCTAGCACCTTGCCTAGTGTTGGTTTGTTCGAAAAAAGCATGCTGGTCAGGAAACCAATGGAAAGAATTATCAAGAAAGTTGTAAGTGACTCGGTCAATAAATCAGCTTCGAAAAATATCTGTTGGGGGTTGAGTGTATGCGCAAGTGCAACCAACCCCGCAAGCCAGGGCAGACCGCTAATTCGCCAGGCGACGTAAAAAAACAGTAAAGTGGTCAGGAACCCCAAAAATAGTTGTGCTGCATATACACGCTCATCCCCTCCAAGCAGCGCCATAAAAATCGGGTATCCCGGAGTGCGGGTGCCATCGTAGGCCCCCCAGCCAGCCAAAATGGTTTCAGCCAGGTGACGATAACTAGCTGTATCGTTATAGGATACCGGGCGGTAAACCAGGTATAACGCAAGGCGTTCCACCATTGCGATGACTGTCACCACGATTAACCAGGTCTGGACTTTCAATGAAACGAGACGTTTAATCATATTGTTTTCAAAAGCCAGCCAACGCGCGGTTGGAGCGCTCTTTCCAGGCGTATCGTTGGGCAATCACGCGAGCACGTTGACCCAGGGTCTCCCGCAGTTTCTCATCGGCAAGCAACACGCCCAGGGCAGACTCCCATGCCCTCAATTCTTCAGGGGCACAAAAAACAGCCGTGCTCTCATCCAGCACTTCGCGCAGGACTGGCAGATCACTTGTTACGATCGCCCGCCCGGCCGCCAGGTACTCGAACATTTTCATTGGACTGCAAATGTCAACTGTATTCCCGCCGCTGGAGCCGGAGATGGTCCGTTCGTAGGGCATGAGCAGCAGATCAGCTGCAGCCTGGTAAAGGGGGATGCGGTCGTTGGTGACGAAGCCTGTGAACGTAACGTTAGCCAGTGCCTGCTGCGAGGCTTCAGTCTTCCAGTAATCAACATCAGCCGGACGCCCTCCCACCCATAAGAAACTGGCTCTTGGAAACTTTGCTGCCAGGGCCAGGAACAGATCGGCTCCGCGCCCGGCATAGAGGTGACCGGTGCAAAGCACCAATGGAGCGTCAGGCAGGGAAAGTTGGCGGCGGGCTGATCGCGGGTCTGGCAGGGAGACATAACGTTCCAGGTCCACCCCATCGGGGGAAATGACCACCTGCTTATTTGTCATGATGCCATACTTTTTTTCAAGAGCTTGCTGCAGGGCGTGGGTGATTGGTAAGAGCCGCTTTTTGCCAGGTAAGGTTAAAAATAGCCGAAACCAGAGGGGGCCAAACCGACCCTCTGGGAAGTCGTGCATCTCCAGCAAGGATGGAATGCCTGACACTAAGGAAAGCACTGCTACTTGGATTGGCCAGGCATATACCAGGTCAGGTGCCAATTGCTTTGCGTGCCAGGCAGCCTTCCATGGGAAAAGGCGGCGGTTACGGCCTGGGAGCCATTCGACCTCAAACCGCTCATGCAGACCGTAATGGGCGAGAAGGTCAACAGTTTCGGCTTCCTGACCGGGGACCAGCAAGGTTACATTATGCCCAAGCTGACAGAGTGATTGGCAAACTTTCATAACCTGGATACTGCTGGCAGTGTCAGAAGGTACTTGGGAGGCTGAAACACAAACGATTTTCATGGCTGGGAGGGCGCTTCCAATCTCCGCCCCCGGATTTCCAACAGTCCGCGTAAAGTGATGAACCCCTGGGAGACAATAAAATATCCGGAGAGGATAACAGCCATCATCAGGTATCCGTAGCGCGGGACCAGCGAGAAGATCAAAGCAAGTTCGACGATTCCAGTCAACAACGCAATCAGGACCGGATAACCTGCCTTCCCGAGAGAGAGGAAGAGCGGCCGGTTCCATTGGAAAGTGGTGGCAAATCCATAGCCGGCTACAAGGATCAATAATAGCGGGTAGACAGGGCTGGCTTGCGGCTTGTATACAGTGGGGATGATCCACCAACCGGTCAGCGCCCAGCCTGCCCAAATCGCCAGGACAACTCCACCAGTGATCATGGTAACTCTTTTAAGCAGGCGCTGGGTCGTACCCCATTGAAGTTTGGCGATTGTCCTGGAAATTTCAGAATAAGTCGGTGCAATGAGAGGGTCCAGGATCAGAGTGATGGGGATGGTCAATGTCATCGCGATCTTAAAATAACCCACGGCTGTAACGGAAAGTAAAACGGCAACATACAGGAGGATATTGTCCCGGAAGAGCAGGTTCAATGTTCCATTTAGATTGGTATTCAGTGCGAACATGATCAAGGCAGGTTTTCCTGGCAGGGTTCGCAGCGGTGTTTTCCACCATCCCCGATCCAAGACTTTGTTTAATTCCCGCCCTGCCAGTATTACCTGTGAAATGTTAGTAAAAGTTTTACCGAGAACGTATGCCAGCAGGACGGCCTCCAACAAATGTGGAGCTGTGATCAAACCTGTCCACCGGTAGAGGATGTATGTTCCACTGATCATGGTACAGGTAATAATGCTATTGACCAGGTTGATCCGCGCCAGGTGATCGAACCGGTGGGTGGACTGCAAAACCCCAGTGGAAGTTTCATATATCAGGTTGATGAGGATGATTAAGCCATAAAAAATAAATATGGGAGCGGTTGTGGCATCCCCGGCAAAAACCCTGGAAGCCCAGGGGGCAAGCACAAACAGAACCAGGAAGGCGAGGAGGGACATGGCTGCTTCCGTCAACCCGGCGGCTTTCACAAGCGCTGCCGCCTCCTCTTTCTTTTCTTCCGCAAGCGATGAGCCCAGGTGTTTGACCACCACCTCGCTCATCCGGAAGGATAAAAAGCGGTTGATATTTGAAGCGAAGGTTTGGACGACTGCTACCAGCCCCCAACCTGTCACGCCGAGCAGGCGCACCGCGATTATGGTTTGACCAAAACTCAGGACTGCGGAAATCACATTGCTGCCGAATAGATAGCTGCTGTTACGCACTATCCGCCGCAATAGATTGTCTTCTTTCCAATCGGCTGAAAGCTTTTGGAAAATGGTCACGGGGTGGCTACCTCTTTGACCCATTCCCGCTCCGCTCGATACCAGTCCACCATTTGTTTCATCCCGTCGACCAGTTCCACCTGTGGTTCCCAGCCTAATAGACGTTTGGCCTTGCTGATATCGGCCCAGTTGGCAAGAATATCGGCGCGGTGGGCAGGATGGCTCAATACTTTCGCCTTATTACCGGTAAGTTCTTCCAGCATGGAAATCATTTGGTTAATCGTGATTGTTTCGTGCCCGCCAAGGTTGATGATTTCAAATCCCATTGGTTTGAGTGCCAGGATGGTACCGCGCGCAATGTCATCAAGAAATGTAAAACCGCGCGACTGTTCCCCTGTCCCGTACAGGTGCACCGGCTGGTCCTCGGAAATCCACTTTGCGAAACGAAACATGACCATATCGGGGCGCCCCGCTGGACCGTACACTGTGAAATAGCGGAGCACGGTCACATCCAGGCTGTGCATAAAATGAAATGAATAACACAGTACCTCGGCACTCTTCTTGCTGGCGGCATACGGCTGGAGTGGGTGGTCCAATTCTGCATTCTCTGGTGTGGGCAGCGGCGGGTTAGCCCCATAAATACCTGCCGTTGAAGCCTGGATAAACTTTCTTATCCCGCGCTTTCGGGCTAATTCCAGCAAATTGAGCGTCCCGGTCAGATTGGTTTCAATAAAAACCCAGGGATCCGCGATACTGTCACGAACCCCCGCGCGAGCGGCTAAATTAATGATGGCGTCGAAAGTAGGCAGTTTCTCCACATCCGCAAGATCTGAAATATCGAGTTTCTGGAAATTGAACCCGGACAGCGACTCCAATTTCCGCAGTCGATACTCTTTCACGCGGACGTCGTAAGCATCGTTCATGTTGTCCACACCAGTGACGGTGTGTCCCTGGTCGATCAGCATCTCGGTGACCCGGCTTCCGATAAACCCGGCTGCCCCGGTGACCAGGTAATTTGACATTACAGTCTTTCGACCTTCGGGCTTTCTTTGCCCAATTTCCCCAGGGCGTTGCGGCTGTCGAAAATGAATTTGGCAGCCTTCAGGATGGCTTTATAATCGTAATCCTTGTGGTTGGTCACTGCCACAACCACATCCGCAGATTTCACTGCCAACATCAGGTCCGGTACACATATCATCTCGGTGTCTTCGTGGGTCTTCAAAGAGGAGATGTACGGGTCATGATATTCAACAGTCGCGCCCTTCTTTTGGAGCAGCCCGATTACATCCAGTGCCGGGGATTCGCGAATGTCGTCGATGTCTGGTTTATAAGCCACTCCCAGGACAAGGCAGCGCGCTCCTTTCAACGTTTTCCCGCGCTCGTTCAGCGCTTCCAGGATGCGGGTTACAACATAGCGTGGCATGTTGGTGTTGATTTCCGAAGCCAATTCGATGAAACGGGCAGTGTACTGGTAAGTTTTCATTTTCCAGGAAAGATAGAGCGGGTCGATCGGGATGCAGTGTCCGCCCAAACCGGGACCGGGGGTGAACTTCATGAATCCGAAAGGCTTGGTGGCGGCGGCATCGATCACTTCCCACACATCCACACCCACCCGTTCGCACATGATCGCTAATTCATTTACCATACCGATATTAACCATGCGGAAAGTATTTTCAAGCAGTTTTGCCATTTCTGCAGCTTCAGCAGATGAGACTGTATGGATATGCTGGATTGCTCCGCTGTACCAGGCTTCTGTCACCTCGGTGCAGGCTGGGGTAATGCCCCCCACCACCTTGGGTGTATTTAATGTGGTGAAATCTTCCCGTCCGGGGTCAACCCGTTCGGGTGAGAACGCCAGGAACCAGTCTTTGCCAACTGTCAAACCGTTGGCCTCCCCTAGCTTCGGCAGCAGGATCTCACGTGTAGTGCCGGGATAAGTCGTTGATTCAAGCACGATGACCATGCCCTTGTGCATGTATTTCGCCAATTGCTCGGTTGCTGAAAGTATGAATGACATATCCGGGTCACCGGTTTTTCTGAGTGGAGTCGGAACACAGATGCTGACCGCATCGCAATCCTTCAGCACAGAGAAATCCGAGGTGGCTTTCAAGAGCCCGGACTTGACCAATGGAGCGAGCCGTTTCGTGGAAATATCCGGAATGTAGCTTTTGCCCATACCCAAAGAATCAGCTTTTCGTCTATCTGGGTCAACCCCGGTTACACTAAATCCTGCTTCGGCAAACACAACTGCCAGTGGTAAGCCTACATAACCCATGCCAAGGATGGCGATCCGGGCGGATTTATTTTTCAATTTCCCCAAGATGGTATCTTTGATAGACATACTTCCTCCACACTAAGCATAAACCAGGCGACCCAGTAAGAACTGTATGGTTCGCTTTTTTGCTGGTTTCAAAACATACTAAGTTGTTTCGGTTCTTCTTTCGGTTCTTCCGGAGTGGAATTGTTTGAGCGGTTTAACCCGGCGCGTGCCTGCTCCAACAGTTTTGGCAGTTGGGCAAAATCTTTCACGATGGCAGGCTTTAACGCCGCCTGGTGCAATGCTGCGGCAGGGTGGAACATCGCAATTACGAATCGCTCACCCACACGCCGCATCTGCCCATGTACGGAGCTGATCTTGGCTCCTGGCATATACTTACCCATCGAAAACCGTCCCAGGGTAATGACGATCTTGGGGTTGATTGCTGCGATCTGGCGTTCAAGGTACTCATCGCAAGCCGATAGTTCCTCGGGGAGCGGGTCGCGGTTTCCAGGCGGTCGGCATTTTACCACGTTACCAATCCACACATCCGTTCGCTTTAATCCGGCTTCAGCCAGTAGTTCATTTAATAAATTTCCTGCTGCGCCGACGAATGGCCGACCCTGTTCATTTTCGTGAAAACCCGGTCCTTCTCCGATCAGCATAATTTCCGCGTTCGCAGGTCCTTCGCCGGGTACTGCCAGCTTGCGTGAGTGATACAGCGCACACTTTTGGCAGGTTGAGACTTCTTCGCCAATTTGAGCAAGCGTTTCTTCCGCGCTCATCCAGCCTCCAGGCCGTTCAAGTCTTCCAGGTTCATCAAAATGGCATCCTCATTATTATCCTTGTAGTATCTCGGTCGCACTCCTGCCACGATAAATCCATATTTTTTATACATTGCCTGTGCAGCTGCATTCCCCGAGCGTACTTCCAGGAAAGCACGCGTTGCCCCTTCAGTTCGCGCTGACCGAAGTGCCGCGATCAGCAGGTGTTCCCCTATCCCCATCCGCCGAAAATCCGGGTGGGTGGCGATGGTGGCAATATGGGCTTCATCAATAACCAACCAGAGCACCAGCATGGCTGCCAGGCGTCCATCGGATTCAGCCACCCAGCAGCGTGAGACCGGGTTCCCGGTCAATTCAAAGCGAAACGAGTTTTCCGGCCAGGGCAGGCTGAACGAAAGCAAATCAATTGTGTGTACGGCAGGGATGTCCTCCAGCGTCATGTGCCGGATGGCGGCACTCACGCTGGCAGTCCTCCAGCCACGTGCAAATAAATCGGTGCCAGCGATGCCGCCGAGTCCGTTTTGCCCGCCTTCCAGCGTTTCCATGCGATTTCGGCCATGATTCCAGGCCTGCGGACGCATTGCGACGGGGAAGCAAGGGTAACGTTTTTAAATTTGCGTCCCAGGCAGTGACGGTCTTCGGGGCTTAATTCACCACAGATTATGACCGGACGATGGATCTTCTGCTCCAATTCCTCTGCAGTCATAGTCGTTGCCGGACCTTCTGCCTGCCATCCGTTAATCGTGGGTTTATACCAACCAACTGCAAGGCGGCCGCGCCCAGCCTGCAGCACAGCTGCCAGTTTTCGAGTTCGGCTGGCAGCCACCGTCTCTGTTTCCACAAAAATGGAATCTGGCAGAGGCACTGCGGCTACTACGATATCGAGGGTTGGTATTCCAATTAAAGGCAAATGCCGTGCAAGCGCCAATCCCTTTACGAACGCCAGTCCCACCCTCAGGCTGGTGAACGAGCCTGGACCGATCGCCACCCCCAACGCTTCTATCGAGTCCATCTTCATATTGACCCGCTCAAGGAGTTCTGCGAGCGCCGGGGCGAGTTGCTCGGTATGGTGGGCGCGGCTCGACCAGACAAGTTCTCCGGCTATGGTCTCCCCATCAAAAAGTGCCAGTCCGATCTGTGCAGTGGAAGTATCAATCGCCAGCAGCATCAGTTGGCTCCATAAATGGTCTGCTTGAGCTCATCCAGCAGTTTTTGGTAGTGTGATCCGTGGGCTTCGAACCGCATGGAACGGTGTTCTTCCGATTCGTATTCCAGCCTGGCCCATAATCGATCAGCCGGCAGGATGGGTTCAACGCGCTCAGGCCATTCCACAAAAAGAGGGCTTTGCGCCAGCAGTGCATCGAGATCCAGTTCCTCGGCTTCTCCCAGGCTTTCGACCCGGTAGGCATCAAAATGGGATAGTTGCGCCCCGTCCGGGCGCCGATAGGCGTTTACCAGGACGAAGGTTGGGCTTGAAACATCATCAGTTGCGCCCCAGCCAAGAGCTGCACCTTGGACAAAAGTGGTTTTCCCCGCGCCGAGTTCCCCCTGCAAACAGATCAAATCTCCTGGCTGAAGCAGGGCTCCCAAACGCATTCCCAACCGTCTGGTCTGTTCGGGGGATTTGCTGAAGAATTCAAATGTATGCGCGTCCAGGATGGGCATGTCGAGAAGATTATACTACAGGGTTTTTACCTGGATTTCACCACTCCACCTCAGGTTGGCAGAGCTAAATGACCCTTGGATAGAACCCATTCAAAAAAATATGGGTTCTAGGTCAACCCCACTTTTTCCCCCAGCGTCCGGGCGATGATACGTGCCGCATCTGGTCGGGCGGCACGGCGGCAGTTTTTCACAACCTGCTGTCTCTCGCTTGCGCGGCAGATCCAGCGTGTCAGCGCACGCACCACTTGGTTTGGCTCGGGAGCCCATACACCCACCCCCTCGGATAGTACAAAATCCACGTTACCATCTTCCTGACCGGGCAACTTGGCATACAGGATGATCGGCAATTCAGCGTTAAGCGCTTCTGCGATCGTTCCAGGCCCTGCTTTTGTCACGATGACATCTGCAGCCCGCATGAAGTTAGGCATGTCATGAACAAAGCCATAGATGAAGGCGGGATTCTCCCAGGTCTGTTCTTTAAGTTCGGCTTCGAGTTTGCTGTTTCGCCCCGTCACGATGACCAGGCACACATCCAGCCCCGACTCGTCGATGGCACGCGCTGTCGCTGCCAACGGGCCCATTCCCTCTCCGCCACCCACCAGCAATATAACCTTTTTCCCCTTCGGCCACCCAAAGGTTTTCCGTAGGTGAGATCGGTCCCCTATTGGAGCACTGCAACCCTGCGAGACCGGTTGCCCCACCACGCGGACTTTTTCGGGTAACATCGTGTACCCAATGGCAACCTGGCGGGCCATTTCGGTGGGTACGATGGTAAGGTCGGCCCGATGGTCGAACCATAAGGCATGTGTCGAAACCATGTCTGTTACCACCGTGACAAAAGGCGGGCGGTTCTTCCCGAGGGCTTTTAAAGCAAACGTAGTTGCTAGCGGGTGAACACTAACCAGCATTTCGCTGTGGTGATCGTTCACCAGCCGGCGAGCCGCACGCCGGACGTACGGCCAAAAAACGGAAGTTACAAAGCGCGCCTGCGACCGCCCATCGCTGATGTCAAACATGGCTCCCCACAGCTCAGGCACGCGCACCAAGTCCGGGTAGGCTTCAGGTAAATGGTTGAAGGGCGGCGGGGCATAATCTTTGAGGAAATCCACCATCTGAGTTATCACAGCATCATCGAACTCACAGTGAATCGCCTCGATGATGGCCTCACATGCTGCCCGGTGTCCCCCGCCGGTATCTGAGAAAAGGAAGGTCATGTGGGGTTTGTCAGTCGGAAGAGCGCTCATGGGATCCCTCTGTTAGAACCGTCTTCAACCGCCTGGAAAGCTCCCGGCGTGTCAGCAGCACCCGCCGCCCGCAGCCTTTGCACACCAGGCCGATGTCAGCTCCGAGGCGGGTGACCGTCCATTCGTACGAGCCACACGGATGTGGTTTACGCAAACGCAGGAGGTCGTTGAGTTGCAAATCGGGAAGCACATGCAGATTCTAACGCAAATGAAGGTAATTGACGAATTCCCCCCAACTCTTTTGTGATAAACTTAATCCATCTGTTTTATCCCGGAGAAACCCCATGGAAGTTCATGAAACTTATTCAATTGAAATTGCCGGTATCAAACGCGACCTGCGACTGTTTGAGATCAAGCCGGGCTTGAGGATTGCCATTCTAAATATCCTGGGTGATACGGAACTTGTACAGGCGGCTGCAAAAGCATTGGCAAAAGCGCTTAAGTCTGTGGATTTTGACATTCTGGTCACTGCCGAAGCCAAGTCGATCCCCTTGGCCTATGCCCTGGCTGTTGAAACAAAAAAACCTTACATCGTCCTGCGCAAAGCCTACAAACCATACATGGGCGCTGCATTGATCGCCGAAACGTTGTCCATCACCACCGGCGAGCCGCAAACCTTGATCATGGATGAAAAAGACCAGGCACTGGCTCGCAATAAAAAAGTCGTCCTCGTAGACGACGTGATCAGTACCGGTTCGACCCTCCAGGGTATGCGGATGATAATGGAAAAGGCTGGGGCTGAAGTGGTTCGTGAGGGGGCGATTTTGACCGAGGGTGAGCGCGCCAAATGGGATCACATTATTGCTCTTGGGCACTTACCGCTTTTCACAAGCTGATTTGTCGGTGAATCCGGCCTTTTTATTCTGTTTCAAACTGGGGACTAAACCAGGTATGTAAGCTATTCATTATTTTTACCTCGACCCCGAAACCGCTCCAACCAAGACGGGCCTCCCTGCCGAGATAAATTTCCAGGAGCAAAACGATGAAAAAATCTGTTTTCGAACGTATTGTGGAAAAGGCATTCTCGGGGCTTGAGGCCCGCTATGGTTTTAAAAAAACTGAAACCAAATTCGAAAATCGCAGCGTGATCGTCCGTTATCAAAATCCCACCACTGAGATTATAGTAAATTATGAAATAGGCAGCAAACCCTGGCTGGAGATTTCCGACGTTCAAAATCCAGGGAACAAATCCACGCTTGGCTGGCTGCTCGTTGAGACCGGCGTTGACAAACCTCCGCTGCCCGAGCAGGCTTTTCAGCCAGCGACGATCAGTGAAGGTGAACTCGAACCCATTTTACAAAAAATGGGTCAGCAGCTGCTGGACAATGGCGCAGCCCTGCTCAAGGGTGATTTCGCGGTACTGCCAAAATTGCAGGTGCGCGCCAAAAAATATGCCCTGGAATGTGACCGGTACCTGGCCATCCGCAAGCCTAAATCGTAAATGTATTCTTTGGTACGTCCGCTGCTCTTCAAGCTTGACCCGGAAACTGCCCACCAGCTGACGCTGCAACTAATCCGCCTGGGCAGCTTTCAGCCTTTTAAATCCATTCTGCGTACGATATTTGCAGCCCCCGAAAGACCAGTGCAAGCCTTTGGGCTGCATTTTCGGAATCCGGTGGGGCTGGCAGCGGGATATGACAAGGACGGACTTGCCTGGCGCGGGCTGGCGACCCTCGGTTTTGGTCACATCGAGGTTGGCACCGTCACTCCCCTGCCACAGCCGGGGAACTCGAAACCGCGTGTATTCCGTTTGGTAGAAGATGGTGCGGTGATCAACCGCATGGGGTTTCCGGGATTGGGTGCAGATTATTTGGCAGGGAAAATTCGCCACCGCAAACGCGGAAGCGTGATCTTGGGAGTAAACCTTGGCAAGAATAAGGATACGCCCATCGAAAACGCCGCCGGTGATTATATTTCCTTGCTGCGAAAATTCACTCCCCTGGCTGATTATCTCGTTGTCAATGTAAGTTCTCCCAACACCACCGGTCTCCGCCGCCTGCAGGGGCGCGCTCTGCTCGAAGAGCTGCTGGTCGTGCTTGCCAATGAACGCAAAGATATTGCCGCCGCCGGGGGAGCCTCCACGCCCATCCTGGTCAAACTGGCGCCCGATTTGTCCGAAGAAGAACTGGATGACGCCCTCGAGGTCATCCTCCGCACCGGCATGGACGGCGTGATCGCCACCAATACCACCCTGGGACGGGATGGTTTGCGATCACAGCATGCTGCTGAGGCTGGCGGGTTAAGCGGGGAACCTCTTCGATTGCGCAGCGAAGCGGTTTTACACTCGGTTGTAAAAAAACTGGATGGTCGCCTGCCGGTGGTCAGCGTGGGTGGGATCATGCGTCCTGAGCATGCCCGGGCGCGTTTGGATGCCGGTGCCGCGCTCGTGCAGGTGTACACCGGTCTGATTTATACCGGGCCTGCCTTGGTCAGGCAAATTGTCCAGGGACTTGGTTAAGTTTTTTATCCGCAATCCACGCTCAAACGATCATCCCGCGGAGGATTTCTGCGGGATGATCGTTTTTAGTCTCTACGGTTCGAGGCAGATCGGGATGGAGTCGCCCTGACCATCGGGGGTTTCTGTTTCTCCATTCTCGTCGTAGATCTTTACCCACCTGATTTCCTGGAACTGCTTTAAGTTGACAAAGATAAGGTTCGCGATCGTATAGGTCGATCCCCGGGATGCACATGTTCCAGTCAGGTATACCCGGGCGATACCATTTTCGACCGTGAATTTGCTGAACCCAGTCGTCCCACTAAGGACAACTTCCAACCCTCCTAATATTTCGGCATCCGTGGGACCAAGGAACAATTGATGCAGCACAGTTTCCGGCAATGAGGCTGGGACCGGCACCAAGCGTGTGACGGGGGCTTCGTACGGCTCAGTGCCATACTCATATCGGGCCATGTCGGTGAAATAGACTGTGAGATTCACAGAGGCGGGGGGAATCGTGTCAGTTGCCGCAGGTGGGCTGCCGGTACTGCAGGCTAGGATCGCGAGGATGAGCAATGTGAGGGGAAAAATTGTATTTCGCATGCTTTCTCCTTCCCGGAAAACCAGGTCTGAAGGTTTGCCAACGTTTTCTAATTATACTCACAGGTGCGCGATATAATTTCTTGAAAAGGATGTGTTATGCATATTCTGGTCACGAATGACGATGGCGTGCAGGCTCCCGGGCTTTTGGCGCTTGCCCAGGAACTACGGAAATTGGGAAAAGTGACGGTCTTCGCCCCGGACCGCAACTGGAGCGCTTCCGGTCATGTCAAAACGATGGACCACCCCCTGCGCGCTCGTGAAGTTATCCTGGCTGATGGTACCCCCGCCCTCGCCACAGATGGCGCTCCCTCTGACAGTGTTGCTCTGGCCCTGCTGGGCGTTGTCAAAGATAAGATAGACCTGGTAGTTTCGGGGATCAACCCACATGAGAATATCGGTCACGATGTGACCTATTCCGGGACGGTGACAGCCGCCATGGAAGCGGTGATTGGAGGAGTACCTGGGATCGCCGTTTCGCTTAATTCTCCGGAAGAATACCAGGGGGTGCTGGATTACGATACTGCCGCCTCCGTTGCCCGCCAGGTGGTCCAAAAAGTGCTGGCTGAAGGCATACCCGAGGGGGTTCTCTTGAACATCAACGTCCCGTATTTGAAGGAAAGAGAACTCAAAGGATTTATGATCACCCGCCAGGGTCTGCGCCTGTATCGCGACGAACTGGATGCCCGTAAAGACCCGCGCGGCAAGCCCTACTACTGGATCGGCGGACAGTTCCCCAGCGGTGTTCTGGAAGAAGGCACCGATTACGGCGCCATCAAGGCCGGCTACGTTTCCATCACGCCTCTTCAACTCGACCTGACTGCTTGCGATGCGATGGAAGGGCTGAAGAAGTGGACCTGGTAACGGAGGCAATATGAGCTCATTTGCATCTCCGCCCGACACTTTTATCTTCAACAACCAGGTCTGGGAGATTGTCCGACAGGTGCCGCCGGGCAGGATGACCACCTACGGGCAGATCGCAAAAATGATCCCCCCGCCAGGTGACATGCCCCAACGCAGTTACGACGCCTTCGCAGCGCGCTGGGTCGGCGGCGCCATGGCAGCCTGTCCTGAAGACGTACCCTGGCAGCGGGTCATCAACTCTCAGGGCAGGGTAAGCCCCCGCCCGGGGGCGGAAAACCAGCGCCGCCTTCTGGAAGAAGAGGGTGTGGAATTTAATGAAAGCGCCAGGGTGGATTTCGAACGCTTCGGCTGGAATGGTCCTGACCCGGCCTGGTGCAGGGAGCACGGATATCTGGTGCCTCCGCATTTGTCAAAGGAACAAGCGCGCTTGTTCTGACCGGTCTTCCCGAATTATTTCTTTGCCAGGTCGACCACCAGCAGATCCAGCGCCAGGTCCAGTGGAACCTGGCTCGTTTTTGCCCCCTCATCAATTTCCAGGAGTTTATGGTAAATAGCCTCCAGCGCAGGCAGCGAAAACCGCTTCGCCTGGCTAAACACTTTTGGCGCTACGTAACTGTGTAATTTTAGTGTTGACTGAATCTGGGGCAGGCTCGACCCGGCGTCCAGCATCTCACGCGCCTGGAGCAGCAGCCTAAACTGGCGGATGACCATGCCCCATAACGCGAAGGCTTCCTCATCTTCCAGCAGTTGATGGAGCACCTTTTGCGCCTTGGTCCCGTCCCCCTGCCCGAGCGCATCCACCAGGTCGAAAATATTTCCCTGGGCACTGGCGATGCCCACATTGTCCACGTCCGCCATGGTGATCGGACGGGCATAATTTACATAGGTAAGCAGCTTGCCCAGTTCCTGGGCGGCGATGCGCGGGTCCTCACCAACCATATCGGAGAGTCGCGCAGCTGCCCCCGGTTCGATCTTTCCACCCAGTTTCCTCGTTTCCGACTCGATCCAGCGCGGCATTTCCAGGTGAGTGGGCAGGTTGTAAACGTGGACCTCGACCCGGTTCCCGGACGGCAGGCGCGCCGCCGCCCATTTCAACAGCCAGTGGTCGCCCTTGAGCTGGTCATGCTCCGCCAGGATGATGGATGTGGTCGGCTGGGCTTTCTCCAGCAGGTCGATGAATTTTTTTCGGGGAAAGGGCCGGTGGTCATCGGGATTTTCTTCCTCTTCGGGTTGGGCGTCGATGGAATTCTGCGGGGATGGTTCCGGCAGCTCAACAGCTTTTTTCCGGGCTGGAGCAAAGGCCGAGACCGGGTGCACCAGCACCACCACGCGACGCGGTGACAGGAATGGCGCAGCATTGATGGCGGTATTGAGCGCTTCGAAATCCAAGCCGAGGCGGCCGTCGAAGCGGGCGATGTTCAGCTCTGCAGTGGACGAATCCCCCAGGCTGGCACAGATGCGCTCGATGTGCCCGGAGATGGCAAACTCGTCGTTGCCATGCAGGATGAGGACTGAGGCGGGTTCTGTCATTTGAGAGAAAACGGGTCGCGGCTGATCACCACCAGGGTAGGCAGTTAGGATTATTTGCTGTCGGACCCTTGAGCCGGCGCGGCTTCAAGTATTTTCAGAGGTGGCTAATCCTGTGTCACCACCCGGTGCAGCGAGAATTGCCCGAAGCGGATCGGGAACACATCCACGACGGACAATCCCAGCGGGTCGCCGGAGGTGGTGACGCGCTCCTGGACGATCGGCCCGAGCGGCTGGCTGGCGATAAACCCCAGGGTTGCCAGGGAAATGACCAGGGGCAGGCGCTCCACCTTGCCGCGTTTACTCTTTACCCCAACCATTGCCAGCCACGCCAGCAGTCCGGCGACAAATCCGGAAACGGCATAGTTCGTACCGCAGTGCTCGTGGATGGCGAGGTAGTGGTCACCGTTGTTCAGGCGGACCAAGGCGCGGATGACGGCCTCGCGCACGTCGTCGGTGGGGATATCACCGAGGATGAAGAAGCCGCCCGGGAAGGAATATCCCGCCATCCGCCGGAAGGGGAAACGCTGGGAAAGGATGTTGATGGTGGCATGTTCCAACCCGTGGTTGCGGCGGATGCGGGAGATCACAGGGGTGTCGAGAATGGTCATAGGTCGCTCCAATCTTAAAAATATTATACCTGTAAAAAAGAAGGCGCAAGGGTTCGGAAATCCGATCTTTTAAAAAAACTTCCGAAGACTGAGGATCTTCGGAAGCCGGGGAATTTGGTTGAAAACTAACTCGCTGCAATCGGGGCTGATTCGCGAGCCGGCACGGTGGTCGCCTGGATAAAACCGATGTACATCAGCACCACGCCGATCAGCTCGGAAAAGTACAGCCCGTCCACCAGGCCCATCTTGACAAACGACCCTGCCATGGCAGGAGCCAGCGCGCCGACGGCGATCAGGATATTGCCGATCATGCGGTTCATCAGGACCCGCTTGCGCCAGAAGATGACCGCCGAGTATATGGCGCCGCCCACCAGCGCCAGGGTGCCGTAAATGTTCAAGATGATGGTCAGGGCAATGGTCAAGCCGCCGCGGGTCAGGATGTCTTTGTATTGAGATGAGATCGCCATGCTCAAATTATAGGAACTGGCAGCAGGCGTCAGCGGGGCGGAAAGGACCAGGACAACTGCCAGTAATGAAACCGCGGCCAGGACCCCGGTCATTGCCAGGGCAACGCCGCGCTTGCGGACGAGCAGATGGATCGTCCCCTGCCCAAGCCAGGCTGCGGTGAGCATTGCACCGCTCAGGTACCATAAGTTTCAGCACCAGCCCGCTGAATGTGAATGCCAGGATGACCTCGCTCAAGGTACCGATCCCGAACAATACCAGGCCGATGCTCCACAGCAGCAGGTACGGGCCGTGTTTCAGCAGGTAGCGGCGGAAGACGGCCGCGGCAAACGCGAATGTCACCAGGGTGGATAGGAAAGGCAGGTAATGCATGCGACCTCCGATCAAAACAAGCGGGATACTACGATGGTAGCCGCGAAAGATGAAGACTGGCTGAAATACTGCTTAAGGTTTGATTAAAATCCAAGTCCAATCATTAAAGGACGGTCATCAGAAGGTTGAATAAGAGAAGCAAAGGGCGCAATATATTGCGCCCCTACAAAAGCAATTGGCGCTTAGAAGTTCTCCCAAGAGGAGCGGAGATTTGCGAGGATAATAAATTCCATTTGAATACACCTTCAACCCAGCGCATAAAAGGACATCCCGTCGCCCACATCTTCCACCAGCACGGGACGGCGCTCGAACATCAGGCGGATACAGATCCACAGGTCACCAATGGAGCTGGCAGCGTTGAGGATCACGGCGAACAGGGTAAGGACAAGCGCCCCGGCAGGCAGGAGCGCCAGCAGGAGCATCCCGAGCACGGAAAGACACACGACCGGCGCCAGGCCGATGACCAGGTACTGTCGGCGAGGGAAGTACCACCCCGGCGCCGAAGCGAATGCATACCAGCCGCGCAAGCCGAATTTTGGAGGCTGGCGGGTGAAGACCCAGAAGAATGCCCCATGAATGAGCTCGTGCACCACGATCATGAGGACAAAGACAACCACCAGGCTGATGACGAAAGTGATGGGATCGAAGGGACGGGAACCCACCTCCGCCAGGATATTTGGGCGGACCAGCCGGGCGTACCCAACGAAAAACCATCCGAAGATCAAGAGCAGAACCACGCTGCCCAGGTTCATGCCCCACAAGGCGGCCTTATTTTTCTTCAGATCGAGCGAATAGACCAGCACGGCGTTTTCAGGACGCACGTTGGTGGCGCGGAGAAGATTGGGCATCAGGCCACCTTGCGTCCTTTGGTGATGTCCCGTTGAATCCCAAATGCCAGTTCAAGCGCCTGGTGGACCGAGCGCGCCTCCACGATCTCCAGGTCCGCGGGCCAGGGCTCCCCCTTGCGCAGGCGCTTGGGGACGATGGCGGTCTTGAAGCCGAGCTTGGCAGCCTCGCGCAGCCGGACCGGCATCTGCCCGGGCATGCGCAGTTCGCCCGCCAGGCCGATCTCGCCGATCAGCACGGTATCCGCCCTGACCGGCAGGTCGCGCATGGAGGAGGCCACCGCGGCGGCGATCGCCAGGTCCGCGGCAGGTTCGTCGATCTTGCAGCCCTCCCACCACGTTGACGAAAATGTCCGCCTCCATCAGTTTCAGCCCGACCCGGCGGGTCAGCACGGCGGCGATCATCAGCAGGCGGTTGTAGTCCACCCCGTTGGGGGTGCGGCGGGCGTTGCCGAACTGGGCCGCGCTGGTGAGCCCCTGCACCTCCACCAGCAGCGGACGGGTGCCTTCCAGCGTCACGGCGATGGCGGACCCGGCCGCGTTGACCATGCGCTCGGCCAGGAAGGCCTCGGAGGGATTGGTCACTTCGACCAGGCCGTGCTCGACCATCTCGAACACGCCCACCTCGGCGGTGGCGCCGAAGCGGTTCTTCACCGAGCGCAGCAGGCGGTAGGCCTGGAAGCGGTCGCCCTCGAGATAGAGCACGGTGTCGACGATGTGCTCGAGCACGCGCGGCCCGGCGATGGTGCCCTCCTTGGTGACGTGCCCGATGACGAAGACCGCCGGTCCCGAGGACTTGGCCAGCTCGCGCAGGCGGTTGGCGGACTCGCGCACCTGCGAGACCGACCCGGCAGCCGAGTCCATCTCGGGGATGTAGACGGTCTGGATGGAGTCCACGATCAGCAGGTCCGGCTTGACGACCGCCACGTGCTCGAAGATGGTCTCCAGGTTGGTCTCGGTGACGAGGAACAGGTCGGCCGGGAATTTGGCGGCGGAAGAAATGCGGCTGGCGCGCATCTTGATCTGGCGTTCGGATTCCTCGCCCGAAACGTAGAGCACCCGCAGGCGGGTCGCCATTTCGAGGGCCACCTGCAGCATCAGGGTTGACTTGCCGATGCCCGGGTCGCCGCCCACCAGGACGATCGAGCCGGGGACCAGCCCGCCGCCCAGCACACGGGCGAACTCGCCGATCGGGACGGGGATACGGTCTTCGGCTTCCACGCTGACGTCCGAGAGGCGGTGGGGAGTGGAGCGCCCGCTCAGGCCGCGGGGGGCATTCTTCCCACCGGAGGGCGCGTCGGAGACGATCTCTTCGACCATGCTGTTGAACGAACCGCACTGCGGGCACTTGCCCATGAAGCCGGCGGAGACGCGTCCGCACTGCTGGCAGACGTAACGGGTGTGAGTTTTTGGCATGGGTTGATTATACCTTTCGAGGTTGTAGGAGATGGCAGCGCACCCTGACATTTTCCCGAGGGATGCTCCGAGATGTCGTCAGGGTGGCGGAAGGCAACTGGGCGCTGGTTCCCCAATATCGACCATCGACACTCATGTCGTCGATGTGGCGGCTGGGCGCTTGAAGCGCCCGCCGCGAAGAGGAACAATTGATTTCCTGAATTGCACCAATTCTCCTCGAGAGGTCCTTCATTATATGGGCTCCAAAAATCGGCAAGATGAATTGATTTGGTAGTTGATCCTGAGGAACAATTGAGAAATGAAAACATCTCGTCGTCTCTTCATTTTTTTGTGTCAGGCTGTATGCTTTGTTCCTCGAAACAATCCCAAAACAAATAAGGTTCACCAGGTCTTGAAGCCAGGGATGCAAATTCGCGTGCAAAATAATTAATTTTCGAGGAACGAATAACCGGGCAGACAGGCTCATATGGGGAAAATGGGCAGCAATTTACAGTGACAGGAAAGGCGAGAATTGTCAGTAATCATATTTTTGCAGCCAATAATAGAATATTTGTTCTGGTTTGTCAAGGGGCAAGAAAATGATGCATGGCAACCCTTGTGATTGAAAGCTCACACTGCAAAACCCGGCTGATACGCTCGATGTCACCTTACAAACTCTTAACAAAGATGTCGAGATAATTGGTCCTTCCAGGAGCTGGACAATCAAGTCGTCAGTGGTAAGCTTGCCTTTCCCCCCGTTTTTGAGAGATATTCCGACTTAGCGAAGCACTTCCAGTTTAGCAAACTGTGAAGAGGATGCCCCGGCGGAAATTCCCACCGGCAGGCTTTATCTTTTCGCAGTCATCCCCCTCTGTTTCTATAAATACAATGTAGAAAGATAATCCAATGTTTACGAAAAAACCTTTAGTGGTTCGAATTTCGGTAATCCTGGTGGTGGTCGGATTGTTGGCCAGCCTGACTTTCATTCCCACGAGTGCAACAACCATCAATCTCACTTTCAACCCAACCGCGGATTCTTATACAAAAGCAAGCTCCCCCGGCACCAACTATGGCACCGTCACAACGCTGCGGGTCGACCATTCGCCAATCGATAACAGCTACCTGCGTTTTACTGTTTCGGGGCTAAGCGGGCAACTGATCACTCATGCCAGCTTATTGATCCATGCAAACTCGGCCTCCACACAGGGGCTGGTTGCCCGATCCGTGGCAAGCAAGACCTGGGGAGAAACCACGATCGACTATAGCAATGCTCCGGCGCTGGGCAGCACCCTGGCGTCTTCCAAAGCAGTCGTGAGTGGAAGCTGGGTCACGCTGGATGTAAGTACCTTTGTTACCGGGGCAGGCGTCTTCAGTTTTGAAGTTTCCACGCCGGGTTCAACCGCGATCAGCCTTTCAGCGCGCGAATCGGGGGCTAATGCCCCCAAGCTAGTCGTCACCACCAGCGGATCAGCCTTACCAACAACGACTGCGGTTGGCACCCCGGCCCCCACGACGCCGCCTGGCACTTCCACGATCAAGCATGTCTTCCTGGTGGTGATGGAAAACCACAGCTACAACCAGGTATGGAATACCAGCTCATCCCCATACATCACCAGCCTCGGGAACGCCTACGGGCGCGCCACCAACTACTTTGCCATCACGCATCCCAGCCTGCCCAATTATCTGGACCTTTTCGGCGGCAGCAATCACGGTATTACCTCGGACTGCAGCCCTTCGAGCGCGTGTCACATCAATGCCAATAACCTGGCAGACAACCTGAATGCGAAAGGGCTGACCTGGAAGGGATACATGGAATCGATGCCTTCCAATTGTGATATCACCAGCGCGAGCAGCTATGCGCCCAAGCACGATCCCTTCGTATACTTCGATGACATCCGCACCAACACAGCACGCTGTAGTGCGGGCGTGGTGCCCTACTCTGCCCTTGCCAGCGATCTGAAGTCTGTCTCAACCACCCCCAATTACGCCTTCATCACACCGAACCTGTGCAGCGACATGCACGACTGCTCGGTCACCACCGGCGATAACTGGCTGAAAAGCCACCTCCCGCTAATGCTCAATTCTCCGGCTTGCACGGTCGATAAATGCCTGCTGATATTGACCTGGGATGAAGACAACGGCAGCCAGGGCAACAAAGTCCTGACCATCTTTGCCGGGTCGGGAGCCTTAACCGGTGGAGTCGTTTCAGCAAAGACGTACAACCATTATTCACTGCTCAAGACGGTCGAGACAATCTTTGGACTGCCGGCACAGACCAGCAACGATTCGGCTGCCAGCGCAATGACCGACCTGCTAAAGTAATAAACCAAGAAGCCAGGGGGGTCGATCATGAAATACGCAACCTGGTCAATCCCCATGAGATGACCCTCTAAAACGAGGCAAGATATAAGAAAGCTCCTCCTGCGAGAATAATGAACAGGAGGAGCTTTTTATTCATCCAAGGTCGATCGTTCGAGACACCAGCCACGGGGAATGAAGCTGGAAGCATTGCAGCGGATAACGAGGAATACAAGACGCAAGCGGAAAGGGCTGAAGATTACGGTTGGCGATCACAGCTACCAGGTTGCAGGGTCGACCAGGATTAATTGCATCCCATAAAAACCTGAACTATGAAATAATAAGCAGTATGAAAACGAACAGGGCGTATTTCAAATACATCGCAGCGCTGCTCCTGTTCGGTTCCAACGGGATCGTTGCCAGCCATATTTCGCTGAACAGCTACGAAATCGTTTTTTCAAGAACACTGATCGGGAGCGTGTTCCTGGTCCTGATCTTTATTTTTTCCAGGCAGAAATTGCAGATTGGTAAGAATAAAGCGCACATCATCTACCTGGTGATCTCCGGCGTGGCGATGGGGGCAAGTTGGATGTTCCTGTACGAGGCCTATAAACAAATCGGCGTCAGCCTGGCAACGCTGGCCTATTACTGCGGACCGGTATTCGTGATGATCCTTTCCCCAATCCTGTTCAAGGAAAAGATGACCTGGGTAAAGCTGCTCGGATTCCTTGCCGTGTTGATCGGCCTGTTCTGTGTGTATGGAAAGGCTTTGTCAGAGGGCAGATTCTCGTGGGGATTGATCTACGGGATCCTGGCGGCGGTCATGTACGCCTTCATGGTGATATTCAATAAAAAGGCGGTCAGCATGACCGGACTTGAAAACCCCATGTGGCAGCTGATCATCAGCTTTTTAACGGTTGCCATTTTCCTGACCCTGAAGCAGGGATTATCCATCAGGATCGGGCCGGGCAACCTGCTGCCCATTTTGCTGCTGGGCGCTGGTAAACACCGGGGTCGGCTGTTATTTCTATTTTTCTTCCATAGGGGACCTGCCCGTACAGTCGGTCGCGACCATCGGTTACCTGGAACCCCTTTCAGCGCTTGTTTTTTCAGCGGTCCTGTTGGGGGAAACTTTAAGCCTCCTGCAAATAGCCGGAGCCGTGCTGATCTTAGGAGGAGCCGCGTTCGGGGAATTATTTCACCGGTAATGCCCAGCCATATCAAGAAAATAAATTCGGTCTTATTAATGTCTGTCCGAGGCGGCATATGGCGAACATACCCCGGACCTGATGAAACCATGGTCATAAAAAATATCCCGAGGGAGAACTAAAAAAGGCTGGAACGTGTGCCTTGACAGCCGTACAACTGGATGCTATTATGTACGGCAGGAGAACTGACATGCAAGAGACAAAAATGACCGTGCGCGTGCCGCGTGACCTGCTGGAGAACTTTAAGCGCTACGCGGCCGAAAATAACACCACCCTGACCGATCTCATCGAAGCCTATTTGCGCGCCATCCCTGCCCAGGAAACGCTGGAGAATGCCCCGATCGTGCGCAGGCTGAGCGGCAGCCTGTCGCAGGCTGTATCGGTAAAGGATTACAAGAAACACCTGGAAGAGAAATATGCCCGCTAAGCCAAGCGTGCTGATCGACCTGAACATTCTCCTGGACGTCCTGCAAAAGCGGGAACCGTTCTACGAAATATCGGCCGCCCTGCTGGCGGCGGTGGAGACCGGGCGGGTGAAGGGCTACGCGGCGGCCCACAGCATCACCACGCTGTTCTACCTGGTCAGGAAGGACCGCTCCGCAGCGGAAGCGCGGGCGACGATCACGAACCTGATGCAGTTCATCAAGATCGCGCCGGTGGACCAGAGCACGATCGAGCAGGCGCTGGCCCTCGATTACAGCGATTACGAAGATGCGGTGCAGATGATCTCGGCAGTGCAGTGCAAGGCAGATTATTTGATCACGCGGCAACGTCAAAGATTACCAGCCTGCGCTTCTGACTGTAATGAAGCCGGTGGAGTTCATGGGGACGCTGTGAAGAAAGGAAACGGAATAGTTTACAGACCCCGCGGGAGCGGAAAAGAAAGCACTCTGACGCGGAGTATTCCCCCCAAGGGATTCCCCCATCCCCCAAAGTCCCACTAAGGACATGGGACAACGTACGGGGGACGAGCGAACGGGGACAATGTGCTACACGACCCCCCACAGGGAGTGCTTCGCGACCCCCCACAGGGGGTGCTTCGCGACCCCCCACAGGGGGTGCTTCGCGAGGAACGAGAATAAGATGACTTCAAAAACATTTAAAAAGACCTTGGTTCTTTGTCTTTTGGCTTCTTGTATAGTGTTGTCTGGCTGCCAGAATGCGTCAAATGAAGATCAATTTCATAAAGAAATAAATATTGATATCACCCATAATTTAGATTTTACTCTTTTCGAAAAACCCCCAATAATAATATATACCGGTGTTGATCTTTATGTAGTAAATAAGACATCTGACTGTATAGTGTTTCCGTATAATTATGGGGTTAGAATATTTGTTTTACAAAACGACAACTGGATTGAAATCCCAGATGTTTTGCAGCATGCTTTTGATCATAATGTCACCCTGGATGCCAACAATGGACCATTTCCAGATGCGGTAGTTTCTGTCAATCCGGATTACTCAAAACTGGGCAATATATCTGGTCAACTTCGGATGAGAATAGTCGTAGTCGGCCGCCAATGTGTGAATGGAGTCCCGGTCGACCAGGAATTTGCAGATTTTATCGAAGTGCCTGTACAGCCATAGCGACATGCTCTTGCCCTTTGTAGCAATACCTTCTTCTCCAACATAAAAGACGAACTGACCGGATGGATCAGTCAGCCCGTCTTCGTGGAGGAACCCTGATTTTAGCATGCGAAAACTATTGCAAGGCTGAACTTTAAAACCTGTGAAGCAAATTTGTTCCGCGGGAGCGGAAAAGAAAGCGTTCCGACGCGGAGCATCACCCCCAAGGGGTTGCTACGCGAGGAACGAATAAAGGGAGCGAAGGAAATGGTTGACAGAATACGATTACCATATTAGGAGACCATGAAGATTTGTTGGTTGTTGAAAACGCAAGTTGGAAGATATAACCTTGGAAAAGGAAAACTGAATCCGCTTGCCCAAGTGGAATCTCGCCGTACCAATAGCTACGTCGGAAGATTGTATTGTTTTATTAAATTGGAAAATGATGCGAAATCTCAAATCTGTAAAGATATTTATTCCCCGATGCTTGGAGCCTCGATGGTGATATTTCCGATCAAGCGGGAGGTCAGTAAATCGCCCATAATAATGGAACAGCCCTAGTTAGTTGCATGACGATTTATGCACATGGGACGAAGATTAATGGTGTAATCGCAGTTCGAATAGTAATCATAAAATATATTTAGTTGGTTTTCCATATGTTGATGGATTTTTGCTAGATATTCCTTTACAACATATATTATCCGGTTACAAGGAGTTGCAACTCAGAAAATTGTCCCTATATCTTGGCAAAGATCTAACAAATATATTTCCGTTAACATTTGAATCTTCTTTTGTATTGAGTGATGGCAATTCGCTTAACGTGAGTATTGATATTTAGATCAACCAATATTGTTAGCAGATGAACATGAGCTTTCTGTTTCCTCATTAAACGACGGATCAATTGGTTTACACCAAGCTAACCCGTCTTCGTGGGAGGGGGAAGCCTTATTTTTGCACATGAAAATTATCGTGAGGCAGCACTTAAAAACTCATGAAGCAAATCTTTCCTTTAAAAGCAGAAAAGGCGGAATTTCCAGCAAAATAAAGGGCTATTTCATCGCTATATAGCGTGAATTGCTCCTGCGATATTCCCCGGAAGCTGAGGTCGACGTTGAGATACTTAGGGGTGCCTTGAGATGCAAATTACACGTAACTGATCACGGGATGCGGAAGGTAGGGTTCTTCCATGTGCTTGATCTCATCCGGGGTGAGCTGGATGGAAAGGGCCGCGACGGCATCCTCCAGGTGGTGAGGCTGGGTGGCGCCGATGATCGGGGCGGTGATGAGCGGCTTGGAGAGCATCCAGGCCAGGGCCACCTGCGCCATCGGCATCCCGCGGGCTTCGGCAACGGCGCTGACCCGCTGGACGATGGGGACATTATCTTCCCGGGCGTAGCGGGATTTAACGAGGTCATCGCTCCGGGCTCGCAGGGTTTCATTTTGTTCCTGGGATGGTTTGCGTGCCAGCCAGCCGCGTGCCAGCGGGGAGAAGGGGATCACGGCGATCTTCTGATCCTGGCAGAGCGGCAGCATTTCCCGTTCGTCTTCCCGGTAAAGCAGGTTGTAATGCGGCTGCATGGAGACGAAACGGGTCCAGCCGTGCAGGTCGGCGGTATAAAGAGCCTTGGCAAACTGCCAGGCGTGCATGGCGGAGGCGCCGATGTAGCGGGCCTTCCCAGCCCGGACCACGTCATGCAGCGCTTCCATCGTCTCTTCGATGGGCGTGTCATAATCCCAGCGGTGGATCTGGTACAGGTCGACGTGATCCGTCCCCAGGCGCTTGAGGCTGGCGTCGATCGACGCTAAGGATATGTTTGCGCGAGAGGCCGTGGTCGTTGGGACCGGGTCCCATCGGGAAAAATACCTTGGTGGCGATGACCACCTCATCCCGGGAAGCAGCAAAATCATGCAGGGCTTTGCCGACGATCTCTTCGCTCCTGCCGGTGGAGTAGACATTGGCGGTGTCAAAGAAATTGATGCCCAGTTCCAGGGCGCGCCGGATATAAGGACGGCTGTGCTCTTCATCCAGCACCCACGCATTGTCCGCCTCTATCTTCCCGTAGCTCATGCAGCCCAGGCAAATGCGCGAGACCTTCATGCCGGTGGAACCCAATCGAACGTATTCCATGGTTGCCTCCATCACTCACTAAACATCCAGTTTCCTGCTGCCCAGCCACTTCACCTTTTCAGGGTCACGATGGTCAAAGAAGCTGCTGGTTTTCGTGTCCAACGATGCAATCGCCGCCACGTCTTCCGCACTTAATTCAAAATCAAAAACGCTGATATTTTCCAGCATCCTTTCTTTGCGGGTCGATTTGGCAAGGACGATGATACCTCTTTGTACAAGCCAGCGGAGAATAACCTGGGCAACGCTTTTTTTGTTCTTTGCGGCGATCGAAAGCAGGAGTTCATTTCGAAAAATATTATTCCTTCCCTCGGCGAATGGAGCCCACGCTTCAGTCTGGACGTTGTTATCCTGTAAAAACTTTTGGGTATCAAGCTGCTGCTGGAAAGGATTTACTTCGATCTGATCCACTGCCGGCGTTATTTTGTTATGGATCATCAAGTCCATGATGCGGTCAGGTTGAAAGTTTGCAACCCCGATCGCCCTGACTTTGCCTTGTTGAACCAGTTCTTCCATCGCACGCCATTCACCGTACACATCACCGAATGGTTGATGGATGAGATACAGGTCAACGTAATCCAATTGCAAGCGCTTCAGAGATCTTTCAAAGGCTATTCGGGTGCCTTCATAGCCATTGCTCTGGATCCAAAGTTTTGTGGTGATAAACAGGTTTTCCCTGGCAGCGCGGCTTTGTTTGATGCCCCTGCCAACCGCTTCTTCGTTCATGTAAGAAGCGGCTGTGTCAATGTGGCTGTATCCGGCTTGAATAGCATCAATTACGCTTCGTTCACATTCGGCCGGATCGGTGATCTGAAAAACGCCGAAACCGAGAATGGGGATTTCAACGCCGTTGTTCAATTTTACAGTTTGCATCATTTCGTGCTCCTGTTTCTGCGGTTAGGAGTGCTGCTCAGGGGTAAGCAGGCGGGTGAACGAGAGCGAGGCTAATTTCCAACTATCTTCTTGCTGCACATACACTTCTGTCACCATGAAGGGATTGGTGACCTCATTGCCGCCAACCACAGCCAGCAGAGTAATCCTGTTTAATAGGATGGCGGTTGGGCCGATAATATTCACCGACACTTCATGGATGTCCGCTTGCTTATAGTGAATCCCGCCGCTCTTGATAATCTCAAGTTCCTGTTCTTTTCCCCAGGTTCCGCCCATATGGACAAAGACAGCCTTTTCATGAAAGAGTGCGGCCAGGGAATCCACTTTGCGCTCCGACATCCAGCGCCATTTCTGCTTAGAGAGAGCGATCACTTCCTGTCCCAAGTTACCATTTTGCATTTTTACTCCTGATTGTGTGGATCCTTAATCCGGCAGCACTTCATTGATGCAGCGGATGGCGTTCAAGGTTCCTGGATAGCCAACATAAGGCAGCAATTGGGTCACCGCACTCAGCATGGTTTGTTTATCATTACACCCATTGACATTGGCCTGGATATGCCCTTTTAGCTGCGGCTCACAGCCGCCCAGGGAGAGCAGCATGGAAAACGTGAGCTACTTTTGGTCCTGACTCTTCATCCTTTTCACAGACTCAGTGACCAGTTCTTTCAAAACTTTTTTGTCCACATCCTCCAGGTTCTTGATATACAAACATCCCATGCTGGTCTTATATTTGCCAAGTTTTTTTAGCAGGTCTTTATGTACTTCAAAACCGTGCATGAGGTAAAGCGTCAGGTTTTGTTTGCGAGGGGAGAAACCAATTAACATCCAGTCGCCTTCGCGTCCGCTGGCGCCTTTGTAGTGATAGCTTCCAAAGCCGACAATGCTTGCGCCCCACATCTTTGGCTCTTCCTTTGTAACCTGCTTCATCATTTTCAGGATCTCAAAACAATCCTTGCGTGCCTGCTCATCTGCGACGGAATTGAGAAATCCTTCCACGCTGGCTTCGTTGACTTTCGTCTTTAGTTCAGCATTCTTTGCCATGTCAGCCTCCAATAACAAATTAAGTGATCAAAATCCAAAACCGGGTTACAAGTGGAAGTCAGCCCGGTCTTCGCCATCCCGAGATTTTTGCCCCGGTTGATCCCAAGCGAACATATTGCATGGTGACCTCCTGCCAGATGATCCTTCCGGATTGCCTATGAACCCGCAGGGCGCGGCACAAGCTTGAGGGTCGCAGCGCGGGCGAGGGGGCTGTTAATGGCGTCGACGCTGGACGGGTCACGGCGGTATTTTGCGCGATAAGCGGCGTCGAGCTGGTCGTTGAGGCCGGGATCGGCTGCCTCCAGGTAAGTGACATCCTTGTCGATCCCGCCAGCCTGGATGTGTCCCTTGAGAAGCACCTGGGTGCCGCGGAACCAGGCGGAAGTGCGCCCGTTCACGGAGCGGACGTACAGGTCGTCGCCGATGCGGACGACCCAGATGATCACCGGCTTGCGCAGCGTCCCGTCGCTGCGGAGCGAGGCGATCAGCAGTTCCTGCGCTTTTCCGATCCGGTTGAGCTCGTCGCTGGTCCACATGATGTCCATTTTCAGAATTCCTTTCGCATTTTGTCCTGCTCAGCGCCCGGTCAGTTTCTGCAGTTCCCTGGGAGAGCGGTCCCCCTGCCCCGCTTTAAGCCGAAGAGGCGCCTGGCACGACTTTTGTGTACAGCCTTAATACCGGTCGCCGACCACCTTGATGTGTGACATGGCCTCGGCGAGCTCGCTGAGATCCGTGGAAGTCAGCTCGAGCTTGACCGCCCCGAGATTTTCGTCCAGCCGCTCGAGCTTGCGCGAGCCGGGGATGGGCACGATCCAGGGCTTTTGCGCCAGCAGCCAGGCCAGGGCGACCTGGGCCGGGGTGGCGCCCTTGCGGGCCCCGATCTTCTCAAGCAGCTCGATCACCACCCGGTTGGCCTTGATCGCCTCGGGTGCAAAGCGCGGGTTACGAGCCCGGATATCGGTGCTGGCGAAGGTCGTGGTCTCGTCGACCTTGCCGGTCAGGTAGCCGCGCCCCAGCGGACTGTAGGGCACCACGCCGATCCCCAGTTCCTCGCAGGTCGGCAGGATCTCTGCTTCGATGTTTCGCCACCAGATCGAATATTCGCTTTGCAGGGCCGTGACGGGCTGGACCGCATGGGCGCGGCGGATCTGGTCAGCGCTGGACTCGGACAGCCCGAAATGCCTGACCTTGCCCGCCTGGATCAGGTCCTTCACCGCCCCGGCCACGTCTTCCATCGGCACATTAGGATCAGGCCGGTGCTGGTAGAACAGGTCGATGGCCTCCACCCTGAGGCGTTTGAGCGAAGCCTCGGCCACCCGCTTGATCTGCTCCGGGCGGCTGTCCTGACCAGACCTGGGACTCGGCCCCGTATCTCCATGCTTCCAGCCAAATTTGGTGGCGATCACCACCCTGCCGTGGAAAGGCTCCAGGGCTTCGCCGACCAGTTCCTCGTTGGTGAACGGCCCGTACACTTCGGCCGTATCGAAGAAGGTGACGCCGCGCTCAACCGCCGTGTGCAGGAAAGAGATCATCTCCTGCTTGTCGGTCGGCCTGTCGCCAAAGCTCATGCGCATGCAGCCCAGCCCGAGGGCCGAGACTTCCAGTCCGCTGCTGCCAAGTTTTCTTTTTTGCATTTTCGGACCTCCTCTTTTATTGATCAGATGATCACAGATAATTGGTCTTCGGTTTGAACCATTTCTTTTTCTTTTTTCAGAAGAGCAGTTTCGTACACCTCGATCTTGTGGTCCAGGATGTCCAGAGTGTTTTGCATTTCCTTCATCTTAGCTCGAAGCTTTTCGCGCTGTTCCACCAGGATCTCCCGCCTGGTTTCAATGGTCCGGTCACCCTGCTGGACCAGCCCGACATACTCGATCAGCACTTCAATGGGGAGCCCGGCGCTGCGCATGCACTTGATGAATTCGACCCGCCTGACATCGATGTCAATGTAATCCCGGATGCCGCTTTCACTTCGATTTACGGGGGGGATGAGCCCGATGCGTTCATAGTAGCGCAGCGTATCCGGGGAAATACCATAGCGTTCACTTACTTCTGCGATCTTCATCATTTCACCTCTTGGATAGAGTTTATCACCTGGAGTCGACTCCAAGTCAAGGGTTTTCGATCAAATAAAAAAGGAGGAATCCTGGCAGTGGGACCGGAAATATACCGTACGATAAGGATTCTGGAGAATTGGGTCCAGCGAAGCTAAGGAGGAGGATTGCGAAAGAATATTAACTCCAACGACCGATGGATTGTATTATCTTTGCGATGTTGCTATACTGGGTTAAGTTTATGGTCAAATAAACAAGCTTTCTATCATATATTAAACTAACTAAAATCGGAATGAATAAAAATCAATCCCATAAATTATTAGGTTGCGGAATATTGTGTGTATTCTTTAATTGGGTGTTCAGGTCGAATTCTTCCCCCTCTCGCACCAACGAATGATACGTCATTTCCATATTATACAAACTTGCAGGTCGAGGATGTTAATAAGACAATAATATTAACGCCTTACCCGCCACAAACAGAACCATTTCGAGAAAATTATAGTATCGACTTGATTATTCAGAATATATCTAAAAAAGATGTCAAATTTCCGCTGGGGTGGGGGGTGAAAATATTCCAGTTTTGGAAAAGCGACGCCTCCTGGCACGAAGTTGAAAATCGAACGACTTACCTTGGTCAAGCAATAACACTTTCCCATAAAGGAGCTGATTACTCAATAAGCAGCTTTCCATTATCGGCAATACCAACATTGGTGCAGGGAAAAGGTTTTCAGATCAGGATAATTGTCTCTGGAACCACTGTTCCAGATAATATTGTTGTTTTAGCATACATAGATTTGGAACTTCAGCCATAATTGTTTAGTGAGTTCAGATAATAAAATACGCACAGTTTCTACTGTGCGCATTTTTGTTAATGTCGACCTTTTTCAACTCAACCCGTCAATGGCTTTGTCCAGCAACTCCAGGAACCCCTTGGCATCGTTCTGCAGGATGATCTTGGTGCGCACCACGCGCGGCAGGCGCTGGAGCGCCAGGTAGCGCATGGCATGCTTGCGGAACAGGATCAACCCCTTGTGCTCGCCGTAAAACTGCATGTTGCGTTCCAGGTGCAGGTGCACCATGCGGCGGATCATCTCCGGGGTGACCTGCTCCCGGTCGAGGCGGGAGAAGATCCAGGGGTTGCCGATGGCGGCCCGCCCGATCATGACCGCCTCGCAGCCGGTGTGGGCTTTCATGCGCTCGATATCCGCCACCGTTTTCACGTCCCCGTTGCCGATGACCGGGATCTTCGACCGCCGCCTTGACCTCGGCGATGGCGTCCCAGTTGGCCTCGCCGCCGTAGCCCTGCTCCTGGGTCCGCCCGTGGACGGCGATCAGCGCGCCGCCGTTCTCTTCCACGATGCGGGCGATCAACTTGTAGGTGCGGTTATCCTCCCAGCCCAGGCGGATCTTGCCGGTCACCGGCACGTCCAGCAGGTGGGTCAGCCTGCTCGAAAATGCGCGCCACCTTGAGCGGGGTGCGCATCAGCCCCACGCCGGCGCCGCGGTTGGCGACCGTGCGCGCCGGGCAGCCCATGTTGATGTCGATGATGTCGGGCTTCTTCTCCATGCACGCGCAGGGCGG
Organism: uncultured Chloroflexia bacterium; assembly: GCA_963830585.1. Taxonomy (GTDB): domain Bacteria; phylum Chloroflexota; class Anaerolineae; order Anaerolineales; family Villigracilaceae; genus UBA877. Next base: position 480,465 of record CAWHNA010000001.1, on the reverse strand, counting down.
CGGCAATGATCAGCTCCGGGTCGTCCCCGTAGACCTGGATGACGAACGGGCGCTCCACCTCATCGTAGGTGAAGCGTTCCGAGATATGCTCGAAGCCGTGCAGGATGAACTCGGCGCGCGTGAACTCGTTGTAGCTCATCGCCGAGCCCAGCCCGCGGCAGATGGAGCGGAAAGGCCAATCCGAGAACCCGTCCATGGGTGCCAGGATGGCGTCGCCGTAGACGGGAATATCCCTCACCCGGAAGGTTGGCAGCGCTGCGGGGAGAATTGAAGTGTCTGGTTCAGTCTGCAGGACCTGCATTGCTTGAATTAGCTTTCGACTTCGAGAGTGGACGGCAGGCACGCCATACAAGCGGACCGTCATGCTAAGCAGTTTCCTTCTTCAAGCGGTCGACGAACTGCTTGCGGAACTTGCTCACCTTGGGGGCGATGATCGCCCGGCAGTAGGGCTGGAACGAATTGTGGGCAAAGTATTCCTGGTGATAATCCTCTGCCATGTAGAACTTGTCAAACGGGGTCAGCTCGGTCACGATGGGGTCGTCCCAGATGCCAGCGCCTTCGATCTTCTTGATCACCTGCTCAGCCGTCTCCTTTTGCTCTTCATCATGATAGAAGATGGCCGAGCGGTACTGCGGTGCCCTCGTCCGCGCCCTGGCGGTTGAGGGTGGTGGGGTCGTGGATGGCAAAGAAGACGGTCAGCAGGTCGCTGTACGAAAGCACCTGCGGGTCAAAGGTGACCTGGACGACCTCGGCGTGACCGGTATCCCCGTCGCAGACCTGGGCGTAGGTGGGGTTCTGAAGCTTGCCACCGCTGTAACCCGACTCCACCGATTCCACACCTTTAAGTTCATCGAACACCGCTTCCAGGCACCAGAAACAGCCGCCTGCCAGCGTGGCTACCTCATTATTTGTACCCATAAAAACCTCCGGAAGAGCAGAGGCACCATGCCAGCGCAGTGCCTCTGCCAGTATCTATAATCACGGGACCGGTTCTTCTTCCTTTTCGGGCTGCTTTGCCCGTTTCAGGAACATCTCGCCCTCCGACACCACCACCAGGATGATGTCGCCTTCGTGGAACGTGCCGGCGAGCAGCGCATCCGACAGCGGGTCCTCGACCTTTTGCTGGATGACACGGCGCAAAGGCCGGGCACCCATCTCCTGGTCGTAACCCTGCTCCGCCAGCAGGTCCAGGGCGGCATCGGTGGCGGTCAGGGTCACCTCGTGTTCGGCGAGCCGTTCGGTCACCTTGTTCAACTCCAGGTTCACGATCTGGCGGATGTCGTCCTTGTTCAGCGAGCGGAAGACGATGACGCTGTCGAGCCGGTTGATGAACTCGGGACGGAAGACCTTCTTGAGCGACTCGGTCAATTTCTTGCGCATTTCCTCGTAGGAGGTGCGCTCTTCGGTCTTTTCATCGCGCTTGAGCTGGAAGCCGAGCGAGGTCTGTTTCTTGATCTCCTCGGCGCCCACGTTGGTGGTCATGACGATGATGGCGTTGCGGAAATCCACCGTGCGGCCCTTGGCATCCGCCAGGTGGCCTTCCTCCATGATCTGCAGGAGCATGTTGTGGACCTCGGGGTGAGCCTTCTCGACCTCGTCGAAGACCACGATGGAGTACGGGCGGCGGCGCAGGGCCTCGGTCAGCTGACCGGCATCGTCGTAGCCGATGTATCCGGGCGGAGCGCCCACCAGCCGGCTGGCGGTATGGCGTTCCATGAACTCGGACATGTCCAGCTGGATCATGGCTTCCTCGCTGCCGAACATGAACTTGGCGAGGGTCTTGGTCAGCTCGGTCTTGCCAACCCCGGTGGGACCGAGGAACATGAACGAGCCGATCGGGCGCTTCGGGTCCTTCAACCCGGCGCGCGCCCGGCGCACTGCCTTGGCGATGGACTGGATGGCTTCTTCCTGCCCGATGATGGTCTTTGTGAAGTTCCTCTTCCATCTTCAGCAGGCGCTTGGACTCGGCCTCGGCGATCTGCATGACCGGCACGCCGGTCCACATGGAGACCACTTCGGCAATGTCCTCGGCGGTAACCACCGGGCTCTTGGCGCGTTCCCAGCTCGATTTCATCAGTTTCAGCTGCTCGTTCAGGTCGGCTTCCTGGGCTTCCCAGTTGCGCACGTCCTCGGCCTTGCCTTCTTCCTGGGCCAGGGCACGGTTGGCGCGCACCAGCTTCAGCTGCTTGTAGATATCCTTGGCAGACGTGGACTGCGCCGGACTTGTACATGCGCACGCGCGAGGCGGACTCGTCGATCAGGTCGATGGCCTTATCCGGCAGGAAGCGGTCCGACACGTAACGGGCCGATAGCTGGGCGGCCGCATCCAGCGCCTCGTCCGAGATGACCAGGTGGTGGTGCTCTTCGTACATCTTGCGGATGCCCTTGAGGATCTCGATGGTCTCCTCCACGGACGGTTCCTCCACCACGATGGGCTGGAAGCGGCGTTCGAGGGCGGCATCGGATTCGATATGCTTGCGGTATTCGTCCAGCGTGGTGGCGCCGATGCACTGCAGCTCGCCGCGTGACAGCGCCGGTTTGAGAATGTTGGCTGCGTCCACGGCGGAACCGGCCGAACCGGCTCCCACCAGCATGTGGAACTCGTCGATGAACAGGATGGACTTGGTTTGCTTGAGCTCGTCGATGACGCGCTTCAGGCGCTCCTCGAACTGGCCGCGGTACATCGTGCCGGCCACCAGCGAACCCACGTCCAGCTTCAGGACGCGTTTGCCCAGCAGCGGCGCAGGGACGTCGCCGTCCGTGATGCGCTGCGCCAGCCCTTCCACGATGGCGGTCTTGCCCACGCCCGGTTCGCCGATCAGGGCCGGGTTGTTCTTGGTGCGGCGCGCCAGGATCTGGATGACGCGCTCGATCTCGGTCTGGCGCCCGATGACCGGGTCCAGCTTGCCTTCTTCGGCCAGGGTGGTCAGGTCGGTTGCCAGCTGGTCCACCAGCGGCGTCTTGGCTTCCTGTTTGCCGCCCGGCTTGGCGGTCTCCGGGACGGCGGAGGTCTGCGAGCTGCTGCTGTCCTGCAGCACGCGGCGGGTCTGGCGGCGCACCTGGTCGGCGGTCACGCCCAGTTTCTTGAAGACTTCCATCGCTGCGCCTTCCGAGCGGACCAGCCCGAGCAGCAGATGTTCGGTACCAATGTAATGGTGGCCCATCTTGCGGGCTTCTTCGATGGCGTATTCCAGCACCAGCTGCGTGTCGGGGGCCAGCTCGATCTTGCCGCTTTCGTAATGCCCCTCGTGACTGACGCGCTGGACCATCTCGCGCACCCGTTCCGTCTCCAGGCCGAGTTCGCGCAAAACACGCCCGGCCACGCCGCCGTCTTCGGTCAACAGACCGAGCAGCAGATGCTCCGTACCGATCAATCCCTGGTGAGCGTTCTCCGCTTCCTGGTGGGCCAGGGCAAGTACACGCCGCGCCCGTTGAGTAAACTTTTCCATGCTAGCCATAAGGGTCTCCAAACTCCAAAGGACAGGAACTGTCCTGCCTTGCAATCAGACAAGAAGTATCTGTTTTGATTTTACCAAACAATGGGGATGGGGTATGTATGAGGATGATTAGAGTTCGTGGCTCCAGCCCGTCCCACATAAAGGGCGGAAGCTGTTCAGGACCGGTAGTTTTCAGGGTCGATTCCCGATATTGGGAGGAAAATCCCCGGTCCGGGAACCCTGGACCAGGCAAATATTCCAGTTCTTAGCGGCTTGACCCTTTTTTGAAGGTCCACTGCGGCGGTTTGCTGTGATGGGAATTGGCCTTGAAGGTGAATTCTGCGCCGCAATCCGGGCAGCCAAGCTGGATCTCGATCACGTCCGGCCAGCTGGCATCATCCTCCACCTCGTCAAGCTCGGTAAAAGAGGGGAATTCGATAATTTTCCCGTCCTCCACGAGCGTGCGCAGGCGGCGCATGAACTTGGTCAACTCCCCGGTCGAAGTGAACTGGCGTTTCACGTTCAAGGCAGCGCAATTCTTACAGGCCATGGTCATTTTCTCCTTCCTGCCGGTTTCAGCTGGCCCGTGCCAGTTCGTCCTGGAAGGATCATCCGGGTTAGTCATGAATGTAGTAGCCGACCACCGAGATGATCAACAGGAAACCGCGGCTGCACAAATCAAGCCCAATCCCCACCAGCCAATGATGCCGCCGAGCAATGCCGAGCACCACGATGATCGTAAAAAAGGTCATGGCCCGGGTGGCGATGATCTCCCTCCCCTGGAGCGGACGATTGCCGGCCAACCACAGTCCCCAGCCCGCTGCCAGGCCACCCAGGCTGAGTGCCAGCATACTGATGAAGACCTGGATCCCGGTCACCCCGGGCAGGGCCACCATCACCGTCCCGCAGGTATTGGTGCGCGAGGGAAGCGTGAAAGCGCTGAATTCATACACGCGTGCCATGACCAGGTGGCCAAAAACAAGGTTATCCGAGGTGACCGTCCAGCTAAGCTTGCGGGTCTCGCCCGCAGCGACAGGGTACCTGGTCTTGTCCAGCGTCGCCGCACCGTAGTAACTTAACTCGATCTGGACCGGGACCGAGAGGTCCCGGTCGGTGCTGTTGGTGACGCTCATCGTGACCTCTCCCGTTTCTGAGGTGGTCATCACCAGGGGACATCTTAAATTGGTTAGGGTCTTATCCGCCGGGGCGCTGTACCCGAAGTAAAAGGAAGCTTCGAAGTAGGCCCAGTTCATGAGGATGAACATCACCATCCCCGCCAGGACGCCGTGCCGAAAATAAAATGATGCCCAAAGTCCGAAATAATTTCTTTTTGCTTTCCATAAACACTTTTGCCTCGTCCGCAGCCTGGGACGGGATTTTCCACCGTGCAGACGGGATTATACCGCAACGGTTCTCATTACCGGTTATCCCCCTCCCCGCCGATCTTGCCGCGTTCCTGGCGCGAGGATAATTTCTCCAGGTTGTGTGCGGCGACCTCGTCCAGCGAAATTTCCAGCTCGGTGCAGACCTGTGCCAGGTACCAGAGCACGTCGCCCAGTTCGCCCTTGAGGGCCTCGCGCTCCGCGGCGCTGATCTCCCCGGATTTGTCGCGGAAGATTTTCTTGATCTTCCCGGCTACTTCCCCGGCTTCGTTGGTCAGCCCGAGGGTGGGATACACCACCGGGTGCCCGATGGAAGGGTAAATGGCGGTCTTGCGTGACCTGGCCTGGTATTCGCTGAAATTCATGGTTTCCTCTTGTTCCAGCCGCTGCTTGAAGCGGGCTGTGGTTCTATGGCAAATGCAGGATTTCCGCGGCGATCCGCTCGGAGGCATGCCCATCCCAAAGCGGAGGAACCTGTCCCTGCTTTCCCTTCCCGGTCAGGATCAGGGCAAGTTCGGCCTGCAGCCTGCCCGGTTCCGCTCCAATCAGGATGTTCGTCCCGAGGGTGATGGTGATGGGACGCTCGGTGGTGGTGCGCAGGGTGAGGCACGGAACACCCAGGTAGGTGGTCTCCTCCTGGATGCCGCCCGAATCGGTGATGACGACGGCAGCATGCTTTTCCAACGCCAGGAAATCCAGGTACCCGAGCGGTTCCAGCAGGCGGATGGTATCCGGGACTTCGAGCCCGTCGTCCGCGATGGCCTGGCGGGTGCGCGGGTGGACCGGGAACAGCACGCTGAGCTCCTTCCCGATCCGGCCCAGCTCTGCCAGCAGGCGGGACAGTTGGCGCGGGTCGTCCACATTGGAGGGACGGTGCAGGGTCACCAGGGCAAACTTTCCCTGGGGAAATTCGGTTGCCAATTGCAGTCCAGCGCGCTTCAGCCTGCGGCAGCAGGCGCACCAGCGTATCGATCATCACGTTCCCCACCAGCTTGATCTTACCGGGCGGGATGCCTTCCCTCTGCAGGTTTTCATTCCCATCCGCAGATGGGGTAAAGAGCAGGTCGGCCAACTGGTCGGTCAGCAGGCGGTTGATCTCCTCCGGCATGCTGCGGTCGCCCGACCGAAGTCCGGCTTCCACGTGTGCCACCGGGACCAGCAGTTTTGCACACACCAGCGCGGCCGCCACCGTTGAATTGACATCCCCGTAGACCACCACCAGGTCGGGTTTGCGCTCCAGAACATACGGCTCGAAACGCTGCATGATCTCAGCGGTCTGGAAAGCGTGGGTGCCCGATCCAACCTCCAGGTTGACATCCGGTTCCGGGAGCTTCAACTCCTTGAAAAACACCCCCGACATTTGGGCGTCATAATGCTGCCCGGTGTGAACGATGGTCTGGTTTGCACCCTGCGCGGCCAGCGCGGCCGCCACCGGCGCAGCCTTGATGAAGTTCGGCCTGGCACCTACCACATGCAGAATTTGCATTTTATCTCCCAACACCCATTATTCATTCGCTTTCCAACCTAGCTTCCGCTCTTGGTTTAGCCGCTGCTATCGCTCCAGGCGCCGTCCTCGGCGCCTGCATTTCTAGAACAATTCCCGGATGTCATCAATTTCAATTAGCGGCGAGCGGTCATTATCATAATAACATGCGCTTGAGTATTTGTAATCAGCGCGATCTGTAACCAAACTCCATTCTTTGGCAACCGGATTTTGATGGATATATTCCATTTTCTGTTTTAGGAATTTGCTGCTAAAAATATTCTTTGCCTGAATGTCCTGCCAAATACTATGGTCTTGCCGTTCATCACGACGTTGCTCATGGAAAAACTCAAGCAGATCCAACCGTTCATCTTTTTTTAGCTGGCCAAGAATTGCATGAGCTGTGAAAGAGGCAAAATTTTGTAATAGTTCTCCTATTGATCTGTCCAGCGGCAAAATAATGGAATGAAAATGGGAGGGCATAAGAACAAATGCGTACAATTTCATCCGTTGTTCTTTTCGCAGCCAAGTAATTGAATTAATTACGATATCAGCGAATATGGTTTCAAAAAAAAGGGGCTTCCAACCACAGATGGAAGCAGTCATGAAATAGAGATGTTCAGGAACATGCCAGGAATCAAAGGTCATTATAATTCGGCGGCGGGGACGCCGCCGGAAGCCCAATAAGAGGGAGGCTTTGATTGGATAGAAAAGTTTGGGAACATGCCATGAATCAAAAATCAATTATTTTCGGCAGCAAACGCAGCCGGGAATCCTAATCCAGCAAATACGCCATCACCCACTTGACCGTCGCCACCAACGCCTCGGTGTGGGTCCGCTCGTAATTGTGCGAGGCGTCCACACCGGGACCGATCAGCCCCACCGCCGCGTCCGCGCCCGCGTTCCACCACGCTTCGCCATCCGAATGGTAATAAGTGTAAACATCCACCTTGTAGGGGATCTCATTCTTCTCAGCCAGCGCCCGCAGCCGATCAGTCAATTCATGGTGATAAGGTCCGCCGGCGTCCTTCACGCACAGGGAGGCGTGGAACTCGTCCGAATTCTGACCTTCGCCCACCGCCGCCATGTCCACCACCAGCAGCTCTTCCACGTCCGCGGGGATGCCTGCCGCTGCCCCGTGCCCCACCTCTTCATAATTGCTGATTAAAAAGGTCGTCGTCCGGGCGGGTTTCAGTCCCGCCTCGCTCATCGTCTTCACCGCCGACACCAGTGCCGCCACGCAGGCCTTGTCGTCCAGGTGGCGCGAGCGCACGAAACCGGCATTCACCTCCACGCGCGGGTCGAATGCCACGAAATCCCCCACCCCGATCCCCAGGTCGAGCGTTTCCCTGGCAGACAAGGTGCGCGCGTCCAGGCGCACCTCGAGCGTGTCCTCGCTGCGTTTCAGCTCACCCACCTCCCCGCCGAACACGTGGCTGGAGGCCTTTGTCAGCAGGATGGAGCCGCGCACCTTTCGCCCGGAACGGGTGGAGACCGTGCAGCCCTCGCCCTCGATGGTGTTCCAGAGCGAAGCCGCCGATCTTGGTCAATTTCAGGCGTCCATTTGACTTGACCTCTTTCACCATGGCTCCCAGCGTATCCACGTGCGCTGTCACCGCCCGGGGACCCTCGTCCTGCTCGCCGCGCCAGGTGGCTAACAGCGCGCCCTTGCGGGTGCGCCCAAGCGTGAGCTCCGGGAAAGCCTTGAGGGTCTCCTCGGTGAACGCCACCGCCGCCTCAGCATTGCCGGTGGGCGAAGGCGTGTTCAATAATTTGGTCAGGAAGTCGATCAGGAAGGGGGTATCGATCTCGGGCAGGTTGGACATGGTTTCCTCGGTTGGACGGACTGTTTTGTAAAATCGGGGTTGGGAGGGGAAAATCAGGTCTCCCCATGGTCTGCGGGATCAGCAGGTTGTCCCTTTATAGTTTTGTCACAGGGGAATTATACGTGATAAATCCGTTCAATCATGTTAGGATATGGGCACCATGAGACCCATTCGAGCTTCCGAAGTCGGCACCTACATATATTGTGCGCGTGCCTGGGCTTATGCCCAAAAAGGGATCAAGTCCTCCAACCAGGCCGAAATGACCACCGGTTCCGAGCTCCACCGCCAGCACGGGCGGCAGGTGCTCGCCTCCAGCCTTACCCGCACCCTGGCGCTGATCCTTCTGCTGATCGCCCTCATCCTGCTCGCCGCCTTCTGCACCCGGCAATTTATTTAAATTTATGAAAGCATAATAGTAACAATTAAAGTCGTTCCCATGACCTCCCTTTACCTTGCCTTTGCCGTCCTGCTGCTCGCCTTCGTCCTGTTGTTCATCTCGGGACGACAGCGCCGCCGCCTCGGTCTCCCCGGCGGACGGGTGATCTTTGCCGACACGCGCGCCTGGGGCCCGGTCGAAAAACCGCTCTACGATCCGCACTTGGAACTCACCGGCAAGCCCGATTACCTGGTCGAGCAGAATGGCAAGTTCATCCCGGTGGAGGTCAAGACCGGGCGCACCCCATCCGCCCCCTACGATTCGCACATCTTCCAGGTGGCGGTCTACTGCCTGCTGGTCCACAAGACCTACGGCAAGCGCCCGCCCTACGGCATCCTCCACTATCCCGAGCGCGACTTTGCCGTGGACTATACCCCCGCCCTCGAATCCGCCCTGCTCGACCTGCTGGTCTCCCTGCGCCGTGACGAGCACCGCCCCGACGTAAACCGCTCCCACGACGACCCTCAGCGCTGCCGGGCCTGTGGATATCGCCATACCTGCGACCAGAAATTAGCTTGACCTTAATAACTTCCGGTCAAATTCAGAGCAAAAAATATATTTCTTTTCTCCAGGCCGATAGCGATCAGTAATCATGTATTCGCAGACCTCCCTCCCTTCCTACCGACAGCCGACTGGTTGAAGTCGCCGGATTATTCCTGCGGCTGGGTGTCACCGCTTTCGGCGGGCCAGCCGCCCACATCGCCATCATGCACGACGAGGTGGTGACGCGCCGCCAGTGGGTCTCAGAACAGGAATTCCTCGACCTGCTGGGGGCTGCCAACCTTATCCCCGGACCGACCTCCACGGAATTGGCAATTTACCTTGGTTTCCGCCGGGTGGGCTGGCTCGGGCTGGTGCTGGCGGGAGTCTGCTTCATCCTGCCTGCCATGCTGATCGTGCTGGCGCTGGCATGGGCTTATGTACGATTCGGCTCAACACCTGTCGCCAGCGGACTTTTTTACGGGATCATGCCGGTGGTGATCGCCATCGTAGTCCAGGCGTTATGGAACCTGGGCAGGCAGGCCGTGAAAAACTGGCTGACCGGCGTGCTGGGGCTGCTGGTGATCGCCCTTTACTTTTTGAGGGTGAACATCCTGGTCCTGCTGCTTGCCGCCGGGGTTGATCGCCATGCTGGGGGAAAACCTTTCCCGGATCAAGCGCCTGCCCGTGGTCGGGTTTTGGCTGCCGCTGGGCAAGTGCCGGTCTATTGGCCGGTTCCATTCCCTTCAGCCTCCCGGTCCTGTTCCTGGATTTCTTAAAGATCGGTGCCACGCTCTACGGCAGCGGTTACGTGCTGCTGGCATACCTGCGGGCAGACTTCGTCCAGGGGCTGGGCTGGCTCACCGACCGACAGTTGATCGATGCCATCGCCATCGGCCAGGTCACCCCGGGGCCCGTTTTCACCACCGCCACCTTTATCGGTTACCTGCTCGGGGGTATTCCAGGAGCGATCCTTGCCACCGTGGGCATCTTTCTTCCTTCTTTCATCTTTATCGCCGCCTCCGGTCTGCTGATTCCCCGCATCCGCAACTCCCCCTGGACGGCCGCCTTCCTGGACGGGGTCAACGTGGCCTCCCTGGGACTGATGCTGGGAGTCACTGTTCAGCTTGCCTCCACCGCCATCCAGGATCCCCTCACCATCCTCATCGTGCTGGTCAGCCTCTTCCTGCTCCTGCGTTTCAAGCTGAATTCCACCTGGCTGATCGCCGCCGGAGCACTGATCGGGGTCATTCATGTCCTGCTGTAGATCACTTCTCTGTCATTGCGAGGGCTGGATGTTCTTTTCAACCCGAAACAATCCCTGCCCCACTTGCGTGTTATTGTATCCAATTTAAATTGGTCATATACTGTGGTTATGTAACAGGCAAAATTGCAAGATACTTAATTATTCTTTACGAATCATAGTTGGGCGTTTGAGAGTTACCCAAATTCCCTGATTTGAGAGGAGACTTTATAACATGAAACTAGCAACTACCACTCAACTTTCGCTTGATGGTGTCATGCAAAGCCCCGGAGGTCCGGACGAGGACGACAGAGGCTTCAACCGTGGTGGGTGGGCTCACTTTGATAGTGAATCAGGGGAGTTCGTCGACCAGGTCTTTCAACGCGCGGATGCCTTCCTGTTCGGACGCAAGACCTACGATATCTTTGCCTATACGTGGGGAGCAGCGCCTAAAACAAGCAAAAGTCCGATTGCCGCAGCACTGCACACAAAACCGAAATACGTGGTGTCAAGCACCTTGCGCGATCCGGAATGGGACAACACGAAAGTCTTGTCAGCAGATTTCGCAGTTGAGATTGCCAAGCTGCGAGCACAGCCGGGGGGTGAACTTCAAGTTCACGGCAGTGGTCAGCTCATCCATTGGCTGCTCCAAAACCGACTGATCGATGAGATGAACCTGATTATCTTCCCTGTAATTTTGGGTCAAGGAATCCGATTGTTCCCTAATGTCGGCAATGATTTTGCGCTCCAGCTTGTCGAATCAAGTGTTAAGCCGAACGGAGTGACGATCCAAGTCTATCGACCCAGGGGGCATCCGACGTATTCAACGATCACCAAGGAGGAAGCGCACAATATGTTCAAAAAAAACTTCGGATAGGACAAAAGAACTGGAGTTTGGCGCGGTTTTGATGTGATCTGGTATCTAGAATGAGTGCTTGCAGCCGAACGTCCAACAACGCGTCCAGCAACAGTCTTGATTGCTAAGTTCAAATTCAAAACCGCCTTACAAAACCTGCCCAACATCGCGTGCAGGCTGACTTGTTCCCACGTTCCGTTTAGGGGCATTTTTCCGCTCGAAAATCATTGCTCCGTTTCGTCAGTTGGTTTCTCGTGGCAACACGCAGCTAACGCAAACCGTTAGGCGCACGGATGGAAATCTACTAATCCATTTGCATACTGGATGAAGATGTCAATCGTTTTATCGGCAGAACAAATACAATTGGAGAGTTTATGAACCAACATGCAATGCAAGAAGCATCCATTCCCAATCCAGCCCTCAAGCCCTTTAGCGTATTGATCGGAAATTGGGAGACGACCGGCACACACCTTCTTATTCCAAATACCATTTTGCATGGTCGAACCTCTTTTGAGTGGCTAGAGGGTGGAGCGTTTCTGATGATGCGTTCGGAAATTGATGAGCCTGGCATTCCTAGCGGAATCGCAATTTTTGGTAGCGACAATTCTACACAGGAATACTACATGCTCTATTTTGATGAGCGCGGTGTTTCAAGAAAGATTGAGGTTACTTTGCAGGGCAATATTTGGAAATGGTGGAGAAATGCGCCAGGCTTTTCCCAACGTTACACGGGTACGATTGTAGATGGCGGCAATACTATAATTGGTAAGGGGGAGTTGTCAAAAGACGGTTCATCTTGGGAGAAGGATCTCGACTTAACTTATAAGCGCTTCGAGTAACTGATAATGAAAGATTTCACCGCTCTACAATGGTGGTTGGCTTCGAGTTTCAAGGCTTGCGTTCCGTGAGTGCGCCTAACACCGCGTGCACTGGACGCTGGGGATTCTGCCGAAATCTCAAGCAATTTTCTACGCCTTATCATTTTTCCGCTCGGACGGCTTCGCCGTCCCTGCCCCAGTGCAGGTAACGCAAACCGTTATATGGATTGCTTGGCAGCCTTTCGTCTACTGTAAAAGATGACTTGCCACACCATTTAAAGCTATATATATTTTACCTAAAAGTATGTTGTACGCAATTGATAGTCGTTGTATTCGGTAATTGGAAATTCGATTAAGCGGTGCTTGAACTTTACATTTATCGCCACAGAAGGAGAGGTCTATGAGAAAGGTTGTTTTTGCGATCAATATAACCACTGACGGGTACTGCAGCCACACGGACATGATTGCCGACGAAGAGTTGCACGACTTCTTCACCAGGCTGCTGCGCAATGCGAGCCTCCTCCTCTTCGGCCGGATCACATATCAACTCATGGTTCCCTATTGGCCCGACGTCGCCAGGAACCAATCGGAGACAGAGGCAACCAATGAGTTCGCTCGCGTGTTCGACTCGCTCGACAAGGTCGTATTCTCCACGACATTGAAACATGTTGAGGGAAACAACACGAGAATCGTGCGCGCAAACGTTGCGGAAGAGGTGCTCGCGCTGAAGCAGCAGCCTGGAAAAGACATTTCCGTAGGCAGTTTGAGCATTGCGTCCCAGCTTTCGGACCGCGGTTTGATTGACGAGTATCATTTCGTGGTTCACCCGGTTGTTGCCGGTAAAGGACCGCGGTTATTCGACACCGTGAAGCCGCAGGAGAGGCTTCTGCTGGACTTTATCGGTTTGAAAACCTTTCAATCCGGCGTCGTTGCCCTTCACTACAAAAAGCATACGTGAGCAGAAAATCCATCCGACACGTGGGGCAGACAGAGCGAAAGGAGGCAAGGCCGTGATCCTTCCCAAAGATCGCGACCCCAGATTAATCACGGTTCGCCGCGGCGGCACTCTGCAAGACTCCGACCATCGGCTTCTCGCCGAGTGGGCAGCCAAGTGTGCAGAGCACGTGCTGCCTCTGTTCGAGGCGGCACAGCCTGCTGACGCGCGACCGCGCCAGGCAATCGAGCGGGCACGCGCCTGGGTACGGGGGGAGATCGTGATGTCTCAAGCCCGCACGGCTGCCGGCCATGCGCAAGCCGCTGCACGGGATCTGTCCGGTGCCGCGCGGCACGCGGCGTATGCTGCCGGGCAGGCCGCCGCGGTAGCTCATGTCGCCGCCCACGAACTCGGCGCGGCAGCTTACGCGATCAAGGCCGTGCGTGCAGCCGCACCTGAGGGCGAGCAAGAGAATGCCGGTCGGCTTGAGTGTCAATGGCAGCGCGCGCAGCTGCCGGAGGCAATTCGCGGGCTTGTTCTGGACGACCAGCGGCTCAGGAACGACATTTGCTGGTCGGTGTTCGACTGCTGACAGGAGGTCAGCGCACGCCGGCACAGCCCGACCCGGCGTGCATCCGTCCGGTGGGAAGTCGGCGCGTTTCCAGGCAGTTTGCGTGACTTGAGGTTGGTTCCCTCAAAATGGTGAATCTCGTCCCCCACCAGCGGGTAACGTATGCCGTTTAGAGTACCGCGAGTTCTTTAGGAGTAATTGCAGCATGATGCAGCCAACAAAAGCACAATATGCTTCAAGTAAGAACCTGGAATCACGTATGAGTATTTATCAGTATTCTATTAATTCCAAATCATTTTCAAAATGGCTTGTTGAACAAATAATACCGGATAATCATGTAAAAATTCTAGAGTTGGGTTGTGGGACCGGCGATTTATGGAAAGACTTGAAAGATTCCTTTCATGATTGTGAAATTACTTTGTCCGATTTCTCAGAAGGGATGCTCGAAAAATCAAAAGAGAATCTCGGAGAAAAAGCGTTCAACTATGAAATCATTGATTTCCATAAAATTCCGTATCCCGATAAGACCTTTGACATCGTAATTTCAAATCATAATCTGTACCATGCGTTGGATTTAAACAAGGTCCTTGGCGAAATATCGCGAGTTATGAAAGATAATGGGGTGTTTTATTCAACCACAAACAGTAGTGAACATTTAGCCAGACTAAGAGAACTGGTAAATATAACTGATGCTGAGATTTGGCCTAACAGTGTTTTGACGTCCACTTTTGGTGCGGAAACGGGATTTGAAATTTTATCTGGCTATTTTCATTCCATAGATCGGCGGTTCTATCAGAATGAATTGCGAATAAAGGATTTTGCCCCGATCATCAATTATTTCATGTCAGTTCGTGATGAACACGTTCATCAAATAATTAAACAATCAATGAATGAAATACAGGATAAATTTGAAACTGAGCTTCGCCGATGCGGATATTACCAGGTAAAAACAAAAGCATGCCTATTCATATGTAGAAAGTAACCAGAAGGATACCAAGCCGTCCACAAGAAGTGCTTAAAATCTGGATTTTCAGACCGCAGCTCAAAATTGAGGGTAGGTTGTACAAATATCTAGCCTCCCCAAAGCGGGCTCAAAGCCGTCATGGAGAAATAAAAATACCCCGTCCGGAGTGAGGGGGTCACCCCAGACGAGGCGGGGTAATCATATCATAAACCGCGTATAACTGCAGCCTTCGTTATCATCGAAAGGATGTGTTCGGCTCTGGGATGGATTATTTCCGCGAATTATTTTGATGATTTAGCCCGCCTGACTCAAACCAGCGGATTTTTAATACCGTTATTAATCTTCAGCCGTATAATAATCTCATCAATAATAAAATATTTGCTTGCTTCTACTCAGGAATTCTGTACTCTCGTGACGCTTGGATTGGGCTCCGGTTAATGCCGGTGATCATTTTTCGTGGGAAGGAGATAAATGATGGCATTCATCAAGACTATTTCAGAGGAACAGGCGGAAGGGCTGCTCAAGGATCAATATGATGCCGCCCGGAAAAGCAACGGTTATGTCCCAAACTACGTCAAAGCTTTCAGCATCCACCCCGAGATTTACGACGCCTGGCTGAAACTTATCAGTTCGGTCCGCTCCAATATGAAGATGCGCCGCTATGAGCTGGTGACCTTTGCCACTGCCATGGCGGTTGAGTGTTCATACTGAATGCTCGCACACGGAGCGTTGCTCCGCAAAAATTTCTTCAGGGCAGATGAGCTGATCGCGATCGTCAAGGATTTTCATAATGCGGGCCTTTCCCCGGAAGAGGTCGCCTTGATGTCTTTCGCGCAGAAGATCTCTCTTAACGCTCACCAGGTAATTGAAAAAGATATTGACGAAATACGCGGGTTCGGTCTTAGCGATGAAGAGATCCTCAACGTGGTCGTGGTTTGTACGGCTCGCAATTTCTTCAGCAGGACCCTCGATGCATTGGACGCGCCTCCCGATGAAAAATACTTGGAGCTTGAACCCGAACTAATTAAAGCGCTCTCCCTGGGGCGCCCGTTCCCGAAATAAAGAGGGAAATCAACAAATCATCATTCTATCGAGCGGGCGGATGGTATCCGCCCGCTTTTCCTCTTTTTCCCCCTTGACATTATAGAAATTATGTTCTATTATAAACTTGGCTGATATCTTTTCAGGTATCTATTGCCTGACGATCCGATCTTTAACAACCGATCAACCATGGGAGCTTTCGAGGTGTTGGAGTTAATTCCACGGAAATTGTTTCACATTGCCATCATCTAAAAAATACAACCCTAATCCTCTCATTCGTTTGTAGTCGTTTTCGCGCAGCAATGTGGCAAATGGGTAGTTTCACGCTCAACTTCGGGCTGCCATGAGCCCAAAATTTCGATTGGCTTCCCCACGCCTTCCCTTGGCGTAATCTTTCCTTCATAACAAAAGGTATAATTAACGCATGCCCGCCCTGCTCTCCATCCCACGCTGCATCGCCGTCGCCACCCACCCAACCATGCCCGCAGCCATCCCTCTCGCCGTCTCCATAGTGGACTATTTCCAGGGGCGCGGCACCAGCGCAGTACACGGCTTGTTGGACGATGCCTCCCTGCGCAAACGCATAAAGAACAACGAATTCGACCTGTTCATCGCAGTGGGCGGTGACGGTACTGTGCTCCGCTCAGCTCACCTGTGTGCGCCGGTGGGTGTCCCCATCCTGGGTGTCAACCTTGGACGATTGGGTTTCCTCATCCAGGTCAGTCGCGATGATTGGCAGGCCGCCTGCGATAACCTGCTTAAGGGCGAATACTGGATCGAGAACCGCATGATGATCCGCGCCGAACTCAAACGCTCCGATGAATCCCTTGGGAACTGGCATGCGCTCAACGAGGTGGTCGTCAGCCGCGGCGCCTCTGTCCACCCCGTCCACCTTTCCACCAGCGTGGACGGCATGCTGCTCACCAACTATGTCGCCGACGGCCTCATTGCCTCCACCCCCACCGGTTCCACCGCCTATGCCCTGGCTGCCGGGGGTCCCATCCTGCCGCCGGAACTGCGCAACATCCTGCTCGTCCCCATCGCACCGCACCTTTCGGTGGACCGGGCGGTAGTCCTTTCCGAAGGCTCCTCCGTCGGCATCAGCATCCGGGATAACAGCGAGGCTGTCCTGAGCGTGGATGGTCAGATCCCGGTCGGTCTCGCCAATAATGACCTGGTCGAGGTGCGCGCCGGCGATTACGCCGCCCGCTTCGTTCGCTTCGGCGACCCCGGTTACTTCTACCGCAACCTCACCGGTCACATGAACCAAAATCCCGCCATAGGCATGCCCCGATGACCGTACCTTCCGCTCCCGTTTACTGCGCCAACCACCCCGGCGTGGAAACCTCGTTGCGCTGTAATAAATGCGGCAAACCGATCTGCGCCAAATGTGCCATCCGCACCCCCACCGGGTACCGCTGCAAGGAATGTGTGCGCGGCCAGTTAAAGGTCTTCGAGACCGCTGTGCCTGTCGATTTCGTCCTGGGATTTCTCACTGCCGGCATCCTGTCCTTCCTGGCCAGCCTGCTCGTCGAGGTGATCAGCGGTATCGCCGGCTTCTTCGCCTTCATTATCATTTTCTTTGCCGCCCCTACGGTTGGAGTGGTGATTGCCGAGGCGGTGCGCTACGTTACCCGCAAACATCGCTCCCGGCCGCTCTTCATAACGATAGCTGTGGCGGTCGTGCTGGGGGCAATTCCAGTGGTTATTTTCAACCTGCTTTCCTTCAGCTTATATGGCTTGATCTTCCTGGGCATTTTCCTGTTCGTTGCAACCCCGGTCATCTACACCCGTCTTTCGGGCATCCAGTTGACGAGATAGCATGCTCAGCGAACTCCGCATCCAGGACTTTGCCATCATAGACCACCTTGAACTGGATTTCGAGCCGGGGCTGGTGGTCTTCACCGGCGAGACGGGTGCGGGCAAGTCCATCATCATGGACGCCCTCGACATGCTCCTGGGTGGGCACGCGGATGCCACCTCGATCCGCAGTGAATCGGATCTGGCGCGCGTGGAGGGCACCTTCAAGTTGTCGGGACCCGAACGTCTCTCCGCCCACGCCGTCCTCGAACGGGAGGAACTGCTCGACGACCAGGACTTCGTGACCCTCACCCGGGAGGTCCGCCGCGAGGGACGCAGCGTTGCCCGCATTAACGGGCATTCCGCCAGCCTGTCCCTAATGAAGGAACTGGGTGAGCTGCTGGTCGACATTCACGGACAGTCTGAGCATCTTTCATTGCTTAACGTGCGCGCCCACCTTGGTCTGCTTGATCGTTACGCCGGGGTTAAGTCCCTGCTTTCAGCCTATCGCAAAACCTACCAAAGCCTGCTTTCCATCCGGCGCGAATTGAGTGAACTGCGCCTCGCCAGGGCGGATGCGGAACGCCGCACCGAGCTGCTCACCTTCCAGGCAGGGGAAATCGAGGCCGCCCGGCTCAAACCTGGTGAGGACGAAGTGCTGCGAACTGAGCGAGACCGCCTGGCAAATGCCGAGTCGCTGGCGGGGCTTGCTCAGCAGGCCCTCACCGCACTTGACGAGGGCACCCCCGAATCCCCCTCTTCCACCGATTTGATCGGACAGGTTGTCCAAACCCTGACCAGGCTGGCCCAGATCGACCACACCCAGGACCCGCTTTCGCAACAATCCGCGACACTGGAAGAAAACCTGGCCGAGCTTGCCCGCAGCCTGCGCAACTACCTCGAGTCCATTGAATTCAACCCGAAGCGGCTGGAAGAAGTGGAGGAGCGCCTCGACCTGATCCGCCGCCTGGAGCGAAAGTACGGCGGCACGATCCTATCGGTCATCGCCTTCGCTGCTGATTCCCGCAAGCAGCTCGAGACCATTTCCACCGCCGCTGAGCGCATTACCGAACTAGAAGCTTCCGAATCCAAACTGCTTGAAAACCTCTCCGCCCAGGGTCTCGAGCTCTCACAAAAGCGCAAGGAATCTGCAGCTGAAATGAGCAAAGCCATCGAAGCTGAATTGGATGATTTACGCATGGCTGCCGCCCGTTTCAAGGTTGATTTTCAAACCAAGCCCGCCGAGGACGGCGTTCCCCTTCCGGGCGGTTCCCGGGTTGCCTTCGACGCGACCGGCCTGGACAAAGTTGAGTTCCTGGTGGCACCCAACCCGGGGGAGGGACTCAAACCGCTTGCCCGCATCGCCTCCGGTGGCGAGACTTCCCGCTTGATGCTGGCGCTCAAAAACGTGCTCGCCCAGGCGGACCAGGTGCCCACCCTCATCTTCGATGAAATTGACCAGGGGATCGGCGGCCGGGTCGGCGGGACGGTGGGAGAAAAGCTTTGGCACCTGGGACGCGCCCACCAGGTTTTCGTCATCACCCACCTGCCCCAGTTGGCCGTGTTCGGCGACCAGCATTTCCAGGTGCAAAAGGTCATCGAGAAAAATCGCACCCTCACCCGCGTTTCCAGGCTGACCGGCGAACCGCGCACCCTTGAACTGGCCCAGATGCTTGGCGCAGTAACCGAGGGCACCCTGCGCTCCGCCCACGATATCCTGCAAAGTGCCCAAACATTCAAAAAAAGTAATAAAACCGCCATTGAATTAAGGATATTTGCTGCATTTCCACCCTTTCGGCCTGATAAAATATGTCTATACCTCCTTTTTTCAATCAAAAGGAGGAAGTTTATTTTACCAACAGGTTAATTATCAGGGTTGCCAACTACTGCATTCGCCTGTATAATTCTCTAATCTTATCCGCTGGAGTTTCTCAGACATATGGAACAAAATAACGCCCCACTCGGGCAGGGGGTTGCGCCCGAGGGCAATCTTCCCGCCGAAGAACCTACCAATAATAATACCAACATGGAAACCCTGCTCGACCAGGAGGGCATGTCCCTGGATTTTCCCCAACCCGGGGAGATCCGCACCGGAGTCGTTGCCAGCATCAGCCAGTCGCAAATCCTGGTCAGTGTTGGCGCGAAATCGGAAGGTGTGATCACCGGCCGCGAACTCGAAGCCATCCCGGCTGAAGAGCGTGCCGCCCTGCAGGTTGGCCAGGAAATCCTGGTGTACGTGTTGTCCGCTGAAGATTCAAGCGGAAATGTCGTCCTTTCCTACACGCGCGCCCAGGAACAAAAAGGTTGGGGCGACGTGGAGAAGATGCTGGAAGAAGGCGGCTCTTACGAAGGCAAGGTCGATGGATTCAACAAGGGCGGTATCATCGTCCCCGTGTTTGGCCTGCGCGGTTTCGTGCCAGCCTCGCAGTTGGGCATATCCCGCCGCATGGCTGTCACCGGGGATACCCCCGATGCGCGCTATGCCAAAATGATCGGCGAACCGATCACCGTGCGCGTGATCGAAGTGGACCGCAAGCGCCGCCGGCTGATCCTGTCCGAGCGGGCTGCTTCCACCGAGACCCGACAATCCATTAAAGAGCGTGTCATCGAGTCATTGAAAGAAGGCGAAGTATATACCGGCAAGGTCACCAGCCTGGCAGATTTCGGCGCTTTCGTGAACGTCAATGGCGCAGATGGCCTTGTGCACCTGTCCGAGATCTCCTGGGAACGCGTCCAGCACCCCTCGGAGGTGCTTGAGGTTGGACAGGAAGTACAGGTCAAGATCATCAATATTGACCGTGAGAAGAAACGCATCGGTTTGTCCATCCGCGCCCTGCAGAATGACCCCTGGCAGAGCAAAGTTGAGAAATTCAAGGTCGGCCAACTGGTCGAGGGAGTTATCACCCGCCTGACCAAGTTTGGCGCCTTTGCCCGCCTGGAAGGTGACCTGGAAGGGCTGATCCATATCTCCGAGATAAGCGAAAACCGGATCGAGCATCCCAAGGAAGCCGGTCTGCACGATGGCAGTGTCGTTACACTGCGCATCATCCGCATCGACCCCGAGCAGCGCCGCATCGGTTTGAGCCTGCGCAAGGTTGACTCTGGTGCCTACAAGGACCTTGACTTGAAGCAGCTTGACCTCGAAGGGGTCAACCTGGAGCTGGTGGATAATGAACCCGACCAGGTACAGGTCGATCAGGATATGGCGGACAAAGAACCTGATGTTCAGCCGGTTGACCTGGAAATGGCAGAAATAGAGCCCGAACCTCAACCGGTTGACCTGGAAAGTCCCCATCCCACTCCTGCAGATGAAAAACCTGCGGACACCGGGGAAGCTTCCAAAGACGAGGAAGCCCCCAAAGAATAGGAAAAAGAAACCCGGTTTCTTGAAGAAACCGGGTTTTTGAATAATTATGCTGCCGACTCATCGTAGATGCCCACGAAGATATTGCCTGGAACATCCTGAGCTTCGGGAGGGACTATACCCGTGCCGTCTCCGAAACGCGCCGCATCGAACACGAGAGTGGATCAGACACCCCTAAGAATACCGGCGAAACCATGCTGGGGTGGCCAGATTACCAGCGCGGGCGCGTGGCGATTGTCTTCAGTACCTTGTTCGTCCCCCCCATACGCCGCAAGGCTGGTGATTGGGAAACCCAGATCTATGCGGATTTCAACCAGGCTCACCGCATGTATCGCGCCCAGCTGGATGCGTATCATAAACTTTCAGATGACCATCCGGATCTTTTCCGGATGATCGCTTCCCTGGCAGACCTTGAATCCATCCTGGAACACTGGGCCGATCCGAAAGTTGAAAACCACCCTGTCGGCCTGCTCCCATTGATGGAAGGCGCTGAAGGGGTCCGTACCCCCTATGAGCTGGACGATTGGTGGGAGTGGGGTGTGCGGATCATTGGTCCGGCGTGGGCAGGCACGCGGTATTGTGGTGGTACGAACGACCCGGGTCCTCTCACGGATGACGGGCGAGTACTGCTCAAGGCAATGGCAGGCATCGGGTTCACCCTTGACCTGAGTCACATGGACCCACTATCCGCCCGCCAGGCTCTCAACCTGTATGCCGGATCCATCATTGTCAGCCATGCCAACGCGGCTGCCTTGCTGCCGGGTTATGACGGGAACCGCCTACTGCAGGACGATGTGATCCGAGACGTTCTCGAACGGGATGGGGTCATCGGCGTGGTGCCTTTTTGCAGGTTCCTTGCCCTCGGATGGAAACCTGGGGACCCGCGTGACAACATCACCATCGAAACCCTGGCAGCACATGTGGACTATATTTGCCAGATGGCTGGGGATGCCCGGCACGTGGGCATCGGCAGCGATTTTGATGGCGGTTTCGGCCTTTCTGCGGTTCCTGCCGGGTTGGATTCGGTGGCAGACCTGCAAAAGCTTGGTACCGTCCTGGCAGCGAAAGGGTATAATGACGAACAAGTCGCGGCTGTCCTTGGTAATAACTGGCTGCGTTATCTCAAGACCGCTCTAGCATGACAACCATAAATAATACCTCCCTCTCCCCGGATACATCTCCTGTAGGAATCCCATCGCGGATGCGCGTCCGTTTTGGGCTGGTGGTCACATTGATCGGCCTGATCACATTTCTGATTGGCGCACGCCCGTCCCTCTTTGGACTGGACCGCAGCCCGGTGGTCGGATTCGTGCAGATATCAGTATTCCTGGTGGGGCTGGCAATCATCTGCCTCGGTGGATACATCGGTCTGATGGCATTCTGGCGAAACGGCGAGCGTACCATCGCGGCTGAAATTGGTTCACGCCTGGTCGCTACCGGGTACGTGGTGGCTGTCTTCGCAGGGATGGCGGATGTGTTTGGCTTTGGCTCCCAGGTGCCCCCCAAGGTCCCGGTCTTCGGACCCTGGCAGGCGACCGGAGTGCAAATTGGCGAGTGCCTGATTACGATCGGGTTCCTGCTTTTAATTCCCTTTTTCAAGAGGAAGAAAACAGAAGGTAAATAAGAATTACCCCCAAAATATTACCAATGTAATATTTGTTGTGTCTTAACTAAAATTGAAAAAAAACCACCCTACTCGGTGGTTTTTTTCTGTGTGCCCCCGTGGGGATTCGAACCCCAGTTTTAGCCTTGAAAGGGCCACGTCCTGGTCCACTAGACGATGGGGGCAAATGGGTGGGGCAGAGCGGCAGGATTTTACCATCCCCTCCCGAGCCGGTCAAGCAATTGGTCAACCTTGTTTTTTATCAGTTACCACCGCCAGTAAATCCACCTGCCGCCGGTTAAAAAGGATCGCCGGGCTTTCAATGCGCAGCTGCGGGATTAGGATGGCAGTCAATGTCGCATTATATAGTGCAATGAAATCCCCAGGTCCCTCCATTAAGACGGTGGCGAAATCAAAGCGCCCGGTCCATTCCAGGATCCCTTCCAACTCGTAGACCTGGGTGGTGACCCGGATTGGATATTTGACCAAATTTTGATAACCACCGCGTGCCAATGCCTGCGGCCCCGTATCCTCCCGGCGTGTCAAACAGACTGCGAAAACACTATGCTTGACCAGGTCAATGATCTCATACTCGCCTACGAGTTTGGTGGGCATATGAATAGGCGCTAATTTGGCGTCCACCACTTCCATAAAAGAATGGGTGGTATCGTTCATCATACCTAGCATGCCATTATTGGGAACCATCATCTTACCCACCACGCGATAGCTGAGGGTGAGAAAGTCGGCTGAAAGGAGCCGATGAGCAGGATTGATTTCAGGCATTTTCTGCACTCCAGTCGGGGATCAGTCCCGCAGCGGGCGGGGTCCATTGCGTTTTTCCATCAGGGGGCGAACCCGCCGCTTGGATCCGGAGACCTTGCCCGTCTCCGGATTGAGGATGGTAACCAGCCACGAAATGGCACGCGCGTCATATTCACGGCGTCCACAAACATCACACACCCATGCCGGAAAATTGGGAACTGTAACCAACTCTTCATCCAGCCAGGTAAAGTAAGTGATATGCCTCAAGTGCATCACTCCAGCCTGGCATTCAGTGCATTGATAGGATTCCTGCGGTTCATCGGTCATTGCATTACTCTCATGGATTCATTCAAGATGGACACACCCGCACTCGATCCGATGCGGTTCGCACCGGCTGCAATCATCGCCTGGGCATCCCTGCAGGAGCGTATGCCACCCGCAGCCTTCACCCCGATCCCGGGTCCCACCACACGACGCATCAGGTCGACGTCTTCCACTGTCGCACCGCCCGGACCAAACCCGGTCGACGTCTTTACAAAGTCCGCACCAGCAGCCTTGGTCAGCAGGCACGCCAGGATCTTTTCACGCCTGGTCAGCAAGGCTGCTTCAATAATTACCTTGACCATGGCACCGTGTTCATGTGCTTCCTGCGCAACAAAGAGAATATCATTAAGCACCAGACCATAAGCCTCACCCTTAAGCGCCCCAATATTGATCACCATGTCCACTTCATTGGCTCCCTTCCCAATCACCTGGTGAGCCTCGTAGACTTTATCCTCCGGCAGGACCGCTCCGAGGGGGAAAGCAATGACTGCACACATTCCCACCCCCGAATCCTGCAATAGGACGTGAGCCAGGGGTACATAGACAGGGTTTACACAAACAGAGGCAAAGTGGTATTGGCGGGCTTCCTCGCATAATTTTTTAACATGCCCGGTTGTTGCCTCCGGCTTGAGCAGGGTATGGTCAATCCAGGCTGCCAGCTCTGCCCCAACCGGACTGGTCAACCTTACGGGAGGAGCCGGGAGCTCCCGTTCATAAGCGTCCGCTAAATAAAGCACTTCTTGAAGGGAAGGCATGGTCTTTAAGGAGCAGCCAGGACAGCCTGGTGCTGGTGGATAATCATGAAGTCTGCAAAAGGCCAGTAGATAACCAGCGCCTTGCCGAGGATATTCTTTTCCGGAAGGAAACCCCAGGCATGGGAATCAGCCGAGTTGTTGCGGTTATCTCCCAACACAAAGAGCTGCCCGGCAGGGACGGTCCAGGTGTCAGAATAGTCTGGAGGAGTCTCGATATAGGGTTCCACCAACGGGACGTTGTTGATGTAGACAATACCATTGTCAATCTTAATCGTCTCACCGGGGAGACCAATTATCCGTTTGATGTAATCCTCGTATTGATCGTCGAAGCCAGGCAAACCAACTAAACGCTGCCAGAAAGAGATGTCTGGATACATTGGCGGACGAAAAACGATGATATCCCCGCGCTGGTAATTGCCGGTCAGGTACGACAGACGGCTGATCAGGACGTATTCGCCATTATTCAGCGTGGGAACCATCGAAAAGCCTTCGACACGCACACGTGCAGAGACCAGGTTAATAACAAGAAAAAGGATGACCGCCAGCACAACCGTTTCCAGGATTTCACGCAGGAATTGCTTGCCTTCCTGCTTGTCTGGCGGAGTCAGCACAACAGGCTGGGGTTCATTTTCGGGGGAAAAATCAGTCAAAAAAGCCTCCGCGAGAATTATACCATTTGCATGTCAGACTTTACCCCAGGCGAAATAGGTGGGCACATGCAGCACACGTTCGCCGCGTTCCCACGCCTGATCATCCACCAACTTCATCCTGCGAAGTTCATCCGCCGGGACCAAACCCGCCAAATCTGCTACCAGCACAGCCCATTCCAAGACGTGGTCGGATGACACTTGAGTAGATTCCCAGCGCTGCAACCTATTGTCAGAATGGAAATCCTCGCCCAAGGGTCCTGTTTCAATGGGGATGATGCCTGCCTCCCGGAACAGGTCCGCCAGGCGTTTGCCCACCCCGGGGTCTGCCCCCTGATTTTTGAGGGATTCAGCCTGCCACCGACCCAGGGGAGCCAAGCGCAGCGGGCCTGTCTACCCGCGAGGTATAGTCTGGTTCTGCCAGGGCAAGGACGGCGCCTCCCGGGCGGGTGACCCGCTTCATTTCGCTCAATGCCAACAACGGCTGGCGCACCCATAACATAAGAAAATGACAAAACGTGATATCGAAAATACCGGATACGTATGGTAGTGAAAGGGCATTACCGCAGGCAAGCTTACTTGAAGGGACATGCCCGCGCGCATCCAAAAGTCGTAAGCGGTCCATATCCAGACCGTGCACTACGGCAGGTGTCAATAGAGCGGATAGGATCGCCCCAGTCCCGCAGCCAACTTCCAACACCCGGTGGGCGTTCATTAACCCGGCATGCTCGAACAGGTAATCGCGCAGATCCTTCGTCCAGCCTGCCTGCTGGAGAAAACGGCTATGCCAGTCCATGCCCTGTCCAATTCAAAATAAACCTGATTTGCTGCTCAGTTTCAGGGGTTGTGGAAAAAATAAGACTCTGCAACGAGGCGCGATATAGTTCACGTAAATGATGCAGGGCGTCCGTTGGTTCCATGCCATGCCGAATCAGATAACAGCCAACGGTGATGCCGGTACGCCCAATACCACCAACGCAATGGAGATACAGCGTTTGGCTTCCTGCGAGAACAGTATCAATGGCGTCCAGGGCTGCCACCATGGCTGCGTGTGAGGGCACACTGAAATCTTGGAAAGAAAAACGGTGGTGACGGACATCCAGTCCAATAGATTCGGCTTCATGCTTCAGTGTGGAAAAATATGGAGGACGTTCATTTTCAGTTGTCAGATCAATGAATTCTTCGAACCCAAAGTTGAGGAAAGCCTTAAGACGCGTTCGGGTTCCAGCTTTATCATTTCCAAGTCCTGGATATTCGCCTGCCAGGAAACGACCTGGAATCACCCAATAGGATTGAGGGATGGGTTTTTCGATCATGGGTAGCGGAGGTAAACTTCCAGGATGCCGGAAGATTTCCCGCTCGTGAGCACAATCTTATAATTGCCGGCTGGAAGGCGGTATTGATTTTGGACTTCACTGGCAGCACTGACCAAATTTTCCCCGTGCATGAGCAGGAGCGGGGTGCCCTGCGATGGCACCAGGGTGACATCAATGAAACTTGTATCAATGCCGGTAACGCGCAGAATAATCGCGGCATCACCCGCCTTGGGAAGATCGAAACTGGCTACCGTCTCATTTTGGCGGCTGCGGGAAGAAAGGTCGATCCTGGCCGCCAGGGTATACCCGCTAGGCGGCCGAGGAAGACCGCTGCCAAGGGTGGAGGTTACCAGGAGCCCCGCCCCGATCAATGCGGTCAGCACCACCCCTCCCACCAATGCCCAGCGCCAGGCTGAAACCGGTTTGCCATTATTTATAAATATAACATTCGAGAATGAGCGAGTTCCCGGGGAGCGCCGGACAAATAAGATCCATCCGCCGACGAAAAGAGCCAGGGCGCTGTAGGCCACCACCAGGGGCGGCAGCCCGCTGTTTGCGAGAAAGCGGGTCACATCATCGCCGACCGGCGCAACGTTTTTGATAAATAAAAAGGGGATGACGACCCAGGCCAGCAGCGAGCAAAGTGTTCCGGCTGAACCTATGAATTTAGCCCAGAGAACCAACGGTGTGCATTCCTTTGGAAGAACAAGGATCAGCACCAACCAAACCAGGAAAGGCAGCGCCGCCCCGCTGACATTGATCACCGCCTCCTGAAATCCTTCTGAAACTCCCGTCAATATTGACGTGAGCGCCAAGGTTGAAGAAATTTACGTCGATTTCCCGCACTGTTCCCCCGAAAGCAAGACCAGCCAGGGCATGCCCGCCCTCATGCAAAACGGTATATGCCAATGCGATCCCCAGAAGGATCAAAAGCATGAAACCGGCAAACTCAAGTCGATTCCTAGTGGAGGTCATTAATTTTCTCGCCCATATCCCAACCCATAGAACCTAGCTGCGCCACAATAGGATTAGGGTTTCATCAGCGCTATTTATCAAGCATATCCTGAACAATTTCCACCGCATCACGAACAAATTCAGGGCAAGTCCTTTTGAACAAGCCTTTTTCGCGCGCCTGCTGCCAGCCTGCTTCGGTGCTGATATCGAAGTCCAACAATTCCCTGCACAAAATGGAACCATGGCGGGACTCAAAGCGCTGCATGAACTCCTGCCCCAGCCGGTATGCAGCCTCCTTGCCGGACGGAGTATCTGCCCCGCGCACAACGCCAAGAGCCATCAGCCCCCCGGTCACCGCCCCGCAAATATGACCGCGGCGAGCCACCCCGCCGCCGAACGGCGAGGCCATTTTAAGCATCAGGCTCTCATCCATCCCAAATTGAGATGCAAAGGCCGCAAAAACCGATTGCGCGCAGTTGAAATTCCGGTCGAATAAAGCAACGGCAATTTCAGATGGATTGTTCTCAGAAGGTATCATTTATTACCCGGATTTCTGCGAGGTTTCATCCCCGTAAATAAACAGATCGGCAATCGATTCGCGCAAATAGTTGCGGCGGATGGCATCCCCGAAAACGGGAGCTACCGAGAGCAAATGCAGCTTCGGGTGACGTTTCTCGGGAGGGATATAGACGGTATCGGTGGTGACGATTTCGGTGATCTGCGGCACCGAGCTCAATTTCTTTAATCCGTCATGCACGAAGACCCCATGGGTGGAAGCCACCCAGATCTCCTGGATGCCCTGCTCGATCAGGATGCGGCTGAGTTCCAGGACCGACCCACCCGTGGCGATCTCATCATCATAAATAATGGCTTTCCGAAGCCCCTGCACATTGCAGCCGATCAACCCGCTGATGACCACTTTCGTGTCAGAAAGACGCTCCTTGTTCCCGGCTGCGACGGGCAGTTTCAGCCCCCTGGCAAACAAGGCAGCTGGTCCGGCTGAGCCCATGTCGGGGGCGACCACCACGCGTATCGGACAGGTCGTGCGATTGGAAATAATTCCGAAAGACCGGACGGCTGGTCAACGGGTCGGTGGGTACGCTGAAGAAGCCATGGGCTTGCGGTGAGTGCAGTACCATCGTCATCACGTGGGTGGCACCGGCAGTCTGCAACAAGTCGGCTATCAGGCGGGCTGTAATCGATATGCGGGGAGCGTCCTTTTTGTCCGAACGGGCAAAGGAGAAATAGGGGATGATGGCATGAACTTCCTTGGCGGAGGCGGAGCGGGCGATATCCAGCATCATCAGCAATTCCACCAGGTTGTCATTGACGGGGGGCGCCAGCGTTTGGACGATGAAAACGATGCGCGAACGGACACTGGCGCCGAGCTGGATATACAGGTTGTCATTGCTGAACCTGCTGATCAGCGTCTTCTCGAGCGGCAGGTCCAGGTAGGCGGCAATATCGGCAGCCAGGTGCGGGTGCGAACTGCCGCTGAAAATGCGGATTTCGTCCGGGTCAAGGGTTGTTCTTATTGGTCAAAGCTCAATTTCCTTTCAAATTGGAGGATGGGACAACAACCAGTTTTTGCATTACCAAATTCCCGGGATAAGCCTGTAGCGTACATGCCCGGCATAATCAATATAGCCATCCAACTCTTTTTGGAGGGTGCGATCTTCCAGCGCAGTGCGAATGAGCAAGTTGACCACCAGCACCCCCATTGGGATGCATGCCCACCAGGAGCCGAGGGCGATGGGGATGGTAATGTATGAGACCAGCAGGCTGGCATAGCCCGGATGCCGGACAAAGCGATAGGGTCCGCCGGTTTGGACGGTGTGACCGCGATCCTTTTGGATGCGGACAATGGTCGAGAAAAATTTGTTGGAGACCATCGCCCAGGTGAAGAGCGGGTAACTCAATCCGAGCAGGACAAATGCGGCGACCTGGATCCAAAACGGGATGCTCCCAGCCCAGCCAAAGCGTTCATCCAGACCGGACAAGATCAGGATGGCAAACCCACCGATACCGGTAATGATGCCGATGAGCTTATCCCAGCTTTTGGCACCTTCCCCAACCTGGGAGCGTTCCTCCACCAAATCCTTGTGTTTTCCCAGCAGAACCACCGCATTGAACGCCAGATAAACCAGGTACAGAACCAGATAAACCCAGGCATTCCACCAATCCCATTTCCAGGCGGAAGCAAACAAAGCAACAGCCTGGATAAGAACCATGAACCCGATTTGAACAAGCCTTTTGCGAATGGCTGGTGTCATGGTCAACCTCAAAAAAGGGGCGGAATAAATTCCGCCCCTGAGAGGAAAAAGCTATTGGTAAATTTTCTCCCAGGGATCCCTCAGGAAATTCCCCAGGATCTTATCGGCTTCACCCTGGGTCGGGAGCACATCGCCATCCGGCTCGACATACAGCCAGGCTTTGCCCGCGCCGGAGGGAACTTCGTCCTCGATGGTCTCGTGCGCCACCGGGTTCTCGGCGGAATAAGGGACAGGCAGGTCCCAGCGCAGGGTGAGACCCAGGCTGGCAGCTTTGTTATGCAAGGCGTGCAGGGCTTCGTGCAGGGAAGCCTCGGAAGCTCCCAGCGAGAGACTCTTGACCTTCAAGTTTCGCCAGTCTTTCGAGAATCTCTTCCGCCTTGTTCACATTCTGCGGGGTGACCGTCAGGTGGACGGTGGTGTACAGGTCTTCCGGCATGACCGTTTCCAGCGCCTTCCAGGAGGCCGGGTTTTCCGGGTCGAGAATGAACAGCAGGTGGTCGAGACCGGTCTGGAGGAGGGTGTGCAGGTAGTCTTTATCGGCCAGTTTCAATCCATCGGAAAGCAGACCGGTAACCTGCCCGACCTTCTCGGCGTGGGCGATCAGGGCCGGCAGGTCTTCGCGCAGGGTGGGCTCGCCGCCGGTGAAGGTGATGTGCGGGATGCCGACCGCCCAGGCTTTATCCATGATGGTTTCCCATTCCTGCGGTGGTCAGTTCACGATCGACCCGCTTGGTGGGGGCAAGAGAGGCATCTGCACCGGCGGGCAGGCGATAGGTGAGGGCACAATCAAGGCGCAGGGGCGCGGTCAGGTCGTGGGAGTGCGGCGCGATGCGTTCAAAATCGAGGAAGGTGGTCGGGTCCAGGTCGGGAGTATGGATCAAGGTCTGGATGCGGTCACGGAAATCAGTGTAATCCTTCTGCGCTTCCGCCTGGCTGATGCGGTAACGTTTGGCAACATGCCTGGCTGTCTCGTCGGGAGAGGTGCCTTTGATCATGTGATAGGCAAATTCTGCGGCGGTGGCGTTCAGATGCAAAACGGTGGCAGCATTGACGATGAGGATGCCGGAACCGTCCTTCAGCAGGCGCAGGTGCAGCCGGTAGGGAGGTTCGTCCGGACCAGACTGGAAGGTATGTGTCTCGGCAGGCAAAGGCTGGTGGCGGGCGGGTTTTTCAGCCAGGATCCAGAGAATCAGGAAACCCGCCAGCAAAAGAAGCGCCTGCAAAAGAATGCTGTATTTATTCAGGAAGCCGCGATGGACGAAAAAATAAAAGTAAACAGCATCCAGGAGGAATACAACCCCGATGATCCGTACGATAACGCCTTTTACAGCTAAAGCTACCTACTTTCAGCCTGCCGGCGATCAGCAGGAAAAGGCCCAGGAGGGGCATGATTATCAAAAAAACATACCTGGCGAGCAAATCCAAAGTATTCATCAGGTTTGGGGACATCGCAGCCTCCTTAAATCATTCACGAATGAAGTGCGGCATTTCAAATGGAATTTCAAATGAAATTTCAATGAAACCAGCGTAAACGCCATCCTTGATACCAGGGGGATTGATAGATGAATTTCTTGATGCCGTTCTTCTCGATGGTATAAGGATTGGCCTTGCGCTCATCCATCAGGCGTTCCAGCTTACCGCGGGCGGGGTCGGGATGGCAATCGAGCATGTTCTTGCCGATCAGGGCACGCCCGCCATCCTTGGCCATGGATTTGGCGGCCTTGTCGTTCATCTCGAGGATAATGCCGTCCGGGTCACAGACGGTGATTGCGGCGGGGAATTCCTTGATCCAGGCGTTTTCTTTGCTCATGTTCTACTCCCTAATGAAATGTGGAATTTTTTCAGGAACTGAAAATGAAATTTCAACGAAACCCGACATAGCGGCCTTCCTGGTACCAGGGCGACTGGAAGAAGAAGCGTTTCTCGCCGTTCTCGGTGTTGAAATAGCAATTGGCGGACTGGGTTTCCAGCATGCCCTCCAACTTGGTGAATGCCGGGTCGGGGTGGCAGTCAAGCACATTCCTGCCAAGCAGACCGCTGCCCGCCGTCACCGGCAAACAGCGCCTCGGCATGGTCGTTCATTTCAAGGATGATGCCCGCCTGGAATCACAGACCATGATCTCGGCAGGAAGCTCCTTCACCCAGGGTCCGTCGTTCATGCAGGGCTCTCCAGCACTGACCGGTTTTTCAAATTGCAGCGGGCAGCCGCCGCCGCACTCGGCCAGCAGGGCACAGCCTGTGCATTTTTCCGGCAGCGCCTGGCGTTCGCGCAGCCTGACCGCCAGGTCGTGGTTCCAGATGGAATCCCAATCGTCAGCCAGCAGGTTGCCGAGCTGATGGTAATAAGACTGGCAGGGCAGCACCCCGCCATCGGGCTCAACGCACATGTTGTAGAGGGCGGCGGTGCAGCCCTTTACGCCCAGGTCAAGCGCCATCGGGTCGAAATCGCAATACTGGGTGGGCGTATACCAGATCAGGCGCTGGCCGCGCGCGGCGGTCTTTTGACGGGCAACCTCCAGCAGCGGGGTCAATTCGGACTCTGCCAGCCCCGTCCCCACCACGGACCCGCGCCCGGAGTGGATCAATGCATTCAGTCCCACCGTGGGGACGCCGGTATCGGCCAGGAAATCCAGCGTGGCCGGGATGGTATGGGCATTCGTGCGCAGCATGGTGGTATTGGTCATCACGTAAAGCGGGCTGGCGAGGGCATTCTTCAACCCTTTGATCGTCTGCGGGAAAGCGCCCTTGGTGCGCACCATGTCATCATGGACGTCGGCGTCGTTCGATTCGACCGTGATCTGGACATGGTCCAGCCCGGCGGCAACCAGCTTCTCGACATAATGCGGGTCCGACAGGCGGCGGGCATTGGTATTCAGGCCGGTGATCTGTCCATTCTTCTCGGCGTGGGCCACGAGTTCGGGCAGGTCGTCGCGCAGGGTGGGTTCGCCGCCGGTGAAAATGATGTGCGGAATGCCCAGTTCCCAGGCTTTGTCGAGGATGCGCTTCCAATCGCCGGTGGAGAGTTCGGCGCTTACGCCCGCGGCTGCTCCCGTATGAGCCCCTGACTCCCTGGTCCAATGCTGCAGGGGAGGAATGCTGGACGTTATAACAGTGGGCGCAGTCGTTGTTGCAGCGGTAAGTCAGCGCCAGGTCCAGGCGGTAGGGAGCGGTGGGACGGGCGGAGAACGGCATGACCGTTTCGAGCCCCAGCTCGTGGATCGGGCAGGCGCCATCCGGGCGGACAAGTTCTGCAAGCTGGCTGCGGATGGTGGCCACGTCGGCGCGCGCCTGGGCGGCATTCACGTGGTATTTTCGCCGGATCAGGCGGACGGCGTCCTGTTCGGAGATCTCTTCCAGGGCGAAGTACGCCATCAGGGCAGCAGTGGGGTTAAGGTGCAGGATGCGGTTGGCATTGACGATCAAAGTGCCGTGACCGTCGGGGTCGAGACGGAGGTGGATGCGGCTTTTTTCATCGTTATCGACGCGGCGATAGTGATACAGCCCGGATTGAGGATCCCTCACGGGAACCTTCTTTGCGGGTGAGGTTTTTTGACCGAACAACCTTTTCAACATCCGGCACCTGTAAATAACAACTGGAATCATTCTGACAGTGAGCTACCGTCCGCCACCGGCGCAGGCACAGGCACAACCGGCACAGGCACAGGCGCAGGCGCACGAATGACCGCCGCCGCCCGAGAAACCACCGCCGCCGCTCTTCGCGACCGGGACCGGGTTGGTGCGGTTGGTGACGCCGGAAGTGAATGACTTCACGTCACCGAGGACCTTGCTGGAGAAACCCTGGACGCCGGTGACGACCGAGGCAGCAAATGCCGAACCTGGCAGGCTGCCAGGAGTAGACCTGCCGCCGGAAGACGGCATGGAGACGGAGGACGCCGAACCGGTCGAGACCGGGTGGTAACCGGGGTCATAGCGACCCCACCACATCGGGATAAAGATCGGACCGGTGAAGACGCGGCGGGTGCGCTCGTCGTAATTCTTGTCGAGCATGGTCCATTCGAGGGATTCGTCGTACATCTGGCTCTTGACCTCGGGGGTGCCGGCCGCTTCGATCTGCTGCCAGGCGCGCTCCATGATGCTCTGATAATAGGCGATGGTTTCCTTGCGGCTGAAACCTTTCATTTTGTCGGAAAGACTGTTGACCAGTTTGACGGTCATCTCCTGCAAACCCTTGCGGCGGGCTGCCAGGTCGTCGTTGGCGAAAGCCGCCAGGAAATCCTTTTCGTAATCCTGCAGCCCATCCGGCAGGGGATTTGCCAGTTGCAGCTTGAGCGGGTCACGGGTGACGACCGTGGCGGCGTTCTTCTTTACCACGCCGAACAGGATCATGGTCATGACCTTGTCGAGCGGTTGTTCCATCAGGATGCCGGCTTCGACCGCGGTCAACCCGCGCTTGATGCCGTGACCTTCGATCTGGATCTTGGGCGGCAGGTACGGCGAGTTTGCGTTTATTCGAATTGATCGCGCCCAGGATCGGCGCACCGACAAACAGCAGGATGAAAAAACCAGCACAGCAGAAACCGCTCAGGTTGCTCATGATCCCGTTGATAAAACCGCCGATGTCGAAGGGGGGCGGGGTGTAAACCGCATCTGCCGGGACATACTGGTTGGGGAAGGAGGCGCCGAACGTGTACTGGGTGGCAGCCGCTCGCAGTGGGGCACTGCCAGGTATAGGTGATCCGGTTTTGATCGTCGTACCCGGCGGCAGGCTGATCGGCGCAGGGCCAGCCGCCCTGGGTGGCATGGTAGCGCGGTTCCTGCGACTGGACACCAGGCGGAAGGTGGAAGACGACCGTCAGGTCGGTACTGCCATGGGCGGTGGTGTAATAAGCGGGCGCGAAATCACCGCTGTCATAGGTGGTCGGGTCGCTGGTATCCTTGTAGAGCACCTGGGTGATCTGACCCACGAAAACATGGACACTGCCCGTCTGCCCGGGCTGGATGGCGTAAGCGCCCATATCCACCGAAAAACCATAAGGACCATTTCCCTGGAAATCAGAGGAAAGGCTGACCGGGTTTCCGCCCACGTCGGCATAATTGCCGAGATAAGGAGTGGGGGTTGCTCCCGGGACCGGCACGGCGGTAGGACCCGCTGAACTCAAGTCTCCAAAATTCCCGTTGGGCATGCCCACATCCACAAAGTCGATCACGTGTCCGCCCGGGTCATTGGCGAAGGTAAAAACATAATCGAGAGCCATGGTCCCGTCGCTATTCCAGTATACGTTGACGACTTCCCTGGTCAAATTAAAGGAATAAGACTGGGCCGCCACGCTGGAGACCATCGTGAACATCATCAACATCAGCACGATGGAAGCAAGCAGGCGGAGTTTTTTCATCCCTTCCTCCTTTACAAAATTTATTGCGGGAATGCAAACAAATACAAAACTACCACTTGGGTTCTTCAGTCAGTTGATAGACCGTATTGCAATACGGGCAGGTGACCATGGGAGCGCCGTTGACCATTTTGATGTTGTCGGAAGTCAATGCCCCGCCGCAGGAACGGCATTTCATTTGCTCAATCTTGGTATCCCCGGGCAGGTCCACCTTGTAGGTGACGTTTTGGGCGGTGTCCTGCTTTCGTTTTGCGGGCGGCGAAAACAATCATGATAATTCCAGCCACCAGCGCAATGGCGCCGATCAACATGCCCACCGTGCCAATCCCACGTCACACCCTGTGCTCCACCGGCAGCGCCCAGCAGGATAAAGCCTCCGACACAAATGCCCGAGGCAGCCAGCAAGAGCAGGATGACTGCGCCGATGTACATCCAGGTTGATAGATTTCATTAAAACCTCCGTGATACTCTATGGGATATACGTGTGAAACTGGTTAAGTGTAGCACGTCTTATCTTGTGAGACAAATGACGAACTTCCCATTTTCGAAATAATGTCCCTTGGGAAGAAATATCTGCTTAACCAGGGGCTGGTTTCCCATACTCGATAAACCCGTGAACACTGTCGGTGGGCAGGACAATCAGGATACCATTTCCCGGCTTTTCCAGATCGCCGACGATCTCTTCGGTCGCCATGACAATTCGTTGCACCAAATCATCCTGGATGATCGTAAAAATCGTGCGGCTCAACTCCTCGCTTTGAACAAAAAAATCGCTCAAGGAAGGCATCAAGGGCAGGTCATCGCGGAGAGTCATCGGACTGGTTGATGCGCCCCATACCGGTGCTGGAGAGGACGGTAGCCCCGCTAACGCCGGCTTCCTTCCAGGCATTCAGGAGCATCCAATAATTTTGTGGGATCATTCAGGACGAAAAGAATCATCTTCATCTCAGCTCTCCTCTTCCTCTATCTTTTCCACGGAACCAGTGCCTTCGGTTTGAGCCGTTCAAATGCAAAACGCAGCAGCGGCGGAGTGACCAGCGTGGTCAGCAGCACTGCAGCAACAATGGCAGAGTAGGCTCCACTGTCAATCAGACCCGCTTTACTGCCCGCGGCGGCAACGATCAGGGTGACCTCGCCGCGCGCCACCATCCCGGCACCCAACTGGAACGATTCGTGGGAAGGTAATCCGCCCAGCCTTGCACCGGCTGCGGCACCGAATATTTTTCCGGCAATGGCTGCCAGCGTAACCACAAGGATCAACCAGATGGCATTTATATGCAGGTTGTGCAAATCGATCGACAGGCCAATATTGATGAAGAAAATCGGGACAAAAAGCCCATATGCCAGGGAGGTGATGCCCTGTTCGATCTGACCTTTTTCGGGGGTACGGGCAAACATCAATCCAGCCAGGAAAGCACCGATCAAAGCTGCCATCTGCCCCACCAATTCAGAAGCCAGACCGTAAAGAAGCAAGGTGACAATGGCAAAGGCGAGCACGCCCTGGCTGATGGATAAGCGACCCACCCGGCGCACCAGCGCCGGGAGAACCCAAAGTCCGAAAGACTGTAGCCAGGACGAGAAAAAGGGCCATGCGCCCAGCCAGCAAAACCAACCCCCAGAAATCCGCCCGAGCCAGTGGTGACTGCCAGGAAGATCGAGAAGGCCAGAATGGAAAGGATATCGTCCACCACCGCGGCACCAAGCAGACTCAACCCCACCCGGCTGCGCAGCACGCCCATTTCCATCAAGGTGCGGGCTGAAATGCTGACGCTGGTGGCACCGAGTGCCAGCCCGAGCAAAAGGGCAGCGGTGCCAGTCATCCCGAACAATCGCCCCCCGCCCCAACCCAGCCCGATGGACAGGATCAGCCCGCCCACGCTTGCGAGGAGGGAGACCCTGCGGTGACTGGTCAACTCGCCCAGGTGAAGTTCGAGACCTGCGATGAACATGAGCAGCAAAACCCCCAGTTCGCTGAGATCGGAAATGGTGCCCCCCAGAGTGCTGCTGCTGATGAAGGGCAAACCGAGAATATTGACCAGCGACGGACCAAGCAGAACACCGATGAGCAACTCCCCCAATACCGAGGGCTGCCCCAGGCGGGTGCTGATATATCCGGCAGCTTTGGCAGCCAACAGAATAACGACCAGTTCAAAGGCAAGCTGCAGGAAGGGAGTCATGGCGTGGAAAGTTTATCATATCCTTTCATATAGAGGAGGCTAACTGCTGCCAAGGGCGGGTTTATTGGTTATTTGCCCATTGCGAAATAAAATTTGATGGCAGTATCAAACGGATAAACATTGGTAGAATTATGTAGAGGAGATAAAGATGAACCACCTCCCGATCGATAAAAGCAAAGAGCCTCAATCAATACGCCTGTTCAGGTCGAACTTCCTGGAGTTTTTCACGCACATCAGCCCGGTGACGATCATCGTTCTATGGGTGCCCGTGACAGCATTCCTGCTGATAAACGCGATCCTGACCGCCCGACCTGGAGCTTTCCCCTGGTACATACCGACCGCATTCATTTTCGGCCTCTTCGGTGTGGACGCTGGCGGAGTACAGCCTGCACCGCTTCCTTTTTCACTACGAGGCCAAGACACCAGGGGCTGAAAGGATCTTTTTCCTTTTTCACGGCATCCATCATGCCCAACCCCAGGACAAGACCCGGCTGGTCATGCCCTTCCCGGTCAGCGTGCCGATGGGGCTGCTTTTCTACGGGTCCTTCACCCTGGTGCTGGGCGTGCTATTGAAAGTCGGAGCAATGGGTCAACCCGATGGCAGCAGGGTACGTGGCAGGATATCTCATCTACGACCTGACCCATTATGCCCAGCATCATTTCCCGATGCGCGGCGGATATGCCAAATATATCAAACGCTACCACATGGCGCATCATTATAAAAGTCCAAACACACGCTACGGGGTGAGCTCCCCGCTGTGGGACTGGGTGTTCGGGACGGCGGGGGAATAAGAACCGGGCGGGGAAAGAACAGCCTGTGCGGTTCCAGGGGGCGCAGGGGAAACGGGTTCCAGGGATGGCGGTTGCTCATCGCCTTCATCCGATCCGAAATTTCCCAAATCAATGGGCGTAAATTTATATTTACCTGTATCCATATGGCGGGGAAACTTTATGCGATTTTTCCCGGAAGCCCCGGCAAGTTCATCCCCGATTCTCCTGACCTAATCCGAGGTGCGCCAAATCAATGGGGGAATACGCAAATTGCTGCTCTTCCATGGAGGCGCGAGCCTGTATTTCTTTATCCCGGGAAGTCCTGCGGGAGGATTCATTACGCTGCCGGTATTCCTTGAATTTTTTGCTGCGTTCCAACTGAAGGCCCAGATAGCCTTGCTGGAGGATGAGCAGGGCGGCACGCATTTGCCAGGACTTTTCCAAACCAGGACGCATTATCACCCTTTTTTCCGAGACGGCTACAGCCTTCTTTTCCACCAGGATATGGAGGCTGACCTTCCCGCGGATGAGGAGATCACGATAAAGGGCGGAGAGGAGGTCGTCGAGACAACCGCTGAGGAACAAGCTGCGGTAATAACGTCGACAGGTGTGCATGGATGGATAACAGGGCGGCAGGTCCTGCCAGCGGGCATGGTGGGCCAGTTTCCAGAAAATGGCATCGAGCAAAATTCGAGGATTTGCAAATGGGCGACCGCGTCTCCCGCTGCGTTCAACTGGGGGAACCAGCGGCTCAAGAACGGCCCACTGACGGGGGGTCAGGAAGGGGAACGGGGAGCGCGAGACAGATGGACAGAGCGCTTCCTGCAAAGCAAGGGAATTAAAGTCACTTTTAGCAATGTTTGCGCGGAACGAATGAGTCTCCGGGATGATCCCTTTTTCCCAGAAGGAATTGTGAATAAGCGCCAGAGCATTTCCAGAGACAACGTGCAGGTCGGACCCGATCACGAAGCGTTCGACAAAATCCACCTTCAAGCGCCCAACGAGACTGACCATGCTCACCACAGTATTAAACCAGGCAATCATCGAGCGGTTGTCTTCAACACCTCTTAATTTTTGATAAGCCAGGCCAATTTCACCGGTAAGACCCAGGATCAATTGCCGGGCAACAGCTGGGGAATTCGTGTCGAGTGAACGCGGATAAGCCGGCAGAGCAGCAGCGATCTCCGTGAGTGGGGTGCGATTTTTGGAGGCGTAAAGCCCATGGTTAAGGGCATTGTGATTTAACGGCTGACCACCGCGCCTGCGGTGAAAAAGAGGCAGGACGGGGGAAACGGATCTTACTAAAGGAGTTGAAATGTTCAGCATGAGAAGCTCCCACCAGAAAGAGTAAATTGAGGCAGAACACAACCAATTTCTATTATAGCACGCATGTTCTAATTTTGAAAGTGATCTATTATTTTCCCCCACCCCACTTGAAGCAGAGCGCCAGAATGGAACTACGGAACCCTGGTGATATCCGTAGTTTTTAAATGCTAAGCAAGTTTTAAGTCACCAACCCCAGGAAGGATTATTTTATGTCCGCTGCAGGCGGGCAACGAACTGGTAGCGGTCAGCGTGAAAGACGACCTGGCTGTACTCCACCGTCAGCCCGTTCCGGTCGGTGGAGATGCGTTTCAGGCGCATGACCGGGGCACCCTTGTTGATGCCAAGCAACCCGGCTTCCTGTGCAGTAGCTGAACCAGCCGTAACCTGGTCCAGTGCCTCCTGGGGGTGAGCGTCATATAGCTTTTCAAGGGTGGCGTACACCGAGGTATTATTCAAATCCACTTTTGCCAGGGCCGGGAAGCGGTCAAACGGTAAAACCATATCCTCAACGGCAAAAGGAAGCTGCTTGGCGAGGCGCAGGTTGCGTAAATGGACCACCTGCGCACCTTTTGATAATTTGAGTTCATTCCCGACCTCTTCGCCCGCCGGGATCACTTCCTGGAGCAGAATCGTATTCGAAGGCTCGAGGGCATCGGCGGACAAGTTCTCGGTCATGCTAAAGAGAGGCCCGGTGACCATGTAACTACGCTTGATGAGGGGTGCCACGAAGGTCCCGACCGCCCGCTTACGGATCAACAACCCTTCGGTGACGAGCTCGCGAAAAGCGCGATGGACCACCAACCGGCTGATTCCCAACTGCCCGCTCAGGCTTAACTCGCTGGGCAGCATTTCGCCTGGTTTCAAGGCACCACCGGCGATCAAAGCCTTCACGGATTCCTTGACCTGGTGGTAATAAGGGACGGCGGACTGCTTATTGAAGGGGATGTTCACAGCCCGGTCTCCCGTGCGCGGCTGCCAAAGCCAGCAAAAGCCCTATTCATATTCATACCACGCTTCCACATAACCCTTCATCCCCTGGCGAAGCATTTCGCGCCCCTCGGTGGAGCCTCCAAATCCATACAGGTAACCGGTTTTGGGCACATCGTAAGGCGGGTCCTTGGCAAAATTGACGCCGTCCGCCAGGTCCCTGACAAAACTCTCGGCAATGCCCGGCATGGTCTGCGGCAGGGTAATGCAGAAATGGAAACCGAGCGGGTCCTGGCAGCCGTTCATGCGCCAACCTTTTGAATAGATATAATCGTTCACGAAATAGGGATTGACGACATCGGAAGTAATGCTGACCAGGAAGGTGGATTTTCCCATGATGCGCAGCTCGGGGATGCCGGCGATGCCGAGGCGGATCTTCTCCGAGGTGTCCATGATGGCTTTGGCGGCCTGCAGATATCCCTCTTCGCCCATGGTGACCATGGCAGCCCACATGGCTGCGCTCAGCCCTGCCGAACGGCTGCCCTGCACGGTGGGCGCGGTATACAAACCGCCCGGCCAGTCTTCCTGGGCAAAGAACATGTAACGGCGCAAGGTCCTTCGAGCGGAAATTAATGGTCGAAGTGCCCTTGAGGGAATAACCATATTTATGCGTGTCGCAAGAGATGGAGGTGACCCCGGGGAGACGGAAGTCAAACACAGGAACGTCATATCCCAGCTTTTCGATCCAGGGCAGGACGAACCCTCCCAGGCAGCCATCGACGTGCAGCCCAATCTTGTATTCCAGCGCCAGGTCGGAAAGCTGGCTGACCGGGTCGACCACGCCGTGGGGATACGTACCGGCGGAACTCAAAAGGGCGACCGTGTTGGGGGTGATCCTGAGGCGCATGGCCTCGACGTCGGCCTCGAAGTCTGCATTGACCGGGACGCGCACCACCTTCATCCCCAGGTAGTGAGCGGCTTTCACATGGGCGGGGTGGATGGTCATGGGAGCGACCACTTCCGGTGCGGTGATGCCCTTCACCGCGCGGCCCCACTCGCGATAGACGAACATGGCATTGTAGATGCTTTCGGAGCCGCCCGAGGTGATCGCGCCGGCTTCCTGGTCTGCAGGATTGACCTTGCCCACCTCTTCACCATGCAGCATTTTGCCCACCATGGCGAGCACCTCGGATTCGAACTTGGTACCGCTCGGGCACAGGTCCCGCTGCAGGAGGTTGACAAAGGAATACAGGCTGAAGACCTTGTTCAAGAAGGCATAATGTTCCATGCCACCGTGATACATGGTGCCGGAACATTGCCCGCCCTGCCATTTTTTGTTCTCCTCCTGCGACATGTAGGTGATCTGGCGCAGGACTTCTTCTTCAGCCATGCCCTTTTCAGGCAGCCGGGTAATGACCTCGAAGAGTTTATTGTAGGGATGCAGATCGCCAAAAATATTAATCGATCCTTGTTCGTCAGCCATATTTCTCCTTTATAAGGGCCGTGATCATTTTTTATTATTTATTCAAGGCGTGGAAGACCGGACGCAGCCTGTTCTTGCTGGCAATGAACTGGGCATACGTGCGATCGTAAACAGCCCGGTTCTTTGGGTCCGGTTCGAAGATCCGATCGAACTTGATCATTTGAGGGATATCCTCCAACCTGACCAGACCCAGGCGGTGGAAAGCCAGCAGGCCCATGCCGATCACATTGTTGTTGCGCGGGTCGGCCTGGCGGTGCATGGGAAGCCCGACCACGTCCGCCATGATCTGCGACCAGACGTCGGACAGCGCGCCACCGCCGGTGAGCCGCCAAAACTTGAACGGAGTGCCGATCAGCTTTTCAGCCGGTCCGCGCAGCCAGCGCCAGTTCATGGCAAGCCCCTCGAAGACTGCGCGGGTAAGATGGGCGCGGCTGGTCCCGGCAGAGAGGTTCAAGAAAGCGCCGCGCATAAACGGGTCCTCCCCGGGAGCAAGAATGCCATAGAACCAGGGCAGGAAGATCATCCCTTCGCTGCCGGGCGGCACCGCGGCGGCAACCTGGCTGGCGCGAGCATAGACATCCCCGGGAACGGGGCCTGTCCCAAAGCCATCCTGTGAGAAGACCAGGTTCTTCAGGTAGGATTCCAGAATATTGCCATTATTCGCCAGATCGGCCCAATACAGGTACCTGCCCTTAATCCCACTGGGCATGGTCGCCATGGTATTGAACACGTCGGTCTTTTTAAAGGAAACATGAGCTGCCAGGTGACCTGAAGTACCCATGCACGCAACCGCATCCCCAGCGAGGATCGCGCCAGCGCCAACCGCGGAGGTGCTGTTGTCATTGACGCCGCAGACCACCAGCGTGTCGGGAGAAAGACCCAGGTCAGCGGCGACGGAGGGCGCGAGGGGTCCGATAATGCCGTCGATG
The DNA here is from genome assembly GCA_963830585.1 of uncultured Chloroflexia bacterium. Classification (GTDB taxonomy): domain Bacteria; phylum Chloroflexota; class Anaerolineae; order Anaerolineales; family Villigracilaceae; genus UBA877. The sequence continues at coordinate 438,232 of CAWHNA010000001.1, read as the reverse complement.
GGAAGCAGGTCGGGCAACTTTTCGCGGTCGATGCCCCCCATTTTAACCAGCCAGGGATCGTATTCCCGGGCATCCAAGTGGCGGTTATCCACCATCATGGTGGCAAGGTTCGTGTTCTGCGTGGCGGAGAATTTACCCGTGAGGCGCATATTGATGTAATCCATGGGCTCGAAGAACTTGTACGTCCGCCGGTAAATCTCCGGCCGCTCGTTCTTGATAAAAAGCATATGCCCCAATGAATCAATGCCCTTGAGAGAAGGAACCAGCCCATTGATCCGGATATATTTGAGCATGGTACTCAATTTGTAACCCTGAACGTTTGGGAATCCCCTGACGATGGCGCGGTTGTAGGGTGCACCGCGTCCATCCATCCATGACATGACGTTCATCAGAGGTTCGCCGTGCTCATCCACGGGCAGCGTGACCGACCACTGACTGGTAACCGCGACGGCAATTACTGCCGGAGGAGTTACACCGAGAGGTTTGAATCACTTGCTTAACACAGCAGTGATGGCTGACCACCACTCAGCCGGGTCATGTTCCACACCCCCGCCGGGGAGAATGATCAGTTTCACCGGTGCGGAGGTGCTGCAAGCCACCCGACCCTGCTGGTCGACCAGCCCAACTTTCGGTCCGCTGGTACCCAGGTCGATGACCAGGACATATTTACCCGATGGTTGTCCTTCCGACATATTCGAGGTCTCCATTTTTGAATTCTGGGCGGAGTGAGGAAAAGTCTTACACTATTATATATCTTCAATGTATATACGTAAATACATTTATAGATTTAAAGTAATCCATCCCTTTTGACACAAGGCAGTTCCCATGCGCACCTGCAATAAATTTCAGACTTTTTCTTTCAACCGGAGTAAAATTGAATCATGCCAGCAAACATCGAAATCAAAGCACGTGCCAGCAACTTTGCCGATCTGCGCCAGCGCGCCGAGGCGCTCAGCGACACCCCCGCCGAGGTGATCCCGCAGGAGGACACGTTCTTCCATACGCCCAAGGGGCGCCTGAAATTGCGCCAGCTTGCGCCAGACCACGGTCAACTGGTCTATTACGAAAGAACGAATGATTCCGGACCCAAACGTTCCACCTATTCGATATTCGAGACCGGCGACCCCGACAGCCTGAAGAACGCCCTGAGCCTTGCCCTGGGAGTGCGCGGGGTTGTGCGAAAAAAGCGCACCCTTTACCTGGTGGGTCAAACGCGCGTCCACCTGGACGAAGTGGAGGGACTGGGGGAATTCATGGAACTGGAAGTGGTGCTGCGCCCGGGTCAAGCGGACGCGGAGGGACAGGCGATCGCGCGGGACCTGATGACCCGCCTGGGCGTGCAGGAAAATGACCTGCTGGAAAACGCGTACATGGACCTGCTGGAAGGGAAATGACCACCGCCTGCGCAATCGTGCTCTCGCCCGGGCATGTCTACCCGGACCATGAAGAAGCGCCTTCCCGCTTCATGTACCTGGGCGGATGGGAGGCGAAACCCTACGCCAGGCTCACTCCACTTCATAAAACCCCAACCCGCCCCACGCGAATCCGTGACCGCCGTCCACTCGGAACGGATGCTGCGGGAATTCGAAGCCGCCTGCCGGCAGGGACCGGGGATCACCGATTATGCGCCAACCTTCGTCACCCCAAGCACCTATGCGGATGCCTTCCTGGCAGCGGGAGCGACGCTGGACTGCACGCACGCCGTGCTGGCAGGCGAGGCACAAAATGCCTTTGCCATCGTCCGCCCGCCGGGACACCATGCCGAGCCGGAAGCCGCGATGGGCTTTTGCCTGCTGAACAATATAGCGATCGCGGCAACAGCAGGCGCTATCCGAGGGCGTCGGGAAAGTGCTGATCGTGGACTTCGACGTCCACCACGGGAACGGGACGCAGGCGGTTTTCTTCAACGAAGAACGGGCAGCTTTCTTCTCCACACAGCAGGAAAACATCTACCCGTTCCGCACCGGATTCATCGAGGATGCCCCGCTGGCGCGCGGGCGGATCGTCAACATACCGCTGCCCGCCCGCAGCGGGGATGATGGTTTTGCCCGCATCGCCGAGGAGCTGCTGACTCCCACAGCGGAGCGATTCAAGCCGGAGATGATGTTTGTGTCGGCAGGGTTCGACAGTCACTGGGACGACCCGCTGGCGGAACTGGGACTCTCCTCGGGAGGATATTACCGGTACGCCCAGCGGCTGGTGGAACTGGCGGGACAGTTCTGCGATGGAAAAATCGTCTTCGTGCTGGAAGGCGGCTACAACCCCCGGAACGTGGCTTCCGGCGTGGATGCCGTCCTGTGCGCGCTGACCGGGACGGAGTTCAATGCGCCAAGACCCAAGTCCATACCCGGAGCCGGAAATCGAAGGGCGGCTGGAATTTATCCGAACCTGGAATAATCTAGATGGGAATATTATAAAATGAAGGAGAAGGTAGAAAAAGTACACCCCCCTGCAACCGATCAAGTGAGTGACCTTGAAAAGTCTGAAATACAAGAATACCTGGATGTCCGACAGCTGCGACGACGAGTCTTTCCGCGAGCTGCGCTGGTGGGGGTCTGCGCAGGGATTGTTGCCTTGGGTTTCCGAGTCGCCCTGTCGGGTGCAGATGCCTTGAGGAATGGCTTGATAGCATGGGCACAAACCATGCCCATGTTTGGATGGGTCTTTCCAATCCTGTTCAGTGCCCTGGGGGCAGGGATATCAGTAGCGCTGGCGAAACGCTACGCTCCTGAAACCAGCGGAAGCGGCATCCCGCATGTGGAGGCTGTTCTCCACCGCTTCCGCAAATTCGATTGGAAACGGGTCCTGCCGATCAAGTTCGTTGGGGGAGTTGTTTCCATTGGGAGTGGAATGGCGCTGGGACGGGAAGGCCCTACTGTCCAGATGGGGAGCGCAGTTGGAGATGCCATTTCTGGTTGGTTAAAAGTATCCCCGAGGGAACGTCTGACCCTGATATCAGCTGGGGCAGGTGCAGGGCTGGCAGCCGCATTTAATGCTCCCCTTTCTGGGTTGATATTTGTTCTCGAGGAAGTCCGGCGTGATTTTCAACCCATCGTATTCGGTGCAGTATTTATTGCTGCAGCAGTGGCAGATATTGTCACAAGAATCGGGGCGGGCCAGTTTCCTTATTTTGCTGTCCCCGCTTACCCCATGCCCCCACTGACATCCCTGCCCATATTTGCCCTGTTGGGATTGACCACTGGGGTCTTTGGTGTGCTCTTCAACCGAAGTTTACTGACGGCGATTAACCTTTATGCACGATTACCTGTTCGATTTGTGCTTCCTGCAGCTGCTATCACCGGGGGATTAATAGGACTGGTTGGATGGTTTTCACCGTTAATGCTTGGTAGTGGTCATACCTTGGCGGAATCTACATTACAAGGAAGTCTGCTTCTCACTGCCATACCATTTATTTTTCTAATTCGTTTTTTGTTCACCACTACCAGTTATGGAACAGGTGCTCCAGGTGGAATTTTCGCGCCATTACTTGTCCTTGGTGCTTTAATTGGACTGGCGATTGGATTGATTGCGCACAACCTAGCACCTGCCATTGTTCCGACGCCTGCAGTTTTTGCTGTTGTGGGAATGGCAGCATATTTCGCAGCCATTGTGCGCGCCCCACTTACAGGGATCATGCTGATTATCGAAATGACTGGCAATTATTCGCAGATGCTGCCATTGCTAATCGCTTGTTTTTGCGCGTACGCAGTTGCTGAATTCATGAAAAATTTGCCGATCTATGAATCTTTGCTTGAAAGAGATCTAAAACAAGGTGGAGATAAATTTCTCCTCGAAAAGCCGGTGGTCGTGGACTTTACCATTCAAACGGATGCACCTTTTGCAGGTCGCACCGTACGTTCTCTTGGACTTCCCTCTGGATGTATTCTGATCCGCATTTCCGATGGGAAACGTGAGTGGGTGCCCAAAGCTAATAGCCGGCTTGAAGCCAATATGCGAATCACGGCTGTAATCGCGCCGGAGGCTGCCAGTGGACTTGAAATGATTCGGCAGGGGTGCGAGGCGACCAAGTCATTGAAACAGGAACGGACCAAAAAGAAAAAATGATTGAGGACAAAATAAGGATAAAAAATTAGCTATATAAATTGGAGAAAACAACTATGGCTTGGCAGGATCAACTCAAAGGTGATTCCCTGGCATGGGTGTTGGAAACCGAAACACCCGAAGTCCGCTACCTGGCATTGCGCGACCTGCTGGAATGCCCGGAAAACGATGCGGAATATCGAGCGGCGCGTAAAAGGGCGCATCGAGAGGGTCCCATTGCCACCATTTTGGATGCGATGGATAAAGACGGCTGGTGGGTGGAGCCGGGCCCCGGATACAACCCGAAATACCGTTCCACCGTCTGGGCGATCCTCCTGCTGGCACAGTTGGGAGCTTCGGTAAAAGAGGACAAACGGATCGCGCAGGCATGCAACTATATTCTTGAGCACACCCTCACAGAAGGCGGGCAATTTTCAGTTACAGGGTCGCCCTCAGGAACTGCAGACTGTCTGCAGGGAAACCTAGGGTGGGCTTTACTGGAAATGGGATGCGATGACCCGCGCCTGGAAAAAGCATTTGACTGGATGGCACGCACCATCACCGGCGAAGGGATCGCTTCAATGGGTGAACGGAATGCGGTAATCCGCTATTATGCAGGCAAGTGCGGGCCAAACTTTGCCTGCGGTGCGAACAACAAGCTGCCGTGCGCATGGGGGGCAGCCAAGGTGATGCTGGCGCTTGGAAAATGGCCGAAGGAAAAGCTTACGCCCAGCATAAAAAGCGGCATCCAACAAGGCGTTGATTTTTTGTTCAGCGTGGACCCGGCAGAGGCAACTTATCCATCCGGGTGGACCGGCAAACCCAGCCAGAACTGGTGGAAATTCGGATTCCCGATATTCTATGTGACCGACCTGCTGCAGATCGTAGAAGCACTGACAGCGCTGGGATACGGCAGTGACCCGCGGCTGACAAACGCCGTAGAGATCATCCGTGAAAAACAGGATGAAAACGGGCGGTGGGCGCTGGAATATGATTATGCGGGGAAAACCTGGGTGGATTTTGGGAAGAAGAAGCTGCCCAACAAATGGGTGACGCTGCGGGCACTAAGAGTGTTGAAGGCTGTTGGTGCAGGGAAATAATGATGAAAGGAGCAGACTTATTTAGAGACAAAGGCTGCTCCTCGACCGGGGAAAAAACCTCCAAACGTTTTTTTTATAATCCAGATCAGAAGATCAATTGACCCAGCAGCACCGCCACCAGGGTGACGGTGATATTGTCCACATCCTTGAACGGCAGGGATTCGACCAGCGTCCCGACCAGGGCGATGATCGTGATGGGCAGCAGGTATGCGCTGAAGGGCGCAGGGAAGACGCCCGCAACGACAAAAATGAACAAAATGAAGGCTGCCAAAACCCAGCCGCCCAGGAGCATGCCCAGCGAGCCAGCCACCGATTTGCCCTTGCTCCAGGGCAGCTTCGGGGATCGGAGGCCGCGTCCCAGGATGTCGGCCAGGCCGTCGCCGCCGCACATCAACATCAGCGCAACCATGCCGATCGGGGAAGTCTTCCAATAGACCAGGGTCATGACCACGAAGACAATGCCGTAGAAGAGCGGACCGCGCAAAATCTCGCGGCGGTCCCCGCTGCGCGACATGGCTTTGACGGAGGCCTCATCCTTCATGATACCCAGTCCGATCAGGGCGAACTGGACGGTGATGGCAAAGGGGACCAGCGCCGCCAGCCAGCGTGAATACCAGAGGTCCGGGAAGAGCAGCCAGCACAGGACGAACAACGGACCGGTGAGGATGTGGATGAGCTTGCGGCTCAGGCGGGATTCGATCCAGCCGCGGTGGGCGGCGAAATCCAGCACGCGCAATTCGATCAAGTGCCACAGCAAAGGTGATGATCAGAGCGAGGAAGGGATTCATTGCTTCTCCGTTTAAAGATGAGGATATACCCATTAAAACACTTTCAACCTGAATTGTATACGGGATGGCACGCATCAATCCCTGAATATTCGAAATGTGGAGGTAAAAATAACCAGGATCCAATGGTCATCCAAAGAACGAAATCCAGGGAACAACGTATGTCCCTTGGGCACAGATACCCATTCCGAATAAAATGACACTATCCTTCGTTATATATATGAAGACCGCAAGCAACTCAAAAAGGATGACTGGTGGCACAACCCCAAACAGCGGACACAGAAACCGGCCTGATCGAACAGGCCCAGCACGGTGACCGCAACGCCTTCGGTGAACTGGTCCGCCGCCACTACCAGGGAGTAGTCCTGGTGGTAACCCGCATGTGCGGGGACACCGGACTGGCGGAAGACGCCGCCCAGGAAGCCTTCATGCGGGCCTGGGTGAACCTGCCGTCCTTCCAACCCAGGGGCAGCCTGCGGAACTGGTTATACCGGATCGCGATCAACGCGGCACTGGACGTCCTGCGGCACAAGCCGGAAGAGACGCTCGAAGACGAGCAGGCGGGCAGGATGCCAGACCAGGCAACAGGACCGGAAGCGGCGTTGATCGAAAAAGAACAGGCAGCCTCACTCCGGCAAGCCGTGAAGTCCCTGCCAGAGGCAGCCCGGGCGGTGCTGGTGCTGAGGGAGTTCGGCGGGCTCTCGTACCGGGAAATTTCCGGGGTGCTGGATGTGCCGGTCGGAACGGTCATGTCCCGCCTGAATTACGCCCGGAACCGGCTGCGGGAAGTGCTTACCAGTGAAATGGAAATTATGGAGATCAACCATGCATGAAGAGATGCGTGCCCTGCTGAATGCATACCTGGATGGCGAACTACAAGGACGCCGCCTGCGGGAAATGGAGACCCACCTTGAGTCCTGCGCAGAATGTCAAAGAGGAACTCGGGGAACTGCGCCTGGTCTCGGAGAGGTTACGAGCCGACACAAGCGTGGAGGCACCATCCGCAGAGCGCTTCATAGCGCAACTGACCCTGAGCCTGCCGCGCCGGTCGCAACCCAACCGCCAGCCCAGGTCCATGTCCCCGGCCTGGTGGCTTGTCCCGGCGGGATTACTGATGGGCTGGGTATTCATCCAGACGGTTTTCACCCTGACCGACCTGGTGACAGCTGCGAATTTTACCGGTTTGCTGGGCAGCGCTTCCGGGTGGCTGGGAAGCGGGCAGGAGTCCGCGTGGCTGGGCGCGGCGGCGACCGTGTTCGGAGGGCAGCTCCTGGCACAACCAGCCCTGTCGCTGCTGAACAACGTAAGCGTTTCGGTCAGCAACTTTTTTATCGGATTCGTCTGGCAGGCAGGCATCGTCCTGCTCTACTGGGCCTGGCTGGGCGCCTGGTGGCTGCGGCGCAACCGGCAGTCGAAAAACATGATTAATGCGAATTAATCTATATTCCCATTAATAATAGTTTTTCCAGCTATCCCCGGCGGCGAGGACGCCGCCGAGAGCACAATATTCAAAAATGTTTTCCCGGTTTTCCCCGGCGGCAGGGCCCCCAAGGGGTGCTCGCGAACGCCGCCGAGAGCAGCATTGGACAAGGAGAAAATATCATGATCAACATTGGAAATATCCTCAAACGTTCGTGGCACAACCTGTGGAATTACCGCATCCTATGGATCTTCGGCTTCCTGCTGGCAATCACGGGTGCAGGCGGCAGCGGAGGGAACAGCGGTTCCAGCTACCAGTTCGGCAGGAGCACCGGGAGCAATGGCAATAATCCCACCAATCTCAGCCCGTTTTGGAACGATCTATCCAACTGGTTCAACCAGAACATTAACCCTGTGTTTACCCATCCCGAACGGTATGTGGGCACATTCATCTGGATCGGCGTGGCATTCCTGCTCTTCATTTTGATCATCATCGCCGTGACATCGCTCATCCGCTACCCCACCGAGACGGCGGTCATCCGCATGGTGGATGAATATGAAAAGACCGGCACAAAAGTGGGATTCAGGCAGGGGTGGAAGATGGGCTGGAACAGGCGCGCCTTCCGCATGTGGGTGATCGACCTGGTAATCAACCTGCCGGTCTTCCTCGTCGTCGGTCTATTGGTCAGCCTGGGTGTGCTGGGCTTCCTGAGCGTTACCAACGGCAGCAATGCACTGGCTGTCGGTGGGATGATCGCCGCCATCGGCTGCGCGTTCCTGTTCATCTTTGCCTTCGTCATCCTGATGGTCCTGCTCGGGCTGCTGCGTCAATTCTTTATTCGGGCGGCTGCCCTGGAAGGAGCCGGTATCGGCGAATCTTTCCGGCTCGGCTGGGCCATGTTCAAAGGTAACTGGAAGAGCGCCGCCCTGATGTGGCTGGTGATGATAGGCATCGGAATTGGCTTTGGGATTGTGGGAGTAATCCTGTTCTTCCTGCTGATCCCGGCATACGTGGTCCTTCTCCTGCCAGCGGTAATCGTGGCAGCCATCCCCGGAGCGATAGCACTGGGCATCACCAGCATTTTTGCCAGCGGACCCTTGGCGTGGATCATTGGAGTCGTGATCGCCCTGCCGTTTTTCTTCCTGATCCTATTCACCCCATTGACGTTGATCAGCGGCGGATACCTGATCTACACATCCAATGTGTGGACGCTGACATACCGGGAAATGAAGGCACTCGAAGTGGTCAAACCGGAAGAGGTCCCGGCTGCCAAGGCCTAGTCATTCCGAAAAAGTAAAAACTCCTGGCTGGATCGATCAGCCAGGAGTTTTTAACCCTCGGAAGAGTATTTATTTAACTTTATAAATCGAAACAGCAATATTTTGATAAGCGAGTTCAGTGTACCCTTGAGACACAGATAAATCCCCAAATGCAGTAGCCAAGGGCACCCCCGTCTGTGCCTCCCCTTGAATAATTGGATTATGGATAAAGAGATAATCAATTACAAAATGGTTTTTATCAGCCCAATTTACAATACACTGAAAAGTCTGATCCAGACATGACATTACACTAATTGATTCCAATTGGACCAATTTGAATGAATGATTACCATCCCATTCGTATCCCTGCACTGTAGCGAGGCTGGTACGCCCGGTTAAAGCGGGAAACCATTCCGAAGCAGGGTCGTTGAATGGAGACACCCCGGTCAAGCACCAGGAATTTACTCTGACTGCTTGTATTGGTTTTTATCCATTCAAATGCAGTAATATCCGCGTTGGTAAGGACCGTTGAATTAAGCAACGCAAACACGACCGCCAGGGAAGAAAATATCCATAGAACCGACAGCAGTAAAAATAACGCCCTGGATACCCTGCCCGACAAGGGATGCGGCTCGTCCCCCTGCGCCTGTGAACGAGCGGATATCCGATTGAATAACTGCAGGATCCCGACCAACGCGGTAGCGGCGAGAATTGCCACGCAGGGACTTAAATAAAGTGGGGAACTCCTGGGTTCCGAAACAAAGATCACCAACGCCCAAACCGGCACGAAATATTTTCGCTCGGCGATATGCCAGAATAATCCGAACAGTGCCAGGGTCCCGATCGTTTGCAGGATCAGTTCATGGGTAATACCGGATTGGAATAATTGCAGGAGCCCAACAATCCTGTAAGCAGCCGGTTTTTCCAGCGGCGATGAAGGGGGAAATGCCGTTGTGAATTAAAACAGTCGCCCACCAGGGCGCGGTGACCAAGATTATCAATCCAGAAATGAGAAGAGATTTTAATAGTCCCTTCCGGTTCCTGCCAAAGAACAAGAAAAATACCACCGCACTGGCGGCAGTATGCAGGGCGGTCTCAGGGTGGGAAAGGATCGTCAACGAGGAAAATAGGGTCACCCATATTATGTCCTGTCGACGGTTTTCCGTATACAACCTGTAAATAAAATACAGAGATATCAGGGCAAAAAAGAAAGCAGGCGACCTGGTGAGACCGCCGCCCATGATCAACCAATCGAAGGAAGCCGGGATCAAGGCGAATATGTACGTGGCAAAAACAACCTGGAGCTTGTTTTTTACCAGGACACTGGCAAGCAAATAGAAAGCCGGGATGGCGAGGACAGTAAAAACAGCCGGGAGGATCCTGATGATATTTAACAGCCCCCAGTGGGTCAGGTCAGCCAGGAAGCCGGTAAGATACAACATCAACGGGGGATAGGCGAAAGGCAGGTCGAGGTGATTGTAGCTGGTGGTCACCGGCAGGCGATAACCGTTAGCCGCCAAATCTTTTATCATCGTATAAAACAGCCCGCCGTCATTTATCGGGAAACTGGATCGAAGAACGCCATACAGGCGGATGGTTCCCCCGATCAAAATAGCCACGAAAAGGAAGAGGAGCGAAGGATCGGTATCGTTTAATCTGCGGGAAATTCTCGAGATCATCCGGTGGTCTCCAAAATATCAAGGTCACTTCGACCCTGCACGGCTTTCGGTAAATCCAAGGTCAATTCATTTTCCACTACCCATAAAACAACCCCGATTTGATTATATATGATTCGTCCAGTTTAGAGGCGGCTAGCAGACGAAGGTGAAACGCAGCCTGGAGAAACGTGCACTTGGTATAAGAGAAGTCCCCTACCCCGCTTCTATTCCGTCGGATTTTCCAGGGTGATTCGAAAATCACAAAGCGGGGCGCCCTGCATGATGGTGCAGGTGCGGACCAGTTTCAGGCGAGGGTTGAACTCGTTGATAAAAGCTTCGTCCCGGTTGCAGGAAAGGCAGAAGCCATATTCTTTTATCCCCAGGCGCGCATACATCTCCATGTATCGGCAGCGGGTGACATCGAAACTCAACTTTTGGCTGGTTTGTTCCAGGATCGTGTAGAGCAACGCATCCTCTTCCGCCCAAACTTGAGTCACCACCTGCAGGAGCTGCTCAATTCCATTGCCGCCAAACCGAGAGACCAGGGTTTTCGCCGCCTGCCTGGCGTCCGCCTGGACCGCAGCCGAGGCCACCTGCATGGCTTTTTCAACCCCAACCTCACGGGCGAACCCGGCAATGACGCGCACCAATATGGGAGTTTGAATCTCGCGACGTTCAAGGGTGCTGATCGGATGGGCAGCTTGAGGCGAACCGGTCCCATCAGTTTGATGCTTATTTTCATCACTCATTTGTGTACTCCCAACATACAAGCCTGTATTCCTTCAAATCCGGATCATTTGGTAAAGCGTGTCCTGCATTCTCTTCATATAACCAAGTTATGGGAATTCCACACGGGAACAAACAGTTTATAACATTAAATCATCCGTAATTCAGCGAGCCATTTGGCTGGCTGTCTTACGGATGATATTGATATCGGGAAAGGTCTTCTAGTTCGTGCCGATTTCCATAAGGCTGATCACCAACGGCTTGATCAGCTTTTGAAGCGCTTTCTCCTCGATCCCGTTAACCTTGATGCTTAACATGGAGGTCGAGCTTGAATCGCCTTCAAAGGTGCTCAGGGCAGTGATGTCGCCGCCCTTATCATAAATCGCTTTTGAAATTTTGGCGATCTGACCAGGCTTGGGTGGGAATCACGACGCTAAAGTGAACCCCGGGTCGGCGCGCTCCCAGCATTTCCAACATGATGTTAAAAAGATCTGTTTCGGTAATAATTCCAACCAGTTCTTTTCCACGCATGACCGGCAGGGAGCTGATCACGTTATCCACCATGATCCGGGCAGCCTCTTCAATCAGAGTTTCCTCCTGTACTGTGCGGACAGTCTTGACCATGACATCCTTGACCTTGATCTTTTCAAGCAGGGAGGCAATTTCCCAAACAGCCAGGGAAGTCACGGAAGAAGGGTAGGCCTTGGAGATGTCATTTTTTGAAACGATACCAACCAACTTGCCATTCTTGACGACGGGTATCTGCCCGATCTTTTCGTGAGCCATCAATTCATGGGCCTTGGTGATCTGGAGTTCGGGCTGAACCGTGATCACCGGGTGGGACATTCTTCTGCCAACGTTCATAATTAGCCTCCGCAAGGAATTAATGTTTAATAAGATGTATTTGATGAGATACAATTTATTTTACCACGCAGGGCTGACACTTTGCACTAATGTCGGATATGCCAGCGGATTGCAGGGATATAATCAAGCAGGAGATTTCAGATGAACATTCAAGACGTCCCTTTTGGAACCATGGATTGGAGCAGCGTGCCCACCACTGAGCACCCGGGAACGACCGGCAAGGCGCTTTGGCGCACGCTTGAAATCGGCAACATCCGGGTGCGCATGGTGGAATATACCCCCGGCTACCTGGCAGACCACTGGTGCAAGCGCGGGCACGTGCTGCTGGTGCTGGAGGGCGAGCTGGAGACCGAATTAAGCGACGGACGAAAATTCCTGTTGAAAACGGGGATGAGCTACCAGGTTGCCAACGACGTCAACCCGCACCGGTCTTCGACCAGCACGGGGGCGAAGCTGTTTATCGTTGACTAAGGGAACTTTCCTTAGAGGGGTACGATAAGTTTTGCTGCCAGGGTGGAAATAGTGGATTCCGAGCGTCCAGAAAGTGGGCAACCAGCGTTTTAGACTCTCCGGGATCGGCAACCGGTTCGAGAGGCAGACCGACGTTGAGATGAATTTTTACCGGTATTAACCCTGCGCTGACGAGGCCAGGAGTTTCCCCAGGTCGTAAGCCTGCTTCATTAACTCGGGGTGCTGTTCAGCTTCTCCGAGAGCATCCAACGAGCCGTGGACGATGCCGACAATCTCACTTTTCAGAAAGCGGCACATGGTTTCATAAGTGTGGATGGCATTAATGGCGCCGGAGGTATAGAGATCGGTGTCGCCGTAGGTGAGGATGAAGCCGAACTGTTTATGGCTGACTTCCGCCCATTTATGACCCTGGAACCCATACCAGCGGTCGATGCATAATTTAAGCTGGGCAGTGATCGTGAACCAGTAAATGGGAGACGCAAGCAGGATGGCATCCGCAGCGGCCAGCTTGGGGTAGAGCGGCTGCATGTCATCTTCGATGACGCATTCACCGTCGGTGCACAATTCGCAGGCATCGCAAGCACGGATATCCAGCCCGTGCAGGTAGATGCTTTCAACCTGCGCCCCGGCTTCCAATGCGCCTGCGGCGGCGCGACCGGCCAGGACTGCGCTGTTCCCTTTTTCGCGAGGGCTGCCTTTCAATATGAGGATGGTTTTAGCCACGATGTACTCCTTATCCGTGTTGGACGCGTGCAAATGACCAGGCAGTGGCTGCCAGGTTGATAAAATATGTCAGCAGGGTGACAAAACCAAAAGGCTTGCCAACCGCGAAGGCGTACCCGATCATGCCCATCAGGGCAAGGTAATACAAGCCCAGATACGGTCCCAGCCAGCGGGAACGGCGGAAGTCAAATTTTAAAAGATAATCCAGGATGAACTCGACCAGGTCGTAAAGAATCAGCAACCCTGGCAGGACATAGGACCACCAAGGCCGCCCGGCAGAGGCATTCAGGATGGCTGCAGCCAAAAGCGGGATCCCAAGTATGACCGCGGCCCAGCCGAACCAGCTCCCGGTCTTTGCCCTGCCGCGCCCCCGGAACAGAAACATTAGCGCCAGCAGCAGGTTGGTCAGGTTGGCGATCACGAAGACGGAAATATCAATGATGGCGTTCAAGGTCACATCATCCCTGAAAAAATGCCCAGGAAAATGGGGATATCCGTCCCGGCATGGAACAAGATCGAGCCCCAGATGCCATCCGTTTTTTGCGTTATGTAGCCCCACGCCACACCCAGTGGGATGAGGATCGCGAGAAATATGTAATCATTGGAAGAATAGGTCACCCCTTTATGGAGGAGGGTGAATACAAAGACAATCAGCAGATTGGAAAGAAGCCTGCCGAGGAAAGGCTGCAGCTTCCTTAAAAACAAGCCTCGGAATAAAAGCTCTTCCTGGGCAGCGTTTGCCAGGACCGAGATCAATATCCAGGGAATCCAGGAGAGGACCCTTGTCAAAGACAGGTCTCCTGAATTGAACATCAGGCCTGCCATGGGGATGGAACCTGCAATACAAACAAGAAGAGCAATAACACCGATCATCAGTCCCAGCTTAAGGTTACCCTTCTGTATGTAAATCGAGCCCAGGCTGCCTCCAGTCATCAGGGTTAAGAAAATAACCATGCCGACCACTACAAAGCCTTCATTCAACTTCAAAAATGCAAAACTGGCAGGAGAGGTCCCAGCGACACCCAGAGAATCCATCAAGTATCTTGCGAATATCCAGTCAAGAGAGACCGCAATTGCCAGGATCAAAAGACCAATCGAGACAGGAAGATAGCGGCTAAAGTGCGCGCTTTTCCGCAGCAACCCTGCGGCGATCAACAGCAAGGCTATCAAACCGATCCTGCCCAGATAGTCCGCGCCCCATGCGAGCACCGGTCTCAAGGGACTGAAAACGATCATAACCAGCGATCCGATGATTATGAAAAGAAAAATCAGAATGAGCCGTTCACCCCAACCGCTTGCAGTGACCTGCCTGCTATCCATATTTATGCTCCTCCCGCGAATTGTTTTTCTCCTACTATAGATTATTCCGTTTAAGTACCCCTGTCAACAATTCAATAAATATTATTTAATATTCGACCCCCTGCGTGGACAGAATTAAAAATCACCCAACGTAATATGCTGGTGGAGGAAATTTTCGTCAGCGATAAAATTCCTAGAATTCTTCGCGGTTGAAACGCAGGACGGCAACCAGGACGAAGAGGACACACTCCGCTGCCACTGCCAACAAGGGGATGATCGAATAGATCGGCTGACCGGACAACAGGGAAGGAACGATGGCGTTGGTCTCGTTATTCAGCGGAACGACCAGGGTCCAGGGGATCACGTAACGCAGCGCCGGCAGCAACCCGACCAGGTACTGCTGGAGAAACAGAAATGCCAGGCCAATGCCAATGACCGGGCCGCGGTTGTTGAAAAGAGCTCCCAGCATGAGCGTCAAGGTCAGGTAGAAAAGAAGGTTGAGAAAGATAACTCCCAGTGCTGCCAGGAATCGCAATGGATCCAGCGGAGCCTGGATGCGGATAAAGAAGATGACATAGGCGACCAGGCCGGGCAATACCACCATGGTAGCCAGCACTCCCAGGCTGTAGGCAAGCAGCTTGGAAAGGATGAAGGCCGGGCGGGAGACCGGTTTGGACATCACCCAGGCTGCCGTCCCATCCTTCTTCTCCCCCACCAGGACACCCATCATGCTGATAATCACTGCAACGGCGGGAAACATCCCGGCGAAAACAGCATAGATCATCAACCCGTCCTCAAGTTTATAATCCGGCGAACTAAACAACACGCCAACCAGCAGGAACCCGATCACAGCTCCCCAGATCAGGCACTGCACCCACCACATCCTGGTCTTCCACCAGCGGGAAAACTCGTTACCGAGCAGGTTATTGAGCCCCCGACGCCAACCGCGCTCGTTCACCAGTTCGAAATCACTATTTCCGGACATCATGACCTCCTTCGATGACCTGGATGAAGATATCTTCCAGTTCATAGCGCTTGCGGCGGAATTCGGTCACCACCACCGGGGAATTGACCAGCAGCTTGAGCAGTTGCATTTCAGCGGCCTGCGGGTCAGTCACACTAACCTGCCAGGTGGTTTCACCGCCATGTTCGCCGGTCTTGATCCCACTGACCCACGGCTGAGACTGGACCTGATTAAGTACCGCTCCGGTGTCCCCCTTCAAGCTGACCAGGTAAATCACTCCCTCACTTCCGGCGAGCAATTCGTCGATCGGCCCCTCCGCCACCAGCTGCCCTTTATTCAAGATCACCACGGTATCGCTTACGCGCTGGACGTCGTCCAGGATGTGGGTGGAGTAAAAAACCGTGGTGTACTTCCGCAACTTGGACATCACTTCCAGCACGTCACGGCGTCCGATCGGATCGAGCGATGCAGCCGGCTCATCCAGGATGAGCAGGTCCGGGTAGTTGACCTGGGCCTGGGCGATCCCCAGGCGCTGCCTTTCCCCACCCGAAAATGTTTTCAAGGGGCGGTCAGCTTTTTCGGCCAGGTCAACCAGGTGAAGCATCTCCTCCACCCGGTCTTCGATTTTTTGTGCGGGTCCCTTGAAGAAAAACCTGGCGGTGAAGCGCAGGGTCTGGCGGGCGGTCATGTATTCATAGAAATGGGGTTCCTGCGGAAGATAGCCAACGCGGGCACGAATATCGATGCTCTGGTTGATCGTATCCAGCCCGAATACGGTGGCGCTGCCTGCTGAAGGGCGGATCAAGCCGAGCAAGAGCTTGATGGTGGTGGTTTTACCTGCACCATTGGGTCCCAGGAAACCAAAAATGGAATTATGCTGGACATGCAGGTTCAACGACTTGAGAACCGTGGCAGTTTTGTAGGCTTTGGTCAGATCGTGCGTGTCGATTACCAGGGGCATGGAAGCATGCATCATATTTCCTCCTCCTGACATATATATTTATTGTATCAAATCTTGCGTCAACAAGATGCTATAATTTTACCGATGAAATACGAGAGCCTTCATAATTTGAGGATCCCAAAAATTGGATTTGGGACCTGGAAGATCGGGGGCGAGAACAGCCCCGAGCCTGCCCTGGACGAATTTTCACTGGCTGCCCTGAATTCAGCGCTGGACCTGGGGTACACCCATATCGATACCGCTGAAGCCTATGCTGCCGGCCATGCGGAAGAATTGATCGGGCGAGCCACCCGCACATCCAGTGTGGAGCGAGAGGCGTTGTTCATCACTTCCAAGGTGAGCCCGGAGCATTTGGCTTATGAAGACGTCCTGCGTTCCTGCGAGAACAGCCTGCGCCGGCTGGGCATGGAATATGTAGACCTGTACCTGATCCACTGGCCAGCGAGGGGGATGAACCTGAAAGAAGCCTTCCGGGCACTCAACAAACTTGTCAAAGATGGCAAGGTCAGGCACCTGGGGGTGAGTAATTTTGACCTCAAACTTCTCAAGGAAGCTGCCGCGTTGTCCGAAACCGGGCTGCTTACGAACCAGGTATCTTACAGCCTGCCTGACCGCTCCTGTGAGCAGAATGGAGTGCTGGCTTACTGCCAGGAAAATGACATCCTGCTGACGGCTTATTCACCGGTGAAGCGTAGGTTTATCCGGGGGGATCGACCTTTACAAGAGCTGGCAAAACAACGGGGGGTTTCCACCCAGCAAATCGCGCTGGCGTGGCTGGTGCGCCAGCCGCGCGTCATTACCATCCCCATGTCGTTCGATGCGCAGCACCAGGCTGAAAACCTTGCGGCGGCGGACATAAATCTACGCGAGTCTGAAATATCCGCATTTTTACAATAATGCAGGTAAAGTTGAATTGAGGCAGGATGTACCTACAGGCACTTTTTTTCATCCTTTCACTGATCCTTACCCTGCTTTTTTTCCTGTATGGATTTAATCATTATTACCTGTTGAATTCAGCCAGGAAGTACAAAGCGCCGGCACTACCGGAATTCTCCAATCCACGACCAACCGTGTGCATTCAACTGCCGGTTTATAACGAAAGCTATGTGATCCGCAGGCTGGTCTCCGCCTGCACGGAGATGGCGGAAGCATATGGGAGCGACAAGGTAAGAATATTGATCCTCGACGATTCTGATGATGACACCGTTTTGGAAGTCGACAGGGTTGCTGCGGAATACCAGGAGAAAGATTTTCATATTTTAGTTCAGCGGCGTCAAAACCGGAGCGGGTTCAAGGCGGGCGCCCTTCAATTCGCGCTGACCAGCACAAGCGAAGATTTCATCGTCATTTTCGATGCCGACTTCATCCCGCCGGCTGATTTTCTTCTGCGCACCATTCCCTTTTTAGACCATGACAGAGGACTGGCGATCGTCCAATGCCGATGGACTTACCTGAACCGCGATTTCAACCTGCTCACCCAGGCGATCAGCCATGCGATCGATGTCCACTTCCTGGTTGAACAACCGGGCAGATACGCAGCCGGGCTCTTTCAAAACTTCAACGGCAGCGGGGGCGTGCTGCGGACAAAAGCTGTCCTGGAAGCCGGCGGGTGGTTTGCGGATACGCTTGCGGAAGACCTTGATCTGAGCTACCGGATGCAGATCCTCGGGTACCGGATCTTATACCTGAGGGATCTTCAATGCCCGGGCGAGATCCCACCCACCGTCCCGAGCTTTAAAAAGCAGCAGGGCCGCTGGGCATGCGGGTCTTTGCGGAACGCCAGGAATATCCTCCCGGGGCTGCTCAAGGACCGCAAAATCGAGCTCAAGCAACGCCTGCAGGCTTTCATCCATCTCACCGGATATATCATCCATCCCTTGATGGTCTTCTCATTCGTAATAAGCTGTTTGGATGTGCTGCTGGGAGTGCATATCCCGGGAATAAGCGGGGTGTCCGCATTAAATCCCACTGCAGGAACCGCACTGCTCCCGGGAATCATCAGCATCCCTGCCCTCCAAAACGTGGTGTGGGCAACCCTTTTCCCCCTGATCATCCTGTGCACGCTGGCGCCCTGGGTATCCCTGCTTTCCACTTTGAAGGTCCAGAAGCTTTCCCTGCTGAAAAACCTGGCGAGCCTGCTGGTGCTGGTCATGCTCAGCCTTGGAATCAGTCTCAGCAACCTGCGCGAGGCCGTCAAAGCTTTATTCACCAACCGTGCCTGGGAATTCACCCGGACTCCAAAATATGCAGCCCTTCAAAACAAGCAGGATTGGCAAAAGAAGAAATACCAGGTACCGGTGGACATCATTTGGATCAGCGAATTGATCCTGGTACTGCTTGGGATTATGGGCAACCTGGTCCGCCATCCGGCAAACAAACTATACCATCCTGCTGATCCTGGTCCCTTTCACGTTGAGCTACGGGTTCGTCATGTATTTATCGGTCCTGCAGAGCCGCAAAGTAAAAGCCTGAAACATGGTTCAACCAGCCAGACCCGCAGTGGATATCCACCTTCATAAACGGATGGCGAAATCCGACCTGTTGTTACTTGCTTCCAGCATCATTTTACAGGTCAGCCTGGCCCTGTTCCTTGGGCATGCCTACGACATGCGGATTTTCATGGCTACCGGTATCTGGTGGGCACCGGTCAGAATCCTTATATTGCGCAGGACCTCAGCGCAGTTTTCCATAACAGCAGTTTCAAGGGGATCACCACGCTGGGATACTTCCCCCCCTGGGCAATGGTTCTGGGGTTGATTTACCTGGTCACCTATCATTTCATCCCGAACTTTCTCTTTTACAACCTGGCCATCAAACTCCCGGTCATCGCGGCAAACATTTGTCTTGCCTACCTGGTCGTTTCGATATTACATGGACTGGGTGTCCAGGAAAAAACCGTCCACAGGGCATGGATATTCCTGCTGTTCAATCCATTCCTGCTCTTGATGTCGTCAGCGTGGGGACAATTCGATTCCATCGTGGCGCTGCTGTCCCTTTACTCCCTGCTTCAATTGAGCGAAGGGAAAATCGCCGTACCGGCGATCCTGCTTGCGCTGGCGATCGCTTTCAAACCCACTCCGCTCCCGGTCCTGGCGGTGATCTTTGTTTACCTGGCGGGAATATCCATCAAAAAAACTTTGTACTATTTCGCCATTTTCAGCGCAGGCGTGCTTTTATTCTGCGTGGTTCCGTTCGTCATCTTTGGATGGAGTCCCAGCACCGATCCTGCAGCATTGGGATTTTCATTTTACGGTGGGGGCGAGCAATGTCTTTCATGACATTCCTGGAGTACACAAACTGGTCCTATCGCGCTGCCTGGACAATTATGGTTCCTGGGGTGGTTATGGGTGCCGGCTTTGGTGATTGCCATGTATTGTTATTAAAGGGAGGGTAAAGAATTTCAATGACCTGGTCAAGAAGAGCGCTGCCTTGATCATGGTCTTTTATCCTGTGCCGGGCCTGGGTGGCTGAGACGAATGTCGTACTGGTGCTCCCGCTTGTGCTGATCCTGGTTTGCACCAACGAGCTGGACCGCCTCTCCCTGGCAGCGCTGTGGGTGCTGCCGCTGATATTCAGTTTCTTTCAACACATCCCTTGCCCAACTTTTATTTCCCAGCCTGCCCGGGTTAATGGACAGGTTATTAAAATTGGCCGGGGAATTCTCATCAGCCCGGTACGACCTGCGGACTTTAATCGTAGTCATCTGGCTGGTCGCAGGCTGGCGGATGGCGATCACCTGTCTTAAAAGAACCATGGCAAAACCGGATATGATCCCGGTATAAATTCCCCCACAAAGGAAAAGAAAACCTTATTCCATGAGACTCATCATTCCTATCTTAACAGGAATCACCCTGAGCTTTGGCGATCCCAGCTCCGACCAAAATTATGCAACCGCCCGCTTGCAGAAGGGTTTCCTTTTGCAGGACCAGGGTGTGGAGCTCGCCGAGGAAGCGGTGGGGTTTGGGGTCCCGGTGATCAAGCGCGGGCTGCAAGCAATCTTTCCGGGGAATGCAGAGCTGACCTGGCAGAATGAGGGTTCGACCTGGGTTATCACGGCGAATTTCAAATTGAACCTGGTCGAAAAATTCGCCCGCGGCGGGAATGAAAATGTAGGGAATAAATCCTTCTACGCGGTAAAGGATTGGCTGGCTGAAGTGATCCGCCGCTTCCCGGCAGTCCGCGGATTATTGACGTCGATTTCAAGCCTGTTGAGGAAGATGTTCCATTGGAAGACGACCTACTCGGAAGAGGGTATGGAAGCCGAGGTGAAGGTGATCTATACCCTGCAGGCGGGGACGGGCAGGACGACGGTGGACATCGATGTGAGCGACCTGCCTGCCGACATTACCGAAGTGATCATGATGAATGAGCAGGGAGCGCACGCCTTCGATCGATACCGGGACAGCTCCGGGAACAGTTTACAGGGGGAGGAGATCGGCTGCTGGGATGAAGTGACAGCCGCTGAAGCCTGGTTCGAAAGCAGCGCCCGACAGGTGGCATTCAGGCTAGGCCAGGTGAAGGGAGCGCAACTATTCCGGGGCAGGGAACTGATCGGGTCCCGGCTGGCATGGGCAGGTTTTGGGTATACCTTTCCGCCCTCCATGCGGAAATTACGCTACGAAATGATGATCGAAAGGATTGCATGACTTCCGTCCTGCTCATCTACCCCTTTTTCGTCCCCCGCCGTGACAGGTCGGTTTTCAGGTTCCCTCCATTGGGGCTCGGCTATATTGCCGCCAGCCTGCAAAAGGCCGGTCACGAAGTGAACCTGATCGACTGCACATTCCTGGAGAAAAACCAGGCCCTGGAGAAGGCACTTGGCGGTGAAGGCCGAGGTGGTCGGTATCTACTGCATGGTGACCATGGTGGATGAATGTGTCTGGTTCGCAGAAAGCCTGCGCCCGCACTGCGACCTGCTGGTGGCGGGCGGGCCGCTGCCCACCTGCGATCCCGAACCATTCATGAAAAATTTCGACGTGGTGGTGCGCGGCGAGGGGGAAGAGACCATGCTGGAACTCCTGCAGGCCTACGCGGATGGGGCTGACCTGGAGGCCATCCCCGGGATCGTTTACCGGACCGATCCGGGCTGGCCCGACAAGGGCGAAACTCGTCTACACGCCTGAACGGAAATTTGTGAAGGACCTGGACCGCATCCCCTTCCCCGCCCGCAACCTGCTCCCCAACGAAAGCTACATCCGCCAGGGCAGGAAGAAGTACGGCTACTCGATCACCACGGTGATGAGCACCCGCGGCTGTCCGTATCGCTGCGAATTCTGCAGCAATGTGGTCTTTGGCGGCTCCTACCGGGAGCGCTCAGCCGAGAATGTGGTGGACGAGATCGAATCTGCGCTGGCGCTGGGATATGACCGGATCTCCTTCGCGGACGATGTGTTCACGATGAAAAAGGAAAGGGTGGTGAGGGTTTGCCAGGAGATCACGCGCCGCGGCCTGCATTTCAACTGGGAATGCCTGGGCAGGGTGGATGCGCTGGATCATCCCACCGCGCTGGAGATGAAAGCCGCCGGCTGCACGCGGATCTTCTTCGGGATCGAATCGGGCAATGAGCAGATGCTCGAGCGCATGAATAAAAAGATCACGCTCGACGAGGCGCGCCGGGCGGTCAATGCCGCCCACCAGGCGGGCCTCCAGGTGGGAGCTTTCTTCATCCTGTGCTACCCCGGGGATACGGACGACACCGTGCTCGAAACTCTGCATTTCGCCACGTCATTACCCCTGGACTACCTGGGTCTCAGCATGCCCTATCCCCTGCCGGGGACCGACCTTTACCGAAGGACGAAAGACCGGATCAACCGGGACTGGCATCCGGACGAGAGCCCGTTCGGAAGCCATGTGCTCATTTTCGACGCGGATTTCTCCGAGACCAAGATGTGGTTCGGGATCATGAAAGGACATGCCCAGTTCGCAGATTAAAAAGAGAATGGGAAAACTGGCCCGCGTGATATTACCGATCTTCGAAAAACCCACCGATGCGATCTTCAGACTATTAAAATGAATTGATTTAACGGCGGGGGAATATCAAAGGTTTTATTTCTTGTCAGCAAATGCCTGCATCGTCTCACCGATCCTGCGTGCCAGCCATTCGGGATCGAACTCTGATTCGTACAGGAATGTGACTTCATTCTCCACGTTCCAATCCTTGCTTTTATCCACTTTGCTCACCCGTTCGAACAACTGGGATCCGGGAAGCGGGTAAGGCACATTGAAAGAGATGGAGTCCAGGGGGAGTTCCAACGCAAAACGGAAGGTATCCTCGATGGATGGAAGGGTTTCGCCCGGGTAGCCGACAATAAAAAAGGCAGCCACTTCGATACCGGCCTGATGGAAAAGCCGGACCGCGTTTTTCCCTTCTTCCACGGTCGCTCTTTTCTTCATCAAGGTGAGAGTATCCTGGTTGCCGGTCTCCAGGCCCAGGTAAACCCTCCGGCAGCCGGATGCCTTCATCAACCTGGTTATCTCTTCATCGATCCCCGTAACGCGCGAGAGGCAGCTCCAGGTAATATCCCGACCGGCAATACGGCGGCAGAATTCCTGCAGGAATTCAAGGTCCAGGGTGAAGTTATCGTCGGCGATCCACAGGCTGTCATACCCCAGCTGGCGGATCTGCCCGATCTCGTCGAAAACCGAATCGAGGTTCCGGCGGCGAAACAGATTGCCAAAGACCGGGCGGGAGCAAAAATCACAACTGAACGGGCAGCCAAAGGTTGTGATGATGGAAGTGGTTTTCGAGCCATCCATGTTCCTGCCACACCTTTTGATATGCCGGATGATCGAAGTCATCCCGGTAGGGAAGCGGGAACGACTCAAGTTCTTTTTCACGATAGTGGACCATGGGGTTTTCGATCTTTAATTCATCGCGTTGGATGTACAGCCCGGCATATTCCTCGAGGGGTAAATCCATCAACTGCAGCGGGGAAACTTTTCGATCGAAATAGATCCTGGCAAAAACGGGGAAAACTCAGGTCGGCTTCCCCCCTGAAAACCACATCGAAGGCTTCACAATATTGTTCAGGATAGAGGGTGGGCAGAGGTCCGCCAGCCACCAGGAGGCATTCCGGAAGGATGCTGCGGACCATCTCCGCGATCCGGAAAGTGTTCCGGCTCAAGGTCACCATCGAGTAGACACCCACAATATCCGGCTGGTAGGATCCCAGTTTTTTACCGACACCTTCGAAGGTATCGAAGGTGCAATCGAAGATCCTCGTTTCGATCCCAAGCAGGTGAAGCTGGCTGGCCAGGCTGGCAGCGCCAAGCGGCGGAAATAAAAGTTCATTGGGGGACTTGGTACGGAAATAGGGATAAACCAGGGCAACGCGGGGCATGATGATTATTTTCTCCGATTACCAGTAAAAATCGACGACTTAAATACCGAGTATAAATGCCAATGTATAAACGAGCACGCCCAACAACGTTGCAGTCATATAGAGAGCATAGGCTGTCCGCATGAACGGCTTGTACTTCCTGAAACGCAACGCCTTTGGGACCAGCCCATTGGCACGCAGGACCACGAATATTCCCAGGAGCAGACCGGTCGCACCGACGAGGGCATGGACCGTCGTGACCGCATAATCACCCTGCAAAAGTCTGGCGGGGATCCCCGGAAGGATATGAGTAGCGAATGACCTGATCATCACGACCAGGACGACCATGGCATTCAGACTGGCAGAAGAAGTCTGGACCCAGCGGTGGGCTTCGAAATGTTTATGGAGTGCCAACTGCCAACCAATGGTGAAGAGGATGGCTGTCAGCAATATCAGGATGAGGGTCAGGTCGGAAATGAAGGGTGCATGAGTCCCGAGAAACCCGGGTTGGTTCAGGAAATTAAGCATGGCTGAAATAATTACTGGGAGAAATCGGTGCGAGAGGAGTATATCTTGTCCACAAGGTGGGGAATGAAACCGAGGTTCCAATGTTGGTCCTATTATATGCTCATTTCCCCGGCATGGTGCCGGTGTGGGGAAGGGCTGTTTAGTCAATTCCTACTATGTTGAAGTATATGAGGCGAGTATATTGGAAAAATATTGGATTCCCGGGTTGAACCAGTTGACTACTGCATGAAATAGTGATAATATTTTTAATATTTGTGTGAAATATTAAAATAATAAGGGCAACCAGGGAGACCCAGGTTTTCGAGTGGTTTCCCCGGCAGCCCCTCCCGGTTTGCGAATGCTGCTTAAGATGTCCCGGTTTAGTGATCATAGTGAGGATGTGATTATGGCAGAAAAAGAATTGGTAGTGGGGTCAATCGTTCCCGACTTTAGCCTGCCGTCAAACAAGGGCGGAGAGGTCAAATTCTCTGATTATCGCGGCCGAAAGGTGGCGATGTTCTTTGTACGCGAGTATGAGTGAATGCAGTGCCGATATCATGTCGCCCAGTTGGGGCGCTTGAATGATGAGTTTGAGAAAGCCGGAGTGCAGATCCTGGTCATTATAGGCACCAGCCTGGAGCGTGCCCGCAGGTATGCTGAATCCCTCAAGGCACCTTTCCCGGTGCTGGCAGACCCTGAGCGGTCGATCTATCATCAATTCGAACTCCAAAAGAACTTCATTGGGATTCAACATACCGCCTCCATCATCGTGGACCCAAATGGCGTGATCACTTATATCAAACGAGCCATGAACCCGATGACCTGGATGCAGGAAAGCAAGGAATTGATCCGGATCATCCTTGCATAGATATCCACCTTGGAAATCAACCTCAGGGTTAATTTACAAGCAGGCTGATTTCAGCACAGATTTTGTAAAGAAACATCAGGAGCGGATATGGAAAACTACAAGTACCTGATCGTCGGCGGCGGGATGACCGGAGCGGCTGCCATGAAGGGGATCCGGGAGATCGACCAGGCAGGATCGATCGGGCTGGTGGGCCTGGAAAGCGACCCGCCCTACAAGCGCCCGCCGCTCAGCAAGGATTTGTGGAAGGGCAAGCCACTGGACAGCATCTGGATCAAGACCGAAGAACTTAAGGCCGAGCTGCATTTGGGCCGCAAGATCGTCGCACTTGACCCGGGCAGTCTCACCGTCCAGGACGACCAGGGGACAACGTACAAAGGGGAAAAGATCCTGCTGGCGACCGGGGGCACCCCGCGCCGGCTGCCGTTTGGCGGCGATCAGATCATCTATTACCGGAGCCTGCCCGATTACAAGCGGCTGGCAGAGCTGAGCCAGCGCAACCTGACCTTTGCCGTGGTCGGGGGCGGCTTCATCGGTTCGGAAATTGCGGCTGCCCTGGCAATGAACGGCAGGCAGGTGACCCTGCTGTTCCCGGAGGAAGGCATCGGCGCAGCGATCTACCCGCATGACCTATCCATGTTCTTGAACGACTATTACACTAAAAAAGGCGTCACGGTCTGGCCGGGGGAGGTATTGAGCGGAGCAGAACCAGGCCAGGGGAAGGTGGCGCTTAAGACAAAGAACGGCAGGGAACTGCTGGTGGATGCAGTGGTCGCCGGGATCGGGATCCAGCCCAACGTGGAACTGGCCAAATCCGCGGGCCTGCAAGTGGGCAACGGGATCATCATCGACAGGACCCTCGCCACCAGCCACCCGGGCATCTTTGCGGCCGGGGACGTGGCGGAATTCTACAACCCCGCCCTCGACAAGCGCATGCGCGTCGAACACAAGGACAATGCCAACAACATGGGGCGCCAGGCCGGGCGCAACATGGCGGGCGCCTCCGAAGCTTACGATCACCTGTCCTACTTTTACTCGGACCTGTTCGAGCTTGGGTACGAAGCGGTCGGTGAGCTCGATCCCCGCCAGGAAACATTTGCAGATTGGAAAGAACCATTTAATAAAGGTGTGATCTACTATTTGGCCGGCGGGAAGGTGCGCGGCGTCCTGCTCTGGAATGTCTGGGACAGCGTGCCGGCAGCCCGGGCCCTGATCGCCGAACCAGGTCCGTTCAAGCCAGCCGATCTGAAAAACCGCCTGGGCGTAAAGACCCAAGGGTTTGGGACCCCGGTGGACCGGCCTTAAGAGAGCCGGGTTGAAGGATGCGCCTACCGCCTGCTCCCGACGATGAATATGATTCTCCCTTTCGCCCGCCCCGAAAGAAAGTCTGCCATATAATTGAAAGGACGACCCATTGATCGTCCGGAAAGCTGGAAAAGAGTCGATATGGATGAATTAGCCCGCATGCACTGCACAAGGATCGAAGCCACCACCTCCCCGTTAAATAAAGACGAGATCGGTGAGCTTGCCGCAAATCTGCCCGGCTGGCATGTTTCTGAAAAAGAGGGTGTCGCCTGCCTGGAAGCCTCATTCAAGTTTGATAATTTTCGAAAGGCAATGGATTTCACCAACCAGGTGGCACAGGTTTCCAATGAAGAAGACCATCACCCTGCCATCCTGACCGAATGGGGAAAAGTCACCCTCACCTGGTGGAGCCATCGAATAAAAGGACTACACCAGAACGATTTCATCATGGCGGCAAAAACATCGAAGATCTATGGAGATCAATATGGTAGAGACAAATAATGATGTTGACGAACTGGACGAACTGGATGACCTGGTCGGTCTGACAAAACGGGTAATCACCGAGGAACAAAGGCGCAAGTTCGAGGGGTATGCGGCGGAGATCCTCGACCTGCCTTGGGATGGACTTGAAAACCCCAAGCACATGCGACACCCCACAAAGGTTCATCCAGGCATTGATCGATGCCACCAAAGGGTACGACGGGGATCCCAAGCTGCTAAAGACCTTCCGCACCGAATGCCGCGGAGAGCCAGACTGCCGGTTAAGCCAGGTGATCGAGGGTCCGATCCATTTCTTTTCATTTTGCGAGCATCACGTCTTCCCATTTTACGGCGAGGCTTACGTGGGATATATTGCCAACGAAAATATCATCGGCATATCCAAGCTGACCCGGCTCGTGCGCCTGTTCGCCCAACGCTTTGCCGTCCAGGAACGGATCGGGCAGCAGGTGGCGGATACCCTCGAAGCAATGCTGCAACCGCACGGCGTGGCGGTCTACCTGCAGGCACATCACCTGTGCGTGGAGATGCGCGGGGTGAGGGAACTGGCGCCGATCACGCGCACCTCGGTCTGGCGCGGTTATTATGCCGATGAAGACTCCCTCCGGGATGAATTCTTAACCAGCTGTGGTTTCAAGAAATGATCGTTAGCCTGGAAGGAGGAGACCAGGGATAACCTGGGAGACATGTCACTCGACGGAAAAACAGTCCTGATCACCGGTGCAGCCCTGCGGATCGGGCGCTCGCTGGCCCTGGCAGTAGCCCGGGCTGGCGGGAACGTGGTCCTGCACTATGGAAAATCCCAAAAGGACGCCGAAAGTCTCCAGGCGGAGATCGAGGCAACCGGTCGGAAAGCTTTCATCCTGCAGGCAGACCTGGCGGATTCCGCCCAGGCGGCAACGTTGATCGAGCGGGCCTGCGAGCATTCGCCCTTGTTCGGCCTGGTCAATAATGCCTCGGTTTTCGAAGCGCATGGGTGGGCAGACACCAACCTGGAGCTTTGGAACCGGTCCATGGCGGTCAACCTGACCGCGCCGTTCCTGCTCAGCCAGGCCTTTGCCCGCTCGCTGGAACCCAGCGGGAGCCGGACGCATCGTCAACCTGCTGGACTGGCGCGCCCTGCATCCCAGGCCTGACCACCTGGCATATATGATCAGCAATTCCGGCCTGGCAGCTCTCACCAGCTCATTGGCGGTGGCGCTGGCGCCCCGCATCACGGTCAACGCGCTGGCGCTGGGAGCCATCCTGCCGCCGCCCGACGGGTCGCCCGCCAATGTCAACCTCGAGCGGGTCCCCGCCCGAAGGTGGGCAAAACTGGAAGAAGTTGGGCAGGCATTGATCTTCCTGCTGGATGGCCCGGATTACATCACGGGCGAGGTGCTCCACGTGGACGGCGGCAGGCACCTGACGTAGGAGGAAATGCATGGATCAAGTTTTAATTAAAGACCTGGTGGCACGCGGCATCATCGGGATCAACGACTGGGAGCGCGAAAAACCCCAGGAGATCCTGATCAACATCGTCCTCTTCGCGGATCTTAAAAAGGCCGGGAAAAGCGACAATATCAAGGATTGCGTCGATTACAGCAGCGTGGCAAAAAAAGTCATTGCGCATGCCGAAACGGCCCACCGGTTGACGGTGGAAGCGCTGGCATCCGACCTGGCACGCCTGTGCCTGGAGGTGCCAGGGGTGATGAAGGTGAGACTGCGGGTAGAAAAACCCGGAGCCGTGCGGTTCGCCAGGTCGGTGGGGGTCGAAATTGAACGCGACAAAGAGGATTTATGAGCGTTGGGGCGGAGCACCAGGTTTGCCTGCTGCTGGGTTCGAATATTCGACCGGAACACAACCTCCCCCTTGCCGTTGACCAGCTGCAGAAAACCCTGACCATCCTGCGGATTTCACGAGCCTGGGAAACCCCCCCGGTGGGGTCCACGGGTCCGAATTTCCTCAATGCAGCCATATTAGCGGAAACCTCACTGAATCAAGAAATCCCTAAAACTGAAAATTCTAACGCCGTTGGAAGCCCGGATGGGCCGGGTCCGCTCGGCGGACAAGAATGCGCCGCGACCGATCGACCTGGACATCATCTTCTTCGACGGGCAGGTGCTGGACTCCACCCTCTGGCATTTTGCCCATAGGGCAGTGCCGGTCGCAGATGTCCAGCCGGAACTCCGGTCGGATTCGGGGGAAACGCTCAAAGAGATCGCCGGTAAATTCGTCTCAGAGGGATCCATCCACTTACGCCCCGACGTGGTTCTTCAAACGCTGAGACTGATCCGGGGTCTCCAATAGGCAGACTGCCAGGATACCCGCTCATGCTCTGTCAGCCCCGTGGTTGGATTTATTTTCAAGCAAGCAAAATAATGCATCCGACTGCCATTAGCTGTGGGATAATATTATTGGTTACATATTATTAAAAAAGCGTATCAGGCAGCAATATTATTTAAGGCCGCACGCAGGACATTCGGATCGGCTGGTTGGATATCCAAAGTCACCAGGACGGGAGGGATGAATTATGGCGAAATTTTCCCGGGTCGAAGTAATCAACGAGATTCTGCGAATTGGGGTGGTCCCCGTTTTTTACCACCCCGATCTCGAGGTTGCCAAAAAAATTGTCGAGGCCTGTGCCCTCGCCGGTCTGCGACTGATCGAGTTCACCAACCGGGGTGATAATGCCTGGCGCGTTTTCTCGGAGCTTGTGCTGCACTTCAGCTCTGCCGACCCGGGCGTGATCCTGGGCGCGGGCTCGGTGGTCGACGCAGCCACGGGTGCATTGTTTATTTCAAGCGGAGCCAATTTCGTGGTCGGACCGGTGCTGAACCCCGAGCTTGCCGCGGGTCTGCAACCGTCACAAGGTCTCCTACAGCCCCGGCTGCGGCAGCGCATCGGAGATCTCCCAGGCCGAAGAGCTGGGAGTGGAGATCGTCAAGATCTTTCCGGGGGATGCGGTCGGCGGACCGAAATTCGTCAAATCCGTGCTGGCTCCCATGCCGTGGACGCGCATCATGCCCACCGGGGGTGTCGACTCAACCCAGGAGAGCATCGAGGCCTGGTTCAAAGCCGGCGCGGCCGCGGTGGGGATCGGTTCCAACCTGGTGCGGGCGGACTGGGTCGAAGCGGGCGAGTTCGACAAGATCACAGAACTGGGCCGCCAGTTGATCGACTGGGCGCGCCTGGCGCGCAGCCAGAGTCAACCCGGAGGCAAGCCATGAGGGCGGGGGTTAACCGGGTCGTCACCCTGGGCGAGATCATGCTGCGTCTGAAATCTCCCGGGTTTGAACGACTCCTGCAATCACCAGTCCTGGAGGCCACCTTCGGCGGGGGAGAAGCCAACGTGGCAGCGTCCCTGGCAAATTTCGGGGAGGAGGCGGCCTTTGTAACCGCGCTCCCCAAAAATGCGATCGGAGAGGCCTGTATTTCCTTCCTGCAAAGCTGCTCGATCGACACCTCCCTGGTAGTACGGGGTGGTGAAAGGCTGGGGACTTATTATCTCGAGGCCGGGTCGAACCAGCGCCCTTCCGTGGTGATCTACGACCGGGCAGGTTCAGCGATTGCCAATCTCAAGCCGGGCGACCTGGATTGGGAGGCAATCTTCAAGGGAGCAACCTGGTTCCACATTACCGGGATCACGCCCGCCCTCAGCCAAAGCGCCGCGGATCTATCCTTGCTGGCGGTGCGAAAGGCGAAAGAACACAGCCTGACCGTTTCATGCGACTACAACTATCGCAAGAATTTGTGGAAGTATGGGAAAAAGGCACCCGCGGTGATGACCCCAATCGTTTCCATGGTGGACGTGGGCATCGCCAATGAGGAAGACTGCCAGAAGGCATTGGGGATAAAGTGGAAGAGAGCAGCTGGGAAAAGGATGTCAAAGCCGGAGCGCTGAATCTTGACAAGTATCGGGCGCTGAGTGAAAAGGTGCTGGAGGCATTTCCAAACCTGAAAATGCAGGCGATCACGCTGCGCGAAAGTTACAGCGCGGACCACAACGGCTGGTCGGGCTGCATTCATGACCGGACGGAATTCAGCGTAGGTCCCCACTATGACATCCCCCATATCGTCGACCGTGTGGGGAGCGGGGATGCCTTCGCGGCCGGCTTGATCTATGGGCTGCTGAACGGAAAAAGCCACGCGGACGCGCTGGGGTTTGCTGTCGCGGCTGCCTGCCTCAAGCACACGATCCCCGGGGATATCAACCGGGTGAGCGTTAATGAAGTCAACCAACTGCTGGCAGGGGATGCCTCGGGGAGAGTCCAGAGGTAAACCTTTCGGTGTGGCGGGATAGTTTTTATATGTTCCAAGCAAAGGAGCGAGCAATGAAGCCCGAGCCCAAAATCATCAAGATCGAGCCTCGCGGCCAGGAATATATCCGCCTGTTGGGAGGTCCGCCTGAGAGCGTATCGATGCGATCGGGCGCGGTATCCCTTCAACCGGGCAGGAATGTCGGGAAGCACAATACCGAGAGCAATGAAGAACTGCTCATCGTGTTGGAGGGAGAAGGATTTCTCCTACATGGTAAGGACAAGCAACTGGATATGGTTGCGGGGAACGTCCTGTACTGCCCACCTGAAACCGAACACGATGTCAGGAACACAGGTGCCGGTATCCTGCGCTATATTTATGTAACAGCCAGGGTTGATTGAAATATTCAAGTTTTACCGGTCAGCGGTGATACCCCATCGCCATACTCCGCGGCGATAGCACTTTTTAGGGGATTTATTCCAATATTGGAGGGGAAATACCCCCGTATCTGGGGGCAACAGGTACTTTAACCGCCAATATGTGGTCATTTCGCAAATTTACCCAAAAATCACATAATAAACATTACAGTTTTGGGATTGAATTTTTTTAGAATTGACCGATCATTTGGTATATAATGCGGGCGTCCTGGTTACGGACCTGGACAGTCCAAAATTATAAGTATTAAAATAATAGGGGGTTGAGCACCAAGAAATCAGCATGGGAAATATTTAATTGTGTTCGCCAGGTCTCCTGAAATCATCTCGATCAGGCACCTGAAACATGCAGGAGGATACCCTGCGAAAGCTCCAAGGAAAGGATTATTGGTATGCATAAGAACACCCTTTACCGGTTGGCAAGCCTGTCCATCCTGATCGTCCTGCTGATTGGGACAAGCCTGGCGGTGCAAGCCAGCAGTCAACTTGCACCTGCTGCTGCCACGGCGCTGACAGTGAACCCGGCTGCCGACGCCTACGTGGTCCAAACCTCGGCCTCGACAAATTATGGGACGGGGATATCGCTGCACGTGGACAACAGTCCCATAACGCACAGTTACCTGCGCTTCGTGGTGAGCGGTCTGAACGGCGCTTCTGTTCAGTCCGCACTGCTGCGCATCTACGCCAACAGCGCCAATACGACCGGGTTTTCTGTGCAGACCGTTTCCAACGACACCTGGGTCGAGAACCAGATCAACTATTCGAATGCACCGGCTGCAGGGAGTACGCTGGGCACTCCCAAAGCCTTCAGCGCGGGGACATGGGTGGAGGTGAATGTCAGCAGTTACGTCAAGTCGGCGGGCATCTTCAGCTTTGAGTTGACCAGCACCAGTTCGACCAAAACCAACCTGGCTTCACGCGAAGACGCGCTGCACGCCCCTCAACTGGTGCTCACCACCAGCGGCAGCACGGCAGGACCCACCCCCACCCCGGCACCGACCGGCGGCGGATCCGGCAAGCATCCTGCTCATCGCCGGAGACATCTGCAAGCACAACTTTGGTTCCGTTGATTACACCGCCAATTGCAAGAAGACGGGTGATGTCGTCCGCAGCGTGCTGGCTGCCAACCCGGGCGCACAGGTCCAAACCCTGGGCGATAACGTCAATAACGATGGCGGGCACCTCCGCCTATACTGCCGAGTACACGGACCTGTATGCCCCTAACTGGGGCAGCTTCCTGAACGTGACGCATGCGTTGATGGGCAACCACGATACGTACCCGCCCGGTGGGGATGCGGCTTACTTTAGTTATTTCGGAAGCGCAGCCGGTCCCCAGCCGGGAGGATATTACAGCTACAACATCGGTTCCAGCTGGCACGTGATCGTATTGAATGCGCAGTGTTCCAAGGCCGGCGGCTGCAGTGCAACCAGTCCTCAAACCACCTGGCTGAAGAATGACCTGGCTGGCAATACCCGGCAGTGCATCCTGGCGGTCTGGCACCAGCCGCGCTGGACCAGTGGAAGGCATCCGGACGACGCCACGTACGCTGCATGGTGGGACCTGCTCTACCAGTACAAGGCGGATATCGTGGCGGGCGGGCATAACCATAACTACGAGCGTTTCAACCAGATCAACGCCCAGGAGCAGGCTGCCGCAGATGGCATCCGTGAGTTCGTGGTAGGCACCGGCGGCGCGCCGGGAGATGGATATTCTTATGCTTCCCATCCTCTCGATCCCAACGAGGCCATCCGCAACCAGAGCGCGGTATATGGTGTGCTCAAGCTAACCCTCTCCGCCAACTCTTATACCTGGAACTTCCTGCCGGCAGCAGGATCCACTTTCAGCGATTCAGGCAGCTCCACCTGCCATTGATCGATACTCCCAGGGTCCAGGTGAGTAATAACCTCAAAGGCGTTTAATCAATCGCTTTCCTATTTTCGGATCGCACCCCAATTTCATGGAATTCTCTGAAATTGGGGCGCTTTATTAACGCAACGTTTATTCTCCACAAGCAGGGACTTCGAAACAATCAAACCCATATTTCTCGTGCTTCTCCAATTTGCCTCCCGCGTAGTTGTAAGGTGGTTGTAAATGTTATTAGCTCCGATTTGGAATATCCTATAGGAAAGGCCGACGCTGGGACAGCAGCGCTTTTTTGTCTCAAAGGCTCTGGGGGTCACTTTCTGACCACAATTTTATTTATTTGGTTTTGTTGACGATTATTGAAAAGAATAGGCGTGGCGTTTCCGTAAAATGGACCTGGTAAGTGTATTCCAGAATCCATTCGGGAAATGCACTGTGCTATTCCGCCGTTCCCGGCAACCTCAAAGGGAATAGGGACACTATGACTACGGAAAATTCCAACAAGACCAAATGTGAAGTGTGCGGGTATGCATTGCCATTTAATGCAACCATATGCCCTCATTGCGGAGGGAACCTGTCATTGATTCAAATGATAAAAGCAATTCCTCCCGCCAATTCCTTCCGAATGCCGGCCTCCATGCCTGCCATGGTTTCGCAATCGGGAGAGGGGAAAGGGAATGCCGCGCATAAGGCAGCTCCCGGTCAAAAACAACCTGCCGCCCCCGCCGGGGTGGTGGAACCGCGCGTCACCAAAATAACTGGGGTCAACCACGTCGTGCTCAACCGGAAACAACCGGCTGCTCCTGCCAGGGCTTTGCAGCAGGAAGAGGTCAAAACCAATCCAGTACGCCAGGCTGTGCCCGACCAGAGATTCCCTGCCGCCCCAGCCATGCCGATCAGACAGGCAAGTACCAGTAACAAAGCTTTACCCCAGGCAGCACCTGCCCAGGTAGTCAGCGCGCAGCCGCCTTCCGCCAGCAGCACCCGCGGGGAGCTCGTCGCGCGACCAGGGCGGGATCAGGCTGCCTCAAATTGAGGAGCCGGTTGTGCGAAATGCACGGCTGAAAAGGTTTTTCACCCAGGCCGTTGGAGCAGGTAAATCAAATTTCAAGCAGCTTTCTTCCCGCATGTCTGCTCCTTCGGAGCCTCGTCCTCGACAGATGTCCTGGTCCAATCGTTTTTTTAAGGACTGGGTTCTCCCAACCGCTTTGATTTCGGGAATGTTCTTCGTATTCATGGAATTCCTGGCAAAGAATTATGAGGCGCGGGCGAGCAGTATCACCTACCAGGATCCTCATGGGACCATGGTTGCCCTGGGAAACAGAATAAGCCAGGCCCAGTCCACGATATTGGCTCAGCAGGTAACGATCTATGCGCTGCAGAGTACGGCTGCTGCGCAGCCGGTATCCCTCGCCAGCGCAGCCAACACCATTGCCCACGCAAATTGAGGTGAGTAAAACTTTACTCATGGGACCGCTGGACGGGAGCCTGGGTCACAGTAATGACGGGTTGATCAACACCTATTGGGCGGGACAGGTTTCAAAAAACTTCAGTTTATCCGTCGTCCTGGTTAACCCTTATTCCGCCGCGTTCCACCCCTGGGACGTGTGCGTCCGCTTCCGACGGATGTATACCGACGAATACCGCCTGACGATCTTTTCCACCCAACAGTGGACACTCACGCTTGGTTTATCCACGGAGCCAATCGCCAGCGGCACACTGACGAATCTCAAAACGGGGGAGGCTGACTCGAACACAGTTTCCCTGGACGTGGTGGATGGGACTGCCTCCCTTAAAGTGAATGACGTCCTGCTGCCCGGGATGGACGTATCTGCTTACCAGGAATCCGGAGACGTTGGAATTGCGATCGGCACCCAAAAGGGTGATGAATTTGAGGGAAAATCCACCATATTTAAAGGGTTTACGCTTTGGAATATCCCCTGATATTTATTCAGCGCGGCAATTCCCTGGTGAAAAGAATCGGTTCAAGTTGAGATAAAGCCCTGCCTGTTTTATAACCAGGCAAGAAGGGGGGTTATTGTCTTTGGGGGAAAGTGGTATATTTTGCCCATCCATCGTGCAAGCTTCATTATTAGGAAACCCATCATGATCATTTGTCCGTGGTGCGGCACCAATTACATTGATTTCCAATCCAACTGCAAGAATTGCGGAGGACCTTTGCAGGCGGCTGCAGAGGCGAGCAGCGACTCCGCCGCAGATGAGAGCCCACACACACCGCCACCCGCCCCGCGGCCGATTTCCGACCGATATATCTGGCGGCTCTTGTTTGCCGACGGATGGGCTATCTCTGCCTTCGTCTCTGGCCGTGTTCGGATTGGTTTTCACCCTGGTGGGGGGCGGGCTGATCATCGGTATTATCACGGCTTTTGTGGGCATCCCATTTTTCCTGCTTGGATATTGACGTTCCTTTTGGCAGGCGGGGGAGTTATAATCTGGCGCTATCAACAGGCACAGAAAATCGTTAATGTCCTGCGGGTGGGGCAGGCAACGCAGGGGCAGGTCGTTGAACTCCAGGAAAACAATTCCGTCAGCGTCAACGGACAGCATCCCTGGGAAATTCGCTATCAATTCCAGGCTGCCGGGCAGGACTATGACCGGTGCAGGTCTCCACACTGAACCAGCCGGGTCCGCGACTGCAGGTTGGGAAACCTGTTTGTGTTCTGTATTTACCCGCGGATGCGCAGTGGAATTCCATTTATCCGCACCCGTAACTCGACCCTGAGCGAGAGCCTGCCTTGACTTTATTTTGGTAAATATTGGTATGCATGCATATTGTGGAAAAGAGAAAAATGAATAATTCCCATCCCAGCATCTTCAACGACGTGATCGGTCCCGTCATGCGCGGACCCTCCAGCTCCCACTGCGCCGCGGCGGTCCGCATCGGCAGGCTGGTGCGGGACTTGATGGACGGGCAGATCGAGAATGTCCTGGTCGAATTCGATCCGCAGGGGTCGCTCGCCACCACCCACACCAGCCAGGGTTCCGACATGGGCCTGTTCGCCGGCTTATTGGGCTGGGATACCAGCGACGAGCGCCTGCTTGGCTCGCCCGAGGCGATCCGGGAAGCCGGGATCCACGTCGACTTCAAGATCGTCCCGTTCGAGGCCGACCACCCCAACACGTACAAGATGACGGTTACCAACGCCAGGGAAAGCCACACCCTGGTTGCCATTTCCACCGGCGGAGGCATCATCGAAGTGACCGGGATCGATGGGGTCAAAATCTCGCTGGCGGGTGATTATTTCGAAAGCATTGTTTTCATTGGTTCGGGTGGAGATGAGCTGCTGGAGCACTTGAAAGCGAACGTACAGGCGGATGAAATTACCCTGCTGGGAAACGGTGCCGCCCAATTTATCGAGATCAAATCCCAGGGATTTTTGACCCGTGATACCGTCTCAGCGCTGCGCTCCAGGTTCGATATCCGTTCAATCAAGCAGATCGCCCCGGTGCTGCCGGTCCTGTCCCACCGGGAGGTCCGGGTGCCCTTCATTACCTGCGCGGAAATGCTGGAATATAACCGGGATAAAAACCTGGACCTGGGGGAACTGGCGATCCAGTACGAATGCGCCCGGGGCGCACTTTCCGCAAACCAGGTGCAGGCAATGATGACCAGCCATCCTCGGCATCATGCAGGACGGTGTCCGCCTCGGACTGGCAGGCACGCAGTATTCCGACCGGATCCTGGGGTATCAATCCGGTAATTTTCGGACGCAGATGGAAGATCACCGCCTGATCGATGGGGGCGTGTTGAACCAGATCATCATGGATACGACCGCCCTGATGGAGTCGAAGAGCGCCATGGGCTTGATCGTTGCCGCCCCCACGGCGGGATCCTGCGGAGGCTTGCCCGGCGCCTGCATCGGCGCCGCAAACGCCATGGGTCTTTCCAGTGCACAGACAGACGCATGCCATGCTCGCCGGCGGGATGATCGGCGTGTTCATTGCCGCCCACGCCACCTTTGCTGCGGAGGTGGGCGGGTGCCAGGCAGAATGCGGAGCCGGGTCGGGGATGGCTGCCGCCGCCCTGGTCACCCTGGCAGGCGGATCGACCCAGCTGGCGGTCAACGCGGCCTCGATGGCGCTCCAGAATGTGCTCGGCATGGTCTGCGACCCGGTCGCCAACCGCGTGGAGGTGCCCTGCCTGGGCAAGAACGTGCTGGCTGCCAGTAATGCCCTCGCCTGCGCCAACATGGCCCTGGCCGGGTATGACCCGGTCATCCCGCTGGATGAAGTCATCGAAACCATGGATGCGGTCGGGAAGATGCTGCCCCCCGCTTTGCGCTGCACCGGCT
Organism: uncultured Chloroflexia bacterium; assembly: GCA_963830585.1. Taxonomy (GTDB): domain Bacteria; phylum Chloroflexota; class Anaerolineae; order Anaerolineales; family Villigracilaceae; genus UBA877. The sequence goes on along the minus strand of CAWHNA010000001.1, from coordinate 400,616 downwards.
ACGGCGGGCTGTCCGTCACGAAGACCGCCAAAGAGATCGAACAGCGACTGGCTTTGAAATCGTAAATAATCTGAAGGATTTTCCCATGACGACCATCATCGATCCCGAAAAACAAAAGCAGGCCAAACAATATTCCCGCATCCGTCGCAGGCTCTGGCTGGTGGACACCGCCCTGGGGGCGGTCTACCTGCTCGCCTGGCTTTTCTTTGGCTGGTCGCGGGCGCTGACTGCCTGGCTGAAGACCATCACCACCAATGACTGGCTGCTGGTGCTGGGGTTTGTCGCCATCTTTGGCGGCATCGCATTCGTGCTCGAGCTTCCGCTGGATTACTATTCCGGCTTCAGCCTGCCCCACCGCTTCGACCAGTCCAACCAGGACTTCAAGGGCTGGGTGACCGACCAGTTGAAGGGTCTGCTGATCAACATACCGATCGGCCTGGTCGTGATCGAATTGGTCTACCTGGCGCTGCGCACCACCGGCGGCTGGTGGTGGTTGTGGACCGCGGCCGGGATGCTGGTCTTCACCGTCCTGCTCAGCAACCTCGCCCCATCCTGATCATGCCGTTGTTCAACAAGTTCGTCCCCCTCGGTGACGAGCATGCAGAGTTGGCTGATCGTTTGATGAAGCTGGCTGAACGCGCCCACACGAAAGTGCGCGGCGTGTTCAAGTTCGACATGTCCAAACGGACCAAGGCTGCCAACGCCGCCCTCACCGGGCTGGGCAATACCCGCCGCATCGTCCTGGGCGACACGCTGATCAACGAGTTCAGCACCGACGAGATCGAGTCCGTCCTGGCGCACGAGCTGGGGCACCAGGTCCACAAGGACATCCCCATCCTGATCGCCTTCAGCACGCTGATGACCCTGGGCGGGCTGTACCTGGCCTCCCTGGGAGTCACCTGGGCTGCCGCCCATTTTTCCTTCAGCGGACCCGGGGACATTGCCGGGCTGCCGGCGCTGGGGATCGTGCTGGGCGCCTTCGGGCTGGTCACCCAGCCGCTCGGGAATCTGGTCTCCCGCTGGCGTGAGCGCCTGGCGGATGAATATTCCCTGCAAAGCACCGCTCACCCCGCAGCCTTTGCTTCCGCCTTTGTCCGCCTGGCGAACCAGAACCTGGGCGAAGTGGACCCGGAGAAGTGGGTGGTGTTCATGTTCTACGACCACCCGCCGCTGGGGGAACGCATTAAAATGGCAGAAGATTGGAAATAAGCCGGACACTACAGACTTCCATAGGAGCTGAACATTGAATATGAACGAGAACCCCCCAATAGTTAAAGTGGCAGTTGTGCAGGCTGCTCCGGTTCTTTTTAACCGCGCTGCCAGCGTTGAGAAGGCATGCCGCCTGGCGAGCGAGGCCGCCGCGAACGGTGCCAGGTTAATTCTTTTTCCCGAGGCTTTTATCCCTGCCTACCCGCGCGGACTCTCTTTTGGTGCCGTGATCGGCAGCCGCACCGCACAGGGACGGCTCACCTGGCAGGCATACTGGTCCAATGCTGTGGACATTCCCAGTCCCGCGACCGAAGCGTTGGGTGAATGTGCCCGCCAGGCAAATGCATATTTGGCGATCGGCGTTATCGAGCGGGATAGCCAGTTCAGCCAGGGCACGCTTTACTGCACCGTCCTTTACTTCGGACCCGACGGACGGTTGTTGGGCAAACACCGCAAATTAAAACCCACTGCTTCCGAGCGCCTGATCTGGGGGGAGGGAGACGGCAGCACCCTGACCGTGCTGGATACCGAGCTTGGCAGGATCGGAGGCTTGATTTGTTGGGAGAACTACATGCCGTTGGCGCGCATGGCGATGTACGGGAAGGGGGTTGAGATCTATTTGGCTCCCACCGCCGATTCGCGTGACAGTTGGCAGGCGACTGTCCAGCATATCGCCTGCGAGGGGCGCTGCTTCGTTTTGGGATGCAACCAGTATGTCACCAGGTCCATGTACCCGGCTGATCTCGCCGGGGTGGAGGAATTGGCAACCCAGCCGGAGGTCATGTGCCGCGGGGGCAGTGTCATCATCTCTCCAATGGGCGAAGTCCTGGCAGGTCCCCTTTTCGACCAGGAAGGTACATTATTCGCCGATCTCGATCTGGGTCAGGTGGCCCGCAGCAAATTTGACTTTGACGTGACGGGTCACTATGCCCGGCCGGATGTATTTCGACTGACCATCAATGAGAACCCACTGCCGCCCGTGACTTATTCGAAAAATGACGAGCAAAAATCCACTTGAGCATTATTGAACTGGAGATCAAAACCCTTGCTGCAGCACTTATCCGCCCGTTCAATATAATCCCTGGAAAAGTGAATCCTGTGAAGTGGGCGGCGCTCATGTTCTGCAACCACCCGCGGCAGGGAGAACGGATTTTATCGGTGGAAGGCTGGAAATAGAGAGCTTGAGGTAAGGGAGTGGAGGGAACGCATGCCTGTCAGGCTTGACCAAATTATCGAAGATGATCCGCAGATCATCGCACCCTGCGGCATAAACTGCAGCCTGTGCCGCGCCTACAGCGCGCGATCGCAATCCCTGTCCCGGCTGCCGGGGAGGGGTCGAAAATAAAGCGCCCACGTGCCTTCATTGTGCCATCAAGAACTGCGCAGAGCTCGCTGCTGGCGGGTATGAGTTCTGCTATTCGTGTGACCGTTTTCCCTGCGCCAAACTGCTTCACCTTGACCTGCGCTACCGCACCCGGTACCGGGTCAGTGTCATCGCAAACCTGGAGCGCATCCAGGTGGTCGGAACGGCGTCAGTTTGTTGACGAGGAAGCCGCCAAATGGGCCTGCCCGGAATGCGGTCAGCGCCTGTGCATGCACAAGCCGCAGTGCATCCACTGTGGGTACACCTGGTAAGTTGGATAAACCTGATAACCACCTCCCGCGCACACTTATACACAAGGAATTAAATATGAATGACCTGGTCAAAAAACTCAAGGGTGCCAACATGGATATCGACCTGGCAACGCCAAAGAGCATGATCGCGTGGGTGCAGGATGGCTGCCCCTGGAATCATGCTGACAATACGAATGAGCATAAATGTGCCGTAAAGAATGTTTCCATCTGCCGCTATTTCTGCGGCGTGGAATACATGGACACGCTTTTATGCTGCTATCCGCACCCCAACCCTCTTGAAAATAAAAAATGGTGAAATAACCATGAAAAAGCCGTGGGTGGGATACGTACTGTTTCCGTTATTCATCCTGTTGATCGCTCGCGGCTGGCTGCGCGCCGGGGGTGGCTTCCCCGCTTCCCGGTTGCCCCTCGGGGACGGACTGTTCCCCCTTAAGCCTGACTCAGACCGTGGCTGCCTACACACCCGCGCCGGGCGACCTGGGTTGGGGCGAGGTGCGCGGCCGGGTGACCGATACCCTCAATGGATCGCCCATTGAGGGGGCAACCGTCACCTGCACGCATAGGTCGAATCATCCGGTAAGGTTGTGTTCCGGGTCCGTGACGACCGCCAGGGACGGCAGCTTTGTTTTTCCGCATATTTTCTTCACGGATACCGACAGCATCGAACTATCCGCCAGCCATCCGCAATACGGGGGGGATTTCATCCGCCAGGTATTTTTCTCCGTTCCCAGCTTGTATGTCAACTTTTCGCTGCCGGTGATCGATCTTACCCCGCATGCCTGCTGCACGGCTCCCGCCTGCGGGGAGAACCAGGTGTTGTCCTGCCCGGGTGTGTGTCCTTGCGGCTGCGGCACCACCTGCGTCACCAAGACCCCCACTCCACCGGGGTTCCCCACCCAAACGCCCTCCATTTCACCGACGGCGTATATCTCTGCAACACCGTAAAACCGATCCTTTGTGGAGCAATTACCATGACAACTCTCACTCGGCAGGAAATTCTAAACACCCTTCAGGTAGATTGGGCAGCATATGTGCAGCAGTTTCGTTTTTTATCGCCTTGCGTTCACAGGAACAAAGTTATTGACGCTACCGGTTAGCCATCGATTTAGAGGGCTTAACTATCGAGTGGTACAATTTTCAAAGAATGGAGAGCAGTATGAGAAAATATAGGATTGCATTTGCTTGGATGTTCGCCTTATTCCTGACGCTGTCGGCCATCACTCTCGTCTCCGCTCACACAACCGTCACCAATGGACCTTACAACGTGGAGATTGGCTGGCTGGATGAGCCGCCCATCGTCGGGCAGATGAATGCCATCATAATGAACCTTTCGTCAAGCGACGGATCATCCACTCCTGTCACAGCGTCCATTTCCGGGTTGACCTTGACTGTTTCTTACGGCGGGCAAAGCAAGGTACTGACCCTGCAGCCGCTAGGGGAAGATACTCCCGGGCAATACGTAGCCCCGATCCTGCCGATGGTGGCAGGTCTCTACACCGTGGATGTAAACGGGACACTTGAGGCGACCAACGTAAAAGTTGAGGTCAAGCCAGAAGAGGTGCAGGCGCCCGACTCAGTACAATTCCCGAATGCTACCACTGCATCTACCGGAAGCGGCTTCGGCCTGCCAGGTTGGCTGGCGTCCGGTGGAGCGGTAATTGCCCTGGTCGCTCTCGTGGTGGCAGTACTGGGTCAGCGGAAATCCCACTAAACCACCCTTGTTTTACCGCATGAAAAATACCGCCCGGCACTTCCTGATCGTTACAATACTGCTGGTCTGCTTGGGGATCGTAATCCCGGTATCGGCGCATGCGTTACTGCTGCGTTCAAATCCAGCTCCAAATGCGGTGCTGGCAACCTCTCCGGCACAGGTGGAATTATTTTTCAGCGAGCCGGTCGCACAAGGACTTAGCAGCCTGATCGTTTTCGATCAGAACGGTGTCCAAGCAGACCAAAAGGATATGCGCGTCGATTCTCAGCGATCCGACGCGCGATGACCGTTTCGTTGCCAGCGCTCGAGACAGGTGTCTACACCGTCAGTTGGAAAGCTGTCTCAGCCACGGACGGCCACCAGACCGAGGGCGCGTTTACGTTTGGAATCGGGAACGTCAATGCCAACTCCCTCCCGAATGCCAAACAGACCTCGAGCTCCAGTCTGCCTGCCAGTGCCCTCATTTCCAAGTGGGTGTTGTTAATCTCACTGGCCTTGCTGGCCGGTCGTGCCCCCTTCAACGGTCTAGTCTGGAAACCAGCCATGAAACGAGATGCAGGGGACTTGCCGCGAACTGTCCTGCAGCCTCCAGCCTGGGATCGCCTGACATGGTTCGGATTAGCAGGGACCCTAATAGCAGTCCTGCTCGGTCTGCTGGCCCAGGCTGGCCAGGCGAGCGGGGCCGAACTGGCACTTCCCTGGGCACCTGCGATGGTCGTGCTCCTGTCCACCACCCGCCTGGGGCTGATCTGGCTGGCACGAGTAGTGCTGGCATTGCTGGCGATCTGGTTAAGCATGGGCCGCCCGTCTGCCTGGAAGGTATGGCTGAGGCATGCGACCGCCCTCGCCCTGGTCTTGAGCATCAGCCTAACAGCCCATGCCGCGACCGAAGCGAACCTGCTGCTGCCGGTGGCAGATGACTGGATTCATATGATTGGCATGACCATGTGGCTTGGCGGCCTAGCTTACTTTCTAACCGGGTTAGGCGCGATCTCCGGCGTCGAAGACCTAATGCGCACCCGGCTGACCTCAGTGTTCATTGAACGTTTTTCAAACATGGCACTAGTGACCGTGGGTGTGATCGTTTGCACTGGCATATACTCAGCCACTTTGAGGGTTGGAACAATAGAAGCCTTGCTGACCTCCATTTATGGTCACGCATTATTGTTAAAACTGACTTTCGTGGTGCTGCTTTTAGCACTAGCTGGAATTAACCTGGTGATCATTTCCCCGCGCCTCAGACGCAGCCGCTTGCAAGGGGAGGCCAATTCTTCCCTGGTGATCCTCTTTGGGAAAGTAGTCCTGGGGGAAGCCACCCTGGGTGCGTTACTGCTCATGGCTGTCAGCCTGCTGACCTATCTGCCGCCGGCACGGATCATCCCGTCTGTCCATGAGCTGACTACCTCTGCCCATGTTGACGACCTGTCGATTAACCTAACCATTTCGCCCGGTGAACTGGGCGAGAACACCTTCCAACTGCGGCTGGTTTCCAACAATGCTCCCGTGGTGACAGTCAACCAGGCTTTGCTGCGCTTCACCCCCCAGATGGCAAACATGGCACCGTCCGAAGGTGAGTTGATCGGCCAGGGAAATGGCACTTACACTACCAAAGGAACCTTCCTCAGTATGCCAGGCAGCTGGCAGGTGCAGGTGGTGGTGCGGCGGGCAAATAAGTTTGACGCATATGCTAATTTTAACTTTACAATCAATAAACCCGGCGAGACAAATCAAGCAGCAGCCACACCACGCTTCGCTGGAGGGTTGTTCCTAATGATGGGACTGATCGTGGTATTGTTGGCCGCGGCTCTGCCCGTGAGGTTGAGAAACCGGTTTGCATTCGGAGTCCTTCCTTTCCTGGTACTGCTTGGTTTGGGAGTATATTTCCTAACCCTTCCCGTGAAGGTTATCACCAGCCAGGCCAACCCGATCGCGCCAGACAGCGCATCCATTGCTGCCGGCAAGACAGTCTATGCCAAGTTTTGCGCGCATTGCCATGGAGTATCCGGCAAGGGCGACGGTCCGGACGGGTTGCAGCTCAACCCGCGTCCAGCAGACCTAACCCTGCACGGAGTTCCGGGGGTGCACACCGATGCCCAGCTCTACGACTGGATCACGAACGGGTTGCCGGGCACGCGCATGCAGGCATGGAAAGCTGTCATCTCCGATACTGACCGATGGAACCTGGTAAACTATATCCGCTTCCTTGCCCAAGCTGCGCAGCAACCCTGAGGAATGTATTCTTGCCCAAAAAATATCCATTCCTCCTGTTCCTGGCAATGGTCCTGCTCATTGGCGGATGCACAATAAATATTAGCCAACAGACCAATATAGGCGCTTCCACACCTCCTGCCGTGATCGGTTCAACCATGCCAACGATGATTTCTGAGGGTGCCTGGGCCAACCTAAATCTGACCGGTAAGTTGATCTTCGTGGTGGAGACATCGGATGCAACTAATGTTTTCATGGAAGTGGAAGAGCTTGATCTTAGATCAGGGAGTACTTCGGTAATACTTAAAGCGGATCAATATGGGTACATCGACAGTGCTGTTGTATCACCAGATCACAAACAAATTGTCATGTCCTACTCTCCCCCTTCTTTGCAACAAGGTGCCAATTTCACGCCCCAGGCGCTTTTCATCCTCCCCATTGACGGGTCTCAACCTCCCCAACAGTTATTTCCACTGCCTTTGAAAGACGACCAAGAATTCGAACCAGTATGGTCACCTGATGGAAAGTATATCTATTTTGTCCTTGCCAACTATGGATTACCACCCGAAGAACCGAACCAGCATTACCCCATAGATCAGATATATCGTGCAGCTTACCCGGGCGGTCAGCCTGAGAAAATCCTGGACAAGGCCTACTGGCCCAGGCTATCAGCCGACGGGTCCAGCCTGATCTATGTTTCCGAGAATCCGGATGATGGGACGAACAAACTCTTCGTGGCAAACACGGATGGCAGCAATCCCCGCCAGATCGTTCTCTCAGGAGCCAATGCACCCAACATAATCGACGCGCCAATGTTTTTACCAGATGGAAAAACAATCCTGTTCAGCGCTCCTTCCCCCCGCAGTCTTCGGCGTCCCCCTGGATGGATTGGCTCTCGGGGGTAATCGTGGCGTCGGCTCATAATATTCCTTCGGAATGGTGGTCTGTGCCAGTGAGCGGTGGCGCAGTGACTTAACTTACCAACATACAGGCTGCAAGTCTTTATGGGTCAATCTCGCCGGATAACCAGCATATCGCCAGTTTCAGTGGAGACGGTGTTTTCGTGATGAATCCGGATGGGACGAGTTTAACGTTGCTGGTCACTAACACGGGAGGCTACATGGGGACGGTAAACTGGATCCCATAAATCCTGGTTTTTCCAAGGTTTGACCACTCAGGATGAATTTAATGACCATGCAAGGATGGGGAATTATTTTTTGTCTAGGCTCCCGACATAGCTGCGGAGTTTAAACCAACGAAGCAGAGAGACAACGAAATAAATTCCCCCCACGGGAATAAGGGTGGACATGATAATACCTCTGCATGGGGAGGGTAGCGAAGGGGAAATTGCGCTTATGTGTGATTGATCATGTGCACCTTTTTGAAAGTACAGTATTATTGAATGGAATTCTCAACAGAAGGGTGAAACTTGGTGTTGCCACAAGCTTGTTGAAAAACCAATGGGAAAATGCGGAGATCTATCCCGAGCAAAGGAATAACAGATTAAGAGTTAATGAATATCAGCGGAAACTTTTGAGATTGTTTGGGTCGGAGGCCTAAATTTTCTATGATGGACGAAAAGCTGAGATATTTTTCAAAAAGGAAACCAACTAAATGCCCGAATTGCGGCGCCAGGAACGTGCTTGGGATCGAGTATGGTTTACCTTCAATGGAAATGGCTGAAGAAGCACGTGCAGGCAAATTTGTATTAGGGGGGTGTATCGTTACACCAAGTGATCCTTCGTGGGAGTGTATGGTCTGTAACACGCAGATATATCGTGAAAAACTGAGAACCTGGTTTCAAGAGAATGAAGGGTTATTCTAACTCGTTCAAGGTTCTCCTTAATGCGCCTTCGTCTAAATAATCCTTTTCTTGATCCTCGCGGAGCAGCAGCTTAGGGGTGATTCTATCCGTCGAAACAAGTTTTATTCTCACTAACTATTCAACTTAGAATTAGTCATTGTTCCCTGATCATTTCCCCTCAATAACCATCCGTTTTGATAATTAGAATTTTTGTGCTATAATACATTATAAGGCAAGGGACCTATTTCTCATTGCTTGCCGCATGTTGTTTAGTACCTTAAAAACCGAATATTGGTTGAAAAAGATCTCCTCCCCTCAAATTAATAATATTTGGGCTCGTCAGGAATAGGAGCACGACACTTTATCCATGCACATGGGAGGTGTTATTACCGTTCAAAGGGGACATCGAGCCCACCGTCGAAAAGGGGATTGTTCCTCTATTGTTCCTCCACCCCCGGCGGTGGTTATTTCTGTACCCCTATATGTGGGGGGATTCCGCTCTTATAGGTTCTCAGGATCGGGATTGCTCTTGGGAACGGTGTCCTTCCGACCCCACCCGGATGGGGTAACTGAATTGTTCCTCAGGATCAACCCCCAAATCAATTCGTCTTGCCGATTTTTAGAGCCCAAATAATGAAGAAGCTCTCGAGGAAAATCGGCTTTCCACTGGAAATGAATTGTTCCTCTTCGCGGGACCGGTAAGGAGAACAAATGGTGGGAGCGTCGTGAGATGTCTTGGGAGGCATTATCCATGATTACTACAGACAGCCTTCGGGTTTGTTTAATCACAGTGGATAGGTTTTTGCACCATACAGGCCGGTCTCTTCGTTTCTATTTACCGCCAGCCTGGAGGTAGAGCCGCATTGGCAGGCAGTGGATCGATGAAGACACTATTCGCTATATCCAGGCAGTTGGGGTTATGCGTATCAAAATAGTCGTCGTTACCCACATCCAGCTTGGAAGGTTTCCAGGGAAGCGAACCCGCATAGAGGATGTCGGCGTTGCTGTCCGAAACTTTCCCATTTTGGATTTCGTGAGTTGCACAAACCGCCGCAGCTCCCAGGGTTTGGAAAATCTCTTGGAGCATCGAGAATTCCTGAACGCTTGGTGAATTAACCGAGCTCGTAAAAGCATTGTCGGAGCATTTCACCGCGCCATAAGCACCTTTCAGATAAAGGACCGTAACATCCCCGGTTATTGTTGGCGGCCAGGCAGAACCTCCACAGGAGAATGTACTAGTCCCATCGTAATACACCGCATACAGCTTTTTCGGCTGGTTGAAACCAGCTGCGTTCAATTCCGCCTGGATTTGCTCGCGTACAAAGGAACCATGGCTGGCGATCTTGGCATCCGCCTCTGCCAAACGGAAAAAGCTGATATCAAGGGCTCCTTGGTATGTATCCATTCGAAACTGCCGGCCTCCAGTTTGCAGTCCCATCCATTTCTCAAAGGACGCAACTGAGATGTTTAGAACCCCGTTCGTATCGTATTTACGATCGATCCCGTCGCTAGGCACTACATACATGACGTGGACTTGATAACCGGACACATCATCGGGTCGATCGGTTGTCGACCGGTCCTGGAGGACCGGTAGTGTAGCTTCAAGCGTAGAAGTAGATGTCGGTACGGGAGAAGCGGTAGTCTCTGAGACGGTAGGCTGCGGGGAGGTGGGAGCAGATGTTGTCTGAGGAGCTACTGGAGCACATCCGCTTACCCCCAAACAAATTATTAGCACCATGCCCAGGGTCAGGCTTTGAATGATCAAGGACCTTCTGATTTCACTGTTCCACTGATTCATTTTCAAACCTCCCAACAAATTTACTTACTTAGGTATTGCTGCTCAGCAGACATCCACCCTGATGTCTTGACCCCTAAGCTCCCCCCTCGGATTTGGAAACGTTGCGATGATTATAACATTTAATATCTGAATAGTCTATATTCTCCGTTCATAATCATTGAACCTCCAAAACATTGTATGCAAGTGAATATACCTTCCAGACGATTGTATGTTAGGGGGTTCACTAATATTGAATGACCGATATACCTCACCCACAGTTTGTCATTGGCTAAGAAGCACTTCAGCTTACCGCGGTTTGATTATGACTTGTTCGATGGTGTAACTTTGTCGTGGCATGTTGACCTGTCTCCTATCCTGATCCTGTCATACGAGTTGGATCGGTTTTTTGGGACATGTCACTATCGGGGGCAAGTTTTATGGTGGCCAATGATATTTACTTTCAAGAAAACAGATTGGCTCGCCAGCCCCCCAAGGAATCAAAAAAGCCCATACAGGCTTTTTTCGAGTGACCGACCGGGGACTTGCGAAGTACCCCCGGGGTAAACCCCGAACCAATTGCTTAAGGGATCTAGATGACCGACCGGGAACTTCTAGCCGAGGCGGCATTCGCGGAGCACCCCCTTTGGGGGCAAGCCGCCATTCGCGAAGCAACCCCAATGGGGTCGGCTGGTAGGCTACACGAGTCGCCGGAGAACCCCGAACCGATAAAATCAAAAAGCCCCATGTTTGGGGCTTCGGTGACCGACCGGGGACTTGAACCCCGAACCAATTGCTTAAGAGGCAACTGCTCTGCCATTGAGCTAGTCGGCCTTGCGGCGGTATTATACCCCAAAGGTATTTGGAGTCAATAATATTTTGAAGGCTTATTCATCCGGCGAACACCGGTGGGGCACACCGGATAGACAATTTTGATTTGAAAGTATAATACTGCACGGATTGGTTCAACATTCGGCAGGCACCTCCCTCATAATACCTGCACCTGTAACCGTCATAAAAGGAGAGCTTGTATGCTAGACAAGATCAAGGAACAGATCGAACGCATCAAAAACCTGGGCGCCACCTACGTGGATACCCGCTGGTATCCCTTCGAGGAAGCCAATTACCTGATGATGTGGAACGGCAACCTTAAAAGCGCCACTTCCTCCCGCGAAAGCGGTGTGGGCATCCGTGTGCTGTACAAGGGCGCCTGGGGGTTTTCCGCCTCCTCCGATTTGAGCGACCTGCCGGCGCTGTTCGATAAAGCCTTCGACAATGCCCGCGTCGCCGCCGAGCGCGTCACCTTCCCCATCCGCCTGGCGGAGAAGGATGCCATCCAGGCGAAATTCGAAAGTCCCTGCGCCATCAACCCGTTCGAAGTCCCCCTGGCAGACAAGGTCGCCTTCCTCAAATCCATGGATGAAAAGCTCAACCAGAAGGGCGTCTTCCAGCGCGTCTGCGACATGACCTTCGTGCGCAAGCAGATCGTTTTCGTCGATTCCGAAGGCAGCCAGATCGAAAAGCTGATCACCGAAGCCTTTGCCACCATGCAGGTTTCCGGGCTGGATGACCAGGGCGCCACCTACGAACGCACCTTCCGCCCCACCCGCAAGGGAAACTCGCGCGGCTGGGAAACTCTCGACAAGACGCTGTTCAGCGAGAACGCCGAACGGATCGTCAAGGAGATGAACCAGGTCCGCGCCGCCGACGAATGTCCCAAGGAAGACCGCTCGGTCATCCTGATGCCCAACATCATGTACCTGCAGACTCATGAGACCATCGGGCACGCCCTGGAACTGGACCGCATCCTCGGCTATGAGCTTGCCTTTGCCGGCGGTTCCTTCGTGACCCTCAATGACTTCGGCAAACTGCGCTACGGCTCCCCCAAGCTGACCGCCCGCGCCGACGCCACCCTGCCCAATTCCCCGGGCAGCTTCGGCTTCGACGACGACGGCGTCCCCGCCCAGGATATCCTCCTGATCGATAAAGGCATCCTGGTGGGCGCCATCACCGGTCGTCAAATGGTGGAGGAAGCCAATGCCAGAGCCAAGCGCCAGATCTTCAAGGGCAGCGGCGGAGCCAACCGCGCCACCTCTTTCTACCGCGTACCCATCGAGCGCATGACGAACATCAACATCGACCCCGGCACGGACGGCACCCTCGACGACATCGTTAGCAAGACCGAAAAGGGTATCGTCCTAGACAGCGAACGCAGCTGGTCGATCGGTTCGAATCGCGAGCAGTTCCATTTCGGCACCGAGATCGGCTGGCTGGTGGAAGATGGCAAGATCACCAGGGTGGTCAGGAACCCAACCTACAAGGGCGCCACGGTCAAATTCTGGAACAGCCTCTCCGCGGTGGGAGACAAATCCACCTGGCAGGTGAAATATGTGGATAACTGCGGGAAGGGGCAGCCGAACCAGGTCATGCAGTTGGGGCACGGGGTCCCGGTCTGCCGCTTTGATGACGTGAGAATAGGAGAATAGCCGTGAAGGAACGAATCCTGCAAACCCTGAAAGACTTGCGCAAATACGCCCTCGACAAGGGTTATGAAGTCTCGCTTTTCTACCATGAAGAAGACAGTTACCTGATGCGTTTTGCCAACTCGTCCATCTCGCTGAACACCAACGAGCATTTGATCCGCCTGGAGATCGCTGCCTATTCCGGGAAGAAGCGTGCCAGTTACGAACTCATCACCGACCTGGGCAAGCTCGATGAAATGAAAAAGGGCATTGATATCGCCGCCGAGATGGTCCAGCATGCCCAGCCGCTCACCTACCAGCCCACGCTCCCGGTATTCTCAAAGTCTTTTGAGGACGAAAGCGGCTACGACCCCACCCTGGCACAGATCAGCAACGAGGAAAGGCTGAAGATTTTCAATACCGCCGCGGCCGGCCTGGAGACCGATGCGGTCAAGCTCTCGGGCATATTCTCAAGCGGCATGAACACCGTTGCCCAGGTCACCACCCGCTCGGAACACACCCAGTATTTCAAAACCTCCGACGCCCAGGTGACCATGGTTCTCTCCCACTCCACGCTTAAATGGGAAGTGACCGCCGAACAGTCCGCCTCGAAAAAATCCGAGCTGGACCCTGGTGAACTGCGCCGGGACCTGGCTTTCCTCGTTGAGCATTACCAGGCTGATAAGCCTCAGCAGATTCCGCTGGGTAAATACAACATTGTTTTTGGAACGGCCGCCACAGCCGATATGCTCAGCTTTATGAACTATATCGGGTTTAGCGGCGGGTCGATGAAGCGCGGCTTTTCATTCATTGGAGAGGATAAGCTCGGGCAAAAGGTGTTCTCCGATAAGTTCAACCTCGTCGATGACCCGACCCGGCTGGAGACCTTCCCATTCCGAAAGGATTTTACCGGCATCGACCGCAAGCCTTTCCCAATTTTCAAGAAGGGTGTCTTCCAGGGGTTCACCTGGTTCCAGGATGATGCCGATGAATTCGGCGCCAAGGCCACCGGTCACACGGTTTCGCACAAAAGCCTGGTGCTGGGCGGGGGCAGCCAGGATGTCAAATCGCTGCAGGACCTGGTCAACATGCCTCGTACGGAGGATATCCTCTACATCCCCTTCCTGCATTACATGAACATCGTGAACCCTTCGAAAGGTATCATTACCGGCAGCTCGCGCTTCGGCGCCCTGCTGCTCAAAAAAGATGGATCGGTGGTCGTCCCGTACAACGTCCGTCTCACCCAAAGCCTGCTGGATATTTTCGGCGACAAGGTGGCCTGGCTCTCGCGCGAGACCGTCCCGTATAATTCCTCCCAAAGCTACGGGGCGCGCAACCCCACCGCGATCATCATCCCGAAATTCATCCGGGTGAACGACCTGGAGATTTCCCTTTCCAATTCTTCGTACTAGATCGCTCATGAATATCGCTATACAAATATTTGCTAAGACTACCGCAGTCCCCATGGGCTGCGGTAGTCTTGGACAGCTCTCATTTTATGGAAAGATGCGGACCCGCAAGGTTCCATGCAAGGGTGGAACAAATCCGAAATGGCGGCGTCTCTTGTCTGGAGGTTTCAATCAATGAAGAAACTGGTCTATCTAGTTGCATCTTTGTCGTTGTTATTGGCAGCCTGCGGATCTGCAACGCCGGTGGTTCCAACCACGACCGCAACAGCCCCCGCGACTGCCACCGTCACTCCCCCCCCTCCTCCCACGGAGACTCCTCTTCCGACCAATACATCCACGCCGGAGCCAACCGCCACCCTGGGTTACCCGGTCCAGGGATATGGTCCCTCCAATTTCCCCGCCAACGTGGACCCGCTCACCGGCCTGGAATTAGGCGATGCCTCCCTGCTGGACCGGCGCCCAATGCTCATCAAGGTTGCCAACATTCCCCGCAACAATCGCCCGCAATGGGGGCTGTCGCTCGCTGACCTCGTTTTTGAGTATTACACCGAGGAAGGTGCCACCCGTTTTTCTGCCATATTCCTTGGGAATAATGCCGATATGGTCGGACCGATTCGCTCGGGGCGTTTTATAGACGATCAACTGGTCCGCGGTTACAAGTCCCTGTTTGTTTTTGGCTCCGCCTATGTGTCGGAGTGGAACCGGTTTGTAAAATCGGATTATTCCAACCGGATGGTCATCGAAGGTCCTTCCACGCCCTTGACGCGCTTCGAACCGAATGGCGCTGATTTCCTGGTGGCCAACACGGCCTCCCTGACCACCTGGGCCGCCGCGAAGGGGATCAGCGCCCGCCAAAACCTGGACGGCATGAGTTTCAATAACCCGGCTCCCGCCGGAGGCACGCCGGTCACCCAGGTATTCGTCCGCTTTTCGGGGGTGATCTACAACCGCTGGGACTACGACCCGGCCACCGGCATGTACCTGCGTTTCGCGGATGCCGCCGATGATTATAACAACAGCAGTCAGCAGTATGTACAGTTGACTGACCGTCTGACCGGCCATCCGATCGCCTTCGATAATCTGGTGGTCGTGTACACCAATTACGAGCTGTACAGCCCGGGAATATACGACATCCAGCTCATTGGTTCAGGTGCCGGGGTCGTCTTCCGGGATGGGCAGGCGTGGCAGGTCACCTGGCAGCGGGGCTCCAACGATGTGGTTTCCCTCATCGACGCCAGTGGCACACCTTTCTCGTTAAAGCCTGGCACCACCTGGTTTGAGGTCATTGGGGGGAGCTCCACCCTCCAGCAGGATCCCCAAATTTGGCGGTTTACTCATTTCGCGCCATAAAACTACTGCAAGGGCGACCGGTTGGTCGCCCTTCTGATTTATAATCCCTGCGGATATCGAGGAGGTCATGATGAAACGGATTGCAGTGCTTACGGGCGGTGGCGATGCCCCGGGATTGAACGCAGTCATCCGGGCGGTTACAAAAACTGCAATTAATATCTATGGATGTGAAGTGCTCGGGATTCGGGACGGATACGATGGGTTCATTTCAGCTGGCGGAGTGATCCCGCTGGACCTGGCAGCAGTGCGCGGTATCCTGCCGCGCGGCGGCACCATCCTGGGCACAGCCAACCGCGGCAACCCATTCGCCCGAAAAATCCTACGGGATGGCAAGGAAGTGGTCGTGGACGTTTCGGACGAGGTTACCGCCGCCATTAAAAAACTGGATTTGGATGTGCTGATCGTCATTGGCGGAGATGGGACCCTGCGGATCGCCATGGAGTTGGGAGCCAAGGGAGTCCCCGTCGTGGGGGTGCCCAAGACCATCGACAATGACATCGGCGGCACCGAAGTGACCTTCGGGTTCGACACTGCCCTGATGATCGCCACCGAAGCCCTCGACAGGCTGCACACCACAGCCGAGGCGCACCACCGCGTCATGGTCCTGGAACTGATGGGTCGGGATGCCGGGTTCATCGCACTCCATTCCGGCATCTCGGGCGGCGCAGATGTGATCCTGATCCCGGAGATCCCTTTCAAATTCGAGTCGATCATCCGGAAAGTCCGCGAGCGCGCAGAAGGCGGTGCGCATTTCAGCCTGGTGGCTGTTTCAGAAGGAGCCAAGCCCATGGGAGGACAACCGGTATTCCGGCGCAGCGGGGACGAGATCTACACTCCCAGGCTGGGAGGCATCGGGCAGGAAGTGGGTCAATTCATTGAACGGCAGGGGTTCGAGGCACGCGTCACCGTGCTGGGTCACGTCCAACGCGGCGGCTCCCCCACTGCCTTCGACCGCTGGCTGGCTACCCGGTACGGCGCCGCGGCAGTGCGGGTGGCTGCGGCTGGAGAGTTAGGCTGCATGGTCGCACTGCGCAATGCAGAGGTAATTTCCGTGCCGTTAAGCGAGGCACTGGCGGTCCCCAAGCGGGTTGACTTGAACAGCGACGGGGTCCTTACCGCACGCGGGCTGGGGATCTCATTTGGAGATGAATGAGGTCAGGCTTAACCATCCAGCGGCAATTTTTCGCTACGTCCCAGCAGGTTTCTGGATGGAACCCCCGGGATCTGGCATGGAATTCCCTTAAAGCGGAAGACCGCCTTTCGGCGGTCTTCCTGTTCGCGCTGTGGCACCTTTATCGCAGAGCGAGGAGGGATGCCACAGCGCTTCGACTCAAACTACTATCCATTTTGGGCACCACCTCCTCTTCTATAAGGATGGCGGATTTGGGGCAGGCAAGGTACCCTGCACTCCGATTAGTATCGCACAAATCAATTTGAATGTCAATCCCGCTCACATCTTGTGAAACTTGTTTCACTAGCAGAAGGTAGTATTAGACGCCGTATTGTTCAGGCAGATGCATTTATTTCGCTAAAACTGAATGACTCGTGATACCTTTTGATAGCTCCGGGAAGCGCAGGCCGGCTATCCTGAAAGGAAAACAGGTGGAGGATGATCGTATGAAACGTACCAATATTCTTTGGATCGGTGCCCTGGCCCTGGGCTGGCTTTTCGACTTCCTTTTTTGGAAACATTCCACGGGGATCAACTTTGCCATCTATGCTTTATTGTGCCTCGGCGGCGGTTTCGCAGTTTTGACCCTGAACGGCATCAAACCGTCCGGGAAATCCATGCTCCTGCTCATCCCCATCTTTTTTTTCGGAGTCATTTCCTTTGTCCGGCAGGAACCGCTGAGCTTATTCCTGGCGGTCGCGTTTACATTGGGGCTGATGGGTGTGCTCGCCAGCACCTACATCGGTGGACGCTGGGCCTGGTACAGCCTGTCGGATTACCTGGTCAGCTACGTCAAACTGGGGGTAAGCATGGTCGCACGTCCGATCATCTTTTTTTCTGAAAACAGGACGCAAGCCGCGGGATTGCCTGACCTTGGCACTGAAGGAAAACGAACCGGGAGGAAGCGCTTCTGGGCCATCCTGCGCGGGGTGCTGATCGCCATCCCCATTATCGTTATATTCGCTGCCCTGCTCTCTTCCGCCGACTTGGTTTTTGCCCAACGCCTGCAGAGTTTTATTACCCTGTTCCGCCTGGAGAATCTCCCGCAGTATATCTTCCGCTGCATCTATATTTTGATCGGTGCCTACGCCCTGGCGGGTACGATCCTGCATGCGGCCCGCATGAGCAAGGACGAAAAATTGGTCGGCCTGGATAAGCCACTTGTGCCCCCGTTCCTCGGCTTTACAGAAGCAACGGTGGTGCTCTCAGCCGTGGTGCTCCTATTCGCCCTTTTTGCGATCGTCCAATTCCAGTATTTCTTCGGCGGGCAGACCAATATTGGCGTGCAGGGGTATACCTATGCAGAGTATGCCCGGCGTGGGTTTGGTGAGCTGGTGGCAGTGGCTTTCTTCAGCCTGCTCTTATTTCTGGGCATGAGCGCGGTGGTCAAACGCCAGGACCAGACTCAGCGCCGGGTTTTTTCCGGGCTGGGTCTGGGGATGATGGCGCTGGTGGGAGTCATGCTGGTATCTGCATTCCAGCGCCTGGTCCTGTATGAGGCAGCCTACGGGTTCTCACGCCTGCGCGCCTACACCCATGTCTTTTTGATCTGGCTGGGAGTGCTGCTGGCGGTGGTGCTGGTGCTCGACATTTTACGGAAGGAGCGCACTTTCGCGCTTGCGGCGCTATTTGCCGCAATCGGATTCGGAGTGACACTGACCCTGCTTAACGTGGACGGGTTCATCGTCAGGCAGAATGTG
Source organism: uncultured Chloroflexia bacterium (assembly GCA_963830585.1). Lineage (GTDB taxonomy): Bacteria > Chloroflexota > Anaerolineae > Anaerolineales > Villigracilaceae > UBA877. The sequence goes on along the minus strand of CAWHNA010000001.1, from coordinate 382,183 downwards.
GCGCGCTCTACAGCCGGTTCCGAATTGGACGTGGCTTACCTGGCTTCGCTTTCCCCCGACTCAGTCCCCGCGCTGGTGACAATCTACCAGGATCAAACCCTACCCGGGAAAGTTCGTGACGCGGTGGGAGCGGCGCTGGTTTGCCGGGAGCATATCTCTTCCCCCAACCAGGATAAAGACTGGCGCAGTTTCACGCTATCAAGCTGGCAGGCCGACCGCTCACTGGGGCGGGTCCAGTCGAGCCTGGATACTTATCAAGCCCAGCAGGTTGATTGGGACATCAAGGTGCTTACACCAGGCAACAGCACGTATAGTTGTTATCAAGCTGGAACGGGAAATTAATTCATTTCTTTTCCAATTACGATAGTCGCCAGGAGGCTATCTGTTGCCTCCTGGTTTCCCTTGTTTTTCCAGCCACCGCTCCGCCGCGTGAATGGTTTTAAAGATTTGAACGTTTACTCCCCGGTTGACTGCGACGTTCTCGGCAAAGACCATTTCATCTTTGTTGTGAGCCGGGTTGATATCCACGTAGGCAATATTTCTCACCACCTTGATCGTTTGTTCGCTGACCTTTGAAATAATATCGAAAATGCTAAATTTATCCAGACTGGGACCCCCGAGGTTCTCCACGATCAAAACATCAGTACACTTATATTGTTTGCACAAGTCACGCACTTCGGCAAGATAATGAATAATGTTTTCGGATGAATTTTCGCCTGTCACAGTAATGTAGAGGTAGCTGCTTCGGTGTTCAAAATTTAATATATAAGACATGCTCAGCTCCTTTCCATTTGTTTTCCATTACTACCGGATAAAAGCTCGCATGACCAGGATATGGATGAAATTTACAGCCAATAAATAGCATCTCCTCGAAATACGACACAAAAAAGAACCAGGCGCTTAATTCGGTTTTCAAACCGAATGGTTGGAATTCGTGCAGCCCAAAGTGGGGGTTATCCGGAGATGTCAGACTCCTTAATAATTATCGCGCTGCTTATTACATAGAACAATAACAAAATGCATTGAAAGGGAAACAGCAGCAGCAGCATCTTCTGATCGTTCCTGACCCCTGATTCCGTGTAGAATCGACCTGGATTTGTCCAGGAGGTTTCCAATGACCGCTGTTTATATTTTACTTGCTGTCTTCATAGTTTTATTTACCTGGTTCGTCCTCGCGCTCATTTGGGGCAAACCGTGGAGCATCCAATTACTTTATGCACGCACTTTCCTGCACTTTGCTCTGAAAGGTCCCGAACTGCTGACCTTGCTCGGTATCCTGGAAAAGTTCGGCCTGCATGGTCACAACGCCAAACTCACGGATGCTTCGGTGGCAAACGAAACCAAAATGTACAAATGGCTGAAGCGCGACCTGGCGATTCTGCGAAGTTATCCCCGCCAGCTCCAGTCCCGGAAAACCCTGCTTTCCACCGATATCATGGAGTATTTCCTGGATGACCTGGCACGAGTGGAAAAATTCCGCTTCCATGACTATCCGCTCAACCAAATGTTTGGCATCCAATCCGAACTGCCTAATTTCATGATGACCATTCACCCCGTGGTCAGTAAACCCGAAGGGGTTAACTATGTCAAACGCTTGAACCTCTTTGGTGTCAAATTCGACCAGGTGCTGGAAGGACTTGGAATCCGCGAAGAAAAGGGCGTGCTCCCCCCAAAGTTTGTTGTCCGGCGTGTTTTGGACGAGATGACCGCTTTCATCGACCAACCAGCCAGTGCCAATCCGCTTTATACCGTGTTCAAGGATAAACTATCCAAACTGGATAAAGTGAACGAGAGTGACAGGAAAAACCTGCTGGCGGGGGCGGAGGCAGCCATCACCCAGGTGGTATATCCGGCCTATCAAAAATTGATCGCATACTTCACAAAATTGGAGCAAAAAGCCAAAACAGACGACGGTGTTTGGAGATTACCGGATGGAGGGGAATATTATGCCCACTGCCTGCGCAGTAACACCACCACCGAATACACGCCGGACGAAGTGCATGAGATTGGCCTGCGGGAAGTGACCCGCATCGAAAGCGAGATGACCGCCATATTGGATAAGTTGGGGTACCAGGATGGTTTGAGTGCTCCCAGGAAACTTGCTGGTTTCGGCAAGGAAGCGCGCTTTCTGTACCCAAACACGGACGAGGGCCGCCTTGCCGCCATGAGCGAATACCAGCGCATCCTGGATGAAATGAACGCGGGATTGGACCCTTATTTCGCCGTCCGCCCGAAATCTGCGCTGAAAGTTGAACGCGTCCCGGAGTTCCGTGAAAAAGGGTCGGCGGGGGCATATTACCAACCGGGTGACCTGAGCGGGACACGCCCGGGCGTTTTTTATGCCAACCTGCGCGACATGAACGAGATCCAGAAATTTGGGATGAAGACGCTTGCCTACCATGAGGGTATCCCCGGTCACCACTTCCAGATCGCGATTGCCCAGGAATTAAGAGGGATGCCCTTCTTCCGCCGCATGCTTCCGTTCACTGCTTACGTAGAAGGCTGGGCATTGTATGCCGAGAAACTTGCGCGAGAAATTGGTTTCTATAAGGATGACCCATACGGTGAGCTGGGGTACCTTGATTCCGAACTTTTCCGAGCCGTACGCCTGGTGGTCGACACCGGCATCCACCACAAAAAATGGACCCGGGAACAAGCCATCGAATACATGGAAACGCATACCGCCAGCGCCCACGAAAGTATCGTCAGCGAGATCGAGCGTTATATCGTCATGCCCGGGCAGGCGTGTGCTTACAAGATCGGGGAGATCAAGATCGTGGAGCTGAGGGATAAGGCCAGGAAAGCCCTCGGCGACAAATTCGACCTGCGCAAGTTCCATGATGTTGTCCTGAAGAACGGAGCCATGCCGCTTAATATTCTCGAGGGAGTGGTGGAAACTTATATCCAAGCAGGGTAATCATGGAGTAACAATTATTTAAATGTATTTCCATAGGTCGGACTGCTCAAAGGCAATTCACATCAGGTAAGATAAATGTCCTTTGCCAGGGAGTTTTCAATTATTGAATCAAGGTGTGGGCGTGGGGGAAAGGTCCGCCAATTGCTCTCGCAGGAAATTCAGCATTTCCAGGGCGGTCAGATTGCGGACCTGCATGCCATATTCCAGGCTGTGAGGGATCGAGAAATCGGTAAAATTCAAGTATGAGACGCTGGAGAGGTGAGAGGCATCAGCCAGCCCATCATTGGGCAATGATTGGGCTGCTTTCCAAAAATTCCAAAGTGGAAGTTGATATTCCTTGGCAAGGAAGGCGATCGCGGCATTTATTGAATTATCCCCTTCCAGGTTATCGGCTTTGGTTCCCAGGATGGGAATAATGCCCTGTGCCATAGTATCTTCGATGATAGCGCGCATATTGGTTTCAAAAACACCCGGGGTGTGGTGAACATAATAGGATTCGTTGGTGCCGACGGATATGATGGCAAAACCCGGGTGGTCCAGGCGGTACTGGCAATCGAGCAGGGACTCGTTTTTTAAACACTGGTCACCGGTCCAGAGACTGGTCAATAACCCGGCTGTATTCAACCCGTTTTTCGCGGCGAGGCTGGGGCGTTGGAAAGAACCTCGAAAATAATCGATGGCGGACTGGAGATCGGTGTACGCCCCCAGGTTGTAATTGCCGTCAAACCCCACGAGGAAGTCCGGCGCCGCGGAGGCGCAATCCCCGATCCGGGAAAAAACGTGGGGATTATTCCCCAACGTCAACCCGAGTTTGTATATTTCGCGAACACGCTCGCTGATTTCCTGAGGGATGATGGGCAGGTTCTTCCAGAAGTCTGCTGGGAGAGGTGTGGATGTGGGAACGAGGTCTGCTTCAGCAGATGGACTGGCTGTGGCAGGCGAAGCAGCGCCTGCTGTTGGGGAGGGCGGGAGAAGGGTGGGTGACGAGAATGCCTTAGTGGATTGAAGAGGGGTCGAGGTAGTGCAGGCCGCAAGCAAGGACAACAACAGGCAAACGAACACTACGGACTTAACTCCCGAATGTTTTCGTAAAAACCCGGAAGGATTCATGAATTGTTTAATGGATGAGTTTCGCGATTGCTGCGATGTGGTCGGGCGTATTACCACAGCAGCCGCCGACCACGCGTGCCCCCAGTGCCGCATATTTTACAGCAAATTCAGCCATCTGCCCGGGCAGCACATCATAGATAGTGTCCCCATCCTGAATGCGCGGCAGGCCGGCGTTGGGCTTGATCCATAACGGGAACCCTGGTTCGGCAGTCATATATTCGCGCGCCACTTTTTCCATGTTTTCGAGGGAAGTGCCACAATTTGCACCCACCATTGCCGCACCCATATCTTTATATCTTTTTATCATTTCCGCTGGTTTCACACCCATCATCGTGCGCACGCCTCTGTCGTAACTGAAAGAGACCACGATCGGCAGGTCCGTGACTGAACGCACCGCCTTGAAAGCTGCATCAGCCTCATCGTATGCAAACATGGTCTCGATCACCAGCAAGTCCACTCCCCCTGCGACAAGTCCCTGGACCTGTTCCGTAAAGGCAGCAACCGCCTCATCAGGATTGAGGGGACCGAATGGTTTCATCAGCAACCCGGTCGGCCCGATGGACCCGGCAACCAGGATACCGGTCTGGGTGGAAATTGCCTGGCGTGCCAGCTCGGCAGCACGCTGATTTACCTCGGTCACACGCGGTGCATACCTCGATTCCTTCATCCGCAAGCGGGTTCCGCCAAAGGTACAGGTTAATATTATGTCTGCCCCGGCAGCAGCAAAAGCCGATTCAAGTTTCAGGAGCAGCCCAGGCTGGTCGAACACCATGTCTTCCGGTGCGACCCCTGGCAGGAGACCCATTTTTTGGAGGTTGGTACCTGTAGCCCCATCAGCAACCAGGGTTTTCCCTGATTGCAACCTTTCCAGAAATTTATTCATGCTTATTCCTCGGGTGGTCCTATTATACCGGCTGATTCGGGCTGAAGTAGGGCAAATGAGTCCCTTTTCTTATGTAAGCCTTAACTCCCGGAAGGGGTTTCAATGGTGATATGTAGTACAATCTTTTTCTGAAATATGCAAGGAATATCGGAAGAGAAAAACGTGCCACCCCAAGAGCAAAGTATTCAAGTAGAAACAGTCCCCCCGTTGAATCAATCCCAAGCGCTCATACAGTTGCGGCAGGTCTATAAAGTTTATGAGACTGCCGCGGGTGATTTTCCTGCGTTAAGGGGTATCAACGCGGACATTTATCCCGGCGAATTCCTGGGTGTGATCGGAAAATCGGGCGCCGGGAAATCCACCCTGATGAACATGATCACCGGAGTGGACCAGCTCACTTCCGGTGAAGTGATCATTCGCAGGGACCACGAGGCGGTATCCATCCACACTTTATCCGAGGATGACCTGGCGCTTTGGCGCGGGCGCAGCGTGGGCGTGGTTTACCAATCCTTCCAACTCCTGCCCATGCTCACCCTGGTCGAAAATATCATGCTCCCGATGGATTTTTGCGGTCTTTACAACCGGTCCGCAAGCCGTCAGCGCGCAATAGATCTTTTACGGATGGTCGAACTGGAAGAGCATGCAAATAAACTCCCAAACTATATCTCTGGCGGGCAGCAGCAGCGGGTGGCAATTGCGCGTGCCCTCGCCAACGACCCACCCATCCTGGTCGCCGACGAACCAACCGGCAGCCTGGACTCGATGACGGCTGACCATGTCTTTGAAGTTTTCGAGCGGCTGATAAAGGATGGAAAAACCATCATCATGGTGACCCATGATAACAGCCTGGCACCGCGCTTTTCGCGTCACCTGGTAATCCGGGATGGTGAAATCGTCCCGGATGCCGATCAATATCCGGGTGAGCGCCGCCGCGGGTCAATGGCAGCAGAAATAACAACCCCGATCAGCGAAGATGTCAATCTGCCAGCGCACGAAACCGTAAGGCTTCCACCGGGGGAAATCTCCCAGCCTGGCAGCTCAAGAGGAAATCCATGATGCTGGTCAGCGCTCCAGCAGCAGATAAACAACCGGCCATCATCTTGAAGAAGGTGGTAAAAACATTCAAGAACGCTGCCGGCGAGTTCCACGTCCTCAAGGGCATCGACCTGACCCTTCAGCGCGGCGAGTTTGTTGCCATCGTGGGCAAATCGGGAAGCGGCAAATCCACCCTGCTCAACATGATGACCGGCATTGACCATCCCACAGGTGGACAGGTGGTCATCAACGGTCAGAATATCTACGAAATGAACGAGAGCAAACGGGCATTGTGGCGCGGGAAAAACCTGGGGATCGTATTCCAATTCTTCCAACTCCTGCCCATGCTGACGCTATTGGAAAACGTAATGCTGCCGATGGATTACGTGGGCAGGTATGATTTCGACGAACGCCCGAAACGTGCCAAGGAACTGCTTGCGATGGTTGGGCTGGAAAAGCAAGCACATAAACTTCCCGCAGCAGTTTCCACCGGGCAGCAGCAGAGTGCCGCAATCGCACGTGCACTGGCGAACGACCCGCCTGTCATCGCGGCCGATGAGCCGACGGGAAACCTGGACTCACGCTCGGCGGATTCGATCATCAATTTATTCGACCAACTGGTGCGAAGCGGAAAGACGATCGCCATGGTAACACATGACCCGTCGCTGACCGAACGAACTTCACGCACCATTATCATAACCGACGGCGAGCTGGTGGATGAGACCGTGGCGCTGTGCCTGCCGCTGTTGACCCACCGCCAGATGCTGGGAGCGACCCGGCAACTGGAACACTTTTCACACCAACCCGGGAGCGTCATCCTGCAAGAGGGGCAGCACGTTGACTATCTTTTCATGATCAAGAGCGGCGTGGTGGAGGTTGTTTTGTGTCCCCAGAATGCTGCAGTAGGACAACTCCGTGGATTGACCGATGGGGATATCAGGGTTGCCAGGATGGGGCCGGGCCAATTCTTCGGTGAAATCGAATTAATGCAGGGCGGGCAATCGATCGCCAGCATACGCGCCGGGTCCAAAGAGCCGGTGGAACTGGTGGCGCTGCATCGGGATCCATTTGTTAATTTAATACGCGATTCCCCTCTTACGGAACAAATGATCGGCAAGATCGTACAGGTGCGGCTGGAAGAAAACCGGACTGTCGATCGCCGCGGCAGAAAATAAGGAAAACTGAACTCGAATGATGCGTCCGCGTTGGCGTAAGGTATTTCACGATCTGATCGGTAATTTTTCGCGCACAGCCCTGGTGGTCCTTTCCATTGCTGTGGGCGTCTTTTCGATCGGGGTCATCGTGGGTGCCTATGTGATCATCTCCCACGACATGAGCGCCAGTTATGCGGCCAACAACCCGATGAATATTGAACTGCGCACCACACCCTTTGACAACAAATTGATCACCGTGGTCCAGGGATTGCACGACGTAAAGCAGGCCGAGGGCCGGAATGTCTTTGCCATGCGAACCCGCCTGCCCGGCAGCAGCCAGTGGGTGGCGCTCAACATGGTGGCGATCGACAATTTTTCAAAGATGCAAATCAATTTGATGCACACCATCGCCGGGACAGGGATGCCAGCCAAGGACGAAGTGTTACTGGAACGGAAAGCTTTAACAGTCCTGAATGTCTCCGTGGGCGATATGCTCGAATTTGAACTATACAACGGATCCATCAAAACCATGAGAGTTGCCGGGATCGTGTCGGACCCAAGCACGGGTGCGGGTGATTTCCTGGCGCAGCCCTTCGCATACATCACCACCAGCACGCTCTCCTATTTGCATCAGCCTGATACGTTCAACCGGATGTATGTCACTCTGACCACCGGTCAAAACGACAATCAAACCCTGCGGCAGATGGCTACCACCGTGAGTGACAAGGTCACAAAGAACGGGGTAACCGTCCTGCGCACACGTTCCTCCAAGACCGATGAACACCCGATGGCATCCACGGTGCAGGCAGTGCTGGGGATCCTGCTCGCGCTCGGCATCCTGATCCTGTTTTTGAGCAGTTCTCTGATCGCCAACACCCTCAGCGCCCTGCTCAACCAGCATATGCGTCATATCGGTGTGATGAAGCTGGTTGGCGCGCGCCGCAACCAGGTTTTCGAGATGTACATCATCTTGATCCTGGCTTTCGGAGTGATCTCGCTGCTAATCGCCGTGCCATTGGGCGGACAGGGAGCCTATGCCCTCTCGGCATTTATCGCCAGTAAAATAAATTTCAGCCTGCTGGGTTACCGGATCGTACCGCTGGCATTTGTCATCCAATTCGGGGTGGGGCTGGCGGTGCCGCTCCTGGCAGGACTTCTGCCAGTGCTGAACGGCTCGCACATAACTGTGCTGCGTGCCCTCAGCGGAGAGACTGCTGGGGATGAAAAGAAACGAATCCAAACAGCGGCGCACAAGGATTCCCTAATGGACCGGCTGCAACTGGGGTTCAGTCATCTGCTCGCCCGCCGCGGCATCCACATCCCGCGTCCCCTGTTGATCTCCCTGCGAAATACGTTCCGGCGCAAGGGCCGCCTGGTTCTGACGCTATTCACGCTGACGATGGGCGGAGCGATTTTCATAGCGGTGTTTAACGTGCGGGTCACACTACACGATTACATTGGTCAGATCGGCCATTATTTCCTGGCTGACGTACAGTTGGATTTTAATCAAATCTACCGCCTGAACAAAGTGGAACAGTCTGCCATGCAAGTGCCAGGCGTTATGTCGGTGGAAGGCTGGGCATATACCAGCGCTGAGGCGCTCTACCCGGACGGCACCACAGCCGACAATATGACCATATTGGCTCCGCCGGTGAACAGCAAACTGGTGGCTCCGGTTTTGCTGGCGGGACGGTGGCTCCAACCGGGCGATACGCAGGCGATCACAGTTAGCGAGGGCATCCTGTCGAAGTTCCCTGACCTGAAACCCGGGGGCACGCTGCGATTGACGGTCAATGGCAAGGATGCAGATTGGCTGGTGGTGGGCATCTTCCAATTCGTTAACCAACAGGGGACGATCGCGTACAGCACCTATGAGTATATTTCGGACCTGACGCATATTACCAACCAGGCGTTCTCCTACCGGATCGTTACCGAACAGCATGACCCGGCTTACCAGCAAATGATGGCAGACAGGATCGACGCATATTTCCGCGCCCAGGGTTACCACGTCAACCAGGCGCGCACGGGGGTATCCACGTTGAAAACCGCCTCGGACAGCCTCGACATCCTGGTCACGTTCCTGCTGATCATGGCGCTGCTGACCGCGCTGGTGGGCAGCATCGGACTGACCGGTACGATGGGCATGAACGTCCTGGAGCGGACGCGCGAGATCGGCGTGATGCGTTCGATTGGGGCAGTGGACAGGGAGATCATGCGAACGGTTATCGTGGAAGGTCTGGTGATCGGCGGAATTTCCTGGCTGCTGGGCGCGCTGCTGTCGTTCCCAATCACCTACCTGCTATCATCTATTATCAGTTCGGCGATTTTTCAATCCCAGATCGCGGTGCATTTCACATTCACGGGATTTTTAATTTGGCTGGCGGTTGTATTGGCGCTTTCAGCGGTGGCAAGCGTCCTGCCAGCACGAAACGCAGCCCGGTTGACGATCAGGGAAGTGCTGGCGTACGAATAATCGCGGGTCGAACGACGTATTTATCGAAATTATTTTTGGCATCCCCAAGCCGCTTGCAATGAATAAACGGGGTATTGAAAGGAGTTTTTTATGAAAAGAATTATTGCGATCGTCCCACTGACATTGAGCCTGCTCATGCTCCTGACGGCATGCAATGGAAGCTCACCAACCTCCCCCACCCCAACACCCATCCCGCCACCGGAAACTGTGGTGGCAGCCGGACACCTGGTTCCCAACCAGAGCGCGTACCTGACCTTTCTGGCAAGCGGACGGGTGGAAGAAGTGCTGGTGCACATTGGTGACCAGGTGAGCCAGGGGCAGGTGCTCGTGCGGCTCGGTGACCGGCAGCAAGTGGAAGCCGCCCTGGCGGGGGCACAGGCTCAAAAAGTGACAGCTCAGCAAACATATGACCTGTTGGTGAGAACCGCCGCCTTGGGAAGTGCGCAAGCCTGGCAGGCTTATATGAATGCGCAAAAAGCTGTTGCTGCAGCCCAACTGGCCTGGGACAAGCTGGACCTGAACAAAATCCAGACCGATATCGATAACGCCCAGGCTGACGTGGCTTCCCGCCAAATCGATCTCAATAAGGCCCAGGCGAATTTCGACAAGTACAGCGATCTGCCTGCCAGTAACCCAACCCGCATCAGCTATGAAAACGCATTGCGCACGGCTCAGACCAACTATGACACGGCCGTGCTGAAGTCCATCGATATGACCAACCAGCGGGACAGCCTCCACTCTGGATTGGATACGGCCAAGGCTGCCCAAGCCGAAGCCCTGCTCACCTACCAGGATACGCGGAACGGACCAGATACCGAAAAACTGGCGCTGGCGCAGGCCCAACTGGATGCCGTTACATCACAGCTTAACGCAGCGCAAAGTGCGCTGGATAATTATGACCTGAAGGCGCCCTTCGCCGGGACGGTGGAGAACACCAACGTGTCGGTCTCCCAGATGGTCAGCCCGCAAAGCTGGGTGGTGGCGCTGGCGGATACAAGCCAATGGTACGTGGACACCAGCGACCTGACCGAAACGGACGTGGTCAAAGTGAGCGTTGGCCAGGTGGTCAAGGTAACTGCGGATGCGCTGCCAGGCATGATCATGGAGGGTGTGGTGGAGACAATCAGCGGTGCGCCAACTCTCCAGGGTGGGGACATCCTTTACACGGTGCACATCCTGCTAAAAAATCCCGATCCCCGGTTGTTGTGGGGGATGACGATGGAAGTGACGTTCACACCCTAGGCAGAGGTCCGGAAATGTTCTCGTCATTTTCCTAAAGCACACGGAGATCTGCATATCCTCTCCCCAACATTGAAAACGAGAAGAGTGCATCCCTGCTCCACCCATTAGCATTGACGGCTGACAAAGGTACGAATGCTTGACCTTCATCTGATTCTCGGTTACAATTTTCGCCGCTTAAACAGTTGCCCCTTTAGCTCAGCGGATTAGAGCGTTTGGTTGCGGACCAAAAGGCCGTGCGTTCGAATCGCACAAGGGGCACCACCGAAGCGGGCAGCCCCCGCTTTTTTTCTTAATTACCGGGAGATGTAATGGAAAAGTGCCAGATCTTGCTAACCAATGATGACGGGATCAAGTCGCCAGGGCTGTGGGCAGCTGCAGAAGCACTCTCGGAACTGGGGTTCGTGACCGTTGCAGCGCCGCGCGAGCAGTCATCAGGGATGGGCCGCAGCCTGCCGATGACCTCGGATGGAGTGATCCGCCCCGAGGTCCTGAACGTGGGTGGCAAGGACTGGACGGTGTATGCGGTGGGCGGGACTCCAGCCCAGGCTGTGCTGCATGGAATCCTTGAGATCATGCCGCAGAAACCGGACCTGGTGGTCTCAGGCATCAACTACGGTGAGAATGTGGCGACAGGAATTACCATATCCGGAACAGTAGGAGCAGCCATGGAAGCAGCTTCCCAGGGGATCCCAGCCCTGGCAGCCTCGCTGGAAACCGGGAGGGAGCACCACCTGACCTATTCCACCGCAATTGATTTCTCAGCGGCTGCATATTTCACAGCCTATTTCGCCCGCAAGATCCTGGAAAATCATTTCCCTCCTGAAATGGATCTCCTGAAAGTGGATGTGCCATCCGACGCCACGCGTCAAACTCCCTGGCAGGTCACCCGGCTGGCGCAGCAGCGCTACTTCATCCCGGTCAAACCCAAGCGGACGTCCTGGGAGGCGCCCGGGGTGGTCGATTATGAGGAAGCCGCCGACCTGGTCAACGAGCGGAAAGACAGCGACGTTTATGTTTTAAGGGTGAAAAGGCAGGTTTCGCTTACACCGCTCAGCCTCGATTTCACCGCCAGAGTGGATTTTGACGGGCTGGACCGCCTGCTGCGCGGCAATGATTGACGGGGGATAGGGGGCGTGATAGAATGCACTCCGCACCGGGCGTGTAGCTCAATGGCAGAGCAGCGGCCTTTTAAGCCGTTTGTTGAGAGTTCGAGCCTCTCCACGCTCACTTGTATTCTTTGTTGAGAACCCCCAGAAGGGGATTTAATTCGAGCCTCTCCACGCTCACTAAATCTAAAAAAGACTCCCACTTGGGAGTTTTTTGTTTAGAGTCCAAAATGAGGTAATTCTCTTATGACATAAGTCAGAGGATTAGGTAGGAGGCAACGGACCCATCCATCGCCAGGGAAATATGGTTCGAGTTGCGAGGAGACATGCTGTCCGTATGGAACAAAGCCACCAATAATTTTATCAAGACTTAATCGTTCAGTCCTACGGCGGGTGATCCCCTCTGCCAAACCGTAGGAAAATCGGTATAATCCAATCAATATTCAACCGCGAATTTGAGAAGGAGACAGGCAATGAGTGGAGTGAGAGTCCTGGTAGGCACACGCAAAGGTGCATTCATTTTTACGGCAGATGCAAAGCGCAACCAATGGGAGATAAGCGGCCCTCATTTTGCCGGATGGGAAATCTACCATATTAATGGATCCCCTGCAGACCCGAACCGGATCTATGCTTCACAGTCTACTGGCTGGTTTGGACAGGTAATCCAACGCTCCAGCGATGCAGGCAAGACATGGGAGGCGGTCGGAAACAAGTTCGCCTATACGGGAGAGGCCGGCTTTCACCTGTGGTACGACGGTACTCAACACCCATGGGAGTTCAAGCGGGTCTGGCAGCTCACACCCTCATTAACCGACCCAGACAAAATCTATGCAGGTGTTGAAGATGCTGCACTGTTCTGTTCAACAGACGGCGGGGTAAACTGGCAGGAATTTCCCGGCCTGCGCGCTGCCAAAGGCCATCTCTGGCAGCCAGGTGCAGGCGGGATGTGCCTGCACACGATCATCCTTGATCCAAGCAACCCCCAACGCATCTATGTCGCCATTTCAGCTGCGGGCGCATTCCGCACGGATGACGGCGGGCAAACATGGCACCCAATCAACCAGGGTCTCAAATCGCCGTACGAGCTTCCAGACTCGACTGCCGAGGTCGGTCATTGTGTCCACGGCCTGGCCATGCATCCATCCCGGCCTGGTGTGTTGTTCATGCAGAAGCACTGGGACGTGCTTCGCAGCGATGATGCCGGCAACCTTTGGCACGAGGTCAGTGGAAATTTACCAAGTGACTTCGGTTTTCCCATCGCGGTTCACGCTCATGAACCGGATACCGTTTATGTGGTCCCGATCAAGAGCGATTCAGAGCATTTTCCACCTGACGGTAAGCTGCGCGTATATCGGAGCCGCTCGGGGGGAAATGAATGGGAGCCTCTCACAAAGGGATTGCCGCAAAATAATTGTTATGTCAATGTATTTCGCAGTGCGCTGGCCGTTGACAACCTTGACCCGTGCGGCGTGTATTTCGGTACCACAGGCGGGCAGGTATATGCCTCTTCCGATTCGGGCGACAACTGGATGCCCATCGTCCGCGATTTACCCGCCGTGCTGTCTGTTGAAGTTCAAACACTGCCATGATCCGTGTTGTGCTTCCATACCATCTAAGAACATTGGCGCAGGCTGGCGGCGAAGTTGAGCTTGAAATTGGAGATCTGAAGACCATAGCTTCAGTTCTGGATACGCTCGAAGCCCGCTACCCAATGCTGCGCGGGACGATCCGCGATCAGATCACCCATAACCGGCGACCATTTCTGCGGTTCTTTGCCTGCGGGCTGGATCTATCGCTTGAGCCGTTGGACTCTATCCTTCCGGAGGATGTCTTGCAGGGTATTCAACCTTTTCGAATCGCAGGAGCAATGGCTGGAGGCTAGGAGTCAGAAAGAATTAACTGGAACGAGCTCCCAGGAAAGGTCCGGGGAGCTTATTGGAATCCCATATTATTTCTCCAGGGTCATCAAACAGTTCCGAAAATCATCCCCACTTGATAAGTCGTGCAGGCGGTTGACCCGTCCGCCGCACATTCAAGCCTCTCCACGCTCACAATGACTCCCGGATATGGGAGTTTTGTAAACCCCCACAATCTTAAAAATACAATATTTCCCTAAAAACCAATCAAGGCGTATGTTTGATCACGATGTGGATCTTTCCGCTGCCGGTAAAGGCGCCATCTGCCGCTGACCCGGAGCCGGAAAAGTCCTGGTCGCCCAGGGTCGGATTCAGATTCCGCATGGGGACCGTAAACATGAAGAATCCCGCATCCCACCAATACTGTTTTAATCCAGCCCTGGATGCGGCCCCGGCGGTGTTCCTGTTTTTCACATCTTCAACTCCTGAAAACCCGCTCAATACCACGTCGAACGATTTCGTCACACAGGCGTCCCAATTCTTCAGCCACAATTGACCGTTATATGTTTGACCGGTTACGGGATAAGTTCCAGTAGGATTGGTATAGGTTCCGTTTGTGACCTTTAAGCGAAAGTTATCCAATTCACCCCAAAGTTCCAAAAGATGCTGATTATTTACATTCTTGACGTCCGCATTTTGTTCCACATGGCCGGTCGCATAAGTTTTTCCACTGGAGAGCCAGGTGCCATCAAAACTATCGTCGATGGTCACTTCAAAAGTCATGGCTGACATGATATCCGCCAGGCGATCGGGTCCGCCAAACAGCTGCACCCACTTTTCGAGTGTCAACAAAGTTGGAAAGGCGCGGTAATCGTGCTTGGTTTTCAACTCGTTGAGGTAATAATCGCGGACCGTCGAGGCCCAGTAAATAATTTTATCGGGAAACAGAATCAACGGCGTTTCACCACTAAGCAATTGGATCTGTCGTTCGATCTGCAGCCCTGTATAGATCGCCGCAATCAGCCGGTCAGGCGGCTTATCCTTCTGATACTGAACCCCCAAGTCCTTTATAGTTTTTTCAGCCATTTGCAGGATTTGTGTGGCCGCTTCCTCCCCAGGGGTGGTGTCGATTTTCGAGTTGGTAAGTTGCATATCTCTGATTGCCGCTAATAACACATAAACGTATTCATCATATGGATCCAAAAACTCTCGCATATACTCATAGGCTTCGTTTTGTTCCGGGTTGACTTCGGTGCCGCGGCAGAACATGCTGATGGATGGCGGAAAGGGAGGAGCGGGAGGCCCGTTCCTGATAAACTGTTTGGCAGCATCCCGGGCCAACCGATAATCTTCTTCTGCCATCTTGCGATATTGATCCATACCATCCTGCCCGGCATCTTTGGCATTGTCATAACCCTCAGAGCTGAAATGCCAGATCTGCGCAATGGCTGTTTTTCCACCGGTGGTGTTGGTGGTGGGCGCAAAGGATACATGCGAGCCATCCTGCTGGAATGAAAAAATCAAACCAACCCCTGGGTCGCTACTGGGAGCGGTAACAGACAGTCGAGCGGAGTCTACAAACTGAAGCCCATCCGGCTCGAGTTGAATCCCGCTGATGATCCTGACCTGCGACTGGGAGAAATCGATGGTGGCGAAGGGGGTCATCTTTATTTCCGTGGTCGTTAACAATGCACCCGCGGGGATGGACAGCATCCAGCCATACCCATTAGCATCGGCGACCGTGAGAATAACCGCCGCCTCCGAATTAATGTCATAGGTTCCAGTCACTTGCCGGGCGGAATCGAGAGTAACTGCGACCGAGCCGAGGTCACCTAACACCCGTGAGGTTTCTCCCGGAAGAGTGGCAAGTGGGGACGAAGAAGGCTGCGTGGGTGGCAGCGTGTCCGGCTGGGCGGTCGGCGATGGAGTGGTTGTAAAGAAACAGGCTTGAGTGGAGGAGACGAGCAGGAATGCCGCCAAAAGGATGCCATGTATATTTTTATTCTTCATGATGCTATCCCCTTACATAACTGCCCAGGAAAAGGATCTCTTGAATTACGGCGGTCAACGCCGCTGGCACGCCTGGGCAGGTCCCGATTTTGCCGGATGATCCTTATCAGTATATAATCAAAACGTCCTAATTTCAACAAACAAAAATTGCCGGGCGAAGCGTTTTTTTCAAGGAAAATGGTGATCAGATGAAAAAATCGTTGGAACGCTGGTTTGGACAAGGGATCTTTTTCACCGGCTGGAAGAATGCAATCTTTAGCATAATTCTAGCGGTGGGTGTGTATTTTACGAGCCAGATATACTATGTCCTGAACCACGGACCAGCGGTGATCAACCTGCACACGGCGCTCGATTTCAGCGATCCCCGTGTTACCGATTTTCGTCATCCCATATGTTTCGCTGCAGCCATATATTTACGCCACCCTGATCCTGTTCCTGTTGTTCAGGAGCAAGTATTTCCAATCGGCCTGCTTGGCAATGATCACAGTCTGGTTCATCAGTTACGCGTTCTACTATTTCCTGCAGAGCGAGGTGATCCGCCCGGTGTTGACCGGCACGGACACGTTCTCGAAAATGGTGATGAACGTATACGCCGGGGACAATGCCTACAATGATTTCCCCAGTTTACACACTTCCCTATCCACGATCCTGGCGATCCACTGGGTGAAGGCGAACAAGCCGCTGGGGATCGTGCTCAGCGTCTGGACGGCGCTGATCGTGGCGTCGACCCTGCTGGTAAAGCAGCACTATATCGCCGACCTGGTCTTTGGGCTGGCGCTGGCATTCGGAGCAGCGGTTCTATTTATAAGAATTATCATCAAGAAACCGACGACAAATTAAACCTTTATTATAGATCGTTACGGAGCTGCGTACCGATGCGGAGCGCTGTCTTTTTTATTCCCGGGGAAAACAGAATAGCCTACAGTGTGAAACGAGAATCCAGGCGCGGGGTAAAAGACCTCTTTCCAAATTGTCGGCTGCAAGGATACAATTATTCCATTATGAAATGATCCGGTAAGGTTTTGAAACAAATCAAGCGAGAATGAACATCGAACCAAGGAAAAAACCTTCATGGAAACTAAATTGCTGATCGACGGACGATGGGTCGGTGGCGGACCCGACATGGAAGTAAAGAACAAGTACAACGGCCAAACTATCGGGGCAATCCCCAATTCCCGGCATGAAGATGTATCTGCTGCCATTGAGGCGGCGGAACGCGCCGAGGAAAACATAGCGGAAATGCCAGCTTACAAGCGTGCGGAAATCCTTTATCGAACGGCGGCGCTGATCCACGACCGCGCAGACGAATTTGCCAAGATCATCGCCGCTGAAGCGGGCAAGGCTCTAAAGTATGCCCGAATTGAAGTGGACCGTGCCCAGGTGATCTTTATCCTTGCAGCAGAAGAAGCCAAGCGATTGCACGGTGAAACCGTGCCCATGGATGCCGTCCCAGCCGGGGAGGGCTATTTTGGCTTTTGGGTGCGCAGACCGATAGGAGTGATCGCAGCAATCACCCCTTTCAACTTTCCTCTCTCCCTGGTTGCCCATAAAGTTGCCCCAGCGATTGCATCCGGAAATACCCTTGTCCTGAAACCAGCCAGCAGCACGCCTTTGACGGCGGTTAAACTGTGCCAAGTCCTCCAGGAAGCGGGGCTTCCAGCTGGGGGCATCAACCTGGCAGCAGGACCGGGTGCGACGGTGGGCGAGTGGTTAATCACCGACCCCCGCGTGGATAAAATCACCTTTACCGGAAGCCCAACAATTGGCCGTCATATCCTGGAAGTTGCCGGGATTAAGAAAGTCACTCTCGAACTGGGGAATGCCTCCCCGGTTATTGTGGCACCGGATGCGAACCTCGATTTTGTAGCGAAGCGTTGTGCAGTGGGAGCTTTTTACAACTCAGGCCAGGTATGCATATCGGTCCAAAGAATTTACACACAGAAACAGGTATATGAACCATTTATGGAAAAATTTGTTGCAAGCAGCCAGGCCATTGTGGTGGGCGACCCGCTGGACGAGCGCGTGGATGTAGGTCCGATGATCGACCTAAAGGAAGTGGACAGAATCGACAGCTGGGTGAAGGAAGCCCAGGCAGGCGGAGCGAAAGTCCTTTTGGGTGGCAGGCGAGATGGGACAATCTTTTATCCTACTGTTTTAACCGACGTTAATAAGGAGATGAAAGTGATCGCTGAGGAAGCGTTCGCCCCAGTCGCGTCTGTAATTACTTGCGACGATTTCGAAGAATCCCTGCAACAGGCCAACGATTCAAAATTCGGTTTGCAGGTGGGTGTATTCACCAATGATATTGACCGGGTGTTCAAGGCGGTCAAACGCCTGAATTTTGGCGGGGTCATCATCAATGATACACCGTCTTTTCGGGCTGACCATATGCCCTATGGCAGCAATCGTCAAAGCGGGCTGGGGCGCGAGGGGGTCAGGTTTGCGATGGAAGACATGACCAACATCCAGATGGTGGCTATTCGACTTAACCCATGAATCAAACAAAGCAATAATTAATGAAGAAAAAAAAGGTCTTGTCACGGGGGGAGTGGGGTATTTTGATCTTTGGTCTGACTTTTTTCCTGAGCAGCCTCATCCGGATCTTCCCCGGAATCCTGACCAGATTCCCGATCAATGACGGAGGCATGTTCATGGTGATGGCGCGCGAGCTGCGCCTTAACGGTTTCATCCTGCCAGCCTTCACGAGCTACAATAATTACAATATCCCGTTTGCATACCCGCCCCTGGGACTTTACGTCACCGGTTTTTTGAGCGCGCTGGGAATCCCGGAGCTGGCGATCTTCCACTGGCTGCCGATCATCGTCAGCTGCCTGTCGGTGGTCGTGTTCTATCTATTAGCCAATGCCCTGCTGAAGGACCGGCCGCTAGCGGCAGTGGCAACGATGTTGTTCGCCATGATCCCCGGCAGTTACGATTTTCAGATCATGGGTGGGGGCGTGACGCGGGCATTTGGGGCCTTCTTTTTTGGCCTGGCGATCCTGGCAGTCTACAGACTCTTCGAAAAGCCTGGATGGAAATACACCCTGCTTGCAGTGGTATTTTGTTCGCTGGCAGTACTGAGCCACCCGGAGATCATCCTGGCGACTGCCACGAGCTGCGCCCTGGTCTGGATCTTTTTCGGGCGCACCTGGAAGAAAACGCTGCTGGCGGGTGCAGTGGCGGCGGGTACCCTGGCGCTGACAGCCCCCTGGTGGGGAACCGTGCTGGCGCAGCACGGACCGGCTCCATTTCTTTCCGCCCTGAACACGGGGGCATATAAAGGATTACCATTTTCAGCCTTGTTCGAAGGTTTCCTCGCTCCCTCAGCTTTGTTCTCCCTGTTCGGCCTGCTGCGCCTGGGGGGAATTGCCTGGTGCTTGTGGAAGAAGCAGTTTTTCCCGGTGGCATGGGTGCTGCTGCCCTACGTTGTCGAACCACGCAGCGCGGCCGGGATCGCGGCGTTCCCTTCCGCCCTGCTCATGGCGTTGTGCCTGACGGATGCGATCCCCGCGCTGGTCCTGCGGGTGCGGAAGGCTTTGAAAAGGGAGACTGCAACCAAAGATTTTACGGAAACCTCATGGATGAGCGTGGTCCTGCTGGTGCTCATGTTCGGATTGTTTATCGCCAGCGCCCTGCATGATTTTTCCCTGGCGAACACGAGTCTCAAGCCGCCCGAACCGATGCTGATGATGGATTGGGTGACCAGCAATACAGCCGGAGAACAGCCAGTTCCTGATCCTGACCGGTTTTACCGGGGTGCAAACGGACCCGATCCAGGAATGGTTCCCGGCACTGACGGGGCGCCGCGCCCAGACCGCCAGCCAGGGGCTGGAGTGGACGCTGGGCAGCGGTTTTTTCACCCGCATCGATCAGTTGATCGCCTTGCAGAAATGCGGGGATTTGGTCTGCGTGGAGAACTGGTCCGCTGAAACGGGGCTGGGTTACACGGACCTGCTAGTTGAGAAAAATGACCAGACTCGAAGCCTGGTCAGTTCGCTCAGCGAGGACAAGCGGTACAGCCTGGTCTACCAAAATACGGGGTACCTGGTGTACCAGGCAGTTCATTGAATCGTGGAAAATGGGGGAATGGGAAAAGATTAACGGCCTCCTTAAAAGGGTTCAACCGAATCTTTGGGCTTCCATCAGAGACAAGGTTGCCAGGATCGAAAGAAAGTAACTGAAGTCGTTACTACAAGAGGGTTGCCTCACTCAGGGGGACGATGTCCCAAAGAGAGGGGATGGTATCCCCAAAGAACGGGGAAAGCGTCCCCAAAGAGCGGGGACAAAGTCAGCGCTTATTAATATCAGATAAATAATGTCTTATAAGTAATTAATCGGTGATATACTGCCGGTTGTCTGACAAGTGCCTGTTGGTGTGGTCATTGATAGAGGCGGATATGAACGTGAAAAGGTTATTTTCCATCCCATTCAGCGTAGTGGCGATTTTCGCGTTGGCAGCCTGCGGGGCGGCAACTCCCGCGAGCGGTGCCACCCCAGGGTCGGGGTCGGCTCCATCCGGGTCCGGGTCAGGGAGCGGGGCATGCACAAACCCCTGGGAGCCGGTTAAGGTGGGTGCCACCTGGAACTATACGATCACCGGGCAAACCAGCGGCACCTACGCGCGCTCCATCACGGTGGTCGCAACCGACAGCTTTACCGATCAGAACGTCTTTTCTAACGGCGTCACGCGCGCCGGGCAGTGGAAATGCGATAACGGCGCCCTGACTGCCGTGGACCCCTTCAGCACGGACTCGGCTGCGTCCTCCTCGAAGCTCGACCTGCACACCGACTCCGTGGACGGGACCGGACTGCCTGCCGGTACCAAGCCGGGGGATACCTTTGCGATCTCCTACCACATGTCGGGGACCATAACAGAGAACGGGACGACCTCCCCGGTAACCGAGGTGATCAGCGAAAGCTGCAAGGCAGACGATATGCAGTCGGTAACGGTGACGGCGGGCACCTTCGATGCACTGCACCTCACCTGCAGCCTGGGACTGACGATCAACATGACCATCCAGGGGGCGAGCGCGCCGATCGTCAGCAACAGCACGGCGGAGAGGTGGTTCGCCAAGGGCGTGGGACTGGTCAAGAGCACCGACACGAGCAATGCAGGGGTGAGGGAGACAGACCTCACGTCGTACTCGATACCGTAAAATAATCAGATAATAAGAAACAAGCATGCCCTCCCTGATCTCTGGCAGGGCATTTTTTATGCATTCAAAAAGCAACCGGAAGAGGAAAAAGTGCGATAATTGGATCTGGAGAGGTGAGCCATGGAAAGTGTCGTGATTAAAAAGCCAAAAGAAATATTCGTGATGGAAAAGGAAATCCCGGAACCCGGCCCGGGGGAAGTTTTGATCCAGGTGATGGCCAGCGGGATCTGCGGGACCGACGTGCATATTTATCGAGGCGAATACCTGGGGGACTACCCGGTCATCCCGGGACACGAGTTTTCCGGGGTCATCACTGCAGCAGGCAGCCAGGTGAGGCGTTTTAAGTTGGGTGACCGGGTGGCAGTTGAACCCAACATTGCCTGCGACAACTGCAGCCAGTGTTTGAATAACCGCCAGAACTTCTGCCTGAACTGGCAGGCGATCGGCGTCACCCTTCCGGGCGGAATGGAGCAGTATGTCACCGCGCCCGAAAAGGCGGTCTTTGGGATCGGGGACCTGCCGTTCGAACAAGCCGCTTTCATGGAACCCTTGTCCTGCGTGGCGCATGGGGTCGAACGCGCCCATATCGAATTGGGGGACAAGGTGGCCATCCTGGGGGCGGGACCCATCGGGGACCTGCTCCTGCAGATGGCGCACTTGCAGGGCGCGGCGCAGATCACGATGTTGGAAAACAACCCGGGCAGGGCGGAACTGGCCCGCCAACTGGGCGCCGACCAGGTGGTTGACCGGATGGAGGACCTGCAGCCGGACAGCTATGACGTGGTGATCGATGCGACCGGTGCCATCCCGGTGATGAACCGGGCAATCGATTTTGCCCGGCACGGCGGTACCGTGCTGCTGTTCGGAGTGCCACCTACCGGCGAGAGGATGGAATTCGAAGCGTTCAAGGTCTTTCGGAAAGGCCTGACCCTGCTGTCGTCCTATACGTCGGTGCGGAATTCATTCCAGGCGATCAGCCTGCTGCAAAGCGGTCAGGTGAAGGTGGAACCCTTGATCTCGCACCGCCTGCCGTTAAAAGAACTGCCCAGGGCACTGGAAATGATCGAGAGTCACGATCCGGCGGTGAAAAAGGTGATCATGCTCCCGAATGGATAATGAAAGCTAAGTGAGCAATGCGGGGGCGAGGGAGACGGGGGTCATGCTGTACACACTTCCGCTGCAGGTCCACTGCAAGCCGTTGTTATGCGCAGGTGCCTTGTGCACCAGCCGGCATTGACTTGTTCTCCCAAAGGTAGGTATTCAGTTTGCCATAATCCTGGAATCCAAGGCGACGATACACTTTGTAACCCAGGTGGGAGGCCTGCAGGATGCTGATGCGGTAGCCGCGCCTGCGCGCCTCAAGCAACGGCGCCAGGGTGATCGCGGCCCCGATGCCGCGATTGCGCGCCTCGGGCAGGCAGGTCACATTATAGATCCCCGCAACTCCAGCCGACAGAAAAAGCTGCGATGTGCCGACCGGCTGCCCGTTCAATAGGGCGAGGTAACTTTGCAGAGGGATCTCACCGTCCAAACCGGCAAAAAGATCGAAGAACCGCCTTTCGCAGGTTTCATGAATCCCGAAGCCGATACTGGTGACATGAATCCACTGCTGCAAGGTCGTCTTATCTTCAACAGGGATGATCGTCAAGCCGGCGGGTGGGGATTGGCTTTCGTCCAACATCGTTAAGTCAGCTGCCATACCAGTCCCCCCTCTTCGAAGAGTCAACCCGCGGGAGACCAGGAGCCCACCCAGGTCCGTTCCCGGTGGATCTGACCCGGGCCACCAGGAGAGCCGGGCCACATTGCTTGACTTGAAGTGGGCAATCGCTTCGTCAATGATCCCGGCTGCGCGCTCTGCCGGGAGGTGCGTACGCAAGACGACATTCAGAAAAGAATCCGGGACGCCAGAGAAGAACCAGGTCAGATACGGGCCAACGACCAGTTCCGTACCTGGCGATCGGCCGAGGGCCAGGTAATAATCAGACCAGTTCGCCTGGATGGCTCTCACCAGGGCTGCCACCGAGAAGTCGTTCAGGATGGTTTGCATACCCTCTATTTCCTTTTTTTCGATCAAAGCACAGGCACAAATATGCGGGGGAGCGGACCGAATGATGCCTTACGGATCGTTCCGATTTAGCTTAATTAAGATATTGTACGCCGCACAAACCAACTTAACAAGCAGGACTTGGTGAAATCAT
The DNA here is from genome assembly GCA_963830585.1 of uncultured Chloroflexia bacterium. Classification (GTDB taxonomy): domain Bacteria; phylum Chloroflexota; class Anaerolineae; order Anaerolineales; family Villigracilaceae; genus UBA877. The sequence goes on along the minus strand of CAWHNA010000001.1, from coordinate 359,043 downwards.
CGAAAACAATTCTCCCCGGGAAGCATGCAGGGAATTGTGATTGACACAAGTCGTCAGCGAAATAATCACCTGCAACCGGGCGCGGGTTGTTTGAGAGGAAGCACTGCTGACTCTTGTCAGCAGTGTGGCGGCTGGATGCCGGAAGCATCCGCCGCGCAAGGAACAAACAACCTCCCGCTAAAACGCATTTTCACATCGAGGGCTTCTTCATTATTAAGTATGCCTGGGGCGAGGTGAAAAAGCAGCCAGGTTGATTTTTACAAATCAAACAACCCTGGAGGGAAAGAACATCATTCCTGGACATTTCAGCCTCGATCGTTAAAGTGCGGGACATTGACGACTCATCCCAAGGGGGAGGCTGCGCGGTCCCAAGGGGACCCCCCGGTACCGGTCCAGGCAATGGCACGAAAGCTGCCCAGACTTGGGAGGGATGATGTGGTATTTTTTCACCCATGCAAGAGCCAGGTAACCCCCATAGGTGGGGGGTGTGGAGAGGAAACCGCCAGGGGTGGTAAAACGACTGAGGAACGAATACTCCCTTCATGCAGGCACGAAATCACCACTCCCAAAAGAAGGCGAGATGAAGGGCAGGGATGCTGCCAGTACGATCGTTTGTAAAGGTGCGGGACACCGCAGATTCGTATCTGCGGTGTAGTCCACGAGCGCTCGATGCGCTCGTGGACTATAATAGAACATAATTTCTGTTATGTCAAGGGGGAAAGTAGAGTGAGAGTCCCACCTAATTTTGCAGAAGTCACTTGATGGGCCTCAGCCGGGCGATGCGGACCCTTTCGTGGGTGGCGACCTGCGCGCCCTCCCCTGCCCGGTGCATGGCTGGCTTCAATTTGTGCATAGAAAGCTGCATCCAGGGCAAGCTGGGCCTCATCAGAGGGAGTCTCGTCGAAAGCGCCCTGCTCTTCCACGTAATCCAGCAGCTCGGGGAACGAAGAAGCATAGACCAGGAAATCGAACTGGGCGTGCCGTTCGCGGGCATACAGACCGCGCTCAACCGCGGATGCCAGGGCATCCTCCGCCCGCTGATAGTCCTCGGCGGAGAAGCCTGGAAAAGGCCCCGCGAACAAGACCCGGCTGCCCTGATGGACCTCAACCAAGGGTGCTTCGGCAACGGGGTGAATGTCGACCAGGATCCCGCCGGGCTTCAGGAGACGATGGATCTGCTCAAGGGCATGCACCATGCCCCCGGGCGTCATTCAACACAGGGACCAGGAGAGGAGCACGACATCGAAAGCGCCCGGTTCTGCGGCGAGGGCGAAGTCGTCGAAACCAACCTGTTGGAAATCGACGCGATCCGTCAGTTCGCCTGGCAGGTTTTTCTTTGCGCGGGCGACGCTGGGGGCGAACGGCTCGACTGCCGTGACATGAGCAGCCAACCCGGCGAAGCGCCAGGTGAGGCGGCCATCGCCGCTGCCGATCTCCAGGACATGCTTTCCGCCAAGGTCCACAAGACCGAACAAGGCGGAGGTTTCACTGCCTGCGGGGTCCACCCGGATCGTCATATAGTAATCCTCTCACCGACAGAACATGTGCCGATGCATCCATTATAGAAATTAGTACAGGAATCAGCCAGCGAATTAATGCCATGGTAATCGCACGTTCAAGCATCCCTTTTATTACAACGTAAAACATTCACCCCAACGAAGCCGGTATTAGACAAAGTCTTCACGAATTCTTTTTTGAAATCCTGCGATCCCCATCAGGATGCACATTAAAGAAATTATTAGACCAGGCCAGTGATTATTCAGAAAGGCATTCATTCCTTCAAGAATAACAAACGATCTCGATAGCACGAGAAAAGCATAAGCGGTCAAAGTAATTAAGAACAGCCACTCAAATACCGGCTTGTAGCTTTTCTCAAGCTGTTGGCGGTCTTGCTCCTCATAACCCCTACTCCCACCTATCAAGCCTCCCAGAGCACCAGTCGTCATCATAAACGTTAATAGTTCAAAATCCGGTATCAACAGGAGCACTATACCGATGACCCCGACGATGATAGTAAAGACAATCATGAAACGGTAATTTACAATCGGCTTTTTCCTTGTATTCATCATTGGACTTCTCCCCATTCGAAATTCCTTTGCTCGTTTACCCAAAATTGGGTCAAGCGAGTCGTTCCCTTCCTACCCCGCAAACGAACGAAATCATTGCGATCATGAAACCAAGCCCGAGGCCCCCCTAACCATGTGCTTAATCGCCTTTGCTTCGATGGACTCAATGAGTCAAGTTCCTTTCTTTAAAAGCTCGCCTTCGGGATGGATAGCATTCCACCTGCCATGTCCCTGTACGAATCTGCTCCCAGTCATGCTGCATAAGGGAAGAAGGGAATACCACCTCACTTGCAAGCTGATCTTTAGTGAACCAGGATGCTTCAATAATCCCTTCTTTTTGTGCATCCTCTGTTTTATGTACTTCCCCCTCAATTACACCACAGACCATCCAGACCTTTATCATCTTGAAGTGGGAGTACATCAAGTCTTCAATTGCAACCACTCGTTCTGGTGAAACAGTGACACCAGTCTCCTCTTTTGTTTCCCTGGTAATAGCCTGAACGATGTTCTCATCGTCCTCCAATTTTCCTCCTGGGCCTACTAAATAAGTCCCTGCAGCATTTGTGTTACGGTATCGCACAAGTAGAACCGTTTTCCCTTTGAAAATAATTCCCCCAGCAGATATTCGATGTGGTTTGCTCATTTTATCTTTGTATTCCCTTCCTTTGGAAAATGACATCCTTACCTTTTAATATCTCCCAATCTTCCATAGTCATATACTGCACGTTCAACCATTAAGAGTTTTATTTGAATTTAATTTCTCCCGAGGGAGGTTCCGGTGTGTCGCTGATCCACTGGGCGCTCCAAGGTTCTCCAAATAACTGCCCGCCAACCATGTGCTCGCTGGTCGAGGTCCTGCACCTGATGTATCCGCTGAAACTCCCAGAGACAGCGGTACTGCTTTCAAACCTGCCCTGCGTGGTAATGGCGATCTCACCGCTGGGATCATCAAAAGAAAAGGAGAAGGTACCATCCGGCTCCACCAAAATAAAATACGAAACCGCCTGGCATGGACTACCGCCCGGGTAAATCAGATCAAGGCTAAAGTCCAGGATCAATCCGCCTGCCGCGGTATTAAAAGAGATCACCCCCGGAATGCCGAAGAGGGTTCGAGCTGCCCTGCCAGTGCCCGGAGCGAGGCGCCGAGGCTGAACCAAGCTGAAACGCTTCAATCTGCTGCACCAATGCCGGGTCCAAACCCAACCCGGAGGCTTTCTCCAAATCCGCAGCTGCTCTTGCAAAGTCTCCTTTTTGAAGATAAGCCAGGGCACAGGCTGGCATAGGTTGTTGGCAGATCGGCGTAGGTCTGGCTATCCATTAAACCTGTAAAAAAGCCGCTGCCGATCAGTCCATCTCCCGACGGCGACCGACTTTCCATGGTAGCCTGTGCAGAAAACATGAATTCGGGCGTCAATTCGATGGCCTGGTCAAAATCTGCAATGGCTTGATCGTAGTCCCCCCGGTCCAGATACGTAAGGCCCCGATTATGATAAGCCTTTGCCAGGCGCGGAGAAAGTTCGATGGCTTTATCCAGATCAGCCAGGGCCAGCTCGTGTTCTCCCTGGAAAAGATAGAGACCCCCCGGTTGCTGTAAGGAACGGCCGGGTCGGGCATGAGCTCGATGGCTTTGTTGAAGTCTGCAAGCGCTTTTTCGGTTTCACCCATGGCGTAGTAGGTGAGCCCACGGTCGTTATAAGCCTCCCCCATCGTTGGCTGTGACATAATCGCAATGTTGAATTCCACGATGGCCTGCTCATAATCCCCCTGATCGTAATCATGGAGACCCAAATTTAATGTGGTTACGTCTGTTTCAGGGTAGGCATTCTTTTGTGACTGTCCGGCTGCCATGCGGAGAAGCGCGATAACCAGGGTGATGATGAGACCGATGGGAATGAAAATGATGCCGCCCGGAGTTCCCCGGGGGGACCTTGGGTGTGGATCCCTGCCAGGCGGTGAGGAACCGGGCCCAGGCGGCTGTGAGAATAATGGGACCCCTGGGAATTATTCTGACCGCGAACATCCCGTACATTTCCAGACGGATCGACTATAAAGCCTGGTTTTTGAGGCATGTCTGCTCATCTCCGCTGATATTGGACCACCCACCATTCAACAGAAATATTTATTACCCAAGTAATTTTAAAGGATGTAAATTCAGTATATAACTTATCTCCCTCCAAAACAATCCCCCTGCCCATCCACTAGATGATCACGATGGAGGCAGCCATCTCACGGTTATCCCAAGAATTGCCGCACGATTAAACGAGTTCGGCGGAGGTGCCTCCGCCGAACCGTTTTCACCCTGATATTCAGAGGGGCGGCGACTCCCGTTTCCGGCTACCAGGGAGCCAGGAACATGGTGAATGATTATTATGTCGAGTACAACTAATTAAATCAAGGTGCTTCGAAGGTAATTAATGCAATGTTGTCAAAGGGATAGCCTGCCACCACTCCTTTTGAATGGACGGTCAGCGTGCCCGGGCTGTCGGAAACAACCGCCACATTCCAAACACGCTCCTTGCCAATGCCCGGACGGAACAAATCGATCGATCCAAAGGCCTGCAGGTTGACGGGGCGACCCTCTATCAGCATCTCACAAGTATGCTCCGACCAGTAATCATTTAAAGTCTTGCCCTTGAAAGGGAAGTTATCGTACAAACCTAGCCCGACATTCACCAGTGTGCCCACCGGCTGCACACAGGAGGCTGTGCCCGTACTGCTGTTAAAGGGGCAGTGCAGATCCGTTACGAGATTAACATTTTCGGCATCCCCCGAGGTGATCAGAAAGTCACCGACCCTATCCCCCGGATTGATCATCCGGGCGGCGGATCGTGGGGTTGATTTTCCGCACGCACAAGCAATCATTAATAGCAGGAGCATGAGCGCTAGACGGATGATGTTTTTCAAGGTCATTCTCCTTTGCCAGCGGGAAGGATGTGATGGATGTTCGCTGCGTTTTTCCTTAAAAGTCAGATCGCCGCTTCCCACCAAATCTCTGGTTTTTCCCGAGGATGGAAGAAGATTGAAACGCGGGCTGCTATGTGGAATTTGGGTAACGCCTGGTTTTCGATGGTCCCCAACGGGGTGCGACAAATTAAAAAGCGAAACCCAACGGCTGGTTTCGCTTTATCACACCCGGGATCTCATCCCCTTGCGGGTCGAGCTAGAATGCAAGATCCTGGTTCAGTATTCCGTCCCTAGGAATACATATTAGCACGATAATTTCGGAGATTCAAGTACCCATATATTTGAATATTATTGTGGGCGAATCCGTTCCGAAATTGATCACAGAGATATATTAATAGACGATGAATATAAAACAAACAATTGATGCAATCAAACCAAGCAGAAGAAATCCGGATGAAAATATGACCCATATACTTTTCCTGTAGTTACGGATGTAATGGCTTCTAAAATGACGAAATATTCTATCATCTAAGCTTAATTCACTCCATGAAGAGTCTGGACAAAATTTTCCAATGATAAATTTTTCTAAGTCCTGATTAGCTGTTATTATTTTTTTTCGCCAAGGTATTTTAAATAGTGTTGTTCCAATCAACGGCAATAAACCTAAAATGGCTAACACGGCACTAATAAAAAAAGAGACCAGTGGAATAAACATATATATATTAGAAAATATGATGGCTTTTTCGGAAGAAGAAAGATACAAACTTATAAATATTGCCACTAACGCACTGCCTGTGCCCAGCAACCAAGATGCTCTTACTTCTTGTTGCATTTCGCCTTGATAATAATGTTCGGTTTCCTTGATAATATATTCACGCCAATTGTTGTTTATTACATCTTTTTTCATCATTGTCAGTTCCATTTTTATACGAATATTTTTATTTTATAAATCAACATAAATAAACATCATCGATTCTTTACTTCTTCTGGATCAAATCCGGCGGAGTCGGCTTATATAGTTCCTCCTGTTTTTTTTGGGTGGAGTAATCTTGTAACTGAAAATCTCTTAGCGTATTTATATTTATCGTATCAATAATCAGATAACTATTTTTCCCCTTTTGCTCGTACGATATCTTTCTTGAAATACCTTGCTGGTTGCGTTATACGATTATCTCCATATTCTGATGAATTTACTTGAATGCAATAACAATGCAGATCTCGAGAAAGCAATTCAATAATATTGGAAAAGTATTCGATATCTTTATTCCATTCCACTATGACCAAAGCATCTATTTTAGATTTAAATATAGCCCTATCTTCTATGCAAGCCATTTCAAAACAACTATATGGAGCAAACGAAATTCCTTTCCAACTATACATAGTATATAGAGCTCCCTGAGTTTTTGGAATTTTTAAATGATTATCAATTATTTGTTGTTTTTCAGAGGGCGCATAATAATTTTTTACCCGAATATCTACAATACAATTATTAAATTTACCCAATTTGAAAGGAAGTATCGTGACTAGGTAGTTATAAACAATTTTATTTTTTATTATATGCTCTAATCCAAAAACCATGCCAATTTGATGGTCTTTTGATACTATTTATTAATTTATTAATCCAATTGAAATTAATATAACATTCAGGCATTACAAGCAAGTCAACATTATTCTTAATAGCAGAGTTAATGATATCCGCTGCAACATTTCACGCATAAGTCTGCCGAAAGGAGACTCTCCCTTTAAATTTTCTTCAAATATTTCAGGTTCTACTTTTACATTGACAATGCCAATACAAATTTCCCCATTATTATTTTGTTGGTAACCAAGCTTTCAATTTAGATGCTATTTATTTATTAGTGGTAAAACCTAAATAATCTTATTCTCAATGAAATGTTCCCGTAGTTTATTCTCCAAAAGGCTTCCCAAACAGAATTATAGTTTTTTCCTTTCTTAATAATACTTTTCTGGTGTCAATCCCCAACAAAACAATTGAATTTCATGGAGATGAATATATCTGGGGTAATAAATCAGAGTGATCCCAATTCTTTGAGGCTGCATTGCATAATTTCGAATCAGTTTGATAATAGGTCATAATCTTGTCCTGGGTTTTTCCTAAAGTCAATAAGTGGCCATAAAGTAATTTGCGTATTAAATAAATAACTCAATAAATATGATGACCTAAATTCCTGTTCGAATATTGGAAAATTATCCTTACTTAGTAATAATATCAATTCGTTGATAAGTGCCCCGACTTTTTTCATCATTTCTCATCGAAAAGGCTTTTTGGAGGATAGAACATAAAACTTCCCAAAGGGTATTTTTTACTATAATATTTTCATCTCTTGATCTTAAGGAAAAACCGTTTTTTGACAAACTTTTATTCGAAATCGTTATTTCTTCAATTTTTTCTTTCAATCGAACACAAAACTGTTTTATCTCCGTGAATTGTGAATATTTAAAGAAAAATGTTAAATATTTATCCCAAAGGTTAAAATTCCGTAAATATCCTGGTCCAGCTAATGTTTCAAATAAGGTTTTATTAATTTTTTCGATATCTTCTTGCGATATCGCTCCAGAGAAATTGACCAAGAATGATAACCATCGTGATAAAAAGAATTTATCAAATGAAAGATCTTCAACACTTCTAATTTTATTTTGTGTATCAGAATAATTGATCTTCCATATGTTAGCAGCATAATCTGAGAAAACATCTTTATCGTTTTCATGTAAATAAAGAAAAGCACTTGATTGCTGAGCAATTGTTCTTTTAAAGGTTTCAATTAATTCTCGGGAGTAAAGGTGAGAAAAATAGAATACCTTTATTTTATTATTACTCAAGGAAAGTAAATGTTTTGCTTCATAAAGATATTTACTGCTAATTTTATAAAAACGATCTTTTGTTCCCCGCCTAACATTGCCTATATCTTCAAATATGACATCCTTAAAGTTTTTTATTAGTTCGAAAAATAATGCGGTTTTATCTTTATTCTCAAGAGAAGTGTCTTTAACTGAAAAAACCATTAATATATCGTCAACATATCTTCCATAATATAAAGGTTTAATTTTTTCTTTAACAGCATTATCAAATTCATTTAAATACCAATTTGATATGACATACGCTGGTAAAAAACCTATTGAAATCATAGGATTATTATCTTCGGATTCATTAGGGTCTTTTTTTAAGAAAAACATTTGTGAGTAACTAATAAATATTTTTTCGATAAAATGATTTAAGAAAAAGTATTTCTCTAAACTTTCTAAATTACCCCGTCAGTCATTGCTCTTCGAATAACTTTCCTTAATTTTGAAAAATTTACTCTGCAATTATAGAAATAACCTTTAATATCTAGGGACACCATAGCAACATTTGACTGTTCATCAAGTATATTTTCTACAACAGCTAATGCTTCATCTCTCCAGCTTTCATATTTTTTGTAATATGGATAATATAGATATGGAGTGGGACCGCCCATATCGCCAGATAATATGGTTTTTCTTATCCTATTGCCATAACAGCGATCGTTAAATCGCATATCAAGGAGACACCCAAATTTCATAACCCAAAGAACTCCAAGTATTTGTGCTTTCTCAGGCAAATCAATCATATAATGGATTTTTTCGGGGGGTTTATTTTTCCCAGGAAGATTATTTATCGGTGATTCAATATCCGAGGTTTCTCCGCCATTTTGAAAATTAAATTTTGGAAAGCATCTTACTCTAACTTCTTTATATAATTGCCTAAATAATTTATTTCTCTTTTCGTCATCCATTAGTTCATCGGCGAAATTACTGAAGAATTCATCGGTTTCCCTAATTTTTTCATTTGCCTCAAAAAAAGCCAGTCGATTTGCGTCTATGATTAGAAACGAGTCAAAATAAGCTGCTGACTTCCATTTTCGATATGCGTTTTTTAATTCATTCACTAATATTTTTTTATTTTCTTCCATAATCGGGTCTTCCTGCCAAACATGTGGGGATTAGAGAGTGAATTTAACATCGTGTGACTAACCAAGACCACACAAGCAACTCGCGACGGACTTGAACCTCGAACCTTTCGGTTCGAGGTTTTGCATATTTATTTCGCTTCTCAAAGCAATTGGCTCATTTCCCTCACCCCACCATCCCCGGGGAATCCACCTGGTAGTCCCCGACGATATTCAAGAATGCCTTCACCACCGCCGGATCGAACAGGATGCCGGACTGCTCCTGCAGGTACTTGCGGGCGGCGAACCTGGTCCAGGCGGGGCGATAGGGGCGGTCGGACAGGAGCGCATCGTGCACGTCGACCACGGCGAAGATGCGGGCTGCCAGGGGGATGCGGTCGCCGCGCAAGCCGTCGGGGTAACCGGACCCGTCCCAGCGCTCGTGGTGGCGCAGGGGGATATCCAGGGCGGCGCTCAGGTTCTTGATGTTGGACAAGCAGTTCGTAGCCCAGGCGCGGATGGCTTTTGGTGATCTGCCACTCGCGGTCATCGAGCACGCCCGGCTTGTTGAGGATGTGCTCGGGGATGACCAGCTTGCCGATGTCGTGCAGCAGGGCGCCGCGGCGCAGGTCGTTGAAGTCCCGCTCGTCCACGTGGAGCTCACCGGCGAGCTGGACGGTCCAGTTGGCGACGCGCTGGGTGTGAGCCTGGGTCTCGCGCCCGGAGGCCTCGAGGGCGCGCGCCCAGCTCTCGATGGCGGTGTCGTACGCCAGGGTCAGCTCCACGTTGGAGCGCTGCAGGTCCTGGAAGAGCGAGGCGCTGTCGATGGCGACGCCGGTGGTGCCCGCCAGGGTGGCGAGGAACTCGAACCAGTCATCGGAGGGCTTCAACACGGTGCGGTGGTAGATCTCGAGAACGCCCTCCACCTGTCCCTTGGTGATGAGCGGGATGGCGTAGTAGCTGGCGAAGTTCTCACGCGCCAGCCCGGGCGGGAAGAGCGAACTGATCTGCTGCTCATTTAATGCAGGAATTGAAACGGTGCGGCGTTCGAGGGCGGCGGTGCCGGCACAGCCCTGCCCGATCAGCACCGGGGCGGGCGCCAGGTTGTAGGTGCGGAAGCCGTGCCCGGCGGCGTACTCGAGCATGCGCGTGCGCTGGTTGAGCAGGAGGATATCGGCGGCGTCCACGCCCAACTGACCGGTGATCTGGCGCAGGATGACCGCCAGGATGACGTGCAGGTCGAAGCTGGAGTTGATGGCGGCGTCGATGGAGTGCAGGGCCGACAGGCGCTGCAGGTTGTGGCGCACCTGCTCGGTGGCGTTGACGCGCTCGGTGACCTCGCGGATCACGGCGATCAGGCGCTGGTCCACGGAGGGCACCAGGCGGGCTTCGAACCAGCGCGGCCCGTCGGGAGCCGTTGAGCTGGTAGTCGAAGGAGACCACGCTGCCGGTCTGCGCGGGCTTCATTAAACGATCTTGAAAATTTCGCGGCGACCTCGGGGGGCAGGGCGGACTCGATCCGCATGCCGACCAGGTCAGCGGGGAGCAAATAGAGCGACAAGGATTTGCCGGCCTGGTAGCTGAGGACGCGCCCGCCAGAGTCCAGGGAGAGCAGCAGATCGGGCAGGGCGCGGAAAATGGCTTCCAGTTTGATCGGCTGCCTCGGCTTGCGCCTCGGCATCGGCCTGGGAGTCTTTTTCAGGATACTTGATCGGTTCGATTTCCATGCATGCCTCTTACACCTGCAGGGACGTAGATGCGGAGCACGATGGTCCCCTTTGACCATCGTGCCCCATCCCTCCGCAATGTCCGGTTTAGCGCTCAGATGCCGATAAAAACCGGAGCCTGGGCGAAAGTTGGTTGCGATGGATGCAGATCAAGCCCGAAGGCCTGGACGATGTTCTGAGCCAGTTCAGCCAGCGAGTCGGCGTGAATGGACAGCAGCGAGTAGCGTTCTGCATCGGAAAGGCTGAAGGTTTCCCCGTGCAGGCCGGTATCGATGGCGGCCTGCGGATCGACCAGCAGCTGGTTACAGAATGACGGGTTGACGACCGCCGCAGCGAGCAGGCGGGATAGTTCGAGGTGGTCGTCCGCTGACGGGGCAACCATCAGCGAGACGGAACAGCGCAGATCCTGGGTAGTTAACATTCACTCTCCTTGACCATCCGGTCATTACTTTCTCTGGGGGGCCTATCAAGGTGGCTTTTCTTGAATGCTGCCAGCGACTTGCCCTGGGTGAGCATCAGCCAGAAGACCCCGGCGGCGATGACGATATCTCCCAGGCTGAAAGCAACCTGGTACGGGAACCCCCTGGGCGGCAAAAACTGGTCGGAGAGCCAGACCAGGCGGGTCTGGGCGGGCAGGAGCAGGACGTCCTTGAGGCCGAACCTGGTCCCGCTGGCGAGGGCTGCCAAAGCTGCCTGGGTATCGGCGGGGACGAGGCGGCTGGCGGTCTGCGGGCTGATGGGCATGAAGCCCCCGTTGAGGGACATGACCAGCAGGTTGAGCAGCAGCCCGAGGGCCAGGATCCACACGCCGGACAAGCGCCGGTTGAACCAGCAGAAGACCAGGAAAGCCGCCAGGCTGAGGATCAGCCCGAGAGCTGCCAGTCCCTCCGGGAGCCGCGCAGGCGCGGGCAGGTAGGAGACCAGCAGCTGGGGGAGGAAGGCGAGGATGGCCAGCCAGGACTTGCGCAGCGGTGGAACCGTCCAGGGCAGGCTGCGCAGGCGGGCAAGCAGCAGCCCGGTCAGCAGGCCAGCCAGGATGGCAGCCAGCAGGATCATTTTATTTAGTGAGGAATCACTCCGCCATCAGACGGGGCGCCGGCGCCGAGGACGAACAGGACCAGGGCAAGCAGGGCGAAAGCGACCTGGACGTGATTGCGGTTGAGCTTGGATGCAAGTGAGAAGATCTGGTTTTTCATGAGTCACCTCTTTCGATTGATTGGAATATCTCTCCATGTTACGGTGCAGCAGGCTTCAAAGGAGGCTTCAAAAAAGAACCCGATTATTAGAAAATAAAACAGCCCCGAAGGGCTGCTGCCGTTCCACCTGTGAGGTCGGACCTGCTTGAGCGGTTTTTAGAATCCAGAATTGAAGCGCGTTTTTTATCAGGCGATGAGGCGGCGGTACAACGCTTCGGTCTCCGGGGAGGGAGCCACGTCCAGTTCGGCCAGGAGCGCCCGGCTGCATTCCTGGTACTGCCAGATGACCCCCAGCCTGTCGCCCATTTCGGCATGCAGGCTCATGGCAAGCCGGTGGAAATCTTCGAGGCAGGGGTTCACTTCGAGGGCGCGCCGGCAGGCATGCAGGGCCGCGGCGCGGTCACCCGCCTGGTGCTGGAGCTCGGCAAGCTGGCGGAAGGCCTCCAGGCAGGCGTGCTCCAGGCGCTGGCGTTCGGGCCAGGCCCAATTTGCATCCACGCCCAGCAGGAAGGGACCGTTCCAGAGCTTGGTGGCAGCCCGCAGCTGCGCGATCCTGTCCTCCTGCGGCCCGGCGATGCGCGCCTGGTTGAGATGGGAATCGAACTCCTCCACGTCCAATTCGTAATCCTGGTGGCGGTTGAAGAAGTACAGGTTATTCTCGAACAGAACGACATCCGTGCCCAGGGCATGGCGCAGGCGGTAAAGGTTGTTCTTGAAGCGCAGCTTCAAGGTGTCGGGGTCGATCTCCGGCCAAAAGGCGGCGCCGATCTCATCCTTGCTGAGCGGGCGCGGGCTTAACACTAAATAGAAGAACAGGTCGCGCACCGAGGCCGACAGCCAGTGGGAGCGGGTGACCAGTTTCCCGTTCACGCGCACCTGCGGTTTGCCCATGGCCTGGATGGAGAGGCGCGAGGTGCGCAGGGGCACGGCCTTGAGCATGCGGCGCAGGCGTTTGCGCAGGGCGGGCAGGCGCTGCCCGGCCTGGGCGGCACGCTTGATCAGCGGGTCAGCCTGCGGGTCGGAGGTCAGCTGCACCAGCCAGGGAGCGGCGTGACGGAGCATGTGCACCAGGGGCGAATCCCTGCCGTCCGGGGAGAGCGCCGTCCAAACCGGCAACAGATAACTGCGGGCGGTGGGACCGTCGCCGGAGGAAGCCAGGGCGGCTGCCAGCCAGACGCGCGCCCAGTCGGTCTCGGCAGCCAGGTCCCCGCGCTGGAACAGGTCGAGGGCGTTCCTGATCTCCGACAGGGCCGGGGGCAGCCGCCCTTCCGCCAGGGAGAGGCAGCCGCTTTCCAGGTCGAGCAGGCCCGACTCGTAATTGGAACCGGCAGCCTGGATGAGGGGCGCGCTTCCCGCAGCAGGCGGTGCGCTTCGGGGAACCAGCCCTGCAGGCGTGCCAGGCGCGCCTGCACCAGCAGGAGGTAGTCCAGCAGGAATTGATAGTTGACCTGGCGGGCGATCCCGGCGGCGAGCGGAGTAGGTCTGGTTGGCGGATTCGTATTCATCCAGGTCAGAAAGGATATCCCCCAGGCTGGCCATGAGCAGCGCTTCCTGCCAGCGGAAGCTGCCCTGGCGGGCGCAGAGCAGCCCGTCTTCCAGGGTCTTCACGGCCGATTCGTAATCGCCTTCCATATAGTACAAGACGGAGAGGTTGTTGAGGGTGCCGGCCTGCGAGAACAGGTTGTTCTCGCGCTCCCATTCCGAGAGGGCTGCCTTGAAGAACTGGGAGGCGGCGTCATATTTGCCGGTGGCCTGGCAGACCCAGCCCAGCTCCATTTGCAGGCGGGCGACCCCATCCGGCTCAGCCAGGGCCTGGTAGCGGCGCAGGGAATCCTCGAGAAACTCGAGCGCCTGCTCCGCCCGGCCGAGGCGGAAAAAGCAAATGCCTTTGAACCTTAAAGCCTCGGCGGTGACGTGCTCCAGGCTGGCAGCAGGTTCCGCCAGGCGCAGGGCTTCTTCGGCATCCTCGACGCCTCCGGCGTAATCCCCCACCAGCCGGCGGGCCGCGGCGCGGCGGACGAAAGCCTGCGCCAGGGCAGGGGTATTCGAATCTTTCTGGAGCAGGGCAATGGCACGGTCGAGCGGCGGAACGGCGGCGGGACCTCCGCCCAGGCCGCACAGGAAGGCGCCTTTCAGCGAGAGCAGGGCCGGGCGGACTTCCACCAGGGCCTCGGGGAGTTCCTCCAGCCAGGACTGGAGCGTGACCAGCTGTTCATTTAACAGCACCTGGCTGCCGACCCGCTCGACCAGCCCCGCCAGGTCTTCCGGGCTGCCCACCTGCTTCACCAGGGCAAAAGCCTTTTCCAGCTCGCCGCGCTCTTCGTACACCTGCGCCAGGCGGGCCAGGATGATTTGTGCCTCGGCGGGGAACTCCTGGAGCATGCGCTCGCGCAGGTAGTCCGCGAAGAGATGGTGATAGCGCAGCCATTTTCCGTGGGGACCCACCGGCAGCGCGAACAGGCTTTCGGCGCGCACCGTGTCGAGCAGGTGCTTCCAATTGCCCGCGCCCAGCACGGACTTGCACAGGTCCACGTCGAATTCTTCCAGCAGCGAGGACTGCAGCAGGAACTGGCGGATCGGGGCAGGCTGGCGGGAAAGCACCTGCTGTTCGAGATAGACGCCCAGGTCCACGCCGGAGGCACGGGCGGCGCGCATGCGGCTGGCCCACAGGACGGCGGTGGCCTGGTCGGGCGCCTCGCGCGCCACCTCGTTGGCCGAAAGGATCAGGCCGGTGATCCAGCCCTCGGTCTGGCGGACCAGTTCTTCGGCGACCTGCTCGGACATTTTGAAACCGTAATTCTTTTCGAACAGGAGGCGGATCTCGCCGGGACGGAAGGCCAGCTCCTCGAGGTCAAAGCCGCTGACCTGCTGGCGCGCCACCATCTGGGCGATGTTGGGCAGGCTGGGCAGGCGGCGGGTGGCGAGGATGACGTGGCAGTTCTCGCCCGACTGGGAGATAAAACGGCTGAACAGGTCGCGGACGGGAGGGATGAAATCCACGAACTGGTAATCATCCACCACCAGCACGAAGTGCTCGTCGACGCGGTCGCCCAGTTCGTTGACCAGGCTGGTGAGCAGCCGCTCGGAATCCTTCTCCAGGCTGGTGACCGAGCGGAGCACCGAGCTGGAACGTCTCCCGAAACCGGGGAAGCGTTCCGCAACGGCGGCGATCAGGTAGGCGATGAAGCGCTGCGGGTCCTGGTCGAGCGTATCCAGCGAGAGCCAGCAGACCGGCATCTGCGACTGGCGCGCAAAATCGACCAGCAGGACGGTCTTGCCGTACCCGGCCGGGGCGGTCATGATGACCAGTTTCTTTTCGAGCAGGGAGTCGAACTGCGCCAGCAGGCGCGCCCGGTGCAGCACCTCCGGGCGGAGGGCCGGGATGACGACCTTGTTTCGGCTGATGGTAATTCCTGTGGCTGCCATGGGTTATTTTAGTAATTTTACCCGTTTCCTACGGCACAGGCGTCCATCCCTTCCGAGAGTTTCTTGCGGTATACTTCCAAAAGTGCACATCCATCCGGGAATCGCACGGTCCGCAGGGACACGAGGGAGCAGGGAGTACCAATGAAACAGGTCTTGCAAAACATGCGCGACGGAAAGACCGTCGTTACCGAAGTGCCCGCGCCCACGCCGCGCCCGGGGCAGGCGCTGGTGAAGGTGGCTGCCTCGCTGGTCTCGGCAGGCACCGAACGGATGCTGGTGGAATTCGGGGAAAAATCGCTGGTGGGCAAAGCGCGCGCCCGCCCCGACCTGGTGCGCCAGGTGACGGACAAGATGAAACGCGAGGGGATGCTCCCCACGGTGCGGGCGGCCTTCAGCCGTCTCGACCAGCCCATGGCGCTGGGCTACTCCTCGGCTGGCACGATCATCGCATTGGGCGACGGAATGGAAGGGTTCAAGACCGGTCAGCGGGTGGCCTGCTCGGGGGGCGGCTACGCCGTCCACGCCGAATACAACGTGGTGCCGCGCAACCTGCTCACCCCCCTGCCCGATTCCGTGGACTTCGAGTCGGCGGCCTTCACCACGCTGGGCGCGATCGCCCTGCACGGGTTCAGGCTGGCGGAGGCGCAGATCGGGGAAAGCGTGGCAGTCATCGGCCTGGGTCTGCTGGGGATCATGGCGGCCCAGATCGCCGCCGCGGCCGGGTGCCGCGTGCTGGGGATCGACACCAACCCGGAACGGGTCAAGCTGGCAGCCTCGCTCGGAGTGGAGGCCTGCAGCCGCGACCGGGCGGTAGCTGCCGCCCAGGGCTTCAGCTCCAACCGCGGCTGCGACGTGGTGCTGATCTGCGCCGACACCAGCTCCAACGACCCGGTGGCGCTGGCGGCGGTCATCGCCCGCGACCGGGGGCGGGTGGTGGCAACCGGCGCGGTGGGGTTATCCCTGCCGCGCAAGGTCTACTACGAAAAGGAACTGTCATTCATCAACTCGCGCTCCTACGGACCGGGGCGCTACGACCCGGCTTACGAGGAAAACGGGCAGGACTACCCGGCGGGCTACGTGCGCTGGACGGAGGGACGCAACCTGCAGGCGGTGGTCGCGCTGCTGGAAAGTGGAAAATTGAAAGTTGAAGCGCTGATCAGCCACCGCTTCCCGATCGAAAAGGCCGCCCAGGCTTACCAGGTGATCACCGGCAAGAAAAAACAGGAATTCCTGGGGGTGCTGCTGACCTATCCGCAGGAAGGGACCAGCCTGCCCGCGACCCGCATCACATTCCCGGAGAGGCAGGCGAAACCCGGCAGAGGGGCAGGTGAAGCTGGGGGTGCTGGGAGCCGGCCTGTTTGCCAACGCGACCCTGCTGCCGGCCCTCAAAAATATGGACGGGCTGGAGCTGGTGGGAATCGCCTCGGCAGGCGGGCTGCACGCCCAGGCCGCGGCTAAAAAATTCGGCTTCGCCTACGCCGCTTCGAACGACGATGAAATCCTGAACGACCCGGAGATCAACACGGTCGCCATCCTGACCCGGCACGACACGCACGCCGACCTGGCAGCCCGAGCGCTGCAGGCGGGCAAGCACGTGTTCGTGGAGAAACCGCTGGCGATCGACGCGCCCGGGCTGGAAAAGGTGATCAGCGCGCTGGGGATGGGATCTGAAACAAAAAGCAAATCCAAGACTCGAAATCCGCTCACCCCGGATTGCTGACGGTGGGTTTCAACCGCAGGTTCGCCCCGCTGGCAGCCAGCCTCTTCAAATTCCTGGAGAAGCGCAGCGAACCGCTGTACGCCCATTACCGGGTCAATGCCGGCTACCTGCCCCTCAACCACTGGACCCAGGACCCGGCCCAGGGCGGCGGACGGGTGATCGGCGAAGCCTGTCATTTCGTGGATTTCCTGGCCTTCCTGGCGGGTGCCGCCCCGGTATCGGTGAGCGCCCAGGCGCTGCCGGACGCCGGCAAATACCGGGAGGACAACCTGTCGATGACCTTCACCTTCCCGGACGGCTCCGATCGGCGTGGTGGATTACCTGGCCAACGGCGACAAATCCTTCCCGAAGGAGCGCCTGGAGGTCTTCTGCGGCGGAGACGTGGCGGTGCTGGACGATTTCCGCTCGCTGGAAACGGTCCGAAATGGGGAGCGGACGGTTGAAAAGAAGGCGCAGGATAAAGGCTGGGGCGGCGAATGGAGCGCGTTCGCGGCAGCCATCCGCGCGGGCGGCAAACCGCCCATCCCCTACGAGCACCTGGTCGGCGTGACGAGGGCGACCTTCGCGGTGATGGAGAGCCTGCGCGCAGGGAAAACAATTTCCATTTGAGATGCAGATTCAAAATCGAAGGACCTCTTTACAACCAATCGGCCCTTTGCGTCCCCATCCTGCGGGAGCTGCCGGAATGGTTCGGCATCGAACAAGCCATCCAGGATTACCAACGCGAGATCGAGACGCTCCCGACCTTCCTGGCAAGATCGGGCGGGACCGTAACCGGCTTCCTCAGCCTGAAACAACACAACCCCTTTTCAGCCGAAATCTACGTGATGGGGGTCCGGCCGCGAAGCCCAGCGCGGCGGGATCGGGCAGGCGCTGGTGGCAGGCCGCCGAGTCCCACGCCCGCGGCCTGGGGGTGGAGTACATGCAGGTCAAGACCCTGGGTCCCTCCCGGCCCGACAAGGGCTATGCCGGCACACGTGCTTTTTATGCGGCGATGGGATTTCGTCCGCTGGAAGAATTTCCACAGATCTGGGGGGAACATAACCCCTGCCTGATCCTGGTCAAGCGGCTTACGGTCTGAGGGATGAGTCTCCGGGGGGAAACAATTCCGGTTTGACAATGCCGCTGACATTTCCACATCCTTATTCACACAATATTATCTTAAATGATTGCACTGGTTGAGCATGGCGGGGTATAATCAAAAAATTTAACAATCCGGAGGTTGTTATGGCAAACATCGTCGACCAGGTTTCATTGGGCGCCATCGTCCAGGTGCGCGACCGCCTGCTGGACCAGCAGGCGAAGGGCCGCAAGATCCTGCGGCTGGAGTCGGGCGACCCGTCGTTCGATATCCCCGCCCACGCCCGCGAGGCCATGGAGAAAGCGCTGCGCGACGGCCAGACCCATTACACCGCTTCCACCGGGATCCCCCCGCTGCGGCAGGCGATCCACCGCAAGGTGACGACCGAAAACAAGCTGGAGGTGCCGGGACCGGACAACGTGATCGTCACCAACGGCGGCATGAACGGGCTGTACATCATCTTCCGCGCCCTGCTCGACCCCGGCGACGAGGTCATCCTGCCCAACCCGATGTGGACCGAGATCGCCGAGAACATCCGCCTGGGCGGCGGCGTGCCCGTGCCGGTGCGGCTGCGCGCCGAAGAGGGCTACCTGTATGCCCCGGCCGACATCGAAGCCGCCATCACCCCGCGCACGAAGGCCATCTTTATCAACACCCCCCACAACCCGACCGGGATGGTGGTGCGGCGCAAGACGATGGAAGAGATCGCCGCCATTGCCGAGAAACACAACCTGCTGCTGGTCAGCGACGAAGCCTATGAGCACGTCATCTTCGACGGCGAGGAGCACGTCGCCATCGGGTCGCTGCCCGCTGCCAGGGGACGCACGATCACGGTCCATTCGCTATCGAAGACCTATGCCATGAGCGGGCTGCGCCTGGGTTACGTCATCGCCACCGACGAGCTGATCCTGATGCGCTTGAAAAAACTGGTGCGCTGCACCATCAACGGGGTCAACTCGGTGACCCAGTACGGCGCGGCCGCTGCCATCAACGGACCGCAGGATGCCACCCTGGCAATGGCTGCCGAATACCAGGCCCGCCGGGACATCCTCTTCGCCGGGTTGGAAGACAGCCCATACGTCAAACCCTTCAAGCCTTCCGGGGCATTCTACATGTGGGCCAGCATCAGCCCGGATTGGCCCGGCTACCAGGGCAAGACCGACGACTGGTCCATGACGAATTACCTGATCGACCAGGCCGGCATCGGATCGGCCCCCGGCTCGGCTTTTGGACCCGACAACGAAGGCTACATCCGCTTTGCCTTCTCGTGCTCCACCGACCAGGTGCGCGCCGCGGCAGAACTGCTGCCTTCAGCGCTGCGGGCAGCCAAGGCCTGATCTTCCAACCCTTCTTCGTAAGGCGGGGACAAAACCTGTTAAACACGACGCCGGACGTAATACACTGCCCGGCGTCGTTCTGTGCCCGCCCCGACCGGGGATAAAGTATATAATATCGGTATCTCTCGTCTGACTCAGTCGCGGCGGGGTATTCCCTGCTTGAAAAGCAGTAAGGCGGCCAGAGCGTACAGAAAGGAGACCGCGATGAGAAATGAACAGGCAGCACCTGAGACGAAAGGTGTCACGGTAAAGCTGCTCGCAGCACTTGACCTTGGCCTTGAAATCGAGGGCATGGCAGGCCGCCAACTTCGAATGCGTATGGTGACCATCGAACCTGGAGGCGTCTTCGGCCCGATTCACGACCATAAGGACAGGCCGGGCATGGTCTATATCCTGCAAGGAACGATCACTGACCATCGAAATGGAGTGGCTAAGCAGTACGGGCCGGGAGTGGGCTGGCCCGAGGATAAGAACACCACCCACTGGCTTGAGAATAGAGGCACGACGCCGGCGGTGGAGATCTCGGTCGATTTAGTCAGGGTCACTGGACCTGGATAAACAAATCAACCCCTTATGACCATCAGACCCTGGAAGATCCTGGATTCGACCCACCTGCGCGATCATATTCGTCTCGACCGCTGTGAGCTTCCCAATGGACAGATCATCGAAGGCACGGTGCTCGAATTCGGCACGTGGGCAACCGTGCTGGCGCTGACCAGGGAGCAGGAAGTGGTGCTCATCCGCCAGTACCGGCATGGCGCGCAAAAGGTGATCGTGGAACTGCCCGGGGGTGCCATGGACAGGGAGGACGAAAGCCCGCTGGCAGGCGCCCGGCGGGAACTGCTGGAAGAGACCGGCTACACCAGCGACCGGTTTGTCCAGGTGGGCTGCGTCTCCCCCAACCCGGCCAACCAGACCAACCTGATCTATTCCTTCCTGGCCTTGGACGCGGAAAAGATCTGCGACCAGCAGCTCGACGGGACGGAAGAGATCGAAGTATTTCTTAAGCCCCTGGACGAGGTCATCGCCATGGCGAAAAACGGGGAACTGCTCCAATCGATGCAGGTGAGCACGGTATTTTTCACGCTGGCTTACCTGGACCGGATCTCCTGATGAACTTTTTCACACGGGCGGGCATCGCCCTGAAGGCACTTCAGCAGCTTGGCCCGGAACCCGTGGGGCTCAACGGGCTCTACCGGCTGGGGCTGGCGACAGGTCACTACAAACGGGTCACCAGCCGGAATGCGGCGACGCAGCCGGGGGAGTTGAAAACGGTTATGCCCCTGCCTGGTCGCGACGAACTTAAATCCTGCCTGGGTGAAGAGGGTATAGCCTCCCTGCTGGCGGCTGCGGACGAAATCGCCGGTGGTAAGGTGCGGCTGTTCGAGGCGGCACCGGTTGACCTGGTGCTGACCTTCCCCGGAAAACTTGAAAACTGGACCGCCTACGAAACCGGCAAAGCCCCCATCCCGTGGGGCGCAGTCCCCAATTCACGATATTAAATTTGTGTGGGAACCGGCCCGTTTCGGCTGGGCGTTTACACTCGGGCGCGCCTACCACCTGAGCGGGGACGAAAAATACGCCGCAGCCTTCTGGCAATTTTTCGAAACTTTTACCGACGCCAACCCGCCCTGCCTCGGTCCGCACTGGATGAGCGGGCAGGAAGTGGCCCTGCGCCTGATGGCATTCGTCTGGGCCGCGCAGGTCTTTGCAGCCTCCCCCTCCTCCACGCCGGAGCGCAAATCCCGCCTGGCTGCCTCGGTGGCGGCGCACGCAGCCCGCATCCCGCCCACGCTGGTCTACGCCCGCTCCCAGCAGAACAACCACCTGCTCAGCGAGGCTGCCGGCCTGCTCACCGCCGGGCTGGCGCTGCCTGACCATCCCGGTGCAGCCTCCTGGCGGAGGCCTGGGCTGGCGCTGGCTCAACCAAGGTCTCCAGTCGCAGATCGACGGTTACGGGGAATATGCCCAGCACTCCACCAACTACCAGCGCCTGATGCTCCAACTGGTGCTGTGGGCGGACCTGCTGTGCAGGAGCGATCCCGGGCGATCCTTCCGCTGGCCGCGCCAGAGCCTGATCGGGGTGCGCCGCTCGGTCCACTGGCTGCTGGCACTGCTGGACTCCGAATCGGGGCGGACCCCGAACCTGGGCGCCAACGACGGGGCTTACATCTTTCCCCTGACGGTGCTCCCGTTTGATGATTACCGTCCCGTGGTGCACGCCGCGGCGCGCCTGTTCCTCGACTACGACCTGCCGCGGCGGAGCCTGGGACGAGCTGGCGCTCTGGTTCGGCACGCCCGCCGCGCACGGGAACATGTCCCTGCCGCGCTACGTGGGCGATCAACTCTACGGCAAAAGCTCGTGGGCCTACCTGCGCACGGCGCAGTTCAATTCGCGGCCCTCGCATGCCGACCAGCTGCACCTCGACCTGTGGTGGCGCGGGCTGAACGTAACCCGGGATGCCGGGACCTATCTCTACAACGCCGACAGCCCGTGGGACAACAGCCTCACGCCAGCCTGGGTGCATAACACCGTCACGGTGAACGGCAAGGACCAGTTCACCCGCGCCGGGCGTTTTCTCTACCTGGATTGGTTCAACGCTTACCGGGTGAGCCTGCCCCAGGACGACCCGGCTGTGCTCCAGCGGGTGCGCGGCAGGACCCGGGGAGGCGGCTGCCGGCATACCCGCATTGTCAGCGTGAGAGAGGATGACCGCTGGCTGGTAGAGGATGAAATCCTGCCGCTGCGCATGCCCTGGGATAAAAAGCCGCGCACCTTCCGCCTGCACTGGCTGCTGCCGGATTGGAAGTGGAGTATTGAGAATCACGGTGCGGAGATTCTCCTTCGCCTGGAGTCTCCGCATGGACCGGTGACGCTTGCGGTTACAACCTGCTCCAGCCGCCGCGCCGCTGACATTTTCACTCGCCCGCGCCGGAGAACTGCTGGCGGGTGCGGGTTCGCCCGGCGCCACGCGCGGCTGGGTCTCGCCCAATTACGGGATCAAGCTCCCGGCATTGTCACTGGCGGTCGAAATTAAGTCCGAAAATGAAGTAAAATTCACCTCGGAGTTCGTTTTTCCAAAATGAGTTACCGGGCCGGAATCATCCTCGTGCTGGACAAAAAGGTTGCGCTGATCGAACGTCACCGCGCCGGGCTGCACTATTACACCTTCCCCGGAGGCCATGTGGACAAGGGGGAAACACCGGAAAGGACCGCCGTTCGTGAAACGGAAGAGGAACTCGGCCTGCAGGTGACGCTCAAACAACTGGTTGCCCAATACGGTTGGCAGGGGAAATGGCAGTATTACTACCTGGTGGAAGTGACCGGCGGGACTTTCGGCTCAGGCAAGGGGGAGGAATTGTTCGACCCGCTCCCCGAGCGGGGCACCTACCGCCCGATATGGATGCCGGTGGCGGAGATCCTGGAGCAGCCCGTGAAGCCGCGCCCCCTGGCCGAACTGGTGGTGCGCTCGTTAAAAAAGGGCTGGCCGGAAGAGCCGGTCATCATCCCCGAAGGACCCGATTAATTAATCATTGTTGGACCTGGTAAGACCTGGCGGACTTTAATTTATCGTGCCGGATTTATTCGTACGGGATTGCCTGATCATTTCCCCGGAAATAAAATAAAAACCAGGTGACCGGTCTGGTCACCTGGTTTGATCTTTAAAGATCGAACTGCTATCCCTGGCTTGGGAAGGCCAGGAAATAGACCGGTTTAAGCGGGAATTTAATCCGGGATTCATGGTCGATCTTTGACTGGTGCTCGACCCACAGGTCGACGAAGGTTTCCAGGTCGATCAGTCGAATCCGGTTCTGCGTTTGCGTCATGGCGAACTTGCTCAGATCATTCGTGGCGCCGCCCAAAGAAATGTAGAGACCCACATCATTGGGCTTCAGAACGTTCATGAACGCGCTTAACCCGTCCCGGGTGGACACCTGGGATTTGTTGGCAACATGGACAACGACGCGGGCATTGTTCAGACCCAGGGGGTCCATATAGCAAACCAGGTCGATCAGTTCATTATCCTCCCCCAGCGGACCCGACCAGGCAATGGTACAACCCATCGCCTTCATGAGCACGCTGACCATTTCGCGCAGGTCGCTCATATCCATATTGTCGATATACTGGCGGATCTGTTCCCACGAATTTTCCACGGCAAAGGTGTAGGGGTTCGCGCCGATCTGGACCAGGCGGTTATTCTCGCTGGCTTTCCACTGCACGAACAGGCGGACGGATTCCTCGAAGAAATCCGCAGCGTTGTTGTAACGCTTGCATGCCTCGCGGCCTGCCTCCGTGATACACCAGCGCCCGTTCCTGGTTTTTTCCAGCCAGCCTGCCCTTACGAGCGGGATGGTCCCGACCCGTATAACGACCTCATAGCGCGGTGAATAAGGGGCGTAGGGATAGTAGCCGGTCTCGTACTCGGAGAGCGGGACGGTAGCCTGGATATAGCGCATGATCTCCGACACATACAGCCCTTGTGGTTCGAACCACAACAAGTCGAAGACCAGACGAAGTATCTCGCTGATCCGGTTTACCGTGATATCAGTCATTACTCGCTCGCATCAATTGGCTGTCCTGAAACCTCGATTGTAACGCAGGGACATTAGAACTGGAAGTTCAGGGGCTCCCGCTTTGGATCACCTGGCAGGGTGTCTTGAGCGTAAAACTGTTTCCGGTTCATCCTGATAAATTCGGCGATCTCCGCCCCGGGGATAAGATGGCGGCCACCGCCCAGCAGGTAACCCGGTGACCAGAAATCCTTGAGGAATTCGTTGCGGGTGAACCTGGCAAAATTCGACAGGATCAATTGTGAGCTGTCCCTGCGGATCACCTTGATATGGGAGGCCGGGGCAACCGTGGGAGGGATCCTGACCACCCACTGCATGTAATTGCGATCGATGATGAGTTCTTCAAGGCGCCAGCTGTAAGCCAGGAAAATATTTGGCAGTTCCACTTTCAGGAAACTGGCGCAATCGTCTTCCAGTTCGTGCGTTCGAATGCGCGGCACCAGCACGCAGGAGTAATACACATTGAACAGGCTGGGTTCGGCCGGCCCGAGGGAACCGTGCGTCATTTCACCAGTGACGGTGATCGGCGAATTGACCTCAACCTGCTGGCCGTCACGAATTACGAATGAGGCCTGGGAATATGAGCTTTCGGGTTGAGCCTGGGTGGGACCCGTCCAGGCTGACTGGCTTTCAGGTTCAGCCGCGGGGATTTCCGGTGCGGCTTCGGAAGGCGTGGTGGTCAGTTCGCCAGCCTCGGGATTCCGATATGGATCCGCCTCGGTTTTACTTACCGGGAGGTCCGTCAAGGGCTCACTGGCGGCGGGCATGGTAACATCAAAATTATCAGAAATGGATTCGGCGAGGGCAGGTTTCTCAGCCACCTGCAGCTCGGTCTCGGGATTTTTAGGGAGGATATGGACTTCCGGCAGCGAGAGGCGCGGGTTCTTCAGTACGCCGGTAAGGTAGCGGGTCTGGCTGCGCAGGATATCGAAGGGGGTCTCTGAGTCGAACGTGAGCGCCAGGATGATCCCTACCGCCACCACGGTGGCTGACAGGAGATGGTTCCGGCTGGTCGTTTGCAGGCGGACCGGCTTGATCAGGTCGGCGGTGCTGTCATTGCCCCAATGCCTGCGCACCAGGCGCGAGCACTCCTCGACTGCATCCTTCGAAAATTCGCCCGAATAAGCCAGGATGCCGGTATCGGAAACCAGCATGGCTTCCTGGACCACCAGGTTGGAGGTGGCTGCCACCAGGTTCTTGGTGGCGATGGCTTCATCCATATACCAGGCGGGGATTGTCTCGTCCACCCGGCTGCTAAAAGTCGAATCGACGGTGACGGAACCCTGCCCGACGGTCTCGGTCCCGTCCCGGATCAGGTCGATCAACTCCCGCTGGACAAAAGGTTTGCGCAGGAATTTCCATGGGCGCAGATCTTCCATCTCGGGAGGCGGATATTTCTTGGAAATCAGGATCAAGGAGATTGGCGGAAAGGCCTTCCGCAGGGTAAAGCCCTGCTCCAGGACCTTTTCGACCCCCATTTCCATGTCCAGCAAGGCATAATTGAGCATCCTGCTCTTCCTGGTCTGGGTAACTGCCTCGGAAATGGATGTGGCCACGATCACATCGCAGGAGGCTTCTTTACCCAGGCTTTGGCTCATGATTTCGCCGAAGTCCGAGTGAGGAGTCACAATCAAAATCTGCTTTTGCGACATAGTTTGCCTTCTTTTGTAACCTGGATAAGCCCGATTAAAAGAACATTAAGCCAAAATGATGATTAACTTAAAGATTCTATGGCGTATAGCTAAATTATGTATCCAACCTGTCAGGAGAGAAATAAGGAAATTACTGAAATCCTCATGTAAAAGGCGTTACAGTCAGTGCGAAAAGGACTGAGTACACACTGATACGGGTCACATGTATGATCTCACCCTTCCCGTATGTAGGCTCCGCTTTTAATCCCAGTAAACCGTACTTCAATCCCCATTTGAAACAAATTTTCCGATATAAAAACATGCTGAGACACGTGGAGTTGGAGATTAAGTTCGTGGTTTTCCCTATTCCCTTGCGACAAAAATAAGTGCAATAATTTATCAGTTGATGCTTGCAGGAGTGCTGAAAAACATCCTATTTGATCTCCCCTGGTGCGGAATATCGTCAGTACTGCTACGTACTGATATGGTGTAAAATAAGATTGACCTTTAATCATTTTTTGTGACCTGGCAGCATTAATTTACGATCAAATTTTGCATGTTTTAGCTCCTGCACGGTGGTTTTTTGATCTTTTTATTGCAGTTTTAAGGCTATTATCAAGCAATTAATGCAGGGAATCATTGAGGAAGTCTCATGCGGGATGATGCGCTTTTTATTACGGTTTTTTCGGAGCTTGCAGGCTCCCCCGGCGTGTTCCCCACCGGGGGGAATCCCGAGGTGAGATGAACACATTCCTACGCGAATGTGCAGGATGCCTGTACGGGTGGGAATTTGGAGTTTTCAGCTTTCCAAGTGCTTTTAAACATCGCAAAATACGTAATTCATACGTATATCGAGTGGTTCCCTGCGCACCTTCTCATCAGGGACAGTGCGCGCTCGATTGCTTTTTCAGTCCTTCCAAATGTGTAACCCTGACCATGAAACAGGGGGGTTTCCCTCCTGGAGAAAGGGTCCCGCAGGCATGATTTGTTGTAATGGCTCGTCTTTTTCTACGTAACGGAGCAAAATTCCCTAAGGGCTTGCTGGAAATCCAACCAGGAAGGAGGTGTTGAGCATAAAAAAGATCAAGGTCTTAATCGCTGACGACCATGTCATGGTCCGGCAGGGTTTCATGTTATTGCTCAACGCCCAACCCGATATGGAGGTCGTCGGGGAAGCCGCGGACGGCAATGAAATGGTCGAGCTGACCGAAACCCTGCACCCGGACGTGGTCCTGGCAGACATCAGCATGCCGAACCTGAACGGCATCGAAGCCACCAAGTTGATCCACCAGCGCAATCCCGAAATGCCCGTGGTGATGGTTACCACCCATACCTCCTCTTCGTATGTCGTCAGGGCGCTGCGGAGCGGCGCGCGTGGATATGTGGTGAAGAACGACGATTTCCAGCATGTCATCCAGGCTATCAAGGCGGTCACCCTGGGACAGCGCTATTTGAGCACCCTGGTTTCGGAGCAGATCATCGATTCGGTCGTTTCCGGGACGAGCGGGGAGTTCAACCTGGACGAGCGCATTTCCATCCGCGAAAGGGAAATCCTGCAGCTGCTCGCTGAAGGCAACTCCAATTCGCAGATCGCCAAGAAACTGGTCATCAGCGCCCGCACGGTGGAAACACACCGCACGAACATCATGCGGAAACTGGAGCTCACCTCGCAGATCGATATTCTCCGCTACGCCATCCAGCACGGTCTCGCCCAGCTTGAGTAGTCGACCATCCCGGCGAAAGCAATTTTATTTTTCCCGTAATTTCCAGATGATTGGTTGATATTTCGCCGGAAAATAAATAAAAACTCCAGGACATGGACGTGTGCCTGGTCTTTTTTTTACCTGGCTTGCCTCCAGGTCGTATGTGGATGGAATCCCTTTCGCCGAATTTTAAGGTTATATCGTACAATAACTGCATTGCTGGATATTTTCCAACGGGACTTAAGAGGAATATCGAGGATTTAGTGAACTCCGTTTGATATTGGGGTTGTTCGACCAGGAAACCAAATTTCGCCATGCACATCCTGCTCATCCACCAGGCCTTTGCCGCACTGGACGAACCCGGGGGCACCCGCCATCATGAATTCGCCCGGGCGCTGGCGGCGCGCGGGCACCGTGTCACGGTCATAGCCAGCCGGGTGAGCTATCTCACCGGCGCCCCCCTTTCCGGTTCGGGGGCGGCAGGAGAGACAGCCGGGCAGGGCGGGGTGAGGGTTATCCGCGCCGCCTCCACCACCTCCCTGCACAGGTCCTTCGCCCGGCGCGTTTTCGCCTTTCTATCGTTCATGGTTTCCTCGTTCTTCATTGGGCTGGGGGTCAAAAATGTGGACGTGGTCTGGGGCACCTCGCCCCCCATCTTCCAGGGTCTCACCGCCTGGCTGCTGGCACGCCTAAAGCGGGTGCCCTTTCCTTTTCGAAGTGCGCGACCTGTGGCCCCAGTTTGCGATCGCGGTGGGCGTCCTGAAGGACCCCACCCTCGTTGGCATCGCATTGTGGCTCGAACGTTTCCTGTATCGCCGCGCGGCCGTGGTGATGGTCAACAGCCCAGGCTACGTGCACCATGTGATGGAACGCGGCGCGCGCCGGGTGGAACTCGTCCCCAACGGGGCCGACCCGGAGATGTTCGACCCTGCCGCGGATGGTTCCGCCTTTAAGAGCCGCCACAACCTCACCGGTAATTTCGTGGTGCTCTATGCCGGTGCACACGGCATGTCGAACGACCTGGGCGTCGTCCTTGAATCCGCGAGAACCTTGGCAAAGACCTCCCCTGCGGTCAGGCTGGTTTTGCTTGGGGACGGCAAGGAAAAGCCCGCCCTCCAAAAACAGGCCGCCGGGATGGGTCTGACCAACGTCCTGTTCCTTCCGCCCATCCCCAAGATGGAGATGCCTGCAGCCCTGGCGGGTGCGGATGCCTGCCTGGCGATCTTGAAGCCGATCGAAGAATACAAGACCACCTATCCCAACAAGGTTTTCGATTACATGGCGGCGGGTCGACCGGTGGCGCTTGCCATCGACGGGGTCATCCGTGCCGTGGTGGAGCAGGCCGGGTGCGGGGTCTTCGCGAAACCCGGCGACCCGCTCGCCCTCGCCGAGGCCGTCAAAACCCTGGCTGCCGACCCTGTCAAAAGCCGCAGCATGGGGCTGGCGGGCCGCAAATACCTGGAAGAGAATTTCAGCCGGACCGTCATCGCCGATAAGATAATGGACATCCTGGACAGCCTGTCACACTAGGAGGAGCTATGCCCGCCATTGCCTTCAACCGTTTCTATCGATATGCCGCCCTCACCCGCCTGTTAAAGACCCTGGCGGAGGAAAACCCGAACCTGCTGCGCCTGGAAAGTATCGGTAAAAGCCACGAGGGACGCGACGTCTGGCTGGTCACCGCCACCAATTTCGAAACAGGTCCGGATGTGGAAAAGCCCGCCCTGTGGGTGGACGGCAACCTGCACGCCTCCGAAGTGGCTGGTTCGATGGCGGCCCTGTACTTCATTAATACATTGGTCACCCGCTACAGGAAGGACGCCGAGCTGACCACTGCCCTGGATACGCGCACCTTTTACATCGTCCCGCGCGTCAACCCCGACGGCGCCGAATGGGCGCTGGCGGATAAGCCCCGTATTATCCGCTCGAGCACGCGTCCCTGGCCGTACGACGAGGAGCCGCTGGAGGGACTGCTCCAGGAGGACATCGACGGCGACGGGCGCATCCTGACCATGCGCATCCCCGACCCGAACGGCGCCTGGAAAACCCATCCCGAAGACTCGCGCTTGATGATCCGCCGTGACCCGGTCGAAACGGGCGGCAGCTATTACCGGCTCCTGCCCGAAGGTATGCTGCGCAACTATGACGGGGTCACCATCCAGCCCCAGGGTGCGAAGGAGGGACTCGACCTGAACCGCAACTTCCCGGTGGCATGGAAACAGGAGAACGAGCAGCGCGGGGCGGGTCCGTACCCGGTCAGCGAACCGGAGTCACGCAACCTGGTGGACTTCATCGTCCGCCACCCCAATCTTACCGGCGTGGTCACCTTCCACACCTACAGTGGAGTGCTCCTGCGCCCGTACGATGACCGCGCCGACGACGAGTTTCCGCCCGAGGACCTGTGGACTTACAAGAAGATCGGCGAGCAGGGTACAAAAATAACCGGCTACCCCAACGTCTCCTGCTTTCACGAATTCCGCTACCATCCCAAGCAGGTCACCACCGGCGCCTTCGACACCTGGATGTACGACCATCTCGGAATGTTCTCCTGGACGGTGGAGCTCTGGAGCCCGATGCGCCAGGCAGGCATCAAGGATTACAAGTACATCGAATGGTTCCGCGACCACCCGCTCGAAGACGACATCAAAATGATGAAATGGAATATTGAAGTGCTGGACGGCAAAGGTTACGTGGATTGGTATGCCTTCAACCATCCCCAATTGGGCAGGGTGGAACTGGGCGGCTGGGACTTGATGAATTACCTTTACAACCCGCCGTTGAAGTTCCTCGAAAAGGAGATCAAGGTCTTCCCCGAGTGGATCCTCTGGCACGCATTGATCTCGCCCAGGCTGGCGCTTCGCTCCGCAGAGGTCAAGGCCATCGGCAAAGGGACTTACCGCCTGCGCCTGGTGGTGGAGAATACCGGCTGGCTGCCCACTTACGTCACCAAGAAAGCCGTCGAGAAAAAGGTCTCGCGCGGCGTCATCTGCGAGATCGAACTGCCGGAGGGAGCCAGCCTGCAGGCGGGCAAGCCGCGCCAGGAACTGGCCCAGTTGGAAGGGCGCGCTTACAAAACCGCTTTCCCCGAGGGCTGGGAGGGCGGCACCGACGATCGTCTCAAGGTCGAATGGGTGGTGCGCGCCCCGCAGGGCGGCACGGTTAAATTGACCGCCCGTCACGACCGCGCCGGGGTTGTGAGAGCGGAATTGGAATTGAAGTAAAAGACCAGTCCCTGCGGAAAAACCCGCAGGGACTTTTTTCTCAGGGATCGATCCGGCGAACCTGTCCACCGGGTAGTTTGGCCATGGCAAATGATTTGGGATTGCCAACTCCCGTCTAACTTGCTATACTAATTTATATTTTTGGCAATCATCCTGACTGGAGGCATTCAAAATGAGCGATAGATATTTAAAGAGCCTGTTGGGCGAAAACGAGAAGGTGCTGTTCGTAACGCACCAGCACTGGCTGGTGCTGGCGGGTGAGATCCTGCTCGAAACCCTGTTATCGATCGCCCTGATCGTGGCGGTCTTATTGATGTATTTCCTGCAGTTAATTAAGAATCCCCTGGTTTTTCTCGGACTCCTTCTGCTTATCTTCCCACTGTTGAGCCTGTTCCGGGATGTCCTGATCTGGTCGAACCGCAAGTACGTGGTCACCGACCGGCGCGTGATCCAGCTTGCAGGCGTGTTCAACAAGAACGTCACCGATTCATCCCTCGACAAGGTCAACGACGTTAAGTTGACCCAGACCTTCATGGGACGGATGCTCGGTTATGGCAATATCGAGATCCTCACCGCCAGCGAGTTAGGCGTGAATATGTTCACCCATATCGGCAATCCCATCCAGTACAAGGCTGCCATGATCAATGCCAAGGAAAAGCTGGAACGTGCCCCCGCCCCGGCTGCTCCCACCCGCCCTGCCCCCAACCTGGCGGACCTGCTGACCCAGCTCGACGCGCTGCGTCAGCACGGTGTCCTGACCGAGGAAGAATTCCAGGTCAAGAAGGCGGATCTGCTGAAGAAGATGTAAAGTCCATTTTCTGGAGGGGAGGCTCTATCGAAATTACTTTAGAGATTATTAGTATATTGAGAATTTTATCCATATTGTTGAGCCCTTTATATATATGAAGGAGCATTAGATGAAGAAAGTGATCGTATTCAATCGAGTATCGCTTGACGGCTTTTTTGCTGGTCCCAATGGAGAAATTGACTGGTTCATCCATGACCCCGAAGTGGACAGGGTTGCCCATGCGCGCATGCACCCCGACACGGTCTTATTCGGCAGGGTCACCTACCAGATGTTTGAAGGCTATTGGCCTGGGGTTGGCAAGAATCCCAATGCATCCAAGGAGGAGCAGGCACTGTCGGACGAATTAAACGGGATGACCAAGGTGGTTTTTTCCAATACATTAAAAGGAGTCACCTGGGAAAATGCCAGGTTGGTGAAAAAGGATGTTCCAGGCGAAGTTCGCAAGTTAAAACGAGCGGATGGACCCGACATGGTCATCTTTGGCAGCGGCACGATCGTGCACCAGCTTGCACAGCAGGGATTGATCGACGAATTTATGATCGTAGTCACACCCGTCATCCTGGGGGCAGGCAGACCTCTGTTTGGCAGCATCAATAAGAACAATCTTAAACTCTTGAAATCCAAGACATTTAAATCAGAAAACGTCCTGCTCCACTATGCCTGGACGGGTATGTGAAATTTTTATACTGATGCAGCCAACCACCGACAAGCGACTGCTGTTGATCGAAAGGAGAGTCTCCATGAATATGAAAGAACACATCCTGGCCGCTTTAAGGGAGCAGTTCAAGCGTTGGGAGGACCTCCTGGCGGGTATGAACGAAAAGCAGATCACGACACCCCACTCGCCCTCCGAATGGTCTACCAAGGATGAGATCTCCCATTTATGGGCCTGGCAGCAGCGCTCCATCGCCCGCCTGGCAGCCGCAACCCTCGACCGCGAACCCGATTATCCCAAGTGGCCTCCCGAAATGGACCCGAATGCGGCTGACGTGGACAAGGTCAACGCCTGGATCCATGAGACCACCCGCAAGGACCCCTGGTCAAAGGTCCACCTGGATTGGAAGATCGGGTTCCTGCGCTTCCTGGAGCTGGGGGAGAAAATCTCCGAAAAGGATCTGCTGGATGAAAGCAAATATCCATGGATGAAAGGGTTCCCCCTCGCCAGCACCCTTTTAGCTTCCTATGACCATCACCAGGAGCATTACGACGGGTCGGTCGCCTGGCTGGACCAGGACGGAAAATAAACACGTCGGTCTATTCGCAAATTTATTCGCCAACTCTGGCAGGCAGTGTTACCCGGCATCCGGGATTACCCAAAGTGAATGCAAATGAGGTACTGATCGACCTGCTTGAAGATAACCGGCGGCGGCTGCACCGGGGTCTTGACCGCATGAGCGGCGAGTGCGTGCAGTGGGAGCCCGAGCCCGACGCTAACAACATCCTCGTCACCCTCTGGCACATGGCACGCATGCTGGACGTCTTCCTGACCCAAAATGCCAGGGGTAACCCGCCGGAAGATGAATGCTGGTTCCGCCTGGGCTGGGCGCAGCTCACGGGCTATGATCCCCGCGGGCTGGGTCAAAGTGGGTGGGGCATGCTGACCGGGTACACCCGGGGAGAAGTGGTTGCCATGCCGCCCATGCGCAGGGAACAGGTGCTGGGATATCTGGATGACGTTTACGACACGGTCAAAGACTACCTGGCAGGCATTCCCGAAGGGTTGCTGCTGACCCCGGGAGAAGGTTTCGAAGGGAAATACTCGAAGTACCAGTGCATCCAGATGGCATTGATGGATAATGTGCGGCATCTCGGAGAGATCTTTGCCATCGAATCAAGCTGGAAGCGGCGGATGAATCAAAGTGAATTGAAAGAAGATGGAATCCATAAATCATAGCAACGGCGGCATTTACCCACTCAACCGGAGGCATTCCTGCGGCTCTCGTTGGAAGGGACGCTGTGATTAATTTTAACCAACAAAAACTCCATCGGCGCTCCACCCGGTTGAAGGGGTTCGATTACACCCAACCAGGCGCATATTTCGTTACCATGGTCACTAGCCAGCGCGAAGAAATTTTTGGTGGGATTACAAATGGCGAAATACGGTTAAATCAATTGGGGGAAATCGTTCGTACCGAATGGTTGAAAACCGTGGACATCCGCGGAAACGTTGAATTGCACGAGGATGAATTCGTCATTATGCCAAACCATTTGCATGGGATCATTTGGATCGTGGATAACGCTGTAGGGGCGACCCGGCGGGTCGCCCCTACCAAACGATCGCGCACCCTGGAAGCCGGGTCGATTGGTGCAATTATGTCACAATTCAAATCCATCACTGCGAAACGGATCAACGCTGTGCGCGCTACCCCGGGAATACCGGTCTGGCAAAGGAACTATTTCGAGCATATTATCCGGGATGAAATCGAATTTGGAACAATATGCAATTACATTCAAGATAATCCCCTGAAATGGCAGGAGGATCAGGAAAATCCCACCTTGAAGGTGTAGGTCGCATAAATCATACGAAGGATGCTTCGCTCCTTACGAACCGCCCCACCCTTTGCACATCCGCCGCCAGTAGTTAAGAATCGGCTCTCATGAGCAAATCAATTCGAAAAGAGATCTGACGCATTGAGACTATCGAAGCAAGGACGGATGAATACCGTGCTACCAGATATTAACAAAATAATTTTCCCGATCTCTTAAGGAGAATTTTATGGATAAATGCCTTGGTTGTGAAATCGTTAAAGGCAGTATCGCTACGCCAGGTGGAATTATCTATGATGATGGTTTTTGGATGCTCACGCACTCTATTTCATCTAATCTTCCTCCCCTGAAGGGCATGCTTATTTTGCAACCAAAACGTCACTGCGAACATTTGGCTGAACTTTCAATGGGAGAGATTGAAAATATCGGACTAATCCTGCGAGATACATGTAAGGCGATTGAGGAAATCCTCCATCCTATGAAGATATATGCTTGCTCTGCTGGGGAGGGTGTAAAGCATGTGCACTTCATGATTATTCCTCGAATGGAGGGAATGACAATTGGGGCTGACTTATTAAAAGAAGTGATTGAGGATCAGCTATGGACTTGTTCAGTGCAAGATGCTTCGGATATAGCGATCAAAGTTCGAAACCAACTTCTTTC
Source organism: uncultured Chloroflexia bacterium (assembly GCA_963830585.1). Lineage (GTDB taxonomy): Bacteria > Chloroflexota > Anaerolineae > Anaerolineales > Villigracilaceae > UBA877. The sequence continues at coordinate 324,575 of CAWHNA010000001.1, read as the reverse complement.
ACTCCAGGAGCACAGTAACTAACCCTTCGATTCACTTTACCGGTGGTTATGAGTTCTTTTTCACAATTATCTCAATGCAATAAGGAATTTGACGCAATGGGTCCATCGAAGCCATGCTGGTTCACCAGCACATATTTACATAATGACTGTTCGTCCCTGCAATTAATGTAATCGTGGCAGGTTAATAAAGGACAATAATAGTGGAAAAGGAATCAAAATGAACGAACTTGTTTTCAAACAGCTCGCAGACGCCCTGGACAAACTTCCCAACGGCTTCCCTCGCACCCCATCGGGAATCGAGATCAAGATCCTCAAAAAGCTGTTTTCACCCGAGGAAGCTGCCCTGGCATGCCAGTTGGGCGGCGCATATGAACCCATCGACGACCTTGCCAAACGCAATGGGCTGCCGGTCGATTCAACCCGCAAACAGCTGCTCAAGCTGGTGCGGCGCGGCGTGCTCTGGCTCGACAAGCTGGATGGCAGACCGTGCGTCCGGCTGGCGCCCTTCGTCGTCGGCATCTACGAAGCCCAGTTGGAACTCATGGACCACGAGCTCGCCCACCTGGTCGAAGACTACCTTGTGCACGGCGGCGCGCGAGGGGATCATGAAACCGCAGCCCGCCCTGCACCGCGTGCTCCCCGCCCACGGCGCCGTGAAGACCGAGGCGGTGCTGCCCTACGAAGATGTGCGTGCCATCCTGCTGGATGCCAACAGCTTCCACATCCAGGACTGCATCTGCCGCCTCCAGCAGGACCAGCTTGGCAGCCGCCAGTGCGATTTCCCGCTCAATATGTGCCTGGGTTTTTCTACTGAAGCAGGCGCCACGGGTCCCGGCTTTATTTCGCGGGAAGAAGCCCTGGCAATCTTGGAAAAAAGCGAACAGGTCGGCCTGGTGCACACCGTCAGCAACGTCATGCAGGGGGTGGGCTACGTCTGCAACTGCTGCGGCTGCTGCTGTGCCATCCTGCGCAGCATCAACGAATGGGGCATCGCGGACTCGGTGGCGTTTGCCAGCTATGTTGCCGTGATCGACCCCATGGTCTGCGCGGCCTGCGGGGACTGCATCCGGCGCTGCCAGGTGCATGCCATCTCGGAAGGGGACAATTTCTCGGTGGTGGACCGGGCACACTGCATCGGCTGCGGGTTGTGTGTCACCGGCTGCACCAACGACGCCGTCCACCTGGAACGCAAGGCGGAATCGGAGATCGTCCTTCCGCCTGTCGATTTCGCCGCCTGGGAGCACGAACGCCTGCACAACCGGGGATTGTAGTTTGAACCGATGCTCCTGCCCAACCTGTATAAGTCAAATACTGGAAAACGCCAAAAGGAATAACCCGGAAACAAAATTCCGCAAATCGATACGGGTGATGGGAATCAGGGAGGCCGAACCTTTCGCAAGGTCCGGCCTTCAGCTTTTATAGTATTTCGATAGTGGAAATATCCCGATCTACGGTGCGCTGCCTTCGACCAGCTGTCCGTTCGTTACTTGCAGGTATTTTGAAACTCCCAGGGATGGCGCAACATCGAATGCCTCCCCCGGGTTCCGGTCCGCATAATTCACGATCACCGTACTGCCCTGGATTTCGGTTGTTTGTGGAGCGATCCGATCCCCCAGGAAGACTGCATTCGTTCCCAGGTAGCCGGTATCGGTTTTCAAGGCAACCACAACATAAAAGAAAGTCCCGCTCCCGCCATTGGTCTGGGTCAGTAAAAAGGCGATATCGGCCTTGCCGTCCCCATTCAGATCCCCGCTGGCATCATTCCCGAAATAGCGGGTGATAATTTTTGATGCGGAGCCGGGCGCCGCTTCCATCTCCGATAAGCCATTGACCAGTGTAATGGGTTGACCGTCGATAACATAAGTCGCATCCAGGTAACCCGGGACAGGCAGTGTCGTCAGTTGGGATCGCCGTGGCAGCTTCAGCCGGCTGGGTGGGTATGGAAGCCGCGGCCGGGGCACAGGCAGCCAGCAGCACCAGGGCAGCCAGCAAGCAAACCAAAATGTAAGTAAATCTGGAACGCATCTTATTACTCCTAAAGATTATGGGATTTGATCGTTCCCGCCAGGGGCAGGAAATACCAGGATCGCAGCGAGTAAGCTGCATCACCGCAACTAGACGGGTAACCTACCATTTTTGTTCCCGGTGGATGCAAAGGCATCTCAGGCGGGAATATTCACCGCCTGCGTTGAAGAGATATGCAGGATAATCCATTGGTGAAAATCGTCCAGGGACTGTTGGACAGAAATCCCGATCCATATCCCAAATGCTACCACGGACGCAGCGGTTCCGCGGTCGAGGAATTATTTCCTCGAAAATGCCCGACCATATTATTTGGAAAAAAAAGAGGGGGAAGGGGAGAAAAGGTGGGGCAGAGCAAGAGGCGAAACCGCTGGATGCGGACTCGAATATCTCGTGCTGTATGAAGAGCGATCTGGCTTTGCTCTCCTGCTCACTTTAGGGATTAGGCATTTCTGCCTTGAAGTGCACCAAGGTTCCATCCCCGGCATTGGTAACCCACAAACCACCCGAGCCATCGGAAGCAACACCAGAAGGCATGAGTAAGGTACCCGCGGAGCAACCATCCAAGACGCGAACAGGCTGCCCTGCGGGCGTAAAGGTGATCAGTCGGCAAAGCTCCGGGTCCGTCACGGTAACGTTGCCAGTGGTATCCACTACGATGAAAGGCTTGTTTTCCACCGATTGTCCGTACCAGCCATCCACGGGCCATTCTGAAAGCGGTGTATAGACCAATCCGGTTGAATCGGGGCCAAAGACCTGTACACGCTGGTTCCAGGTATCGGTAACATAGACATTCCCGGCAGAATCCAAAGCGATTGCCACGGGTTCGTCCAACTCACCCATGCCCAAGCCAGGTGACCCAAATTGAGTGATATAGTCCCCATTGGGACCAAGACGACGATTCGCTTGTTCCCGGTATCGGCAACATAAACGCGACCTTGAACATCAACAGCCACACCACGCGGCCCATAGAATGCCTGGGGTGAATCAGAAGCCTGCCCAAAATAGCCCCACATCGTGACAAATTTGCCATCTGCAGTAAATTTCTGGATTCTATAGTTCCAGGTGTCGGCGACATAGACACTGCCATCCGGAGCCACTGCAATTCCCCAAGGCTCATTAAATGTTCCACCTGGGGCGTCTCCCTTTGAGATATCCGCCAGTGTGCCCCAGACCTCTAGCACGCTGCCACCCGAACTGAGATGCTGGATGCGATTATTCATGGAATCTGCCACATACAGGCTCCCATCTTCAGCCACAGCCACTTGACGCGGCGATTGGAATTGACCTTGGTCGGTGCCTGCAGCGCCTAATACGACGTCGGGGGAAGCCGTAGAAGTTATTGCAGCATATGGGTCGACTGGAACGACCACTGTCTGGGAAGGAGCTCCATATGGCCAAAGCAGAGCGGCGATATCCTTGCGGATATAGTAGTGCATCCGGTCTGAGACACCCCAATTTGTGAGCGTATAGGCGGTACTGTTCTTCAAAGCCCCCCACTCGGTAAAGTCGTCATTGAACCAGATCTGGAAGACAGCGCTGCGCACCTTCGCATCGGAAAAGAAAGGCTTGATGTGCAGCCAGGCGTATCTGCAAATACCCCGGGATATCCATTGCCGATATGGTCTTGCCGGTACTGGCATACTCCTTCGTAAGGGCGGCTGTACGTTCAGAATCTATCGAACTCCATTTCAGGCTCCAGTAATCCAGGCTTGGCCACCACAGAAGTATGCCGGTGAATTCGAAATAATCCTGGCGGACTACGGGTGTTATCTTTGCGAGGTTTTCATCTCCAACGGCGATCACCAACGCCCGACGGGCATCAACTGTCGGGTTTACATCGAAGTCGATTTTATTGGTGAACCGGCGCATGTACCACCAGTACGGGTAACGCGTCTTGTTGTCGTATGCAACCACGATATCGGACCCGCTGCCGGTGGTGCGGATGGACAGTTCCTCGATCTGACTGAACAGTTCCTTGGATAGAGCTGCATTGTGGGCATAGACCAGGTATTCGGTGGCATTATCATAATTGATATAAGCAGCGCGGAAGGCATCCCTTCCGGTCTGCAAAGCTAGGAGGCCAAAAAGGACCAGCAAGGCCAGGCGGGAGTAATTCCGGAAACCCCACCCGGCTAGCTTGCCCCATGGCACGGTCTCCACCAACCAGCCAATGGCCCAGGCTGCAGACAGGATCATCGGCAAGGCGATATTTATGGTCAGCCAAGGCATCTTCTCCCCGGCATAGGAAAACACCGCCAGGCTGCTCACCGACCAAAAGACCAGCAGCGCCGCTACCGGAACCGGTTGGGCTGCTGACTGCTCTGAGCAAGTCTCCATCGCATCCACCGAGACAGGATCCAATTGAGGCCGGGTGAACGGCTGGCCCGACTGACTCTGCCACAGGCGTGCAAAGGTGGCGATCCCCGCTGCCGTTACTGTCCCAAGGGCACCCAGAAACTCATACATTGGGATCATCAACAAAAAATAGTAATAGAGAGGTTGACTGCCCGCGTGCTACGCCTTGCTGATCCATCCAATAACCGAGCTCCCCCACCAGCCCAACAACAAGACCTTCGAAGTTGGTAAAGAAGGTGCTGTATAGTAAAACGAAGGGGACAAAGAATACGGCAGCATGGAAGAACCACTTGCGCCCAAACCACCAAAGTCCCACTGCTATACCAATGGCACTCAACACTACCACCGCGCCAGCCACCCGCAATATTCCAGTGGAAGTGTAATCCAGGGCAGTGTAACCCATCAACGAGATCGGGATGGCACTTAACAGCGGAAGGACAAACGTGCTGAGCATAACCAGCAGGTCAGCCACCCGCTCAGATTTGATACCAGCCCAGCCGATCCCACTCACCAATGACACCCCTGACCAGACCAGCGAACCCACCCCGCCAGCGGCCAGGATGCTCACCACGATGATCATCGAGCGGACCGTACCTACAGCCGCATCGGCAACCGGTTTATGGGTAAGGTAAAACCCCGCTGCCGCCGCCAGGAACACTACGGTGAGCGCGAGGCCGATTAGGAAGAATGATCTCCATCGAGGGGACTTCCATTCTCGCCGTGAGACCCGGTCCACGAAATAGGCAGCTAAAAAAATCAGTTCCTCGGCCGCGAATAAATAGGAAGTAGCTTTATCTGTGAAATGCAGCGCGTTTACAGCAGTAAATAGGAACAAAGCCCAGGCTTCACCGCGATCCAGGTAACGAAGGATGGAATAAATGGTCAGAATCCCCCATAGGACTATGTAAAACTCGTTGCGGGCGTAGCGTGCATAAAAGAGCATCAATGGAGAAATGATCAGCAGTGCCCCTGCCACCAGGGCCCCGGTACGGCCAAGGTAGCGCCGGAAAAGGAATACTGCCACCAGAATCGCAACAACACTGAGAACCGCCGCTGGAATGCGGGTGGTGAAATCGTTATCGCCGAAGAGCGCATAGGAAAGAGCCATCATATGAATCTGGATAGGGCCGTGGCTCAGCGGGTCAACCTTAAATCCGTTGCCGGAATACAAGTTGAAGGATGGCACGACATGGTTAACCTCATCGAAGGTGATGGTCATGGCTCCCAGGTTGTAGAAACGGGAGACGAGGCCAGCCGCCAGCAGTAAAACCACCAGCAGGGTTTCCACGTTCAACGGGAACCAGCGCTTTAGAGGCTTATCCAGAAGAGATGGCTTTTCGGGCACGGGATTCATTAATGCAATTGTATCAAATTTGGATATAAAACAAACTAATACATATAGAAAGAAACCACATTATCAAGAGTTTATTAACAAATATCAAGGGGTCCATTTCGTATTATATTTCCAAAATCTGATTGGCTGACTATTTTTATGAAAACAAACATTCTCTTGCCCGCCAGTTGCCCCCCGAATTCCGCGGGGTTTATGTCTACGTAAAAGAATAGCAAATAGGGCGCCGCTGAGATAATCTGCAAGTTCTTACTCACCAGTTGTTTGCCCTGCTATCACCTAGAACTCACGAATGAACTTCACCCAGTTTAGCCCATTCGCAATAAATATGCAAAAAGTAGGGGCGCAGCATGTTGCGAAGGAATCAAAGATTCCATTGGTAAATAACGATTACGTTCAATTGTACAACCGCTCTATCAGGGAATTGTGATACCAGCGGCGAGTGGATTGTATTCTCTTTGCGATGTTGCTATACTGGTTTAAGTCTACGTTAATTTCTGTAAACCGTCTATTAACTATTAGTCTCCCGAATGACAACTGAACACATCGTTGTGCATTGTCAACTATAAAATCTGATAAGGGAAGGGGATACTAAATAAATATGGAAAAGCCCAAGTTTGATAAACACAAAGCTGTCTTCTGGATTGTTCTTTCAAGCATGCTGTTTGTACGCATTCCCCTCGAATCCTGGGCTATATATCTATTTCCATCCACTTCAAAATTGTTTGATCCACTCTATCAGATTTGCACCTATTTGTTATTAGTTTTCTTGATTTGGTGGGAGCGGGAACAACTTTCGCAATATCATATGGATTCTCTGGCCATTATTTTTATCATTTTCTTTAAGCCAATTTCAATATTTTTACTTCCACTCTTGGGAGGCGCCAATAATCCATTGGCATTCCCCAAACCTCTTAGTTTTGTGTTCATAATTGCTGCCCTGGCACTCTTGGTACTACTGGTCGTTCGGCAAAGAAACAGCCTCATGAAGTTTGGTAGTAATACAATTATTTGGTTGATTCTGGGTGGTATTCTTGGAATCTTCCTTGCCGCAGCCTATACCATGATCATGATTGGGTGGTTACATTACCCGGTTCCACCATACCCGGGTCTTATGGCGCTAATTGCACCTTTCTATCAATTAGGCTTCGCTGCAGTAGCTGAAGAACCGATTTTTCGAGGATTCCTTTGGGGTGGATTACGAAGATCGGGGCTGAAAGAAATTTGGATATTACTTATCCAAGCCATACTTTTACTCTGGCTCATGTTTCGGTTCTGAGTTCGCCTCAACCGCTCCTCTTCTTGGAGAAATATTCATCTTTTCGATCATATTGGGTTTTCTTGTATGGCGCTCGCGTTTGTTATCTTCAAGTATGGCAATGCACGCTTTCTATAACGGGTCACCTATGGTGTTGTACTGGATAAGCTCACTCTTGTTTCGATAAGCACATTGTTCCTATGCCCAACACCGGCTCCAGCGAGTAGCTATTCATCCGCTGCTAATCCAAACGATTAAGAATCACACCCATGAGTATATCAATGCGGTAAGTTATGTGACGCATTGATTCCGTAAGCTCTTGGTCCCCTTTCTTAGGGGATCCCTCGCCCTATTCCTTTAATTACCTTCGCTCCCGGCGGCGTCCTCGCCGCCGGTCATCATGTAGTAAGACTTTGCGGAGTATATTATCCCCGATAGGGGACATTGTCCCCCACTTTTTGGGAGAGACCGGCGCATTTTGCAGATCGTGGTAATTCCCCCATTATTCCAGCTACCGGTGGATTGTATTCTCTTTGCAATGTTGATATACTGGTTTAAGTTTATGAAAATATATGCAGAATATCAATTATATAGTTGCCCTATGAATAATTATTTAAAATTCAGTTGAGTATATGTTGAATGATAGTAAATTCCTGCAATGCAAAATCAACAGATTTTAAGAACTGCGGATAATACTCGAAGATTTCAAACAATTGGGCGGAACTTCATTGTTTTCTTTATTAATTTTACATTATTAAACTTTACCACATCGTGTGGGGGCAATCTTTACACACCAACAAAATCATTTACAATTCTTCCATCAGTAACCAATACTCCAATATACACTAGTAATCCACCAGTCATCCCAACAAATACCCCAACCCCACCATCTAATTCAAGTGTTTTTCCAGATTCTTTGTATGATTTGCCTACTTGGATCAGCGACCCAAATACATCTATCGTGACGGATATGATCCAACAAGAAGAAGGGCGAATCACATCCAACAAATTGTCATTCCTGAATGCTTCAACAGGGGAACGGTTTGAGATACAGGTTCCATCTAAGAGGATTAGTTATTTTTGGTTTGACAAAATGCATTTTGGTTTTCTCAGCGATGATATGGAGACAATGAATTTGATTAACTTGGCCTCTGGCCAGGTTTCAATAAGCGCCATATCAAAGAGATCAACGCGCCTTTTGGATACAAATCACTCTATATATGTTTTGAACGTCATCCCCGACCCACTATCACCCAATAATATTTTGTTTGAGCCTACCGACGGAATTAATCAGTTAAGTGTATCAGTGGATACCCATTACTCCGCAGAGTTGAATAATTCCCACGATGAAAGACAGATCATTGTTACTGATCTTGAGACAGGACATGTTATTTGGCAATCTAATCCAGAAGATGGATATTGGGATAACGCTTTTGCATGGTCTCCAGGAAAAGGATCCTATATCGCAATTGTTCAGGGAATGCGTGACCAAACTGTTGACTTTTGGTTTCCTATTAAAGACACAACCTTGAAAGTGCTTGATGTAATAACTGGACAGATCATTTATTCAAAAACAGGAGATTTTGGTCGTATTGTATGGTCTCCTGACGGGAAAAGCATTTTACATACGAATGCATTAAGTGATTATGCAACCTTTGGGTATGGGTTCAAAAAGGCCCCTTGCATTTATAATTTTAATACAGGGGAAGATAAATGTATCTGGGCTATTCCAAATCGTCAAACTCCTGCAGGATACTCTTTACAAACGACCGATTTTTATCAATGGAGCCAAGATGGGAAATTCATCTATTTTGATTATTTATATGAAGCTCATGATGAAATGATCGGAAATCTTTGTATCTTCAATCTGCTGGATGGTAATATTTCCTGCCCAACAGAACACTTGGCTGAACTTTCGGATTGGAATATTAATTGGCCCATGGGGTGGGCTGGTAATGGGTGGAGCATTAATTGGTATAATTTTTCTCCAAATAATGAATATATTCGATTCTGTGCTTCCTCAAACTCTTTATTAAGTGATGATCAAAGTGGACCATCAATCGAGGGTTTAATTGATATCAAAGGAACAAAAGTAATTAGTTGGGCCGGGGTGGTATTTGATGAAGGTTATCCCTTACCGAGGTGTTCATTTGAACCATCCATTTGGCGACCATAACTATTTGGATGTTTCATTTATTATCAGGAATTTGAAGCATTAAGTCTATCGAAACAATGACATTCGACCAAACATTTTGAATGTTAAATTTATTTATTAATAGAGGAAAGTGCCTATGAAAATAGGTACTCTTATTAATATTTGAATTCAACTTCAAATTGAAAACCTATCTGACGCATTGAATCCATCAACTCATGCTGCGTCTCTACTATCTCTTTTTCCCCCTTGACAAACCAGAAAATTTGTTCTATTATTAGATTGGTAGCATACCATTGCAGGTATGGATTGCCTTCCTATCCGCACCTTAAAAATTGAACCCGAAATGACATTTGCCTTTCTAGGGGCACGTCTTTTCTCTTCCCTCCCTATCGCGGCATAGTCCCTCGCGTAGCATCGCGCAGCATATCATCCCCGTTATGCGTGGATATCATCCCTGTTATGTGGGGATATCATCCCTGTTCGCTTGTTCCTCGTACGTTGTCCCACGTTTTTTGTGGGATTTTGGGGGTTGGGGATATCATCCCCGATCTGGGGGGAGCATCCTGAGTGGCCTGCCCCCATAGATCGCACGAAAGCCTCTTGCTCTCAGAGCGCTTTTTCTCCATGAATTGTTTGATTTGCAAAAATCAATCTGATGGCTTTCTCGCCAGGTTGCAGGCATATATAATAATGAAGAAGCCCTCGATGTGAAAAAGGGTTTTGGGCCGGAATTGTTTGTTCCTTTAAACAAACAATTCGCGCACCGTTTTCCTGGTTTTAGCTGCACGTCGGCTGCCTCGGGCTTGTAGGGGCGACCCGCAGGGTCGCCCAATCCTACCGGCTCGAGCCATGATCAAAAATAAATGACCTAAATCCTCTCATTCGTTTTGAGTCGAGGCGGCAACAAGCCGCCATCGTCCACACACTTGCACCGCACTGCGTTTGGTGCAGTGCAGGTGTCGACGATAAGAATTCGTCGATGGAAAATCTTGGGTAAATGTTTCACACAGGCATGATCAAAAATAAACGACCCAAATTCTCTCATTCGTTTGTGTTCGTTCTCGCGTATTTATCATGGTAAATGGAGATGTTTCACGGTCTGGGCGGCGACACGCCATGGCCGAGGCGGCCACAGCCGTCGCCATACCGAGCCCTGGGCGTCGATCATGAGCGTTCGATGCAAAGCGACGACATCGCGACATTGTCCCGGTGCCCTCCCGGGAAGTGTCCTCTTGTGGGAAAGTTGTCGATGTGAAGATCTGGTCTCCTATGTGGCGTTGGGATTAATGATCTCAGCACCCTTCCTCCAGTGCAAAACGGATAATGAAAAATGAATTGTTCCTCTATTGATCCTCAGGATCAATCGCGACAGGCGCCTTCGCGACGTGGTCCCCGACCGGAAGGGAGGGGAAGCACCCTTTGGGGGTCAAGCGCCTGTACGCCACGCCGCTGACATCGCGACATTGTCCCGGTGCTCTTCCGGGAAGCATCCCCCTGGGAGAGTCAGCGGCGCTGAGCCGATGTGCAGACCTGCTCCCCTATGTGGCGTCGGTAGGAATCTTCTGTCGCTCTTGAAATTAGACCATTTGCGCTATAATCAATTTACCATGCCCATCACCCGCTCGAAAAAACCTTTAGGCAAACCCGCCTCCCGCTCCGGGAAACGCGGCCTGCCCGACCCGGAACCGGAGCCCGTCAGCGTTCCCATCCGTCCCCGCAAGCCTCGCAAGTCGTCTAAATCATCTGTTCCGCCCGAACGATTCTCGGTGCTCGACAGCATCCCGCCCGAGCGCAAGATGGACATCCTCGGCGTGGTGCTCGCCATCGTCGGGCTGGTGACCCTGCTCAGCCTCTTCTCCGCCACCAAAAGCAGTCTCACCGGCAGCTGGATCAAGATCCTTGCCCAGGTCTTCGGCTGGGGCGACTATATCCTGCCCGTGGCGCTGCTCGTCCTGGGTGTCTGGCTGGTGGCGCGCAACGTCGACCGCCTCCCGGCCCTCAACATCGAACGTCTCACCGGCATGCTGCTCCTGTTCATCGGTCTGCTGGCAGCCTTTCACGGCCTCGACGGTCCGACTGCCACTGCCTATGAGCGTGCCATGGCCGGGCAGGGCGGCGGTTTGATCGGCTATCTCCTCCAAACGGGGCTGGTCGGTGCCATCGGCGCGGCCGGGACGGTCATCGTGGTGGTCGCCTGGCTGCTCATCGCCATGGCACTGACCCTCGACCTTTCGATGCAGGACATGTTCAGATGGACCGGGCCGATCGGGGCAAAATTCAATGCCTGGTTGAAACAGCGCTTCCAGAAAAAGGTCGTTACTGCATCAGCAAACGGATCCCCCCAGGAAGCGCTCGACGATTTCACCCCCCTGCTGCGACCACCGCTCTCCCCGCCTGTGCCTGCCGTACCCCCGGGCGTGACGGTCAGGACCAACCTGCCCCTCATCCCCGCCATCACCTGGGTGCTGCCCAGGGTTGCCGATATCCTCGAACCACCCGAGGCTCCCAAGGTCAACGAGGAATTCATCGAGAAGCGCGCCCGGCTGATCGAAGAGACGCTCACCTCCTTCGGTGCGCCCAGCCAGGTGATCGAGATCAGCCGCGGGCCCACCGTCACGATGTTTGGCGTGGAACCGCTTTTCGTCGAGTCGCGCTCCGGGCAGACCCGCGTGCGGGTTGGCAAGATCGCCTCGCTGGCTGATGACCTTGCCCTGGCCCTGGCAGCCCCGCGCATCCGCATCCAGGCACCCGTCCCCGGGCACGGCTACGTGGGCATCGAAGTCCCCAATGAAGAGATGGCGCTGGTGGCACTGCGCGAAGTGGTCGAGAGCGAAGTATTCACCCGCAGCAAGGCACCCCTCCGTTTTGCGCTCGGCAAGGACGTGGCCGGGCACCCCAAGACCACCAGCCTGGAATCCATGCCGCACCTGCTCATCGCCGGTACCACCGGCTCGGGCAAGTCGGTCTGCGTCAATGCCATCCTCACCTGCCTGCTGTTGAACAACACCCCCGACGACCTGCGCCTGATCCTGGTGGACCCCAAGCGTGTCGAGCTGACCGGTTACAACGGCGTCCCGCACCTGCTCGCCCCCGTGGTGGTCGAGATCGAACGGGTGGTGGGCGCCCTGCAGTGGATGACCCGCGAGATGGATAACCGCTACCACAAGTTCGCCGAGATCGGGGCGCGCAACATCGCCGATTACAACCTCCGCGTGACCGCCCAGGGCGGCAAGCGCCTGCCCTACCTGCTGGTGGTCATCGACGAACTGGCCGACCTGATGATGATCGCCCCGGATGAGACCGAGCGCACCATCACCCGCCTCGCCCAGCTGGCACGCGCCACCGGCATCCACATGATCATTGCCACCCAGCGTCCCTCCGTGGACGTGGTGACCGGCCTGATCAAGGCCAACTTCCCGGCCCGCATCGCCTTCGCCGTGGCTTCCAACACCGACAGCCGCGTCATCCTCGACCAGCCCGGTGCCGAACGCCTGCTCGGGCGCGGTGACATGCTCTTCCAGGCGCCGGATTCCCCGGCACCGGTGCGCTTGCAGGGTGTCTTTGTCTCGGATATCGAGATCACCCGCCTGGTGGAATACTGGAAACAGCAGGCGGGCGCCTCCAGCCCTTACGGTGCCGCAGCTGGGAACCCGGGCGGGACCCCCGGCGTGGTCGCCCCGGATGCGACAGCCTGCCTCCTCGACCCTGGAAGGGAAACAGGTGCCCATGTTCGAGGATATCACCGCCCTGCAGGGTGACCCGCTCCTGAATGATGCCATCGACACCGTCCGCCGCGAGGGGCGCGCCTCGGTCTCGATGCTGCAGCGCAGGATGCGCATCGGATACACGCGCGCTGCCCGCCTGGTGGACACCATGGAAGAAAAAGGCATCGTCGGTCCGCCCGAATCCGGCACCGGCGTGCGCGAGGTGCTGGACTACGGTCCCGCCGCACCGCCGAAGGAAGATTGAACGGTCGTGGGCAGGTCTGGGACCTGCCCCTTTCTTTTATAGATCATTCAGCGCGGTTTTATAAATATTATTTTTCCCGAGGAAGCATCATTCATGGCATTAATTAGTCTAAAAGAAGTGAGCCTGGGTTTCGGTGGGCCCTTGCTCCTCGACAAGGTCAACCTGCAGATCGAGCGCGGTGAGTGGCTGGGACTGCTGGGCCGCAACGGGATGGGCAAGACAACCCTGCTCAAGCTGGTGAATGGCGACTTGTTACCCGAACACGGCGAAGTGGCCCGTCAGCAAAATTTGTCCATGGCCTCCCTGCCCCAGGATGTGCCCCAGGGATTGAGCGGGACGGTGACCGAAATCGTCAAGAGCGGGCTGGACACGACCACCCAGGACGCCCCCTGGCAGAGACAGCTCCAGGTGGAGCAGGTCATAGCCCGCATGAGCCTCGATCCCCAGGCCTCTTTCAACAACCTGTCTGCGGGATTCAAGCGCCGGGTGCTGCTGGCGCGCGGCCTGGTTCGCGCTCCCGACCTCCTGCTGCTGGATGAACCTACCAACCACCTGGATATTCAATCCATCGAGTGGTTGGAAACGTTCCTGAAACGCTGGGGGGGCACGCTGCTCTTCGTGACCCACGACCGGGTGTTCCTGCAAAAATTAGCCACCCGCATCGTGGAACTGGATCGCGGCCGCCTGTATGATTGGAACTGCAATTATGAAACCTTTATCAAGCGCAAGGAAGCGCTGCTGGTTTCCGAACGGGAGCAAAACGTGCTTTTCGATAAAAAGTTGGCCCAGGAAGAGGCGTGGATCCGGCAGGGGATCGAAGCGCGGCGCACGCGCAACGAAGGCCGGGTGCGAGCCCTGCTGCGCCTTCGTAAACTCCGCCGCGAGCGTCGCGAACAGCCAGGCAAGGTAAGGCTGCAGGTCCAGGGCGAGCGGCGTTCCAGCAGGTTGGTGGTCGAAGCTGATAATGTCAGCTTCGCGTATGGCAGCCAGCCAGGGATTCATGGTTTTTCAACCACGATCCAGCGCGGCGACAAGGTTGGGATCATCGGACCGAACGGGTCAGGCAAAACCACCCTGCTGCGCCTTTTGAAGGGTGAAATTTCGCCACAGGGTGGCGAATTGCGGCGTGGGGTCAACATCGAAGCGGCTTATTTTGACCAGCTCCGCAGTCAGTTGGATGAAAAAAAGTCCGTGCTGGACAACGTAGGCGAGGGCCGTGACACCATCACCATCAACGGAAAGCCGCGCAACCTGGTCGGGTACTTAGAACAATTCCTGTTCACGCGTGAACGCGTGCATGCCCCCATCAGTGCCCTGTCGGGCGGGGAACGCAACCGCCTGCTGCTGGCGCGCTTGTTGGCTCGCCCGGCGAATCTGCTGGTGCTGGATGAACCCACCAACGACCTGGATATCGAAACACTGGAGATCCTGGAAGACCAACTGCTGGACTTCTCCGGCACACTGCTGCTCGTCAGCCACGACCGGGCTTTCCTTAACAACCTTGTCACCAGTATGCTCGTCGTTGACGAAAACGGAGGGGTCACCGAGTTCGTGGGTGGGTATGATGACTGGCAGCGCCAATCTCTTGCGGAGACCCTCGAACCTCCCGCACCGATTAAACCCCGGCTCCCGGCTCGCAGATCCTCAAAAGGTGAGGGAAAGTCCCCACCAACCCGGAAGCTGACGTACAAAGAGCAACGGCAGTTTGAGGAATGGGAGCTCGAACTGGCTGAAATGCCACAGCGGATTGATAATCTGGAAGCTGAACAGCGCCAGATCATCACCCAGATGGCGGATCCCCGTTTCTACCAGCAGGACAGCACCGAGATCACCCGGTCTGCCGCCCGGCTGAAGGATCTTGAGGATGAACTGGGGCGCGCTTACCTGCGTTGGGAGGAACTGGACGGTCTCATTGATTAGGTCGGCCAGCCCGATCAATCCTGCGATTTCAATCCTTGGGTAATCTCCTGGAAGACTTTTTCCGGTTTCCTGCGACTGGACCTGTCGAGCCAGACATGGATAAACAAGGATGCAACCAGGGTAAGAACGATCCCGGCTGTGAAAACATAAGTCATGGGGTTGGACGGATCGAAATCGCTCCACATCCGCGGCAGTCCGAGGAGCGTCAAGGAGAGACCCACCAAAACACTCTCAACGAGAATCCGTGCCGCGCTCCAGCGTCCATCCCAGGCAAGCGATAATAAAGTTGAAAAGGTTAGGATGATCCAACCTGCAAAAACGCGCGCGGTGAGTTCTGTGAGCTTCCAAGGGGCGAGAGCGATCAGGAGAGTGGGACGAATAAATACTACCAAGGAGAATACGATGCCGATCACGGCGATTATCCCCAGGCCCCACTGAACGACCGGGGAATAGCGCAGGTCATTTTCTTCAAGTTCGGTGGAGGCAGTGGCGTGATTGCTCCACCAAATGAGCGGCACGATAAAGGGCGTCAGAATGTAGATAATAGTCCAGGCATAAAAAGGAAGCCCGGTCTGATGAAAGCGATTCAAGTGCAAAAGCGTCGCGATGATCATAAAAATTGTGAAGATCGTGATCGGAAGGAAGCCTGCTTGCACACGGTGCCATTTCTTTATACCAAGGAGACGGGCAAAGAAAAAGGCACCGGCAGTGTAACCTGCGCCAATTAGTATCGCAGATGAGCGCGGCAGGATCGTCCAGGCGAAATCCCAGTCTGTGTGATCAGGCGCTATGTAGAGGGCGAAAAACGCCAACAGGAGCACGATAATTACACCGGCAGAAACGATGCGGGTTATTAAATTTATTCGGTCGACTTTGGAAGTAGCCATCTTTTTCCTCCTTTTACAATTCCAACCTGAATGAATCAAATACAAACTAATTATATCGTATTTATCTTTTTTGTTGCTGCCGAGTTGGAGCGGTCTCAAAAGTATTCTCGAAGTGGCGTTTATATGATGAAGCCGCAACTTCGAAAACCTGTGGCAGTGGAGACCGACTGGGCGATGGACGCAGTGTTTACCAAATGGATACCATGGAGGCAATGGGCATCGACGGTCCGCCAAGCTCATCCCCCGGTGCACGAGGCTCTGGATTACCGCCCTGCCCCCCGCCGAAGGAGGCTGATCATGCAGAAGCAGTCTTTGGGCTGTTCCTGATTTTCCGACCTTCATGAACAGCCGGACAAGGTGCACTAATAATAAATCAGAGATTGATAATACACATGATTTATGTAAAACGGAAAAAGCCCCTTGTTTATGATCGAAATAGTGAATATGCTGATAATCTCCAATGAATTCAAATCAATACAAATTGTGGTCGACAGCGACATGCTTAGAATGATGTTGGACAGTTTATGCGAGTTGCCTGTTTTGGCAAGAAAAGTATAGATAGTAAATGGAAAGAGGTCATTCTTTCGATCCCTGTCATCAACTTGGGAAGAGGCGCTTTGGAAATTGGATCGACGCACAATAAAACAGGTCGGGAGGCGGAAATGAAGAAATGGATTCTTTTTGGTTCATTGGCGGCATTTATTGCAATCCCATTTGGATTCTGGATGCCTGCTTTTATGGCTACCGATACAGCCACAGATTATCCGTGTGTGATCGGGCGTCTGCTCGCCCTGGTGGGATTCATCCTGATCCTCTTCCAAGTCGTGTTGAGTTCCAGGCTGAAATGGATCGAGAGAGGCCTGGGTCAGGATAAACTGCTGGGGGTTCACAAAACAGCCGGGGTGGTCGGCTTTGCCTTCATGCTTTCCCACCCAGTTCTGCATGCCTCCTCGGACCTGCTTGCCCAGGGCTATGTGACCCTGAAGTGGCCCATGATCTTTGGTCTGATCGCAGTGCTGCTTGCTCTTGTTACCGTGGGGACTGCCATCCTCTATGGAAGGCTGTCTTTGAAATATGAGACCTGGAAGCAGATCCATTGGTTTAATTTCATTGTTGTTCCCATCCTTTTTGCACACAGCCTGCTATTAGGCACAGAACTCAACAGCCAGCCGGCGCTGCGTATCTTCTGGTATGTCCTCGGAGTCCTGTTCGTAGCGCTGGCAGGCGCAATTCTTTGGGACCGCGTTCGCATCCGCCGACACCTCCTGCAGGTCACAGATGTGGTCCAGGAAACTCCCGATACCTGGAGCCTGCATTTCAAGGGTGGAAAAGCGGACCACAAACCAGGGCAATTCCTGCTGCTCTCGTTACTCCATAACGGCCAACGGACAGGACCGCACCCGTTCACAATTTCATCCAGCCCTACGAGCGGTGACCTTTCCGTATCCGTTAAAGCAGTGGGGGATTTTACCGCAACCATCAAAGACACCACCAATGCCGACGAAGCATACATCGACATGCCTTACGGAGTCTTCAGTTTCCTGAATTATGACGCCCCAAACCTGGTCTTCATTGCCGGAGGGATCGGCATTACCCCATTCATCAGCATGCTGCGCTACATGGTCGACAAAAAGCTGGAACGGAACGTGATCCTGATCTGGGGCAACAAAACGGAAAAAGATATCGCCTTTAACAGCGAGTTGGTACAAATGAGCGTGGCCATGCCCTCCCTGCGAATC
Organism: uncultured Chloroflexia bacterium; assembly: GCA_963830585.1. Lineage (GTDB taxonomy): Bacteria > Chloroflexota > Anaerolineae > Anaerolineales > Villigracilaceae > UBA877. The sequence goes on along the minus strand of CAWHNA010000001.1, from coordinate 306,916 downwards.
ATCCATGTGCTATCGAACCAACCCGAATGGCCCGGTGAAAAAGGTTACCTAGATACCGGGCTGCTGCACAGGTACCTGGATGGATTCGAAAGCCCCCAGGTTTTCGTCTGCGGACCACCTGTGATGATGACCAAGGTGGTGCGGTCCCTGCAGCAGGTTGGCGTGGCAAAGGCGCGCATCCACTTCGAGCGGTTTGCATTGCGCTGAGCGTCTCCATCCATTTCCGTGATTGGCTGCGTTTCTAGCGCAGTGGTGACCAGGGATCCCTCCTGCGTTTTCATTGGACCCCGACCTGCCGCGGTTCCACATAAACCGTAATGTATATCCCTATCATTTTAGAAATTTCAAAACTTTACGGTCATGGAATGCAACTACAGTAGGCCTAGCAGCTTTCGATGATTCGAAGAAAATATGGCTTTATGGTATGATTCCAAACCTACAAGGTAGCCATGGAAGATAAGATAACCATCATTGAAGGTCCACCCCCCGTATTCGAACCCGTCCAGGACGGCTGGGCGCTAAGCCTCGGCGAAGGCCCGTTCCTTCCGCTGACCCTGCTCACCCGCCTGCGGGCGTATAACAGCCCGGCGCTGGTGGAGCGGTGTTACCGGCGCTGGCGGCAAAACGAACCCATCCACCTGCACTATCGTAACGACCTGGGAATGGAAGAAAAAGCTCCCATCGTGGCAGCGCGCTCGATGGAAACCAACGACGGCCACGTGCTGCTGCTCTGGATCCAGCTTGACCCACAAAAAGTCCACCTCGAACTCGATGCGGGGGATGATGAGGCTGACCAGGAGTAACAACCCAGGCCTTGTTGAATAACCGGATAACCCAATTCAGGCTACAGCTTGTCTATCCCGGGATTTCCCATATCGGAGAGCGTTGAAGGATTTACTGTGGGGCGAATCCATATAAAGGTTATTTCTCCATCTGACAGATGGATCTCCGTTTTGCTTCAACAAATCACAAGAATAACCTCCAGAGGCGGTATTTTCATTTGTGCCAAATATCACGAGTATAATCATGCGCGTCCATGGATTTCGTCATATTGACGAAGTTTTGATTATCGGGTACCTTTAAGAGGAAAGTAAATCTTGGTGGAAATATTTATGCGAGAGTGGTTGGACATAGCATAGGTTGGAGCGGGCGTCCCGTCCGGGGTGCCCGCTTAAATTTTCACCGCACTTAAATCTATTCAAGGAGATAAACATGGCAGGACAGATTAATGCTTTCGAAATGGCGCAGAAGCAGTTTGACAATGTTGCCAAGATGCTCAAGCTCGACCCGCATGTAGCCGAGGTTCTTCGGTGGCCAATGCGCGAATACACCTTCCGCATCCCGGTTCGCATGGATAACGGTTCCCTGCGTATCTTCCAGGGATACCGCGTTCAGCACAACGATGCCCGCGGCCCGAACAAAGGCGGCATTCGCTTCCATCCCGCCGAGACCCTGGATACCGTGCGCGCCCTGGCTACCTGGATGACCTGGAAATGTGCCGTGGCAGACATCCCCCTGGGCGGCGGTAAGGGCGGCATTATTGTCGACCCGTCCACTCTTTCTGTGGCAGAAAAAGAACGCCTGTGCCGCGGCTGGGTACAGATCATGTGGAAAAATATCGGTCCACGAACGGATGTGCCCGCCCCGGATGTTGGCACCACCCCGCAGATGATGGGCTGGATGATGGACGAGTATTCCAAGCTGTGCGGTGTCTATACCCCCGGCGTTTTCACAGGGAAACCCCTTGGCGGGGGCGGGTCGGAAGGGCGTACCGAGGCGACCGGATTTGGCGTCATTTACACCGTTCGAGAGGCCATGAAACACCTGGGGATTGACCCGAAAAAATCCGTAGCAGCCATCGAAGGCTTTGGTAATGTGTCTCAATATGCCTCCATCGGTTTCATTGAAATCTTAGGCGGTAAAGTGGCCTGCGTTTCCTGCTGGGACCGCAATGACAAGACCTCGTACACCTATAGCCATAAAGACGGAATTGATCCGCGCTACCTGCTCACGATCGTGGACCAGTACGGCACGATCGATAAGAAGAAGGCTGAAGCTGCCGGTTACGTTGTCGAAGACGGCGAGAAATGGATCGAGAAGGATTGTAACGTTTTGATCCCAGCCGCCATCGAAGGTCATGTCAACGGCGAAACCGTCAAGAAGATCTCGAAGAATGTCAGAATCGTGGCAGAAGGTGCCAATGGCCCCTGCACTCCCGAAGCTGATGAGTATTTCAAGAAGAATAATATCTTTGATATCCCCGATTTCCTGTGCAACGGCGGCGGCGTGACCTGCTCTTATTTTGAGTCAGTTCAAAATGACGCCAACTACTACTGGCCCAAGGAAGAAGTTCTGCAGAAACTCGACCAGAAGATGACCTCTGCCTTCCATGGAGTGCTGGATATGGCGCTGAAGCAGAAAGTATATATGCGCGATGCGGCCTACATGGTTGCCATTGACCGGGTAGCCAAGGCAATGCAACTGCGCGGTTGGATCTAGGCCAACCAATTCCATTTCCTTCAAAAGGACGCCAGGTAACCCTGGCGTCCTTCGTTGTTGTATAATATGGATATCCACCGCAAAGCGAGCCTCTAAAAATGGACCTGCCCGAAGAGAACCCAAAACCGGAAGAACCCACCCCGTCGGAAGAATCCTTCCCCGAAGAGCCAGTCTTACCGGAAGGGTTTACTCCGATCGGCGATCTCTCGCACCGGCAGCGTGCCCGCCGAAGGAGAGCCCGGCGAATGCTGGTCCCGCTTGCTGCAGACGAACGGGCGGCAATGCTGGACAACCTCGCCCGGCGGGCTTTCCCGTCCTTTGAATTTTTCCTATTTGCTTTCCTGTGCGGGGTCATTTTAGGCGCGGCATACCTGCTGAACGCTCCTGCCCTGCTCCTGGTGGGGGTCTTACTGGCACCGCTCCTGACCCCTTTTGTCGGCATGCTGCTGGCCACCGTGACAGGATCCTGGCGGTTTTTTTTCCTGACCCTGGGCGTGCTGCTGGTGGCTGGGGCACTGGTTTTCATGACCGGAGCCCTGGCAGGGTTTGTTGGACGCCTATGGGATAATTTGCCATTCAATTATGCCAGGATCCATACCCAACTTTGGTGGCCGGACCTGTTGGTAACAGCACTTGGCGCGGCCCTGCTGGCAATCTCTTTTATCCGTTCGGAGCAAAAACCAGTCCTGGCGAGTGTAATGCTCGCTTATGGAGTGTTTTTACCGATCAGCGCAGCGGGAATTGGGCTGGGCATCGGCAGGGAAATCGGTGGTGTTACCCTGTGGCCGAACGGGTTGCTGGTTTCCCTGGTTCATCTAACCCTGGCAATACTGGCCGGTGGGATCATCCTGATGGCAATGCATTTCAAACCGATCAGGGCGAGCGGATATATCCTGCCTGTCTTCATTGGATTACTTTCAGTGGCAACACTCGTTGTTCTCACCGGGCTGGTGGCGCTCATCAGGGACGGGATCACCTCTGCTCGAACCGTGGTGCCAACAGCCACCATTCTGATCGTACCAACCTCCTCCCCTATCGTTATCCGAACTGCGACCCCGTCTCCCACAAGCCTGCCAAGCTCAACGTATACGCTTACACCTACGCTTGTTCCGACCCCCGCCTATGCCATCATGGCTGCTTCCACCGGTGGCGGGGCGTTATTGCGTACCGAACCCGGTTCTGGTTCCGGTACAGTAATCATGGTGATCAGTAACGGCATCCTGGTAGAGGTCCTGCCCGAAACACAGCTTGTTCTCTCAACAATGTGGGTTAAGATCCGGGTAAATAACGTGGAGGGCTGGGTGATGCAAACAGTCCTGGCTGCCACCACGCAGGTACCCATTTCAACCGCGGTATTCACTGTAACCCCCTAGTCTTATCGCTTTTCATGGAGCATTAGATGACCATCCATTTTGGTACAGACGGCTGGCGTGCCGTCATCTCGGATACTTTCACCTTCAATAACCTGCGCATGCTGACCCAGGCAATCGCAGATGCGGTGACTTCGGAGTCTTGGGAAAAGTCCGGGAATGGTGGTTCCATCCCGGACCCGAAAAAGTTCGTGGTGGGTTTTGATACGCGCTTTCTATCTGATCGTTACGCCGGAGATGCCGCGCGTGTCCTGGCAGCCAACGGTTTTACTGTCCTCCTGGCACAGTCAGACGCGCCCACCCCGGCAATTTCATATGCGGTCAAGAACCTTAAGGCAATTGCGGGGGTGATGATCACTGCCTCTCATAATGCCCCGCGCTATAACGGAGTCAAGCTTAAAGCCTCCTATGGCGGTTCAGCGCTGCCCAAGCAGTGCCATCATGTGGAGGTCTATCTAAACGACAACGAGCAGCGTGCCAGGGGTCCAAACTTGATGGACTTTGACCTGGCACGAGAAAAAGGTCTCATCCAGAGATTCAATCCTCTGCCGGCTTATTTCGAACACTTGAGAACGCTGATCAACAGCGACATCATTGCCGACAATCCTCCCTGTTTCATTGTTGATTCGATGTATGGCTCAGGCCGGGGCGTGATCAAAGCCTTTCTGCAGGGGACCGGCTGCGAGATCACTGAAATTCGATCCGAGATGAACCCGGGTTTTGGGGGCATTCATCCTGAGCCGATTGCCAAGAACCTGGGTGCCCTGGCAGGTGCAATTGGAGCAGGCATGGGAAATTTTGGCGTGACCACCGATGGCGATGCAGACCGCATCGGTGCCATGGATGAACGCGGTAATTTTGTGGACCCTCACAAAATTTTTGCCCTGGCATTAAGATACCTGGTCGAGAAACGCGGCTGGAGCGGGTCCGTTGTGCGGACTGTCTCGACCACGCGCATGATCGACCGCCTATGCGTCCGCTACGGGCTAAAGTTAATTGAGACCCCGGTTGGCTTTAACCATATTGCCGATTACATGATGAGCGAAGACGTACTAATTGGCGGCGAGGAATCCGGGGGCATCTCCTTCAAGGGACACATTCCCGAGGGTGACGGCCCGGTGATGGGGTTGCTGCTAGTTGAAATCCTGGCCGCGGCAAAGAAACCATTGTCCATTTTGGTGGACGACCTGCTGGGAGAGGTCGGACCAGCCTTTTACGAGCGAACGGACCTGCGCCTGCATCATCCAGTGGCTAAAGTTGAAATGTCTGATTTCCTGGTTAAAAAAGCACCGGCGGAAATCGGCGGGCAGAAGGTGGTCGAGGTGTGTGACATCGATGGGATTAAATACATCCTGGCAGATGATTCCTGGCTGCTTATCCGACCTTCTGGAACCGAACCCGTATTGAGAGTTTATGCAGAAGGCCGCAACCCGGAAATGGTTAAAGCCCTACTAGGCTACGGTGAAACAGTTGCTGCGAGTGTGACATAATCGCCTGGATTCCCCCAAGTATCTTGTCAAAATGCAGGAATAAAAGCGTGGGTCCAATTCAAAGGACCCACGCTGACACCACCCTGAGGGAGCAGAGCCCTTGGTCTGCTCCTAAAATTTATTACTTCGAGGGGGATTTGCGCATCCGGCGAGCCAGGAAAATGACGGCAACCAGTGCCACCGCCAGGATAATCATGGTGGGTAAACCGATTTCATCGAAGAACCCAGTAGTGGGCAAGCCTCCGCCAGCAACCGTTGTGCTCGTGGGGAGGGCGGCCTGACCCGTGGAAGTCATCTGAAACGACAGTTGTGTTTGCAAGGCAGCCAATGTTGCCGGGTCATTCGTGGCAGTAGAAACCGGGGTATTCACAGCAATGACCGGCGTTGGGCTGGCTACCGGAATGGTTGGAACATGCGTACCGGTTGCCAAAGGTAAAGGCGAAGTTAGAGGAGTGGGTGAAAATAGCGCGGCCTGTGCGGTTTGGGTTAACTGTTGAACAGCCAGGGCATTTCCTGCTTCGATCGTTGCCTGCGCAGCGGTCCTTTGCGCGGCAATGCGAGGCGCGAGGACCAGGAAATAGACCGCCATGCACACAAGCGTGAGGAAAACCAGACCTGCCATGATCCCACCAACGATCCAAAACGTCCGGTTATTTTTTGGCTCCGGCGGCGGAGCTTCAGGGGTTTCCATCAAATTTTGGGCATTTCCTTCATCCAACATGGCATCATCCTCCTCGATAAATATATATTACGCCAGGACATCCAAATTAGCAAGCGGAACAGTTATTTGCTCGCCAGATTCCAATTTTACTTCTGCGGCCGCAACACGTAACCCACTGGGAACAAGCGTCAAACCAGGCAGCAAACCTGACAGCGTGCCGATTAAACCAGCATTGGGAGCACGCGTTAACCGGACAGATTGTCCGGGAGAGAATGACTCCCCCTTTTTTGGCACAGGCGGGTCTTCCGTCACGGGCAGTGGGATGAGAATTTCTGGCCTCACACCGGTTTGCCGGTCGAAAGGTTCAGCATTAAGCGTCACCTCACGCCTGGCGTTGGTACTCAATAACAGGAAAGCAGCGCTGTCCATTCTTTTTAACCCAAAACCATTAACAACAACAATGGGATACGGCATCTGCACTGCCAGCGGGATGAGGGCAGGGGAGATACCACCCAGGATCAGGCCGCGGACGGGCAGGTCAGCGGCTGCCTGAAGAGCAGCCGGGTTTGTGCAATAGCCCGCCAGCAGGATCGAACCACGCAAGCTTACATCGATATTGTTTACCGTGAGCTCTTCGTCCGGTTTCGTGACAACAGGCAGCAATAAGCCCAATCCCAGCTGACCATTGCCCCATTCTCCCTGTACAAGCCCCCCATTAAAGGTGATTTCAACCCCGCGGTCCGAAATCTGGCGGGTGACTCTTCCTGGCAACGCGGCGCGCAATTCGAAAACTCCATCCCCAGCTTCCATCAAAATGCGTCCACTGCCCACAATTATTATTCGTCCGTTGACCGGCACACGCAGGATTTGCGGTATAAGACCAATCCGCTGGGCGATAGGCTCACCCTTGGTAACAGTTTCCCCGGCTTTGATCTGTATGAGTCGTTGAGCTGCATCCGGCTGGATCCCAAAAGTGAGAGCCACGTCAATAAGCAAATGTCTTTGCCCAAAATGAGCTTCGCCAACCACATCCAGGGGGGTGACCTTTTGATCTACATGCGCGGTGACACGACCGGGCACAGGTAAAAGACGCTCCCGATGGAGGGTAATCAATGGCAAGACATGTACTACTGGCGCCAACATTGAAGGCCTAACCTCCTAACGTCCACATCCATTTTTTTATCAGGTCGCGGCGCCGGGCGTCTTCTGCCGGCAGGCGCAGCGGGCGGCCGCGGGCATCGATCACCACACCCAGCGCAGTCCCATTGACCGGGATGCCGTCATCCCGGAGTGGTCGGGTACCAAGACCCAATTCAGCATGGTTTAGAGGTTCAAGATACAGGCGGCCGGATTGACCTGCCGGGAGTGGGATGATTTCAAGAGCGCCCTGTTTTACCTCTACCCTGTTCTCGTTACCGTTCCGGTTCGTGAGGCGCACATTTAAGACAGGTGTGCCCAAGCGGGCATTGGCGTAAGGTGCCACCACGGTAGCCAATCCAAGGAAAGCACCCGACTCGAGTATCTGAATTGGCAGGATGGAGTTCCGGATAGCAGCTGCGCCCAAGGCAGGCAGCAGGAAGTTTTGATCCAGGATCACGGTGGTGATGCCAACTGGCTGGATGGCATCCAATAAAAGCAGCAACCCCTGGCCGAGCGTGGGAGCACGGGTAATTACACTCCCTGCAGCCAGGATTGGGTCGAAGTATGGCGTCAGACCGAGGGCACCCCTCCGGATCTTTTTTGGAAATTCCTTGCCGGCGATATTCATTGCCACCAGCAGACACTGGCGCGCCACAGCCTGTTCAATGGCAAGGTCTTCCAGTGTGGCAGGCAGGCTGGCAGGGTGGATGGATTTTTGGTAAATGTAATCGCTAATGGCTTCGGCAGGGATTTCAAGCGGGATCCATTTCTGAATTTCATCCACCTTGGAATAACTCAACAAGTTACTGAGCCCTTCGCCAAGTCCCAATTGGGGATATACCCCCAGGGTCAAATTACCGCCAAAGGCTGCCGCGACGGTGGCTGCCGAGGCCCCCAGATCAACACCCAGGATGCCTTTGCTTGAATCATAAACCGTGCTGAGGAAGCGGATAATGCGTCCCTCGGCAGATGCCGTGGGCACCAGCGTGTTTCCCGCCCAGCTGTTCAGTTCTTCCAAGCCACGCATTTGAGAGTTGCGCACATGGTTGTAGAGTTCGACCAGAGCATTGTGGGCGGGCTGAAGATCCTCCACATCGATACCCGGGCGCAAATTTGAGCTTATTCCCAGCGCGGACGTCAATGGCTGTAAACTTCGCCTCACTTCATCGGCAAGACCCTGGTTCCCGGCGAAAAGGAGTGCGGGACGTTTATCAGGTGGCAGCAGGTAACAAGCGAGGCCGACTGTTTCTATCAGACGCTGGACGGAGCGGGCCGCTCCACCATCCGTGCCGCCCGCCACCAGGATCAAGTCCGGGTTGAAATTAATCAGGCTATCAATCTGCTCTTCCGGCTTTCGGTCGTCGTTCAGCCCGATCGTCTCGACCACCCGGGTATAGGTGCTGTGAGCCAGTCGCTGAGTGCTTTCCAGAGAGACATCGTCCAACAAGGCAACCACCGCAGTTTTAATTGTTGGACCTGCAGAATGTGTGGCAGCAAATGCATCCACCCCGGTACCACCAGAGCTGGGCATAATCAGTTGATATGCCTCACCAAGGAACTTGCGGCCGGTGACAATTTCCAACTTTTCAATCGCCTGGCGCACCCCTTCGCTAATATCCCGAAGAGGTGCCACTGCCGTGGTTGGAGAATTCCCGGATGCAATGAAACGATAACTCCCTTCCACCACGTCAAAGAGTGCGGCGCGGGTGGTTACCGTGCCGACATCAACTGCCAGGAGGGAATCAGCGTTCACCTGTGTAGCGAGCATAAAGGTTTAAATCCCTACGAACGCGTATAAAGTTTAAAGAGACAACAAAAAGGTAACAATAAAATTCAGACGCTCAATAAGAGCGGTGAGCGCAGCCATAAAAACGCCGGCGAAAAGGACCCCAAAGGTAACCGCAATGAAGATTTGCCCAACCCAGCTGAATATACCGACCAGCTTCCCACGCCGGGGACCGCTGGCGGTGGCTTTTGCTCCGAAATGAAAATAGACCAGTGCGGTCACCGTACCGATCAGCATTACTATCCCTTCACCCAAGCGTTCCAACCAGTATTGCCCGGTGCTGGACAAGTCAAACGCGTTAATGGACGCCTGGGTCTGGGGGAGGAGTGTACCCATTACAGCCCCGCCAATCGCTACGGCAGCACCGACCCCAACCAGGAAAGCCATCGGCAGAGTCCCCAAGCTGGCTGTCCGTGGGGAGAGTTTCAGCAGGAGCAGCAATCCCAGCACTAGTGGAACGACGAGTAATATTCGCTCACCCAGGCTGGCGGAAAGCAGCGGCAGGATGAGCCGCGGATACAGCACCTGATGCCAGGCAACTGCGGCCACATATCCTGCTGATACACCGATGAAAATGTAAATGGCGATTCGAAAAACCGGGTTATCCCCTATGAGATAACTTAAGACCATCAAGGTAAGCAGGAAACTTATACCACCGGTAACAAGATCGACGAGGTTGGCAGAATAGACTGCAGGCATGATCAGACCTTTTCCCCGGATTTGTTGCGACGGGAACGCCAGCCCGTAACAGCGCTCCAAATTGCGCCGATCACAATTAATATTTCTGCAACCAGTATTCCGACGCCAAACGAATTCCAATATTTTTCAGCCAAGCCAAGGGTAGAATCGGGTCGGGCAAAGATCTGCCCATAGGCGTCGCCGCCAGTCAACCCGGTAACAAGACCTTTAACCTGCCCCGAAACATAATAAGGGAGGATCAATGGTTCAGCCTGGGCGGAGAGCACCATAAGCATGGGGGTATTGCCAAGCATGGGACCAGTTTGTTCGATCCAGACCCGCCCACTGTCAGCATTATCAGTTAAGACAATCATGGCAGCAAAATCACTTAATGCACGCACCCCTTGGAGGGGAGGTAATGTCCAGGCTTGTTGACCTTCAATCGTGAATTGAGCTGCATTCGAAGGTGAATCGGCAAAATACTGAACGCCAGAGGGTCCTCCAGCCAGGTACCCCAGGTTTACGTATTGCTGACCCGACTGGTAATTGTGCACGGCAATCAACGGTGAAGCGTTTGTATCGTGCAGGAAGCGCTCAGCCAGGGCAGGGCCGGTTGGGCTGGTGGAAATCAATGCCAAGCGGGGACCATTGAGCAGCAAATGATCCATGAGAGGTGCTGCGGCCGCTTCCATCTCACCCGAAAGAGCCGGGTCATAATCAAAAACCACCAGCACAGGCGCGTTAGATGGAAGGCTGCCGATCAAGGTGAAGGCGCTAACCGTTTCAGGCGGGCGAAGGGTACTGGCGGGAGTAGCCGGTATGCCCGTCAGGAGAGGTGCCACGACTGCTGCAAGCAGGAGGAAAGTGATCACCCAGCGCCATACCCGATTGGAGGTGAGGCGTGCTTTCCCGGCAGCCCTGGGTTGAGTTTCACCGGAAATCATCTTTTCGAAAGCAGCCGCGTAGCGCTGCTGACCGTCCGTGACGTTAAGGATTGCTGTATATGCGGGCGGCTTGCGCAGCGTTCCCAGACCGGGGGTTACCGGCAGCACACCCTGCAGTCCTGCCAGCGGACCCGTCTGTTCCGTTACCTGTGGCTCCTCATGCGGTGTTTCCTTCGTTTCAGTCATCACCGATTCGACCGGGCGCATCGCCTGTACCCAGGACGGAAGCTCGGAAAGCTCAAGATTTTCAGGAGTGGGTAGTTCAGTAGCGCCTCCGGAAGCCTTTTCAGAGGCTTGATCCGGGTTTAACTTGGAAATCCAATCGGGCATTTCCAGCGAAATTCCCGCGCCTGTCGTTTCACCGGAACCCGGAACTTCCTCATTGGTAACCATGGCAGGAGCCGCCCCCAGAGTGCCTGGGTTCTTCTCGATACCGGCCAACCATTCAGGCAGAGGTCCTGTTCCTTCCCTTGATAACGAGGGGGCGCGGCAGACTCGATTTGTTCATTTTTTGCTTCCTGTTGTTCTGCTGCAGCAGTCTCTGCCTGGTATTGGGATAACCAACTTGGTATCTCCTCGCCTGATGCAGGAGTAATATCAGCGGCGGGAACCGGGGCGGAAGTTGGAGGCACCTGCCCGGGTTTCGACTCCAAAGGTGTCAGCCAATCGGGAAGACTTACCTCGGACTGCTCTTCGGCTTTTGCAGGCATTGACCCCAAGTTTGAAAGCCAATCGGGGGTTTCGGACTCTGCAGAAAGGTTGCCAGGTTCTCCCAGGGTTGGTTCGGGTTCGATAATTTTTTCCTGGGGTGGATTCTGCCATTCTGGCAGAGGTTCCATCTCACCAGAAACAGTCGGTTCTGGTCCGATGATTGTTTCTTGGGAAATTTCCTGCCAATCGGGCGGGTTTTCCGTCTCATCCGATGGTGTTGATTCCGGCTCAACCAATTTATCACGGGCCTGTTCCTGCCATTCGGGCAAATTTTCTTTCTCACCCGAGACAGGTTGCTCCACCTCCGAACTTGTTGGTAAAGTGGACAGCCAATCGTGGAGCGCGTCATTTTGTTCCGTTACGGGATTATCCCCCACGCTGGAACCAGCAGATTCTGTTCCGATTGAATCAAGCCAATCAAGAGATCCTGGTTCACCCAGGGTATCACCTCCGGGTTTGGCTTGCGAAGTTTCAGGGTTTGGCTCACCGCCCAGGCGAGCCATCCATTCCGCATCGGCGACTCCTGCAGACAGGCTGCCAGTTGTATTCAAAGCTCGATCCTGCAGCGAAATTGATTCCTGGGAGGTGGTATCAGGCTTCTCTTCACGCAGGCTTGCCAGCCAGTCAGGGACATCTTTCTCGTCGTCGGTTATCTCTTTGCCAGGTTCTGGAAGCCAGTCGGGTTGATCGTCAGTCGATTCAGCTGCCGCTTCAGGTGAGGGAGTTAACGGGAGACGCTGCTCAGGAGGTGTTTCCCCGGTGGATTTGCCTTCAGCGGCATCCTCCGCTTTTCGCAAGGAGCGCAACCAGGAAGGGAGTGTCGATTCCAATGCTGCCGTGGATTTCGCGGTAGGCTCGACCCCAGGGTGGACGAGATCGCTGGTGGTTAGTTTTACTTTTTCAAACTCAGAAGTTTCTCTTATTACCGGGTTTTCACCGGGCTTGATCGGAGCGGCATTCAGGTAGGAGGATGCGAGTGGTTTCAGCCTGGACCCACAGAACTGGCATTTTTCCAGTTCGGATGGGTTAGCCTTGCCACATGCTGGACAGAAAATGTCGGCCATTATTTATTCCCGCCATAAGGCCGATCGGCACCAAAGATTATGCGTATGCCGGTGGTAAGGGTACCGAGAGCAACCCCCAACAGGATCCCGCGTGCCCCGGCTGCCGCCATTACCTGGGCGATGAAAGGACGCAACACGTCGCTTAATCCCGGTATGGTTCCCAGAAACGGCAGCGGAGCGGTGGCAAACAACATCAGTACAGCGGTGACCAGGAAAATAACAGAAAGGAGGTTGAGGCGGCGACGAAGCAGTCGAATACTGGCATAGGTTAACGTGACTGCCAGTATTGCCATCAGACTGGCTTCGACTGGTAATTGAACCGTAGTAAAAACAGTGCCCATTTGAGCGGGCCTAACCAGACCAAACACAAACGTGATCAACAGACTAAAGATAAGCAGGAGGCTGTAGAAAGATCCTTTCATCTTTTTCTGGATTTTTTTGAAATGGACTTGAAACAGGTTGAAGACCCCAACAAAGATGGCAAACCCTGCCAGAATGATCGCCCAGTCCAGCAAAGTCAGACGCAGGTCTGCCCATAATGATGCTTGTCCATTCTCAGCCTTTACGAAAAAGTAACCCGCCAAAACGATCAACCCGCTGGCAATGGCAAGGGCAGTGCCGACAACAGCATTAAGGGAGGGGAAGCGCCTGGGGTTCAAAGGATACCTGCCAATGTGAGCCCTGCCCCCACCAATATGGCAGCAATAATCAGCCAGCGCAAGACATCCTGCACTGTCAGGCTGGCAGAGTGCAACGACCCGGATTCAACATAGGCACCAGCAGCAAATATTTCTTCTCCCACAAGGGGTTCCTGGGCGCTGGCATAGATCAGCGCCTGCGCAGTTAGATTATCACTTCCAGCTATGACGAAAGTATTTTCACGTTCCACAGCATCGGTCAACAACGCCACCTCGACGCCGAAATTTCCCATCAGGACATTCGCTGATACCTTCTCGTCACGTATTGCTGGTATGGCTCCGGCAGCGTAAGAGAAGGGGGTTAAACCTGTCAAACGACCCGCAATCAGGTCGGAGGCTGCCCGGTCGGTATATTTTGCAGCGGCTTGCAAGGTGTCCTGTGAAAGGATGGCTAGGGGAGCGTCTCCCGAAGTGGCAATGGGTGGCTGGTCCCCTGCAGAAGTGAGGTCAGCCAGGCGGCGTAAAAGTGCAAGACCTGCCAGGGCGGATGCGGATTGAGGGGTGGTAAGCGAGCCGCGTCCAAGCGAGACGTGCAGGCGGCTGCCATCTTCAACGACAAGGCCCACAGCCTGGCGCAGCCGGGTGAAGGCGGGGATGTCGCGAAATACTGGAGGTGATTTGCGGCGCAGAAAGGCAAGCGCCAGCATCAGCGTTGCGCTAAAGACCACTATTCCAAGGCCAGCCAGTTCAAACCAATTGGTCATGCAGGTTTTTCCTCACGCAAAAAATCCGCAAAAGCCTGGGCCTCACTGTGATCTTCCAACAGACCGGCTAATGCCTCTATGAAACCGTTCGATAAAGCCGGGCGCAGGAGTGGACCTCCCAGGTAGAGGGCTTGTGCGCCGAGCATCGTCAGCGGGCCTGCGGCTTCCAGTGCCCAGGCAGCCATACTTTCCAATCCGCGGCGGCGGAGGAATTCAGCCCAGCCTGGCCAGGAAGCGCGCGCTTCAGAGACAGCATCCATCTGCATCTTAATAAGAGTATAGCACAAGTTGTGAAACCATAGAACAAACGAGCATTATCCCATTTTATATCCTCACGCGAGGCCGGTCAAGGATAGTATAATCCACTAAACATCCCAACCTCTTGCCTCATTTATATGGAGATTTTAATGCTCTACGGGAACCGGATTCGCCTGCGCGGCGACGAGCGCAACGACCTGCCTAAATTTGTCGAATGGCTGAACGACCCGGAGGTTAGGCGATTCCTTAGCGTGAGCATGCCGCTCTCACAAGCGACCGAGGAAAATTGGTTCGAGAGCATGCTCAAACGCCCGGCTGAAGAACACCCTCTCGGTATTGAAATAGAAGATCCCAAAGGGTGGAAATTGATCGGTAACTGCGGATTTTTCGACTTTAACTGGCGCACCCGCTGTGCAGAGGTGGGGATATTTATCGGGGAAAAATCCTGCTGGAACAAGGGCTATGGCACCGAGGTGATGCAACTACTGCTGCGTCACGGTTTTGGGACCTTGAACCTGAACCGTATTTTCCTGCACGTCGATGCTGAAAACCTGGGTGGTATCCGTGCTTACAAAAAGGCGGGCTTCATTCAGGAGGCCTGCCTGCGCCAGGCAGACTTTCGCGAGGGAAAGTACCGTGACGACCTGATCATGAGCGTACTGCACTCGGAATGGACTCCAGACTGATAGGATGATAGATGTCTCAATCAAATGAACTGCGTGTGTACGGCGGCATCAAACTTTATGCCGGGACTGCCAGCCCTGAGCTGGCGCAAAAAGTGGCTGATTACCTGGGAGAGGAATTATGCGGGCGGGATATCGTAGAATTTCCAAACGGGAACTTATTTGTCAAGCTGCATAGCAGCGTGCGCGGCCAGGATGTTTACGTCATCCAGCATACGGCCGCGCCCGTCCATCGCAACCTGATGGAACTTTTAATCCTGCTCCAGACCCTGCGCCTGGACTCAGCGGCACGCATTACGGCAGTCTCGCCATACCTGTGCTACGGGCGCTCGGATAAAAAAGACCAGCCGCGTGTTCCGATTACCTCCCGCCTGGTGGCAGACATGATCCAGATTGCAGGGGCAGATCGATACATGACCCTCGACCCACACGCTTACCAGATCCAGGGTTTCTTTTCGATCCCTGGTGATGTATTGAATGCTTCGCATATACTTTGCGAATATGTGCTGAATAACCTGCGCCCTTATCTCCGGGACCCGGTGGTGGTGACCGTGGACCTGGGCTACGCCAAAAAAGGGCGAGATTTCGCAGCCCGGATCGACGCGCCGATTGCATTTGTGGAAAAACGACGAGTAGCTAATGACGCCCGGGCTGAAGCACTGACGATCATTGGCGAAGTGAAAGGCCGCGACATCGTACTGGTGGACGATGAGATCGATACCGGCCGGTCCATTGCCCAGGCTGTCAATCTCATAAAAGAGAACGGGGCACAGCGGATCTATGTAACTTTCGTTCACCCAATTTTTTCGGGGGATGCCGTGCAACGACTGGCAGCCCTGCCCGTCACTGAATACATTACCACAGACAGCGTGCCCATTTCGTTGGAAAAAAAGGAAGCCTTTGGAAGCCGGCTGACGATCTTAACCGTAGCCACCCTGCTTGGTGAAGTTATCCGCCGTGCCCATGAAGGCCGCAGTGTGGGTCAAATGTTTAATGAGTAATTCCTAAATGGTAATATCAACCCCGCTCCCTAATTACTAACTGGAGGAATATCATGAAAGGCAACGCAAAGGTTATCGAAAAACTTAATTTTCTCCTTGCAGATGAGCTAACCGCCATCAGCCAGTATATGGTGCAGGCTGAAATGTGCGCCAACTGGGGGTACAAGCATCTGAGTGAAACCATCGAGAAACGGGCAATAGACGAGATGAAACACGCTGAAAAGCATATCGAGCGGATCATCTTTCTCGAGGAGAAACCAGTTGTCAGTGAATTGAACAAACTGCACATCGGGGAAACCGTTGAGGCTTTTCACCAGAATGACTGGGATGCCGAAAACGGTGCCATCGTGGCGTATAACGAAGCGATTAAGCTGGCAACGGAAATGAGCGATAATGGAACTCGTGAGATGCTCGAGTCAATCCTGAGAGACGAAGAAAACCACATCGACTGGATCGAAGCTCAATTCGACCAGATCAAACAAATGGGTGTCCAGGTGTACCTTTCGGAGCAGATTTCGTAGAGGCATCAGAACCTTTTCCACCGTCACTGGTTCGCAACTTAGAATCTCATGCCCGAACTCCCAGAAGTCGAAACTATTGCCAGAACCCTGCGCCCGGCACTGATCGGGAAAACCATTCTTTCCGCTGATTTGCGCTGGGCGCGCACCCTGGCAACCCCTTCTCCTGCAGTATTCAAAAAGCGGGTAATTGGCCAGCAAATAGAATCCATCTCTCGCCGGGCAAAATTCCTTGATCTCCAATTGTCGGACCGTCACCTTATCATCCACTTGCGCATGAGCGGGGACCTGTTGGTCGTCCTGGGTGGGTACCAGCCAGCAAAACATGACCGGCTGATCGCACATCTTTCTGGAGATACCAGCCTGGTCTTCAACGACCCGCGCAAATTCGGCCGTGTCTGGTTGGTGGAGGATACGGCTGAAATCTTCCAGGAATTGGGGATGGAACCGTTATCAGATGGGTTTTCAACCGAATGGTTATTTTCCGCCCTGGGAAACCGTCAGCGCCAGCTGAAACCTCTGCTGCTTGATCAGAGTTTTATTGCCGGGTTGGGGAATATTTATACAGATGAAGCCCTGCACCTGGCGAAACTCCATCCGCTAACGCTATCAAATGAAATCACCAGGAAAAAGGTTACCGGTTTGTGGAAAGCCATCCGGGAAGTGCTGGACGAGGGCATCCGCCGGAACGGTGCCAGTATTGACTGGGTATATCGTGGGGGAGATTTTCAAAATCATTTTCGGGTTTATGGACGAACGGGCGAACCCTGCCCAGTCTGTAAAACTCCAATCGAACGTATCACCGTGGGCCAACGCGGGACTCACTTTTGTCCCCATTGCCAGGTACGCGCAAAACCAAAATATCCTGTAAAATAATAGATGATGGACACAACAACGATATTTATTTTCATTTTAGTTATCTGCCTGGGTGCTGCCGCTGGTGCATTAATCCAGCGTGCCGTTTCCCGACGCTCTGTCCCGCCGCCTGCGCAGGAGTCAACCCCCGTCACTCCCGTTGAAAACAAACTTGCATCCGAGGGAGATTCCGTAATTTTGCGAGCCTGGCGTACCCTATCTGGAAAATTATGGCTGGAAATGGATGGAGCACGCTTGAACGGCAAAGATTCGCTCCAGCCCGACCAGCGCCAACAGCTGGTAAGTATGCTGGTCGATTTGCGCGCCTGGCTGGAAAACGCCCCTACGCCCGCCGTTGTCGCGGAGGCTCAACCCAGCCTGTCTGTTCCAGTTGTTGCCTCCCAGGTGAAGAAAGGGAATAATCCTAAGGAGCCAGCCAAACCTGTGCCGGTGCTCAAGAGCATTGTTGAGCAGATCGATGACGTCCTGCAAGCCACCCTTCTGGCGAGTCCATTTAAAGACCGGGATATCCACCTGACAGAGGGACCCGGAGGAATTGTGCTGGTCAAGGACGGGCTGAAAAAGTTTGAGGGGATCGAGGCTGTGCCCGAACCGGAGATCAAGGCGCTCATCCGGCAAGCCGTGGCTGATTGGGAAAAGAAAGCGCATTAATCTAAAGCTAAAGGTTCCCCGGCTAAAAGGTCTTTTTTATCGGTTTTACCAGGTATAGTTCCCCGCGTTCAAACCCGCGTTGAAGGTAATATTGACGTGTGCCCACCGCCGAGATGACTGCCATCCGGCGGTAACGTTTTGTTCGCGCAATCGCGTCGGCCTCTGCAAGCAGCCGCGTACCGAGGCCGGTATGCTGGGCGGCTCCACTCTGCTCCGCTCCCACTGCCAGCGACTGACCATAAACGTGCACTTCACGGATAATGGCGGAGCCATCCAGGTCGGCCAAACCGGTTGCAGGCGAATCCTCTCCCGGAAGAGAGAGACGCAGAAATCCAGCGATCCGGTCTTCCTGGGTAATGAAGGACAGGAAGTGCTGCTCGGCTCCATCAGCAAAATAAACCAGGTCATCCAGGTGCAAGTCGGAAGTTATCACCTTCCCAGCGCCGACCTCGCGGCAGCGGATGCACTCACAATGGGTTCCACGGTGAGCCAACTCGAGCTGGACATCCTGACGCAGGCTGGTACGTTTGTTCCCAGACACGACATGGGTGGAAGGGATATCGCGTATGATGCGGTTGACTCGACAGTAGCGTGGAATCGTCGGTTTAACGTCCGCGATAAGCTGGACGAGTTCATCCGTTGTATAGGGTTGGTAATCTCCGCGTTTCCAAATTTCATAAAGCTGAGTATTTTCCAGAAGCTGGGTAGGATAGATCTTGATTTCATCGGGGCAGAGACCATCCCAAAGCCGGGGAAAGTCAGCCAGGTCGGATTCCAAGGTAGCGCCCAGTAAATTGGGCATCCAATGCAAAACTATCTTAAAGCCGGCAGCCCGAAGAAGGGCAACCGCTTGGTGCGCTTCGGCAACGGTATGACCGCGCTGATTAACTTCCAAAATTAAATCATCCAGGCTCTGCACTCCCATCTGCACCTTGGTCACACCCAGGGTGCGAAACCAGTTCAACTCGTCGGGTGTGATTTCATCGGGGCGGGTCTCAACCGCCAGGCCCACGTTTCGGTGTCCGGCTAATTCGTTGAGCAGATGTGCTTCAGCCATGCCGTCAATTCCATTCCCCATCCCATCCTGTCCTGGTGGAACAGGAGCGGTCCCGTTTAATGCATTAAAGCACTGGCGCACGAACCATGCCTGGTAATCCCGGCGGTAGGACGAGAAAGTACCGCCGAGAATTAGCAGTTCGATCTTATCAGTGGGGTGTCCCACCGCATTAAGAGCCTCCAGCCGCGACCGTACTTGTGAATAAGGGTCAAAACTATGCTCCACCGCACGCATAGCTCCGGGTTCATCCGGCAGGTAGGATTTTGGCATGCGGATGTCATCCGGACAGAAAATACACTTTCCAGGGCAGGGGTAAGGTTTGGTGAGTACGGTGACTGTTGTAACTCCGGAGAGCGTCCGTACCGGTTTCAGACGGATGGCTGCCAGCAACGCTTCATCCGGATCCCATTCACCAGATTCCACCAACTGCTGGTATGCCGCCACAAGCGCGGATTTATACAGCGGCGCACCGTTCCAGGAATATTCACGCAAGGCGGTCCCAAGCGGTTTCCCTGCGCGCACTTCTTCCAGGGCGCGGCGTGCCTGGAGCATTTTTTCTGGGGGGAGGGAGCGCATTTCGCTCCAGTTGAGTTTCTTAACCATCGTCAAACACAGATATAATCAGAATATGAAAGCCGAAACGTGCACACGGCTGCTTTCCCTGAATAAACAATTCTACCAGACCTTCGGAAGGGAATTTTCTTCCACGCGCCAGCACCTCCAACCGGGAGTCCAAAGGATATTGGATACACTGACAGGCGACGAATCGCTGCTGGACCTCGGATGCGGGAACGGTGAACTGGCACGCGAGCGAATGCGACGTGGTCAGCGGGGACACTACACGGGACTGGATTTCAGCCCGCCACTGCTTGAAGTCGCCCGCCACGGTTGGGAAGACGCTCCAGCAACATTCATTCGCGCCGACCTGACTGCCACCGACTGGGATAAGCGCATGCTTACTCCAAAGCGCCAGGTTTTTGACGTGGTGACCGCTTTTGCAGTGCTTCATCACATCCCGGGTGAAACGTTACGCTTATCCATTTTGGAAAAAGTACACAACCTGCTGCGTCCAGGCGGCCGATTCATTCATTCGGAGTGGCAATTCCTGAACAGTGAAAAACTAAAGATCCGCGTGCAACCATGGGCAGAGGTGGGTCTTTCTGACAAGGACGTTGAACCGGGCGATTACCTCTTGGACTGGCGCAGCGGTGGCCGCGGCTTACGCTATGTGCATCATTTCGAAGAGGCGGAATTGGAAGCTCTGGCTGTGCGGAGTGGGTTCCGGATCAGCTCGGAGTTTTATTCAGACGGGGAAAATGGTCAATTGGGCTTGTATCAAATATGGGAGGCGATATGAAAACGAAACAAGAAATCGTCGCCAACTGGCTGCCCCGTTATACAGGCACACCCCTGGAAGAATTCGGCAAGTACATCTTATTGGTCAACTTTGGCAATTATGTGCACATGTTCGCCGACATGCACAGCACGAAAGTTTGCTGTGAAGATAAACCGATGCCGAATGCCACTGCGGACGGGATCACGATCATTCACTTCGGAATGGGCTCGGCAAATGCAGCCACGGTCATGGACCTGCTTTCAGCCATCAAACCTAAAGCAGCGCTCTTCCTTGGTAAGTGCGGCGGGTTGAAAAAAAGTAACAGCCTGGGAGATTTAATCCTGCCGATCGCCGCTATCCGCGGGGAAGGTACATCGAATGATTACTTCCCTCCCGAGGTACCGGCGCTGCCTGCATTTAACCTGCAAAAAGCAGTTTCAACCACCATCCGCAATTACCATCACGATTACTGGACCGGCACCGTCTATTCGACCAACCGGCGCATCTGGGAACACGACGACACTTTTAAAAAATACCTGGTGCGTGTGCGTGCCATGGCAGTGGACATGGAGACTGCCACGATTTTCACCGTCGGTTTTTACAATAAGATACCTTCCGGTGCGCTGCTCTTGGTTTCCGACCAGCCGATGTCACCGGATGGTATAAAGACCGCCGAGTCAGATAAACACGTTACAGAAGACTTTGCCGAATTGCATTTGCGGATCGGAATCAACTCGCTGAAGGAAATCATCAATGATGGTTTGACCGTGAAGCATCTGCGCTTTTAAGGGGATGGGATAATGCTGCATTTCTCGTATTAAAGAACCAAGACTAAATGCTTACCGCCATCACACGCCAGGTCAGTCCGGCTATTGACCGCTGCGAACTCACCCATCTCGAGCGCACTCCCATCAATCTCGAACGCGCCCGTCTCCAGCACCACGCTTATGAGCAGGCTTTGCGCGACCTGGGAGTAAAGGTTTATTCTCTTCCGGAAGAGCCAAACCTGCCTGATTCGGTTTTCGTCGAAGACACAGCCGTTGTCCTGGACGAATGCGCAGTGATCACCCGTCCAGGAGCGGAAAGCCGCCTTGCGGAGGTGGAGGCGGTCGCCCAGGCGCTTGCCCCTTACCGTCAGCTTTTTACAATCCAGGCTCCCGGTAGGCTGGATGGCGGGGATGTGTTGAAGGTGGGCAGGAAGATTTTTGTCGGGTTGTCCGGGCGAAGCAACCAGGCGGCAATTGATCAGATGGGAGCATTTCTAGATCCATTAAGCTATACTATTGTAGGTATCCGCGTAAACGGGTGCCTGCACCTGAAATCGGCAGTTACACAACTGGGGGCCGATACACTGCTGACAAACCCGGCCTGGGTGGAAGCTGGCAATTTCCCCGGCTTGAATATCATCGAAATAGACCCATCCGAGCCATATGCCGCCAACGCACTATTGGTGGGAGAAAACATACTATACCAACCTGTCTACCCGAAGAGTCTGGAAAAGCTGGAAGCGCTGGGAATCCATCCGATCCTGGTTGACGAGTCTGAGCTGGGCAAAGCCGAGGGGGCATTGACCTGCTGTTCTCTAATATTTAATAGTTGAAATCTATTTTCAGGGGGAAGAAATTGTGTTATTCCACTAACTAATTAATACTTCCATTTACTGGGCGTGCAGTATTTATAAATGAAATTCTTTATCCCGGTCCTGTCCCATTCAAGGTAGACAAAAGGGTTGATTTTGGTGTAGAATATATGTGAATAATTGCACAAACGATCTAAAGGAATAATTAACTTGCATAATGTCAAGATCCTCGGCCTGCAATATCCCGAACGTTACGTTGTACGGCGATTGGTCGCGGCGGTACAGCAAGAGTTGCTGTCTAATTCCATCCAGCTGGATCTGGATATTACAGAAGTAACCGATCCCGGCGAGATAGGGAAATATGCGTTTGTTTTGGTCCTCCCCACCCTGGTCATAGATGAAAAGGTGGTATGCAGCGGGCGCTTCCCTGCCAAGGAAGAAGTGGCTGACTGGCTGCTCGAGGCAGCCAAAGAAAAACAACTTACTCCATTACCCCTTCCATGATGGAAGGGGTTTTTTTATTTTCTGGGGGATGAAATGGGTTATGGAGTAGACGGGCGTAAAGTTGCGTCGAGATGATCGGTGAGAACGCTGAAGAAGCCGCTTGGCAAAGTAAGGGGGGTATAAGTAATGCCAGTGCCTATCGTTCCATAAGAAACATAATAAAGTTGGGTTTTAGCATTATTAATATTCTGGTAGATAAACAGAAGGTATGATCCATCCGGGCTGAAGCGGGCTGCAGTGTAGCAGCAGGCAGTTTGGAGGGGGTCGAGATTTACACCTTTATGAGTCTCCGTATTGTACGCATACAAATAGCCCAGATCGTAACGGACTTTACTATTCAAGGCAAATAATGTGTTGCCATCCCAAGCGAAGGACGGAATGACCGGGTTGGCACTATAACCTGTCATCGTAAACCGGGTGGCCGGGAAGTTATCCGACGCAAAGGGGGAAGTGCTGTCACAAGAGGATATATTGAAAATGCTGATCAAGTCCACCCGTTTCCCAGCATCCACGCTGATAACGTCGACTGCAAGGTGTTTCCCATCTTTCGACCAGCGTACACCCTTGGGGGCAGCCAGATTTTGATTGGCGTTGTACGTATAACAGCCTTTCATGTCACGCAATTGAGTCCACGTACGGGCCTTTGATATTGCCGTCAGATCAAAGGGCACAACGTACAATACCCGGTTTAGGCTGATCGCTACTTGCTTCCCATCTGGAGAGATTTCGAACGCTTCCAAGTAAGTAACCGCAGGAAAGCAGGTGATCTGTGCGGCTTCCCCTCCTGGCACGGTGACCGAATGGATGCATAAACCACTGATATAGAACAAGCTTTTTCCATCCGGTGACCATTGCAAATCATTTTTAACCCCCCCGTCTTTTGTGATTTGAGTAAGGTTACTGCCATCCACACCCATCACATAGATATCATTATTATTCAAGAATGCAATCAAATCTGCCCCACCAATATCCAATTTACTTTGCACAGTAGGGGAGGGGCTGGGACTGGACGTTAGGGATGGGGTGCTTTTTTCAACGCTGGCTGTTGGGTTGATAACAGCTGGTATTTTAGTGCTCGTTGAGACCCGGACCGGTGAAGTACCCGGTGTAGGTGTAATCGTTGTTATTAATGATCGTGTGGAGGTGGGAGCAGCCAGGAACGGGATCTTATCCTTGAGCATGAAAATCCCTGCCACAGCAACCACACAAACCAGCAGTCCTGCGGCTCCCAGACCGATCCACAACCCAGTCTTCTTGCGGGGTCCGGCCGGTGTGGGACCTGGTTTCTGCGCCTGTTTTGCCTGGATCGTCCCAGGTGTTGGGGTTGGTTTTGGAGAGATGACCGTCCTGGTTGAGGTAATTAGAGTCTTGTCACTAATCTCAAATTCCGGAGTCTCACCGCGTGCTACTGCATTCAATGCCTCGGATAGAGCTTTAACCGTTGGAAAGCGTTCGTCCCGGTCTTTTGCCATGGCTTTCTCCACGACAGCTTCAATGGCAGGCGGAAGATCGGGCTTTACATCCAGGATATGCGGGACCGGGTCTGTGATATGTTTGACAACCACACTCATCGGTGTGTCACCGTGGTAGGGCTGGTTGCCGGAGAGCAACTCGAATAATATGACACCCAAGCCATAGATGTCGGAGCGCCCGTCTATGCCTTCCCCCTGGGCCTGTTCAGGCGACATATATGCAGGCGTGCCAACGATGGCACTGCCGGTAACATTGGAAGGATTGGCAGCTATTTTGGCGATGCCAAAATCGGAAATATAAGGTGCACCATACTGATCGAAGAGGATATTGCCGGGTTTCAGATCACGATGGATGATGCCTTTGGCGTGGGCTTCGTCGAGGGCGGGTGCTATACGCTCGAAAAGTTGGGCCGCATCCTTAATGGACATCGGTCCCTTCTTCATCCGATCGGTGAGCGATCCACCGGTCATGTAGCGCATAACAAAATAAGGCTGTCCTTCCTCCTCACCAAAGTCATAGACAGGCACAATGGCTGGATGTTCGAGCATCGCAATGGTTTTAGCCTCGCGCTCGAAGCGGGTGCGGAACTGCGGATCGTGCAGCATCTCGCGCGGCAGCACCTTTAGTGCCACCTCGCGCTCAAAGCGCGGATCGTAAGCATGGTAGACCGTTGCCATGCCGCCGCGACCGATCTCGGCTTTGATCTCATAACGTCCGAACTTCTTTGGCTCCATTGGTTATGCCGCTCCTGGCGAAATCAATATATCGCTTTTGTCGATCTGCTGTTCCTCAAGGGGTTGTGAATCACCACTTCATGCTTAATCACACGAGCATTGTACGACCGAATTACGGATATTTTCATCACATTAGGATTGCATTTTTTATTAGGTCTGCGCGGATTTTCGCACAATACCCTAGTATAGCGTCGGATAAGAGGAAACGCAAGAATTTGGTATAATTCTTTTCATGCCCCAGTAGCTCAACGGATAGAGCAGAGCACTCCTAAGGCTAAGGTTGTGGGTTCAATTCCCGCCTGGGGCACCAGACAGGGCGGATATGCATCAGAGCTTTCCACTTTAATGTCGGGAAATTCAGGGAAATGCCGCGAGGGGGAGGCGGAATACTGGAAGTAAAAGCATGGGTGTTGTGCCCCTGCACCCATGCTTTTCAAGGTGAACCCGGTCACGTGTTATCCTTCAAACCGGACGACAAACACGTTACCCAACCCAAGCTTGGCACCAGCTTTGATTCCGGCAGGTTCTCCGGGCCGAATGCGAATACCATCCAATGTTACCCCGTTACTGCTGTTCAAATCGGTGATTGAAAATATATTATTTTGCGCGTCATAATTGATTTCAGCATGCCTGCGGGAGATCTCTTTTTCAGCACTTAACAGGGGGAGTGTGCGTCCAAGCAGGAATGGATATTCCATGATAGTCAATTTCTGTCCAACATTTTCTGCTGTTGAGCATTTTTCCACGAACAGAAAAGCGGTGGGGGGAGCTCCTGGTGATACCCTCTCAGGTGGCAAATTTACCGCCTGTCCAACTGAAGCGGGCAGCGGGAAAGAGGATGGCATCATCGTAGCATCTTGAGATTTCAGTTCAGACACGGGGGAAGCGCCTGCCCGCTGCGTCTCAAAAACCATGGTGACCTTATGGCGGCCGATGGCCAGCTTATCACTGTTCTTTATTTCGCGCTTGCTGTTCAGAGGGATCTCCTTACCGTTCAGGAAGACCGGGTTATGCTCCGCCAGCGGTTCAACATAGTAGCGACCTTCGGAAAATGTGATCTGGGCGTGCTTGCGCGAGATCGTTCTTCCATTCGGTAAAAGCTGCACATTCACGGCAAGAATAATATTATGACCGACATCCGAGTCTGGGCGGCCGATCACTGCAGGCTGCCATTGGATGTCATAGACCTTCCGCGTGGTTACTTCCTCCAAGAAAGCGTAATCTTTTGGCTCAAGCATCTGCCGGATTGGCTGGCGGACATAATCGAAAACCAGCTCATCATGAGGTTGGATGTCCAGCTGCACCATGGTGGAATCCGGGTTTAGCTGCCGCTCCATCCCCTTGAGGTAGATGGCATATTTTTCCGGTGCGTCCGCGGTGATGTCGTCGAACTCCTTGAGGATCTCCTGTATCAACCCGGCGGGTGTCAGGCTTTCGAGGATGCGCGCCCGCTGGTCTGCGTATTCAAAGACATCGATCTTGACGTCAATATAATCGCTCATATTAACCTGCCTTGTGCTTCTTTCCCTTGACATCGGTCTTGTCTTCAGGCTTTTCTTGTGGTTTGACCTCCGGCTTGGCATCCAGCAGACCCATCGCCCGGGCATTTTCGACGATGTCGCTGTCACTGAACAGGTTGGTCACAGACTCTGGCAGCCCTGCACCCACCAGTTGCTTCTTAAGATCGGGAATGCTGTACTTGGACAAGTCGGGGCCAGTTGGAACCACAGTGACGCCCGCCACCCCTGCCTTATCGGGTAATTTCTTTCCTTTACCGCCTGAAACCCAGGTGACGTTCTTTTGCGGGTAACGTTCCATGATGCGGTTTACCCAAAGATCCAGCGAGCCTTCGACATCCTCATCGTTGGCGTAAGGCGTGGCGATCTGCAGCATGTTGGTGATACCTGAGCGGACGGTAAATGCACGTCCCATCGGCAGGTCCGTCTCAGCCAGGCTGCGCGGAAACTTCCCGTTTAGCCGGTTGACCGCATCGGCACTCCTAAGGGCAATGCCGAAATTAGTCGCCGCGTAGACCTTGCGCAAGTCGTCTGATGAACTCATGATGCCCAGCGATCCGGCTACGATCAGGAACACGCCTGCAGTCTGGTATTTGCGGATGAGCATCGATATGTTCTCGAAGAAGGACATCTTCTTTCGGCCTGCTTCCTCTGTGAAGGCGTCGTAGTCATCTATTAGAATCATGATCTTGCGCCGCTTTGGATTCTTGTCGAACTCGGCGCACTCGATCTTCATATTCTCCAGGAAATCATCCAGTTGTTCGATATCATCGATGGTTTGCACCACGTGTGGGATGTTGGCCAGCGAGGTCTGGCTGGCTTTCCACAGCTTGCGTGAGAAGTCGATCAACACCATCATGATTTCATCGGGTGAGTAGTTGGCTGCCACCGAAAGCATCAAGGTGCGCAGGGCCGTGGTCTTTCCGGAGAAAGGCTGACCGACGATCACCATATGCGGCCCCTGGCGCTCGATGTCGATCAAGGCGGGTCCCAGTGTGCGGTCGTCAATGCCCATTATTGAGTAAATGTGGCGTACCTCGGGCAGCGTCACCTGTTTCATCAGGTTGTCAAGCGAATAACGCAGCGGCAGGGTCTCCACGGTTGACGGTTTCTCGCCCTTCCATTTTCCTTCCCACATATCTTTCATGCGCATGCACATTTTGCTGAATTTGCTGATCCCGCCCGGATCGCCTTCTTCTGGTGTAAAGGTAAGAGCCGTCTGAAACTCGAGCGGAGTGTTCCCAACCCTCACGTAACCGCGGCCAGGCACGGGACTCAGGTCGGCGGGAACGCCGCGTCCAACGATATCGGCGTACTCGGAGGGATCCGAAAGCTTGAGCGTGAAGCGCTCGGTGATCAGGTTGTACAGCTTCCCGGTTAGTGAATTGGGTGTGTCTGCCGAGAACAGGAAGTGCACACCGTACGCGCGTGATTCTCGCACCAGGGAGATCAGTGGTCCCATCAACCCTTCATAGTATTCCTTGAACTCTGCGAAGTTATCGATGACGACCAGGATGGCTGGCAGGATTTTATCCGGGTGTGCCAGGTTATACGAGTCCAGGCTGTTCGCCCGGGCATCACTGAAGAGCACCTGGCGCTGGTCGATGATGTCGTTTACCTTGCGCAGGGCGCGCAGCACCCGTTCCTCCTCCTCGGAGGTCACGACTGCCCCTACATGCGGCAGGTCATTCAGGCTGCTCAACGCCCGTCCGCCAAAGTCGAGTATATAGATGTGCAGTTCGTCGGGCGAATGGGTCAGCACCAGGCTGGAGATAACAGTACGCAGGAAAGTTGTTTTCCCACGCCCGGATGCCCCGAATACCACCGCATGCCCGTTGGGGAAATTGATGCTCAAAGGCCTTTGACTGGCCTGATATGGGTTGTCCACCAGTCCAATCAGGGGGCGCATGGTATTTTTACCCCATTGAACGCCCGGCCACTCAAACCCATCATTCCAGAATGTGATCGCTTTTTCGTTGAGGCTCAGGCTGGCTGCATCTTCCTTGTTGTACATCCGCAGCACTTCGATATCCGCATCATTCATGTAGGCAGTATCGAGTGGGGTCTGCAGGCTGATCACATTGGAGCCGGTTTGGGACGGCAGAAATTCGGGCCACGGTCGCCACTGCGTGTGCGATTCTTTTTGGGCCAGGTTGGCCATCATTTCAACGATGACGTCATACAGCTTGGGAGGCTCGGTTGCTTTTTGGGCCGCAGATTTGCGCGGGCGGTCCACCCAAATCACATTCGGAACGGCATTCTCCTCCTGGGGTCCTTTGTAATCACCGCCGGTGTAGGCCGTCTGGATCAGCTCAACGTTTTCATTGCCGATCTGCAGGTAGCCGCGTCCTGGGATGCCGGGCGGCAGGAAGGCAGCGTCGGCGCGCCGCAGCACCTCGCGGCTGTCATCCGGTGTTTCCACGCGCAAGCAGATGCGAAACTTGATGTTGGCGCGCATTTGGTCGGTGACGCCCACCGGTCTTTGCGCTGCAAGGATCAGAGTCACACCCAGGGCACGCCCAAGGCGGGTGATACTTTCCAGCTGTGCCTTGTATTCGGCATTGCCGGAGATCATTTCAGCGAACTCGTCAATGATGATGAACAGGTGCGGGTAGGGTGGTCTTTCCGGGTCAAGATTGAGACCCTTTTTGCGGTAATGCACGATGTCTTTTGAATTGGTGTAGGTGTTAAGTTTTTGACGACGATCCAGTTCGGCTATGATCGATGCAAACACCCTGGCTGTGGATGACTGGTCAAGGTTGGTGACGATATCCACCTTGTGCGGAAGGCGTTTAAAGGGTTCGAATGCCGCGCCGCCCTTGTAGTCGACCAGCACAAAATTGAGCACATTCGGGTTGAAATTCAGTGCCATCCCGATGATCAGGGTCATCAATAATTCCGATTTCCCTGAGCCGGTTGAGCCGGCGATGATGCCGTGCACGCCGTCTGCTTTGGCAGAGAAGGTGAGCACGCGTGGTTCATTGCCCGAGAGCAGTCCGACGGCAGTGAAGAGCCAGTCTGCCACTTTTGGATCCATGCTGCGACGCCAATTCTCCTGGGCCATCTGCTGCAACTGGTCGAGAGTGGTGACATTCAGCATTTCCATCAGGGTGACGGTGGCAGCCAGACTGGAACCGTAGCCGCGGCGTATGTCGACCAATTCAAGGTTGCGGGAAAACTCGCGTGCTTTTTCCTGGGTGGAGACCAACTTGGTACTGCCCACATACAGGATGGAGTTAAATCCAGTTTCAGCATAGCGGAAAACGGCTGAGTCCTCGTCGACCGGGTCGTCGTCCACCTCGATCACCGACAGGCAGCGACTGGGTATGACCGATCGGTCTGGGACCAGGAAAAGGATGCCCGCACCCAATGTTTGACCGTCCATCAGGATGGTGGAAATGGCTGCTTCGCTTTCCAGGTCTTTCAAGCTGGACCAATCCGGAGCGGGCGACAATACGTCAACCACCACCAGCATAAAGGGCAGCTTGACATCCGTGCCGCTTTCCTTGTCCTGCAGGCGCATACGCCGGCGTTCAAGGATGGTGCGGATATTCTTCCAGAACAGGCGCATGTTATCTGCTTCGTTCT
This sequence comes from uncultured Chloroflexia bacterium, assembly GCA_963830585.1. Classification (GTDB taxonomy): domain Bacteria; phylum Chloroflexota; class Anaerolineae; order Anaerolineales; family Villigracilaceae; genus UBA877. The sequence continues at coordinate 277,396 of CAWHNA010000001.1, read as the reverse complement.
CAGCGGGTTTTTCGTCGTTTTCGAACAGCAGCGTTTCAGTCCTGTCCGACCCTACACAGTGAGGCAGGGCATAGGCCCAGCGCCAGTAATGCCGAGCCTCGCTCGTTCCGGCTACATAGAGCATGGTGTCTTGTGGTGATTGGAACGCAGCGTAATCCACCAGCATCGTCCTCACGTAAGCATGGACCTTTTCGGATGATCTTCCCGCAATGCCTATGGAATGGCGGATGGTGATACCCTTGGACTCCTGTGTTTGTTCCTGTTTTCCTTCCTCATCCTGGTTCTTGGATTCGACTTTTTTCTTTTCTGTTTCATCTGACGGCATCATCAACGGAATGGTCACAGGCACGTCGAACAAAAGGCGTGAGTTTTCAGCCAGGCGGGTGGCCTCGCGCATCAGCGGGCTCTCGGTTTTTTCGTTATCAGAGATCTTGTAGATCACAGTGGATTGGCGCGTGCTGATCCCCAGGCGCAGGACCATAAAATCGTGATCATGCGGGCGGCGTTCCCACAAGCGTGTTCCCGAGCGAATTTCCTCCTCGCGCGTCGGGACGGGACGGTTGATGTCGGCGACAATGCCGAGTGTTTTTTCCGGGTCGGGATAGTTGTAGAAATAATAGATGCGCTGCTCTTCGTGTTCACTATCCATTTTTCGGCGCAGCTCGCTGATGCGGCGTTTGTAGGCGGCTTCCGCTTCCTCACGCTGTTTGCGTTCTTTCATGCTGGAGTAAACCGCCAAGGCAATGGTGGCGACAACCGACAGGCCCATGGGAATCATCATAAGCAGGCCGCCGCGCTGTCCTCCGAAGACCGATGCCAGCAGGTAGCCCATGATCATCACGGCGGGCAGGAAGGCCTGCTGCAGCAACTGTGCGAAATTCTCTTTTGTGTCCGGTGGGTTGGGAACTGTGAACACCCCTGAGGGAAGCTGGGGTTCGATACGGGGTGGGCGGTCAATGAAAATTTTATCAGGCATGGGTCATCTCCCCGGTTAACCGGGCACTATGGATAATGCCAGTACCAGGAGCAGCGAAATGGCAAGCAGTGCTCCAAGGACGATAAATAATACCCGCCAGTTCAAATGGAACGAACGGCGCTCGGCAGGGATCGGTGGGAAGTTCGGTTGAAGCGCGGTCACAAAGGCAGGCACATCCGGGAAACGCTGGGTATTCTGGCGGTTGATGGCCTTTTCAGCGATCTCGGGGATATTTTTCAAGTCGATACGTCCTGTGGTTTTGAACTCCCCCTCCTTGACGTTCTTGAGAACTGCCGGGTCCTTTTTAAGGTGATATTCATAGGGTGGGCGCCCTGCCAGCATTTCATATAACAGGATCCCCAGCCCGTATACATCCGAGGCGGGACTCACGCCGCTGCGGCCGTCGGCAATTTCAGGAGCCGTATAGGCAGCCAGGTTGTAGTTCTCATTCCACAGTTCATATATGGTGTTACCTGGATCCGCCACGCCGAGGTCAAGCAGGATCGGACGCGGAATGCCCTGCTTGTCAAATCGCACAAGGATTACATCGGGGTTGATGCACAGGTGGAGCTTGCCAGCCCGGTGCAGGTAATACACGCAATCAGCCACGCTTAAAACGATCCAGCCAACTTGCTGGTACCACGGCTGTGGGTTCTTGAGCAGCAGGTTGCGCAGGATCGTGCCGTCAACAAATTCGAAGACCTCGTAGTACTTGACGCGGCCTTCGATCACCGTCCAGCCATAGGGATGAAGGTCAATGGTGCCCTGCGGGTGCGCCGGAAGCAGGACCGGCAGCAGCGGGTGTTGACCAGCCTTGGCGAGCTGCAGGAATGCTTTGGCTTCCAGTCTGAGCTTTTCCTCGCAGCCGACGTTGGCGACTTTAAGCAGGATTTCCTCTTCACCGCGGCGCGCCTGGTAGACGATGGCGGAGCGGGTGATGACCATGGGTTGGACGATTTCTATCGGTCCGAACCATTCGCCGTTATCGAAGATCTCGGTGGCATTTTCAGCCGGGCAGTACTTTTCCTGGCACCACAGGTTAAAGTCTTGTGAAATCACATGGCAGCGTTGGCAGATTCTCTTCATAAAGCCTCACCTGATCCAGCTAACTATGAATTAATTGTGCAGGGAAGGGAATCCGCGCTTGCAGAGCAGATTACTCTCTAAAAGCGCGGATCCTTAGAGGCCTCCCGAAGTTCATTCGCAGCAAGGCACGGGGACGATCAATATCCAGACCCGGTTGTTCCCCGGCGCCTCAGGTACCAAAGGTGGGCTAGATGAACCGCCGGGACCCTGAATTGTCGCCGTCGCGATAAGATGCAATGGCGCTTATGATGTCACCGTTGAGTTCCTTCATTTTCGCAGCGGCTCTCTTCACATTGGGCTCGATCCGGTCAATGTATGCTGCTGCAGCAGCGGTGGCTCCAAAGGAGAACCAGGCGGCTGCTTTCAACGAGATACTCAAGGCGTTCATTGCTTTCGCTACAACATCCAGGACATCGCCGAACCCATTGAAACTTTTCGCCATGCTCTCGACTTGGGGAATGTCCATAAAGACTTCATCAGTAGCCATGTTCTCTCCTTATCCTAGAAGATATTATTGAACGAGTCGAATAGGCTATTCGCTATGGAACTGGCCTGCTGAAATCCCTGCAGCATGTGATCTTGGGATTTTTTGATGGAATTGGCATAATTCTGGGTGCCGGTCAGAATGCTGGCTATCATCGGGATGACCTCGTCGGTCATCTCGGACACAAACTTCTGCGCCCCATTCCCTTTCCACATGCCTTGCATTACCTGATTCACCAGGGCCCGCAGTGGGGTAGTGATCGAATCCTGGATGAAGTTAAATTGTGACAAAATGGAACTGACGATCCCGCTGATCGCATCTTCTATGAATGAAAACATGTCTCACCTCCTAGAATTTTCCACCGGCGGCGTTATCAGCTGCCTGCATGTCAGACATCGCACCGCGAATGTCGCCGGCTTCCTCAGCGAATTTGTCTGCGAGTTTATTTACTTTGGTCTGGAACACTCCCAGGGCCTGTACGAATATATCCCCGAATTCACCCTGCAACGCCCCGTTCTGCATCTGCTGGGCGATTTGATTGGCCATGCTTACGGTCTGCCGGATGCGCTGCGCGGCTTGATCGCATTGTTTTGCCATATCCTCCAGCGCAGGATAATTAACACGAATTTTGTCGGCCATTGTATCCTCCTAGGTTAAATCAAGTTGTTGAAGAAACTCTTGGTCTCATCATCGAAGCGGCGGATGGTGTCCGCGATCTTCTGGGCAACATCCGCGGCATGACCCAGGGCACCCACCAGCCGGCCTAACGCGGGCAATACGGACTGCTCCATTTCGCTGAAAAATTTCTCCGAGCCCTGCCCGACCCACTGGTTGTTATGCAAGCCCTCGACTTTGCTCTTCGACTGCTTGAGCAGCGCATCGATTTCCTGCGCTTCACTTCTAAATTTGCCGACAATATTGGTCATATCATCATAATTAAGCTTTCTAATTTTAGCCATAGTTCATCCTTTCTTGATCTCCAAATAATATGGACCGGCTTTTTCTTCGGTATTCGTCTTTGGCTGTCGTCCACCGGCGCGGTGTTGGCATTTTTCAACGGAAAGGGTGTATGCGATATGGTATTGGTTGTGCCTCCTCTCGGGAGATAACTAAGTCATTGATTACATTAGCACTAACGGAATTCAAAGTCAAGCAGTGGATTTTTTTACTCCCGAAAATCGCTTATCTCTTCTTCTTCCTGAACCGGCTCTTGATGGATTTCCCTGCAACACCAAGCGCGGCGCTGCCGGCTACACCCGCGGCACCGGCTGCAACGGTTCCTTCCCCACCGCTGGAACCCTGCGCCCCGCCTGCGCCGGATCCGGACCCCTGTGTGGTTTGAGCTGAGCTGCCGCCCTCCCCCGCCCCCGAGGAACCTTCGTAGATGTGATCAGCAGCCACTGACCCGCCGCCCAGCGATCCTCCACCCGCGCCGCCTCCCCCCTGGGAACCGACTCCGCCTGCCACGCCTTGCGGGTTACTTAGCGACCCCTGGTCATAACTTCCTCCACCAGCTGCGCCACTGCCGACACCCGCGGTTTGTGTCCCGGAAGCCGTTCCAGCTCCCGCTCCGGGTGATTGTCCATCCGTTCCTGGCGGTTGATCTCCAACTCCGGCCTGGTCGGGACCTGCTTGTGAACCGATCTCCGGCTGACCTGTCCCCCCAATGGAATCTACGGGACCCCCGGCGCCCGATAATCCTCCTGCCGACGACCCACCCACCAGGCTGCCAATCCCGACTCCCAATCCCGCACCTGCCAGGAACGCTCCCAGGTTAAGTGGATTAACTTGAGCGAAATCGATTCTAAAAAACCTGGCCGTGTCCTCGTCAAAAGATTGTATGGTCTGAATGATCTTGTGCAGCACGTCCTGCGCGTAAAACAGGGCACTTGACAGGCGCGTAAGGGCAGGCAGCACATCGTTTTCCATTTCCTTGAAAAATTTATCCGCGCCTTCACCGGCCCAGTCTTTGTGCAGGTCATGGACTCGATCACGCATGGTTGAGTGAAGCTGAACAATATCCTCACCCTCATTCCGGAATTTCTTGACCACCGTCCTCAATTCATCATAATTTAGTTGAACTTTACGGCCCATTGATTGTCCCTTCCTAGCTCAAATCAAAGCGGAGCATGACATTGGGACCAAGCCCAATTACTGCCCCACCGGTGAGTTGGACTGGCTGTCCCGGTGCCAGGCGTTGTTCATTTAATCGCGTGCCATTGCTGCTGTTCAGGTCGGTGATAAAGTAGGCCCGACTCGCAGTTTCAAAAGTGAGCTGGGCATGCCGTCTTGAAATGTTAGGATCCTTGATGACCAGGTTTCCTTCCACCCGCCCAATAATAAAGGGGAACTGCCCCAGGGCGACCTGGCGACCCTGTCTGGAGGCGTCCTCCGGGCTTCGTACGATCATAAGGCTGGCCTTTGCAGGAGCCGGCTGGGAGGCGATCAGGGTTGCCCCTTCTTCTCCACCGGCAAGCATGGTGCGATCATCCCGAGCGACTGCTGCAGGCCGCGCTGAACCCGGCTGGCTGGGAGGTGGAGAACCGGGCTGCGGAACAGGACGGGCAGGCTGTGCCGTGGGTTGTCCGCGCGTTGGGATAGGCTCGTTGTCCGCAAGAGGAAGAACGGGTCCACTGCTGCGACCGCCGCTTAATTTTTCTCCCAGGCGACCCTGCATGACCGGGGTGCCGGTCATGGATTTCGACCGCATCGACATGTACATAAAGTAGCCAACCAACCCCAGGATGATGACGATGATCAACCCCATCAGGATGGGGGATGCCACCAAGGCCACCCAGATGTTCTGGATAATGGAAGGTCGTTTGGCGGTGTAAACAACCCCCGAGTAATTCACGGATGAGTACACCTGGCTGCTCTTGCCGAGGACCTGCACGACCAACGTATACTTGCCATCCGGGACCTTGCTGGCTCCAGCAGGGATCACAATCGTTCCGCTGCTGGTGCCCAAGGCAGGAAGATTGAAATCGGAATTCTGCACGCGTGTGTTGGTGTTCTCGTCTATCAGCCAGCCGTTAAAACCGCCGATCAGGGCCGTATTGCTGGTGGAGATGGTGACTGCAATGTCATTGGATTGCTGCGCCACCGATTGGATCGTAATCTGCGGAAAGAGTGCGGATGGGTCAAAGGTGAACTCGTGGATGAGCTCTGCGGAGGTATTCCCCTGGGAGTCGCGCGTCAATGGGAAGGGCGTATTATCCGCACGGCTAACGGCGATGATATGCAATTCGTAGTCGCTCCCAACGGTCAGCTGGTCGGTGGCGAAGTTGAATGTATTCGATTCCACGGGGTCTTTAAAAACGTACTCAGCCACCTTGGAGCCGGCTTTTTTATCCCAGATGGAAACCTTGACATAACTGACCAGTTCGGGCGAGGTGAGGGAAAGCTGGATTTCATAGGTGCTGTTTTCCGGGTGAAACAGTAATCCGGAAAATTGTGCTGCCACGGGACTGGGCGGACCCGGGTAGTTGATGCTGGAAGTAAATTTGAAATCCGCGTTAAGGGACTGGTTGTCCTTCATGAGAACAGTGAGGGTGGAGTCGTTGTTGCCCTCCCTGGCATACACCAGGGCTTCGACCATCCATTGAGCTTTGAGGGCATCCATGATCTTGCTAAAAGACACGGATAGGTCAGCCTGTCCCCCGATGGCCGAGAAACCGCCCGTACTGACAGCCATATCCTGCAATTCCAATGAATTAATGCCTGAGGCTGCATTGGCAAGTCCGATGGTGTTGACCGGCACTTGCATCTGGTTGGCCAGCGTGACCAGCTCCTGGTAACTGTGCTTGCTGCACGGGGTGCCGTCCCCTTTTTCGTCTTTGCCGTCCGTGAAGATGATGACCGCCCGGCGACCGGCGGGAGCTTTGCTTATGGCTTGCACGGCCGAATAAGCGGCGTCATACAGGCAGGTCGCATTGGGACTCACTTTATAATGATCGATCGCATCGCTGACCAAACTAATATTCTGGGTGAAATCCTGCAGCAGCTTGCTGGCAGCATCGAACTGGATCACTGAAAAGAAGGAATCATCCGGGATGTCATTCAGCGCCTGCTTGGCAGCCTGTTTGAGCTTATCGGCGGCTGCCCCAGCCATGCTCCCGCTCGAATCCAAAACCATGGTGATATAGATGGGGGTATCCGGTTTTTTTACCGTCCCCTGGGATACCAGATTGGTGAAGAGCAGGGTAACCTGGGCGCTGGAGGGTTCGGCATCCAGGATGGGAGCCCCGGTCTTCGGGTCGAAAACATTAAAGTAGATCTTTAGATTTACACCGTTTTGTGTTTCCAGGGTCGAAACTTGATTAACGCGGATCGCCGACGCAGACTGGGCGGACACCAACGCCATGGCAGGGAGGGACAACATGGCAACCAGGCTGACGATCAGGATAATCCGTTTCAAGGTCATCACGACACCCTCCATCTACTTATGATTTAAATGGGGAAATGATGGATAAATTATAACAAAATAGGACTGAGAATACCAGCATGCTTTTGTTCAATCCGGTGGACCTGACTGATTTGTAAGGCTCAAAAATCTCACATTGTATTAAGAATATGCCTCTTGCATTTTTATGGAATATCATGTAATATATTCACGCAAACACTTGGGTGCCCCCCTCACCCAGGTGTTTGCGCTTAATTTAATAGTTTTTCTACTTTTCCCGCACTGGCGGGATTTTCGTTTAATAAAAGGAGCTTTCAAATGGACACACATCTGGCAGTTATCAGCCTGTGGGCGGAAGACATGCCCGCCACCGCACATTTCTACCGGGACGTGATCGGATTGAAGCTCCTGCCGCAGCATGCAGAGGGCCGGATCCATTTCGAGCTGGACGGCTGCGTGCTGGTGATCGTTCCCGGTCGACCGGCGCTCCCGCCGGACCCTGAACCGCGCTTCCCGGTGGTTGCCTTTTCGGTAGCGGACCTGGAATCTGCCGTTGAAAAACTCCGCCTGCATGGGGTGGACCTGCCCTGGGGGGTGGAGACCAACGATTCGGGCCGGTGGGTGATGTTCCACGACCCGGCAGGGAACCTGGTGGAACTGGTCCAATACATTAAATAGGGAGCAATTTACCGTCCTTATTTATTCCTGACTATTTCCGCAAATCAGCCAGGTGCTCCTCCACCGCCTGGAGCTCGAGCTTGAGTTCGGCCAGGTAGGATTCCAGTTCCTCGATTTGCTCAGTTTTTGTTAGATACTGGCGCTCGAAACTGTCGCCTCCACCGCAGCAATCACAACCGCATTCGCAGGTGCCCTTTTTGTAATCAGTATGTTCGTCCATGATAATTCTCCTTAGATGGATTTACCATCAGAGTTTGTTTTACGCTCAACTTACGAGCGCTTGTTGAAACCAAACAAGTATCTCGCTTTTCCTTGGGAGCCTTCCCACGCAAACCAACTGATCATTCACAACCAGGCTGGGATAGATGAACACAGGCGTTATCTTCTCAATTTCAACGAGATCCCTCACCTCAGAGATATCGATCAGAAGGTTCGGATAATCCGTACCCAGGGCAGCCTGGGCAGCCAGAACTGCCCGCCGGACGGCGTAACGCTGGGGGGTTTTGGAACCAAGGATTTTGACTTCTGATTTTCATCGGGCCTCTGCAATAAATTAAAGTCCCATCTTCATTATGATAGCCAGGTGAGCATATACCCTACACGAGGGATTCGGCTTTCAATTCCTGTTCCCCGCAAGCTCCAGCCGTATTCGTGCGGAACAATTTCCACTCAAATTTTTTGGTAAGGAAGACAATGGTTAACATTAATGGCACTTCGATCAGCGGGCCGATTACCGTTGAAACACCAACCATCGGCCGGGAGGCAAATGCCGTTAAAGCGATTGCAATGGCTAACTCAAAGTTTCGGCCGGTACAATGGAAAGCGGTAGTCGCTGAATCAGCATAACAAAAACCAACTTTGCGGCTGATCATTAATACACTGAAGAACAGCAAGAAGAAGAAAAGAATCAAAGGAACTGCCATCAAGTAGATCAATTCGGGGTGCTGCAAGATCACATCACCCTGGAGGGCAAACATAACCACCAAGGTCAAAATTAAAGCCACAAGCTGCACATCGTCCAGGACAGGAATTGCCCTTTTTGAAAACCAGCCCTCGCCTTTTTTCTTAATCATCCAATTCCTTGAAAGGACACCCGTCAATAAAGGTAAACCTAAATACAACAATACGCTTTGAGCGATCAGCCGAATATCGACAGATGCGTGCGTGCCCAGGATCAGCCAGATAAAAAATGGAGTGGTAAAAATTTGGATCAGCGAGTTCCATGCCATTAACACTATTCCCAATGGACCATTGCCCCGCGCCAGGTCAGTCCATACCAGCACCATGGCGATACAGGGAGCCACGCCCAGCAGGACGAGCCCCGTCCACAAATCGGGGTAATTGCGTAAGAATACCCAACCGATCAGGTAAAGCAGGAATGGATTGAACGCATAGTTGAAAAAGATCACAATTGCAGCCGGTTTCCAGTCCTTCACAGCACCACGGACCTCGCCAAGTTTTAACTTGGTCATTGCCGGGTAAATCATGACAAAGAGGCCCAGGGGAATCCCAGGCTGGAGAGCTTTACCTACTTGTGGAAAAAATTTTCCCAAGAGCAAACCGAATACCATGGCAAGGATGATCCATAAGGGCAAAAGCTTGCTGACCAAACCAAGTTTGGGCTGATTCTGAGTGGTTGCGATGGATGCTTCAGTCATTTTCTACTCCTGATAGATATATTTCTATTTTTCTGTCTTGTTGAATATTTTCAGGCCAATTCCGAATCAATTTCGGGGATATAAACCGGGGCATAGGTAATCGGGAATCGGAGGCTTATATTTTCTGCGGTTATGAAGATCAAGTATTTACTATTGATAAAGAACGCAATTTTTCTCGCAGCATCTCCACCGTGGGATAGCCTTTCAATCCCTGCGGGGTGGCATAGATGCGGCAGTTCAGGTTATACCGGTCCCGCTGCCCGGGCCAAAAATCGAGGCCATCCATGCAAAACGCAGGTGAGCCTAAAAACTTCAGGCGGGCGGCTTCGCCATCATCCTTCACCAAGACCAGGCGGATGACTGCTTCCAACCCCTCGGCTTCCAGGGCGGCCTTCAGGTTATCAAGCCCTGCCTGCCAGGAGGGACAGTCGTCGATATACAAAATGTCAATTTTCACAAGAATTCAACAGGTCAACGATCTCACGCAGCATGTCATCGCGCACTTTGCGGAAATCCTCCATATCGTTCGTTTTGGCAGGGTCAGGGTAGTCGTGATGCAGGCGCCTGCCTTTCCCCAGCCAGACCGGGCATTCCTCCTGGGCCGAATCGCACAAGGTGACCACCAAGTCAAGGTCTGCGCCCCGGAATTCGTCCACCGACTTCGTGCGACCGGAATGGAGGATGCCGATCTCTGCCAGCGCGGCAATTGCCCTGGGATGAACGGAAGCAGCCGGCTGGGTGCCGGCGCTGGCAGCCTCCCACGTTTCGCCCAGGCGGGCATTGACGATGGCTTCGGCCATCTGGGAGCGGCAGGAGTTGCCGGTGCACAGGAAGAGGACTTTCTTTTTCATTCTGCCATCAGCGCGTTAGTCAGGAAAGTGGTGATCTCGGCTTCGCTTGGCACCCGGCCTGCAGAGACCACCTTCTCATTGATGACCAATCCGGGGGTTGCCAGGATCTTGTATTTCATGATCTCAACATGGTCAGTTACTTTCTCGATTTTGGCCTCGATGCTCAATGTGCCAACGGCGCGTGCGGTAAGGGAAGCTAAATTTTGACAATTATGACACCCGGAACCTAAGACCTTGATGCTTAGCATGATTGCCTCCAAATCTACTGATTTTGAATTTTGATATCGGGTTCGATGATGATCTCGGACTTCACCGAGTTTGCCACCAGGCTGTATTTTTGGGCAGACTGCAAGGCGCGTTTCGCGCGCGTTTCCACTGCCTGCGGGTCTTCGTCCCCTGCGGCAATCCGGATGATCGGCCAGAATCGCAGGTGGGTGAAGATCTCGGTACGGTCCAATTCGATCAGCTTGGTTCCTTCGGCATGGCACTCGTAAGAGAGAAGGCTAAGTTTGAAGCGTTCAGCTGCCCAGATGAACATCATCATGATGCAGGTATTGGCTGCAGCTACAAAAGCATCTTCCGGGGTCAAGACGCCGGGGTGCCCTTGGGAATCCGGCGGCGCGGAGAAATCCATCTCAGGACCGTTGCCCAGGACGACATGTCCCCAATGCTCGCCCTTCCAGGCGACCGTGGTGCCATAGGTGGCTGTGCGGCTCATTGGACTGCTCCCTGTTTGTTTAGGAACGCTGAATATTCCTGCTCCAATGCGGCGGCATAGGCCTCCTCTGCGCCCGGCGGGATCGGGTTGTAGATCTTCACCGCCTCCAGGAGGTCGCGGGTCGTATCCTGTGAGGCAGCCTTGCCATTCTCATGGAAGTGCTGGAAGATGATCGGTAGTGCGATCAATGTGACCATCTGCCCATTAATGGCTACCTCCTGCACAGGGATCCCGGAACCGCAGGAACAGGTCGCCTGGACCGGTTCCTGCACTTCGTATGCGGTTGTTTCTTCAATAGCCCCTGCTGTGCGATCCCAATGTTTTTGCAACAACTCGTCCACCAGCACTGCGACTTCCCCGGCAGTCGCCTCGACAGCCTGCCTGCCGGCTTCGTTCAGGTGGCGCTTCCCTTCCGGATTTCCCAAGCCATGTTCGTCGACAAGTTCCGTGACAACGACGCTGGCTGCGGGCTTGCCGGAGTACATTTCGGTGCCGCGCGCCGCACAGCGTTTGTCACAACCGTCGATGGCGATGGTCGGGTAAAATTTCGCGAATGCTCGGTCGCCTTCACCGCCGGCCAAGAACAGGGGCAGGCAAATGGTGACCGTGTCCGCCGGTCGCAAATGTTCCAGTACTTTGAGGGCAGCCAGGCGGGTTACCGTTCCCTCGGGAAGTTCCTCCCCTGAGCAGGAAACAATGCCGACTTTTTTCCCGGGCAGGTTAGGCATTTTTACCTCCATCCGTGCGGGAAATTATTCCATCCACCACGGCTGTGACTTCTTCTGCCAGGACAAGTGCCAATTTCTGCCCGCCCTCATTTAGTTCGGCGATGCCCCGGGGTTTGAGATCCTTATGGCGTCGATAACCATCCAGGACCGCAAATTCCTGTACGACCGTCCCGCCGCTTTGCCGGACCATTTTGGCAGCGCAAGCCAGTTTGCAGCCATCAATAGTGATTGCTGGATACGCCGCGATATCTTTATTGGAATCTTCGTCTCCAAGTACCAATAATGCCAGGGGCACCAGTTGGGTCTGTTTGGGTCGCAAGTCTTCGGTCACGGCATAGGCCGTTTCCCGGCTGACGGTGCCGTAGGGTTTGCCGATTCCGCTGCACGGTACGATCATCACTTTTTGATGCGTTGAGTTCATGGTTTCTTTACTTCCTCTTCCGCCTGGCTCTTCATGATCATGAAATAAGCTTGCGGATCCAGCAGCCTGTCATGGTCTGCCTTCCAATCGGCCGCTTCGATCACCGCCATCCAACCTGCGCCATAGGGGTCCTGATTGATCGCCTCCGGTGCCCTGGTCATGGCCGGGTTGACTTCGACGATCTTTCCGGACACTGGTGATGAATAAGCGATATTAACCTTGATCGTCTCAACGACCGCCACTTCTTCCGTCACAGCCAGAAGCGTTCCAATGGGTTTAATTTCTACGAAAGCCACGTCCCCGCTGCGCTGTTGAACAAAATCAGACAGCCCAATGCGGACGCGCCCGTTTTCTTCTTTTGCCCAAACACCTTCAGATGTATAGAAACGATCCTGGGCAACCTTGAAGGTGAACTTATCAACTATTACTTCCAAATAACCAGGCATGATCTACTCCTTCGATATGATCGTTCTACGGACACTGGATCACTCCCTGTGCCCAAAGACAGCCGCCGCAGGTCGGGAACGGGTTGGAAAAACAATCCTCTTCGTTCTTTTCAGCCATTTCACAGCCACCGCACCAGGTGCAGGGCGCAAAGTCGAATTCCTGCACGCGTTTTCGGAAAGCTCCATAATCCGGGGTTTCCCAGATTGAAACCAGGTCCTGTTCCTGCAGGTTTCCATACACGCAGCGTCGCACGGTCCTGTGTTGATCGTTGAGGAAGGTTTCGTACCCGTGCATCAGCCCTAAACACGGGCTGATTTCCCCGTTCCAGCTGATCACAACCGAACCACTCTCGATGAACGGGCAGCGTCCGTGATCTTGTCCGAGTGCCGCACCGTTCCAGCGGACATTATGCCGGTTACGGATCGCCTTAAAGATCGCATCCTGGCTGGCAGCCTCCAAATCAATGCGGGGCAGGTCGATGCGCGGCGCCCATGGGGAAGGCGTTGAATCCACCCCAGCCACTGCACGGGAATAGAGCATTTCCTCGCGCATCTCTTCGGTATAGGGGAAAACATTGGTGACCATATAACGCGAAATCCCTAATTTGGGACCCATCTGGATCAAGGCTGGCAAATCAGCGATATTTTTCCTCATCGCCACAAAGGAGATGCCCATTTCAGGTCCGTGGGAGGTTTCATGGCGCAAAATCGCCATGCGTTGAATATTTTCAAGGACCATCGGCAATTCCGCCCCAATTCGTATGTCGGCATAGCTCTCGGGGGTAACACCATCCACCGATACCCACAGGGTATTCAGACCGGCTTCGATAAGCTGGCGCGAACGCTGCTCGGTGAGCAGGATACCGTTGGTGATCAGTTCCACTTTCCGGGCAACTTTTTTAGCCTGAGCTACCATCTCAGCAATATTTGGGAGCAGCAACGGCTCGCCAAACCCGCCAAAAGACAGCGTGGGTCGGGATGGCAGATCTTTCAGGCTTTCGATCACCCGCTCCCAGGTTTCTTCCGCGATGTCGCCTTGGGGTTCCTTCCATGCATTCCGGATGCAGGTGCGGCAGGTCAGGTTGCACCGGCTTGTCGGCTCCACGTAAACCTTGGCAAGCTGCGTGATCGGCCGCTTTAGATGCAGACCCCCTGAATCCTCCTTCAGCAGCACCTGGGAGCCGGGGTGAATGCCGTAATTCTCCGCGACGTCCCGGGGCAAGACCGCTCGACCCTGTTCGTCTACTTCCACCCATCGTTCTTTATTTACCGGCATGGTTTTCTTTTTCCTGGCTGCAGTTCGGACAGGAGCAATCCGGAGAAGGAGCCAGTTCCGGCAGTGTTACCCCGTGGATTTTTGCGGCTCGACGGATCAAACCGAGCACGCGTGGATCGGTGAGCCGGTAGTGAATATTGCGTCCCTCCCGGCTGGTGACCAGGATGCCGGCCTTGCGGAGGGCCATCAGGTGCTGGGAAAGGTACGCCTGCCGCCAGCCGAAGGTCGCTTCCAGGTGGCAAACGCAGGCTTCCCCATCTCCAATTGCCAGCAGGATCTGCAGGCGGGGGGCTGGCCCAATGACCTGGAACAAATCCGACAGGACTTCAACAGGGGATATATTCATAATACTGAATATATTATACCCGTTGATAAAACCGCGGGAGTGCGGAGTGTCACATCCACAGGCGCCGGATGTAACCAAAAGCCCCCCAGCGTCAAGAATTAAGGAGTAATCATTTCAAGAAAGGAAGGGAATGGGTCAACCACCAGGCAAATTGGCAAGATAAAATCCACGGGATTGACCCAAACTTCCGATCTATTTCAAGGTCTTTAATGCCTCGCCCAGGCGGGAAATTTCGTCGAGGGTGTTGTAGTGGACGGCGCCGACGCGCACCATCCCGCCGGTCTCTTCGACACCCAGGCGCTCGGTGACCGCCAGGGCGTAGTAGTTGCCGTCCCAGACGTAGAAGCCCTTGGACGCCAGGAACTCGGCGATGAGGCGCGGGTTCTTTCCGGCGATGTTGAACGAAAAGGTGGGGACGCGCTGGTCCAGCTTTTGCGGATCAGTCAGACCGTAAATGCGCAGGCCCGGGACCTGTTTCAGGGTTGATAATAACGCGCGGCTGAGCTCGTACTCGTGGGCGCGCAGGGCGGTGAGGGCTTTCTTGAGCTCCAGGCGGCGACCCTGGTAACCGCGGGCGCGCAGCCCTTCCTCCTGCTCCCCGCCGAAAGTTTTTCCAAGCCACTCGAAATATTCGAGGGCGCCCAGCACCCCGGCGATGCCCTCGTGGTTCTGGGTGCCGGTCTCGAACTTGCCGGGCAGGGAATTGGTGGCGGGGCGGACCTTATAGGCTTTGAGTTCCTTGAGCAGGTCGTAGCGACCGTAGAGCACCCCGGCGTGGGGACCGAAGAATTTATAGGAAGAACAGACCAGGAAGTCCACGCCCAGGTCCTGCACGTCGATGGGACCGTGCGGGGCGTACTGGACGGCGTCCACGTAGACGAGGGCGCCGGCAGCGTGGGCCATTTCGGTCATTTTTCGGACCGGGTTGATGGTCCCGAGCGCATTGGAGGCGTAGCCAAAAGCGACGAGCTTTGGCTTCTTTTCCAGGGCTTCCTCGAAATTATCCATCAGCAAGGTGCCGTCCTGCAGGTCGAAAGTCAACCCAGAGGATGTTACAGCCGCGGTCCTCGGCGACGAGCAACCAGGGGGAGATGTTGGCGTCGTGATCGAGGTGGGTGACCACGATGAGGTCGGAGGGATTGAGGGTGCGGGCGATGGAGCGGCTGATATGGAGGGTGAGGGTGGTCATGTTGGCGCCGAAGATGATCTCCTCGGGGCGGGCGGCGTTGAGGAAATCGGCCATGGCGGCGTGGGCGGAGTCGAGGATGAGGTCGGACTGGCGGCTGGTGGCGAAGACGCCCTGGTGGTTGGCGTTGCATTCGAGCAAATACTGCTGGATGCGGTTGGCGGACTGGCGGGCGATCTGGGTGCCGCCGGGGTTGTCGAAGAAGACGGCGGGACGGTTGAGGGAGGGGAACTGTTCACGGATGAGGGATGGGTTGAGGGACATGAGGGACTCCTTGGGGCTGATTATAACAATCCTTGAAGATTAGGGGCGAAAACGGCGTCATCGACGATTCGTCCTCTACTGGGGACGCGCTGCGGTTCTGCCAATATGGCTCTAAACACCGCTGACTTGCGTCATCAGCGGTGTGGCGACGTAAGCGCTTGATGCGCCTGTCGCACATGGCGGCTGGGAGCTGGCTCCCCAAGGGGAGTGCTTCCCGGAAGGGCACCGGGACAATGCCGCGAATGCGCCTGCCGCGAAGCGCCGCTGAACTCTTGTCAGCGGCGTGGTCGAAGCCGGCTTGAGGCCGCTGCCCCGACAACTCGTGTCCCTGCGGGATACTCCGTAATCGTCGGGGTGGCGTACGGACGCTTCCAGCGTCCGTCGCACAGCGCACCCTGACGACCTTTTTCGTCAGGGTGGCGGATGGCGGCTGGAAGCCGCCTCCGCGCACGACCGAGTGAGGGCGCGAAGAGGAACAACTCATTTCATGCAAAAACCAAATTCTCTTCGAGAGGTCCTTCATTATATGGGCTCCAAAAATCGGCGGGACAGGTTGATTTAGGGGTTGATCCTGAGGAACAATTCATTTTGTCATTTTTATAATGTCCGCACATCGACGACTCTTGTCCCTGCGGGATACTCCGTAATCGTCGACACCTGCACCCCTGGCACAGCCCGCCAGGGCAAGTGTTCACCAAACGAAGTGCGGTGCAAGTGTGTGGCGGCTGTGCGGTTTGACACCGCCTCGACTACCCTGATCCTAAACAACCCCGGATGTCGGGATGTCCTGGTCCGATTCGGGATACTCCGGAATTACGGTGGCGCACGAAGCCGCCTCCCCAAGGGGACATTGTCTCTTCGGGTCGCCCGATGTTCCAATGAACGACGACTTGCTGTCAAGAGCATCGACGACCCATGTCGTCGATGCAACGCTTCCCCTAAGGGGATGCTCCGCCGAAAGCTGCCTAGGTCATGAAACATCTCCATACTTACGATTTTAGGGCACGAAACCTGCCTAGAAACGAATGCGAGGATTTGGGTCGTTTATTTTTCCACAATGCCCGTCGTGAAGCTTTTCGGATTAGACCAGGACAGACGCCGTCACCAAAGGAAGTCCCTTCGGGACCCCCAAAATACGGGGACAATGTCCCGAAATTGCGAGGACAATGACCGCTCCTACCCAAGCCCTCGGTGACTGAGGTGACTGCCGCGAAAGATTGCATGCGCTGAATTGTGTCCCGAGGAACAATTGAGGAACAATACCCTCCCGTAGTCCCTTCATATATAAGTACCAGGCTGGCGATATTGTTCCGCGAAACAATTCCAAAACAAACCAGGTGCTACGCATTTTGCCAAGTACCATGCAAATTCGCGTGAAAATATAATTTATTTTCGAGGAACGAATGGTTCTTGAATACCGGGAAGTGCACCAGGAAATTAGAGCCAGGGCTGGAAACGAGTCAAGCGTAAAGATCAAATGATATTTGGTTTTTAAGGTGCGAAATTCGCAAGGCATCATAGATGGAAATAGAAATCGCCGTGTAACGATTATAGAATTAATGTTCTGTTTTGTCAATGAGGGAATCCTTTAATGGCGACTTATTATTGGCTGTTGACCCGCGTATGAAACACTTATATACTGAATTAATCTGCAACTACCGCGAGGCGACAACGGACACTTACACTTAGGATGCCAACGAGCGGTGAGCGGGACATGCGACCAAAACGGGACGATATACCTGGTGTTCTTCACGCAACGGGGAACTGTTATGCAAAAGCCAGCAGATTCTCATCCATTGAAAAATAGGAGAGAAACCGCATGAAAGAGATCCGATCGGAAATAGACATTCAAGCCTCAGCCGAGAAGGTCTGGCAGGTCCTGACCGCCCTGGATAAATATGCGGAGTGGAATCCATTCCTGCAGCATGCCAGCGGCAAGGCGGAAATGGGCGAGAAGGTGGATGTCACGTTCAAAAATGGCTCCAAGGATATGACCCTGCACTGCACAGTCGTCAAAGTCGAACCGAACCACGAGCTGAGCTGGAGATACCACGTGGGCCTGCCATTCCTTTACCAGGGGGAGCACTGCTTCGTGATCGAGCCCGCCGGGGAAAACCGGGTCCATTTGATCGACAAGGAGATCTTTACCGGGCTGCTCATTCCGTTCATGGTGAAAGAGAATGACAATGGCGGGTTTGCGGCGGAAGACCAGGCGCTTAAAGCCAGGGTGGAGAAATCGGGAACCGGAGGATAAGTTTAGGCTTTTATGCACAACAGGTATTTTTCGCTAAGCCTGGAGTCACTGAGGGCCATAGGGAGCTGGGCGGCGGACTGCGCTGAGAGGGCGCTGCCGGTCTATGAGGCCCAGGCTGGTTCAGACTCCCGGCCGCGGGCGGCGATCGAGGGCATCCGGGTGTTCGCGGGGGGAGGAAAGCGAACCGCCCGGCTGCGTTCGCTGGCCTTGTCGGCGTTTGCCGCGGCACGTGAAGCGGACGATCCCGCGGCAGCCGCCGCGGCGCGTGCGGCCGGTCTTGCAGCGTCGAGCGCTTACACACATCCATTGGCGGATGTCCAGCAAACAAAGCACATTCTCGGACCGGCGGCGTACGCGGCGCTGGCACTAGAGCTCCACCACGGCGGGGATGCAAACATCGGGGAGGGCGAGGTACGCCGGGCAATCGAAAGCGTTAGCGCTGAAGTGCGCGAAGTCCTGCTGCAGATGCCCGCCCGTAAAGCGGGAAACAGCCGGCTGGACAAGATCCTATATGAATTGGATGAGGGCATCCGCAGTGAGGAATTGCCGGAAAACGCCTAACCATGACTGCTTTAAAATCTGTCTTGTTTCTCATTCTTGTGGTGGGACTCGGTGCGGGCTACATTCCCTTCGCTCTATTGCCGGGAGTTCCGCAAGTCGAGACGGGGGTGCTCGCCTATTTTGCCTTTCCCCTCTGGCTTATCGGCGCAGTGATCGTTCTATGGTGCTTTGCAGATTTCACTTTCAAGGGTCATGGCACGCCCAACCCGATCAACCCGCCGAAAGTGCTAGTAACAAACGGGGTGTATCGCTATGTTCGCAACCCCATTTACGTGGCCACACTGATCATCATCATCGGTCACTTTCTCTGGTTCAAAACCATTTGGATGCTCGCATACGCGGCTGCAATCTTCCTGAGCTTTCATTTGTTCGTCAGCTTATATGAAGAACCGACGTTGAAAAAGAAATTCGGCGCGGCGTATGAAAATTATTGCAAGTCCGTGCCGCGTTGGATCCCTAAACTCAAATGATCAACGTGTTTGGAGTCGATTGAGACCGAAGCCGCCCAAGGTTGCGTGCACTGGACAGGTTTAATTCGCCGCCACGCTTCGCGTCAAGCATTGTATGCTTCCACCCACCTGCCAGTGACGCAAACCGTTAGGCAACTCTGCTCCGTTCCAAATCAATTTATGTTAATCTTGACAAAGAGAATACTTGTTCTATAATAGATTTCTGTTAGTGATTGCGGTGAGGCAGCAGTACGATTCTCGTTAACCATTTAAAGGAGTTCATATGACACATCCTCAACCTGAGGGGTTTCTTGCAGTCCCGCCCAGCGGCGAGGGACCGGGTGTATTGGTTCTTCACGCCTGGTGGGGGCTGAACGATACAATCAAGGCTTTCTGCACACGGCTGGCCGAATCCGGTTTCATCGCCTTCGCCCCAGACCTCTATCACGGTAAGGTCGCAGACACTATTCCCGATGCGGAGGTCCTTGGCAATGCGATAGACAGCAACCACGTTCAAGCCGAGGCCGAGGTCGCGGAGGCAGCCAAGTTCCTCAACAACCGTGTTATGCAGGCCAAGCATGGCCTTGGAGTGGTTGCCTTCTCCCTGGGCGGATATTATGCGCTAAACTTAGCCGCCACCCATCCCGAGCACATCCGCTCAGTCGTCCTCTTTTACGGGACCGACGGGACCATGGGCACCGACTTCACCAACTCAAAAGCAGAATACCTGGGTCACTTTGCCGAGAACGATGAGTTTGAGACGCAATCCAATGTTGACAGTTTGGAGGAACGCCTAAAACGTGCTGGGCGTCCAGTGAATTTCTACCGATACCCAGACATTGGACACTGGTTCTTTGAGCCTGACCGCTCGGAAGCTTACAACAAGGTGGCAGCAAGCCTGGCATGGGATCGAACCCTGAAATTCCTAAAGTATTCCTTCACCTAATGATTCCAACCAATAATCTGCTGCCTAAAACAGCGCGAACTGGACGCTGAGGATTCTGCCCATTTTTCAAGCATTTTTCTGCCTTCGAGTTTTTCCTGCTCCCAAGCGTTGTCTGCGCCCGCCAAACTGCCAGTAACGCATACCGGTTATCCAAAACAATCAGGATTCTCACGATGGAACGCACTATTCGGTATCAAGGCGCAATTCTTCGCAATCACCACCTCCTGCTCATCAAACACCAAGAACACGCTACAGGCACCGCTTATTGGATCCTTCCTGGCGGCAAGCAGGAGCCTCACGAAACTGAAGAAGCCTGCGTGCGGAGAGAAATGCTTGAAGAAACTCAGCTTGAGGTCATCATCGATCGCCTCATCCTTGATGAAGTTGGCATTCCTCTTGGAACCTATAAACGGCTCAAGACCTATCTGTGCAGGGTAGCCAGCGGGGAAGCTCAGCCAGGCTGCGAGCCAGAAGCAGAGGCGGCACAGGTGTATGCCATCAGCGAAGTAAAGTGGTTCGACTTGAGAAATCCTAATGAATGGGAGGCTCAATTGGAGAGCAGCCCCATCACATTGTCGCTTGTACACCGGATTCGAACCATTTTAGGTTATTCTACGGAGATCCCATCAGCAACGGCAGGAAAAACGGCTTAACACCAGTTCCAGTGGACGGGCGTCCTGCTGCATGCCAGCGGCAGATTGGAAATTTATTAATCCCTAGCCTTCAAACCATCAACGCCAGGAATCTCTCGATGTCGTAGGTGACGGACTGGGCGGCGGGGGCAATCCGGCGCGAGACGCCGATGTACTGATCGAAGCCGTGCACCGAACCGGGAAACTCAATATAAATGGATTGGGCTCCAGCTTTGGTAAGGGCTTTGTGCAAGCGGCGACCCTGGGAGACATCGATCACAAAATCGGACTTAGCGGCAATCAGCAGCGTGGGCGGACAATTCGATCGGACATATGTGAGCGGCGATGCCCGGCGATAGACCTGTGGGATCTCTTTGAGCGTCCCGCCGAGCAGGTCCACCAGAAGGAGGGCGCCTCCGGGCAGGTTGCCGTAGCGGTAGGCAGGAAAGGCGCGGGTGCGGGTCATGAGCTTATCCAGCCAGGTGCGGTTAAATGCGCGCGGGCGCAAAGCGTCCCTGATCTGAGAAGAGAGTTCCGGCTGGCGGGGGTTCGAGCGGGCGTATTCGCGGAAAAAAGCGTCCAGGTCGGTGATGCCAAACATGGAGATGACGGCGCGCACCGACATGTCAGCGGAGGGACTGAGAGACTGAAAGGCAGGGTGCTTCGGTGCATAGGCCGCCAGTAAAGCCAGATGGGCTCCGCCCGATACGCCCATCAGCACGATGCGCTCCGGATCGACTGCGTATTGCCGGGCGTGAGCTTTCAGCCAAAGGATGGACTGTTTAACATCAGTCAGTATGCGGACCAGGTCCGCACCCGGGGCGAGGGAGTAGGCAACGTCCATGATCCCATGCCCCTGAGCGGCGAGGCGGCGGAAGAGGGGCTGGGTGAAGAAGTCCTTGTCCAGGGCCTGCCAGAGACCGCCGTGGAAATAAATAACTGCCAGCCCAGTGGGAGGCACACCCTGGGGAGGCTGCCAGATATCGCACAATAACGACTCGTTGGTGCTGCCGGATTTGCCGAGGTCCACGCTGCGCTGCCCGGGGACAACGGGTGGGGCAGGTTGGATGAAGCGGTAGCGCTGCGAGCCCAGGCGAGGTCGCAAACCCGGGGGGAGGCGGTCTTCCCATTTTTCCCCAAAGGCCCGGGCGAAATGGTCATGTCCCCTGGTGACCAGGAAGGTATGGCGGATGCCCAGGGCGGTCGCGAGCAGGCCGGCGACCACCGTGATGTAATCCCCGGAGAGCCAGGCCAGGTTCGCCCCGATGAAACCCAGCACGGCGAGAAAGGGAGCCCAGGCGCCGCCCCACAATTTGGGCAGCCAGACCACGCCTCCCCAAACCCCAGGCGGGGACTTGACGACCGTCCAAAGACAAAAGAACAAGGAAAAGAAACTGAGGATCCTCGCGGAATATTCCAGGATGAGCATGGCTTATTTCATTTCTTTTGAATTTTCAGGTCAAGGACACGCCATTTGCCCGATCGCTGTTATTTCGTTCCCAACAGGAGCTTAAGCCGGGATCTCCCTTTTGCGAGGTTCACGCACTGAAAAATGGAAAACAAACCAGCTGACCACCCCGATGAGCGCAGAAAGGATGAACATGGCCCGGTAACTAAAGGCACCCGCCAGCCAGCCGCCGATCAAGGGCGCCACCGACATGACCACGCCCGGGATGGTATTCGCCAGGCCGATGTAGGTGGGGCGGCTTTCAGGGTCGGTGAACTCATAGACGATGGAAATGCCGGAGACAAAGGTGCCGGCGTTAACGACGCCGCGCAGGAAAAAGATGGGGAAGAACCACCAGGGGCTGGGGGCAGCGATCGCCATGACAAGCAGCACGACGCTCAACAGCAGGCAGATCTCCAGGCTCAATTTATGACCCCGGCGGTCGGCAAAAAAGCCAAAAAACAGGTAAGCCAGGGTCAGCCCGACCTGCAGGGCGATCATATAGCCACTGGCGACCGCATCCGGCAGATCCCAGGTCCTGACCGTGTACACCACCAGGAAACCGGTCGCCATCCCGCTCAGCGAATAGATCGTCTGCGCCAGCAGGTACATGCGGAAGTTGCGATCCTTGCGCAGGACTTCAGGCAGGGAACGCAGGTATTTCAACTGCGAGACCGGAGGTTTGCTGCTGTAGACGGCAGGTTCGCGGGTGAGCGAAAGGAATACCCAGGAAAGGAAAATAAATACAGCCGTGATCGAGAATGAAACCACGTAACCCAGCGGGAAGGTGAACTTATCGAGGATGACGGGCACCGCCAGCGCCCCCAGGATGCCGGTCCCATTGCCGATAAAGCTGGAGATGCCAAAGAACATGCCGCGCCTTTCGACCGGGATGACCTTTGCGATCATATCCTGCCAGCCGACGAGGATCACGCCCGTCCCGAAGTTCTGCCAGGCGTACAGCCCAAAGAAAATGACCAGGGTTAAAACCGGCTGACGGGTGGCGAGGAAATATACCGCCGGCGGGATCAGGAAAATGGGCAGGCGTTCGAGGAAGAAGCCGAGGGTCACGGCGAAGAACTTTTTGCGGGGTGCACGCTCGACGGCATTGGCCATAAACAACTGCGGAATGAAAATACCCCCCAAGCCGAGAAAAGAGATCAGGCCGATCATGATGGGGCTACTGGTAAAATGGCTGACGAACAAGGGCAGGATGATGGCGGATGAGAAAAAGCTCATCCCGAACCAGAAGCTGGCTCCATCCAGGGTGTTGACAATAAAATTCCAGCGGTAATTTTTTTCGATCGCCTGCTGCGCAGTGGACGTTATCCGCAATGATTTCCGGCATGAGTTGGAAGACCTTTCCCTTCAGGAATGAAAATTGGTAAACGATTTAGCATAAAATCGTTGAGGAATTTTACTTGATCCGGCGATTGGTGAAAAGCCTTAACCGGCCTGCTGCATGAAGGGACTTTCGGCGGCATGAGGTCCGAGCAAGGTTTCCATGGCCGTCATAAAATCGTCGCCATCATAAAGAAAGCTTTTCCGGTCAACACCCGCCAGCTTTTTGACGCGCCAATGTTTAAGGACCGGGGAGAAAAACATGGCGCGGTTCTCCATGACGACCAGCATCGCGTCCCCCCACTGCATAAGGGCTTCTTTAATTGTTTCCATGGTTCCTCCAGTTGAGACAAGAGCGACCTAGTCTTCTATTCTATAATTGATCTTGTATTATCCTGACCTTAACCTTGCCACTTCTGACCACGAATTCATCCACAAGAAGTGATGTAACCGCCTCCCCCACCGAAGCAAGTTACTGTTACTTCTCTGGATTCAATGTGTCATATTCCTGTTTAAATTCAGATGAAAATGCAAATCCAGGTAAGGCACAGCATATGCCCAATTATTCTTCGGGAATCATTTTCACAACTGAACGAAGAAACCTGTCTTTTGCTCTTTGGTATTCTCTTTTTGAGTAGGCATGTTTCTTTTTTTCCTCCTCATAATCCTTCAATAATTTGGGATGACCTTTCAGGTAAACAGTTAAACGCTTGTCCACTTTTGCTTCGTTCCCTTTCAAGACAATAATTTCCACATCGTAATCTCCGTTTACATCATTGAAGCGAACATAATTTTCCTCAATATTCCCTGCCTTCCCATAAGCCCCCTCCAACCTCTGCAGCGCTTCCACCCAAGTTTCTTCGGGCGGATAAACTCCAATTTCAATATCTCCCTTACCTGCAATCGCAAACGCCGTCGAACCCCTATGGGACAATTCCACACCCAGACCCGCAAACAAATCCTTCAACCTGGTCAAGTATTCATCTGCGATGGTTCTTGATCGTATATCGAAGGGTTTTATCAAGACGGGGTCCGTATCGAATTTAGCGAAATAATTATCTGGAGATTTTGGCAAATCTTTCATTTTCTAAAACCCAGCTCCAACTTAATCAAATGGTGGTAAATGGGATATTCAGTGAGCCTTAATATTATCAAATACATTCGGTTACTTATATTGTATATCTTCCAATTGATAAATAATACGTGAAAAAAACCTTGGAAGGGAACAATACCCCTTTTTTGGGTGTATGATTATTGCATGACCACTTCTGCCCACACCCTGGACAAGCTGACCGCCCCCGCCGAACTGGTGATCTCCCAGCCGGACGGCGCGGTGCGCTGCACGGCCTGCGGGCACCGCTGCCTGGTCAGACCCGGAAAGAGGGGCATCTGCCAGGTACGCTTCCACGACGGGACGGAACTGCGCGTGCCGTGGGGTTACGTGGCGGCGCTGGCAGCTGACCCGGTGGAGAAGAAGCCGTTTTACCACCTGATGCCGGGTTCCATCGCGCTGACCTTCGGGATGCTGGGCTGCGATTTCCACTGCGGGTACTGCCAGAACTGGCTGACCTCGCAGGCGCTGCGCGACCCGGAAGCAGCGGAGGGCACCAATTATATAAGGAGAATTTCCCCCGAGCAGATCGTGGAAGCGGCCCGGAGCGTGGGGGCGGAGGTGATCGCCTCGTCCTATAATGAACCACTGATCACCAGCGAGTGGGCGGCGGCAGTGTTCAAGCAGGCGATCAAGGCAGGGATCAAGTGCGTGTACGTCTCGAACGGCAATTCCACGCCGGAAGTGCTGGAGTACCTGCGACCCTACCTGAGCGGGATGAAGATCGACCTGAAGTCGATGCAGGATAAAAACTACCGGCAGCTGGGGGGCGTGCTGAAGAACACGCTGGACACGATCAAGCGGGTGAAAGAAATGGGGCTTTGGCTGGAGGTGGTGACGCTGGTGGTGCCGGGCTTCAACGACAGCACCGGCGAACTGTGGGAGGCGGCGCGCTTCCTGTCGTCGGTCTCGGCGGACATCCCCTGGCATGTGACGGCATTCCATTCGGATTACAAGATGGAAGATACCCCCAATACGCCGGCGAACACCCTGCTGCGGGCGGCGGAGATCGGGCGCGAAGCCGGGCTGCATTACGTGTACGCGGGGAACCTGCCGGGCAGGGTGGACGAGTATGAAACCACGTTCTGCCCACACTGCAACACCGCCCTGGTGGAACGCACCGGGTTCCGTGTGCACAGCATGAAGGTGGGGGCGGATGGAAAATGCCCAAACTGCGGCGAGAATGTGGCGGGAATCTGGCCGACGATGCGGGAAACAGCGGGGTAATGTCTGGACAATATAGGCTTATAATACATCTGACCGCTTGAATCCAACCCTGAAATGGCGTACAATTTAACCAGGTAGTGCCCCCATTACCGATCGTTCGCGCAAGGGAGAGGGTCTATGGACATAATCAAGGTATCCGCAACCTCCCGTACCTCTGCTGTGGCCGGGGCGATTGCGGGCGTGGTCCGCGAACACAAACGGGCGGAAGTGCAGGCAATCGGAGCGGGAGCCGTGAACCAAGCCGTGAAGGCACTGGTGCTGGCAACCGGCTATCTCAAGAATGACGGCATTTTTGTTGTGGCGGTGCCGGAATTCGTGGACGTGGAGATAGAGGAAAAGATCCGGACGGCGATCAAAATCGTGGTCGAACCCCGCTAAGACGACCTTTTTATTCCCAGGAAGAAACCATCAATCTGCGCGCCGGGTGGAGGCGCAGCGGGTTTGTTATAATTGAGGGGAGGGAGAGCCCGGGAGCATGCTGCGCGAAAGAATATCATTCCTGAAATTCCTGAGCATAGTGATCGCGCTGGGCGTGCTGGTAAGCGCGCCCGGGAGCGGGTCCGTCCAGGCTGCACCCGGGAAGAATCCGCAGCACACGAACGTGGTGATCAGCGAGTTTCGCACCAGGGGTCCCGATCCAAACGGAACAACCAACGAGTTCATCGAAGTATTCAACCCGACCACACTGCCGATCGACATCAGCGGCTGGGGGATCCTGCCTTCAGATCAAACCGGGCTAATGCCCTCCGCCCCCATCTATATCTTTCCGAGCTCCCCTGATCCACACGATCCTGGCATCCGGGCAGCATTACCTGGTTGCAAATACCAATTACAGTGGGGGTGTGGACCCAGACGGCACTTATTCATTTGATATCCCCGACAACGGCGGCATAGCGCTGATCATCCCCGGCATCCCTCCGAACCCGGACCAGGTGGCGGACAGCGTGAGGATGTCCAACGGGGTGCCGTTCGGGGAGGGTAGCCCCCTGGCTCCCCTGGCAGGTGGTGCCGACCAAAGTTATGAGCGCGGACCGGGAGGCGGACTTGGAAATTGCACCGACACAGACCAAAACTCCACCGATTTCGCACGGATCACCCCTGCGAACCCGCAAAACCTGGCAAGCGCGGCAACAACGGCCTGCACAAACCCCGTCCAGACCATCAGCTTCAGCTCCACTGCACCTGCCGGTGCAAAGGTGGGAGGGACAAGCTATACCCCCGTGGCAATTGCCACCTCCGGGCTGGCTGTAACCCTGACCATCGACGCGTCGGCAACTTCATTTTGCTCGATCAGCGCGGGGGTGGTCTCCTTCACAGGAGCCGGCACCTGCGTGATCGATGCCGACCAGGCCGGAGACAGCTATTACAGCCATGCCGCCCAGGTACAGCAGTCCTTCACGGTTGGCAGGGGGAACCAAACGATCAGCTTCACGTCCACTGCGCCAGCGAGCGCAAAGGTGGGTGGAACACCCTACCCTGTTGCGGCAACCTCCTCATCGGGCCTGGCAGTCGCGTTGTCCATTGATCCAACCGCCGCGTCGGTATGCGCGCTGGGCGGGAGTGACGTGTTCTTTTCTGGAGTGGGCGATTGCGTGATCATTGCGACCCAGGCAGGGGATGGGAATTGGAACGCGGCACCAGCGGTCCAACAGGCATTTCCGGTCACGCAGGGCGACCAGACCATCACCTTCGGTCCCGCTCCGACCAACCCCCGGGTGGGAGGGTCCTATACCCCCACGGCAAGCGGGGGAGGCTCCGGCAACCCGGTGACGATCACGGTGGATGCCTCGGCAGCCGCGATCTG
The DNA here is from genome assembly GCA_963830585.1 of uncultured Chloroflexia bacterium. Classification (GTDB taxonomy): domain Bacteria; phylum Chloroflexota; class Anaerolineae; order Anaerolineales; family Villigracilaceae; genus UBA877. Next base: position 250,104 of record CAWHNA010000001.1, on the reverse strand, counting down.
CTCGATCAGCGGGGGGATCGTTTCCTTCAATGCGGTCGGGACCTGCGTGGTGGATGCCAACCAGGCGGGCAACAGCAACTGGAACCCGGGGCTGGCACAGCAATCCTTCACGGTCAGTCCAACGGCAACCGCCACTTCCACCCCCAGCGCTCCGATCCACCTGGTGATCAGCGAATTCCGCTCGCGGGGTCCGCTGGGGGAGAACGACGAGTTCGTCGAGATCTACAACCCTTATGCAGCTGCGATCAATATCGGTTCATGGACGATCCGCACCTCCACCGGCTGCAGCACGACCACGACGGTCCTGGTCACCATCCCTGCCAGCACCCTGCTCAAACCCGGTCAGCATTACCTGGTGGCTGCCACGGGGTCGAGCACAGCCAATGAGGCCGATGGGATCTTTACCCCGGGGATCGACGATAACGGCGGCGTGGGGCTGTTCAGTTTCAATGGAACGGTCCAGGATATGGCAGGGATGTGTGCCACCACACTCTACCGGGAGGGAAATTTCCTTGCGCCTCTCGTGCAGGGGAACGAGCTCTTAAACCAGGCTTACGAGCGCAAACCGGTGGGCGCCTCCAGCTGCTACGATACCAGCGACAATGCCAGGGATTTTGCGCTGATCGCGCCTGCCGACCCGCAAAACACCGCCAGCCCGATCGTGATGTGCGCGGGGGTGACCGCTTTTACACCCACCTTCACCCGCACTCCCGTTCCCACGCGCACCGCCACCCCCGCCCCCACCGTGGTGCCGGGCAACGTGGTGCTCAACGAGTTTTTGCCGCACCCGCGCACCGATTGGAATGCCGACGGGACGACGGATACGGGCGACGAGTTTATTGAGATCATCAACATGGGGACTGCACCCGTCAGCGTGGCAAACTGGAAGCTGGACAACGGAGCGGAGAGCGCCAGTTCCTTTACGCTGCCAGCCCTGACGCTCCTGCCGCGCCAGATCGCAGTTTTCTACCATGCCAGCACCGGGATCGGGTTGAGCGATGTTGGCGGCAGCGTGCGCCTGTTGAAATCGGACGGGCACACGGCGGACATATTCAATTATCCGCTGGTGACCGCGGCAGACCGGGCGTGGTGCCGACTGCCGGATGGGAACGGTGCATGGGGGTTCGTGTGCATCCCCACGCCGGGGAAACCCAACGAGGCGATCAAATCAGGCAGCCCGGGGTCGGGCGGGGCTGCCGGGTCGCTCTGCATCAAGAATTCAGCGCCAGTGACGGTGCTGACCGCGGAGTGCAACAGCCCGGGCGGAAAGATGTGGGGAGAGGGCGGGAACGGCGAAATCTGGCTGAAGACCCGCTTGAAATTTGATGTTTTCGTGGAATAAGAAAATCCCCGCCTTATTACAAGAGCGGGGATTTTGATATTTAATCGAGGGCAGCGCGCGCCACTTCCTCGGGGTCGAAGATGACCTCCTCCTTGCCGGTGAGGCGCTCTTCCACCTTTTGGGCGATCAGCTCGAGGTGACCATTGTGAGCCACATAGTCAATGTCATCGGCGGGGACGGTCAGCACCGGGCAGAGGGTAAAATCTGCGATCCAGGTCTCGTAGAGATTGTTCAGGCTGGTGAGGTAATCGGCGGGGATGGTCTGCTCGTAATCACGCCCGCGCGCTTCGATGCGCCGGACAAGGGTGGAAACCGATGCGCGCAGGTAAATGACCAGGTCGGGCGGAGGCAGAAACTCGACCAGGGTCTGGTAGAGCTCGCGGTAGGTGGCGTAGTCGCGCGGACGGATGTGCCCCTGCAGGAACAGGTTGTGGGCGAAGATCTCGGCATCCTCGTAGACGGAGCGGTCCTGGATGGCGGAGGACGGGTACAGGGCAAGCTGGTGGTGGGCGCGCAAGCGGTGGGTGAGAAAGAAGATTTGCGATTGAAATGCCCAGGCCTGCATGTCCTTGTAAAAGTCGGCCAGGTAGGGATTCTCTGCCACCGGTTCAAAGAACGGGGTCCAGCTTAATTTTTTGCAGATCATTTCGACCAGGGTGGATTTGCCCACACCGATATTGCCTGCAACCGTGACGAATTTTTTCATTTCACCCTCGCGTAGGCACCCTGCAGGGTGCCCTAAAATTTACGGCTTTGCAGCCAATTCCGCATCAATAATGATTTTGAATTGTTCAATGGGTTGAGCCCCCACCAAAATCTGACCGTTGATCACAAAACTAGGAGTGCCGTTCAGGCCCAGGCGGACAGCGTCGGTGGCATCTGCCTTGACCTCAGCCTGGGTGTGGTGGTCGTCGAGGCAGGCAGTGAATGCAGCGGTATCCAGCCCCAGGTCGGAGGCATACTGCTCATAAGCAGCGCGGCCGAGGTCGTACTGCCCGCTGAAGAGGTCGTTGTGAAATTTCCAATAAGCATCCTGTTCCCCGGCGCAGTTGGCGGCTTCGGCAGCCGGCAGCGACTCGGGGTGCCCGGGCAGAGGCAGGTCACGGTAAACGAAGCGGATCTTGCCCGGATAACTGGCCAGGAGTTTGTCAAAAGTCTGCAGGTACCAGGCCTGGCAGTACGGACACTGGTAATCGCTGAATTCCACGATGGTGACGGGGGCATCCTGCGGTCCGATGGAGGGGTCGCCATCCGTGGAAACGGTCACGCGCTGGTTACCGGTCGGATCCGCAGCGAGCGGAGTGGTGGTGGGACTCCACAGCAAGTATCCCGCTCCCAGCCCGAGCACGAATGCAACCGGGATGAAGAGGTAGAGATATGGGGACAACTGCCTGTGTTTCCTGATCTGGGTGGTTGGGAGCATCGCGGCGATTATACTGCTTGTCTGGTGGAAACGTAACTCATAAGTTTATTATGACCTGGTAACAATAATATCCGGGGCTTTGATGACGCAGCACCTTGTACTGCTTGTCTGTGGAAACGTAACTCATAAGTTTATCGTGACCTGGTAACAATAATATCCGGGGCTTTGATCGACGCAGAGCGTCGGGAAAGCGTTCCGACGCAGAGCATCAGAACGAGAATGGAACGAGAATGGATATTAGAAGGGTGCGACGCGGGTAAAGGTTTCGGAGCCGGAGGTCCCGTCGCTGTAGGACCAGTTCGCGTTCAGGTTGTCGCCGCTGAGCGAAGTGGTGGTATGCGTGACCGTCAGGTTGAGGTCGGTGTCATTGTACGTCCAGCTCAGCACGCTGCCGTTCCAGGATTGGGAGGTGATCGTATAGCTTGTCCCTTCCCAGGAAACCGAGGTCACCACGTAGGTATTATTCTGCCAGGCGATCACGAACTGGTCCTGGGTCTCCGGGTCCTGCCAGGTGCCTGCCAGCCCGGGCATGGTTTCCTGCCCGGTGGGCGGCTTGGTTGCAATAACGTTGGAAATGCCGGGGATGATGGAGCTGCACGAACAGGCGATCACCAGCATGGCAACAATAAAAATCAAAACGGTTAATAAGACCTTTTTATTGGGGCTCATCGTATTCTCCTCGAAATAAATGGGGGGGCATCATTGATATTGTACAATACTTGGGGAAGATTATTTCATCCAGTTTATGGAGATTTACGCAACGATTGCCTGCACCCTGCCCACCTGCCCGTCCATAAGGCGGACCTTGATGCCGTGCGGGTGAGCGGAGGAACTGGTGAGGATGTCCTTGACGATCCCCTCGGTCAGTTTGCCAGTGCCTTGGTCCTGTTTCAGGACGATGCGGACGCGCGCGCCGGGGTGGATCTGGGAGCGGGTGGGCAAGGGCATATTATTTCTTTACGATGGGTCTTTATAGCGGAATGGGGACCCTACTGTAATAATCCCCTGGCGAAATTCAAGAAAGCCTGGACATCCTCGAAGTTGCTCACCAGCCCCACCGAAACGCGCACAGCGCCGGAGGATTTGCCGTCAATGCACAGGCGGAAGTCGTCCAGGCTCAGGCGCTGGGCATGACCGGGCTGGACGAAACAGGCAGCCAGTTCGGGCTTTGACAATCCCAGGGCGATCTCGCCCGCGCCAGGGTTGCAAAAGCAGCCGGTGCGCAGGGAAATATTATGCTCGCCGGCTTCCTGCTCGATGACACGGTGGTCCACCGGCTGGTCCGCATTGTCATAAAAGTTGGCGGTCACCGCACCGCCGCGCTTTTCGGTGTTCAGCGGTCCGTAGATGCGCACCAACGGCACGCCCGAGCTGTGTTTCATTTGCGAAAGGTTGTCAAGGATCCAACCGGTAAGGGTGCGCACGCGCTCGTGGATGGTGTCAAGCCCGATGGCCTGGATATGCTTCAGCCCGATTTCCACGGCCGGGATGTTGAGATAATCGAGGGTGCCATCTTCGAAGCCAGCGGGCGCATCGGCCAGGTAATACTTGTCCCCCTGGACGGAGGCCACGGTGATCGTTCCACCGGCGAACCAGGGGCGGCACAATTTGTTCAGGGCTTCACGGCGCGCCAGCAGGGCTCCGATGCCGGTGGGGTAGCCGAATATCTTGTAGAATGAAAGCGGTACAAAATCCGGCTTGTACTTTCCCAGGTCGAGCTTGTTGCTGGGGGCAAAGGCTGCCGCGTCGAGCAGCACGTCCCAACCCCTGGCATGGGCATGCTCGATCCATTCGAGCGGGTGCTGGACGCCGGAAAAGTTGGACTGGGCCGGGTATGCAAAAAGGTGGTTTTTATGGTCAACCCCCGGGTCGAGGTAGGTATCCAGGGTGTCCAGATCCACGCGCATATCGGGCAGGCCGACCGGGATGTAGGTAACCACGGCACCCTTGGCGTGGGCAAACTCGCGGATGCCGTTGACCGAGTTGTGGTTGTCAAAGGTCAGCACGTAACGGCTGCCTGGTTCGAAGGGGTATGACTCGCCCACGAGTTTCAGTGCTCCGCTGGCATTTTGGGTAAAGATAACGATGTACTCGGCCGGGTCGGCATTGAAGAACTTCAGGATGGTATCCCGAGTGCTTTCGATCAGCCGGGTGGCAGCCTGCGAGGTGGGGTTGGAGGAGTGCGGATTGCCATAAACATGGTCAGCCAGCGCCTGCTGGTGAAGACGCATCTGTGATTCGGCGTATAAACCGCCGCCGGTGTAATCAAGGTAGACCTGTCCGCTCCGGTCGAGGCGGGCATAATCACGGTCGCGCAGTTCGTCCAGGTCGTGGGTCTTGTCGTAGGACGGGTATTTTTGTATGAATTCAGGATAATCTGGCATTTAAACTCCTGCGTAGTTACGGGGTGATTGTGGGTGTGGCGTCGTAGGGCGGCCAGGGGATATTTACAAATAGAGTATACCCGTGCTTTTCAACGGTGTATATGCGGGCATGGGAAGGCTCCAGGCAACCGGGCTCATCCGTAAGCTTCAGGTACTGCGCCACGCCCTCGATATTCTGTTCCAGGGGGAGTTTGAATTTTTTAGGAGTAAAGACAAGTTGACCGTTTTGGCACAACCAGGCCTCGATCAGGTAGCCTTCATAATCATCTTCGGTCATCCAGACGCCATTCCATGTCACGGTAACCTTGTTCCCCTGGCGGACAGTCCGGACTCCCATCGGAGGACGATATAGATTGTAGGCGCGGGGAAGGACGAGATCCGGGTCTACAATGGGAATATTGCGGCTAATAACGTCTCCTCCCCCGATGAATTTGCCCTGAGCGGTTTTTATCCAGCATGGGTTGGCGTGACCGCCGTCGTTGAGCAGGAGCCAGGTGCCTTCCTGGTTGCGCCCGATCACATTCATCCAAACACTCGCCGGCAGCCCGTACCTGATCAGATAGGCATCCCCGGGACCAAACCAGCAGGCGATATGGTCCAGGATCGTCACCCGCGGCGGCAGGGGCGTAGGTGTAAGGCTGGGGGTGCGGGTGATCGAGGGCGTGAAGGAAGGGCTGAGGGTGAGGGTGGGCGTGGGGGTAATGGTGGGGCTTAAAGTAGGCGTAAGAGTAGGGGTGGAGCTGGAAGTGAGGCTGGGGGTATAACTGGAAGTTGGGCTGGGGGTGGCCGTCACGGATGGCGTGATTGTAAGAGTCGCTTCCACTGTCTGTGCGAGCGGAGAGGCAGAGGGCGGGTCCGCAGCCGGCAGGCAGGAAACGCCAGCAAGGATGGTCAGCATCGCAACGGCACAAGCTTTATAGAATTTCAAGGATTGGATGGGTCGCGTCATGAGGATGTGGCACTCTTTTACTTCTAAAAGTATCATTAAACAGCCCCAGCATGCCGGGCTCGAATGAAGCGGGTTCTCAAAGGGAGGGGAAAACACGCCCGTGGGTATTTTAGCACTGCTTTGTCCATTTTTTAGGGTTGCCCCCCTTACAGCCTCGTGATAAACTTATCAAAGATGTCAACACCCGTGCTGATCATCACGTCAGACATCCCATTTGGGGAACATATCCGCCAGATATTGGAGGAGACGCGGCGATTTGTCGTGCGCGTAACCGGAGAACAGGGAGGCGCAACAGCATATGCACGGGAATTAAAGCCTGTCTTGGCATTCCTGGACGCCTCCACGGCGGAGGCCGAACTGCTTAAGATCGGTACTTTGCTGCGCCAGGTCAACCCCCAGATCATTTTTATAGTCATTTCAGAAACCGGCTGGCATTCAGCCCTCGAAGAGCTTTTCCCTCGCGACTATCTCTCCAAACCTTTCTACCCGCCCGACCTGCGCGAGATGATGGAGAATTACTTCCCCCACTCCGCAGACCCGGAACCGGTCTCTCAATCGAAAAAAGGGGACGCAAACAACGACCTGCCCTGGCTGTCGGATGTAAACCGGGCTGCCCAGCATCTTACCCGGCTGACGCTCGAATCTTCGGCACAGGCGGCACTGATCACCCGTACTGACCAACTGTGGGCGTATGCAGGGCAGCTGCCGCAGGAAGCAGCTCACGAACTGGCTGCCACGCTCTCGCGTTACTGGGATCATGATGAAGAGAACGACCTGGTAAGGTTCGTGCGCCTGGCTTCCACAGACGCCGAGCACATGCTGTATGCCACACGCCTGGCGGAAGGCATGGTCCTGGCACTGGTTTTCGACGCCGAGACACCTTTCAGCACCATCCGCACCCAGGCATCCCAACTGGTACGCTCCCTCTCGACCAGCCCTTCCGATGAAACACAGGACGAGGACCTGGTGGGGAGCGAACCGGACCCCACTGGGGGCAGCGATATCCACCCCGGCGCCCCGTCGCGCACGCCGCGCCTGGACCTCCCGGTTGGGTCTGGATACGACTTCGGACCCTCCGAGCAGGCGCCCGGGAAGAATTTCAACACAACCGCCCCCGTGCGGGATGCCCCCATTCCACAATTAAGTCCCCAGGCGAGCCCTGCAGATCGTTTCAGGTTCCTGGTTGACACCGACCAGGGTGAGTCTCTGACCGCCCCTGCGGAAGAGACCCTTCAATCACAGGAAGTCACCCGGAAAGTTAGAACCCGCAAACCCGAACCAGTCCCGGAGACCAATGTGGGAACGACGCCCGCCCCGGAAACCGAAGTGGCGCGCAAGATCGTCCTGGAGCCGGTTAATCCCGCAGTCTACAACCTGGACTATGCCTGCCTGCTGCTGCCGCGTTTCCCCCAGCATCACATGACCGGCGAGCTGCTGGACCGGCTGGGGGAATGGGTGCCGCATATCTGCATCGCCTTCGCCTGGCGGCTCGAATATATTTCAGTCAGACCCGAACACCTGCAGTGGATCGTCAACGTACCGCCTGCCACATCTCCTGCTTACCTGATGCGCATCCTGCGCCAACACACCTCCGAAAGAATATTCTCCGAATTCCCGTACTTCAAAAAAGAGAACCCTTCCGGGGATTTTTGGGCGCCTGGCTATCTCATCATGGGAGGTTCCCAGCCGCCTCCGGCGCAGTTGATCAAGGATTTTATTAACCAGACACGCCAGCGGCAGGGGATCTTTCAACTCAACAACCGTTAAATTCATTCATGGTTTGGAAACCGGCGGCCTGTTAACCCGCCTCCCACGGAAAAAAAGTGCCCCCAACCTTATACTTAATTGATGGCCATGCACTGGCTTACCGTATGTATTTCGCCCTGACGGCGGGCGGCTCAAGCCAGCGCTGGCTGACCTCCAGCGGCGAACCCACTGCGGGTATTTACGGATTCGCCCGCGAACTCCTGCGCATTTTGGAGCAGGAAAAACCCGATTACCTGGCGGTTGCCTTCGACACCGGCAAGACCTTCCGGGACAAGATTTTCCCCGAATACAAGGCAACCCGCGCCAAGATGCCCGAGGACTTGCGTCCCCAGATCGAGCGCATCCGCCAGATGGTGGATTCTTTCAACATCCCGCGCCTTGAAATGGAAGGTTTCGAAGCGGATGATGTGCTCGGATCCGCGGCAGGCTGGGCAGCCAAACAGGGGCTGGGCGTCAAGATCATCACCGGCGATCGCGACCTGCTGCAACTGGTCAACGAGCGCACCATCGTTTACCTGGCCGGGGACGACAAGAACTTCATCACCCCCCAGGATGTGCTCGACAAACTGCACGTCCGCCCGGAGCAGGTGGTGGATTACAAAGCCCTGGTCGGGGACAAGTCGGATAACATCCCCGGTGTGGCCGGTGTGGGTGAAAAGACCACTGAGAACCTGCTGGCAAAATACGGGACGCTGGACAATATTTACAGCCACCTGGACGAGATCGAACCGCGCTGGCGCAACAAGCTGGAGGCGGGAAAAGAATCCGCTTACATGAGCTACAAGCTGGCTGCCATCCGGACCGATCTGCCCGTAACGATCGACCTGGAGCAGGCCCGCCCGGATGTGTTCGAACCGGCCAAGGTGGAGGAACTATTCCGCCAACTGGAATTCCGCACGTTGATCGAGAAACTCAAGAAAATAACCGGCGCCTCGACCGAGGCATCCGCCGGGAACAAGCAAATGAGCCTTTTCAGCGACGCCGCAGCCCCGGCTCCCGTCCCGCTAAAAGAACCCCACCCGCAAAGCGGGAAGCTGAAGGTCATTGTAGTGGATTCAGCGGCGGGCCTGGCGGCATTATCTGCAGCCCTTGCAAAAGCCTCCGTCATCTCGTTCGACACCGAAACCACGTCAACCGACGAGATGACCGCCAGGCTGGTGGGAATATCCCTGGCGGTGAAAGCCGGGGAAGGGTATTACATCCCGGTGGGACACAACACCGGGAAGCAGCTGCCGCTCGAAAAGGTGATCGCGGCGCTGCGTGGTCCTATGACCGATGCCGGCATCCCGAAAATAGGTCATCACCTCAAATATGATTTCATCATGCTGGCACGCAACGGCTTGCGCGCGGAACCGCTGGGTTTCGATACCATGATCGCCGAATGGGTCGTGGACCCTTCCACCCGCCACCTGGGGTTGAAAGACATGTCCGAGGTGCGGCTGGGCGAGAGCATGACCCATATCGAGCAGTTGATCGGGACAGGCAAAAACCAGCTATCGATGGCGGAGGTGGCCATCGCCGATGCGGCACCTTATGCTGCCGCGGACGCCGAGACCACTTTGCGGCTGCATCCCGTCCTGGAAAAAGAACTCAAGCGCGTCCCTAAATTATGGAAGCTGTTCCTCGATATCGAGATCCCGCTCATATCGGTATTAGCCGATATGGAGATGGCGGGAATCGCCCTCGATAAGGATTTTTTTGCCAAATTCTCGAAGGAGCTCAGCGGCCGGATCACCAAGCTCGAAGACCAGGTGCACGCGGCGGTGGGTAAACCCTTCAATCTCAATTCAACCCAGCAGCTCTCCGACGTGCTTTTCGGGGTGCTGAAGCTTTCCCCACCGGATAAAGGTCGCAAGACCGCCTCCGGTCACTACTCAACTGCTGCCGGCGTGCTGGATGAGTTGAGCGGACAGCACCCCGTGGTGGACATGATCCTGGAATACCGCGAACTCACCAAGCTCAAATCCACCTACGTGGATGCACTGCCCCTGCAAATTCACCCGGAAGACGGGCGGGTGCACACCTCGTTCAGCCAGACCACCGCCGTGACCGGGCGGTTGTCCTCCTCCGACCCGAACTTGCAGAACATCCCCACCCGCACCGACCTGGGGCGGCGTGTGAGACGGGGCTTCCTGGCGGGACCCGGCAACGTGCTGGTATCCCTGGACTACTCGCAGATCGAGCTGCGCATCGTGGCGCACATGGCAGGCGACCAGGCCATGCTGAACGCATTCCGCGCCGGGCAGGATATCCATGCCACCACCGCGGCAGCCATTTACGGGGTCCCGCTTGAAAAAGTAACCAAGGAAATGCGCCGCCATTCCAAGGCGATCAACTTCGGCCTGATCTACGGCATGTCGGCTTTCGGCCTGACGCGCACCACCGAGTTGACCCTGGCTGAAAGCCAGGATTTTGTCGAAGCGTATTTCAAACAGTTCCCGGGCGTTAAAAAATACCTGGACGGGATCCGCAAGGAAGCCACCCAAAACGGATATGTTGAGACGATGCTGGGGCGGAGGCGGTACTTCCCCAACCTGAAGGGCAGTGTGAACCAGGTGGTAAGGGCCCGCGAGGAACGCGAAGCCATCAATGCCCCCATCCAGGGGACCGCTGCTGATATAATGAAAATCGCCATGATCAATATCCCACCCGCGTTGGCACAGGCGGGGCTGCATGGCAGAATGCTCCTGCAGGTGCATGACGAACTGGTGGTGGAATGTCAAAGGTCCGAGTTGAATGAATTGGTGCGGGTGGTCAGGGACACCATGGAAAATGCCTTCAAGCTCGACATCCCCCTCACCACCGAGGCACGCTGGGGCACAAACTGGGACGAATTAAAGCCGCTGGCATAAAATTTCAGCAAGGATTTCGATGGCAGGACGCGAAGATCTTTTCCAGAAAGCGATGAACATGGGCCATTCGGTGGCCTGGGATCAGCAATGGGACAAGGCGGCTGCGGCCTACCGGACAGCCCTCGAAGAATTCCCGGACAACCCCAAGGCGCTCTCCAGCCTGGGGCTGGCCCTGTTCGAACTCCAGCAGTTCAACGAATCGCTCCAGGTGTACCAGAAAGCCGCCCAGTCCGCGCCCAACGACCCGGTCCCGCTGGAAAATGTCGGGCAGATTTCCGCCCGCCTTGGGAACACCCAGGAGGCCGTCCAATCATTTTTGAAGGCTGCCGAACTTTATATCAAGAACCAGGATGCGGAAAAGGCGCTGATCAACTGGGAGCGCGTCACCCGGTTGGACCCCGAACATATCACTGCCCATTCCTACCTGGCGATGGTTCACGAAAGACTGGGTCACACCCAGAAGGCATCGGCAGAATACCTGATGATGGCCAGCCTGGTGCAGCGCACCGGAAACTCGGAGAAAACCAGGGAAATCGTGAGGCGGGCGCTCAGCCTGGATCCCGACAGCACGGAGGCACACCAGGCGCAGATCCTTCTGCAGAGCGGGGAGCTGCTGCCCAAACCGACCCTGCCTGCGGGGTCAGGCGATGCCCTCCTTTTGGAGCAGGGGAAGCGACAGGAATCCTCCAAGATTACCGATACCGGTCTCGACCCCGTGGAAGAGGCACGCAAACAAGCTCTTACCCGCATGGCTGCGATCCTGTTCGACCTGACCGACGCGGCTGGCAATCTCCAGGCACCCAAGCCTGCGCTGCAGGTGATTTCTCCACACCTGGCTGACCAGGATCCACTGATAAACGAACGTGCTAATATCATGCTTTGCATCGGGCAAGCGATCGACTTCCAATCAAACGACCAGGAAGACCAGGCAGCCGAGGAACTGGAAAAAGCGCTGGCAGCCGGGTATGCAGACCCAGCCATTTCCTTCGATCTCGGATATTTGCGGGCAAAAGGGGAAAAATGGGATGACGCCCGGGTTCACCTGCAAACCGCTGTCAAAGATTTGGATTATGCATTGGGCGGGCATATCCTGCTGGCGCATGTCCAGCGGCAGTCAGGGAAACTTCTCCAGGCAGTGACTGAATCGCTGGAAGCGCTCAAAATCGCAGACTCACAGGTGGTCCCCCCCGACCAGGCGGATGGGATCCGCCAGTTGTATGAGCCGCTGATCGAAGCCCAGTCCCACCAGACCGATACACCTGCCATGGAACAAGTGTGCGACAACGTCAGGGAAATCCTGCTGCGGCCGAATTGGCGCACAACCATGCTCACGGCGCGTGAGCAGCTGCCAAAGTCAGAGGAAGGGGTCCCACCCATGCCGCTCGGAGAAATCCTGGCGCAAGCCCAGAGCGGGAAGGTCATCGAAGCCATGGGGAAGGTCAAAACCCTGGCACGCGCCGGTCATCTGCGCACTGCCATGGACGAAGCCTTTGAATCTTTCAGGTACGCCCCCACCTTCCTGCCGCTGCACACCCTGGTGGGCGACCTTTTGTTACAGGATGGACGCACCCAGGATGCCGTCAGCAAGTATTCCGTGGTGGCGGACGCCTACAACGTACGCGGGGAAGCTTCGCAGGCAGTGACCCTCCTGCGGCGAATCATCCAGGTATCCCCCATGGACATGACCGTACGCACCCGTCTCATCGACCTGCTGGCAGCACACGGGATGGTGGATGAAGCCGTTGGCGAGTATATCGAACTGGCCAATATTTACTACCGCCTGGCTGAACTGGACCTGGCGCGCAAGACCTACACCACTGCACTGCACCTGGCCCAACAGGACGGGGCCAACCCCACCTGGAGCGTCAAACTGATGCGCCGCATGGTCGATATCGACATGCAGCGGCTGGATTGGCGCCAGGCCCTGCGCATCTATGAACAACTTCGTACGCTCGAACCCAACGATGCCAGCGTGCGTAAAAGCCTGATCGAGCTGAATATCCACCTCAACCAACTCCCCCAGGCAACCGCTGAGCTGGATGGATTCCTGACCCACCTGGAAAGCAGCGGAAAGCGGATGGATGTGATCCCCTTCCTTGAAGAAATGATCAAGGAAAATCCCAAGCAGGGCATCCTGCGGCGCGCCCTGGCGGAGGAATACCGGCAGGCGGACCGCATCCCGGAGGCGGTGACCCAACTGGATGCCCTTGGCAATATCCTCCTGTCAGGCGGCGACCGGGAAGGAGCCATCCGCGTCCTTGAAACGATCCTGGCGTTGAATCCGCCCAACAGGAATGATTACCTGTCCCTGCTGACCAAGATAAAAACCAGTGTGTGAGAAACCTCCCCTGCAGCCGCGGGGGATTTTTATGGTTTGCCCTCGGGAGCCGTGACAAGGATGAAACCCGGGACACCGAACCCACTTTACACCCGTAAACCAGGATATATTTATCCCATTGGATAGACAGCCGGACCGGACACGTTATGGACGAAACTGCTTTGCATTTCATCGGTGAGGAAATCGAAATTCATTTCGACCAGGAACCCGCCCGCCAGAAAACACCACCATGCCCCGACGGATTTACCTGGCATGGGCGTCCTTACCGGGTGGTGGAAAAATTATCCGAGTGGCACGATTTCACCCGGCGGGGGAGGATGGCACGCAATATGCGCCCGGCACATGCGTCGGTGGCGGCAGAACGCGGTTCCCTCGGAGTGGGGCGCTTTTATTTCAGGGTGCGGACCGACACGGGTCAAATCTTTGACCTTTACTATGACCGGGCGATCAAGGATGTGGATGACCGCCTCGGGCACTGGTTCCTGTACAGGGAAATCCCGGCATAAATCCACAACAAGGCCGGCCTCCAGCCTCAGTTCCCCGCCGCCGCGCAGGTCCCTGACTGGTCACGGCTTGGATCGAAAGGGTGACCCGCCTGCCATTCCAACTGGAAATGACGTGATAAAATTAATTTAATCGAAAGGATCTTATGAAAAAGATTATTTTTGCGTTGATCGGCGTGGTCCTGCTGGGCGCCCTGACAGGCTGTAACATGCCGCGCGCGGCCCAAACTCCACTGCCGACCCTGGTCATGATCCCTTCCCCCACGGCTTATTTGCCCACCGGCACCTGGGTTGGTCCCACACCCACCGTGCCCACGCTCACCGTCCCCATTTACTTAACGCCCACTCCCGCCGTTCCCACTTCCAGCGTGCCCACTCTCACCGTCTCCACGTCCATAACACCCACTCGGACTATCCCCACCCCCACCTTGGGCGTGCCAACCCCCACCTCCGGTTTTCTCCCCACCAGCAGTGTACCCACCCCGACAGTAGAATTCACACCCACCCCACCCAGCGGGGTTATCCCCGGACCATCCAACGGATCGTATGGAGTGATCCAGATCGCCCCCGGAGAGGTGCTGAGCATCCACACCGGCGCCGGAGCGGGTTATCCGATCACTGGGTCCTTCCCCTCGACAGCGGTTAACGTCGTGCGTACCGGTCCGTCCTCGATGGTAGGCAGCGACCTATGGGTGCAGGTCCAGGACCCGGGCGGCGGGACGGGCTGGGTCAACTCCAAATTCCTGACCGAGTACGCAGCTTCCACCGATTTTTGCAGTGACAGCAAGGTTACCACGATGCTAGCGAATTTCGGCACAGCCCTTACAACATCGAATGGCGAGTTACTGTCCGCGCTGGTCAGCCCTGCGCACGGCATGACCGTTTATCTGTGGCGCAACGGCATCCCCCATACCTTCAAACCAAGCGATGCCCGCTGGGTATTTGACAGCACTTATTCGCATAACTGGGGCTCAGCCCCTGCCAGCGGTTTGGATACGCGCGGCTCATTCCACGAGAAGGTGCTGCCCTGGCTGCAGGAAGTCTTCAGCAACGCCGGCAAGACGCTGACCTGCAACTCGCTCGGTACAGCCGCGCAATACGGCACAAACCCGTGGCCGCTTGAATACACCAACGTCAACTTCTATACGGTTTATAAACCCGGCACCCCCGGCATTGACCTGGACTTTCGCTACTGGCTGGTGGGGGTTGAGTATTACCAAGGTCAGCCTTTTGTTTTCGCGCTGATCCATTTTGCCTGGGAACCGTAGACCCGTTATCGTCCGAATCGCTAAGGAACCCGTTTCCTGGTTGAAAACGGGTTCCTTTTTTATTGTTTTGCCAGCAGGTCCGCCAGCACCCCGGCCGAGCTTTTCTCCACGGCCTCGTGCAGGCTGTGACCGTGGGCATCCATGGTCACCACCACCGGGAAATCCTTGACCTCGATCACCCAGATCGCTTCAGGCACACCAAACTCCAGTTTGTAAACGCCCAGCACGGTCGTCACGGATTGGGCGATCAGGGTGGCCGCGCCGCCTATGGCATGAAAATATACCGCCGGCACCTCCTGGCAGCCTTTAAGCGTTTTTGCACCCATGCCGCCCTTTCCGATCACACCTTTGAGGTTGAAGTGTTTCATCACATCAGCCTGGTACGGTTCCTCGCGGATGGAAGTGGTGGGACCGGCGGCGACAAATTTGTACTGCTTGCTCTCGAGCCCCGAAACGACCGGTCCGCAGTGATAGATCACGCCGCCCGCCAAGATCGGCTTGAGCGCCTCATAAACCTGCAGGTCTTCACCATGGGGAGCCCGCGTCTTTTTGATAAAGGTTTCGATCAGCCATTTATGGACCACGTCCCGACCGGTGATCATCACACCGCTCAAGGTCAGCGGCTCGCCCACCTTCAGGCTGAGGATGGTTTCGTCTGGTATGGGAATGTTAATTGCACGCATGAGCTATCCTTCCGGAAGGACACAAGGTAGTGTGCCCCTGCCAGTCATTGGTAGGTAATCTCTTCGCCCCGGACGGTCATCGTGCGCCGCCGGTAAGCCCAGCACATATACGAGACGGTGACGAAGTAAGAGGCTGGCAGGCGGGAAAGCCCGGTGATGCGGGTGTCGAGCACGGTCGTTTTGCCGCCAAAACCCATCGCTCCAATTCCAAGCTGGTTGGCTTCACCGGTCAGGCGTTCTTCCAGGTCGGCCAGCTTGGGGTCCGGGTTGCGCGTCCCGATCGGTTCCAATAGCACTTCCTTCGATTTGACATACCCGGTGCCCCGGTCACCGCCGATGGAAACACCCAGGATACCGGGGGCGCAGCCCTGACCCTGGGCTCTATAGACGGCATCCAAGACAACCTTGCGCACCCCTGCCAAATCTCGCCCGGCCTGGAAGGTGGTTTCGCCCACCCTGCCGGAATACGGGAGCGAGTATTGCGCTCCACAGTTCTCGGAACCTCCGCCCTTGAGCATTAATTCGATCGATAATTCATCGCCTTCGACCTCATCGAAATGGATGTATGGAAAATCGTCGCCGCCCAGGTTGTTCCCGCTGTTCTTATCGGTGACCGCGTCCACGGCATTGGGACGCATATAAGCCTTGCGGGTAGCCTCAGCCAGGGCAGTGCGGATCTGCTGTTTAAGGTTCTGCGTGCTCCAACCAGCCGGGTACTTCACGTAAAAGATGGGTGTGCCTGTATCCTGGCAAACCGGGGTTGAATTTTTTCGGGATAGTTCCACGTTCTTCAGGATGGTCTCGAACGCGCCGCGTGCTGCCGAGCCCGGGGCTTCTCTTTCAAGTGCAAGGTGCAATTGCTTTTCCACGTCCTGCGGCAGGTCCGTTGAAGTACGGCGGATCAGTTCGAGGATCTCGATGGTCAGGTCGCGCATAATGTCCTCCAAAAAGGGTGTTCGGGTGAATACATGATACTCCCATCGGGATTAATTTTGAGTAACAAAGCGCAGGGATTGGATAGGCGGAATATCCTGAAAATGAGCTTCCCCTGGGATAAAAAAACTCCCGCAAGGTTGACCTGCGGGAGCGGAAATGCTGGTGGAACGGCTTACGGTTTTAAGACGACGAAGTTTTTGAACAGGATGTCGGTGCCGGCAGTATCAAAGGTCTTGGCGATCAAGCCAACGTCGCCGCCGGTGAATGTGCTGTCAGTCGCCTGGGCAATTTGAGTCCCGTTGACGTACAGGGTCAAGCTGGTCCCGATGCAATCGGCGCGGATATGGTTGGTGGCTGCACCCTGGAGGATGTTCGAGTCGCTGACCAGGTTGCCATCAGATGAAGAAATGATGGTTTTCGTCTTAGCGTTGTCGATCCCGATCCCGGTATAGCCGTCGCTGCTGATGTAGAAGAAATAGTAATTATCCACGTCCTGGTAGTGGCACTGCACCCCAAAGGCATTGTCATCCGGACCACCGATCTTGGTGGCGTCCACTTCGATGTGGACATCGTTCTGGAAGGACTGGTAAGGGTTGGCAAAGAAAAAGGCGTTGGCCTGGATGACGTTGATCCGGTACCCGCCGTTCTCATAGTCGGTCAAACCATAATCATTATGAGACCGGTCCCAGCCGCTATTGACGTTGGAAAAATCGTCCTGGAACAGGACCTGGAGAGCGCCATTGTTCTCGCCCGGGGTGGTGGGTTGCGGAACAATCCCCCCGCCTGTGGTTGGCTGAGGGTTAATGATAACGGGTGCCTGACCGGTGGGTGTGGGGGTGGGAACGGTGTTGATACCGCAAGCCAGGGCGGCGAGGACCAGGACCGCCAGAGCGAAGTACACTTTTTTATTCATGATTTCTCCTTGGAATATTAGAGTACGATTAATTTCAGGAGTATACCCGAAAAGAGCCCTATTGCAAGGGAAATTAACAAAGTTGGAATTTCATTTGACCACTTGCCCATTCCTTGACAAAAATACCCAAAAGGCGATAGAGTACATCCAATGACAACTGGTAATGAACTCTCAAGGGAAATCCTGGCAACCATTCGCACCGCCCTGGCTGAAGACGTGGGCGTGGGAGATGCAACGACGAACAGCATTGTGCCTCCCGAAGCAAACATGCGCGGCCAGATCATCGCAAAACAGGAAGGAGTGATCGCCGGGCTGGATGTGGCTCAGGCGGTCTACCTGATGGGCGACTCACAAGTCGATTTCAGGCCCCAGGTTGAGGAAGGCAGCCGGGTGACAAACCGCCAGGTGCTGGCATTGGTCTCCGGGCATGCACGCAGCCTGCTGACCGCTGAACGGACCGCACTCAACCTGCTGGGACGGATCTCAGGCATCGCCACGCTGACGCACAGTTTCGTGGAAGCGGTGGCCGGGACGAAAGCGGTCATCCTCGACACGCGCAAGACCGCACCCGGGCTGCGCCTGATCGATAAACTGGCAGTGAGACGCGGCGGTGCACAGAACCACCGCATCGGTCTCTACGATATGGTGCTGATCAAAGACAACCATGTAGACTTTGCCGGGTCCATCACCATTGCGATCTCTCGCGCCCGCGTGGGCGCGGCAGGGCTCGTGATCGAAGTGGAAGCCCGAACGCTTGAGAATGTGCGCGAAGCCCTGGACTGCGGAGTGGAACGCATCCTGCTCGATAATATGACCCTCGAAAACATGGCTGAAGCAGTACGGGTGACCGCAGGCCGCGCCAAGCTGGAAGCCAGCGGGAACGTGACCCTTGAAACCGTCCGAAAAATTGCCGAGACGGGCGTGGATTTTATTTCAGTCGGGGCTTTGACCCATTCAGCCAAAGTCTTCGATGTGAGTTTTGATTATCTCGGTTAAGGCAAAGGGTTCCTGCCCGGGTACAATCAATTTCCCTGGCAGATTACTGGTAAGGAGTTATTGATGAACGCAGATGAAATGTACGAAAAAATGAAAGCCAAGCTGAACGGGATCGTCCCCGACGTGGAACTGCGCTACAAAGCCGAGATCGCGGTGGAGATCAATGAGCTCAAAGTGCAGCGCAACGCCGTCATCCTGGGCCATAATTACATGGAACCGGCCCTGTTCAATTCCATCCCGGATTTCACCGGTGATTCGCTCGACCTCAGCCGGAAAGCCGCCCAGACCGACAAGGATATCATCGTCTTTTGCGGGGTCAGGTTCATGGCTGAAACTGCCAAGATCCTGAACCCGTCCAAAACCGTGCTCCTGCCGGCTGCCAGGGCAGGCTGTTCCCTGGCCGAATCCATTACAGCCGCGGACGTGCGCGGTCTGAAAGCAAAATTCCCGGGCGTGCCGGTGGTGACCTATGTGAATACTTACGCGGACGTAAAGGCCGAGTCCGATATTTGCTGCACCTCCAGCAACGCGGCGGCCGTGGTCGATTCGCTGCATGCCGACACGGTCATCTTCCTGCCGGATGAGTACCTGGCAAAGAACGTGGCGCGCGAGACCGGGAAGCATATCATTTTCCCGTCAGGTGGACCACAGGTGGAAAAAGCGGCGGGAAACGAAATGCCGGGTGAATTGGATTACCAGCTCATCGGCTGGCGCGGGCGCTGCGAAGTGCACGAGAAGTTTACGCTCAAGGATATCGAGACCGTGCGGGAGCAGTTCCCGGATGTGGTCATCCTGGCTCACCCGGAGTGCAGTCCCGAGGTCACGGCTGCAGCGGACTTCTCCGGCTCAACCAATGCCATGATCCGCTACGTCCAGCAGTCCCAGGCTCCCCACTACCTGCTGCTGACCGAGTGTGCCATGGGTGACAACGTGGCTGCAGCCAACCCGCAGAAGGATATGCTGCGTTTATGCATGGTCCGCTGCCCTCACATGAATATGATCACGATGGAAGATACGCGAGACGCCCTCAAGTTCAACCGCTACGTGATCGATGTGCCGGAGGAAATCCGGGTGAAAGCCTTCCGGGCGGTGGATAGAATGATCAAGATCGGGTGATATAAAACCAATGAAATTGTTATTGCCCAATGAACCTCAGGCAGCGGATTAAGTCGTTACTTCAATAAAACATGAAAACCACCGACGTACTCATCATCGGTTCCGGGATTGCCGGAGCCACGGCTGCCTTAAAACTCGCCCAGAACCCGCGCAGGCGCATCATCCTGATCACGCGTGATCCGGACCCGCACGAGTCCAACTCACGTTACGCCCAGGGCGGGATCATCGGGCGCGGGCAGGATGACAGTGCCGACCTGCTGGTTGCAGACATCCTGGCAGCGGGTGCGGGGGCCTCGCTGCCCAGTGCGGCACGCATCCTGGCCGAAGAGGGACCAGCCCTGCTCCAGGAAGTCCTGATCGGAACGGCAGGTATCGCTTTTGACCGCGAAAAGGATGGCGATCTTGAGTTTGGGCAGGAAGGCGCGCATTCACGACGGCGCATCCTGCACGTGGGGGACGGGACTGGGCGGGCCATCATGGACGGGCTGGTGGCTGCCCTGCGGAAATGCCCGAACGTGGAGCTGTTAACCGAAGCCACCGCGGTCGACCTCATCACCTATCCCCATCACGCACGTGACCCGCTGGCAGCCTACGAACCGATCGCCTGCCACGGCGCGTACGTCTTTGACCGCAAGGGAAAATCCATCCACCGCACGCTGGCGGCTGTCTCCGTGCTTGCCACGGGCGGGATCGGGCGCATCTATCGGAACACCACCAACCCTCCGGGCGCGCGCGGAGACGGGCTGGCAATGGCCTCGCGGGCCGGGGCGCGCATCATCAACGCCGAGTACGTTCAGTTCCATCCCACCGCCTTATCGGTGCCGGGGGCGGAAGGGTTCCTGATCAGTGAGGCGGTGCGCGGCGAAGGCGCCGTTCTGCTTACCCCCGAAGGCCGCCCCTTCATGGATAAATATTCCCCCGAGTGGAAAGACCTGGCGCCGCGCGACGTGGTGGCGCGTGCCATCCACACCGAAATGGAAGCCCACGATTACTCCTACGTGCTGCTGGACATTGCCACGCACATGCCAGCTGCGCAGATCAAGCAGCGCTTTCCCAATATCTACAAGGAATGCAAACGGGTGGGCATCGACATCACCCGCGAGTCCATCCCGGTCGTCCCGGCTGCCCACTATTTCTGCGGGGGAGTTTCGGTGGACGAGTGGGGCCGCTCCAGCATCGCCAACCTGTACGCGGTCGGCGAGGTCTCCTGCACCGGGCTGCACGGGGCGAACCGCCTGGCATCGACCTCCTTACTGGAAGGGCTCGTGTGGGGGACGCGCACTGCCCGCGACATCGAAGCGCGCTTCGCGGCGAACCCGACGTCTGCCATCCCGACCCGCGACGACGTGCCTGCCTGGGACGAATCGAACCTGACCCAGGAATCCGACCCGGCGCTCATCCAGGGGGATATGCAGACCATCCAGAATATCATGTGGCATTACGTGGGCTTGGTCCGTTCCGGCGACCGGCTCTCGCGTGCCATACGCGAACTGCGCCATATGCAGAACGAAATCGAGACCTTCTACCGCAAGACCAAGTTGAGCGACGGACTCATCGGCTTGCGCAACGCCGTGGAGGTGGGGTTGGTGGTGGGTGAAGCCGCCCGCCATAACCGCCAGAGCCGCGGCTGCCACTTTCCGCTCCGACTCAGTGGATGGTGGCGACAGGCTGCTGTAGTGCTCTAAATTCAAAAACAACTAGCATGATAAGCAAAAAGACTTCCGAAGTTATGAAACTTCGGAAGTCTGCATTTAATAAGATCTGGAAAATAGATTGAAATCTTCCAACTCTTATTGGGTAAGTTTTGGTACTTCCCGATTGATTTTTGTCTGCTCCAACTCTTTCATCTCGCCCGTGGCAGTAAAGACAGTCCGTTCGCAGATGTTGGAGACGCGGTCTGCGAGGCGCTCCAGGTTATGCGCCACCCACAGCAGCCAGTTGGCGCGCTCGATGGTTTTCGGGTCCTGGATGACAAACATCATCAACTCATGATAGATCTGGATGTAAAGCTCGTCCACTTCATCATCTTCCGCAGGGATGGACCGGGCGGTCTCCACGTCTTCTTTCGTGAAAGCCGTCAGGGCGCGGTGCAGCATGTCGACACCCTTTTCCGCCATGCGCGGGATGTCGATCAGGGGTTTAAGCAGCGGCTGGTCAGCCATGCGGATGCTGACGGTGGCAATGCCCTTGGCGTAATCCCCCATGCGCTCCAGCTCGCCGCTGACTTCCAGGATCGACGCCAGCAGGCGCAGGTCGTGCGCCATCGGCTGCTGGGTGGCGATGACGATCATCACCTGTTCCTCAATGGCGTAGCGCCTGGCATTGACTTCCAGGTCGGTCTCCTGGATGCGGCGGGAGGCATCCGTGTCGCGTTTCTTGAGCGCTTCCACAGAGCCGAGGATCTGCTGTTCCACCATACTCCCCAGCAGGAGCATTTCATCCTTCAGTTGTTGAATTTCGGTTTCAAAAGTTTTTCGCATCTGGACCGTCGCTCCTGGGTGCTGCTTGCCTATTATAACCATTTTCGGTTCTCATGAATTTACCTGTCCAACACCTGTGAGGCCGCCTTGGATAATTATCCGAACCGTCCGGTGACGTAGTCTTCGGTGCGTTTGTCTTTCGGGCGGGTAAAGATCGTGTTGGTGTGGTCGAATTCGATGAGGTGCCCGGCGCGCGTTTCGTCGATCATCATCATGGCCGTGTAATCCGAAACGCGCGCCGCCTGCTGCATGTTATGGGTGACGATGACGATGGTGTAATTCTTTTTTAGTTCCTGCATCAGTTCCTCGATCTTGAGGGTGGAAATGGGATCAAGGGCTGAGGCGGGTTCGTCCATCAGGATGACTTCGGGTTCCACCGCCAGGGCACGCGCGATGCATAGGCGCTGCTGCTGTCCGCCCGAGATGGACAACCCGGACTGGTTGAGCTTGTCCTTCACTTCGTTCCAAAGGGCCGAAGCTTTCAAGCTGTTTTCCACGATCCCTTCCAGGTCTGCCTTGCGGTGGACGCCGTAAAGCCGCGGGCCATAAGCAACGTTATCGAAAATGGACTTGGGGAACGGGTTGGGGCGCTGGAACACCATCCCCACCCGCCGGCGGATATCCACCACGTCCACGCCGGGGAAATACAGGTTCTCCCCATCCAGCATGATTTCACCGTTCACCCGGCAGGCGGGCGTCAGGTCATTCATCCGGTTAAAAGAGCGCAGCAGGGTGGACTTACCGCAGCCTGAGGGACCAATGATGGCGGTAATCTGTTTGGCGCGCACCTCCAAATTGATTTCCTTGAGGGCTTGGAATTTTCCGTAGAAAACCTCGAGATTTTTGGTTTCCATCTTGATCGGCATGTCGCCATTTGTCTCTTGCTTAGTTTGAGTCACTAATTGCTTGGTCATCATGAAATGCCTTTTCGGTTTTCAACAATCTGTGTATTTCTGACTAGTGATCTTTATTATTTGATTGTGCCCAAAGCCCGGGTACGCCACCAGATAATCAAGCGCGCCAGGATATTTAATATAAGGATGAGACTGATCAGGACAAGCGCGGTCGCCCAGGCTTTGGCATGCCAGTCGTTGTAGGGAGAAATGGCATAGACAAAGATGGTGTGCGGTAAAGTTGCCACTGGCTGGCTGTAATTAGTGTTCATAAATGGGTTGCCGAATGAAGTGAAAAGCATGGGTGCAGCCTCACCAGCGGCACGCGAAATCGCCAGCATTGCACCGGTAACAACTCCATTTAAAGCAGCGGGCAAAATGACCGAAATTGTCGTTTTCCATTCCGCTGCGCCAAGCGCCAGGGAGGCTTCCCGGATGGAAGCAGGCACAAGGTGGACCATTTCTTCGGTAGTACGGGTGATGATCGGAACCATAATAAAGGAAAGCACTACGCCCCCCGAGAAGGCTGAAAAATGGCGCTGGGGCAGAACGATCAACGTATAAGCGAAAATCCCCATTACGATCGAGGGCACACCTGCAATGACATCTGTGCCAAAACGAACCAGCAGACCCAGGGGTGCGTCCGGATGAGTGGCGACGTAAAACCCGACCAGGATCCCTAATGGTGCGGCGATCAACAAGCCAAGTCCCACCGTCATTAATGAACCAACCAGGGCATTAACGATGCCGCCCCCAGCCACACCGACTGGCGTGGGAAGTTGTGTAAAGAATTTTAAGTTAAGAGCGGGTGCTCCCTGGTGGATCACATATATGAGGATCCAAACAAGCGGAGTTACAACCAGCAGCGTGGCAACCCCTGTCAGGCTTAACATCAGGAGATTGACTGCCTTGCGCCTGGAACGCGAGCGAATCGATACCACTTTCATGAGCGTTTTTCCCCATTGGACTGTCGCCCCACACGCCAAATCAACAGCCGGGCAACCACGTTGATCAGCAAGGTAATAACGAACAGGATCAATCCGATCTCGATCAAGGCATTCAAATACAGGTCGAAGGTGGCTTCGGTAAATTCATTTGCGATGACAGAAGCCATTGTATAACCGGGATGCAGGAGCGAGGCGGTAAGGTCGAGATTATTGCCAATCACCATCGTGACCGCGATGGTCTCCCCAAGGGCACGGCCTAATCCCAGGATGATCGCTCCCAACAAACCTGAAGATCCATAAGGAAGTAACACCTGTGAAATCATTTCCCAACGGGTCGCGCCCAATGCCATGGCGGCTTCCCGTTGGTTGTTCGGGATGGCGCGTAGAACGTCACGACTTATCGCGGTGATGGTCGGAAAAACCATTATTGCCAGGAGCAATCCCGCTGCCAGGCGGCTGGGTCCGAAAACAGGCCCTCGGAAAAGAGGCAGGAATCCCAATGTATTATTGAGCAGGTTTGCGGCCGGGTGAACGAAAACGGGAACGAAAACGTATAATCCCCAAAGGCCGAAAACTACGCTGGGTACGGCGGCAAGGAGTTCAGCCAGAAAGCCAAGCGGTCCGCGGAGATAGTCAGGGGCCAATTCTGCCAGGAAAATAGCTGTCCCCACTCCCAGAGGGATCGCCACGAGCAGGGCAAGAATGGAAGTAACGAGAGTGCCTAATATGAAAGGCAGGGCTCCAAAGGTATCGGTCAGGGCCGGGTCCCAGGTGGATGAGGTAAGAAATTTCAAGCCGAATGCCTGGCGGGACAAGGCGGAATTTTTCCATAGTTCTACGCCAATGCTGAATACCAGAGCCAATACTAGTAGAACAGCGATGATCAGCAGCAGCCGGTAAAATCGATCTCCGTGCTGGACAAATTTCCGCAGGCGGACAAGGAGGGGATTGGAGGATAGAGGTTGTGTTCTAATCATGGTTTTTCCTTAAGGATCTGATTGGCAAGTTCACCTAATTACATCCCCTCCAACTTGGATCCAGCAGAATTCCTCCAACTTTTTTTGATTTGAGTCTTTCGGTCCAAAATCAGCGTGAAGCGCGGACAGGACAAAGAAACAGTTATGTAAATTGCCGATCGGAATGACGTAATCATCATTAATTTTGTTTTCCTCAGCCAAAGATCAGGCGTCGCTCTTGCCCCGGTCATACCCCAACTTCGCATCAATCGCAGTTACGATGGGATCCACAGGTTGCTCATCAGCCGCACGCCAGCAGCATTATCTAAATCACACCACTGGAAGATAACCCTGAAAAAAAAGATCAACTAACAAGCAGGGACGTGAGTTTATTGCATATATCAAAGAACGATTCCTGGTTGTCAACTATTTGCCTTCTTGAACGGATAGCAGCCAGTTCGTTCATAGTGAGGGGATAGATTATAGAGTTGGATATCAATTCTCACATGTCCTGGAAAAGGACGGAGGACCTCCATGGTCGGGAGGCCCTCCTCCAGGCTGGAATTGAGTTTTGATTATTTTACAGGTTGCCCGTTGCAGGTAATTTCACCTAATTTTGCAAGCACTTGTTGCTTTACTGCGTCGGGCAGTGGTACATATGACAGGTTGGTCGCATCCTTGGTGCCAGCAGGGCCATACGCCCATTGTATGAACTCGATCAGCTTTTGGGCTTTGGTGCAGTCCTGCTGATCCATGTAGAGCAACAGGTAAGTATAGCCAGCGATCGGATACGTGCCGGCACTCGGGCCGTTTACAATCGAGAGGGCCAATTTATCACCGAGTTGGGTGCCAAAGTCATTGATCGCAGACTGGGTGGACTCAGCAGAGGGAGCCACATATTCCCCGGCAATATTTTGGACCAGGTTGATGACGGCTTTGTTCTGAATGGCATAAGCCAGTTCGACATATCCGATGGACCCATCGTTCTGTGCCACTGTGCCATATACTCCTTCGTTTCCTTTTCCGCCCAGGCCAACCGGCCATTGAACTGAGGTTGAGTTTCCTACCGTGCTTTTCCAATCCGGGCTTGCCTTGGAAAGATAATCGGTGAAGATATAGGTTGTGCCTGAACCATCAGAGCGGTGAACAACAATAATGTCCTTTGCAGGCAATTTTATGTCGGGGTTGGCGGCAATTAAGACCGGATCATTCCACTTGGTGATTTTGCCCAGGAAGATGTCAGCCACTGCGGTGTAGGGGAACTTGATCGGGATAGTGATGGCGTTCCCGTCAGCATCTTTCAGGTTGACGACGATCGCCTCTGCACCTGCGACAGTAGGGAACATTTGTATTCCAGGAGCAGCTGTGAACTGGTCCGCATTTAGGATGGCATCCGAGGCACCGAAATCCACCGTCTTGCTGGTAATCTGCTTGATGCCCCCGCCCGAACCTATCGATTGATAATTGAATTTAACTGATGAATCTACAAAAGCGTAATCGTAGAACCACTGGCTGTAGAGCGGAAACGGGAAGGTTGCCCCCGCACCGGTGATCTGGACGGATCCAGCCGGGAGCGGAGTGGCACCCAGCAGGACCCGGGGTGGCGGTAACCACCACCACCTGGGTCTGAATTTCAGTTTGAGGGCCTGCTGTAGCGGCAGGACCGCAGGCGCTGAGAATAAAGCTGACCGCTAAAATGACAGAGGTAATAATAAGTAGTTTCTTGGACATTTGATTCTCCTTTGTTTTCATGCTGACATTCTAGCAAAGGATGTTTAAGGCCTTTCAAACAAGCGGTTAACGTTCGGTTAAAGGTTCGAAATAAAAAAAGCCCTGTCACTCATTCCGTGACAGGGCTGGGGATCATATATTCTTAACCGGCAACCGGGATGGTAAAAAAGAACGTACTGCCCTTCCCCTCCACGCTTTCAGCCCAAATTTTGCCCCCATGTGCCTCCACGATATGGCGGGCGATCGAAAGCCCCAGCCCGGTCCCGCCGCTGGAACGGGCGCGGTCCGCCTTGTAAAAGCGCTCGAAGATGCGTTCAAGCTCGTCGGCAGGGATGCCAACTCCGCTATCCTTCACGGAGAACCGGACGAAACCCGCCTCGGTCCCTGCGGAAAGGACCACCTCTCCACCCGGCTTGGTGAACTTGATCGCGTTATGGATGAGGTTGACCAGCACCTGCTCAAGCCTGGGAGAGTCTGCGCGTACCTCGGTTTCCTCCTGCCCGCTTTCGAGGCGCAGGGTCAGCCCGGCGCGTACAGCCTGCGCCTGCATTCGTTCCACTGCCGTGTGCAAAAGCTCATATGCCGGGACGGGTTTGAACTCCAGCGGCAGTTGACCCGACTCGATGCGGGTCAGTTCCAGCAGCTCGCCCGCCATCTGGGTCATGGCATCCACCTCGGTTTCGATGCTTTCCAGGAAATGGGCTGCAGCCTTGGGGTCTTGCATGGCTCCCCCGCGCAGGGTTTCGGTGAGGGCTTTTAGGGAGGCAAGCGGAGTACGCAGTTCGTGGGAAAGGTTGGAAACAAAGTCCCGCCGCACCGTCTCCAGCCGCCGGACGCGGGTAAGGTCCTGGACAAGCAGCAGGCTGCCGCCGGTGTCCTGTTCGGGGATCACCACCAGTTGCAGGAACAGCCGCCGGTTGGGGATTTCGACGGACTCGCTGTGCAATTCGCGCTCCTGCTGGCAGCGACGCCAGGCTTCCACCAGTTTGTAATGGCGGATGACTTCCGCGACCGTTCGCCCGATTGGGTCCGGGTTCTCGAAGAGCCTCCCGGCGGCGGGATTGGAAAACAGGACGCGCCCGTCTGCATCGGCGATCAAAACCCCGTCGGTCATCCTTTCCAGGACAGCTGCCAGCCGGGCACGCTCGGTCTCAACCTTTATAGTACGTTCCCGTTCCGACCCCGCTAATAAAGTGACGGCATTCGAGAGTTCCTCCAGGCCCGGTTCGTCCTTCGGCAGGTCGGTCACCGGCTGGTCCCCTTCGGCGATCTTGCGGATGACCCCCGTAAACCTTCCCAGCCTGCCGTGCAAATCGGTAAGGCGCCAGGTGAGTACACCCAGCGCTATGAGTAAAACAACAATGAGGACAGGCAGGAACCAGGTCATGTCACGCCTTGATTAAATAGCGATAGAAAATGTGGACGGAGAGACCGGTCAGTACCCAGTTAACCGCCAATAAACCCGCCCCGCCGACCAGGATCAGTCCCCAGATCATGGTCCGGGTGACCTCGAAACCGAGACCGAGCATGCCGCGCAGATCGCCCGGGGTGGATGGACTGACCAGCGCGACCGTGGCAGAGGCCGCGCAAACCAGGAGCAGGAGGGCGGTGGTCAGGATGCACGTCCGCAGCGAAGCCCTGCGGATCCGGACTCCATCCACCGGCTCGTGTGCCAGTTTCCCGCCAACGATAAACCCGGCTGGGATTGCCAGGGCGGTATGGAAGAGCGGTACCCCCATAAAAAATCCAAACATGCCCACGGAGTAGAACAGCAACACCGCCAGCCAGAACACCACCCCAAGCTTGTAGGCACGGGTGATCATTCTTTTTAAGATAAAGATATCCGCCAGGATGCCAAGCGCTAATCCGCCGAGGGCACAATAAGGGATCCATTCCCCAGGGAGAAAGGCAAATGAGCTCCACCAGAATCCGAGCAGACCCGCCAGCGGAGCCAGTGGGGCGAGAATTAGACCGAGGGCGAAATGTTCGATTTTGGTTTTCATGATAATGATCTTACCCCGCGGATGCTTTCAAGTACTTTCCCTTCCTATCAACTTATTTACGGGAAGCTGCAACCCGCCCGGCAAATCCCGCTATCCCTCGAAACGGTAGCCCCCGCCGCGCACGGTGACGATGCGGAGCGGCGAACCCGGGTCAGCTTCGATCTTTTGCCGCAGCCAGCGCACGTGCACATCCACTGTGCGGCTGTTACCGGTATAGTCCCATCCCCACACGCGTTCCAGGAGAAACTCACGCGACAGCATTTGGCGTTTGTGCTGGGCGAAGAACAACAGCAAATCATATTCCTGCGGCTTGAGCGCCAGCACCTGTCCAGCCAGCAGGACTTCGCGTCGGGACTGGTTGATTTCCAGGTTGCCGAATGCCAGCGTTTCCAGGAGTGAGGCAGTTTCTTCAGCCTGGGCTTTTCCCATTTCAGCGCGAACGAGTTGGGCACGGCGCAGCTGCGCCTTGACGCGTGCCAGCAGTTCGCGCATGGAAAAAGGCTTGGTCAGGTAATCATCTGCGCCCACCTCCAGCCCGACCACCCGGTCGATTTCTTCATCGCGGGCGGTCAGCATGAGGATGGGAACGATCATCTCGCGCCTCAGAAGCTTGGTTACTTCGAAGCCGTCCAGCTCGGGGAGCATGATATCCAAAACGATCAGGTCCGGCTTCAAACGGCGGGCGGCTTCCAGCGCGGAGCGTCCATCCCCGGCGGCCTCCACGCTATAGCCTTGTTTTTTGAGGTTATAGACCAGGGTTTCCTGCAAAGAAGGTTCGTCTTCGACAACAAGGATCATATCTGCCATGCTGAATACCTGTGGGCGAATTATATCCGCCCCTACCCAAACCGTCCTTCGACGTAATCTTCAGTGCGCTTCGCTTTTGGGTGGGTAAAGATCTCCTTGCCTTCCGCCCATTCGATCAGTTCACCCTGCAGGAAGAAGGCGGCATAATCAGCAGCCCGGGCAGCTTGCTGCACTGAGTGTGGGACCAAAATAATGGTGTAATTTTTCTTGAGTTCCTGCAAAGCCGCTTCGACCTTACCGGTCGAAATCGGGTCGAGACCCGAGGTGGGCTCGTCGAGCAGGATGACTTCCGGCTGGTTGGCTAGGACGCGCGCCAGGCACAGGCGCTGCTGCTGCCCGCCGGAGAGCGCGACTGCCGGGTCTTCGAGGCGGTCCTTGACTTCGTCCCACAGGGCTGCCAGTTTCAGGCTGCGTTCCACTGCTTCTTCCAATTTGGATTTGTGCTTCTCGCCTGCCAGTTCCAATCCATAGGTGAGATTCTGGCGAATGGACATCGGTAAAACCACCGGGCGGGCAAAGACCATCCCGACGCGGCGGCGCAAGGCAATCACATCCGTTTTCAGGTCAAGGATATTTTCGCCATCCAGCAGGATTTTGCCGGAAATTGTTTGTACTTCGGTCAGGTCGTTCAACCGGTTGAGACAGCGCAGCAGGGAAGATTTACCCCCACCCGCCGGCCCGAAAAGAACATTGATGGCGTTGGCCTTGATCTCCAAATTTATGTCGCGCAGGGATTCTGTCCCATCGGAGTATTGTAAGGACAAATTCTCAACGATGATCTTATTGGCTGCCATTACTGACTCACCATTGTCTTTTTGCCCTGGCGCGTGAACGGATTATAGTTGCGACCAGGTTCATGCCCAGTACGAAAATGATCAGCACCAGGGCCGTGCCATATTGGATCTGGATCGGCATTTCGGGAACCTGCGTGGAAATGACAAACAAGTGGTATGGCAGGGCCATGGTGGCGTCCAGGGGCGAACCAGGCAGCCTCGGCAGGAAGAATGCCGCCCCGGTGAACAGGATCGGCGCGGTCTCCCCGGCGGCGCGCTCCAGGCCGAGGATGACCCCGGTCATAATTCCGGGCAGCGCTTGCGGTAACACGATCTTGCGGATGGTCTGCCAGCGCGTGCCGCCCAATGAAATACTCACCGTCCGGAATGACTGCGGTACAGCCCGCAGCGCTTCCTCTGCCGCGCTGATAATGACCGGCAGGGTCATGATCGAGAGAGTTAGCGACGCAGACAGGATGCTGGTGCCAAATTTCAGGAAGAGCACGAACAGGCCGAGACCAAACAGTCCATAAACTACTGAGGGAATACCAGCCAGGTTGATGATTGCGATCCGGATGAGACGTGTCACCCAGTTTTCTTTGGCGTATTCTGCGAGATAAATTGCAGCGGCGATGCCGAGCGGCACTGAAAAAACAGCGGTGCCCAGGGTGAGATATAAGGTACCCACGATGGCAGGCAGGATGCCACCGGCACGCATCCCATTGCTCGGCATGGCGGTCAGGAATTCCCATGAGATGGCCGGAGCGCCCCTGGCAATGATATAGCCGAACAAAGCGATGATCGGGAGGACGGTCAGGGTGGCGACCAGCGTGATCACTGAAATCCCCATGCGCTGGATAAGGAAGCGGTCTGCACTGAATCGGCGTTTCATGACAGCACCCTTTCAGCACGTTTCCTGGATTTAAATATCACCGAAGAAGCGGTGATATTCACCGCCAGGGATATAAGGAAGAGCACAAGACCAATGAAGAACAGCACGTGGTAATGGGTGCTGCCGTTGGCAACCTCTCCCATTTCAGCGGCAATGGTGGCTGTCATGGTGCGGACAGGGGAAAGAATGGAAGTCAATTTGATCGCCATCACCGGTGCGTTGCCGGTGACCATCATCACCGCGATCGTCTCACCGATCGTGCGCCCGATCCCAAGCATCAGGGCGGTCAAAACACCTGACCGGGCCGCGGGGAGAGTTACCCGCCAGATGGTCTGCCATTTGGTGGCACCCAGTGCCAGTGCTCCCTCCCGGTAACCTTGCGGGACCGAGTCCAATGCATCTTCCGCGATCGAAACGGTGGTCGGGATGGCAATCGCGCCCAGGAGCAGCGCACCAGCCAGGGCGGTCAGACCGGTCGGCAGATTTAGGAAGACCCGCAGGAACGGTGAGAGCAGCAGGATCCCAAGGAAACCGAGTACCACCGACGGTATCCCGCCCAACAGCTCCACCAGGGTTTGAGGATTTCCCGCATCCAGCGCGGGGCAATTTCAGCCAGGAAGATCGCGGTCCCTATTCCGAATGGGATGGCGATCAGCATGGCTCCCACCGTCACGACCAGTGATCCGGTCAGCAGCGGCAGGATGCCAAAGTGGTTCTCGATTGGATACCAGCGCGTGGTTAACAGGTCGCCGAGTTTAACCTCGAACAGGGCCGGGAGGCCTTCGCGCAGGAGAAAAAAGAAAATGAGGACGACAAATACAACCGCCGAATAACCGCAAGTCTTTACAACCGCGGTGATGATGGTTTCACGTAAATTGGAGGATTTATCCATTAAGCTCCGCGCTTAAATACCAGGTTGATTATTTTAGTGGCACGAAACCCAGGTCAGCTACGATTTTCTGGGCTTCGGGGGAAAGGATCCAATCGATGTAATTTTTGATCGCGCCGGTCGGCTGCCCATTGGTGTACATGTACAGGTCACGTGCCACCGGGTACGAGTTGTCGTTAACCGTCGTGATGGTCGGGAGCACGTACGGACTACTGGCATCCCGGGCTACGGCGATCACGCTGTTCATCAAGTCAGGCGGTATATAACCGAGACCGTCGTAGCCAATGGCATTGGGATTCTGACGCACCTCGTTGATGATGCCCTCCGAGGAAGGCAGCAGCAGGGTGTCGGTGGAAAACAGGGTGGTGTTCTTGGAGTCACCCAGGCGGATGACCGTTTGCAGGAAATAAACATGGGTACCGGAGTTGGTCTCGCGCGAGAGCCGTACGATGGGCCGGTCATCGCCGCCGACGCCATTCCAGTTGTTGATCTTGCCGCTGTAGATATCGGATATCTGCTGAAGGGTCAAGCGCCGCACCGGGTTCTGCGGATTAACGACGACGGCAATGGCATCCCGGGAGATCACGACCTGGAGCGGATTGACCCCGTTGGTTTTTGCCTGTTTTATTTCATCGGCTGTGATGGCACGCGAGGCATTCGCGATGTCCACCGTCCCGTTGATGAGGGCGGCAATCCCGGTTCCAGACCCGCCCCCGGTTACCGATATGCTCACGTCTGCATGTTCTGACTGGTACCGCTCGGCCCAGGCAAGTGCCAGGTTGACGATCGTGTCCGAGCCTTTATTTTGAATGTAGGCCGAAGTTCCGGCTGGGGAAGTTGTCGAACCCGGGCTCCCTCGGCAAGCGGAAAGGATTAAGATCGAAATAAGCAGCGTCAGACGGGCGACTTTCATCGACCAGATTATAAATTATAACGGGGTGCTCCAGCAGTTGGAATCGTGTAAAATTGGCACGTGACCCAAACCCCCGTGTTCTCCATCTCGGACCTGGACTTCTATTACGGCACAAAATTAGCGCTTTCCAGGATCAACATGGATATCCTGCCGTGTAAAGTCACTGCGTTGATCGGGCCTTCGGGATGCGGCAAATCAACTTTCCTGCGCTGCCTGAACCGGATGAATGACACCATCCCGGGAACACGTCTCGAGGGGAAGATCCAGTTGGAAGGCAGGGACATCTACGCCCCGGATTACAATGTTGCCGAACTGCGCCGCCAGGTCGGGATGGTATTCCAGAAACCGAACCCGTTCCCGCAGTCCGTATATGATAACGTGGCCTTCGGCCCGCGCGTGCTGGGGTTGGTCCGGGACAAAGCCAATTTGGATGATATCGTCGAAAAGAGCCTGCGGGACGCCGTATTGTGGGAAGAGGTCAAGGGTGATCTACGAGCCAATGCCCTGGGCTTTTCGCTCGGACAGCAGCAGCGGATTTGCATTGCCCGCGTATTGGCTGTCAAACCGGACGTGATCCTGTTCGACGAGTCCACCTCGGCCCTCGATCCCATTGCCACAGGCGGCATCGAAGATTTGATCGCTGAACTCAAGAAAGATTACACGATTGTCATCGTTACTCACAACATGCAGCAGGCCGGGCGCGTATCAGATTTTACCGGCCTCTTTTGGTTGGGGGAATTGGTCGAGTTTGGGTCGACCAAGAAGATCTTTACCCGCCCTGAAAAAGAACTGACCGACGCGTACCTGACCGGAAAAATGGGGTGAGTTTAGGCTTTACGTTGACCCGACTTCTCATCAAACGTTAAAGCGCGTAAGTTAAACTGGGTCAGATCGACCTGTAAAAATACCCTATGGATGCAACCCGAACTACTGACGTAAGGATGGGGGTGCGAATCGAGGTCATCACCATCGTCTGGATGGTGGTCGAGATGGCTGTCTCGATCGGAGCAGGCATCGCCGCCAGGAGCGTGCTCTTAACCGCCTTTGGCGTGGACAGCCTGATCGAGCTGGTCAGCGGGTCGATCCTGCTTTGGCGACTTTCCACCGAGAACAGGGGTGGAGACTTGGGGAGCGTTCGGAAGGCGGAACGCCAGGCAGCCTGGGTGGTGGCAGCCAGCTTGAGCCTTTTGTGCGCTTATGTACTGATTTCGTCCGTTTACCTGCTGCTCATCCATGCCAAACCGGAGAGCTCCCCGGTCGGGATTGGGATCTCTACGGCCGCCCTGCTGGTCATGCCGTGGCTGGCTGTGACCAAACGCCGGATTTCGAAGCGGATCAGTAGTGCCGCCCTGGCGGGAGACGCTGCCAATTCATGGACCTGCGCTTACATGGCTGCAACGGTGCTGGCAGGCCTGGTCTTGAATGCCCTGTTTGGATTATGGTGGCTGGAGTATGTTGCCGCGCTGGGTTTCCTGGCCTGGCTGGTTAAGGAAACCCTGGAAGTGTTTGCAGAAGCGCGCGAGGAAAGCCGGGAAAACTAGCCGGGCGGAAACTCAAATAGTGGGTTCAGGAAATATGTATGAAACCGCCGCCAGTCTGCAAAGACTTGGACGGCGGAATTGTTTACCAATGTCCGGGAGGAAATTTTTTTAGGTATTAGAGGTCCCGCTTCAGGAATACCCGGACGGTCAAAGCCAATACAACCAAAAGGTAAACCATGGCATATGCGACCATGAACAGGCTGGGGACCGAGCTGGCTCCAAACGGGGAGATCCCCAGCAGCCCCGAAAGGGGTGACTGCATTTCGTAGGCCGCCCTGCGCCAGAGCGATTCGCTCGGTATGATCAGGCTGGTGACTATGCCGACCTTCACCGCCGTCTGGCTGTTGAGCACCGCGCCGATCTGTTCGATCCAGCCGCCGATAAAGGATAACCCGTACAGTCCAAAAACCACCCCGCCGGTGGCCAATGCAGAGAACCGGCTGGAGAATAACATTGCCACGGTCATCACCAGCAGGCTTTCCAGGTAGATCAGTACCAGCCCGGCCAACAGGTGAGGCGCCGTATACCCGGACTGCAGCAGGATGCTCAGTACCGTCCCGCCCTCCATGAGCAGCAGGTACAGTCCCAGCAGCCCCGCAAACCCCAGCCATTTTCCGAACACCACGTCCGAACGCCGGATGGGCTTGGTGACAATGACCTGGATGGTGCCCGAGTTGATCTCGCCCGCCAGCGTGTCCGCACCCAGCAGGGCTGCCATGGCGATCGCCAGGAAGGTGACCGCATACAACCCTGCCAGGAACAGTCCGCTGGACCGTTCGGCATCAACGATGTTTTGAATCCCGGTGCTGCTCGTCCCCGTGATCGCGCTGATGGAACTCGTATTGATCATGTGGAAGCCGATCGTGAAAACAGCCAGGAAACACAACCCGAGCAGCAGGCCGGTCAGCACGATACGCCGCCGGATCGCCTGGACGAAGGTCATGCGAGCCAGGATGAAAATTGCGCTCACAGCCCGCCCTCCTTGCCGACTGTCTCGATGAAAAGCTCTTCCAGTGAAATATGCTTGGGGGAAATTTCGTAAACGGCGGCTCCGTGTTCAACGAGGTAGCGGTTGATCTCCGGCAGGGCGTCTTCATTTTGGATGACCATGGTCAGGGAGTCTCCCTCGAGGCGGACCTCCTGTGCCCAGGTCGAAAGTCCGGGTAGTGACTCCGGGTTGACCCCCTTGACGCGCAGGACGGCATTGATCTGACCGGTGTTCAGGGACGCCAGCTCCAGCAGGCGGATCACCTCCCCGTGGCTGATGAATGCGACCCGGTCGCAGGTGACCTCGATCTCACTGAGCAGGTGCGAGTTCAGGAAGACGCAGGTGCCCTGGGCGCGCAGTTCGTGGATGATGTCGCGCACCAGGATGCGGCCGACCGGGTCAAGCCCCGAGGTGGGTTCATCCAGGAAAACCAGGGCGGGCTGGTTGAGCAGCGCCTGGGCCAGGCCGATGCGCTGCAGCATTCCCTTTGAGAAGGTGGAAAGATGCCTGTCGCGGAAGGCGTCCAGCCCCACCCGCTCGAGCAGTTCGTCGATGCGGGCGTTTAATTTTGGCTGCCGCATCCCAAAGAGTTGACCGTGCAGGGTCAGGAATTCGCGGGCGGTCAACCAATCCTGGAAGCGGAAATGCTCGGGCAGGAAGCCGATCCGGGCGCGCGTACTGCGGTCTCCCAATGGGGCTCCCAGCAGGGAGGCCGCCCCGGAGGTGGGCTTGATCAATCCCACCAGCATCTTGATCGAGGTGGTCTTGCCGGCTCCGTTCGGCCCCAGGAATCCAAACACCTCACCCTGCTGGATCTGCAGGGTGAGGCATTTTACTGCGGCGTTGTCGCCGAATTCTTTTCTTAATTCGTTTGTTTCAATCGCAGGAACAGGCGGCATACTTGTCCGTTATGGCAGGGAATTCGCCATCTGGATGGCTTGCTGGGAGTTCGTGCCCAGGCTGCTGATGGCATAGATGATACCATTCTTGACCCACAGCAGCGCGTACTGGGGTGCGTCATCGGCCGGGCGCTGGATGAGCGTACCGGTCACGCCGTCGACCGTCACCTGGTCATAGGTGGCGGCATTCCTGGGGAGCGGGATCACCAGGGTGGAGGTCCAGTCGATCGTTTGGGTGAAAGCCGCGGCCTGGTCGCTGGTCATGCCTGTGAATTCCAATCCGATCTGGGCGAGTTGGGCGATGTTCAAGTCTGATGGAGCTGACACGGTGGGAGTTGGGATTTCCGCCAGGATGACACAGTCGGGATAACGCCGTCCGGCTGACCCGCCCCCGATAAGACCGTCCCCGGTATCAGGAGCAGCCGGGTCCGGGCAGGTACCGAAGGCAATGCTCACGCTGGCAGGGATGGTCACCGAGACATCCGCCCCGTTGATCGAAGCAGGCAGGACCAGGTCAGAGCGCCCGGATTCGTTCAGCAGCGCCTGGGCCTTGGCCACGTCCACCTTAAGGGTGAAGGCAGCCGCATTTTCAACGCTGAGACGGGAGGGCGTCATCCCCTGGGGAACGCGCACGTTAAAACCCGCCAGTTGGCTGGCCTGGGCGGCGTCAGTGACAGTAACCGGTGTACCGGGCTTCTGCTGGGTGGTGACCGAGCTCGCGATCAGGTCGCTGACCTGTTTGCCAAGGGTGTCATTCCCGGTCAGCGATTGGATACCGGTAAAGTCGACCGGGACCACCACCACCTGCTGGACGCGGAAGAGGTTCAAGAACTGACCAGCGAACGCGCGTGCCTGGGGGAAGGAAAATACGACCGCCAGGATGACCACGATCGCCAGCCCAACCCGCAGGCTGGTGGACGCAAACATTTTTCTAAACATGGAAATCTCCTTTCGGGAATTGTTACGTTGATGGAAACGGACCAGGGCAGACCTGGCATCCGGACCGGATTGTCCGGTTGGTGCAGCCAGGAAGGAAAGTCCTTGGGCAGCCGGCTGTGTCTCCGCCATGATCCGGGACTGCCGCCTGCGGCAGTCGGGACAAGCTTCAAGGTGGTGCATGCCCTCCCTGTCCAGTTCCAGGTCGAGAGCGGCGCGCAGTTGTCCATCGTTCAAATGCTTGTTCATTTTTCCTCCTCGTTAAGGGCGAGGTAGACTTTCTCGAATTCACGCTCGGCACGCAGCAGGAGCGGACCAATGGATGCCGGTGAAAGTTCCAGGATATTGGCAATGTCCTTGTAGCTCATGCCAGAGTAGCGCAGCACCAGTATCTGTGCCCGGCGGGGATTCATCTTCGCCAGGGCCATTCGGGTGAGGCGGTGATCCTCTTTACTTTCCAGGATCTGGAGCGGGCGGGTCTCCGGGGCATCTGCCAGGGCGTCTTTCCCGGCCGCCATTTCATAATGCTGGCGATGCTTGTAACTGCGGATCGAGCGCAGCGCCAGGTTGGTTGCCACCCGGTACAACCAGCCACCCGGGTTGTATCCCTCGCCGGTCTTTGGCGGCTGCCGGTAAAACCGGAAGAAGGTCTCGAGAGCCAGGTCTTCCGCCTCGGCCGGGTCCCCGGTCATGCGCACGAGCAGCCGGTAGATCGAACTCCAGTGCTCGAGGAAAAGGCCCTCGAACGCCTGGGAGGAAAGGGAAGCCTCATTAAGCCCAGTCTGGGAATCGACCGAGCCTGCCTTGCGGGCTTTCATCGCCTGGATTGCTCTTTCCTGTGAGTAAATTTCATCCATCGGTCCTGGGTGTCTTTCCTGATATTAAAACCCCTGCCGATGGATAAATGAGACGGTCTCATTCCGGTGAGCATACCATGTAAAAATTAATAATTAGAGAGTGATGACCTTCCCTGCCCTGGCCTGGGCTTCGAGAATATCCGCCATTCCCCCAACAATTCCCACTTTCACTTTATCAGTCAGTCCGAAATAATTCAGGCAGGTCGAGCAAATGATCAGGCGCACGCCGCGCTGCTCGAGCAGGGATAATTGTTCCAGGTGGGGAGACCCTTCCACCACCAGCCTGACTCCCTCGGTATAAAAGCAGATGGCATTTGGTATTGTGTCATTCTTTAAGAGAAGATTCAGATAGGTATCGAGCAGCTTGTGCTGCAGTGCAGTATCAGCCGACCCCATGCCCTCACGGGTCAGCATGATGACGGCATCGGAAAAAGAGGATTTGTTTAACATGGCTGGTTTTCCTGGTTGGTTTAAGGATATTAATTGACCATATTCCAATCCCAATTATAAATGAACTGGGGAGCCTGGTCCTCCGCTGTCACTGGAACCAGCCGGTCCTATCTCTTTCAGATATTCTGCGCTGAAGTGCATTCTTTCCGGTTTTAGTAGGGCCGCAGCACGATTGTCCTGTAAGGGATACTGCGCCCAGCCTTTACCTCCCTCTTGACAAACCAGAACGTTAGTTCTATTATAGATTCGGCCGAATGCATCTGCCGGGAAATAATCTCCTTTCCCAGCACCTTAAAATTGTATCTGACTTCAACCCCCTTTCGTAATATGGGGAATTGTGCACCCGGCTATTCGTTCCTCGAAAATTCGAAAATTTACACGAGAATTTGCTTTTCTCGCATCGGGACCAGGGTAGACCTACTCGTTTCGATTTGTTCCGCGGAACAATAGCCCCACTCGGGTATATGATAATGAAAAGACAACGAGAAGTATT
This sequence comes from uncultured Chloroflexia bacterium, assembly GCA_963830585.1. GTDB lineage: Bacteria > Chloroflexota > Anaerolineae > Anaerolineales > Villigracilaceae > UBA877. The sequence continues at coordinate 211,186 of CAWHNA010000001.1, read as the reverse complement.
CGTTCCTCAATTGTTCCTCAGGAACAATGAGCTGTGGCGGTTTCAAGGTTCTTTATAAATTTCCCGGGCACACATATTTCTCCTCCCTAAATCTGAAAGATTTGGGGAGGATGTCCCGAAGGGACAGGTAGGGCTGCACACACAAGCGCCTAGGTATCCATTCTTTCTAAATTCAATCCCCTAGGGGATGTGTCGTCGGTATGCGCAGGCGACCTTTGCGGAGCATATTATCCCCTTTCTTTTGGGGACCCACATGCGACGAGTCTTCGATGAGCAGGTCTTCCCCTCCTTTGGGTGAACTCGCGCCCTCCGAATGCCCTCTCCTGCGGGCAGGGTATAATTGCCGCAATGTTCGAAATCGTTTTCCTCGGCACCTCCGCCTCCGCCCCCTCTGCCAAGCGCGGCCTTTCAGCTCAAATCGTCAAGCACGACGAATTCCGCTTCCTCATCGATTGCGGCGAAGGCACGCAGCGCCAGATCCTGCAGTCCGGGATCGGTTTCAGGAACCTGAGCAGCATTTTCATCACCCACGGTCACCTGGACCACATCCTCGGGCTCGCCGGTCTGCTCTCCACGTTCATGCGCTGGGAAACCATTGAGGAACTGAACATTTACAGCGGCAAGTGGGCGCTCGACCGCATCCACGACCTGCTTTACAGCGTGGTGCTGCGCGGCGGGCAGCCGCCGATCATCCTCAACCTGCATGAGATCAAGCCGGGTGTTTTCTTCGAGGCCGGTGATTTCACAGTAACCGCCTTTCCTGTCTTCCATCGCGGCTCCGACTCGCTGGGATTTAAATTCGAAGAGCGCCCTCACCGCCCGTTCCTGCCCGAAAAGGCTGAAGCCCTGGGTGTGCCCTTCGGTCCGATCCGCCGCGACCTGGTGGATGGGAAGACCATCAGCCTCGCTGACGGGCGTATGGTGGGACCGGATGATGTGCTGGGACCGCTCAAGCCCGGCGTCCGGCTGGTATACGTCGGCGATGCTGGCCGCACCGAAGACCTGGCTGCTGTCTGCCAGGACGCCGAAGCGCTGGTCATTGAATCCACCTACCTGGAGGAGGAAGCCGAAATGGCCAGGCAGTTCTCACATCTGACGGCGAAAATGGCCGCTGAACTGGCCCTCAGGGCGAACGTGCGCCAGTTGGTATTGACCCATCTCTCCCGCCGCTACCGCGAAAAGGATGTGCTGGCTGAAGCCCAGGCCGTGTTCCCCAACGTGCAGGTGGCGCGCGATTTTGACGCTTATTCATTCAAACAGGAAGGCTGAGCATGCCCCGTTTCGAAATCGACCTTAACCCGCTCGAGCACATCACCGTGGACGCCATTGGCAAGCCGGGCGCACGCGTTTTTTACGTCCAGGGCTGGCGCAAGACCGATCCCGCCCCGGTAACCATTATCATTGAAAAAGTACAGCTGCAATCCCTGGCAGTGGGCGTTGACCAGATGCTGGCTGAACTTGCCAAGCAAAAACCGGAGTTGAGCGTGACCGTGGCGGAATTCGACGAAGACAAAATGCATATCAGTCCGCCGGTGGACCCGCTCTTTCGTGCCGGGGAAATGGGGCTTGGCTACGACGCCGACCACGACATGATCGTCGTCATGGTCCGTGAAGTCATAATGGAGGGCCAGGATCCGGAGCAAGCCTCCGAGGTGCGCTTCTGGTGCACCCGCACCCAGATCCGCCTGCTGGCAGACTGGAGCAAGGAAGTCGTCAGCCGTGGTCGTCCCCTCTGCCCACAGTGCGGGCAGCCGATGGACCCCGAGGGTCATTTTTGCCCCAAGAAGAATGGTCACAAGCATTAGGCCCCGCTCGCCCATGCCCGAATTTAATCCCATACCTTTTAGTGGTTCTGAATTTAAGTCAGGCAGCACGATCCATGACCATATCACCGGAAATTCTACGCCTCGACCTTGAACAGGGGGAGATCGAGCTTAAAGGCCAGTTCACGCTTGGTTCGAACTACACCTTCCTGGTAAACGTTAAGTGCGAGGGGCGGGAAAACCCTGCCGTATACAAGCCCAGGCGCGGCGAACAGTCGTTGTGGGATTTTCCAGAAGCCTCCCTGGCCGGGCGCGAGGTTGCCGCCTACCTGGTCAGTGAAGCGCTTGGATTCAACTTCGTCCCGATAACGATCCTGCGCGACGGCCCCTTCGGTCACGGTTCGCTCCAGCAGTACATCGAACACGATCCCAACCAGCACTATTTCACCCTGCAGCCCGCCGACCGCCCGCGGCTGCGCCAGGTGGCCCTCTTCGACCTGCTGATCAACAATGCCGACCGCAAGGGTGGTCACATCCTGCTCGAGAAGCGCACCCGCAAGCTCTACCTGATCGATCACGGCCTGTGCTTCCACGCAGAGGACAAACTGCGCACGGTGATCTGGGATTTCGCCGGGGAAGCTCTGCCCGCGGACCTGGTTGCTGCATTGAAAACGTTCAAGGGTATCCTGCATCTGAGTCTTTCAGCCGCGCTGCAGCCATACCTCACCGCCCAGGAGCTCGCCGCCCTGGATGCCCGTACCGGGGCGCTCCTGGAAAACCCGGTGTTCCCCCAGCCGCCCGACGACCGGCGCTCGTTCCCTTACCCACCCCTGTAAGGGCACGATATACCTTCCCCAAGGGGGGTTATCCCCTTAGGGGAGATCGTGCCCCAGCATTTTCATTTCCAGAAATCTCATTGGAGTTGTCCATGCCACTCTCTCGACTCGCCCTGCTCGGTTTTGGCAACGTCGGACGCGCCCTGGCGCGCCTGCTCCTGCGCAAAGAATCTGAACTCAGGGAAAAATATGATCTTACTTTTCGTGTGACCGGGATTGCCACCGGGAAGCATGGAACTGCCATCGACCCGGACGGTCTCGACCTCGAAAATGCCCTGGCGCTTGTAGAGCGGGGTGGATCCTTGTCTGCGCTGACCACGATTCCCGTCACCGGTCCGCTCGATTTTATTCGCCAGGTTCCTGCCGATGTGCTATTCGAGAACTCCCCCGTTAATGTTGACAGCGGTCAGCCGGCCATCGATCACCTTAAGGCCGCCCTGGAAAACGGGATGCATGCCATCACCGCCAACAAGGGTCCGGTCGTGCATGCCTACCGCGAACTGACCGACCTGGCACAAGCCAGGGGCCGCAAGTTTTATTTCGAATCCACGGTGATGGACGGAGCGCCGATCTTCTCGCTCTTCCGCTCCGCCCTGCCGGCCTCGCAATTGACCTCCTTCCGCGGCATCCTGAATTCCACCACCAATCTCATCCTGGGACGCATGGAAGCGGGTGGGAATTTCGAGGACGCCGTGCGATACTGCCAGGAGATCGGCCTGGCAGAGACCGATCCTTCCGGCGACGTGGATGGCTGGGACGCCTCCATCAAGGTCGCCGCCCTGGTCACGGTCCTGATGGGCGTTCCCTTCAAGCCCCGGCAGGTGGACCGCACCGGCATCCGCGGCATCACCCCGGAAATGGTTGCGGAAGCAAAAGCGCAGGGAAAGCGCTGGAAGCTGGTCTGCAGCGCGGAAAAAAACGGGAATGAAGTGAAGGGCCGCGTGGCACCGGAACTAGTCTCCCCCTCCTCGACTCTCTACAACGTGGAAGGCTCCTCTTCCATTGTTGAGTTCCACACCGACACGTTATCCAGCCTCGCCATCGTGGAGGGCAATCCCGGACCGGAGACCACCGCCTACGGTTTGCTGGCGGATTTCATTAATGCAGTGAAAAACCAGCAATCAGGGATTCTGTTCTGAAAGTCCCCCGGGCTTCTGTTGAACAAACACTTCAAGAATGGGGGTTAAGAAACCCAGCAGGGCGCCACGAATACCGGCACAAAATAGATCATTTGGATATCGATGGACATCAGGGCGATCAGGATGCCGGGCACGAACATCACGACTGCGATCACTCCCGCTCCAAGCATCCCAATAAACTCCAGCCAACCCGGCTGGTCAGCATCCCCTCTCATTGAAGGGATCCAGAATAACCCGGCAATTAACCCTGCCAGCAGGGGCCACTCTAAAAGATAACTGAGCGCGGGAAACGCGGCGGTCGTCCCCAGTGCCGCCAAGTAGAGCACCAGGGTAACTCCCAGCGTAAGGTCGACCTTGCTCACGTGATATTTCTTTCTAAACAGGGTGAGCCAGGCGAAGCTTGTGATGATGGAAAGTATTGCCGAACCCCAGCGAATACTATTTGAAAGCAGGGAGTCGCCGGTCAGATCAGAGATCAACTGTGACGCAGGCGTCGATGATGTCACCAGTTGTGCTCCGGGTGGTGGAGTCCCCTGGACAACGCTGCCCGCCGGCGCTGCTGGCTGGAAGAACAATAACTGGATTGCTCCCAGCAGCAAGGGAACTGTGACCAGGCTCAAAAGGAAAATCAATGCTCCCACGCTGATCCCTTTTGCAGTAAATCTATTTGCGATTCGCACCTGCAATAATTACCGCCGTCAAAATCAAGGTGATTACCACGAGAATATTGATTGCCCAGCGGGTTGGGTAATAAAGCATAACCAAACCCAAAATATCAAAGTAGACCGGCCTGGGTAACGCGGGAAATTCAAGCGGAATATTTCCAAAGTGACGGACCACGGCCAGCATGTGTTCCCCCTGGTGCTGAAGACTGGCCAGGTCAATGTTGCTCACGTTGTCGAGTGGGGAATGGATGCGTTTGCTCCAGGAGAGATTGAAGTCAAATCCCACCCAGCCTGCCTTTTGAAACATGAGGGTGTAATCGGTGGCGGGACTTCCCAGGGCTTCGATGGCGGAACTGCCGATTGGATCGGGGAGGATGGGCGCCGCCTGCTCGATCAGCCAGCCGGCATGCGCTCCGGTGGCAGCCAGGATGGAAGGGCCGCTCACGCCGCCTGCATCCAAGTTGACCACCAGGTGCACAGCCTTTGCCCAGGGATGCTGCTCCACGAAAGCCCTGGCTCCATAGCAGCAATTCTCTTCGGGGCCGGTAAACAGGACGATGACGGTATTGCGCAGTGGAGTCCCTGCCTGCAGCGCCCGCACGGTCTCCAATACCGCTGCCACCCCGCTGCCGTCGTCGCTGGCACCTGGGGAGTTGGCCACGCTGTCAAGGTGGGCGGAGAGCAGGATGGCATCCAATGAACCCATGCCTTCCAGGCGGCCAAGGGTGTTTTCCACGCTCACTCCATCCAGGGTGATGTCCTGGACATCCGTCTCCAGCCCCAGCATTTTCATTTGTGCAAGAAGAAATGACCTGGCATTCTCAAATTCGGGGGAACCGACCAGGCGCGGAGCAGTCGCGATCGCCTTGATCGTTCCAAGCGCACGCTCTGCCGAGAAATCCCTTGCCGGGGCGTCGCTCGATAACGCGTGCGGAGGAAGTGTGCGGATGACAGCCACTGCCGTCGCAGCCAGGAGAATTAGTCCGCTCAGGATCTTTCGGGCTTTAATATCCATATTCACCGGTGTTCTAAACTTTGGGGAGGCGGCAGGATTTGGCTGGAAGCGAATCTCAATGGTTAATGTGATCTTGCCTTACCGGATCTTTTTGTCGTTGCCCTTTCTAATCCAGCAGGAAAGGCTTCATCGGACCCCACTGATCCTTCCATTCCTTCTCCACGAGTTCCCTCACGGGCGCTGGCAGCGCCGCAGACATCGCCTCCCTGTCAGCTCCGGCCAGGTTAAAAAGGACGAATGGGAGCACCAGGAAGGGGGGACCGGCATGTTCCTGTGAGTGCCTGGCCATCATGACGCTTAGATTGGCTTGCTCCTCCGGGGTCATCGCCCCTGCAATAGGTTTGGAACCAAATGAAGATTCCTCTATTCCGATGTGTGAAGGCCAGATCGCCAGTATTTTTCTAAGGCTCCCAAGCACCCCCCCAAGCCCGGCTGCCGGGTTTCCCCCGGAAATTTGAATGACTGACTCCCCCAACTGGTCCAATAACGCCTCGATTTTTTTATGGTCTTTTGCCAACCTGTCGTACGGCGCTGCGGGAAGCTTTTCCTTAAGCACCGGGAACGCGATTTCGTCTTCTGATAGGTGATGGGCTGCCAATACGGACCCCAGGCTTTGCATGTAGTCGGCGTACCCGCGGACGAGATCCTGGGATGGGAATCCATCGTCTAGGAACTCTCTCCCCCTGTTAATTCCAACAGATAAACCCCTGGTGATGACTTTGTGGATGCGGACAAGGTCCTGGGCAAGGCTGGGAAGGTTCTGGTCATTCGGGATCAAGAGCGCTCTCCTTCGATCATTAAATCATTTACAAGAATAGTTTTAGAAATCTCACGAATTGATTTCGGATTGAATCCCTGGAATTATCATTACCGTCAAAACTACCTGTGGAATTTTTCTGATTATCACACAATTTAATCGAAAGATACAATTGTTCAAAAACGGACCGAACAGGCAGATGCATTTATTGTAGTCAGGTCTATCTTGGACGATATTCATGGGGTAACCAGGCCCGGGTTGATGGGGATCTCGATGGTCAACGGGATCTCGCCGCGCAGCATTTGGGTGGCGGCGCCGGCCAGGCGCAGGTACCAGTCGTTGGGCAGGTTGATTCCATCGGCATCCAGCGGGACCAATTTCACCCCCTCCGGCTGGTCATTTGTGGTCGCGGCGATCTTGTACATGGCAGTGCCTTCATCCACTTCATCGAACATGGCATTGTAGATCATCGGCACGTCGATCGAAACCGCGTTGTATACCTGGCGCCAGTATAAATTGCCTCCCCGCCGGGGGGTGACGTTTAAGGGAGAACCGCCGGAGTTTTGGTCCGTAAACCCCGGAAAGACGACCGGCATGTATTCTGCGCCGCATTGCCTGGCGGCAGCCATATCCAGGATCATCTTGGCTTTATACAGGTCCACCTGCACATCTGTTTTAAACCGCTCCACGGTCCACGGGCTGATGACGTTGAGGGCACAGTAGTAATCCTTCCACCCCGGGTCGGATTGCGAGTCTTTTTTCAGCGAGCGCCATTCGGTGGGTACCCCGCCCACCAGCGTGACCTGGTAGCGGGGGTCAGGGTTCTTCTCAAAGAAATTGACCAGTTCCATGGCCTGCTGGGGTGTGCCGGGGCGGCTGGTGAAGCCCAATCCCCAGATGGCTGCCACCGGTTTCCCGTTTTGGTGCAGGTAGGCTGGGCTTTCCGTAACCTTCAATACGTCCACCAGGTATTTCCAGTCATTTTCCAGTTGAGCAACAAAAGTGGTCGGATCCATGCCGGATACATCGTACATGATGGCAAAAACACGCCCGCTGGCTTCCGCTCCCGCGGCGACATTTTTGGTCACCTCGTTGCGCTCGTCGAACTTGGCAGGGGTTGATAGTTCCGAGCCGAAGCGCTGCAGGAATATGCCATCGATCCCATATTGGCTCATCCACTCGAAATGGCGCAGCACGGTCTTTGGGTTATAAGCTGAGTAGAGATAGGCCGGCTGCCCGCTTGGGAAGACCATTTTCGTTGGGCAGCGTTCTGCGAGGGTTAACTCGCTGGTATCTGGCCACATGGCCACCCTGAAACCAGCTGCATCCGGGACACCGTCCACGAACCAGTGGAAATATCCGTCGACCTGCGACCCGTCGTTTGGGCATGAGAACCAGCCCTGGTATCCCATCAGTAATTTATGCTCCATGGTGCTCGCATCCACCTGGTTCAGCGCGGTTGGAGACGGGGTTGGTATGCTGGTAGGAGAGACCTCTACGGTGGGGACAGCTGAAGAAGTGGGAAGATTGAGGCTGGTGGGAGTGGGAGTTTGCGCCGCCGGATTCGGCCCGCAGGAGGCAAGCATCGCCAGGGCGACGAGTATGCTGATCCTCCAAATCGCGGTGATTGTTTTCAAGCGGACGAACACGATTGCCTCCGTACAGGCAGCGGCTGGCTTGACCATTTTTGTTCGGAGCGCTGGCAGGGAACTTGCAGTTCTCCGGGTGTCAAACCAATCAGCTCTGCCACTTGCTTGGTATTTTTATCATAGCACGCTTGCGAGGGCAAATAATCCGAATCCAATGATGATCGCGCCTGAAATCCGGTTGACCCACTGCAGCAGACCTGGCTTGAACCTGTGTTCGGAATATGCCCACCGCACCGCTCAACAGGAGCCACCAGGAGGCGGAACCCGTGAACACTCCCAGCACCAGGATCCCGGCTGACCCGTAATTCCCCCGGGCGGCTGCCAACCCAAGGCCGGCAAAAATCGCCGCGAAGGAAATGATCGTCATCGGGTTGGTGAGCGTTAGAAAGAACGTGGATGCGTAAGCGCTCAGCAGGCTCCCGTCTTTGCCGGTCGAAGCTTTTTCAGCGGGTTTTGCCAGAAAGGTCCTGGCACCCAAATAGCATAAAAAGGCTCCGCCGACCAGGCGCAGCCAAAGCTGCTGACTGACCAGGAAGTTGGAAATGAACGCCAGTCCAAACCCGGCAATGCTGCCATAGATCGCATCCGCACTGGCAGCTCCCAACCCGGAAACCAGCCCGTGTGCCCACCCTTCCGCCAGCGTGCGCCGAATGCATAACACGCCGATCGGTCCAACCGGCGCGGCGATCGAGAAACCGATGATGAGTCCCCTGAACAGAAAGGTGATATCCATTTATTCTACTGAGACCAAATTCAAATTAGGTGAGTGAGCCGTCACGATATTTCACCTGCTCGGGAAACACCCAATATCGCTGGAGATACCTACCCATGCTCTGGCAGTCTCCTGATTCGATGTTCCTCTTACTGGTCTTTTTATTTCACTTGAGTTTTAATGATCGTCTCATTTCCGTTTGCATCTTGAACGGTTACCTGAACACCCGTCTGGCTGTTGATGTCATAATTACCAGATAAACTTGCCTGCCAAAAACCATCGTTGGATGCTGTTACAGACAAATTTCCATGAATATCCGTGCCGATGTCCCCCAGGGAAATATTTATCTCGGCTCCGGCAAGAGCTGTCCCCGATACCGTATCGGTGACCGGATCAACCACGTCGACTGTCAAGGGGGCGAGAATGACCGAGCTGGTTTCTGCTCCAAAACCGACTTCCACGACCATCCCGGGCACGAGATCCACATTTACCTGCTGGAAGAAATTGCTATATTTGTCGGACAGGGTGCTTCCCGTAAATACCAATGCGCCGCCTGGAGCGGAAAATATCCGGATGGTCAGCCGGGAAAGAGCGGGCCAGTTATATCCGTCGATACCTTTCAAGTTGAGAAACCCACCGATGGTTTGGTGAATCTCACAGGCGTCGATCTCTTTACTAATGACATCAGGATTCGACTGGTTCACCATCTGGTCGTTCACCTGTGGGGAAATATACCCGGAAAACTTGGGACGCAAAGGCGAAAGGCTTATTTCACCGGAAGCAAGGTTCCCCGCGTGCACGCCTCCACTAAAATCATCCCGCGCCAATGCATCCGCGGCAATGGCAATACTCTGGTCATAGCGTGTCTCTGCTGAAGTCACAGTTCCCCCGGCAGATTCGGGCATGGCCCACGCCCAATCCAGGCCGACCCCGATCAGGTAAACGCCTGCGTTCTGGTTAATGGTCGCGATGATTCCGGAACTTGAGCGATCCCCGCCCGAGCCGGCGAGCGGAAAAATAATATCGGCTCCCTCGGAGATCAAGTCATTGACAAAAGTGGACTCCTGCCCCAGGTTATTCGAACTGTCAAGAAATAACCCCAGCATGCTGTTTCCATCCCAGCCCAGGACGGTCACATTTGCCTGTTGCGCCTTGTTAAAATCCTGGACTCCCAGGGCGAAACAATTCATGCTCGAAACCACGTTCTGGATCTGCGGGTCCCCAAAGGTTCCCACTTTACCCGATCTGCTGGCAGCCGCCGCCAGGTATCCGGCCAGGTAAGCCTGTTCAGTCAGGGAATACTTGGTCACCCACACGTTGGGCAGGTCAGATCCGCCGCCGACCAGCATGAAATTCTGATCCGGGTTCTCCGCCGCAACTTTCATGATTGCCTGCCCCTGGGGAGCATAGTTGCCGATGGTCAGGGTGCATCCATCCTGGATCAGTTGATTGATGGATTTTGTATACCCTGCATCATCAGGCGTTTCCGGGTTGACATATTCAGCTTGGGCTCCGTATTGGGCGGCTGCCAGTTGAACCCCTCTCCATGTATAAGCATCCTCAATATTTTCCGCAGTATCCACCGCTGGCAGGAAACACAGCTTTTTAACCAGGACTGGTGCAGTGAACGACAGGTCAACCGCTGCACTTCCTTCTATGACCGGGGGTGGTAAGGCGGTTGGGTTGGAGGCAACTGCCTCGAGTGTGGCAGCAGTATTGGCCAGGAGCACCTGCTGGTTGTGCCGGGTTATCAGGATATCGCTGACCACTGTCACAACGATGATCGCGACAGCCAGCCAGACCCAGGCGGGGATCACCTTTTTAAGGTCACCGGTCCGTGGTTTTTCCTGCATCACCTTTAGGTCTCCGGTGGGCTTTCTTCCTTTTATTTTCAGGTAAGCCCAGAAGCTCAATGTGAATACCACGAATGCCCCGGCTGCCCCCAGGAAAATGCGTACATTTGATTCCTGCATTGCCGCCGACAATTCCCCGCGAGGATTGATCAGGGTATGGTAAAAAGCGAAGGTAATGAAGGTCAGCCCGAGCGCCCACAGCCAGCGGCTTTTTGTTCTGATCGCTTCTCCAAAGCTGCCCGGCATTCCCAGCATTTGGACGAAGGTATTTTCGAGGGCCACGGCAAAAACGACCAGCAGGAAGCCTTCCAACCCGCCAATGATATTTCGAAAAACTTCGGAAATATTCTGCCTCAGCATGATGGAGGTGAGGGTGGTCAATGCCCACAGGCCGAACCCGATTCCCAGAAACGTGAAGGCGGAAATTTTCAACAAATAATTTCGCCGGGCTTTCTCCAGGCTCGTCTCGTCAATGGCCAGCGCCTCAGGTGTCCCAAACATCAGGCCGGGCACGAGCGTGAACAGCCTGGAAGTGATTGTGGATGCGGCAGCAATAAATATATTGGTGGGTCGCAAGGTTATTTCGGCAGGCTTTCCCCATTTCTTTAACACCCGCCACTGCACGAGATCGTCCGCGATCCCGACAATGCCATAGGCCACGCTCATGTTGAGGAACAGGACCAGTCCGGTGATGCTGAATGGGTTCCAGGTCCGGTCCAGCAGGGAGAACGCCAGTCCATAAAAAAATATGATCAACAAAACTCGCAGGATGTTTCCGCCGGTACCTTGATGCTTTAGGATCGTTCCAAGGAACTTTTCGATCCTGCGCGGCAGGGCTAACAGCCAGCGGGTGGGTTTGAATTTGTCCCTCAGCAATTCCTCGTTCTCCGCGGAGATCCGCGTAAACACTTCAGCTGCCAGCGCGAACGGAAGCATCATCAGCGCGGCCAAAAGCAGGTTGGTGCCGATCACCGCGGGCCGCGTGGATATGTCCAGCGGCGTTGGGATGTTGGTGGTAATTTCCGGAACCAGCAGCCCCGCCGGGCGGAACACTGTTCCGGGGAACCGCTCTGACACTCTCTGATCCAGGAGCAGCCCCAGCTGATGCAGGTCCACGGGCGGGGTTTGGCCAATGGGATAAATTACCCATAGGCTTTGAATGATCGTCCCTCGTCGCACCCAGAGGAATTCTATATTTTGGGCAACGGGTTCCTGCCCAAGCGCCAGGAAGAATCCAATGGATTTTTCGCCTAGATCGCCCGAATTCGCAAGCAGGTTTGCCCCGGGGGTGTTTCCGCTGGTTTGCGCGGAAACGGTGAGGGCCTCGAGGATGCTGCGGGGATCATTGGCAAGCGCGTCAAATCCCAGAGCATCTTTTTCTGAAATTGGATATGCCAGGAAACTGATTATGTATTCGGATTGGAAAGGATCTTTGATGCGAAATGTGGATATATTGGTGATCGCGGTCTGTGTCCCGGTCAGCCCGGAGGTGAAACGCTTTGCGAATGCCAGGTAACCCACCCCTTCGCTTTCCCAGGCCTGTCGAAACCCGGGCAAATCTTTTTCAGTCAGCAGTGCGTCTTGAGCAGAGGCTGGAGACGCGCTTTGAAATGAGGCGGAAGTTTCCCCCGTTGCAAGGACCTGAATATTGTTAATAAGAAGAAGTAATAACGAAATGACAATAAATATCCCCGCCCATTTGAAGAAGGAATAATATTTTCTCAACTCGCCCTCCCGCTAATATCCTGGAATTCTGGGATGATTATACTTACTGCTGCAGAAATTTTCGATGACCCAGGCCCGTTCCAATTGGGAGAGCCCGCTTTATTTGCCAGTCAAGCCCATCTCTTTTATTTTTTCTTTATTTTCTTTGCTTCATCTTTTTTTAGGTTTTCAGCAACCCTGAATTTCACAATCCTGCTGACCAATTTCAGAGGGATTGGTTTATCCAGGGGAAATTGCACCGAGCCCTTGGCGCTTTCGTAAATGGACAACTCTTTTTTGAAAGCCAGGATTCCACTGGGCGTTGGGTAAAACCCAATGTGATTTTTAAATGCTGCGAAATGAACAAGGTTGCCGTTCAAGTCGAAAGTTGGGATTTGATAACTTATTTTTTCCTTCGCCCCCGGTGCGGAGGCTTTAATGGTTGCCCGCAGTTCTTCCAATATTTTTTGGATATTTTTGGGGAACAAAGCGATGTACTCATCGATTGAAGTATAACTGCCAGGTTTACTTTCCATGAAATCTCCAGTTACTTTTACAAATTGGTGGGCACAAGATGGACCATATGGGTCCTAACGAATCACGATCGATGGGGCTAATCCCACACTCTGCAGAATGATCACAACGATGAATATTAGGATTACTCCAATGACTACAGCGAGGGTCAGGCCGCGCATATTATCCTTCGCAAACCCTTGTCCGATGACCGCGCCCGCCACTCCCATTTCAAATACCTCTCCAGCGAACCAGGCAGCCATGATTTGTATGGATGCGGTACTGATCGAGTAGAGACCAAGAGCCAGGGAAGCTCCCACCATTGCCCCGATGATTGCACCCACTCCAAGACCTTTTTGCCAGCCTTTTCCCTCAATCTGCCTTAAAATCCAGGCAAGAAATCCGGAAGAAACCAGGAGCGCTAAAAAGCCCAGCGGGATCCTGCGGAAGGATTCGATGGGTGAAAGCAGGAACGGACTTTTTTGAATATATATGAAAGCAAGCAAACCCCCGTGAAGGAGGAAATCGACGCCGATCATGGAAATCCAGCCGAGCAGGGTTAGTTGGAACAGCTTCTTACCAGAAGTATGGGTTCGTGCTGGGGTATCGTCCGACATCTTGGTCTTCCCTTCATAATAGGTCAAATTAATACACCTTTGAAATATTATAAAACTATTTTGGTGGTACATTTTTAGCTGTACATCTCAAAACGTGTATGGAACGATCCCCGGTATAGGGAAAAATCCCGGTTTGAGGCCAGGGAGGACGCCCTGCTATTGCTGTGGGAGTACAATATCGCTGAAACCAGGTCGGTATGTCGATCAACCTTCCCTCCACCATTTACCTCGCCCTCGGTTCCAACCTCGGGGACCGCTCCGCGAACCTGCAGGCTGCCATCTCGGCCCTGCCCCCTGCTGTCCGCGTCTTGAAGGAATCCCCGGTCTATGAGACCCAGCCCTGGGGCTATACCGACCAGCCCGCTTTCCTGAACATGGTTCTCAAGGGTGAGACCTCCCTGGGACCCGTTGAACTGTTGGATCACCTGAAAGAACTGGAAACCAGCCTGGGCCGCCTGCCTTCTGTCCGCTGGGGGCCGCGCCTGATCGACATGGACATCCTTTTCTATGCTGACCTGGTCCTCGATATCCGCGGGCTGGTCATCCCTCATCCGCACCTGCATGAACGCCCCTTCGTACTCGTCCCGCTGGCAGACCTGGCACCCGATCTCGCTCCATCCGGTCTTCTGCAAATCTGTCCGCGAACTGCTGGAGGGATTGGATCCATCTGGAGTGAAACGCTATGAGCCAATTGGTTGAGCAGCTGAATTCCGAACCCGCCCTGGCCTGGAAGTTGGCCGTCAACGTGGTCGGCGTCGAGCCCGATTCCAGCGCTGCCCGCCAGGCAGCCGGGACCGTCCGCATCTCCCCACTGGTGACACAATTGCTTGACTCGTGCGACCGCGACGGACCCGCTTACCGGAAGTGGATCGGTGCTCACTGGACGCTTTCCCTGCTGGCTGACCTGGGCTATCCCCCGGGCGACGTGTCCCTGCGCCCTTTGATGGAAAAGACCTACAATGCCTGGCTTTCCCCCTACCATGATAAAAATATCCGCCTGGTTGCCGGGCGAACTCGCCGCTGCGCCTCCCAGGAAGGGAATGCCATCTGGTCCTCGCTGCGGCTGGGACTGGCAGATGGGCGTACCGACGAACTGGTTTCCCGCCTGCTCAAATGGCAGTGGCCCGACGGCGGCTGGAACTGCGACAAGCGCCCGGAGGCAGATACCTCGTCGTTCATGGAATCCCTCATCCCCCTGCGGGCGCTTGCGCTGTATGCCCGGGTTGCGGGGGATGCCCGGGTCCGGTCTGCTGCTGACCGCGTCGCTGAAATCTTTCTCAAGCGTCGCCTGTTCAAGCGCCTGCTCGACGGCTCCGTGATCGACAGGCATTTCGTCCTGCTCAGTTATCCACCCTACTGGCATTACAACATCCTGTTTGGGCTGAAGGTTATGGCGGAGGCCGGGTTCATTTCAGATCCTCTTTGCAAGGACGCGCTCGACTTGCTCGAATCCAAACGTCTGCCCGACGGTGGCTTCCCGGCGGAAGAGTCGTATTCCCGTCCCACCAATCCGGGTCTGAGCGGGTACACGCCGGTCCTTTGGGGTGGGACAAGCAGGCTGAAGCTGAACCCATTCGTTACCGCCGATGCCTTGTATGTGTTGCGAATGGCAGGCAGGCTGAAATCACCGCTTGAGCATCAGGTGGATGTTGCCTCTTAGTTGTCTCGCTAAATCTCAGGCCATCTAGCGTGGTATGAATTCTTCGGAATTCGCATGATGTGGTTGGAGCCGTATTATTGGTTAAAAGGAGTCGTTGATGTCGGTGAAATGTTCCGTCTTTGTGGCGGCCTCACTGGATGGGTATATCGCCCGATTGAACGGGGATCTCGGTTGGCTCACGAATACAGCCGCCGCGAACCCGGGTGAGGATTATGGCTACAAAGAGTTTTTTGATACGGTCGATACCGTCATATTGGGCAGGAGGACTTACGAGTTCGTCCTATCCATTAATGAATGGCCTTATGCGGGTAAAAAGACCATTGTGCTCAGCCATGAAACCGGGAAAGTTCCCGGAAACCTTGCTAATTACATTGAGGTCATGTCCGGCTCCCCGGCAGATTTGGTGCACAGCCTGGAGGCGGAAGGGGCCCGCCATGTTTATGTCGATGGAGGCAGTACCATCCAGGGGTTCTTGAACGCCGGTATGATCAATGAAATGACGATCACGTTCATCCCGGTTTTGATCGGGGAAGGGATTCCATTGTTTGGGAAACTTGACCGGGATGTCAAATTGCTTCATATCGAGACGATCCTTTACCGGAATAGTCTGCTGCAAACCAAGTACCAGGTTGAAAATGCAGTTTGATACCCCTGCCTCCTTCCAAAAAGACCCATCGATTTACGTAACGAAACGGGTCTCATATTCGTTATAATGATGATACTCATGTCTACTGTCTCAGGAGTCTCCCTATGACCGAAATAAAGCCCCTTTATTGGAAACCCGCGCCTGGCATAGGCTACAGCGTTGTCCGCCGACCGGACGGGGGCATGGCGCTCACCTTCACCGACCTGTCGGATGCCACCATCCAGCACTGGCACGATTTTGCGATGGAACACCTGCTCAGCTCCGACCGGCTCACCCGCAACCTGTACGACCTGCGCCAGATCAAGGAAATCCCCGAGAAAGCCATTCACATCGCAATGGAAGTGAACAGCGACCCGGCTGCCCGCTACATCCGCCTGGCGGTGGTGGTCAACAATGACGAATTAGCCAACGCCATCCGCGAGATCTATTATGCGGTGGTCCCCGAAACCTCGGCAGCCATCAAGATCTTTACCGATATGGAAGCTGCCGAAGCCTGGCTCAGCCGCCCGTTGGATCAAATGGTATAGGTTCGGTTCTTGTCGCTTCGAAAATCGACCATGTCCTCCTTGACCATCGGCAGTCACACCCTGGCGTGGGGTGAACGCACCTACGTGATGGGGATCTTGAATATCACCCCCGATAGTTTTTCTGGGGATGGGTTAATGCCATTATCAGCAGCTCCTGGTTCTGCTGTAACAGGAGTGGAGGCGGCGGTAAGGTTGCCCGCGGGTTCCTTGCCGCGGGTGCCGATATCCTGGATGTCGGTGGCGAATCAACCCGTCCCGGCTCCCAGCCGGTGGAAGTCGGGCTGGAGAAACAGCCGCGTGCTCCCGGTGATTCAGGCGCTTGTGGCAGAGTTCCCCGATGCCTTGATCTCGGTGGACACCTGGAAGGCCGAAGTGGCCGCGGAAGCCCTTATGGCTGGTGCCTCCATCGTTAATGACGTTTGGGGACTCCGCCTCGACCCGCATTTGGCGCTCGTCGCCGCGCATGCCAATGCCCCTGTGATCTTGATGCATAATCGCTCGAAACCCGCCAATGTCGAGGTACGCGAACGGCTCGGCAAAGCCTACATGGGCGCTGAATATGATAATTTACTGGAAGATGTTAAACGTGACCTGATGGATTCGGTTCAGATCGCCCGTTCTGCCATGATCCCGGATGAGCACATCCTGCTGGACCCCGGGATCGGTTTCGGTAAAACGATCGCGCAAAACCTGGAATTGATTAACCGCCTGGACGAGATCCGCGCCCTTGGTTTCCCCGTCCTGCTGGGGGCCTCTCGCAAATCCTTTATTGGTTACACTTTGGACCTGCCTCCAGACCAACGCGTGGAAGGTACGGCTGCCGCTGTTGCCGTGGGTATTGCTCGCGGCGCAGACATCGTGCGCGTCCATGACGTGAAAGCGATGGTGCGGGTGGCACGCATGACGGATGCCATTGTTCGCAGCAAAAAAAATGCCTGAAGAATACGATAACGACCTGCTCCAGGAAGGCATCCTTCACTTCAGGGCGAAGGAATTTGCACTCGCACGCCGTTATTTCGAACGTGCCCTGGATGCCGCCCATGACCTGCAGATTCGAGCCCAGGCCAATTACTATCTTAGCCAGGTCGAGGACGATCCCAAATTAAAGCGCCAATTCCTCGAAGAAACCCTTGCCATTGACATGGGTCATGCCGGTGCCCGCCGTGCCCTGGCAATCCTGGATGGAAAACTCAACCCGTCCGAGATCGTCAATCCGGAGGCTGTCCCCATCCCCATTCCAGGGACCAGTGAAATTGAAAGTCGCCGGTTCACGTGTCCTCGCTGTGGTGGGCGCATGGTCTACTCCCCCGATGGCACCTCCCTCGTCTGCGAAAGTTGCCACAGTCCCCAAATAATGAACTCCGGAAATTCCGCAGCCGAACAGGATTTTTTCGTAGCCATGGCAAACGGCAAAGGCTTTCGCAAGACCATTTCAATGAAAACCTTCCAATGCCAGGGCTGCGGAGCCAGTTTCATGCTTGCTCCCACCGAACTCTCTGCCATTTGCGCCTACTGCGGTTCGCTGCACGTGGTCGCCCTGGAGCAAGTTCGTGAGCTGGTCGAGCCGGACTCCATCATCCCCATGGCTATCGATCAAAAACAAGCCGCCGCAATCCTGGCACAATGGTTGGCAGGAAAACGAATCGTTCCGAATACCGCTGGTGACAGCCCGCGCGGTATTTACCAGCCTGTTTGGGCATTTAACTTTATTGGCAGCCTCCCCTGGAGCGGGCGGGTCATCCGCAACAACCAGGAGCTGCCCGTCTCGGGGGAATGCCTTTCCCAGTTTACTAATGTCTGCATCCCTGCTTCTACCAAGCTGGGCGCACAGTTCCTCGAGCTTCTGCCCGGGTACAGCCTGGAAAGTGCACCGGCTTACGACCCGCGCTTCCTATCCGGGTGGGCAGCCCAGGTCTACCAAACGACCATGGCAGATGCCGCCCTGGAAGCCCGTCGCATTACCGTCGAGCGGATCTGTCGTGACATCCACCGTGAGCATGGGCACGTCATTGATTTGCATTATTCAACTTCTGCCATCTCGATCACCTCCTATCAACTCATCCTGCTGCCGGTCTGGCTCATGAGCTATTCCTTCAAGAACCAGGTTCATCGGGTGCTCATTAACGGGCAGACCGGCACCGTTCTTGGTGGGATTCCGAGGCTCGGTCTGAAAGACCGGTTGGAAAACCTGCGCAGCGCCTAGGAAATAAAACCAGCTCCCATGGCTTCCATTCTCCCCATCATCCGCCAGCGCCGTCACCGTCGTTCCCAGGTCCGCATCAGCGCCCAACAGCGTTCCCAGCGGACGGTCCTCGTGTTTGGATTCATCCTCAGCGTGCTGGTCGGTGCGCTCGTTCTGGCAGCTGCCCTCACCTATGCCTCCCTGACGCGTGGTTTGCCGCCCATCGAGCAGGTCAGCCTGCTCATGAATCCGCGGGACGGGCAACTTCTGCAGCCGACCAGGTTTTTTGACCGGACCGGTCAGCACCTGATCGCCACGCTCGCCCCCACTGACTCCACTCGCACCTTTCTCACCTACGACCAGGTCCCGCAAAACCTGGTGACTGCCACTTTGGCGGTCATCCAGCCTGATTTCTGGACCTCTCCCGGCTTTACCATTAAAGGCTGGCAGGACCCGTCATCGCATCCCACCCTGGCACAACGGCTGGTCTTCGACCTGGTGTTTTGGGACCAGCCTGCCACCACCCTGCGCAGCCTGCATGAACGCATGCTTGCAGGTCAGGTCACCGCCCGCTATGGTACCCGCCAGGTGCTGGAATGGTACCTGAACAGCGCGGATTATGGTCGTTATGCCTACGGCGTGGAGGCTGCCGCTCAACTTTACTTTGGCAAGCCTGCCGCCAGGCTCGATCTGAGCGAAGCAGCCATGCTGGCTGCGGTGGCGCAGGCACCTGCCCTTAATCCCATCGATGCAGCCCCGGCTGCGGAACAACGCCGCGTGCAAACCCTGATGGGCATGCAGGCGATGGGAATGCTCACAGCCGACCAGGCTTCCCAGGCGATAAGCTCCATCCCAACAATAACCGGTGAGACAGCCAGCTCTCCGGAAGACATCGCTCCGGCCTTCATCCACCTGGCCCTTTCCCAACTCGACGCCGCTTTTGGAGCCGGGCGGGTGGAACGCGGCGGGCTGGTCGTCCTGACCACCCTGGATTACGAACTGCAGCTGCAGGCAGTCTGCACGGTTCAGAACCAGCTTGCCCGACTGGCTGGCAGCACAACTGAAATCCCTGCCCTTGACGGTTCAGCCTGCGATGCGGCCAACCTTCTTCCAGCCCTGCAGGCTGATGAATCGCTTCCGGGTGCTTCTGCCAGCGTGGTCATCCTCGACCCGCAGACCGGGCAGATCCTGGCCGCGGTCGGCGACACTACTGCCGGCAGGCAGGGGGCCTCCCTGGCTGCCCACCCGGCCGGAACCGTCATCACCCCCTTCATTTATCTCACCGGATTTTCGCGGGGACTCAACCCGGCTTCGCTCGGCTGGGATATACCCGCCGGTGATGCTTTGCCCGGGCAGGTTTATCACGGTCCTGTGCGATTGCGCACCGCCCTCGCCAACGATTACCTTCCGCCTGCACAAAGCGTCCTGTCACAGATGGGCGTCGTGAGTGTCCGCAATATCGCTGCCCTCCTTCGGGCTGGATTTCCCGCCCGGGCTGCTAACCAACGACTTCGACCTTGCCCCCGTTGACCTGGCTGGAGCATTTGCCGTTTTTGCAGATAACGGTACCCAGGCTGGTCAGTCCCTGGCAGGCACCGCCCTCCAGCCCGCCGCAGTGCTGAAGGTCAGCGGCGTGGACCATTCCATCTGGGTCGATTGGACGACCGCGCAGACCCAGGCGCTGCTTAGCCCGCCGCTGGCCTATCTCATGAACCACGTCCTGAGCGATGAGACCGCCCGCTGGCCATCGCTCGGTCATCCCAACCCGCTCGAGATCGGTCGGCCCGCGGGGGCGAAGCTCTCACCGGCCCTCGAACTCGTCCGCTGCCTGGACGGTAGGCTACACCCCCCAGCGGGTGACCGTTGTGCACCTGTCGGCTGCAGGTTCGGGGTCTGTTCCACCGCTCCTGTCCGCGGACCTGTGGCATGCCCTGATGCAGTATGCGCTGCGTGATCTGCCCTCCGCCAGTTGGGAGGCGCCTCCCGGCATCGTCACCGTGAGCGTCTGCGACCCGTCTGGCTTGCTGCCCACTGCTGTCTGTCCCAATGTCGTTAATGAGGTGTTTCTGGATGGACGCCAGCCCGTGCAGCCCGACAACCTCTATCAGACCTTTCAAATAAATATCGAGACCGGTTTGCTTGCCACCATCTTCACCCCCCCGGAATTGGTGGAAACGCGCACTTACATGGTGGTGGCTCCGCAGGCGCGCCCGTGGGCTCAGACCGCCAGGATCGACACCCCTCCCACCGCCTATGACACGCTGCAAACTCCGCCCCTCTTGCCCGGCGTGCATATCACCTCGCCCGGGATGTTCTCCGATCAACGCAGCGTGATCTCCATCCTTGGCAGTGCAGCCGGGGCGGGCTTCGTCTCTTACCGCCTTGAATTCGGGCAGGGGCTGTACCCTCAGGAGTGGCAGCAGATTGGCACAGACAGCACCAGGCTTGTGAAGGAAGGAGTCCTCGGTGAATGGGATACGACCGGGTTGAATGGGCTGTATGCCCTGCGCCTGATGGTGGTCCGCTCCGACCAGCGCGTGGACCAGGCCGTCGTGCAGGTCACGCTTGACAACGCCCCGCCTCAGGTGGCTGTCTCCTATCCACAGGCCGGGCAGGAACTGAGCTTTGCCGATGAACCGCAGGTGGCCCTGCAGGCGCAGGTGAATGAACCGTTCCTGGCGAAAGTGGAATTTTACGTGGATGACATCCTGGTGGGTGAGTCCGACCTGGCACCCTACGGTGTCTTCTGGCATGCCAGGGCAGGAGCCCATACTCTGCGGGTTGTCGCAACCGACCGGGCTGGCAACTCCGCTGAAGCCAGGATTGCCTTCACGGTGAAATAAAACCCGGATTGAAATGATTACCTTGGAATCAACAATATGATACGAAATCGCTCATTATATTTATATTTGGACGCAACGATTATATATGGCACTCATCTAAAGTTGAGGAGTTTTAAATGATAGCAAGAACCTGGCATGGCGTGACCGAAGCCTCCAAGGCTGATGAGTACCTTGAATACTTAAACAAGACCGGCATTCCTGAATACCGCCAGACGCAGGGAAACCTCGGCGTTTTCGTCCTGCGCAGGATCGAGGGAAACCGGGCTCATTTTCTTTTGCTCACCCTCTGGGAATCTGAAGCAGCCATAAAAAGCTTTGCGGGCGCTGATATGGAGCAGGCAAAGTACTATCCTGAAGATGAGCATTTTCTTCTGGAACTTGAACCAAATGTTACTCATTATGATGTCTTGGTTAAACCGTAGAAATTTTGGAAATTGCCTGTATATTCCCTCAGTCTGTCCTGGTCCTTGGAGATATAACGAAAGGAATATATGAGCACTGATCAAAAACTTGATACGATCGACCAATACATCGCCGGATTCCCAACGCATGTCCAGGAGATCCTTCAAAAGATCAGGGCGACGATTAAAAAATACCGCGCCGGATGCCGAAGAAACCATCAAGTATCAAATGCCCACCTTTACCTTGTCCGGGAATTTGGTTTATTTTGCTGCCTTCAAAAACCACATCGGGTTTTATCCTCCGGTGACCGGGGATGAGCAGCTAAAAAAAGAGTTGTCTGTTTATGAAGGTCCAAAAGGCTCTTTAAAATTCCCATTGGATAAACCGATCCCTTACGACCTGGTTCGCAGGGTCGTAATCATCAGGGTAATGGAAAACCTGGAAAAAGCAGGGACAAAGCGGAACAAAAGTTAGGGACCTGGCTGCTCCTGGTGTAAATTTCCTGTATAACAAGAATTTTGTCCCTTTTCTACCCATATGATTGACCATGATAATGGTTACTTCCCGCCGACATGGTAACAACACTTTGAAGCAATTCGTATATAATGAAATCAGGATTGTACTTATCGATCCCAAAATCCTTTTAGGGCTCTGCACCCCGTTGAACTCGAAAGCTCTTTTTCAGCAGGATATCCTGAAAACCTCCCGGAGGTGGAAAAACACATGTGGACCCTGATTATTCGTTCTCCGTCCAACGCGCCTGTTGAATATGAAGTAAAGCCCGGAAAGAACACCCTCGGGAGAAAGCCCGATAATAATATTATCATCGCGGATGAATCTGCCTCGCGGCTGCATGCAGAGATCTACTGCCAGAATGACATGGCGATCTTATATGACCTGGGCAGCACAAATGGGACATTTGTGAATCGCGAGCGGATCACCCGGCCGCATGTCCTGGAGTCCGGCGACCAGATTCGAATCGGTCAGCATGTGATCAACGCTTCTAATCAGGATAATGGCGGCACACCTCACCTGGTCGCGGCTCTCTCGGGTACCCGCCCGCTCACCCGTGACCTTTTGCTTGAATCGATCGATCAACATGCCGTATTCCTGGATGTTGTCTCCAGCCGGCTGACCGTTATTTTGAACCTCGACACTGCCTTGGTGGAAATCGCCGACGTGACCCGTTTGGCAGTCGGGGCCGAGAAATCGGGGGTGATCCTCGCCGAACAATTCGATCATCTCGAAGATTTGGGCTTGCCGGATAAAATTATCCGCCAGGCTATCGAACAGCGTTCGGTGGTGATCGTCCCGGATGTAGCTGCGGAATATAAGCAGCCCAAGCCTGATGGCAGCCAGCATCTCATTATCTCGATCCTGTGTGTGCCGGTAATTATTGAAGAGGCCGTGGTTGCTTTAATTTATGCTTACAAGACTAATTCTGCTTCGAGGCATTTTGATCAGCACGATGTGCAGCTGGCAGTCGCGATCAGTCACCAGGCTGCGCTGACCATCCAACGCGCAAGGTTACTTAAAGAGTCCCAGATGTTCGAGCAAATGGCGATTACCGACAGTCTCACCGGTCTCCACAACCGACGGGAGATCCTCCGCCTGGCAGAGAAGGAATTTGAACGAGCCCGGCGTTTCAAACACCCCCTGTCGCTGCTTATCCTTGACCTTGATGATCTTAAGCAATTAAATGATACTCAAGGTCACCTGGTCGGTGATTGTGCCCTTAAATCGGTTGCCGATAACAGCAGTATCCATTTACGCGAGATCAATTCCTTCGGTCGCTTTGGTGGAGACGAGTTCATTATCATTCTGGTGGAGACCGGGCTGGAGGGCGGGATAGCTGCTGCTGAACGCATTCGCAAAACGATCACCGACTCGCCCATAAACACCCCGCATGGCCCGATTGCGATTGGGGTCAGTATCGGCGTCGCCTCGAACAATGAAAAGATTACTACTTTTGAAGAAATGATCAACCAGGCGGATACTGCCTTGATGAAGGCGAAAAAAGCCGGCAAGAACCAGGTGGCTGCCGCTGAATAATCTGTCGATATAATTCTTTCAAAATCTATTCCAATTTTTTTTGGCTGGTTAAGGCTGTCCTGCTCTGCAGGACAGCCTTTTATTTCAACTAACTTGGGCATATCCATGGGCGTGTTGTCTGGTTCACTTGGAAATGTTATACTTTTAGCTGGAAATCAACTGCCAATGTCCACCCAACGAATGTTATAAAACCATCGATCCCGCATTTATATTCCACGGAGGAAAATTCATGAAATATTTTTCTGGTGCTGCAATCATTATTACATTTTTATCGATGACCGCCTGTAGTCCAGGTCAATTGTTTGGACCCACGCTTACCGCCACACCTACCATCACGCTCACACCGACTTATACAACAACGCCCACGATAACTACCACACCCACAAATACCCCGACCCTCACTCCCACCCCGGTCCCTGCAGGTCCGTGCGACAACCCGCTCGTCCCACTGGGGGCGGGCAATCAATGGACATATCGGGTAACCACTACAAAAGGAGAATCCCTTTTTCGCCTGGCTTCTCTCGAAATACAGAACGCTGCGAACATCATTGCCCTGGTTGAATATTCGGATCAAAAAAACAACCTCACTATCAACAACTCGGTCATCTGCCAGGACGGGGCAATCGTGAATTATCCACTTTTTGTGCTGAACATGCTTTTTGTTGATTACCTGGATAAATATATCGACACTTATCATGAATCCGTCGATTATGCCCCCAATTACCGATCCCTTATCCAGGATAACTGGGTACTGAACTGGCAGCCATCCTATTTAACGGAAAACGAGGTTTACCTCAGGGACCCTTCGGGGGCAGCTGACTTGTATATCGCCTCCAACACCCATATCGAATTATCGTTTAATCTCAATGGCATGCGGGAATCTGTCACTACCCCCGCGGGTGATTTTCCCCAGGCTCTGAAGATCACTCAGGGTTTTTTGCTGCCAGTCACGTTTACCGCGGCTGGCGGCGGAGCTGGGAGCGGCGACAGTCTGAAAATTATTACCACCCAATGGGTTGAACCGTATATCGGGCTCGTGCGTGCCCAGATCACATCTGCCTCTCTGCATGATACGATTAACTTGCCCATAGATAGTACACTTGAGTTGGTCTCTTTTACGCACGGAAAATAGTTGAAACGCTGAGTCGGCTTCTATTCGGTGCCTAAAAACAAGAAAGAGAATTGATCATGAAATCATCATTCAACTTTCATCCGGTCCTCAACTTCCTGGACGATTTGAGCCGGCATAATTCCAGGGATTGGTTTGAAATGAACCGCCCGGCTTATGAGCTTGCCCGCGACACATTTTCGGGATTCATCGACCACCTGGTCGATCAATTAAGAGCGTCCGACAATTTGCTGGGTCTTTCTGCAAAGGATTGCGTCTTAAGGATCTATCGTGACGTCCGCTTCTCGAAAGACAAATCACCCTACAATACGCACCTCTCGGCGATCATTGCGCCTGGCGGGAAAAAATCGCTTCTACAGGGCTATTATGTTTCGATCGCGCCGCAGGGACGTTCCCTGATCGCAGGCGGGCTGCATATGCCTGCACCGGAGCACTTAAGTTTGTTCCGGCAGGCGGTTGCCAGGGATGCCGCTGCCTTTAAGGTCATCATAAATAGCAAGGTCTTTGTTGAACAGTTCGGAAAAATTGAAGGGGAGCGACTCAAGACCGCTCCGAAAGGCTATGACCGCGACCATCCTGAGATAGAGTTGCTGCAGCTTAAGGAGGTGACCGCCCTGCATTATTTCCCGGACCGAGAGGTTTTGGCGGATGGTTTTATGGATCGGGCGGTGATTGCTTGCCGCGCGTTGAAGCCGTTCCTGGATTATCTAAACGAGATTTTGCAATAAGGTCACACGGGTAAGCGGTGCATTCCCCCCACATCGCTTTCCATTTACCTCTCCCATCAGTCCCCCTATCCCATTACCACTCGTACTTCGTGCGGCAGCCTGTCCTCCACCAGCGGGACCTGGTTGCCGGGCAGTGCATTTCCATCCAGCAGCATCTGTTTGACTCCCCGGTTAATGTGATGCGGGTTCTCTACGCTGATCCGGTAAGGGGTGTTCCCAAAACGGTATTCCACTTTAAATCCCGGCCAAACACTGGGGATGCATGGGTTGATGGTGAGCACTGCGCCCGTCCTGGTGATGCCCAGGATCGCTTCGATTCCCAGGCGGTACATCCAGCCCGAGGAGCCGGTGTACCAGGTCCAGCCTCCCATCCCTCCGTTCGGGAACTGGCTGTAAATATCAGCAGCTATGACATAGGGTTCCACCTTATAGCGCTTGATTTTCTCGGGCGTATCTGCATGGCTGCTGGGGTTCAACAGGTGGAATAAATCCCCAGCCCGGTCTCCCTGCCCGAGGGCGGCAAAAGCCCACACGCTCCAAATCGCGGCATGGGTATACTGCCCGCCGTTTTCACGCACTCCCGGCAGGTAACCTTTGATGTAACCGGGGTCGCTTTCCGTCTTGTCGAACGGAGGGGTAAACAGCAAAACCATCTGCTCGGCTTGTTTCACCAGCAGTCTATTAACGGATTCCATCGCCTGCCCCGCCCGCTTCCGGTCCCCCGCCTCCGATAGGACCGACCACGATTGCGCGATCGAATCGATCCTGCACTCGCTGTTTTCGTGCGACCCCAATAGCTTGCCGTCATCATAAGTTGCGCGCAGGTACCAGTCTCCATCCCAGGCATGGGCTTCGAGCGCCTCGGATAACTTCTCCGCCTGTTGAAGGAATGGGGCTGGGTCAACCTTCATCTGCGCCGCCAGCCTGCTGAAACGCTTTAGCGTGGCATACAGGAACCAGCCCAGCCAGATGCTCTCGCCGCGCCCTTCCACGCCCACCCGGTTCATCCCATCATTCCAATCCCCTGTGCCCATCAGTGGCAGTCCGTTGACCCCGCAGGTTGAGCCCTTTTCCATCGCCCGCCGGCAGTGTTCATACAATGAAAACGTCTTGTCGGTGAATTCAAACAGGGCATATCTCTCCAGTTCCTTGGGCTTAAGCGCTTCGCCCTTCAGGAACGGGATGGCTTCATTCAAAATTGCAGTGTCGCCGGTGACAGCAACATACTCCTCCGTAACGTACGGCAGCCATAAGGGATCATCCGAAATCCGTGTGCGTATCCCGCGCCCCGCAGGTGGATTCCACCAGTGCTGCACATCCCCCGCCTCGAATTGATGTCTTGCCGCCTCCAGGATGTGGGCGCGTGCCAGGTCTGGGCGGGATAAAAGGACCGCCATCACGTCCTGGAGTTGGTCGCGGAATCCAAACGCCCCGCTCGATTGGTACAGCCCTGTGCGCCCCCATAGGCGGCAGGAGATTGTCTGGTACAGCAGCCAGCGGTTGAGCATTAAATCCATGCCCGGGTCGGGTGTTTCAACCGTGACCGCATTCAGGATATCGTCCCACTGGACCTGGACAGCCTTCCAAATGGAGTCGACCTCGCCCGCTGCCTGGATCTTTTCGATCAGCGCCAGGCTTTCGGTCCGGTTGGCTCCTTCACCGAGCAGGAAAAAGACTTCCTCCACCCCGCCGGGAGCCAGGTCAACATGCAGTTGGATCGCCGCGCACGGGTCCAGCCCCGCATTGACCGCGCTTGCCAGGCCGATCCGCCCGAGCGCTGCCGGGTTGGTCAGGCTGCCCAGCCGTCCCAGGAACTCTGTCCGGTCAGCGGTCACCCCATGTGGTTTTTTACTGGCAGCCAGGAAAGCCACTCTTTCACCAAACTCGCTGTTGAAACGGTTGCTCGCCAGCAGGGCATTTCTATCCGGGTCGAACTCCGGCATGATATGGGCTTGCTGTGTGTCACGCGTTGTTCCCAGCACCCATTCAGCATAATAAGTGACCGTGATTCGGCGCGGCCGCTCCCACAGGTTTTGCAAGCGCAAATGCGCAATTTTCACCGGCGCATCCGGCGCAGCGAACAGGCGCAGGTTTTGGTTCAAGCCGTGACTCTGGCTCTCGAACCGCGAATATCCAGCCCCGTGATAGATCACGTGCGTTGCATCTGCCCCGGCGGGCATGGTCGTTGGACTCCAGACCAGCCCGGTTTCCTCATCCCTCAAGTAAAGCGCCTCTCCCGGCATGTCGCTGGTTGGATCATTGCCCCAGGGGGTCAATCGATTCTCGCCGCTGTTCACTGCCCACGTGCACCCGGAACCCGCTTCGGAAACCAGGAAGCCGAATTGCGGGTTGGCGATCACGTTGACCCACGGGTGGGGTGTGTGCTCACCCGGTTGCAGGTGGATGATGTATTCCCTGCCATCCCGGCTGAATCCGCCAAGACCGTTGTCCATCAACAATTCGCCAGGTGCTTGAAGTGCTGGTGTCGCTTCTGGGTCCTGCGCCGGGGACGCTGAGGGAGTGAACTCCGGCAGTCGGGTCGGCTTCCCTGTTAATCGCCTGGCGTGGTCGCCCAGGGTCCCGCCCGGTTCATCCAGGACAACTCCCGCCACCGTTTGCAGCAGGATCTTCTCGGCAGGCTGAAGTTGGTCTGCGCGCAGCACGAAAATACCGTCATGCTGGTTCAGTGAAGTTTCTGCACCCAGGCGCCGGATCTGGCGCAGGATGGTGTTGTGCAGGTCGAGCGAGTAGCCCGTATCCTGGTCGTTCAGGATCACCAGGTTGACCGTCATATGGTGGTTGCGCCAATAGATGAAAGCCTGAACAGCTTCGGGCAGCAGGGGCGATTCGCCGTCCCGGATGCGCAGCAGCAAGATCGGGAAATCGCCGGAAATACCGAACGCCCATAAGCCTGGCTGGCCTTTCTCGTTCTGCGCCAGCAGGTGCGGCGCGGGTCTTAATGTCCCGGTTGAATACAGCAGGGCCGATAATATCCGCTGGAAATTTTCCACAGCGAAGGTGTTCAACCCCATTTCGACCAGTTCAGCTTCGCTGCGGACGCGCGCCTCGTCAAACGCACGGTAGATGTCCTGCCCGGTTCGATAATGGGATAGTTTTTCCAGCGCTTCGCTCCGTGAGGCAGCCCCCAGGATCAGGAAACTGACCCTGGTTTTCGAGTGCGGCTTCAGGTCTATTTCTTGCGCCAGCGAGAAGATTGGATCAAGTGTCCCGCCGGTTGACCCGGAAAGTGGACCAGTACCATCCTGGACCGCCAGTGGGTTGCGCGTGGTCCGGCCCCTGCCCAGGAATTTGGCGCGGTCGGTCTCGAATTCACCGGTTATTTTCCTCCCGGCTTCGATCACCAATGCATGTACCAGGACCGCGGGTTTTTCATCCACGGAGCGCGGGCGTCGCTCGAACAGGAGCGCGTTTTCATTGGGCAGAAATTCACTCTCGATGAATAGTTTGCTGAAAGCCTGGTGCCGCCGGTCTGTGGTCTGCGCGCCCAGCACCACTTCACCGTAACTGGTCAGTTTCAACCGCCGGGGTTGATCGCTGTCATTCAATAGGTTCACTCGTCGTATTTCGACGCCGTCCGGGCTGATTGTGATTCCTGTCCGCAGGGAAATGCCTTGCTCCGCTTGCGGGAACTCCACCTTGTATGGATAAAAAAGTATGTCCGTATCCTGTGCCGCTTCCGGGTTTGCTCCATGCCCCGTCGTCCTTCCGATGGGCTGGCAGGTTGCGGACCACAGCGCGCCGCTTTCACGGTCCTGTATGTAAATCCATGTTCCCCATGGATCCAGGGAGGTGTCGGACTGCCAGCGCGTCAAAGCTTGATCGCGCCATTGGCTGTACCCGCTTCCGGCATTGGTGATCATTACGCTGGCATCCTCGTTGCAAAGGACGTGCACCAGCGGAATGGGGCTGTCCACTGGTATTCGCCACGGTGCGCTGTCCACCGAATGCACCTCCTCGGGGAGATCCGCTGCTTCATCGAGATGGGGATATTCAAGCGGCGGGTTTAGCGGAACCTTTTCCTGGAGTAGAAGTTCCACGCTCTGGATGTGCTCGTCGCTGTGGAAACGCCGTACCATCACGTCATCTGACAGGTAGTTGCAGGCTGCCAGCAGGATCATGCCCTGGTGGTGTGCCATGTAGGATTGCACGGTGGCATGCGCCTCGCCGGCTGGCAGGCGCGTTTTGGTGAAGTCGAGCGCTTCATAAAAGCCGTAACGCCCAAGCATATTCAATTGCACCAGGTGTTCCATGTTTTCCAGCACTGCCTGTGGATGCAGGGATAGTCCCAGCAGCGACGCATAGGGAGCGATGACCAATTCGCCTGGAAGATCGCGTTTATAGCCCAGCTCAGGCACGCCAAATGCCCGGTATTGGTAATTCAAGTTGACGTCGAAGGCAAAATAGCCCGATTCTGAAATACCCCAGGGCACTTGCTTCTCCTGCCCGTAGCGTACCTGGGCCTCGAGAGCTGCGTAACAGCTGTCCGAGAGGAATGTTCCAGTATAGTTTTTTGTGAACAGGGCCGGCATGAGATATTCGAACATGGTGCCGCTCCAGGAGAGCAATACCTGTTTCCCGTTTACCATCGTTACCGGTCGCCCCAGGTGAAGCCAGTGACTCTGCGGAACATCCCCCTTGGCGATGGCGATCAGGCTGGCAACCCGGGCTTCGGAGGCCAGCAGGTCATAGTAACTCGGGTCGAGTTGTTCTGTGCTGGCGTTATAGCCGATGTGGAACACCTGCCGTCGCTCATCGAATAGAAAGCGAAAATCCATCCCGCTGATCGCGGCATTCGCCTTCGCAGCAATTTCTTGATAATTTTCCAAAAGGCGCGTTACTGCTGTGTTCGCCGATAATAGATCAAGCTTTAATTTTCGACACCAGGTGCGCTCCATCACCATCTCCTGCAGGAGTTGGGTCTGCCTCATCCCGTGCCAGAACCGGGATTACCTCGTCCTTTAGCGTTTCCTGGAAATTCTTCAACTCTGCCAGGATGTGGTTGTAAACCTCTCCAGCGTGTCCCAGCGAGGGCGGCTCAATAGGCAGTTTGGTACGGAACTCCCGCCATGCGGAAGTTTGCATGAACGCCGGGGTGGCAGCCGGTTGTGATCCTGATCCTTGTGCTCCAGGCAGGCGGTTGAGCCAGGGCGCGAATAAATCCATGCTGCGCTGCATGTCTTCCAGTTGGTGATGCATCAGGTTGAGATAGAGCTGGAGTTCCGACAATGATTCCGGCTGGAGATTGGGATGGCTTTCAAGCAGTTCCAGCAATCGACGCGAAACTCGTTCCCATCCCTCGCCAGAGAGCCAGGCGAGCGTGTTTGTCCATTCCGCAGGTTTCTTCTGGATGGAGGTAAGACGCTCGTAAATGCTGGTCAATTCCACTTCGAATGACTCAACCGAGGCATCCGGGTTGTTTTTTTCCAGCGCTTGCAGCTCTTCTGCCAAAATATCCAGGAGTGCAAGCAATCCCTGCCACTCCTTTTCGCCGAGCACCGGCGCATCCTTCATCGACAGGCATCCCTGTCTCAGCGTGATCAGGCTGGCAGCCAGGTTGCCGCTGTCCACCGTGGAGACATAGCGCGGGGGGAGGGCTGCCAGTGTCTGTGAGTCGTACCAGTTCAGCAGGTGCCCGCGGTAGTGTTCCTGTTTGTCCACGCTATCGAAGGTTTCGCGTAAACGGCCTGCCAGTTCGGACAGGCCCAGGTAGCCCAGATCATACGCGGATAATGCAGATACCAGGTACAGGCCAATATTGGTCGGTGTGGTGTAGTGTGCCACGTTCCCGCGCGGCGACTCCTGGTAATGATCGGGCGGCAGCCAGTGGTCGTCGGGATCTACAAATCGCTCAAAAAAAGCCCAGGTGCGCCGCGCCAGGCGCAGGACTTGTCTGCGTTGAGTCTCTGTGAGCGGCGAGGGAGTGTGAGTAATGGGTCTGCTGATCACGGTTGCAATTTGGGGAGCGATCAACCAGCCGACCAGCAGGGGCAGTGCCACCCATAAAGCACCCGGGTTGAAGATTATGATAGTTACCCCCAGCAGGATGGTTAAGATCAAGGATCCTGCCATCTCTCTCCAGGTTTCGTAGCGCGCGTTCAACCCCCGCGAACGAGCCGCATTCGCCGCAGTCGTCCATTGCAAAAGGTTCCTTCGCTCGATTAACAGTCGCATCAGCGTCGTGCCGATTGCACCCAGCATTAGCAGTGCTTCATAAGGCATGAACAGGACGCCCAGCACCCAGCGGACTATCGGGAACCGGGTTGGTTCGATCATCTGTTTAAAGGTCAGCCGCCCGATACTGTGGCTGACCTGCTGCAGGGTCTGCACCCCAACCGGCAGGGCGGAAGGCAGCAGCACCAATAGAGTCCATGCCCACGGCGCGCCCGGCAGGAGCAGCCAGCCTGCTGCGAGCAGTGCCAGCAGCATCGGCGGTAAAAGGCTTCTACGCAGGTTGTCGAATATTTTCCATTTGTCGATGGTGGACAACCGGTTGGGGGCCAATCCCTTTTCGGTGCGGACGATGGGAAATAACCAGGGAAGTAATTGCCAATCGCCGCGGATCCAGCGCCGCAGGCGGCGTGCATACACCAAGTAGCGTGAGGGATATTCTTCGTACAGGACGATGTCGGTGACCAGCGCTGCGCGTCCGTAGATCCCTTCGAACAGGTCGTGGCTGAGCAGCGTATTCTCACGGATCTGCCCTTCCAGGCTGCGCTCGAAAGCCGCCACATCGTAGATCCCTTTGCCAACGTAACTGCCCTCGCCAAATAGATCCTGGTATACATCCGACACGGCAAAAGAGTACAGGTCAAAACCGGCGTTTCCGCTGAAAATTCGCGATAAAAGCGAACGGTTGGCGCTGGTCGGCTTGATCGCCACGCGTGGCTGCAGGACGGTATATCCGGCAGCCACCGTGCGCCCGTCCTCCGCAAACTCTGCATGGTTCAGCGGATGCGCCAGGGTGGCAACCAGCCGGTTGGCGCTGCCCTGCGGCAGGGAGGTGTCCGCATCCAGCGTGATGACATATTTAATGACAGGCCCATTGTCCATTGCCGGACCGGGACGATCCTGGAAAATGCTCGCATCTCCAACCTGGGTCGTGTAGGAGGTAAAACCTTTGTTTAACAGCAGGTGATTAAAATCCGCCAGTTTTCCGCGCTTGCGCTCCCAGCCCATCCACACCCCTTCGGATGGATTCCATTGGCGCGACCGGTGGAACAGGTAAAAGGGGCAGGACTGGTTGTACTTTTTATTGAGGGCTTCGATGCCGGCTTTTTGCCAGCGCCAGCAGCGGTTCGTCTTCGGGCATCCGCTCCGCGGGTGCGTCCCCAAAATCGGTCAACAGGGCATAGGTCAGTTGCGCATCCGGGTTGGATAAATAATAGATTTCCAGTTCTTTCAGCAGGTGGTCGAGTTCCCCTTCACTTTCCAGCAGGGTGGGAATCACCACCATGGTGCGGTTGCCCGCCGGGATGCCTTCTGAAAAATCCAAGCGTGGCAGGCTTTGCGGGTTCATCCGGTGGGTTGCATTCCAGTTCACCAGGGTGATGGCGCTTTCCAGGGCTAACCCGAACCCGAGGACTCCGGCAATAATGAGTTGCGCGGTGGAGCCGCCCGAAAGTGCTGCGTAGGCGAATATGCCTGCAACAAACAGCGCTGAAAGGGCGGCAATACTCCCCAGGTAGGTCCGGGTTGGGAACGCCAGCAGCGTTCGACTTAACCTTACTCGAAATTCCGGACGGCAGTTTACCCGTTTTTCGAGCAGCGCACGTCCAGCATCCACCAGGAAATATCCTACGTGCCCCTTCCGTCCGGGAAGTTTGCTGTGAAAGCCTGCCTGAATGTCCCCTGCGGATGCCTGGACTGTATCGTCGTTTGCTGGACCCAGGGTTTCCACATTGGGATCGGGAGCGAATTCGCTTCGAGCCAAATTAATCGCCGCCTGGGCAGTTTCCTCTTCGTTGAAAGCCGAGCTGCGCGCAACTTCTTCGATGACACTGCGATAATTGTTGCGGGTGTCAAAATCCATTTCCGTGTATACCCCCGCCGGGTCATCCCTCAGGATCCGTTCCACCCTGCTGGTTTGCTCAAAGAAGGTTTTCCAATCGGTGGCAGCCAGCAGGCGCAAGCTGAGAAAACAGTTGCTGACGATGGCATCATTTGGTATTGCCGGGGAGGCGAACTGGTCCGTGGGTTCTTCCATGAGTCCCGCTTCGGGTACGCGGCTGGCTGAGTCTCGCCTGGGCAGGGGGCTGAGGCTTTTCGGTGCCTCCAGCCCGGTCAGTTCGGAACATGCGTAAACAAGCCGCTCCAGGATCCCGATTCGCAGCATGATCGGGATCGCCCATAGTTCCCCGATCGTGAGGGGGGTAACCTGCTGGTACTCTTGCACATAGGCTGCAGCCTGGGTCAGGTCGAGTTGGCTCTGGCTGTATCCGATCCATTCCCACGCCAGCGCAAATACTCGCGGAAGTCCCTTTAACACGGTCCCGTCCAGTCTTGGCAATTGGTTCAGAAAACTGGCTGGCAGGTCTTCCTCGATTTGATGGAAGGTCTGTGTGATGATATAAAAATTATCCAGCATCCATTCGCTTGCACGCGACACGGACACGTTCGTTGAATTTGCTGCCTTGAAAATGGCATGGGTATTCCGCAAGGCCTGGTCCCAACTCTTCAGGTCTTCCGCCAGTCTTGGTTTTTTAAATGGGGTTTTTTCCACCTGGTGCGTTTTCGCCAGCGTGTGCGCAAATTCTCTCAATTGTCTTTCTGCGTCTGAATTGGCGGGTGCGGCGAGATCGAGCTGCGATGCGATCTGCATGAGTTAATGCTCTACCCGGTCTCTTGATAGCATTTCGAGTGGTTTTTGCTCATGTTTGGCGGGCATGTCCTGCACGATCAGCAGCGGTGCTTTGCCGTACAGGATGAAATTGTTGACCATGCTGCCGTAGGGCCATTGCAGATTCCCTGTATAACCATGCGCACTTAGGGTGACCATATCGATATTTTCCTGCTTCCCTAATTCATGAAGGGTGGTGGCGGCATTGTCACTGGTAATTAGATGAGTTTGAACATCAATGCCTTCCAGGTAGGAACGTGACTTCACCTGTTCAAGATAATTCCCGGCTTCTTCCTGATTACGGGCCACCACCTGGTTGGCCAGGTCGATGTCTTCACGCGCCGGCGGCATTTGGCGCGCCATTTCCGGGGTTTGTACTACTTGCACAAGATGAACCTGAAGCTTATGAAAATGAGCCAGGCGTGTGATGATCGGCAGAACATTTTCCGCCCGCTGGGAACCATCCAGCGGCACCAGGATGTGCTGGTAAACCGGGATTTCAGTTAATTCTCCTGGATGCTCCCCCAATGGATGCGCCCGAACGATGAGCAGCGAGCAAGGCGCGCTCAGGATGATTTTTTGCGCGATGCTGCTGATCCCCCATTGAGATACACCGCTGCGTCCATGACTGCTCAGAATGATTAATTTCGCCCCTTGGCTTTGAGCAAATTCTGTGATCGACTGGGCAACCAAACCTTCCAGGACGTTTGCCTCGATCTGCAACTGGGATTTTAATAAGCCGCGTTCTAACCTTCTCCAGGTACAACTTTGCTTCAGTTTTCTTTATTTGCCAGTTGATTAGATCGAATACTTGTGTCGATCCGTTCGGATGGTTTTTCTCCAGTACGCGCAGCAGGATTATTTTCGCATCGAATGCTTGCGCGATCGCTATCGAATGTTGCAGGACGCATTCGGCCAGCAAAGAGCCATCTAGCGGGACGAGAATAGGATTGAACATGGTTCATCCTTTCGTTTCAGATCAGGGTGCCAAATTAAACCGGGTGACAGGTTGGCACCATTAACCGGCTAAAAAACGGCAAGCATTGATGATGTGACTGGGTGGGGAATCATCTCGCGGATGCGAGGGAGTATTGTCAGTGAATGGAAATGTTTCGGTGGTGTTTTCGGGTGGCGCAATCGGCAGAAATGAATCTTCCAACCGTGATCAGTCAATCCAGTTATTATCAGTATACTCTACTTTATTATGCTTTGAGATTGGGCGCGTCATGCGAACGGCATTTTGAATGGGTGGAATAAGTGTAGCCAAGCATATCCAACCTGCGAAATAACAACCAGCAACTCGGGGTGACAGGGTTCTCCAGGTAAAGACTCCATCGAGTAACCATCAGATTATTGGGGAGGTTGGCATCGCTTTCAAGGTAAAATAACAATACACGTTCACGATATTAATTAAGGAAAACAACCCATGCCCTTCGACATTCTCCCCACCCCCGACCGCCTGCAAAAAACGATCGAAGCCGTCCGGGCACGCGGTGTGACCGTCACCCTGGTCGACACAAAAGCAGCCGCCCTGGCACATCTGCAGGCCCTCATCCCGGCCGGAGCCAGCGTCATGACCGGCGCTTCCATCACCCTCCAGCAGACCGGCTTTGAAGCCCTGCTCATGGGCGGGACCCATCCCTGGAAGTACCTGAAAGCCGAAATCCTCGCCGAGAAGGACCCCGCCAAAATGTTGGCTCTCCGCAAGCATGCCACCCTCGCTGACTATTTCCTGGGCAGCGTCCATGCCATTGCCGAAACGGGAGAGATCCTCATCGCCAGCGCCACTGGCAGCCAGTTATCAGCCTACGCCTATTCGAGCACCAATATCGTTTGGGTGGCAGGCGCCCAGAAGATCACGCCGAATCTTGAAACCGCCTTTCAGCGCGTGCGTGAGTACGTCCTGCCCCTGGAAGATAAGCACATGAAGCAGCTCTATGGGGAGCAGGCGCGCAGTTTTATCGGGAAGCTGCTGCTCTTTGAAAAGGAAGCACCCTACCTGCACCGCAGCGTCAATCTCCTGCTGGTCAACGAAGTCCTGGGGTTTTAAGAAAAATCACCGCTGATTAAGCGTTGCTGTAAGGAGAGTCATTTTCGTAGATTCAATTATTCAGCTGGTTCCGGGTTCTATCGCCAATGTAGATTTTTTATGCTAGTCCTTTTTACTCAAGGGAATTAATAATAATGTTGGCAGCTGATTGGGCTCCATTTTCGCTTCGAATCTTTACCCCCAAATTTTTAGCTGAATCCTTTATATCCTTCGCCAACACAAATTTGATTGCATCCGATATATTCTCTGCAGTAAGTTTTTTTCTGGGAATGGGTTTTGAACCCGCACCAAGTTCATATATCCTCCGCCCCCAAGCAAATTGATCGTTGCTGAATGGGACGATGACACTCGGTATTCCAGCTCTCAACCCGGCAGCAGTGGTCCCGGCACCTCCATGATGCACAATTGCCGCCATTTGGGGAAATAACCATGAATGCGGCGCACTTTCAAGAATGAATATTCCTTCAGGTACTCGGTCAGGTTTGGACATCCCATTCCAGCCTGTTGCCAATATCCCACGTTGTCCGGATAGCGTCGAAAGCATCGATCACCAGTTGTGTTGATTGAGCTGCCAAAGCAGGATCCCCGATGCTTCCAAAACCAACATACACGGGCGGAGTTCCCACGTTTATGAAATCGACTAAATCACTTGGGGGAATCCAATCCGCCTCTTCATCTAAAAACCAGTAACCCGTGCTACTAACGAACTCAGACCAATCTTTCGATCTCGGGAAGACATGGATACTGCAGGAAATAATGGTTGGGTTCGACTTTGGTGTTTTGCTTCCCAAAAGGACATGCAAAACCTTACGGGAATATTGCCAAATTGCTCCTTCCAGAATTTTTTGATTGCCGCAGCTGGAAGCAAACCACATTACCTGTTCAAAGATTTTATGAGAGATTAAATTAAATCCCCTTCCCAGTCGAACTGAATTGTAGAAAATCAACGCAGGGTAATCCTTTGTAGGGGTCATGGGGAAAGGAGTCGCAAGGATACTGGGGATTTTCAAATATTGAGCGGCAAAATATCCTATGGATACGCCTGGATGGTAGACGATTGCATCTGAACCTGTACAGGCATTAAAAAAATCCTTTTGTAAATCACCTACCAGGGACTTCAATTTATTAAAGCTTAATATGAGCTTTAAAGGATTGTCGGCCTTTCTGGCGTCGTTCATGCTCTCGCTTGAAGCCACCACGGAAACATCACCTTTGATCGGATAAAAATCCAGTCCGTAACTTTTTACCCAAGCCTGGTAGTTTTCAAATGAGACCAGGCGAACATTCTGGCCTGCCTTTTTAAGTTCCACGCCTAGTGCAATATACGGTTGAACATCTCCTCTGGTACCGGTGGTCAAAATGGTAATCACTGTGCTAATCCTCCAATACAGGTTTTCCAACTGGTGGGTTGTTCTTATTGATCAGTTCTTTTAAAAAGCTTGACGATTTTTATTAAAGTTTTTTCAAACCGGCTGGCTTCTTCTTTACTTAAAGCAGCGCCAATAAATTCTCCATATTCCTTCAATGCCTGGTATTTTGCCTTTATTAATTTTTCCCCTGCCTTGGTCAAATTCACATGGAATACTCTCTTATCCTCGATCGATTGGGTTTTAGTCGCATATCCCGTATGGATGAGCTTATTAATGCCGGTTGTTACAGACGCCTTGGTAATATTTAGCTTGTCTGCAATTTCAGTGATCGTTGGTTCTCCAAGTTCATGAATGGCATCGATATATTGAAATTGATGGATAGTGAGTTTTGAAATTCCTGAACTTTCTCCCACTTCCTTTTGCAATTTTTTAAGAGACAGATCCAGAGTATTTACAAATTCGATCAGGGATTCTTCCATCGACCATTCCTTTATAATTAGTTTATCTAACTAATTATAAAGTCCTTACTAATCAATGTCAACCAATGAGATGAGGATGGGGGTAGGGCTTGGGCTAAAAATCATACATTGAGAAATTTCCCCTTACACTTGACACTAGAACGCATGTTCTATTATAATGCATAGTCAGGTATACCCGTGCCAAACAAACTTCGCCTCATCACCGGTTCCCCCGCCCTCACCACCGCCTACATGCGCCGCTGCCTGGTCAGGCTGGCGGTCCGCGCCCCCATCCGCTGGCTGATCTGCGGCAACTACCTCGACCTCCAGCTCCTCATCTACGACGTGGCCCGCAGCGCCGGCGGAAATTACTACCGCGTCCTCCAGGACAACATCGCCATCTCCCGCGCCGAGACCTGCTACCAGGTGGTGGCCCTCCTGCGCAAGACCCGCTCCGCCCCCGCCCCCACCTTCGTCACCGACCTGCTCCTGCATTTCTACGATGACAAGGTCCGCGATGACGAGATCTCCGAACTGTTCATCCAGGGCATCCTGGCCCTCAGGGAGCTGAGCCAGGCCGGCCCGGTCATTGTCAGCGCCTCCCCCGGCACCGAGCGGACTCAGCTCTATGCCATGTTGTTCCATAATGCAGACCGGGTCACCCGGCTGAACGGAGGGTACGACCATGGGTCATAACACCGCCTCCATGACCATGCGCTTCAGGTCCGAGCGCGCCTTCTTCGACGGCTACCGCCGCGCCCTGCTGCTCAAGAGCGACCAGCTCCTCTTCGACGAACTGTGGGACGTGGTCGAGGCCTACGTCCCCTCCGTCGAAAAAAGCAACCACCCGCTCCTGATCGCCACCCTGCTCATGTCGATGGTCCTCGAGCAGAGGAAGCTGATCACCTCCCTGCAGGCCCAGTTGGAAAAGCTGCAGCAGGAAGTTCAGACCGGGCAGCGCCTGCAGGCCGCCGAAGTCTCCCGCCTGAAAGATGACCTCCGCCACCTGGACGAGGATGTCGATTCCAGGCTGCACGCCCTGCGCTCCGAATTATCCGAATTACTCTATCCCTCCGATGGTGCACTCTAGTCTTTCCGGCTGGCTGCTCTTCATCTACCCCGACGAACAGGACGGGGTCGTGCTCTGGATCCTGGGCGAGGACGGCATTCGCCGCCGCCTCACGGCCTCCTTCCTTTCCTCCTTCTACATCGGCGGCGAGCCCGACGCCCTCGAAAAGGTCGCCGCCTTCCTCGAGCAGGACAGCTTCAGGGTGCGCTCCTTCCTCACCGAGCGGCTGGACCTGTACGACGGTCCCCGCCAGGTGCTCGCCGTCCAGACCGCCAACCCGGTCCTCCAGCAGCATCTCACCAACGACATTAAAAGGCGCTTCGGCGCCGCCCGCCTGATCTACTACGACACCAGCATCCCCCTCTCGGTGCGCTACGCCGTGGCGCACGGAGTTTTCCCCACCGCCCGCTGCTTCTTCTCCCACGACGCCGACAACAACCTGCTGAACATCTACCCGCAGGACAGCCCCTGGGAGATCGACTATTCCGTCCCCGGTCTGCGCACCATGACGGTCCTGCCGGACGCCAACCCGCAGTTCTCCCATCCCGCCAGCCTGCTCATCACTTATGGAGATGAAGAACGCACCCTGCGGCCTCGACCAGCCCCTCCAGGTGCTCAAGGATTTCTCCGCCCTGCTCGACTCCTTCGACCCCGATATCCTCCTGGCGCATTGGGGCGACGGCTGGCTCTTCCCGACGCTCCTGGGCTGGGCGCGCGCAAACAATTTCGACTTCAACCCCAGCCGCGACCTCCGCCACAAATACTTTTCCAAGGACCAGGTGACCTTCCAGAGTTACGGCGTGGTCCATTACCGCGCCCAGCAGACCTTCCTCTACGGGCGCGCCCACCTCGACCCCGCCAACGGCACCGTCGGCGGCTTCAGCATGCATCTCCACCATCGAGCTGGCGCGCGTCACCTCCCTGCCCATCGAAGTGGCCGCCCGCAACAGCCCCGGGGCCGGCTTCACCGCCATGCAGATGGGCGAAGCCCTGCGCCGCGGCGTGCTCGTCCCCGAGCACAAGGTCCAGACCGAGCGCTTCAAGTCCGCCGCCGAGTTCAACCTGGCCGATAACGGCGGGCTGAACTACCGCCCCGTCGTCGGCCTGCACAACCACGTGGCTGCCCTGGATTACTTTTCCATGTACCCCAGCCTGATGGCGAAAATGAACATCAGCGGCGAGACCGTGGGCGTCACCGGGCAAAAGAACCTGTTCGTCCCCGAGACCAACGTCCCCATCACGCAGGACGTCCCCGGCCTGGTCCCCTCGGTCCTGAAGCCCCTGCTGGAGAAGCGCCTGGCGATCAAGCGCCGCATGGCGCAGATGGGCGAGACCGACCCCCGCCATGCCGAGCTGCACGCCATGGCCGACGCCCTGAAATGGCTGGGCTACGTCTCCTTCGGCTACCAGGGCTTCAAGCACAACCTGTACGGCAACATCCAGGCCCACGAAGCCATCACCGCCTTCGGCCGCGAAATGCTGGTGAGAGCCATCGAATCCGCCCAGGGACAGGGCTACGCCGTCCTGTCAGCCAACACCGACAGCATCTTCGTCAAGAAGCCCGCCAGCACCCGCCCGGCCCACTTCCAGCCGCTGATCGACGAGATCAACGCCCGCACCGGGCTGGTCATCATGCCCGAAGCCGTCTTCGACTGGATCGTTTTCCTGCCCTCCAAGGGCAACCCGCGCATCGGCGCCGTCAACCGCTATTTCGGGCGCATGGACAACGGCAAGCCCAAGGTGAGGGGCCTCGCCCAGCGCCGCATGGACACGCCCGCCTGGGTGGTCCAGGGCGAAAAGGAGATCATCAACCTCTTCCTCACCGAGCCCGATGGCAACAAGCTGGCCGCCCTCCTGCCCGCCGCCGTGGACCTGATGCGCCGCAAGATCGATGACCTGCTCCAGGGCCGGGTGCCCGCCTCCGACCTGGTCATCACCCGCCGCCTCTCGCGTGACCTGGACCAGTTCAAGGGCATCTCCGACGCCGCCAGCGCCGGCAAACAGATGCAGGCCGATGAGCGCCCCGTGCAGGCCGGGCAGCGCATCGAATACATCCGCATCCTCGGCACCGAGTCGGGCGTCCAGGCCGTGGACTACGTCCACTGGCCCGAGGATCGCCGCATCGACAAGCAGCATTACTGTGAACTGTTGATGCGCGCCGTTTACCAGCTCCTCTCCCCGCTCGGCATAAAAGAACTCGACATGCCCGCCCTCGCCGGCGAAGGCATCCGCCAGCTGGCTCTGTTTACAGATAAACACGCCAGGCCTCTCGTGGGTTCCGCAGTGTCTTTGTAGGGGCGCACGGCCGTGCGCCCATTACCCCCTCCTCGCTCCTCTGCCGCCCTCCGCTCCCGCCGCCCTTCCCGGCGAAGGCATCCGCCATCTGGCGCTATTTGGAGATAAACACTGCCGCATCTCCCCCTCAACATTCCTGCTTCTATGGTTTAGATCTTCCCAACTCTTCTAATATCACTCCTCTTACTTCCTTGATCTTATTCACCACTTCGTTGTTCCAGAAGCGCAAAACCCGGTAACCTTTGGATTCGAAGAAGGCAGATCGCTCTGTATCATATTCTTCCTGTCCCACATGCGGACTCCCATCCACCTCAATGATCAACTTCCTGCGTGGAGCGGCGAAATCGGCGATATATGGACCGATCGCATGCTGTCGACGAAATGGGATCCCATCTTTCCTCAAAGTGCGCAGGTACGCCCAAAGTTTTGATTCGGCAGTGGTGGGTTCCTTCCGTAATTCTATTGCACGATGTTTAATTTTCGGCGTAGATCGCTTCGGTGGCATGCATCCTTCCCACTCCCGCCCTACCCCTATCCCTCCCCAAA
Source organism: uncultured Chloroflexia bacterium (assembly GCA_963830585.1). Lineage (GTDB taxonomy): Bacteria > Chloroflexota > Anaerolineae > Anaerolineales > Villigracilaceae > UBA877. The sequence goes on along the minus strand of CAWHNA010000001.1, from coordinate 169,149 downwards.
TACTTTGTATTTGGGGAGGGTGCCCCGTAGGGGCGGGTGAGGCTGAGATTTAAGGTTATTAAATAGCATCCTTCCTGTTCCCCTCCCTGCCACATTGCAGCGCTGGATCAGCCCAGCCGCTCTCACCGCCGCCCTCGCCAGCGAAGGCATCCGCCAGCTGGTCCTGTTTACAGATAAAATGCCCCTGCGCGGCGGGCGGTTCGACCGCCCGCACGCCATATCGACGACATGAGTCGTCGATGTCAACCCATCAACTCGTTGATTCTTCCAGCAGTTGCTCGAGCAGGTCGCTGACCACCAATTCTTTCCCCCACGTTCGCAAATAATCCAGGTCGAGTGCTCCGGACTTTGTCCTCAAAATCCCGAGCACATCCCGCCACTGTCTTTCCGACACCTCGCCGCCCTGCCGGTACCATTCCAGCTTCGAAAGGATCGTGTCTTCCGCGCTGGCGAACCTGGCGCTCACCTCAGGCTCTCCCGGGAACGTTTGTACCTGGGCGCGCTTCAATTCAGACAGGTGGAACGGCCTCGGCCGCGGAATAAAAACATCCACCTTGAACATGCTCTCGCGGTGGATGATGGTGAAATGAGTGTGGCTCTGGATGGACTCGGCCATCATCAGTTCGTCCACGAAGAATTCATTTTGTATGCTGGCAGCAAACGGACGGATGTGCTCTGCCTGCATGTCGGCGATGATGTCCGCATTCTGCGTGGTGCGCGCCATCCCGTAAAGTGTACTGGCCAGGCTCCCGCCGATAAAATAGGGGATGCCCAGTTTTTCGAGCGTCTTGGTTACTTTGACCGTGACCGCGATCGGTTCAGGCAGCATGGTCGATTCCCCCGTATACCTTGCACGCCAGTCCCTCCCCCGGCAGGTACCCTGCCAGCCGCCGCCGCAGTTGGGCTTCCCCCGCCCGCGGATACTGGCACCGCAGTCCGCTTCAGCCTCAGCATCTGGACCTGCAGGTCTTCCATCCTGGAGTGAGGGTCCGAAAACCGTGTGCCCATGATTTTAGTATAGCACGAATATTTCGCAGCTCCTCCCCCGCCTAATTCAGACGGGGGAGGAATTATTTTTGCTGGTTTTACTTAAGCCATCTTGCTTAAGGCACGCGGGGCAGCAGTAGGTCAGCGATTGCCTTTTCCAATGCCTGGCTATTCGCCGGGGACGAAAGGGATTGATCCGCAGTGACGTTCCTTATACCAAAGGAATACACGGTCGCACCCTTGCGGACCAAAAGTATCCTATAGGCCGCAGAGCCATGATAGAACGCCTCGTCGCCCAATCCTGGGACTTCCACCGGCGCGTCGCCAATGTTATTTGTCCGGGTTGCCTGCATGTAAGTAACGCTGTCAGCGTAGCCGCCAAACTTATGAAGGATCGACACCTCGAGAATTAAACTCTGGGTCTGGTACACACACAGTGACCCGTCTTTTACCGGGTCCCTGAGATCTGCGACCGCTTCCCCTAAAGCCGTGCCAACCTCGTCCTTTGAAAGCAGCGTACAGTTCCCTGCATTAGCAGGTGCGGAATTCGCTGTTGTCGATTGTGGGATCGCCGTTGCTGGCTGGGATTGCGGCGCGACCGCCGGAGCGCTTGAGTTTACGTTTGAAACGGGGGCTTGCCCGCACGCCGCCAGCAGGCTCGCGCCGATCAGAATTAATACAAATGGATACAACCCTGTTTTATTCATTGATTCTATTTTCCTTTTTTTATTTGTTGATGGCTGTCTTGCTTTGCGGACCAACGATCCCTCCGCAAGATAAATCTCGACAATCCACCCCATCTCCCGACCTTCATTCGCTGTGTTGAATGATAGCTTGGGAGAGCGCACTAATTCATTAATTACATCCTATTTATATCACATTTGTCTATATAATTCCCTTCGAGAATGCCCACGTCACACCTAACACAGGTCATCGTAAGGCCCAACAATCTCCTGCATCTATGGTTTAGATCTTTCCAACTCTTCCAAAATCACCCTCATCACATCATCGATCTTTTTCAATACTTCATTATCCCAGAAGCGCAGCACACGGTAACCTTGGATTTAAAGAACGCAGTTCGCTCGGTATCATATTCTTCCTGTCCCACATGCGGACTCCCATCCACCTCAATGATCAACTTCCTGCGCGGAGCGGCGAAATCGGCGATATATGGACCGATCGCATGCTGTCGACGAAAGTGGATCCCATCTTTCCTCAAAGTGCGCAGATACGCCCAAAGTTTTGATTCGGCAGTGGTGGGTTCCTTCCGTAATTCAATTGCACGATGTTTAATTTTCGGCGTCGATCGCTTCGGTGGCATCCAGTCTCCTTTCCAGCCCTACTCGCCCTTCGGGCCATCCCTCCCCAAATACATTGTATTTGGGGAGGGTGCGCCGGAGGGCGGGTAAGGTGTGGGCTTTTGTGATCATTAATGGACCTTCCTGTTCCACGGAACTACCTCCTCGCCGCGCTGGGCCACCCCAGCCGCCCGATGATCACCGCCAGCTTGTAGATCATTCCCGGCACCACCACCACCTTGTTCCGGTCCAGCGCTTTCAACGAAGCCGCCACCACCGTGCGGGCGTCCATCCACAGGATCGGCGGGATCTTCTCGGGGTCCATATCCATGTGAGCGCGCGCCTCGTGGAACTCCGTGTGCGTGAACCCCGGGCACAGCGCCTGGACCTTCACCCCGCTCCCCTTCAATCCCTTGTTCACCGCCGCGCTGAACATCGTCAGGAAGGACTTGGTGGCCGCGTACATCACCCCGTTGGAGCTGCCCATATACGCCGAGACCGACGCCACGTTGATGATCGCCCCGTGCCCGCGGACCAGCATCCCCTGCACGGCGGCATGCGTCAGGCGCAGCGGGGCTTCGTTGTGCACCCGCAGCATGTCCGCCTGGACCTCGATCGGCATGCTCGCGAACGGACCGTGCACCCCGTACCCGGCGTTGTTGATCAGCAGGTCCAGTTCGGGCAGGGAGCGGATCTTCTCCACCACCGCCTGGATGCCCTGCTCGCTGGCCAGGTCGGCCCGCAGGGGCTCCACGTGCGCCCCCAGCTTCTCCAGCTCGGCACCCAGGGACTGCAGCCGCTCGAGGCGCCGCGCCACCAGCACCAGGGTGACACCGGGCTTGGCGAGCTGACGGGCGAACTCGGCGCCGATCCCGGCGGAGGCGCCGGTGATCAGGGCGGTGGTAACGGTGAATTTGGGCATGCGGTTGCTCCTGGGTTTAGTAATTGGATAATAGAATTAATTATAGTACTGGGAACGCTTCTTATTCCCCATTAGTTGACGAAAGAACATCATCCTTAAAGAGTATCCGCCAATTGGCGATGTTCAGATGTATAGATGCAACTATCGTGTTGTATAATCAAAATGAGGGAAATATGAAAAGGGAATATTACTCCGACTCTATATCGTAATTTTAAGAAAACCAAACCGAACGAGATTCTTGGCGTCCTCGCTAGAAATAATGATTTTCCTCTCGAACAAACCCAGCGTGACGCATGGTTGGAAGAAATCAATATTTTACAAAAGGTCTCTATCGCGTTTTGAAGGGGCGATATATTTTGAATATTCGATTCCGCGCATGGGGAAACGTATTGATGTTGTACTTCTTATTGGACCAGCGATATTTGTTCTTGAATTCAAAATAGGCGAAAAAGAATTCTTATCCTATGCCATTGATCAGGTTTGGGATTATGCTTTGGATTTAAAAAACTTTCACGAAATCAAGCCATGATCCCTCTAATTGCTCCAGTACTTATTGCCACCAAAGCAAAAAGTGTTCAATCTGATTGTTGCTGCAACATCCACAAAACGACAAACTGCTCTTTCCTATAAAGTGCAATGTGGAATTGCTTGATCAGGTAATTGACAACGTTTTAGCCTTTGCAGAAGATGTCAATATCGATCGCGTTCAATGGGAAAGCGGTAGATATTGTCCTACCCCCACAATTATTGAAGCAGCAATGGCGCTATATAACGGTCATTCGGTGAGCGATATTTCTCGTAGCGATGCAAGCGCAATCAACCTAAGTGACACATCCGATGCAATATCAGAAATTATCAGTTTTTCAAAGGAAAAATCGCAAAAATCCATCTGTTTTGTGACAGGTGTTCCAGGCGCAGGGAAAACCTTGGTTGGACTCAATATTGCCACAAAACATATCGACAAAAAAACTGACCTTTATAGTGTTTTTCTATCTGGTAATGGACCGCTTGTTGCGATTTTGCGCGAAGCCCTGGCTCGGGATAAAGTCCGTCACGAAAAAGAACTTGGGCACAAAATCAAGAAATAGCGAGGCGATGAGCGATGTTAAGATGTTCATTCAAAATGTCCACAATTTTCGAGATGAATGTCTTATTGATCTCCAAAAGGCCGCCTATCGAGCATGTAGCATTATTTGATGAAGCGCAACGCGCATGGGATTTGACAGCAAACAGCAAATTTCATGCTTAGAAGAAAGAACACTCCCCATTTCCAATTATCTGAACCAGAATTCCTTATCTCCTGTCTTGATCGTCATTCAGATTGGGCAGTGGTTGTTTGTCTGGTTGGTGGTGGTCAGGAAATTAATACTGGAGAGGCTGGAATTAGCGAATGGATTCGAAGCCCTAAATCGTTCATTTCCCGATTGGCATATTTATATATCTCCACGCCTTACCGATAGCGAGTATGGTGCAGGGAAAATTTTAGAAGAAGTAAAATCGCGTTCCAATATTGTTTACAAAGAAGAATTACATCTATCTGTCTCCATGCGTTCATTTCGTGCCGAGAATGTCTCATTATTGGTTAAGCAATTGCTTGATCTGAAATCTGAAGAGGCACGTACGACCTTGGCGAATGTGGGAAGTAAATATCCAATTGTCATCACACGCGATCTTTGCAAAGCAAAGCAATGGTTGAAGCACCAAGCACGAGGTTCTGAACGTTATGGGATTGTAGTCTCTTCTCAGGCACAACGATTAAAGCCATATGCTATAGATGTTAAATCGCCGATGGATCCAATTCATTGGTTTCTCGACGGTAAAGAAGATGTACGTTCATCATATTATCTTGAAGATGTTGTCACTGAATTTGATATACAGGGTCTCGAACTTGATTGGGCATGTGTAACTTGGGATGCCGATTTTAGATATACCCAAAAGGGTTGGGAACACTGGTCCTTTGTCGGAGATCATTGGAATCGAATTAGAAAGTCAGAACGTCAAATTTACCTGAAGAATGCTTATCGTGTACTTTTGACACGTGCGAGACAAGGGATGGTGATTGTCGTTCCGCAAGGAAGTTTAGAAGATTTAACCCGAAAAAAAGAGTTTTATGATCCAACCTTTGAATATTTAAAGGAAATTGGCTTTATGCAGATATAAAAATTACAATTAATAATCCTCGTTGTAAAGTTATCTCCGAATTATTAGAATATTCATTAAGCGGACTTTTGGTTCATTTAATATGGGTGCGCTGTATAAGAACTAGATACTTTCCAAATCTATAAAATAACGGATATGATGGTGGAAATTTGAGATGAATTAATTGCCTAAATTAATAATAAAGCTAAGGGACAGGAGAAACAATATCCACATTTGTAAGATTTAAATAGATAATTGAAAGGACAATAATATGAAAACTGCCCGGATTTTTCTTGTTGATGGAGATAGAAAGCTGACGCCTATGAAAGAAACATCTTATGAGAAAGAACAAGATTTGCAGGCTTTGCTGGCAGCCTATCCTGATCTGATCCCAGGAGATCAAATTGATTTCGAAAACCCCCGTCGTTGGTTACTGGTGGCTCGTGAATTAGGCGTGCCAGGGAGTGATGAAGAGACAGGTCGCTGGAGTCTGGACCATCTTTTTCTCGATCAAGATGGCATTCCAACATTCGTCGAATGCAAACGTTCATCAGATACTCGTAGCCGGCGGGAAGTTGTAGCACAAATGCTAGATTATGCTGCCAATGGGACGTCTTATTGGAAAATGGATAGTCTTCGACAATCTGCGGCAGAAACCGCTCAAAAAGATGGAAAATCCCTTGATGATGAAATACTGAAATTGATCGATCCAGGCGAATCGTCTGGCGTGGATGAGTTCTGGAAACGCGTCGAACATAATTTAAAATCAGGAAACGTTAGGTTGATTTTTGTTGCCGATACTATTCCCATTGAATTGCGCCGGCTTGTCGAGTTTCTTAATGAACAGATGATCAGTGCCGAGGTCCTTGCTGTTGAGGTTAAACAATTTCTTGGGGAAGGTCATAAAGCGATTGTTCCACGGCTAATAGGTATGACCGAAACTGCCCGTGATGTTAAACAGCAATCATCTAGAAAACCGACGAATAAAGAAGAGTTCTTGGCAAAATGCACCCCAGAGATAGGGAATATTTTCAAACAAGTATTGGACCTTGCCAAAGAACGGGAGTATACGGTTTACTGGGGAAAGGCTGGTTTTTCCGTTCGCATATATTTACCAGAATCGGACAGTGTTGCTAGTGTAGCATATGGGTATCCTCCTAATATTTTCCAGCTATATTTTGGCCATCTACCATGGCCAGAGGATCAAATATCTTCACTGCGGAAAGAACTTCTTGCATTTGATATTTTCAGAGAAGCCCCAAAAACTCTTAGCGCAAACCTGGATAGTAAGAATGCAAATAAAGCAGCAGAGGCATATGAATTGATGTTGAATAGAGTTGAAATGATAAAAACCAAGAATTCTTAAAACGCCTTACTCTAGGGTAAACCCAGTACTTAAGAAGGAGTGAAAATATGGTTTCTGCGAATGAGGTCAGAAAATATGCTCTTGGTATGATTCAAGCTGCGCGCCAACGTGGGGAAAGGACGATCTCCTTTTCCGCATTGGATATTAGCAAGGGATTGGGTTTAAAACAAAGGTTTCCCCTTATCTGTAGTGCTATCGATGCGGACAAGTTCTTGGATTATGCCTCTGTCATTTTAATCAAGCGAGAAGGTCCAAAACAAAGTACAACTGTGCGCTGGGTTTTTGATTTGAGGAGATAATTATCGATGTCTGACACACGTCTAGTCGCAATAACAAATGCCTTATTAGAATACAGTGAGACGATTTCTACAGAAGTTCTCCTCCCAACCGTAATTCCGGAAGCTGGTGAAATTGTTGCCAAAGACCCATATGCCTTTTGCATCGCCACTTGCCTCGACCGAGGTACCAGGGCGGAGATAATCTGGACAATTCCTTATGACATAAATAATAAACTAGGTCATCTTGATCCGTATCGCATTAATAATATGTCATTGGAAGAATTAGGAATTTTATTCAAGTACCTTCCACGCAAGCCGCGTTATGGTAATGATGCACCTAAAACTATTCGTGACCTAACCCGTATCGTCGTCGAAGAATGCAACGGGAATGCCGCGCTGAATATGGGAAGGCAAACGCGCTGCCGATGTAAAACGTACATTTATGTCTATCCATGGAGTTGGTCCGGGAATTTCTAATATGGGAGTTTTACTTATTGAAAAGAATTTTGGCATACGTTTCAGTGATTTGGACAGAACTCGAATGGATATCAAACCGGATATTCACACTGTTTTGGTGCTGTATCGTCTTGGGGCAAGCAATAGTAAAACGAATGAATCCGCGATTGCGGCTACCCGGCGAATGAACCCTTCTTTCCCTGGTGAGATCGATGGTGCATTATGGGACATCGGCCGTAAATGGTGTTTTGCTAATAATCCAAACTGCTTAGATTGCCCTGTTTCTGGGGTTTGCGCTAAACAAATCTAGGGCTTTTATTGAAAGGAGCAAGGGTTATGAGAAAGATCGTTTTGATTTCCTGTGTTAGCCAGAAACTCCATTATCGATCCAAAGCGAAAGACCTTTACATCAGTTCATTATTCAAGAAGAACCTTGCTTACGCTCGTAAATTAATCCCTGATGCGATCTATATCCTTTCGGCAAAATATGGGCTTCTCGATCTTGAGACTGTCATTGAGTCCTACAACTTAACCTTGAACACCATGTCTGCCGCAGAGAACCGGGCTTGGGCCGGGACAGTCCTTCAGCAGCTCGGTAGGGTGGCAGATTTGAAAAATGATCATTTTATTTTTTTGGCAGGTGAGAAATACCGAAAAAATCTATTGCCTCAAATTTCTTTTTATGAGATCCCAATGGAGGGGTTAACGATCGGGAGGCAGTTGCAGGCATTATCAAGGTAAATAATACTCCCATAATTTCCCCCTTGACAAACTAGCACATCCGTTCTAAAATAGAACTAGGCAAGGGATGGCTGCAAACACCGTTTTTTGCCTTTATTTCTGATGGTTGCCATCAATCTTTGTCACCCACCTGTGATTGTCAAATATCTTTGTGTCTCACCTTTATACGATTGTGATACACAAATTGTTCTTATTATCGTATTAGCTTGAATAATTCGCTAAACACCAGCACTTCCGGGCTTCTCCCCGAATGTTTTTTGATTGTCTTAAGCACCTTCTCACTTTTTAACTTTGCAATAATCCTATTCGCACTATTCTGTTCCAGGCCGGAGGTTTTTATAAAAGTCGCGGGTCTTAGCACAGGTGAAATAAAAAGGGCATCCAATACTTCCATCGCATGAGGCGATTTGGTGAGTGCAACGATCTTGGAACGCATTTCATTGTATAGATTTACAACCTGGCTTGCTTTTTGCGAATTTCTCTCCGCTTGTACGGTGATTGCTTCAAGAAAAAACACAATCCAATGTTCCCAATCTTTTGCGTCGGATATTCTCCTTAAATTCTTCACGTATTCGTCTCGATTCTCATCAAAATACTCACTGATGTAGAACATTGGAGAAGAAATCCGCTTTTTACACCACAAAAACAGCGGGATGAGGATTCTGCCGGTGCGGCCATTGCCATCATAGAATGGGTGTATGATTTCGAATTGGGCGTGCATGATGGCGGTCTGGATCAATACTTCTTGATCCACCCGGTTCATATAATTGATCAGTTTACGCAGGTGACCTTTTACCCCCAAGGGTTCCGGAGGAACATAGGTCGCTTTTTCGATCGGGCGGTTCCTTTCACCGATCCAAACCTGTTCTTTTCGAATTTCCCCCGGGTGTTTTTCTTTCCCCCGGGCTCCTTGAATTAATTCGTTCTGGATTGCGCAGATCAAAGTGAGATTGAAAGGCAGATCGCGTTTCAGCCATTCCTTAGCTGAGCGGGTGGCCTTACGATAATTTAATACTTCGACAATATCATCCTGTTTATGGATGCTTTCTGGTTTCAGATCCGCCTCATATTTCAGCACCTCGTCTACCGTGGTGATAGTCCCTTCGATTCGGGATGACAATACCGCCTCTTTGGTCTCAAGGGGAGATAAAAATATTGCAGGGTTAATGATCGATTTTAAGATCCCGTTGTAATAGGCAAGGGCTGCACTTGCTTCGCTGACTTTGGCGGTCACTGTTTCCCAATTAAGTCTGGATAAATTAATGGGTAGTTTTTCGGGGATGTACGGGTCCATTTTGCCTTCCACATAGCGATCCGATCTGGTTGCTTTGTGTCTCATGTATGAGAGACTAAATATTTTGTGTATCACATTATATCTTATGTGATGCACAATTCTAGGCCACTTTCCCGACAACCTTTCCATACCCTATCCCGCTTGACAAACCAGAAAATTTGTTCTATAATACTATCTCGGCAAGGGACAGTCTTTCATCTTCCTTGTCGCGTGCGCTGATTCGGCGTCAAGCCGTAATCAGCCACATCGACGAGAGGACTCGTCGATGTTCCGAACCTTAACAACCAAACCTAAATCGTGGTTCGCCTTTATTGGAGCTCGAGATTTTATCCCCGTACTTTGGGGTATAGGAAATATCGTGCCCGCTTTGAGGGAAGTAATTGTTACTTGCGCGGCGTGCGCATCCGGCGCACGCACGCCACCTCGACGATATGAATCGTCGAGGCAATTGTTCCTCCGTCCCTGGCGGTTAACTTCCCAATACCCCCATATCCGGCGGTGTGCATTATTTCCTGGCGAAAGGTTCCTCTATCTAAAGGAGATTGTTTGATTTGTAAAAATCAATTAATTTGCCTTTTTGTCCCGCTCCAGGCATACTTAACAATGAAGAAGCCCTCGAGGTGAAAACGGGTTTAATGGCGGAATTGTTTGATCCTCTAAAACAAACAACTCCTCCCGGGACAACCCGCGACAGTTTTTTTACTTTTTGCTGCGCGGTTCTGTACTTCGATTGCTAAATGTTCGTCAACTGTGGCAAATATGGAGCTAATTTTCGATGCTAATGCCGGCAGAAATCTCCACTTTTGCCATCATCAAAAATAAACGACCCAAAATCAGTCATTCGTTTCTAATCGTTCTCGCGTGCAATAGTGGCAAATCTGGAACAGTCGTCGGTGCTACTCTCGAGGCGAGGCGGCTACATGCCGCCATCGCCCGCATCGGGCTCATTGGAGCCCGATGTGTCTTGCCTCATCCACCGTTTCACCGCCTCCGTAGGCGTCCGATACCCCTCCATCACCTCCAGCAGCCCCTCCGCCTGCGAGTCCACCAGCAGCGCCCGCCGGTGCTCCGCGAACAGGAACTGCTCCTCCACCGCCCGGTCCAGCATCTTGAGCAGGTCATCGTAATACCCGTTGACGTTGAGCAGCCCCACCGGCTTGGAGTGCTCCCCGATCTGCGCCCAGGTGAGCGTCTCGAACAGCTCGTCCAGCGTCCCGTACCCGCCGGGCAGGGCAATGTAGCCGTCCGCCAGCGCGTACATGCGGGCCTTCCTCTGGTGGATGGTGGCGGTCACTTCCAGGCGCGTGAGACGGGTGTGCGCCAGCTCGGGCGTGTTCATGCCTTCCGTGATCACCCCGACCACCTCCCCGCCGTTCGCCAGGGCGCTGTCGGCCAGGGCGCCCATCAGCCCGGTCCTGCCCCCGCCGTAGACCAGCGTCAGACCCCGGCGGGCGAGCGTCGCCCCCATGCCCTTCGCCGCCTCGAAATACTCCTGGCAGGCCAGCTTAGCCGAACCGCAGTACACGCATATCGATTTCATAATTTGACTCCTCCGCGCTCGGGGGCATCGAACCCCGGAGCGCCATACACTTGCACCGCACTCCCGAAAGGACACCGGGACGGTGTGCGTTTGGTGCAGTGCAGGTGTCGAAGGCACGAGCCTTCGATGTTGAGCAGTGAAGACATTCGCATTCTGCCCTACCCGTCCCTTCGGGCCACCCTCCCCATCGCGAGCATCCGAAGGGAAATGCAAGACATTTGGGGAGGGAAGGGTGGGGCTGGTTTCGCTGCATAAATGATTTGATCGTTCGAGGTAAAGGATTACAAAGGTCGCTCCACTAGCTGATGCTGCCACAAGCAGCAATCAGCTGATTGGGCGACACGAGTCGCTCCAGTATAACATTCTGCGCGGCAGGCGGATTCGCGACGACGTCCCCGACCGGCAGGGAGGGGAAGCACCCTCCTTGGAGGGCGACCGCACGCACGCCACACCCGAAGCGGCTTTCGCGGAGCATTTCATCCCCGATTTTGGGGATCCCTTTCGGGGGACAAGCCGCATTCGGCAGTTCTGGCGACATGAGTCGCCAGAACACTCCATAAGAGTTCCATTAATCCCCCGCCCTCCGCCCCATCCTTCCCCCCGGTCTGGAATATAATTACACCAAGGTGCCCCATGGAATATCACGACTACTACAAGATCCTCGGCGTCCCACGCGGTGCCAGTGCCGACGAGATCAAAAAGGTCTACCGCAACCTGGCCAAGAAATATCATCCGGATAAGAACCCCGGCGACAAGGTGGCCGAGGACCGCTTCAAGGAGATCAACGAGGCCTACCAGGTCTTGAGCGACCCCACCAAGCGCGCCCGCTACGACCAGTTGGGCGAGTCCTACTCCCAGTGGCAGCAGGGCGGCGCGCCCGGCAACTTCGACTGGAGCCAGTGGGCTGCCAGCCAGGGCGGCGGGGCCCAGGGCGGCTTCCAGGAGGTCAACCTGGATGACCTGTTCGGCGACGGCACCTTCTCCGACTTCTTCCGCTCCATCTTCGGCGGGTCCACCGGTGGACAGGGTCAGCGCGGCCGGACCGCGCGGACTGCTCCCGCCATCCAGCAGCCTGTCACCATCACCCTGCAGGAGGCCTGCTCCGGCACCTCCCGCACCCTGCAGATCGGTACCCGCCGCGTCGACGTGACCATCCCGCCCGGCGTCCGCACCGGCACCAAGGTGCGCGTCCAGGGCGCCGGTCCCGCCCGCTCCGACGGCTCCCCCTCCGACATCTACCTGATCATCGACGTGGCGGAGGACCCCAGCTTCGAGCCTGACGGCGACGACCTGCACACGCATGTCAGCATCGACGTTTTCAAGGCCATGCTGGGCGGCGAGGTGGAGCTGCGCACCTGCTCCGGCAACGTGGTGCTGACCATCCCCGCCGGCACCCAGCCCGACCAGGTCTTCCGCGTTTCGGGCCGCGGCCTGCCCCTGTTGAAGAACCCCAAGTCCTGCGGCGACCTGTACGTCCATCTCAAGGTCCAGGTGCCGCGCAGCCTGACCGCCAAGCAAAAATCCCTGCTGGCCGAAGCCGCGAAACTTAAATAACAGCTCGCGGCGGCGTCCTCGCCGCCGATGAATGTAGTGCGAGCTAAACCACAACCCTCAAAGTGCGGGGGCATGCGGCACGAAGACTCGAAGTTATTAAGTCGCTATTAATTTCTATCCTGGTGTCCTGGTGCCTTGGTGGTTAATGATCATTTCCTTCCTCTCCAACAATGCCATGATCGACCCAAAACTTATATAAATTTCTAACACTTTTTATCCATGCGAGTCATACATTGTTAATCTTCGCCCATTAAAATGCCCGCATCGTTATTCTTCTTTTGGGTAATTCAAAATGGAGCAAGTCATGAATAAAAAATTCACCCTCACTTTTTCGATCATCATCCTTACGGCCTTGATGGGCTGCTCGGCAATGAACGCCATCTTCCCAGCCATCAACGCCGCACCCACCGCCGCGCCTCTCACCACCATCTCCTCCTCCACCTCCCCTGACCTTGCCGCCTCGCAGGGCATCCTCACCAATATCTACCAGACCTACAGCCCCGGCGTGGTCACCATTCAGACACCCACTGGCCTCGGTTCTGGCTGGGTCTATAACGGGTCCGGGATCATCGTTACCAACGCCCACGTGGTCGAAACCGAGACCCAGGTGGAAGTTGACTTTTCATCCGGCCTGAAAACCTTCGGGACCGTGATCGGGGTGGATACCTACTCCGACCTGGCCGTCATCCAGGTCACCGTGGACGCCTCCATCCTGCATCCGCTGCCCATGGGTGATTCCGAAGCCCTGCAGGTGGGTCAGTCCGTCATCGCCATCGGCAACCCATTCGGGCTGGCCGGCACCATGACTACCGGGATCATCTCCGCCCTCGGGCGCGCCCTGCCCGGCAACGTCACCGACCCCTCCGGGGCCTCCTACACCAGCGCCGACATCATCCAGACCGACGCGGCCATCAACCCCGGCAACTCGGGCGGCCCGCTCATGAACCTGAACGGTGAAGTGGTGGGCATCAACAGCTCCATCGAATCCACCTCCACCGGCACCGGCGGACAGCCGGTCAACTCGGGCATCGGCTTCGCCATCTCGATCAACCTGGTCAAGAAGGTCGTCCCCAGCCTGATCTCCAGCGGAAAATACGCCTATCCCTTCCTGGGAGTTTCCACCATCGACGGCCTTTCCCTCTCTGAGATCACGGCACTCGGCCTGAAGAGCACCTCCGGTGCCTACGTCACCAGCGTGGTCGCTGGCGGACCTGCCGCCACGGCCGGCATCGTGGCTGGAACCACGCCGCTCGAGCGTCTCCGGCTCCGCCTCCACGGGCCTGAACAGCGGCGGCGACCTGATCATCGCCATCGACAGCCAGCCGGTGGTCACCTTCTCCGACATGATCCGCTACCTGATCCTGAATAAATCCCCCGGTGACACCGTCACCCTGAGCGTCATGCGTGGTGACCAGACGCTGCAGATCCCGGTGGTATTAGGGACGCGGCCTTAAACAAAACGCCTGGAGTGGATTAGAGATCCACTCCAGGTTTTTTATCCAATAACCTATCGCTCCAGGCGGCGGGAACAATTTTGAAAAGACACGAATTAATTCGTGTCTTTGTGACCCCTGCCCCCGCTCTTTGGGGGTCGTGGTTAATTCACTTTCCGCCTTCTAAAGCAGGACTCACGCGAAGCGCTCTTCCTTCCAAACGTCCGCACTGTTGCTGTACCCGGCCTTTTCCCAGAACCCGAGCCGGTCCTGGCGCATGAACTCCAGCCCGCGCAGCCACTTGGCACCCTTCCACAGGTAGGGACTGGTCAGCTCGTTCCGCCCGGGGATGGCACCCACCACCCCGCGCAGCGGGGCGCCGTGTTCCGGGGTGAGCGGCTCGCCGTTGAAATGGGTGGCCAGCAGGAAGTTCTCCTGCAGCACCACCTTCAGCGGCAGGTTCACCGTGAACCCGTACTCGGCGTGCTCCAGCACATACTGCGCCTCGGGCTTGAGCTTGATGAAGCCGTGCTCCACCAGAGTCCGCACCGACACGCCCTCCCAAAGGGTATCGGACTTGCTCCAGCGGGTCACACAGTGGATATCCATCACCACCCTGGAGCGCGGCAGCCTGTTGAACTGCTCCCACGTCCAGGCCTTTTCCTGCTCCACTTCGCCCCAGGCGCGGAAATCCCAGGTGGCCGGGTTGAAGGGCGGCACCGGTCCGTAGTGCAGCACCGGGAATTTTAATGTCAGGGACTGCCCGGGCGGCAGGCGATTTTCGTTGCGGATGCGTTCTTCTTCCTTGCGCCGGTCGGGACCTTTAAAGTTGAACATATGCGACAACTCCTGTCCAAATTATAACACTGCGCCTTACGGTATAATCTTCGGCATGCGGCGTGATTTTTATACTTCTCTTATCTACGCCCGGTCTTCCCCAGTATTCGGGAAACTTGCCTACTTCATTTTGAAACTTCTCGGGGCAGAGGTGCCCCTGCGGGTAAAGATCGGGCGTGATTTTCTGCTGCTGCACGGCGGATTTGGCGTGGTCATCCATCCGCAGACGGTCATCCATGACCGCGTGCGGGTCTACCCGGGTGTCACCCTCGGGCGTGCGGACGTGCAGCATCCCATTGAAAAATCCGCCTTCAAGGGGCTCGAGGTGGAGGATGACGTCATCCTGGCGTCAGGTGCCAAGGTGCTCTGCAAGGAAGGCATCCTGCGCATCGGGCGCGGCACGATCGTGGCGGCCAACGCGGTGCTGCTCGAATCCACCAATGAAAACGAGATCTGGGCCGGGGTTCCGGCACGCTGTGTCGGGAAACGCGATTAATGCGCATCTGCATGGTCCCGAAGGTACATGGCGTTGGGGGCGTGGTCTCTTTCCAGGCCAAACTGACCGCCGGGCTGGAGAGGCGCGGCATCCAGGTGAGCCATGACCTGGACGAGACCCCTTACGATGCAGTCCTGCTCACCAGCACCACCCAAAATATTTTCAAGCTGCTTCGCCAGCGCAGGCGGGGCGTCCGCATCGTGCAGCGCCTGGATGGGATCAACTGGCTGCACCGCCGCCAGCATACCGGTCCACGCCACTTCCTGCGGGCTGAGTACGGCAACCGCCTGCTGGCGCTGCTCCGCTCGCGGGTGGTGACACGAATCGTCTACCAGTCCGAATTTGTGCGCGGCTGGTGGAAGGCACAGTTCGGTGAGGAGCGCGTCCCCGCAGTGGTCATCCATAACGGCGTGGACCTTTCAGTCTACACGCCTGATGGTCCCCACGACCGCCCGACGAAATCTTTCCGCCTGATGGTGGTGGAAGGCAGCCTGCAGGGCGGTTATGAAAACGGGCTGGCAACCGCCGTGGGGTTGGCGGAACTGCTCCACGAACGGCTGGCAAGACAATTTCCACTCGAACTGATGGTGGTCGGACAAGTGTCCACCGAACTTCAGGAAAAATACCAAAAAGTGGGCCGGGTATCCATCTTGTGGAATGGGGCGGTGCCAGGCGACCAGATCCCCCACCTCGACCGGTCGGCGCACCTGCTCTATTCTGCAGACATCAACGCCGCCTGCCCGAATTCGGTCATCGAAGCCATGGCCTGCGGGCTGCCGGTTGCCGGGTTTACCACCGGGGCGCTGCCCGAGCTGGTCACTGGCGATGCCGGGCGGCTTGTCGCCTATGGCGGCGATCCGTGGATGCTGGAAAAGCCCGACCTCCCCGCCCTGGCAGGTACCGTGGTGGAAATCCTGCAGGATAACGATCGCTTCCGCCAGTCCGCCCGCCGCCGCGCCGAGGATGCCTTCAGCCTGGACCTGATGGTGGGCCGCTACCTGGATGCATTGGTTGGATAAGTTTGAGATCAGCCAACAAATCTCACTCCTCTGTTTTCTTCGCGTCTGCACAGATTAGCTCTCATGCAAAACTTCCTTCTGAACTTCGCGGCATTTGCCGCCCGGATCCTGCCCAATTCATTCAAGCAGGCCATCTATAAATTCAAGCCTCTGGCGCGCCTGATCCGCGGCGAGCTGAACCGCGCAGCCCCCACCGGTCTGGTCGAGGTCAAGGTCGCGGCCGGAGACCTGGCGGGGTACACCATCCTGCTCGACATGCAGGTGGACAAGGATTACTGGCTCGGCACCTATGAGCCCGAACTGCAGGCCGCCCTGCGCCAGCTCATACCCGCGGGCGCGGTCATTTTTGACGTGGGCGCCAACATCGGTTACGTGTCGCTCCTGCTGGCACAAGCCGCCGGGGAGACGGGGAAAGTTTTTGCCTTCGAGGCACTGCCTGCCAACGTCGATCAGCTGCGCCGCAATGTTGCACTGAATGTGATGGAAGGACGAGTGACAGTTGTCGACCGGGCGGTCACACAGGCACCCGGCCCGGTGCGTTTCCTGGTCCACGCTTCCGGCGGGATGGGCAAAGTGGCCGGGTCCGCCGGGCGGGACGACAGGGCTGAATCGGACATTACCGTCCCTGGAATTTCACTTGACGAATTTGTGTACGGGGAGGGCAACCCGCCGCCGCAGGTGGTCAAGATGGACATTGAGGGCGGCGAGGTGCTGGCGCTGCCGGGCATGCAGCGGTTGTTGACCGAAGCCCACCCGCTGATGTTGATGGAACTCCACGGACCCGAATCCTGCCGCGCTGCCTGGAATACCCTGACCGCCGCCGGGTACGAAATCTGCTGGATGCGTCCCGGCTACCCGGTCATTCCGTCAGTGGAGGCGCTGGGTTGGAAGGCGTATATCGTGGCGAAACCTTTGCTTTCATTTAGGGGAGGCAAGGAATGAACCGCTACCCTGGGAAGCTTGCCCTGCAGCAGCGGGTGCTGACCCCCTACCGCGCAGCCTTCTTCGATGCGCTGGCGGCTGCATGCGACGGCGGATTGAGCATCTTCGCCGGTTTGCCGCGCCCAATGGAATCGATCGCCACCAGCACAAGCCTGAACATTGCCCATTTCAACCAGGCACACAATCTCCATTTCCTGCGCGGCTCCTTGTACCTGTGCTATCAACGCGGCTTGCAAACCTGGCTGTCGGAGTGTGACCCGGATGCGCTAATCGTGGAAGCCAACCCGCGTTACCTGTCGACGCCTTCAGCGGTCAATTGGATGAAGCAGCGCCGCCGCCCGGTGCTGGGCTGGGGCCTGGGTGCCGCCCCGCTTTTGGGACCTTTGTCCGGCTTGAGAAAATCCCGCCGTTCGGCCTTCCTGCACAGGTTCGACGCGCTGATCACCTACAGCCGCCGCGGGGCAGACGAGTATGCCGCCCTCGGTTTTCCCGCCGATAAAATTTTCGTCGCGCCCAACGCGGCCTCGCCGCGGCCCACATCGCCAATACCCCAGCGCGCGCCCATATTCACCGGGAAACCGTCCGTGCTTTTCGTTGGGCGACTCCAGAAGCGCAAGCGGATCGATGACCTCCTGCGGGCCTGCGCGGTTCTTCCGGAAAATCTCCAGCCAAACCTGGTTATTGTTGGCGATGGGCCCGAACGCACCACGTTGGAAAGCCTGTCAAAAATGGTTTATCCATCTGCAGTATTTCCAGGTGGCAGGCATGGAGCGGAACTTGCCTCCTATTTTTCCTCGGCTGACCTGTTTGTGCTGCCTGGCACCGGCGGGCTGGCAGTGCAGGAGGCCATGTCCTATGGCTTGCCAGTCATTATGGGCCAGGGGGACGGGACGAATGACGACCTTGTCCGCCCTGCGAACGGCTGGCAGCTAAGCGGTCCTGAAACCCTGTCAAACGTGCTGCAGGAAGCCCTGTCGGACGTGTCGCGCCTGCGGAAGATGGGAGAGGAATCCTTTCGCATCGTTTCGCAAGAAATCAATTTGGAGCGGATGGTGGAGGTTTTCACGGCAGCGCTCAATCGATTTAATTTCCGAGAAGACCCGTTAACGCGTGCGTGCAGGTTACAACTTTTTTAGCGGGGAAGCGTAAATTTATATCGGAGGCAAAAATGACTGATCATAATCATAAACATCATATCCCCTGGATCCTCTGGCCGTTCTGGGCCATCTGGAGACTGGTGATCGCCATCGTCGCCGGCACCGGGCGGCTGGTGGCTGTCATCCTCGGGCTGGTATTCCTGATCGTGGGTGTGGTGCTGACTATAACCGTCATCGGCGCGATCGTGGGCGTCCCGTTCATCGTTTTTGGTTTGCTGTTGATTCTGCGCGGGTTGTTCTAGCAGATAAGATCGACCTGGCGCTTGTTCGCCCGGGCTTACAAACGACGCTGTTCCTTTTCTTCGTAAAACAACGTGCCCTTTCGGGCACGTTTGCATTCACACATCATCTGAAGGAGGGCTTTCAAGGGTGAGGCTGGGGGGATTGATCCCTGCTGCCAAGGATCAACTCGCAGGCAGTCACGACGAACAGCGAAACAGCCAGCGTAACCAGCCAGGCGATCCCGGTGATCTGCTCCGCCTGGGTGGCGCGGATTTCAACCTCGCGCAACGAGCGGCCTGCCAGGACGAACCCGGGCTGGGTTCCGTCGTAAGCAACCACCACCGCCGCAATACGGACTCCAGCTTCAGGCTGCCAGGTTACCCGATCTTCCCCCTTTTGACGGGTGTAGTCGAAAATCCCGGACGGCAGTGTGGGAGTTGCTCCATGCAAACGGGCGGATGAAGCCAGCGGCTCACCCGAGTCGTTGAAAATTACCATGAAGGGAGCCAGGCTGCCGGAAATTTCCACCTGGGCGTCAGGCAGCACTGAGGCGGGTGTCCCCCCGGCAGTCAAGGCAGCGCCTGCATCTTCCGCCATCTGGATCTGCGGGTCATTCGCGCCCCAGCGCAGGGACTGTTGAACCTCCAGGTAGACCAGTCCACTCAACAGAGTAGTTACTGCCGCGAGCGGCAGCCAATATCTGAAAATGTTTCTAATTTTCATTTACGTTTCCTTTACACCAATATGAATAACTGAATATTAAAGTTTTTTTGCGCATCTGCATACATTCACGTCTGGACGTGACCGCACCAGGATATCCTATCATTGGGCAGGACAATACTGTCCTTTTGTCCCCCATTGCATGGTGTATGAACGTGTCACTCTATCAAGAAAAAGGAACCCCAGTTTCTGGAAGAGGCCGGGGCTCCAAACTTCTGGTTATTCCATTTTTCCTGTGGTCAGCGCCATTTTGACTTCGCCAATGGCCCGAGTGATCTGGATCTCGCGCGGGCACGCCAGGGTGCAGTTGAAGATGGTGTGGCAGCGGTATACTCCCCACACTTCATTCAGAATTTTCAGGCGCTCCGCGGCCGCCTTGTCGCGACTGTCAAAGATAAACCGGTGAGCTGCCACGATCGCGGCCGGGCCTACGTATTGTTCATTGCCCCAGAAGGACGGGCAGGCAGTGGTACAGCAGGCGCACAGGATACACTTGGTGGTGTCATCGAAGATGGCGCGCTGATCGACACTTTGATAACGTTCTTTTTCCGGTTCGGGATCGTCATTAATCAGCCAGGGTTTTACGGAACGGTAGTGTTCAAAAAACGGTTCCATGTCCACGATCAGGTCTTTGATCACGCGCATGCCGAGCAACGGTTGGACCGTGATCTTTGCGCCGGTGTCGCGGACAAGGGTCTTGCAAGCCAGGCGATTGAACCCATTGATGCGCATGGCGTCCGAGCCGCAGATACCATGAGCGCATGAGCGGCGGAAGGACAAGGTGCCGTCCTGGTAACCTTTCACCTTTTCGAGCAGATCGAGCACACGGTCGGTCTCAATAGCCTCCAACTTGTAGGTCTTGTAGGAGGGCTTCTTATCCTTTTCAGGGTTGTAACGGAAGAGTTTGATGGTTACTTCCATGGCGTCTCCTAGTAAGTCCGTACCTTGGGCTCATACTTGGTGATGACCACCGGCTTGTATTTCAGGTCGATTTTGCCATCCACGCGCACCCAAGCCAGACTGTGCTTGAGCCAATTCTTATCGTCGCGGTCGGGATAGTCTTCGCGTGAATGGCCTCCCCGACTCTCGGTACGGGCAATGGCAGAGACTGTGATGGCTTCGGCCAGGTCGAGCAAATTGCCCAATTCCCAGACGTTAATCAATTCCATATTGAATATTTTTCCAGTGTCGGTGACGGAAACGTGTTGAAAACGCTGCTTGAGTTCACGTACAACCGTTAGGGCTTCTTCCATACCCTTGCCGGATCTGAAGATGCCCATTTTATCGAACATTACTTTTTTCATAGTGGTTGCGATGTCGAAGGCGTTATCCTTGCCGTCTGCCTTGCGAATGCGCTCAAACTGGGAACTCGCAAATTCGGTGGGATCTGCAGGCAGAGGTTGGAAAGGGGCCGTTTTAGCGAACTCGGCAGCGCGCAGCCCGGCATGCTTTCCGAATACCACCAGGTCGAGCAGGGAGTTCGTACCAAGCCGGTTAGCGCCATGAACAGAGACACAGGCGCATTCCCCGGCGGCATACAAGCCGGGAACGGTGGCGTTCGTCTCGTCCAGAATGGTCTCACCATATTTATTGGTTGGGATGCCGCCCATGGCATAATGTGCGGTCGGTTGGATCGGCATTAACTGGGTGACCGGGTCCACCCCCAGGTAGACGCGGCAGAAGTCGACGATATCCGGCAGTTTCGCCAGGATTTCCTCCCCGGTAACTGTGTATGGCGAGCCGTCCTTGTTTTTCCGCCCGTCCAGCGCGGCATACTTGTTGACACTTTCAGGTCTCACATCCAGGTAAACGTAGTTCTGCCCGTTGGCACCGTTGCCGTCGCGGATCTCCATATAAATGGCGCGGCTGACGACGTCGCGGGAGGCCAGGTCTTTGACATGCGGGGCGTATTTTTCCATGAACCGTTCGCCCTTGCCATTGATCAGGACACCGCCCTCACCGCGCACTCCCTCAGTGATCAGGATGCCAAGTTTGTAGATGCCAGTGGGGTGGAACTGAAAAAATTCCAAGTCTTCCAGCGGCAGGCCTCGCCGCATGATAACGGCAGGACCGTCCCCGGTGAATGCATAGGCGTTAGAGGTGATTTCCCAAATGCGCCCATAACCACCGGTGGCAATGATGACCGCCTTGGCATGGAACACATGCAGTTCGCCTGTGGCAAGTTCGATGGCTACCACGCCCGCGGCAGCTCCATTTACCATCAATAGATCCACCACCTGGAACTCATCAAAAAAGTTGACGTTATTCTTCATGCACTGCTGGTACAGGGTCTGCAGGATCATGTGTCCGGTCCGGTCGGCGGCATGGCAGGCGCGCTTGACCGGTTTTCCGGTGACGTTATTGGTGTGTCCGCCGAATGGTCTCTGGGAGATCTTGCCTTCGGGCGTGCGGTCAAAGGGCAGGCCCATATGTTCCAGTTCGTATACCGCCTGGACAGCTTCCTCGCACATGAATTCGATGGCATCCTGATCGCCAAGGTAATCCGACCCCTTCACCGTGTCGTAGGTGTGCCATTCAGGATGGTCTTCTTCTTCGCTTCCCAAGGCCGCGCCGATGCCACCCTGGGCGGTGCCGGTATGCGACCGGGTGGGATAAAGTTTAGTGATGATGGCAGTCTTGGCTGACCTGGAAGCATACAGACCCGCCATCAAACCTGCTCCGCCGGCGCCAACCACGATCACTTCGAATTGATGGGATTTCATGGTTTTGCTCCTAGGAGGTGACGATCACAGAAATGCCGACGAGGGTTATTAGCACCCAGATCACAATAACCAGGGCGCGCATAGAAATGCGCACCCGCCTGCTTGAAATGTAGTCTTCCAACACATTAAGCAACCCGTGCAATCCATGTGCCCCGGCTAATAAAAGCATCAGGGTGCCCATCAACTGCCAGAAAATAGTCTTCCATACTTCGATATCCGGAATATTGGTATTGGCAACGTGGTTTGGGTTTGGCATGAATGCCCAGCGCATGAGGTCGGCGATGCTCATATTCTGACGGGCACTCATCAGCAGTGCACCCGTGACTCCCACAATGGCGACGAGGTACATTGCCAGGGCAGACAGGCGGGTGAAAAGCCACATAATGTAATCAAAATTGAAGCCGCCAAGAGGAGCAGGTCTTTGCTTCGTATTCATCTGCTAGCCTCCCAATCCACTGCGAACGATCACAAAAAGTGCAATACCGTAAATGGGAATAAAAACGAACCATTCCAGCCATATGGCTTCACGCTGGTATTCGATCAATTTCGGCCAAAGGTCAAGGATGACAATGCGCAGCCCGTTGATGGCATGGAAAAGAGCAAAGAAGAAGATGAATACTTGGAACAACCAATGCTCATAAATGGTGTTCATAAATATCCCGATATTTGTCCCCCAGGCATGGTTGGCGAAAAACCCAGCCAGGATATGCAATCCCACAAAGATCACAATACTCAGCCCGCCAATCCTGTGCAGGACATAGGTCAGCATCGGGCCTTTCCCTTGATAGCGCAAGGCTTCCATGAGGCCAACATTCCTATTAAGACCCATCTACGCCTCCTTTAGTTCATTTTACATTGCATACTTTGAGCAAATGGATATCCTTCGCAATCGGAGGAAATGCCTGCCTCGCAATCATTGTTTCCACGCCCGCGCGCGTCAGCAGGCAGCCGCGCCAAAAATTTTAACATGGTCTATTATCCCATCCTCGTTTCTTAAGTTAAAAGTGACAATACTCATAGATTAATCGTTCCAGACATCCTCTTGGGGATGGACGAATCGTCCTTATAATCATATCACGTGGATTTATGGTTTTGTTTATTATATAATCCAGACCATCCCAGGAGGTCCGCATGGCGGGGTCACATAACATCAGCCGTCGCGATTTCGTTAAACTAATCACAGGGGCTGTAGGTGCGATCATTGGCGCGGCAATTGGTTTGCCAGCCATTGATTATCTTATCGATCCAGCCCTAAAGGCTGCCGGCAAAGATGCCTGGGTCCCCCTGGGTAAACTAGACTCGTTCGAGATTGGGAAACCTACCCTGGCAACTTTCACGCGCAGTACGATCAATGGTTGGGAAAAAACCGTCAACAGTTATGGTGTCTTCGTACTGCGCACGTCGGAAACGGATACATTGATATTATCAAATAGATGCACACACCTGGGCTGCCATGTCAACTGGCACGAGGACAAAAAGGAATACATCTGTCCCTGCCACGATGCCCAGTTCGGGATTAACGGCGAGGTATTGGGCGGGCCACCACCCCGCCCGCTGGATCGTTACACGGGCGACCAGGTCCAGGTCACAGACGGCACGCTGCTTATTTATTTCCGTGGAGGGTGATGAAAATGTGGAAAAAGCTGTATGCCTGGCTGGATGAACGACTGGCACTCACTGATCTTTACAAAGCCACCCTCGACCGCCCTGAACCAAAAGGCAATTGGTGGAATACGCTGGGGTCTGCCAGCCTTTTCCTTTTCCTGCTCCAGGGGGTGACCGGTATTTTTTTGAGCGTTTACTATACCCCTTCCCCCGACCATGCCTTCGACAGCATCCAGTACATCATGAACGGCGTGGCTTTTGGCTGGTTGATCCGAGGCATCCATCACTGGGGGGCTACATTGATGGTGCTGGTTGTCTTCATCCATATGCTCCGTGTTTTTGTAACCGCCTCGTATAAATATCCCCGTGAATTGACCTGGCTGATCGGTGTTGGTCTGCTGCTGTGCACTTTGGGCATGGGTTTTACCGGCTACCTGCTGCCATGGGACCAGAAAGCCTACTGGGCTACGACGGTGGCAACCTCCATTGCAGGCAGTGTGCCTTTCATTGGCCCTTTAATCATGAAAGCGTTGCGCGGTGGTACTGACTTGAGCGCGCTGACCTTGAGCCGTTTTTTTGCAGCACATATCTGGATGCTCCCTGCCGTATTGGCGGGGTTGATCGGTGTCCACCTCTTCCTCATCATCAAGCACGGGGAATCAGAATTCCCGGGCAAGGAAGACTAAAGGAGCGCGGACATGAAAGAAGAACAAAAGAAGACCGTCCTCGAAAAATACAAGATCGCCTTGCAAAAAGGCGAGCGCTTCTGGCCTGACAGCATTTACAAGGATCTGCTGGTTTCCCTGGCGATCTTCATTGTATTGATACTCCTGGCAACCTTCCTGGGTGTACCGGGAGAACCAAAAGCAGACCCGAGCGATACCGCTTTCGTGCCAAAGCCGGAATGGTACTTCCTTTTCCTGTTCAAGTTCCTAGCCGTATATGGACAAATCCCGCTGCTGGGGAAAATTGAGTGGATAGCCACGGCAGCCATCCCTGCCCTGGTCATCCTGCTCCTGGTCGTCCTGCCGCTGATGGATAAGAACCCGTACCGGCATTATTCACGGCGCGTGATGGCGCTGAGCATCATGGCCGTTTTTGTCACCAGCATGGTCGTGTTAACTGTAATTTCAGGGATCCCAACCACCTCGGGCAACACGGGCATGTCCGCAATGACACTACTTCAATTCCTGACCGGGCTGGTTATCCCGACCCTGGCTTACATTATTATCGTTGGTTCCTCTTTCCTCAGGAGCAAATTAAGACTAATTATTAGCCGTCTGCAAAAATGGACAGCCGTCGGCGGCTCTTTAGGGATGATCGTTGTTGCCGGCATAGTCATTTTGGTGGCGCCCCCAGCCGCGGCGGGCGCCGAGGTCCAGGTGGCAAATACACTCACCGACCAGATCCTGATTGGACAGGACCTGTATTCGGTAAACTGTGTTGAATGCCACGGTGGAGACGGTGAAGGGGGGATTGTTTCGGGAGTGGAAGGGTTGGAGGGGTTCAACATGAAAGCCATCCACAGCCAGGATGAGATGTACACCCGCTCGGACCAGACGATGGCAGATGTCATCTCTTACGGGCAACCCAACCTGGGCATGAATCCCTTTGGCAAGGCCTACGGTGGCATCCTCTCCCCCTCCGAAATCGATTCCGTAGTGGCATTCATGCGCTACACATGGGATGATCGCACCGAGATACCAGCGGGTGCAGTCAGCACCATCCCGGCACTGAACCCGGGGCAGGTGGCCTCCTGGGATGTGAATATCCAGCCGCTGGTCAAGCGCTATTGCGTATCCTGCCACCGAGCCAATAGACAAAATGACAACTACCTGATGACCTCCTACCAGGAAATGTTGAACACCGGTGACAATGCTCCGCTGATCACTGCCGGCGATCCCGAAAGCCTGCTGCTAAAACTTATCATTGGGCAGGAAGGCTCTGGACCCAATAACCAATAAAGTCATCCGCCAGATGCCTCCCACCAAGCTGCTCGATCAGAAGTACGTCGATATGCTTACCAATTGGATCATGAATGGAACGCCGCAGACTGCAGATGAAGCCTCCAAGCTGACTGCGGTGGCGCTTCCCGGGGCGGCAATCAACCTTACGGGTGATCCGGTTGCCGGGTTGGCTGTATTTACAGCGCAATGTGTCCAATGCCACGGTGTGGCTGGCGCACAGGGGATTCAAAATCCCGGATCCGCCGATGGGACTGTCCCGGTCTTGAATCCGATCGATCCGGAAATTAAAAATGCGGATCTAAAAGCCTTTGCTCTCAACCTGGATATATATATCCAGAATGGATCCGTCCCGGAAGGGACCACCCCCAAATTATCCATGACAGATTTTGGGCTGACAAACTTCCTTACCCAGCAGCAGATTGCAGATGTGATCGCATATGTGATCAGCCTGAACAAATAGGATCAATTCAAGGACATACAGGTCTATAAAAACAAGAAGACCGCTGGCGCGGTCTTCTTGTTTTTATTATTGTGAATTCAAGCCCCGAAAGTAGGGGGTTATTCCATGTGCTTGATGATCGCGTCACCGAATTCCGAGCACTTGATCTCCGTGGCACCCTCCATCAGCCTGGCGAAGTCGTAGGTGACAGTCTTGGCTGCCACAGCGCCTTCCATGCCTTTGACAATCAGGTCGGCAACTTCCTTCCAACCCAGGTAACGGAACATCATCTCGCCTGAAAGGATGACCGAGCCGGGATTGACCTTGTCCAGGTCGGCATATTTTGGCGCGGTGCCATGCGTGGCTTCAAAGATGGCATGACCCGTCACATAGTTGATGTTTGCTCCCGGGGCTATGCCGATCCCGCCCACCTGCGCGGCCAGCGCGTCTGAAAGGTAGTCTCCGTTCAGGTTCAGGGTGGCGATCACATCGTAGTCGCGAGGGCGGATGATGGTGAATTGCAGGCTGACGTCGGCAATTGAATCCTTGATCAGGAGCTTGGACTTCCACTTTCCGTCGCCATGGGTTTCCCACAGTATGAGGGCGGCTTCCACTTCGCGCTTGATATCTCCCTGCTGGTCGGGTGACATCATGTCGAAGCCGGGATCGACCATCTTCGCGTTTTCTTCCACGCTCAACCCGGGCGTTTTTTCCTTGTTGCCCAGGATCCAGGTCTCGCGCTCGGTGACAATCTCATTGCGGAACTCACGCTTGGCGAGTTTGTAACCCCAGTCCTTGAACGCGCCTTCAGTAAACTTCATGATGTTGCCCTTATGGACGAAGTTCACACTCTTGCGCTTGTTTTCGAGCGACCAGCGGATCGCGGCGCGCACCAGGCGTTCGGTGCCCTCGACCGATACCGGTTTGATGCCAATGGCTGCCGTATCGGGGAAGCGCATCTTGGCGTATTCCTTCGGGAAGGCTTCCTTGAATAATTTCATGAACCTGGTATTGTCTTCGGTGCCATACTGAAACTCGATGCCGGTGTAAATATCCTCGGTGTTCTCGCGGAAGATGACCATGTCAACGTACTCGGGATGTTTCACAGGCGAGGGCACACCATTATAGTAACGCACCGGGCGCTGGCATACATACAAGTCAAGCATTTTGCGCAGAGCCACATTCAATGAACGAATGCCACCGCCGATGGGGGTGGTCAATGGACCCTTGATCCCCACCAGGAATTCCTTGAAAGCTTCCACCGTTTCATCCGGCAGCCAGGTTTTGAACTGCCTGAATGCCTTCTCGCCAGCAAAGACCTCCACCCAGTGGATCTTCCGCTTGCCCCCATACGCCTTTTGAACTGCCGCGTCGAAAACACGGACGGACGCCCGCCAGATATCCCGCCCGGTCCCATCGCCCTCGACAAATGGAATGATCGGGTTGTCCGGCACTTGCAGCTTGCCGTTTTTAGTTGTTATTTTCTCCCCGCCCGCAGGGATTTTGAACTGTGTGTATGCCATTATTTGTTCTCCTTTGGTTATGACGCGGATTATATCAAATTGCATCGGAAGATAAACCATAGAAAAAACCATTTTCCACCAAACCCTTGACAAAATGCAAGTCTGGCATAGAATTGCCTGCAATGTCTCACAGATATTTATTCCGGGATTTTCAGCGCTTGCGGGTTTTCAAGGTCATCGAGTTAGTTTTTTAAGAGAGCCGTTACGGCTCTCTTTTTTTTTATCTGGTGACGGACTGGATACAAAAACAACCTAATTTGCCAAAGGAGGAAGTATGTCCGCAGAAACGCAGTCTCAACCCACATCATCCCTTAAGGGGAAGGTCATCGGCTACCTTCCAAATGACCGCCCGCCGGTAGGAGCCATGCTGAGTCTTGGATTCCAACAATTCCTGACGATGTTCCCTGCGACCGTGCTGGTTGCCATCCTGACCAAGTTCGATGTAGGGGTTACATTGTTGGCCTCCGGCCTGGGCACGATCATTGCGCTGCTGGTGTCAAGGCGAAAGATCCCGATGTATTACGGTTCATCGTTCTCGTACATCGCTGTGATCATCGTCGTAATGAGCAAATTCGCCCCGGCTTGTTTCAATGATCCGGCCCAGGTCTACTGTCCAGGTGGGGTTCGCATCGTCCAGGTCGGAATCCTCCTGACCGCACTCTTTGAAATTGGTTTCGGTTTCCTCATCATGCGCATCGGGAAGGAAGCCTTGGATAAGGTGCTGCCCCCCATCGTGACCGGGTCCATGGCATTGGTCATTGGTGTGGCACTGGCCGGGTCGGCACTCAACAATGCAGGCGGAGCTGCCATTAAAGTCGCAGCGGATCTGGCTTGGAAATTCTGGTTGGTGGCTTTCATTACCCTTGTGGCAACAATCCTTTTCTCGGTCTACTTGCGGGGAAAAGGATTGATCGGGATGCTGCCGATTCTGCTGGGAGCGATATTCGGATACCTGGTTGCCATTCCCTTTGGACTGGTGCATTTCGAAAATGTGATTGCGGCTCCCTGGGTCGGAATGCCTCGGTTCACATTCCCGGCTTTTGAAGACCCCAATGCCTGGGGGATGGCATTGAGCATTGCCCTGATCTTTATTGCCACCGTACCCGAGAGCACTGCCCATCTGTACCAGATGAGTCTATATATTGACACGCTCGCGGCTGAGTTGGGGCGGGTGCCCTTCGAGATTAAAAAATTGATCGGCTTGAACCTGGTCGCTGATGGGTCCGATGACCTGGTGGTCGGTTTTCTGGGTGGCTGTGCTGGAACCAATTACGGGGAAAATAACTCGTTGATGGCGATCACGCGTAACTACTCCATTTCTGTGTTATTTACCGCCGGGGTCATGGCGATCATCCTCGGTTTCTTTGGCAAGCTGGTAGCGGTGGTCAATACCCTTCCAGTTGCTGTTCAGGGCGGACTGGGCATCTACCTTTTTGGTGTGATCGGAATGCAGGGCATCGCCCTCATCCAGTCTGAGAAAGTCGACCTGTTCAATCCCAAGAACCTGGCAGTCGGCGCCATTATACTGATCTGCGGGATCGGTGGCAACCTGGCTCTCCCGAGCGGTGTATTTCCCTTCCAGATCCCAGTACTGTTCCCGAATGGCATACCCGCCATTGTTTTTGCAGCCATCCTCGGTATCCTGGTTAACCTTATCTTCTTGATCTTCAAACAGAAAAAATAAGCGCTTGTAACCTTCCCATCAGTGAGATAAGATTGGGGCAGGGACAATTCCCTGCCCCTTCCCCTGCCCATGATAAAACTTCCCGGATTGATCGACCCTCACGTCCACCTGCGCGAACCAGGCGCAACCCATAAAGAGGACTGGGATTCCGGCACTTCCGCTGCGCTGGCGGGTGGCGTGACCATGGTGCTGGCGATGCCCAACACCAAGCCCCCTATTTTCGACCTGCCTACTCTCGATCTTGCGCTTGCCGCGGCACATTCCAAGGCACGCTGCGATTATGCCCAGTTGCTCGGCGCGGGACCTGATAACGCCGGGATAGCTGCCTCGCTCGCCCCCCGATCTGCCGGGTTAAAAATGTATCTCGACAGCACGTTCGGGGAACTGCGCCTGGACGACATGACCCTCTGGCAGGAGCATTTCAAGCGCTGGCCGAAACACCTGCCAATAGTGGCTCATTCCGAGAGCCGCAGCATGGCAGCGGTCATTCTCATGGCAGCCATCTATGACCGCCCGGTCCACATCGCTCACATATCGTTGAAAGAGGAAATCCTGCTCATCAAGGCAGCCAAGGAACGGGGGATAAAAGTGACGTGCGAGGTGTGCCCCCATCACCTTTTTCTCAGCAGGGACGACATTCCCGGCATCAGCCAGGGGCACCCGGGGCGCGGCGAGGTCCGCCCACGCCTGGCGACCAGGGAAGATGCAGCCGCCTTGTGGGAAAACCTTAATGTCATTGACTGCTTCGCCACCGACCATGCTCCGCACACCCTTGCCGAGAAGGATGGTGATAACCCCCCGCCAGGGTTCCCCGGCCTGGAAACGATCCTGCCCCTCTTGCTCACCGCGGTCGACTCTGGGCGTTTGACTATGGACGACCTAGTTGAAAAAATGGTGACCAACCCCCGCAAAATTTTCCACCTGCCTGAGCAACGCGAGACCTGGGTCGAAGTGGATGAGAAAGCCTCTTATGAATTGCATGCCGCCGAAATGCATTCACGCTGTGGCTGGACACCCTTCGAAGGCTGGCAGGTCAAGGGGCGGATCCAGCGCGTGGTTCTGCGTGGAAAGGAAGCATTCCTGGATGGAAAAATTTTAGTCAATCCCGGTTACGGTCATAATATCCGTATGTAATCGTATCTTTCAAAAGGAGAGTTGCCATGCCCACCCAACCCAATAATTCCCACCTGCCCTTCGGCGACCAGCGCACAGCGCCGTGGTACGGCAAGGACATCATCTCGGTCAAGCAGTTCAGCCGCGAAGACCTCGAGTATGTCTTCGCCGTGGCGCACGAGATGCACGACATGGTCGACCACGTCGGCACGTTCGACCTGCTCAAAGGCAAGATCCTCGCCAACCTGTTCTACGAGCCGTCCACCCGCACCTCGTCGTCATTCACCGCTTCCATGGAGCGGCTGGGAGGTTCGGTCATCCCGATCAACGAGGTGAAATACTCCTCGGTCGCGAAAGGCGAATCCCTGCCGGATACCGTCCGCACGTTGGAATGTTATGCCGATGTGATCGTCATCCGCCATCCCGAGGTCGGTTCAGCAGCCGCGGCCGCCAAGGCAGCCCGCAAGCCGGTCATCAATGCCGGCGATGGTATCGGCGAACATCCCACCCAGGCTCTCCTGGATGCCTTCACAATTAAGGAAGAACTCGGCCACATTGACGGTCTCACTGTGACGCTGTTAGGCGACCTGAAGCACGGACGCACCGTCCATTCACTGGCGCGGCTGCTGTCGCTTTACAAAGTCAAGCTGAATTATGTGGCACCCGATATCCTGCGCATGCCTGCCGAGTTGATCGAAGAACTAAAAGGCAAGGGCGTCCAGCAGGAAGAATTCACAGGGCTCGACAAACCCCTGCCCGCCACCGATGTACTCTATGTAACCCGTGTTCAAAAAGAGCGCTTCACCGACGAAACAGTTTACGAGTCTGTTAAAGGCGCTTACGTGATCGATCCCAAGGTGATGAAAGCCGCCAAGGAACGCATGATCGTGATGCACCCCCTGCCGCGCGTTGGCGAGATCGCGGTCGAATTCGACGATGACCCGCGTGCCGCCTATTTCCGCCAGATGGAATATGGGTTATACGTTAGAATGGCGTTGCTCGCCATGGTCCTGGGAAAGGCATAAAACAAGACCCGGCAGTTTTGTTCGGGAGTGGTATCGATGTTTACTGAAGACTACCTCATGCGCATCATCAACCAAGCCATCGCAGTCCTGATGACTGCGATTGGTTTGCGAAAGGCTGGCAAGTTCTCGGATGCGCAGCAGGCCGTCCAGCAGGCAATTGAACAGGTAACCACCCTCCCGGCAAATCTTGTTGACCAGATGGACGACAACAGCATCCTAGCCGTTCTGGCGGCGCAAGGACAACTGGATGTTAGCCGCCTGGCGATCCTGGCGGATATTTACATGGAACAAGGGGAAATCCTGATCGAACAGGATCGACCCGGGCAGGGCAACGCTGCATTCGCCAGGGCCCTGCGTTTTGTCCTCGAAGTAACTCTGTCCGAGGATGACAATCTTTCCATCGATAACATAGGGAAAATCTCAGTATTAACACAACGATTGAAGGGAGCCTCCCTCCCAGTCGATACGCATCTGGCGCTCTCTGATTATTACCTGCGCCTGCTTGATAAGGACGATCAATTTCTCGCCGCAGCAGGGACATCCCGCGCACAAGTCAGCCAGGCGCTTGCCAAACTTCAGACCCAAGCAGGACCAGGTTAAAATTTACGAGGCGATAAATTCAGTATGGAAACCTTCTTTTCCTTTCTCGCAAAACGCGTTGACGACTGCTCGTCCCTGCTGTGTGTTGGACTCGACCCGCATCCTTCCGACCTGCCCGCTCCCACCGCCCAGGCTGCCAGGGATTTTTGCCTGCGCATCGTGAAAGCGACTGCCTCGTACGCGGCTGCTTTCAAACCGAATGCGGCTTTCTTCGAACTCTATGGGCCCGAAGGCTGGTCAGTTTTAAAGGACGTCATTGCTGCAGTAAAGGAAGAATCAGACCGGCTGGGTTCGATGATCCCCGTCATCCTGGACGCCAAGCGCGGTGACATCGCCTCGACAGCTGAAGCTTACGCCAAGTCTGCCTTCGAGAATCTTGGCGCACATGCCATCACATTGTCACCATATCTCGGCAAGGATTCGATAGACCCATACCTGGCGTATAAAGAAAAGGGTGTTTTCCTTTTATGCAAGACCTCCAACCCCGGTGCCGCAGACTTCCAGGATTTACCGATCATCGCGGAAGGGGAGGGTCATCTTGCAATACCCTTGCATGTTCATATCGCACACCAAGCTCAGACCTGGAACACTGCCAATAATATCGGCCTGGTTGTCGGTGCAACCCAGCCCGAAGCATTGGTGCGCGTCCGCACTGCAGCGCCGGACCTGTGGTTCTTGGTCCCGGGTGTAGGCACCCAGGGTGGTGACCTGGAAACGGCACTCCGTGCCGGTTTGCGGGTGGATGGCAAGGGTGTCCTGATCAACGTATCACGGGGCATCTCGCGAGCTGACGACCCCGCCAGGGCGGCCGCAGATATTCGCGATGCAATCATTAATTTCAAATATGCGCTGAAACACTGACCTTCCCCTAAAATGTCCCGAGTATTGATCCTTTCCAAAAATGCTGCTGAATATCTTCCCCTGGTCGAGGCCGCACGCCTGCCCGGGCTGGACAAATTGACAATAGCAACCCACCCCAGTGAGGCGACGGCTCTCGAAGACGATTTCGACGTTGTCTTTGGTGAACCCTCCCTCGTACGGCATGTAATCGCCCGCCTGCCCAACTTGCGCTGGGTACAGGCTACTTATGCCGGAGTGGAGCCATTACTCGATCCAGCCCTTCGCCGGGATTACCTGCTCACCAATGCCCGCGGCGTCTTCGGGGGGTTGATGTCCGAATATGTTTTCGGTTACCTGCTTCAGCATGAACGCCGCATGGTTGAACGCCACCATGCTCAGCAAGAGCTGCGCTGGGACCGCACCATCACCGGCACCCTGCGCGGAAAGACACTTGGTTTGCTGGGCGTTGGTTCGATTGGCGCTGTCCTGGCTGGCACTGCCCGGCATTTTGATATGATCGTGCGCGGCTACACCCGGGCGAGTGAATCCTGCCCGGATGTGAATGCTTATTACCACGGCTCCCATTTGCCGGATTTTGCCGATGGGCTGGACTACCTCGTCGCTGTACTGCCCAACACAACGGAAACCGTTCGCATTGTGAATGCATCCCTGCTCGCCCGGCTGCCTGCTTACGCGGTATTCATAAACGTTGGGCGCGGTTCGACCGTGGATGATAACGCCCTGGTCGAAGCGCTGAGGACCGGAAAGTTGGCGGCGGCAGTACTGGACGTTTTTGAACAGGAGCCGCTCCCAACGAGTCACCCATTTTGGCACACACCTAATTTGGTGATGACCTTTCATACTTCAGCACCCAGCATACCCGCCGACCTTGCCAGGTTATTCAGCGAAAACTACCACCGCTATGCAGCAGGCCAAACCCCGCTGCACGCAGTCGATTTCGAAAGAGGATATTGATTTTCCCGCCAAGGAGAGACCAATTGGACAATGTGATCGCCCCGCTGGCAGATGCGCTGCTCAAGGCAGGTTGTGTTAAATTTGGAGAGTTCAAGCTTAAGTCCGGGCTCAAATCCCCTATCTATATCGACCTGCGCCGGATCATTTCATTCCCAAAACTGCTGGAACAAATCGCGACTGCCTATTTACCAATTTTAAAGGAACTCAAATTCCAGCGTATCGCCGGACTGCCATACGCGGCCATTCCCATTGCAACAGCCATCTCTTTGCAGGGCGGATACCCGATGATCTATCCACGTAAAGAAGTCAAGGATTACGGGACCAAGGCTGAGATCGAGGGCGAATTTCACCCCGGGGAAACCGTGGTTGTGATCGATGACCTGGCGACCACGGGGGGAAGCAAGTTCGAAGCCATCGGAAAGCTAACCGGGGCCGGGTTGAAAATTACTGATGTCGTGGTTTTGATCGACCGCCAGTCAGGGGCAAAGGAGGCGCTGGAACAGGCTGGTTTTCACCTGCATGCAGTCATGAAGATCACCGGTTTGCTGGATTATTGGGAAAAGATGGAGAAAGTGGATAAAGGAATGATTATGGAAACCCGTCGGTTCCTGGAGAGACAAGAATGATTAAAAAACATACTTTCACTGCCACCATAATTGGCACCGGCGGCGGAGGTGCGTACGTTCCCATCCCTTTTGACGTGGAGCAGGCATTTGGAAAGAAACGCGTTCCAGTACAGGCTAAGATTAATGGCGAGCCTTACCGCGGCACCCTGGTGAGAATGGGTGAACCGTTTCATATCCTGATCGTGCTAAAGGGGATCCGTCAAAAGATCGGTAAAGATATCGGTGACGAGGTGGAGGTGGCGCTCGAAGAAGACACCCAGCCGCGTGTGGTGGATGTCCCCGATGATTTTATGCAAGCACTGGATAAATCTCCGGGTGCAAAAGTTATTTTTGAGAAAATGTCATACACCCACCAAAAAGAATATGTAAATGCCATCCTGGATGCAAAGCACGAGTCCACGCGCCGTGAGCGGATCCAAAAAACCATAGAAATGTTGAAAAAAATCAAAAAGGGGAAATAATAATCGTCAAAATTGAAGCGAGAGCTTTTATTTTGAGGTGATCAGCTTTTCTTTCGCTTTCCGTCCCATGCGCTTGATGCGGAACTCACGCCGCATGGCGCTGCCGCGGTCCGGATGTTCCTCCAGGTAAGTCATTTTGACCGGGCGCCGGCAGCGGGTGTAGCGGGCTCCGGTCCCTTGATTATGTTGTTTCAGGCGTCTCTCGGGGTCAGTCGTCCAGCCGGTGTAATAGCTTCCGTCAGAACATGTCAGGATATAGCAGTAACAGGTCATAGCTGGCTGTTATTCTTCCCTGGGCTTCTTTTTATCGCGGCGCCCGAACAATTTATCCAGGCCTCCGATCTGCTGCTTCATAACATCACCAAATTTGGGCATTTCCGGTTTGGGGGATTCCACCGAGGACCAATCCCCGCGGGCGCGCTCCATTTGCCATTGCGCACGTCGCTGCTGGGTATCTTCCAGGCGGGATTTTAGACTTTTAGCATTTTCTTCGGCAATATCGCTGCGCAGGGACGCCAGGATGAGGAGATACTCATCCAGGATCCGGATCGTATTGGTGCGATTATGGATAATGGCTTCAGCCAATGCCATGGGCTCCTCTTGCTCTAGAGGCTGCGTGACAGCCGCATAAAGTTTCCCGGTCATCTTTCGAATATCGGACCAGCCTGGTTGACTTGTAGTGGTCTCCACCAGGGCGGCTGCCAGCAAGCCTGGCAAAAGATGGGCTGAAGCCATAACCCCGTCCACTTCAGCCAGGTCTGCAAAATAGGGCTTCGACCCGAGCAGGACCACTAAATCCGACGCAAGTTTTAATGCGCCTTCGGCAGTTCCCTGCGGTGCCGTGACAGCAATAATCCCCCGCTGAAAAAGGTCCGCCCGTGCCGCATCCAACCCCCGGGAGGAATCCGACAGGCTATCTGGATTAAGAGCCGGGGTAAGGCCGATGTAATGACGCCGGGGTGGAAGAAGTTCCCTGGCCCAGTCGGCTACCGCCGATTTGACCGGTCCCGTGTCCATTACGACTGCATCTTCGCGTACATCTTGAGCTATATATTTCAAAGTTTCTTGGATCTCATCGAAAGGGATCGCCAATATGATGACGTCCGCCTCTTCGACCGATGCAGGCAGGTTGTTGGAAATGCTCTCGACTGCTCCTTGTTTTTGGGCTTTTCGGGCGATCTCTGGAGATTTATCGTGCCCGAGCGTGGTCACTTGGTCCTTGTGGTTTGCCAGTGCAAGCCCCATGGAAGCTCCAATTTGACCGAGTCCGATGATGGTAATTTTTACTGTCATAATTTCCTTCCTGGATATTTCGCGGTGAAATCTTTGCGATTTAAATCAATTCTCGTCATCCGCGGTGTGCAATGCGGCGAGCAGGGGGTCGTCATTGGAGGGGATATCCTGATGGTGTCGGATGAGCTCAACTGTCCTGGGAGAGGCACAAGCCTGTTCTGCCAGGTCTGCCCCCCATCCAGGGTGCTGGGCAGCCACCACAAATGGGCGGCGGAACCGACTTGGAGTCCCTTCACTCCAGCGCTCTGCCAAACGGGGAAAAATCCTTTTGCCAAGCACGATGACCACGCGGTCAAGTACGGAGATCGGGAACAGGACTTTGCCAACATCATGCAGCAAGGCTGCCGTTAAAAGGTCAGGGTCGGTATGACCGGCGGCTTTTAGCCGGATTAACACTTGCAAGGCATGAGTCTGTTCAGACTTCTGCATCCGTCGAAATAGGACGATCTGGGTGGGGGTGAGATGGGGAAGAAGTACCTCAGTTTCGACCCGCTTGCGGGTACCGGGTAAGGTATTCCAGAACTGGCGAGAGCGGTAAGCGAGGCGAGAGGGCATTAAGACGAAATCCCCGGCGGTATTCTGCCGACAAAAGGGGATTATAACATTGTGATAGAATCGTGAGAGCCGGGGACGCCGACCCCGGCCCTCTTGAAAGGAGGAGAAGAGAAATCGCCTTACGACAATATCTTACCATCTGGGTCTAAAATATACTTGACGCTTACCCTACGCTTCCCCTACGCCAATTTGACAATTTTGTAATCATTTTTATAGTATTTTCGGAGTTTTTCATGCCTCCCTATGCCATTGAAGCTGAAAATTTAGGGCGGGTCTACAAGATTCGCGGCACAAAAAAAGAAAAAGCCATCCGCAAAGAGCTGGTTGCCCTGGCAGATGTCAATTTAAATATCGAACAGGGTGAACTGTTCGGCTTGCTCGGACCAAACGGCGCGGGAAAAACCACGTTGATCAAGATCCTTACCACGCTGCTCGCCCCCACAACGGGGCATGCGCGCGTTGCCGGGCATGATGTGATTGAAGCTCCCCAGCTCGTCCGTCCGCGCATTAACATGGTTTCAGGCGGCGAGTCCTCGGGTTACGGACTCTTAACCGTCCGCGAGAACCTTTGGATGTTCTCACAGTTTTACGGCGTTCCGTCGAAAGAAGCTTACGAGCGTATTGATGGGCTGCTCAAGCGTGTCGGGATTTTCGACCGCCGTCATACCAAATCTTCGGATCTTTCCACAGGGCTGCGGCAGAAAATGAATATCGTGCGCGGATTTCATGACCGACCCCCAGGTGTTATTCCTCGACGAACCAACCCTCGGCCTGGACGTGGGCGCCTCACGCGAAGTTCGCCACTTGATCCGCGAGTGGCTGGACGAAGACAAGTCACGCACCCTGCTGCTGACCACGCACTACATGGTCGAAGCGGACGAATTATGCGACCGGGTAGCCATCATCAACCAGGGCCGCGTGCTTGATTGTGATACGCCGGCAGTTTTGAAACAGCGCCTTCAGAAGGATGCCATCTTTGAGATTGAAACCAGCCCTCTGAATGGTCTTTCGGTCTCAAAATTGGAAACCCTGCCGGGAATACTCAAGGTGACCTGTGAGGAAGCAGATGGCAGCGCAACCTTTAACTTCATCCTGAAGGAGGAAGCGGCTCTGGCAGTTATCATCAACACCCTGACTGCAGCGAATGTCAGGATCATGAAACTATCCAAGCATGAACCCACCCTCGAAGATGTGTTCGTAACCCTGGTGGGGCATTCGATGGCTGACATGGAAAAGGGAGAAGCAAGTGAATAGCCATGATACCAGCGGTAAAGTTAAAAATACCGGCTGGCGGTTGTTCCTGCAATCAGTGATCGC
Organism: uncultured Chloroflexia bacterium; assembly: GCA_963830585.1. Classification (GTDB taxonomy): domain Bacteria; phylum Chloroflexota; class Anaerolineae; order Anaerolineales; family Villigracilaceae; genus UBA877. The sequence continues at coordinate 131,002 of CAWHNA010000001.1, read as the reverse complement.
CCGCTCGTACCCGCGCATCATCGGGCAGCAGCGTGAAAAGTCGTGGATGCTCTTCGACGTGGTCATGCCTTTGGGGTCGGTGATCGCGTACGTGCTGGTCTACCGCGCCCTCAACGCCCCCGCAGAGTATGTGGGCTTCGTAGTCATCGGCGGTGCCATGACCGCCTTCTGGATGAACGTGCTTTGGAGCATGTCCAGCCAGTTGTATTGGGAAAAGGAACAGGGCAACCTAGCTCTTTATATCATGGCACCCAACTCGATGATGTCCATCCTGCTCGGCATGGCGCTGGGCGGCCTGGTTGCCACCATCCTGCGCGCCCTGGCGATCATCCTGCTTGGATCGCTCATGTTTGGCGTGCAGTACGTGGTGGTCAACCCATTCGAATTATTTGCCGTTTTTACCCTATCAATGATCGCCCTTTACGGAATGGGGATGATGTTCGCCTCAGCCTTCCTGCTTTTCGGCAGGGAGGCCTGGGCAGTCTCGGATATGATCCAGGAGCCGGTCAACCTGGTTTCCGGTTTCTATTTCCCGATCAAATCGCTCCCGTTCTGGGTGGCAGCCGCAGCTTCGGTCATACCGCTCACCCTGGGCATGGATGCCATGCGCCAACTCGCCTTCCCTTCCGGTTTCCAATTCGGTTTTCTTTCAACGCGGCTTGAGATCATTGCCCTGTCTGTGCTGAGCCTGGGTTTCCTGGTGGGGGCGAAACTGCTTCTCGATTACACGGAGAAACTTGCCATCCGCGAGGGTCGGGTGACGGAGGCGCGCAGGTGAGCATGACTGATACGCCCTCTCAAGCTGCCCGTTCCGAGGCATGGCGATCCTTTAAAATTGCTGCCTGGCTGGGCTGGCAAATCACTTCCAACTGGACCGACCCGTTCCTGTTTGCCATCTATTCCATCATCCGGCCCATTTCCCGCGCGGCCATCCTGGTGGTCATGTACGGCGTCATCACCCAGGGCAATTTTAGCAACCCTCTTTTCCCATATATATATTTGGGGAACGCATTTTACACGTACGTTTTTACGGTCATGAACGGGGTCTCGTGGGCGGTGATCGACGACCGAGAGCATTACAAAACCCTCAAGTACATGTATGTTGCTCCCATCCGTATCCCGCTCTACCTGCTGGGTCGCGGTGTTGCCGGTTTTCTAACTGCCACTCTATCGGTATTCATTACAATTCTTGCCGGTGTTTTATTCCTGCATGTGTCTTTCGATCCAATGCAGGCGAACTGGCTGCTGTTCATTGTTTCATTATTCATCGGTGTCATCATGCTTGCCATGATGGGACTGGTGCTGGGAGCGATAAGCCTGCTGGTGGTGCGTCACTCCGGGTTCCTGGCGGAGGGTGTCAGCAGCGTATTATTCATTTTTAGCGGAGCAATCTACCCGCTGGAGGTACTGCCGAAATGGCTGCAGCCGGTTGGGTTTGCCATCCCCATCACCTACTGGTTGGAACTGATGCGCAGGTCGCTGGTTGGGAGTGTTGCCCAGGCTTTTCCGACCCTGGCTCGCTTCAGCAGCCTGGAATTACTCGCTATCCTGGTCGGGCTTTCACTCTTATTCGGTATCGCTTCAGTCTTTATCTTCCGTGCCTGCGACCGCAGGGCGCGTGAGCGCGGCTTGATCGACCGTACAACTAATTACTAGGAATTTTAAGGTAACAGGTTACCTTGCGTGATATATTAAGAATTAGAGTGCCAATGCATTTAATACGGTGAGGCGGCGAAATGGATGAACTCTATTTCGGTCAAACTAGCAGAACTCCTTTGGGGAAGTTTTGGGTGGCGACCTCGGAAATAGGTCTGGTGACAGTCGAATGGGGTCAGACCCGGGCTGAATTTGAAGCCTACCTCTTCAAACGCTTCAAGCATGCAGTTGTTTTCTCCCCGGATCACATCCACGAAACTGCAGCTCAGTTGCTGGAATATCTATCCGGTCAACGCCAGGCATTCACCCTTGCCATTGACTGGTCGGTGCTGCGCCAGTTCCAACAGGCAGTACTGCACGCGACCTATGAAATCCCCTACGGCGAGACCCGCACTTATAAAGAAATTGCCGGAAGCATCGGCAGGCCCAGGGCTGCGCGCGCCGTGGGACGTGCCGAAGCCACCAACCCGGTGCCGCTGGTGATTCCCTGTCACCGCGTCATCGGCATGGATGGGAAGCTGCACGGCTATGGCATGGTGGAAGGGATCAAGACCAAGGCCTGGCTGCTAAAGTTGGAAGGGGCAATGATGGCTTGAAGGCTCAGCCGACCGGGGCAGGGTTCAAACTCCTGTCCCGGTTTTTTTCTCCTTGCAAAACACCCTCCATTCGGGTATCCTTATTACCGGGAGTGGTTAGGTCCCGGAGGGCCTCCCGGTCTTCAACACCGGCGGCGGGTCGCGTTGCGGGCCGCGGTGGGTTCGACACCCATCCACTCCCGCCTATTTTTCCGGACGATGGACTGGATTCAAGTGGAATATGCCGTCCATTGTCAACTTTACAGGTGAGAAATGAATCTACCCGATACTGAAATCCTGACATCGATCGTTGCCCGGGTCTTCCGCGTGGACGAGGTCACCCTCGGCGACCCCAAGAAAGGTTACTTCCTGCGCTTCCGTGGGGAATTGATCCGTGATTCGGTTGAAGCTTATGACCAACTGGCGGCAGCCCTGCTGCCCTACGATATTACCCCGCTCTTTCGCATTGAGGATAAACGCCAGACCGTTCTGTTGGTGCAGGGTACCATCCATCCCAAGCCGGGACGTGCCTGGATCAACGTGCTTCTCTTCGTTCTTACCATCTTTAGCGTTTTAATTGCCGGAGCGCTTTATGGTTACTCCGGTCCCATTCCAGCCGATTTTCTCGGGCAGATCTGGACGATAGTTTCCCACCTGTGGGTCGGTTGGCCGTTCGCACTCAGCCTGCTCGCCATCCTGACTGCCCACGAGTTCGGTCATTACTTCGTGGGAAGGGCACGCGGCGCAGCGGTATCCCTGCCTTATTTTATCCCCCTGCCATTCAGCCCGCTTGGGACGATGGGTGCATTCATACAGATGAAACAACTCCCCAAGAATAAGCGCGCCCTGTTCGACCTTGCCGTTGCAGGTCCGCTTGCGGGGCTGGTGGTTGCCATCCCGGTACTGCTCTTTGGGCTGTCACACTCCACCCTTTCCACCATAGTCAAAATTCCCGGAAATTGGTCTGAAGGCAATTCCCTCCTTTATCTACTTGCGAAATTCGTTGTTTTCGGGAAGCTCCTGCCATCTGCTCCCAATCTTTCCGGCCTGCCTTTATTGCTCCACTGGATAAGCTTCTTTTTCATCGGTCAACCATCCCCCGTCGGCAGCCTGGATGTCATGATCAACCAGGTGGCCTGGGCAGCTTGGGCAGGTCTGCTGGTTACATTCCTGAACCTCATCCCCGCCGGTCAGCTGGACGGAGGTCACGTGATCTTTACCGTTTTTGGCAGGCGCGTCAACCTGATCCTGCCCGTCATCCTGGTTGTCACGATCGTACTTGGTTTCTTCTGGAGCGGCTGGTGGTTGTGGGCTTTCCTGATCTTCCTGCTGGGACGTTCCCATGCCGAGCCTCTCGACCAGATCACCCAGCTGGATTCTTCCAGGAAAGCGCTGGCGGTGCTGATGCTGTTAATTTTCCTGCTCGTGCTCATGCCTGTGCCGCTGGTGACCTTCTAGATGCCCATCCGACTCCATCGTTCACTGGTGCTTGTACTGCTGGCATCGCTGATCCTTTCCGCCTGCAGTCCGGGTACTTCCACTCCCACCTCGACGCCCGGTCTGCCCACTCCCACCAGTACCCCGGGTCCCACCGCCACCATCCTCCCAACCCCGACTTCAGCCGTCGGCGTGGATCCGGCAGCCTTGCGCGGGCTCAACCTCCAGGTCTGGCATGCCTTCAGCGGAGGCGCAGATATAGTTTTTACAGACCAGGTTGCCCAGTTTAACGCCACCAATCAATGGGGAATCACGGTCACGCAAGCTGGTTATGGAGACTATCCGACTTTGTTCGATACGGTAAACTCAGCGATCGCATCTGGTGAAATACCGGACCTTGTGGCTGCCCTGCCTGAGGAAACTCTTGCTTGGAATGCTGCTGGTTTCGTCGTGGATCTGACCCCTTATCTTGGCGACCCAACCTGGGGGCTGGGAAATGGCGGCGTTGCTGATTTTCCCTCGGTCTTTTGGGCACAGGATACGCTGGCAGGGAAACAGTTGGGCATACCAGCCGAACGTTCGGCCCGCTTCCTGTTCTATAACACCACCTGGGCACACGAACTGGGTTTCGCCAACCCGCCCACAACTGCGGATGATTTCCAAAAGCAAGCTTGCGCAGCCAATGCCTTCTTCCGCAAGGATAGCGATCCTCAGAATGACGGTTATGGCGGTTGGATCGTCGACTCGGATTGGCAATCGATCTATTCCTGGATGCTGGCCTTTGGCGGGGGCGTGGTGGATGGAAATGGTTCTTACGGTTTTCGAACTGACCCCAACCTGGCTGCCTTACAATTCCTGAAAAGCCTCTATGATAAAAATTGCGCCTGGCTGGCATCGGATCCCAATAATCCCAAGGCTATCAGCCATGGGCCATATTTCGATCAGTTCGCTAAACGGCTGGCGCTCTTTGTCACCGGTGACCTGGCCGAGGTGCAGGCATTGAAAGATGCAATGTCCCTCGCGAAAAATACGGACGATTGGACCTTGCTGGCCTTCCCCGGTACTACCGGCAGCGTCCTGGTATCCTACGGCCCATCCTTCAGCATTCTTAAATCCACGCCAGAAAAAGACTTGGCAGCTTGGCTGTTCACTCGCTGGCTGCTATCACCTGAAAACCAGTCGCAGTGGGTAAATGAGACCGGGTTGTTTCCTCTGACCCATTCCGTGGAGGATATGCTGGGTCAATACCGCGGCACCTCCCCGCAATGGGCTGCTGCGGTAGGGGATTTATCTATGGCTCAGGGAGTACCGCAACTGGCCTCCTGGCGCAAGGTCCGTTATTTGCTGCAGGATGGTGCAGATGTTATCTTTCAAACAAACCTTCCTCTTGATCAAATCCCATCCACGCTGGCAGAGATGGATTCCATGGCAAAAGAGCTTGGCAACCCATAACCGGCATGGCTGAAAAACCGAAATTCTACGTGGTTTGGAAAGGGCGCAAGACCGGGGTCTTTTCCAATTGGAAGGCATGTTCAGCCCAGGTACAGGGATATCCGGGAGCAAGGTACAAATCCTTTGGCAGCCGCACGGCCGCCGAGCAGGCCTTGCGCGGAAGTTTTTCCGCCCATGAGGGAAAACCCGCCACCAGCGGGGATTGGCTTTTCGCACCTCAACCGCCTGTCGTCGATAGTATCGTGGTGGATGCGGCATGCTCCGGCAGCCCCGGCAGGTTGGAATACCGCGGTTTGGACCTTCGCACCGGGAAGGAGCTCTTCCGCGAGGGTCCGTTTGAGAATGGCACCAATAATGTCGGGGAATTCCTCGCAATCGTCCACGCTCTGGAGATGCTTAAAAGAAACAGAAGCACGACTGCCTGTCTACTCGGATTCGGCCACTGCCATTACCTGGGTAAAAAAGAAACACTGCAATACCACGCTTGCCATGGATAAAACAAATAGCCGCTTGTTTGACTTGATCGTCCGCGCAGAAGGTTGGCTCGCTGAACAATCCAAAATTAACCCGGTTATGAAATGGGATACCCAGGCCTGGGGGGAAATTCCTGCCGACTTCAACCGGAAGTAAAAGGGATTAGAATGTAGTGGTTTATTCTAAGAGAGGTTAATATGCCAATTTATGAGTATGTTTGCAGGGAATGTGAACAGGTGTTTGAAACCATCCGCCCGATGAGCCAGGCGGACGAACCCATCCCGTGTGCAGTTTGCGGGGGAAAGCATACCCGCCGCAAGCTGTCGGTCTTTTTTGCCGAGAGCGGTGGGAAAGCCGTCTCCGGGATGGATGAACCGTCGTGCGGTTCGTGCGGCGGGGGGGACTGCTCCCATTGCGGGCACTAATTAATTGCACAATTGATGGCACCACTAAGAAATGATGCTTTGAGTTGACATAATAATTGTGTCCTTGGTAATCTTCTAATTAAAAGGTTTATTTGGAGGAAAGTATGGAATACATTCACCTTGGCCGGACCGGACTTAAAGTCTCGCGGCTGTGCCTGGGTACGATGAATTTCGGTCCGCAGACGAATGAGGCGGATTCATTTGCCATCATGGACAACGCCCTCGAACTGGGCTTTAACTTCTTTGATACCGCCAACGTCTACGGCTGGAAGATCGGCGAGGGAGTCACCGAGCAGATCGTCGGGCGCTGGTTTGCCCTGGGCGGTGGGCGGCGCGATAAGGTGGTGCTGGCCACCAAGGTATTCGGACGGATGGGTGACTGGCCGAACACTTCGCACCTGTCTGCGCTGCACATTCGAAAAGCCTGTGAGGAGTCCCTCAAGCGAATGCAAACCGACCATATCGACCTGTACCAGATGCATCACGTGGACCGCAGTACGCCCTGGGAGGAGATCTGGCAGGCTATGGAAGTCCTTGTCCAGCAGGGCAAGGTGGTCTACACCGGGTCGTCCAACTTCGCCGGATGGCACATTTCCCAGGCGCAGGAGGCTGCCAAGGCCCGCCGTTTCATGGGGCTGGTCAGCGAGCAGAGCCTGTACAACCTGAAAGACCGCATGGTCGAACTGGAAGTGCTCCCGGCCTGTCAATCTTATGGCCTGGGAGTCATCCCGTGGAGCCCGCTGGCAGGCGGGTTGCTGGGCGGGGTGCTGCAAAAGATCAAAGAGGGCCGCCGTGCCGAGAAGGACAGACAGAAGGAGATCGAAGAAAAGCGCCCGAAGCTGGTAGCCTGGGAGGCGTTCTGCAAGAAACTGGGTGAAAAGCCCGCCGACGTTGCCCTCGCCTGGTTGCTGCAGAACCCGGTCGTCACTGCTCCCATCATTGGACCGCGCACCATGGAACAGTTGACCGGCTCCATGCACGCCCTGGAAATAAAACTGGATCAGGCGGCAATGAAAAAGCTCGACGAAATTTGGCCCGGTCCCGGGGGAGAAGCGCCGGAGGCTTACGCCTGGTAAATCGATCGCATTCGAATGGATTGGGACGGCAGAATCTGCCGTCCCAACATTTTGAAATGTACCCTCGCTATATATATCCTCCGTTCGGTTTCCTGCGCCTGACTCCCAATGTCTTCTTTGGAGGTCATCGCTCGTTTCGTCGCGACGGGAAAATGTGCATCGAACGACTAATGCCCCCGCTGATGGTCGAGGGCAAGAAAAATATACCCATCGAAGGACCCTGCCTAATTACCTTTAACCACTATTTTCGTCCCGGGTTCAATGCCTGGTGGATGGCCCTGGCGCTGGCAGCCATGGTTCCCGTGGATATTCACTTTGTCATGACCGGTGAGTTAACCTGGCCGGGTAAATGGTACGCCCCGCTCGGCCAGGTGGGATCACGTTGGCTGCTGCGGCGGTTCTCGAAGATCTATGGATTTACAGCAATGCCGCCCATGCCGCCGCGCGAAAAAGATGTGGCTGAACGCGCCCGGTCGGTGCGGGCAACCCTGGCATTTGCACACGCGCACCCTCGGGCAGTGCTCGGCCTGGCACCGGAAGGCGGCGACCAGCCTGGAGGAATCCTCAATTGGCCTTCTCCGGGAGCGGGACGGTTTGTCCTCCTGCTTGCGGAGTTGGGGTTTCCCGTCCTACCGGTGGGGATATTTGAAGAAAATGGGGATTTTAATCTGCATTTTGGGTCTCCCTACCGGCTCCAGGTTCCTGCAGGTCTCCGCCCGGACGAAAAGGATCATGAATCGGCACAAATCGTCATGGCGGCCATCGCACCCCTGCTTCCTGTGCGTCTTCGCGGGGGTTTTGGATAAATTGGCTAGCGGAGAGGGAGCTCTCCAATATCCTCCTGGTATTACCCGTTTTTTAGCATATTGCTCTCCATGGCCTTCCACCAATAAGACACCAACGATTTATAGAAATAACGTTGGTTTGGTGACTTGGTGACAGTGTAGTTGTGGCTCACCAATATGGAAGCAATCATAGGAGGAAATGATTTCATTACCGGTGTCAAGCAACTCTCGACTAGAACCTGCGTATACCTTATCAGAACGACCAACGAGGACTCACAGTGACTGACGAAATGACCTGGATCAACCAGGCCCAGCAGGGCGATGAAGAAGCTTTTACGAAATTGGTCGAAACTTACCAGAAACCGGTTTATAACCTATGCTACCGGATGCTCGGTGAGGCGGAGGCGGCAGAAGATGCTGCCCAGGAGACCTTCCTCAAGGTGTACCAGAACCTCGCCCGCTATGATCGTACCCGTTCCTTTCCAACCTGGCTGCTGTCCATTGCTGCGCACTACTGCATCGACAGACTCCGGCGGAGACGGTTCCCATCGGTCTCGATCGACGAGCATGAAGAAGGCCAGACCGATCTTCCGGACCGCTCCGCCCCCGACCCTGAATCAGAGACTGCCAAACGACAGGAACGCGAACGGCTGCAAACCTGCCTCCAGTCACTTGACCCCACCGACCGCGCAGCCGTCGTGATGCGTTATTGGCAGGACAGTTCCGAAGTGGAGATAGCCCAGGCTCTCAACCTGACCGTCCCGGCAGTAAAAAGCCGTTTACACCGGGCTCGTCGGGCCCTGGCAGACTTGTGGGAAGAAAAACAGGCGCATGTGCGCACAGAAAGGAAACCTTATGGATCACCGGCCTTTTGAAGACTGGCTCCTTGATAATCAAACCCTTACCGTTGACCAGAAACGTCAGTTGAACGTACACCTGCAGGAGTGCTCTTCCTGTACTTCCATCGCAGAAGTGAACCTGGCATTGAAGTCGGTCAGGTTGGTTGAGCCTGAGACGGGGTTTGTCGACCGTTTCCAGCTGAGATTGGCAGCCCGGAAAGCGGCGCAAAGGCGCAGAAATTTCTGGGGCTTCTTCATCCTGACAGCAAGTGTGGGTGGCTTGTTCACATGGGTCTCCTGGCCGATTCTCCAGGACCTGGTCCAGTCGCCGGTCAACCTGCTGACCTCTTCGATTTCCTCGCTGGTCTCATTCTGGTCCTTCCTGCAAGCGATCCTCCGGGCTGGGATGGTTTTATTCAAAGTTGTTCCAGGTTTCGTGCCTGCTTATGTTTGGACGGTGATCCTGTTTGCCGGTGGAGCCTGGAGTTTGGTATGGGTCGCCTCGTTGATAAAATTTACCAAGTATCCGCAAGGAGTATAACGATGAAAACAAATGTAAAAATTGCAACCATCTTCCTATTGGCAATCCTGGTCTTTGTTCCGCTGCAATCCGCGGCTGCCAAGGGCGGCATTTATGATGGCCAGGTGATTTTTGGCCAGTCCTACACCCTGAAAAACGGTGAGACTCTTACCGGTGACCTGCTGGTCTTTGGTGGTACCGCCACGATTGAAGAGGGTGCAACAGTAAATGGCAATGTTGTCCTATTCGGGAGCACATTGGTGTTGAATGGGGAAGTCAGCGGCGATGTGGCGGTTGCCGGTGGTTCGGCTGCACTGGGAACCTCTGCGCACGTCCATGGCAACCTCACTACGGTCGGCGCTTCGCTGGATCGGGCAGAGGGCTCACAAATTGATGGGCAGGTTACCAACACAGCTACCTCCTCGAGCGGCAGTGAAACAAATGGCAGCAACCCTATTATCCCCGGCACGCAAGCCACTCGTGTGCTGCAGCAAATGATTTCCAATTTTGATCCCTTCGGCCCCCTGTTTAATGCCTTCGGGCAGGCTCTCGGGTTGGCTATCCTCGCCATGCTGGTGATGCTCTTCCTGGCGCCACATGCTGACCGGGTGGCTCATGCAATTATTGCCCAGCCGTTGACGGCAGGAGGTCTCGGTCTGCTGACGATCATTGTTGCCCCGATCGCCCTTGTCATTTTGACCATCACAATTATTCTTATTCCAGTTGTGGCGATTATCGTGGTTGCGCTAATCGTGGCAGGCGTCTTTGGTTGGATCGCCATCGGCTATGAAATTGGACAGCGCTTTACCAATGCCATCCACCAGACCTGGCATCCGGCGTTCTCAGCCGGCCTGGGAGTTTTTGCCCTCACCTTGGTGGCAAATGCCCTCACCGGGATTCCGGTCCTCAACTGCGTTGGTTGGTTGGTACCTTTCCTGCTGGGCGTTGCGGGTCTCGGTGCAGTCATTATGAGCCGCTTCGGAACTCAAACGGTCTTCCCACCTGCAGCAACCGCACCTGCTGCTCTCGCACCGGTCACCCCGGCTGCTCCTATCATCCCTTCCACCCCGGTTACTCCCCAACCTGAATCCCCCGCGGTGGAACCGGTTGCCCCTCAGCGTAAGCCGCGCGCCGGGAAAGAATAATAATTCTCCAGAATTCAAACGAAAGTCGAAATGCAAGCAGTCCGCCCCGGTTTTCCGGGGCGGTTTTTTTATCTACCTGGTGGAAATTCCTCGAATTATTCCCTTTTGGGGAGGTTTCCGGACTTTTTTGATTCAAAGGCGGGAATGATATAATTCTTGCTGCCCCCTGGTTGGCAGAAAGAGAGTGGATATATGCCCCCTGAAATCAAGCCTCCTTTACACCCAAACCCGCCCCCGCTGGTCCGCGTCTCCGGCACACACCGCGAGATGGGCCGTCAAATCGGCGAAGCCTGCAAAAAACAGGTCCAGCATGGCGTCGAAAACGGTCGTAGCTTGGTGGCAGATGCCTACCAGCAACTGGAGCTGACCTGGGCTGGCGCGCAAATACAGGCTCGCAAGTACCTGCCTTTCGCCCAGGAGCGATATCCGCAATATGTAGACGAGATGATGGGCATCGCTGAGGGTGCAGATGTGGTTTTTGAAGACTTGGTGGTGATTAATGCCATGGAAGCAGTTACGATGGATGCCCTGCACCTGACACGCTGCACCAGCATGGCGGTCAATGATGAACGAACTGCAGACGGCCACGTCCTCCTGGCACATAATGAAGACTGGGTTCCAGAGGACGAAGATGATGTGTTCATTGTCCTTGCCAAGCCCAAGAATGGTCCCCCTTTCCTGGCAATGACGTACGGCGGCTTACTGCCCAACATCGGTTTCAATGCGTACGGCATTGCCCAAATGTGCGACTCGGTCTATCCAAACGACTCGCGCATTGGCACTCCTCGCACGGTTGTTTCGCGCGCCGTCCTGGCTTCCAAGACACCGGATGAAGCCATTCGACATACCCTGTCGGCCCAGCGTGCCGCCGGGTACAACCACCTCATGGTTCACGAGAGCGGCGAGATGTATTCGGTGGAGGTTTCTGCCAGGCGCTTCAGCATTCTTTACGGACATGACGGTTATATCGTTCACACCAACCATTATCTCTCCGAAAATATGCAGCAGGTGGAACGCGAACCGGAAGACCTGGTGGCTTCCCGCATCCGCTATTTCCGCGCCCTCAGGCTGGTTAAATGCGAGGCCCAGCACACGATCAAAACTTTGCAATCCATTCAGCGCGACCACGTTAACTTCTCAAACTCGATCTGCAACCATTCGATTGATGCCAGCAACCCGCTCGACCGCGAGAAGACGGTCAATGCCATGGTAATCGACCTTACCGCCCGCGAAATGCACATCGCCTGGGGCAATCCCTGCGAGAACCCGTACCATACATATCACCTGGACGCCTAATTATTCCTACCTCTCACCCAAAACACTCTACCGAAATAGGTAGAGTGTTTTCTTTTTCCCAGTTGCTTGAAATCGTCTCCTTTTGTACAATGATATGGACAAAGGAGAACCCTATGCGTTTTGGAATCATGGCGATGCAACTGGAAGCCCTTGTCCCCTCCGGGGTGCCTGCCGAGCAGGTCATGGCGAGCATCATGAATTTCGACCATGCCGGGCTGGCAAAATCCCTGGCAGATAAAGGCTTCAACCCCATCGAACTGGGAGGTGACCTGGGCATGTTCCTGCCGAACGTCTACAGCCCGGAATCGGTCAGCCGGTTGGCGGGATTAAGGTCCAACAACCTCTCGTATACCCTGCACCTCCCGCTGTGGTCGGTGGAACCGTCCACCCCGCTGTCGCCCGTCCGCAAAGGCTCGGTGGAGGCGGTGGTGCAAACCATCCAGGCAACAACTCCCATCGAGCCTGAAGTTTATGTGCTGCATGCCACCGGTGCGCTTGGCGGCAGAGTTCTACAACATGAAGATCTCGGAACTTGCCCGCACGCTGATCCTGCGGCAATTCCAGAGTGGCGCTCGTGAAAGCATCCGCACCATCCTCTCTGAGACCGGACTCCCCAGCCGCCGGCTGGCAATCGAGACCATCGAGTTTCCCCTCGATCTGACCCTTGAGCTGGCAGAGGAGTTCGACCTGTCGGTCTGCCTCGACACGGGGCATGTTCTGGCCGGTTTCCCCGGCTGGTTTGATTTCTTTGAAGTTGTAGAAAAACTCCTGCCGCGCCTGGCAGAGGTCCATTTGCATGATTGTAAAAAAATGCCGCAGGGGGTGCGCGGTTATGGCGAGGACCACAAGACGCTCGGCACCGGCGATCTTGACCTGGGGCGCTTCCTCGACCGGTTGGCAACCGCAAACTTTACCGGTCCACTGGTGTTTGAATTAAGCGTGGATGAAGCATTGCAATCGCTCAAGGTCGTTAAATCCGTGCGACCCGATTACGTAAAGGAGTACTGATGAAGAAAATTTCCTTCCTGCGGATGCTCGTGATCAGCCTGCTCGGGTTTGGGTTGACTTTCTCGTCAAATATCCAGGATCCCCCCTTGATGACCTATAAAGTGCGCCAGCTTGCGCCCAACCTGCCGAACACCACCCTCGGGATCATGGGTTTTGTTGGCTTGCTGGTTGCCATGGCGGTTCAGCCGATCGTGGGTGTCTTCTCCGACCGGGCGAAAACGAAAATGGGGCGGCGCCTGCCGTTCATCATGGGCGGCGCAGTGTTGATCGCGGCTTCCCTGTTCCTCCTTGCCCTGGCTCCCTCCTTGTGGGTGCTCCTGATGGGCGTGATCTTCATTCAATTTTCTTCGAATATCCTGCAGGGACCCTGGCAGGCGCTCATCCCGGACCTTGTACCCGAGGGACAGCGCGGTACCGCCTCCAGTCTGAAAGCAGTGATGGATATCATTGCAACGGTCGTTGCCGGTGCAGTTGCCGGTATCCTGCTGGGGACGACGGGACAGAAGATATTCGGCAATTCCGCCATCTACGCGACGGCTGCCGCACCGGTGATTGTTTTCATTTTATTTGTCACCATAACTTCCATCTGGGCTCGTGAACAGCCAGGTGCCACCAACGAAGCTATTGCTTCCCGCACGATCGGCGAAGCGCTCAAGAATGCCTTTTATGTTAATTTCCGTGAGAACCCCATTTTCGGCTGGTGGTTCGCCAACCGGATCCTGTTCTGGGGTGCGTTCATTGCCATCAACGCCTTTTTAATCAACTACCTGGTGGATGTCATAAAAATGACTCAGAACGAGGCGCAGGGTTTTTACGGCACCCTCAAGGTCATCCTGGGCATTGGCTTGATCGTCATGGCACTCGTTTCCGGCTGGCTCTCCGATAAATTTGGACGGAAACCGGTCATGCTGGCGGCCGGGCTGGTGGCATTTGCCGGGTCGGTGCTCCTGCTGCTTGTCCGCGACAAAACCTTGATCACCGTTGCCGGAGGGGTCATCGGCATGGGGATTGGCGCATTCCTTTCAGCCAACTGGGCATTGGCTACGGATCTGGTCCCGCGTGGCGAGGAAGCCCGTTACCTGGGTATCGCCAATATTGCCACCTGCATCGGTTCGGGGGTGGCACGCCTGCTGGGCGGCGTATTGATCGACCCGATCAACAAGATCCTTGGATCGAGCAGTTTGGGCTATTTGTCACTATTTATCCTGGCTACGCTCTGTTTCCTGGTGAGCGCGCTGGTGATCATCCCCCTGCCGAACAAACGCACAAAAACTAATTAACCCGGATTTTTCGAAAAACAAATCAAAAAAGCACATCCAAAAAAGATGTGCTTTTTTGTCCCTAAATCTCAGGAGTTCTGTTTATCGTACTCTGCTTTTTTGATGGCATGCAGATCGAGCAGGTCATGCTGCATCTTTTCCAACCGGGCACCGCGCAACGGGAACCATAAAAGGATCAAAGCGCCCAGAAACATGGCAATGCCGGGGATCAGCCCAATAAAAACCTTGATCCCGAAAATTGCGCTGGCAGGCTGGTTAAGGAAAGCCACGTTATTGTTGGATTCCCGGGTGACAAAATGGGCGGCTTCCAGGATGAAAGGAGGGATCGCAATTGCCAGCGATTGGGCGGGTTTCGTGATCAAGGCATTGATGCCGAAGAAAGCGCCCTCCCGGCGAACGCCGGAGCGCAGTTCGTCCTCGTCTGCCACTTCGGCGAACAGGATGTTGGTGAGGGTTTGTGGGCCAGAGAGTCCAAAACCAACCAGCAGCAGGCAGACCGGGATCAGTGCGGTGGGAACGAACGTGATCGCGATCAATCCCACACCGGCGATAACCAACAGCAGTTGCTGGGCTTGTACCAGGCCGATCTTTTTCCGGATGATGTTGGTGATCGGCACGCCGCCGATGAGAGGAATGAAGATGAACGCAAGCAGAACGATCGTATTCATTTTGAGCACGTAATCCGCCAGGTAGAAAACCGACCCGGTCACCAGGGAGGAAACCAGGATCGACATGAAATTCTGGGATACCAGGATCAGGAAGCTTTTACTGGTGAATGTAAATTTGATCTGGTCGATCAGTTTTAGCGGCTTATCCAGTTGCGTGAACTCGAGCCGCTCCTTGACCTTGAAAGTGGTGGCGAGGATTAACAGCATCCCGGTCACCGCTACCACAACCATGGCGATCTGCAGTGGGAAGAAAGATGGCACCGCACTTCCCTTTGGGCGGAACAGGTCAGGGATGATAAAGCCGAGCAAAGTGCCCAGCAGCCCGAACAGGGAGGACGATATTTGCAAATGGTTGCGCTCCGTGTCCGATTCGGTCACCTCCGGCAGCAAGGCGGAATATACCAGGCCGATGATCGTGTAGCAGCCATCATAGAGCACCATGCTCACCAGCATCCACATGAACAGGGTGAAGTCCCCCGCATGCTGAGGCGCTAGCCAGACCAAGATGAATGTAGCCGCCAGGAACGGGGCTGTGTAACGCATATAAGGGATTCGCCGTCCATGCTTGGAGCGGGTGCTGTCCGAGATATAGCCAAAGATTGGATCGTTAAGTGCGTTCCAAATGGCATAGACAGCCGAAGCAATGGCGATCCAGCGGGCGGATAGTCCCAGGTAATCCTGGTAAAAAATTGGCAGCAGTGCGCCAAAAACGCCCGAGATCAGGCTGGTGCCCAGGGCGGCTATTCCCCAAATGGTTTTGTACCCCAAGGTGAGTTTTATTGCACGCGGCGCAGTGTCAGACATGGCTCCTCCTGATTGAATTTCATATTTCCGGTTATGAAGCGGGCATGAGATTCTTCAAAGCCCGGTAGCCGATCACGTGTATTCCTATCTTCTGGATGTGCTGGCGGAGTTCCTCGTTCATGAAATTTTGATAATCAGCAACCCGGCAGCGCCAATCAGGTGTGATCGCTCGCAGCTCAGGGGTATCCTTGGATGGGTGGATGATGAAATGGGTGATCCCGGGCTGGAGATCCGAGAATGTTTGCTTGGTTCGTTCCAGCCGGTTCTCATCGCTATCCAGGTTCATCCCGCCCAGCACGTCCAGCAGGGGTAGCCCGGACCCCTCGAGCTGCTGGATCAACCCGGCAGCCATTTTCGCAAATTCCGGGTCCAGTCCGGCGGCGCGCCATCCGGCCTCGTCCAGGCGGAAGATCATGGGCGGTAAATGAAACTTCATTGCCAGTTGGATATAGATGCTCATGAATTTAGGATGCGCCACGGTACCCATATGCGTATCGATATGGGTGGGGACTATTCCGGCTTTGATCGCCCTTTCCACCTGGGTGGTGAGTTCGATCTCGACCGCGGCCGGGGTACCATGTTCCTGGGCCGGCGCAGTAAGGTGATAAAAGTATCCTTCCTCATCGACCATGCCGGAGGCCGGATCACGCGTGGACACCGGTCCCCAGCGGTAGGTCTTCCACTCACTGGTCAATGTGAGATGGATGCCTAGGTCTGCCTGGATGTGCTCCCGGGCATACTCCGCCGCATGCAGGAACCATGGACAGGGTACCATCACCGCACCAGATGAAATAATTCCAACCTTATTAAGGTCGGCAAAGGCTTCCACGCTTGCCTGGCACATGCCGATATCGTCAGTATGGATGATCGCCACGCGGTCATTATCTGCCAGGCCAAGTTTTTTAAGAATTGGATTGGGTCTTTGCGTCATGAAAATCCTCCAGGTGATGGTAAGTATTAATTATAGAGGGATTTTTTCATTGATGCAACCAGTTTGAAAAACGGACAAGGGCTCTGAGGCCCTTGTCCGTTTTGATCTATATATTGTTTATCCTCTTATGCGGGTTTTCCCCCCAGCGGCGAGGGTGCTACTGATGCAGTTCTCTGCCTGCGACCGGCAGTTATTATTCCAACCAGTACCGGCCCGAAGTATGCCACGTAGACCAGTACCTGCATCAGCGAAGGGCTGGCGCTGTACCCGAACAACGCCCCAAGTGTTTGCCCGAGCACGGAAGCCTCGCTGACAATGCCGCCCAAATCCCAAACATGACCCATGAGTGCGGGGATCCAACCCACCAGGACCAGTTCACCAGCGCTGCGCCCAACCAGTCCGGCAGCAAACAGGAGCAACAGGAAACCCGTCACCTGGAAAAAACGCCGCAGGTCGAGCCTGACAGTAGTAGCAAAAAATGACCAACCCAGCAAGATGGCAGTCCCGAGACCAAGCAGCCCCCCCAGGATGGTCGCAGGTGTGCTCGATGAAAAAGTTGCTGCGGTCAGGAACAGGGCCAGTTCCACCCCTTCGCGCAGGACGGCAATAAAAGCGAGTCCGAACAGCGACCACTTGCCTGCGAGGGAGGCACGCAGGACGCTGGACTCTAGGTCGGCTTTCATGTTGCGAGTCCGCTGGCTCATCCAGAAGATCATCCAGGTGAGGATTCCGGCTGCCAGCAGCATGGTGATACCTTCGAAGATGGCTTCCCCGGGATCCTTCAATTCAAGGCCAAGCCGGGTGAGTAAAATGGCGGTGAACAGGCTGATCAGGGCCGCACTGCCGGTTCCCGCCCAGATGGCAGAAGTCAGGTCAGGTCGACGCATCTGTCGGACGGATGCCAAGACAATCCCGATCACAAGCGCGGCTTCTATTCCCTCTCGCAGGGACAAAATAAAAGATGGAAGCATGGTAATCCTTTAGTGATTTGAAATTAGGACTAACTATGTCCGATTATACCCCCATCCTGCAGCCTTTGACGCCCATGATAACTTTGGATGAACCAAGTCCAACAGGGAATTAATCCTGGTGGAGGCATGATCTTCATCGGGTCCATCTTTGCCCCCTTGGTGACATGGCTTCTTTACGTTACCGCTTTGCTTTCTTTGTCCTGCCTCCATGAAACGCCGGGGCGGTGATGGTGCTGATCGTACATATGCGTTCATCCAGGAGCCGGACCCGCAGCCTTTCGTCGATCGATCCGATCATTTCCGCTGCCACGGTAAGCACGGTCGGCAATTCGGCGTTGTAGCGGTAATTGAAAAGTTGGTGCAGTTTTTCCTTAGCCCAGGGAGACGCAGATTGCGCTCCCAGGTCATCCAGGATCAGCAAGGGTGCAGTCCGGATTTCATCGAAGCGGTGGTCATATGAGACGTTGCTCGCCGGGCTGAAGGTGGCGCGCAGGTGGTCGAGCAGGTCGGGCACCATGATGAACAGCGGTGGGTTACCCTTGTCTGCCAGGGAGTTGGCAATGGCCGCCGCCAGGTGCGTCTTGCCGCACCCGTATGGACCGGTCAGCACAAGCCAGCCGCGCGGTCTGGCGGCAAATGAGGTGGCTGCCTTTACAGCTTTTTCCAGCGAGCGGATTTCGTCCGGGGCAAGGCCTTCATCACGCCGATCATCGAAACTTGCAAACGTGCGCCGGGCGTGCAGGTCGAGCGAGGAAAGTTCCGGGTGACCCTTATCATCGGTGGGACGGCGATAATCCGGAGCCGTGATGCGCACCGCGCTGACCAGTTCCGGGTCCGCCAGCCGCGAGCGGATGCGCGCCTCGATATCGTCCAGGTCGAGATTGGTCGTCACCACCAGCGGCAGCTTGTTGATGTAGCGATAATTTACGATCTGGAACAGTTTTTCCTGTGCCCAGCCGGTTGCATTTTGGGTGCCGAAATCGTCCAGCACCAGCAGGGGAGCATTCCGGATCTCATCGAAACGCTCTTCGAAGGTGGTATCTTCACTGTCGTATGAAAACCGAAGGGTGTCAAGCAGGTCGGGGACGGTCAGGAAGAGTGTAGGTACGCCCATGCCGACAGCAAAGTTCGCGATGGCTGCCGCCAGGTGAGTCTTGCCGCACCCAAACCCTCCCTGCAGGAGCAGCCACCCGTTCAGCGTAGCGGCGTATTGCTTGGAGCGGTTGAATGCCCATTCGAGACTGTCAGCCTGCATCGGGCTGCCGCCCTTATGACCCTGGGTCTTGAAACTTTCAAAGGTTAAGCCGCGCAGTTCTTCGAGATGGCTGAGGGAAAACAAGCGCTCCCGCACGGTCCTCGCCACCTGTGCCCTGCGGCAAACGCAAACGTCGAGTTTTCCGAAATCAGGCGACCCAGGTTCCGCATCGCGGCGTAAATAACCCAGGCCGTGGCAGTGCGGGCAGTTTGGGTCTCCCAGGGTGGCAGCGGGGGGATTAACGTTTGAGGAAGTCTTCGACTTTGCGCGTGACGTCGCGCCCGCGAAGTTCTTTAGCGTTTCGTCTATCCTGCTCTTTGGCATGTCCTTCTTCCTTGAAGCGTCTTAGGATCGCTTCCACGTATTTCCAATTTCGTTTATTACTCTTGACCGCGATCTCCAATGCTTCCGCCACCCATTCCGGCGGGTAGGTTTGCTCGGCGTCCTTCATCGCGTCGGCGATCAAGGGAGTCAGCGGGCCGATGTTTTCTTCGTACAGCTTAAAAATGTTCGGACGTTCCAGCGGAGGGTTGGATGGAGACCTCCCTTCCGGGATATGCAGCTCGCCTTTTCCGAATGCTTCTACTGCCGCCCGCCCGCGTGGGGAATTTAAAAAATAATATGCTGAACCGGGCTTCTTTTCCACCACGAGCAGGCTGCCGCGCTCAACTGCATTTGCGAGTGCGTCGCTGGGGTCCGATACGCATTCGTTAAAATCATCCGCAATTAAGTAACGGATCTGGTTTTCCATGTGCTCGAACCGCCATAAGGCATAGAGTGTGACTTTTAACTCGTCCAGGTCAGCAATTTCACTCAACAACTGCCGGAAAAAGGAGTCGGGGATCTGGGTAAAGGTTTCTTGTTCGGTAAAACCGGTGAATTTTTTCATATTGACCGAATGAAGGCACTGCCTCCGCCCTTATTTGGAACTAAATTTGGGAGAGATCGAGACTTCTCTTCTCAGCATCCACGAACTTGGCAAGGTTGCTCATGAACACCAGTTCCACGCTTCCAGTGGGTCCGTTGCGGTGCTTTGAAACAATGATCTCCGCCACATTCTGCTTAACGGTGTCTTTTTCATATTGGTCCGGCCGGTAAATGAACATGACGATATCCGCATCCTGTTCGATGGACCCGGATTCGCGCAGGTCCGAAAGCACCGGTCGCTTGTCAGTGCGCTGCTCAACAGCGCGGCTCAATTGCGCCGCGGCCAGCACCGGCACATTCAATTCGCGTGCCAGTACCTTCAGGTTGCGCGAGATATACGAGACCTCCTGGACACGGTTCTCGGTGCGGGTGTCACCGCTCATCAACTGGATGTAGTCAACGATGATCAGGTCGAGACCGTATTCCATGTGCAAGCGGCGGCATTTGGTGCGCAAAGCCAGCGGGGTGATGGCGGGTGTATCGTCCAGGTATATCTGTGTGTCCCCCAGCACTTCAATGGAATGCACGAATAAGCCCATTTCGTTTTCGTCAAGTTTACCGGTGCGTAAATGCTGCGAGTCGATCCCGGTTTGTTGGGAGATTAACCGAAGGGCAACCTGTTCGTTCGACATTTCGAGCGAGAAGACTGCCACGTGCTTTTTGTGCAAGAGGGCGGCGTTCTTCGCCACCGATAACAGGAACCCCGATTTCCCCTGGCCTGGGCGGCCGGCGATGATCAGTAAATCTGAAGGCTGCAAACCCATTAATTTCCGGTCGAGGTCCAAGAAACCGGTCGGAACGCCGGTAATGTCCCCCGGGCGCTTGGCGAGCTCGTCGATCCGGTCGTATGCTTCGCTCATCACCTGGCGGATGGGCTGTACGTCGTGGCGCAGCCGCCGCTCGCTGACGTTGAAAATGGCTTTCTCTGATTCCTCGATAATGTTCTCGACCGAATCTCGTTCGTCGTAAGCCAGGGTGGCGATCTGGTTGGCAGCTGTTAACATGCGCCGCCGGATGGCATCTGCTTCGACCATCCGTCCGTATGCCTCCGCATGCAGCGAGGTCGGCACCTGGTTGAGCAGTGCCGTTAAAAATGACGGGCCGCCGATCTCGGACAGTTGACCGGCGCTCTCCAGTTCCTCCGAAACGGTCAGAAAATCCAGCGGGATCCGTTTTTCATGCAGGCGGGTGAATGCTTCCCAGATCCAGCGGTGGCGGACGATGTAAAAATCTTCTGCCTGGAGGAACTGGGCCAGGTCATAATAGGCCTCGGGGTTAATGAGCACTGCCCCCACAACGGCTTCTTCGGCTTCACGGTTGTGGGGGGTGACAGGTGCGGAAGGCTGGGATGTCCCCTCGAGTTGCTCGGGGCGCTGCCCTTCCACGGGGCTCAGGGCAGGCTCTTCGGGAGCAGGCAAATCAGGCATGGATTGGTCCAGTTGGGTGGAGCGGCTTTCCCCCTTGAGGGGGTATTCGCCCTAGGATTTGGGTTTCTCTTCGTCGCCTTTATCAGGTCCAAGTTTTTTCAGGAAGTCTTCGAAAACATCCAGGCGTTTTTCGTCCTCGGGGGCTGCCTCGGCACCTGGGGCTGGTTTCTCAGCTGGTTCGGATGGAGCTTCTTCGGTGATGTTTTTTTCGGGGACAATGCCCGCCTCGTCCATCACCAATTGGTTGACCATGATCGGGGCGTGAGCACGCAGAGCCAGGGCAATCGCATCCGATGGACGCGAGTTCGATATTAACTGCCTTTCCGTCTGCCTCGGCAACAATGTTGCCGTAAAAGACATCCTCTTTCAATTCAACGATCTCGACCCGCAGCACTTTGGCATTAAAAAGGGTCATGACATTTTTTAGCAGGTCGTGCGTCATGGGGCGGCTGATTTCCACTTCCTGCAGCGCAACCGTGATTGCTTCGGCTTCGAACGGTCCAACCCAGATGGGCAGATAACGTTCCACGTCCGTTTGGCGTAAAACAACCACCCGCTGGGGGGACATCAGGCTGACACGCAGGCTGTCTATAACCACTTCAACCATCTCGGACATATCTCCAACTCCAATACCAGTCAGGCAAAGGTAACGTTATTCTAACACGTGCGTGAGGGGGTGGCAACCGGAAACCATATGAACGGTTGGTTCTTTCCGAAAATCGTTGTGAATGCTGGCACAAGATTCCTCCCGTTCGTTGGCAGCCTTCAAAAATCCCGCACGGCTCATTCCATTCACTGGCATGATACAATGTCGCTCGATGCCTGCCACTCGAAAAATCCTGCCCTACCTTGCATTGGGGGTCACCATCCTGAGTCTGAGCTTCGCAGCATTTTTCGTGCGCTGGGCAGATGCACCGGCGGCAGTATTTGGTTTTTACCGCCTTGGCATCGCCACCCTTATCCTGACTCCATTTTTCGTGCGCAATATAATCAAGTCGCAGCAAAAATCCCTGCCTAACAGCTTGCATGGATGGATCCTGGTATTGCCGGTTGTCGCCGGGTTGGCGTCAGCTCTTGATCATTTTACCTGGAACACCTCGTTGAAATATACTTCCGCAGCCAACGCCACCCTGCTGGGAAATACTTCCCCGCTCTGGGTGGCACTGGCTGCCTGGCTGATCTTCAGGGAACGGACCAAGGGAGTATTCTGGTTGGGTCTGGCGCTGACCATGGGCGGAGCACTAGCGGTGTTGAGCAATGACTTCCTGAAGCACCCTATGCTCGGCTGGGGTGACCTGCTGGCTTTGTCTACAGGCCTCTTTTATGCTGTTTTCTTCTTGTTTTCCCAACGCAGTCGCACGCACTTCGACACCTTGTCTCACGTTTGGATCTGCAGCTTGAGCAGCACGCTGGTTTTGCTTATTCTCAGCCTTGCAACGGGCTCGGGGCTTACCGGCTATTCCCCCCGCACCTACCTGGTGTTCCTGGCTGCAGCCCTCCTTCCCCAATTGGCTGGGTATCTAGCCCTAGGCTATGCGCTCGGACACCTGCCTGCTTCAGTAGTCTCCCCCACACTGCTGGGACAGCCGGTCTTGACTGCCCTTTTAGCTATTCCGCTGTTGGGAGAAAACCTTCAGCCCGTTCAATGGATCGGAGGCCTGGTTGTAATTGCTGGCATTTACCTGGTTCACCGCAGTCGGGAAACTGTTCCCGACCCAATTCCCGGCGATTGAGTTTTTTTATTATGGGGGTAATTATTATCCACCGAATACAAAAGTCGGCATCCCTTGGTTTCCGGTTTTAATTCTGAACAGCCCCCCTGAGGATGGGAATTTTGCCAACTGCATCTCATTCATCCCTTTGCGCGCCGAAGTAATGTAGAGATCGGTCAGGTCTGGCCCCCCAAAAACACACGAAGTGACATTTAGCGCCGGTACTGGGATCACTTCCATTAATTGACCGGTGCCCGGATTCCAGCGCGTGATTTTGGCGCCTCCCCACATCGCCACCCATAATGTCCCCTCCATGTCTGAGGTCATCCCATCCGGCCAGCCTAATTCGGATGGGATAGTGACTATTGTCCGCGGGTCTTCAAGATCGCCACTTGCCAGGTCATAGTCATAGGCGGTAATTTGGCGGGAAGGTGTGTCGATATGATAGAAAGTCTTGAAGTCGGGACTCCACGCCAGGCCATTGGAAATGCGTAATCCGGTCAATAGGGTTTTCAGAACGCCTTCGGCGGAAAAAGAATACAGCATACCGCTTGCTTCTATTTCTGCATTGTCCATAGTCCCGGCCATGAATCGACCAGCCGGGTCACACTTACCGTCATTGAACCGGTTGCCAGGGAGGTTCTCTTCCACTTTGGCAAGTTGGATCATCTTTTGGGTATTTGGATTCATGCTCGCGAACCCGCCCCTTACAGCCATGACCATGTCTCCACTCTGGGATGGGGCAACGCACCCGATCGTTTCGCCAAGGGTGATGTATTTATCTGTCCCGGTTTCTGGTTGAAAGCTGTGTAAATTTCCTGCGCGGATGTCAACCCAATAGAGTCTGTGGTTAACCCCGTCCCAGGCAGGACCCTCGCCCAGGTCAGCGTGTGCATCCAGGAGCAATTCAACGGACATCATCTTAACGTGTCACTTTGGCCCGTACCAGGAACTGGTCCACCCCGCCGAAACGGTACTTATAGTCCTCGTTACCGCGCATGAAATCGAATTCGCTGCGTTTGTTCTCGTTCGCCCATTCCAGGAGATAACCCAGCAGCACCCAACCTGGGCTTAATTCATGGTAGCGCCGTTCAATGCCGGAATTGTATACCCAGATGCGGTTCAGGTAATCGAAATTGAGATATCCGGCAGCTTTCTGCCCATCCACTTCAAGGAAAGCAAGCTGCAGCCAGCCGTTCTCGAAAGCAGCCCGGCTTGAAAGGATCATCTGTTGGCGCATGGCCTCGGTCAGGAATTTTTCTTTGTCGGGTTCCTGCGCCATCATGATCATGAAAGCCTCCACCTCTGCCTCCAAAGTGGCGCCATCTGTAACAATATACCAGCGCACATGGTTACCGCTATCCACGGCTCGCCGCATCTTACGGCGGATCTCGTGGCGCTGCTTTTTATCGATACCTGAAAGATAAGTTTCAAAATCGCCCGGCAGGGGTATCGATGGGGCATGATAGGTTTGATGCTGGGTGAAGCTCCAGCCTCGTTTTTCTGCTTCAGATTTGATCAACGGGAGAGTAGGTGAAGTTTCCGGGAGATTATGCCAGTCGAGCACTTGCCATGGCTGCGACCCGGCTTCCGGCGCGGCAGTGCTCAGCCCCGCAGGGCCTGAGGATCCGAGAAAATCCAACAATCCGGGAAGGAACTTCGGCATCATTTCCGGGCTGACGATCAAGTCAAGATAATCCGAAATTTCGATACTACCCAACAGCAGGAGTGCTTGGATCCCCTCTCAATTCTTGGAGGAAAACAGCGGAGCCACCCCAGCCAACCGGCCATCCTGGCGGGCAGCCACAACTGCCAGGTCAGAGTCTGGCCATTCACCTCCTCCGCGGGTCTCCCACCAGATATGCAGGTATTCGTATCGTAAAAAGGGTACATGGGTGAAGCAATCGTTCAGGAGCTTGTTCCATTCCTCTGCTAGTGGTTCAAGGTCTTTAAAGCTGCGATAAAGGGTAAATTCCATACCGCGATTTTACCAGTATAATGTGGGTGTGTCTGCCGCTTTCGATCTCAACCTGCTCCCAATTTATCGAATCAAAGGCCAGGAATGGCCGCAATTACCCGGTTTATTGACAATGGCCCCGCCGCGCCGTACTGCCAGGGGTCGTGAGAATGACCGCCTGGTTATTTATCTTACTTTTTCCGGAAACGACCCTTTTACTGCCAGCGAATACAACCAGACTGCCGCCCAGATGTCGCGGCAGTTTTACCAGACCGCCGGTTCGGTGACTTCTGCCGTCCGCCTGGTTGCCGAAACCCTCAACCAGTTGCTGGTGGACCGTAATTTACGCACCACGGGCAAGGGTCAATACATCATTGGTCGGATGATCCTGGGTGTGCTCCACGGATCGCAGTTGGTATTTGCCCAGTGCGGACCTACGCATGTTTTCCATTTGACCGGGAAGGATGCTCTCCAGATTCACGATGCCCAAATTTCAGGGCGTGGTTTGGGAATCGGTCAAGCCACCCCCCTCTATTTCTCACAACTTGATCTGAATCCTGGCGACCAGTTGGTGATGTGTGCAGACCTGCCCTCTGGATGGGAGACTGCCCTGCTGGGTAAAAGCAGTGTCACCACCGACACTCTGCGTCGCGAATTGCTCACCATAACCACTGAAGATATTAACGCAGTGCTCGTTCAAGTGCAGACGGGGAAAGGGTCGGTCAACGTTCTTAAAGCCATGCCGCCATCCGCCCTCGACGCAGCAGCGGCGAAACGCCAGACCGCTTTTAATGAACATGCCGCCCGCCCTGTTCCTGCCAAACCTTCAGAACAACCTGCTCCGGATATAAAACCACCTTCCGGGGATCAGGAGCCCGAGACGACCCCGGCTGAACCTCAAGATTCCCTGCCAGTTACTTCCCCGGTCATTCCCACTTCCCAGGTGGATAGTGGACAACCTGCCAGCCGCTTTGCCCGCCTGATTTCTGGATCGGGGACAGGAGAAGCTGCAAGTGCGCCCGGTGCAGAGGGTCCCCAAAAGAATATAGAGACGCCCGTTACGATAAGCAGGTCAAAGGTCCGCAATGACTCTGCCCCGCTGGTTCCCTCCCCCGCGACCGATTCAAAAACAATCATCTCCCGTCCTGCCGCACAGACCAGGCGTTTTGTGTCCGGGCGCAGTGCCGGCGAATTACCGGAGATCAAGCGCCCGGTCACCCACCCCAAGGGTCTCTTCCATGGGCTGGCGAATATCTTCATTGCATTCCGCCTGGTCGGGCAAAAGTTTGCCAGGGGGATCCGAAAGTTCCTGCCGAATCTGTTACCAAATTCGGTTGATGAAGATTCTCAGGAAAGTGGTTCGAGTCTCGCGTTTATTGCCATCGCGATCCCGTTGATTGTTGTGACGATTGCCGGATTGGTCTACGCCCGCTATGGGCGGGTAGCCCAATACCAGGACTATTACAATATGGCCATGGTCCAGGCTGCCCAGGCCCATGGTCAGACCGACCCCGCTGAAGTGCGGCGTGCCTGGGATAGCACTCTTTATTACCTCGATCTCGCCAACCGTTACCAGGTGACGCAGGATTCGCTTAACCTGCGCCAGGAAGCCCAGACGGCTCTCGACAACCTGGAGAGCATCGTCCGCCTCGACTTCAGTGTTGCTATCGTCGGAGGCCTGGATCGCACCCTCCAGATCGATCGGATGGCTGCCACCAACACCGATCTTTACCTGTTGGATGCCTCGCACGGGAGCGTAATTCGCGCGACCCTGGGAAGCCAGGGATATGAAGTTGATACCAACTTTGTCTGCGGACCCGGGCAATATGGCACGCTTACCGAAGGGAAATTGCTGGATATAGAAGCCCTGCAAATGAGCAATGATTTCAATGCCCGTGTCATGGGAATTGATGCCAGCGGGACTCTGCTTTATTGCGGTTTCAATATGCAGCCGGAGGCTGTTCCGCTCACTGCGCCTCCCCTGGGTTGGCAGGGAATTACCGCCTTTGCCCTGGATACCGACGGCAAATTTCTGTATGTGCTCGATCCTCTAGGAAATAATATTTGGTCATACCAGGGTTCTTCCGGCAAATTCACCGATTCTCCAACCCTGTTTTTTGGTCAGCAGGTACCTCAGAGTATGAGTACTTCCATCGACCTGGCGGCGAATAACTCTGACCTGTACATCCTCTTTGAAGATGGACACGTCACAGCCTGCCCGGCGAGTCATTTTGAGGGAGTCCCTCTGCGCTGCGCCGATCCGGTCACCTTCGTGGATAACCGCCCCGAGCGCCAGCCCGGTCCGAGGATCACGGATGCCATTTTCAATCAGATCTCCTTCGCCGCTGCACCCGACCCGCTCCTTTATCTGCTTGAGCCACTCACCCGGGCTGTGTACTACTTTAGCCCCCGTTCTGATTCGCTTGAGTTGCGCGGTCAGTTCCGGGCTGGCGTGGAACAAAGTAATACTCTGTTCACTGGATCCGCCACAGCCATGATCATCAGCCCCAACAGATATATATTCTTCAGCATTGGTTCTCAAGTGTTTTATGCTCCCAGTGTGCCCTGATAGGAAATGATTAACCCTTCTGGCAAACCCAAATCGTCATTTCTGACCTGGTTGCTCAGGCTGTTTCGCAAATCTCCGCCTCCGACCCCGGTCCACGTTGTTCCCCCCGATAACGCAATTGAACCCGCTCGAATTGTGACTACGCGTGTGATGCTGGTCATTTTCGATCCGGTCATGGACACATCCTCCGGCATCACTCTTTCCCGGATGATGCAGTGGCAGTCACCCGATGATCTAGCGAATGCCTGCATCCAGGATATCCTGGAGGTCAGCGGCGGGATGGCTCGCTATCAGATTGCCCAACGCGTGGAACTCAACGAGTTCCCGCTCAAGATCGATGGTTTTAGTTATGACCCCCAGACCTATTTGGATGTTTTGCATGGGAATAAACCGGCACATTTGCCCGAGGAAGCTGATTACCTTCCCATCCTGACTAGATTGAAGGTCTTGCCCCACGTTTCCATCCGCGATATTGACGAGGTGTGGCTGTTCGCTTTCCCGCATGCCGGGTTTTACGAATCTGCCATGGGCGGGGCGGGTGCTTTTTGGTGTAATTCCGAGCCTTTGACCTGGTCCGGCGGCTGCTCCCGTCGCTTCATTGTCATGGGATTCTCATACGAACGGGGTGTCGGCGAAATGCTTGAATCGTTCGGGCATCGGACTGAATCTCTCATTTCCAAGGTTTTCAATTGCCAGGAATTTGTAGATTGGGCCTATAAACATAACCGCATTCCAGCAACGGTTGGTCCGACCCTCAACTTGTTCCAGCAGCTGATTTGTTTCGACCAGATCGCGCCCGGCAAGTCCGGAGTCGGTACGATCCATTACGCTCCCAATAGCGACCGGGATTACGATTGGAACAACCCGCGCCGCATCCCCAGCACTAGTTATGACTGGTATAACTTCCCGAAATTTCAAAATGACGTCCGTCAGCTAAATTCTGACGAATGGGGAAACGGTGATATCCACGCTCACCACAAATGGTGGCTGAAGCATCTCCCTAAAGCCCCCGGGCGGACAAATGGTGTGGTCAATAACTGGTGGCAGTATGTAATGGATCCGAACCAGATTATTGCATGAGGGGGCGGGTTTCTATCTGGCCGGGACCTACCGAAATCCCTCCCCCTTGATTCTTTTACTTGTTTCCTGGAAGTACCAGCGGGACATCCGCAAACGGGTGCTGGATAACCTGCACCGGCAGATGGTATGCCGTTGAGATCAACTCAGGTGTCAGCACCTGCTCGGGCGTACCCTGCAGCAATGATTTCCCCGTTAACCAGCAGTGCCACCCGGTCAGCATACCGCGCAGCAATATTCAAATCGTGCAGGGCGACCAGTACCGCCAGGTTGTCCTGGTGTGCGAGCGTTCTCACAGTTTCCATGAAACCGACCTGGTAATGTAAGTCGAGGTTGGAGGTAGGCTCGTCCAGCAGCAGGATTGGCAGTGGACTGGGTCAATGCCCGCGCCAGCAGTACCCGCTGCTGCTCGCCCCCCGATAATTCGCCCACCCGCCGATCGGACAGGTCCAGCGCGTCCACTTTTTGCAGGGCTTGGCGGGCAATCGCTTCATCTTTTGCAGAAACCTGCCCCAGGAAATTAAGGTGGGGTGTGCGCCCCATCATCACGGTCTCCCAGACCGTGAACGCCGGTGGCATGGAAGCAGCCTGTGGGACTACTGCCATGCAGCGGGCGCGCTGCATGGATGTTAAAGTGAGCAGATCGTAATGACCACTTAAGTCGTCATTATGGATATGACCGGACTCCACCGGGACCACTCCACTTACCGCCCTTACCAGTGAGGACTTTCCCGCCCCGTTTGGACCGATGAGCGCCAGAACTTCACCGGAATGGACTTCCAGTGAAACATTGTGCAGTACTCGCCGGACGCCGTAGGAAACTGATATGCCTGTCAATCTTCAACATGGTCTGAATCCCAATTACAAATTGTCAATCCAAAATCGAAAACTACCAATAGCCCTGGTTCTTTGCACGGCGCAGTACCCACAGGAAGAACGGTGCACCCACCAGCGCGGTCACGATCCCCACCGGCAGCTCCTGTGGAGAGATCACCGAGCGGGCTATGACATCTGCCAGCAGCAGAGCTCCTGCTCCGCCGATGAGCGAAAGTGGGAGCAAGCGCCTGTAGTCTGCCCCGAACCACAAGCGGAAGACGTGAGGCACGATCAGCCCGATAAAGCCGATGATCCCCGAAAAAGATACCGCCGCCGCCGTAGCCAGGGAAGCAGCCACCAGGATCAAAGCACGGGCGCGCGTGACCGGCAGGCCCATCTGTTGCGCCTGGTCGTCCCCAAATTGCAGCAGGTTGAGCGCATGCCCGCTCAACATCAGGATACCCAAACCAATGGTGAGGAACGGGAGCGTTGCCAGCACTGGTTCCCAGCCGGCCTGGGAGGAGCCTCCATTCAACCAGGCGATCGCCCGGTGGAGTTCTCCTGAAGATCTGAGCATCAGGTAGGTCGTTACAGCCGTGGCAAAGGAACCAAAAGCCACCCCCGCCAGGATCAGGTTCGTGGTTGGGACGACCTTGCCCACCCGCGCCAGGGAATAGACCAGGAACACTGTCAGCAAAGAACCGATGAAGGCTGCTACTGGGACTGCCAATAACCCCCAAAATGAATACGGCCAGTTAATGCTCATCGCCAAGACGGCTCCCAGACCCGCACCGGAGGCTACACCGATCAGGTAGGGGTCGGCCAACGGGTTGCGGAAGAGTCCCTGGTATGCCGCGCCCGATCCTCCCAGTGCCGCCCCGGTCAGCAGAACCAGTACCGTACGCGGCAAACGGATGCCGGTCAGGATGAATGCAAAGGTTTTTAATGGTTCGGGGAATGCTGTCCTGTTCATCCAGCCGATCAGTATTCTTCCCAGGTCCAGGGGCGGGATGAATACTGACCCAATGGCAACAGACAGGACCACTGCCACCACGAGGAAGATCAAGGTATATAGGTATGGACGAATCTTCATGATTTTATCAGAGGCAAATGGCATCTGCCTATTTAAATTATTTGAACACTTCAGGATGGAGTAATTTCGCCAATGCTTCCAGCCCGTCCACCAGACGTGGGCCAGGGCGGCTGACCAGGTTATCGTCGAATGTATAAATTTTCCCGGTCTGGACAGCAGCCAGTGTTCCCCAGCCAGAGCGTGCGGATACCTTGGCGGGCGTCTCTCCGTAAGCCGAATCGCCCAGGATGATAATATCGGGGTTGATGACCACCAGTTGTTCCAGGCTGATTTGAGGATATTGACTGGATAGTTCGGCTCCGATGTTTTTTCCGCCCGCACGGTCAATCAAAAGATCAACAAAAGTACCAGGACCTGCGGTGTAAGGCTTGGTCGGATTAGTGGCGTCAATCTCGTAATAGATCGTTGGTGTGTTTGAAACCGGCTTTATTTTCGCATCCAATGCTGCCACCCGGTTCTTAAGCGAGTCCGACCAATGCCGCAGTTTCTGATTCGTGCCCTGTCAATTTGGCTACTGTCTCCAGGTTGGTGTACATTTCTTCCAACGTGGTCGGGTTTTGGAGTAAGTAGACCGTCAGCCCCAACTGTTCCAGGGAAGCCACCAGTTCAGGGGTATTGATCCCGCCTGCTAAAACCAGGTCGGGATGGAGGGCCACAATCCCCTCCAGGTTGAACCCGCTGTAACCACCAATGGTAGGTAGGCTAAGTGCTGCAGCCGGGTAATCGGATGTTTCATCCCGGCCAACTACCTGTGCCCCAGCCCCAATGGCGAACAGGATTTCCGTGTTGGCGGGTGCCAGCGAGACCACGCGTTGGGCCGGACCTGTGAGAGTGACGATCCGGTTCAATCCATCCGTGAGGGTGATGGCTGGATTCGTTGTGGGGGATGGAAGCGGGATTGCAGCCGGTTGAGTAGGTATTACTGTCGGGTTCGGGGTCTGGACACTCCCGCATGCAGCCAGCAGAGGCAGGATGATTAATGTGATCAGGTGCTTTCGGAACATACAATTCTCCTGAATTATCGATTGAGAGTTTGCAGGATCGGTTTATTAATACAATTAATCCGGCGCCTTTACGGAAGGGGCAGAATTTGCCTCGGACAGTTTTAATTTTGCATTTGAGTCTATCCTGGTGTCGGCGCCAGCCTCTCTAATTTCCCAAAACAAAATCCCCTGTGCTAGACAGGGGAGGGGGAAAAGGCAATCAGTTGCGCCGTTCCCACCTCCGTTCCACGAGAGAGTGTAGAACTGACCAGGGCGGGCGGCCTGACTTGTCGGCATCTTGCCAACTCACAGTTGCGGGACAGTGCCGGACTTGCACCGGCTTCGCCATTGGGCCTTCCCATCCGGGGGAAGAGGCACCCTGACCAATTTTCAATTACAAAGTGCATTGTATACGGTATGCTGGAATTTCGTCAATGAGAAGCCTTGTCGAGTTCCATTCTCAACCTGTACAATAAGTTCAGGGGGGCTCCCTTATGGAAACGATCAACTCCTCGACCTCCGGACAGGTTTTTCAATCTCACTGCCTGGATGCCCTTGCTCTGGCTGTCGCTGGCCTTTCTCCTCGGTATCCTTTTTGCCGGAAAGGTCACACTTTCCGTGCTTGTCTGGCTGATCCTCGCGGGGGGATTATTGATCGTTTTCATCCTCCTCCGCATCCTCCATTTACGCTTCCACGTTTCGATCGCACCCCTGCTTTTGCTCGCCCCTGCCATCCTTGGAATCTTTTTTCTCGGTGCAGCCCGCTACCAATCCACCGTTCCCCGCGTGGATGCCCATTACATCGCCTGGTATAACGACCGGGATTACGAGTTGCTGATCACCGGCACGCTCATCAGACCCGCCCGATGAACGCGACACTTACACCAATTTACGCGTTAAGCGTAACGAGCCTGGATTGCCGGTGATCAAACCTTGCAGGTCCATGGTCTGATCCTCGCCCGGGTTCTGCCTGGCAGCGACTGGCATTACGGGGATGTGATCCGCCTTCGGGGACATTTGCAAACGCCTCCAAAAAATGAGGATTTCTCCTACCAGGACTACCTTGCGCGGCAAGGCATCCTTGCTTATATGCCGGATGCTGCAGCCACGCTCCTGCCCATCAACCGCAGGCAGCCCTGTACTGCGCCTGATTTACGCTTTCAAGGATCAGGCTGTCAGCCATGTTTACCGTATTTTCCCGGAACCGGAAGCCTCGCTCCTGGCGGGCATCCTGCTCGGAGATGATAACGGACTGTCCGCCACGCTGCAGCAGGCGTACAAAAATACCGGCACGGCTCATATCATTGCCATCTCCGGCTTTAATATTGCCATCATTGCCGGCGTGTTCGTCTTCCTCTTCAGCCGTTTGTTCGGACGCCAAAAGGGAGCCATTGCCGCTGTTCTCGGGATCATCCTTTACACCGTGCTGGTGGGTGCCACCCCCTCGGTGGTTCGTGCCGCCATCATGGGGGTGCTGGCAATTCTCGCCGGACAATTGGGCCGTCGTCAGAACGGTCTTAATACCCTTGCTGTGACCGCGGCGGTCATGGCGGTCATTAATCCCAATACGCTCTGGGACGTTGGTTTCCAGCTGTCTTTTGCAGCCACGCTGGGACTGATCCTGTATGCCCAGCCTCTCCAGGACTGGTTCACCCGTCTGCTAGCCCGTCGTCTTCCTCTCCGAACTGCTCAAAACATTTCGGCGCCGGTCAGTTCAGCCATGTTCTTTACGCTGGCCGCCCAATTGACCACCCTGCCTGTCATGGCCTGGCAGTTCGGTCGCATCTCGCTGGTTTCATTGATCGCCAACCCGTTTGTCCTGCCGGTCCAGCCGGCGGTGATGGTGCTTTCCGGTTTGGCTGTCTTGCTCAGTTTCATCTACCTGCCGCTCGGACAGGTGGTTGCCTGGGTTGCCTGGCCGTTCGCAGCCTACACGGATCGGGCAGTGGAGTTTTTCAACCGCATTCCGCACGGTGTCATTATTCTGGGAGATTTCTCTTTCCTGTTCGTTGTGTTGTTTTTTGGGATATTGGCCGTCCTGACCTTCGGAGGGGTGCGCGTTAAAAGGAGCCTTGCGCCTCGTTCTTGCTCCAACTGTCATCATCACTGCCCTGGGCGTCATTGTTTTCCTGGTCTGGTCTGCTTTCTTCCGGACTCCGGATGGACGCCTCCACCTGACCTTTCTGGATGTGGGATCCGCCGACGCCATCCTCATCCAAACTCCTTCCGGGCGTTCCATCCTGGTGGACGGAGGCCCCAGCCCATCCAAACTCACCGCAGCCCTGGGACCGCGCCTCTCCAGCTTTTGATCGCCGGATTGACTGGCTGGTGGTCGCTTCCACGCAGGAACAGCAGGTGGCTGCTCTGCCGCGCATCCTTGATCGGTTCCCGGTGGGGAACGTTTTATGGTCAGGGAATCTGGATGCCTCCTTCTCGGCCGAAGACCTGGACCGCTGGCTGGCTGACAGCAACACTCCGATCGTGCCTGCCTACGCGGGCGCCAAGCTCGACCTGGGGGATGGCGCCAATCTGACAGTCCGCATGGTCTCCGCCCGCGGCGCGGTGCTGTTGGTGGAATGGCAGGGATTCCGGCTCCTGCTGCCGGTGGGCATTAATTTTGGTACGCTGACCCCGCTGGAGAGCGCGAAATCCATCGGACCGGTAACGGCCCTGTTACTGGCTGACTCGGGTTACGCCCCCTCCAACCCACCGGAGTGGATCACTGCACTGCACCCGCAGTTGGTAATATTGAGCGTGGCTGCTGGTGACCCAGACGGTTTGCCTGCCCAATCTGTGCTTGACAGTCTGTCAGGCATCACCCTCCTGCGCACAGACCGGCAGGGTTGGATAGATGTTTCGACCGATGGGGTCGGCCTTTGGGTGGATGTGGAGAAGAAGTGAATTATTTATTAGTAGTCTTCAATCATGACAGGTTTTTTACGCCACGGTCGCTGCTGCCTCTGCCGCTCTGACCGGGGTATAGTTTGTGTGTCTCTGTCGTTAAATCGGGAAAGACTTAAGGGAAAGAACGCACACAATGTATAACATTTCTCCTGAGGGCACATCGCAATTGGCCGTTCAAGCTGGATATATACATAAAGAATAAGCGCTAAGAATCTATCTTGAGCTCCTTTCCAGGTATTTTGATTACTTGAAAAGGTCTTTCCGATACCAAGAGAGATGCTGGTGCATCTAATGGATATCCTAACAAAAGGAGTTTTCGATGGATAAAAATCTGGTTGCTACGGCCTCCATTTCCATCGCTGCGTCCAAGGAAAAGGTGTGGGATGCCCTGGTAAATCCGGATGCCATTAAGCAGTACTATTTCGGGACTACCGTTGTTTCAGACTGGCATCCTGGGAGTCCGATCGTCTGGAAAGGGGATTGGCAGGGAAAACCTTATGAAGACAAGGGGGTGATTCTTCAATTCGAACCTGGACGGATTATTCAGTACAGTCATTTCAGCCCTTTATCCGGTATTCCTGATAGGCCTGAAAACTATCACACCGTAACGGTAAAGTTGTCTGCCAGGAAAGATCAAGACTCTCGTCTCGCTTTCCCAGGATAATAATGGCAGCAAAGAAGAGCAGGTTCATTCCGAACAAAATTGGGGAGTGATGCTGGCGGCTTTGAAGAAGTTTTTGGAACAATAGAATTCATTCCCTGCAATTAGTTTATACCTCTCGGGACTAATATAATTTTACGAGAATCGTCTTAATATCGTCTTCAGCTTTGTCCGAAATCCGGAACCGAGGAAATATATGAAGATACTCCGCTCCATTCGCAGGGTTTTGGCTGTTGGTGTCGCTCTTTGGGCACTTGCAGTCACTGTCTATTTTGTTTTCTTTGCGAAAATATCTTTCGAAAGCATTACCTCCACCGGAACCTCGGGTCAACCGCCCGTTACGACGACCACCTCCGGACAAAACCCCTGGCTTTCGCAAGCCGGGCCGGTTGCAATCATCGTTATGATCGCTTTCTCTCTACTGCTCGCCGGTACCGCTGTTGCAGTGTGGAGAGGAACATTGGCATTGGCTGCTCCACTCACCCTGGTCGTACTTATTGTCACCTTCATCACTGGATTCAGCATTGGTGGTCTGTATTTTCTGGGAGCCGCCGTTCTCTTTCTGGAGGTGGTGCTCCTCTCAATTGAGAAATTTGTAGGCCGTCCTGATCGTCCACTCGCATGACAGCGGGCACGTTGTGATTCTTGATTGTGTTATTGTAAAACCCCGACAGTAGAGAATAATATACCTCACTGGATAACATGCGCCTTCCATCTTTTATCGCCCGACCGCTGTTTACGATTGTTTATAAAAGGAACCGTCGAAAATCCCCAATTCCTCCCATCAAGCGCGTGGTTCAACTTCCATCTGAGGATGAGCGGGCGGCTTATGACCATTTACTTGATACCTCTCTATCACTAGGTCCCAATGTCATTTTTGATTACCACTTGCCGTACCCAAAGGTGGATTTTCTAAACTACATCTGCGATTGGCGCGGCTATGTTGCTCATGGCTCGCCCTTGCAGAGCTTTACCACCCTCCAACCTGTCCGCCTTACCCAGGATTCGAGCGAGTTTGGGAATCGCCGTCAGATTTTCTGCTCCCCCGATGGCACCTGGGCTCTTTGGTTCGCCGTTCTGGATAAATCAAAGATCCACCTGACCGAAAATGGCTGTGTGCGCCTGGGTCACGGAGCAGGACGGGTAAAGTTTTACCACTTTGACTTGCCCACGGAAAATAAGAGTGACCCGCCTTTTACCAATGGCATGGTCTACATTGCAAATGCTTCAGATTTCCCCGAACATCGAACCTATCCAGGGTTGGATTGGTTCGACGCAGAGATCGAAGAATGGGGCAGCGCTGACCCGGTGATTCCAATGGCGAAGTTGCCTGTAACCCCTTCGGATTTTCCTTATCTCGATAAAGTGCAGTTTTACCTGTAATTTTCCCGATCACATGGTTGCTGCATGTTTGTTATGTGGCGTCGCTCCGATTTTCTGGGGGAGTGATCAATGACCCGAAATAATTAAGGCCTCTCCAATTATCTCTTGATTTTTTTGTGGATTATTGTATAATATTATTTCGATAAATTAGATGTTTAATCTCGTAATAATTCAGAAATCACGCGTAGAGAGTTATCAGAATGTTCATCACCGTTACCACCAGCCGGCCAAAACCGGATCAGGCTGCAGAACTCGAATTATTCCTGGCAAATTTTCTGCCCCGAGTGGAGCAGGTGCCGGGTGTGGCAGCGATATATCATTATGCCCGACTGAAGCAGGGGGAAGATGTTACTTTGATCGTTTGGGAAAGTCAGGAGGCGGTCAAAAACTATCGTGAAGGTTCATTGTTCAAAGAGGCGTTAGCTTTTGAAAAAGAGCTGAATTTGGCACCTGCCCGCGAAGATTATCCTCTCTCATACGCAGTAAACTCTTCTTTAAAATCATGGATCGAACAACCTTGAAACCCGGAATTTTACGGCTGATCAGCGCATGGATGCCCCAGTTCCCATTGGTTACCATCGGAAATATCAAATAAACAAGATAAATGGAAATTTAAATAGTAAAAGGAGGTTTATATGAATAAGATCACTTCCAAGGATGGCACCACCATCGCATACGAAAAAAAAGGCGCCGGACCATCGCTAATTCTGGTGGACGGTGCTCTCACCTATCGGTCATTTGGACCCATGCAGCACCTGGCTGAACTATTGGCTCCGCATTATACGGTCTACACATTTGACCGTCGCGGGCGCGGCGAAAGCAGCAATTCCAAGCCTTATTCGGTCGATCGAGAAATAGAGGATATTGATGCTTTGATCGACGTGGCGGGTGGTTCGGCATTCATTTACGGCATATCCTCGGGGGCATGTCTTGCCCTTGAGGCATCCATCAAGCTCGGCAGCAAGATCAGGAAACTTGCAATGTATGAGCCGCCCTATAATGCCGGGCAGGGCGCCGTTCAGGTCTGGAAAGATTACCGGAAGAAACTTGGCAGAGCTTTTAGCGGAAGGTCGCCGCGGAGATGCGGTCGTCCTGTTTATGCAGTTGGTGGGCACACCCGCAGAGCAGGTGAATGGCATGCGCAGCGCGCCCGTGTGGCCCATGTTCGAAGCCGTGGCACCTACCCTTGCCTACGACGCGGCGGCAATGGGTGCCGATCGACTGGCGCCGTTGGATCGGGCCGCCAGGGTCTCGGTCCCCGCCCTTGTCATGGATGGAGGTGCGAATCTCGCATACATGCCATTCATGCATGAAACGGCCGCATCCTTGGCAAAAGTGATTCCGAATGCGCAACAGCGCACGCTGGAAGGCCAAACCCACGACGTCAACGCTGAAGTTCTTGCCCCTGTATTGGTGGAATTCCTTGCGAAGTAAAAACAGGGAGGTCCTATGACATTAAAAGCATATCTGGATAACATCCAGACCCAGACAGGCAAAACCCCTCAGGATTTCCTGGTCCTGGCTGAAAAGAAAGGGCTCCTCAAACAGGGCGTCAAGACCGGGCAAATTGTTTCCTGGCTGAAAGAAGACTATGGTTTGGGACAGGGGCATGCCATGGCAATTGTCCTGACGTTGAGGCAGGCAACTGAACCAAGGATAAGTAAAAATGATCAGATCTCAAAGCAATTTAGCGGGAACAAATCCAGGTGGCGGAAATCCTACGACGACCTTATCACAAGGGTAAAAGAATTTGGACCGGACGTTTCAACATCACCGACCAATACATATATCAGCCTGCTGCGCAAAAATAAAAAGTTCGCGATCGTGCAGGTGACTTCTGACCGTCTTGATATAGGTATTAAGCTCAAGGATGAGGCGATTTCTCGCCCTTTCGAACCGGCCGGCTCCTGGAACAGCATGGTAACTCATCGTGTGCGTATCGAGGACTCCAAACAGATCGATGCAAAAATAATTTCCTGGCTGCACCAGGCCTATGAAAAAGCCTGAGAAAAACTGCCATACTAAGCGTGGAGAATAAAAATGTCAAAAATAACCCCGTTCCTGTGGTTCAATGACCAGGCTGAAGAGGCAATGAATTTTTACACTTCCATATTTAAAAATTCAAAGGTCGGAAGCATCACCCGCTACGGTGAGGTTGGTCCCGGCCAGAATGGGAAGGTCATGTCCGCCACCTTCCAGATCGGGGGACAGGAGTTTATGGCATTGAACGGCGGCCCTGAATTTTCATTTACGCCAGCCATATCATTCTTCGTGAACTGCGAGACCCAGGAGGAAGTGGATGAGTTTTGGGAAAAGCTCTCTGCAGGGGGCGAAAAACAAAAATGCGGCTGGTTGAAGGACAAATTCGGCCTTTCCTGGCAGATCGTTCCAAATGCTTTGGGCGAATTGTTGAACGATAAGAATACTCAAAAGTCGCAAAAGGTGATGCAAGCCATGCTTCAAATGGATAAAATTGACATCCAGGGCTTGAGGCTGGCATACGAACAAGGATGATCGGGGTAATATCGGGCAGACAAGCTGATTCCTTTTTTGGCGAGGTCTCAAAGACCTCGCTTTTTATTTCTTTGGGAGTCTGGAATTGTTTGTAGTAATATATAGCATTGGAATCTTAAAATCTCATATCGAAACCCGGGAGGAACAAATATGACAGAACCAATGGATGCGATCCTGGTATTTCATAATGCTTTCCGACATGACATGGCAGTAATAGATTCTGCAAGCCTCGATTCGGCCCGCGGCAAACCGGGGCTGATGCCTATGGTCGAGCGTTTCCGCTTCTTCAACGAGGTGCTGGTCTGGCATGCCCATGGTGAGGAATTAGCCATCTTCCCCGCCCTCGAAGCGGTCGCCCCTTCGGTCGCTGAGGCGTACGAAAGGGATCATCGCGGCCTGGATGCTGCCTTCGATGCCATGGACGCAGCCGTGAAAGCACAGGACGCCTTGGATATTGCCCGCGCCTCTGCTGCATTCAAGTTCCATCTCGACATCCACCTGGGTAAGGAAGATGCCCACTTGTACCGCCTCATCCGCGAACGCGTCTCAATACCCGACCAGGGCAAGGCTCTCGGGGTGATGTCCAGCAATGTCCCGCAGGACCGCTTCCCCGAGGTGATCGCCTGGATGTTCCCTCTGGTGGGCAACGACGACCGTGAGAACATGACCCGTATCTGGCAGATGGTGCTGCCTCCTCCGGTATTTGCACAAGTCAAGCAGCTAATTCAAAAAGCCCTTGGTAATGATTGGGCGGAACTAACCCGGCGAATTCCTTCACTGGTCCAATAAGCCGATTGTGATTTTCGTAAGGCTTCTAGGTTCGATGTAGGCTGGTCCGCGATGCGCCTCGGAGCCCGCCAGAAAACCCCTTGATTTGTCAATAACTGCAAGCAACTCCCTGTCCGGCAGGGGGTTTGGTCTTTATGCATCCATATTTCATTCTGGCAGGAGACTAAACATCATGAAAGAAGACAACTTTAAGGTTTACGGGTACCGCTGGGTCATGCTGGTGGTGTTCATGTTCATCGTGGCCATGAACCAGATGCTTTGGATCACCTTCGGCTCCATTACCACCGACTGCGGTCAAGTTCTACAACGTCTCGGACCTCAGTATCGGGTTGCTGTCGCTGATCTTCATGGTCGTCTACATTGTCGTCTCCTTCCCGGCCTCATGGATGATCGACACCTACGGCCTGCGGGTGGCGGTTGGGATCGGAGCGGCACTAACCGGAATCTTCGGCCTGATGCGCGGATTGGCCGCATCCAACTATACCTGGGTGCTGGTGGCCCAGATTGGTATCGCCATTGGGCAGCCCTTCGTCCTGAACGCAGTCACCACTGTGTCAGCCCGCTGGTTCCCGGTTCGCGAGCGCGGTACCGCTTCCGGGCTGGGATCGCTGGCCATCTACTTGGGCATCTTCCTGGGCCTTTTCCTGACCCCCATCCTGGTAGCCCGTATCCAGATCGGCGGTATGTTGGTCGCTTACGGGATCGCCTCCGTGGTCGCCGCACTGGTCTTTCTCGTCTTTGCCCGGGAGCGCCCGCTCACCCCGCCCTGCCCTCCTGGGATGGAAGTGCGCTCGCTGGTGCTCGACGGCTTCAAACAGATGTTCCGCCAGCGCAATTTCATCCTGCTGCTGGTGATCTTCTTTATCGGACTGGGTACCTTCAATGCCGTCACCACCTGGATCGAGGACATCATTGCCCCGCGTCACTTCACCAGCGCTCAGGCTGGGGTGGTCGGCGGGTTGATGATCTTGGGTGGGATCATCGGCGCCCTGGTGGTGCCGTCCTTTTCCGACCGGATCCGCAAGCGCGTGCCGTTTATCATCCTGGCGCTGGCCGGGGCCACGGTTGGGCTGGTTGGCATCACTTTCGCCCCAGCCAACGCCTACTGGCTGCTGTTGCTGTCATCCTTTGTTCTGGGTTTTTTCCTGCTCAGCTCGGGCCCGATCGGGTTCCAGTACGGGGCGGAGATTACCAACCCGACCCCGGAGGGCACCTCTAACGGCCTGCTGCTCCTGATGGGACAGG
Source organism: uncultured Chloroflexia bacterium (assembly GCA_963830585.1). Lineage (GTDB taxonomy): Bacteria > Chloroflexota > Anaerolineae > Anaerolineales > Villigracilaceae > UBA877. The sequence goes on along the minus strand of CAWHNA010000001.1, from coordinate 90,348 downwards.
TCTCAGGGATCGCCTTCATCCTGGCGATGATCGCCTTCCAGGACCCGGTCACCAAGTCGATGACCACCTCGCTGGTGGTACTGATCGCCTTGATGGCAGTCAGCATCGTCCTGGGTGCACTGCTAAAGGAGCCGAAAATTTTCATCACTGAAAGCGATAAGGCGCAAATAAAACCTGCGCCTGTCGAGGGGATCGTAAAATAAGTTACATCAAAGGCTCTTCGGGAAATACCGAAGAGCCTTTTGGTTATCGTACCCGAACCCCTTTTAACTCCAACCTATAATTCGCAATACCTGTCCACCCGCCTGGCAATTACCGCCAGGCTGTCCTCCCAGAATTTGCGCGAGCGGATGTCGATGCCGAAGCGGGCAGCCAGGTCGGCAGCGGAGGCTTCGCCGGTGGAAGCCAGCAGGTTTTTGTAATCTTGCACAAATGCAGCTCCGCGCTGGCGGTAAATGGCGTACAACCCTACCCCAAATAGCAGGCCGAATGCGTAGGGGAAGTTATAGAAGGAAAGCCCGGCATAGTAATAGTGAGGTTTCCAGGTCCACATGTACTTGTGCAGGAATTTCTCGTCCAGGGCATCGCCAAAGACGGTTTTTTGGGAATCCAGCATGATGCCGCACAGGTCCTCGGGGGAAAGCTCCGATTTATCGCGTCGCTCGAAGACTTCCTTCTCGAACAAATAACGCGTGTAAATGTCCATGATTACCTGGGTATCTCCGATTAACTGCGTCTCGATGATCGCCAGTTGTTCCTGCGGATCAGTGGTTTCCGCCAGCACAGCTTCCATGACCACCGTTTCGCACATGATCGAGGCGGTTTCAGCCAGGGTCATGGGTGTGTCCTGCTGGATCTCAGTCTTGCCCGCCTGGTAGGCGCATTCATTGTGGAAAGCGTGACCGAGTTCATGGGCGATGGTGCTGACCTGGCTGAGGGTGCCGTCGAAATTGCATAATACCCGGCTTTCCCTGACCCCAGGCACGCCCATGCAGAACGCGCCGCCGCGCTTCCCTTCGCGCTGTTCGGCATCGATCCAGTGCTTATCGAAAGCCCGCCTGGCAAAGGCAGCCAGGTCTGGTGAGAACTTCCCGAAGTTATCGAGGATGAATTCGCGCGCATCCTCAAATGCATATTTCTTTCTGGTGTTGCCGACCGGTGCCCAAATATCCCACCACGCCAGTTTTTTCTTCCCGAACCGTTTGGCCTTAGCCTTGAAATATTTGCGGAAGGTTGGGAAGGATGCTTCCATGGCTCCCAGCATGGCTTCCAGCGTGGGACGGTCTATGCGAGCCATGTCGATGGCGGGATGCAGCGCGTCGCTGCGGCCGCGATGGTGGTTGAGCGTATTGGCTGCACCCTTCACCCCGTTCATGCAGGCCGCCAGCGGCTCTTCAACGGATTTCCAGGCAGCCATTTCGGCCTCATATGCCCGGCGGCGCACAGACTCGTCGGGGTGGGAATGCAGATTAATTAAAGCCGGCATGGGCAGCTTTTGGGTTTTTCCGTCCAGCTCGAAATCCACGGTCAATTGCGAGGTCACGGTCCCCTGCAGTTTGCCCCAGGCGCTGGCACCGCTCAGCGATAGTTCGGCCGCCAGGGCTTCCTCCGCCTCCGACATCATGTACTTGCTTTGTTCGGCGGTGTCCCGCAGCGAGAAGGCATGCGCCTGGGCGCTCGGGTTACCCTGGATGACCTTCTCCAGCACCGGGGCGATCCTGCCCACCCAGGCCTGGAACTGGTTGCCCAGGTTTTGCATGCGCACGCCGACCATCTGGAATTCGGACATTTTCTTCATTGCCAGGGTATTGTGCGAATCGGTGGCGACGAATGACTGGATGTAGGCGCGCACGGTCCCAGTGGTTTCGTACAAGGCGTTGAAGCGGTCGATGGCATCGCCGACTGCCGCGGATAATTCCTTGACCGGCGTTTTGGCGTTCATCCTGGCAACCTTATCGGCGAACAGCTTTTCCAGCCCGTCAATATGACCCTTGACGGTGGCGATGGCGGTTTCAAATTCCCTGGATTCGAGCGAAGGGTAGACGTTGGACAGGTCCCAGTGGGGAGGGGTGGACATGGTTTTCTCCTTTTATAAGTTACGGCAAGTATACCAAATGAAAATTTGGCAATTTACCATGGCTTTCAGAGGATCTAACCGCTAAGTCGATATCCAAAGAAGCCTTGCTTGCTTCTGATACCGAAAAAAGATACAATCATCCAAATGACCGTTGACTTGCTGCGGAATTTGTTAGCTGGCAATCCGGTCGCCGCGGAAGTGGAGGCGATGGACTGCCTGCGCCGGCAGCAGCAGTCTTTCAGAAAAGACGTGCCATGGGCGTTTATCGCCAGGCATCTTCCGGCGCCGGGAGTCTCTGGGGGTTTCCTGGTTCACCCTGGAAAAGCAATTCAAAGTATTTTTTGCAGACTATACGGAGGTGAGGCATGAAACAGGATCGCTTCCTGGTTGGGATTCTTATCTTCATTGGCGTGCTGATCGTTACGGCGCTGGCGTTGTTTTTCATCCGCCGGGATAACCAGGTTTACGCCCCGGAGACTACTCCGGATAACATCGTCCGTAATTACGCCCTGGCGCTGCAGAAGCAGGACTTCCAGCGCGCTTATACCTACCTGGCTGACAATCCTGCCAAGCCCACTTATGATGCCTTCCGACGCGCATTCCTCACGAACCAGCTCAATGTATCCAGTAACGCCCTGCAGGTGGGAAGCGCCCAATACATCGGCAGCGGTGAGGCCAATGTCAACCTGACCATCCTCTACGAATCCTTCGGACCATTTTCTCAAGGCTCGAGCTCAACCGACATCGCCAACCTGGTCCAGCAGGGCGGAGTTTGGAAGATAAGCTATATGCCCTATCCTTTCTGGTCCTTTGACTGGCAGGTGCCGCAGCCAACTCTCGAGCCGGCGAAACCCTAGGGAGGCGGTCTCATGCGCACCATTCGAAGACTCTACATATATGCGGTGGCTTTCATCAGCCTGGAAGTGGTGGTGTGGGGGCTGATCAGCCTGCTGCGATCCGTAGTGAACGCCTCCATCATCGGCGGGAGCGCCACCCGGCTGGCAGGAGCACTGGCGCTCACCCTGGTGGGTCTGCCGGTCTTCTGGCTGCACTGGCGGGTTGCCCAGAATGACGCCACCCGGGACATGGACGAACACGCTTCCGGTCTGCGTGCCTTATTTCTGTATGCGGTCGTGCTGTCCACGCTCATCCCCGCCATCCAGAGTTTCCTGGCGGTCGTTAACCGCCTCTTCCTGGATGCCAACCACCTGACGCGCCTGGCGGCTGTGGTCGGCAGCCAGCAGACCTGGAGCGACAACCTCATCGCCCTGCTGATCAACGTCCTGATCGCCTCCTATTTCGTCACCGTCCTGCGCGCTGACTGGAAATCGATCACAGTTAAAGAGCCTTTCGCCAATGTCCGCCGCATCGCCAGCTACCTGTGGGTGCTGTACGGCCTGCTGCTGACCGTGGGCGGAGTGCAGCAGATCCTGCTTTTTGTCCTGCAGGTGCCGCCGCTCACCTTCGGCCTGCTGCTGCGGGCAGACTTCGTCAACGGTCTGGCACTGACCCTGGTGGGCACCCCGGTATGGGTGTGGGCCTGGAACACTGTCCAGGGTTCGCTGGACGACCCCGTGGAGCATCAGTCACTGCTGCGGCTGGGACTGCTGTATGCCCTGTCGCTTGTGGGCGTCATCACGGTGCTGAGTTCGAGCGGTATCGTCCTCTACCTGATCCTGCGCCAGGTCCTGGGTGAAGGGATGACCTTTCAGACCTTTGTCCAGCAGATCAACGGACCGGTTTCCATCGGCGTTCCGCTGGCGGGGGTGTGGGCCTACTACGGCAGCTGGCTGGGGCGTTCGATGTCAGAGGTGCCGGACGCGCCGCGCCGCTCGGGGCTGCGCCGCCTGTATGCCTACATCCTGTCGGCCATTGGGCTGGGAGCCACTTTCATCGGTCTGAGAATGCTGCTGGCTTTCGTAGTGGATGCCCTTCTTCGGCGGGCAGGCCTGGGGCGGCACCCTGCGCCTCAACCTGTCGGCGGCGCTCTCGACCCTGGGAGTGGGGCTCCCGCTCTGGCTGCTGACCTGGAGACCGATGCAGGCGGAAGCGCTCTTATTTGGTGATGAGGGCGGGGATGCCGGTGACCACGCCCGGCGTTCGCTCGTCCGAAAAAGCTACCTGTACCTGGCCCTCTTCGCTGCCGTCATCGGCGGGATGGTGGCAGCGGGCAGCCTGGTTTACCTGCTGCTCAACCGGCTGCTGGGAGGCGGCACCGACAGTATCGTCTCTGCAACGCTGAAAGGCCTGGAACTTTTCGCCCTTTTCGCCCTGCTGGGCGTCTACCACGGGCGGACCCTGGGCAGGGATGGGGCGTCGCTGGGGCGCGCCCTGGCTGAAAAGCATGCCGCCTTCTCCACGCTGGTCTTCGACGTGGAAGACGGGGCATTCGGCCCGGCCATGATGGCGGCGATCATGAAGCAGACGCCGCAACTGCCCGCCATGCTTCAACTCGCCGGACGACCCCGCAGCAAAGAGACGGATCTGCCCGGTTTTCTATTCGAAAGCAAAGACTATCCCGAAAGGAGCGCCGGAACCCTATCATGGAGCGGGACTCCTCCCAGGGCAGTCATCCTGCCGGCGGGACTGGCGCTTGACCCACCCGAGGGGCTGCGCAGGTGGCTGGAGAAATACAACGGCAGCCGGCTGGTGGTTCCGTCCGCCATCAGAGGGCTGGATGTGGGTGGGCGTTGCCCAGGCTGACCTGAACCAGGCTGCCCTGGCCCTGCGGCAATTGGCCGAGGGGCAGGAGGTCCGCCAAAAAACCGCGCCATCGGGCTGGATGATCTTCCTGTACGTGCTGGCGGGGCTGTTCGGCCTGGAAGTTGTGGGGGTGCTGGTGAGCCTGGTGTATTCATTATTATTCCGTTAGTGTCTTTTCACTTTGACAGTCTCAGGATATACTTTAGAAAGGGTTTCAACGACTGGAGTGATAAACGACTAAAGTCGTTTCTACAGTCGCATAGAAGGAGAGGACTGAGCAATGAAAGTAGCCGTCTTACAAGATAACCTGGCTCGTGGATTAAGCACCGTCTCGCGGGCGGTTTCGCCGCGCAGCACCCTGCCGGTGCTTTCGAACGTGCTGATCGCCAGCGATGAAGGGCGCCTGCGCCTGTCGGCAACCAACCTGGAACTGGGCATCACCTGCTGGATCGGTGCCAAGATCGAGGAGGAGGGCTCCACCACCGTGCCGGCGCGCACTTTCGCCGACCTGGTGAGCACACTCCCGCCGGAGCAGGTGAACCTGAGCCTGAACACCGCCACCCAAACCCTCAATTTACGCTGTGGTACGTCGACGACCGACATCAAGTGCATCGACGCCCAGGAGTTCCCGCCCCTGCCGGTGCCCGACATGGACGGCGCCATCCTGCTGAACGTGGCCGATTTCAAGGACATGATCTCCCAGGTGGTGTTCGCGGCCTCGTCGGACGAAGCGCGCCCCGTGCTGATGGGCGTGCTGGTGGCGGTGGACAAGGACACCATCACCATGGCCTCGGCGGACGGGTTCCGCCTGTCTGTGCGGAAGGGCGTGCTCTCCCAGCCGGCCGCGCAGCCGTTCACGGCGATCATCCCGGCGCGGGCCCTGAGCGAACTGGCCCGGGTTGCCAGCGACGGCAACGAAATGATCTCGATGGTGATGCCCAAGGGCCGCGGACAGGTGGTCTTCCACATGAAGGACTGCGAGGTGGTCTCTCAGCTGATCGACGGCAACTTCCCGGACTACCAGCAGATCATCCCGAGGGCGTACAAGAGCCGCACCATCCTCTCAACGCCGGCGCTGCTCAAGGCCTGCAAACAGGCCGAGATCTTCGCCCGCGAAGGCTCGAACGTGGCACGCTTCAACATCAAGTCGTCGGGCGAACTGGAACCCGGCTCGGTGGAGATCTCCGCCCAGTCGGAGGAGACCGGCTCGAACGAGACGGTGGTGGCAGCCACGATCGACGGTGCCGGGCTTGCTGATCGCCTTCAACGTCAAGTACCTGCGCGAGGTGCTGGAGGTGGTCAAATCGCCCAACGTGGCGCTGGAGACTTCCGCTCCGAACGCCCCGGGGGTGGTGCGCCCGGTGGGAGACGAAAACTTCCTGCACGTGATCATGCCGATGCACCTGGGCTAAGTCAATTCTTTTTGAAGTACGATTGCGTCAGGGCAAAATATGCCCTGACGTTTTTTGAAAAGGCCAGTTATGAAATTCTCCATCCCGGTTAGGATCCTCTTCCTGCTGCTGCTCGCGCTGATCGGCTGGAACTACTGGCTGCATTCTGCCCTGGATATGTACAACACGCTGTCCGGGACAAATTCGGGGGATTTGCATAATGTGGATTTCTTTGCTTATTACAACGCCGGGTCACGTTTCCTGAACAACCAGAACCCTTACTTTTGGGGAAATGATGCCCAGGGAAATCCAATCATCTCAGACTACATCTACCCTCCAGCCGTCCTGCCCATTTTCAGCCTCCTGAGCCGGATGCCCTTTGAGCTGGCCCGCCTGGTATGGGTGATCGCCTATGGGCTGATTTTTGCAGGCCTCCTGGCCTGGATGGTCCTGTCCTTTTCGCCAGGTTGGCGGGATGTTTTCCTGGCATCCGCACTTATGCTCATCCTGGTGTCCTTCCCGCTCATGAGTCATTTGGAACACGGCCAGGTGGATATTTTTATCATCAGCCTGATCCTGGCAAGCTTTTTGTTCTATGCCCGGAAGAAACCCTTGATTGCAGCGGTCCTGCTGGCGGTGGCGACCTTGATCAAGGTCAGCCCTGTTTTTCTGCTCATCTATTTCGTCGTTTTCCGCCGTGACCTGCGTTTCCTGCTGGCGTATATCGGGAGCCTGGTGATCCTGGCGGCATTTTCACTCCTCTTCGTGCCATTCGGATGGTACGTGGATTATGTCCGGTACGTGCTCCCGGAGGTGGGGAAAGGCACCTCATTCTGGCTGAATGAATCCATCAGCAAGTACCTTTCATTTTCACCGGGGATCGCCCGGGCAGCAGGCATCGCCGGTCTGATTTTGCTTGCGGCAGTGGTTTGGCTGATCAGCAGAAAGTACCCGGCAGAAGAACGGAATGTCAGCCTCCCATTGGGAAAGGACGGAACAATCGGAGAGCTGGTTTTCATCCTCAACCTGGCGGGCACGCTGGTCTTCCTGGGGAAGGCCTGGGTGGCAACGTACGTCTGGCTGATCATCCCGTCGGCATGGCTGGTGGTCATCGTGCTCACCCGACGGATAAAACTCCCCTGGGCGGCAGGGATCGGGGCGGGAATCGCCCTGGTGTCTGCCAAAGTGTACGGCTTTCCCATCCTGAATTCGCTGAACCTCTGGGGCGGCATCCTTTTGACCATCTGCCTGGCGAGCGGTCTGCTGTCAAAAAAGTTCCAGCCGCCGCAAACCATCCCGGAGGGGGATGCAACACCGGGGGAAGATACTTGACAGTGAGGTGCTTCGCGAACGCCACCCCTGCTTGCGACCTTACCTTTATTTAACCAAACAATATGCCAACACCCGCCTCCTCCTCCGCACACTCGTCCGACCCGATCCTGGATATCTACCTCACCCTGCGGCAGTACCCGATCCTGCGCAACCGCATCCGGGCGCGGATGAGGCAGCGAGCTCTTCGAGCGGGGCATCGTCACCCCGGAAGATTTCGAGGCGGACGTGCGCGAGAAGGCGCTCAGGTCACAGACACGGGAGGGGCTGCACCACCCGGTCACGGATGAGTCCTACGACGTGTGGGAGAAGCGGCTGGAGCGCATCCGCGAAGCCCAGACGGATTTCTACTTTGCCTACAACCTGCCCTACGAGGACTTCGAGCGGATCGTCAAGGAGATCCTCAGGGAGCGGGGCGAGACGCCGGACCAGATCACGTTCAACCCCGAGCTGGCGCCGCAGGACCTGCTGTTCGAGCAGGCCGAGAACATCGGGCGGATGCCCGAGCGGCGGCGCAAACGGATGGAGGCGCACCTGCAGGAGATCAAGGTGGTGCTGATCCGCACCATGATCAGCGACCAGCTGGCTTACCTGAACATCGCCCGCAAATGGTTCACGGTGGAAGACCTGAAGGAGATCCGCCAGAGGAAGATCGGGTACGGGAAGATCGGCGGGAAGAGCGCCGGGATGATGCTGGCGTACCGCATCCTGCGGGACCAGGCCCCGCCCGAGGTCCAGAAAGCGCTGCGCATCCCCACCTCCTACTTCCTGGCGTCGGACACGTTCTACGCCTTCATGGCGGCCAACAACCTGATGCACTGGTCCGACCAGAAATACAAGAGCGAGGCGAGGATGAGGGCGGACTACCCGCGCATCGTGCGGGACTTCGTCAAGGGGAGCTTCCCGGAGGACATCGTGGATCGGCTGCGGATGATCCTGGTGGAGGCCGGCGGTCACCCGCTGATCGTGCGCTCGTCGAGCCTGCTGGAAGACAGCTTCGGCACGTCGTTCGCCGGGAAGTACGACAGCTTCTTCTGCCCCAACCAGGGCAGCCCTGCCGAAAACCTGAAGGCGCTGACCGAGGCGATCGCGCGGGTGTACGCCTCGTGCCTGAACCCGAACGCCCTGCTCTACCGGCACCAGAAGGGCCTGGTGGACTACGACGAGCGCATCGCCGTGCTGATCCAGTTCGTGGAGGGCCAGCAGTACGGGCGCTGGTTCCTGCCGCAGGCGGCGGGGGTGGCGTTCAGCCGCAACCTGTACCGCTGGTCGCCGGAGATACGCAAGGAGGACGGGTTCATCCGCCTGGTGTGGGGGCTGGGGACGCGGGCGGTGGAGAGCGGGGGCAACGACCAGCCGCGGCTGGTGGCGCTCAGTCACCCGCTGCTGCTCCCGAGCCAGGACATCCGGGAGCACTCGCAGCAGTACGTGGACCTGCTGGACCTGGAGGAGAACGCCCTGAAGACGCTTCCGATCCGGGAGGTGCTGAATGCAGACTACCCGGCGCTGCGCGAGGTGGCGCAGGTGGACGAGAGCGGCTTCGTGGAGAACATCCGCACCAGCCTGGTGGAGCCGGGGAACCTGGTGGTGACCTTCGACGGGCTGCTGCGCCGGACCCGGTTCGCGGAGCACATGCGCACCATGCTGGGCACGCTCGAAAGCCAGTACTGCAGCCCGGTGGACACCGAGTTTACGGTGGAGATCGAAGATAGTGGGAGCGACGAACCACAGGTGATGATCACCCTGCTGCAGTGCCGCCCGCAGAGCGCCCTGAGCGAGGAAGGCGAGGTGGACCTGCCCGTCAAACTGGCCGAGAGCTGACATAGTTTTTGCGACCCACCGGATGGTCCCGCACGGAAAGGTGACGGGGATCCGCTGGGTGGTGTACGTGCCGCCGGAGGGGTACTTCTCCCTGGCGTCCAATGAAGACAGGGTCCGGCTGGAACGCGCCATCGGGAGTCTGAATGCAAAGCTGAGCGAGGAGTCCTTCATCTGCGTGGGACCGGGGCGGTGGGGCACGTCGACACCCGACCTGGGGGTGGGGATCGCCTACGGGGACATTTACCACACCCGGGCGCTGGTGGAGCTGACCGGCAGGGGGGTGAGCCCGGACCTGGAGCCGTCGTTCGGGACGCATTTTTTCCAGGACCTGATGGAGGCGCACATCTTCCCGCTGAACGTGAACCTGGACGACCGGGATGCGGCGTTCAACCGGAAGTTTTTCGAGGAGACGAGGAACCGGCTGGGGGAGTTCATGGAGGCGGATGAGGCGCTGGAGAGGGCGCTGAGGGTGATCAAGGTGGAGGATGTGAAGGAGGGGTGCTCGATAAGCTTGGTGATGAATGATGAGGTGGGTAGGGCAGTAGCATATATTAAAGAAGATAAGTAGGTGCCAAGGACACTGACGATTCGGCTTCGTGCGGGAGGCATCGGGCCTTCATATGCCCACCGCGCAAGGCGGTTGCATATATAAAATAACGGTCTCGGTCTTATGTGCCGCACTCCAACCCCACCCCGTCCCTCCCCAAATACTTCGTATTTGGAGAGGGTGACCCGATTGGGTGTTTTTAACCATTCTCATTTGCCATTATTTACGCGCGAGAACGATTAGGAACGAATGACTGATTTCGGGTCGTTTATTTTTGATGATGGCTAGGGCATCGGACTTTCATCATTGACATCTCATGACGTTGAGCACCGACGACCCATATCGTCGGTGCGCCCTATGGCGGCTGGAGGCCGCCTATGGGCGGGGGTATGCAGAGAACAACCGCCAGATATGTGCGTTGTTCCTGAGGAACAATTGAGGAACAATCATCATCTCTCCATTCGGGGACGATATCCCCTGAGAGCGGGGACAAAGTTTCGTGCCCCTACGGGTTCAGGTTCAATTTTTAAGGTGCAGGGCACCGCAGATTAGATACCTTGCGGGAGACATCGGGCTTTCGGAAGCCCGATGTGGTCGATGGCGTCTTGATGACGCCTCGAACTCAGAGTGCTTGAAGCCATACTATCGACGACTCTTGTCGTCGATGTGGCGGTCGGGTGCTGGAAGCCTCAAGGGGCCTAGACACCGATGACTCGTGTCATCGGTGTAGTACACGAGTGCTTGATGCACTCGTATACTATAGAACAAATTTTCTGATTTGTCAATGGGGAAAAGAATAAAGGCGACCAGAGCCCTACCCGACCCTTCGGGTCACCCTCCCCAAATCCTGCGGATTTAGGGAGGGATTAAGCAATCACACCCCCCAGCTCCCCAAGGAGTGCTTCCCGGAAGCGCGCCCTCCCCAATGGAAGCCCCCTAAGAACGGGGACAATACTCCCCTCCCTTTGGTCGGGGACGATGTCGCGAGGGACAATACCGCGAGGGGCGCCCCTACCAGGGCGCACCCACGGCGCTACTCCGCTGACGCTTCCCCGGGGGGACCCTTCCCGGAAGGGCACCCTCCCCAATGGGAGTCCCCAAAGAACGGGGATAATATGCTCCCCCTCCCTTTGGTCGGGGACGAGGTCGCGAGGGACAATGCCGCGGTGTCAGCGGAGCGGCGGAAAGGCGGTCGACCCGCCTTCCGCGCACCTGAAGCCAAGGATGTTGGAGGTATAGCCGGTGCGCCTGTGGTCCCGGTAAACCGAATCGAATACGGGGTTATAGAAGGCCAGGGTGCCGCCGCGCACGCCCTTCTGATCGTCGGGGGAGGAAGCGGGTCCCGCCGGGTTCGTCCAGGAGGACGGGCTGGCATAGAAGTCGGCAGCATACCAATCGTTGACCCACTCGTAGACATTGCCGGCCATATCCAGCGCCCCATAGGGACTGGCACCCGCCGGGTAGGAACCCACAGGTACAGTATCCCAGGGAAGTGCATAGTTGTAGTAATGGGCGGGAGCATTATTGGGTTCATTTCCCCATGGATAAAAACCTCCGCTTTGGTCGCGGGCGGACTTCTCCCACTCGGCTTCGGTGGGGAGACGCCTGCCGGCCCAGGCGCAGTAGGCGAAGGCGTCATTCCACGAAACCTGGACGACCGGGTTATTCGCCTTGGCGGTGATATCCGTGCCCGGCCCATTCGGATGCTGCCAATCCGCTGACGTGGGATCTTCCCCGGTGTCAAATGCTTTTGCGACGTGACCGGAATCAGCCGGAGCATGCACGGGAGTGTAACCGGTGGCGGCAATGAAGGCTGCGAACATCTTATTGGTCACCTCGGTCTGGTCGATCCAGAACGCATCCAGGGTCACGGTGTGACCGGGGTAGGCTTCAAGATAACCCATCCCCCCGATGTCGGATTTGACCGTCATGCCCATCTCGAACGGCCCCGCCGGTACGAACATCTGTGTCATGCCATCCCGCGGCGAGACCTGGGTTGGCCCGTAGGGGGTGGCGGACGGCGTGGGAGGCGGGGCAGTGTTGCGCGGGGTCGGGACGGCGGGGGTGGACTGGCATCCTGCCAGTAGAAGGAGGAATAAGGAGAGCAGCGTCTTTTTCATGGTTGGTCGAGCAAAATTATACCTTTATATCAAGGGGGAAAAAGGAAAGGGGCGACCCCTACAAGGGCAGTGCCAGCGGATGCGCAGCCACAAGTTTTTATGCACACATCAGATTCCATAATTGACAAAACCATCGAAAAGGGATATTATATCAATATGTGATATATCTACCAATGATATACAACCCAATGAACAAGGAAGAGCCTTTTATGGTCACCAAGAATCCAAATGCTGTGCCACCCTTATCAGAAACCACCCTTTACATCCTCGTCAGCCTGGCGCCCGGGCCCCTGCATGGATATGGCATCGGCAGACAGGTGCGGAACCTCAGCGAGAACCGCATCCTGCTGTCGGTCAGCACCCTGTACACGACCTTGAAGCGCCTGCTCGAAGATGGATGGATCGAACGGGTGGGGTTGGAACACGGCGCGGATGAACCAGGTCACGCGCGCAAGACCTATGCCCTGACAGAGCAGGGCCGGACAATCCTGGCAGCAGAAAAGCAGCGCCTGCAATCGCTGGTGGCCCTGGTCAAGAAGGAAACCGCCGGGAGGGGGATATGAATTTCATCACCGGCATGTGCAAGAGAATTTTCGGTCTTTTGCTGCACTTATACCCGGCCGAATTCCAGGATGAATACGGGGAGGAACTCCAAAGCGACTTCGAGGCGCTGCTGGAAGAATCCCGTTCCATAAGCGGCTGGGAGTTTTTGGCCGTTTGCCTGCGGGAGCTACGCGATCTGCCCGTCAACCTCGTCCGAACCCATTTTGACAAGAAAGGGAGGCATGCGAATGCTGCATTCTCAATCGCTGCGTTTTGGCTGGAAAGGGGCACTGGCGTTCGGACTTTCTTTTGTGGTGGTCAATGTGCTGGACAGTCTCATCAACACCACCACGGTCGTATACGTAATGTTCCAATCTCAAGTGCTCACGATGGAAACCCAGACCCAGCAAATATGGATGCCGATCATCAACACGGCTGAAAATATGCTCTCCTGGACGGCTGCCAGCATCGTCGGCGGTCTTCTTTTTGCGGCACTGTTCGTGGGAAAATCACGGTTCAAGAGATTCGCAGGCCTGGGGATCATTGGTTTTCTGGTGCCGGGCCTGATCGACAGGGGGCTGATGTTTGGAGCCTATTTCAACTATCCCGCCTGGTTCAGTTGGGCGATGGAGGCCATTGCTGGCCTGTCGCTGGGGGCGATCATAGCCTTGCTGGCAGAGAGGCGCCCGAGAAAGATCGTGCTCGTCTGCTGCCGGGGCAATCCTATATCCCTGCCTGGTGGAGGCTTCCTTCCGGGTGATCGGGAGCCTGTTCCCAGCCGCCTCTCCCGCTCTTCAATACACCTGCCGAGGCGTACCGACAGGTGATCCTTGGATTTATGGCTGCAGGGCTGGTCTTTGGGCTTCTGATGGGAGTGATCCTGGGATGGGGAAGGAAGACCAGGATGGCAACGGAAACAACGACGAAATAGGATCAAAATATCAGGATTGAAGAATCTATTGAATTAGTGCCCCGATGTTTGGCATAGATGAATTTCAGGGTCCCATTGACTGGGACAACGTCGTCCCCAGGGTGGATGAAAGAATGAATCAACCTAAATATTTGTGTAATTAATTAATTACTACCAACTACCCGGTTTAGTAAAACTTCCTGTTTGATCTTGCATTGTGCCAGGAAATTGACTTGCAGCCAAAACCCCCTGCCGGATGGGTTTAACAAAAGTGGCCACCCGATTTAATTCCTGACTGGGTGTATCCTTGAAAGGATTGAGAACAATTACGCTTTTCTTAAGCTCGGTTCGAACAATTTTAATGGCTTCGACCAGATCAGAATCATTGCTGATGACAATAGCAACATCGTACGCTCCTTGATAGCCATCGTGAAGCATGTGAGTGGCAATATTTACATCCGATCCTTTTTCTTCTGTCTTGATCACATTAACATATTTTTGTTTTCCGGGAGGGCAATTCGCCAACGGCATACTGACCACATGCGATAAAAAATGACCCAAGATAATTTCCAAATTTGGAATGGTTCGTAGCGCCCTTAGGAATATCTGCTGCCGGATCGGTTGGTCAGGGTCCTGTGGGCGCGAATTTAACCAGAGCGGTGAAATATTTAATTTTATGGACCTTATTCCTGGGGAGGAGCAGCTGGACCATCCTTGAAATATCCAACCACTTATAGGGCGTACCTTTCACGGCTCCATAGTAGAAATTGAATCCATCCACATATACGATCGATGGAATTGAGTTTTTCGGTGGTGTCATAGGTATATTAACCCCATTTAAAAAAGCAGAGGCGGTTATTCGCCGCCTCGCACCCTGCACCCGAAGGAGCAGGGGGGATGTGCTTATTTTATAGCACGAATAAGTGTAAATGTCAAATATTAGGTACCATTTCCTTTAGCCCTAATTTTTCGTACCGCCTAGCACGCTGTACCGCATATCACGGGTCCATAGGAGATTTCAGCGCTAACCGCCCATAATCCGAGGTCTGCTCGAGCCACCCCAGGGCCTCCCCGCGCGGGGTGGTGACATCGTCGGAATTGTCGAATACCACGTAGGGCACCCGGATCCCCTGGACGGACAGGTAATGGGGATCATCCCGGCTGAGTTCCTCCCAATCGATCTCTTTATATAAACGCTCCAGTTTTACGTCCGGCAGGGAATGTTCCAGGATGCTGTCGGGTTTGTCGGGGTTGAAGCGCTTGCGGTTCTTGCGCAGGGATTCCTCCCAGGTGACGTCCACGTACAGCAGGGCCGCTTTTTCCAGGATCTGCGTGGAAAGATGCGAAAAGGCCGAGCGGTAGCCGCCGTGCTCGCTGCCGCGCGAGAACTCGATCAGGGTGGTGGACGGTTCGGCGCCGGGCAGGAGGTCGCGCTGCTTCTTCTGGTATTCCAACCCGATCCGTTCGATCAAAAGGTCCCAGAAGTAGGTGCGCAGGAAATAGCCTTCCGAATCGGTATACAGGCGGGGATGGCCCATTTTGCCCAGCAGGGCATCCTCCTCGAACCAGGTCCAGAGCATGGGGAAGTCGTCGATCTCGTCGAAACTGCCAATGTGGAAGCGCCGGGACCTTTCTGCAGGCGGGACGCCTTTGAGGTAAGCGATGATCTCGCTCTTGCCGGCAGCCGGACGGGCGATCAGGAGCAGGATGTCGAAGATGGTTTTTTTAGTCATGGTAATTATGTTCCTGGGCCCACAATCTTAAACGGATTGAAACAACCCAACGAAGATCCGCATATCAGGATAGCTTGCTGTTGAAACGCTCCACGATCTCCTGAAACTCTTTCGGGATGCGGCTCCATACTTCGGTGGCGATCTCTTCCGGCACACCGCCGTAAAAAGCTTCTGCGATCGAACCGGTGATGGCAGCCAGGGTATCGGCATCGCCGCCCAGGGATATGGATTTGCGGACAGCCTCCTCAAAGTCATCCGATTCCAAAAAGGCAGTGATGGCAGGCGGGACCGTTCTTTGGCAGGTTTCATCGAAGCGGTAACCCGGGCGGATTTCATCCAATGTCTGGGAAAGGTCATAGCCAAAGCGCCTGGTCGTTTCTTTGCGAATATCGTCTTTGCTGGCACCAGTGCGGGCAAGGAAGATCGCCAAAGCGACAGCCTGCGCGCCCTTGATCCCTTCCGGATGATTGTGAGTGACCGCTGAGCTGGCTTCAGCCTCCCTTAACACCTCCTCGGGGGTAGCGAATGCCCAGCCGACCGGGCTGACCCTCATCGCCGAGCCGTTGCCATAGCTGTTATACGGGTGGGGATCTGCGGAGCGCATCCACTGCCGGAACATGCCCCCATAACCGCTGTTGGGATACTTGAGCGCGTAGTCGCAAATGTATTTAAGATAATTTTTCCCATTGAGGATGGCGTCTGCGACTGCGATGGTCAGGATAGTGTCATCGGTGAGCTGGCTGTCCGGCGTGAACAGCTCGAAATCGGTGGTCTTGGGGGCATTGTATTCATATACTGAACCAATGACGTCGCCAGAGATGGCTCCGAGTAAACATTTAATTGGGTTCACGGTCATTTTCCTTTGAAATACCCCAATTCTTCCAAGCGCCGATGCGCTTCTGAACAATCTTGCCTAGGAAGACTGTCAAGAGGAAATAGGCGATGCATCCCGCTTTAAGGTTGATATGCCTCGCTCCTACAAGGATAATGTGCTCCCTATCCAGTTCTATATAACTCAACTGCAGGAACAACTATCTTCTTGTATATTTCTTCACTCGAATTCAAGTCAAACAAATTCTGCTCAAAAAGTTTCCCGTGAAATGCCAGATAACCATCCGTGTAGTCAATTGCTAATGGATTTTTGAATGCTTGTAACTCTCTGTATTCCATATGACTCATGAGCTGTTCAATTTTTTCCATGGATGTTTTGCCCTTCTCTTTAAAATTATACAAAATGCCTGAAAATACTTTCGGCTCTGAAAGGCCTTTTGCATCCAGAACAATTCTCAAATAAATCACCTTTATTTTGTTATCGATCTTTGTAATTGTCTGCCCACCTTTCTCAACTGTAAAACCCTTGGGAACGAAAAACACGGCCATTTTGCGTAAAAGCCATAACTGGACATTCCCAGATTTAAGACCGACAGAACGGTTGCTGGTGATACTATAACCGGAAGGACGACCAATGATGAATTCTTCATTTTCTTTGCCGAGTAGTCCTTCGACTTCTTTGATAAAATAGGAAGTTTCCAGATATAGTTTTTGTAAATATTCGTAAGCTAATTTGGTCTGTTCAACAATCTCATGCTTATTCATTTGTTCTCCTCTTGAAAATCATTGTCTCAGTGGGATGAGTTAATCTTCCTTTAGTGACCAACGTTTCAAAGAACCTTTTTTGAGGATTCCAAAAGATGGCAGTAGAAGGAAACCGGATTAGCCTGAGATCAGGCATAGTTGCTGTAAAACCTAAAAATGCGCCGCGATAGCTGGCTGTTTTGGCTTCAAAAAAGATATTATCGGATTTAGTACGCAATCCCGCGGGGTAAATGGAAAATACTTTAACGCCTTCGAAATTTCTCAATTTCTTCCGAACCAGCAATTCATATAAATCGGTAGCAAAAACCTTAGTTTCAACCGAGAGTGTAGGATTCTTTTCAATTTGCTGGTATATCAATAATGCAATGGTTTGCCAATTTGTCCATTTTAAATTTTCCAGATATTCTTTAGGAATATCACGCTTAATTTCGGGGACATCAGAGTAATGAGCTGTTACAGCAATGATCTTGAACACTTTCTCCAAATTCTGCGATTTAAATTTACCTCCTTTAATTTCCCTTACAATCTGATGTTGTTGATCCTGCGTTTCTTTTCCAAAGCCCGAATGATATTTTGCTTCAAATAAAAGATAATATTTCCCGATAATCATCACCAGATCAGGTTCCGTATTATCTTCAAAAGTGGGCCAAAAACGAAATTCAGCATTAATTGCATCGTTTGAAGAAATTTTTAATCCAAGCAGCTTAATAAATTCAAATAAAAATATTTCCCTATTAGCGTACTTGAAAAAAGAGAAAACGTTCGATGTGAGAATGTCTTCTTTATTTTCATTGTCTCTTGACAATTTTCCATGTAGCTCTGCCAAATACATCTTATATCTCCAAATCCAATTTCCTAATCGGAAAATCTTTCAATTAATAAATAGTTCTCCTTTGAACGCTTTATCGAGAATACTCGGTATCAATGCGGACAATTCCATACGATTTCACTGAGCGCGGCTTCGACGTCATGGATTTATGGATTTCGTACATAAGGCGGATGGATTTCTCACAGAACGACGATTCTCTATCCTGAGACAATATTGAAATGCTTGTTTTAGTTTTTAACTGCCAACCAATGCAACGAACTACTTGATGCTCCGAATGAACGAGATTATCTCTCGTCTGTTCTATTCGAGAGCCTAAATCTATCGCCATCACTTGTTTGGCAATAGATTCAAAGGAGTTGATCAATGGGTCTAGACTGATTTTTGCAGGATTATGTTCGAACCCAATGACGAAAAGTCCTTTGTATGGGTATTTATCCAATTTTGTCAATTTAATTGCATCACCAAGAAGGCTTACATTCCCTGCATATGGGTGGAGCATATTTACTGACCAATTCTCTGCTTCTTTGCCATTATCCCCAAATGGGCGAACAATCTTAAACTCAATAGCCCATTGATTCTGAATCTCTAGGTCTGGTGTCCTTTTAGTCTGTGCTTCAATTCCCCTGGCTGACAATCTCTTTGCGATTATCCCAACAATTTGAGGTTCGCCAAATGGTCCGATTCCTGCCCGGAATGCTTTGTGAATTGGGCGTTCTTCGTCAAATTCCTTCAGGATGTCAGCTATTGTTTTGACTATCTCAATATATTCCATGTTTTTCTAGGATCCTCGAACAACTAATTGCATCATTAAGCACATCCCCCTATTACCAGGTAGTTATTCGTTTGGAATTATTTATATTCGATGAATATCGACTTCGTTCTTATAAAATACATTTAGTATTTTCCCGCCCAAATACTACAGCATCATACCATTATAATGACAGGCGTTTTTAGATGCAATCATTCTGTGATAAAGTTTTCTTAAGTCATTTTTGGAAAATTGCAAAACCGCAATTTCATTATCAATCCAAATTCCCCCACATAATGTAAACTCAATTTTGGCATCCAAATCCATTCTAAACATGAACCTTGCGAACGTGAAATCGTTTATCCATCTTCCAGATCCTGCCACTTTTTAGAAGCCGCGCCAGGGCGATCCCATCGGTGCAATCGTCCCGCCGGAATAATTAAATTCTGCATACTCCTCAATCCTGGATGCCACCGTTTCATTCCCTTCATTTAAATTTCCCGAAGCGGGAATAAAGTCTGTTCCTGCTTTCAACCCAGAGAATACAAAGATAAGTCACATCACCGTCCCCAGGCATGGGCCACTGCACAGCGCTGCGGTACCAAGACTTCATGCCCTCGTGGATCGTATGCAACGCCAGGCGAAATAATCACTTTGGGTCCTGAATCTGTTGGAAATAACCTCAACTCGAAGCCCCGATACAACTCCATATCCATGGGCATAGCGAGTATGCCGTCTAATTCTTGCATCGAAATACTCCTGTTCCATTGAAAGATCATTTGCGTCCAGGAAACGGCCGGAAAAAAAGTCGATCCGTTTTGGATTTTCAATCTCCTCTTTCATTTCACGCTCCTTTTTATGATTTTTCAAATAACGACTTTTGCAGTCCGTCCAGCGCCTGCACCTGCCGGGAGAACGGCGGCAAACGATCCAGAGCGCCAATCAGACCGGTGTCCTTCTCCGATCTAGCGTTTTAGCTCTTCTTCCAGAAAGAAAGTCAGCGGGGTCTCCGGTAAATAATAAATGCGGACCGTGCTGCACTTTTCCAATTTCTGATAAGTAAATTGATCCACCTGGACACTCACGATTGAATTATTTGGAGAGACTTTTTTTTGGTCAGAATTCATCTCAAGGTTCAACCACCAGGACGTATGGAAACGATAGCCATCGTCCCATGTCCCACCGTGGCGATCCGCGATCGTCAGTCTCGGCGACGGTGCATCCTTTTATCCACTCTTTCTTTTCCAAATCCTTCGCGATGCTCTTCTTAGTCCACGAAACCATGGCCAGGATGAAAATAACCGCAAAGAAAATCAATGCAGCGAGGCATATGACCTGGTCAATCTTAGTCCCTGTGTTGGTGGTTACACGCGAAAACGCATACACAATAAAATAACCTATTACGATTGTGAGCAGCATCCCTACACAACCCCACGGTTCATTATCAGACTTCGGGGGAGAGGACGAGGAAAGAGTTTTTTCTATTTTAGGCTTTTCTCTAGTTGCTGACATTTTTACCTGCCAGGTAGGAAGACCTACTAATAAAGACCCTTTTGCAGCTCATCCGCGGCCTGCACCAATTTGCCCGCCTTGCCAAACAGAGCTTAATCTTCGATGCGCACAATACCATTAAAATCTTACCACCCGATCACTGACGCACTATTCCATTATACAGATACGAGAAAGTAGTTGCAATCATTCTGCGGGGATGGTAATAAATATAACAATACAAAAACCCATATTTCATGGTCAATAAAATTCTCCAACATACTGCAAAACCAACTTACGTATCCAAAATCCATATAATAAGTGAGTGTTATGCATTAACAAAACAGGCAGGGACTGCACGTCCTGCTCATGTTCGGCCTCCTGATCATCTCGCTAGGGCTGGGACCGGTATCCCCGGCTGCCGTGAGCAAGGTTCGTTGAGTACATTTTTGAGCCTCCCCCAGGTGGCGGAGAGTTGAACCCCCCCACCGATGGATGCGGCCGGGGAGTTTTTGTTGTAGGATAAGTTCACGGACCGCGTCTTTAGACGCGGTCCAGACCACAGAAAGCAATGCGCCGCATAATTCCCTGGTGTCCTGGGCGCAGGTTAAGATCGGGACAGTCACCTTAATAGTCCGAGGAGAAAACCATGAACAAAGATATTTTGCAAGGCCAGTGGAAACAGATCCAAGGCGAGGCCAAATCGTGGTGGGGCAAACTTACCGACGACGATCTCACTCGAGTTGCCGGCAAGTTTGAAACGTTAACCGGTGTGCTTCAGGAGAAATATGGCTACACCCGCCAGCAGGCCGAAGCCGAGATCGATAAGCGCGTGACGGCGTTTGAAACTAATCTGAAGAAGTCGAAAATACCCCCCACCACCAAATAACCACCCCCGGTGGCTCCGTCAGCGGGCTCAAGCCAGGCACGCGGAGCGGCTTGGCAGCAACGTATGACTTCAACTTTGCAATGAGATTTGAACCCTCGCGTTGCTGGGTTCATGACTCCTATCCAAGTCAACCTGTAGTTGTAGCCGGATTGGATTTGAGCCTGAATATGCGTGAGTATGAATCGCATCTCACGAAATGTACTGCTGTAGGAATTGGATCTCTGACCGCTAGGTTAAAAGCTCAATTCCTTGCAATAATAATTCGCCCTCCTCATTTTAAATTTTTTATAACCCTTTAACCCTCGCTTCCTCCGCGATGGGAGGGTTGGATTCTTGCGTAGGGGCGAGACGCCATCACGCCTTTCCCTGCTATTTTCTCTTGACTTAACCGAAAATTTGTTCTATACTAAACGAACGCTTTCGCGACATTGTCCCGGCGTTTTTCCGGGAAGCAACCCCCCTGGGGTCAAGCGCTCGTTTAGTACACCGATGTCATCGCGTAGCACATTGTCCCCGTTCTTTGGGGATATCATCCCCGAGGTTTATCGAGGGGATCCCCTTGGGGGACAAGTCATCGGTGTCTCGGCCCTACCATTTGGGAATTGCCAACCTTCGCTTGTTGCACGTAAAGCTGAGGTTAACCTGTCCATGACTTCCTTTGTTCGTCATTCGCGTTTTGAAATCAATCCCTCCGCAGGGGCGAGTTATTACTCGCCCCCATGCAATTCTTCCTTTCCACCATCAAGGGCGAGTGAAAACTCGCCCTTTTTCGTCCCAACAGGTTGTTCCTCAGGATCAACCCCCAAATCAACCTCATTTCCCCGATTTTTGGAGCCCATTTAATGAAGATCCTCTCGATGAGAATCACCCGTTCTGGGTAAAAGGGTTGTTCCTCTTCGCGCCTCCTAACCGATCACGCGTGCGTGAGGCGCGCTTCCAGCGCCCTCACGCCACCCTGACGATATGAATCGTCAGGGTGCGCATTCGCGGAGCATTGCGAAGCTTCCCGCAGGGACTCCCCTTGGGGAGCCAGCGCCCACACGCCATGCGCGACAGGCGCATCAAGCGCCTGGTCGCCACACCGCTGATACGAATCAGCGGTGCCCGGAGCCACACCCCGACGATACCGCGGCATTGTCCCCGACCGGCAGGGAGGGGGAGCGTCCCCCTTGGAGGACGAATTGTCAGGGTGCGCTGAGTCGAGCCGGGGAGGATGGTAATAAAAATATCAATACAAAAAACCATATTTCATGGTCAATAAAATTCTCCTACATACTGTAAAATCATGATTGGATGAAATCCATGATTATTTTGCATCGACGAACCCAACCAGCACTGCACTTCCTCCTCCTCTTCGGCCTCCTGATCGCCTCCCTGGGGCTGGCACCGGTATCCCCGGCACCGCCCAGGCGGGAGCCTCCGGCATTTCCGGATTCCACCTGGTCTCCGTGGACCAGGGCTGGGTCCTGGCAGACAACCAGTTGTACTGGACCGCCGACGGCGGGGATTACCTGGAATGCGATCACCCCGCCGCTGCCGGGTGGGGCCGCCATCGCCGCGGTGGATTTCAGCGACAGCCTGGAAGGGCGCGCCCTGCTGGTGGATGCATCCGGAGCAGACCCGCTCTACAGCCTGGGAGTCACCCACGACGGGGGCGCGACCTGGGAGACCGGGACGCTGGACCTGTTCGCCCCGGGGGACGTGAGCGCCATCCCGGATAAGGTCTACATGCAGTGGCTCGGTCCGCAGACCGGCTGGCTGGTGATCAAGCGCGCCACCGGCATCAATTTCTCGGTCGGGAGCCTGTTCAGGACGGACGACGGCGGTCTCACCTGGACGCAGCTTTCCATTCCGGTCGGAGAACCGGTGACTTTCGTTGACGAAAATATCGGCTGGGTGGCGGGCGGGGCAGCCGGGGACGAGCTGTACCGGACGACGGACGGCGGCGGCGACGTGGGTCTCGCAGGCCTTCGTGCAGTCCGCGGGGAACCCCGGCGAGAGACGTGCCTACCTGTCCCCCAAGTTCCAGGATGCGAAGGACGGTCTGCTGCCCGTCATGGTCAGCGACGGGAATACTGTCCGCATGGACTTTTATACGACCGCGGACGGGGGCGGGGCGTGGACGCTGGTGAACAGCACCCCGCTGGATGCGAACGTGGACCTGAGCGTCCGCTCCGCGCTGACGATGTTCGACGCCAGTCACTTCACCCTGCTGGTGCCGGGCAGCGACCGGATCGTCACCGAACAGGGGGCGCAGCAGTTCACCACGCGCTATAACCTGGACGGCAGGTCGGGCGACCTGACCAGCATCGACATGGCCAGCATGGAGGTGGGGCTGGGGCTGTTCACGGCGGGGGATTGCAGCGGGACAGGCGGCATCTAAGTTCTGATCCGAAGGGGAACCTGACCTGCACGCAGACGAAGCAGCTGCTGAGGACGACCGACGGCGGTCTCACCTGGACCCCGGTGGTCCTGCCGGGGGTGACTGGAGGAGTCCAGCCCGGAAACACGCTGGCAGATGTCAATTATCGGGTGGATGCCGCTGCCAGTTATGACACGATGATCGGGCAGGGGGTCGACATGTGCGAGATCGCCAACGCAGCCAAAATGCTGGCGTGGTGGACCGACAGCCCGTACGGGGCGGTCAACCTGTACATGGGCGGGTCGATGCGGGGCTGCCCGAACCCGCTGCTCAACGCCGCGCTGCTGACCCAGTTATTCGGACAGGGCTGGAAGTTCATCCCCACCTGGGTGGGTCCGCAGGCGCCCTGCTCGATCTTCCGGGAGAAGGTGGACTACGACCCGGTCATCGCCCAAGTGGAAGGGATCGAGGAAGCGGATGCCGCCGCCGGGAAAGCCGCCACCCTGGGGCTGACCAGCCCGGACGGCTCGAACACGGTCATTTATTACGACCTGGAAGCCTACGATACCGGCAACTCCGCCTGCCGGAATGCGATGAAAGTCTTCATGGACGCCTGGGCGGGGGAACTGGCGCTCAAGGGGATTAGATCCGGCGTATACGGGTCATCGTGCGCCTCGGCGCTGACCGATTTCGCCAGCAATCCCCACGTGCCGGATGCGATCTGGCCGGCGCAGTGGAATTTCTCGACCTACAACCCCAATGCCTCGGCCTTCGGGATCACCTGCCTGTCGGATGCGCTCTGGTCCAGCCACCAGCGCATCCACCAGTATGCGGGGGGGCATGATGAGACCTGGGGCGGCATCACCATCAACGTCGACGATAACGTGCTGGACGGGATCCTGTCGGTGCCGTACGCGGGCAGCGGCAGCGGCGCTCCCAGCCAGCCGGTGACTCCAAAACCGATCGACGGGGCGCTCCTGCCCCGCACCGCTGACGCCTGGCTGTACTGGACGACGAACGGCACTTCCTGCAACCTGCACCTGTGGGGCGTAGCCCTCGACACCACCACCAATGGAAACTGCGACAGTCTCAACCTGGGACGACCAGCCCCCGGCGTGTATTTTTGGCAGGTGACGGCGATCAATGCCAACGGGTCCACGCTGGGGCCGATCTGGCATTTTAGCGTCCAACCCTTTGCCCCGACCTTGTTGACGCTCGGGACGGTCACCAGCACCCAGATCAATTTGAGCTGGACGTTATCCGCCGATGACCCAGCCAACCTCGACGGGTATGAGGTGTTTGTCAACAACCAGATCGCTGCCAGCCTGCCCAAGGGGACGGCCAGCACCACGCTGTCCGGCCTGGCATGCAACGCAGCTTTTTCAATTTTTGTGCGGTCCATCCGGCAAAATATAGAATCGACGAAAAGCGACCCGGTGGCGACGACGACCGGGAGCTGCGCAGGCGCCACCTACTTCATCACCGGCAATGCCGGTGTGGCGGGGGCAACCCTGTCCTACACTGGAGGCTCGACCACGGCAGACGGCGCGGGCGCCTATTCCGTGCCGGTGCCTTATAACTGGTCCGGGACGGTCACGCCTGCCAGGGCGGGATACGTCTTCTCGCCGACCAGCAGGACTTACAGCAACGTCCAGGAAGACCACCCCCTGCAGGACTACACGGCCATCCCGCTGCCCGGCGTGATCTACAAGGTCAGCCCGGCGAACAATGCCACCGGTCAGCCCGCCGCGCTTACCCTGAGCTGGACCGACCAGCGCGAACGCCACGTCGTATGACTACTGCGTCAATACCACGCCAAGCTGTTCCGTGTGGACGTCGACCGGCGCCAGCACCAGTGTGGCCCTGAGCGGGCTGTCCACCGGCTGGCACTACTGGCAGGTGCGCGCCAACAATGCGGTGGGGACCACCTATGCCAACGGCAGTCATTTTTATGCCTTCAACGTGCTGGCGCCTCCGGGCATCATCTACAAGATCAGCCCGGCGAACAACGCCATCAACCAGCCTGCGACGCTTACATTGAGATGGACAGCCAGCACGAATGCCGCCTCTTACGACTACTGCATCAATACCGTTGCAAGCTGCTCCGCCTGGACGTCGACCGGCGCCAATACCAGTGTCACGCTGACCGGGCTGACCCCGGGTCTGCACTACTGGCAGGTGCGCGGGAACAATGTGTTGGGAACCACCTATGCCAACGGTGGCAACCTGTGGGCCTTCAGCGTCATCGGGGGACCCCCGGGTATCATCTACAAATCCAGCCCCGCCAATAATTCCGTCAACCAGCCGGCAGCCCTTACCTTGAGCTGGACAGCCAGCGCTGGAGCTTTATCCTATGAATACTGCATCAACACAACCCCCACCTGTTCCGTGTGGACGTCGACCGGCGCCAGCACGAGTGCCGCCCTCACCGGGCTGACCCCGGGCCTGCACTACTGGCAGGTGCGCGCCAACAATGCCAGCGGAACCACTTACGCCAACGGCGGCAACCTGTGGACGTTCAGCGTGAGCGGGGGACCTCCGGGCCTGGTCTACAAGGTCAGCCCGGCCAACAACGCCATCAACCAGCCCGCCAGTCTTTCATTGAATTGGACAGCCAGCGCTGGAGCTGTGTCCTACGAGTACTGCATCAACACAACCACCAGCTGCTTGGTATGGATATCCACGGGGAGCAGCACAAGTGCGGCGTTAAGCGGCCTCACCCCGGGCCTGCATTACTGGCAGGTGCGGGCGATCAATGCCTTTGGAACGACCTATGCCAACGGCGGCAACCTGTGGGCGTTCAGGTCCATTCCATGACCATGAAAATAAGATGGGTCCCCTTGCCCTGCGGCAAAATTCCAAACATCCTATATATTTAACAACGGCATTTAAATCATTTACAAAGAGGAATTCATGACTCCCAACAACAAAGCAACATTTTCCTTTGTATCCTGTCTTCTTGTATTTATGACCATCGCCTGCTCGATCAACACCTCCGTTCCTGCGGGGGGTGCTGCTCCCACCGTCACTGCGGGCGACAGCACAGCCGTCGGAAAGGGACCAGTCGCAGCAAGCGCCACGGCACCCGCAACCGCGGCCGCGGGAACAGTCGGGGACCCCGTTCATCGAGCAGGTCAGCAACCAGACCACGCTGCCGGCGGGGCAGAGCGGCACGGTCAGTGCGGCATGCCCGCAGGACACGCTGCTGCTGGGAGGCGGATTCGAATCGGGCGCGGGGATCAAGATCACCAAAACGATGCCGGATCCCACCGGCTGGCTGGTCAGCGGGACGAACAGCAGCGCCGGCGAGCTTGCGCTCACCGTCCAGGCGGCCTGCCTGCATAATGGGGACGGGACCGTGAGGGTGGTGTCTGCGGAGGTCCCCGTGAGCGGCGCCCCCTTCGCCAACTGCCAAGCTGGCGAGATCATCACCGGGGGAGGCTATGCTTTTGATACGAATACGCTGGAAGTGTATATCAGCACGCCGATCGGGGATTCGGTCGACCCGCATAATGCCTGGTCGGTGATGGCGCATAACCTGCAAAGCCCGGATGAGCCGATCACGGTCTATGCGGTCTGCCTGGCAAATAGCAGCCTGAAAAGCGTGCTGGTGCGGGACCAGACCAATTATTCCGGGGCTGATTCGATGAGCTTCACGCTGGTCTGCCCGACCGGGGCGGTGATGGTGGAGGGCGGGTATGAAGGGACGGGCGCCTATATCAACCGGGTCAGCGCGACGGATGCGGGGGTATGGGAAGTGACCGTGACGGGGAAGTTCTTCTTCGATGGGAGCCTGGACCACGCGGTGTGTCTGAGGATGCCGTAAAAAAGTCCTGCCCGTCCCGAAGGGATGGGTAGGACTGGTTTCTGTGTTGGTAGCGCCCGGTGCCAGCTAGGATCTTCTGGTTACTTCAAATATAGCCCCCGCCGCCGCCGGGTCAAAACCTGCAGGCCACTTGGTATTTTGATCGTATTTTGCACCTTTGAGGACAGCTCCATTCAGGTCAGCACCGGTCAGGTCAGCCTTGCTCAAATCAGCCCGGTCCAAACCTGACCCGCTTAGATTAGCCTGGTTCAGATTGGCCCCGATCAGGTGAGCCCCCCACAGGAGAGACTTGGCCAGGTTGGCCCCGGTCAGGTTAGCCGCACCCAGGTCGGCTCCCACCAGGTAAGCCCCCTGCAGATTGGCACCACTCAGGTCCGCTCCGCCCAGGTCAACGTTTGCCAGGTCCAGTGGACCGGGCTGTTTCAGGATCGACTTTAGCTGCTCTTTTGTATATTGCATATCCGGGCACCTTCCAAGCCTTGATCGAGCCGAACCATCGTCAGCCTCTCAAAGATTTTGAATTTTAAAGTATCCCGACGGGATCAACGGCTGATACGTTAAATTAATCAATTTAAAACCATCCGGTTTTACCCCAACCGGTTTGGGGCTGGTCATTTGCCCTATGAACAAGAGTACATCCTGAACGAGCGGTCCACATTTGCCCAGGGCATTTAAGACATACTCCAAATTCTGTGCGAGGCGGCTGTCAACCGGTGCCAGCTTGTTACCCGGAAACATGGTCTGAAATGTGGATTCCTGTTGTTCAATAAACGTGCTCCAATCATTCGGCTGACTCGTCTGCCAGGTCTGGACATACCAGCGCATGATCTCATGCCGGAGAGATTGGGCGGCATTAAGGCTAATCCAGTAATTACCGGTCTTGGGAACCAAATCGCATTTACTCTCAACCAGATAGACGGCTTGAGGAGTTCCCAGGATCGCATCGAATTCACCAAATTCGGCGCTCAATTGCTCTTGATTAGCATGGAAACCGGTCCTGCCGCGGCGACCAAAGCTGGGACGGTAAATCATGATCGTGGCAGAAGGGTAACTTTTATCGCCCAGAGCCCGTAATATCTCGTCAAGCTTTGAGGTGATCGCCCAATAAGTGAGTGCGTCTTCACCATAGCCGATTATTTGACTCATCAAGACTCCAATCCCAGGTATTTGAGCCAGCAAACTTATTGTATAGCATTTCGCGAGAAAAGTAGCAACGACCCTTAAGATTTCCCGCCTGTTTAAGGCAGGGGTAATTGGGGAAGGATGACCAAACCCGGATCCAGATCTATTTACTGGAGGTGGCAAACGGAATCC
Source organism: uncultured Chloroflexia bacterium (assembly GCA_963830585.1). Taxonomy (GTDB): domain Bacteria; phylum Chloroflexota; class Anaerolineae; order Anaerolineales; family Villigracilaceae; genus UBA877. Next base: position 62,122 of record CAWHNA010000001.1, on the reverse strand, counting down.
GGAAGTGACTGGCTATTGGTCCAATACGTTAAGATGTAATTTCCTTAACATGTCGACAGATAAAATACCCGGGAAGATATCACTTTAAATAAACCAATGAAAGCGCGATTATTGCCACACCAATCAATGAATAAATGGAACCTGCTATCCTTGCTTTTGCTCCTAATAAATTGTCGTCAAGGCCTATTCGTTTCGTAAAAATCCTTTCTGGGCTGGAGGACTTCCCCGAAACGATGGAAATTAAACCGTAGATACAAAAGCATGCACCAAAACCAACCACACAAATCATTTTCTCCTCCTATAGATATTGCGATTCGAATTACAGAATATAGGTTGAACAACAAAATGTTTTAGACTATTCCAATTTCCACCAGCCGAGGAGGAGCAGCCCTCCACCAAATAAGGCGACACCTGTTGCAAGAATTATGAAAGCACTCTGTCCGTAATTGGACCCGCTGATGGCAGAGGTTTTTAACATACTTTCCCCTTTAATTAACGATGAAATGAAGTCAAAAATGATAAACCCAGAAACGCCAATGCCGAGGACCAACAAGAGAATGCCAGCAATGATTTTTGCCCAGCGGGCACCTTTTGCCAAGCTGACCCAGAATAGGATACCCAGCAGCATTGCTCCCAGCCCTGCTACCAGGGCCCAGTTGCCGAGTTTTGCGAGAGTAAGCTGGGTGACACCCCCAAATATAGCTATTAGAAGGATAATCCCCAGGAAAATCAAACAACCACGCATTGGTTTTAATTCTTTTTTTATTTGGTCCATTTGTCACCTCCTTTTTCGCGCGAAAAGGTAATAGAAAAGAATGCTTTTTAGATTATTGAATTTTATCAAATAGTGGCACGCTGGGGCAGATGGGGTTCCCAACATCCCTCCGCCCAATACTATTCAGTTTTCGGGCAGGCACCCAACACGTGGATAAGCAGATCGCGTTACCTTATCCTTGGAATTCAGCAATGAGTGAAACCGCCATGCTTGTTGCGCTTTCTGCAAATTGCAGGCAATTTTCCATGAGATTATTCTCCATGAAATACCGCTGTCCTGTCTCGGTAGCCAGGTCACATCCAATCAATTGACAACAATTGCTAGAACCATATTGCCCTTCAAAGCGGCTGATCAATTTTTGAGTAAGGGAATAGCTGACCTCGATCGATTCGGAAGGGGAATTCCTGCCAGCGACGAGATTGATCCCCATGATCGCCCCGCTAACAACTCCGCACATCCCGCCTGTACGGGAAATGCCACTGCAAAACCCTGTTGCAATTCTGGGAATCAATTCTGATTGAATTCCCTGGCTTTCCGCCACCGCTTGCAGCACACTTTCTGCACAGAAAAAACCCGACTTGAACAGTTCGATGCTGCGTTGTGGGGCTTGTTCGTTCATGTTCCAACCTCCCAGTTCAAGCTCGTCTTGTCAGGAAAATGTCCTCAATCTCGTCACAACGAAAAACAAATCCTGATGGAAATATCAACTAGATTTTCCCGAATATCAGCTCTATTATGCCATTTTCTACTATCCCAATCAACGCCACTTAAGTCATCTCCTCCATATAATATCTGTCCTAATTTCACATTTCTAAATTTGGCCACGGCAAAAAAAGCCGCAGCTTCCATCTCCACTGTGACGCAGCCCTCCGATTTTCTCAGCTCCACTTTTTTCTCTGTCTCCCTATAGAATGAATCAGTAGTCCAGGTTTTCGCCTTAATGTAAGCGATCCTGTATTTATTGAAATCTTCTTCGATCTTTCCAACGACTTCGGGGGCACATTCAACTTCCCTGGCTGGTGAAAGATAATGATAAGAAACGCCTTCATCCCGTATTGCTGAAATTGGAATAATCAGATGTCCAACGGCGATATCTTTTCTCAGTACGCCCGCGCCACCGCAGACGATAAATTTATTGAATCCGTAAGCAATCAGTTCTTCCAGGAAAGCCGCCGATCCAGCTGCACCTACGTAACCCAAGAACAAATGAATCTTTTTCCCCATGTACTCCATTTCATAAATCGGAACATCCATGGTCTCACAATTCAAATATTTAACAACTTTTATTCGGCCATTCTTTTCCATAGCCTCAAGGACTTCACGGAAAAATGTAATCACACAATATTCATATCCTTCGGTTTTTTTATGGGATGCGGACGGCTCAATTTTTGCCACTTGCGCATCATCAAATTCCAGAATGGGATATTTTTCTTTTTTCATCAGGTTCTCCAATTGCGATTCGAATCATTCTGGGCTGGATTCGAACTGTGCCATTCGGGCACTTCTTGCACCTTTATTATTGTATTACGAGATAACCTGCGCGCGAACAATTATCCCGATGATTTTCTGCATTTTTATGATATCCCGAGGGAGGGTTGGTTCTGCTTTATCACCCAACTTGAACTGGCGGCGCGGCAGGAAGGAATTATCCGCGTCCTACAGATGGGCAAGTAACACTTCCCTGTTCTTGGAGATAATCCCTCTTGCCAGGGAATTGAATTGCATGCCATCTCCTTCGCTTTTCCAAATTGCAGCAAGCATTATTCAGGTTATTTGAGAATATTTTGCACCTTTTCTGCCACCATTTTGGCAATCCTACGGCACCTGGTAACGCCATCATCAGCAATGTATTTCGCGACACCGGTATTACAAGAGAAATCACATTGTGTGACGGCCTGACATTGGGTACTGCCAAATTCGCCGCGAAACCATTTCGATAGGCGATGCCCGGTATTGAGCGCCGGATTGAATTTGTTCACTCCGTCCGTAAACGAATCTCCACCGCTGACCATGAGTGCCAGCATGCGTGTTACCCGCAGGTAGCTGTTTTCAATTTCGCCAATTTTCAAACCAATTGCCATTACACCCGCGGTAAATGCGCTGCAGGTCAGTCCCTTGAATAATGTACCTCCCATGAAGGCGGATGAGGCATCGAGCAGTTCCCGGTCGACCGGAACAGTATCGCCCAGGTGTTGAAAAACTGCATGGGCACAGTGAAAATTATTCTGCTGCATGTGGGCGTATAAGCAGGAATATGCTTCTCTTTGCTCTGCTGGAATGGCAGAGCGGTTGTCGTTCTCGAGGATTTCGGCAAGGATTTCCGGTGAATGGCGGACGGCATGAATGCAGCGGACCGGTAAACGAGGGTTTTGAATGACCTTGCAGAACGAGGCGGCGTTTTCGTTGGAAAAATGCTGGAAATAAGCATGTCCTTGATCGAAAATCAGCGGCAGCCCCGCGCGCTTTTCCCTCAAACCAAGTCGCAGGCCCAGAATGACCAATGGAGAAGTGATGCCGCCGCATTCAAATCCAGTATTGCCAATGCCTCCGGGCATACCGGCCATCAATTTGACCAGCCCTTCCTGCCGGCTGTGATTGATATCGAGGATCGTCTGCATTACAGCCGGTGCACAATGACCCATGCGCAGAAGGTTGTCCAGGCTGCGAGCCCGGTATTTTGATTTCATTTTTATGCTCATGTTGTACTGCATATGATTCTCCTTTCAACTTTTCATTGGGAAAGATATCCTCACCCGGCACAATCCATTCAGGCAGCAATTGGTTCATGGCTGGCTATAACTCGATCCCGAGATTCGACAACAGCAATGATCCTAAGCGCCTTACCTGGCAACTCAGATTCCATCCGGCGTAGAGGCGGATACAGATAGCCGATAACCGAGACCAGCACAAGGAACAGACCGGCGGCGATGAACAACAAGCCGGCGCCGCGCCCAGACCCCACACCGATGATCTGCCCAACGCTTCCAGCGAGAGGACCCCCCGCCTTCAGCAACGGCTCGAAAATCCCATCGATCAGCGGCCCTGTGACGAGATAAGCCAGCAGCGGTGTCGCCTGGATGAACGCCTGCCGGATCGCAAAAACCCGGCCCTGCACATCCGGGGCAACCCTGTTCTGCCAGATCGCCTGGTTGGCACTGAGGGTGATGGGAAGGAAAAACATGCATAAGGGGACGCTGATCATGACGAGCGGCAGGGAGGCACGCAGCCCAATCAGGGTCATGAACACTCCCATCAACAGCAAGGAAACCATCACGATCTGGATACGGCGTTTGGGGCAGCCCCAGATGCTCATGACGATGCTACCAACCAGATACCCAATGCCGCCCAGCGACATGACCAGGCCGAGCGCGGCAGTGGAGGCAAATGACAGAATCATGGGCGTGAAGAGCACCACGCTCATTTCCATTAGAAAATTCGCGAGGGCAAGGAAAACCAGCAGAGCGAGCAGTCCGGAACGGGCCGTAATGTACTTCCAGCCATACGCCGCCTCGTACAGCAGAGAGCCCCGGCCAGCCCGCCCCTCTGCGGTGGTCTCGGGCCTCGGAATGCGAACGAACACGAGCGAGAGAATGGCGAAGAGAAAAGTCGAAAAGTCGGATAGCAGCACGCCTTTCAGCCCGAGGCTGCCCATCAACGGTCCCGCGATGAGGGGGGAGATGAGCATCGTGCCAGCCGACACAATTTGCAGCATCCCGTTGGCGCGACCGAGGTGCTCTTTGGGAACCAGTTGCGTCGTGGCTGCAGTCATGGCCGGCCAGCGCAAAGTATCAAAGATTCCACCCGTGAAGATGACCAGGTAGATGTGCCAGATCTCCAACTGGCCAACCAGGCTCAGCAGCCCAAGGGCAAGGATACTGAGCCCGCCGCCTACGTCACTGAGGATCATGACGTTCCTGCGGTCCCAGCGGTCCACCAGCGCGCCAGCCAACGGGCCCAACACCACCCTGGGCAGGACGATAAACAAAGAAGTAAGCGCGAACTGGGTGACGGAACCGGTCTTCTGATAGACCCACACGCCCAGCGCGAAACTGCTCATGCCGGAGCCGATGAAAGAGATCACCTGCCCGACCCAGACGATGCCGAAAGCCAGCATGCCTTTTTGTATTTTGGACTCTATTGCAGTTGCCATGATTTAACTCCTTTAATTGTGATTGAAATTATTTAATTTTGATCTGGATGCAGATCCCTGCCTCAAACCGTACCCCACAACTACACCCAAAACGACTGCCAGCAGCAAATGCATTACAAATGACCCGCCATACCATTGCAAGATCGCGGGTAGTGTCATTTTCAACAAGATGGGGGTCGTCGCCAGGATCGGCTGGCTCAGGATCTCAAGATAAATAATTGCAAAAATAATGCTCTTTTTCATAGTATTCACCCTCAAAACTTTGACGCGTGCCACGACCGTCCCAAAAATCGCTCCGACCAGCGGGCCGACCAGATAGTGCGTTGCCACGCCCAGCTGAATGGCATATGCCGCATCAACAACTTGCATCGAAAAGAAACGTGCCACGGTATTTCCGACGATCGAGAAGCATGTCAGAGCCTGCAGCCCCAATGCAGATAATGCTCCCATGAGAACCAGGTCCATGACCAGGGTACCGGTCAAACCTCCGATCAATCCCCACCACAATCCTCTTGTAACACTTGTGGTATTGATACGCCCGGTCATTCGCAAATTTTCTTGAAGTGTTTTTTCCATGTCTGTGTCTCCTTCATTTGATCTCTTGCTGTTCTCTCTGGAAACTGGGTTGGTTTGTATTTATGCCGATAATTGCAGCCGAGGAAGGGATGGTTTCCGCTCCATGGTGCTGTCCGAAAACCATCCCTGCTGATGATCATATGTTCTTACTTCTTCATTGCACCCACCAGCACAATCACGCCCAGCGCGAGCAGCAGGATTGCGAAGATCGGCAGTTCAAAGGACAGGTGCAGGAGGGGGCGCGCCAGTTCCAGCCCGCCCAACAGGAGGGCGAGGATGCCAAACGTGGTCGTAAAGCCACTGGTTGGACGCCCTGTCAATGACCGTGCCACATTCAGGCCGATCAATATAAGGCCGATGCCAATCGCACCCGTACCATCTGGCAGGAATTTGAACATCTCTGTGATTCCCCACAGGATGAATAATGCACCCCAGGCGAGCGTTTCAAAATTGATGTTTAACTTGCGGTTGTTTTCCATTTTATTTTCTCCTTGAATGATTTGATTGGATCCGGATCATTAGTGCTTATTAGTCCGGTTTGATTTAGGCGTGAGCGCCCGCCCTGGCAGCGAAAGCGCAGGTCCTGGCTTGATGAGCTCTCCAGCCCGGCCACCAAGTCTTGTGCCATATGTGGATCCGTGCGAAAATTGACTTGGGCTGCTTAATCGCCAATTGCCGGATGGGGCAATCTGAGCAACTGTGCACTTTGTCGATCAAGATCGCGCTCCAGTCGGTGGTTCCTGGATTGGGACTGAACTTTATTGTGTTTTCCATTTCTAATCTCCTTTTTTTATGATCTTGATATCATTTCTTTTGACTGGCTTTGCTCACCGAAAGCAAGGTCAGGTTCAGCCGGTACAATTTATTCAGGATGCCCATCAGAGCGGCCTGGTCTCCGATGTGTCCGTATAGGATCATTTCGCCATTCTCCAATAACTTCACCTCCAATCCTTCCAACCAATCCGACCAGCTTTCATCGAGTTGCCCTTTGACATGGATCTCGAAGTTGCCTTCTTGAGAACCGGTGGAAAGGAAGTCTTGATATTGAGTGTCGTTGCCGTCTTTATTGGTCATCATATTTCCTCTGCCCCTAATTTAGCATTTATGCTCAAGGGGTTCATCGTCTGAAGGTTGTATTTGGGGTTGTATTTATTCCGGTGGTAAAAAGCGGTTGATCCCCCTGCATTTCTCTCTAATAGTAAATAAATAAAAACCGTCAGGGGACTATGTCCCCTGACGGTTGATAAAAGCGGTTTAGCGCTGCTCACTCGAAAAGTTTCAGCTCTTTCCCGATGGCAATTGCCTGTGTTCTGCTTTTCACTCCCAGCTTGGCATAAATATTGCTTATGTGACGCTTCACGGTGGGCATGGATATGACCAGCTGCCCTGCGATATCCTGGTTGGAATGACCGGATTCGATCAGCTTGAGAACCTCCAGCTCGCGCGTGGTTAGCGGCTCAACCAGAAGCTGCATGGAGGGCTGGGTCATGCCGGAGGTTTTGCCAATCTTGGACAGGAGCACACCCGCATAACCGCTCCCCACCTGGCGTGACTGGGCCTGGCAAAGCAATCTCGTCATGGCTTCGCCCTCATCCAGGAACGTGCGCACATACCCTTCCGGCTGAGCGAGTGTGAGGGCTTTTTCCAGAGCAACCAGGGCTTGCCCGGTCTCTTTCATACCCTGAAGAGCCAGCGCGTGAAGGATCAGTACCTCGATGAGCATTCGTATCTGCCCGGTTGTCTCTGCCAGTTGAAGCAACCGGTTGGACAGGATGATGGCTGCCTCATGATCGCCTCGGGCCACGAGCACTCGCAGCAGGAGCACATATTCAAACTCTCGCCGGAAGGGGATTTCGTCTTTGATCTTTAAACCCCTCTTTTGAACGTGTTGGTAAGGCCTTTCTAAATCTCCCAGGGTGAGCCATACCCGTGCCAGAATGAACTTCATCTGGGTAAACCAAAAGGAAGAAGGTGGATACTCACCAATTAATCGCTCCGCCTCCCGCACGGCTTCTTGGGCTTTCTCCGGATCGTTGCGGGCTTGCTCCAGCCGCGCAATAATTGCGTGGGCATAAGCTTGTTGGCCGATATCCCCCCAGGTTCGACCTAGCTCCATACACTGGCGGAAATTTTGCTCCGCGTCATCCAACCGGTTCCACTCATACGATAATTTTCCCATGCTGGCAAAGATACTTGCAGCCAATGGCGACCTTTGCCCATCCGGACGAACTGCCATTTGTATAGATTGGGTGTATTTGTCCGCTGCCTGGTGGAGCTGCCCTTGTATTACTAAAATATCGGCAATACTTGAGTTGGCGATGATGGCCATGTTGAGGTTACCCGCCTCTTTACCGATCTGGATGGCTTCGGTATAGGCTCGCTTGGCTTCCTCCAGATCACCGGTGATCCAACTGGCATCCCCGAGGATCGAAGTCGCAACACTCCGTATGCTTTGAGAGATGGAACTGCAATCGGGCAGCAGCTTCAACGCTTGTCGTGCATAATCCGCCGCCAGGTGCGAATTCCCCCGCGAGCTTGCACATTGCGCCCGGGCCGCGGCGATGGTCCCCAGCATCGTCTGAACCTCTACTGTAGGTTCGAGCGGAGCAAGCAGTTTCTCGGGAACCTTTAGCGTTGGTTCGACGCGCTCCAAGTCCCCGGTCAGGGCGAGAGCCCAGGCTTTCTGAATGGCCAGCCAGGGGCGGGTTTCCGAATGAAAATCGATGGCGTCGGTCCAGTTCAGCAGGGTCGCCACTTCGCCGCTCATAAGCAATAAACAACCATTTTCCTCAATGAGCTCTGCAGCCCGATCCTGGTCGCCTGCCGCGATGGCGTGTTGGATGGATTCGGCCATAAACCCGTTTTGCTCGTACCACTGGGAAGCGCGGCGATGCAGTTCGGGCAGCAAACCGGGAAACTGGTGTTCAAGGTGCTTCCCGAGGACATCTGCGAAGAGGTGGTGATAACGGTACCAATGCCGCTCATCGTCCAGTGGGATCACGAACAGATTCATCTCTTCCAGCGCTTCCAGCATTCCTTGCCCGTCAACAGGTCCAGCCACATCCATATTTACGACGGCCTCACATAGTGATCCATTCAAACGATCCAGGATCGAGGTCTGCAGCAGGAAGGTGCTCACCTGCTTGGGCTGAAGTCTCAGCACTTCTTCAGCCAGGTAGTCCATGACATAGTGATGACTGCCGGTGAACGCTGAAACGAAACCATGAATATCTTTACAGCCTTGCATCGAGAGGGCTGCCAGTTGCAAGCCGGCGATCCATCCTTCTGTGCGCGCCTCCATGGCAGAAAGATCGTTGACAGACAATGTCAATCCCATTGTTTCATTCAGAAAAGAAGCGATCTCGGCTTGTGTAAAGCGGAGCTGGTCGGCCCGGATATCCAGGAGCTGGCCGCGGACCCGCAGGCGGGATAGTGGGAGCGGAGGATCGGTCCGGGTGAGGATCACCAGGTGCATCTGATCTGGTAAATGATCCAGAAGATAAGAAAGTATTTTTAGTACCGTCTCAGATTGAATGACGTGGAAATCGTCCAAAACGAGAACAAAGGGGTCGGAAACCGAGGCCAGTTCATTTACGAGCTGGTTGATTACATTTTCAAATTGAGCTGGTTTGATTCCCTGGAGCATGCCAAGCAGGTCGTTCTCAATGCCTGGAGCGATTGCCAAGAGAGTGGTAAGCAGATAGTGCAGAAAACGGATCGGGTCGTTATCGCCGCCATCCAGGGAAAGCCAGGCATAAGTAATCTTCGTTTCTTTCAGCCATCTGCTGACCAGGGTGGTTTTGCCGTAACCGGCTGGGGCGGAAACAAGAATGAGTGTTTTGTCCAACCCAGCATTGATCAGGTCAGTAAGACGAGGGCGGGCTATCTGGATTGAGCGAATGGGAGGAACGTAAAATTTCGTCTTGAGCAGATGTTTGCCCTGTTCAAGAGGCAATTGGTCTATTTCTGTATCACCCGAAGCTATAGTAGAACCAGCCCTTGACACTTGTTCTCCTTATACGGCTCACAGGCTGCTTGAATCCGGGCTAATCTTCTGAAAACACTAACACTGCCCCGGATTTCTCAGGGTCAAAACCAATCGGCCAGATCGTTTTCCTGGTATATTTGGCCCCCTTGAAGTCAGGCTCGCTCGTGTACGAAACCGAGCCCAGGTTTGCCCCGCCCAGGTTTGCACCACTCAGGTCCGCCTCTTTCAGGTCGGCTCCGGTCAGGTTGGTAAATTCCATGTTAGCATGCGACAGGTCAGCCGTACGCATATTAACCGAGCCCAGGTCTGCCCTCTTGAGATTGGCTCCACGCAACTGAGCCCCGATCAGTTTAGCTGCGCCCAACAAAGCCTCGCGCAAGTCCGCTTCGTTCAAGTTGGCCGTGTTCAGGGTGGCATTCTCCAGGACTGCCCAGCGCAAGTCGGCCCTGATCAGGTTAGCGTTGTACAGGTTTGCCCCGTTCAGGTTGGCCCCACTCAGGTTGGCCTCTTTCAGGTCTGCCCCTACCAACCACAATTGGCCTGGCCGGTTAATCAGGTCGTATAGTTCCTTTTTTGTAAATTCCATTTAATGGTACCTCCCATGCCTTGATCGAGATTAAATATGAGCCCTCAATTCTTACCACTGGGGTTTTGACATGCCATAATTATCAACGATGTTTTTATATATTTCCTGCTCGGAGGCTGCCATGCTGACGATCTGAAAGCCTAGAATATATTCGTAGGGTGTGACGGGGTCGGGTTGAATCCACCTGGCCCGGGCAACCATAACAATATACCGCTTGTCTTCTTCCTCAATGGCATATTCCAGGCGCAGGGTGTAATCTTTATCAACCGCCAGGTTCTTTGGGCTCTCCAGCCTAAAGCCTCCCAGGCTGATTTCGGTCAGATACCCAATTATTTCTTCGGTGTCATTTTCTGTGACACGCATATAAACCCCATGGTTATGTCGTTCATATTTTCTTCTTTCAGTTAACATGCCCTCTCCTTTCATCGAGGAAAAAGGATATTGAGAGGTGCCCGGCTTATGGTCCAATAGGCGAATGAGTGCCGCCTAATGGTTATTATCGCGCTATTAATGAAAATTCATCTTCGCAATTTTAATATTATTGTGAACAATTAGGTCACAAAAGCCAGGCGATCTTGCCGGGTTAGTTTATAAATTATCATTTTAAAATGAAAGGGTGAGTCCAACCAGTGTTTGAAAATCAACTTCTCTTTCAACGCAGGTGAGGCATTTCCGTTGTCCTGATACAGGGGTGACGAGCACATTCACTGCAGGAAGCATAGATGCTGGACCAGGATCGAGTAAAACAGCAAGACTAAATTTCTGCAATACTATTGAAATTAACATATTCGCTTTTGTTGATATCATACAGGTGTTATTATCTTCTGGACCATCACACAGGATTTTATTTTTTTTTATATAATGCCAATTGAAATTATCTTCAATTTTAATGGGAACCGTATGATCAAAGGATTTGGGACTTCGCAGCGTTCAATTCTATTGGGACTCTCCTCATTTTTGTTCCTGATTTTTCTAATCAAAGTTATCCCAGCAGGTAAAAACATCGGGCAAGGCGAAGAGGCAGCAGCCACCCTTCATAGCGTGGATATCACCCTGGCTGCCAGTTCCATGCCGATATCAGCCAGTACCACCTTACCGACAGCTACAATCAGTTTACCGACTCAAATTTCTCAGAGTACCTCAAATAGTGTTTGTGCCACCATTTGGGGAAATAATCCGCCACTAGTATTGCCAGTGTGGCTGACAACGCCAATCCATGCGGATGGTCTATATTCGGAAGAAAAATACGTCTTACTCGCCAGTCATTTGATTTCAGAAGGAATTGTTGATTTGGGTGACTGTCCCAATGGAGGGCTGACGTCAGAAGGAATGGCAAATTCCTGCGGCATGGAGAAAGCATTTGCCAAAGTCATAATTTGGCAAAACCAATTTGATGAATTTATTTACTCGGCTGCACAAGCAAATCAAATCCCAGCAGTAATGATAAAAAGACTCTTTGCTCAAGAAACCCAATTCTGGCCTCCGAATTCAATTGCACCGCGTACTTACGGCATCGGGAATGTTAGCAGCCCAGGTATTGAACCTCTCTTTTTGTGGAATTATGAGATATTTCAGAATACCTGCCACGATGTTTATTCCCAATCTTGTAATCAATCATACTCAAAACTTCCTCTCGAAAATCAACAAATATTGAGAGGCTATTTCATCAGCCATAATATTGATTCATACTGCGCTACTTGCCCAAATTCGATTGATCTAGATAAAACAAAGAGGAGCATTGATTTTTTTGCCAAGCTCATTGTTGCCAATTGCTTTCAGGTAAATCAAATTCTTAATAACAATGGTTTTTCATCACCATCGATTTCTTACGAAGATGCCTGGCGCTTAACCCTTGCGAACTACACGGTTGGACCAACCTGTATTAATAATGGTATGCAGCATACGGATGTATCAAAAGGGTTCCACTGGGAGGACTTTGATAATGGGCTTGGATCAAACTGTAACGCGGATATTTATATTAACACGATAACACGCTAAGAATTAAAGAGGAGATTTTTTATGGACAGATTGAAAGTAATCCTATTAGTGAGTCTACCGACAATAGAAGCAACTTTCAACGAGCTATTTAAAGCAATACCGCTTGTTGATTTAATTGAGCATGATGTTAATAACACCCATAATGCGTTGGGTTTAATTTATGCTCAACAGCCAGACATCATCATATTGGAAAATGACTTCCCCGGAATCGATCCAAATTCCTTCACGCAACAAATCCGCAAAGAATTTCCCTCCATCCAGGTAATAATCATTGCAGAAGTAGCAAGTGTTGAATCCGTGCGATTGGCAATGCGAGCTGGAGCATGTGATTTTATCAGCCATAAAAACCTAACGGCTGAAGAACTGTCAAAAACCCTTGAACATGCGAGGCAATTAATTGATGAAGAAAGAAGTGTGCAGATATCCGATGCAAAAATAAGCGAATCTGCTACACAAAAACCTGCCATTCCGTTGTCTGTAAAACAAACAAGAGTTGTTGCCATTTACGGTCCAAGGGGTGGCGCGGGGACTAGCACAATTACAGCCAACCTTGCATGGGCATTATCATCAAGGAACCTCAAGGTCCTTGTTGTAGACGGAGATTTTCTTTATGGTGATATGGGGGTATTGCTCAACCAACAAAGTAATCATTCGATAATAGATCTGGTCAGGTTTTCGGGAGAACTTGAAGAAGATGTCATCCAAGACATCATTAACCATGGGAAAGTTGATCTCCTTGCTGCTCCTACAAATGTCGACAAATTTGCAGAGATTAATGGCCCCGACTTTGGGAAAATACTGAAAAAATTAGCGCAGCTTAACTATGATTATTTATTGATTAACACGTCCTCACACCTGTCTGATCCAATCATATTTGCCCTGGAATTTGCAGAATCCATTATCGTAGTTGGTACCCAGGAAATTTCCTCTTTGCGGGCAACACGCTTGTTTTTAGATCTGATGGAGATGCTTTTAATTGCCCGGGAAAAACTTGTGGTTGTTATTAACCGTTTTGAAAAAGATTCCATTTTGACATTAAGTAAATATCAAGAGTTCTTAAAAATTAATATTTCGCAAACAATCCCATATGATCACGAAACAGTGCTGCTGGCCAATAACTTGGGTATCCCTTTTATAGAAGATCACAAAAATAAACCCGTTGGGCGTGCAATTGATTATTTAACGAATATGCTAGTTAAAGGAGAGAGTTTCAATGACCCGGGAGGCGTGAAAAAAGTACTTAATAATATCAAATCCAAAATATCAAAGAAAAAGCCATGATGGGTTGGCTCAACTAATTATTTATCGCAAATAAATTAAGATGGATCTATCCTGGAGCAGGCATGGTAAACAGAAAAGAAGCTGAACTACGCAAGCACAACAATAAAAAGCAACATGGTAGTTTGAAGAAAACCATCAATAAAATGAAGGTCAATATTCGTGATTGGCTGACGCTGCCAAGAATTATCCGCACGAAAGAGGATCAAGCGCAGTTAGAAATTTTAATTATTCAAAGCGCATTGATTCTTTGGAGATCCTATGCTGCATGCTGCGACTATATCGCAATCAATACAGATAGGAATATTAGAGATATGTTTTATTGGATCAATAATGAACTGAAAGAGTTGGTAAGAATTGACACGGAATATATTCTGCAACTATCTTCTTTAAAAAAGCTCCGGTCATTGAATGAAAGATGGGATGCGGTCATTACCCGGCAAAAAGAATTGCTAAACGCTTTAGAACATGCACCTTCAGCCTTTGAATTCTATAACAAGATGGCTCATTTTAAAGAAAAGTTTCACAAAGAGGAAAATATAAGGATAGATCTAAAAAAGCAATTGTCAGATGCTCATGCAGCGTTTGCCAGGGCGATGGAATATATCAGTAAATTTGATCAAGAACACGCCAATGGTGCTTTTGGTGCAACAGTTTTGAGTATTGATAATGCGAGAAAATTTTGGCAGGAGAAATGGCACGAGATTCAAACAATGGAAAAAGGTGGCGATGACCCGAATAGAATTATCAATGAAATCGAAAACCTGGTAAAGATCATTTATGGTGCTCCAGGCCTGGCTAAATGGGTAAATGATATAGAAAAACGATATGGCCGCCTTTCTCGTGATCATGAGTTATTGGTGAATTCATTTGGAAGAGCTTTAATTCAACAAGAAATACTGGATGATTATTCAACGGTTATTAACAATACCATTCCAAAGTTGTGGATACATGGTCAGAAGGATCAACTAAATCGATATTTAAAGGAACTCGAAAACTTTCTAAATATATATGAAACTGAATTAGAGACGGAAATTGCTTTTGCAGAAAGACATAGTATTCAAAGGGGCAACCCAACCTCAGAACAAGAAAAACAATTAAATAATCTGATTGAATTGTCAAAAATATTTATAACCGCAATGGATATTCGCGATCCGGTAATGAGCAACCATTCACTGACTGTTGTCCGTTTAGCTGTAGCAACAAGTAAAGTCATGAATTGGGAGCCAGAAGAAATCAGATATTTGGAAATTGCCGCCATGCTGCATGATATCGGAAAAATCTGGATCCCTGAATCAATTCTTACGAAAAAAGGAAAGCTTACCAGTGAAGAAATCGGAAAGATTCGAATGCACCCGGTTTATGGAGCGCAAATATTAGAATCCTCCGGTTTGTTTGAAAATATTATCCCCTGGATATATCATCACCAGGAACTTTGGAACGGTACTGGATATCCCGATGGCTTGAAAGAAGAAGAAATACCGATCCAATCGAGAATCATCTCTGTATGTGAGGCTTTCGATGCCATGCTTTCCGGAAATGGTACTAAACTAAAACTTACTATTGAGCAAGCACTTGACAGAATTAGGTATGAGTCAGGTTCGTTTTTCGATCCAATAATTGTCGATGCGTTCATCCAGGCTGTTGAAACTCAAGAAATGGAATATTTATCAAAATATGCAGTGACTTGATCTTATCCATGCAAAATTATTGGTGTCAACGAAATACCAGGCAGGTTTATTTCCCCATTGATTGATACGATAAATCCTGACCGGCAAAGATACGAAAGTAATAAATACACCCTGATTGAGGGTGTATTTTATTGAGCCAATGGACAGGATGTTCTTGTATTCAAACGGGATTGAACCCATTCGGGTGGTTTCTTATCGTCCCAATCGTATTTCGTTAATCACACCTCCTCCCCGAATTTTGAGTAAGCGAAAAATGGATTGAGAAGTACCTGCCTTTTTATCCAATACATAAATACAATCTGCGGACCAGGAACAACGATCATTCCCGTTATATGCACCTTTGTTTCACCACTTGTGTTCAAACAAGCCGTAGTGTTCCACAATGCCCAGATATATTTCCTGCTCGGCTGGTGAAATGCTGACAATCTGAAAGCCTACGATATATTCATTCGGGGTGATCGGGTCGAGTTGACTCCACTTGGCCCGGGCGATGAAAACAATAAAAGGTTTTTCTACAACTTCAGAGGTATATTCCAGTCTTAAGGCGTAATCTTTTTTGGTCTCTAGGATCTTGGGGGTATCCAGTTTGAAGCCTCGCAGACTGATTTCGGTGAGGTACCCAAGGCGTTCATGCGTGTTATTGTCTGTGACACGCATATAAAAACCATGCTTACGCCGTTCATCACTTCTTTTTTCCCTATTCATTTACTACCCTTTCTCAGCGGATAAAGGGGATTATGTGGATATTATTACACAACTCTTGCTCTCGTTCGCTGCCAGTTAATCCAGAATCGCCAACCATTTTGGATAAGTACGGCAATACTGATAACGATGCACCAGTAGAATATGTATTCGGGAAAGGAAAATGCCAGGATCGATGCCGGGCTGGCGCCTTTTAACATGGGAATTTCAAGAATCTTTAAACCATAGATGCCCCACAAATGCTCAAGCACCGCTTCCAAACCAGCCAGTAAGCAGAAAAAAAGGATCGGATTTCCTGGTACAAGCAGAGCCAGCCAATAGAAAGCCAGTGCGAAAAGCCCATAGAGGATTGGTACAAAGATCAATATTCCGCCGAAACGGAACCAGCCTGGGAAGAAGAATTGATAGGATGTGCCCCAGAAGACCCATACCAAAAAGATCCCAAAAATACTCCAGGAGACGGCTGCAGTACCGACGAGTGTCCATTTGAGTTGGCGAAAGCGCGATGGTTTGATGCGCCAAATCAAGAGCAAGACATAGGCGGCATCGATGAGGGTTATGATGGCGCTGTCCATCCAGAGCTGATCTGACAGTATTTTGAGATTCACCGGCAGATTGACCTTCTTCTGCGGATTGATTCAGCCGCCACCAGTCAGTTTATAAGCGTTGAGTATGTGATCCATTTCGGTATTCACCGCCTCATCAACGCGCTGGCGTTTCTCGTCAGCGGCAAACCATGCCAGCGTGCGGCGAATACCTTCCCGGAAGGGGATGATCGCCTGGTAGCCGGGTACGAATGCCTTGATCTTGCTGTTATCAAACACCGCACTCCAGGTTTTGTCGCCCAACAAAGTCCCCGACAACTGCGGCGCAACCCTGGCGATAAAGTCAGAGGGGATATGCACGATCCGGGCTTCGACACCCAATGCCTCGGCGATGGTCCGGTAGATCTGGTCCCAGGTGAGCACTTCATCGGAGGTGATATGGAAGGCGTGACCCACCGTCTGAGGATTCCCAAGCAGACCCAGGAACCCGCGCGCAAAGTCATCGGAATGGGTCACCACCCACAACGAAGAGCCGTCGCCATGGACAATAATCGGCAGACCTTTTTTCAGCCGGTCTGCAAGGGTGTAACAGCCCCACCCACCGATAGCAATAGGGAAATTGGGATCATAGGTGAGGGAAGGACGGACAATGGTCACGGGGAAATCTTCTTCCCGGTAAGCTTTCAGGAGACGTTCTTCACAGGCGATCTTGTTTTGGGAGTACTTCCAGTATGGGTTGTGCAGGGGCGTTGACTCGGTAATGAGATAATTAACCGGCGGCTTCTGATACGCGGAAGCCGAGCTGATGAAAACAAACTGCCGGGTCCGGCCGCGGAAGAGAGCAAGGTCGCGCTCGATATCCTCCGGGGTGTAGGCAATCCAGTCGACGACGACATCAAATTCAAGGTCCTGCAAAACTTTTCGAGCATCATCCAAGCGGTGCACGTCAGCAGTCAGGCGATTACTGCCGGGCAGGAGGGCTGGGTGCGAGCCGCGATTAAGGTGATAGAGGTCAATCCCTTTGGCAAGCGCCTGTTTGCTGACCGCCGTGCTGATGAAGCCTGTGCCACCGATAAACAGAACTCTCATGGCTGGTTGATCCTTTCGGATTGGCACTCTGTCTGCCAGGCACTCAAAGCTATAGTGCTTAGTGCCGGGAGACTGGTGGGAATCCTCTTGCATTATCGCGCAATTCCGTCCATGTTGAGCATATTGGGAGGGCAAGTCAAGTTTCTTAAAAATGGTTTTTCGGTTTACGGGTATAATGCGCTTTCCTTAGTGAAAGGAGTAACTATCCATGAAATATTCCGAAAAATTGAGCATTTTAATCATCCTGACAGTCGTTGGCAGCCTGGCATTGAGCGCCTGCGGGGGCAACGCTGCCATTGGGACCCCCACAGCAGCAGCAATTGAGACATCCGCAGTCGGCACATTCGCGGCCGGGCTGACCCTGACCTTCCTCTCCCTGCCGACCGATACACCCACAGCGACGCCAACCTTTACGCCCACCACCACTCCCACGAGCAGCACCCCGCTCGCCACCATGACCGGGGCTGTGACCGCAACCACCTCCTGTTACGGGCTGACCCTGGTCAGCGACGTGACCATCCCGGACAACACCGCTATGAATCCAGGTCAGACTTTTACCAAGACCTGGCAGGTCAAGAACTCCGGCACCTGTAACTGGGACGCAGGTTTCAAGTTCCTTTTTATCAGCGGGGACTCGATGGGCGGGATCCCATTGGTGCTGGTCACACCGGTCAGCCCGGGCGGGCTAATGGAGGTTTCCATCGCCATGACGGCTCCCAGCAAGGCAGGGGCAGTACGCGGTCACTGGCGCATGTCCACTGCCAGCGGGACGTTATTCGGCGCGGACGTATTCGTGGCGATCATCGTGGGCAATTCAACAAGTACCCCAACAGCAACCGCTACAGCAACCACGGGCGCAGCCACTGCAACCGCCACCGCGACGTTTACGCCATCCAGCACGCCATAAAATCAGCAAACCCTGAACAGAAAAAAAACCGTGATGGTGATCAACCGTCACGGTTTTTTTATTGGGACTACTGGATCAGTCATATTGTTACAACCTGTAATTAAGCACTACGATCCCACAGGCAAATGCCAGGGATTTTAATAAAGTCAGATTTTGTTTGCTGTCCAGTTCATTGAAAATTGTCTTCCCTTTACCGATCGCGGTTGGATTAATGAATAAATGAAACTCGTCAACCAGCCCGTGCTTGATCAACGCGGACACAAAAGTCGCACCGCCGTAAACGATGATATCTTTGCCATCTTGTTTTTTTAGCCTGATGATTTCGTCAACAAGGTCGCCTTTTGCCAACACGGAATTGTCCCATTCTGATTTGTCAAGTGTTTTTGTAAAAACCACTTTCGGTGTATTGTTCATTTTGGCGATGCCGGCGGGGTCTTCTCCTGCGGGGTTGGAAGCCCAATGCGGGATAAACCCCTGGGCAAGCTTTCGTCCAAGAACAATGCAGTCAACCGATTCTGTTATATCTTTTACATAGTTGTTAAGTTCATTGTCCCAGTTGAACGTCATCCAGTCCATTTCACCATTCGGTCCAGCGATGAACCCGTCAACGGTCATTTGTACCTGCAATTTTAATTTTCTCATGGTCGTGGTTTCGTTGTTGTTAAATAATCTTACTTTTGGAAATTCGCTTTAATAAAACCATCTAACATTCCTTGTCCCCGCTGCTGATCCTGATGTCGTCCGCCTTGTTGGGGATGACGCACAAGAACACAAAATCCTCGTCCCCGTTGTTCTGGTACCAGTGCGGCGCGCCTTCAGGGATGAAGACCACATCCCCGGCTTTTACCTGGTAGGTCTGGTTGTTAATGCCGACACTGGCGTGACCCTCAAGAACATATTGCTCGTGCTCCACGGAATTGGTGTGAGGCGGCATCCCGCCGCCGCGCTGGATCACGAAGCGACGCATGGCAAAGTTGGGACCTTCCTGGGAGGAGATAAGCACCTGGATGGTGGTCTTGTTTCCACTCTTTACAGGTTCTGATTCAACTTCACTGGCATGTTTTACGCGCATGGCTGCTCCACTTTTTCCGATAAATCCATGGGGTAATTATAACCCTGCTGCATTTATCTACTATTCAAAGCCACAACCATCATCACCTGTAAGCAATTTGTACAAATTAAAACCCGGCTTCTCGGATATACTAAACCCCTGATACGTTTTTTTGATATTCAGGCTGTCTTTTTCGAGCTGGAAGTTGAGGTTCACGTGCAGATACATAGGGTGCCTGGAGGAATCAATGAGCAACACAAGTAAAAACCCGATCGGCTGGGGCACTGCCCTGGCTGCGCTCATCATCGTCGGCGGAGGAGTCCTGGCGGCTGTACTGCTGCTGAATAACCGGTCCAACCGGCCGTCTGCGACTCCAGGTACAGGAACGCAGCGGGTGGTCAGCGCGGCAACTCTGCCAGCGGAGAATAAGAATCTGCCAAATGCCATTACGATCGACCCGAATGCTACACAACTTGTTGAAGTGGGAGCCGCATACTGCGTTGCCCTTGTACCGGACGGCTGGAACTTCACCTCCGCAGCACCTTACACGAGCGCGGACATTTTCTCCCCAGACAAGCATATCCATGCTGCCTGGACCATCGCCAGTATTTCCAAAGCCCAGTATCCAACCGAAGAGGATGCGTTGAACTCTGTGATGAATTCAATGTTTCCGGGCTTTACCGCGATAAGCCCTAAACCGGATTCAGGGAATGGATTTTTTACACTAGAGTTTACTACCGGGGCAGGGCAAAAAGGCCAGCTTTTTTATATCCTGTATGACGTTGACCCAAATAATTTCGTGATTTCCATCTATATGGCTGAAACTGACACGGATCAGTGGACAAGCCAAGGGGTGGTGGCGATATCTTCCGCGATCTCGATCCGCTGTGTCACGCAAATGCGACCGTCAACGGGGAGCCTGGACCTCGGGGCTGCAAACCCATCCGATCCGAACGCCAACCCGGAAGTGATCCTCTCAGCAAACTGGACCCAGGCGATCATGGGCTATATAAATGTTTATTCTCCCGCGCTTGGCGAGCATTACCTGGTACGGGTGGATTCTTTGTGGGCCGACGGTCCCGCGGGCAGCGGGTATTACCGCCAACTGCCGGAGGGCGGGTACGAGCTGCTCGTGGATGGTTTTGGGGAGTATTAGAGGAGATTGAATTTGAAGAGGGTGATGGTTCAGCACTACAGTTGAGATAATTAGAACAAATGTTCTTATGTTTGATAACAATAACAGGAAGCCAGAGAGGCTTCCTGTCTGTGCATGTTAGCCGTCATGGCTAGGGCATGGTGCGCAATCGCCGCGAGGCGGCGGTCATCGGTCTTTTCGCTACCATGGTGACCTTGTTGCTCTGACTAGGGGTATACACCTGGGTAACTTCCCAGCCTTCCAGTCCCCATTCGTTCAAAGTGGCTTCGATATTTTCGTCCCTGGTGCCAAAGGCGCTGCCGATGGTCAGCACACGGTATTCCCATTGGATGGTTTGATCTGCCATATTAATTCTCCATTATATAGAGTTTCACGTGAAACTTTATCTACACTTCCTGGCGGCGGAAGACGAGGCAGGCGGCGATGAGGGCAGCCAGGATGATGCCCAGGCTGATCCACAACGCCGGCCAGGCAGTAACGGTTCCCTTCAATACCAGGGAGGCACCCCAGCTGAACAATCGACCGGGGAAGTAATCGCCGATGGTCGGCAGCGCACCGATCCCGCCGATGACGATCAGGGACAGGAATGCCAGTCCCACCGCAATACCGTTGCTGCGGGCGATGGTGCTGCCCAGCAGGGAGAGCGCCATGTAGACCAGGAAGACGATCAACATCAGCCCGTTCAGTGCCAAGTAGGACCCCCAGGCTAGCGGCTCGAATAGAATGTATGTGTAGTACCAGCAGCCCAGGGCGGCAACGGCCAGGCTGGCAATGAAAGCTACTGTCATCGAGGCGAATTTGGCCAGAAGGAAGGTGGTGCGCGAGACCGGGCGGGTGAGGAAGAAGGCCGCGGTGCCGCGTTCCTTCTCCTGGACCACCACACCCATGGTCATCAGCAATGCCAGCAATACGCCGAACTGGCTCATGTTCTTGATGTACTGTCCCACTGCATCTGCCACCGTCGGGGTGGGGAAGAAGGCCTGGATGCCACCCGGTACACCCGGGATGGCTTTAAGCAGTTCAGGGGTGAACTTTGCCAGGGCTGGCGAAGACAAGCCGAAGGCGACGAAGACAGCGGCGACGATCAGGAAGCGGTAGGTGCGCCCCTGCTCAAGCATTTCCTTGCGAAAAACGGTAATGAAGTTCATGAGATACTCTCCGACCCGACCAGCTGCAGGAAGACATCTTCCAGTGAAGGGCGGATCTCTTCGTAACGGTTCAAGATGAGACCGGCACCGACGGCCCCGCGCCAGCAGGGCAGACTTGGCGGTCTTTACATCCTTGACGAGGATCCTCAAGGTCCCGTTCTGGGACGTGACCGAGGTCACCCAGGGCAGGCGCTTGATGGACTCGCCCCAGTTCGCCAGGGCGGGGCGGTCGTCCGCTTCGATCTCGAAGGCGGGCACGGCGTAACGCTCCAGCAGGGCCTCGCGTGGGGATTGGACCAGCATTTTGCCCCTGGCAATGATCCCCACCACGTCACAGACACGCTCCACGTCCGCCAGGATGTGAGTGGACATGACCACGGTAGCCTGGCCGCGCAGGTTCTCGATCAGGTCGAGCACTTCCTTGCGCCCGGCAGGATCGAGGGCACTGGCGGGCTCGTCGAGGAAGAGCACCTCGGGGTGGTGGATGAGGGCGGCGGCGACGCCCAGGCGCTGGCGCATGCCGCGGCTGAAGCCGCCGATGCGGCGTTTGGACGCTTCCTCCATGTGCACCAGCGCCAGCAGTTCCTTCGAGCGGGACTTGCGCGCCGAGGTGGAGAGCCCGTAAAGCCGCCCGAGGTAATCGAGGAACTCCAGCGGGGTCATCCAAGTATAGAAAGCGGGCTCCTCGGGCAGGTGCCCGATTTTGGGGGACAGGGCATTGCCGGCGTGCAAAACGTCCACACCCGCCACCTGGGCCTTGCCGGAGGTGGGGCGCGCCAGCCCGGTGAGGATGCGCAGGGTGGTGGTCTTTCCGGCGCCGTTGGGACCGAGGAAGCCGTACACGGTACCGGTTGCCACGTCCAGGTCCAGACCGTCGAGGGCATGCACCGCGCCGTAGTGTTTGATTAATTGTTCAACATGAACGCTGCTCACGGGTAACTCCTATTCTTCCTTGCGCCCGACGACGAAGTAGACGATCGGGCCGATGAAGTTGACAAAGATGATAATGAGTGCCCACATCCACCTGGGTCCACGCGTATGTTCGCGTTTGACCAGGTCGACCAGGGCGATAACGATCAGGATCAATTGGATGATCAAGACCGGGACCAGGTACGGGATGAATTGCATGAGTTTATCGAGGTTCATTTCATTTTCCTTTCAGATTTATGATAGCGATCCTGCTATTGCCCACCCCTGAAATTGGGATGCACGTGTAGTCTACAATCATTTCATTTTTCCCCACACTGCCATTAGGCTGGTTTCAACCTGACCAAATGGATGGGTTTGGGTTATACGTTCCACGTGAAACAAAAAACCGCTTACGGGACCGGGGTGGGGTGAAGATTTTCCAAGTCGAAGTACAACCCCTCGACCTCGCTACTGGCGATAAGGAAGGCAACCGACACCGTCACGGTCTCCAGTTCGAATTTGCAGGGCAGGCGGTAGACGGCGTAGCCGGCGTTGTTCGACAGCTCGATCAGCGTCCCATCGCAGGAGACATAACTGCCGATGGTTTGCTTTAACATGTCAGCGATAGTCAGGAAATTCCCTTCGGGAAAAGCTTTGACCATGACTGCACTCATCTTTTGAGAGGCTCCGGCGTAATCGACTGCATTGAAAGCCTTGAGGAGGCTGTCCACCACCTGGAGCACCTGGTCGTTCGAGAGGGATGAGGGCAGGGGCGCCGCGCAACCGCTGAGCAGCAGGGCGGTTACAAGCGTGAGAGTCGTGAGGGCGGAATGGATCTTATGGTCCATGGGTGGGCGTGGGCGTCTTTTGC
The DNA here is from genome assembly GCA_963830585.1 of uncultured Chloroflexia bacterium. Classification (GTDB taxonomy): domain Bacteria; phylum Chloroflexota; class Anaerolineae; order Anaerolineales; family Villigracilaceae; genus UBA877. The sequence continues at coordinate 38,702 of CAWHNA010000001.1, read as the reverse complement.
CCAAACTTGCGCAGGTTGGTCGAGTCGAAAATACAAGCCGTCGACCTGGGTGCCTCCGGTCTTGATGGTGACGGTAACGATGACGGGTTCCAGATCGAAATCACAGGATAGGCGGTAGACCGCGAAACCCTGGCTGTTGGAGAGCTCGGGCGCTGTGGAGCACGAGACGTATCGGCCGCTTGTGGTATGAAGCAGGACTTTCAGGCCCGTGAACTGCGACAGGGTGATGGCATCCATCATGGTGGGGCTGAAATCCCGGGTGAATGCCGTATAGTCTCCGGCGTTGATCGACTCGAGGATGTTGACCATCACCGCCACGACCTGTTCGTTTGAAAGGGAGGCCGGCTTGGGAGGCTGGCAGCCAGCGAGCAGGAGCACGACTACCAGGGCGATGATCAGCAAAGGGGTTGGAGTTTTTAATTTTCATCGGATAATAGTCATCTGCTTAAGGGACGGCGGGGCATTGCCGTCCCTTAATTCTAGCAGCGTTATTCCTTATTTTGTGGCAGGTTCTGCTGCGCCAGCGAAACCATGCCGCTCAATCCGCCCAGGTTCATCGTGTCGATGGCAGAACTGGGGACGATGACCAGGGCGCCTTTTTCCTTAAGTCCTTCGAAGAGCATGTTCATGGCGCGCAGGTGCAGGGCGGTGGGGTTGTGGATGTAGGCCTTGGATGCCTCGGCGAAGGAGGCCGCGATCTGCTCCTCGGACTCGCCCAGGATGATGCGGGACTGGCGTTCACGTTCGGCCTGCGCCTGGCGGGACATGGCGTTTTCCAGGTCGGGCGGGATGATCACGTCACGGATCTCCACGGACTGGACGGTGATACCCCAGGGAGTGGTGCGCTCGTCGATGATCTTCTGCAGGTCGGCGTCCATCTTGGCGCGTCCAACGAGGATGTCAGCCAGGACGCTTTGCCCGATGATCTCGCGCAGGGCGGTCTGGGCTGCCCAGCCGATGGCGGCGCGGTAATCAGCGACCTCGAGGGCTGCCTTTTCGGCATCCCAGACAACCCAGAACAGGACCGCATCCACGTCCACGGGGACGGTATCTTTAGTCAGTGTCTTCTCGGCTGAGAAGGGCGTGACCATGACGCGGTGGTCGATCCAGTTGGCGAGGGTATCCACAAACGGCACGAGGAAAAACAAGCCCGGTCCAGCCAGTTTATGGAATTTACCCAGTCGCAGGACGACCGCTTTCTCCCACTGCGAGGCGATCTTCATCCAGAACATGAAGTATGCTCCGAGCAGGATCCAGGCAACGGTCCATGTTCCGATCACAGCATCACCGGTCCCCGGGCGGTTGGTCATAATGATTACGCCAAGGATCAGCGCCAGCATGCAGACTGCGAACATAAATCCAGCTGCGCTGGGAATATGCTGATCTGGAGCCAGTTTGCCCTGCAATCGCAGGCTTAGGTCTTTAACTTCTTTGGGTCTCATGGCATTCTCCTTTTATTCAACATCAGGTTCGCGGTCGGGCAGGTGACCGGTTTGCTGCCAAACAGTCACCTTATCCTTCATTAACTTGGACAACTCTTCGGGCAAGGCGCCCAGCCGGTCTGCATCTGCCAGGTAACGTTGGGTGAGGGCTGCCAATGCTTTTTGGCGGATCTTCTCAGAGACCTCGGGTGGGGAAATCTCCATCACGTAGGTACCGCGTCCCTGCTGGGTTGAAATGATGCCGACTTCGTCGAGGATGCGGTAGGCACGCGCGATCGTGTTGAAATTAACGCGCAGCTCGAGGGCCAGCGAGCGGACAGTGGGGAGCTGGGAGCCGGGGGAAAGTGACCCCCCAGCGATGCGCTCTTTAATTCTCTGCACCACCTGGAGGTAAATCGGGATTCCGGAACGAAAATCGATTTCTAGGTTCATACGTAATATTGTATCATTGTCTCATTGTATAATTGTATCATTGTACTAATTGTATACCGTTTTGTAATTTTGTCAAGAGGGGCTGACAAAATCAAGGGGATTGTTTGGAGCAGATGGCTGGGAACTCCCGAACCTCATCACCCCCTATCCCCTTTCCCATTGGAAGTGTAAAGATAAAAAAGACAAGGCCTTTCGTAGCTTCGCGTGGAAAGTCATTGTTTTTTCGTAATCTCTTCATTATAAAAAATCTGGGACGGAGTCCTCGGGAGATTCGAATCTCATCGTAAGTTTTTTTTAGCTTGGAATGGGAATTGATGACATAAAAATCACAGGTTTATAAAGTGCCGTATTTAATTATCATCAACCCCGCAGAGAAATAGAGAGGGCATTTTTAACATGGACCGCTACAGTGGCAGTGTTTCACAGTGATCCAGGTGAATGATGGGGTGTTCTACCGATTCATTTTGATCCTGGCCGCGAGCAGTAAGATTGCCAGGGCCGTTTGAATCGGAAGCGGTGGTAAAATTTGAACGCGTATATTTTTTACAAGGAGTTTTATTATGGAACAACTAACCGGTACTTTCACCGTAAAAAAAGGCCTGGCACAAATGCTTAAGGGCGGCGTGATCATGGACGTGGTCACACCGGAACATGCGAAGATCGCCGAAGAGGCTGGGGCGTGCGCGGTCATGGCGCTGGAACGCGTCCCGGCAGATATCCGCGCGGAGGGCGGCGTGGCACGCATGTCGGATCCGGAATTGATCCTCAAAATCATGGACACGGTCACCATCCCCGTCATGGCAAAATGCCGGATCGGTCATTTCGTGGAAGCGCAGATCCTGGAAGCCCTCGGGGTGGACTACATCGACGAGTCAGAGGTGCTGACCCCGGCGGATGAAGAGAACCATATCCTGAAACACAACTTCAAGGTGCCGTTCGTGTGCGGTTGCCGTAACCTGGGTGAAGCCCTGCGGCGGGTGGGCGAGGGGGCAGCCATGATCCGCACCAAGGGCGAGGCCGGGACCGGCGACGTGGTAGAAGCCGTGCGGCATGCCCGGGCTGTGCTGGGAGAGATCCGGCGCCTGACCACAATGGCGGATGAGGAATTAATGGCGTACGCCAAGAACCTAGGCGCGCCCTATGAACTGGTCAAAGAGACCAAGGAACTGGGACGCATGCCGGTGGTCAACTTCGCGGCGGGCGGCGTTGCCACCCCGGCGGACGCAGCCTTGATGATGCAGCTGGGCGTGGACGGTGTGTTCGTGGGATCGGGCATTTTCAAATCAGGCGACCCGGCCCGGCGCGCGGCAGCCATCGTCAAGGCAGTGACCCATTACAACGACGCCTCCATCCTGGCGGAAGTCAGCAAGAACCTGGGCGATGCCATGGTGGGACGCAGCGTATCCGTGATGCCGGAAGTGGAGAAAATGGCCGGTCGAGGCTGGTAACAGGGTTGAAGCAAATACATCCTTTCGGGTGGCATGCACCCCTGAAGGACAACGTCCCAACATCGGGAATCAATAGCGAATTTAGAAAAGCTCCAAGACAGGGGACAGCAAACCTTAAAGGAATTGCGCGTCCCCTTTAAAGTGCAATCATGAAAATTGGTGTATTAGCCATCCAGGGCGATTTCGCCGAACACATCGTCATGCTCAAGCGCCTGGGCGCTGAGACCGCAGAAGTGCGACTGCCGGACCAGCTCAGCGGGCTGGACGGTCTGATCATACCGGGCGGGGAATCCACAACGATCGGCAAGCTTGCCGAGGATTTTGGGTTGCTGGAACCGCTGCGGGAATTTGGCACGAGCCACGCCATGTGGGGTACCTGTGCGGGGGCCATCTTCCTCTCGAAGGACGCCCGCCGCAACCAGCCCCTGCTGGGGATCATGGACATCACAGTGGTGCGCAATGCCTTTGGGCGCCAGGTGGACTCGTTCGAGGCGGACCTCGACCTGCCCGAACTGGGAGCAGGCGGACCCTACCATGCCATTTTCATCCGCGCCCCGATCATCGAGTCAGTGCGGGGCAGTGCCGCGGTCATTGCCTCCCTGGCAGACGGGCGCATCATCGCTGCCAGGCAGGGGAAATTGCTGGCGACCTCATTCCATCCGGAACTGACCCGGGATGCGCGTTTTCATCAGTATTTTCTTTCCTTTATAAAATGACCGTCCGATCGCTCGACTTCCTGGACCTGCCTTTCCTTTCCCACTCGCTGCGGAACATCCTGCCGCTGTACACCGCGCGCATGTTGACACGCGGCAACCCACTGGGGGCGAGGGCCATGCTCTCCTACCTGAACCCGCGCCGCCATATCTATACCGGGGTTGCCAGCGAAGATGGTCAATCCCTCATGGGACAGGTGATATTGAAAGCAGACGAGACCTCCGCCAGGCTGACTTTCCTGGCTCCCACGGAAAACGTGGACCAGTTAACCCTTCCGCTGCTCGACCATTTGACAGCGCAGGCAGGGGAATGGGGCGCTTTCCACCTGCTGGCGGAGGTGGATGAAAATTCCCCATTCTTCCGGAGCCTGCGGCAGGCCGGCTTCGCCATGTACGCGTGGCAGCGAATATGGAAACTCCCGAAACCAGAGCTGCCAGATGAAACCAGCACCTGGCGGGAGATCAGGGAGACCGACTGGCCTGCAGTGCAATCGTTGCACGGACAGATCATCCCGGCGCTGCTTCAACCGGTGGATTCTTTGCCAAGGCAGGCGGCAGGCATGGTGTGTCGTCCCGAAGATATTCTGTACGCTTATGCCGCCATCGATCGCGGACCAGCGGGGATATGGGTGCAGCCGCTCATTCCGCCCGATTCCGGTTGCGGACCCGACCGCCTGGCTGGGTTGGCCGGGCTTGGAAACCGACCGGTATATGTATGCGTGCGCTCCTACCAGGCCTGGCTCGAAACCGTGCTCGAAGACATGGGCGCTACGGTCGGACCGCGGCAGGCCGTGATGGTGAGACGCATGGCAAAAATCCAGTTGGTCGAAGAAAAAGTATCGGCCCTGGAAAAAGTGCTGGTAAAACCAGTCGCCCCGGTAGCCCGGATGGTAAACGGCGAGGAGCCTCATTTGCAAAGCAAGACGGAAACAAATGAACCCTGATCGAATATTGATATCGATCCAAAGACACCCGGGCCTGGAAATCAAACTGCAAGAATCCAAAAAGTGATATAAAGAGAATATGACTCAACTCAGAATTACCGACGACCTGGATGCACTGCTCGGAATCCTGCCGGGCAACATCGTCGAGGCCGTCCATAAAGCCAACGATTACGACAACCTGCTCGAGATCATCCTGGACCTGGGGCGGGTGCCCACGGCGCGCTATGTGCTGGGGGAGACAGTATTGATCAACAAGGAAATCACTCGGGCGGAACTCGACCACGTGGTGGAGCGCATCGGTGAGTTCGACGCGGACAACCGGGCCGGGCTCGAACGCACCTTGCACCGCATCTCATGCCTGCGGAACCGGCGCGGGCATATTGTGGGGCTCACCTGCCGCGTGGGACGAGCCGTGTACGGGACGGTTGATATCATCCAGGATATCGTCGAGTCGGGTAAGAGCCTGCTCATCCTGGGAGCTCCGGGCGTGGGTAAGACCACCCTGCTGCGCGAGGCCGCCAGGATATTGGCGGAGCTGAAACGCGTGATCATCGTGGATACCAGCAACGAAATCGGCGGTGACGGCGACGTGCCGCATCCGGCGGTGGGCAAGGCGCGGCGCATGCAGGTACGCGAGCCCATGCTGCAGCACGAGGTGATGATCGAAGCCGTGGAGAACCACAACCCGGAAGTGATCGTGATCGACGAGATCGGGCGCGAACTGGAAGCCGCGGCCGCCCGCACCATTGCAGAGCGGGGTGTCCAGCTGATCGGCACGGCCCACGGGCGGACCATCGACAACCTGCTGCTCAACCCGACCCTGTCAGACCTGATCGGGGGCATCGAAGCGGTGACTCTCTCAGATGAAGAGGCGCGGCGGCGCGGCACCCAAAAGACCGTGCTCGAGCGGCGCTCCCCCCCGACCTTCGACGTGCTGGTCGAGATCCAGCAGCGCGACCGCTTCGCGGTGCACATGGATATCGCCGCCTCAGTCGACAGCCTGCTGCGCGGGTACCCGCTCCCGCCGGAAATTCGCAGCCGCGACGCCGAGGGCAAGATCCATGTCGAGAAAGTCAAAGCCAACCCGAAGTCCAAACCCGATTCGGAATTCCGGATCGAGAACGGGCACACCACCGGCCCGCGCCGGAATACGATCCGCCCGGAGGCAGGGGAACCGGTCAGCCTGAGGGCTGCGCCGGCGGAGGCACGCGCATTTACCTCGTCAGACGGGCTTACAGCCCTGCCAACCGAAACCCACCGCGCTCCGCTCCAGGCAGTGCGTGTTTACCCATTCGGCGTGGCACGCGACCGGTTGATCCAGTTAGCCAAACGGATGGGCGTGCCGGCAATCTTCGTGAAAGACGCTGGTGAAGCGGACGTGCTGGTGACCCTGCGTTCTTATTACCGTGACCGCCAGCAGGCGGTGATGCAAGCCGAGCAGCGCGGGGTGCCCATATTTGTATTGCGAGCCAACACCGTCAGCCAGATGGAACAGTTCCTCAGCGACCTGTTCAACCTGTCTGAAGTGGTGCCTGCCTCCGGCGAGCTGGATAATGTCAAAGTGCAAGCCCAGGCTGCGATCGCGGCGGTGCTGAACGGTGAGCGCTGGGTGGACCTTCCGCCGGGGCCCTCCACAGTTCGCAGGCTGCAGCATGAATTGGCACGCGATGCTGAATTGATCAGCCACTCTTACGGGAAAGAACCACGGCGGCACGTGAGGATTTTCAGGGAATAAAAAGGAAGGGCACATATCATTGTGCCTCAATGGAAAATGTTTATCACCCTCGAAGGACCCGAAGGCTCCGGGAAGACCTCGCACCTTCCCCATCTCGTGGAATTCCTGCGCGAGAAGGGCTACACCATTTTTCCCACGCGTGAACCGGGGGGAACTTCCATTGGAGAGCAAATCCGCGAGGTGCTGCACAGCCTGAAGAACACCGAGATGAACCCGCGTACAGAGACCCTGCTTTACCAGGCAGCGCGCGCCCAGTTCGTGGAAGAGGTGGTCCGCCCGCGCCTCGCGCTGGGGGAAACCGTGATCTCCGACCGTTACGCAGATTCGACCATCGCTTACCAGGGCTACGGGCACCAGCAGGACCTACTGCAGGTGCGCGCCTTGGTCAGCTATGCCACCGGGGGGCTGGTACCCGACCTGAGCGTGCTGCTGGACGTGGACGTGGAGGTGGGTCTCGCACGCGGGGTAAAGCGCCGGGACAAAGGCGGCGAATGGAACCGGTTGGACGCGTACACACTGGTGTTCCACCAGCGAGTTAGAAAAGGGTACCAAGAAATGGTTAAGCAGGAACCGCAGAGGTGGGTGGTAATTGATGCAGGGGTGGGGTGGGATGAAGTGCAAAAGGAACTGCGCAAAGTAATTCTAAATAAGATATCCCAGCTCAAAAAATAAATCCTGGCAGGAATTGAACAGCGCCTGATGTTTTTTGGCAGACTCTGGCACGGCTAAGAGGATATGCTTTGCCTTAGATCGCAGGGCATATCAATTTAATTGCAGGAGACGGCATGAAAGTAAAAATGATCCTGCCAGCGCTGACTGAAGCGAAAAGTCCATTCTGGCGCCCCATCAAATACAGCCTTTTCCCTCCCCTGGGGCTGGCAACCCTGGCGGCATACCTGGACCCCGATGACGAGGTCTCCATCCAGGATGAACATGTGGAACTCCTGAACACCGATGACCAACCCGACCTTGTAGTCATTCAAGTGTATATCACCTCTGCCTACCGGTCATATGCCATTGCCGACCTGTATCGCACCCGGGGAAGTTACGTATGTCTTGGAGGTATTCACGTAACATCCCTCCCGGGGGAGGCTGCACTGCACGCTGATACGGTTTTCCTTGGCCCGGGAGAAGACACCTGGCCTGCTTTTTTGGCAGATTATCGAAGTGGTATTCCTCAAAAGGTTTACCAATCCAAAAAACGTACCCTGGTCAATACCCCACTTCCAAGACGGGAGCTCTTCAAACGGCACCTATACCTTGTCCCAAACTCGATCGTGGTTTCACGCGGGTGCCCCTACCGTTGCGATTTTTGTTATAAAACATCGTTCTTCAAAGGAGGATCATCTTTTTACACCCAAAGTGTTGAGCGTGCACTTGCAGAAATCGAGAGTCTGTCCGGCCGGCACCTGTATTTCCTTGACGACCATCTATTTGGCAACCCGCGCTTTGCAAGCCAGCTATTTGAAGGGATGCGCGGAATGAAACGTCTCTGGCAGGCTGCCGGTACGGTCCAGTCGATCCTTACCCCTGGCCTCATCCAGAAGGCTGCCAGGGCTGGGTTACGCAGCCTGTTCGTTGGATTTGAAACGCTCAATCCGAGTAACCTAAGGGAACAACAGAAAACGCAGAATTTAAACCTAGGATTATGGAGAAGCGATCCGCCGCCTGCATAACGAGGGGGTCATGGTCAATGCCAGTTTTGTGTTTGGGATGGATGAAGACGATGAAAATGTTTTCGACCGGACGGTGGAATGGGCGGTGAGGCAGGGATCGAGACAGCCACATTCCATATTCTGACTCCTTATCCGGACACACCTCTCCACGTTCGGATGGAACACTCAAAGCGCATCATCACAAAAAACTGGGACCTTTACGATACACGCCATGCGGTTTTTACCCCAGCACACATGTCGACCCAAACCCTGGAAGATGGATACTGGCGAGCCTACCGGAATTTCTATTCCTGGGCAAATATCCTGGAATCGACGGGCAAGCAGATGGACCCGGCAAGCGGTTTACGTCATTTTGTTTATAAGACAGCCTGGAAAAAATTCGAACCGTTATGGGACTTCGTCATCCAATTAAAAAGGGTATCCTCTTTTACGAAATTACTAGAAATGGTGTTATCCGTAAATACGCCGCCTGGATTCGATACAGCTGAACAATCTTCCAATCCTGCTGCTCTCCCGTCGGAGCAAGCAAGGTTTATGAACCGGTCCCTGGATGTTAAAAATCCAATTAAATTTCAAGAAAGCGAATGAAGAGGGGTGTGTTTTTCATGTGGGTTGTCTAGGAAAAGTGGGTGGTATGATTATGGGGACCGGGAGGAATATCCTGTAATTGCTCTCCGAGAGGTCCTTTTGAACAAGATAAAGTAAAGTCTCGCAGTCAATTTCCCGTGCATAAATATGCAGTGATGAACCCCATAGAAATGCCATTCCGTAATTAAATGCGGAAGAAGTAAAATACGGGGATATTGTAGGGTAAGAAGTGCATTGATGCTCATCAAAACCAACCCAGCCAGCCAGGCCTTAAAAGAAGCCTATGCGGCTCTGCAACGCGGCGACAAACGTGAAGCCCGTCACCAGGCGCAGGTTGCCGCGTCCCTGGAGCCGAATAATGAGGAGCCCTGGCTGATCCTGGGGGCGGCTTCCCAGCCACGTGCCAGCATTGCCTATCTCAAGCGGGCCCTGGAAATCGACCCGCAAAGCGAGCGCGCCCGAGGGGGCCTGGAATGGGCGACCCGGCGGTTCAAAGAGAGTTCGCCACCAATTGTGCGAAATGAGGAAGCTTCATCCAAAGTGGGGGAGGAACAACCAACTCGAGGGACATTCATCCAAAAGATAAAGGCAAGCGCAAATGCCCTTCGCAAAGCCGCGCCAGCGCTCCGCATCCTCATCCCGGTCCTGGTCCTGGGCATGGCTCTGCTGTTGGTGGCAGCCTGGACTTTCCGGCCAGGGATGGAGTCGGCGGGCGCACCCATGCGCAGTGATCCTGCCACCGCTACAGGAAGCTGCACTTACGCCCGGGGAGCTGGCAGACCCGGCAATGCAAGGCAGCCCATCCCTGCCCACGGAAACCAATCCTCCAGCGGCGAACCCATCCCCGACCGCTTTCCAACCTGCCACGCCCTTGCCCACCTCCGCGCCGTTGAACGGGCTGCGGGAAGGGGAATTCTTTACCGGGCAGCTTCCGGTTGGCGGTGAAAAACTCATCACCGTGTCCCTCCAGGAACAGCGATTGAATGCGTACCAGGATGGTACGCTCATCGCCACTTTTATCGTGTCGACGGGAAGCAACACCAACGCCGGCAGCTTCCACGTCCTCGACAAAATTCCCAATGCTTACAGTGACATCTGGAACTTTTGGATGCCGAACTGGATGGGGATCTATTTCGCCGGCAGCCTGGAGAACGGCTTCCATTCCTTGCCTGTTCTTCCCAATGGCGCAAGCATTTGGAGCGATGCGCTGGGAACACCCGTCTCTTACGGCTGCGTGGTGCTGGGGGTGCCCGAAGCCCAGGCGCTGTACGACTGGGCCGAGGTGGGGACGACCGTGGAGATAAAACCATGAGCGGGTCAACCACAAGCATCACCCCGCAGACAATTCGCTGAAATAATGAATTTACACCTTTTTTCCACCCCTGGTAAAGATGACATCCGCTACATCCTCGACGCCAGCCGCCCGTACCTGGAAGGGAAGGAGAGACCGGTCGTCGCATATTTGCCGGCTGCTTCGCTTGCCGATACCTGGCAGGCCTACACCGAAAAAGCATTCCACGGACTGGCGCGCGTTGTGACGATCAACACCGAGCTGATGACTCTCGCTGATATGGAATCAGCCTTTCGGAACGCGGCACTGGTCTACATCCCCGGGGGAAATACATTCCTGCTCAACCACCGCCTGCATCTCTGTAAATTGATGGATACTTTGCAAAGGAAAGTGCTCGCCGGGTTTCCATTGGTAGCCTTCAGCGCCGGGACCTTGTTGTGCGGACCAAATATTCTAACCAGTGCAGATATGAACATGGTAGGAACATCGTATTTTTCCGGGTTGAAGGTCACACCCTTCAACTTTTATGTCCATTACGCGGAGGATGATATCAGCCATCTCAAGACGGACGAATGGCTCGGGGAATACCACGTCTTTCACGAAAACCCGGTCATCATTATGGCAGATGGAGCATATATCCGGGTGGAAGGGAAGAAGACGACCCTGGTGCGCGGGGAGGCATGGATCCTGCGCAAAGGGAAAGAAAAGGAAAAACTAAGCGAGGGGTATCCGATCGATTCATAATTACAGGCATTAATTTCCATAAGTGCAAACCATCCGCACTATAAAACGCCCTTCCAAAGCGATGGAAGGGCGTTTTCTTTACAAGTTGTCTGACAACCTTGCCAACTAAATGTTTTAGGATATAATTTATCTTAAAAGGAGATGAAAATATGCGCCGAACTCGTTTATTAGCAATTCCTCTTGTGATGTTATTTTTATTGGCTTGCGGCCTGACCAACGGCATCTCGGGGATCGCCACACAACTTCCGGGGATTTTAACCAGCGCACCGACCGCTTTTGGCGCGATTGAAACTCTCTCAGCACAGCAATCATCCAGCAATTGCCCCGCCACACCCACGGCGCCTGGCCTGGGAATTTCCCTGGTCCAGGTAAAAACCTTTTTGCAAGCCACCCAACAGTTCGTTTTTACCGATGGCACTGTAAATGGCAAATCCGCTTCGACAGCCACGCTGGGTCCAACGCTCACAGCTTCCTTCCCGGACATCGCAGCCGGGTTTTCCGCCCAATTCATCGGCGATCCTTGTAATATCAGTGAGTTAACCATTTCCATGCCGCGCACCGATCAGCAGGCAACCGTGGACCAGGCCCTGGGCATCGTGGACGTGCTGATCGCTGCTTTCCTGCCATCAGGGGACCAGCTTGCCGTCATTAACTGGTTGACCCAGAATTACGGCAGCATCAAAGTGGGAGAAACGGTACAACAAACTCTCGGCAGCATGCAATTTACCCTGACCCGCAGCCAGACCCAAATGGTGATAGATGTTGTCCCTGCACAATAAAACTCTCGATTAAAAAAAAGGGCGGCCCGAAATGGGTCGCCAATTCAATTAAGAATCAGGTTCGTCACCACCCATAGCGCCCGCCCCCAGGTCAGGCATTTCTTTTTCTATTTCCTCCGGGCTTTGACCTTTTTCCAGGCGATCGGCCACGTCGCTAAACTCCGGAGGCAGCTCCTCTCCCATTTCGTTCCCCATTTTTCGCAGCATGCGTCCCATCGCCTGCGGGTCGTTTTCGAGACCAGCCAGGGCAGATGGATCGGAGAAATCCCCGGCAAGCGAGTCCATGCGGCTGTCATCCGATTTCGCCACACGCACACGCGGAACCCTGCGGCGGACGTTCCTGCTCCCGCAGGCTGTACAGGTAACGGGCCGTGTCCCGTATTGGGCATAGGTCATGAAAACATCAAAGCGGGTTTTGCAGTCCTGGCAAACATAATCATAGAGCGGCATGGTTTTAATAATCCTTGAATAAAGCTTGAAGCGCCGGGGTAAAAAAAATAAGAAAATAAAGACCAGGGCAGGTCCCTACTTGCCCGGCAGCCTGTATTTTACTTCATTCGCCGTCTGGTACAATAAAGACATGCCCGATTCTGAATTCAACCTGCATAAACCCCAGCCCCTGTTGATCGTCATCTCAGGACCCTCCGGGGTGGGCAAGGACAGCGTGCTGCACTGCCTTAAAGAGTGCAACCTGCCGATGCACTTTGTGGTAACAGCCACCACCCGCCCACGGCGGGAGGACGAGGTGCAGGGGGTGGACTACTTTTTTGTCTCAAAACCCGAGTTCGCCCGCATGATCGAGCAGGAAGAGTTGATCGAGTATGCCATCGTTTATAACGACTATAAAGGCATCCCCAAACAACAGGTGCGCGAGGCGCTGGCTTCCGGGCGGGACGTGGTCATGCGGGTGGACGTGCAGGGAGCAGCCACGGTGCGCAAGCTGGCAGCGGAGGCTGTGCTCATCTTCCTGACGACCGAAAGCGAGGATTCCCTGGTAAAGCGTTTGAAGGCACGCAAGAGCGAAACGGCGGAAAACCTGAGCCTGCGCATTGCGACCGCCCGCCAGGAACTCAAAAGGGCGTCAGAATTTGACTATATTGTCGTTAACGCGGATGGTCACCTGCAAGACGCAGTGGACACCGTGGTGGCGATCATCCAAGCCGAGCACCACCGGGTGAACCCGCGTAAGGTAAGTTTATAGGTTTAATACTAATTTAATTCCGGAGAAACATGAACCAAAACCCGACCCCCACACAAGGTCCCCAGGCACAACTCCCGCAGCAGCGCACCGTACAGGTGGCAATGCCGAATGTGAAACCGTACGCCACTTACGCCATCCTGGCGGTAACCACCTTCATCTATCTCCTGCAAGTTGGGTGCCATACCTGCTCAATGCGGACGTGGTCACCGCCCTGGGAGTGAAGGACGACGTTCTTATTCGCGCCGGACAAATTTGGCGCTTGATCACACCGGTCTTTTTGCACGCGTCCATTTTGCACATCGCCTTTAACATGTATGCCCTGTTCATTTTTGGACGGGGCATCGAGGCGCGCTACGGGCATGTGCGATTCCTGCTGCTTTATTTCCTCTCCGGTTACGCCGGCAACGTGATGTCGTTCCTGTTGACAGTCAGTCCTTCATTGGGGGCGTCCACTGCCATTTTCGGATTAATTTCGGCAGAGGGTGTTTTCATCTTCCAAAACCGCAAATTACTGGGGAACCGGGTCAACCGTTCGTTGATGAACCTGTTCTACATTGCAGGAATAAACCTATTGATCGGATACACCGTTCCCGGCGTGGACAACTGGGGTCACATCGGCGGGCTTCTGGGTGGATTGATCTTCGCCTGGTTTGGCGGCCCGCGTTGGAAACTGGAGGGGTTCTACCCGTCCGTGACGCTGGTGGACGAGCGGGAAGGTCACGGAGGTGTTGCCGGGACGCTGGCTGTCCTCCTGTTTTTCATCCCGTTGACCGCCCTGGGGTGGATCTGGGTGGTTCACTAAAAATTAATTGAATAATAAAAGCGTCCGAGGGAATTAATTCCCTCGGACGTTTTTTTATCCGATCGCTTCTTTGAGGCGGCGCGCCAGATCCCCGAAGTGCTCCGTGAAGCGGATCTCGTCCGCACGCGGGCGCGGCAAGTCGACCCCCAAATCCACCTTTATCCTGCCGGGGCGCTGGGTCAGCACCAGGACGCGGTCAGCCAGGAAGAGCGACTCGCTGATGGAATGGGTGACCATCAGCACGGTCTTCTGGCGCATCTGCCAGATGCGCGAGAGTTCGGTCCACATGCGTTCGCGGGTAAGTGCATCCAGCGAGCCGAAGGGTTCATCGAGCAGGAGGATATCGGGGTCATGGATGAGGGCACGGGCGATAGCCACACGCTGTGCCATGCCTCCCGAAAGGTCACGCGGCCAGGAAGACTCGAAACCCTGCAAACCGACCAGGTCGATTAATTCCTGGGCGCGCAGGCGGGCTTCGTCGGGAGATATCCCCTGGAGTTCCAGGGGCAGGGTGATGTTATCGAGGGCGGTCCGCCAGGGCATCAGGTTGGATTCCTGGAAGACCATGCCGATTTTCGGCCGTCCGCCGGCAAAGGTGAAGGTACCGCCCGTGGGTTTGAGCAGCCCGGCCAGGATGCGCAGCAGCGTGGATTTACCGCTGCCCGAAGGACCGAGAACACACACAAATTCACGCGGCTGGATGGTGAACGAAAGCGAGTCGAGCGCGTCGAGACCCCCGTTAGGGTCGGGAAAGGTGACACTCAGGTCGTGAACTGTAAGGATGGGTTCGGTCATGATATTCCAGGCAGGGGAGAGTTTTGAACTGTCCCCGCAGGTTATTTTGGAAGAAACTGGTTGGTGAAGGCTTTAGTAAGATCCAATGGCTGGGTCAGCAGCCCCATATCCAACAAAACATTTTGCATATTTTCCCATGCGGACGCATTGGATTCACCCAGGCGTGCGGCTTTCCAAAGCTCGATGGAGGTTGACAGGACTTGTTTTTGGATGACGGGGTCTGCCTGGGCGAGGGTGGAGACATACCCCAGGGAAATCTGGTAGGCAGCCGCGGGGTCCGCGATGGTATCGGAGAGACCGTGCAGCAAGGCTGCGACCATGCCGCGCACCAGTACCGGGTTCGCCGAAGCTGTCGTCTCGTTCGTGATCAGCCCATTGGATGCGAGCTGCACGTAATCAGCCACACGCAGCTCGGTGAGGTTGTATCCCTGGGCCTTTAGCTGGATGGGTTCGTTGTTGGTATAGACCGATACCGCCTGGTCGCGGCCTGCCACCAGTGAGGCCACCTGGGTATAACCGATCGAGTCCAGAGTCACGTCAGACTCCTTCAACCCGCCGGCGTGAAGCAAGGCGCGCAATCCGATGTAATTGGCACCATAGGGTCCCGGCAAGCCGATGGTCTTGCCGCGCAGGTCGGCGGGGGAGGAAATCCCCGTGTCTGACATGGCAACCACCGAGACCGGGTACTGCTGGTACCAGGCAGCCACGTAGACCACCGGCAGTCCCTGGGCGCGGGCAAGCAGCACCTGTTCGCCCGAAACCACGGCAAACTGGAGTGTATTTGCGCCCACCAGAGCAGTTGCCTGGGTTTCGTCCTGGTAGGCGAATTCGATCTCAATCCCGGCGTCGGCAAAATACCCTCGCTGGGCAGCCACATAAAGCGGGGAGAACTGGATATCAGGAATGTAACCAAGCGACAGCTTGATATGGGTGAGGCTGGGGGTTGCTTTCGGCCCGCAAGCTGAAAGCAGAACTATGGCAAAGATCGTCAAACTAAATGTTTTTTTCATAAACACTCCCGTGTACACAAATTGGAAAGAACCGAATCAGCGCTGAAACGGTTCCCGCCAACTGAGAAACTTCCTCTCCAAAAACGAAACCAGTCCATATAGTGCCAGCGCCAGGGCGATCAGGGTGAACACCGCCACGAAGACCAGCGCAGTATCGTACTGCCCGCGCCCACGTTGACCAGGAAACCGAGACCGCGGTCCGAACCGACCAGTTCGCCCACCACCGCCCCGATGACCGAAAGCGTAGCCCCGATCCGCAACCCGCCCAGTAAGACCGGAAGCGAGGCAGGCAGCTCGAGCATGCGCAGGGTTTGGGCGACGGGTGGCGTGCAGGGATTGCATCAGGTCGTGGAAGGGACGCGGCACCGCCCGCACCCCCACCACCGTGTTGACCAGCACCGGGAAGAAAACGATCAACGCACAAATCAGCACCTTGGAGAAGATGCCCGGTCCAAACCAGATGACCAGCAAGGGGGCAATGGCGACGACCGGGATGGCCTGGGTGGCAACCAGGTAGGGGGAAACCAACTGTTCGAACAGGCGGCTCTTGGCGATGGCATAACCGAGGATCACTGCAGCGGTCGTCCCGACCAGCAGCCCGAGCAGGACTTCCGTCAGCGTGGCGGCCGTGTGTAGGACCAGGGTGCCATCCATCAGCGCCTTCCAAAAGCGGACGGCGACCTGCTCCGGGTGCGGGCAGGATGAAGGCAGGCAGCCCGGCGAAGCGGCTGATCAGCCACCAGTCCAGCAGGGCTGCGCCCAGGGATGCAAAAGCCGTCCAGCGCAGGAAGGGGCGGGAGGTGCGGGGAGATTTACGGAGAATTTTCCAATCCATGGATAAAAAAAGCCTCGTCCACAGGAACGGGGCAGGCGCGTTTCATCGATAAAAAAACCCGGAAGCAAGTTCCGGGGCGGATAGACAAACCAGACCAAGGCTGGTCGTGTCGTCACCTTCTCTTATCCGGACTGTTACGGTCGGCTACGGAATTCACTGGTCGGGCGAGTGTCACCGTATCATGCGCAATTGCGCTCGTGGGCTTTACCACCGGTCGGGAATAGCCTTGCATCGCACCAAACATTATCCGGTGCTGTGCAGGGGTCACCCTGCCCCGAAGGTCGAATATTCAGTTGCTGGGATTATACTGCAAATAGTTATTAAAAATACGGCAGAGGAATTCTCAAAACAGGCTTGACTCTCAAGTCTCTTGAGGTTGTATATTAAGGGCAGATGATAATCACATATATTCCTTGCGCACGGAGAACTACCAAATGATTCGAATTGGTGATTTTAGCCGCATCAGCCAGACACCGGTCAGCACCCTGCGATACTATGATGAGGTTGGCCTGCTCAAGCCTGTCGAAGTCGATCACTTCACCGGCTACCGCTACTACACGTTCGACCAATTGGCGCGCCTGCAGCGCATCCTGGCATTGAAGAACCTGGGCTTCTCGCTCGAGGAGATCGCCCGCCTGCTGGCAGACGATCTGCCAGCCCAGCAGGTGCACGAGATGCTGCGGCGCAAGCGCGCAGAACTGCGCGAGCAGGTGCAGGACAATCACGAGCAGATCGAACGCTTGGACGCCTGGTTGAAACAAATCGAGAAGGAAAACAACATGACCGCTTACTCAATTCGCACTGCCCGCATCGAAACCGATCTACCCGATATCGTGCGCATTACCAACCCTTACGAATACCAGCCGATCACCGTCGACCAGATACGCGAGTGGTTCCAATATAACCCGCCTGGACGAGTGCAGCGGCGCCTGGTGTCGGTCGACGAAAATGATGCCGTCACCGGTTACGGTGGGTATGTCCACGAAGCCGACGATCCCGACCACCACTTCACGGTATGGGTCATCGTCGCCCCGGACTGCCGCGGTCAGGGGATCGGCTCGGCCTTATGGGATACCCTGGTGAAGGACTTGCAGGAACGAGGCGCGACCCGCCTGTCTTCGGATGTGCTCGACAACGATCCGCAGAGCCTGGCCTTTGCCGAGCACCGCGGTTTCGCCATCGACCAGCATTTTTTCAACTACGAGCTCGACCTGACCACCTTTGACGAGACGCCTTATCTGCCGACGATCGCCGCCCTCGAAACCCAGGGCATCCGCTTCTGCGCGCTGGCTGACTTTCCCGATACCCCGGAGACGCGTCACAAGCTCTATGATCTGAATACCAGCTACGTGCTGGATAACCCGAACAAAGAGCTCCCTGGACTTTTCCTGGTTTCGAGGAATTCGTGATCCAGGCGCCGTGGTTCCGTCGTGAAGGACAGCTCCTGGCTGTCGATGGCGATCAATGGATCGGTATGGCCCCGGTCAGCCTGTTTCCTGAAACCCACAGCGCGTACAACCTGCACACCGGCGTATTACCCGCATACCGGGGGCGGAAAATCGCCACGTCTCTAAAAGTGCTGGCTGCCCGGTATGCCCGCCAGAACGGGGCGCTCAGCATCTTGACCGACAGCAACTTGCGCAACGCGCCCATCCTGGCGATCAATCGCAAAATGGGTTACAAGCCTCAGCCCGGGAAATACACACTTGTCTGCGAGTTGTAGGAATATCCTAGTGGCTAATTTTTTTGACCATTGCAATCGCGACTGAAGTCGCTACTACTCTAACTCCCCGTTAAACGTTCAGGGGCGGATAACTCCGTCCCTGACTGGTGACTTGCTTCGTTATGCCTTGAGGATGGCTGTATCGGCCACCGGGCAGACGGACTGGCATTGCGGGGTATCGAAATGGCCAACGCACTCCACGCAGGTGGCGGCGTCGATCAGGTAAGGGGTACCTTCGGTGATCGAGTTGGTCGGGCATTCCGGGACACAAGCGCCACACGCAATGCACTCATCTGTAATTTTCATTGCCATGGGTTAACACTCCTTGAGGAAATTCGGATTTTTATCGTCCTAAAGTTACTTTATCGGCGGTTGCGTGTCAAATGACGAATGTCTTTGAATTGACTGCTTTTGTCACAGGTCTTGGATTGGATCTCAATGGGTCAATTCCGGTCTTCATGTGTTCCCTTTTAATTGGGAGCGAATTTTCCCGGCAGTCTCCTTGAATGCCGCCAGCGTTCGCGTTCCTTGCGGACGACCGCTCGGGAGCTTTGTTGGCAAAGTCGCTGCCGAGCAATTTCTCCAACCGGTCGATCTGGACCTGGGTCTCGGCCAGTTCTTTCTGGAAAGCGGTTGCGTTCCTCTTCCAGATCCACCATTCCGGAGAGCGGGATGTGGATTTCCAAAGGTTCATTAACCAATACTATGCCGTCATCTGGCCTCAGTAGGTAAATTAAGGCAAATTGAGAGTTGCGTTGTCGTAAACCCGATGCTGTTCCACTGGTTGTAACCGCGTCTTGATAATAGTCAGTCATCCCTTCCTGCATAAATTTCAACGTTGTGAATACGTTTGCTAGGATGAACTTTCTTCTCTGCCCTTAAATTGCGAATAGAGCGCATCATTTCCTGGATGTTAGAAAAATTTTCAATTTCAGCTCTCTCCCATCCTTCTTCAGGGCGTGGTTCCGGCCACGGGGCAATAATCAGTGCATCTGGCCAATCTTTTGCCATATCTGTAATGGGGAATTCGCAGAGCTGCACGGAGATGACCCCACAATTCCTCGGTCAAAAATGGCATGAAGGGATGCAGAAGGCGCAGGGAAACATCCATGACTTCCGCCAAGCTTGAGCTGTCGTATATGATCGGTCTTTCCCTATCTGGTTTTTAGCATACTCCACGTACCAGTCTGCAAATTCGCTCCAGAAGAACTCGTAGATCTGGCGCCCGGCCTCGCCGTACTGGTAAGCCTGGAACAGCCGCTCCACATCACGAGCTAACCGATATGTATCGGCAAGGATCATTTTGTCAGGATGGGTTCTATCCGTTGGATCGACGACTTTTGTATTGCGGCCCACTGAATGGCTGAGATAACAAACCGGCCTGCATTCCAGATCTTATTGGCAAAGTTGCGGTTGCCTTCCACCTTTTTCAGGGTGAGGTTCATATCGTTGCCGGGGGTGCGAGCCAACCAGCAGGGTGAAGCGCAGCGCATCGGTGCCATACTCATCCATCACCGGTAGCGGGTCGACGGCGTTGCCTTTGCTCTTGCTCATCTTCTGCCCGTATTCGTCGCGGATCAGGCCGTGCAGGTAAACCGTTTTGAAAGGCACCTTGCCGGTGAATTCCAACCCGTCCATGATCATGCGCGCCACCCAGAAGAACAGGATGTCGTAGCCGGTCTCCATCATGGTGGTCGGGTAGAAATACTTGTAATCGGGTGTCTCTTCCGGCCAGCCGAGCGTGGAGAACGGCCACAAGCCGGACGAGAACCAGGTATCCAGCACATCCGGGTCCTGGTGGATGTTCTTGCTGCCACAATGGGTGCATGCGAGCGGGTCTGTCCGCGTGACAGGTCTCCTTGCCGCAGTCGTCACAATACCAGACCGGGATGCGGTGGCCCCACCACAACTGGCGCGAGATGCACCAGTCCTTGATGTTTTCCAGCCAGTTGTAATACACTTTTTCGAAACGTTCGGGGATGATCGGATGCGCCCATCTCGCACGGCCTTCAGGGCTGCCTTCGCCAGGGGCTCGATCTTGACGAACCACTGCTCTGGAGATCATTGGCTCAACGATCTCACCACCGCGCTGCGAGTGGGGCACGTTGAGGGTGTATGGTTCCTCTTTGATGACCAGCCCGGCGAGTCCGCATATCGGCCCAAATTTTTTCGCGGCAGACAAAGCGGTCCAGCCCGGCGTAAGGTCCGCCAATTTCAGTTACCTTGGCTTCCCGGTCCAGCATCGAAAGGACCGGCAGCCCGTGGCGCTGGCCGATGTCATAGTCGTTGGGGTCATGCCCGGGAGTGATCTTCAGCGCACCCGTGCCAAACTCGCGGGTGACGTATTCATCGGCGATGACCGGGATCTCGCGTCCCAGCATCGGCACAATCACTTTACGCCCGATGAATTTTTGATAGCGTTTGTCCTCGGGATGGACCGCAACGGCGGTATCGCGCCAGGATGGTTTCGGGGCGGGTGGTGGCAACCGGGATAAATTCGCCTTTCTCCGAATGAGGTCCGCCCGAACAGCATATATTTGAAATAATACAATTTTCCGGGTTCTTCGGAATACTCCACTTCCAGGTCGCTGACCGCTGTTTTCAGCCCCGGCGACCAGTTGATCAGGCGCGGGCCGCGGTAGATCAGGCCCTTCTCGTACAGGCGCACGAAGGCCTCGCGCACTGCTTTCGACAGGCCCTCATCGAGGGTGAAGCGCTCGCGGCTCCAGTCGCAGGAGGCGCCGAGGCGGCGGATCTGGCGGGTGATGATCTGGTGGTATTTGACCTTCCAGGCCCAGACGCGCTCGACGAACTTCTCGCGCCCCAGTTCTTCCCGGGTCACCTCCTCGGTGCGCAGCAGGTCCTTTTCCACCTGCAACTGGGTGGCGATGCCGGCATGGTCGGTGCCGGGCACCCACAGGGAGGGGATGCCCTTCATGCGGTGATAACGGATCATCAGGTCTTCCATCGCCACGAACATGACGTGACCGATGTGCAGTTCGCCGGTAACATTGGGCGGTGGAATGGAAATGACGAACGGTTTTTTGGTCGGGTCGAAACCGGGCTGGTTGGGGTCGTTGGACGGCCTGAAATAGCCGCCCTGCTCCCACATCTCGTAAATGCGCGGCTCGGTGGATTTGAAATCGTAGGCTTTGGGTAACTGGTATTCGGTCATTCTCGCTCCTTTCTTGATCCTTGCGAGGCGTTCTTTGCCGAAGCAATCTCGTGTAAAACAAAAACGCCCGCATCCTCATGAGGACGGCGGGCGCCGCGGTACCACCTCAATTCACCCGTTCAGGGTGCACTCTGTGCCTGACGGACCATCATCCGGCTCCGGCTGTAACGGGCCGAACCCGTGCTGTTCTACTCTCACTAAGATTTCTTCAGCAGAAGCACCGTGCGACTTCGGCAGTGGGTTGCTGCGGAGGCTTCCAGCCTGGGCCTCCTTCTCTATCAGCATGCCAGGCTGCCTACTCCTCACGGCATTATTGGACAGATTATACAGAGTCCGGCGAGGTGAGTCCAAGCGGACACTTAGGTTCCGTAAGCTGTAAAGATAATCAACATCTTGTCACTTCTATCCGCGTTCCCCTTGCCCCGGGGGCACGCTTCGCAGTCCCTTGGGGGCTTCTGTGCGATAGACGGTAAATTTATAACGCTAAATTTATAATGGTGGAATGGGAGAATCTGAGTAACTGATATTCGAATCCGGGGGCACCTTTTATACGGATAATACTTTCCTAAGAAAATCCCTGAAGTTGACCAGGGATTTTCGCATATAAGGTAGGTATACCAGACTCCATGAAATCAATCATCCTAAAGGGAATTTCATACTACCTAGAAAATTCCGGATGTACTAAAATTAAAATTGGCGAGGTTGATCTTCCCTCCACCTGGAGAGCAACA
Organism: uncultured Chloroflexia bacterium; assembly: GCA_963830585.1. GTDB lineage: Bacteria > Chloroflexota > Anaerolineae > Anaerolineales > Villigracilaceae > UBA877. The sequence continues at coordinate 16,638 of CAWHNA010000001.1, read as the reverse complement.
TGAAAAATAACAGAATTGCATTTGATCTCTTCCTAGTTAATGTGGTCTCTCTATGTCTCGTCCTTTCGAGTTGCGCCTCAAAACCAACCCTTGCACCCACCTCTAGGCCTGCCAGCATCCCTACCTTTGTTCCCAGTAATACCACCCACAACCACCACTCCCGGTCCCCCGCCGGAACACCACCTTCGTCGGGGATTTCTATTTCAGTATCGATGGTCAGCAAAGCTTCATATTCTCGCGAAACCTGGCTGGTTACGAAACATCACAATATTATCAATTACTCGACTTGACCAATACCGGCGGCAGCAAATTTGTACGTGTTCAACTTGATAGCCTTGGTATGGGATATTCAAATACCGGGGAAGTGGATGAGTCCTGGGCTAAGAAATGGGAAGACATCTTTGAGAAAGCCGCATCCAATGGAATTTATGTCATGCCCGTGTTTGGTGTCTGGTACGACTGGAATAATGGGAATGGTTACTCCACCTGGAAATCAAATCCCTTCAATGAGATAAATGGTGGACCGGCCAAGACACCAGTGGAATTATTTATCTCCGACTCGCCTACCCAAAAATTATGGCTTGGCTGGATGAAAACGCTTATCGAACGCTGGCAAGGGCAGAAAAATATTATTGCATGGGAAATCTTTTCCGAAGTAAATATGGCTCCAGGTACAACTGAGCCTAAAGCAATTGATTTTGTAAACAGTGCGGCATTCATTATCCATAACGCCGACTCATTTCATCGCCCGGTCACCGCCTCACTGGCAGATTTTGGCGATTGGTCCAGTTTTTATCGCAGCGACAGCATAGATTTCATCAACATCCATCCTTATCCGGTTTCCGGAAAACTGGATACTACGATCATAACCGAAGTGCGTTCCATGTTGGCAAAATATCGCAAGCCGGTTCTAATCGGCGAATCCGGCTTAAGTTTTGAGACTCCGGATAGTAATCCGCCCACGCTGACAACCGCAGACCGGGCTGATATTGGGATCAAACACGCCATCTGGGCGGCGGTGGTTTCAGGTGCAATGAATGGTCGCGCTCTTTGGTGGGAAGATGGTGTCGCCATTTATTTCCCGGCTTTGAATTTGCCCTTTATTCAAAAATATGCTAATGCAGACCTGCCAGCATCGAATTTCGTCAGAGGCGTTGATTTCACCGACTTCCAACCGCTGACATCCACATCCAACTCCGGAGTGTGGGGTGCGGCAGTCGGCAACGAGAAAATGGTGCTGGGCTGGTATCGGGATGCGACCAGCGAGCCGCCGGATTGGAAGGTGCAGCCCATCCTCTCCAAACAGACGGTCACCCTCACCGTCCCCGGCTTGGCCGCCGACTGGAAAGTTGATTTTTATAACACCAAGACCGGACGACCGAATCGTCAGTTCCGCCTCCGTCACCCGCCAGGGCAGCACCGTCACCGTGCTCCTGCCGGACTTCCACGATGATATCGCCTTCAAAATGAGCGCCTTGGTTGGATCATCGCCTCCACGTCTGCCGCTCCTGGAAACACTGACCCAATCTCCGGAAAATGGAACGGTACCATCACCAACGCTTCAGGATCTTTTTCAACACTAGTCCAATTATCCATCCATCCTGGCTTGCGAGCCTGGCCATGTCTGCGGAACATTCTCCGCGCCGCAACTTCCCTGCTCCGGGGATCTATCCCTGAAAGCATTCACTGCTGAACCTTTTGTTTTCTTAGAGGAAAACGCCACCGGCGCAGCTTCCTGCACATCCGGCGGATATGAATATCTTCGACCTGTGGCAGATGGGACGCTTTCGTACAAGTATTCATCCCAATCAACCGGAGATACCTCCAATGGTATTCTGCGCCGGCCCTAGACGAAACGATATTCGAAAATTTCGCGATCTTCCCTCTCAAATCCGTATTATCTGTATATTCTAGATTAATATTTATTGCGTGATCAAATTGCGGTGACTTTACTTAACTATTGGTCTTCTTCTTTTATGGTATCCTTGACTTACCATTTTTTCCTGCGGGAGAGACCATGTACATTGCCATCGAGGGAGTCATCGGGGTCGGCAAGACCACCCTGGCACGCATGCTGGCGCCGTCGTTCGAAGCGGAACTTCTGCTCGAAGTCTTCGAGGAAAACCCATTCCTTTCCGATTTCTATTCCGACCGGGCCCGTTACGCCTTCCAGACCCAGATCTTCTTTCTCCTGAGCCGCTACCACCAGCAACGGCGCGGTGTCACCGCCCTGGTCGAATTCCGGCAAGACCCTGCTCTCCGATTACACGTTCGCCAAGGACTCGCTCTTCGCCCGCATCAACCTGCAAGGTGACGAACTGGAAATGTACAAGCGCGTCCACGAGGCGCTGGCTGAGAAAATCCCGATGCCCAACCTGCTGGTCTACCTGCGCGCCGACACGGATGTATTGATGCAGCGCATCGCCCCGCGCGAACCGCAGCTACGAGCGCAACATGGAGCGCAATTACATCGATGACCTCAACCGGGCCTACGAAGAATTCTTTTCCAGACCCTACGACGGCACGCCGGTGCTGACCATCGACACCAACCCGCTGGATTTTGTCCGCAACCCGAGCGATCTCGGCATCATCGAGAACCGCATCCGCGAGAAACTGAACCTGCCGCCATACCAGCCTTCCTTGATCGACCATTAGGGAATTGATCTGATGCGCATCACCCGTGAGACGCTCATCCGCATCGCCAAAGAAACCGCCCTGAAACGAGCCAATGCGGACCCCGGCCTGGTGGCGGCTTACCTGACCGGTTCCCTGCGTATCCGAAAACCCATTCCTCGGCAACTCCACCGATATCGACATCGTCCTTGTCCACGCCGGCAAAGTAAAAATCCGCCGCGAGATTCTTCCGCTCACACCCGAAGTCCACCTGGATATCGTCCATAACCCGCGCAGCGAGTACGAAAAACCGAAGGAACTGCGCGTCCACCCCTGGCTGGGGCCCGAACTCTACGACCCACTGCCGCTTTATAACACCCAGCATTTCTTCGAATTCGTCCAGGCAGGTGTGCGGGCTGGATACGATGAACCGGCCAACGTACTGGCGCGTGCGCGTCGAAATGCCGACCACGCCCGTCAAATCTGGAGCGGCCTTGGACCCAGCCAGGAGACCGGACCGGCGCTGCTGCTTTCGTATCTGAAAAGTGTCAACCACGCCGCCAATGCGGTCGCCGTTTGACCGGCAGTCCGCTGGCTGAGCGGAGATTCCAGCTCCAGTTCCAGGAACGGGCCGAGGCGGCCGGTGTGCCGGGTCTCGCCGCCGGGCTGGTGGGGCTGCTTGGCGCGGGCAGGTGGATGCGGCTACACTGAGGGAATTCCTGCCCGGATTGGGAAAAAGCATTCGTCGATGCGGCCGGCCGGGACCATGTCCATCCAAGCATCGCCGCACCCCGATTGGGATACTACAAACTATGCGTTCGAAGCCATGCTGACGGGGGAATCTCCCCAGTCCGTCCTCTGGCCGCTGGTGCATACCTGGACGTTATCCGCGGCCGTACTTTCGCCAGAGCGCCAATCAGGATGGATGGCTGCCTGTGAAACGCTCGGGTTGGCAGGCGAAGCTTTCAATGAGCGCATGGAAGGGTTGGACCATTTCCTGGATACCGTCGAAGAGGCGCTCGAAAATATGGCTGCCCGCCAGGGGATTGATCGATCCCACCTATGGGTACCCCGTCCCCATGGTAAAATCGGCAGGACTGTGGATAACTGCCCAAAATCTGTGGATAACCCGCGTGGAAAGTGGATAAGTCGCTCAATTGTTCGAAATATGAACCCCCATATACAGGGGGCTGGATTATTGAAATAAATTGATAGAATTTCCATATAGATTGATTTCCGTGTCAACGGATCAAAAATTGAGTATCTTTCCTGAACTTATCCACAGGTCAGAATCTGCCTGGATGAATAGTGAAGCGCCACCCATGCGGTCCCACATGCGGCATAGCCAGCCCTGCCGGGTTTATGAAATTATCCACTTATCCACAGGCCCTACTACAAGTACTATTAACCTATACAACTATTAATGAATAATGAGATTAAGAAGGGAAATCAACCAAGATAGGTAGTTGCACTTTGTCCAAAAAATTGTATAATGTTCTTTACTATTGAGAGAGAGGAGGTGCCAGGTCCAGATACTATTCCTGTTTTTTCCCCAAAATTCAACTCCATAGTACTTCCAATTAAAGTCCAGAGGAGAGAGATTGTGAAACGCTCAATGTTATTTCTCATATCGCTGGTCGTACTGACCGGCATGATCCTGACAGCCTGCGGACCTGCAGCCACCACTGTAGCCCCTGCCACAACCGTTCCCCCAACTGCGGTTCCCCCAACTGCGGTCCCCCCTACAACGGTGCCTTTCGTACCGCTGAGCCTGGCCGCCAAGGATTGCACGTACGGTGGTGAATTCTCAAAGATCGAAGCAGTCGACGAGAACACGGTTAAATTCACCCTTTGCTACCCTGATCCGGCCTTCCTTTCCAAAGTCGCCCTGGCGTCCTTCGGCATCCAGCCCGCGGCGTATTTGCAGCAAACCGGCGGCGGCGGTACCGGCAGCGACACTGCTGACCAATCCGTCGGCACCGGCCCTTATATGCTGTGCTCAATGGCAAAAAGGTCAGGAAGTGGATCTGACCGCCTTCCCCGATTACTGGGGCACCAAGGCCCTGACCAAGACCGTGGTCTTCCGCTGGAGCGCTGAATCAGCCCAGCGCCTGCAGGAACTGCAGGCAGGCACAGTGGACGCGATTGACAACGTCGGCCCGTCCGATTTCGCCACCGTCCGGCGGATACAGAACCTGCAACTGCTGAACCGCGAGGCGATGAACATCATGTACATCGGCCTGAACAACACCTACCCGCCCTTCGACAAAGTGGAAGTGCGGCAGGCGATTGCCATGGGCATCGACCGCCAGCGCATCATCGATAACTTCTACCCGGCGGGTTCGACGGTTGCCGATACCTTCACCCCTTGCTCGATCGTCAACGGTTGCGTGGGCGATAAAGTGGTATAGTTTCGACCCGGTGGCTGCCAAGGCCCTGCTGGCCACGGCTGGCTTCCCGAACGGCTTCTCGACCGAAATTGCCTATCGCGACGTTGTGCGCGGCTACCTGCCGAATGTCGCCAACGTGGTCCAGGATATCCAGGCCCAGTTGAAGGCCAACCTGAACATCGACGCCAAGATCGTGGTCATGGAGATGGGCGCCTTCATTGATGCTGCCAACAAGGGCGAGCTGAAAGGCCTGCACCTGCTGGGCTGGACCGCAGATTACCCGGACATGACCAACTTCCTGGATGTGTTCTTCGGTACCGGTGCAAACAAGAGCTTCGGCACGACCTGGCCTGACATCATCGATGCTCTAAAGCAGGGCGCTGCCCTGGCCGACCCCGCTGCACGCGAGCCGTTCTACGTGACAGCCAACAACCTGATCAAACAGCACGTACCGGCAATCCCGGTGGCGCATGGTGGTTCTGCCGTGGCCTACAAGGCGACTGCAGAGGGCGCCAATGTCAGTGCCTTGGGTGACGAGGTGTTCGCACCGGTGCAGATCCCCGGACAGGACACCTTCGTCTGGATGCAGAACGCCGAACCAATCTCCCTCTACGGTGCGGATGAGAGCGACGGTGAGTCGCTGCGTCCTTACATCCAGATCACCGAAGGCCTGTACGGCTTCAAGACCGGCACCACCGAGGTCATACCCGTCCTTGCCACCGCCTGCACGCCCAACACCGCCCTGACCGAATGGACCTGCGCTCTGCGCCAAAACGTCAAGTTCCATGACGGCACCACCATGAATGCCAACGACGTTGTGGAGACCTTCATTGTCCAGTGGGATGCTTCCAACCCACTGCACGTGGGCAACACCGGCGAGTTTTATTACATGTCCACGCTGTTCGCTGCATTCCTGAACGCCAAATAGATGAGATGACTGTTGCTGTAAACGTTAACCTGTTATGACCCCCGGTGAGGAATTGTCTCACCGGGGGTTCTCGGGAAAACGATGTTCACTTATATCCTGCGCCGCTTTTTATCCAGTATTCCCGTTCTCATCGGGATTCTCTTTGCCACTTTTGCCCTGGCCCGCCTGCTTCCAGGCGACCCCTGCCGGGCCGTACTGGGTGAAAGGGCCACGGATGCGATCTGTAACGAATTTCTGCACCGCCATGGACTCGACCGGCCAATCCCGGTCCAGTTTGGGGTTTACGTGAACGAAATTGTCCACGGTGACTTTGGGGTGTCATTCCGTTACAGTGAGACCGTCGGCCAATTGCTGGTCGAACGCCTGCCCACCACCATCGAACTTACTTTTTGTGCACTTATCCTCAGTATCGTCATCGGTATTCCTCTTGGAATTATCTCGGCGGTGCGGCACAACTCCTGGGTCGACGTGGTGACCATGACTTGGGCCAACATTGGTGTCTCAATGCCGGTCTTCTGGCTGGGGTTGATGCTGGCATTTGTCTTTTCCATTTTGCTCAAGGGATACGCCATTGGCGCTGCCCCCTTCGGGACGCCTGACGGCGGGTGCATCTGGCTCCCACCTTCGCGCAAGTCTGGGGGTTGAAGGTCCCGGAAGCAGGGTTTTCTGGCTGCTGTAGTTGAATTCATCAGCCGACTGAACATCCTCAATGCCATCCTGACCGGCAACTGGGCCTTGCTGGGAGATGCGGTCAAGCACCTGATCCTGCCGGCCATGGCCCTCGGTACCATCCCGATGGCCCTGATCGCTCGCATGACCCGTTCGAGCATGCTGGATGTACTCGACCAGGATTACATCCGTGCGGCACGTGCCAAGGGCCTGAGAAAGAGCAAGGTGGTTCTCAAGCATGCCTTCCGCAATGCCCTGCTCCCACTGGTCACTGTGATCGGTCTGGAACTGGGCGGACTGCTGGGAGGCGCGGTGCTGACCGAGACGGTCTTCAACCTTTCTGGAATGGGACGAACCTTGTACGATGCCATCACTGCCCGCGACTACGGCATCGTGCAGGCTTTCACGGTGGTGATCGCCATTTTCTTCGTTCCTTTTAACCTGATCGTTGATATTTCGTACGCCTACCTGGATCCGCGTGTTCAGTTGAAATAGGATCCTTCATGACGCTAACTGAAGCACCCATTGCCAAACTGGACAGCGAAGGCAATCTCAATTAATCGGTCAGCCTGTGGCAGATCACCTGGCGGCGTTTGTTCCGGCGTAAGTCTGCCCTGGTGGGGATGGGGATTTTGGGTTTCCTGGTATTCATTGCCCTGACGGCCCAATGGCTGGCTCCCTACGATCCATACACTCCCCTGATCGGAATAGAACCGGTGACCATGCGCGAGGCTCCCTGCATCCACCTGTTTGGCTGCCCGGCGGACCAGCCGCAGCACCTGATGGGCATAGACGGCAACGGGCGCGATGAATTCAGCCGAATGCTTTATGGGGCGCGCCTCAGCCTGATGATCGGTTTATCAACGGTGACCTTTGCCATCATCATCGGTACCTTCCTGGGTGCATTGCCGGGTACGTCGGCGGCTGGGTGGATAATATCATCATGCGCGTCATGGACGTGCTGCTGGCTTTCCCCTCCCTTTTGCTGGCCATTGCCATCGTAACCATGCTCGGTCCAGGGCTGATCAATGCCCTGCTGGCCATTGGCATCGTCTCCATCCCTTCTTATGCACGCGTGGTGCGCGTCCAGCGTGATTGATCGGTCCGTGAGATCGATTACGTCTCGGCCTCGAAAGCCATTGGCGGCAACACGATCGAGATCTTTATTCCGGCGCATCCTGCCCAACGTTCTGACCCCATTGATCGTCCAGGGCACACTGGGTATTGCCACTGCCATCCTCGACGCCGCCGCCTTTTCCTTTCTGGGTCTGGGAGCGCAACCGCCGACGCCCGAATGGGGCTCCATGCTCGGCGCAGAACGCAACCAGGTCTTTACCGCACCCCACCTGGTCTTTTATCCCGGTCTTGGCAATTATGCTGACCGTGCTTTCATTCAATCTTCTAGGAGACGGCTTGCGCGATGCCCTCGACCCGCGGCTCGCCCATGCCAGCGGGTAATCAAGATTGAGCCAACGATCATTGTCAGGCACGCCCCACGATCATCCCGTGGGGCGTTGTTTTCCAAAAGCTGGCTGATCTTTTCTTATCATTATTAACCACGACGCCTCGATCAATCCATCAAGCTTATACGATCTACCCAAAGAATTGTATAATGTTCCTTACCCTCGGAATAAATTGTGGAAGGCGGGGATTATTCACTAATTTCCAACCCGGATTCATTCCACATGAATTTGCAATCCTTAGGAGAATGATGGTTAGGCGCTCATTGCTTTCGCCCCTGCCAGTGTTCATTGTAACCTGCCTGTTTACAGCAGCCTGCGGTCCCGCAATCACCAGCGTGATTCCAGCAACCGTGGTCCTCTCCACAGCAGAGCCTTCCACACAACCCCCGTTACAAGCGGTCCCATTCCCTACCCGAATGGCGGAAATCCGTCACCGGCGCGTGGGTTGCAGGAACCCGATACCATCGTTCCGTATTACACCGGGATGCAGGAGGCTTTCCGCATCACCCAGTTGACCCTTGCCGGCCTGGGAGAATGGGATTACCTGGGCAACTTCGTACCCGAGCTTGCCGCGGACGTACCGAGCGCTACCAACGGAGGTATCTCCCCCGACGGTCTATCCATCACCTGGAAACTCAAGCCCGGCCTGCTGTGGTCGGATGGCGCAGCCACTCACCTCCGCAGACGTCCTGTTCACCTGGCAGTCCGTCATGGATCCAAGAATACCCCGCTCAGCATGCAGGGTACGATAAAATCTCAGGCATAGATACCCCTGACGCGACAACTGTTGTGCTCCACTTCAGCGAGTTGTTCCCGGCATGGCAGACCCTCCTTCACCCAGGGCCCGGATAACGCGGCGCTATCCTGCCGCAGCATATCCTGCAAGGCAAGACCGCCCTGGAGAACGATCCTTTTATTCACTGGCCGACTGTCGCATCCGGTCCATGGGTTATTACGGAATGGGTGGCTGGCGATCATATGGTCCTTTCCCAACCCAAACTTCTTTTCGGGTCGCCCCAGGCTTGGTCCGCTCATGATCAATGTTCGTACCCGACTCTGAAACCGCCCTGGCTGCCCTGCAGACCGGCGATGTGGACTGGTATCCGGGTTTCTCCGAATCGGATATCCCCACCCTGATGCCCCTCGAGCCAGCCATCCATTTGCAGGTCAAGCCCGGGTTTGATTTCGAACAATACATCTTCAACCTGGGCACCACCGCTGGTGCGACCGTGGCGGACGGAAGCATCCCGCAAGAGTGACCGAAATGGGTTCTGCCCGTTCAAGGACGTACGCGTCCGCAAGGCCATCACCCTGGGCATCGAGCGCCAGGTCATCGCCGATGCGCTTTTGAACGACGCCACCAAGGTCCCTGCGACCCAATGGCCGAACTCCACCTGGACCAATACCAGCCTGATGCCCGATCCATACGACCCTGACGATGCCAAGGCACTCCTGGACGAAGCCGGCTACCTGGTACAGGCGCGGACGGTATTCGCCACGGCATGTGCGACGGCAAGGATGTCAGGCTATCCTTTGGCTTCGAGACCTCGATGATACAGATCCAGGTCGACGGTTGCCATGGCTGCCCAGTCGGACCTGTTCAAGATCGGGATCGATTTCAAACCAGTTTCCGTTCCAGCCGGGAAATTCTTTGCCACCTATTCGAATGGCGGTGATATGGCCACTGGCAAATTCGACATGGCTGGTTACTCCAACTCATTTTACCCCGACCCGATGGCAGGCGTCCTCGACAGTTATTCGTGCGCGTCCGTCCCATCTGCTGCCAACCCGGGTGGACGCAATTACTACCACATCTGCGATCCCGCCCTGGACCAGCTGATGCTGGCGGTCAATGCTTCCGCTGACCCGGCGGTGCGTAAGACCGCCTTGGATGCTCTGCAGAAGTACATCTATGATCAATACTATGTCATCATGATGTACGTGCGTGCCCAGGTCTATGGTATTGGTGACCGCTTTATCCCCGGTCCCTTCAGCTACATGAGCAATATGGACTGGAACTCAGAGGTCTGGGATGTCAAGACACCTTAAGAGAAATATATATGACCATGCCTGGGTACTTCCGTTTTGAAGAATTAACCTGGCCTGAAGTGGCCGCACTGCCGCGTGACACACCCCTGGTGCTGCCGCTCGGCAGCATGACGGACCCGAGATTCTGTCTCCGCCCTGTTGAAGGCAACCCAGCCAGTTGGCATCCTGCCGGCCATCCCCTTCGGCTGGAAGGGGAGCGGACTGGAGGTGCACGACCAGGTTTTCATTGCCCTGGTACACAACTTGCTCGGGAACCTGATGGAAGACGGGTTTACCTCCGTGCATGTGCTGACGCCGCCGGGGCTGGACCTGGGACCAGGCATCCCTAGCGTGGAATTGCCAGGCAAGGACGGGGCTCCCCTGGCGCTCCCGGGGAGCGTGACAAGGTGGTCATCCTGCCCATCGGTCATACCGAACAGCACGGCTATCATGCGCCGCTGTCCACCGACACGCTCATCATCGAGGCCATCGGCAGAGGCACCGCCCGGGCCATTCCGGAGCAGGCATTTTCCCTGCCGGTCTTCCCCTACGGAGTGAGCACACACCGGCGCTCGTTCCCCGGCACCTTCAACGTGGGCGGGCGGGCCTTCGAGGACTTCTGGCTGGCAGTGATCGACACGCTCGTCAAGGACGGTTTCAACCGCTTCTACCTGATGAGCGGGCACGGCGGCAATTCGTCGTTTCTGGTGAACGTGGTCAAATACGCCGGGGAGAAATACCCGCAGATATTTTGCGCCACGGCATTCCTGTATCTTTCCGGGCCGAAAGGCGTGGCCGCGCTGGAAGCCAAACGCCAGTCCAAGCTGGGCGGGATGGGTCACGCCTGCGAGCTGGAGACTTCACTCATCCTGCATCTGCGCCCGGAACTCGTCCACCTGGAACGTGCCGTGGATGAGACCGATTTCATCACCACCCCCAATTACTACATGGACTGGATCGAAGGCGGCGCGCTGACCGCCAACCCGCCCTGGGAGGACGATACCCGCACCGGCGCATATGGGGCGGGCAGCCTGGGCACGGCAGAAAAGGGGAAATACTGGCTGGAAGCCGCCATCGCCGAGAAGGTGGAACACGTGGGGGAGATCCACGAGCAGTACCGGCGCAGGCGCGAGCGGAGACAAGCGGATCATTCCAGCCGCAGTTAAGAATTTTTTATGCCAGATTTCGAACAGGGATAGATAGTATTCCCCTGCGCTGACAATCTCTCACCCCCTGCAGGAAGGTAATCCCTTCAGAGACGGGATGCATCTCAATGGAATGCCGTTGGACGACGGCCAGGAGTACCCTGTTTGAATAATCACTCGTTGATCACCACCCTGAAAAGCCTGCGCGGGAACCCGCGCGGGGTTGTGTTATACAGAGCCAATGTGGGGCATCCCTTACAACCTTTATGCTCCGTATGTTTCGATTTATATGCTGGCTCTTGGCCTGTCTGATAAACAGATCGGTCTTACCGTAAGCATCAGCTGGGGGTTTCAGATCATCATGGCGCTGTTGAGCGGCGTAGTCACCGATAAATTGGGGCGAAGGCGCACCACCCTGATCTTTGATATCCTGTCGTGGAGTGTTCCGGCGCTGATCTCAGCCCTGGCTCAGAATTACTGGTATTTCCTGGCGGCGGCCGTGATCAACAGCCTTTGGCGTGTCACCCATAATTCATGGACCTGCCTGCTGGTGGAAGACGCCGATCAAGGTCAGTTGGTCGATATTTATAGCTGGATCTACATCGCCAATATTGTGGTCGGCTTTATCGCACCACTGGCAGGAGCATTCATCGCTGCTTTTTCGCTCGTTCCGACCATGCGCGGGCTATACATCTTTGCAGCAATCATGTTTACCCTGAAGGCGATCGTCACCTACCGGATGACGGAAGAGACCCGGCAGGGTAAAGTCCGCATGCATGAGACGCGCCACCAAAGCATCTTTGACGTGCTGGGCGAGTATAAAGGTGTTTTCCGCACCGTGCTCCATTCTCCGCAGACGCTCTACACTGCCGGGATCCTGCTTGTGCTCGGCATTTCCTCGATGATCAGCGGGAGCTTCTGGGCAATCATTGTGACTGAGAAACTGCACGTCCCGGCCCAGAACCTGGCTTATCTTTCCATTTATCAAATCGGCCATCATGCTGGTATTCTTTTTTGTGGTGATGCCGCGCATCGGCAAAATGCACTTCAAGCTGCCGCTGTTGTTCGGTTTTCTCGGCTATGTCCTCAGCCAGTTCCTCCTGGTCACCGCTCCAGACCAGGGGTATTTCTTCCTCGTCATAAGCGTATTCCTGGAAGCGTGCTGCTTCGCCACCGTCAGTCCTCTCGTGGACAGGATGGTCGTGCTGACAATTGATCCAAAGGAACGTGCCCGCATCCAATCGATCATTTATGTTGGCACGATCCTGATAACTTCCCCATTCGGCTGGATCGCCAGGAATGCTCTTCTGAACTCAATAAGAGCTTGCCCTTCATCCTGAACATCGTCCTGTTCGCGTTGGGCGCAGTGCTGGCAACCCTGGCCGGGAGAGCGTCGCAAAAAGGACCTGCTGCAGAAGTGCCAGAGACAGCCTTGAACCAGTTTTTATTTCCCCGCGCTGATGATCACCCGCTCCCCAATCCCGGCCCAATCGTACAGCCATTTGGCGTCCGCCGGTGACAGGTTGATGCAGCCGTGCGAGGCGGCGGTCCCAAAATTATCGTGCCAGTAAGCTCCGTGGAAGCCGAAATTGCCGGCATAGGTCATGAAATAAGGTACGCCCTCAATGTAATAATCGCTGGTGGAAGTGGCGGGGGGCAAGATGGAACTGTAGTCCACCTTTTAGAGAATGTTGAAACGGCCCTCGAACGTCCACGAATTTTTTCCGGATGAGACCAGGGTGGCAAACTCAGGCTTGCAGTCTTGTAAACGGTCAGCGTCTGCCTCGGCCAGGTTGACATAGATGAAGCGGCAGGTGCCTGCTCCCGCATCCGCCGGGACCTGCGGGTCTACCAGCGCGACCTCCTCCTTCGGCAGCCATTCGTCCGTGCCGACCGCGATATAACCAGGGTTTTGAGTAACCGCCGGCACCTCGTGCACCACCTGGTAACGGGTGTACGCCTGGATGGGTGTCCCGGCTGCGTTGACGCTGGTGGTATCAGCCAGCACCCAGCCGAAGCGGAAGGTCACAGCGCGGGTAAGCTGGAAGCCGGTGAAGGTGACGGGGTCAGGGCTTGCAGGTCCGCCCCATCCATCCAGCCGTATACCGGGTCATAAAAATAAGTGCGGCCGTCGCACTGGTTCGGTGGTGGTGTAAGCCACGTAAGCACGGATAGTTTGGCAGATAGCCGAAATTTCCGTTTTTCGCTATCGCGTCCTGGAGAGTGATGTAGACCCGTGCCGTTGATTCACCACCTCGGCGTATTGGTAATTTCAAGCTGCCCAATGACGGGTCGAGCGGTGTATACCAGGCTGGTTCGGGTGTGGGCGTTATGGTGGGTGTTGGTATGGGGGTGAACGTGGTGGTCGGCGTCAGCGATGGGAGGGGAGTTTCCGTTACAGTGGAGGTTGGGGCGGGTGTTGGAGCGGGGGTACAGGAAGCGAGGATCGGTGCAGCAACGAAGAAAAGGAACCACGAGGCAGGAATATTACAAGCAGAAAGCCGCAAATTCCTTGGGGAATTACAAAGTTTCTTTGAGCCTTCGTGCTTCGTGGTTGGGACGTTTATTTCTCATGCAATCTTCGGCCAATCCAGTAAAACCACTTCCGCCAGCAGGCGGGCGTTGACGTTGCGCTCCAGTTTGTCGATGGCCCCCTCTGCGTCGCTGACCAATTTGCGGGCTCCAGCCAGGGTCAGCGTGGCAGCCAAAGAATCAACCGCCGCGCTGTAGTCCACGTTGGTGAGCGGAGACCCTGAACCGGAGGCGCGCAGGAGCACATCCCGCCAGAACGAGAGCCACAGGAGCAGGGTATTCCGGAAAGCTTTCTTCCGCCTCGGCGTCTTTCCTTTTCCGCTCCGTCAGTTTTTCTGCGTAGGCAAAGCGTTCACGCGGGTGGAACGGAGCAGGGTTTGCATCTCGTCCAACCGGCCTCGCCCGGGATTTAAGCGCATCCTTGTCCTGCATCAACCGCAGGGCGTACCCGGGTCGTCCGCCGGAGATATGCGCCAGCAGGCGGGCGGTTGAGTCATCCGCGTTGCACCCTTTCAGATATGCTTCCACCGCCTCCACCGGCAGCGGGCGCAGCCGCAAGGTCTCACAGCGTGAGACGATGGTCGGCAGAAGCTGTTCGGCGTTGTCTGCGGTCAGGATCAAGATATCATGCGACGGGGCTTCTTCCAGAGTTTTGAGCAGGGCGTTGGACGGCGCTTGGGCTGGCCTCCTGGAAGCGCAGCAAAAGCGACACGCGGTATTTTCCCTGGTATGGTTTCAGCGAGAGTGTCTGCCGCAGGGAGCGGATCTGTTCCACCTTCAGCGTGCCGCCTTCCTTTTCAGCTTGAACTACCACCAGGTCGGTATATTGCATCCGCTCGATCTGCCGGCAGGTTTTGCATTTTCCGCACGGTTCGCCGGGAGCGGACGGGGTCGGGCAGTTCAAAGCCTGGGCAAAGCGCAGCGCCAGGGTGCGTCGTCCCAGCCCGGGAGGACCGGTGAACAGGTAGGCATGCCGGACGGAATCCCGGGTGAGATGCTGCTTGAGCATCTCCACCGCCCATTCGTGTCCGAGAAGGTTCCAGTTTTTATCCATGTTTGATCGTCGGGTCAATGCTTTCCAGGATCTTACTCTTCTCCAGCGCGCAATCTCAAATACGAATTCATACCGCTGGGGATGCACCCTGCCCGCCTGCACGGCAGCCCGCACCGCACAGCCCGGCTCGGTCTTGTGCTGCAATCGTTGAACTGGCAGGCAGACACCAGCGGAGCCAGTTCGGGGAAATAGCCATCCAGTTCCTCCGGTTCGGTGTCCCACAATGCCAGCGAGCGCAAGCCGGGCGTATCGGCCACGTAACCGCCGCCCTCCAGTGGGAACAATTGGCGAACGCTGGTGGTGTGACGTCCCTTATTGAACGCCGCGCTGATCTCCCGCACTGCCAGCCCCAACCCCGGCTGGACTGCGTTGAGCAGGCTGGATTTACCCACGCCGCTCGGTCCAGCCATTGCAGACACTTTGCCGGATCAAGCCGCTCCCGCAATTCATCCACGCCCTGGCCGGTCTCCCTGGCACCGCCCGCCAGGGCAGGTGTCGGCGCAGGTATAAATGACCGGATATCCGATGGGCGGGTAGAAGCCGAACAACTTCTCAGCCTGTTCCAGCCCCACCAGGTCGATCTTGTTGGCCACGATGATCGCCGGCAGCCGCTGCTTTTCGGCAATGACCAGGAACCGGTCCAGCATGCGCAGGCGGGGGACGGGACGTGCGCAGGCGAAAACGAACACGGCCTGGTCGGGGTTGGCTAAAATGACCTGCTGGTACACTCCCTGGGGACGCGGGTCGAGCCGGACCAGGGAACTGCGGCGCGGTTCGACAGCTTCGATACTCCCCGTCCCGTCCGGCACACAGGTGACCTGCACCCGGTCGCCCACCGCGGCGATATCGCCCACGGCTTTACCCTGCTTGAGGCGGCCGCGCAGGTGACAGGTAAATGTGCCGTTTTCGGTCTGCACGCTGAAGAAGCCCGACTGGGAACGGACGATGAGTCCGGTGTCTTGCCGGGGGAGCGGGGCAAGGGGTGCGGCGGGAGGTCGGGCCGGGACATACCTTTACGGACCCGGGGTGGGGGTCGGTTGTGGTACGCCGTAATCGGGGTTGACCACGCCAAAACCGGATTCCCACGGGTAGATCGTCTGTGGTTTTCCGTTGAAGTAAATTTCCATCACCCGCCTCATGATGGGCGCCGCCCAGGTGGCACCTTCGCCCTGGTTGTTGACGATCACTGCCACGGCAATATCGGGCTTGTCGGGCAGGTCGGCCAGGCTGTACCCGGCGAACCAGGCATGCGGGTCCGTCGCGCCGCTTTCGGCGGTGCCGGTCTTGGCAGCCACAGGGAATGGGAAGCCCACAAACCTGGAATAGGCCGTCCCTTTCGGGTCAGTGACCACGGTGCGCATGGCATCCTGGATGACCTTCAAGTTTGCAGTCGTGACGGGCAGGGTGCCGTTCGCCTGGGGCTGGAAGATGGTGATCGCATCACCGCTGACGGGCTGGACCTTTTCCACCAACTGCGGGCGGTAAAGCGTGCCGCCGTTGGCGACCGCGGCCATGAATGTTGCCACCTGCAGCGGTGTGACCTGCACGTCACCCTGGCCGATGGCGATGCTGGTGGCATTGGTGCCGTCGGTGGGGTTGGGGATGGTGCCGTCCGATTCGGCCACCTGCTCGATCCCGGTGGCGTTCCCGAGCCCAAAGATCTGGCCATATCGGAAATGGGAGTGCCCTTGCCATCGCTGTAAAGGGTGTAACCGATGTGGTAGAACCACGGGTCACAGGAGCGCATCAGGCCCTGAGGGAGGGTCAGCAAACCGCTGGGAGGCCAGGAGGGACAGACGTCTTTCCCGGTCGCCAA